>OZ244783.1:0-3947500 GCA_965219635.1 Paracoccaceae bacterium | reverse complement strand
TGAACTGCAAGCCTCGCTCTCCCAGCTCATGCTCCAGCACCTGCAATGGGTCGGGGCCAAGTTGGTCCACAACCGCCAGGTAGAAAGTCAGCAACCCCGGGATGGGAAAGATGATGTAGATCGGCCAGGCCGGAACCCGCCTCAACCTCGCATTGATAGCCTGCGCGGTCACCGGCATCAGAAGTTTACCGACAGGTCCATACCCGAATACAGGCTTGCCACCTCCTCGGCATAGCCGTTGAACATCAGCGTCGGTACACGGCGCGCAAACAGTCCCTGACCAACCTTGCGCTCGGTGGCCTGCGACCATCGCGGATGGTCGACCTCGGGATTCACGTTCGAATAGAATCCATACTCCCGGGGACTGGCCAGGTTCCAGGTTGTGGGCGGTTCCTTGTCTGTCAGGGTAATGCGCACAATCGACTTGATCGACTTGAAGCCGTATTTCCACGGAACGACCAGGCGAATGGGCGCACCATTCTGATTGGGAATGTCCTCGCCATAGAGCCCCGTAGCCATAAAGGTCAGCGGATGCATGGCCTCATCCAAGCGAAGGCCTTCAACATACGGCCAATTGAGGATCGGCAAACGTTGGCCACGCATTTCGGATGGCCGAAACAGGGTTTCGAATGCCACATACCGTGCCGATGGCAGTGGCTCGAGCCTCTCCAGAAGATCGGACAACTGGAAACCGATCCAGGGTATCACCATCGACCAGGCCTCCACGCAGCGGAACCTGTAGACCCGCTCTTCCATGGCCATGCCGGAAATAATGTCGTCAAAGGAGTAATTGCCCGGATTCCCAGTCAGACCGTCGACCTTGATGCTCCAGGGATCCGTGGTCAGGGCATGCGCATGCTCGGCTGGGTCGCTTTTGCCGGTCCCGAACTCATAGAAGTTGTTGTAGGAGGTTATGTCCTCCAAGCTGTTCCATTCTTCATCGACCGACCACCTCGCGTTTTTCGTGTGCGCGATCGGGGCTGCCGCCAGCCTGCCGGCAACGGAGCCGGCAATCGCCGCGCCTCCGGCGCCCAGAAGCAGTTTCCTCCGGTTCAACCAGACATGCTTCGGTGTAACATCCGAATATTTGAGATCGCCCTTGAAGCGCTGTGGCATGGCTTCCCCCTCAGGTTAGAGAACCATCGCAGCTAATCCGACCTTCACGGCAATTTCAACCCCGCTCACAAATTGTTGCTCAGACGTTGGCCGGTTGCCTCAATTTGCGCGTCAATGCAGAGTGGCTTCTGCCGGCATGTCCGCACCGGAGCCGACACCGTTGAACGTCAGGCCACCAATACCATCGCTGCGGATGTCAATCGTATCTCCATCCCTGATGGAGCCGTCCAGCAATCCGTCGGCCAACCGGTTCTGCAGATACCTTTGCAATACCCGCTTCAGTGGCCGCGCCCCGAATGCCGGCTCATATCCCTTCTGCGCAAGCCAGTCCCTCGCCGCCGGATCGAGCACAAGCCTGATGCGCCGGTCTTCGAGACGCTTCTCGAGACGGGCTAGTTGAAGGTCAAGAATGCCGCCAATGTCCTCTTGCTCCAGCCGGTCGAAAACGATGATCTCGTCAAGCCGGTTGACGAACTCCGGACGGAAGTGCTGGCGCACCTCTTCGAGAACGATGTCCTTGACGCGGCTGGTGCCGCCGGATGTCTCGAAGAATGCCTGCGAACCAATGTTCGAAGTCATGATCAGCAACGTGTTCTTGAAACTGGCGGTTCTGCCCTGGCCATCGGTGAGAATGCCGTCATCCAGCACCTGCAGCAGCGCATTGAAAACCTCGGGATGCGCCTTCTCTATCTCGTCAAGCAAGACCACCTGATAGGGCCGGCGCCGCACGGCCTCTGTAAGAGCGCCTCCCTCCTCGTAGCCGACATAGCCGGGAGGCGCACCGATCAATCGCGAAACGGAGTGCTTCTCCATAAACTCGGACATGTCAATTCTGACGATCGCTGACTCGTCATCAAACAGGAACTCGGCAAGCGCTTTTGCCAACTCCGTCTTGCCAACCCCGGTCGGTCCCAGGAACATGAAGGATCCAATGGGCCGCGCCGGATCATTGAGCCCGGCCCGCGCCCGCCTTACAGAATTCGAAATCGCAGAAATCGCCTCGCGCTGCGAAATCACGCGGCGACCGAGTTCTTCTTCCATGCGAAGCAGTTTTTCCTTCTCGCCCTCCAGCATCCGGGTCGTCGGAATGCCCGTCCAGCGCTCGACTACGGAAGCAATCTCTTCAGGCGTCACGACTTCGCCCACGAGTTTGTGCTCCTGCGCCTTTTCAGCTTCGGCGAGGTTCTTCTCAAGCCCCGGGATGATCCCGTAGCTCAGCTCCCCGGCACGGGCCAGGTTGCCTTCCCGCTTCGCTCGTTCGAGCTCGGCCCTCGCCGCATCGAGCTCTTCCTTCAAGTTCCGGGAATTGGCTATGCGATCGCGTTCGGCCTGCCACTGGGAATTCAGGGCAGTCGATTTCTCCTCAAGCTGCGCCAGTTCGCGCTCTAGAACTTCCAGCCGGTCCAGCGACGCCTTGTCCGCTTCCTTCTTGAGCGCTTCGGCCTCAATCTGCTTCTGCAGGATTTCGCGGTCGAGGGCGTCAAGTTCCTCGGGCTTGGAGTCGACCTCCATCCTCAGCCTGCTGGCGGCTTCGTCGACCAGGTCGATTGCCTTGTCGGGCAGGAAACGGTCCGTAATGTAACGGTCCGAGAGCGTCGAGGCGGCCACCAGCGCAGAGTCGGATATCCTGACTCCGTGGTGCAGTTCGTATTTTTCCTTGATGCCCCTGAGTATCGATACAGTTTCAACAACGCCTGGTTCGTCAACTACGATCGGCTGGAATCTCCTGGCGAGGGCCGCGTCCTTCTCGACATGCTTGCGGTACTCATCAAGGGTTGTTGCGCCGATGCAATGCAGGTCGCCGCGCGCCAGCGCCGGCTTGAGCAGGTTGGAGGCGTCCATTGCCCCTTCCGCCTGTCCGGCCCCGACCAGGGTGTGCAACTCATCAATGAAGAGAATGATCTCCCCGGCGGCCGCATCAATATCAGCCAGGACTGACTTGAGCCGCTCCTCGAATTCGCCCCGGTATTTTGAGCCGGCAATCAGCGCGCCCATGTCAAGCGCCATGATGCGCTTGGACTTCAGGCTTTCCGGAACATCTCCCTTGAAGATCCGTATCGCCAACCCCTCGGCTATTGCCGTCTTCCCGACCCCTGGGTCACCGATCAGGATCGGATTGTTTTTGGTCCTGCGGCTGAGGACCTGCATGGTTCGCCTGATCTCGTCATCCCGTCCTATGATGGGATCGATCTTCCCGTCCCGCGCCGCCTGGGTAAGGTCCCTTGCGAACTTTTCGAGCGCCTCGTAACCGGCTTCCGCCGTCCGGCTGTCAGCGGTTCTACCCTTCCGGATGTCATTGATGGCGGAGTTGAGCGATTGCGCAGTGACTCCCGCCTGTTCAAGGATTCCTCTGGCATTGGACTTCACGTAGGCCAGTGCCGTCAGAATGCGCTCGGTCGGAACGTAGCTGTCTCCAGCCTTGCTGGCCAGTTTCTCCGCTTCCGCCAGAACCCTTGCTGTCTGCTGCCCGGGAACCGTATTGCCCTCGCCGCCTGTAACCCTTGGCAACCTTGAAACCGCGGCATCGGTTGCCGCCTGGATTGCTCCTGGATCGGAACCTGCCCTGGCAAGCAGGTTAGCTGCCAGCCCGTCTGCATCTTCAAGCAGCGCCTTCAGCAAATGTTCAGGCAGCAACTCCGGATTTCCTGCCTCCACGGCGATCCCCTGGGCTGCCTGGAGCAGCGCCAGCGACTTTTCGGTGAATTTCTCCGGATTCATCGAATTCTCCTTTCAAGCACCTTTCCGATCCTGCGCCCGCATTCGGCACGCTTGCGGAAGGCCTTGACCGGTATTTGGTGGCCAGAAGTCCACGAATCAAGTTATCCGCCCCTGTGCCAGCCAGCAGGAATATGGGTAGCTGGCCGCGGAGATTGCAGCAGGGATCCATGATGAAAGAGGCCGACGACAGAGTCATAGTTGCGCTTGATCACCCGGACGCTGATGAGGCCATGCGGTTGGTCCGGACTGTTGGAGATGCGGCCGGATTCTACAAGATCGGACTGGGCATGATTGTAGATGGCGGGTTTGACCTTGCGGTCAAACTCAAGAATTCCCTCGGCAAACGGGTCTTTCTGGACATGAAGCTCTTTGACATCGGCAATACAGTGTCAAACGCCGTACAAGCCATGATCCGCCTCGAGCCGGACCTGTTGACCGTGCACGGTGACCCAAGTGTCGTTTCAGCAGCCGTACGGGCCCGTGGGGGCAGCCCGACCCGCATTCTTGCGGTAACGGTACTCACCTCTGCGGACAGGGGCGATCTTGATGCCTCGCTTGTCGAGCAGGGCACTGTGAGGGAAATCGTACTGAAGAGGGCACGGCATGCATTCGATGCCGGCGCTGATGGCGTGATCTGTTCGGTGAAGGAAGCCGCTGCAATCCGCAGCATGCCCGGTGCCGGCAGCAAGCTCCTGGTCACCCCTGGCATCCGGCCGGCCGGCATGGGGCAAGACGATCAGAAGCGCACATCGACACCTGCCGAGGCCATTGAAGCAGGTGCTGACCACATGGTCATCGGTCGGCCTGTAACTGCGGCCACAGATCCACTCAGCGCGTTGCGCTCCATCTATTCTGAGTTGCGTCAGACTGGTTTCGTTCAACCCTGACAGGAGACTCGCAAGCGCCGGGCGCTTCCGTTATCCTGACAGCCTCTCTTGCGAAAACGCACGGCACGGATTGAGGAATGCCTGCAATCTGCCGCGATTGCGATTATACCTTCGAAGACGGCGGGCGCTGCCCGGCGTGCCGCTCGCCGCGTACAATTTGCCATCCGGAATTGTTGGACCTTTCGGTCGCCCATATGGATTGCGACGCGTTCTACGCATCGATCGAAAAACGGGACAATCCCGAGTTGAAGAGCAAGCCCGTTATCGTGGGCGGTTCGAGAAGAGGAGTTGTCTCCACCGCCTGTTACATCGCGAGGATACACGGTGTCCGGTCGGCCATGCCGATGTTCCAGGCCCTGCGCCGCTGCCCGGGCGCGGTTGTCATCATGCCCCGGATGAGCGCCTATGCCGAAGCCTCCCGCCAGATTCTCAAGATGATGGAAGAACTGACGCCGGTCGTCGAACCTCTGTCCCTGGATGAAGCGTTTCTTGATCTTTCCGGCACTGTGAAAGTTCACGGCGCGCCGCCCGCCGTCACACTTGTCCGCCTCGCCCGGCGCATCGAGGAGGAAGTTGGCGTCACCGGCTCCATTGGCCTTTCCTACAACAAGTTCCTGGCCAAGGTCGCGTCTGAACTCGACAAACCGAGGGGCTTTTCTGTCATAGGCCGCGAGGGGATTGCCGAATTCCTCGCCGACCGTCCGATCAGTCTGATCTGGGGTATCGGCAAGGTCCAGAAGGCGCGCCTGGAGAAGATCGGAATCAGGACCTTCCGGGATGTCCAGAGAGCCGGAAAGAGTGAACTTGAAGACAGGCTCGGAGAGCAAGGCGGACGCCTCTGGAGACTGGCACATGGTGAAGATGGGCGCAGGATTGTACGGAACCGAAGGGTCAAGAGCATTTCCAATGAAACCACCTTGCCTGCCGACACGTCGGACAGGGAAGTTCTTGATGGCCACATCTGGCGCTTGTCCGAAAAGCTCTCCGACCGCGCAAAGGCAAAACAGAAGGCCGGACGAACGGTCACGCTAAAACTCAAACGGTCTAACCACCGCTTGCTCACACGCCAGGTAAAGCTGGCCGCTCCGACGCAAATGGCTGACCGCATCTATTCTCAGGCGAGCCAACTCTTCGAAAAAGTCGGCGACCAGGGCCCGTTCCGGCTGGTCGGCGTTGGTCTTGGCGATATCGCACAGGCTGGTCCCGTCGAAGAGGAGCTTGAGTTCCTCGACTCCCGGAACAGCAACCGGTTGCGTTCGGAGATTGCCACCGACGAAATCAGGCGAAAGTTCGGGAAGGACGCAATCCGCAAGGGCCGCGCACTGAGGTGAGACTCACTCTGCTGCAATCTGGTGGCGTATAGTGCGCAATCTGGCAAGTTCGGAAACCACCGGCCGCAACTGTTCCCTGAACGACAAGAAGCCGCTGAGGGGCCGGAGTGTCCGCTCGTCCATGTATAGTGACCGGTTGATCTCGATCTGGATGACGTGGCATCCAGCTTCCGGACGGCCATGCCGCTGCGAGATATAACCCCCGGGAAAGGGGCCATTCCGTGTCACTGACAATCCGGTGGATGCGAATGCGGCCTCAACGAACTCGACGAGGCCGCCATCGGCCGCCTGTCCGAACCGATCTCCGAGCAGCACCTCCGGTGCGGCGCCGCCGATTGAAGCTGCCGTCTTGGCAGCCCGGTGAGGCATTGAGTGGCAATCAAAGAGGATTGCCTCACCGAATGCTCCCAACCTCTCGTTCATGAGTTCCGTGATCCGGTCGTGAAACGGAACATGAAAGCTGCCGAGCCGTGCACCGATCTCTGCAGTTGTGAGTTTCCCGTCATAGATCTTAAGCCCTGCCCCAACTCGCGAAGGAACGACACCATATCCTGCCTTGCTACGCGGGGTCGGACCGTCTGCATCAACCCCGTCGACTATGTCTGCGCCCAGTTCATCAGGAGCGCGATTGAGGTCGAGGTACGAGCGCGGCGCCGATCCGCACAGCAGGCTTGCACCGTAGTCCGGAGCAGAATCGAACAGGCGGTCCACATATGCGTCCTCCGACCCCCTCAGATCGTAAGTGCAAAGCCGCGACTGCCGCTGGAATTCGATTGGATAGGTCCGCCCGCTATGCGGGCTCGAAAACACCGATGCAGTTGGCGCAGTGCGCGGGCTGAACTCGATGAAGGGAGGGAGATCAGCGACTCTCAATTGCTTCCGGCCTCAAGTCACGTGCAACCGGCAACCAGTTTGCAAACGCAGCGCCGCCACATTGCAGAGCGGCTGCGGACTGGGTTGGGTCGTGTCAACCTGCAATGCTCCATCTACCCCATACGTCCGGTACGAGTTCCCGGATTTGCTCATCCCGCAGCTATGGATCGCGCAATTCAGAGGCCTGTGCGACGGCAGACGCTCCACCTCGCGCACGCGCCGTTATCCAGACGCCCAATACGGTTGCAACATAAGGCAGGCACAGAAGCAGATCGTGGGACACGAATGCGCCGAAACTGATCTGCATCCTTATGCCGAGCACACTGACCAGGCTGAAGAACATTGCGGCGAGTGCACTTCCAACAGGGTGACCTGCGCCAAACAGAACAGCGGCGAAACCCATAAAGCCACGGCCCGCAACCATGTTCTGGGCAAATATCTGCAGGCTCCCGGCAGCGAGTTCCGCTCCTGCGATTGCGCAGAGAACACCTGCAATGCAAAAGGCAATGAGGCGCATGACTGCCGGTTCGGCTCCGACACTGCGGGCAGCAAACGGGTGCTCACCTGCCGCCGCCAATCGCAATCCGAAACGTGAGCGCAACAGAAGCAACCACATGGCGGCGACCGCAAACGGCATCATCAACACGAAGATTGACAGGGAACCGTAGGGACCGAAGAAAGCACCTATTCTGGGAACACCGAACGGTGCGCTGACAGCGGCCAGGCTTCCATACATTGTCTCGATGGCGAATGCTGTTCCACCAATCCCGATCCCGGTTATGCCGAGGCCGGCGATGATCTGGTTTGCCTTCAGTTTCTCGATCACGAACCATTGCAGAACTGAGGCCAGAACACAGATGCCGATTGCAATCAGAATGGCGGCAGTGAAGGAGTTCGTCGTCACGATCCCGACCACGGTTGCACACGCTCCGATTATCATGACGCCTTCCAAGCCCAGGTGCCAGATACCGGAACGCTGGACGATCACTCCAGCGAGCGCAGCATAGACGATCGGCGTGCCTGAGCGCAGTATCGCAACGAGAAATTCGTGAAACTCAATCATGGCTGCGAACCCTCAGAACGCGGCGCAACCAGTCTGCGAACTTCAGTCGTGCAGTTATGAGCAAGGCAATCACAGCGTTGAATACATCGATCGCCGAGGTGGGCAGTCCGGCAAGAATGGGCAGGAAGAGCGCTGCCGAAAACAACCCGCCAAAAAAGAGAGCCGCAACCGCGGTCGCCAATACAGCGTAATTGGCCACGAGCGCGATAAGGATGGCTGTAAAGCCGTGCGCCGGTAGGAACCCGCTGGCTATGCGGCCACTGGGACCGAAGAGTTCAATCGATCCGGCCAATCCAGCAAGAGCGCCGCTGATCAGAAAACTCGACAGTCCGAGCTTCCAGATATTGCCGCCCTGAAACCGGAGCATGGTCGGATTCCGCCCGGCAAGTCCTGCCAGGGTTCCGAACGCAGTCCGGTTGACCAGCAACCAGCCAATGAGGCCCACTGCAACCGCGATTGCTATGATCAATGGCGAAACGCCCTGGGAATCGCTGATACGGAACTCGGGAGGCAACAGCCGGGTTGCCGCCTGCTGGCCTGATCCTGACGGGTCCTTGAGCGGCCCGGACGTCACATAAACCAGTATCAGGGCGGCGATGAAGTTGCCCATCAGTGTTGTGATGACCTCGTCGGTCCCAGCCTTGAGCCGGAGGTAACCGGGCCACAATGCCCACAACGCGCCGCCGCACATCCCGGCGATCATGCCAAGAGGCACCGCGATGATAGCCGGCGCCCCAAGCAGGAGGTCGGCCGTGAAGGCCGCACACACCGCTCCCATGTAGAACTGGCCCTGGCCGCCAATATTGAAGAAGCCGCAACGGAATGAAATCCCGACGCCGACAGCCGTGATGAACAGCGGAAGCCCCCACCGCAGGCTCTTTTCCAATGATCTCGTGCCAAGAAACGCGCCCTGCAGAATGCTGTCGTACATGAGGATGGCTGAATGACCTGCCGCCTCGAAGATCAATCCGCAGATTACGATCGACAGCAGAATGAACGCCACAGGGCGAAGCATTGCCTCAAGCCGCCCGTTCAAGCCACTTCTCCGATCATGGCACGCCCCGCTGTCGCAAGATCGTAGGGCGGTTCGAGTTCGCAGACAATTCTGCCGGAAAGAACGACAAGGATGCGCTCGCTCACGCCGAAGAGTTCATCAAGGTCAGAGGAAATCAGCAAGACTCCGCACCCGCGCTGTGCAACCTGGCGGAGTGTGGACCACACGAAGGACGTTGCCCCGATATCAAGTCCGCGAGTTGGCTGTGCGGCGACCACGGCAGTGGCGGCTTCGTCGAGTTCCCTTGCAAGAATGAGCTTCTGCGAGTTGCCTCCGGACAGTGACCCTGCCTGCTGGCTTGTTGAACTGAAACGCACCCCCCATTGAGCCAGCGATGATCGGCAGTGCTCCCTGAGCCTGGAGGGATTGATGAGGCTCAGCATGGGTTTTGCTGCCAGCCCGCCAGCCGCCCAGTTTTCCCAGAGTTCGCTTGTCAGGCTCAGGCCTTCACTGCTCCTGTCGAAAGGGATGATCCTCATGCCTAGCGATCTTCGTTCGGCGAGGCCAAGCCGCAAGGCAGGATGTCTGGAAATCTCGATGTTACCTTCGATTGCCTGTGAGAAACCGGCAAGCACGCGCACCAAAGTGCCTTGACCGTTTCCCTCAACCCCGGCAACGCCGACAATTTCCCCGGCGTTTACGGCAAATGACATGCCTGCAAGGCGATGCTCACCCGAGGATTCCCCGGTCGAGACCCCATCAAGCATCAGGACCGGCCCGGCGCCGCGGGAGCCGGTTGCAGCACTGGAATTCCCGCCTGTACCGGTCCTGCCCGCGGCCGGGCTTGCCGCAATATTGCCAGGACCGGATTGCTGCAGTTCCACCCCCATTATCATGGCGCCTACCCGTTCGGGATCGGTCTCGCTGCTTTCCAACGGGCCCGCGACAAGCCGGCCGTCCCTCAGGACGGAGATCGTATCTGCGATCGACCACACTTCACGCGATTTGTGGAGAATGAGTATGATGGTGACACCGGCCTGCTTCAGCTTCCTGATGCGGTCAAAGAGCCTTTCGATACCCGGTGGAGGCAATACGGCTGTTGGTTCGTCGAGGATCAGTATCTTTGCGTCCGAGGAAAGTGCCCTCGCGATCTCAACGCCCTGCTGTTGTTCAATCGGCAAATCACCGATCCGCCGACGCGGGTCGACTTCCAGCCCCAGCGCGTCAAGCCGCTCCTGGCAGTGCCGGTTCAGTGCTCCCCGCCCGAACAGGCCGAGTCCGCCACCCCGGCCAAACTCGAGCGCTTCCGCGACCGTGAATGACGGAGGCAGGGCAAAGCCCTGGTGAACAAGCTCGATGCCTGCGGAACGGGCAGACATGACATTGCCTGGTTCAAGCTGCGCGCCATTGATCGCAACCGTGCCGGAGCCCGGCTTGACGATACCCGCCACAACCCGTGCAAATGTTGTCTTGCCTGCGCCGTTCTGCCCGACAACCACATGGATGCGGCCAGCCGGAAACTGGATGGAGACATCGGCGAGGGCTGTGACCTCGCCGAACTCCACACCGACATTCCGGCAGCTGATCGCCGGGACTTCCAGGTCTCCGGCTGCCAAGCCCGTCAGCACTCCCGGCCCATGCGGCGGAACTCAAATCTCGGTGTTAAAGGGCACCTCGATCGATCCATCAATGACTCCGGCTCTTGCCGCTTCAATCTGCGGCCAGGCTTCGTCGGACAACGCAACCAGTTCCGCAGGTCCCTGATCAATGAACACCGGAGACCTCAGGAAATCAATAACCCCGGTTCCAATGCCGGTCGAAGAATGGGCTCCGCCCGACCAGTCCGGCTCGAGTGCATCCTGCACCATGTTGTACAGCGACTGACCGAAATCGAGGCTGACGATACCGATCACCGCGCCTGGTCCCAATGCGTATTGGGCTGGCGAGATCGCCGATACCATGCGGCCGGGGCTTTCATTGGCTGCCTGAATAATGCCACCGTCGGTCGCTGCGGCATCGGTCTGGATGTAGTCGATTCCATCGAGATACATCTGGGTCGCGATCTCGTAGCCCTTGGCCGGATCCTGGAATGACCCGGCAAATGCGGCAGTAACGGTCGCATCGGGATTCACGGAGTGCACACCTGCCTTGAGCGCATTGTAATCTGCGTTCAGCGGCGGAATGCTGATGCCGCCGATATAGCCGATCTTGCCGCTGCGCGAGACCATTGCCGCGAACACCCCGGACAGATAGCACCCGAGATAGTAGTCGTAGGAAACGGTGACCAGGTTTTGGATGGGTGGATCGACGGGATCGCCGAAAATGTGAATCCACCTTGTGTCGGGGTATTCGGGCGCCACGGCCTTGACCGACTCCGCAATCACCGGAAAGGTTGCGACGATTATGCCGGCGCCGGCATCGCCCAATGTCCTGAATACGGTTTCGAACGTGGCTGCATCCTGGGCATAGATCGCCCGCTGGGGAAACCCGTTCTCGTCGGACAACTGGTTCAACTTGCCGATCATGGAGTCGATGGGTCCGCTGTCACCGGCTGCCTGGGTATGAACCAGCGCCACAAGCTGCGACTGCGCCCATGCAGTTGCAGGGAACAACCCACCTGCTCCGGCGAGAGCCGCCGCGCCAGCGGCGGAACCGACAAATCCCCTGCGGCTGACCTGCGGCATGCAGGCCGTATGTGATTTCGTGTTCATGACAGTCTCCTTTCCTTCATGTTGGTTCGGATTGAATTCGCCCTGCGAGGCCCCGCATCACCGGGGCAATGCCGGCAACCGCCGGCACGCATGGCAGGTTGCTGAAGCCGATTGCGGGCGCTCTTGCCATTGCCGCATTCCATCACGGCGTCGGCGAATAGCTGGCGGGGTTCATGATCATCACGTCCTGGTTCTGAATGGCACCAAGGTCCCAGACAGACTCGATGAATGCCTGCCATTCGGGGTCGGCATACATTGACTTCCGGCGGGCTTCCCGATCGGCAAGATCGTCATAGGCCCAGATCAGCACGGTGCGATGAAGTTGGCCGATTTCGGAGACAAAGAGCCCGATGAACCTGTTGAGGTGCCGTTTCTGTATCGGCAGCCCTTCGGCCTCGTATTTCTCGAGCCAGCGTTCAACCGTGCCCGGCCGGAAGGTATAGGTCCTGTGTTCGACGATCATTCGTTTCTCCTGCCTGTGTCCACTGCCTGTCACTCTCCTGCCGCCAGGAAGGATGCCAGCTGCTCGCCGATCATGATCGACGGAGCGTTTGTGTTTCCGCTTGTGATGACCGGCATGACTGAGGCATCGGCTACCCGCAGGCGGTCGATACCCCGGACCCGCAACCGTTCATCAACCACCGCCATCGCATCGGCACCCATCTTGCATGTGCCCACCGGGTGGAATGTCGTCATCGCCGCCGACCGGAGCCATTCGAGCATGTCCTCTTCGGACTGAACCTCCGGCCCGGGATGAAGCTCTTTGCCCCTGTATGCATCAAAGGCCCGCTGGCTGATGACGTCCCGTACAACTCTGATACCGGCCATGATGACATCCCTGTCCCGCTTGGACTCAAGGTAGTTCGGGTGAATCCTGGGTGGGTCGGTGGGGCTTGAGGACCGCAATGTGATCGATCCTGTGCTTTCTGGCACGATCGGACCGACCCTGATGGAAAATCCGTGGTTGATCTCGTCTTTCCGCCGTTTGAACGGGTTCGGGAAATGCAGGTTGGCGGTTTTTTCGAGGGCCGGCATGAAATGAAGTTGAAGATCCGGAGCAACCAGGCCAGACCTGCTCTTCACGAATGCGCCTGCCTCGTACGGAAACGTCGTTGCCGTTCCCTCGCCAACTGCCAATCCCTTGATGACCGACCAGACCAACCGATCGGCCCTGAGGTCACCGTAGAGTGTTATCGGGCTGGTGCATTCATAGGCCAGTACACAGTCAACATGGTCCTGCAGGTTCTTGCCGACCCCATCAAGGGCATGCTCGACGGCGATACCGTGCTGCTGCAGTTCATCGGCCGGGCCAATGCCTGACAGCATTAGGAGTTGAGGTGAATTCACCGCCCCGGCACTCACCACGACCTCCCGATTGGCCCTGACGGTTTCGATGGCGCCTCGGCAGGACAATTCGACGCCCGTTGCCGCACCGCCTTCGACCAGAACCCTGGTGACGAGCGCATCGGTGATCACCGTAAGGTTTGGACGGCTCTCGATGGGCCGCAAGAAAGCGGATGCCGTGGACCAACGCTTCCCGTTCCTGATGGTGAAGTCGTACCTGCCGAACCCCTCCTGCTCCTCGCCGTTGAAATCGTCATTGGCAGGGTAACCTGCCTCGAGCCCAGCCTTGACGAACACATCGAACAGCGGGTTGGACCCTCTCGCCCGGCAGACGGTCAGTTCACCCTCCTGATTGTGGTATTCGCCTCCGCGCTGAATATGAGCTTCCGAGCGCCGGAACGCCGGCAGAACATCATCATAGGACCAGCCACTGAGACCGGACTGCGCCCAGCGATCGTAGTCATGGCGGTTGCCGCGCACATAGAGCATGCCATTGATTGTTGAACTCCCACCCAGCACCTTGCCGCGCGGCCAGTAGAGCGACCGGCCATTGAGCCTCTCCACAGGCTCTGTGTGATAGCGCCAGTTGTAGATCCCCGAGTTGAACAGCTTGCCCATGAGCATGGGCAGCCGCACGAGTGGATTGCGGTCGCGTTCACCTGCCTCGATTAGCAGAACCGAGCATCCGGGATCGCGGGAAAGCCGATTGGCAATCACGCAGCCGGCAGAGCCGGCGCCAACGATGATGATGTCAAATTCTCTGGCTGCCATGGGTTTCACCAATCGATTGGCCGGCCACCGGAACTGTTCAGGTGGTCATTGCAAGCAAGGAAAGGATTTGGACATTCGAGGAATTCATCGGCGGCGGCCGGATGTGGCCGATGAAGCAAGAGGGTCTCCTTGATTTCGCCGATGCCCGATCCAACGGCGTTGCCGGAGGCAGCATCGCCCATGGCGATCACCACCAGATGCCGGTTAAGAGCGGCAACTCGATTCAAGACGGCCCGGATGAACGGACGCCATAATGGCAGATGCCCTTCCGACTGGTGCCGGTCCACCTCGACCTTGAATCGGCTGAGGGTGAGGGATGAATTGAGCAGCAGCACGCCGGACTCGACCCAGCGCCTGGCAAGCTTCCGGGGTTCCTCAAACGGAATGCTGCCGGATTCAATACCCGACAGAACAGCGGGCCATTGATCGAAGCTGCTGGCAAACTCGGGACGGTTTGTACGGGCAGCCACGATTTGAAGAAGAAACGCCCTCACGCTCCGTGAGAACATCTTGTCCAGTTCGCGCCAGTGTGCCGTATTGCCGGCCTCGAATGCTCGCCCTGTCGAAAATGCCGGGCACGGGTAGGGATCCTGACCAAGCAGGACGCAGCGCACATCTTCGGGCACAATACCGTCAAAGGCACGGAATATGTGCGCTCCCGGGGGCTCACCTGGCATCGACCGGTTGCGGCGCGTCGGAAACATCGGCTCCCACGGCTCGATCATCAGGTCGCCCGCAACGCCGTCGAAATCGAGCCTGACATCATCGGCCAGCCCTCTCCAGGCCGGATTGATGTCCTCCCGCCATCCGCGCAGCGTTTCCTCGAGTGCAAGCCGCAGGGGAATCAAGAACGCATCCTCCCGTGCATTTCCGAAGGTCTTCTAGCATGAATTTGACATTTGTGTCAAGTTTTTTGGGTTGGCAACCGGAACAGTCTGGCCCATCAAGCAGCAGGCGGCATCCGCAGGGGCCCAGGATGGTTTTGGGCGTATGTCCGCAGTGCCGGAGGCGGGGCTGATTAGCCGTCAGGCGAGCGCCGGATAGGGCAAACGGCAGGCAGCCGCCTGGAAAGGACAGAAGAAGCGACCGTGAGAGCCGAAGGGAAATCCCGCAAGCCGGGCGAAGCCAGAATCCGGGCACGCAACAAGGCCAGGATCCTCAAAGCGGCAGTGCAACTGTTCGCAGCCAAGGGCCTTGACGGTACCCGCCTCGGTGAAATCGCCGACCTGTGCGATTTGCCGCGCGCCAACCTCTATTACTATTTCGAGACCAAGGAAGGCATCTACGCAGAACTGATCGAGCAGGTCATCGCAGGCTGGGATCGTGCATTCGAGCATATTCGAGCCGATCGCGACCCGCGCGAGGCCATCAAGGCCTATGTGCTGGCCAAGCTGGAATACTCGAGAACTCATTCGGTTGAATCGAGGTTCTTCACAAATGAGATGCTGCGAGGCGCCGAATTCCTGACGCAGTCCCACCGGACTCACATGCGCGAGGTGACCAGGCAGCGCGCCGATGTTCTTCATAAGTGGATTGAACAGGGCAAGATGGCTCCTGTTGACCCTTTGCACTTCTTCATCCTCCTATGGTCCGCAACCCAGTTCTATGCAGACCACGGAAACCTGGTGTCTGATATCCTCGAACAAAAGGAACTCGCTGAAGCCGACTTTGAAGCTGCCGCCAGTACAATCTGCACGATCATACTGGACGGATGCGGCGCAGCAGCAACTGATCCGGCAACAGGACAATACCAGTCCCCGGAATGAGCCATCGCAGGACCGCAGTGTCCCCTTCCAGTTTGCCCTGTACCTTTCCGCTGCCGGTCCCAGGCACAATTTGCCGCCAAAGAACACTCAATGCGGCATTGCCCATGTGTTCCACCACGGAGCCAACGTTCACCGCCAATAGGCTCACTTTCCTGGTTGACCAAAATATTGAGCAGGTCGAATAGAGAGCCTTAGCCTCCTTGCAAACTGGTGCCCGTTGTTCGCCCCAGTAGCGAACCAGCGCTTGGGTAGAAATTGAACAAGACTGGAGGGCGCCATGACGCAGTACGTGACTATTGACGAAATGAAGTCCAACTTTTGCGCACTGCTTGCGGAAGTCGAAGCGGGCGAAGATCTGGTGATATGCCGGGATGCCGTGCCGGTGGCTCATGTGACAAGGGTCGCCCGCCAAGACGAGCATGCGACTCTATCTGCCACTCTTTGGCAGGAACGGGCAAAGCAGACAGCGGTTACGACCTCTGAAATTCTTGCGTGGCGCCACGCGGGGCACACAAGGTGAACTCTATTGCCCCCGACGCCCAGCCCCTCACCGGTCTGCCTGTAACGCTGCCGCGACAGGCGGCAGTTCCCGGTTTGGACTGCTTGATGCAAGCCATGGAACAGTATTGCTGCCCCCGTTCGCACGACGAACAGACCACAACCTGCTCGTAGCATCGCTTGCACATGAACAATCGTCCGGTCTCACACACCCGCATCTCGCAAGAGCGGGGTAGACCTGGACGCAAAATTGCCTGATATTGCGCAGAAGTTCGGTCACTTGACCGTCTTGTTCAGGTGCGGTGCCGGGAACTTTTCTTTTTCGAACCGGCGCCGCATCGCTCTCTGGATTCAGTTTTTTATGTAACACCTGTTCTGCACCACGGCTGCCGGTCGCTGCCGGAATCACAGTCAGCGCAAGCCGTGCTCAAGCCGGTCGAGGAACCCAGAACGCTTCAGAAAACCCATCGCCGCCAAAATATGAGGCGACGCTCTCACGGTCGACCCAAACAACGGACAAGACCAAAGCCGGCCGAAACGCCAGGGCCCAACAATGCAATCGCGACAATAGGGAAAGAACACGATCAATCAAAAGCGCAGCAAATCGCCAAAATCACGCGCTTCTTCACAACCATAGACAAACTACCGGCAGGCGATCCATTCACCTATTGCAACGGTACATCCTCATGGCTATAGACGCCGTTCACTCGGCAGACCCGGGTTAGCCAGGCGGGAGTCTCGGGCGCGTAGCTCAGCGGGAGAGCACTACGTTGACATCGTAGGGGTCACTGGTTCAATCCCAGTCGCGCCCACCACCGGCACCGGCAGCAGGAGGCAATGGAATGAAAGTCAGGAATTCACTGCGCTCGCTGAAGGCCCGTCATCGGCAATGCCGCGTGGTGCGCCGCAAGGGCAGGATCTACGTGATCAACAAGTACCAGAAGCGCTTCAAGGCCCGGCAGGGCTGAACCGGCCTGCTGTCCCCTACTCGTAGCTTCGCTGATCGTCGATAACCTTGCCATCGTCCGGCAGGGTGCCGGGCTTGTGGATTTCCACCTCTCCCCGCAGCTTGAGGATTGAGGCAACGGACTCGTCCAGCCCCGGCACATTCTCCGCCCGTGATTCTATCTGCACGGTCATCGCATCCATTTCGTTCTGGCGCGTGACGACGACGCGCGCCCGCGCAATGGCAGGATTGCTTGCCACCAGCTCTGCCACCTGTTCCGGCCGGACAAACATCCCCTTGATCTTGGTCGTCTGATCAGCCCGCCCCTTCCATCCGGCAAGCCGCCGGTTGGTCCTGCCGCATGCGCTCTTGCCGGGCAAGAATGCCGAAAGATCGCCTGTTGCAAATCGTATGAGCGGATAATCGTGGTTGAAGGTCGTCACCAGGACTTCCCCAATCCGCCCCTCCTCTACCGGTTCGCCCGTTCCCGGAGTTACGATTTCAACCAGAACGCCCTCATCGATCACAAGCCCCTCATCAGGCACGGTTTCGTAGGCGATACTGCCCACGTCAGCGGTGGCGTAGATTTGCAGGCAGTTGATTCCGCGTTCGCCATAGTAGGATCGTGTCGAAGGAAACAGCGCTCCACCCGTAACGCCAGCCTTCCTGATCCGGGACAGGTCAATGCCGAGTTCGTCTGCCCGGTCAAGCAGAACCTTCAGGTAATCCGGCGTGCCGGCGTACCCGGTGACGCCCGCTTGGGCGGCTGCCTTGACCTGCAGGTCAGTCTGCCCGGTCCCGGCAGGCAGCACGGTTGCCCCGACCGCGCGGGCAGCGCTGTCGAATATGAGCCCTGCCGGCGTCAGATGATAAGAGAAACAGTTCTGGACGATGTCACCCCGGCCGATGCCGCACACATGCAGGAAACGTCCAATCCTCCACCAGTCGCCGTCCGCAAGCCCTGGTTCATGAATCGGGCCGGGTGAAAGGAAGAAATAGTCGAAATCCGCAGCCGGCCGCGTTGTCAATCCACCGAAGGGCGGATCGGCAGCCTGCAATCTTGTTATCTCAGATTTGCGCAGAACCGGCAGCCGGAGCAGATCTTCTTCTGTAGTGATCTCATCGGGGTCTATGCCGGCAAGCAAGCTGGAATAGCCGGGGGCGTTATTCTTCGCAGCTGCGATGACCCCGGGCAGCGCAGCGGCAATGTCCCTGCGCCTCTCATCATCCGACCGCAGTTCAAGCTGGTCGTAATGCCTGTCGTTTGTCATGGGGTGCGCTCCAATCGCTGTCCGCCTCTTGCCTGCACACGGCGGATTTCGCCGCGGACCTCGAGTTCAAGTTTGACCGTGGCCACGTGCCATCCAACCGAGCCCAACCTGTTCCTGAGAGCCGGATCAAGACGCTCCTTTACCCGGCCGGTCAGATCAGCAAAGCGGACATCGCCTTCTGCGAGTTCATCCAGGATTGCCGTGCGAATGGCTTCAAACTTCCACCGCGGGATGCGTACAACGCCGCTCTTTCCGGGATTGGGAGTCCGGCATCCGACGCGCTCTTCCTCGCCTAGTTCAGCCACCGTTTCCTGCGGCGGTAGCTGCGAACGTTGCGGAAGGATTTTCGCCCGGACTCGGACATGCCAAGGTAGAATTCCTTGACGTCCGGGTTTTCCCGCAACTCGCCGGCAGGTCCGTCCATGACCACCCGGCCCGACTCCAGGATGTACCCATAGTCTGCGTATCGAAGGGCAACGTTGGTATTCTGCTCGGCGAGCAGGAAACTCACACCCTCCCTTTGATTGAGATTTCGGACAATCTCGAAGATCTCTTCGACAAGCTGTGGCGCGAGGCCCATTGAAGGCTCGTCGAGAAGGATCATCTCCGGCCGCGACATCAGTGCCCTCCCGATGACGCACATCTGCTGCTCGCCACCAGAAGTGTAGCCTGCCTGAGAACGGCGGCGATCTTTCAGCCGGGGAAAATAACTGTAGACGAGTTCGAGATCCTCACCCACCTTGGCAGATCCGTCCTGGCGGGTGAACGCTCCCGTCATCAGGTTTTCCTCGACAGTCAGATGCTCGAAGCAATGGCGGCCCTCCATCACCTGGATGACACCCATCCGTACAAGTTCCGATGGACTCAGGGCCTGAACGTCACGGTCGCGGTAGACTATGCTGCCCTTGGTGACCTCGCCCCGCTCCGAGTGCAGCAGGTTGGAGACCGCCTTCAGGGTTGTTGTCTTGCCAGCGCCATTGCCGCCGAGAAGGGCTACGACCCCACCCTTGGGGACCACTAGGCTGACACCCTTGAGGACAAGGATCACATGATTGTAGATCACCTCAATGTTGTTGACATTGAGGAGAGTCTGACTGGCGTTTTCCGGCATGATCTTGTCCGGGCGGGAAATGAACTCTGTGGTAGCCTCCCGGCCCGCTGAACGGGCCGGGAGGAAACTGTTTCAGGTCAGCACATGCGCCGTTCGATACTGTTCTCTTCGGCGTATTGCGACGCATCCTCATCGATCAGCATGTCGATGACTTCCTTGTCGGACTGGATCATATCGCTGATGATGCTCCACTCCTGCGTCATGGCGTTCCACTGCTGCACCATGGCAATACCCGGACCACCATGGTTCTCGCATGAGACGGCAAAGGACGGGCCAAAGTTCGGCAGGCCAAGCGCGGCCATCTTCTCTTCGGTGATCTCGAGCGCCTCAAGGCCATCCCGCATCATCGCCGGCGTTATGTCGGCAACACCGTGGATTTCCTGAGCAGTCCTGATCGCTTCAGTGACCAGCAGCGCTCCATACATGCCCCGGATGTAGAGAACCGTTCCAACCTGGTCGCCGGCACCCGCCGCCAGACCGGCATCGATGACATATTGCTGCAGGTCGTCAAACAACGGGAAGTCCGTTCCAACGGCGTGAAGAGCCAGCGCCTTATAACCGTCCGCCCTTTCACCGACCGGCAACACATCGTTCTCCGAGCCGGACCACCAGATGCCGATGAAGTTCTCCATCGGGAAACGGATGTTGGCTGCTTCCTGTATGGCAACAGCGTTCATCACGCCCCAGCCCCACATCAGCAGATAGTCCGGCTGTTCACGCCGGATTTCCAGCCACTGCGACTTTTGTTCCTGGCCCGGATGATCGACCGGAACCAGCATCAACTCGTAGCCATGCTTGGCAGAAAGCTCCTGAAGCGTGCGGATCGGTTCCTTTCCGTAGGCCGAATTGTGGTAGACCAGTCCGATCTTCTTGCCGGAAAGATCGCCATCATTGAGCGCCAGCAGGTGCTTGACTGCGATCGAGGCTCCATCCCAGTAATGGGCCGGGAAGTTGAACACATGGCTGAAGACCGTGCCGTCAGCTGCGGCTGTCCGCCCGTACCCCATGGTGTGAAGCGGGATGCCATCTGCTGTCGCCTTCGGAATCAACTGGTAAGTGATGCCGGTTGAGAGTGGCGAGTAGACCAGCGATCCTTCACCCTTGGTCGCTTCGTAGCACTCGACGCCCTTCTGGGTGTTGTAACCGGTCTCGCACTCCACGATCCTCAAGGGCACGCCGCCAACACCGCCATCGCGTTCGTTGAGAAGTGTCAGATAGTCGGTAAATCCATCCGCCACCGGAATGCCACCCGGCGAATACGGGCCGGTCCTGTAGCTGAGCCAAGGCAGCACAAGGTCTGCATACGCAACCGGTGCCGCCATCGAAAAAATCGCAGTTGCGATTGCCGCGATCCTGAGATTCATTGGAAATCCCCCTTTGATGTTCATGTGCGGGAAACTAGACCGAATTGCACCGGATGGCTAGTGGCTGTGAGGAAATGGCCACAGCCTGAGCTTTTCCTTCACGATGCGCCAGAGCTGCGAAATCCCGTGCGGTTCGACGATCAGGAAGAACACTATCAGGCCGCCGATGATGATGAACTCGAAATGCGTGGCGATGGCGGTGTCCCAACCGAACCAGTCGGCCATGATGTTCTTGAGCAGAACGGGCATCAGCACAAGGAATGCAGCACCGGCAAAGGAGCCGAATATCGACCCAAGGCCGCCGATTATGATCATGAACAGCACCAGGAAGGACTGGTTGATGTTGAAGGCCTCCGTCACTTCGACCGCGCCGAGATAGACGGCAAAAAACAATGCGCCTGCTACGCCGATGAAGAATGATGACACACCGAAGGCAGATACCTTTGCCTTGAGCGGATTCACACCGATGATCTGCGCCGCTATGTCCATGTCGCGGATTGCCATCCAGCTCCGTCCGATGCTGCCCCGTGTCAGGTTTCGCGCAACCCAGGCGAACACAAATACAAAGGCCAGGCAAAAGAGGTAGCGCACGGTCGAGTCGGCATTCGGACCGGTTATGGCGATGCCCAGAATGGTGCGCTCCGGGGCGTTGATCTGTCCCGAGGCCGAATAGTTGTAGAACCACGGCACCTTGTTGAAGAGCCATACCAGGAAGAACTGGGCGGCAAGGGTCGCAACCGCAAGGTAGAAACCCTTGATCCTCAGCGACGGCAGTCCGAAAATCATCCCAACGAGCGCCGTCACCAGCCCGGCCAATAGAATGCAGAAGACTATGTTCAGATCCGGGAAACCGGTCATGAGCTTGTAGCAGGCATAGGCGCCGACAGCCATGAAACCCCCGGTCCCCAGTGAGACCTGCCCGCAATACCCGGTCAGGATGTTCAGTCCCAACGCCGCTATGGACCACACGAGGAATGGGATCAGTATTGCGTTTGCCCAATAGTCATTGATCAGGAACGGGATGACACCGAATGCGGCGGCAATCACCAGGTAGTACCGGTAACGGTCGAACGCGATCGGAAACGTCTGCGCGTCGTCGCTGTAGGACGTCCTGAATTCGCCTGCCTCGCGATAGAACACCGTCTACACCCTCTCGATTATTCGTTCGCCGAAAAGGCCCTGTGGCCGGAAGACCAGGAATACCAGCGCCAGCACATAGGCAAACCAGTTCTCCGTGGCGCCGCCGATCATCGGTCCGATAAGGAAATCGAACAGCTTCTCGCCAACCCCGATGATAAGCCCCCCGACGATGGCCCCGGGTATCGAGGTGAACCCGCCAAGGATCAGCACCGGCAGCGCCTTCAGCGCGATCAGCGAAAGGGAGAACTGAACACCCGACTTGGCGCCCCACATGATGCCTGCGATCAGCGCTACGAAACCGGCGATCGACCAGACCACCACCCAGATGTAGCGAAGCGAAATCCCGACTGACAGCGCCGCCTGGTGATCGTCTGCGACTGCCCGCAATGCACGGCCGATACGCGAATACTGCGAGAACACCGAAAGGGAGACCACCAGGATCGCAGCGACGATGGCGGCGACAATATCCAGCCGATCAATGAAGAACCCGTATCCGAGGGCGTCATAGGTAGCGCCTTCGATTGTGTCTGAAATGCCCTGAGGCAGGCCGACGTCAAGCACCTTGATTTCCGATCCCCACATCAGGTCACCGAAGCCCTCGAGGAAATAGGCAAGCCCAATCGTTGCCATGAAGAGAATGATCGGTTCCTGATTCACCAGGTGCTTAAGAACAAGTTTCTCGATGACGATGGCCATCAGCACCATCATGAGAAGCGCAAGCAAGATTGCCAGGATGACAGGCAGGTGCCAGCCGAAATGATGAACGCTTGTCCCGAAGACGGCGTTGATGAGGTGGGCGAATGGTACCTGTCCGGTCTGAAACCCGACCAGGGTCAGCGCTGCGAACAGTGCCATGACACCCTGGGCGTAATTGAAGACCCCGGAGGCCTTGAAGATCAGCACGAAACCAAGCGCCACCAACGAGTACATGACACCTGTCATGAGTCCGTTGAGGGAGACTTCCAATGCATAGAGAAACTGTTGCAGCACCCGATTTCTCCCTTCAGTGCGGCACGCCGAGATAGGCGTCGATGACGTCCTGGTTGTTCCGGACTTCATCCGGAGTACCGTCGGCAATCTTCCGGCCATAATCCATGACTACAACACGGTCCGACAGGTCCATGACAACGCCCATGTCATGCTCGATGAGAACGATGGTGGTTCCGAACTCGTCATTGACGTCGAGTATGAAGCGGCTCATGTCCTCCTTTTCCTCGACATTCATGCCGGCCATGGGTTCATCCAGCAAAAGCATGCGGGGCTCTGCGGCCAGAGCCCTGCCAAGTTCGACGCGCTTTTGCAGCCCGTAGGGCAGCCGGCCAACTGGAGTCTTCCGGATCGACTGGATTTCGAGGAAATCGATGATCTGTTCAACCCGCTCCCGGTGCTGGTTCTCCTCCTTCTCGGCCCAGCCCCACCAGACTGCGTGGCTGATCAGGCCCGGTTTCATCAGCGTGATGCGGCCGGTCATGATGTTGTCGAGCGTCGACATCCGCTTGAACAGGGCAATGTTCTGGAATGTCCTTGCGATGCCTTGCCTCGCAATCCGGTGCGGGCTCATCTGCGGCCGCTTTTGCCCCTGGAACCACACCTCCCCTTCCTGAGGGTGATAGAACCCGTTGATGACATTGAGCATTGATGACTTGCCGGCACCATTTGGTCCGATGATCGCCCGTATCTCACCCTCGCGTATATCGAAGGAGACCCCTGTCAGCGCCTGAACACCACCAAACCGCAACGACACGTCTCTGATATCCATGAGCGCGCCAGCGCTGCCGCTGGTGCCAGGCTGCAGATCATGTGCCGCTTCGCCGGTCATCGCAGACTACCCTGCATCATGCAGCCTTCTTTGCTGGTGGCGCCGTGGTTGCCACGTCGCATATCTTCAGGTTGGCGGAAATTACGCCTTTGCGACCATCCTCGTACGTGACTTCGGTCTCCGTGTAGACCTCTCCGCCATCTCCATAGAGTGCCTCGACCAAGTCGCCGTATTTGTCCTCGATGATCCGCCGCCGGACCTTTCTGGTCCGGGTCAGTTCGCCATCATCGGCATCAAGTTCCTTGTGAAGGATGACGAAACGGCTGATCTGGCAACCCGAGAGCATTTCATCCTGTGCGAGGCCGGAATTGACTTCACCTACGTGCTCCATGATCATCTCGCGGACCTTGGGATGGGCCGCAAGCTCCTGATAGGAGGAATAGGCAATGCTGTTGCGTTCGGCCCAATTGCCAACCGCCGTGAGGTCGATATTGATGAACGCAACGCACCGGTTCCGCCCGGCGCCGAACACCACTGCCTCGAGTATGTTTGCGTAGAATTTGAGCTTGTTCTCGACATATTTCGGGGCAAACAGGCTGCCATCCTTCATCTTGCCGACATCCTTGGCCCGGTCGATAATCTTGAGATGGCCGGTCCCGGCCTCGAAGAAACCGGCATCGCCGGTCGAAACCCAACCCTCTTCATCCTTGGTCGAAGCGGTTGCTTCCGGGTTCCGGTAGTATTCGACGAAAGTCCCCGGCGACCTGAAGAGAACTTCGCCATTGTCGTCGATCCTGACCTCGACCCCGGGGCTTGGCACGCCGACGGTATCGGCCCGTACCTCGCCGTCGGGTTGCTGGGTGATGAAGACCGACGCCTCGGTTTGCCCGTAGAGTTGTTTCAGGTTGACACCAATGGAGCGGTAGAAGTCGAAGATTTCCGGGCCAATAGCCTCCCCGGCTGTATAGCCGACCCTGATCCGGCTGAAGCCCAGCGTGTTCCGCAAGGGACCGTATACGAGCAGGTCTCCCAGCCGGTATTTCAGCCTGTCAGCCATGGATACGGAGCCACCGGACATGAGGTCCGTTCCCACTTTTCTCGCATGATCCATGAAATGGTCGAACATCCGCTTCTTCAACGGACCCGCATCCGCCATGCGGACCATGACCGAAGTCAGCAGGGACTCGAAAATCCTCGGAGGAGCGAAATAGTAGGTGGGTCCGATTTCGCGCAGGTCTGACATCATGGTTTCGGGCGATTCCGGACAGTTCACGCAAAAGCCGGACCAGTAGGCCTGACCGACCGAGAAAATGAAATCACCAACCCATGCCATCGGCAAATACGCGAGAACCGACTCATCGGCGCCGAGTTGCTCAAACTCCGACGACGACTTTGCGGCGGAAACGATATTGGAATGCGATAGTACAACCCCCTTGGGATTGCCTGTGGTGCCGGAGGTGTAGAGCATCACGCATGTGGACTCACCGGTCAGTCCACTGGTGCGGCGCTCAAGTTCGCTCTGGGTATCGGCGCTGGCCTCCTGCCCCTTGGACTGCAATTCCTCGAACGAATGGAGCCGGCTGTGGTCGTATTTCCGCAGGCCGCGCGGATCAAGATAGATAATCCGCTCGAGAACCGGCAAACGCTCCTGGATTTCGATGACCTTGTCGACCTGTTCCTGATCCCCTGCCACCACGAAGCGTGCCTCGGAGTGCGCGAGCACATATTCCATCTCTCCGGCAACAGCGTCCTGGTAGATCGGGACAGGCACTCCTCCCGCCATTTGTACTGCGACCATTGACCAGTAAAGCCGTGGGCGATTGCGCCCGATGACGGCAACATGGTCTGCCTCGGCGATGCCAAGTTCGAGAAGTCCAAGTGCGAGTTCACGGGTTTCCGCCGCGACCTGCGACCAGGTCCAGCTTTGCCAAATCCCGAACTCCTTTTCGCGATTTGCAGGCTTGTCGCCGATACGGCCCGCGTTGCGCAGCAGCAATTGCGGGATCGTGTCTTCCCGTGCATTTGATGGTGAGTTCAGCATGGCATGCTGCCGGTCTCCGCCTCCAGGCCAATCCAGGGCCGCAAGACAGTCGTCATGGGCGGCACCAACGCTCCGATTGTAGATTACTCCGGCACCGATGAAAACGGGTACTTGAAAGATGCACCGGCCTATGGGGCCGGGATGGCAATACCGCCTGTCTGATGGTTCCCGCCTCTCTTGCCGCTCTCAAGGGTGTACATTCGTCATCATACCCGCCATAGCGGCACCCAATGGAAACCGGGAGCCAATCGCTGCCAATTGCGCAATCCAAACCTGATTGCAGGAGTCGGAGCATCCGGCTTTGCCGATGACTGCCAATCGGCGAATGGCGGCTTCCGGAAACTCCAGCCCGCTCAGGCAGGTTCCTGCGACCTGCCTCTTGGACGAGATTCAATATTCCTCGCCGAAGGATTCATATCGTCGACCTTCTACGGAAAAGGATTCATAGATGACCTGGGCCGAGGACAGGATCTGGTTACGCCGCGTTTCGTTTCGACTTGTTTCCAATCCTCGACGGCTCACCAAGTCAACTTTGCGGCCGAATATGCCGCTCAACTCACTCTCCATTTCTTCAAAGTCCAGTAGATTGTGCCGCGCGTTCTCACTGAGAGTGACCAGAACATCGATATCGCTCTCTGGACCAAAGGACTCGTCAAGAACGGATCCGAACAGCGCCAATTGATCAACCTGCCATTTGCGGCAGAAAATTGCGATCTCTTCGGGGGCAAAACCAATGTTCACGTTCGTATCTCCTTTGAACCGGCGTCCTTTTTTGTGTCTTGCCAACTGGCAAATGAACTCCAGACGCCTCCCAGCCAAAGATCCGCCGGTTGCAGCCGGCCCACTCGGGATGAGTTGTCCGGGAACAAAATACGCCAACTGCGTCCTGGCTTGTTCGAAAGGGTGCACTTGGCAAGAGTGAACCAATTCTCCCGTTAATGAACAATCCTGCAGGGGCACCGGTCATTGGTTCGAGGTCCTTGCGGGTTGGCCCTGCTGCTCCATACGGAACCGGATAGCAGCAGCCGGATCCGGCAGATCAATCGGCTGGCGCTTGGCCTCAAAGTGGTCGATCAGAGTTGCAAGCCCATCAAGACGGCCGCCTTCAGGCGTGCCATTCTGTGTTTCCCAAATGCGTTCCAACTCTTCGAGCGCTGCCTGATCGTCCGCTTCGAAGCAGATTGACCTCAACCCTGCTGCCATAATTCACCCCAACTGCGGCCATGCAGGCATATGCCCAAGGGCCTCCGGCCAACCTCGAAAGGCAATCAGGTGTTGTTCCGTTCCGCAGGCGTAAGGCTGCGGTTACTCTGCTGCAATAGCAACTGCCGCCTTCTCGACCCGGACAGCAGCAAACTTGAATTCCGGGATCTTGCCATACGGATCAACGGCCGGATTGGTCAGCACATTGGCTGCCGCCTCAACAAACGCAAACGGGATGAAAACCGTGTTCTCGGAGACATGCCTGTCGGCCCTGGCCGCGACCGAGATTGATCCACGCCTGGTCTCCAGGGTGACATGCTCGCCTGGAGCGACCCCAAGCCGGGAGAGGGTTCTCGGATGCAGTGAGCAGACTGCCTCGGGCTCGATGCTGTCAAGGACCTGGGAGCGCCTGGTCATTGAGCCAGTATGCCAGTGCTCCAACTGCCTGCCGGTAATGAGGATCATGGGATACTCGTCATCGGGGGACTCTGCGGGCGCAACGATATTGGCCGGCGTGAAGCGGCCCCGTCCACCCGGCCTCGGGAACCCGTCGCCAAACATCACAGGCTGGCCCGGATCATCCGGCGCCAGGCTCGGGTAGGTGACCGAATGCTCGGCCTCGAGTCTCTCCCAGGAAATGTTGTCGAGTGACTGCATCGTCAGTTTCATTTCGGCGAAAACCTCGGAGGGGTGCTTGTAGTTCCAGGGCAGTCCCAGCCGCTTGGCCAGTTCCACCGTAATCCACCAATCCTCGCGGACATCATGGGGCGGAAGTACCGCGGGCCGTCCCATCTGCACTTGCCGGTTGGTGTTCGTGACTGTTCCTGTCTTTTCCGCAAATGCGGATGCGGGAAGTAACACGTCTGCATAGTTTGCAGTTTCGGTTAGAAAGATGTCCTGAACCACGAGGTGTTCAAGCTTCTCCAGCGCATGCCGCGCGTGCACGACGTCCGGATCCGACATGGCCGGGTTTTCTCCGAGGATATACATGCCTCGGATCGAACCCTCATGGATCGCGGTAATGATCTCGGTCACAGTCAAACCCGGTTCGGCCGAGAACATCTCCGACCCCCAGACTCCGGCGAAATTCTCACGGATCGCGTCGTCTCTGACGTTCTGATAGTCCGGAAGATACATTGGGATCAGTCCGGCATCCGACGCCCCCTGAACGTTGTTCTGGCCTCTGAGCGGATGAAGCCCGGTCCCTGGCCGCCCGACCTGGCCACACATCAGCGCCAGCGAAATCAGGCACCGCGAATTGTCAGTGCCGTGAATGTGCTGCGAGATGCCCATGCCCCAGAAGATCATCGCAGCTTTTGATGTCGCAAAGTCCCGGGCAACGGCCTTGAGCGTCTCGGCATCGATCCCGCATATTCCCGCCATCTTCTCGGGCGGGAAATCCATCAGATGCCTCTTCTCGGCCTCCCAATTCTCGGTAAACCCGGCAATATACTGCTGGTCGTACAGCTCTTCCTTGACGATCGTGTGCATGATCGCGTTCAACATGGATACGTCGGTTCCCGGCCTGAACTGCAGCATGCGGTTGGCGTGCCTGGAGAGCTGGGTGCCACGGGGGTCCATGACAATCAGGTTGCCGCCGCGTTTTGCGAATTGCTTGAAGTAGGTTGCGGCAACCGGATGGTTCTCGACCGGATTGGCGCCAATGACAATCGCCAGATCGGCATTCTCGATCTCATTGAACGTTGCCGTAACAGCTCCGGAACCGATATTCTCCATCAGTGCGGAAACCGATGACGCGTGACAAAGACGCGTGCAGTGATCAACATGGTTGTGGCCAAACCGCTGCCGGATCAGCTTCTGAAAGAGATAGGCCTCCTCGTTCGTGCATTTCGCCGAACCAAACCCGGCGACAGCTTCACCTCCGTGTTCCTTGTCCAGCCGGCTAAACCCCGCGGCAGCAAAATCAAGCGCCTCTTCCCATGTAGCCAACCTGAAATGTTTCCATGGATATTCGGGGTCGACATCAAGGGATTTGGGCGGCGCATCCGGCCGACGGATCATCGGCTGCCTCAGGCGGTGGGGGTGGGAAATATAGTCGTAGCCGAACCGGCCCTTGACACAGAGGCGCTGCTCGTTTGAGGGCCCGTTGGCCCCGTCAACATACTTGATCTGGCAGTCCTTGACTTTCAGCGAAACCTGGCAGCCAACACCACAGAATGGGCAGACACTTCTGACCTCGTAGTCGATGTCGGAACTGTCGCCGCGCTCGTGCTCGTCAAGAACCGTCGACGGCATCAATGCCCCCGTCGGGCAGGCCTGCACGCATTCACCACACGCAACGCAGGTCGACTGCCCCATCGGATCAGCGAAATCAAAAACAATCCTGGCGTCATGCCCCCGGCCGGCCATGCCAATTACGTCATTGACCTGGACTTCCCGGCAGGCCCGGACACACAATCCGCAGTGTATGCACGCGTCGAGATTGACTCTCATTGCCGGATGCGAACCGTCCAGTAATGGAACTCTTCCGGATTCAATCTGCGGAAACCTGCCGCCCTTAATGCCGAGCGCATCGGCTGTCTGCCACAGATGCGAAGACCGGTCGCGGGCCTCCGCCCGCTCGGGTTGATCCGACATCAGGAGTTCCACAATCATCCGGCGCGCATTGCTGGCTCGCTCCGTCTCCGACTTGACCACCATGCCGTTGGCCGGTTTCCTGATGCAGGATGCCGCCAGCGTGCGCTCACCTTCGATCTCGACCATACAGGCGCGACAGTTTCCATCGGGCCGGTAGCCGGGCTCCGGCGAATGGCAAAGGTGGGGAATGTTTCCGCCCAGCCTGGTCGACACTTGCCAGATAGTCTCGCCTTCGTGCGCGTCGACTTCCTGTCCATCCAGGACGAAACTGATCCGCTCGCTCATGCTTGCCGCTCCGGCTGCTGCAACTGTTCCAACCACGCCCATTAGTGCAATCCCGCTCCGAATGTAACCGGCCCGGTATCTTGTCCGGAGGCATTTGCGCCAACGCCACCGTCAAGCTGCCCGGCAATGCGGAACCGTAGGCAGCACCCCAGCGCCAAATTGCTTTGACATTCCATGCAAGAGGATTCATTACGGCGCAGCCGAATCATTCGGCGGTTCAATGCGGGCTGGACGACATCCCGGCTGGCGGAGGGAATGGGAAGAAGGAGAGACCAGATGTCGATTACTGCGGAACGAAAAGCAGAGCTCGTCAAGGAATTTGCCAAAGGTGATGGGGACACTGGATCCCCGGAAGTTCAGGTGGCCATCCTGTCCAGCAGGATTTCAACGCTCACCGAGCACTTCAAGACTCACAAGAAGGATGAGCACTCGAGACGGGGGCTCTACAGGCTGATCTCAAGACGGCGGAAACTCCTCGACTATGTCAAGGCAAAGGATGAAGGCCGGTACCGGGATTTGATCCAGAGACTGGGCCTCCGCAGATAGAGTTCCTGAAACCGCTATGGCCGGTTGGCCACGGTTCTCCAGCAACAATCGCCGAAACAAGCGCCTCGCCGGCTTCAGCAAGAGGTTTGGCCGGGTTCTTCGGCACGAATGATTCCAGACGGGGCAGGCAATGATGCCTGCTGTCCGGATTCTGGAACAGGCAAGAAAACAGGCCAAAACACGAGAGAAGAATTGGCCAAGAAGGAAAATGAAATGTTCAAAAGTGTAACAAGGGAAATCGAATGGGGCGGGCGCAAGCTGACGCTGGAAACCGGGAAGGTCGCAAGGCAGGCCGATGGCTGCGTCATCGCCACGCTTGATGAGACATGCGTCATGGCAGCGGTCACGTTTGACAAGTCGCCAAAGGCCGAACTCGACTTCTTCCCGCTGACCGTTCACTATCAGGAGCGCTATTATTCGTCCGGCAAGATCCCGGGTGGATTTTTCAAGAGAGAGGCCCGCCCTTCAGAAAAGGAAACGCTGACTTCGCGGCTCATCGACAGGCCCATCCGTCCGCTGTTCGTCGATGGATTCAAGCATGAGGTCAACGTCATATGCACTGTCCTGTCCCACGACCTGGATAACGACCCGGATATCGTTGCCATGATCGCGGCATCGGCTGCACTGACGATATCGGGAGTGCCATTCCGCGGTCCGATCGGAGCAGCAAGAGTCGGTTTCACCAATGGAGAATACGTGCTCAATCCGAGGGTCTCGGAAATGCACGACCTCTGTGTCAGCCCTGACCAGCGGCTGGACCTCGTTGTCGCCGGCACCCGCCAGGCGGTCATGATGGTTGAATCCGAGGCCTATGAACTGACCGAGGCGGAAATGCTCGGCGCTGTCCAGTTCGGCCATGACCAGATGCAGCCCGTGATTGATCTCATCATCCAGCTCGCCGAGGCGGTCGCAAAGGAGCCGTTCGACTTTGAGCCGGCCGATCATTCGGAAGCCGTTCAGGCCGTGCGCGCCAGCGGCGAGGAGGAAATGCGCAAGGCGTTTTCGATCTCCGACAAGCAGGAGCGCCACTTGGCGGTTTCAGCAGTCAGGAACGAAATCAGGGATGCGCTTGGTGATGAACCCAACCAATCTGGAGTATCCTACGCCATCAAGAAGCTGGAATCCGAAATCCTCCGGAGCGACATCCTGGCAAACGGACGGCGGATCGATGGCAGGTCTCTTGAGCAGGTACGGGACATCGAAGCCGAAGTCGGGTTCCTACCGAGGACTCACGGTTCTTCGCTCTTCACCAGGGGCGAAACCCAGGCAATGGTCGTAACCACCCTCGGCACTGGCGAGGACGAACAGATCGTTGACGCCTTGCATGGGAACTTCCGCGCCAATTTCCTGCTCCACTACAACTTCCCGCCTTACTCCGTTGGCGAAACAGGCCGCATGGGCCCTCCAGGACGCAGGGAAATAGGGCATGGCAAGCTGGCTTGGCGGGCGCTTCAGGCAGTCCTCCCCAACCCGGCCGAGTTCCCTTACACAATCCGCGTGGTCTCTGAGATCACCGAGTCCAACGGTTCCTCTTCGATGGCGACCGTATGCGGCTCCTCCCTTGCCATGATGGATGCAGGTGTGCCGCTTCGGTCACCCGTAGCAGGCGTCGCCATGGGGTTGATCCTCGATGACGAAGGGCAATTTGCCGTATTGACCGACATTCTGGGCGATGAGGACCACCTTGGCGACATGGATTTCAAGGTCGCCGGGACCGAAAACGGCATCACGTCCCTGCAGATGGACATAAAAGTCGCCGGGATCACTGCCGAGATCATGGAGAAAGCGCTTGCCCAGGCCAGGGAAGGGCGTCTGCATATTCTCGGCGAAATGTCCAAGGCGCTGTCAGAGACGGGCGAGTTTTCCGCTCACGCCCCGCGCATCAAGTCGCTGACCGTTCCCGTTGACAAGATCAGGGACATCATCGGCAGCGGCGGCAAGGTCATCCGCGAAATCGTCGACACCTCTGGAGCCAAGGTCGATGTGAACGATGACGGCACCGTCAAGATTGCGTCTTCCAACGAGGAGTCGATCAACGCTGCCTACCAGATGATCCAGGAAATCGTTGCCGAGCCGGAAGTTGGCGCCATCTATACAGGCAAGGTTGTCAAGCTCATGGACTTCGGAGCGTTCGTCAATTTCTTCGGCAAGCGGGACGGACTGGTCCATGTCAGCCAGATCAACAACACGCGGGTCAATCACCCGTCTGACGTCCTCAAGGAGGGCCAGGAGGTCAAGGTCAAGCTGGTCGGTTTCGACGACCGGGGCAAGGTCCGGCTCTCGATGAAGATGGTTGATCAGAAGACAGGCAAGGAGCAATCCTCCCGGCGGCACTCCAACTGAACCACTACCAGGCGGCGGCCCATCCCGGGCTCGCCGCCAACGCGGCAACAGTGACGGGCCATGGAGCCAATGACCGATGGCCCGTCAATCAACCTGCACTGAACCGGTTCCGGTTCAGTAACCACCCGGCCAGTAACTTGAAACAAGACGCGCAGTTGCTGTCATGCCGGGCCACCTGACCGAAAGAGCAGCCGCCTGCGCCGCAATGGTGCATCATGGCAAGGTTTCGGCAGCATCTTCCGATAGTGCAATAGGAGACCTTCCAATCCACTGCGGTCGGTAGATTGTCCGGTTTGCCCGAATGCAATTGCCGGGATAGGGTCTCGCGCAGGCCTGCATGGACGAACAGCAGGCGGCAAATTCGGAGAAGCTCGATGGAGAGGTTGCGAATTGGAATTACCGGGATCTCCGGACGGATGGGCGGTACGCTGGCCGCCTTCATTGAGGAGCGTGATGACATTCTGTTGACCGGTGCGACCGAGATGCCAGGACACCCATGGCTCGGAAAGCCGGTCAATCAATGCGTCCCTGCATCCGGGCCGGAGGTCATCATCCAGTCCGAACCGTCGAAGGCTTTCAGCAGTACCGACGCGATAATCGATTTCACGACTCCAGACGCAACCATCGCGAATTCTGCAGCCGCTCGAGAGCACGGGAGTGTCCATGTCATCGGAACAACCGGACTGACCAGTAACCACCTTGACGAACTTGCCACTGCCGCGCGGGAAGCCGTGATTGTCAGGGCCGGTAACATGAGCCTTGGCATCAACCTGCTTGCAGGCCTTACAGAAAGAGTCGCCGCCGCACTGAATGAGGACTTCGACATCGAGGTGCTCGAGTCCCACCACCGCTACAAGGTCGACTCCCCGTCAGGTACGGCCTTGATGCTCGGCCAGGCAGCCATGTCTGGCCGCGGAAAAGCAGTACCCAACGCTGTGCCTGGCTTTCATGTCGGCAATTCGGGCCCGCGAACCAGGGGATCAATCGGCTATGCTGCAGTGCGAGGCGGAGATGTGGTTGGAGAACACGACGTTATTTTCGCAGCCGACGGTGAGCGGATCATTCTGCGCCATATCGCCACCGACAGGAAGATCTATGCTCGCGGTGCAATCCAGGCGGCGATATGGGGACAGGACAAACCGTTTGGAGAATACGACATGACCGATGTGCTCGGGCTCAACTCCAGCCAGGGCAGCGCGCATTGAGGCAATTCCGCTGCGGAACAGCACACAATTATTGACCGGTTGGCTCTGTCAGATTCCCGAACTTTCCTGCCGGGCGAGTTCTGCACCAATCAGGCGCTTATAGAGCGCCACGAGCGCTTCAGCCTCGACTGCCACGGAATGCCTGTCAACTGCCCTCCTTCGGGCGGTGCGTCCCATTTCCCGGGTCCGGGCAGGATCAGACAGCATGCGCTCAACCTGTTCCTCAAGTGACTTGCAGTCGCCGGCCTCAATGAATGCTCCAACTTCTTCGTCGATCAATTCGGGCCAGGCACCGGTTCTGGTGACGATTACCGGCGTTCCGCAAGCCATCGCCTCCAAAGGGGCCAGCCCGAAGCCTTCATGCCTTGATGGAGCCACAAGCAACTCCAGCTGTTGGTAAAGTTCCACCAGGCCATGGCGCTCTTTATGGCCCATGAAAATGATCCGGTCCTCGAGGTTTGCAGCTTGAATTCGTGACTCCATCATCGACTTGAACTTCCGGTGTTCAGGACGGCAGGAACCCGCGAGAACTGCGATACAATCGGGGTAGCGGGGCAGAACCCGGATCATGGCATCCACAAAAGTGTCTGTCCCCTTTTCCGGCCGGATCCGGCCCAGATAACCGATCAGGCGTTTGCCGGGATACATGCGTTCCGGACCCTTCCCGCTGCTTTCTTCAATAGGACAGAAGAGATCGCAATCGACCCCATGGTGAATGACCAAAGCATTCGGGGCACGTTGTTCGGCAGCCAGACGCGACGCGGCAACCACAGCATCCACCCGGCTGATCAGCAGCCTCGTCAACCAGCCAGGGTTTCGGCCTGACGCAGTCGTAAAGACCAGTCTCCAGCGTTGCCGCAGTACATCGCGAAGCAGCAGTCCAGCCAGCATCTCAAGGTGCCGTCGCGCATGCCACACCCGGAACGATCCACTCGCAGGCTGCCGAAATCCGCCGATTGCGACATTGAGGAACGACCACTCACCGTCAAGTTCCAGCTTGCCTGCATCAACAACGCCAACTTCCAGTAAACGCCGTTGAACCGGCACCAGTGACCTGATGGTTGCAGACACACCTGTAAAGCGCCGGTGAAAGTTGGGAACCACTACCAGTGGAAGTCGGCCAGGAGTCATCTCATCCCACTTCCGTCAGATCACGGCCGCTGCCAAGTTTTGGATCGACTACAACAGAACGTCGCCTGTTCTGACATCCTTCACTACCTGAACGGAAGTCACGCCATGTCAGTCTGGCAAGATCTGAAGCCATCAGTCCCGATCATGCGTGCGCCGAATGTCCTCAAGATCCGAGGTCAATGGCACTTCGCAGATTAACCCGCCGCTCTTCTGAAGATTGGGATCATGCCTGATCCTTCTCCAGAGTCTCCTGAGGCCACGCTGGGACTCCCGCATCATGCGATAGGGTATTGGCCCCTTGTTCCTTACCTGCTTGGATTCTCCAACCGGCAGTTCGCCATGCAGCAATTCTGCATAACGATCCTGGCTGGTGTTTACAGACTTGGTAGTCAGGCATTGCGCACAGATGGCCGGGAAACACTGCAACAACCGGTATCCTGGCCGAGGACGAAACAGGAAATCATCTACCCCATCCCAATACGGGGTGGACCACTCGACCAGTTTTCGAGCTCCTGTGGTTGACACCAGATACCCCCCGGCACTGTTGATGTTCTGAAGCATCGGGCGGAGTTCACAGCCTGGCATCGTCGTTCCCGAACCTGATTTGAGAGGAAGGCTGGGACCAAATCGTCGAGCCCTTGGAACCCTGTCGAGTTTGATGACGTCAAATTCCACGGATGCAGACAAGATGCCTAGCAGACTGGACCGGAACTCGCGGGCCAGAAACATGTCATCTTCCAGCACCAGAACGAACGGCATGCCAAGTTCGATCATGTGCTTCCAGATGTTGCGATGACTCTCAAATATCGCGATTTCAGTCGGCGTCAGTTCCCACTTCGGTGAACGCCAATGCCCCGGCGTGTACGATGCTGCGGCCAGATCATTTGGATCTGCGGCATCCACTGCCTTCCAACGGTGAATTGCCTCCCCGAGCCCGGCGACTTCGATCTGTTCCTGCATGAACACCCGCCGCCGCGACATTCGGGAAACGTTGATGAAGTAGCCACGGATTTTGACCTCGTCGGAGGTGTTCGCAGCCGGCAATTCGGATGTCATTTCATCCCGCATGGCAGAAACGATTTTCTGGTTTGGAACTCTCTATCATCCGGCAACTCTGTCCAAATCTCGCATGCTACTAAGGCTGGTGCGGCATACATGGCGAGTTCATTCTGCGCCACCTTCAATGATCTGGGATCATTGCCGAGAAGTCAGCCGCAAACAAGAGATTGCGTTGCCGGATCATGAAGCCGCTGCGCTTGAGATCAGTGGCAGCCAAAGCGATTTGCTTCCTGCCCCCGGCAACCGCCCCTACTTCTCCCGGCATTCACCGGGCAAGGTAGCCGCTCGATTTTGCAATCCGGCAAGCGTTACCACGAAACTCAATGCCATCAGAGGAATTGCACGCGACGAGCGCAGCTACTCAAGGCCCAAGACCTCATGGTCACCCTCAATTCTCGCAGCCGCTCCGCCTGGACCCTCGAGCGCAATACCAGGCGTTTCCGGCCAGCACCCTCAGAATCTTGTGTTCCTCGCCGATGCCTGCCAGCGCATGCGGCGCTCCAGTGATGGGCGGGTTCTCATCTGCGGCCAAACAGCTTTTCGATATCGGCCAACGACAGCGAGATGTATGTCGGGCGTCCGTGATTGCACTGCCCAGAACCCGGCGTGTTTTCCATCCCGCGCAGCAGGGCATTCATTTCCTCGACAGTCATTCTCCGGCCCGCGCGAACTGATCCATGGCATGACATCCGGCTCAGCACCTCATTCACCCTTTCCTCCAGCGCATCCGCACCATCGGTTTCCAACTCCTCGTCCGCAAGGTCAAGGATGTCCCGGACCAATCCCGGCCCGTCAATGGACCGGTCGAGAATTGCAGGGACCGCAGTAATGGCGACGCCCTTGGGACCGAATGGTTCGATCGACAGGCCATGTTTTTCCAGACGGGGAGCAAGAGCAAGAATCCGTGTCCGATCGCGTTCCGGGAGATCAACGACTTGGGGCACCAGCATCGCCTGCGGCTTCACGCCACCAGATGCAAACCTGGCCTTCAAGTCTTCGTAGACCAGCCGCTCGTGGGCGGCATGCTGGTCAACGATCACCATTCCTTCGGCCGTCTGGGCAACGATGTAGTTGTCATGCAACTGCGCCCTGGCCGCACCCAGCGGAAAATCCAATTCCCTTGGGCCGGCTTCAGGCGGAATTTCCGCACTGGGAGGCAGTTCGCCAAACATGTCCCGGAATGGAGTTGCCGCCTCACTCTCATGCTGGCCCAAAGGCGGCTGCATGGATACTTGTGCCGCGGGCGTGTATCGGGTTTGCCGGCTTGCCAGGGGCCTCGAACCGGCGGACCGGCCGGCACCGAGCATCGCCATTGACAGGGTAGACGACGACCGGTGCCCTTCCTGTGCTAGCGCCGCCCTCAATGCGCCGACGATCAAACCCCTTACGTTGCCTGCGTCCCTGAACCTCACCTCGGCCTTTGTCGGATGCACATTCACATCGACTTCGGTGGGAGGGCACTCAAGGAAAAGTCCTGCAACAGGGAACCTGCCCTTGGGGATCATGTCTCCGTATACAGCCTTGAGCACTCCGAAGAACAACTTGTCCTTCACCGGACGGCCATTGACGAACCCGTATTGGTGACCGGACGAACCGCGATGGTAGGTTGGAAGCGCGCAATAACCGTGAAGGCTGGTGCCGCCGCGTTCTGCATCGACCGGTATGGCGTTCGGAGAGAAGTCCTCGCCCACGATCAGGTCAAGCCGCTCCCGAATTGCCTCGGGCCGGGAGCCCCCGCATGCCTCGAATTTCAGCACACTTCGTTGCTTCCCATCCCGCGAGACATCCAGCAACTCGAATGCGATGTGCGGCTCGGCGAGCGCAAGTATCCTGACCGCATCTGAAATGGCGCGGCTTTCGGCACGATCAGAGCGCAGGAACTTCAACCGAGCCGGTGTCGAGCGAAAGAGGTCCGTCAGTTCGACAACTGTGCCTCCACTCAGGGCAGCAGGCCGGACTGCGGAAACCCGGCCACCATCGACCGTAATCATGTGGGCCGATGGAGCGCCGGTCTCTCGGCTCGTGATCGTCAGGCGCCCTGCTGCTCCCATTGACGGAAGCGCCTCTCCGCGAAAGCCGAAGGTGCTGATATTCATGAGATCAGCGCCGTCCGACTTGGACGTGGCGTGCCGCGCAACGGCAAGAGGAAGGTCCTCGGCAGCAATGCCGCATCCATCGTCCACGACACGGATCAGGGACTTGCCGCCATTGCTGCAGGAAACGGTGATCCTGCTGGCCCCCGCATCTATCGAATTCTCAAGAAGTTCCTTTACGACCGAGGCTGGGCGCTCAACCACTTCGCCTGCGGCGATGCGGTTGATGGCGGCTTCATCGAGCCGCTTTACCCGTCTTCGGATCCGGGCCTGTCCTCCTTCCGATGTCTGCATTTGGCGCAATCGGCCGATCAAGGCTCCCCCGCAAGCTTCAACTCAGTAGTCAGCCCTGCCGTCAACACTATCCGGCATGCCGACAACCATAAAATGCAGTTCGTCTGGCTTCAGCAACCGCCGGGCAACAGCATTGATCTCCTCCAACGTCAACGCATTGACCATGTCGTTTCTGTACAACACATAGGAAGCAGGCTGATAGTCGAATTGCATTCCCGCAAGAATTCTGGCGATGGCGCTGTTGCCATCAAAACGCAGCGGATAGGCCCCGGTCAAATATGTCTTTGCGTCATCAAGCTCCTGTTGAGTGACGCCTTCTTCGGCCATACGCTTCCACTCGTTTCTTACCACCTCGATGGCATCTGTCACACGCTCGTTTGCGGTACTGAACTGCCCGATCAGCAGCCCGAAATCGCTGTATCCGACCAGGTACGTTCCGATTCCGTATGTCAGGCCGCGCTTGATCCGAACCTCCTCGTTAAGCCTTGCGCTGAACCCCCGCCCGCCAAAAATCTCGTTGAGCACATATGCCGTCAGGAAATCAGGGTCGGCGCGCAACAGGCCCTCATGGGCGAATTGCACGACCGATTGCGGCGAGGGAAACTCCGAGATCGTGACTCCTTGCTCAAGAGCGTATTGGGGCGTTTCCGGCAATTCCGGCCCCTCCCTCGGAAGATCCCCTAGCAAACGATCGATCACTGTTGCCAGTTCCTCGGCAGTCAAATCCCCGGCAGCGCCGACGACGACACCGGCGCGGGTCAAGCCCCGCGCATGAATGTCATGCATGTCCTGCGTGGTCAGCGCCGAAACGGTTTCGGCAGACCCTTCCAGGCGCCGGCCAAAGGGATGGTCGCCGAATTGCAGTCGCCTGAGTTCCAGCGATGCAATTTCCTCGGGATCCTTGTCCTGGTCGGCAATGACCGACAGGACCTGCCCGCGAACCCTCTCGAACGGCTCCTCATCGAAACGCGGTTCGGTCAAGGCCAGCCTGAGCAGCTCGATCGACTCATCGCGGTTCTCGGTAAGGAACTGATACGACACGGCGAAGGACTGTGTGTAAGCGTCAAAGCTAAGCTTGACCGCAAGCTCCTCCTGACGCTCCTGGAATGCGATCGCATCCAGGTCGCCTGCACCCTCGTTCAGGAGCCCCGACATCAGGTAGGTCGATCCGAGCTTGCTGTCCGCTTCGATGCCCGCCCCTCCCCTGAACCTGATTTCAAGAGCCGCGAACGGTATCGAATGATCCTCTACCAGCCAGGCCTGGATCCCGGCCGGAGTGACGATTTCCTGAATCTCGATCGCATCAGCGGCAACTGGGATGCTCAATGCAACCGCTATCAGTCCTGATCTGACGAACCGCATCATTGCGCCTCCTCGCCAGTCAGCCAGCCCGTAACCGAATTCCTCATGTTCAGTACGTCCGCAGCAGCCGTGACTACATCTTCACCAGTCACCGCCTGAAGAACGCCCGGCCAGGCCTGCACATCATCCACCGTCAACCCCATGGTGAGCGCTCGCCCGTAGCGGTCCGCCTGTTCACGCACATTGTCCTGTCCGTATATCCACGCCGCCCTGATCCGCGACTTTATTCGGGCCAACTGATCTTCATCGACACCAGCTTCCATGAATTCCTCAAGCGCCTCATCGAGAGCGCTCTCTGCATCCTCAAGAGAAACACCGGGCACCGGCATGACGACGAACCCGAACGATGTGCGGTCGACTGAAGTTCCATCATAGAAGGCCGAAACATAGACGGCGATCTTGTCCTCGATCTCCAGCTTTCTGTTGAGCACCGCCGTTACGCCTCCTCCAAGGATTTCGGCCAGTATCTCGAGGGCAGCTGCCTGTTCCTGATCTCCCGGGTTTCTTTCCGGAGCGAGATACTGCCGGACCAAGTAAGGTTGCGCGACCCTCGGGTCGCTTGCCGTCAGGCGCCTCGGGGCCAAATGTGGTGGTTCCTGCGGCCTGTTGCGAGGCTCAAGTTCCGGATTGGGCGCTATTCCGCCATAGTGCTTGATGGCCAACTCCCGAACCTGATCGGGCTGCACATCACCAGCGATGATGAGCGTCGCGTTATTGGGAGCGTAGTATTTCCTGTAGAATTGGAGCAGTTCATCACGACCCAGGCCCTCAATCTCGTGACGCCATCCGATTACAGGAGTGCCGTATGGATGGTTCAGGTAAAGCGCGGCAGCCCGTTGTTCGGAAAAGAGTGAATGGGGATTGGAATCCGTTCGCTCATTCCTCTCTTCTAGCACCACCTGCCTTTCAACCACGATGTCCTCTTCCGAAAGCAGGAGGTTTGACATCCTGTCGGCCTCGAGCGCCATCACGGTTTCAAGCCTGTCGTTGGCTACCCTTTGAAAGTACCCCGAATAGTCGCGGCTGGTGAACCCGTTCTCGCTGCCGCCAAGCAATTCCACTGTCTTCTGGAACTCTCCTCCGGCATACATCTCGGTCCCGCGAAACATCATGTGCTCAAGGAAGTGAGCTATCCCCGATTGTCCCGGCGGCTCATCCGCGGCACCGACCTTGTACCATAGCATTTGCGTAACAGCTGGAGCCCGATGGTCCTCTATCACCACCACCTCAAGCCCATTCTCCAGCGTGAAACTGCTGATTGCCTGCTCGGCAAACCCGGCAACGGGGATGGCCGCAATCGTTGCCGTCAGCAGGAACGACCCCATTCTTGGTGTCATCAGTAATCTCCGTCTTCAAATCGGTTCGTTTTCCTACGACTGCTTGCCCAGTTGCAAGCAGTGCACAAAAACTTGATGCCGACGGGCGTCCTACTAAAATGTTGGCGGCGCGTTGGGCACCCGGATGTTGGCCTTCCTCAAACGTTCAAGCTCGGCCTGCTGATCCAGTGTCATGGATTGGTAGGCCTGCAGATAGAGATTGACGTTGAACCAGCGTTCCAACACCCTTCCCCGCCTGCCCCTGCGAAACTCGCGGTCTTCGGCTTCCAGAACCAGCCGGATATTGCTGTTCACTCCCATCCGCGAAACATGGCTGACGAACTGGAAGTCGCTTTCTGGAATGCCGGTGGTGCGCGCCCCGGAGCTGCCACCCAATACTGCCACGGCATCCGCGGCCGGGTCCTGTTGCGCGCGGTCGCGCTGGCCTGAGCCCGGCGGCGGCAGGCTCGCAACCGAACCTGGCAGTTCGATCGGCCGGGTCGGCGCCGCCGAGAGTTCGTTGGTAATGTCCAGAGTTCCACCGGGTTTCGGCTTGAGAATGTAATCGCTGTCGCCGCCCGAAATGCACCCGGACAGTGCAAGCCCGATTGCAGTTGCCATGGCGATGCCCAACCTGGTCGACCGCATTTGTGACCTCAATCATTTCTTCTGGCGGTTTCAATCACAAAGGCGGCATCCTTTCAACCGCGCACCGCCCGGGGGGACATCTTCCGGTGCCGGTGCCGTGTTCGACTTTCATGAATGCAGGCCGCAGTGGGGCAACCTGGCTGCTGCACCTTGCCGGAGCTTGTGGTTTGAATGGCCGGGGGCCTGCAATTCCAACCTGGCCGCTGCCCATTCAGAGCTCCATGGCGTCATTCCGGTGCCGCTTTGGTCTTGCGCCAACCAAAGACAAGCATACCTGCCGCACCGGCGAAGATCGCCACATCCGCCAGGTTGAAGGCGTAAGGGTTGTAGATGCCGCAGCACGACATATTCAGAAAGTCGACAACCGCTCCGAGCCGGATGCGGTCAATCCCGTTGCCAATTGCGCCACCGGCTAGGATGCCAGCGGATATCCTGGCTATCAATGCTGAACCACTGGTCCCGGACCAGTAGACGAAGTACCCCGCCAGCCCGAATGCTGCTGCAATCAGAAAATACCGCCAAGTGTCCGAGCCACCGGCGAACAATCCGAAGTTGATCCCTTCATTCCAGGCCAGACTGAAGACAAGAAACGGCGGGAGTATTTCCATTCTCCCGATCTGGGAAAGGTTCAGCACTTCCAGCACCCACAGCTTTGAAAGCTGATCAATCAGCAACACCGCTACAGCTGCCAGCACCCCGGGCAAAAACCTCAATGCCTGAAGCTCCTTAACCCGGTGAACACCATCCCCAATCCGAGTGTTTCGGCGGTTTCAATCACTTCCTGGTCGTTGCGCGATCCACCGGGTTGAAGGACGAATGACACGCCTGCCATTGCCAGTTCCTGCAAACTGTCACCGAATGGCAGAAATCCGTCCGATGCCGCAACCAAATCGCTCACTTCAGGATGGTGTCTCCGGACATGGCCTGCCGCCATTGCAGCAGCAGCTACCCTGCTTGTCTGGCCGCAACCAATTCCGGTGATGGCCGAATTGCCTGCAATCGCGATCGCGTTTGACTTGCAGTGCTTCGACACCGCCCAGGCAAACTCAAGGTCTGCCCAGTTCCGTGAAGTCGGCTTCCTTTCCGTAACTGAAGTGCAAGCAGAGCGGTCAAGTTTTGCCCGATCGCGATCCTGGGCAAGAATGCCGCCACAGACGCTACGGTACTCGGTGGCAGCAGAGCCGAAATCAGAAAATGCGCAGGAGAGCACGCGCAGCCTGGGTTTTGCCTGAAGAATAGCGAGCGCCTCTTCACTCGCGCCCGGAACAATTACAACTTCCACAAACCGGGAGACGATTTGTTCCGCCGTTTCAGCATCCAGCGCCTGGTTCAGCGCGACCACACCGCCGAAAGCGGAAACGGGATCGCTGTTCCAGGCCCTCTGAAATGCATCCACCGGCGAACTTGCCAAGGCGGCTCCGCATGGCGACCCATGCTTGACAATCACACAGGCGCAACTCCCGGTGTCGAACTCTGCTGCCAGCGACACGGCCGCATCAGCGTCCAGCAGGTTGTTGTAGCCAATGGGCTTGCCGCCCAACTGCCTCGCCGCTGCGAACCCGGCCGGATGTTCGCCTGTTGCCAGGAAACGGGCATGCTGATGTGGATTCTCGCCATAGGGCAGTGTACGGCTGCTTGTGTCGTTGACTTCGACCGGAAGACCGACTTCGGCTCCGTCCAGTTCGCGCAGCCAGGAAGAAATTGCAGCATCATAGGCAGCCGTCAGGGAGAAGGCTCTTGCCGCCATCCGCCGCCTGTAACCCGGAGAAGTCTGTCCGCCGCCAGCCTCCATTTCCGCGAACAGTCCCAAATAGTCATATGGGTCCGTTACCACCGTGGTGAAAGCATGGTTCTTGGCCGCTGCCCGGATCATCGCCGGACCGCCTATGTCGATGAGTTCGATGCTCCCAGCGGCATCCATGGCCGGATCCCGCGTCGTGAAGGGATAGAGGCTGGCCACAACGAGGTCGATGAGGCCAATGCCGCTTTTCTCCAACTCGGCAATGTCGTCAGGAATATTCCTGCGCGCCAGAATTCCGCCATGAATGACAGGGTGCAACGACTTTACCCGCCCGCACAAAAGCTCGGGATGTCCGGTTACATCAGACACGTCGCGCACTTCGATTCCCGCTGCCCTGATGGCGTCTGCGGTGCCACCCGTTGACAGGATTTCAACGCCGCGTTCGGAAAGAAAGCCCGCTAGTTCCTCCAGTCCCGTCTTGTCATGGACAGAAACCAGTGCCCTGACGATCTTGCGGCTTGACGCCGACAGATTCACTGCCGATCGCCCGAGGTTCACGACCAGTGCCCCTGAACTGCCGGCACTGCCCGCAGTCCAGCCACTTGGACAGGGCAGTTGCAATTCCGGCAGAATGACCGGTTGTTCAAACCTGTATCCAGCAGAAAGTCCCATATGCCGGCCAGTCCGGATGCAGTTGTCATGCCCTTCCCCTTTTGCGCTCAAATTCCCAGCGGAACTGCGTTGCGCCGTTGATCGTTCTGGATCGAAGGACAATCTGGGAAGCAGATCTTGCCTCGAAGATGTCCTCGTCCAGATAGGTGCTGTCCTCAATTTCGAGTCTGGCCAGGCCTTCGAAGCCACAGGTCCAGACCTCGCCATTCGGAAGTTCCAATTCGACCCTATTGCTGCTCCGGACCGGGCGTGCCCGCGTGTCCGGATGAAGATGGAACCGGGCAAAAGCCACCAGGGCGTTGTCCTCGCTTGCATCCAGCGACCGGTTGTACGTCAACCGGTCCGGCCCGTCCTTTGCCCAGATCGTGTCTTCCCCCCAGATGCGTCCTCCATCTCTTGTCACGTCCAGTCTGCGCATGTGAGTCAGTCCAAAAAATGGCACATATCCGTTGTGGCTGGCTATGACCGTCAAACCGTCCTGCCCGGGAGACTGGAACAGCTCGACTCTGGACGGCGCGTTGGCAATATCGCGGCCTTGTGTTGGCATGAACACTTGCGACAGCACCAGCCGCGATGCGGGGACGCCTTCTATCTCGACAGTGCTCTGGGCACTCACTGTCCGCGCCGCCCTTGCTTCTTCCGCTCCCAACCATGACCCCGGGCCACAATTCACGACAAGCGGACAACCGCCGGAAACGGCCTCGAATGCCAATGTGCTTGCATGGGCAGTTTCAGTCGCCGCTTTGACGGGCGGCGGAGCCACATCCACAATTACCGAAGTGTCTGAGGCAGCCATGTGCGCAAACCCCATTGCAACCCTCGCCGAACCCTGCATCCCCGGGGCTGCACGACACAATGTCCGGTCAGTGAGATCAACAGGCAGGCTGCCCCCACCGTGAAAACGCGCCAAGGCGCCATTCCGGTGGCGCAAGCTACGCAGCGTTGCCGCACTGCCGTGCATCGCCGAAACATGATCAGCCGCAGGCATGCAGCCGGCTGAATCCAGCGCAGCTGCTGCCCGGATCAGGTTCTGGAGAATAAGGACGAGCTCTTCTGGATTGCGCGAACCGAGGCCATCCTCATTTGACAGAGTGGACCTGCATTCCCTTGCAAGCATCTCTGCCGGTCCTGCCAGCTCGGCAGCCCGCTTGCCGGTGGCCGCCTCGGCGCACACAAGACCCGCCAGCGCCTCAAAACGGCCGAGCGCATTTCCGCCAGGCTGCCGCTTCCGGCGCAAGGCGTCTGCATGGGACGCGATCATTGCTGCAAACCTGGCCCGGTTTGCTTCGTCCTGCATGGACAGGATCATGCGGCTATTGGACAGCCAGTGGATTGCCCTGCGTCCTGCTGTCCAGGGAGGCAGAAACGATTTGCGGCTCCCACCATGTGCCTCGATCCAGCTGAAGAGCCAATTCCGCGCCAGCGCCATGGCGGCAGAGCTCCCCGTTGCTCGCAGATCTTCCAGCCACGCAAACCCGTGAATGTGGTCGCTCAAGTCAGGCTGGCTCTCCGCAAGAACCCATAGGTCTTTATCTGGAACGGGCAATTTGCGCCCTTGCCAGAGCAGGCCACCATCAAGCAAAGCCTGCCCGCGTCTGGCTGAACCGGAGTCCATTGCAATTCCGGCCAGTAGATCCAGTTCGGTCAATGCGTTTGCCATCAATCCGGTGTCTCCGGCTGATAAAGCCGGGGACGATCCTGTTCTGTCAAGAAAATGGGGGCGCATTTCGGCAATTGAAGATGTCCTATTATTGCTCCACTGTGCCGATCAAGGCAAAGGCCTTCCATTATTGACCCCACTCCGGTTCAGGCCAGTAGCCAAGAGATCAATACACCACTGCGGCCGGGGTTACGACCAGCACCTGTGTTTATCCAGGCTGCAAGCGGCATTGCCAGAAGACAGCAACGCCGGCCAGAGAATGAACAGCGTGATCAGCCGGTCCGGCATCTTGAGCCTGCGCACTGATCTTGTAGATTCCGCCGCACAGCGGAAACCGATGGCATTCGGAAGCGGCAAGGAGTGCGCCATGTCCAGGAGCGAGAGATTTGGGCCCATGCAGACACACAGGCACCTGCGTGTCGCAGAACTGATCAGACGCGCATTGGCAGACGTACTGTCACGTGGAATTCCAAACGAGCCGGACCTTGAAGGTACATCCATTACGGTTGGCGAGGTTAGAATGTCGCCGGACCTTCGGCGAGCGACTGTGTTCGTGCTTCCCCTTGGCGGAGCAAACGCCGAGGAAGCCGTCGCCATTCTCAACGTTCGCAGCCCCGACATCAGACGGCTGTTGAACAAGACCGTCACGCTGAAACGCTCTCCTGCTCTGACATTTGTGTATGACCGGCTCTTCGACCAGATGGAGGATATGCGCCTGCTCTTCGACCGCGAGGAAATCAGGAGAGACCTCGCACCCGCCGAACCATCTACGGACCACTGAATTGCCGAACGGCAAATCCCGCCTCGTTGACATGCGCGGCTGGCTTGGAATCGACAAGCCGGCTGGAATGACCTCGGCAGAGGTGGTCGCTGTCGTCAAACGATTGCTGAAGGTCAGGAAGGTCGGCCATGCCGGAACTCTGGACCGTCCAGCAACAGGTGTACTGGCGCTTGCATTCGGAGAAGCCACCAAGACCATTCCGTATGTCATGGAGTCCCGAAAGACCTACAGGTTTGCTGTCAAGTTCGGACAATCGACGACGACCGACGATGCAACAGGCGAGGTGACGGCAACCTCGAAGACCCTGCCGGAGAAACAAGACATTCTCGATGCCTTGCAGGAATTCCGGGGAGAGATCATGCAGCGCCCCCCGGCATACTCGGCGGTCAAGGTTGCCGGCAAACGGGCGGCGGCACGCGCTGCTTCCGGTGAACAGATCGAACTCACCTCCCGGCCTCTCCACGTATACAGTCTTGAGCTGATCGACGCAGATGCAGACGGCTGTCACGAGTTTGATTTTGTCTGCGGCAAGGGAGGATACGTGCGGTCCATTGCCCGCGACCTGGGCACCGCGGTAGGCTGCCCGGCACATGTCAGTTGGCTGCGGCGGCTTGCGGCCGGTCCATTTACAGTCGACACCTGCCTGACCATGGAAGAAATCAGGGAACTCGGTGCCGCGGGCTCGCTGTCCAATCGGTTGCTTCCCCTCGAAACCGGCCTTTCTTCTGTTGAACAACTCCATTGCACCGGTGCCGAGGCCAGCAGAATACGCAATGGCATGCGATGCAGACTCGACCAGGCTCCGAAGGGACAGCCTGATGCAGATGCCGTCTGGGTGTCCTGTGCTGGACTTGCTGTGGCCACTGGCCGGTTTGTGGATGGCATCTTCTGCCCGGACCGCGTCTTCAATCCGGAGATTACGGCATGACCAGGAATTTCGCTCGGGACGGACGGGTGCCCACCAGTTCTGGACACCTGCGGCAAGATCACGGGGCTTCTCCAAGTACGGGTTCCGGAACCCATGTGGATCTGCAACCCGAACTTGTCGAGCGGTATGGAGAGTTTGACGGGACATGTTCGCGTGCAGTGTTCTCCTCATGCGGCAAGCACCGGTTTCTGCTCTCCCGGATGTGGGACCGTCATGCGGGCATCATACTCTTCGTCATGTTGAACCCGTCCTCGGCGACAGAAACCAAGAACGATCCGACAATCGGAAGGTGCCACAGTTTTGCAATGGCGCTGAACGGCGGCCGGCGTGGAGGTTACGAAATCTGCAATCTGTTCTCCTTTGTCACGCACGACCGCAAGCAGTTGGCATCGGCAATTGAACGCAACAGGTCCCGCGAGAACGACAGGCATCTTGCCGATGCCTGCGGCCGGGCGGCCAGGCTTATCTGTGCATGGGGTGGAAGTGGCGCTGAGGATCATGTTCGCAAGCGCGCCGAAGAAGCAATCAAGGTGATCAGATCTTCATTCTCCGGCCCGTTGGAATGCCTGGCAATCAACCGTAATGGAACCCCGAGGCATCCACTCTATCTGCCTGCGAACACGCGGCCGATGGTGTGGCCATTCCAGGCGCTTCCGCCGGCGGCTGCAAATTGATCCAAGAAGGATGGCATTGATGAGTTTCGAGGGATTCAGCAGAACCTTTATCCGGGCCAATGGGGTGGACCTTTCCGTTCGAATTGGAGGAGACGGTCCACCTCTCGTCCTTTTGCATGGGTTTCCCCAAAATCACATGTGCTGGGAAAAAGTGGTTGGCAGCCTTTCCGACCGCTTCCGCTGCATAATCCCCGACCTTCGCGGTTATGGCGACAGCTCTTGCCCACCTGATGACCCTGAACACTTCACCTATTCCAAACGGAACATGGCATTGGACATCGTCGGCATGCTGGATCAGCTTGAAGTTGGAAGCGCAAGTTTTGTCGGACACGATCGCGGCGCCAGGGTTTCCTACAGGCTGGCCATCGACCACCCCGAGAGGGTACGCAAGATGGTAATCGTCGAAGTGGTCCCAACGGCAGAATTCTGGAAACGTTGGGACTACACCATTGCAATGGCTGGCTACCACTGGACGTTCCTCGCGCAGCCGGCTCCATTTCCCGAGAAGCTGATTGCCGCCGACCCCGAGTTCTTCGTGAATTGGACCGTCTCTGGTTGGACCGCTGCCGGAAACACGAGCGCGTTCAGTCCCGAGGCTCTTGCTTCGTATGTTTCGCAAATGCAGAAGCCCGAGCGCGTCGCGGCAATGTGCGCCGACTACAGGGCCGGTGCGACCATGGACCGCAAGCTCGACGAAATTGACATGGCGGAGAGGAGGATGATCGAAGCGCCTGTCAAGTTCATCTGGAGCACGCAGGGATTTCCTTCCAAGGCAGGAGACCCGCTGGCGATCTGGAGGCCTTGGTGCCGCAGTCTCTCCGGCGAGTCCGTTGGCGGCTGCGGGCACTTCATGATGGAGGAGAACCCGGCAGGATTCACTCGCGCTGCCCTTTCATTCCTGGATGATGGCGGTTCCGGATTGGCCTGAAGCCGGTTCCTCAAGCCAGCAATCACGGATTCAATCGGAATTCCGCCAAGAGTCAGGCAATGTGCCGGATTTGATCCAACTGCGTGCCCAGCCCGCTGGCGGGGATGCCATAGCTGTACCGAAGACCCTGAACAAAGTCCTTTACGGATGCGGACTGAAAGTCAGGAGCCAGCATCCAACACGTGAGCGTCTCCTGCTCAGGAAGACCGGCCGAACCATGTTCGCAAATGGGTCCATCTCCGAGACCTGCTCCGGGACTACATGTGTTCTGCTTTCTGTGATCATGGCCTCTGCCATATTGTGAGAGCTACAGATAAAGGAAAGTTGCCTGCCCGTGGTTGCAATTGCTTCCTCGAGGCTGGGTTCCTGCGCTACGCCAGAATGCATGAAAGCAGCCCGGCCGACATCAGGCCGGTGTTTTCCTATCCTTGAACGGAGCTTTCCTCTCCGGCCAGGAAGATTGCGCCGGAGGCCCGGCCAAGAACAATTTGCCCTCCTGAGATCGAGCCCATCCCTACGAGTTGAAGAATTTGTAGAGAAAGGCTATTGATAAAACATACTTGGTTCATATATACCATTTCTATCGAACTTCGGACGTAGACGGCCGACTGGCCATTCTGCCTCTCCCCAGCAGCAGCATTTCAACCTGGCGAACAGGAGGTCAACGCCAATGGCAGCAAATAACAGATTTGACAAGTTCTTCATGAAGCTCGTTAGCAATCCCGAGCGAGCCCGGGGCTTGCTTGAGACCTTCGTGCCCGCCAAGGGAATTGACACCAACGTCTTGCCCGAAGCCGTCGAAGGCCGGATCATTGACCGGGAGAATCGCAAGCTCCGTTGCGATGCCCTGTTCCGCTTCCGCCTGACCAGCGGAGAAGATATTCTTGTTCTGTTCGAGCATAAGAGTTGGCACGACAAGGAAACGGTAAACCAGCTGGAAGGGTATCGTTTTGCCATTGCTCGGGACGAGCGATTCCGCGATGCAAGGGAGGGTCAGCAAGGCCTGCCAGTTCTTGCGCTTGTGGTCTACCACGGCCGGCCGGCCTGGAAGGTGCCAAGGTCAATTCTCCCGAAAGTTGTCGTGCGGAACGGCGAATTCCGGGTCGAGAAGCCGGAGGACTATTTTCTGGCCGATCTTGCCCGGACAGAGCAAGAAGCCTTGCATCCGAACAAGCAGTTAAGCGCAGCGTTGGTGATGCTGTCCCTGTCGGGCAAGCGCAGCAAACTGCCTGAGAAATGGAAGATTGAGACCATTGTCCAGGGTTTCGCCAGAACGGGCTATGGCAGGGAGCTTGCAAGAAGCGCATTTGACATTATGACTGTGGACAGGAAACTGCTCACGCAGGCCGAGGAGCGCAGCAAACCTCAGAAGGAGAGAGTGATGAAGACTTTGGCTGAGCAATTCAGAGATGAAGGGCGGCAGGAAGGACGGCTCGAAGGGCGGCAGGAAGGCGAGCAGAAAGGACGGCTCGAAGGACGGCTCGAAGGACGGCTCGAAGGGCGGCAGGAAGGACGGCAGGAAGGACGGCTCGAAGGCTCAGCCGCGAAACTGCTGAGCATTCTTGCGCACCGGTTCGGCGAGGTTTCGCAGTCGAGGCGCCGCCAGATCATGAAGGCCAATCTCGACGAGCTTGATAACTGGTTCGACAGGGCACTGACTGCCAGTGATGTCGATGCCGTGTTCGGCAGAAAAGCCCGAAGCTGACTCGGCTGGCAGGCCTGACCACCAGACCGTTCATCTGGCAACTGGATGGACCGTGTTTTTCCTGATGACCTTTCGGGAGCCATCATCAAGCTCACCAGATACCGCTGCGCCCATGACATTACGAATAGGGGGCAGTACGGTTCTTGAAGGCCGAGTAGTGGAGCGAATTATGAAGACTTTGGCTGAGCAATTCAGAGATGAAGGGCGGCAGGAAGGACGGCTCGAAGGCGAGCAGAAAGGACGGCTCGAAGGACGGCTCGAAGGACGGCTCGAAGGGCGGCAGGAAGGCGAGCAGAAAGGACGGCTCGAAAGCTCAGCCGCGAAACTGCTGAGTATTCTTGCGCATCGGTTCGGCGAGGTTTCGCAGTCGAGGCGCCGCCAGATCATGAAAGCCAATCTCGACGAGCTTGATAACTGGTTCGACAGGGCACTGACTGCCAGTGATGCCGATGCCGTTTTCGGCAGAAAGGCCCGTAACTGACCGGGCTGGCAGGCCTGGCATCAGACCGTTCATCTGGCATCAGGATGGGCCGTGTTTTTCCTTATGTCCTTTCGGGAGCCATCATCAAGCTCACCAGATGCCGCTGCGCCCATGACATTACGAATAGGGGGCAGTACGGATCTTGGAGGCCGAGTAGTGGAGCGAATCATGAAGACTTTGGGTGACCAATTCAGAGATGAAGGGCGGCAGGAAGGACGGCTCGAAGGCAAGCGGAAAGGACGGCTCGAAGGACAGCTCGAAGGCGAGCGGAAAGGACGGCTCGAAGACTCAGCCGCGAAACTGCTGAGGCTTCTTGCGCATCGGTTTGGCGAGGTTTCGCAGTCGAGGCGCCGCCAGATAATGAAGGCCAATCTCGACGAGCTTGATAACTGGTTCGACAGGGCACTGACTGCCACTGATATCGATGCCGTGTTCGACAGAAAGGCCCGAAGCTGACTCGGCTGGAAGGCCCGGCACCAGACCGTTCAGTTGGCGTCGAGATGCGCCGTGATTTGCCCGATGTCCTGCCGAGACGCGTCGTCAAGGTCGCCAAACGCTGCTGCTATCGAAGTTCAGGGACAACACACGAGCCGCCCAACTCAATGTGCGGATTCATGAACCAAGTTTCTGACGTTATCACTGAATTCCGGTCCACCGCTCCGCAACCGTCTCGATAGAAAGAACAAGAAGACGAGTCAGCAGACTGCGCGAGCCCGTTCAACTATCGTACTCAGTACCTCGTCAGCATCCCGGCGCCACCAGTCCTCCTTCGAGAAGATCTCCACCTCGTTCAATCCTGTAAAGCCGTTGGCTTCAGCGAGGCTGCGCAGGCGGGGAATATCGATAACACCGTCACCCATCATGCCCCGGTCTGTCAGCATGTCGCGCGTCGGGACCAGCCAGTCACAGATGTGAAACGCCAAGATCCGGCTCTCCCCGGCGCGGGCCATTTGGGTGACCAGTTCCGGGTCCCACCACACGTGATAGACATCTACAGCACATCCGATGCCCTCTCCCAGACGGTCGCAAATGTCCAACGCCTGGCGCATGGTGTTCACACAGGCGCGATCGGCGGCATACATCGGATGCAGCGGCTCAATGGCAATCTTCACACCCGCCTCTCGGCCGTATTCCAAGGTCGCCGCCAAGCCGTCTTCAACAAGCTGCCAGGCAGTCTCCAGGTCACGGCTGCCATCAGCGAGGCCACCTACAACCATCACAAGGCACGCTGCTCCAATTTCTGCTGCTTCGTCCACCGCCCGCCGATTGTCGTCAATCACGGTGGAATCCAGCACACCGCTCTGCGTGAACCAACCGCCACGGCAAAGTCCCGAGACTTCGAGTCCGGCGTCTCGAATGGCTCGCGCAGCCGCAGTCGTTCCCATTTCGTGCAACTTGTCGCGCCATGGTGAGATACCCGCGAAGCCGTGGCGGACACAGCCTTCGATACACTCCGCGAGTGACCATTTGTCCCGCACAGTGGCGGTGTTGAGTGACAGGCGTTCCGGGCTGATGCCGCTCATTGTTCTACCCCCCTGGTTTGCAGGACTGCTCGAGCCCTGGCAGCAGCGTGTTCCGGATCACTGAACAGCCGCGCATCATTCGCTAATCTGATCATCTCGGCGAGGTGGAGTGTTGACCGTGCACTCTCCTGACCACCGACCATCGTGAAATGATCCTGATGTCCGTTGAGATACGCAAGGAATACTACCCCTGTTTTGTAGAAACGGGTTGGCGCCTTGAATATGTGCCTCGACAACGGGACAGTCGGCGCAAATGTCTCGTCGTATCCGGCTTCATCCCCAGCGGCGAGTTGGGACAGTGCCCTTGATGCTGCTCCGGCAATCGGGTCAAATATGCCCAAGAGCGCGTCGGAATAACCGACGTCATCCCCTGCAATCAGATCAGGGTAATTGAAGTCGTCTCCGGAATACATACGCACGCCTTCGGGAAGGCGCCTTCGCATGGCAATCTCCTTCTCCGCCGATAGAAGCGAGATCTTCACACCGTCGACCTTGGCCGCATTGTCGGAAATGACGTCAAGGCAGGTTTCCATGGCGGTCATGTGGTCAATAGACCCCCAATAGCCCTCCAGTGCCGGGTCGAACATCTCCCCAAGCCAGTGAATGATAGCCGGTTGATTCAGACCATTGAGAACCCGGGAATAGACCTTCCTGTAATCCTCCGGCCCGTTGGCAACTTTGGCAAGAGCACGAGATGCCATAACGACAACTCTTGAGCCAGCCGCCTCTACGGCCTCACATTGCATTTCGTAGGCGGCGATCACATCATCAATTGTGGTGCCTGCTCCCGGCGTCAGGTGGTCGGTGCCAGCACCGGAAACGATCTGGTGGCCGCCAGCCCGCGCACTTGCGGTTGAGCGTTGGATCAATTCGAGCGAGGTTTCCCAGTTGAGGCCCATACCACGCTGTGCGGTGTCCATGGCCTCCGCCACGCCAAGCCCCAGCGACCAGAGATGTTCACGAAATGCGAGTGTCCTGTCCCAATCGAGAGCAGTTTCCAGCCAAGGATCAATATCGGCAAGCGGTTCTGCAACCACATGAGCTGCGGCAATGGCAACCCTGTTCCATTCACGGCCTGCTTCAACTGGCAGCGCCTCAACCAGGTTTAGAGTCTCGGTGCCGCCGCCAACTCGGGGAAGTGTAATCGGTGTTTTCATGAATCAAATCTCCAATGCCGGGACATCAAGCCAGCGGCGCTCTTTCCAACTCTGCAGCCCAAGCTCGGCCAATTGTACGCCTTTGGCGCCCTCTCCCAGATTGTAACTCCAGGGACCATCCTCAGCGACATGGCGAAGAAAGGCTTCCCATTGAACCTTGAATCCATTGTCGAATACCACATTGTCCGGAACTGGCTCCCATGCCTCGTAGAAGTCGATAACGTTTGGCTGGTCGGGATTCCATACAGGTTTGGGCGTATTCATGCGGTGCTGCGTAACGCAGGAATGGAGCCCGGCCACGGCGCTTCCATGGGTTCCATCAATCTGAAAGCTCACCAGATCGTCCCTGCGAACACGAACGCACCAGCTTGAGTTGATCTGGGCTATGATCCCGCCTTCCAGTTCAAAAGTGGCATAGGCCGCGTCATCCGCTGTCGCTTGGTAGGCTTGCCCTGACTCATCCCATCGCTCGGGGATGTGCGTTGCACCCAGGCAACTGACCGACTTCACCGGGGCAACCACATTGTCCAAGACGTAACGCCAGTGGCACAGCATGTCATAGATTATTCCGCCACCATCCTCCGACCGATAGTTCCAACTCGGCCGCTGCGCTGGCAGATGGTCTCCCTCAAAGACCCAGTAGCCAAACTCGCCCCGCACAGACAATATTCGACCGAAATATCCGGTGTCCCGCAACCGTTTGAGCTTTACCAGTCCAGGCAAATCAAGCTTGTCATGAACAATACCGTTCTTGACACCCGACTTCCTGGCGAAGGACGCAATGGCGACAGCTTGTTCGAGATCATCCGCCACAGGCTTCTCGCAATAGACATGCTTGCCCGCCTCGATTGCCTTGCGCAGCAACGTCGGCCGAAGGGCTGTCGAGGCAGAATCAAAGAATATCTCGTCGTCAGCGTCTGCCAGTGCGGCATCCAGGTCAGTAGTGAAGCGTTCAATGCCGTGAGCTTCGGCAAGCGCCCTGATCCGGCCGGCGTTGCGCCCGACCAGGATCGGATCCGGCATCAAGAGCCGTCCATCAGCGAGCGGGAGGCCTCCTTGCTCCCGAATGGCCAATACCGAGCGTATCAGGTGTTGGTTCGTTCCCATCCGGCCGGTTACGCCGTGCATGATGATGCCGATGCGGGTTGGTGTCATGGCAACGCCTCCCAGATGCCTTTCGCTGAGACTGAATATTTTGCGAAGAACCTGACGGCAACCAGTTCTGCTCGACGATTGCAAATTGCCGTTCGCAAGACGGTTTCTGCCGTGCAGCGATTGGGTGAGCATCCAGGAGGGAGGCGAAGTGTTTCCATTGCCAGGCCGAAGCAATTGCAGCCGGCACATTCAGCTATCTGGCAATTGGGAGCAACATGCGTTGCCCGGTTAGCCTTTACTGGTCAGCGGGACCGGTTGCTGGCGCATTCCTCCCGGCACAACAGCTCCGCAACCCCAGGGAAATAGGCAGAGATACAGAGGCCTATAGCAGGCACAGTTCCCATCGAATGTTTGGCTGCAACAGTGCGGCCGACAATCGGGCCGACCGCTTCTCTGCCACCATTCCCGTATGTGGCCACCGGCCGTCTCGCCATCTCCTGCCGGGACATCGTCAGCTTCGACTTCCCCCTATGCGGTGCCGTTTGCACGCGATCGGCGGTCGCGCACGTCCCCCAGGGAAATGACATTGCCGTTCGTGGAGACTGGTTGCCGCACAGCTGCGAGATGCCGTTCGGACCTTCGCAGGTCTGGAATTCCGGATGCCAGCCGGGCAGTCCGGCGCGTCAACTCCCGGATGCCCTCCAATTCCTTGGCGGCCATGACCCTATAGTCCTTGCGCTTCATGAGTCCGAGATTGTCGGCAACCTGTGCGAAACTGTTCAGCAGCTTGCCGTGAACCGGATCCAGTTCGTTCCAGTGGTCGATCCTGTAAAGGCCCGACAGTACAGTTGCATGATCCCTGCCACCGAGGACCGATCCGATTTCCAGCAACGAACGGCTGGTTGCCCGCCTGATAACCGCTGCTGCAAAGTACCTCGGGTGCGTCAGGCTTGCTGTACGCCTGCTTCCAGCGAGTTCTTCCCTGGAACGGCCGAACACGCTGCAAATCAGTTCCATGATCTCGTTCGGAGTAGCCGCTGTTCCGATTGGGCGAAGCGGGCGTTGTGCTCCCACATGGCCACGCAATCTGTGTTTCTCAGCCAGCATCTGCATTGCCCGCCAACGGGTCAGCAGGATGGTTCCTTCAGAGTTACAAGGCAAAATGGTTCGCGCAATATCCAATATCCGCAATGCCTCTTCGACACTGCAATCAAGGAATCCATGATTGCTTGCATGCCTGACGAACTGCACGATTGCCTCCCACTGAATGGCGGGGCTGCGTCCGATCTGGCCGAGCAGTTCGATGCTGGATGCAAACCCGCCCGGAACAACAGTCTGCGGGTGGGCGCAAGAGTTCAGCGCAGTCTCGAACTCCCTGTATTCGGTCCGCCATGACTGCCGCTCCCGCGGGTGCCTGCGCCTTGATTTCCAGGTTACGGAAGGCGCATGTCCGGTGATACCCATTGTTTCAGATGTAAAGACAATTCGGCTGATCCGTGGACAGACTGTGCGCGCCGCAAGATGGAAGTCGCCCAGCGCCGATCCCGCCCAAAGTGCGTCTACTGCGTTCTCCGCTACTACCCACACCGTCAGTCGCGACTTGCCGTTTTTCTTGAGATCCTCATTGGCGGTGACTGTCACCTGCATTGAGCGGCGCCAGGGCCTCTTGCCTGCCAATTGCACCAGTTGGCGCTGCAGCCTTGAGGAGATCAATTCCAGACCCGGGTCACTGGAAACCGGGACTCTGTTTTCAAGCGTGTGCGACTGGTCGTTCATCATGTTCTTTCTTTCCCCAATTGAACGGTTTGGTCATGCTGCTGCATTGCAATGAAGGCGTTGCTGCCAGTTGGCGCTGGCGAATTGGTTTGCCGAGCCGGTTGCACTGCGACCTTCACCGGGGTTGGCGCTTGCGCCTCCGGTACAAGTTGCGAATGTTGTGGAAATTTTATAGGTATCTGTTCCATTTCGGAGAGGCCTTGATTCTCACTTACGAACAGATGATATACAAAGATCGAACGACCAATTCAAGCGTTTTGAGAAATTGCAGAACCCGGTTTCCGGAATGAACGAGACACCGGCATCTCCACGCCAGGGGCCGGACTAGATTCAGGCCCGGACTCTGCCGCCCGTCCGATGGCTGCCTGGGCTTCCCGGAGCCAGACAAATCCGAATGACTCTTTCCGGTTTTTCAGGAAGCCGGCAGTTGGAATGAAGCGCTCGCTACTGTTCCGGTCCGCGCAAATTCAGCCGCTGCATCAATCACGGCGGCAACGGGAGCAATTTTGTTGGCGCCAGTGCCACGCCCGGCAGCGAACCACATCGCAAGGCGCCGTGCATCTTTCTCATGGGCACCCACATCGCCGTCTGCGCCTGCACTGATCGATCCTGCTCCAACTGTCACGACGCCAGACAGCCGTGAATGGCCATCACCATCCCGGGATCGCATGAGTCCGAACGACAATCTCAATACCGGGACGCCATTCAGCTTGATCAAGGCTTTTGCAGAAAGACCGGTTCCCTTGCCTTGCTCTTCCAAACGAACCGTCAAATCCGACGACAGACTGGCTTCAATCCACGGTACTCCGGTCCCTTTTGCGGGCAGCCATTCAAGCATCGCAGGCGAAATGCGTACACCTTGGGCGCCGATCAGAATTTGCCGCGCTCCTCGAATGGCCACCGGCCTTTCGCCCGCCAATCCTGCCGATCCGCCCCAGCCGGACTCGCCGCGCCAGAAGGCACGTATGAAGACCCGGTCGGCCGATGCCAGAGAATGCGGCCAGCCATGGGCGCCAAGAAGCTGCTCCAAAGAACTACCCGGTTTTGCCCCAAGCGACATGTTCGATAGTACGGCAACAGTGGGCTGCCCGGCTGTCCGGGCTGCCTTGATGACCACCCGGCCTGCATGGACACGGATTCCATTGATGCCGCCGGACAGAAGTTCGCCGGCTTCAATGAAGAGCGAATTCGCAGCTGCAGAGAATGACGTACCGCCCGACGGTCCAATGGTCACGAGCCTTGCATATCCGGCAGCGCCGGGAAAGGTCATGACCACTGGACCAAATTTGGTCCCGGCCTGAGGCAATCCGGCGATCTCGATCATGCCGGCCAGGGGCACACGCAGCGCCTCCAGGGCGACCGTTTCTGTCAACGCGTGATCCGGAATTGCGACTAGAAGCAATGCCAGAGTCGCAAACGACCAGCGACCGGCACTAGCGGTGCTCAAGTGCGGGAAACAGCCGCCGGGGCTTGCGAATGTCCAGGATTGCCGGCCAGGCTTCCTAAACTGCGCGTTACCAGGAAAAGCCAGTATTGGTGGTTTTCCGGGACGATCTGAGTGCGGCTTGCGCCTTCTCCTATGTTTCATCGGTTGGTCTGCTCTGCAGATTGAGGGCAACAGGATGGAGCCCCCTTGCCTTCCAATTGCCCTGGGAATCCCGCGCTCCTTGTGCGCTTCCGTTCCCCAGCCTCCCATCAAGGCCTCGCGCAGCCTGCTTCGTTCGCCCGGCACTTCTGATCGCGATGGTGACTTCCGTGCCGCGCAAGGGACTGCCTGTCGGACCGGCAATCCACGAGTTGTGTATTTCTGGGATGATGCTCGCTGGACTGGCGGGAGACATCTTCTCAAGCGAAGGTGCGAGAGGAGAAGCTGCATTTGCAGTCAAACTTCCCCGGTCAATCCAGGCAGCTCGGCTTCAAGACCGCGCAACGGGTCCGGGCCGGTCTCTGGTATCAGCGACGGTTCCGGATTCAGCTTTTTTGCCGCCCAGACACTTTCGATCCGCGCAGCTCGCTCTGGATCAGGGACAGGCATCCAGCGATCAGGGCTAAGGCCTCTGAGTTGGCGTGCATATCCTCGACCATAGCCCGTGACGGTGGTTCTGGCAGTGTGCCCGGTCAGCGCCGCTATTTCGGCCGTCGGCATGGTCAATTTTGCATGGTCGATGAACGCATGCCTAAGCGTGTGAAGTGTTATCGGGTCGGACCGGTCAGGGAACAACTCCCGGGCGACTTTCCTTATGGCGTTCGAACAGCATCGGGAGGCAGCACTGATGCATTCCGGGCTCAGCTCCAACCGCCGCAAGCCCGCCACATCGTGAAGCAACATGAGATCAACATGTGACAGACCATTCAGAATTTGGTTCCGGACAGGAAATTTCAATCCCGGCGATGAACACGCAGTCTTTGCTGTACTGATTGTCAGCACAAACACGTAACTTGCGACTTCGCCGCCCAATGTGCCATCCGGCTTGGCGGCCAATGTCACGGCAACCGGTACTTGCCGAATACCAGGCGAACCTGACGGATTGGCATTTTCAAGCGCTGCAAGCACATCCGTCGGTTCCGCGCTGAAGCCGGGAAGAACCTCGACCGCATGCAGACTGCAGCGGAACATCTCAACCGACCGCATTCCGGTAAGCCAGGCGGCGCGCAGAAGCAGTCTAGCCAGGTTCCTGTCGACCCCAAGGTCGTTTGCAACCCTGGCTGCGGCGCCACGCAGGCGCAACCTGCTCAGCCGGTGATCGATTTGATCAATCATGGCCCCGGTGATCGGCTGCCAGTGAACCTTGGGCCGGGCATGAGCAGTCCCGCCAACGGTCGCGCATTTCACACCTGTCAGAAGGACTGTTCCCTCCAACTCTCCAGAAGCATCACCGGCAAGCGCCAGCCGGCTCAGCATTTCCGGCAGCAGCTTGCGTCCGAATGCGATCATTTCGGTTGGCGGCCAGTTCGAAAGAAACTGCTCCAGGCGGATCAAATCCTGCCAGCAAAGGTCGGCCATCCATTCATGCACGTTGGATGATAGTGGCAATGCGTCTTCGGGGAAAAGGAAGACACCCTGCTCCCTGGCTATTTCGCGCCTTGCGGTCACCTCCGCACAGTATCTTCGAAACGCACGGCATTCCTCGGCGCTTGTGGTTCTTGAAATGACCACGGAGCGGATGGCCAACTGCGAGATGATCTCCTCGGCACCAGGCCGCAACGAAAACAAGCGGCAGCGATCTGTTGTGGCGGCCAGAACCCGTTGGATACAGACTTTGTCTATTGAACTCAATTTTCGTCTGCCGGACTGCCCGGCGGCCTTGGTCGCAGGTGTCCTGTCGTCGACTGGAGTCAATTCAATTCCCGGTTGTTGCCGAGGGGCCGAAATCATGCCTGGAACGTGAAATCCAAAACCGGGAATTTCCTGTGCCGGGCCTGACATTGTGAAGATACCGGCCTGTAGGCGAAGACTGGCGATCGCTTGGGAGAACCCTCAGATGGGGATCTTGGGCAGCACTAGATCCTCGACTAGACCAGCGCCAATACACATCCCCACTCAGCTCCGGCCTGACAATCCGAACATATCGCAAGCGTTCGGAGATGCTTGCCGCTGCTACCGAGCGGAATCACAACTAACTGCCGACCATACACCACATATAGAATGCCTGCCCACATGTCGCAATGTTGTTGACAGTTGTCACAATATGTGCATTGCTGGGTCCATGTCACAGTGCCTCCACATGAGTGCCCACCGGCAGTCAGGATTGCCACCTTGCTTGCGAGGGTTCTGGCAGGAAAGGCAATTTGACCGCTTCAGCACCGCCCAAGACTACGCAAGCAGGTCGCTGGATTTGTTGGCCGCCTGCCGCGCCTTTCATGTAAGCTGCGCCTTGCCCGACACCGTGGACGACAACTTCTACCTGAAACCGGCGCAAAAGCACAGAAGCCCCATCTTTTTGTTTCTGGGTGCAAGGATCTCCGAATACACCAGCCTCAATCCGGATGCATACAAGCAAACATGCTCCAGAACGACTTCCTACTTTTCCGTCGCAGGATCAGCATGGAGACATGGCAGCAGCAAATTGGCCGATCAATCACGATTCTTGGCAGCGGTGAACGGATTCAATCCGCTAAGTTAATAAATTCTTGATTCACCCTTCATTGCGGAAGTTACAAAGTACCATGACCATGACGAATATTTCCGGCCCTTACCGAGCCGGCACTCCGCTGCTCAACAGCATCTCCGCTGTTACCTCCTGCGCCCGCACCTCTCGTTCGGCTGGGGGTCGGCTGAACTCCACTACCGCACGAGCCATGCTCACGGATTACCTCCCCACACCCGCAACAACTGAAAGCCCGACTGCACAGCGAGGCGGCTCGCTTCCAGACTGTGAGGTCGCAAGCCAGACCAAGCAACGCATTGCTTCTATCGGTTCGGCAGTGCTGCTTGGTACTGCATTGCTTCTCGGAGGCACACCGGCCGCCGACGCAAATACGTTGTTCTTCAATTTTGCCGACGACGGTACTAATTCCAATGTCACGATCTCAGGCAGCCTGGATTTGACGGGTGCCCCGGCGCCCGACAACTATAACTGGTTTGGTTCTCCCCAAGTTCGTATGGGAAGAGTACTGACGGCTGATACCAACCATAAGAAACACACCTTTTTTCGTCACAGTGACGGCCGCAAACAAACAAGAGAATATAGTGGCTGGGAAGTTACCGTCAGCGGGATCGAAACCTTCGGCGGAACCACAAATGCTGATATCAACCCTCCCAATTACTACTCAAACATTTACTTTTATATCGTTAACGACGCCGACGCAGCCTCCGAAACTCTAGTTGTTGATAGATACAAAATCTCCAATCAGATTTATGAACCTACCGACAGCGAGATCAGATTTAACGGCACACTGGACAGTGTACTGGGCGACGGCGACTTCCACTTTGAGTATACGTTCAGCACTAACAACAACAAGGTCATCTTCACGACGAAGCCGGCCAAACCAAGCCCTAAGGCAACTCCAACTGACGGCCAGGTGACGCTGAACTGGGCGGACCCCAAAAACAGCAGCATCACCAAGTACCAGTACCAGCAAAAGACGGGGAGCGGAACATACGGCGCATGGACGGACATCAGTCCCAGCGGCTCGTCCACCACCAGCCACACCTTTACCGGCCTTACCAACGGCACAGAATACACCTTCAAGATCCGGGCCGTGAATCCCACCGGCAACAGCGAGGAGTCGGCTGAGGTCTCTGCTACGCCCGGTTTTGTGCCGGCCAAGCCGGAAGACCTCACGGCGACAACATCTTCCGGCCAGGTCATCCTGAGCTGGTCAAACCCTGGAAACAGCAGCATCACCAAGTACCAATACCAGCAAAAGTCCGGGGACGAAGACTACGGCGATTGGACAGACATTGACCCCAGCGGGGCGGCTACAATCAGTCACACCATAACCGGCCTGACAAACGGTACAGAATACACCTTCAGGATCCGGGCGGTGAATGCCACTGGTAACAGCGAAGCGTCGGACGAAGTCCCGGTCGCGGTGGGTGCTCCAGCAGCAGCAGAACTGACGGCAACGGCGGGCACACTGCAAGCAATTCTGTCGTGGACGTTTGTCGACGACCCGAGCATAACCAAGTGGCAATATCAGCAGCGCGAGGGCGATGCCGGCTTCGGCGACGAATGGAAGGACATTCCGGGCAGTGGTGCTGTAACGCGCAACTACACGGTGGACCAGCTGACCGGCGATGTTACCTATACCTTCCATGTCCGCGCAGTGAACGCAAACGGCGATGGCATATCATCCAACGAGTCGCAGGCAACTCCTGTCAATCCAGGAACTCCGGCGGCTGCGGAACTGAAAGCATCATTGGAAGACGGTCAAGTTATCCTGTCGTGGACACTGGCCGAAGACCCATACATCACGAAATGGCAATACCAACGGCGCGAGGGCGAGGAGGCGTTCGGCAGCGGTTGGGAAGACATTCCAGGCAGTGGCGCAACCACGCGCAGCCAAACTGTCACCGGACCGGAGGCTGGCGTGACCCATGGTTTCCGTGTCCGCGCATTGAACGTCTCTGGCAACGGCTTGGCCTCAAACGAAGCAACCGTGACGCAACCTGCGGGAGGACCGTCGATGGAGATGGAGAGGCAGGTCGTGACGAAGACGCTGGCTGCGGTGGGACAAATGACGCTTGCCGGAGTGACCGATGTCATTGACGATCGGCTGCAATCGACGCCGGGCACAACTACCTTGATGCTAGGTGGGCAGCTGGTTGGCGCCACTGCGTCTTCTAAGGACCCGGCAGTTGATCAGGATACAGGTGGCTGGTGGTCCGGCAACCGTTCATTGCAAACCAAACATCGGTCAATCGACGATGCCGGCCTGATTGATGGCAGCGCCTTCACACTGTCGTTGAGCGGGGAGGATGCAGGCGAAAGCAAAAGCGGCTGGACCATCTGGGGTCGTGGCGATTACCGGAGCTTTGAAGGCAAATCCGGGGACGACAGCTGGGATGGTTCTGTCAAGTCGGCCTGGCTGGGTTTTGACACCTGGACTAACGAGCGCATGCTGGCGGGCCTTGCGGTCTCCCGAAACCAAGGCGAAGTCGACATCGTGACGGAAGCAGTGGGCAGCCGTGTCGAAACCTCGCTGACAGCCGCCTGGCCTTACGTGCAGATGGCCATGCCAAACGGCAACGGAACGGTCCGGGTAATACTGGGAGTTGGCAGCGGCGACGCAGAACATCATACCAACGATGGCGATACCGAGAGTGCCGGCCTATCGATGACAGCCGCATCGGTCGGTGTCCGCTGGGCAGTGGCGCAGCAAGGTGAGCTGGAGCTGTCGGTTCCTGTCAAGGCGGAAGTGGTCCAGCTCAAGACCGATGGAGACGGAACAACCACTATCGGAGGCCTTTCGGTCAAGACATGGCGGGCGAGTGGCGGAATGGAAGCCGCCCATTCAGGCGTTGCCCTATCGGATTTCGGCTGGCTCCTAACACCGCGCGGCACGCTGAAGTTCCGCTGGGATGGCGGTGACAGTATCACGGGCAAGGGCATTGAGGTTGGTGCAGGCTTCGGCCTTCATTCACCGGACTCCCGTCTGAGCCTGGACGCCAGCGGGCATTGGCTTGCCACACACTCGGACAGCAACCTGCGGGAATGGGGAGCCAGCGTTGGTGTCATGATTGCGCCAGACTCCCAAGGACGCGGTTGGTCAGCTTCTCTTCGCCAGGAATGGGGCTTGCAGCAAGAGGGCACGCTGTCGGACGAAGCATTGTTCGAGAGCGGCACTGAAGGGTCAGCACCGGCACTTGGCTCAATGGCCGCACGGGCAGGCTACGGGTTCGGCGTGATGGAAGGCCTGATGACGCTCTCTGCCGATGCAATACTGGCAACGGGTGATGAAGAAGTACCGCAATATGGAGCCGGACTGGAGTTTGCACTGCCGCGTGGTCTCACTGCGACACTGAGAGGCGAGCATGTTGATGCCATCGTCCCCGACACCCGCATCGGGGCAAGTGTGCATCTGAGCTTCTGATGACATAACCAACTGCGATCTGTGGTGTTTAAAATCCGCCCATTGGCGCCAGGTCCTTGATACCTGTGCACCTGCCGGTTTGACGGCAGTGAACTGGTTGTAGGTTGCCATTGACGCGATCCTCAGGCCCCGTGGCACGCGACCGCAGGGCCTGATTGTGGAGTGAACCGAACTGGGTCGCTGCCCCCCCCCGAGGTCCGAATTCAGATTTGACAGGACAAGCTCCCGAGTCCTGTGCATTGAACTGTGGAATGATCCCTCTTGGCATGTCGCAGTGCGCAGCGGACGCCGCCAGTTGGGCAGTTTGAAGCCTGATAAGTTCCCGGCAAGTCGTCACCGTTTACCGGCCTCATGGCAACTTCAGCCGGTCAAGTTTCCACATCAACATGTACAAGAGCCGCAATAGACGGTGCCAGCTTTCCCGTTCCGGCCGTAGCTTGCCGACGATCAACGGGTCCGGAGTGCAAATGAAATACGGCATGAACGCCTGCCGAATTGGTTGGGTGCTTCTACTTGCTGCACTTGCCGCGTGCGACAGAAGCGCTGCCCCACCTGCGCAGGCTGATTCAGTTGATGCCACGATTGCCAAGGCTCTGGCTACCACGGCCGAAGCAAACGCCAGCGTAGCGGCCATCGAAAAACAACTCTCAGGAGTCCAGCCTGATCTTGCCTCGGTATCAGTTGGCTCATCCTGGCCGGGAACAACCGTCGAGTCGTCACCACCGCAAGATTTGATCCAGATTGAATGGAACGGCCCCATCGAGCCACTCATCCGCGCCGTTGCCATGCAAGCAGGCTACTCACTTACCGTTCAGGGCCCCTCGCCCGTAAATCCTGTTCTCGTGACGATTTCCGGCTTCAAGGGCGAAGCAGACACTGCCCTCGCCAGAATTGACAACGCGGCATTTGGATTTGCTTCAGCAACAGCGGATTCATCAAGCAGGACGATCCTACTTGCCTATCCCGATTGAGTGTTGGCGCCGCACAGTTCCGATAGCGAGTGTTATGGCCACAGCCTGCCTGGCCGCTGCCTGCAGCACAGGACCGGCAGGCCAGGCACCCGCCATTGAAACACCTGTAGTTCTGGGAGGCAGGGACAATCTTGGAGCAGCTGCAACCGCATCGGGAGTCGCCAGAACTGCGCCAACTGACGCCTGGCAAGCAGGCTCGGACCACAGGTTGCCGCAGCGAGCCAGAGCTCAGCGCGAGCGGGCGTTGCGCTTCGGCAGCCAATCGGGATTCAGGCAAAGAACCCTGGAAATACGCCACGCGCTGCAAAGACGCAGCGGCGAACTCTCAACGGTTTATGACTTCAACAGGGTGACCCGGCCAGCACCGGGCGGCACCGGCCATCTCATTCCACCGGTCGTGCAACAGGCTATCGACGCGTTCAATTCCGATGAAGAAGGAGCAACCGTTTCTGCGGCAGACCTGTATTTTCGCGTTCTGCAACCTGCCTACCTCTCATCAGTTCAACCAACCTGGAGAGACTGGCTGGTGTTCGAACCACCTGAGGCAGAACCAGTTCCGAAAACCCTTGCACCGGCGAACGCCAGCGAACGGAAACAGGCCGAAGCCTGGGTGGAAGAGGGATTCAGGGCTGGTACAAGACAGGCCGACACTGAATTTGCCCGGAGGTTGCGCCGATTGCGGCGCGACTTTGAAGGCATGCTCGAATACCGCAGGCTTGCCGCATTGGGGATGGTTTCATCGCCTGAAGTCGCCTTGGCAAATTTCGGCGTTACTGGCGTCCCCGGCGAAATGAGGATCGGTGATCGATCAGTTCAATTGGTGGAAGCTGCCGGGTTCATCCGTAATCCGGGCAACTGGCGCCACCCTCAGGGCCAGTCAACTGCAAGCCTTGATCCGAACTTACCCGAATGATCTGCCAGGTAGCTGCCGCCCGATGACCGAACCTGAGAGTCTCCTTTGCCAGGGATTGAGGCCGCATGGTGCGGCTGAACCACCCCCGGCACCCGGTGGATGCGCAACGCCATTCGACGAGTCGGACAGGGTAACCCCCATAAAGTTGCGCCGTTTTCTTCTTGCTGCCGCTAGCAAGGCCGCATCGGACGTCACCATTCAGACCGACGCCTGCCCGAGACTGGAGATTGATGGCCGAATTCACTTTGCAGGACGGAGACCGTGGTCGGCTGCGGAGGTCGCAACAGCACTGTGTGAACTCCACCATGCCCCGAATGCGGCTGCCGAGATCTTGGGGCGCAGGATTCTCGACTTTTCCTACGAACTGCCAACGAATGACGGAAGGAAGCAACGCTTCCGTATCAATGCAACCGGCATTCATGCGCGGGACGGTTCCGGTATCGAGATCTCGATAAGGGTGCTTCCTGCGGCATCACCGGACATGGAATTCGTGCGTCTAAGCAGTTCCGAAGTCTCTGCAATGTCGCCGCCCAGTGGACTTGTAGCAATTGCTGGCGCAACCGGGAGCGGCAAATCAGCAACCATGGCCGCCATTACACGGATGCACCTCGAAACCAGCGGCCGGCCGGTCAAGATCGTCGATATACAGGCGCCGATCGAGTATACATACCGCGACGTGTTTGCCGGCATTGGCGGCACACCTTCAATAATCGGCCAGTCAGAAGTAGGCCGTCACATACCTGACTTCGCATCCGGGGTCTGGTCAGCGCTCCGCAGAAAACCCGGCATCATAAATGTTGGAGAGGCGCGCGATCACGAGACGATCTCGGCGGCGATCGAGGCGGCTCTTACCGGGCATCTTGTCTACACAACGACCCATGCCGGTTCCGTGCATGACTGCTTTCGGCGACTGTTATCGGCGTTCTCGCCTCAGGAACGGGACCAACGCGCCTACGACCTCGGAACCTGCTTGAGATTTGTCATGGTGCAACACCTGGTGCAGCGAGCAGGCGGACAAGGCCGGATCCCGTTGCGCGAATGGCTGTCCCTTACAGGGCCTGTGAGGGAGTTCCTGCTACGCGAACAGCCATCGCGCTGGCCAGAGCTGATCCATGCGATCATGACGCGCCGGCAGCCAGCGCCGCAAGGATTGTTCAAAACCTTGAAGGACTCGGCCAGGATGCTCCTGGATCAAGGCCTGATTTGCCGGGAGGATACGGAATTCAAGACAGGGCTGGTCTTCGACAGGGACCGCACAGGATGATCTTCGATCAGATCAACATCTGGCGCGAGACTCAGCGCCCGGCGCGGTTTCTTTGCTTCGACGCCCGTATCGTCGTGTTCATTGGCCTGTTTCTTGTACATGCGCGGATATGGACGCTCTGTCTGATGATGCTGGCTGCCGCCAGCCTGTTTCTGATGGAGCGCAATGGAGTCAAACCGGTGAATGCAGGACGTCACCTGCGGTCCTGGCTTGCTGGCCCGGTTGTCCGGGCCCGGCGACTCGACGACCTCCGAATGCCGGGCGGCTGGTTGGACAATCAAGCAGACTCCTGACCGGCCTACTGATTGCGTCTGCCATCATCTTTCCGGCAAACTCCACCTCATTGACATGCGACTCTTGAAAAGCCGGCTGTCCCACGCTGGAGGTGCGCCATCGGACTGTTGGCGGCTTGCCCTGTGGCCGGGTGCCGAACGTCCGGCCTCTTGCTTGGAACGTACTGAGGCATGGTTAGGGGCGGTAGTTTTTCCACACGAAAAGCACCTCGCGGCAAGACGACCCGTAGACGCAATCCTGGCAAGGTGCTTTGGAGCAACATCGGCCGGGAGTTTGGCTATTGGGCATCGACACCACATTCCTGCGGAACTGCATTCAGGATCTGGAGAATGTCTCTTGCCAACTGGCGGAGCTTGGTGACACCGATGCCACCAGGCACGACTTGCTTTGCGCCGCGGGCGTGAGGAAATACGAACAGGCTCTGGAGCAAAGCGGAAAGCTGCTGAGGAAAAGGCTGGCCGCCTATTTCGCCAGCAACCTTCAGGCCGACCGCCTTGCATTCAGGGATCTGTTCCGTCACGCAGCTCGGCACGGGCTTCTGGAACTGGATTCCGTCGAACGCTGGCTGGCTTACCGCGTCAGCCTGGACAATACGTTGAAGGCTCATGGAGAATACTTCGCCGACACCACATTGAAGCTGCTGCCCCAATTCATCGAAGATGCCAAAGCGCTGGCCGACATCATTGAGGCGGCAATTGGCGACTGATCAACTGCATCTCAAAGCAAGACACCTCGACATGCTGATGTCGCTATTGCGTGAACACCTGCCCGATGTGGAAGTATGGGCTTACGGAAGCCGCGTGGACGGGCGAAGTCATGAAGGCAGCGATCTTGACCTCGTGCTTCGCGGGCCGGGACTGAACAAAATTCCATTCCGCAAGTTGATGGATTTCGAGGAGGCGCTCCAGGACTCATGCATCCCGATCATTGTCGAGGCGCGCGACTGGGCTCAGTTGCCGGAACGATTTCATCGCGAGATAGAGCGCCAGTATGTTGTGGTTGCTGGACCGGCTACCTGCACGGGAGAAACCGGCACCGAGAGCACTGCAATCGGCAGCTGCTCGGAATAGAACGCGCGAATTGCCCTTGCTTCAAGCCAGACCGGTGCCGGCAACACACCTCAAATCCATGCTCTCGCCGCCCTATCGGCAGATGATGGTGGCGGTGGTTCAAAACTTGATCGACGGCATCAATCCGCGTTCTAATGGTTTTGTGCCGAACCGCGTACAATGCGGCAGCGTTCTACTGCTTCTGCCTCCCAAACAGTTGGAACAGCCCGAGCATCAACCAGGCAGGCAGACTGCACAATAGCCCCGATACCAGAATTCCGACTGGTCCTAGCAGCCCCGCAACGGTCGCAGCCGCTGCGCTGACCGGGGCAAGCACAATGAACAGTATCCATGAAGTGCGTCTCTTGCCTACACGGCGCAGGAACCAGCAGGACAGTGCCAGTGGCAATCCGGCCGGTGCAACCGGCAGCAATGATGCCCAGACATGCGCCGACGGCGGAAGCATGAAACCCCTGATCAATGCAAGCAGAACAACACCAGCCGGCAACCACAGCAGGGAGAATGCCAGGAAGGCAAGGAGGTTCGGAACAGATCTCATTTTGCTGCCATCGCTGCCGCCAACAGAACCCGGTCGGAGGCAATTCCGGGACCTTCCTTTTGGCAGGGAACCGGCCCGCGAACAAATCGCCAAAGGCACCGGGACAAGCCGGCCAGGCAAACCGACCATGTTAGGGTGGTGGTTGTGCGCAGTTCCTGACGGCCGGTCCAGTTGCGCGCCCTTGGGAGTGCCAGCCGGCCAAGGTTGCGCCTGTCTTTCCTTGGCAGCAACGGCATTACCTCATACCCGTCAACAGCCGAACTGCGTGCGCTGGAGTGGCGCCGCATCCGGTTACCGGCCTGCAATGCAAGGGAAGTCGTGCCGGATGTATTCATCGGCTGGCCCCTGGTGTTCCGCATGCGTGGTCACATGGCGGCTTCAAGCAGCATGAGATAGTCCTCATAGGCCGCTGGACGCGGGTTGGTTGCGCTCAGATGATCTTTCGAGGCCTTTTCGGCAATGCCCGGAAGCAACTGCGGGTCGACGCCGAGTTCCCCCAGGGTAGTTGGCAACCCCAGGGACACAACCAGCTCGCGCATCCAGTCATGGACCTCCATACCGGCAGGAATCCGTGCGGCGCGCCGGATTTGAGCCATAGCTTCCGGAGCATGGTCCCTGTTGAAGCGCAGGATGTGCGGAAGAAGTATGCCTATCAGGGTTCCATGATGGAGATGCAATTCACCCAACGGCGTTGCCATCGCATGAGCGCCCCCGAGTGCCTTCTGAAGGCACATGCCGCCTTCAAGAGCGGCCATCATCATTTGCCAACGCGCCTGCCGGATTGAGCCGTCCCTAACAGCTACCGGGAGCCACTCTGCCGCACGCTCAACACAGTCGAGCGCAATTGCCCCGGCAGGAGGGTTCTCCCACGGACTCATGGTGGTTTCCAGGCCATGACTGAGCGCATCAATCCCGGTGGCTGCGGTCAGCCGTGGTGGCAAAGAGAATGAAAGCTCCGGGTCGCATATTACAACATCGGCTACCATGTTTAGATTGACGGCCACGCATTTCCTGCCATCCAGCAGCGTCATGACACATGCCCTGCCAACCTCGGCGCCGGTTCCTGCGGCTGTAGGTATTGCGACTTGCGAAGCAACCCTGCCAATTCCCACCGAGCCACCAGTTTTCACGTCATAATCCGCCAACCGGCCACCGTGGGTGGCCAGGAGCGCAACCGCCTTGGCAAGGTCGATCGGCGACCCGCCTCCCAGGGCCACGACACCATCGCACCCTTCTTCCTTCCAGATCTCAAGACATTCGAGCAGTGATGCCTCGGTCGGGTTTTCGCTGGTTCCATCATAGATCAGTGGCTTGGACGGAAGGGCGGCATCCAGGACTCTCTCAAGTATGCCGGCTGCGGCTATTCCTTTGTCAGTTACAAGCAGCGGGCGCTCGAGCCCAAGAGCCCGGATCTCGTCGTTCAGGGAATTGATCGCCCCAAAATCAAAATGGATGCGAGACAGATACTGGATAAGCGCCATCAATCATCCACTTCGTAGTAGACATGCTTGGTCTCGAGGAAGTCATTCATTGCCTCAATACCGTGAAGCCGTCCGATACCGCTCTCGCGGTAGCCTCCAGTTTCAACCTCGGCGAGCAGCCGGTTATGGCTGTTCAACCAGACCGTGCCGAACTTGAGCTTCCTGGACATGCGCATTGCCCGGTTCAGATCGCGCGTGTGTACCGACGAAGCCAGACCGAACCGGGTGGCATTCGCCTTGTCAACAGCCTCGGCTTCGTTGCTGAAGCGTTCCAGCGATACGATCGGACCGAAATGTTCCTGTTGGACCAGGTCATGGCTGACATCCTCAATCTCGAAGATGCTCGGTGTTACGAAGAAGCCATCGGCAAGCTCGCCGCTACCAGCGCCCCCACGCAGCAGAAGGTTCGATTCTGCGTCGGCCCGGTCAATCAGCGCTAACACCCGTTCCTGATTGGGCCGATCGATCAAGGGCCCCAGTTCGGTCCCCTGCGTCAAGGAATTTCCGGTAATCGTCCGCTCGAATGCCTCAATCAGTCTTTGCCGCAAGGCATCAAAAATGATGTCTTGAACCAGGATTCGGCTGATAACGGTGCACATTTGACTATTTAGCACCAAGGCCCCGCGCTTGATTTCGGAGAGACACCTGTCAAGGTCGGCGTCTTCGAAGACGATTGCCGGAGCTTTGCCGCCAAGTTCCAGACTGACATGCTTTATCGAACTGGCGGCATTTGCCATGACGATGCTGCCGGTTCTTGAGGACCCCGTAAAGGAAACCACATCGATCTCGGGATGAGTGGACAATACGCTGCCGACCTCGGTTCCATGCTCGTTCACCGAATTGATGATCCCATTCGGCAGCGCATCAGTCAGGGCAAAACACTCCATCACCGCCGCGTTGGTGAGCGGGGTGTGCGGAGATGGCTTGACGACCACGCTGCACCCTGCCGCAAGGGCTGGGGCGACCGAACGGACAAGCAAGGCCACCGGAGCGTTCCATGGAACAATGACCGACGCCACCCCGGAAGGTTCGCGTGTCATCAGGCTCATGCGGCCGGGACCACTCTCGAACGTTCGACCGAACACATTCCGGGCAACGCCGGCATAGTATCGCGCTTCGCTAACTCCGGCTGCCAATTCGTGCTGAGCCTGCCCCAGTATCTTGCCGTTCTCGCGGGCCATCAGATGGGCAATCCTGCCGCTTTGCACTTCGAGCCGGTCGGCAAACTCCAACAGGCACTTTGCCCGAAGTCTTGGATCGTGCGCCCAATTCGAGGACTCGAAAGCCGACCGGGCGGCGGCTACCGACTGGTTCGCCAATTCGGCCGAACCATTGGGCGCTGTGCCAATCACCGTTCCGTCATTCGGATTGATGCTGTCGATATGTCCATTTGGTGCGTCATCAATCCACGATCCCGCTATGAAGTGATTGCCGCCGGGTTCCGTCATTGCGCCTTCCTTCCCTCATGCTGATCGAAGACTTGCCAAAAGCGTAGACTTGGGCTGACTCATGGACAATCAGCAACTTTTTTCGCCAGACCAAAGCTGGCATTATACTCGCACCATGGAATTGAAGCAGCTTCGATATCTTCTGGCAATTGCCGAATTGAAGAGTCTCACGGCAGGCGCCGAAAAACTGAACCTGACACAACCGGCGCTCGGTCAGCAAATGCGCAAGCTGGAAGCCGATCTCGGCACCCGGTTGATTGAACGCCACTCCCGGGGTGTGCATCTAACCGAGGCAGGCGAACGGCTGAAGACACATGCCGAAGATATCATTGCAAGAGTCGAACAGGCCGAAGAGGACATTCGCCGCTTCAGCGCAACTCCATCAGGCTGTGTCCGGCTCGGTATCACTCCGTCGCTTGGACGGGTGATCGTACCACAATTGCTCGAATCCGCTTCTGATCAATTGCCAGAGGTCTCAATCCAGTTCACTCAGGGCCTGACCGACCAGTTGGATTCTCTGATTGCCAGGCGCGAGCTTGACATCGCAGTAACCCACTCGCTGATTGACAATGATCAGATCGAAACGCTGCCCCTATATCACGAAACGGTTTTCCTGATTGGGCATGCCGACCTGATCGGCGGACTTGCAGAACCTGTCAGTCTCGAGGAACTGGCCAGGCTTCCAATCATCCTGGATGAACAAAACCAGCATGTGCGGAATATCCTTGACCAGGAACTCAGCCAGTTCGGATTGAAACTGAGCGACTATGTTGAAATCGCTGCGATAAACATTCGCCGTGAGTTGATCATGCAGGGCCGGCGGTGCGTGCTTGCTCCTCGTGCGCTCTTTCAATTGGAAATCGACGCCGGGTCCATCGTCGCCCGCCGAACCGGGATAGCCGGACTTGACCGTCTGCTTCATCTGGCAAGTACCCGAGTGGAGCGCCTCAATCCGGCCCAGGAGTCAATTCGCCGCCTGATGATACGGATTGTGGACAGAGCAACCCAGGAAGGAATGTATGGCTGGCGCATGCCATGAGGCAATCCTCTAGCCTGCGTTACTGGCCCTCCTGGATAAGCACAGAAGAACCGGATCCTGCCAAACATTGAAGCCGCCATCGGTCATCAGCCCCGGACTGGCTCTGCATGGCGGGCGGCACGCATTCGCCGCCAACCACCCAATTCTGACTTCCGCCTGATCACGGCGCGCAGGTCCGTTGCCATCGCCTGTGGTAATTGCAGAATGCCCAGCGGAACCGTGAAGATCCTTGACACGGGCTTGAAGGCAACCTGAGATCCGATCCAATGACAGGCAGGCATCGTCACCCGTGCATCGCCAGTATGCTTGGAGAGCCAGGCCTCGCAGGTGTTTCACCTGGCCCTGCTGCTCCAGGGAGGCTGAAGTGATCAACAATCCGGATTTGAGGCAAAACCCCAACCGGCGCGCACCATTGGCAGCCATACTATCTTTCAGTCTAGACAGATCGGCAGAGGTGGCCGCCGATATTTCCGACGCAGACCGCAGATTCCGCTTGGATCTCGGGCGCCTCGAGGCCGGCCGCCACGAAATACCCATTGCCGGAATGCGGCCAGACCGTGACCACCATGTCTCAATTCAGGCTGGCCAAGAACGGCTTATGCTTCCCGTTTATCGCACACCGCCACTGCCGGGAGGCTTTGATTTCCCGCCGGGGCTGCGCGTGAACATCGAACGCAGGGTCGCGCGCGAGCCGGGCATTGTCCTGTTGTCTGTCCACCGTCTGCCGACAGGCCGATACCAGTTGTGGTCAGCTGCGAAAGCCGCCTTCGGCTTCAATTGGGGGATGATCCTGGCTTTGGACTCGGACAACGAGGTTTGCTGGTTCTATACGTTCGACAGCTTTCTCGAAGGTGTCGACCGATTGCCAAACGGGAACATCATCTTCCACACATGGGACTGCCGCACCACCGAGATCGACCTGTTGGGCAATACTGTGAACCAGTGGTATGCGGTCCGCCATCCACGCGGCTCTGTTGAAGGAGCCATTGGGGTTGATGCTGCTGGCCTTCACCACCAGCCATTCATCATGCCCAACGGGAACTTTCTTGTTCTCATTGCCGACGCATTCGAGGTTGACGATTTCTACACTGATCAATGGAATCTGGATGCGCCCAGCGCTCCCGCGCGAATTGTAGGTGATGGCGTAGCGGAAATGGACCCCCAGACCGGGGAGTTGCTCTGGAAATGGTGGGCCAGAGACCATCTCAGTCCCAAGCGGATCGGTTATGGCTCACTCGACGATTACTGGGACCTGCGCGGCTTCAAGGGCGCCTTCGACTGGACCCATGGTAACGGCGCCGCCTACGATGCCAACGATGACTCCGTGATTGTATCACTGCGCCATATGGACGCGCTGCTCAAGGTTGACAGGGTAAGCGGCGATATCAGGTGGATCCTTGGCGAACCTGAGGATTGGGGGCCTCTGCAGGCGAAGTGCCTCAGGCCGATCAATCTCGCCCGCTGGCCTTATCACGGACATAATCCGCGGCTGACCAAACGCGGGACAATCATGTTCTTCGACAATGGAACGTGGGGCGCCCGCCCTCCACTTCATCCGGTGCCCGTTCACCGGAATTTCAGCCGCGCGGTTGAGTATCTGGTCGAGGAGGCCGCCATGACAGTCGAGGAGGTCTGGGCATCGGACCGCAAACTGACGGACACAGCCTGGCTCGCCCCGGACATGGGTGATGCGCATCTCCTACCTGCGACGGGCAACCGTATGGCAGTCTGGGCCCACTGCGTTCGCAAGTTCGAGGGCCAAGTCTACAGCAACCGCGACATGTCCGGGACATTCTTCAATGACTTCTGGATGCCATCCCTCCTGAGGGAATTTGGAGGCATGGATGGCGCCGAGACCGTATTCGAGCTTGAAATGTACGATCCGGACGAACTCGTGAGTTGGGGAATCTACGGTTGCAAGGTCATTCCAGGATTCCATTCGTGATCACTTCAGGCCACATGGTTTGATCGCTGGTTGGGAAGCTGCGCTCTGCCTTACCTGCTCTCGAGCTACGCTCACTCGGCGGCATCCAGAGCGGCTGCAATTCTCGCAATTCTTCGGCACGCGCCAAATACATCTCCCGTTCCTGCTGCAATAGAGATCAGAGATGGCTCCTGAAATGCTCGGTGTAGCCGTGGGCCGTTACCGATTGTCCGGTCATCAATTTGATGAACGGCAGGTTGTCGCCAAACCGGGCAACGGTCGCCAGAAGGCCACACGCTTCCGCCAGCGGGCTTCCGTAATGCCTGAAAAATCCTCAACTCGCCTCTTGGCCGGAGACATTCCGCCACGATTGGCGCGTTTCCGATCGTTGAGAGTATGAAGCTGGATCGCCCGGAACATGTCGTAGAATGCTTCGTCCAGACTGATGATCTCGCCAAACCTGAACAACTGACAGAACATCCAGACACCTTGCCATCGTGGAGAGGCCATCGGAACACTGTGTTCCACCTATTTCCTTATCTCGTTTACCGATCCTGATCGACAGGGCCGGCACGGCAGTGTTGCAAGTGCACAAAGAAAAACTTTCTTCACAGATGATCGCAAAACCCATAACTTCCGGTTGGCAGGCGGCGAGGGCCATAGTGGCCGCCAGATGCCCGCCAGATCCACTGCCACTCGCGGTGGTCATACAACAAGGAGAGGATAATGAACCTACAAAAAGTCCTGCTTGCTTCGGCTGCTGCCGCACTGGCAGCTATCGCCGGTCCGGCGCAGGCGGAATACCCGGAACGCCCGGTCGAATTCGTGGTTCCATGGCCACCTGGCGACATCGAGGACACGATCACACGGATGATTGCCAAGGCATTCCAGGAAGAGACAGGCGTGCCGGCTTCAACCGTCAACATCAAGGGCGGTGGTGGCCTGATCGGCGCAACACATGTCTTCACGCAGCCTGCTGACGGCTATACGGTCGGGGCCTTTACCGCCAATATCATCTCGGCACACATCATTCGCGGCAATGCCGAATACGAACGCGGTGAATTCGAACCCCTCGCCGTGATCATTGGCTATCCGATGATGTTGATGGCGCGCAGCGACGCTCCTTACAACAATCTCAACGAACTTGCCGACCACGCGAAGTCCAACGGCGTCAGCCTCGGCGTCTTTGGCCTGAACGGCCCGCCTGCCCTTCAGACGATGAAGATGGCGGAAACCCTTGGGTTTGCATTCGAAAGCGTCACCGCCTTTGACGAGACAACCTGCCTGATGCTGATCAACGGCGAAATCGACGTCACGCTCGGTGGCGGCCTGTTCAAGCCCTGCATGACAAGCGGAGAGGTCAAGGCCTTGGCGGCATACACGACTGCACGTATTCCGATCTACCCGAATGTTCCAACCCTCGAGGAACAGCTTCCCGGCATCTCGACGCCGGGCTGGACAGGACTGTTCGTCCGCAAGGATACTCCGCAGGAAGCACGTGACGTGATCTCGCGCATTGCCCGACAGGTTGTTGAAAGCGAAGAAGCTAAAGCGGTAGGCGCAAATACCGGCGCTGTGGTGCAATGGATGCCACCAGAAGAAGCTGTCCCCTTCATGAACAACTTCTACGACCGCTTCGTCGATTTGCTCGGCAGCTAGACGCGAAGGCATGAGCAAGCTGCAACAGGAAGATCTGTCCCCGTTCAGCGAGGAGCCGACCGGGGGCAGAAGGCTGCTTGCAGGCATCTGCATTGCAGCGCTCGGCTTGCTGGCCATTTTGCCATGGCAAACCAGGCCCGGTCATCTTGGTCAAACCGCCATGGATGGTGGTTGGTGGGCAGAGCCTGCCGTTGCTCCGGGAGTGGCGCTGGGCCTGACCATTCTCGCTTCGGCCGTCGCCTTTCTTGCAGCACGGCGAGAACCGATCAAGTTCAGCGAAACGCTGGGCACATACGGGCGCATACTGCTGATTGCAGCCTGCATGGTGGGCGCAGTCCTGTTGATGCGCATTCTTGGCTTTGCCTTGTCGATCCTGGTCTTTGCCACAGTCGTCACTTTCATCGGAGGCTTCCGCGGAGTTGCACTGGCGGCAATCTCACTGGGGACCACAGTTGCCATGGTGGTGGTGTTCAGGATCGGGTTCTCAATCTGGTTCCCCCGGCCATTGCTGTTCAAGTGGATCGACCTGCCCAGTTCACTGCAGGGAATCCTGTAGATGCTTGAAACCATACAGCTCGGCATTGCCCAGCTATCTCAGCCAATCGTGCTGATCTCGCTGGTTGCCGGCAGCGTGCTGGGCATCGTCATTGGCGCCATTCCGGGGATCGGCCCCGGCGTCGGCATCGTCCTGCTTCTACCCCTGACCTACACCATGGACCCGCTGGCCGGGATCACCCTTCTCATGGGCCTCTATGCAGCAGGCTGGTACGGAGGCGCCATCCCGGCGATTACCATCAATACGCCGGGCACAGGCGTGAATGTGCTCACCACCTATGACGGCCACCCCATGGCGAAGGGCGGTGAACCGCAGCGAGCTCTTTCCCTCGCTTACGCCTCGAGTTTCTTCGGAGGCATCTTCGCAGTTTGTGTACTCGCCGCTGCGGCTTGGCCACTGGCGGCACTTGCCAAGTATCTCACTTCTGCCGACCTCGGCATGGCGGCATTGCTTGCTATGGTTCTCGTGGTCGTTGCCCATCGAGGCAGCGAGTTCGCGTCGTTTGCACTGCTTGGCGTCGGCCTGTTCATTTCCACCGTGGGGCTGGAGACCGCCTACGGTTCACCACGCTATACGTTTGGCACCACCTGGATGATGGGCGGTGTGCCGCTGATTTCGATGATCCTTGGACTGTTCGCGCTGAGCCAAGCATTTGCGCTGATTTTCTCGAACCGGGAGATCGACAAGACAGACACGGAAATCAATCGAAAGCTCCTTGGCGGATTCATCGAAATACTCCGGTACCCGATCGTCCTCCTCCGTTCCGCAGGTTTCGGCGTCAGCATGGGAGTGCTGCCAGGCGTCGGAGAATTCCTGGCACAGTTCTTTTCGTACACCACAGCGCGCGCCGGCTCCAAAGAGCCGGAGAAGTTCGGGCGCGGCGCCCCGGAGGGCATCATTGCGTCGGAGACAGCAAACAACGCCGTCCCGCCAGCGGCTCTCGTGCCCTTGCTGGCCCTCGGCATTCCTGGCGAAGCCTTTACCGCCATGATGCTGACAGTATTCATCGTACATGGCGTCGACCCGGGGCCGACCCTGTTCGAAGAGCACCGTGGCTTCGTGGCCGGCCTCTACATGTCACTGTTCATCATGAACTTCATTATCGTCGCGATCCTCCTTGCTGGAACCCGCTGGATTGCCAAGCTGGCGACGATCAACGACCGGTTGCTCGGGGTGATCATCATGTGCCTGGTGATGATAGGGACCTTTTCGAGCAACTACCGCCTGACCGACACCCTGATTGCCATTGCATTCGGCGTGCTGGGATTTGCGTTGCGGCGTGCGAACATACCCATGGTTCCCCTGATTTTGGGCTTGGTTCTCGGACCGATCATGGAAGCCTATTTCCGGCAGGCAATCGGCGGCGCGGCAGGCGATCTCACCATCTTCCTTACCCGGCCGGTCAGCCTGGTCTTTCTTATCGTGATCATCGGACTGATAGCCATGGCGGGACGAAACGTTGCCCGCCGGATGCGCCCGGCAGCGTGAGCCGCCCAACCTGTTAGATTTTCTTCTGTCTTGTGCAACCAAAACACGACTACCTTCGGGCGTGCCGTTGCGTACCATCTGATCCGATTTGCTATCAAGATACGGCGTGGATGGATTGGTTGCATAAAAACAGGCCCGCATCTGGACCGGCATGGGTCAAGGCGCTTTTGGAACCTGTATGGTCTTTCTGGCCCCCTCGCTCGCGGCCTGTCAGTGATCCTTCATTCCAACGCCTCAAGAACTGGCGCGATCGAAAACAAGGGGCAGCGGTTCCGGGACCCGACGACAGCAACACCAACAACTGTTCCATCGCTAGGAACTTCGCCGGAAGCGGTAGATTGGTTTCACATACAGAGTGTCACGCTGTTGCGGCGCCCGTTCCGGGGGCGGCAGTCAATTCTGCCATGATGCTGAAGATCCCGTTGAGGGCGACGCAATATCTGTTCCCGAAAGCCAGTGGCGTTCTCGCCGGTCAACCCATGGATTCCGGCGGGAGAAAGGCCACCTGCCGAGGCACATCATGCTGAAACTCGACGCATTCACACACATCTGGCCGCCCGAGTATTACAAGGCAATCAAGGATGTGACCGGCCCAATGACGGACATCGTAAGGCGGTCCGAGACACAGCGGATGATGATCGATCTCGACGAACGCTTTGCCATCATGGACCTCTTCGATGGCTACGCGCAGATCCTGTCTCTGGGGTCACCGCCACTTGAGCTGGTTGCAAGTCCCTCGCAGGCAATCAGCCTGGCTCGCATCGGCACAGACAGCCAGGCGGAACTCTGTGTGAAACATCCGGACCGGTTCCGGGGCTTCATCTCCACACCACCGATGGGTGCAGGGATTGATGCGATCCTTGCAGAATGCCGCCATGCGGTCGAAGGAGCTGGAGCCTGCGGGATTCAGATCTACACAAATGTCAGTGGCAGACCGCTCGACGATCCGGAGTTTGAACCCCTGTTCGACTATATGGCCGAAAAGGACTTGCCCATCTGGCTTCACCCGACGCGTGGCGCCGGATTCCCGGATTACGCCACTGAGGACGCGTCAAAGTTCGAAATCTGGTGGACGATCGGCTGGCCATACGAGTCCTCGGCGGCGATGATGAGACTGGTCTATTCGCGGACTTTCGACCGACTGCCGAACCTCAAGATCATCACCCATCACGCTGGCGCCATGATCCCTGTCTTTGAGGGGCGTTTCGGGCCCGGCAACGATGTGCTCGGAGCCCGCACTTCGGACACTGACCTTTCGGCACTGCGTGGCAAACTCAAGGAGCGGCCGCTGAACTATTTCCGCCGGTTCATTGCGGATACCGCCACTTTTGGTGGCGCAGGAGCCATCCGGTTGGCGAAAGAGTTCTTCGGAGTGGACCGGGTTGTGTTCGCGTCCGATGCGCCATTCGATCCGGAAGGTGGGCGCATGTACATTCGAGAGACCATCGGCGCGATAGATCGGATGGAACTGCCGGAGAACGAACGCGCAGCCATCTACCACGGTAATCTCGAACGGCTTTGCAACCGGAGTTTCGCGTAGTCCATTGTCGTTGCGCAACACTCCCTGCATGACCCAAACGACGATTGAGATTTGGAATCCAAGGATCCAAAATCAGAGTTCATGGAGGGCAAGATGAGCGGACTTCGCTTCGTTTCGGCGCCAACGATTACCCACGGTCCAGAACAAGCGCCGCTGGTTGCCGAGCTTGCCGTCGACTGCCAAGGGGCGACCGAGCTTAGAGTCCGGATTGAACAGGCAGGGGATGTCTGGACACTGATATTTCCGGCGACCGGCGGTCCCTACCTTCTGCTGGGTTTTCATCCCGAGGGGACTGCCCGCGTTGCCGTCCAGATCGCCAACGCCGAGGCCGCGTTGACCTGGGCCAAGCCACTCAACCACGAATTGCGGGATGTGCCGTCCTCACCGCTCGAGTTTCCGCCGCTTGAGACTCATGCTTGCGAGCCGGAGCGAATGGCGGGCCGGTTCACCTTTCTGACGATAAGGCGCCGGGCCATCGGACGCATTCCAGATCTGTCTCCGGCACAACGCCGCTTCTTGACCGGATGGGGAATGCTGATCGCCATCGACAATCGGGGGCGGATGCGCTGGATGCGTAAACTTCCAAGGCGTGTCGCCGGTATCGAACGGCTCGCCAACGGAAACCTCTTTGTTCATGATACGGATTTCTGCTCCCGCGAGGTTGATGTTGCAGGCAATACGGTACGCGCCTGGTATGCCGCCGAGCGCCCGCAAGGTCCAGTTGAGGGCGGGATTCCCGTGCCTGTACGCAGCCTGCACCACCAGCCGCACCAGATGCATAACGGCAATTTCCTGGCAATCTCGGCTCACTCAAGACGCATGAAGGACTGGCCAGCATCCGTACACGACCCCGATTCATGCAGGGCTGACAGGGACATCGTCGGTGACATGGTTGTGGAGTTCACGCCGGAGGGCGAAGTGGTGTGGAGCTGGGACAGTTTCGACCATCTGGACCCTTACCGGATCGGCTATGACGCGCTTGATGCCTACTGGCATGTGCGCGGCTTTCCGGGTGCGGCAGACTGGACTCACGGAAACGGAGTTACCCATGACCCCCGTGACGACAGCGTGCTGCTTTCCCTTCGGCTTCAGGACTGCATCCTGAAGATCGACAGGGCGTCAGGGGACATCAAGTGGATACTTGGCGATCATGCCGGGTGGAGTCCGGAGTTGCAGCCGAAACTGCTGACACCGGTTGGCGATCCGTTCCGCTGGCCGTGGCACATGCACAATCCGCGCATCACCTCGGAAGGAACCATCGTCTTGTTCGACAACGGGATCTACGGAGCCCGGCCCGGGCACAAACGCATTCCGTTTCACAGGAGCTTTTCCCGCGGTGTCGAATACCGGGTTGATGAAGCCAGCATGACCGTTGAGCAGATCTGGAGTTCGGCTCTGACCGAAGACGATGTCAAGGAGCGCACCTGGGCGATGGGCGATGCCCACCGTTTCGAGGAAACCGATACGGCGATGGTGATACACTCGATTGCAATGCCGCATGGACACGACGATATCGGCATGGATGAGGATGACCGGACGAGGCGTTACGTGAGTGAATTCCCGTCCTACGCCCGCATTCTGGAATATGACAGAAAGGACATATCGAATATCGTGTTCGACATGACCGTACGCGACCCTGACGAGATCATACAGTGGGAGGTGTTTTCCGGCGTGCGTGTCGGCAATCTCTACCCGGACAGTTCCGGAGTCAGGTTTGAATTCGGCGACAAACTCGCCAATGCCCCAGCAACGAGGAGCGCACAGCCATGAATGAGTTGTCTCCTATCCCGGTCCAATCGATCATGGGCAACGCTGATGAGCATCGCGCGCTGCCTCGCGATGCAAAATGGTCCCGGGGGGCTGCCTATGTGATTGACCGGTTCATGCCTGTCGAACAGGCCGCCATTCCGATCACCGACCTGGGGTTCATAAGGGCAGATGCCGTCTACGACGTTGTTTCCGTCAGCCGCGGGCAATTCTTCCGCCTGCCGGATCATCAGGCCCGTTTCGCCAGATCCTGCCAGCGGATGGCCTTGAACAACCCGTTTTCGCAGGAGGAGGAATCCAGCCTGCTCCACGAACTCGTAGCCCGAACCGGCCTGCAGGACGCCTATGTGTGGTGGGCGGTTACCCGCGGCGCAAACCCGGCATCGGCGACTGACCGGCTGCACGCCGACCGATTCAGCAACCGGTTCTATGCCTATGCCGTGCCTTATGTCTTCATCAAGGATGACCTCGACAGGCAGGCCGGAATCCATCTCAGCATTTCGCGGGAATATGTCCGCATCCCCGTGAACGCTGTGGATCCCCGAGCCAAGAACTTCTGCTCGCTTGATATGAGCATGGCGCTGATGGAGGCTGGCAAAAGAGGAGCGGACTGGACGGTGATGACCGATGGCAACGGCGCCCTGACCGAGGCGCCGGGTTCGAACATTTTCGTGGTCAAGGACGGAAGGGTCCTCACTCCCGAGAGTGGTTGCCTGGAAGGAATTACCCGCCTTACGATACTGGAATTGTGCGAGGAACTCGGCATTCCGGCTACCATCGGCCGGATCTCCGTCGACGATCTACTTTCTTCAGAGGAGGCGTTTCTGAGCTCGAGCGCAGGAGGCATCATGCCCGTGTCAGTGGTGGACGACAAACCGCTGTGCCAAGGGGCTGGTCCGATCTCGACCAAGCTCCATAACAGATACTGGAAGCGCCGTTGGGAAGGCTGGTACGGAACCCCCGTGGACTACGAGGCCAGTGAATGAGGAGTTCAACCGGGCGGCGGTTGCAAGAGTTCCACCACATTCCCGTCGGGATCGCGGCCATACGTGAAAACAGCGCCAGCAGGCATTTTCAGGGGAGGCGCATGGAAGACCACTCCGGCCCGGAGCAGGCGTTCGTACTCGGTCTGACAATCGTCGACTTCGAAGCAGATATGACTGAAACCCGGCTTGGCGACCGAGCGCGGCGAGGTTCCTGCCTCCAGGTCCGGATATCGGAACTCGAATATCTCAAGCCCGGCGCCCTCAAAGCCCAGCAGGACGAGCTTTCCAGCACTTTCCTTTACTCCAAGCCGCGCAGACAGCGCTTCGTCTTCCGTCCAGGAGTAGGTTCGGCGCACATCCGCCCGAAAATGCTCGACATAGAACCCGACCAGGCGATCCAGATCCCGCGTCGCTACACCGACATGATGGAGCCCCCTGATCATGAACCGTTCCGGTTTGACTCAGCAGGCAAACAAGGCTGGAATTGATGCATGACTGACAAGATCATCCTCCTCGGCACCAAGGGAGGCCCGAGGCTAACCACAGGGTCAAGCTGGCCTTCCTCGTCAGTCGTCGAGTTTGCCGGAAGGCCATACATTGTCGATTGCGGCATAGGTGTCACGCGTCAATTCGTGGAGGCGGGCTACACGCTTGCCGATGTCCATACAATTCTTCTGACGCATCTGCACTCCGATCACTGCCTCGAACTCGGTCCGCTTCTGCATACTGTCTGGTGTTCATCACCCCTGCGCGAAATCCGCATCTACGGCCCGCCGCTGGTCACCCGGCTGGTTGACGGTTTCTTTCAGGCGATGGCCTACGACATCGAGATGCGCATGAAGGACGAGGCGCAGCAAGATCCCCGCAACATGTTTAACTGCGTTGAGTTTACCGAAGGGTTTGTCTTTCGCGATGACATCATTGAGGTTTCGGCTCTCCAGGTTGTGCATCCGCCGTTGACCGACACCTATGCCCTCAAGATATGCAGCGCCGGGAAAACTGTCGTCTTCTCCGCCGACACCTCATATTTTCCGCCACTGGCTGAATTTGCCAACGGTGCTGACGTTTTGGTTCATGAAGTCATGCATCGGGAAGGCACCGAGCGCATGTGCGAGCGCCTCAAGGCCATCAAGCCGAATTTGATGGCTCACATGGTCGCCGGACATACATTCGGGGATGACGTCGGCCGTATCGCAACAGCCGCAGGCGTCGGGCACCTGGTGCTCCAGCATTTCACGCCGAGCGATGATCCGGCGACGGGTCCGGCCGACTTTGAAGCACTGGTCCGCCAGACCTGGGACGGACCACTGACGGTCGGCTCAGATCTCACGATCATTCCACTGGATGGAGTTTCATGAAGTCTCAGATTCCGTTGCCCGACGCGGCATTGGAGCCAGGAAATCCAGTCTGGTCGTGCCTTGTCGTTGGAGCCATGACTCTGAAGCTCGCCAGATAAGCCTGATTCAAGAGCGATGGCCTCTTCAGTCCAGTGAGTAGCGCAGAGTCCGGGTCCAGAAACGCAAATTGCAGTTCCAGCCGATTGCGCCGGGTAATGACAAACCGTTCCCCTGCCTCATCTCGCCAAAGCGGGTGCACAAGCCATCCTTGGCCGCACGGACGCTGATCCTCGCCGCGGCACTCACTCGCATAGCTGTTCAACCAAATTGCCCGTCTCGAAGCTGGGTCAGAAGAAGAATTCAATCAGGCCGCCGTGCGTGTCTTCACGTGCCAATGCAGGATGTCTTCCGGACTCCGGATAGGAAGGACTTGATCCACAGGCTCAGCGAATTCCCGGCAGCGGAAAGAGTACAAGGCTTAACGAAATCTGGCTTCATAGCTCGTTGCAAGCAGTTCCACATGGGCGGTCAAAGGGGGCCGCAATTCAAACGCTCTGGGCTGGCGCACAAAGTCATACAAGCGCAATAGGCGCCATTCGTCCGGCCGTTCATTGGCCACTGCCAGTTCGTTGCGTGAGATGTAGAACGGCGTGCGTTCCCAGCCATTCGTGGTTTTGACCTCGATCAGACGAACGCTCCCTCCGGGCGAAAAACTCGCAATGTCGTACCCCGCACCATCTCCTTCATCCTCGGAAACCCATCTGACGCGTCTTGCCAAGTCTGTGCGCCCTGCTGCCGTCAGTGTAGCCCGTTCGTGGGCAAGTGCCCGTTCCTCTCCGGCGCGACCCAGTGCGCGATTGCGCTGATCGCGATCTACAAAATCGAATTTTTTTGCCACCCCCTGTATCTTGCCAAGCCATTTTGGAGGTGGTTCGTTACTGACTGTAGGCGGATGCGTGATGGGAAGAGTTGCAGGCCGATCAGATGCCGCCGCTGGGGACTCAACCAGTTCACTGCCAAGGAATTCACTGTGCTCGTCAAGCCAGCGTACAACTGCGTCGATAAGGGTATCCTGGAAGTTCGCCGCGGGCTTGTAGCCGGCAATCCAAGGCTGGCCCAGCGCCCGTAGAACTGCGCTGATATTCTGATGCTTGTACTCGATTGAGCCTTTGCTTCGGCCGAGCTTGTGCTGGAGCATCCGGTTGTGTCCAGCCTTCAGGTATTGACGCTTTGCCAACTCGTCAGCCAACATCTCGAAATAATCGGCGACGATCAGGTCATTCTCTGCGTCAGTCCAGTGATCTTGTCTCGCCATTGCCGTTCACCTATCGCTTGGTGCAGGCCATGCCATTGCTGGACATCGGATCAGGGTCCCGTACCCTGGTGGTCACAGTTGAATGCAGACACAGCATCAATCGGGAAACTCCCTTTCTTCAATATTGACCGTTCAAGGAACCAGAACCAACTCACATGGCCCCGCACAACTTTGACATACGCTGACATACTGGACAAACTGCACATGCTTGCAGATGATCCCGGGCGAAAGCACCAATTGGGACATGGCAATGAGCGGGGCACTAAAACTGGCAAGGGACCCTCTTGGGTTTCAAGTTCGGGGCATTCAGGGCCTTTCGCGTAGTGCAACCAACTTCCTTCGAGAGCATCCAAGGGAAGCGCGAATAGCCGTGGCTGCCGCATTGGAGGCTGCGGCAATACAGTTTGAGGCAGGGTACAGTCCAGGCCATTCCGATGTGCCAGAAAGCCTCAGACCGTTCGTGATCAAGTCACAACTTGGAACTGAATTGTTGGGAGTTTCCAAAGCCGCCGAACTTCTCTTGGTATCTCGAACAACAGTCTATGACTGGGTCGAAAAGAACATCCTGCTCGGCTGGAAGTCAACGAAGAGGGGCCTGACCATACCAGCAGAACAGATACGAGGCCCCGGAAAAGTCGTCTTCGGCATCTCGGCAGTTCTTGAGATCATCAAAGACTCCGAACTCGCTTGGGAGTTTCTGTCTCAGGAATGGCCTTTCGCTGAAGAGGTAGCGCGCCCGATCGACAAACTCAAAGCTGGCGAAACCGAAGAAGTTGTCAACGCCGCACCGGGTTTTGGCATGGATGTCACTTGACAGCTGCCTCGTACTCACACAGACGCATTGACAAAGTCTCAATCAGGGTCACGCTGCCACCAGCCCATCAGAATTGCAGCTCAAGCCGATTCATGTGACCTTTCCACGTTCTAGCTTCACTTAGACCCATACGAATGTTGCCGGCAGCACTGATACAAGCAAATTTCTCACGATCCTTCAGCGCTCGGTGACCAATAACATAGAGCAGTCCAATTCCCTTGAATGCAACAGAATACGCTCGCTGCCCGTACCATCGTCCTTTGATTGGACCTCTAACCCCAACTTGATTCCACTTACCCTCTTCCATTATCCTAGTCATGATACAAGGGTATCTGTTTTGCTCCAATGGATTTCTGCTCATCAATGCTCGACGTATACATTCGCCATGCGGGCCCAATGCAACATTCACAGTGAACGGGTGTGATGCTGCATCGAACCTCCACAATAGCGATAACAGGAATAGTCTCAGTTTCTTGTAGTCTATCCCTTTCCCCACCCTTACGTCATTTTCACATTGGTACCATTTCCCTACCTCGAGCCGCCATACAGATTTTCCGTACGCCTCCCATTTGCTCAACAGAGTTTCACAATGGCGACACAATAGGTGTTCACGATAACCTTTCTGCTCGACCTTAGGATATTCTTTTCCGATCCATTCATAGGATCTAAATCGGTGCTTACTGTCGTAGACACCAGCATATCCCCATTCAGGCACAATGTGAGAATTGCACAGGTCGCCATACTTCTGACAGAGCTTGCAGGTTCCTTCGAACGGCATATTTAGAATTCCCTTCTTTCCCTAAAACTATTCGGCTTACTCTGCTCGGTTTGTCTGATGGTCTGGAACCCGGAGTCCAATGATAATCGTGACTATACCTCCGATTATTCCTTATTGACACGAAGATAATGAGGTCGGGATTGCAAAGAATCTGCTCGGCTCGAACGGCTGATGAAACTGCCTTTCGCGCCGATGCAGCGATGTAGTTGAAGCACAAGGAACCGAAGGAACAGGCCTTGTCTTCGGTATGGACCATCGAAGGATATGTATGCAGGTGAATCTTGCGTCAAACTACCTCTATTACTCATGGATTCCATCGGCTGTGAATGCGCCACCCTGATAAACAGCGTCGGGGTCGTCAGGGGCTGGCGGCTTCATGTTGGTATCCAGCCCGGATCGGAATTTTTCGGAATTGTCCTGCGGATTCCAACCAAGAAATGCGGTTTCCCGGTTGTCCCACCAGGAGGCATTGTTGTTGGAAGCTCCGTAAATGATCGGACATCCCAGCCTCGGCACCTCGAAGATCTTCTCGACCAAACGGACGAAGTCATCGTAGCTCATCCAGGTTGCCAGCATTCTATGGTTCTTCGGCTCCGGAAAGCAGGAACCGATCCGGATGCACGCTGTCTCGATGCCAAACTTGTCATGGTACATTGAAGCCAGAGCCTCGCCGAAGACCTTTGAAACGCCATACAACCCGTCCGGTCGCGTGGGCACCTTGGCGTCAATGCGCTCGGATTGGCGATAGAAGCCAATTGCGTGATTGGAACTGGCAAAGATGATGCGCGGGCGACCCCTCTTGCGGGCTGCTTCGTAAAGGTTGAACAGCCCTTCGATGTTGCAGTCGCGGATCACATCCCAAGGCGCCTCGATGGACTGCCCACCCAGATGCAAGATGCCATCGCACCCGTCGACCAGGTTCTCCACACTCGGCCCGTCGCCAAGATCGCAGAATACCACCTCCTCGTTGGGCGCTGCCTGGCCCAGTTCCTGGCGGTCGGAGACGCGCAGGATCCTGGCAACATGTCCAAGCCTTTTCCTGCACTCGGACCCGATCCCCCCAGCCGCTCCTGTTATCAATAGCCTGTTCAACATGTGGACCTCGCAATTCCCGATCATTCCTTGCGTCCGACCCTCCGTCCAACGCTATAATCTCAACTGAGCTACTCTGTACACCCCGCTATAGGAGCACGCATCAACATCCGGTGTTCCGGTTGGCGGCCTTCTACCGGCCAACCCAAGCCTGCCGGATTCACTGCCAATGGCTGCCCCCGGTTTCAGCCCGCAAATCGGGTCTGAGGCAGGCCTTTGACTCCCAGGCCGGTGACTGCGAACAAACCTCCGGCATCGGGTTGGCGCGCTTCCGTTCCCGGCGTTAGCCCCTCACCTATTGACGTTACAAAGAGGATATCCAGATTGGCCCCGCCAAACATAGGTTTGCTCGGCTTTTCTACAGGTAGGTCGACCGTCAGAATAACCTTGCCGTCCGGCGAAATCCGATAAAGCTGCCAACCGCCAATTCCGGCCTGCCAATAGCAGCCCTCGGCATCGACTGTGCCGCCGTCAGGCCTGCCAGAAACAGCACGGGTGTCGAAGAACACGCAGGGTTCTCCGGGGGTGCCTGACTGCGCATCATAGTCGCTTGCCCAGATGGTACGAACCGCAGCGTTCGTGTCCGCAAAATAGATTGTCCGCCCGTCGGGCGAGAAAGCCATGCCGTTGGTTGTCCAGTATCCGCCTCTCCAGCGCGTCACCGTCAAGTCGGGATCAAGGCGGTAGAACGCGCCTGTTTTCTCCCTTGGCGATCCGTCCTTCATCGTTCCAGCCCAGAAACGGCCCTGCATGTCGGTCGTTCCGTCATTGAAGCGATTATCCGGGAGGTGGTCTTCGGGATCAGCAATGTGCTCGCGCTCACCCGAGGCCGGATCAAAAAACCAGAACCCCGATTTGGCTGCGAGCACCAGCCCGCCAGAATCCCGTACGGCCACACAGCCGACGGGTTCGCCAAACTGCCATTCGTCATTGGCGCCACTGCCTGGTTCATGCCGGTGAATGATGCCGGCGGGAATATCGACCCACCAGAGCGCACCCTCCCGCTCATCCCACACCGGACCCTCGCCTATCTGGCTGCCGGTTGGCGCCACACATCTGACATCGACCATCAACTACTCCGTTTGGGTTCCTTGACTGATTGACTTGAGCGCTTGTCCGGACGCGACAAGGGGATCCTCATGACTCCAGCAAACGGTCAGCAATCTCCATCCCATCAACCGGCCAGTATTCTTCGGGCCTCGGTTGCAACACACCCTCCAGACCAGCCTTCGGACGGCAGTTGAGTACCGTCTCAACCCATCTTTCTGGCAACGCATCCAGACCGTAGACGGACCCCAGCAAGGCGCCGCAAATTGCGGCATTCGTGTCTGAGTCCCCGCCCCGGCTGGCAGTGTCCACGATTGCCGCCTCGAGATCCGGCGCAGTCACAAGTTGCCGCAAGGCATTCTGCAACGCCACGACGACCCAGCCGGCCCTCTCGCCAGCCCTGTCGATCCATGATTCCTGGTCAACTGCTGCGATCGCTTCCAACAGCAACGGATCGGCATCCATGTCGGTTGCCCAGCACCTGATAGCCTCAAGAAGAGCAATGTTATCTGTCCCTTCACCGATGGCATTGGCAATGGCCATGGCGACCAGAGCGCTTGCTTGCTGGCAAACCGGATTGGGGTGAGTGATTGACGCGTCCTGTCTTGCCCATTCAGCAACATCATCCAGGCTCCTGCCCGCGCCGAATATTCCGAGCGGACTGATCCGCATCAATGCTCCGTTTGCCTGGCTCCTGAAGCTCCGTTCGCCCTCCAGTCCGCTCCAGACAGTGTTACCGCAATCGAATGGCCCCGACATAAGCCACTTCTGATACCCTTCCCTGACCCGTTCCTTGTCGAACCGCTTCTCGCTGATCAGACTGCGAGCCAGTACAAGCGCCATTTCAGAGTCGTCTGTCGGCTGGCCGGCAATCGTGTTGAAGGTGCCGCCATCGACCATGTCGCACACGCCATCTGGATAATCGAAGGAGATCTGGTTCCGGTCCTGGAACTCGACCTGCGAGCCAAGCGCGTCACCGCACAGTTGACCAAGCAAGCAACCACGCGCACGCGATTTTTGCCAAGGCCGGTCGCACAGGGTACGGTCTCCGGTCTCTCCCCCACCGCTCATTCGGCTGCTCCCTTGAACGTCATTGGGTGGCTCCTCTGCCCCACTGCCGGGATGCGCAAATGACCATCATTTCGCTGCAAAATGTCTTGGTCATCGGCATATCGCTGAATTGCCTGCTCACAGGCTGCCCAGCACCTCATCCACCCACTGCGGCACGATTTCTGTTGCGGGACCACTGCGGGCTTCCTTGAAGAGCATCGTTGTCTGAGTTGGTTCGAGGTTGAGCTCAAGCGTTCCGGCACCTGCTTCATCCGCCATGAGTACGAAGTTCGAAGCCGGATACACCTGGCCCGACGTTCCGATCGCCACAAACAGATCGGCCTCTCTCAGCAACTCATCGATGCGTTCAAGATGATACGGCATTTCACCGAACCAGACCACATCAGGGCGGGTTGCATGCCTGCCGCAGCTCTGGCAGCCATCCGACGGGAACATCACCCCGGGGGCTGGCCAGCGCAGGCCGCAATGGTTGCACATTGCCAGATTGAGTTCACCATGCATGTGTATGACGTTCCGGCTTCCCGCCCGTTCGTGAAGGTCGTCGATGTTCTGGGTGATCACCGTCAACCGGTCTCCGAGTGTTGCCTCCAGCCGGCATAGCGCAAAATGTGCTCCGTTCGGCTTTGCAGCACGCATGTTCTGCCTGCGGGCATTGTAGAATTCGTGAACCTTGCCGGGGTCCCTTGCAAAGCCACCTGGCGTTGCCACTTCTTCAAGGTCATAGCTCGACCAGATCCCGCCGGCATCACGGAATGTTCCGAGGCCGCTCTCTGCGGAAATTCCCGCTCCGGTCAATATTGCAATGCGCATGCGGCCTTGCTGCCGACCGGTCAGTTGACCGGCCGCTGGAGAATGCGGCCTGCAATGACATTGGCCTGGATCTCCGCAGCTCCCTCGAAGATGCTCAGAATCCGGGCATCGCACAGCAATCGGCTTGCCGGACTCTCGACGGCAAATCCGTTGCCGCCGTGAATCTGGACGCAGTTATCAGCGGCAGCCCATGCCGTTCGCGCCGCCAGCAGTTTTGCCATCCCTGCCTCAAGGTCGCATCGGCGGCCCAGATCCTTCTGGCGGGCGGCAAAATAGGTCAGTTGCCGGCATATCATGATTTCGACGGCGGCCATTGTCAGTTTGGCGGCAACCCTTGGAAAAGATGCAATTGCCGTTCCGAACTGGGAGCGCTGCGTCGCATAGGCCAGCCCCGTTTCAAGCGCAGCCTGTGCCACCCCGACAGATCTGGCAGCAGTCTGGATTCTCGCCGACTCGAAAGTCGCCATCAGTTGTTTGAAGCCCAGCCCTTCAGTTCCTCCAAGCAGGCTGTCCCCTTCGACCACGAGCCCATCAAATCCGATCTCGTACTCCTTCATGCCCCGGTAGCCGATCACCGGGATCTCCGTGCCGCTTATTGCGTCATCCGGGAACGTGTCATCGGCGGACTCGGGCGATTTCTCGACCACGAACATCGAGAGCCCCCTGTAGTCCTTCGACTCGGGGTCCGTCCGCGCCAGCAGCGTCATCAGATTGGCGCGGCCCGCATGAGTGATCCAGGTCTTGTTGCCCGTGATCCTGTAGCCCCCGTCCACAGCCTCTGCTCTCGTCCGGAGCGATCCCAGATCCGAACCGGCTCCCGGTTCCGTAAACACCGCCGTCGGGATGAAGGATCCGGACGCTATACCCGGAAGCCAACGGGACTTCTGTTCCAGCGTGCCGCCCCCGGCGACAAGCTCGGCGGCGATCTCCGACCGTGTCGCCAGCGATCCAACGCCCAGATAGCCGCGCGATAACTCTTCCGAAACCACACACATGGCAATCTTCGACATGCCCGACCCGCCGTGCTCCACCGGCACCGTAAGGCCAAACACACCCATCTCGGAGAGTTCTGAAACCAGCGCCATCGGAATCAGTTCGTCGTTGACATGCCATTCCTGGGCAAACGGAATGACCTTCTGCTCGGCAAACTTCCTGATCTGATCCCGGATTTCCTCGCTTTCCTCATCCAGCCCCGTCTCACCGACACTCGGAGCGCCCTGAGAACCAAGCATCAACTCCATCAGCCTTGCTCGCAACGCCTGATCATTGCTCTGGCTCATGAACTCGTTGAGAATGTCCATTGCGCCGCTCCGGCTGGAAGCAGGCTGTACACCCAACTCCCGGAACCGGGCGTACTCGCCCTGGCTCATCGGGATCCCACCGAAGATCTGCGAAACATACTCGCTGAATGCAATGCGAAGGATCAGTTGCTCGGTCTCGCGAAACCGGCCGCTTTCTTCCAATCTCGTAGCCCAGGCAACCATCTGGCGAAGAGCCTCGACGTAGGTCGCTGTCCATGCAAGCGAATGAGCGACATGTTGGTTGGCGTTGACGGCCGAACTTGAAAGCCTGCCATCAACCACTGTCCGGGAGCGGACAGAGCCAGTCGCCTCCGCCAGCATCTCCTCCAGCGCCGTTACGGCAGCAGTCGCATTCTGCAGGAGTTCATTCATTTGGTGATTGTCCTGATATTCATCCAGTTCCGGAAGCCAATGGTTCGCCAGATTGCTTGCTCACTGCGGCCTCAGAGCACACTCGAGCACCTCATCATCCACCAACTCTTCGTACTGCCTGAAGTTTGCCGCAAACATGGCGACCAGCCTCTGCGCAGCCGCATCATACTGCCAGCCATGTTCCCAGGTCCGCCTGGGCTCCAGCAGATGCATCGGAACTCCGGGGACATCAACCGGAACCCTGAAACCGAATATCCGGTCCCTCTTGAATTCAACGTTGGCGAGAGTCCCGTTGAGCGCTCCATTCAGGAGCGTTCGCGTAACCAGAATGGGCATGCGGCTGCCTTCTCCATGACCGCCCCCGGTCCATCCTGTGTTGACCAGCCAGCATGACGCCCCCGAGGCCTTGATCCTCTTCCGGAGCAGACTGCCATAGATCTCTGGCCTGAGTGGCAAGAAAGGGCTGCCAAAACAGGTCGAGAACACCGGTTCAGGCTCGTTCACCCCCCTCTCTGTACCCGCAACCTTCGAGGTGAAACCGGACAGGAAGTGGTATACCGCCTGTGCCGGTGTGAGCTTCGCTATGGGCGGCAGCACACCGAACGCATCGCATGTCAGCATGAAGATGTTGCCGGGATGACCTGCCAACCCGGTCTTCGAAGCGCCCGGGATGCAGTCGAGTGGATAGGCGCAGCGAGTATTCTCGGTCAGGCTGATATCATCAAAATCCATCTGCCTTGAATCTGGATCGAAGACCACATTCTCCAGCACTGTTCCGAACATCGAAGTTGCTGCGTGAATCTCCGGTTCGTCGTCTGCGCTGAGCTTGACCGTCTTGGCATAACAGCCGCCTTCAATGTTGAAGATGCCGTTGTCTGACCAACCGTGTTCATCGTCACCGATCAATACCCGACGCCGGTCGGAAGAAAGGGTCGTCTTGCCGGTTCCGGAGAGGCCGAAATAGATTGCCGGTTTGCCGGGGTTGTCAAACTCATGGTTGGCAGAGCAGTGCATGGAAAGCACACCCTGTTCGGGCAGAACATAGTTCATGAAGGAGAAAACCGCCTTCTTGGTCTCCCCGGCATAGGCGGAGCCGCCGATCAGCACAATCCGCTGCTCAAGGTCGATGGCAACCACAGTTTCCGACCGGCATCCATGCACAGCCGGGTCCGCCTTGAAGGAAGGAACATTGAGGATGGTCAGGTCGGGCGCAAATTCCGCCAATTCCGGCCGCTTCGGGCGTATGAGCAGGTGGCGGATGAACAGTGCATGCCAGGCCAATTCCGTGATGACCCGGACATTCAAGGCATAATCCCTGTCGGCTCCGGCCCGAAGATCCTGCACATGAACTCCGCTCTGGGCAGCGTGGGATGTCATATCCTTGAAGAGCCTGTCGAATGCCTCGGGGGTCATTTCAGCATTCACCGCGCGCCAGATACTGCCGCCGAGAGAAGGCCTGTTCACAATGTGTTTGTCCTTGGGCGATCTTCCGGTGTGGCTGCCGGTTCTGACCAGCAGTGCGCCGCCGGGTCCAAGCCAGCCTTCCTTCCCGGAAATCGCGTGTTCCATAAGGACTGGCTCGGGTGCATTGAAGGAAACTGCTCCCGCAACAATATCCTTGATGGGTTTCATCAAAGATGCATCACTCCGCTGCGTTGTCATGGATTGCTCCTGCAAGTCCGTGTGTCCAGTTGTGCCGCGAAGATTGCGTACAGCCTCTTACGGCAACCATCATTCCATCCAGCTTCAAACCCATCAACCAGCGTGTCCCGGCATCCTGACCGTTGCCATGCGGAAGGGGATCAATGCCACCAGCGCAATCGACAGTTTGACGAGAAGATCGGCAATCGCAAGGCTCATCCACAGAGGGAGAATTGGACCCATTCCCAACAGGGCGACCTCGGCATTTGCCCAACCGACATCGTTCGAAGGCTCCAGAAACGTCAGCACCGATGAGAATGCGATAGCGAAGAACAGCAGCGTGTCCACAATCGAACCGATCAGCGAGGACGCCAACGGAGCCCTCCACCAGCGGCCCCGGCGCATCCGGTCGAACACGGCTACATCCAGCAACTGTGCGACAAGGAATGCGGTTCCGGAACCCATTGCCACACGCAGGGTTACCAGCGGGCCGGCATCGCCCTCGATCATGGAACCAGCCAGCGAACACAGGACGCCCACCAGGAAGCCCGCAAGCACGACTCTTCTTGCTCTTGCCGGGCCGGCGGCCCTGTTGATCACATCAGTGACCAGAAAAGCCAGAGGATAGACGAAGGCGCCGTAGGTCAGCCAGTTGCCCAGCAGAATCTGGACCAGCACGTTGGATGCGACCACGATGCCTGCCATCGCGATCACGCCGAACACGAACACACGATCAAGATGCGGGGTCAGATCATGTTTCTGCACGTGCGGCCCCCGTTCACCTTGCCGTAACATCCGGCGTGCCATGATTGTATGAACTACAAGAGGCGCTCCCCTACAGCCCACCCGCTCGCCGTGCAACCGGATGAATTGCCGTTACAGGCACGTCTCTGGCGAAGCATGACAAAGGGCAGCGGCCACGGCGCATACTAGCGCCCTGCACCGGCCGCCCGACTGCCAATTCGCATCCGGCCGGTTCAGACTCCGGCAGAAATCAGCGCCTTCGCCAGCACAGGAATTGTCTTGCGGTTGAGTCCGGCGATGTTCACCCGGCCATCACCGACCATGTATATCGCGTGCTCGTCGCGGATGGCGTCCACCTGCTCCTGGCTTGCTCCCAGCAGCGAGAACATACCGTGATGCCCGGCCACAAATCCGAATCTGTCTGAACCCGAAATGCGGCGAAGTTCATGTGCGAGTTCGTTGCGCAGCATGCGGAGATTGTCCCTGATCTCAGCCAGTTCGGTTTCCCAGTCCGAACGCAACTCCCCATCCTCCAGGACCATGGTCACAAGCCGGGCGCCGTGATCGGGAGGAAAGGAGAAATTCTGCCGGTTCAGGTGGGTCAGGGATCCCTGGACCGAGTTGGCAAGCGCTGGAGTTTCCGAAACGACCATGAGCACACCCGTCCGCTCGCGATAGATCCCGAAATTCTTCGAGCAACTGGCCGCCACAAGCAGCTCAGGCATTCCTGACGCAAACATGCGGGCTGCGGACGCATCCTCGCTCAAGCCGTTCCCAAACCCCTGATAGGCGATATCAACCAGCGGCAAGGCACCCTTGCTGAGCAAGAGATCACCAAGCTGCCCCCACTGCTGGAGGTTCATGTCCGCTCCGGTCGGATTATGGCAACAGCCATGCACGATCACGACGTCACCGCGTTTCACCTCCGACAGGTCCTCGCAGATCTGATTGAAATTAACGGTCCTGTTCCTGCTATCGAAGTATCGGTAGGCGCGTACCGGAAAGCCGAGATGGGTCGCCATCGACCTGTGATTGGGCCATGATGGTTCCGAGACCCAGACAGTTGCTCCGGGAGTGACCTCCCTCACGAGTTCCAGACCTTGGTGTATGGCTCCGGTTCCTCCCGGCGCTGTCACCGATGCAATGCGGTCAAGCGGGATAGTGCTGCCGAGCACCAGCCGTGCCATGGCGTCGCGGAAGGCCGGTTCACCTGCCATCCCGGTGTAGGTCTTCGTGGACTCGGTCTCCCACAATCTCTTCTCAGCAAGCTTCACCGCCCTCATGATCGGGGTTATGCCGGATAGGTCGCGGTAGACGCCTACACCGAGATCCACCTTGTGCGGGCGCGGGTCGTCCTTGAACTCCTGAATCAGCTTGATGATCTTGTCAGGTGGTCGTTCGGGCAATGAATTCAGCATGGTGCCTCCGTCAATCACGCGGAAATTTCAGCGGGCGTTTAAGGATACGCGACCTGTTCTCGGACCTGACCGTCCTGAAACCCCTACCCCAATATAGATGCAATGCCGATGGATGATCCAGAGTACAGGTGTTGACCGTGAGCTTCGATACGTTTCCAAGACTCCAGGCGTGAGCTATGGCCTGATCAAGCAGCCAACCTCCAAGCCCTTTGCCCATGGCCTGCTCGACAAGTCCGAAATAGGCGATGTCGCAAATGCCGTTCACCCGGTTGTCGAGGAGGAAGAAGCCCTGAGGCCAGCCGCAACGGAGCATCAGGTGCAGGGTAGTGCTCTCGTGGCCAAGCAAGGCCGACACTTCGCCAGGATTGGCTTCGTGCATGTCGTCCCAGGCGTAGTCCTTCCCGACCGCATCATAGAGAGCAAAGAACAGCCACTCCGGAAATCCGGCCGCTTCGACGACCTCCACCGACTGCTCGCCAGCAGGTTTGGCAGGCTCCTTTCCGGGCGCTGCAACCAGTTCTAGCCAGGTGATTTGGTAGCCGACTTCCTCACCCGGCAATCCTCGGCTCATCCGGTTTCAACCGGCCAGTTGCCGTTACCCCACTCTGCCCAGGAACCGTCATAAACCGTGTGGTTTCGATGGCCGCAGACCTCCAGCGCAAGGTCGATCATTGAAGCCGTAACCCCGGAACCGCAGGAAGAAATGACCGGCCTGGACAAGTCCACCCCGGCGGCCGCGAACACATCCTTCAATCCCGCTGGCGGCTTGAAGGTGCCGTCAGGATTGAGAAAGTTGTCAAACGGGATGTTTGTCGATCCGGGAATGTGCCCGCGCGCCAGCCCTGGCCGCGGCTCCGGCGCTTCACCCCTAAATCTTGCTGCCGGCCTTGCATCCAGAATCTGGACTTGCTGCCTGCGTGTTTCCGACAGTACGCGTTCGGCATCGCAGACCAGGTGACCTTGCAAGCGCGCCGTCATGTGACGCCTGCTGGTTACCGGTGCATCGGCATCGGTCGCTCCACCTTCCCGCTTCCATTTCGGCAATCCACCATCCAGCACCGCCACATCGAAATGTCCCATATGGCGGAACAACCACCAGACGCGTGCTGCCGAAAACAATCCCGCACCATCGTAAACGACGACCTGATGACCGTCGCCAATGCCCATATCCCGCATTCTGGACATGAACTTCTCGGGAGAAGGCGCCATGTGCGGGAGGCCGCAATCCAGATCAGCGATCTCGTTGATGTCGAAGAACCGCGCTCCGGGAATGTGCTCCCGTTCGTACTCGCTGCGTCCGTCTCGCCCGGTATCGGGAAGGTGCCATGAACCGTCGAGCAACCTCAGATCCGGATCGGAAATGTGCTCCGAAAGCCAGCCTGTGGATACGATGGTTTTTGGGTCCCGGTATTCCATATCGATCTCCTCATCCGGTACTGTTCCGGCGTCACGAACCAGCCGTTCAGGCTACCGGCCGGGTTTCGAATTGCGTGCCGGTAACGGACGGCCTGACGCAGCGGGCCATGCATCCACCGCAAGCTACTGGCCCGGCTTCTCTTGCCGTTTCCTCACCGGTCAGAAAGGCGCTTCGGAGGTGCCATCAGCTTCGCCGCCGGCGTTCAAGGTGATGGTCTCGATCTTCTCCTGTGCTGCCTTGAGCGTTGTCTCACAGCGCTTCTTCAGCCTGCTGCCGTATTCGAAAAGCTTTATGGACTCTTCGAGGGGAGTGTCGCCAGACTCGAGGCGATCCACTGTCCTTTCGAGTTCAGCCATAGCCTGTTCGAAGCTCATCTGCTCAATTGAATCCTGACCGTCCATCCGCTTCTCTCCATTTGCCTGACATGACAGCCCGTAAACGAGCTGGACACCGGGAATCCGAATACAGTCCGGCTAACCCGATGGCAACGCAGGCAGCGTACCGGCCGCTGGCAATCGGCCCCCAGGTTGCCGGGCAGCCGGGCCGGTTGAATTGCACTGCCCGAGAACCTGAAAGCCGGGTTTCATCCAGGTGGTTGCTGAATCGAAGCAGCCGGAAAACTCTCTCAGCTTCCCCGCTGCATGAGCACCCGGACGTGCGCAGCAACGGAGTCGGTCAATCCGTTCAGGTCGTAGCCACCTTCCAACGAGGACACCACGCGGCCATCGCAGTGGGTGTCCGCGAGATCGCACAGTTCAGATGTCACCCATGCGAAATCATCGGCATCCAGCTCCAGATTGGCCAGCGGGTCACGGCTGTGAGCATCAAAACCGGCCGAGATGAAGATGCAGCCGGGCCGCTGTTCATCAATGCGCGGCAGAATGCTGTCGGACATGGCCCGGCGGAATGCCGTGGCGCCTGCCCCGGGGGGAAGCGGCACATTCAGGATCTGTCCGTGCGTGCCGGTTTCAGAGGCGTAACCGGTGCCAGGAAACAACGGCATCTGGTGCGTGGATGCAAACAACACACGCGGTTCATTCCAGAGCAATTCGCTCGTGCCGTTGCCGTGATGCACATCGAAATCCACGATGGCGACCCGTTCGAGCCCAAGGGCGTCCAGCGCGTGCATTGCTCCGATCGCCACGTTCCCGAAAAGGCAGAAACCCATGGCGCGGGCGGTTTCGGCGTGATGCCCGGGAGGCCGCACTGCGCAGAATGCGTTGCTAGCTGTTCCGCCGACGACCATCTTCGCTGCCAGGACGTTCGCTCCTGCGGCTCTCAAGGCTGCATTCAACGATCCAGGAGACAGATGCGTGTCAGGATCCAGGCTTGCATGTCCGCTGCTGGGAAGCCTCGCTGCAACGCGATCAACATATGCCTGCGGATGAAGCCGCAGGAGATCCTCCTGTTCGCAGAGCGGTGCCTCAACTCTCTCGAGATTGTCAAACTCGGGCGCAGCAAATAGCGCGTTCAATGCCTCAAGGCGCGCAACGCGCTCTGGATGGCCAGGAGGTGTGACATGGCTTAGGCAGTCGCGGTGCGTGATCAGCGCCGTTGGCATGAGGCAATCCTTTCTGCTTGCGGAATGACGGGTTAGCGGGTTCGGAACCGGCTGAAGCGTTCAGTCGGTGATGATCTTGTAACCCTTCCCCCTCACGGTGACGAGATGGCGGGGGCGCCCGTCGCCTTCGATCTTCTGGCGCAGCCGCGAAACCCTGACATCCACGGCGCGGTTCTGGCTGAATTTATCCTCAACCCGCGAGGTATCCGTCAACTCGTCCCTGTCAACTGGCTCGTTTGGCGTTTGCGCCAGCCGCCGCAGAATCCGGGCTTCCATTTCCGTGATCGGAATCAGATTTCCGTCCCGCCAGAGTTCGTCCCGGCGAATGTCAAACCTGTGGCCGCCGAAAGTGATTTCAGTGATGCCGGGCAACTCACTATCGGATGAGCGCACCCGGCGGAGCAGTGCCTCGATCCTCGCGACAAGTTCGGAAGGCTCGATCGGTTTCGTCATGTAGCCGTCGGTACCGGCGTCAAATCCTTTTATTACATCATCGAGTTCACTAAGGGCCGTCATGATGATGATAGGTACGGTGTTGCCATCCTTCCGCACCTTGCGGACCAGGCCCCGTCCGTTCATGCCGGGCATCAGCACGTCGACGAGAAGCAGGTCGAACTTGAGCACATCCATGAGCCTCAACGCGTGTTCGGCATTCATGGCGGTGCTGCAACAGTACCCCTTTTTGGAAAGATAGTCTTTCAGATTCTGGCGAATTCCCTGATCGTCTTCCACAATCAGCAAATGTGAGAAATCCTTGAGCATGCCGGTCATTCTGTCTTCCAGTGCATGCCCCCAGGCCGGAATTGCGGGTCCATGAGCTGTTCCAGCACTTTTCGGAATCCTGCAACCGCCTCGGGGCCGGCGGCCCTGTATGCCGCCCGGACCCTCTTCCGCTGGGCTTCCGAAAGGCGGCGCTCCAGGGTGCGCCCTGTTTCGGTAAGGAACAGGCGCCTCGTGCGCCGGTCGCCATCACCGACACGAACCTCCACGAAACCATCCTTGATCAAGCGCCGGAGCACGCGGTTGAGCGACTGTTTCGAGACCCCGAGTATCGTAATGAGGTCGCTGACGATCATGCCCGGACTGCGGTTGATGAAGTGGATGGCGCGATGATGGGCCCGCCCGTAATCGTACTCCTGCAGCATTTTGTCAGGATCGGCTGTAAATCCCCGATAGGCGAAGAACATCGCCTCAATGCCATTGCGCAGCTCTTCATCCCTGAGGAACAGAAGTGTTTCGCCACCGGCCAGACCCTGTTTTCCCTTGTCCTGCATGCACGCCCCTGCAATCCCTGCCGCATCTTGTAGCACCTGCTGAAATTATGTCAACCTTGTTGACATTTTCAATCTGCGCCTGCAAGTATCCGAATCGTCAGGCTGTCTCCAGAAGGCGGCCCTGCAGTCGATAATTGTCCTGAGAAATTGGAGAATGCAATCATGTCCGGCACTTACGATGACCGCGACGGCGTCATTTGGCTTGATGGTGAGTTCGTCGACTGGAGAAGCGCCAATGTGCACATTCTGACCCATGCCATGCACTATGGCTCATCTGTGTTTGAGGGTGAACGCGCCTATGGCGGGAAAATATTCGAGAGCCGGAAACACACCGAGCGGCTGCTTGAGTCGGCCCGGTTGCTGCAAATTCCCATCGGCTATACCGCCGAAGAGATCGACCAGATCAAGATCGAGGTCATGAAGGCGAATGGCCTGAAAGACGCCTATGTCCGGCCGGTGGCCTGGAGATCATCGGGCGAAGACATGGGTGTAGCAGCAATGCGCAATCCCGGCCGGTTGGCAATCGCCACCTGGGAATGGGGAGCCTATTATGGTGACGAAGCCAAATTCAAGGGAGCAAAGCTGGACATCTCCCCCTGGAAGCGACCGAGCCCGGAGACGATTCCTTGCCACGCCAAGGCAGCTGGCCTCTACATGATCTGCACGATCTCCAAGCACGAAGCGGAGCGCAAGGGTTGCTCCGATTCAATGATGCTGGACTACCGGGGCTATGTTGCGGAGGCGACCGGTGCAAATGTCTTCTTCGTCAAGGATGGCGAAGTGCATACACCGACCCCGGACTGTTTCCTTAACGGCATCACACGCCAGACCGTCATGCGGCTGCTGGCGGACCGCCAGGTCAAGATTCATGAACGGCATATCCTGCCAGCCGAAATGGAAGATTTTGAGCAGTGCTGGCTCACGGGAACGGCGGCAGAGGTCACACCGGTCGGCAAAATCGGCGACTACAACTTTGAAGTCGGCGAACTGACCCGGGCAATCACAAGAGACTACGAGAAGCTCGTGCGCGCCTGACAGGACCCGGGCAAGGTTACGAGCAATCAGCCGGCATCCTGCTCCAGGGGATTGCGGCCAGCCAACACGTCAAGCAGCCAATCGGTGTCGATATTGCCGCCGGACAGGATCAATCCGACCTCCTTGCCGGCCATCTGCCCGGATTCCTTCAGCAGGGCGGCAAGCGGTGCAGCGCCCGCACCTTCAGCGATATTATGCGTAGCCCGGTAATAGAGCCGGATTGCATCCATGATCTCCTCGTCGTCGACTTCCACAATCCGGTCGGCACCCCGGGAGTAGATTTCGAGCGCTTCCTGCACCGGAACCCTGACGGCTATCCCGTCGGCCATCGTGCGGGCCGAATTCGTCTCGACCGCCCGGCCTGACGCAATCGACAGGGATACTGCGTTTGCATTGCTGGAAACGACGCCAACGATCCGGGTGCGCAACCCGAGCGCATCGCGAACCTGAATCAGCCCGCAGATGCCCGAACCGCACCCGATGGCAACGTAGACCGTATCAAGGCCGGGATACTCCTCGAAGAACTCAAGCGCATAGGTGGCAACTCCCTTCACCAACTCCCGGTGAAACGGCGGCACAAAGACAAGACCCTCGTCCGTTGCGATGCGGTGAGCCTCGACCCTCGCCTCGTCAAAATCGTCGCCATGAATAATCAGTTCGGCGCCGAACCCCTTCATCGCCTCGTTCTTTTCGCTGGAATTTCCACGAGGCACGAAGATCTTGGCGATCAGTCCGGCAGCCGTTGCGGCTCTCGCAACGCTCTGGCCGTGATTGCCCCTGGTGGCGGTCACAATTCCGCGGGCATCCGGGCGATTGCGCCGCAGCCAGTCAACGAAGGTTATGCCGCCCCTGACCTTGAATGCTCCGATTGGCGTGTGGTTCTCATGTTTCACCACAACACGGGCGCCGCTTGCCTTGTCCAGAAGTGGCCAGTGGATTTGGGGCGTCGGACTCATCCGGCCCGCCAGGACGTCACGCGCCTGCCTGATTTCGTCGAGCTTCAGAATTGCTCCATCTCCCGCTTGCCTGCCTGGGAGGCACCCTCACTTGCGCCAATTGCAGCCGATACCAGAAAGGATACCTGTTGCTTCCTCTGCATCAACATCCAGTTTCCTGCAAGAATGGCTTTTGTTCCCACCTTCCAGCCATTCTGCCCAGTACAGCCGGTCCAGAGGATACATGACCATCCTCTTCCGTATCCTGCCGTGGCAAGCCTGCCATATCTCCGGGCAGCGCAACGGGTTGTCTTGGCGGCTCCAGAACTGCAAACTGCATGGAAGGCTGCGATCATGAACCACGCGCAAGCCCGACATTCAGGATCAAGACCGGAGCAATTCAGATGAAACTTGGTTTCGTGTCCGACAGCCTCGGAAACATGCCGCTTGAAGAGATGCTCGACAATGCCGCCCGCATGGGTGTCGACGGCATTGAAATCAACACATGCGGCTGGTCCACCGCACCGCACTTCAACCTGAAACAGATGCTTGGAAACCCGTCCGCGCAGGAGTCATTCCGGGCGGCTTTTGCAGAACGCGGTCTTGAGATCATCAGCCTGAACGCCAATGGAAATCCTCTGCATCCTACCGACACGGCCCAGCGCGAAGGCCTGATCAATACGATCCGGATTGCGGGCGAGATGGGCATCAACACAGTCTGCGCGATGTCAGGCCTTCCCGCAGGAAGCCCGACCGACAGGATGCCGAACTTTGTCGCATCAAGCTGGCCGCCCGAGACGCAAGAGATTCTGCGTTACCAGTGGGAGGATGTATTGATCCCGTTCTGGGAAGAAATCGTGGCGCTGGCACACGGCAACGGTGTCGAGAAGATCGCACTCGAACTCTTCCCCAACCAATGCGTGTATAACGTCCCGGGCCTGATTAGATTACGAGAGGCAGTGGGACCTACCATCGGCGCGAACCTGGACCCAAGCCACCTGTTCTGGACGGGTGCCGACCCGCTGGCGGCGGCTGAAGCCCTCGGCGACGCAATTCACCATGTTCATGCCAAGGACACGATGCTCAATGTCCCAGTACAGGCAACGACAGGCCTATTGGAAACCGGCAGCCTGACAGACATTCCGGCACGCAGTTGGTCGTACGTAACCCTTGGCTACGGTCACGGCGAAGAATGGTGGCGCAAGTTCGTCTACAGGCTGAAGATGGCCGGATATGATGGCTGGATCTCGATCGAGCACGAAGATGTGCTGCTGAACTCCCTCGAAGGGCTGGAGAAATCTGTAGCACTTCTGACCAATATCATTCCGGCCGCACCCGCCGATTACATGCCGCAAGACCTCTGAAGGGTTGGCTAGATTGCAGGACACAGGCCAGGTCCGGCGAAGAAGGCGATAGACTCGCCATCCAAGCCAAGGCTTGCACGGTTTCGTTCCCGGCAGCCACAAAGCCAGCAATACCGGACGGCATGCTTTTTGCTATTGCCAGTAATTCAACCTAATCTTGGGGCATCGAATAAACGGCACTGTCTGTGGCGGCAGCTTTCCGGCACGCAACCGAAGTTACGTTGCAGATTGCCCTTCAGCCATGAGCGGCATCGAATGTCTCAAGTTGAACCTGGCAAGCCTGACCATGGCCAGATTACGGACAGACCGGGGCTGGACATCCATACCCAATCACCGGTCGAACAGTCATTCGTTCAGGACCCTTATCCCTTCTATCAAAAGGCGCGGCAATCGGGGGACCTGTTCCTGTGGACAGATTACGACCGGATCAGTGCCGTCTCGCATAGGGCGGTAGGCAAATTCTTGCGCGACCGGCGCTGGGGACGGGAAATACCTGCTGAGTTCAGAAGCGATGCCCCAGATCATCTCGAACCGTTCATGCGTCTTGAGCGCAATTCGATGCTAGAACTGGACCCGCCTGACCACACCCGGCTACGCGGCCTGGTTAACCGGGCATTCACCAGCCGCCGTATCAACGGGCTTGAGCCGATGATCTCCGAGATTTCCGAACGGTTGGTTACCGGGCACAACGGCCAGCCGTTCGAGCTGCAGAAGAGCTTTGCAGAACGGCTTCCAGTCATGGTGATCGCAAGACTACTGGGGGTTCCTGAAGACATGTGCGACCAATTGCTGTCATGGTCGCACGACATGGTGGCGATGTATCAGGCCAACCGGGACCACGAAGCGGAACTGGGAGCTGCGAAGGCCGCGGCCGAGTTCACCGAATTCATGAACGGCCAGATCGAAATCAAGAGATCAGCGCCTGCCAATGACCTGGTAACCGATTTGATTGCGGTGGAAGATGAACAAGGCAAGCTGACCCGGGACGAAATGATTTCGACCTGCATTCTGCTTCTCAATGCCGGTCACGAAGCTACGGCTTTCGCAATCGGCAACGGGATCAAGGCAATCATCGAGTCAGGTCTTGACCCTGCCGAAATACTGGCCCCCGGAAACAGGGAATCCACCGTCGAGGAAATCCTTCGGTTTGATCCGCCCCTTCACATCTTCGAACGTTACGCCAAGGAAGACATGGAGTTGTTCGGGCAGGATTTCTGCCGAGGCGACATGGTGGCAGTTCTGCTGGCCGCGGCCAATCGTGACCCGGAGGTATTCGAACAGCCGGACGAGTTCATCCCCGCCAGAACCGGTGCAGGCCACACATCTTTCGGTGCAGGCATCCACTTCTGTGTCGGCGCTCCATTGGCCAGACTGGAAATGGCCGTGGGGCTGGCAACGCTGTTCAGGATCCATCCAGATCTCCGTCTGGAGGAAACTCCCCGCTATGCGGACAGGTATCACTTCCATGGGCTTGAAGAGCTATGGGTAGACTCAGGCAGGTAGCATCCTGCCGGGTAGGGACTTGCCGGGACCGCTTGACGGCGTTGGGCTTGATTTACGAATTGCACGGTGCGTTTCGATGGTTTCTCTGACCAGTTTTGAGGTTGTCCGCTACCGCGGCATTGACGGACTTTGCTTGCCGCGCTTGACAAGGATCAACCTGATTACAGGCGCCAATGGTGTTGGAAAGACAGCATTGCTTGAGGCAATCTGGCTCTTTGCAAACCGTTTCAGCCCCAGCTTGCTTTGGAGCACAGCCGTGCAACGCCCTGCGACGATTGGCACAACTCTTCCGGCAAATCCGATTTCCCGCCTTTCGAAAGGGGATCTGCAACTCCAGGGAATTGAGTCCGGAGAGCAACATTCGATGAAGCTCTCGTTTCAGGAAGCTGGTGGAACCGTTCCACACAACTTGAAGTTCGACAGCGGGCAGCAATCCATGCAGAGCCCGCAGCCAGTTGTGGGGATCGTTCACCGCTACCTGGATGGCAAAATCCCGGATCAGCCATATACTGGCCTACGCATGACTCCGTTGGGAGCCGTGCTCCACCAGCCAGATGCCGCTCCTGGCCGCCCTCGTTGCATATTCGAAAGCACAGGCCTTCAGCAGGAATTGCCAATCGATCATCTGGCACGTTTCTCGCAACTGATCAGGGATGGGCAGCGGCCGCAGTTGCTCCAGGCAATGAAGTTGGCCATCCCCGGCATCAATGGCATCGAGATACTGCTGGGTGATGGGGGAGCATACCTGGCGATATCGCTCGCTGATGGCAACACAACGCACCTGCAGGATCTCGGTTCAGGGACCATGCAATTGGCTCGGCAGGTGCTGGGGTTTTCAACTTCGAGAAATGGAATACTGCTCTCCGACGAGATGGGAAGCGTCATGCACCATTCGGCACTCGGAGACTTTTGGGACAAGATCATTCATTGGACGCGGCTCTGGAACGTTCAGTATTTTGCGGCCACTCACAGTGCCGAGTTCATCGACACCGCACTGGCCGCCTTTTCCTGCATGCCCGGCGACTTGTCCGTTCACAAACTCTTCTACGACGAGGGCACCGGTCTGACCGGCGCTGCGACATTCAGTGGAGATGCGCTGGAAGGTGTTCGCAGCCTCAATATGGAGATCCGTTAACGCCCTCTCGTGTGAACCTGGCTCCGCAGGATGACTTGTCCAATCCTAAACCGACCAAGTGCTACCAGCGGAGTTTACGCGAAGAACTATTGTGCCTTCCGCATTGGAACAGGAATTCAAGGACGCAAGGCATGTGGGGGTTGCCACAGCTGGCGGTCATGCCTCGCAGGCCGACGCTGAACCGTGTTCTTGTTCGCAAATGGATGACAGATGCAGGTCACAATGAAGAAGCAAAGATGCCGTTCCGCCTGGATCGCCGGGCCACTGGGCAGCCCGGGCCAGGGAAGCATGGATCCGCAGATGTGTTGGGCCGGGATCATTTCATTTGCTTGAACAACCTTTGTCCATACTCTATCTTGGGTATGTGCCAATGAGACGGCTACCCGATAAGGGGTGACCAGACAGCAAGGAGGAACGACGACTGTCCCAACAGGTGCATGCAGCCCGGGAAGCGGCTGCTCCGGCCGACCACCAACAGATGACGGCCGAAAAGGTGACCAATGAATCACTACTTGATCTGGTCAGAAAATCACTCGACGACGACAAGGCGGAAGACGTTGTTGCGATTGACCTGCGCGGAAAATCGGACCTCGCCGACCACATGATTATCGCTTCCGGGCGGTCCACCCGGCAGGTTGTCTCGATTTCCGAGAAACTTGTCGAACGCATCAAGCACCGCCAGGGCATCATTTCAAGCGTGGAAGGCAAGGACCATGGCGACTGGATCCTGATTGATGCCGGAGATGTCATCGTCCATGTGTTCCGGCCGGAAGTGCGTGAATTCTATCAGCTCGAAAAGATGTGGATGCCTGCTGTGCAGGATGCCGTCGCCGACTGAATGAAAATCCGCATCATCGCTGCGGGGCGGGTCCGTGCCGGTCCCGAAGGGATGCTTGTCGACAGTTACCTCGACAGATTCAACAGGTCGGGCCGGGATATTGGCTTGGGGCCGGCAACCGTTGTCGAATACGATGCCGGTCCTGGTGGAACACCGCCCGGTCAACAGGTCGACCGCCTTGCAGGCACGCCTGACGCCATCCTTTGCGCACTTGATGAACGCGGAACCCGGCCGAGCAGCTTGCGCTTTGCGCGGCTGCTTGAAGAATGGAGAAACAGAGGCATAAGGGAGGCTGGTTTCCTGATAGGGGGAGCCGACGGTATCCCGGAGGCGACTCTCGCCAAGGCCGACATCAGAATATCATTCGGCAGCCTGGTCCTGCCGCACCTTCTTGCCCGCGTGCTGCTTGCAGAACAGCTTTACAGATCAGTTTCAATCCTGCGCGGAACCCCTTATCACCGCGGCTAAATTCATGAGGAACTGCTTTGGCTGTTGAAGGACCCGTCGCGCTTTGCGTGCTGGACGGCTGGGGAAACCGTAAGGAAAGGGCAGGCAACGCCGTTGCACTGGCCCAGACACCCAATTTTGATTCACTGATGCAGACTTGCCCGTCGGCGACACTGGTCACGCATGGAGAAGCCGTGGGGCTGCCTCCCGGCAATATCGGGAATTCGGAAGTCGGCCACCTCCATATCGGTGCGGGCCGGACCGTAATGACGGAATTGTGCCGGGTGGATGCTGCCATCGCCGGCGGCCAGTTCCGCAAGTCGGAGGCAATTCTGGATCTTGTCCGGTCCCTGAGATCTTCCGGGGGTACGGCTCACCTGATCGGGCTGGTTTCGGACGTCGGGGTGCATTCATTGATGTCGCACCTGCTGGAGGCTGCCCATGCACTGGGTGAACAGGATATTCCCGTTACGGTTCATGCGTTGACCGACGGCCGGGACTCTCCGCCGGGCAGAGCTCCAGCCTACCTTGCTGAGCTGCAGGATGGGCTGCCTGCTGGCGTCCAGGTCTCAACCGTTGGCGGCCGGTATTATGCCATGGATCGCGATCGGCGCTGGGACAGGGTCGAAAAGGCGTGGCGCTGCATCGTTCTTGGAGAGGGACCGCGAGTCGGCACCGCAGGAGAGGCAATAGATGCCGCCTTTGCCGCGGGCCTAACCGACGAATTCATTATCCCCACCGTGGTGGGCAACTACGGCGGCATCCGTGATGGCGATGGCCTGTTTATCGTCAATTTCAGGTCGGATCGTGTCCGGCAGATCGGTGCCGCACTGGCAGATCCCGGCTTCTCGGATTTCGATGTCTCCCGGCGCCCAATGCTGGCAGCATCAATCGGCATGACTGAGTATTTCAGCCCGGCCGTTCCATGGATGCCGCCGGTTTTCCCGAAATTGACCATCTCCAACACATTGGGCGAGGTCGTCTCCCGAGCGGGTCTGCGGCAGTTCCGCCTTGCTGAAACCGAAAAGTTTCCGCACGTCACCTTCTTTCTGAATGGAGGACGAGAAGAACTCTTCGAGGGAGAGAGCCGATGCATGCCTCCAAGTCCCAAGGTAGCCACCTATGATCTGGTGCCGGAAATGTCGGCTGGCGAAGTGACGAGGGAATTCGTGAAGGCTGTAGAGGGCGGCCATGATCTGATCGTCTGCAATTTCGCCAACCCGGACATGGTCGGGCACACAGGAAATCTCGAAGCTGCCATTCGCGCATGCGAAGCAGTTGATCGCGGCCTGGGGACGGCGGTTGACGCGATCCAGGCGGCGGGAGGAGCGATGATCGTCACTGCCGACCACGGAAACTGCGAACAGATGATTGACCCGGAAACAGGTGGTGTCCATACAGCCCACACAACCAACAGCGTGCCGGTCGTCATGCTTGGAGCTCCTGCAGGAAAGAACCTCAGGCCTGGGGCATTGTCTGATCTGGCGCCAACCATTCTGGATCTATTGGGGATCGACCAGCCCGAAGACATGACCGGCCGATCATTATTGTATGATCCATCAGATGCCCCCGAATGCTGAGAAAAATGACTGAATCCGGCGAAATTGCCGGGCCGCAGGACCGCGGCAGCGTCGCACTGCCGAGAGAGGATGACTCAGCACGGTTGCTGGCAACACCAGAGAGTTGGTGTCCGCCAAGACCAATGCGTCAAGATGGGCACCCCAGGCACCGGATGGTCATTCGGCTGCGATCCGCCAGTGCCGGCACGACAGCCCGCAATGCCCGTTGCGTTACGAAAAACTCAGCAAACAAGATTCCAAAGCGTTCATCTTTAGTCTAAATGGACCCAACTTGATCATTGCCGGTCGAAACGAATGAACGATCCGAGCAACATCCAATGGAACATTGAAACCATGGAAACCATGCGGAAACTAAAATTCGTCATCCTGATTAGCGCATCCTTCGGGTTGCTTTCTGTCCCGCCAGCTGCATCCCAGGAAGGCGGTCCGAGCCTCACCATCTATGAGAACATGGATCTCTTCAGTGATGTCTTCGAGACCATCAGGCGGGAGTATGTCGAGGAAGTCGACATTACAGATTTGACCAAGGGCGCCCTGAAGGGAATGTTGAACTCCCTTGATCCGCACTCGGTCTACCTCGACAGTCGGCAACTCGAGAAAGAGATGGTCCGGTCGAGCGGTGAATTCGGTGGTCTCGGAATTGAGGTCACTCTCGAAAATGGCTGGGTCAAGGTCATTTCACCGATCGATGACACCCCCGCAGCAATGGCAGGGCTTCAACCCGGAGACTTCATAACGGAAATCGACGGCGTGGCCGTGTTGGGCCTGACTCTGGATGAAGCCGTCGAAAAAATGCGCGGCCCGGTCGGCTCGGATATTGTGATCACCGTCGAACGGCTGGGAGAAGAGCCGTTCGAAGTGACGATTACCAGGGCCATCATCCAGATTGCCGCTGCAGAGGTGCGCCAGGTCGGCGATGCCTTGGTGGTCCGCATAGGGACATTCAGCAACAACGCGCTCGCAAACATCGCAGAGGGTATTTCCGAGCGGGCCGAGGAGGCCGGTGGCCTCGAGAACCTCTCCGGCTTCGTGCTCGACCTGCGCAATAATCCGGGCGGACTGCTTCAGGCCGCCGTAGATGTCTCAGACGCATTTCTGGACCGGGGTGAGATCGTTTCCGTCAGGGGCAGAGTGGATTCCGAAACGGACAGGTTCCTGGCTCAACCCGGAGACCTTTCGGAGGGCAAGCCGATTGTTGTCCTGATCAATGGCGGTTCCGCTTCAGCATCCGAGATCGTTGCCGGAGCATTGCAGGACCATGGACGCGCTGTGGTCGTGGGCACAAAGAGCTTCGGAAAGGGCTCTGTCCAATCGCTCGTGCCGCTTGGCGGAGGCAAGGGTGGCATCCGGTTGACGACGGCACTCTATTATACGCCTTCCGGGCGGTCGATTCAGGCACAGGGAATTCAACCCGATGTCAATATCCGCAACCGGGTGAATGCGGGCGACGAGGAGCAGGACCGTTTTCGGTCCGAGGCCGACTTGCTGAATGCAATTGAGAACGAAAACTCCGAAGCTACGGACGCCGAGGAAGAAGAAAACGCAGCCACCGTGCTTGCGGTAGAAGAAATCCGTGAGACCGACTTCCAGCTGGCCTATGCGCTTGATGTCCTTCACGGCCTTCAGGCGTTTGTGCAGAACAATTGACGGTGAACTCCGCTAAGGTTGAAGACTCCGGGGCCGCCTCGACCTCGGAACAGCAATCGGAACTGCTTTACCGGCCCTGCGTCGGCATCATGCTGGCAAATCGCGCCGGACTTGTATTCGCAGGGCAACGGCTGGACAGCAACCTTGATGCCTGGCAGATGCCACAGGGCGGCATAGATCCAGATGAGGATCCGCTGAAAGCCGCGTACCGCGAGCTTGAAGAGGAAACCGGAGTCCATAACAGCCTCACGCAGCATGAGGCGTCACTGACCGACTGGCTCCGTTACGATCTTCCTGAAGAGTTGCACGGACTTTGGGGAGGACGGTATCGAGGACAGATGCAGCAGTGGTTCCTGTTGCGCTTCCTTGGAAGCGACGACCAGATCAACATAGACACAGCACACCGCGAATTCTCGGAATGGCGCTGGACGACGACCGAACAGCTGATGGAAAGTGTGGTCCCGTTCAAACGGCATGTCTATCGTACCGTAATCGACAAGTTCGAACATCTGCTCTGAACGATAGCGCCATGCCAACGACGCGGGGAAAGATCGACACGCGCAGCCTTGGCCTTGAACTGGGTCTTGGCCTGACACGATTCCTGACAGGCAAGGAACACCTCCATTACGGGCTTTGGGAAAATGGACTTGAGGTCTGCGCTGCAAATTTGCGGGAGGCGCAGGAAGCCTACAACCGCCGCCTGTTTAACCTGCTTCCAGACGGAGAACTGAGCATTCTGGATATCGGCGGGGGCAGCGGCGAGACGGCCAAGGAACTAACACGGTTGGGCCACCGGGTGGAGATCGTCGTGCCAAGCGAAAACCTCGCCGCCCGATGCAAGGAAAACACCGATAACAGGGTCCCGGTCCATCTGCTCCCGTTCGAGCGGTTCGTTTCTGACCGCCGTTTTGACGTCTGCCTTTTTTCGGAGAGCTTCCAGTACATCGAAATCGGCCGGGCTCTCGACAACGCCGTTGGCCATCTGAGCGGCGATGGCGAGATCCTGATAGCCGATTGTTTCCGGACAGATGCATTTGGGCAAGACATGACCGAACTCGGCCTGGTCGGTGGCGGCCATGCGCTTGCCGGTTTTCGCCAGGCCATGTCAGTGCGGCCGCTCGAAATCCTGTTTGAGGAAGATGTGACCGACCTGGTAGCCCCGTCGATCGACCTGGAGCAGCAGTTCTACAACATGATTGGCCAAGCAACGCACAATATCGACCGTGATCTCGGAGTGGCATATCCGAAGCTGCGCTGGTTGTTATCCAAAGGATTCAGGAGACTGCTTGGTCGGCGGCGGATTGCTCGCCTTGAGCGAAGAATACATGGCACCGAACGGAATTCCGATGCCTTCCGCAAATATAACCGGTATCTGTTTCTGAGAATCCGGCCTGCACCGGCGCCGTAAGCCCAGTGAGCCTTGCTCGATAGCGCTTCCTTCCGGCTATTTCTGCACGCGACTCCCCAAGACAAAGTCCGCCAACGAAACAGCGCCGGATTTGCCGGGCCTACCCGTAGAACTGTCCCTGTCGCGAAGTCGCGGAGGAGGAATCGCTCCAGTATTCGACTGGAATGCCGAGGTCGCCATGGCAGGATTGCTCGCCCCACTCATCTGCCATCTTCAGAAACATCAGATAGTGAGTGGCTTCAGGCATGCGCCATGGATTGTGCCGCCGCCGCTCGGGGCTTCAACAGGGTCCCTGCCTTTGAGACGTTCAGTGCGGCTTTTGCCTTGTACCGTTCCTTCTCCTGATTCTACGAACGAGTGCTTTCCCTGCTTGGGTAAGGCGATAGCGCTGCTTCCGGCTTTGCGGCGCGTCCGGAAGAGTCATTTGGATCAGGCCTGTTTCGCGTGCTGCGCGGAGATATTCATCGACGAAATGCGGTCGAGATTGTACACCTAGAAGTTCTTGCAGCCCGGCACGGCTCATTTCCCTTTTCAATGCCACGACCAGCCGTTCAACATGTTCGGTCTCATGTTCGGTCTCATGTTCGGTCGCAGGGCGCAAGGTCAACTCATGAACCGGCAATCGTACGCGAAACCAGGTGCGGTCATCGTCGCTTTCGAAGACTGGATCCGGTGAGCCATTTCTCCTCATGGCTCGAAAAATCTTGGGAACCCCGGTTGAACATGCCTCAGCCAGGTCCAGTTCTTTGAGAAATTCTCCAACGCAGCGATTCCGGTTACGGCGGCTGGTGGCCACTTCGCGCTTGATAATCTCTATGCGGATGGACCGGTCGGCTTCGTAATATCTCAACGCAAGCGTTTCTTCTGCTGTGATTCGTACCTCCGCGGGTTCACGTCCTTCATAGGAACGGCGATAGATCGCGCCTTGATGAGCTGTGAAACACCGGCCGTACTATCTGAAACTGCCTCAAATCCGGGAATGTATCCCAACCTCCATGAAACCGCCAAGCAGGTCGCACTTGGGCACCTCTGTCCTGGCAACCTGCTTAACACTGGCATCATAATGCCGGAATTCTGCGGTGTCGGGCACCAGCCGGCCACCCATCAGGAGTGACCCAGACAACCATCAATCAGTTCCTGTATGGCTTTGTGGCTGGCCGGTTCAGATACTGCGCCGCAGAAGCCGGGCCTTTTCCCTGCCCCAATCGCGCCGCTTCTCTACTTGCCGCTTGTCGAACCGCTTCCTGCCCTTCGCTATCGCCAGCTTGATCTTCACTCTGCCCGCGTGATTGAAATACATCACAAGCGGAACCAGTGTCAGTCCTTCACGCTTGGTAGCTGACCACATCTTTGCAAGTTCCCGCTGCTTGACCAGCAGTTTGCGCTTGCGGCGTTCTTCATGCTTGAAGGCCCCGGTATTGCGGTATGGCGCTATCGAGCCATTTATCAGCCACAATTCGCCATCTTCGACCGCAGCGTAACTCTCGGCTATCGTTGCCTTGCCGGTCCTGAGCGACTTGACCTCGGAACCAGCAAGCACGATACCGCACTCGATTTCCTCCTCAATCTCGTAATCGCGCCGCGCCCTGCGGTTCGAGGCAAGAATCCGGTAGTTCTTTTCGTCCTTGGAGGCGGACATGGCTCTTGCACCTTTTCCAAAGTGGCCGGATTGGATCTTATGCGTTCAGTCCGGGAGAATGCCGGCGTGACGCATTGCCCCCCGGATCCGCTCCTCCGTCGGCCCGGTTACCGTGGTGAGTGGCAGACGGACTTCGTTACGGCAGCGGTTCAATTCAGATAATCCGAATTTAGCCCCGGCGAGGCCCGGTTCAATGAAAATGGCCTCGTGCAAGGGAAGCAGCCGGTCCTGAAGCTCCAGCGCCCTCGCCAGGTCTCCTGCAAGGCTTGCCTCCTGAAATTCCGAACACAGCCGGGGAGCGACATTCGCGGTCACCGAAATACAACCGCTGCCGCCATGGGCGTTGAAGCCCAGTGCAGAAGCATCTTCCCCGGACAGCTGGACAAAATCCGGCCCACACAGGGCACGCTGCTGAGACACTCTCACGACATCTCCGGTCGCGTCTTTCACGCCGATGATCCTCGGCAGTTCAGCGAGGCGCGCCATGGTTGCAGGAAGCATGTCGATCACGGACCGGCCGGGAATGTTGTAGATGATGATCGGTATGCTGGAAGCGTCGTGAAGCGCACGGAAGTGCTCGTACAAACCTTCCTGGGTCGGCTTGTTGTAGTAGGGGGTCACGACCAAGGCGGCGTCAGCGCCGATCTTCTCCGCGAATGTCACGAAGCGGACCGCCTCGGCAGTGGAATTTGAACCGGCACCAGCAATCACCGGAATCCGCTTCGCAGCTGCAACGGTGACAGCGCGTATCACTTCCTCGTGTTCCTGGTGGCTCAGTGTCGGGCTTTCGCCAGTCGTTCCGACCGGCACCAGCCCATGCGATCCTTGATCCACATGCCACTCAACGAGTGCCTCAAGCACATCAAAATCGACCGCATCATCCTTGAACGGTGTAACGAGTGCCGGCAGCGATCCTCTGAACATGCTTTGCATCCTGCGATTTTCGTGTTTCAATTCGGGGCTGCCAAACTAACTACTCGCCGGTGCGTTGCCAAGCAGCGCTCGCAGGAAAACGGTGCCAGAGGAGACCTTCGTCCAGGATGGCGAACTACCCCCTTACCAGAGCCGCAGGCATGCTGCTGGTTGCAGCAGCATTCCTTTTCACTGCTACGGCTCCAGTGGCAGCGGCCAACTGGGAAAGCGACGGCAAGCACTTTTCCCGGCTGCTGAAACAGGCGCGCAGCCTGAACTGGGACGAAGCCAGAACAGCGGCGGGGGCAATGACAGACCCGGTTGGGTTGTCTGTCTTTGAGTGGTTTCGGTTGCGCGACGGAAGCGAGGAGTTTGCAGACTACAACCATTTTCTGGCAAGTCACTCGGACTGGCCGGGATTGTTGATCCTCAGGCGTTCAGGCGAGGCCTCAATTTCTCCACAAGACGATCCCCGCACGATAATCGAGTATTTCAGTATCCAGCCTCCACAAACCGGGGCCGGCTCTCTTGCGCTTGCGCAAGCATGGGCAAGGCTTGGCGACCGTGCCAATGCCGTAGACGCCATTCGCGACGGGTGGCTGTCGCTGGAGTTCGAGCCGGAGCATCTGAATGCAGCACTTGAGCAGTTCGGGTCCGAACTGAACGGCCTGCACGCCGAAAGGCTGGACAACCTTTTGTGGGAGGGCCGCTCCAAAGAGGCCCGGGCGATGTTCAGGCTTGTGGAACCCGGGCTGGTTGCCCTCGCCCAGGCGAGAATTGCGCTGCGCAACCAGCAGGACGGCGTCGATGCCCTGATCGCCGCGATACCCGATCGGTTGAAGACTGATCCGGGACTTGCCTTTGAACGCGTCCAATGGCGCCTGTTGAATGATCACGAAGATCGCGCTGTAGAACTGCTGCTGGAAAGAAGCGCCTCTGCGGAGTCACTGGGCAAACCGGAACGATGGGCGTCAAGAAGGCTCTCTATCGCACACTCCCTGATGATCGAAGGCAAGAACGATCTGGCCTACCGGGTCGCCTCAAGTCATCAGATAACCCCAGCCGACACGGGCCCGGAATGGCTCCCGCGGTCGAGGCAGGAACGCTACGGGCGGTCGGTGACCTCCAGATACACAGACCTCGAATGGCTTGCCGGATACATCGCCTTGCGGAAACTCGGGAACGCAAGGAGTTCTGTCGAACATTTCAGGAGATACGGGGTCGAGGTGAGTTCTCCGGTCAGCATCGCCAAGGCGGCCTTTTGGCTGGGCCTTGCACTCGACGCGTCCGGTTCAAGCAAACTTGCCCGTGAGACTCTTACATATGCCGCCACCATTCAGACCGCGTTTTATGGCCAGCTTGCTGCCCAGATCACCGGAACAGGTCCCGACCCGCGAATTCTTGCAAACACCCGCAGACCACAGAACAACTACGGGCTTGAGGGCAAGCCGGTGGTCAGGGCCGGGCTGCTGGCACATTACGGCGGCGACGACTCGATGGCGGCCTGGTTTCTGGCCCATTGGGCCGAACGGCTCAGTGGCAATGAAATCACCGCGCTCGCAGACATTGCACAGCGTCATGGCGCCGAGTTTTCGGCCATAAAGGTTGCCAAAGAGGGCGTCAGGTCCGGCTACAACGATATCGAATTCCTGTTTCCACTCAACGGCATTGACCGCTACGACCTGCCAATCCCGAATGAGCTGGCAATATCGATTGCGAGGCAAGAGACGGAGTTTCGTGACTCGGCAACCAGCCCGAAGGGAGCCATCGGCGTCATGCAGATCAAACCGTCTACCGCCAGGGAAGTGGCCGACAGGATAGGGATTACCGGCGACATCAAGAAAGTGCTCAGGAACCGGGAAGCCAATGTCCTGTTGGGTTCGGCCTACCTGCTGGAGCGGCTGGAGGAATTCACCGGTTCTTACGTATTGGCGATTGCTTCCTATAACGCTGGCCCCGGGAGAGTCGGCGGGTGGCTGGAACTGATCGGGGACCCGAGGGATCCAGAAATGGACCCGATCGACTGGATCGAACACATTCCCTATGGCGAGACCCGCAACTACGTGATGAGGGTGATGGAGGCCGTGACAATATACCGCCTACGTGCCGGACGCTCGAATGGCCGGATTGACCTTATTGATCATCTCGAGACCGGATGACGTCCTTGACGTCCTTGGCACGCTCCCGCCACCAGACAAATAATCCGGCAAGGATGATGATCGCTCCACCAGTAATGGTGTTCGTTTCAAGCGACTCCCTGAAGATCAGGAGTCCGATCAGGGACGCAAACACCATGTGCAGGTAGGCAAAGGGTTGCACGACACCTGCTTCGGAGACTTCGTATGTCTTGATGAGAAGATAATGACCCGTTGCGCCCGAGACGCAAAGGACAGCCATCCAGACCCAATCCGTCGACAGCATCGGCTGCCAAAACCAAACCCCCGCTGCGGTCGCAAAAATGGCACCAGCGAAGCCAGACCAAAAAAAGCTGGTCCCGGTTGAATCCCGGCGAGCCGCGTATCGTGTAAGCAACGCGTAAAGTGCAAACATCACGGTGGAAGCCACGGCGAGCAGGGAATAGGGGGAAAACACCCTGACTCCGGGCTGAAGTATGATGAGAACTCCAGCGAACCCGGCCACGATAGCCAGCCATCGCCGCCACCCGACACGTTCGCCGAGAATGGGACCGGAAAGCGCAGCCACAATCAACGGATGGCAAGCGAACAACGCCAGGCTCTCGACCAGTCCAATCAGTGCTATGGCGGTAATCATGACAAAGATCTCGGCCGCCAAAAGTACGCCGCGCCCTATCTGAAGCAAGGGCTGTGAAGTTCGTGCGGCCGCGCGAATTCCTCCGGGGCGCGAAGCCGACACCGCCATGACGAACAGCCCGAAGAACCAGTAGCGGATCATGACGACCAACATCGAGTTGTACTCGACAGCCAAGTATTTCGAGATGCCATCCTGAAACGCAAAGACAAGCGATGTCAGGATCATCAGCAGGATCCCGAGTCTGTGATTCATCCGCTTCGATGCCCTTGGTCCAGTTTACCTTGCAACATATGGCGCTTCCGGCCGAAACCTTCCCGGCGTTGGACGGAGAAACCAGCCTCCTGCAATGCCCGCCTGACTCTCCCGGCAGCGGTGTAGGTTGAGAAGGTTCCGCCCGGCGCTGTGTGTGCTGCCAACTCAATCAGAAGATGGTCCTCCCACAATTCCGGATTGCGGGACGGAGCAAATCCATCCAGGAACCAGGCGTCGGCGTATCCTTGCCACTTTGGCACTGTCAATCTTGCATCACCTATAATGATCTCGGCATGGAGGGACGGTGCCCTGATACGGTAGCGCCCATCCGCTATGCTCTCCAGGATCAGCTTGGCAACTGACGTAAGTTCCGAATACTGGTCCACGACGCGCCGCATATCCTCAACCGGCATTGGATGCGCTTCGAATCCAGTGTAAGCAAGCGGCCCTTCCGTCCCGGCTGAAATCCACTCCGCGAGCGAAGCCAGCAAATTGAAGCCGGTGCCAAACCCAAGTTCAGCAATGCGAAATCCCGGGCGGAATCTTGCCGGCAAACCGTTGCCGGCGAGAAACACATGGCGAAACTCGCCCAGAGGATCGTGCCTTGAGAAATAGACGTCTCCATAGCGCCGCGAATATGGAATGGATCCGTCCAACCAGTCCGGGCGTTCTGATGTCTCTGGATTGAATTCCACTTGCGACCCGGAATCCGCTTCTGCGCTTGCCTCATGACTAACGAATGAAACAGGTTGATGTCGAGATAATTGGAGGAGGGATATTCGGACTCGCCATAGCCTGGTCCTGCATCCGTATGGGCTCGAGTGTCAGAGTTATCGAAAGACGGCGGATTGGAGTCGGCGCTAGTGGAGGACCGGTCGGCGCCCTGGCGCCCCATGCGCCAGACAATTGGAATGCCAAGAAGGGGTTTCAACTCGAGAGTCTCCTGTTGGCCGACACGTGGTGGGCCGGGGTTGCAGCAGCAAGCGGTATTGATCCCGGTTACGCTCGCACCGGCAGGCTTCAACCTTTGCCGGCCCGCGAAGGCGCCAATGAACTTGCCGCCAAAAGGGTCAAAGCTGCCTCGGTCAACTGGAAGGGCAAGGCTGAATGGATGGTCGTAGAGCCGGAAGGGTCGTGGCATCCCCGGACGGCTTCGGGCCTGCTGGTGCATGACACGCTATCAGCGAGGATCAACCCCGCCGATGCGATCCGCTCGCTTGTGGAGGCACTGCGGGCAAGAGGTTGCGAGATCTGCGAAGGCCGTTCGCCAGAACTCAATAGCCGCTTCAAGGTCCTGGCTACGGGCCATGAAGGTCTGCTTGAACTCAACCGTGAGATTGGCCGGGAGATCGGACGCGGCGAAAAAGGCCAGGCGCTACTCCTGGATCATGACGCAAGGACCCTTCCGCAAATCTACTGTGACGGAATCCATGTGGTTCCTCATGCAAATGGAACCACAGCGGTCGGCTCAACATCCGAAAGATACTTTGACGATCCGTCATCAATTGATGAGAGGCTGGACGAACTGCATGCCCGCGCCGTGGACACGCTTCCGGTAATCCGGGGTGCCAAGATCCTTTACAAGTGGGCCGGGGTTCGGCCGAGAACGGCCACAAGAGCCCCTATCGTTGGGGCACATCCTTACAAGAAGGGATGCTATATCGCCAATGGTGGCTTCAAGATCGGTTTCGGATTGGCACCGAAAATAGGCGACTTGCTGGCCGAGCTGATACACAACGGCAATGCCGACATCCCCGACGAGTTCTCACCTGCCCGGTTGTTGGCTCGCTCATCTTGACAGCGCCGTTGAGGCCTCATCCAGCAATAGGGCAAACCAACTTCAGTCTGGCATATTATGGGTACAAGTTCTTATGCCTGGAATTGGCGGCAAATCAGCCCGCCGGGTAACGAACATGCGGCTCTTGAAAGGCAACGAACCGTGGCCAGCATGATTCAATTCCAACGTGAGCCTGCGCAAATTCCATCCATCTGAACTGGTCCGGCTATTGAGGCAATATCCCCATTTTGCATTGCGGCAGGAACATGACTATTGGGCGCGCAATCAATCGGACTATGCGAACCCGTAAGCCGGAATAGTCGCCGCCATTACGGGTCCGCAGTATTGTTCTGCCGTCAGAACTGCAGTCGCACACCAGCTCCGATACGGGTGCCGGGTTCGACCGCATCAACATGCTCTCCCCTCAGGGTGGCAGTGAGACCACGAGGCAGTGCGAACTCAAGGCCGACACCGTAATGCGGAACTTCCTCATCACCCGTTGCAAGCCTCGCATCGGCCGATACCGTCATCAGGCCTTCCATCATCCCGAACCCGTAGCCGGTTCGTGCAACCAGTGAACCAGGCGCAGGCGCCAGTTCGCTGCTGTCCCGCTGGAACAGCGTGTCGTCCGACAGGACACCCTCCTGTTGCAGCCCCAATTCCTGGCGCAGCGAAAGCGACAAGCCACGGCCCTCAGATTCCGGCGCAAGTTGAACACCGATGCTGGCTCCCCATTCACGCTGGTGGTCTTGCGAGTGCTTGGCCAGCCAATGACCGCTGGCGTCCACGCTCCAACGCGAGTGTGGCGCATGCAGGCCAAGTCCGCCGCCTAACTCAACTCCCGTGCCCGTTATCCCGTCGCCGCCATCCCAGCGCAGTGACACCGAACCGCGCGGCAACAGAACCCAGCCGGAGTCGGAGAGCGGCACGCCAGAATGGGCCAAATCAACACCACCACTCGCCCGCAAACTGTTGACCGTGAGGCCGCCGATTACGGTCGCCGATGTTCCCCGGGTCTCAAGCCGGACCACTTCCGCCTCTAGCGGCATCGACAGCGTTACCTGCCCATGCTGCGCCACGGCCCAGCGGGCGCCCACGGATGCTGCCGTCATGGTCAGTTTGGCCCGTTCAATGTCGCCGGCTTCGGAACGATGCCGTGCCTCGCCGCTACCGACGCCAAGCACAACCCGGACTGTTCCATTGCCACTCGGCATGTTCATCTGCATGTACGGCCAGGCGGCTGTCAGTGAGGTCTCTACGCGGGTTTCGACTTCGTCCGTCACGAGGTCGATCTCGCCACGGTTTCTGGATACCGCAAGACCGGCCAGCATTTGCTCGCTTGCCCAGGTGTCGAATCCCAGCCATGCCGACTTGACCGAACCGCTCCAGCCATCTTCTCCGGATTTGCCTTCAAAGCTCCGGTAGTCGCCGCGGCCCCAGACAGTCCAACCCGCGTTGATCGCTTCAGCTTCTTCCTCGCTCAACGAAAGGGTGAAAGCGCTGCCATCCAGCATCCCGGCATCGTCAATCGGGCGGTTGAAGGACTCCGAAACGCGGTTGCCCTGCCACCAGTCCCCGGTTTCCCGGTGGGCTTCCAGGTTCATGTTTGTTGCGGTGCCGCCCACCAGTTGCCCGCCAAGCATCAAGCCACTTGTGCCCGGAGTTGCCTTTAACCGCTCGTCGATGACATTTGTAACTCCGGCAAGCGTCGCCTGCCCAACCGCCGCCATAGACTGCTTCACAACCTGCTGCTCCCTTTCCACCGACAATTGCGGCGGTACCGCCTTTGCTTCGTTCGACGGAGCACCAAATCCAGCTTCGTTCACAGCGCGAACACGGAATCCGTAACCCACATCACCGGGGAGTTCGCGCACAGTATAGCGCCGCGTCGCCGCGTTGCTTTCCGGGATGTTCTTCCATTCCCCGCGTGGGGCTGCATCACCTGAGCGCTGCTGGTATTGCCACTTGGTGATGCTGGAGTCGCCTGCATGCGTCCATGTGAGGATTGCCCTCTGAGCGCCCGACTCAGCGGTCAGTAAGGCAGCTTCCGGAGTCCCTTCAGTAACCGGCGTCGCTTTGGCCTCATTGGATGCTGGAGTAATTCCGATGAAATTTACTGCCCGGATTCTGAATGTGTATTGCACTCCGTTGGTCAGACCGTCGACAGTGTGGCTGGTAGTGGATGCGCCACTACCGTCGATTGATGCCCAGGCGCCAAAGTCCCCATCTTCGGACTTCTGCTGGATCTCGTAATGAGAGATGCTGTTGTTTGCCGGGTCCGGCCAGTTTAGTGTTACCTTGCCGTCTCCGGGTGTTGCAGAAAGGTCTCCCGGTTTGGCTGGCGCATTCTGTGTCGTGGTAAGGATGAGCCTCTCGCTGCCCCACAGATACTCTAAATGGAAGTCGTCGTCCTTCATTACATCGGCCAGCGTGCCCGGAAATGTGGCGATCATCCCTGTGGGATTGTAGATGTTGTTGGAAACATGGCTATTGGGAAGCAGAATATCCATCCCTGTGTTTCTGGTGTTTCCCCGGTCTAACGAAAAGGCGATATAGATTAAGATGTCTGATTTGTAATCTGAGGTAAAATTGCTGAATCGATCCTGAGCGAGCCATTTGGTTCCCGTGAAACTTGATGCTCCGAAGGTCTTGATCTCATAATTGACGTACCAAGTGGCTGAATAACCTCGCCCATTGTTATGCCAAATTGAGGAAACTGGTCGACCTTCAATGAAATCGCGGGCCGTTTCGAGGGTTGCTAGAGACGGTTGGCCGGCGGACGCAGGCATCGGAGTGAAATCCGACAAGTCCAGACTCCCGTTGGCAGCAATCTGGGAGTCTGTGCCGTCATCTGAGTAGGTGAAGACCAATGTTCGTGCCCCGGCGTTTTGCGCCGCTCCGAGCAGCAAGGCCGTTCCCAGCAGCAGAGCAGTAGCAGCTCCAGCCATGGGGCGCCCTGTCTCTGTTAGCTCGATGCGGTAAGTGGGCGAGCAACCGTCGCTGCCGTCCGGTCCCTCAGCAGCTGCAGGAGGGAGGAGGGGAGGGGTAAACCATGAACATTTGTCCAGTGACGGCAAACACTGTCTGATCCGCGGCCAAACCCCGGAAGCTACAGCGGGAATCCCGGTTGCAATGGAAAAGTTTGCGCGGCCAAGGAGGCAGGAGGCTGTGATGGTCATGATACTCGGTAATCCTCTTCCAAGAGTTGATTTGTAGCCGACGGGTTCAGCATAGCGGCGGCAAGGACTGCGTTTGGCGAATTCGGACTCGGGATGATGGAACTTCCAGAAATCCTGAACTGGACACAGTTCCCAGCTTGCCGGAGCGGGTGTGGAATGCTCAGCAGTCTAGATTGCCGATTGGCGGTCATGCCTATGCACCGTGACATGGGCCGCATACAGCACGCAGCACCCACAGGAACAACAACATAGGAGCATTGGTTCCATATTTTGGGGAACATTTGTCAGCATGTGTTGCACCATTGCCACATTGGTGAATTCGAGATTCTTGGCACGCAGCACTGGCCGACTGTGGCCAGCTGCCGTGGTGACCTCTGTCAGAAGGCTCTTGCCATGAGGTCAGCAAGTCCCTGCGTACATGTTGCTGATCTCAAAACTCCGCAGAACCAGTCCACAGGGTAGCGAGGTCAAGGCCGGGCCAATTGCGGCAGGAACATGACTATTGGACGCGCAATCAATCGTACTATGCGAACCCGTATGCCGGAATAGTCGCCGCCATTACGGGTCCGCTTTATTGTTCTGCCGTCAGAACTGCAGTTGCACACCAGCTCCAATGCGGGTGTCGGGTTCAACCGCATCAACATGCTCTCCCCTCAGGGTGGCGGTGAGGCCACGCGGCAGTGCGAACTCCAGCCCGGCGCCGTAATGCGGGACTTCTTCATCGCCCGTTGCCAGTCTTGCATCTGCCGATACCGTCATCAGGCCTTCCATCATCCCGAACCCGTAGCCGGTTCTTGCAACCAGTGAACCAGGCGCAGGCGCCAGTTCGCTGCTGTCCCGCTGGAACAGCGTGTCGTCCGACAGGACACCCTTCTGTTGCAGCCCCAATTCCTGGCGTAGTGAAAGCGACAAGCCGCGACCCTCGGATTCCGGCGCAAGTTGCACACCGATGCTGGCTCCCCATTCGCGCTGATGATCTTGCGAGTGCGTTGCCAGCCAATGGCCGCTGGCGTCCACGCTCCATCGGGAGTGTGGCGCATGCAGGCCAAGTCCGCCGCCTAACTCAACTCCCGTGCCCGTTACCCCGTCGCCGCCATCCCAGCGCAGCGACACCGAACCGCGCGGCAACAGAACCCAGCCGGAGTCGGAGAACGGTACGCCGGAATGGGCCATTTCAATACCGCCACTCACCCGCAAGCTGTTGACCGTGATAGCGCCGATAACAGTTGCCGTTGGTCCCCGGGTCGCGAGCCGGACCACTTCCGCCTCGATCGGCATCGACAGTGTTACCTGTCCCTGCTGCGCCACGGCCCAGCGGGCGCCAACAGATGCTGCCGTCATGGTCAGTTTGGCCCGCTCAATGTCGCCGGCCTCGGAACGATACCATGCCTCGCCGCTACCGGCACCAAGCACAACCCGGACTGTTCCGGTTCCGCTCGGCATGGTCATCTGCATGTATGGCCAGGCTGCGGTCAGTGTGGTTTCAACACGGGTTCCGATTTCATCCGTCATGAGGTCGATCTCGCCACGGTTTCTGGATACCGCAAGACCGGCCAGCATTTGCTCGCTTGTCCAGGTATCGATTCCCAGCCAGGCCGACTTGACAGAGCCGTTCCAACTGTCTTCGCCGGAACTACCTTCAAAGCTCCGGTAATCGCCGCGGCCCCAGACAGTCCAACCCGCGTTGATCGCGCCAGCTTCTTCCCCGCTTAACGACAGGGTAAAGGCGCTGCCATCCAGCATCCCGGCATCGTCAATCGGGCGGTTGAAGGACTCCGAAGCGCGGTTGCCCTGCCACCAGTCCGCTGTTTCCCGGCTGGCTTCCAGGTCCATGTTTGTTGCGGTGCCGCCCACCAGTTCCCCGCCAAGCATCAAGCCACTTGTACCCGGAGTTGCTTTCAACCGCTCGTCGATGACATTTGTCACTCCGGCAAGCGTCGCCTGCCCGACCGCCGCTAGGGACTGCTTCACAACCTGCTGCTCCCGTTCCACCGACAGTTGGGGCGGTACCGCCCTTGCTTCGTTCGACGGAGCACCAAATCCAGCTTCGTTCACGGCACGGACACGGAAACCATGAGCAACCTCACCGGGAAGCTCGCGCACCGTATAACCCCGTGTCGCCGCGCTGCTGTCGGGGATGTTCTTCCATTCGCCGCGGAATTCTGCTTCGCCTGCGCGCTGCTGATATTGCCACTTGGTGATGCTCGAGTCGCCTGGATGCGTCCAAGTCAGGATGGCCCTCTGTGCGCCGGCCTCTGCCGTTAGAACTGCAGCCTCTGGAGTTCCTTCAGCTACAGGCGTCGGAGCAATCTCGCCAGGTTCTCCGTCGCCTCTGAAATTCACGGCACGGACCCTGAATGTGTATTGCACCCCGTTGGTCAGTTCGTCGACGGTGTGACTGGTTGTGGATGCATCACTGCCGCTGATGCGCGTCCATGCGCCGTAGTCCCCGCCCTCGGACTTATGCTGAATCTCGTAACGTGTGATGCTACTGTTGCTTGGGTCCGGCCAGTTTAGCGTTACCTGCCCGTCACCCTGTGTTGCCGTGAGGTCTGGTTTGGCCGGTGTCGTTGCTGCTGTAGTAAAGATGATCTTTTGGTGACCCCAATCGTATACGACATGGAAGTCGTCGTCCTTCATCACATTGGCCAGAGTGCCCGGAAAGGTGGCCGTCTTACCTGTGGGGTTGTAGATGTTGTTGGCAACGTGAATCGAAGGAAGAAAAAGGTCGATTCCCGTTCTACCCGGCTGCCTATGACCTGAAGCCCGAACGACATAGATTAGGATTTCTGAACTATACGAAGAGGTAAAGTTCCCAAACCGGTTGTGGTTGAGCCATTGAATTCCCTCGTAACTTGATCCTCCGCTGATGGTTACCTCTGACCTATTGATGTACCAAGTGGCACCACAGCAGGCCGGAATTGTATGCCAAATTGAGAAAGCCAGGGGACCGTAGTTTGCAGTAATGAAGCGGGCTGTTTCAAGGTTTGGGAGGGCTGGTTGCGTGGCAGGTTCGTGTTGAGTTTCCAAACCCGAGAGATCCAGACTTCCGTCAGCGGTAATGGAGGAGTCCGTGCCGTCGTCTGAGTAGGTGAAGACCAGTGTTCGCGCCTCGGCGTTCTGCGCTGTCCCGAGCAACAAGGCCGTTCCCAGCAGCAGCGCTGTTGCGGCTCCGGCGACGTGATGCCCTGTTTCCGTTAACTGGTCCTTGCCGAAGGATGGGCCACTTCTTTGGCTGTCCTGGATGTCAGCAGTTGGCGGGGGCGGGGTAAATCGTGAACATTTGCCTGGATAGGGTAAACGCCGACTGATACGTGGCCAACCCCCGAAAGCTAATGCGGAAATCCCGGTTGCAATGGAAACAATTGCACGGCCAGGGAGGCGGGAGGCTGTGATGGTCATGATACTCGGTAATCCTGTTTCAAGAGTCGATTTGTAGCCGACGGGTTCAGCATAGCGACGGCACGGGCTGCGTTTGGCGAATTCGGACTCGGAATGATGGAGCTTCCAGAATTCCTGAACTGGACACAATTGCCGGCTTGCCGGAGCGGGAGTGGAATGCTCAGCAGTCTAGATTGCCGATTGGCGGTGATGCCTATGCACCGTGACATGTGCCGCATACAGCACGTAGCACCCCTTAGAACAACAACATAGGAGCATTGGTTCCATATTTTGGGGAACCTTTGTCAGTATGTGTTGCACCATTGCCACATTGGTGAATTCGAGAGCCTGGGTAATCAGCACTGGCCATCTGTGGCCAGCTGCCGTGCTGACCCCTGTCTGAAGGTGCATGCCATGAGATCTGCAAGTCCCTGCGTACTTGTTGCTGATCTCAAAACTCCGCAGAACCAGTCCGGAGGGTCGCGAGGTCCAGGCCAGACCAATTGCGGCAGGAACAATACGATTGGGCGCGCAATCAATCGGACTATTCGAACCCGTAAGCCGGAGTGCCGCTGCCATTACGGGTCCGCAATCTTGTCCTGGCGTCAGAACTGCAGTTGCACACCTGCCCCAATCCGGGTGCCGGGGTCGACGGCATCAACATGCTCTCCCCGCAGTGTGGCAGTGAGGCCACGCGGCAGTGCGAACACCAGCCCGGCACCGTAATGCGGAACTTCCTCATCACCCGTTGCAAGCCTTGCATCGGCCGATACCGTCATCAGGCCCTCCATCAGGCCGAACCCGTAGCCGGCCCGTGCAGCAAGTGAACCAGGCGCCGAAACCGGCCCGCCAGCGCCGTCCTGGAACAGCGCATCGTCCGACAGGGTGCCCTGTTGCTGCAAGCCCCATTCCTGGCGAAGAGAGGCAGACCAGCCACGGCCTTCAGAGTCCGGCGCAACCAGCACACCAAAGCTGGCTCCCCACTCGCTCAAGTTGCTGTCCGAGTGCGTTGCAAGCCAATGCCCACTGGCATCCAGGCTCAGCCGCGAGTCCGGCGCATGCAGGCCCAAACCTCCACCAACTTCAATCCCCTTGCCCGTAACACCGTCGCCGCCATCCCAGCGGAACTTCAGCGAGCCGCGCGGTGTCAGGATCCAGCCGGAGTCAGAAATAGGAACTCCGGAATGGGTTGCTTCCATCCCGCCGCTTGCTTGCCAGATCCTGACCGAAAGGCCTCCGATAGCGGTTGTTCCGTCTCCATCGGTCTTGAGCTGGACCACTTCCGCCTTGACCGGAACCGACAGCGCCAGCTCACCTTGCTGCGCCACTGCCCAGCGGGCACCAACCGAGGCCGCCGTTATCGACAGGTCGACACTCTCAACATTGCCACCGTCGGAATGATGTTTTGCGTCACCGCTGCCAACACCCAGAACGACACGGACTGTCCCTGTGCCATCGGGCATTGTCATCTGCATGTATGGCCAGGCGGCCGTCAACGAGGTGTCGACACGGCTGCCTACCTCGTCCGTCACGAGGTCGATCTCGCCATGGTTTCGGGAGATAGCAAGACCCGCAAGCATGTGCTCGTCCGTCCGGGTGTCAAAACCCAGCCAGGCTGATTTGACAGAACCATCCCAGCTGTCGTCCCCGGATTTGCCTTCAAAGCTCCGGTAGTCGCCACGACCCCACATGGTCCAGCCGCTGTTGCTTTCGCCTGCATCCTCCCCGCTCAACGACAGTGTGAAGGCGCTGCCATCAAGCAGGCCGGCATCGTCGATTGAGTGGTAGTGGATTTCCGATGTGCGGTTGCCCAACCACCTGCCACTTGAACTCTGATCAACTTCCGAGCCCCAAGATGACGAAGTAGCGCCTACCGGCTGGCCGCCCAGCATCAGGGAGTTAGCCCCCGAAGTTGATTTCAGCCGTTCGTCAATGACGTCCGTCACGCCAGCAAGCGTAGCATTTCCCACTGCCGCCAGTGTCTGCGTTAAGACCTGCTTCTCTTTCTCCACCGAGGGTCCTCTTTCGGCAGATATCGTTACCGTTGCTTCGTTTGAGGCCAGGCCATTGCCAGAGACATTCACTGCGCGGACACGGAAACCATGGGTCACACCAGGCGCTGGTTGGGCAACAGCGAACGTACGGGTTGTTGCATCGCTGCCTTCAATGTTTTTCCAACCTGTACCGAAGGCTTCCTCTCCCTCGCGCTGCTGATATTGCCACTTGGTGATGTGCGGGTCGTCGGCAATTGTCCAGGAGAGAACCACTTGCCCAACTTCCAATGATGCTGTCAGTTCTGCAGCCGTCGGAGTTCCCGGATTGGCAGGAGTAGCCTGCGACTCGTTGGATGATGCGCCGTCGCCATGGGCATTCACTGCACGAATGCGGAAAACATAGGTAACATCGCCGGTCAGCTCTTCCACCGTGTAGTTGCGCGTTTCAGTGCCGCTGCCCGGAATGTCCTTCCATTCGTCACTGAAGCCAACATCGCCTTCGCGCAACTGATATTGCCATTTGATAATGCTCGGTTCGTCGGCAAACGTCCACGACAGGCTAGCTTGCAGTGTGCCCCCCGTTGCCGTCAATTCCGCAGCCACTGGTGCCCCTGCTACGGCCGAGACTTCGTCCGACTCTGTGCCGTTACCTATGACATTCACCGCCCGGATCCTGAACGTGTATTCTGTTCCATTAGTCAGGCCGGCAATGGTATGGCTCGTTGTAGCCGCGCCACTGGGGTCAATGTCCGTCCAGGCGCCGAATTCTTCGCCACCAGATTTTTGCTGGTACTGGTACTTGGTGATGCTGCTGTTGTTCGGGTCTGTCCAGTTTAGCGCAACTTGGCCGTCAACTGGTGTTGCCGTAAGATCGGTCGGCTTGGCAGGCACAACATTGGGTGTCGCCGAGACCTCGTCTGATCCTTCACTGTTGCCGGCGATATTGACCGCCCGGATCCTGAACGTGTATTCTGTTTTGTTGGTCAACCCGGTAACAGTGTGGCTTGTGGTGGATGCGCTGCTCGGGTCAATGTCCGCCCATGCGCTGTAGTCTCCGGCACCCGTTTTTTGCTGGTATTGGTACTTGCTGATGCTGGCGTTGTCGGGGTTTGACCAGTTCAACGCTACCTGCCCGGCACCCGGTGTTGGCGCAAGCCCTTCAGGCTTGGCTGGTGCAACCTGATGATCCACGGTCCCGAAAACGACCTTCTGGTTGTCAAAAACCATTTCCGCATAAAAGCTGTCATCCCCCAACAAATCATCCAGAGACTCACCAAATGTCACGCTAGTGCCAGACGGAATGTTGACCTTTTGGTTCTCACTATTTTTGTTCTCAACAAATGCGTCGGAGAAGGATAATTCCCTGTTGTTCTCCAAGGCAACTCTGAAGTGACCGCTACTGCTTGCCTTATTGAAGTGTGCAACCAGAGCGCCTGTAAAACTGTCCTCGCCGTTGCGAGAGAAACTCACACCGCTCGGAGGTCGATACAGGGCAATCGGACCCTTAACGCTGATGCCCCAAAAACGTCCGGTATTCAGATTATTCTTCAAGGCAATTACATTCAGTGGGTTGGTATGATTCTCTCTTATTTCAAAATCTGACAGATCGAAGTCGCCTGAAGCCTCGACTTTTGATCCGGTCGCAGTGTCCTCGAACCAGAGATAGACATCAGCTTCGACCCTCGGGGCCACGAATAGGGCCGCAGTGAGGGAAATCGTTGTCAACGCCCCGGTAAATGTTGCGCTGCTACGCCACCGCAATCCCTTGTCAGTTGCGAGAAGGCAGAGACCCGAGAACATTCGTATGCAGAACCCAAACGCAAACCCGCTCGCGACCGAAATCAGGGTGCAGGTGCGGGAAGCGGCAGAGGATATTCCGGTCGCAAGGGAAGCGTACGCGGTGCCAAGGCGAGTGCCTGCGATGATCATGATACTCTATGTTCCTCCTTCAAGAGTTGATCTGAAACCGGCAGGTTCAACAGTGCGATTGCATGTGAGTGTCGGGTGAGTTGGGATTCAGGCCGTAGGGGATCCCAAAGAGCCAGAAATGGACACAGTGCTCGGCCTGCCTGGGAGCGCATCGAATGCTCCACAGCTTGGTTTGCCGATTGGCGATCATGTCGATGCACTGCGACATGGGCTGTATACAGCATATTGTTAACAACTATTCAACAATATTTTCTCTCTGCTGCTGTATTTGGTGTACACAAAGCCATCCATAGCTTGACCTTGATCCCTAAGGCATTGAAATATGGCGCAGGCACGAACCGGAACTGAGGTGAAATACGGATGCCGGTTTGGCCGGTCTTCTATTGCCTTGTGAAAGCGCAAGGCCGTACGGGGCTAGTGGATGAGGGTCTCCAACAGAGTGAACAGGGCCATTCAGAAGCCATGTGTATGGCCCGGATTTGGCCAAATCCCATGCCGGCGAAGGAAGCCGGCAATTTCAGGGCAACAGGAGTCTCGGCAACTTCAATACGCCATGACCGAAACCCGCGGCCGGCCGGCAACACCCAAAGGGGGCGGTAAGGACTCCCGGCGATCGCTTCATCCTGCTCCAGAACTGCCCCGGAAGCGGCGCCGGAGCCGGTCAGGATTGCGCCGGGATCAACTTGTTTGGTAGTGGCGGTCCCATTGACACTGGTCGCGCGCATCTTTCTGTAGTGCGCTTCCAAGAGGAACCTGCACAACAGGAGCATTCATGGTTGCCAGCTCTTGCCCCAAAGGCGTCTACACTGCGGTTTCCACCCCCTTGTTGAAGGATGGACAACCCGACATTCAACGCTTCCTCGAACATTGCCGCTGGCTGCTGAACATCGGCTGCGACGGGCTGGCTCCGCTTGGAACAACAGGAGAAGCGAATTCGCTGGGAATGGAACAACGGCTGCGCATGATCGAAGCCATTGGATCCAGCGACCTACCCAAACAACGGCTGATCATCGGTACCGGTTCCACATCGATCGAGGAAACAGTGCTGGCTTCGCAGGCGGCGCTGAAGGCTGGCGCTGGCGGCCTGTTGATGCTGCCTCCCTACTATTACAAAAATCCATCTGAAGACGGCCTGTTCAACTATTTTGCTGCCGTTGCGAATGGCTTGCCAGAAACCGCCCGCATCTTCCTCTATCATTTCCCGCAAATGTCGAACGTGCCCATAACTGTCGAACTGGTCCGCCGCCTTCGCCACAGCCACCCGGGCATGTTCGTTGGTCTGAAGGACAGCAGCGGTGACTTCAGCAACACATCGGCCTTCCTCCGCAATTTCCCGGGATTCCAGGTGTTCGCCGGATCGGAGACTCTTGCTGTGCGCACTCTGGAGGCAGGAGGATGGGGTTGCATCTCGGCGACCGCAAATCTGTCCGCGCCCATAGTCGCCCGCAGAATTGCCGTGGGCGCCGGGCCGGAAGGCTCTGAACTTGACAGGCAAATCACCGAAGTCAGGGCGGCAATCTCGGCAAAGGGCAATGTGAGCGCCACCAAGGCGGTCATGGCAATCTACCGCAATGATCCCGAGTGGGCGCGCACGGCACCACCAAACGTCGAACTCAATGAAACCGTTGCCCAGGAACTCGCCAGCGAGTTGGACAGGATCGCCAGTCTTCGGCGCTACTTCGCACCGGATTCCACGGAAGCCAATTGAAGGTCAGCCAGGCAACTCCTGATCTGATTGCACGCCTCCCGGAGCACCTCCTCTGAAGCCGCAAAGCTCAATCGGAAATACCCTGCCCCCCCGAATTCGGTGCCGGGCACCGCACAGACTCCTCCGGCCTTCAGCAGATACTCGCAAATTGCGCCGTCGGTCATCATCCGGGTGCCATCCGGGGCACGCGCACCGATCAACTCACTGCATCCGATAAAGTGGTAGAACGCGCCCTCGGGCAAGCGGCTCTCAATGCCTCCAATATCGGACAGCTCCGAATGGACGAGGTTGCGGCGGAATTCATAGGCCTTGACGCATTCTTCAATGAACCTGTCCGCAGCTTCCCGGTTCCTCAGCGCGGCAAGCGCAGCAGCCTGGCCAACGCTTGAAGCATTTGTTGTGGACTGCCCTTGCAGCTTCTTCATGGCTGCAACGAGGCCCGCAGGCCCGGTCGCATAGCCAATGCGCCAGCCTGTCATCGCCATGGACTTGGAAACACCATTGACTGTCAGGGTCCGGCCGGCGAGGTCAGGTGCTACCTGCGCCATTGTGGCAAATTCCCGGCCTTCAAAGCGGATCTTCTCATAGATGTCGTCGCTTGCAATCGCGACCTGTGGATGCTGCCGGAGCACATACGCCAACTCAGCGAGTTCTTCCGAGGTATAGACTGCCCCCGTAGGATTCCCCGGAGAATTGAGGATTAGCCAACGGGTTTCAGGGGTGATGGCAGCCTCCAACAATTCAGCCGTGATCTTGAAGCCGCTACGAGGGCCACACTGGACCAGTTTCGGAACTCCGCCGGCAATCGTGACCATGTCCGGGTAGCTGACCCAACTGGGAACCGGGATTATCACTTCATCGCCTGCATCCACGCTTGCCAGGAGTGCATTGAATATCAGCTGCTTTGCCCCGGTGCCGACGATGATATCCGCCGCTGCGCAATCAATCGAATTCTCTTCACTGAACTTGGCCGCAACGGCTTCGCGCAGTTCGCTGGTGCCAGCTACGTCGGTATAGCGGGTCTGCCCATCCAGCACTGCCCTGTGAGCTGCCTCTATGATGAACCCGGGAGTGTCAAAATCCGGTTCGCCGACGCTGAGATTGAAGACGGTCTTTCCCGACGCTGCCATCTCTCTTGCAATTGCTGCAATGCGGGCAGTTCCCGACTCCCTGGCGCTGGCCAGCCTGCTGCTGATCTTCATCTCAACTCCAGCTTCTGCAATTCTGAAGAAGTCGGCGGAATACGCTACTCCGCCGCATGATCAAGTCCGATGAAACCACCAAGCTGCCGGTCCCAGTGGCGGGTAAAGTGACCGCCCATGGCAAGCAGTTCGTCATGTGTCCCTTGTTCGACCAGTTCGCCCTCTTCCAATACCAATATGCGATGCATCCGCAGGATCGTGGAGAGCCTGTGGGCAATTGCAATCACCGTCTTGCCCGCCATGACCTGCCGAAGCGCGTCTTGAATTGATGCTTCCACAGTTGAGTCGAGAGCCGAGGTTGCCTCGTCGAGTATCAGGATTGGCGCCTCCTTCAGCACGGCGCGGGCCAGGGCGATCCGCTGCCGCTGGCCTCCCGACAGCTTTACCCCGCGCTCGCCCAGATGCGCATCGTATCCTGTTCTTCCAGTCTGGTCCCTGAGATCGAGTATGAACTCGTGAGCTTCCGCTTGCTTCGCGGCCTCAATGACTTCCTCCTTGCTTGCTCCCGGTTTGCCGTAGGCGATATTCTCAAGCGCCGACCGGTTGAACATGGCTGTTTCCTGGGTCACCATGCTGATCCTGGACCTCAGACTTTCCTGCGTCACGTCGCGTATATCGTGACCGTCGATCAGCACCCTGCCCTGTTCCGGATCATAAAGCCGCATCAGAAGCGCCGCACAAGTGGACTTGCCGGCACCCGATGACCCGACCAGCCCCAGATGCTCCTTCGGTTCGATCCTGAAGCTGACATTGCGCAGCCCTCCATCCCTGCGATCGTAGGCGAAGGAAACATTTTCGAATTCCACCGCACCATTGACCGTCGGCAGTGGCTGTGCACCTGGTTTGTCGCGCATGCCGTGCGTTACGGCCAATGTCCGCATGCCGTCCTCAGCTTCACCGACGTTCGAGTAGATTGCCATCAGCACGAAACTCACCCATCCGGACATCTGGGCAATCCGCAGTGAGACCGCTCCGGTGGCCGCTATATCACCGGGAGAGGCTGCCCCCTGCGACCACAGAACCAATGTGCCGCCGACGAGAACGATGGGAAGCAGTCCTGAAGCCGACATCAAAGCAAACCTGAAGGCAGAAGCCACCCTCCCAAAACCGAGAGCCATGAGGCGGAAGTTCTCAAGGGCACCGAGGGCAGCTTCGTCTTCATACTTGCTGTGGGCAAAGAGCTTCACGGTCCGGATGTTTGTGATGGTATCGACGATCTGGCCAGACAGCATCGACCTTGCACCGGCGCGTTCCCGCGATCTCTCCCGGATGCGCGGGAGGAACCAGCGTATGAGCAACAGATAGATCAGCACCCACAAGGCGAGCGCTGCCGCCACCCTGACATCAATCGAGGAAAGCAGGAGAAGCGAACCGGCAAGCGAGGCCGCAACAAATGAAACCACATTCACGATCTCTACAACCGTATCGGTTACGGCGCGGGATGCTTGCAGTTGTTTCTGGGAAATGCGCCCGGCAAAGTCGTCGTCAAAGAAGGAAACCGACTGCTCCATCGTGTGCCGGTGCAGCCGGGACAAGACAAGGGCGCCCACATTCGGCGCTATGACAGTGGAAGAGAATAGCGAACTCAAGCCGAATATGATTGGCCGCAGCACGACAAAGAACCCGATAGCGCCAACAAGCAGAAATGTGTTTTCGGAAAAATACAGGCTGCGGTCGCTGCCAACCGCGCTGTCGATGACCAATCCGAGCAGAAGTGCAGTGTAGACCTCAAGAGTCCCTGCCATCATCGAAACGATTGAACCTGCCGCAACGACGGGCAAGGAACCCTTGAGGCACCAGAGATAGAACCTGCCGAGCGTATTGGGTGGCTCCTGAGCAGGCCGCAGATATGGATCTATCCTCCAGATACGCCTTGCGAAAACCTCAAGCAGACGCTTGCCCAGCGTTGGTTGGGAGAAACTCTCATGTTCACTGGCCGACACGGGTTTCAGCCACTGCCTTGTTGCCGGTGCCCGGCCAGGTCTTCAGGAGTGGGCTGGTTTCCGGTCGGCATCAACAAGTCCTTTGCCGTCAATTGGAACCCGGACTCCATCCATTTCTTCTCCAGTTCCCGCAGCGCCTGCCCCACTGCCTTTCCCTTCAGTTCCTGAGGCAGTTGGCATGCTTTGACCGGAAAGCGCCGGGATGCGCCTGAATTGATCCGGTCCACCAGATCCGGCGGTGGCACCAGGTCCGTCCGCGCCGCAGTCAGCAAGGCCATATCCAGCCCGTCTTCGCGGCCAAACAAGTATCCGAGCACTTCTGCATCTTCATGGCTCCCGGCAGTCAAACGGTCCAGGCGTGCTGTGGAACGCCGATCAAGCCGCAACCTTTCCATGTTGCCTCCCAACAGCGCAAGCCTGCGAAGCGGCGAAGGAGCGACGTTGCACCGTCGTTCGAGTTCCTCCAGGCCGGAAAGTGGATCGGGATTGGCTCCCGGCAGGACTTCCTCCAGCAAACCGGTACCGGCCATTCCCGATACCGACTGTGAAGGTGTTGCGGCTCCCAGCAATCCCAGCAGTTCCGATGTCACCCTTTCGGCTGAGACAATTCGAATTCCCTCCGAATGCTCGCTGACGGCAGCAAGGGCAGCTTCGTCCATCCCGCGTGACTGGTCGCCAATCAGGGCATGGAATCTGAAGAAGCGCAGCATCCGTAGCCGGTCCTCGCGGATGCGCTGCGCGGCAGCGCCGACGAACCGCACCCGGCGTGCAAGCAGATCCTCAAACCCGTCCAGTGGATCAACTATAGTGCCGTCAAATTCCGCATAGATCGCGTTGATGGTGAAATCGCGGCGCCTGGCATCCTCCTCTACCCGGTCGGTGTATACGACCCGGGCATGGCGCCCATCGGTCTCGATGTCCTTTCTGAAGCTCGTCACCTCTATCGGAATTCCGCGGCGGATGATGAGCACGGTTCCAAACTTCAGTCCAAAGGTGCGCAGACCCGCATCAGTTCCGGAAAACACCTCCACGACAGTTTCGGGGGGCACATCTGTCGCAACATCAATGTCCCCGGCTGGAAGTCCGAGAACGGCATTCCTGACGGCGCCTCCTACAATCAGGGCCCTGTGGCCGACAGCCTCAAGCGTGCTACTGACGAAGCCAGCCGCTTCGTTCCCTGACCATGGGGGCTCTATGCGCATCGGTCTGTGTATCGCCTCGCCAGCCCGTACAGAATGCCGGCGGTTGCTCCCCAGATATGGCGTCCGTCATGGGAGATGGCCCTGTAGTAACGCCGGCCACCCTTCCATGGCCTCCACTCGATGACGAAATTTTCAGGGTTCATGGCAAACTCGAATGGAATCTCGAAGATTTCGGCAACCTCCCGTTCGCAACGAACAAGCTGCGCCATGCCATCAAGGACGCCGACGAATGGCGTAATGCGAAACCCGGTTGCGGTTTCATGCACCGGGCACTGGCCAAGAATGTCGACCAGCGCCGGATCAAGACCTATTTCCTCCTGCGCCTCCCTTAGTGCGGCAGCGCGATGATTGATGTCCTCCGGCTCCAGACGTCCTCCCGGGAACGAAACCTGTCCGGCGTGATGTTTAAGGTGCTCTGCCCGGCGCGTGAGCACCATGCTCAACTGGTCCTTCCGGCAAAGGATGGGGATCAGCACTCCCGCTTCGACCAGGCGGCCTCCATCAACGCCTGGCAAGTGTTGGTTGAGGTCGTAATCGGACGTTGAACGGCTGTAGCCCGTCAGGATCGACCGCAAGTGTTCAAGGCTATCGCTATTGCTCACTGCGACGCTGCCTCAAATCCAAGTTCCTGCGGATCAAGTTCATAGCGGGTTCCGCAGAACTCGCAGTCGGCCGTAACGACATTGTTCTCGTTCGTCATGGTGGCAATGTCCTTGGCCGAGTATATTGAGAGGCTCTGACGAACGCGTTCGGCCGAGCAAGTGCACCCGAACATGACCGGCTGGGCTGCTGCGGCTACCGGAACATCCTCATGAAACAACCGGTAGAGGAGTTCGGGCGCCGACGGCTCCGGACCGAGAAGTTCATCAGGCTCGGCAGTTGCAAATAGGGCGCAAGCCCTGGCCCAGTCCTCATCGCTGCTGGCCAGTCCCTGAGTATCACTTGCCGGGGCATCCGCATGGGGCCTGGACGATTCCGCCATGCGCTGGATCATCATTCCACCGGCGCGGCGGTTTGGTTTCCCGTTTCCGCCTGTCAAGCCAGTTGCTACCGCAATACGGGTTGGAATCTGCTCGGACTTCAGGAAGTAATTCTCGGCGCATTCGGCAAGCGAAGTGCCAGTGATCTCCGAAAGCCCCTTGAAAGGTTCGCGACCATCGCCCCGGTCAATGAGCATGGCCAGATAGCCCTTGTCAGTGCAACTGATCAGGTTGCTTGAGCGAGCGTCAAAGCCATTCTGCCGGATGCTCGCATAGGCGCGTATACGAGCCGGTTCGCTGGCAACCGTCGGGGCGATGTAGTCGGCAGCCAGCATCCGCAGAGGTCCGTCGCTTCTGAACTGAAGGGAGAATTTCCAGCCCGGGTTCACCAGTTGCCCTACCAGAACAGTAATCACTGCCGCTTCCGCGACAATGAGGTTCACTTCCTCCGGGTAGTTGTGTCGACGAAGCACATCGTCCAGCACCTCGTCGAGCCTGGCCACCCGGCCGCGCACCGGGGAATTCCGCAAGTGGAATGGAAGAGTGGCATCCCGGCCGCCTTCCACGATTGTCCTGATCATTACCCGTGTCCGAATACAGTGATCTCAAGCCGGCTTCCTGGCTGGCAACCTGGAGCCCGAACCAACGCACTGCCTTCCTTAGCATCAACCCGTTGCCTCATGAAACCGCCCGCCAGCATCCCGGACACATGTGTTTGACTCCGGTTGGTCGACGGCTCTTGCTGACATGCGGCTCGGCAACCGGGTTGCGGATTTACCTGAAATCGTGAAGCATGATGCCAGCGAGACTGGCCGCTCAGGCAGTGCCGCAAGAATTGGCAGATCACAGAAACAAACGATGCGGAGACCACCATGAGAAAGCCGGTTATCATTACCTGTGCGATTACGGGTGGGATTCATACCCCTTCCATGTCGCCGCATCTCCCGGTGACGCCCGCCGAAATCGCCGCCTCTGCCGTCGACGCTTCTGATGCCGGCGCTGCGATACTTCATCTTCATGCCCGGGACCCGGACACAGGAAAGCCCGACCCGAGCCCAGCCACATTCCGGCAGTTCCTGCCCCGGATCAAACAGGGATGTGCCTCAGTCGTAAACGTGACAACGGGTGGCGGATTGGGAATGAGCCGCGAGGACAGAATACGAGCTGCCATGGACGCCGGGCCGGAAATGGCATCGCTGAATGTCGGATCCATGAACTTCGGCCTGTTCCCTGCATTGGACAGATTCAAGGACTGGAAGCACGAATGGGAGCCTCAATATCTCGAAATGACCCGGGATTTCATCTTCCGCAACACATTCGAGGACATAGAATTCATCATCAAGGAGTTGCACGGGGCGCACGGAACGCGCTTCGAGTTCGAATGCTACGATCTTGGCCATCTCTACAATCTGGCATGGGTGATCGATCAGAATTGGCTGGAGCCGCCATTCTTCCTGCAAATGGTGTTCGGTGTGCTGGGAGGAGCCGGGGCGGAACTGGACAATCTGATCCACATGCACCGTGTTGCAGAAAGATTGTTTGGCGGCAGTTATGAGTGGTCAGTGCTCGCCGCCGGCCGTCACCAGATGAGTTTTGCCACGACAGCTGCCATGCTCGGCGGCAATCTGCGGGTTGGCCTTGAGGACAGCCTTTACATTGGCCCGGGCAGGAAGGCTGAATCCAATGCGCAACAGGTTCGTCAAATCAGGGAAATCGTCGAGAGGTTGGGCATGCAAGTGGCAACTCCCGAGGAGGCTCGCCAGAGATTGTCGTTGAAGGGAGCAGACCGGGTCGAATTCTGAATTCCCGGAAAAGCAAATGTTGGAGGCCGTTGACTGTTTGGAAGATGGAACTCCAGAAAATTTGCAGCATGAAGCAGGGTATTCTTGTGAATCATATCCGGCGGCTTGGCATCGGCCCCTGTCGAATTGGTAGAGACAGCAAATGGGACCCTACGCGCTGCCTGCTGGCCTTCTTTCGTGGAATTCTGAACCCATATGCGGCCATTCTTGGCAGCCCGGCGGGAGCACAATAGAGTAGGCCATTGAAGAGAGACTGGCTGGCGCATTCGTGTCCGGCTATCAGGCATGCCTGAAGCAGATAACAGTCGCTGCCTGCCTCGAAGAACAGCGTTGCCGCGTAGGGAGGACAAGACGATGGGCCGCATCCATTCATTCTGCAAGGCAGTGCTTTCCGTATTGGCCATGTCGGTCTTGGCCAGTCCGTCGGTTTCCGCGGATGGTCCTGCCAGCACACAGTTTGGCTCAGTCGCTGCTGGCTCGGCTGGAGAACCAGACGTCATCGGAAGATACACCCAGGGATGCATCGCCGGTGCAATTCAGCTGCCAGAAACCGGCCCCACCTGGCAGGCAATGCGGCTGGACAGGAACCGGCATTGGGGCCACCCGGTACTGATCGACTACATCATTGACCTGAGTGAGAGGGCTTCTCAACTCGGCTGGAACGGGCTCTATGTCGGTGACATGTCCCAACCCAGAGGCGGCCCCATGACGTCTGGTCACGCCTCCCACCAGATCGGACTTGATGTCGACATCTGGATGCTGGCGCCGGGCAGGTTGGATTTGACCCGGCAGGAACGCGAAGAAATCTCTTCGATTTCGGTCCGGTCCAACGACCAAAGGAGCGTCAACTCCAACTGGACCGATACACACATGGAGGTGCTCAAGGCAGCGGCTTCAGATCCCCGCGTGGACCGGATTCTGGTGTCCGCGGCTGTGAAGGTTGCGATGTGCGAGAATGCTGGAACCGACCGCGCATGGCTGCAGAGAATCCGCCCCTGGTACCAGCACAACTACCATTTCCATGTACGGCTAAAGTGTCCGTCGGACGCACTCTATTGCCTGCCGCAAAGACCTACGGTCGAGGAACTCTCCGATGGTGGCGACGGCTGTGACGCGGGACTTGAGTGGTGGGTGACCGACTATGCAGACTCGCTTACCAAACCAGCTAAAGAAGCACCGCCTTCGCCAATTCGAGGGTCGCAGGACCTGTTGATGTCTGATCTTCCGGCAGCATGTGGGAATGTCCTGGCATCGGACTGACAGCAGAAAGCAGGTTGCGGTTCGGATAGATCAACCGGTTTAACTTCTGGCTACCCGGAACCAGAGGGACCGCCAATTGAAGTCCGGTGTTTGCCGGTGGCCGACTCCCGGTTGGATGACAGCCCTACCCTTTTGTCAGCACCGCCGAAAAGAACCCGTCCATTCCACCCTCGGAATGCCAGTGGTCAGGGCGGGTACGCAAACCGAGCCCGGAAGACCAGCACTCAGGCGGCAAGCCGAATTTCGTGCCCTTGACAGGCACAACGCGCAGGGCCAACTCGGCGGCGATATCCCTTACGACCTCTTCGCCCTCAGCCGGGAGCATTGAACAAACGCAATAGAGGATCTTTCCTCTTGGACTTATCAGTTCGACGGCTCGGCGCAGGAGATCGCGCTGCACTGGCCCCAGTTCCGTGAGCAGTTTGCTTCCCTGTTTCTTGACGAAAGGCAGATCTGGATGGCGCCTGATTGTTCCCGTTGCCGTGCAGGGCGCGTCGACGATGACAACGTCAAACTTGTGGTTTGGCTGCCAGGCCGTTGCATCGGCACACACCACGCGAGCGTTCAACCCGGTTCGCGACAGGTTCTCGCGAAGCCGTTTCAGGCGCTGTTGCGACTTGTCCAGTGCGGTTACCTGCGCTCCTGCTGCGGCGCACTGCATAGTCTTACCGCCTGGCGCAGCGCACATGTCGAGAACTTCCTTTCCGGCAATGTTGCCGAGCAGCTTGACAGGGATGGCGGCAGCGGCATCCTGGACCCACCACGACCCTTCTGCATATCCGGGCAGTTCTGAAACCAGCGGGCGGCCTTGAAGCCGCAAGCTGCCTGGCGAAGGCAGCATCCTTGCAGGCAATTCCTGGGAGAGCCTCTCCGCCTCGTCCGGACAGGCCAAAGTGATATCAACTGCCGCTGGCCACTCATGGAACATTTCGATCCTCTCGCGCACTTTCTCACCGAACGCGTCCGAGATCGGAGCCCCGATCCATTCCGGCAACCGCCCGGGTTTTGCGCAATCCCACATCACTTGGCCTTCCTTTTCGGAGACCTTTCTCAGGACCGCGTTCACAAGTCCGTCGAGGTGTCGCGTGGAGTCATGCTCCCGCGTCATCCGTACCGCCACATCGACAACCAGTTCCTTGACGAACGGAAGCAGACGGAGCTCGATCACGGCTATTCTGAGAATTTCGAGCCCAAGAGGATGCGGCCGTTTCGCAATCAATTGATCAAGAACCTGATCGATGCGGCCCTGCCGGCGCAAGACGTTTGCAGCGAGGTAATTGGCCAAGTTCTCTTCGTGAATGCCGAGCGAAGTTGGCTTGGAGCCTACTCGCGGCAACATTCGGCCCTTGCGACGCACCCCGTCCAGCAATTTCAGCGCGTGCTTGCGAACGGCAATCGCCTTCCTCTTGTCTTCGGCGGACAGCTTTGCTCGGTCAGGGCTTCTCAACCGGTCCGGCTTATTCGAGCTTCGCGACATGCGTATTCCTGTTTCTCTTGATAGGACTCTCGGTGTTCCACGGTGGAGATTGCCAGACCACGCCAATTTCAATAGACGCCGCAAGCGCGTGGACAAGTGGAGAATTGCATGGCCGATCCGAAGAAGATTGTTCTGGCCTATTCCGGCGGGCTCGATACATCCATCATTCTCAAATGGTTGCAGGTCGAATACCGCGCCGAAGTGGTCACCTTCACAGCAGACCTCGGTCAGGAGGAAGACCTCGAACCTGCGCGGCGCAAGGCCGAAATGCTTGGAATTCGGGAGGTCCGCATTGAGGATTTGCGCGAGGAATTTGCCCGGGACTTCATCTTTCCGATGTTCAGGGCCAATGCGCTCTACGAAGGCCAGTATCTGCTCGGAACGTCCATTGCCCGCCCACTGATTGCCAAGAGGTTGGTCGAAATCGCCGACGAAACCGGCGCGGATGCAATCGCACATGGAGCCACGGGGAAAGGCAACGATCAGGTTCGCTTTGAGCTGGCAGCCTATGCGCTGAACCCGGCGATCAAGGTGATTGCCCCTTGGCGCACCTGGAATCTGTCAAGCAGGACAAGCCTGATTGAGTTCGCCGAGATGCACCAGATTCCGATTGCCAAGGACAAGCGGGGAGAAGCCCCGTTTTCGGTGGATGCGAACCTGCTTCATACCTCCTCCGAAGGAAAACTGCTTGAAGATCCTTCAGTGGAAGCGCCCGCTCATGTCTACCAGCGAACAGTAGATCCTCAGGTCGCTCCAGATGAACCCCAATATGTCGAGATCGAATTCGAACGGGGCGACCCGGTCGCTGTCGACGGCGAACGGATGAGTCCGGCGCGCCTGCTAGGAAAACTAAACCAGATCGGTGGCGCACATGGTGTCGGCCGGCTTGACCTGGTCGAAAACCGCTTCGTCGGTATGAAATCCAGGGGCATCTATGAAACGCCTGGAGGAACCGTGCTGCTGGAGGCTCACCGCGGCATCGAACAGATCACCCTTGATCGCGGAGCTGCGCACCTGAAAGACGAGTTGATGCCCCGCTACGCCGAACTGATCTACAACGGCTTCTGGTTCAGCCCAGAACGCGAAATGCTCCAAGCGGCGATAGATTGCAGCCAGGAACACGTCACGGGAACCGCCCGGTTGAAGCTGTTCAAGGGGAGTGTGCAGACAGTTGGACGATGGTCCGGCAACTCACTCTATTCGGAGCGGCATGTGACCTTTGAGGACGATGCGGGCGCATATGACCAGAAGGATGCCGAGGGCTTCATCAAGCTCAACGCCTTGCGTCTGAAACTGCTGCGCAACCGGAACAGGGGAGCTGTCTGAACTTCCCCGGCGCTTTGAGAGCGGCTCGGCCATCAATTTTTCTTCAGGCAATTGATTAAGGTTGGCGATGATGCAACTGTGTCCGCAATACTCTGGCCATTTGAGATGATATCGATGCCCCAATCCAGTCTGAACAGAACAGCGGCTGCAATCGCAGCTGCGGCTGCCTTCCTTGCGGGATCTTCTGCATCCTCGCTTGCCGCCTCGGACTCGGCCATCTTTGCCGGCGGTTGCTTCTGGTGCGTGGAATCCGACTTTGACTCCGTTGATGGCGTACTTTCGACGGTCTCCGGCTATATCGGCGGCAACCTGCCGAACCCTACCTATAAGGATGTAACAAGAGGGAACAGCGGACATTACGAAGCGGTTAAGATCGAGTTTGACCCTGAAGTTGTCGAGTTCAGGGAACTCGCCGACAAATTCTTCAGAAGCGTTGATCCAACCGACGACGGCGGCCAATTCTGCGACCGGGGCGACAGCTACCGAACAGCGATCTTTGCCAATGATGATTCACAACGCATGATCGCGTTGGCAGCCAGGGATGAAGCCGAAACGGCATTGGGCATGAAGATCGTGACTCCGATCCTCGAAACTGCGCGGTTCTACCCAGCCGAAGACTACCACCAGGATTACTATCTGGGGAAAAACCTGGTGATCACCAGGTTTGGAGTCATCAGGCAATCGGAAGCCTATAAGCGCTACCGCGAGGGCTGCGGCCGGGATGCCCGGGTCCGACAGCTTTGGGGCAACCAGGCTGCGTTCACCCACTGAGGACATGCGCAGACCCTTGGGCCGGAATTCCTTCAATTCTGGCCCGTCAGGCCAGCCTGAAATCTACTATGCAGTGAAAGTCACCTGCCGCCGACGGTCAAGCGGCGGTTCCCGGATTCAGGTTACGCCGAAATCGCGAAGCAAGAGCCTGATCGCATAGATCCCGAACAAGAGTATCAGAGGCGACAGGTCGATCGCACCAAAGTTCGGCATGAACTGACGGATGCGGGAGTAGATTGGCTCAAGGATCCGCTCCAACTCCTGCCAGACAAACGCCACATGGCGATTCCGGGTGTTCAGGATCCCGAAACCGATCAGCCAACTCATGATCACGTGGATGAACACGACCAGCAACAGCACGTTCAAGGCCGTATCTATGATTTGTGCGATAAAGTTCATGATTAAGCCCAACCGCGGCCATTCCGGGTTCAACTAGTTGCTACCCTTGGCAAACGCAAGTCCGGCATCCTGCCATTGCCGCCAAAGGACTCCCTACCCTGCAATTCCTTGTGGAAACTTTCAGCCCCCGGATCCGGCCGGGCGCATTTGGCTGCCTTGTCCTTTGAGCGAACTGAATTTAACCTTGAACCGCTTGCCCGTTTGAATTCCCAAGCGCAGGCAATGCCGCGCACCATGCCAACCAGGCCTTCGGATCGCGCAGAGGAATACGGGAGGGTTCGTCATGGCAGTTCCGAAGAAACGCATCTGGGGCTGGATGTTCTTTGACTGGGCAAGCCAACCCTACTTCACGCTGATGCTGACCTTCATCTTCGGCCCCTATTTTGTTTCGGCTGTGATGGACAATCCAATCGTTGGCCAGGAGTATTGGGGCTGGATGCTGACCGTGACCGGATTGTGCACAGCCATACTTGCGCCGGTCCTCGGGTCAATTGCCGATGGAACCGGATCGCGCATGGCCTGGATCGGTTTCCTGTCCGTCGTGCATTTTCTTGCGGTCGGCGCTCTCTGGTGGGCGATCCCGGGCACTCCGCACTGGATCCTGATCCTGTTTGCCTTCGGCCTTGCGATGATGATGGTCGAGTTCGCAACCATATTCACCAATGCGTTGCTGCCTTCACTTGGAACGCGGTCGGAAGTCGGACTCATATCAGGGACAGGCTGGGCATTCGGATATGCTGGCGGAATTGTCTCCCTGCTGTTGGTGCTGCTTTTCATTGCCGAGAATGAGGCAGGTGTGACGCTCCTTGGATCTCCGCCATTGTTCGGTCTTGATCCGGACTTGCGCGAAGGGACCAGAGCGACAGGCGTCTTCACGGCCCTGTGGTTTGCCGTCTTCATGGTACCCTTCTTTGCCTGGGTGCGTGTTCCCCAAACTGGCAACAGGGACAGGCGAACCCTGACGGGCCTCATCAGCACTCTCAGGAGGTTGCCAAAACAGCCCAGCCTGCTGGCATATCTCGGATCGTCGATGTTCTATCGCGATGCACTGAACGGACTTTACCAATTTGGCGGGATCTATGCCGTCGGAGTGCTCAACTGGTCGATTATCGAGATCGGGGTCCTTGGGCTCGCCAGCCTGATTTCAGGGTGCATCTTCACATGGCTGGGCGGCTTTGCCGACAGGAAGTATGGCCCCAAGCCTGTCATCATCTTCTGCATCATCCTGTTGTCGCTGGTTTGTCTGGCCATCATCACGACCACTGAAACCAGTGCCATCCTCATTCCGTTTGGTGAAGGATCGATGGTGCCGGACCTGACCTTCTTCATTTGCGGCTGCCTGATTGGCGCCGGGGGCGGCATTCTCCAGGCGGTGTCGAGGACCATGATGGTTGTTCAGTCCAACCCGGAGCGCGTAACTGAGGCGTTCGGCCTTTACGCCTTTGCCGGCCGCGCAACAGCCTTCGTTGCACCTGCACTGATCGCCTATGCCACATTGCTGACCGGAGACCAGAGACTTGGGGTTACCCCGATCGTCGCATTGTTTCTGGTAGGCCTGCTCATCATGCGCTGGGTCGACTCCGAAGGTTACTCCAGAAACTGGGCTTGATCGCAAGAATTGCTGATTGACTCTCCGGCGCAGGTTACTCAACCGTCCTGTGAACTTCCCGCACTGGCGCTAGGACGGTCAAAGGGCCACAAGATCCCGGACCCCTCGGCACTTCCCGATTGCCAAAGACAGTCAAGCGCGGATAAGGCCAGCGAACCGCTGTTTGGCCCGGATCACGAATGGAGCATCAAATGGACATAGCCGCACTGGAGTCGCAGATCGAGGCAGCATGGGAAATCCGTGAGACGATCACTCCGTCGACAGGTGGGCCAGTCAAGGATGCAGTTGAGTCAGTGCTGGACGCTCTTGGCCGGGGAATTGTCCGGGTTGCCGAGCCTGATGGAGCCAATTGGAAGGTCAATCAGTGGGCCAAGAAAGCGGTGCTGCTTGGATTCCGGCTCAAGGACATGGAGCCGCAATCGGGCGGGCCGCAGGGGTCGACCTGGTGGGACAAGGTTGATTCAAAGTTCCATGGCTGGGGACCAACCGAATGGAAGGAAGCCGGATTCCGCGCCGTTCCCAACTGCATCGTCCGGCATTCGGCGCATGTTGCGCCTGGCGTCGTATTGATGCCGTGCTTCGTCAATCTTGGAGCCTATGTCGGTGAAGGCACAATGGTCGACACCTGGGCTACGGTCGGTTCGTGTGCGCAGATCGGCCGCAATGTCCACCTATCCGGAGGCGCCGGAATCGGTGGTGTATTGGAACCCATGCAGGCCGGACCGACGATCATCGAGGACGATTGCTTCATCGGCGCGCGATCCGAGGTGGTGGAAGGCGTGATCGTGCGGGAAGGATCGGTGCTTGGCATGGGTGTCTATATCGGACAATCGACCAAGATCATCGATCGCGAGACCGGACGCGTGCATTACGGCGAGGTGCCACCCTACTCTGTGGTCGTATCCGGAACCGCACCATCCACGGGAGGTGTGAGCCTGTATTGCGCCGTGATCGTCAAGAAGGTGGATGCCCGTACAAGGAGCAAGACTGGCATCAACGAACTTCTCAGGGATTAGGCCCGAACAATGGAGTTTGCCGTCAATCCGGTCGAATTGACTGCGCAATTGATCCGTTGCCCGTCAGTCACACCAGAAGAGGGCGGCGCGCTGGTGCTGCTGGAGGATTTACTCTCCGCCAACGGCTTTCGATGCGAACGCGTTGATCGCAACGGTATCCCAAACCTGTTTGCGAGGTTCGGCGAAAGGGACTCGGCACCTGTCTTCGGGTTCAACGGCCATACCGATGTCGTCCCAACCGGCAGGGCAGACGAATGGCGGTTCGATCCGTTCAGCGGCACGATCCACGATGGCTTTATTTGGGGACGGGGCGCCGCCGACATGAAGTCCGGCGTGGCGGCTTTCGTTTCCGCTTCCGTTGAATTTGCAAGGCGCCATCCCAAGCGGGCAGCGATCATACTCATGGTTACGGGCGACGAGGAGGCAGTCGCAGTCGACGGCACGCAGGCAATTCTCGACTGGATGGAAAGCAACGGCGAGAAGATGGATGGATGCCTCGTCGGTGAACCAACCTGCCCAAGCACATTCGGAGAGGCAATCAAGATTGGCCGGCGCGGTTCAGTATCCTATCGGGTCAGCCTGGAAGGCAAACAGGGTCACTCGGCTTACCCTGACCGGGCCCGCAATCCGGTAGCTGCGATGGCCCGGCTGGCAGACCGTCTGGCCTCGGCCGAACTGGATCACGGCACGGAGAATTTTCAGCCGTCGACGCTTGCGGTGACATCTATCGAAACCGGAAATACTGCCAGCAACGTGATCCCGGCCCATTGCGAGGCGATGATCAACATAAGGTTCAACGACGCCCATTCCGGCAAATCGCTGCAAGACTGGCTTGAGATCGAAATCCGCACTGTTGAGGAACTGTTCGGTGTAAAGGCCGAGTGCAAGCGCCTGGCTTTCGGAGACTGCTTCGTGACCTCGCCGGGCCGATTGACCGAACTGGTTGCAAACTCTGTGCAACAGACCACAGGCCGCACTCCTGAAATGTCGACCTCCGGCGGCACATCAGATGCCAGATTCATCAAGAACCACTGTCCGGTGGTTGAGTTCGGACTGGTCGGCGACACCATCCATCAGACCGACGAACGGGTTGCCATCGCCGATATTCATGCCCTGACTGAAGTCTATTTCAGAATTCTGGATGGCTGGTTCGACTGACCGCCCGCGCAGGCCAAGGCTCGTGATTTTCGTCAAGGAACCTCGGCCGGGGCAAGTCAAGACCCGGCTGGCCCGGGAAATCGGCCGCATCAGGGCCGTTTGGTGGCATCGCCAGCAATGCCGCTCCCTGATCAGGCGCATGAGTCGCGATCCCCGGTGGGAGACCATTCTCGCCGTAACCCCGGATCGGCTGGGACTCGACAGCCGGTTCTGGCCGGAAAGCTTGCCGCGCCTGGCTCAGGGGACGGGCGATCTTGGTGACCGCATGCGCCGCGTCATGCGGTACTTGCCTCCCGGCCCGGTCCTGATCATCGGCTCGGATGTGCCTGGAGCAAGCCCCATTCACGTCGCCCGGGCCTTCAGGCGGCTTGGCAGCCATGATGCCGTGTTCGGACCATCTCCCGACGGTGGGTACTGGCTGGTAGGGCTCAAGCGCAGGAGCGCGGTGTCAAGCAGCATCTTTGCGGGCGTTCGCTGGTCGTCTCCACATGCTCTGGAAGACTCTATCCGCTCGCTGGGCAATTGCAGTACCGGCCTGGTCGACTCCTTGCGCGATGTGGACACGGCCGAGGACATGCGGCTTGCGAGCCGTTGACCACTGCACTGCCCTGGCATCTGCTTCCAGACAAGAGTCCCCAATCAGCCGGTAACAGTCACATGCTGATTGCCAATCGGTGACATGACAGGGCAGGCTTCCGCCCCAAACCGCCACGGCAATTCCGGCATCGAGGCCAGGCGCGCAGCGTAACCTCTCCGCGACGCACGCCGAACTGGACGATCAGAGGGTGCAGGCGGTCTGCAGGCAGTTGCTACAGTGCGCGTTTGCGGCTCTCATCAATGTAGATTTCGCGCAATCGAAGAGAGACAGGCCCGGGCTTGCCCGTTCCGATTTCGACGTTATCGATCGAGACGACGGGCATGACATAGTTTGAGGCCGAGGTGATGAATGCCTCGCTGGCCTCAATGGCCTCCTGGGGGGTAAAGGACCGTTCCTCGAATTTCATCTGGGCCTCGGCGGCGTAACGGAGCACCGCCGCCCGGGTGATGCCATGCAAAATGTCGTCCGAGAGCTCGCGGGTCACAATCGTGCCGTCCCTGGTCACAATGAAAGCGTTGTTTGACGTGCCCTCGGTCACATATCCATTCTCGACCAACCAGGCATCGTCTGCGCCCGCCTTTGCTGCATCCATCTTGGTCATGGACGGGTAGAGCAGCTGGACCGTCTTTATGTCGCGGCGCCCCCACCGGAGATCGTCCCTGGTCACCACGCGTATTCCCTTGGCCGGATCCTTGGGTTTCAACGCTACGCTGTCCTGTGTGAACATGACCAAAGTGGGTTCAACGTCCTTGCCGGGATACATGAAACTCCGGTCAGCTGCCCCTCTGGATACCTGAAGATAGACAACTCCCTCTTCGACCTGATTCAGGCGCACCAGTTCCTTCTGGATCCCGAGGATTGCCTCGTCATCGACTTCAAAACCGATCTCGAGGATGCTGAGCGACCGCTTGAGCCTCTCCATATGGCCTTCAAAATCCAGCAGCTTGCCATCATGCACGGAGGTCACCTCGTAGACTGCGTCTGCAAACAGGTATCCCCTGTCAAAGATCGAAACCTTGGCATCCTCCTCCGGCATGTATTCGCCGTTCAAATACACGGTACGACTCATGTGCTTTCACTCCTTGGCGTGGCCGTTACCGGCACAATTCAACCCCACAAGTCCGCTTCGGGCGGATCCACAAGATGGCCTCTATATTGCAAAGGCGGCGAATGGTCATCGGCAAGAAACACCGGTCCGTCAAGATCCACAATATCGGCTTCCTGGGCGAGAAGAACCGCCGGAGCCATTGCGAGCGATGAACCGATCATGCATCCCACCATTATCCGCAGTCCACGGCGCCGGGCCTCATCTCTGAGCGCCAGTGCCTCGGTAAGCCCTCCGGCTTTATCCAGCTTGATGTTGACTGTCGTGTATCCCTCGCTGAGACCGTTCAATGAGTTCCGGTCATGGCAGCTTTCGTCGGCACAGATGTCCAGTTTGCCGGTCATGACGCCAAGTTCATCGTCATCCCCGGCCGGAAAGGGCTGCTCGACCATCTCGACTCCGAGCGAAGGCAGGAGCTCCGCCAATTCGCTGAAGTCGTTCCTGGTCCAGCCCTCGTTGGCATCAAGTATGATCCTTGCATCCGGGGCGCCTACCCGCACCGCTTTTAACCTGTCGATATCTTCCTTGCCGGAACCCAGTTTCACCTTGAGCAAGGGCCAGTCGGCGTGCGCGGCTGCGTCCTCTTTCATGCGCTGACTGGTGTCCAGTGAGATCGTGTAGGCGGTTGACAGTTGCCGGGGCCGGTCGAGGCCGGCAAGCTGCCAGACTCTCTTGCCGGCAAGTTTCGCTTCCAGATCCCAGAGCGCACAGTCGACTGCGTTTCTGGCGGCCCCCGGCGGCAACAAATCCTGCAGGCTGTTACGGTCGACGGGAACGCGAAGGCCTCTGATCAGGGAGGCGACGCTCTCCATCGTCTCGCCATAGCGCTTGTAGGGCGTACATTCTCCGCGGCCTTCCGCTCCGTGCTGCCTTACTGTTACCTCAATGACCCGTGCCTCGTTTCTGGACCCTCTTGAGATCGTGAAGGATTGCTTCAGCGGATAGACCTTCTCGTCGACATAAAGTTCCATGCTGTGAGGACTTCGACGGGCCGATCACATCTTGCCGCAGCAGGCTCAGCCGAATTGCTTGATGAGAGAGTCGACCAGCGGCGCGGCCCCGAAGCGGATCGGATCTGTCGCAGGCAATCCCAACTCGTCATGCGCGGCCTCCACACATCTGCGGGCCTCTGCCTCGTCCAGTTCGGATGTGTTGAGCGAAACACCTATAGCCTTGCAGTCCGGATTCACGATCCTGGCCATCCTCAATGCAAGATCGTGCACGGCCGTCAGCGATGGCAGCTGATAGTCTGGAAGTCCGCGCATGTGTGGGCGGCCCGGCTCATGGCAGATGACCAGCGCGTCCGGTTGGCCTCCATGAACGAGCGCAAGCGTCACACCCGAATAGGAGGCATGAAACAGCGATCCCTGGCCTTCAATCAAGTCCCAATGATCCTCGGAATTGTCCGGAGAAAGCCACTCGATCGAGCCGGCCATGAAGTCGGCGATCACGGCATCCAGAGGGACGCCGTTACCCTCGATCAGGATACCTGTTTGGCCGGTAGGCCTGAATGTTGCCTTCAGGCCCCGGCTTACCATCTCTCTCTGCATGGCCAGGGATGCATACATCTTGCCGACAGAAACATCAGTTCCGACCGCGAGGCAGCGCTTTCCGCTCCGGCGTTTGCCGTTCGCAATTGGGTAGTCCTGATCTCCCTTGCGAACGTCATGCAGCGACCTGCCATGCCTGGTGGCTGCCTCTGCAATTCTCGGTACGTCTGCGAGAAAATTGTGCAGGCCACTGGCGAGATCCATGCCTGACTCGACGGCCTCAACAAGGACATCAACCCAACTCTCCGCAATGAAGCCGCCTCGATTGGCAACGCCGACCACCAGCGTCTTTGCACCGCGCTCGACCGCTTCTCCAATGGTCAAATCCGGAAGGCCCAGATCTGCCTTGCAACCCTCAAGCCGGAATTGGCCGATCGCGTCGTCTGGCCGCCAATCCTTTATCCCCCGGGCAACCTTCGCTGCCAGTTTGTCAGGGGCGTCACCGAGAAACAACAGATATGGTTTGCGGATCATCTGTGCAGTCCTTTCTCCGTCTCAGCAGTTCTTGCGCCTATACCTATTTTCCCGGCTGTCAAAAGGAAACTGACATGATCGCACTGGAAGGTGTCCTGAGTGCACCGGCAGCGGTTGGCACACTCATCACCACAGCAGGTATAACACCAGGCATACTGCGCAGAGCCCGATCCAGGCCTTCTTCAGCGCAGCAAGCGCATCGTAGACGTCACCGACATTCAACTCCTTGCGCCCGTCTTCATTGACGTAGGGTTGCTCAGTTCGAACGCCATCATAGCTGCGGGGCCCTGACAACGCGATATTGAGTACCGCCGCAATCGCTGCTTCCGGCCAGCCGGCATTGGGAGAGCGATGCAGAGCAGCATCGCCCGCCAGTGATCGAAAACCGCTCCAGACCCCATTTGAAAGTGCAATTAGGAGGCATGTCAGCCGCGCCGGGATCCAGTTCACCGCATCGTCCAGCCGGGCTGCCCCCATGCCAAATTCCTCATGTCGCTCGGTGCGATGCCCGATCATGCTGTCCGCCGTGTTGATGACCTTGTACGCAAGGATGCCCGGCAGCCCCAACAGCAGAAACCAGAAGGCGGGAGCGACAACACCGTCTGAGAGATTCTCGGCAGCGCTTTCGATCGCAGCCCTGGCAACATCGCCTTCTTCCATTCCGTCAACATCGCGCCCGACAATTCTGGCAACTTCCCGCCGGCCTTCGCTGAGATTGACACGCAACCCATCGGCAACTGCCGTGACATGATCAATCAGGCTCTTGTGGGACAGCAGGATGGCGGCGCCAACAACTTCCAGCAAACCTCCACCAGGCAATGCCGCAATGATGGCGCCCAGGATCAATGCCGCTACCGTCAGCGCTGCGATCACGGCCACACCCCTTGCCCTTCGATTGCTGCCACGATTGAACCTGTCATCAGCCTCCTGGACCAACTTGCCAATCAACTTGACTGGGTGCGGAACGCGGGACCAGACCCACTCGGGCTCGCCAAAGAGCGCATCAAGCACCAGGGCGCACAGGAGCATCAGTGCGTGCATGAGGCATCTCCGATCGTGTCAACAGGGGAGAACTCGTCCAATGCATCCCGCACGGGCCTGAAGCTGCGGCGGTGCTGTGCAGTTGGGCCATGGCGTCGCAACGCATCAAGATGCTGCCTGGTTCCGTAGCCGCTGTTACGCGCCCAGCCGTACCCGGGGTGCAGCCGGTCCAGTTCGCGCATGTGCCTATCCCGGTGGACCTTTGCGATGATTGAGGCCGCGGCGATAGAAACAGATAGTGCATCTCCCCCAACTACCGCCCTTGCCGGGCATGGAAGCTCCTGAGGTAGACGATTGCCGTCAATCAGCAGATGGTCGGGCTTGACGTTCAACCGCTCAACGGCGCGCTTCATGGCCAGCATCGCAGCATTGAGGATGTTGAACCGGTCAATCTCGCAGCAGCTGGCTGACGCAACCGAAACCGTTGCACAATCCTGAATTGCTAGCTCCAACTGCTCCCTCCTCAAGGCTGTGAGCTTCTTTGAGTCGTCCAGGCCATCCGGGAAATCGGAAGAGTGGAAGATCACAGCGGCTGCGTAGACCGGTCCGGCAAGGCAACCTCGACCGGCCTCGTCAACACCGGCAATCCGCATGGCTCCGGCGGCTTCAATTTCAGCCTCGAGCGATCGATCCGGCCGGCTTGCCATCCCACGCGCGGTCAATATGCCACGGAGCCCGCTTTGCGGTCTCTGCCGGAAAATCTCTGGACACCGCTGGTCAGTAGCTCCGGGACAATCTGAACCCTTCCTGCCTCATGCAATCCGCATCGAAATACTTGAGCAGGAATTCACCGCGCCAGCGTTCCCGAAGGCAAACCGATGGCGTTGGCAGGCAGGGCCGTCCGTTTGGTTCCTGCCAGTTGCTTCCGTTCCAACTGGGCGTTCTGCAAACACGGTTTTCTTCCACCCGGCGCTCGACCTGGTTGCGCGCTGATTGCGCCGCCGCCTCGCGCTCAAGCCGGTTTTGTCTTGCCTGCCCGGCGATCATGGCGAGTGCCGCCACCCCGAGGAGCGCCTTGAATGTGTCATCATCATCGGCTCGGGCCTGGGTTGGCTCCATCTGCAGGGCAAGCAGAACTGCCGCAGTTAGTGCCAGCAATCGTAGCGTGTGCTTTCCGAGATTCATTGAACTCACTCCTTGCCTGAGTACCGGATTATCCGTCAGGCGCAGCTACAAATCAAGCACCAGCGCCAAGAAGGCATGGCACAATCCACTGCTGTTTGTTCGAAGGAGCCAGCCGAGCTTGTTCGTTGATTCCCAGTCGCCAAGCAGCGCAGTTCCTGTCGACTCTGACTCACGTGGAGTTGGGAACCGGGAGCCAGTTTCGGGCGCGTGCCCAATGGCGGGCTATAATGGGCCGTTATTTGCCGCAGAGGATTTGGCGTAGCCGGTAGAATTGACTGTATTCGGGCAAGCTGCCTAACTCTTGGTGAAGTTGGAAAGAGTCGGGAATGTTCTCGCTAGAAGGCAAGGTCGCTGTTGTCACCGGCGCGGCGAGTGGCATCGGATACGCCACAACAGTCAGATTTCGCACTGCAGGCGCCAATGTGGTCATGAGCGATCTGGTCGACGCCGCTGGTAAGGCAGAGCAACTCGGAGCGGTTTTTCAGAAATGCGATGTCTCGAGTGAGGTTCAAGTCGGGGCGCTGATGCAGAGAGCCATAGACGAATATGGCCGGCTTGATATCGTTGCGAATATCGCCGGGGTCCCCCCGACGTTTGAGAACATTGAGGACGCAACCAGCGGGAACTTTGCAAGGCAATTCAATGTCAATCTGATGAGCCAGGTATACGGGATGCGGGAAGCCGCCAAGAGGATGGCCAATGGTGGCTCGATCATCAATTTCGCCTCGCTTGCGGCACACCGCTCGACAACGGGAGTTTCAAGTTATGCCGCCGCCAAGGCAGGAACAATCGCCCTAACCCGCTCGGGAGCTCTGGAGTTTGCTCCCAAGGGGATCCGTGTCAACGCAATCAGCCCATCAACCACCCGCACGCCGATGGGCTATCCGGGCAAATTCCCTGAACTGTCGTCTCCCATGAACCGCATTGCCGAACCCGAGGAACTGGCGGCGGTTGTTCACTTCCTCGCCTCTGATGATGCATCCTGGATGAATGGTCAGACCCTGATCGCAGATGGCGGCATGACAGCCGGACCGAACCCGGAAATTGCCAGAATTGTCAACGAATCCGAATAGCAGCCGCAACAGGAACCTTCCAATGAAGTATTTCATGACCGGAGCAACCGGTTTCTTGTCCGCATACATCGTACGCGATCTGGTGAAAGAAGGTCACGAGGTGGTGGTGACAGACCTTGACCCCAACCCGGCCTTCGTCATGGACATGGTCGGAAACAACGAACTGACGAAACAGATTACCTTCGAGCGCCTTGATGTCACCGACCTAGGTGCGATGATCCTCTCGATGAAACAGCACAAGCCCAGGCGCGTCATACATATGGCAACTCTGCTTGGCGCTGCGAGCGATGCCAATCCGGGCTTGGCCATTCGTGTGATCCAGGGCGGCACTTACAACATGATGGCCGCCTGCGTCGCACTGGATGTCGAGAAGCTTGTATATGCCAGTTCGGCGAATGTGACCGGACTGCCGCATCTGTTTGATGGAGACGAGGTGCCCAACGACGCATTCCTGACCTCGGCTGACTTCTATGGCGTCCAGAAGATCGGCACCGAACACCTGTCGCGCCTGTTCAAGGACAAGTATGGGCTCGACTCGACTGGCATGCGCTTCATGTCGATCTATGGCTATGGCAAGGCGTTCAATGCAGCCCGGGGTAGCCTTTCACCCTTCCATATTGAACTCATCGAAAATCCTGCTCTCGGCAAACCGGGAAAAGCGCCCTATGGGGATGCGCTGCTAGACTGGCTTTATGTCGAGGACGGCGCCCGCGCTACAGTCATGGCCTCCAACACTCCGCATACCCCCTCGCGCGGACTGAACATTTGTGGCCAGCGCGCTACAGTCAACGACATAGCAAACACTGTGCGAAAGTTTCTGCCAGACGCCCAAATCGATGTTGCGCCGGGTGACTGGAAGTTCCCTCCCTATCTCTACGATTCAAACGCAGCAGCGAAAGAGATCGGCTACACACCGGACTACTCGCTCGAAGACGGCCTGCGCAAGAACATCAACATGCTGCGAGTCCGCAACGGCCTGCCGGAAATCTGACCCCGCTGAATCGACTGGAGCACCGGCTTCCGGGACAAGCCCAGTGCCGAACTTTTGAAAACTGCCGGAAACTGAAAATGGAACTCCTTGGCTCACCCACATCACCCTATGTCAGAAAATGCAGGGTCGTGGCCCATGAAACGGGTCAGGCCGATACTCTCAAGATCAGCTTTCTGGAACTGACACCCGTAGCCCCCAACAATGAAGTGAATACGCAGAATCCGCTGGGCAAGGTTCCGGTTCTGGTTCTGGACGGGGCGCCTGCCCTGTTCGACAGCCGAGTCATCTCCGAATATCTGGACACCCTGCATGACGGTGCGCCGGTGTTTCCCGATGTGGACTCAGACCGATGGAAGGCGCTTCGACTGCAATCCCTCGGAGACGGGATCATGGATGCCGCGGTATTCACCCGTTTCTACAAGGCCGCGGCGCCGGAAGAGTACCATTGGCCGGAGTTCCTCGGCGGCCAGATCGACAAGGTGAATCGAGCGTTATCCACTCTTGATAGTGAAACCGCTGGACTTCGGCTGGAGGCAACCATCGGAACCATCGCCGTGGCATGCGCGTTGGGCTATCTCGACTTTCGCTATGAAGGCACGCTTGACTGGCGCGCCGGCCGCAAGACGTTAGCTCACTGGTACGAGATGTTCTCCACGCGGGCATCCATGACCGCAACTAAGCACTATCAGCCCTGACCATGCCAACAGGAACACAGTCAGCGCTGCTTTCGCTTGCGTTGATGGTGTTCGCCAGCGCCATGTTCGCCACTGCGACGGGGCTGACCAAGCTGGCGGCATCGGCAGGTGCGCCGATGCTATGGTATCTGGTTTTTGTCATGTCCAGTTCGGGCATTCTGATCATGCTGTTTGCTCTGGCCACTGGTGCAAACAGGGGATTGCTTCGCAAGGATGCAATCCGGTTTGGTACGATCTCTGGCGTGTTGATGCTCGTTTACAACGCCATCAACTTCGTGGCGGTGGCCCATGTCGGGGCCTCCTTTGTTTCGCTTGCATTCGTGCTGCCTGCGCTGCTGACATACGCCTTCGCCGTGATGCTCGGGATGGACCGGCTAAACCTGTTCAAGATCTGCGCCGTTGCGTCCGGAATTGCCGGGGGCGTTATTCTGGCGCGTGCCAAGTTCAGCCTGATGACAGGCGCTGAGGCGGGCTGGATCATTCTGGCGATTTCAAACCCTATACTGATGGCGATCAACAACATCTACCGGACGCGATACTGGCCCGACGGCATGCATCCGCTTCTTGCTGCCGGCCTGATGCTCTTGATGGGTGGTCTTGCCGGAGTACCCATTGCCGCGGGGCTGGATTCCGGGCCGGAACTGATATTGGCCCCCGGAATCCTGTTCAACATGCTGATCGTCGCCGCAGTGTTTACGGTGCAATACCCCGCCTTTCTGGCGGTCCAGTACTTGTCCGGACCGGTCTTTCTCAGCCTGAGCGGCCCCATGATCGGCGTGTTTGGCACCAGTGGTGCCGTTCTTCTTCTCGGGGAGTCCGCGCCGCCGGGATTGCTGGCCGCTGCTGGCCTGATGATCGGAGGCGTACTGTTGTTCCAGGTTGCAACTCGCCGCGAAACACGAAGTCAGGCCCCATAGGCGGCGCGTACGGCGTTGGCGAGAGAAGTCAGCGGAAGATAAACCGGAAGACCCAAACGGTGCTGGATCTGGTCTTTGAGATCCAGACTGAACCCGAAACAATCCAGAACTGCGTAAGTGTAGCCGGCCTTCTCCAGCAACTGCATGATTTCCTCATGCTCTAAGTCCGTGCGCCCATCTTCCAGATAAACGAAATCAAGGCCTTCTACATCGGCCCAGCGATCCACGGTTGCCTGCTGCTGACCTGCTACATGGTAGAATACCACACCCCTTCCCCTGTAGCTCATGCCGGTGACAAGATCATGCATCACCGAAAAGACCTCGATCCAATGGCCATCGAAATCGTAGCTCTCCGGCCATTTCTCGGAGCAGCAAACGGCCACCATACTGGCCCCCTTTGCTGTCACAACGTCGAGATTGTCCTGCATGCGGTCCAGAACATGCCTCTTGGCAAAACCAACCCTTTTCCCACCAGCAGCAGGCAATGCTGTGAACAGCATGTGATCATCTGGCCGCTGATCAAGTTCGAGGATCTCCTCATGGCTCAACCCGTCGAGACAGCCATGCTGGATCACTTCGATCCTATTGCCGACGATTTCCTGGATTGGATCTAGCCAGTCATTTCGCGGGGTCTGGCCAAGAGGCATGATGCACAGTCTGGGTTTCATGATTGCAAGACCTTTCGTTACCATTGTCCCATATTCCAACGCTGGGCGTCATTTTGCCACGCAATGGGTCGAACCTGTTATCCGCCATGTTCGCCAGTGCCGACTGGAACGCCTGTACCGGAACCTAAACTCAAAGTGCTGCAAGCTTGAAACATATTGATCCTCTCATTTTTCCGACCGCCCATTGGCGCGCACCGCAAGGAATATGCCTGCGCAAATCAATAGGGCACCGGCAAGATGGTACCAGCCCGGCGCCTCCCCCAGAACCGGGACAGCGAAAAGGGCTGCGAAGACCGGGACCAGGTTCAGATAATACCCGGCGGCCGCCGCACCGACTGCCTTGATGCCCTTGATCCATAGTGAAATTGCGACCACGCCGGGAAATAGGCCGATAAACAAGACGACGAAGACTCCGGTCCAGTCAAGGGTCATGAGTTCGACAAAGACGGCTTCGACCGCGGCCAACGGCACAAGGACAACCAATGCAAAGACGATCTGCAACGTCAACAATTCCAATGCGGCAAACGGCACAGGATTGCTGCGCAACAAGGTCGAATACAGGCCCCAGCACAACACGCCTCCCAGCACCCAGAAGTCCCCTTCGCGCAGTTGCAGGCTCAGGAGGAATTCGAAACTCCCTTGGCAGATCACAACCGCCACGCCGACCAATGAAAACAGGAGTCCCACGCACTGCAATCCGGTAACAGGCGTACTGAGAATGAACCATGACATCACCAGGATGACCACCGGAGTGAACGACTGAAGCAAGCCGGCGTTGATCGCCGTCGTGGTCTGCAGACCCACATAGAACAGGGAACCAAACCCCACGAGGCTGAGCAATGAAAGGAGCATGATCCGCCGCCAGTTGTCGCGAATGAGCGGCAACCTGGTCATCAGGTTCGATCCCATCAGCGGAACAAGCACTACAAGGGCTCCAAACCAACGGACAAGGGACAGTTGCATCGGAGGAATGTCGTCGACCACAAACCGGCCGAGGACGGCGTTCGAGCCCCAGAACAGAGGCGGCAGGATGAGCAGCGCGTAAGGAGAAATCGTGAAACTCGGACGGGAAGGAGTACTCAAATCGGCTACGCCTTTCACTCCGGGGATTGGACTACTCGCAGGATGAAGGATTGCAAATTGCGCGCGGTTCCTGCGACTCCTACTCTGCCTATGCCACTTATCCGAAGACCATATCCGGAAGCGCAGTGATAATCTGGGGAAAGGCCACGCACAGTGCAAGCCCGAGAATCATCAGCAGTACGAAAGGTATGATCGAGCCATAGATTTCGGTCAATTTGACACTCTTTGGCGCCACACCCTTCAGATAGAACAGGTTGTAGCCGAATGGTGGCGTCAGGAATCCGATCTCCATGTTGATGATGAAGAGCACACCGAACCAGATCGGATCGAAGCCCAATTGAATGATGATCGGCGTCATCACAGGCACTGCAATCATGATGATGCCGGTGGTCTCGATTACCATACCCATGATCAGCAGGATCAACATCATTGCTGCGAGGACCACATATCTGTTCACTTCCATTGACAGAACAATGCCCTGGATCAGATTGGCGGCGCCCATGGCGGTGTAAAGCGTGGCAAATGCTGCCGCGCCGATCACGATCCAGAAGATCAGCGACGACACCATGAGCGTGTTCACAGCCGCCTCGTGGAACATCTTCCGCTGGAAGCCACGCTTGAGCAATGTAGCCAGAATGGAACCAATCGCACCGACCGCGGCCGCTTCGGACACGCTGGCAACACCTGTCAGTATTGAACCCAGCACAGCAAAAACCAGCCCGATCGGAAAAATCAGGCCCTTCAGTGATGCCAGTTTCTCGGGCCAGCTTGCCGTCTCTTCCTCTGGAAGGCCTGGCGCAATTTCGGGGTTCAAGCGAGCCCGGATCAGAATGTAGATGATGAATAACAGCACCAGAAGCAATCCCGGGCCAACGCCGCCTGCATACATTCGACCGACCGAAACTCCTGCAATCACGCCATAGAGGATCATTGTCACAGAAGGCGGGATCAGAATGCCCAGCGAACCGCCAGCTGCAATGGAACCTAAAGCCAATTTCGTATTGTAGCCGCGTGACATCATCGCCGGCAAAGCCAGGATGCCCATGGACACCGTTGCCGCCCCGGATATTCCGGCCATGGCGGCGAACAGCATGCAGATCAGCACGGTGCCAATGGCCAGGCCACCCGGCCGTGTTCCGGCAAACTTGCTCATGGTCTGGTAGAGGTCGTCGGCAATCCGCGACCGTTCCAGCATATTGGCCATGAAGACAAACAGCGGAACCGCCAAGAGTTCAAAGGCTGATGCCATGCCGTATGACTTGAGCACCAGCATGGACAGGGCGTTTGGCCCCCAGAAGATCCAGACCAGAGCGACGCTCAGGCCACCCAGGGCGATGGCAATGGGCACACCTATCCCCAGGAAGAGGAACATGCTTCCAAAGAAGATAATGGAAAACTCCAGGGGGCCCATTATCCTGCAGCCTCCGCTTCCTCTTCCAGCCCGACCGAGTTTGGATCAATCAGCCGGTACGCGGCCCGGATTGCGCGGGCAGTCCATGCAAGCGTCAGCAGGACCATCCCGACTGGAATGATCAGTTTGGCCGGCCAGACAGGACCATTCCAGGTGCCGTTGGCCGAGATTTCCCCTGTTTGGAAGGACCTGATCCCGAAATCCAGCCCCTTGGTTATCATAACCCAGGCAAAAAGGGCCATGAGCACCGACGTAATGAACAGGTCGATGAAGGCTTGCACACGAACCGGAAAACTCTGGTAGGCCACATCTACTCGAACAAGATATCCCTTCTGCAGCGCCCAGGCCCCGCCCAGGAAGATATAGAACACCTGTGTCCAACTGCTCATGTCGTGAACCCAGGTGGTCGGATTGTCAAAAACGGTCCGCATGAAGACTTCGAAACCGATCATCGCCATCATGAAGTAGACCAGATAGGCTGTTACCAGCCCGATCTTTGCGTTCACCGCATCGATCGCTGAAGCCAGTTTCAGCATCACCATGCCCTGCCGGCCTCTACAACCACAACGTGGAGCCACAAGGGAGCGGTGAAATGCGCACGGCAAACGTTACCGGGAAATATACAATCGACCACGGTAGCCCTCCCTCGGCCACAAGCCGTAGTCCTTGAAACTCGGGTGTCAAACAACGGCGCATTATCTGAAGGTCCCTTGATGCCGGTTTCCTGTGTGTGTTCGACACCTGCACTTCCCCGCCCACAGCCAATATCCGCCGCCGTAGAGAGCCAATTGATCGTACATGAACTGTTCCCTTGAAATCGCAATCTGCGATCCGCGTGGGTCAAAACACCGCTCATGGGAAATTCACCACGGGCGGAACATGATCTGCAATGTCCGGTTGCCGGAACAGACTGATCACCGTTGCCGCCAAGAGTGCGTTCCAGCCAAAAACCAGACATTCAACCTGTGCAGAGAGAATTGGTGGCCAGCGCCATAACGGACACTGGCACCTCGCCAACCCGCCTGCGGCCAATGCAAAAAGGGAAACGAACAACACACTGGCACTCCGAAATGACCCAGATCGCTATTCCGGCTGGCAACACGCCGGCAGCAACCCGTTGGGTTGCTGCCGGCGCTGTCTTGGCCTTCTAACGGCCAAGCTCTGTCAGGAATTCCTGCAAAAGCGCTACGGCTCGTGCAGTACGCTCGTCGTGGTCGCCATACTCGGCCCAGATGGCGCGAACCCTCTCTTGCATTGAGGCCCACTCTTCGGGCGGGATTGTGACAAACTCCATCCCGGCTGCCTCAAGCTCGGCCCGGGCCGGACCACGCGACATTGCGGTCAGGGTCAGGTATTTCATGGATGCCAGCTTTGCGGCACCCTCGAGGATTGCCTGGAGGTCAGGGGACATCGAGTCCCAAGTTGCCTGATTGACAATGATGTGGTTGTTGGGAGCAGGCATGGGGGCGGGCTTGATGTAGTATTTGGCGACCTCTTGAAGTCCCTGCGCCAGGTTCTGGGACTCGTCGCCCCAACGGACGGCATCCACAACACCCGTGGCCAGCGCAGTGTAGATTTCCGCACCGCCAATGTTCACAGCTTCCGCACCAAGAGCATCGAACCACTGTGCCTCGATGCCGAAACCGCGTATCTTTTTGCCGGCAAAATCAGCTTCGGTGCGCAATGGAACCTTGGATACCAATTCCCAGGGCGACCCAAGGTTTGGTGCCAGATAATGGACGCCGTGCTCGGCATAAGCTTCACGAACGATGTCGATGAACCCCTTTTCGTAAAAGAACGCGTTGCGCTCCCACGCATTGGCCTCGGCACCGGGCAGACCGGACTCCATAGAGGCGATCGGACCCATCTTGCCGGCAAAGTAACCGCCTGTGGTCAGACCCAGCTCAACGATTCCGTTGGCCACCGCTTCCAGGCCTTCGTTCGGCGGGAACAGGGCAGATACCGGAAACAACTGGATTTCAATCCGGCCGCCCGACATTGCGTTGACGTTTTGGACGAATTCCTCAAGTGCAATATATGGTGTCAGACCGGGTCCGGTGTTTGCCTGCATGCGCAGCGAATAATCTGCCGCCTGCGCTGAGCCGGAAGCGCCAAGGACTGCAAGGGCCCCGCCCAAGGCGGCTCCGAAGAACTTCCTTCGCCCTGTACGCGCAAATTTCATGAGATCCATTTCAATTCCTCCGTGTTTGCAAACTGCGTCGCAACCGCCGGCACAAGCGCAACTGGTTCGAATGTTCCATGAGCGCTCTTTGTCCGAATTGGATTGCCGTCACGGTGCGTGCAGCTGTCTAGTTGGGAACTGGCAAACTAGCAGCAACCACCACCAAACGCTTATCAAAAAGCCAAGGTCAGGGTCTAACTTCATGTTATAGACTTCGATTTTCCCTTTTGTTAACAATGACCTATCGATGGCCGGTCTGCTGCGCATTGGCGGTTTTGGAAATTGGCAATTGCAATTCCAGTTGAACTGCCCGCGCAGGCCATCATTGGAAGCAAGAGGTGGAACATGAACCTGCGCCAACTTGAAATGTTCGGAGCAGTCATGTCGACCGGCACTACAGTCGGGGCATCAAGGATGCTCAATGTCTCGCAACCGGCGGTAAGCCAGATGATTCTTCACATGGAGGATCAACTCAAGTTCAAGCTCTTCCATCGTCAACGCGGGCGCCTTGTCCCCACCCAGGAAGCCGAACTACTCTACCTCAAGGCACAGAAAGTCTTCGAGGCATTTGACGCAACCAGCTTCGTGGTCGACCAAATCAAGGGCAAACTGATCGGCGAGCTCCGAATTGTCAGCACGCCTGCTTTGGGGACTACTGCAATCCCCCAGACAATTTCCCGGTTCCGGGAAGGCCGGCCTGAGGTAAAGGTCAGTTTCGAGGCAGGATCTCTGGACTACGTACTGAACAGCGTCGAAATCGGAAGAGCCGACCTCGGCGTGCACTTCCACCCACTCGAACACCCCCTGTTCAACCGGGTCACCTTGGGAAAACTGCGGATGGTGTGCATATTTCCAAAGGAACATCCGTTGGCGCAACTGGAGGCCATCCGACCTGAAGACTTGGCACAATATCCCTTCATAACGGCGAGCCCGAACGATCCCGTCGGCGCCATCATCGAAAACTCGTTCAAGCAAGCCAACGTTGAACCCAAGCGTGCAATAGAAGTGCGCTACTTCTATCAGGCTCGAGATCTCGTGGCGCTCGGTGAAGGGGTTGCGCTGGTTGAATCCTATCTGCTCACGACGCTGAACCGGTACCCTGAACTCACTTATCGAACCTATCATCCTGAGATCATCACGACGACCGCTGCCATTCATCTGAATACGCGCCCACTCAGTGCTCTGGCGCAGATATTTCTTCAAGAACTTCACACGACGTGCCAAGATCTCCAGAAACATGATGAGGCAAGGACCGCTTCAGCCAGCGCCACCAGAGCATCGTATGCGTAGCCTCCAAACCAGTTCATGGGCCTCACGCATACCGAGACCACTGTAGCGGCGCGCTCATGAGGCAACCCATGCCAGTGCGTCCGGAATCATGACAACAGCAACCTATTACTCCAGCTTTTAGTGTCGAATGCTTTCCGAATTCGACTTGACCCCAATTCCTTTGCATCTCTGATGCTTCTAATGGCATCACTTCCAGCCTTGTGATCCGGCAATCCCAGGACCACAGATTCAGGCAGTATGGAATTCGCCTCATGTTCGACACTGCTCGCGGGAATTGACGCATCCATGCATCGCATAGGAATAGACATCGGCGGGACATTCACCGACATCGCCGGGTTTATTGGTGGCAGAATGTACTATGCAAAGTCGCTGTCTTCGCCAGATATTGTGACTGGCATTGTCGAGGGCGTTCAGATGATGCTGGAGAGTTCCGGTGCCGGCTCTGCTAGGGAAGACATCGAAATAACCCACATTCATGGCACTACAATCGCCACCAATGCCCTCCTTGAGCGCAAGGGCGCCCGGATCGGTCTGCTGACGACCGAGGGCCATCGCGATGCGCTTGAAATGGGCAGAATGAAGCGAAGCAAACTCTACGACTTGAGATCCGAGCCCGAAACGCCGGGCTGGCTGGCTCGCGGCCGTTTCCGCCGAGGCATTCCCGAGCGGATCGACGGAAAAGGCAATATCGTGAAGGAGCTTGCAGAAGAGGCCGTGCTGAGCGAAGTCGGCGACCTTGTCGACAGATTCAAGATAGACTCACTGGCGATCTGCTTCATCAACTCCTACATCAACAACATACATGAGGAACGGGCCGCAGGCGTCATCGCCGAAGCCTATCCTGGCCTGCTTGTATCGTTGTCGAACCGCGTCAACCCGACTTTCCGCGAATACGAACGTGTCTGTGCCACGGCGTTCGACGCATATGTCCGCCCGAAAGTCGTTCACTATGTAAACCAGCTGAGGAAGGGGCTTGCCCGCGAGAGTGATGATGCGCGCCTGCACCTCATGCAATCCGGTGGCGGGATTGCCTCAGCCGAAATGACAGTTGCCACACCGGTATCGATGTTTCTCTCAGGTCCAGCAGCGGGAGTTGTCGCAACCCGCTATACGGGTGAATTGTCCGGCCGCCGCGACCTTGTCGGCTTCGATGTAGGAGGCACTTCCACAGATGTCTGCCTGATACGGAACGGCAAGGCCCAAATCACCCGTGAAGGGCGCATCGGGAAATATCCGCTCCGGGTCCCGATGGTGGATATGGATACGGTCGGATCGGGTGGCGGCTCAATTGCGTGGGTCGATGAAGCGGGCGGACTGCATATGGGCCCGGAATCTGCGGGCTCAAACCCTGGACCGGCCTGTTACAATCGAGGAGGTGACAAGCCGACTTCGTCGGACGCTACCATGGTCCTTGGTTATCTGAACCCGGAATTCTTCGCTGGCGGCACCTTCGACCTGCGGCCCGAACTGGCCGAGAAGGTCATCGGGGACCTCGGCGAAAAACTGGGGCTGCCGGCCAAGGAAACCGCACTTGGCATGTACCGGATACTTGTGAGTCAGATGGCTGAGGCGATCAAACTGGTGACGGTCAAGCGTGGCATTGACCCGCGTTCACTGACCATGGTCTCATTCGGTGGCGGTGGTGGCGTCTTCGCTGCTGCGGTCGCCAGAGAAATCGGGATCCAGGAAGTACTGGTTCCCCGCTCACCAGGTACGCTTTCGGCATTCGGACTGTTGGTATCGGATTTTGAAACCGACGGCGCCAAGACCTTCTTTGTCCGCGACATGTCAAGAGTGGACTGGAAACACGTCGAAGCTGAGTTCGTCAAGCTTGAAGCCAACGGCGAAGCAGTTCTTGCCAAGGAGGGTCTGAAAGGCGTTCCGCTGAAACACCGCCGGACGGCCGAAATGCGCTACGAGGGCCAAGGTTATGAGTTGGAGGTTCCTTTGGGCCCGGTCTTTGACGAAGAAGGACGCACCGCGGCAATCGACGGCTTCCATCAGGTTCACGCCGAGGTATTCGGACACTTCAACCGTGAACGAAAAGTCGAGTTGGTGAACTTGCGGCTGGTAAGCTACCAGGAAGCGCCGAAGCTTCCGCACAAGGCGGTCTCCGGCAACACGCTGTCACCCGGCCTTGAAGCCATCCCTGCGGCAAGATGCAAGGCGTCCTTTCCGGAGCTAGGCGAAATAGAGATACCCCGCTATCGCCGCGTGGATTTGCCAATCGGCTGCCTGATCAAAGGGCCGGCAATTGTCGACCAGCCCGATACCACGGTCGTCGTCGGTGACGGCCAGGAAGCCACTATCGACGAAACCGGCAACATGATCATTCGCTGCTAGCAGCGGGAGGATTTACCAATTCAGAAGGAAGACAACGATCCAATCACCATTGAAGTGATCCGGAACCGCCTGGAGTCCATTGCCAACGCCATGCAATTCACCCTGCTGCGCTCGGCAGTTGCAGTCATCGTGAAAGAGGGCGAAGACTGCTCCTGCGGCATATTCAGAACCAACGGCGAGACAATTACCCAGGCCCGCGCCTGCCCGATCCACCTGACCACTATGCGGCCAGGTATCAGGTACATCACTGAGACTTTTCCACTCGATGAGATGAAGCCTGGTGACGTCTTCATACTTAATGATCCGTACCAGGGCGGCGGACACCTGCCGGATATCCTGATGGCAGCTCCGATCTTTCTTGAGGGCACCGCCGGTCCGGTCGCATTCGCCGGCGCATTGTCACACCACGAGGATGTCGGCGGGCAAGAGCCCGGTTCAATGTCGGCCAACACCAGAGAGCTGTTTCAGGAGGGTCTGATCCTGCCGCCAGTTCCCTGGATGAAGGCGGGTAAGATCGACAAGACCACATATGACATTATCCGCTACAATGTACGCATCCCCGATACCGTCCTGGGCGATCTGGAAGCGCAATACTCGGCATGCATGATCGGGGTTCGCGGCTTCGTGGAGATGGTCGAGAATGTCGGCTATCGGACGGTTTCGGGTGCAATCGACACGCTGTTCGACCAGGCCGAACGGCGCATGCGCGCCAAGATCTCCGAAATGAAAGATGGCGTCTATGAATTTGCAGACTGGGTGGACAACCGCACCAGAGATCTGCCCCGACTGGAAATCAGGTGCCGTGTAGAAATCAGAGGCAGCGACATCATTGTCGACTATGCCGGCACTTCGCCCCAACAGGCGGCGCCGGTAAACGTCAACATTGCGGGCGTGGAGTCCGGAGCACACTCCACGATCAAGGGCCTTACAGATCCGGATATCCCCCTCAATGAAGGCGCGGTAAAACCGATCACGGTCAAGGCACCCAAGGGCAGCTTGTACAACCCCGAACGGCCAGCGCCTGTTGCACTGCGCGGGCAGATCGCTCAACGGTCCTACGATGTGGTTCAGGGGGCTCTGATAACTGCTATCGACGAGGAGTTTGCAGTCGCGAGTCCTTCGGCGGGCAACATGGTGACCTCGTTCAGTGGCGAGGACGAGAATGGGGACGTATATGGTTCATCCGACCTCACGACCGGCGGTACAGGCGCATGGGCAACCTCCGACGGTCTAGATCATCTCGAGCACGGCTTCACCAACGTCCAGACAACACCCACCGAGGCTTGGGAAACCCGTTACCCTATCCGGGTTCTCGACCACGAATTGCGGATGGACTCCGGTGGTCCGGGCAAATTCCGCGGCGGTCTGGGCATCCGCCGGTCTTTCAAGGTGCTCAAGGGCCCGGTCCGCAGTTGCCACCGTCATGACCGTTCACTTTCCAGTTCGTGGGGAATCTATGGCGGCAGGCCCGGCCAGCGTTGGCGTTCCCACATTGAGCGGGCCGATGGCACGATCGAGCACCTCCACTCCAAGGAAGTCATCGAACTCAACACTGGCGACACACTCGTGCGGGAGACCGGCGGCGGTGGCGGCTTCGGAGATCCGTTGCAACGCGATCCGCGAATGGTCGTAGACGATGTATTGGATCGGAAGGTCTCAGCCACAAGCGCCCGCGATGACTATGGCGTGGTTCTTGCCGCCGATCACATGTCCCACGACGAGAGGGCGACAATTGATCTCCGTGCCAGAATGACTGCCGAACGCGGCCCGATCACCTGGACTTTCGATCATGGAGAAGACGGCCGGCGGTGATACTGCTTCATTACCTGTTCCGGCCAGCAGGACCGGGAATTATCAGTAGGTACGTTCATCGTATTGGCCCCTGAGGCCTTCCCTGCGTACACGCTCGACTGCTGCTTCCGTTTGCTCCAGATATGTTTCGACTGTTGCCAAGTGGTGCGGCGTGACCGAATGCTTGATTGCCAGCGGCTCGCGCATACGGCTGCAGTGCCATCCATTTGCGTCGAGGATGTCGGCAACGGCCATGATGTCTACGTCGGGGTCGATTGACTTGAAGGCCATGGAGTTTCCCTCGACCGGTGCCCCGTCGCGAACATCGCGCAACCCCGGGATCCTGTTGACGCCATCCGTCAGCTTGACGGTGGCATCCATCGCCGCCTGGGCAGTCTTGAGATAACCCTCATTGCCGAGATACTTGATCATCGCCCAGGCGGAGGCAATTGAACCTGCTCCCGACGATCCTTGAAACGCGGGCGTCTCATATGTGCCGCAGGGCCAACAGCTGATCGAAAACGTCTCGTACCTGTCCTTGTTTTCCTCGTAGCGCTGCAGCATCAACGAGGCACCCTTTGTCGAGAAGGCAAACTTGTGCAGGTCGGTCGACATTGACATGACACCGGGAACTTCCAAGTCCCACTTGGGCACGGCATAACCTAGTTGCTTCGAGAACGGATTTATGAACCCTCCCCAGCAACCATCAACATGCAGCCAGATATCCCTTTCAAGCGCCAGTTCACCGAGCCTTTCGATCGGATCGAACACGCCGAAAGGATAGCAGACGGCGGACCCGAGGAGCATGAAGGTCTGTTCGTTGATTGCGGCAGCCATCGCTTCGACATCGGCGCGCATGTCATCGGCAACCGGCACGCGAACCATGTCGATCTCCATGATTTGCGCTGCCTTGTCCACGGCGGGGTGAACAGTGAAGGGGGCCACAAGGTTCAACCGCCCCGTCATGCCGCGGGCGCGGGCGCGATTGCGTGCGGTACGGACCGCTTCGAACAAGCTTTCCGTTCCTCCCGAGGTAAATGTCATCCCCATAGTCTCGGGGCCGTGATACAGGTCGCGTGACCAGTCCTTGATGTCGTTCAGCATCCTTTCGAGACTGAAGAATGCTACGCCGGCGCCAAGACCGTTCTCAGCCGAATAGATGTTGTATGCTTCAAGCTGGTTGTTCTTGATGTCCTCGCCGAAATAATAGACGTAACCTGGAAGCGGGTGGTTCATCCAGTCGATGTCCAATTCCTTCAGTTCATGAAGTTCCTGCCTGATCTTTTCCCAAGGCGATCCGCGTTGCGGGAAGCGGTTGTTGGTGCTCACCTCGTTTTTCTCCTGTTTTTGATCCCGGTCGAGAGCAGCCTCTTGGCAGTGACGCCGTGACTGGTTGGGGCTCTATCGTCCGCCGGACCTGTCAAGATTCTCCGGTGCATTCGCGAAATGGTCTGCATTGATGTTCGGAACGTGTCGAATACCGAATTCGGAACCGGCTATTAGCTCAGTTGATAGCCGTTCGGACAGCCTGTATTGAAGTGCCACTGGCTAGGAGGGGCAAGTCTGGGTTTGTCTCGTTCTCGCTCCTTCCATGCCATGCGAATAATGGCACACAGGGCAACTCTCCATGGCAACCATCAGTGTTCGTATGCTTGCCAACAATATCGTGCGCGATTTGAAGCTTCGCGCCGCCCGAAATTACCGGTCACTTGAGGTGAGGTGCGTCACATTCTGGGCGACGCAGTGAAGGATGACCTTTCTGTCAAGAAGGCGACCTTTATCTCCCGAACGGCTGAAATGCGGGGCGATCCGAATGACGAACCCAGATGCCCGCCGAATTGCTGATCCGCAATGATCGAGATCACGCGCACTGATTGATATTGGAGCTGGCATTCGACGCCGTCGTCCCGGTCATGTGGCTTGGCAGTTGCGGTTGTGCATCCCCGTCCGGTTCGCTCCGGTTCAGAAGCTTTCGCCCGGGTCCCAGTGAATGATGCGCGCCTCAAGCCAGGTCACGATCGCAAATCCGGTGATCGCCATCATCGAGGCAACGATGATCGTGGCGAACAGCCTCGGCGTATCGAACACATACATGCTCTGCAGGATCAGGTAGCCGATGCCGGAATTTGCCCCGATCCACTCTCCGACGATCGCCCCAAGAACGCACATGGTTACCGATACCTTGAGGGCGGCAAAGGCATAGGGAAGCGCCGCGTAGAACCTCACGCGCTTGAATACTTGGGTCTTGGTGGCAGAGAGAACATGCATGAGTTCAATCAGTTGGGGATTCACGGCCCGAAATCCCTGCACCGCATTTACCAGTGTCGGAAAGAAACAGATCAGCGCGGCAATCAGGACTTTCGGCTCGATCCCGTTGCCAAGCATGATCTTCAGAACCGGCGCAATGGCAATGATGGGAATGGTCTTGATGAGAATGGCGACCGGGTAGAACAGATCCTCGACGATCTTGTTGTAGACGAACGAAATCGCCACCAGCACCGCAAACACGTTACCGAGCAGGAAGCCGAGGGCCGCCTCGGTAATGGTGGGAACTGCATTCTCGGCCAGTAGTACCCTGTCATTATAGAGCGCCACCAGCACATCGGTGGGAGCCGGAACCAGATAGATTGGGACGGCAAGCGCCCTGACCGCCAGCTGCCAGATGAGCAAAACAATCGTCAACCCAAGCGCTGCCATGACGAGGCTTCTGGCACTCCGAAGCAGTGTTATCAGCCTGCCGATTGCGCCAGTTTGCGCCTTTGTCCTGGTCTGACTGCTGGTGTGGGCCACTGTCATCTACTCACCCTTCATCCAGCATTGCCCGAAGCGAAGCCACGTGACGGCCAAGCTCGGGGGAGTCCTTGACCCCTATCTGGCGGTCTTCCGGAAGTTCTACCGTAACGACACCGGTGATCCGGCTCGGACGCCGGCTCATGACTGCAACCCTCCGAGAGAGAAACACAGCCTCCTGAAGTGAATGCGTGACGAATACAATCGTCATGCCGGTCTCCTTCCAGATGCGCAGCAGCTCCACATTGAGTGTGTCGCGCACCAGTTCGTCAAGGGCGCCGAACGGCTCGTCCATCAGGAGAATTGTCGGCCGGGTCACCAGCGCTCTCGCAATGGATACACGCTGGCGCATTCCTCCGGAGAGTTGGGAAGGATAGGCATCCTCGAAGCCGTCGAGTTCCACGAGTTTCAACGCTTCGAGAGGAGACATTGCCTCGGCCGGCCTGCCCACCTGCGGGCCGACCTCGAGTGGCATGCGCACATTCTCAAGAACGGTATCCCATGGCATCAGCACCGACTGCTGAAACACCATGCTGACGGCGCGCTGGCCGCGCGCCTCCTCTGGCGACACACCAAGGACTTCCACGGCTCCGGATGTCGGCGGGATTATGTCCGCGATAACCCGCAGCAGTGTCGACTTGCCACATCCGGAGTGACCTACCAGCGAAACAAAGCCACCTTCCTCGACAGTAAGCGACACATCGCCGATTGCCGCGATTGACTCTTCCCCGGATCCAAACGTCACCGAGACGTTGCTGAGCTTGATGGCATCAGCCGGCATGCTGCTGAAAGCGCCTGCAAGCCGGCTGAATGATGGATTTAGCGCTTGGTCGTCTCGACCGCGTCCAGAACACGGTTGTCGTGAACATCCGCCGCAGTCATGCTCGCGTCGATTTCCCCGATGGCGATGTATGTGTCCAGCGTGCGCTGCCAGCGGTCGGTCGACACATTGGCGAACCCGAACTCCATGGTCTCATCGGTGTAGATATACTCCGCCAGCATGACAACCAGAGCGGACCGTTCCTTCTCGAAACTCAGAGCGGGAGCATAATCGACCAGGATGTTGATCGCCTCATCGGGATTGTCCGCAGCGTAGGACCAGCCGGCATCGACCGCCCTGAGATAAGCCGCCAGGACATCCGCCTTTTGTTCAAGAACATCCTTCCTCGTGATCAGGTAGTTGGACTGGAACTGCAGCCCGTTGTCCCAGATCGACTGGCTGTTGAATCCGCCCGGATGCGAAGTAATCGGTTCAAGAGCCGCGGTATTTGTCGGCCAGGACGCTACTACATCAACCTGATCCTGCATGAGCCCTGGAACCTGGGCCTGAACAAAGGTGATGTCTTCGAACTTCAGACCGTTATGGTCGAGGATTGCAATGATCTGCGGAACGGCACTCTGGGCCGCACCGATACGCTTGCCCTTCCAGTCCTTGATGCTCTTGATGTTGCTTTCGCCCAATGAATAGAACGTCAACGGCGCCTTCTGGAATGTTGCAGCAAAGGAAATGATCGGAAGCCCGTTATTGGCGGCATACATGATCTGCGGGGCATAGGCGATTGCTATGTCGGCTGTCCCGCCGAGGACTTCCTGAACCGCGTTTGCGGTCGGGCCTCCGGGCAAGAGTTCGACGTCAAGCCCATTATCAGCAAAGAACCCTCGCTGAAGCGCAACGACTTCGCCTGTACTGCCGGCATCGACCAGCCAGCTCAACTGCACTGAAAGCGGTTCATTCTGCGCTGCGACTGGCGACACCCAAAGTGCCGCGACTGTCGAACACGCAGCAATACACGACAACAGAATCCGTCTGGATTGCATGTCTTCCCCCCTGTTTGCGATGCGCGATGATAGACGAACCGGAACCATGCGTCACCAATGCGGCCATATCAACTGATACCATAGGCATAGTACCAGGTTATGCACTGTGCAGTTCAACAGGTTGCGGAAGCGGTGGTATCCTTCAGCACCTCGGTCATGATCAATATGAGTTTATCGAAGCGCGCGATCCGCTCAAGGCCTTCACGATGCACGATTCCAGTCTGGTAACCTTCGATCTGCTGACCAACCGGCACAATCGCCAGGTCCCGGCCAATCCGGGCCCGGGCGAGCATGCGTGTCTCGTACATCAGGTAATCGCCGTTGCGCACAAGTTCGACGCAAGTCAGCAACGAACTCGACTCCAGCATGAAACGCGGCGGAGGCGCTCCCCTGGCGTGAAGAAACGACGACAGCGTTTCCAGCACGCCGCTTGATGGTTCGAACGCAACAAACGGATATTCCGCAAGCTTGGCCGGGTCGGCCTTGCCACCGGCCTTGATGATCTCATGGTCTTGCGACGCGAATATGACCATCTCGCTGTCCAGGATTGTCCGGCAGGTGAAACCGGCAGGCATGGTGCTCGGAATGAGAGCGCCGGCAAAGAGATCGGTCTTGCCCAGACGCAGATCTTCACCCAACTTGTCCATCGGTCCCGTCGACACCAGCAAACGGTGGCTCGGATAGAGCTGGTGAAACCTCTTTGCGACTTGCGGCAGGACAGCAACGGACCAGACCGGGCCGACCCCGAGCCGGATCGTGGATTCCTGGTCTGCAATCAGGTTCCGGATGTCCTCAAGCGCAACCTGATACTCCAGCCCGATTGCCCTCGCCCGATCGAGGAAGATGCGCCCTGCCCTGGTCAGTTCCACGCCACTTGAATGACGTTCAAACAGGGCCGAACCGAGCATGGCTTCCAGCCGCCGCATGTTCTTGGAGAGTGCAGGTTGCGATATCCTCAAACGCCGGGCTGCCCTCGAAATGCCTCCCTCTTCGGCGATGACGACAAACTGCCGAAGGAAAGTCAGGTTGGGTATGTCGCGAATTGATAATCCTCCTGCGGCCGCATGTTTGACCAAATCCACTGCCTGGGTCCGGCCAATTCAGTTGCCCCTCGCCCAGCAACAGGGAGTAAACTCCCAACCACCGCGTTGGGGGCAAACCGATCCAGCAGGCCTAGTCTGCCGCACCCGGCTCATAACCAAACGATATGACATTAGGCAAAAGTACTATTGGCAGTCAATTCACACACGGAGAATTATTCTCCGATGCCCGCAGCCAAGCTTCTGATCACGACGACCTGCCGATTAGCCGACGGAGGCGATTTCGCCAACGCAAGCGCGCAAGGCCGGAAGCGCGGCAACTTCTCTTCAAACCCGCTGCCTCATGCACGGTCTGCCCGTGAAGGAAACAGGTAGCCGGAATGCGGGTACACGGACAATCTGCCCTTCGGCCGGAAATGGCCGAAATGCCCAATAGTGGAGTTCAAGTATGAACAGCTTCCCCGGCACCATCGGACGCACGGTCGAGGAATCGATCCCCTGGTGGCCAGGCTCACCCGAACAGGAAAGGGTCCGCCCGAACATCGTCACCATTCTTTTCGATGACACCGGCTGGGCTGATCTGGGTTGCTACGGCTCCGAGATCAATACGCCGAATATCGACGCACTCGCTGCCTCGGGGCTGCGCTACACAAACTTCCACGTGACCCCGCTCTGCTCACCAACGCGGGCGTGTTTCCTGACCGGAAGGAACCACCACAGTGTGGGCATGCGTTGCCTCGCTGATGCCGATACCGGATTTCCGAACGGCCGCGGCGCAGTCGCAGGCGATGTGCCCATGCTCTCGGAGATGCTGCGGGACCAGGGCTATGGAACCTTCATGGTTGGGAAGTGGCACCTCACACCGACACAGGAAATCACGTCTGCCGGCCCATACGGGAACTGGCCGGTCAATCGGGGATTTGACCGCTTCTATGGCTTCCTGCCCGGTTGCACCGATCACTATGCGCCTGAACTGGTCCAGGACAATCACATGATCGACCCTTCACTGCATGAAGGCTATCACCTGTCCGAGGATCTGTGCGATCGGGCGGTCAGTTACCTGCGTGACCACGCCAGCATCCGCGGCGCTGTTCCTTTCTTCATGCACTTCTGCTTTGGCGCAACACACGCTCCAATCCAGGTAGATCGCAGTTACGTCGACAAATACCACGGTGTGTTCGACAAGGGATGGGACCGTGTAAGGGAAGACCGGTTGTCCCGTCAGATCGGGATGGGCCTTGTTCCGGAAGACACCAAGCTGGTCCCCCGCAACCCGAACGTTTCAGCCTGGGACAGCCTTTCCGATAACGAAAGGCAAGTGTCTGCACGCCTTCAGTCAGCCTTCGCCGGATTTCTTGAGCATTCCGACGCGCAGATCGGGCGGCTGGTGGCAGAACTCAAGCGGCTGGACCTATATGACAATACGATCATCGTCGTATTTTCGGACAATGGCGCCTCGATGGAAGGAGGCAGGCACGGAGCAGTCGACTGCAATGCTCCCTATTCCGGCATGACCGAAGAAGTCGACGAAATGGTGACGAGGCTGGAGGATGTCGCCGGACCCTCAGCGCCCTCCCATTACCCCGAAGGCTGGGCAATGGCCGGAAATACGCCATTCAGGCGCTACAAGCAGTTTGTGGAGCTAGGAGGCGTCCGCTCACCACTGATCATCAACTGGCCGCGCGGATTGCATGGCAACGGGGAAATCAGGGATCAGTTTCTTCATGTCGTGGACCTGGCTCCGACCCTCATGGACCTGGCTGGAGAGCGGCACGGGGCTGCATTCGATGGCGCCAGTTTCCGGTCCACACTGGACAGTTCCGATGCTCCGGCTCCCCGAACCGTCCAGCATTGGGAGATGTTCGGGCGCCGCGCCATCTATTGCGACGGCTGGAAGGCAGTCTCCGAACACGAAAAGGGCGACGAGTATGCATCGGATGTCTGGCACCTCTACGATACCCGCAACGACTCTTCCGAACATGAGGATCTGGCGCACCAGCATCCTGAGAAACTCGCGGAACTCCAGGACCTGTGGTGGCAGGAGGCCGAAGCCAACGGGGTCATGCCGCTCGACGACCGGACTCTCGTGGACATCATTTCATTCCGTCAGCCCAACGGCTTGATGAACCGGAGCGAAATCGTCTTCCACCCGCGCCAGGGTCACATCCCCCAAACCAGCATGATCGCTTCAAGCGAGCGGTCAATGGACATCACCGCCTATTTCAACGGTCCCGTTGGTGATGAGAGCGGCGTGCTGGTATCCGCAGGCGACCGGATTGGCGGCTATTCACTCTTTGTCAAGGACGGGCGCCTGAACCTCGAATACATCCAGCTCAGAAAGCGTGCCTCGCTGTCTGGAGCGCTTTCGCCGGATGCGCATTCCTGCCGGCTCTCGTGCGTTGTCGGAGCTGATGGCCAGGTTGTGGCGAAACTCTTTGCCGAGCAGGAACTGATTGCTGAAGGCCAGGTCGGAGCGGCTTCACATCACCTCTCCTTCTGGGGTCTCGATATCGGTCGCGATGCAGCGGTGCCGGTATGCGACGCCTATCCGGCGCCGTTCGAATTTTGCGACGGCAAACTCGACCGGGTGGTCATGCGCTTCCTCGACGAGTCGATCCCCAGAAATGATGCCCGTCAGGCGCAACTGGCGGAATGAATGCACCCCGGACACCCACCTGAAACCGGCTGAGTCCGGGACGCTCCTTCAGCGGCCGGGCTAAACAGACCGCCTTGCCTTGGCAATTGCGTCCTGCACCTTCTTCTTGTCGCCGACGCAATCAGACAGCACAACAACCAGGGCGAGAGCGAACTCCAACTGCTGTTCCGCATCAAGTTCCTTGCCCGCAGCGGACAAAGCGTTGAAGATCTCATCCCTGTATCCGGCAGGCTGCGTTGTATCCGATGCCGCCATTCAGCTCTGTCTCCACATTGACGCAAGCGCAGACTCCACCGCCGCGCCAGCGCGCCCGCTCCATCTTGCAGCAACTACCTGATCGGGCCTGATCAGATAGACAGCGTGTGCCGCTGTGCCGAGGTACCGGTCCCGGACAAAATCGTCCACTTCGATGTCCACTGGCACCGCTCCTGCAATCCGGGGCGCAGAACACCCAATGCCAAGCACAACCGGCCTACTGCCCAGAAGGTCGATCAACCAGTTTCCGCCGATTGGCGCATCAGGAGCAACTGCGCCCGGCCGGGAAGTAGCCGGCAATTCCGGAGAGTCGTCACCGCTGACGGGATAGACACACGGCACCGACAGCCTGCCGGAGTTCACCCATGGGCGCGCCAGGTCCGAGGTCGCCGCCAGGCGCAGTACCTGGTCCCTCAAGACCTTTTCCCAGCCCTCGCCTGGTGACATGAAGCGCGTCGTCCTGGTCGAATTGGCGATATTCTCGTCTGCGCCAAAAACCCGTTCTGAATTGTAGTCCTCAAGAATGGCGGCTGATGCGCGCCCGCCGACTATTGCGGCAAGCCGCCAGCAGAGGCTGTCGATATCCTGCAACCCGCCATTGCCGCCCCTTGCGCCAAAGGGAGAAACGACATGCGCTGAATCACCGGCAAAGACTATCCGGCCATGAACGAACCGCTCCAACCGCCGGCATTGGAAGGTGTAGACCGAAACCCATTCGAGCCGGTATTCGCGTTCTCCGACCACTTTCGATATCCGGGGCCGGACATTCTCGGGCAACCTCTCCCGAACAGGATCGGCCCCCGGTCCGAGCTGAAGATCTATGCGGTATATGTTGTCCGGCTGCTTGTGCAGCAATGCCGACTGACCGGCATGAAAGGTCGGCTCGAACCAGAAGCGGCGTTCGGACGGAAAGTCCTCGTGCATTTCGATGTCGGTGATCAGAAACCTGTCCTCGAATACCTCGCCCTGGAAATCCAGGCCGAGCGCATTCCTGACCGTCGATCGTACGCCGTCGCAGGCGATCAGCCAGTCTGTCTCCAGCGAGTAACTGCCTTCGGGTGTCTCGATTTCCATCTGGACATGATCCGGAGACTGCTCAAGCGAAATCAGGCGGCTGGCAAACCGCAAGTCAATCTCCTCCAGACCAATCGCCCGGTCGAGAAGCATGTCTTCGACATGATATTGCTGGAGATTGATAAAGGCGGGCCGTTTGTGGCCCTCTTCAGGAAGAAGGTCGAAACTGAACAGTTCCCGGTCGCCATGATATGTCCGGCCGACCTTCCAGACTACACCCTTATTCACTGCGCGGTTGCCGACACCAAGCCGGTCGAAAATCTCGATTGATCTCTTCGACCAGCAAATGGCGCGCGAGCCGACCGCTATCGAGTCCCTGTGGTCGACAACAACCGAACGGACGCCATGACCAGCCAGTTCGATGGCGGCTGCCAGCCCGACCGGCCCGGCGCCGATAATCACAACGGGTTTTCGCGCTTCAGGGCTTGTCAAACCCCGTGGCGGGATAAACTCCAGCTTCCTGGGTGCGGCCGGCATCAGTCAGCTTGGATGGTGGGTGGTGCGCCCAACCTGATCATTCCTGGAGCTGCTCCCACATTGCGAGATCGCGCTCGGCTGTCCAAATCCTGGGCGTATCGACACCTCTTGCCTCGTCGAAGGCGCGCGATACATTGAACGGCAGACAGTGCTCATAGATCGCATAGTCCGAAAACCTGCTGTCGCAGCCATCCCTTACTCCGTCCCATGCCTCCTTCAACGTCCCTCCGCGAGCCGCCACCCGGGCAGCGGGCATAAAGGTGGCATCAAGGAACTCGCGCGTGCACTCCAGGCCGGCTTCAACCAGTTCTCTCGAGTCCAGAGCATCGCCTCGTCCAGGAGCAATTGCCCGGGGCTGGAAAGACGCCACGGCGGAAAGGGTATCACCCCAGTCTCCGAAATGGCCATCTCCGCAGTAGCAAGCGGATCTGTACTCGACGATGTCGCCAGTGAACATTACCTGTTCATCGGGAACCCAGATGACGGCGTCACCCGCTGTATGGGCCCTGCCGGGCGTGTACAGCTCAATCTGCCGGTTACCCAGATAGACGGTCATGCGGTCGCTGAATGTGGTGGTGGGCCAGGTCAGGCCAGGAATTGACTCGTGCCCCTCAAACAGCCTCGGAAACCGCTGGAACTCGCTCTTCCAATCCTCTAGGCCGCGTTCCACCACCATGGAACGGGCAACTTCCGACATGATGATCTGCGGCGCCTCATAGGCAGCGGCGCCAAGCACGCGCACGGCATGATAATGCGTGAGCACCAGATGGGTGATCGGCTTGTCCGTGACCTTCCTGACCTCGGCAATGACTTTTTCTGCAAGACGCGGTGTTGCCTGCGCCTCGATGATCATCACCGAGTCATCACCAATGATGACACCAGAATTCGGGTCGCCTTCCGCCGTGAACGCATAAAGTCCGCGGCCGATCTCGGTGAAACTGGTCTTCTTCTCGGCGAGGTCGCCCTGAGATGCAAAAGCTCTGGCCATCAATCCTTCTCCAATTTGCGGACAGTCTGGTTGATTTCACCGAACACCGACTGGCCGTTTCCGTCATCAACCCAGATCCTGACATTGTCGCCGTAGCGCAGGAACGGTGTAACCGGAGCGCCCCGTTCAATGGTCTCGACCATTCTGAGCTCGGCAATACAGGAATATCCCGCTCCACCATCCCGGACAGGTTTTCCGGGACCGCCATTGAGCTTGTTGGAAACGGTCCCCGAACCGATGATCGTGCCGGCCGTCAGCCGCCGGGTCCGGGCAGCATGGGCAATCAGTGACGGGAAATCGAACTCCATGTCCTTGCCCGCATTGGCCCGGCCGAAGGGCTCGCCATTGACATCAATGCAGACTGGCAGGTGGAGCTTGCCGCCGCTCCAGGCGTCTCCGAGTTCGCCGGGCGTTACGGCTACAGGCGAAAAGGCGGAGGATGGCTTGGACTGAAGGAAGCCGAAGCCCTTGGCAAGCTCTGGACTGGTCAGGTTGCGGAATGTGATGTCGTTCACCAGCATTACAAGCTCAATCTTTTCTGCCGCTGCCTCAGCAGAGATCCCGATCGGCGTGTCGTCTACAACAACAGAAACCTCGGCCTCGAAGTCGATCCCGAATGCCTCGGATTCAACCGGAATGTCGTCCCGCGGCCCAAGAAAGCTGTCGGAGCCACCCTGGTACATGAGCGGGTCGCTGCGGAAGCCGTCGGGCATCGCCGCCCCGCGCGCCTTTCTGACCAGCTCAACATGGTTCAGATATGCCGACCCGTCCAACCACTGGAATGTGCGCGGCAGAGGAGACTCGAGGCTACCCTGACCAAATCCTGAACCCTCTTCGCCGGACTCAAGGCGGTGGGCAAGTGCCGAGAGGCCTGGCGCCGCTTCTGCCCAGCGGTCGAACGCCTCTTGCAGGCTCCTTGCAACACCCTCAGCCGGCAGATAGCGATCAAGCCCGCGCGACACGACAACAAGCCGGCCATCCCTGCTGCCGTCCCTGAGGCTTGCCAGCTTCATTCGGAGCGCCTGAACTCGAGGAGGTCGGTGCCCAGCGAGAACTTCCCCGGCCAGACTTGCCTGACAGCCCGTTCCCAATCGGAATCGTCCACTACCGGACAGTCGGACGGCACCAGATGATGAAAGACAAGGTGGCCGACGCCAGCATCCCGGGCGATTTCGGCGGCATCTTCGGGTACAGTGTGGCTTGCAAGCAGATGTTCCCTGAGTGTCTCTGCGTTGGTGGTTCGCTCCACTATCCAGTCGACTCCCTTCAGCAGCATCGCCTCATGCACAAGGATGTCGCTCCCTTTGGCGAATTCCGCCAATGGCGGGAACTTCGCCGTGTCGGAACTGAAGGTCACGCTCCAGCCGCCGGCATCAAACCTCAAGGCAAAACAGTCGGTTACAGGCGGATGGTGCACACGCAAGGCCGAAACCGAACAGCCTTCGAATTCCAGCTTCCCCTCGCCGAATTCCTCAACCCGTACAAGTTCCCGCAGATCGACCCTCCCCTCGTCATCGATCCTCAAATCGATATCGAACCGCATCGACTCGAAGAAGTGCTCCAACAGCACGCTTGTGCCTGGTGGACCGTACACCGGGACTGTCTTCCGCAGTCCTGTTGCCCAGGCTGTATGCAACAGCGGGCCAAGTTCGAGCACATGGTCGGAATGGAGGTGCGTTATGAACACCGCGTCGATCGCTGTCAGGTTGAGGCCGGCTTCAACTGCATTGCGCGTGACGCCGAGCCCGCAATCCACAATGCAATTCAGGCCATTGATGACGAGCAACGAAGAGGTCGGCATCCGTCCGGGAGAACGAACGGTCGGTCCACCCTTCGTGCCCAGCAGCACAAGCCGGTCATTTTCGGCTATGTCTGTCTTCATAGGGATAGTCACACTCAGGGTCGGCCTTCCGGGGTTCCGTCGAACTTCTTTTCAAGCGGGGCCCAGACATCAATGTAGTCTTCCTGCATTGGCGCCTCCCTGGCCGCAAAGCGGGTCAGATGCTGCGGAAACCGGGTCTCGAACATGAAGCTCTTGGTTCCGGCAATCCGCATCGGCTCCATCGGTTCGTTCCGTGCGGTTTCAAAGGCGTCGCGGTCCGGTCCATGCGGTAGCATCATGTTGTGCAGGCTTATGCCTCCCGGAATAAAGCCCTGCGGTTTGGCGTCATAGATCCCGTGTATGTTTCCCATGAATTCGGACATGATGTTCTTGTGATACCAGGGCGGGCGGAATGTGTGTTCTGCAACGGACCACCTGTCCTTGAACAGGATGAAATCGACATTGGCCGTTCCGGCAAACCCGGATGGAGCCGTCAGCACGGTGAAGATCGAAGGATCGGGATGGTCAAACAGCACGGCGCCAACCGGTGAGAAGGTATCGAGGTCGTATTTGCAGGGAGCGTAGTTGCCATGCCAGGCGACGATGTCGAGCGGGGAATGGCCGATTTCGCACCGGTGAAACGCGCCGCACCATTTGACGGTCACACCGGACGGCACTTCCCTGTCTTCGAATGCGGCTACCGGTGTCTTGAAATCCCGCGGATTGGCGAGGCAATTGGCGCCGATTGGCCCCCGGTCGGGCAAATCGAACTTCGAGCCGTAATTCTCGCAGACAAACCCGCGGGCTGGGACCTCAAGCACCTCGCAGCGGAACACCATGCCGCGCGGCAGGATTGCAATCTCGCCAGGCGCAATATCGATTATGCCAAGCTCGGTGCAGAACCTGATTTCCCCCTGCTGCGGAACCACCAGCAGTTCAGAGTCAGCGGAATAGAAGTACTCGTCGCGCATTGACTCGTTGATGAGATAGATGTGGGCGGCCATGCCGGTCTGGGTGTTGACGTCGCCAGCAGTCGTGATGGTCCGCATTCCAGTCATAAAGTTCCAACTGCTGCCGTCGTGCGGAACCGGGTCCCAGCGATACTGACCGAGAGAGATAATGCCATCCTGGATATCAGGTGCGGTTCGCCAGTGAGGAAGGTCGATCTGGGCAAACCGGCCTGTATGCTGCACCGATGGCCGGATCCGGTAGCACCAGGTTCTTTCGTTCTGGCCCCTGGGGGCCGTGAAAGGCGTGCCCGACAACTGTTCGGCATAAAGTCCGTAGGCGCATTTCTGCGGGCTGTTCTGCCCCTGCGGCAGGGCTCCCGGCAATGCCTCAGTCTCGAAGTCGTTGCCAAAGCCAGGCATGTATCCCGGAACAGTGCCAACTGCAGATGATGCTTGCGTCATGACGGTTCGATCGGTTGCTGTTGCCATGCTGCGGCTCCCGGGTGCCTTCATTTGATTTTCCGCTTTTCACGGGGTTCGGCACCGAATATCGTTGCACGTGCAACGATGTCAATGCGGTTTGCATGTCCCAATTCAATCTCGACCAGTTTCTGCCATACCGGGTCAGCGTGCTTGCCCAGCGCCTCAGCCGCGAATTCGAAGGCCGCTACCGCCGGAAATTCGGCATACAAGTGGCGGAATGGCGTATCGTTGCCCATCTCTCGCATTCCGGCCCAACAGGAGTCCGGGAAATCGTCCAGCGTGTCGACCTGCACAAATCGCGGGTCAGCCGTGCAGCTGGAAGGCTCCAAGCGGCGGGATATATTTCCAAGACAACCGATCCTCGCGACAGGCGAATGGTGGAGCTGAAACTGACCGCGAAGGGCGAGGCCATGATGCGGGAACTGGCGCCTTTGGCCGACCGCTATCAGCGGGAACTGATGACCCGGGCGGGTAGAGATTTCGCTGCGTTCGAAAAGGGAATACAGTCCCTCATTGAAACGTCTGAATGACTCTTGCAGGGAGGGTTCTTCCCCAATTCCTGTACATGCCGAATTGTGAGAATTCCCTCAGGGCCTGTACGCCCTCAGGGTGTTCCAGCGCATGGGACCGATCATCAGATCGTGCAGGAGTGGCATTTCAGACTGGGTTGTGCGGTTCACCGCAGACCATTGGGGTTTCCGGAGTTTGGACGCGGCCAACCGGAAGATTGCACAACCGGGGCCGTAGGCGCGGGCTCCGAAAAATCTCCAGATGCCCAAGAGTGGCCGAATCTGCTGTGGGTGAGCCCCGGCAGACATGAACCGCCAACCCTTAAGCAATCACGAGAAACCAGCCCAGGACGGGCAAGCGCTGGTCAAATCAACCGGTGGCAAATCAAGACGAATTGCGGCATTCAACTAGGATCACTTCGATTGATTCATCATGGAGCAGACATATGACCAACGAAATTGTCGTACTGGGTGGCGCCCGAACGGCCATTGGCACGTTTGGCGGCTCGCTTGCCGGCATGCCTCCAGTGAAGTTGGCGTCAACCGTCGCCGAAGCAGCAATGGAACGCTCGGGAGTCGAACCCAAACAGGTTGGTCATGTCGCATATGGACATGTCATCAACACGGAGCCTCGGGACATGTATCTGTCCAGAGTGGCCGCCATTGATGCAGGCATACCGGACACGGTCCCCGCAATGAACGTCAACCGGCTCTGCGGTTCAGGGGCTCAGGCAATTGTCTCGGTATTTCAGTCGCTTAGTCTTGGCGATGCCGAGTTTGGACTAGCCGGAGGCGCCGAGAACATGAGCAGGTCGCCCTACTACCTACCGGATGCCCGATGGGGCAAGAAAATGGGCGCTGCCGAAGCAGTAGATGCCATGGTCGGCGCTTTGTCCTGCCCGTTTGGCACAGGCCATATGGGCGAGACTGCGGAAATTGTTGCCGAGGAGCATCAAATCACCCGTGAGCAACAGGACGCCTTTGCGCTCGAAAGTCAGAACCGGGCCGCCAGAGCGATCAAGGGCGACATCTTCGAAAGCCAGATCGTGCCTGTCGAGGTCAAGAAGAGACGGGAAACCGTCGAGTTCAAGACCGACGAGCATCCGAGAGCGACGACAGCAGACGAACTGAAATCTCTACGGCCGGTATTCCGCAAGAACGGCACCGTAACAGCCGGCAACGCCAGCGGGATCAATGATGGAGCCGCGGCTGTCGTTCTTGCGACAAGGGAAGCTGCCGAAAGTGCCGGCCTCAAGCCGAAGATCAGGATCAACGGGTACGCCCATGCCGGCGTCAGACCTCAAACAATGGGGATTGGCCCTGTGCCGGCTGTGCGGAAACTCACCGAGAAACTCGGAGTCACGGTGGACGATTTCGACATCGTGGAGTCGAACGAGGCCTTTGCCGCTCAGGCCCTGGCGGTTGGTCAGGAACTTGGCTTCAATCCGGAAATCGTCAATCCCAACGGCGGCGCCATCGCACTTGGCCATCCAATTGGTGCTACAGGCGTTATCATTACCCTCAAGGCCATCCACGAACTCGAGAGAACCGGGAAGCGTACCGCGCTGGTGACCATGTGCATCGGAGGCGGTCAGGGAATTGCGCTGGCCCTTGAACGGCTGAACTGAGCCGGCTTCCGGCCGGTCAAAAAGGAATGCCGGGAGCAAATCCCGGCATTCTGCAACCTCGCCGGCCTGGCCAGCCGATTGCGGACCCTATCCGAATAGAACCTGATGCATGGTCCGGCCTGGAAGCAGGGTCAGCGCCCCTGCCACCACCAATGCGGACCAGAAGGTAATGATCATCGTTCGCTTGTGCGTCTTGACGTCCTTCTTGCGGATTGCCCGAATTCCGACAAACAAGCCGACCAGAGTGACGATGATCAGCAGATGGATCGGGCTGAATGGACCGAATGTCCGGTATTCGTTGATGAAGAGCGAAGACAACGCCACGTAGACCATCATCATGACCCAAATCCAGCCAAGTAAGACATGGCTGGATGTTCCCTTCCGGCGCACCAGTTGAATTGAGCCTACGGCAAGAGCAATCAAGGCGACGATTGCGTGGCTCGGAATAGGATATTCGGCGCTCAGCAGCGGTTCGATGCTCATGGATGCAAGTCTTGATCTCTTGTGGTTGTCATATTGTCACGGCCGGTTGGCCAGTGAGAGAGTTTCCCGGTAGTTCAGATTGATGGTCAACGCTATTGGCGCAGGCCCTCACGCGTGCATGAGTTCCGCCAACGGTAGGCGTTCATCATCGACCCCGCGATGCAAGATGATGATATGTTCTGGCTCGGACATAAACCATGCAAATGACTGCCAAGCCAACTCACTGACAGAAGCTCTGAAAGCTGCACTTCCCCTATCCGAATAGGCTGTCAGAAAGGCAACTTGTGTCTCTTTGAATCCAGCTTCGGTGGCAAGGTGCATGAATGCTTCCTGGCGCGCTGCTGTGACCGGTCCGGCTGTTGCCACGACTTCAACAAACACCAGAATTGGATCCGTTGGTCCGAGGTCAACCAATATCAGATCCGGAAGATTCTTGTCAGGTTCGATCGTCAGGCCAACTTCCTGTGCCAGGCGGTCATCTCGCGCAACGACCTGATTGCGACTCTCGCTCAACCAGATCACACCCGGTTGTGTCAGGAAACGTGTTGCAAACACTTCGACCACCGCCCGGGAGATCACTGAGCTCGGTCCAGGTTCCATGCCACGTGTCTCTCCGTTCGGAAACGTCACGAGAACCCGCCCCTCTCGGGCCACGACGCCGCGACGCATGATGGCAATTCGAGCCAAGGCGCTACCCGACAGGTTTGCCTCCTGCCAGTCGTCGATCGAACCCCTCAAATCTTGCCCAGTCAGACACGGATCAAAAAGTGCAGCAAATTCCCGCGTCAGAGCAAAGCGCGGTAGTGGAGACGTCGTCGCAAGCCCTTCTCTCTCCTTCACTGCACCCAGCCGGACAAGCCCGCCCCGCAGCGTTTCATCGCGGATCGGCTCGCGTGTATTCGCGGCATACCACGCTCCAGAGACTGGTCTTGCAGCAGGCCGCATGGACAATTTCAGCCAGTCCTTGCGATTCTGGTCGTCTGCCAAGGCTGCCTGATCATCTGACATACGCGTCACCTGGTCGGGACGAAGCCAGCACTCTGCGCCATCAACTGCACCGACATAGAGCATCACAAAGACAGTCTTGGCGGCGATCTCCCGAGTGACAAAATTACGGTTCGCAGTTCCCTCCGGGAATATGCTCTGCAGGCGTTGTTGAATTTCTGGTACCGAACTCAGAAGAGGCAGCGGCATCAATACTCCACTCCGCCATACAGGCGGCTTACTGCACGCTCCAACGTTTCTGTGCTTGCCTGGTCGGCTACCATTCGTTCAAACTCCTCCATCATGTCCAGCCGGGGAAGTGGCAGGGATTCAAGCTCATAGGCCGAAACAGCAACACTTCCATTGATGCATCGGAAGATCTGATCAACCACATCGCAATTCAGCAACGCTGCCAATACAGCTGGCATCACTTTCGGCTTACCATTGAGTGGCCGGATCATGTTGAGATGGTTTTCAATCACAACAGCACCGTGTTCTGTAATGAAATCAACGGGAAGTTCGGCTGCCACAAGCCTGCGGCGCTGCTCTTTAGCTGTGGTTCTCTGAAGCAACACGCAGGGGACAGATGTAACCACCCACTTTTCCTTTTCCTCCGGCTCAAAATACGGTTTGTGGTGCCGCTTCCGGGCCTGAAACGAGAAAACACCTTCTGGCCGGACAGACTCTGCCCAGATCAATGGGAAGCGGCCTTTACCAGGTTGGTCCCGCAACCGCGGCTTATGCCTATTCCAGACCAGCGGTCCCGTACTGACCTTGTAACCGTAGTCCGCAAGCCGGTCGGACATTTCGTCGACCCGATCAACTATTGCGCCCTGTGATTCCGTTCTAGGCATCAGCCATGGCCGATGGGGCTTGATTGGCAAGTTGAACGTACCCACCGTTTTACTCGCAACCGAACCATCTCTACGCGGAGAAATCAGATTAACTTGCCCACTCTGCAACCGGCTGCCGCGCTTGTATGTCGCGAGTAGTGTTTCCTGCAGCACACCAGCAAAGACGCCCTTGCGCTGGACAACGAAGCTCACGTTTAACGGAGGGGCCTCTTCGCCCAAAAGTCCGCGCAATGCCTTGAAATATTCTCCGGAAAGAAAACTGGTCGGTGTCACGTAAGCGATTGTCCCACCCTGTCGCACGAACCGGAGCGCGAGGTCGGCAAAGACACCATACAGGTTTGCATGACCGTACAGGCTTCGGCGGAATTTCTTTCGCAACTCTGGCGAAAGCACGACTCGACCGTAGGGAGGATTGCCTACCACAAGGTCAAATCCTGGACTCTGGGGTTCTTGTTCAAGACTGTCGCAGACCTGAACCATGGGCCCGAGCCGCATTCCCGCAGCGTGGCAGACGTCATCCAGAGTAGCCTCAACAAAAACCTGTGCAAGCCAAGCGGCGAAAGGATCGAGTTCAAGACCGCGCAGCCGACGCTGTACGCTCTCCACTACCTCCTTGGCGCTTTCCTCGTCTCTCAAACTCTTGGCCATGCGCCTGGCTACTGGTGACAGAAACGCACCTCCACCACATGCCGGGTCCAGAACTGTTGCTGAACTCCAGTCGACCCCGGCCTCTGTTGCCATGTCCAATAGCGTTTCGCACAGCGCAGGTGGTGTATAGTACGCGCCTTGCCGAGACCGCATTCCGCTAGGCATCAGTGACGTATACAGATTCCCGATAGAGTAACTGGCGACGGCGACATTAAGCTTTGCTGCCTCGTGGCCAACATGCTTCGCCAGTTCACTGACTTCCGTTGAGACTGGTGGCAACTCAATTGTGGATGGTACTTCAACAAGCGGCAATCCTCGACCTGCGGCACTCTGCAGCTGTTGCCAGTATGCCGATACCGTCAAATATGCAGCCGATCTTGCAAAGCCCACAAGATCATCCGGCAATGCTGAAGATGCTAGAGTCCGCATTGAACGGGCACCGATTTCAACATGCAGCTTTGCCGACCCGGGCCTCAGAGCATCCCTGCTGCTGTCGCGGAGATGCCGCAGGGATTTCGAGTTGTGCAAGTTGACTGCATTACCCTTCAATCTGATGCCCCTCAAACCCAGCGATTGACGACGCTGTTTGTATTCCGAATGCCTGTCAGGATCACAAGCGTTGCTTGAATCCCGGCAAGGCAAAACGCTCCCTGCACATGCCCCTTTTCGATGCAGTTGTCAAACAATTTAGGAAACATTCTTAGAACCGCAATTCCAGTTTGGATTGGCAAATGCTATTCTGTGCATGAAACGTTACCAAACCACTGTTGATCTCAACTGCTCAACCATGATGGCATCCGAAGGCGCCAGGTCGCCGCTATCTTTTGAAGGTGGATACCGGGTGGCAGAGGCGGGTCCGGGGTGTAACCCATGCTAATGGCTGGCCAGAGAGCAGGCGTCAATGGATTTAATCGCATCGGCGGCGAACTCGGCGAGAGCCTCTCGCCCCAGCATCTGACCAAACATCCTGATGCTGATCGGGAAGACCGGAATCTGCCAACCGCTCCACTGTTTGCGATGCATGCAAGAGCTTGCCTGTAAGGCCAATCTCCAATACCTACTACGAATGTCTGCTAGACCTCCCTTTCCATCCTGGCAGGAGTCTGCCGCCCGCCTGGTTGCGGTTGCCGCTGGCCGGGAAGCTGCGGATCTTGTTCTGCGGGGCTGCAAATGGGTGAACGTCCACAGCCGCGAAATCCTCGAGAAACATGACATCGCCGTGGCCTGCGGCCGATTTGCCTATTGTGGCCCTGATGCGGCACATTGCATCGGAGAGGAGACCGAGGTTCTTGATGCGGACGGGTTGTTCGCTGTTCCCGGACTGTGCGACGGCCACATGCATGTGGAATCCGGATTGCTGACCCCGGCGCGCTTTGCTGAAGCCGTGGTTCCACATGGCACGACAAGCATGTTTGCGGATCCCCATGAAATTGCGAATGTGATGGGGCTGGAGGGTGTGCGCCTCATGCATGACGAGGCAAGTCAGTTGCCCGTCAACATGTACATGCAAATGCCGTCATGCGCGCCTTCGGCACCGGGGCTGGAAACGCCGGGAGCGGAGATTTCGCCGGATGATGTGGAGCAGGCCATGAGTTGGCCCGGGATCATCGGACTTGGTGAAATGATGAATTTCCCCGGTGTAGTGGCCGGTGATGGCAAGATGCTGGCCGAAATCGCGGCCACAATGAGAGCCGGCAAGACTGTCGGCGGGCATTATGCGTCGCCGGACCTCGGACCTGCTTTTCATGCCTATGCAGCTGGCGGTCCAGCCGACGATCACGAAGGCACGCGTGAGGAGGACGCTGTAAACCGGGCGCGCCAGGGCATGCGGGCGATGCTGCGCCTCGGATCCGCATGGTACGATGTCGAGAAACAGATCACTGCAGTCACCGAACGCGGTCTTGACCCTCGCAACTTCATCCTTTGCACGGATGACTGCCATCCTGGAACGCTGGTGTATGAAGGGCACATGAACAGGGTGGTCAAGCATGCAATCGAGTGCGGCTGCGACCCGGTTGTCGCCTTGCAGATGGCCACGCTGAACACGGCAACACACTTTGGGCTTGAGCGGGAAATCGGGTCGATTGCTCCCGGGCGCATCGCCGACGTGATACTGACTTCCAGCCTGACTGACCTACCGGTCCACCGGGTAATCGCACGCGGCCGGACGCTTGCAGTCGAAGGCCGGTTGCTTACCGAAATGCCGCGGCTGGATTGGCCTTCCACTGCCCTTGCTTCCGTGCATCTGGCCCGCGCACTGTCTGCGAACGACTTTGAAATCCCTGCCCCTGCAGGAGCCAACCAGGCAAGGGCGCGCGTGATAGGCGTGATTGAGAACCAGGCGCCCACCAAAGCACTGACCCTTGATGTGAACATCAAGGACGGCAAGGTCGAAACGGATTACTCGCAGGACATCTGCCAGGTCGCACTGGTCGAACGGCACCGCGCCACAGGAGGTGTGGTAAACGCCTTGGTCAAGGGTTTCCGCTACAGCAAGCCCATGGCCATTGCCTCGACGATAGCCCACGACAGCCACCACATGATCATCGTCGGCACAGACCGGAAGGATATGGCCCTTGCGGCAAATCGCCTTGCCGAAGTCGACGGTGGAATTACGGTCTGGAGTGAGGGCGAGGAGCTGGCGTTGGTCAAACTGCCGGTTGCAGGGCTGATGTCCCAGGAACCCGCGGCTGAACTTGCCGCAGCCGCGCAAGGCATCACGGACGCCATGCGCAAATGTGGCTGTTGCCTCAACAACGCTCTCATGCAACACACATTGCTGGCGCTTCCGGTGATACCGGAACTGCGGATCTCTGATTTGGGGCTCGTGGATGTGACGCGCTTCGAATTCACCGAGCTTTTTCAGGTGGCCTGAATGATGAACAACGCCACATTGGACGCTACTGTGATTTCGCCGCCGGAAGTCGCGGCAGAGGAGTTCACCGATGCCGACGCAGCGGTTTCCCGCCTCAAGGAGCTGTATGGCGGCGCTACCGCTTTCCTGAGAAACAAGCTTGCGTTGGTCGCAGAAGATGTCGGCGTCGGAGAGCGCTTCCGCGCCTTCTATCCGGAGGCAAGGATCCAGTGCAGAACCCACGCCCGGGTGGATTCACGGTTGTCCTTCGGCCATGTCTCAATGCCTGGCGAGTATTCGACAACCATCTCTCAGCCCCAATTGTTCGAAAAATACCTGGCCCTGCAGTTCCGGCTTCTGATGGAGAACCACGGAGTCCCGGTATCAATCGGACAATCCGATGTCCCCATTCCCATCCATTTCGCTGTCGACAATGACGAAAAGACAACTTTCAAGCGCTCCCTGCTGAACGTGCCGCTACGCGACCTTTTCGACGTTCCGGACCTCTCAACCCTTCATGACGATATCGCCAATGGTGAGAACCAATTGAATCCCGACGGGTCCCGGCCGCTTTCGATGTTTCCAGCGCAACGTGTGGACTATTCGCTTGCCAGGATCCGCCACTACACGGCGACAAGTCCGGTTCACTTCCAGAAGTTCATTCTGTTCACCAACTACCAGTACTATCTGGATGCGTTCCGGGAATACGCTGCCAAGTCGATCGCAGATCCAGAGTCCGGTTACTCATCGCTTGTTGAACCGGGCGACATCGAGAGCACTGGCACCCTGGAGACCGGAGCGCCGCTTGCACGGCCACCTCAAATGCCCGCCTACCACCTGAAACGGCCGAACGGCGATGGAATCTCACTCGTCAACATCGGGATTGGCCCGTCGAACGCAAAGACCGCCACCGATCACATAGCTGTGCTTCGCCCCCGGGCATGGCTGATGCTCGGACACTGCGCCGGCCTGCGCAACGGGCAGAACCTCGGGGACTATGTTCTTGCGCATGCATATCTGAGGGAAGATCAGGTCCTGAATGACGACCTGCCTGTATGGGTCCCGGTTCCGGCGCTTGCAGAGGTCCAGATCGCCCTGCAGGACGCGGTTGGCGAGGTGACCCGGAATTCAGGCTTCGATGTCAAACGCGTCATGCGGACCGGCACCGTCGCAACCGTCGACAACCGGAACTGGGAATTGCGCGCCAATGCGGGAGCTGTTCTTCGCCTTGACCAGTCGCGCGCCATCGCCCTCGACATGGAGTCGGCGACCATTGCAGCCAACGGATTCCGCTTCCGGGTTCCCTATGGTACCCTACTGTGCGTATCGGATAAGCCGTTGCATGGAGAGCTCAAACTTCCGGGTATGGCAAACCAGTTCTACCGGCGGCAGGTTGACAATCACCTGATGATCGGCATCAAAGCGCTTGAAATTCTTCGAAATGAACCCCTTGAATTCCTGCATTCGAGAAAGCTAAGGAGCTTCAATGAAACGGCCTTCCTGTAACGCAGCTTGCAGCCGATCGGCCCGGCATTGAAGGGGCGTCTGCAAGCGCCATAAATTGGTTAGTGAATTCAACGGCATGTTAGAGTACGTTGACGCCGTTACATTGGTCAGAAACGAAACAAAGGATACTACAGAATGGCACAACAACCGATGAAGAAAGCCGACTTGGTCTCTGCGATCGCCAACAGAGCGAGCGTGACACAGCGAGATGCTGATGCTGTCTTGAACGCACTGTCCGATGTGATCCTCGAGAAGGTTCCCGCCGGAGAGGCCATCACCCTTCAAGGCATCGGCAAAATCTCTTCACGGGATCGCGCAGCCCGGAAGGTCAGAAATCCGCGTACGGGCGATGTGATCGAAAAAGCTGCCGACCGGACACCCCGGATGACATTCTCCAAGACTCTGAAAGACGCCTGCAACTGAGCCGTCTTGCCGAAGCGGGCTGAGGCCCGCACTCTCCTAAATTGCGGTTCCAGGCATTCAATCGTCTGGACCCGCTTGCCATCGGGATGGGAATTGCGTTTGCCATTGTATGGTCAAGCGCATTTTCCACTTCCAAGATGGTCGTTGCGAGCATGCCTCCACTGACTGCCCTGTCGGTGAGGTTTGGAATATCTGGAATAATCGGAATCCTGCTGGCGCTGTGGCTTGGTGGGTCGCTGAGACTCACCAGGAAACAGTGGCGTGCGACGATTTTGTTCGGCCTGTGCCAGAATGTCATCTATCTGGGCATGAACTTTGTTGCCCTGCAGTGGATCGAGGCTTCTCTGGCGGTCATAATCGCCTCGGCCCTGCCGCTGATCGTCGCCTTCCTGAACCGCCTGATTTCTGACGAACGGCTCGGCGCCATCGGCTATTCGGGCCTGGCTGCCGGTTTCCTTGGTGTTGCCCTGATCATGGGCAGCAGGCTCTCGGGCGGGAACGCGGCACTCGGCGTGGCGCTTTGCCTTGTTGCCTCGGTTGCGCTGGCGGCGGCGACACTGACCATCAGGAGCGCCATTGCCCGCGGTGGCAATCTCATGATGATCGTGGGGATCCAGATGTTGGTCGGTTGCATCGTACTGGTCGTACCAGCCGCAGTATTTGAAACTCCCAGTGTCGACTGGTCATGGCAGTTTGGGGCTGCGTTCGCCTATACGGTTCTGTTCCCGGGCCTGTTCGCAACCTGGATGTGGTTCGAGCTTGTGGGACGGTCGGGACCCACGCGAGCAGCGTCATTCCATTTCCTGAATCCCGTGTTCGGAGTTGCGATTGCCGGTTTGCTGCTCGGCGAGTCCTTCAATTCCCTAGACATCCTCGGCGTTGCCGTCATTTCAGCAGCAATTGTCGCAGTCCAGCTTGCACGCCAGCGTTAGGAACAATCTTCACGGCGACCGCCAAACCCGGCGGGACCGTCATCCACCGAACAGCAGGAACCATTCGATCCTGATTGCCGTTGGACAGGTGCCTTGGTGTTCACTGCGCAGAGTTGCTCGCGGCCGCACGTTCGAGTCTTGAGGTCCGTTTTTCGCTCATCCAGTAATTGTCGACGGGCGTGCTCCGCGGTTGGCCCGGGGCAACCATGGAGACGATGTACGCCCGGCGGCGGCGAGGCGTCGAGTTCCGGCCGGCAAAGTGCAGTGTGGTTGGCAGATGTATCACGGCGTCACCGGCATTCATCGGACAGGCAACGACTTTCTTTGCAAGTTGTTCTGGACTGTCGACTTCCAGCCCGTGAATTCGGGGGTCATCTCCGATTGAATGGTGCGGAAGCACATCCAGCTTGTGCGACCCCGGTACATATTGCATGCAACCATTCGCCTCATCCGTTGCGTCGAGCGGCATCCAGAAATTCATGCTGCGTTCGTCCATGGCCGGATCGTGATATGCCTGATCCTGATGCCACGGCGTGACCTCCCCCCGGTAGGGCGGTTTCAGGATCATGTGTTCGCCCATATCCACACTCTCGCAGGCAAAATAGTCCATGGTGATCTCGCGGACCCTCTGGACCACCTTGAGATCGAGCAGTTCGGGCGCATATCGCGATGGCTTCAGGATCTGTGGCAGTTTCGGCGGACCTCCATCGTCCGTGCCTGCCAGATCAAACTTGTTCCCGTCCTCCCACCCGGCATTGGTCTCGAAGAGGCGATCGAACACCCTTCGGATAACAGCCAGTTCTTCCGAGTCGACAAATCCGCTCAGGGTCAGGAATCCGTCTTTGGAAAGCCGCATCTTCTCCGCTTTCGACAGGACTGCCGTTTGTATCATCCGGTTGACTCCCTTCTCGCCGGTTGCATTCTTCTTCACTTATGAATTATGCGATATTTCAATGCGTTCACGTTACACTACTGAAGAAAAGCATACATCATGTGGTCTCGACAGGCTCGCCTTGAACCGCACCCCGAGTTGCCTGAACTGCCTGCAATAGGGTGGTCCAGGCAAAACGCGGCGATTGGCAACATCCTGGCATCCCATGAACATGCGCAGGCATTCGAACTGGTGCTTGTCGCCAGCGGCCGGCTGCACTGGTGGGTGGAGAATGAACGTTTGACACTCTCATCCGGCACACTCGTCTGTACAAGGCCAGGCGAAAACCATGGTTCGGTTGACAGGATCCTTGAACCGAGCGAAATCCTCTGGGCGCAATTCAGGCTGGACCTGAACAACGCCTTCGGTCTGGGTTATGCAGCACGCAAGGAAGTCGACAGCTTGCTCAGGAATGCCAGCCGGACCGGGATGGCAACAGACCACCAGCGCCGCCACATGACAGGCATGCTGGAGGAGATTCATCGCCCGCAACCGAGATTCTGGCTGATCAGGGCAATGGCGGTGTGCTTCATGACAGAAGCCGCAGAAGCCCTCACCGAGCCTGCCATGCCAGAACCCGATCCCCGGATCCGGGCAGCGATCGAGCATCTGCGCCAAAACCTCGGGGAGAAGATTGCCATTCCGGCACTGGCGAAGACCGTGGGATTGTCTGAGAGCTGGTTCCACCAGTTGTTCCGGCAAGGCACCGGCCTTTCTGCCGCAGACTGGATCAGCAGGGAGAGAATTGAACGGGCAAAGGATCTCTTGGGTAACAGCGAGCTTTCGGTGACAGAAATCGCCCACGAACTTGGCTTCTCTTCAAGCCAGTATTTTGCGACCTCCTTCAGGAAACAGACCGGCGTTCCGCCGTCCAGTTGGCGTAGTTCAAATTCCTGATCCAGCAGGACCGGACAGCAAGACTGGACTTGTAGAACTTCAAGCCGATTGACGCTGTAACTGTGTCTTTGCAGCCGACGGGAGCGTTTGGAAGTTTGCCTGGTCACTACCAGGCACAAGACCGGCCAATGGCGCCTTGCCGACAGGAGGTTCGTTTGCGGTTCCGAATGTGAAACCGGGATCAATCCGGTTGAACCGGATTCACCAAGTGGCGCTTCCTGTAGGCGGCCGGGGTCGTCCCGAAATGTCCCCGGAACAGCCGGTGAAAGTGACTGAGATTCCTGATGCCACAATCGAGGGCGATGTCCTCCACCTTCAATCCGCCCTCCCGCAAGAGCCTGGCGGCATGGCCCATGCGAACTCGGTTGACCAGATCCGACGGCGACATGCCAAGGTGCTTTCTGGTCTCCCGGCAGACATGTTCCTGGCCCCGGCCGCTCGCTTCGACAAACCCGCGGGCACCCCTGGAGAAGACCTCGCGGGCGCGAACCGCATCGCAGGCGGCGCTGAGCCATGCCGGCGCCTTTGCAGGAAGAGCAGACTCGTCATCAATCACGCGTGTCATTGCGGCCAGCATGAACAGTTCTAGCCGGGCAAGCGTCCGCGGGCCACCCCGCAGGTCGAATGCGGCATTCACGACCCGCTCCAGGCGCGGCCCCGTCAGGTCGTGCCGGTACGGGACTTCTCCCTTGCTCCAGAAAAACCGTCCACTGAACTCGGCTTCGTACCTTTGCCCAAGATGCGTAATGCTCTCGCTTCGGCACATGACATTGATTATCCGGCAGGACGGATCCCCTATCGATTGGAATGCATGCGCGTCCGGCGGCCGCACAAACTCGACTGCCCCGCGTTCAAGCACCTCCTTCCTGCCATTGACGAGGTGCAGCACCCTGCCCCGCTCGACAATGAAGACCTCGAAATAGTCATGAAAATGCACGATGCGCGGCGGATGCGGTTCGAGTTCCTTGTGAGCGAAATGGAAGGCCTCGCCGGGCTCGACATAGTGTTCAAGTTTGAACTGACGCTGTTCCATGAGGTCATAATACCACACAGGATCAAGTGCTCAAACCGCTGCCACGGGCAGCGCAATCTACAGGCGGTATCAGGTCTGATGACAAATCAGTGGAACTGCAGCTGCCGCAGTGATTGGGTAGAACGCAGGCCATGTTCATGGCAGGGACCCTCTGAACTCTTTCCCTGCGCTCCAGGGGCATGTGCGCTGCCAGGTCGCCGGCTGAAAGCAGATCAAACCCGGGCGAAGGGTTGCTTGACTGGGGAGCAATCAGCCTGGCCCGCGGCTAGTAAATTGCCCCGTCAATTGATGCATGCGCGCCATGATCAGGGATTCATCTGTTCCCGGCCAACGCCCCTAATGATTGCCGGGATACAAGCGGCAGGGCCGCAGCAGGCTCCACCAGGCACCAGTTGTCTTGGTGAAGACATTCCCGGCGTCGATTGCTCCTGATCCTGTCGGCGAAGCGCATCAGCATGCGCACATTGCGCATACGCGTTCCTGCGGTCGTTTCGGCAATCCAGCCTTGCGGACCTCAATCCAACTGCTGGCAGTAAAGAATATCAATATAGCACATGATTTTCTCAATTGATGTCATTTGCCGTCGCTTTGCAATCCTGTAGCACTCCGGTCATGGGAGGCGGCTCATGCTTGAGACATCCTGCGATCTGCAATTCAGGCCAATTGGCCCCGGTGACTGCAAGAGACTTGGGGCAGGCCAGATCGAACACTACAACCGTGAAGGCTATGTGCAGCCGTTCACCGTCTTTGACGCAGCCGAGATCACGCACATCCGCTCCTACATCGACAGATTGATGAACGACATGGGAGAAGCCGGAGCCTACGGAATAAACTGCTACCAGGCGCGGCTGAGTGGACTCTGGGATATCGTGACTGAACCGCGCATTCTTGACCATGTCGAAGATATAGTTGGACCGAATATCATTTGCTGGGCATCGGCGATCCTGTCCAAGCGCCCGAGCGACCCGAGGCGAGTGCCCTGGCACCAGGATGCAGCCTTCTGGCACCTCAGCCCGGCACAGACCGTCACCGTATGGCTTGCCATCGACGATGTGGACGAAGAGAATTCGGCGATGATGTTCATTCCCCGGTCGCATTGCCGGGGCAGAATTCCGGTCACCTCTGCCGACAGCAACAGCGTCTTTCACATTGAGACTTCCGGCGCCGAACAATTGGGCAAACCTGTGTTCAACTCCCTGAAGGCCGGCCAGATTTCCTTGCACGCCGACATGCTGGTACATGGATCGCTTCCGAACAACTCAAGCCGCCGCCGTTGCGGACTCACTATCCGGTATTGTCCACCAGAGGTCCGGATTACGGACGAACACTGGGCCGGGGGAGTTGAAGCCGTGATTTGCAGGGGCGAGGATCCATCAGGAGGATGGATTCATCATCCCCGGCCTGCAAATGACGACATCACGGCAACATCTTCGCCGCATGTCATGGGCAATAACTGATGGGCGGTTGCCCTGAAGCAACACGCGGTGGAGTCCGGAACCTGCCCGGTTTCGGCCTCGGTCTACGGGGCCGGCGGACTGCGCAGAGATCAGCGGGCACCAATACCCGCTTGAACGGGCCGCCCAGCGCGGTCGCAAAAAGGAGAATGGAACAATGCATATAGGAAAACGTGCAGCGCTTGCCACGGTGGCGGCGTTTGTGGCGCTGGGAGGCGCTCACGCACAGGATGTTGCCAGGGAGGACACGGTGATTTTCGACCTTGATCGCACGATCAAGGACCCCGAAAACTTCAACTGGTTCACTCCCGGTACGAAGCGGATGCATGGCGCACACCAGGCCATGTGGGAACCACTGTTCATACTGGACTTTTCCAACGGGGAACTGTTGCCGTGGCTGGGCTTGAGCTTCACGCCGAACGATAACCTGGACGTGTGGACGCTGGTGCTGCGCGAAGGCATTGAATGGTCGGACGGCGAAGCGTTCAATGCCGACGATGTCGTGTTCACCATCAACATGGCGATCAATAACGAGGATATATCCTCCCGCGAGGCGGCAACGGTACGGGCTCAGGTGGCCAGTGTCGAAAAAGTCGACGATCACACGGTCGTCTTCAACCTCAACAAGCCAAACCCGCGGTTCTCGATCGAGAACTTCGGCGTCCAGTATTTCGGATCCATGCTGATCATGCCCGAGCACATCTGGAGTCAGGCAGAGGATCCGGCAACGTTTACGTTCTACCCACCCATCGGCACCGGACCCTATACCTACACGTCGGGCGCAACGAACCGAATGGTTTGGGACCGCAACGACGATTACTGGGGCGCCAAGACGGGCTTTCAGGAACTTCCCGAACCGAAGAGGCTGATCTGGCTTGAGTCCGGCGGTGAGGAAAGCAGGGCACAGTTGAGCGCAACCAACCAGCTTGATGCCGGGCAAACCGTTACCTTGGGAACATTCGAGGCGATTGCAGCCCAGAACCCGAACGTCATCACCTGGCATGATGGCCTGCCGTTTTCGCGGCCGGACATCTGCGGGCGCCAGCTGGAGATCAACACCACGGTTCCGCCATGGGATAACGTGGAGATGAGGCGCGCCTTGTCGATGATCATCGATCGTAAGCAGATTGTGGACATCGCCTACGAGGGAACAACCGTCGCCTCGGAAACGATGTTCCTCCAGTATCAGACCATGAGGCCATACATTGATGCTGTGGTTGCAGCCGGTTACGGCCTCCCGGACCGGGCAGACGTTGCAGGCGCTCAGGCCCTTATTGAGGCCAATGGCTATGCCATGGGCGATGATGGCTACTACGCCAAGGACGGCCAGACACTCGAGGTGGCGATCCATGTGAACTCGGCTTCGACCGAATACACGCGCACGATCGATGTTGTGGTCGAACAGCTGAACCGCGCCGGCATTCAGGCCAGGCCGGTCCCTGTCGAGAATGGGGTGTTCTGGGGCGAGATCCTGCCTTTCGGACGCTACGAGGTAACCTACTCATGGCTGTCCTGTGGTTCGATCTACGAACCATGGACTTCGATGAACCGCTACAACCATCGGGACGTCGTGCCTGTAGGGGAACGCTCGCCGGGCTTCAACAATACCGCCCGCTGGAACACGGAAGGGACCAAGGCATACACGGAAATCGTGGACCGCATGAGCGGATTGCTTCCCTCCGATCCGGCTGTACCGGAACTGGTTGTCGAAGCCTATGCGTATATTGCCGATGAGGTGCCATTCATCCCATTGGTCCAGTCCGCAAAACTGCTTCCGTTCAATACGACCTACTGGACGGGTTGGCCCACTGCGGACAACTTCTACGCTGAGCCGTGGCACTGGTGGAACTCCGCTCACCGGATCATCCACAACCTGCAAAAGGCGAACTGACGCCATTCGCGCCGGACGGGCCAATTGGTTCCGTCCGGCCACCTGCGCAGGGGAATACAGTTGGCCTTGCGCATCATTCCCATAATCCGGCATCGGACATGACGATCCCGAAATCATACCTCGTCAACCGGCTGATAACGCTTTTGCTGACTGTGTGGATCGCGGCAACGCTGATCTGGATCATACCGCGGCTTTCACCAGTTGATCCGGCCGATATCATGCTCAGCCGGATGGCCGCAGGTGGCGGCACCGTCGAGAATTCCGAAGAAATCCTCGCCAATTTCAAGGAACGGTTTGGACTTAACGATCCGCTGTACATCCAGTACTTCAAATACATCGGCAACGTCATGCGGCTGGACTTCGGCCTGTCTACCGCCACATTCCCGACGCCGGTTTCGTTGTTGATCTCCAAGGCTCTGCCCTGGACCCTTGGCCTGATGATTTTCTCGGTCGTGATCACATTCTTCATCGGAAACGCACTCGGTGCGTTGATGATCTGGGACCGCTCACCGCGGCTGGTGCGCGTCGCCATTCCGGTCGCCATGATCATGACCTCCATACCCCCGATATTGTCGGGGCTGCTGCTCATGTATGTGTTTGCAGCAAAACTCAGATGGTTTCCGCTGACAGGCAGTTACGGCCTGACGGTTACGCCGGCCTGGGACTGGGATTTCGTGATTTCAGTGGTGCATCATGGGTTTCTGCCTGCCCTGTCAATTGTGGTCGTCACATTCGGATTCTGGGCTCTGGGCATGCGCGGCCTCATGATCACTGTCCAGGGTGAGGATTACACGCAACTGGCCCAGGCAAAGGGCCTGCGGCCACGCTACATCCTCTACCGGTACATGATCCGCAACGCGGTGCTTCCACAGGTTACAGCGTTCGCACTGAAAATAGGACTGCTCGTCGCAGGCCAGATCCTCGTAGAGCGCATCTTCGCCTATAACGGCATGGGCAAGTTGATCTATGACGCCATTCTTGATCAGGATTTCCCCGTCATACAGGGATCAAGCTTCATCATCATTCTGATGACTGCTCTTTCCGTCTTTCTCGTCGATCTGATCTACCCTTTGATCGATCCGAGAATCCGGCATGAAGGCTAGCGAAATGGGTTCTGCCGGGATCAGCATGAAACAGTCCCGCCGCATGAAGCGGTTTGACAATCCCTGGCGAAACCCGAAGCTCTATTGGGGTGTCGGGATGCTGCTTGCATTTGTTGTGCTCGGCATCGCCGGCCGCATCCTCTGGGACCCTGAACTGGTCTATACCGGATCGGCACCGCTGAAGCTGCCTCCAGTCGGGTTCGAGAACCTCCGCCAGCAAACCGGGGTCTGGGACTTTCCGCTCGGAACCGATGGGGCTGGCCGGGACGTATTGGCGCTTGTGATAATCGGCGCCCCCAATTCGCTCCTGGTCGGACTCCTGGCTTCCTGCATAGGGATGAGCCTGGGGATCGTGCTCGGCTTTACGGCGGGTTTCGTTGGCGGACGGACTGACGACTTCATCCGTGTGATCTCGGATGTCATGATTACCATCCCGCCGCTGTTGATACTCGTGGTCTTCCAATCAGCCTATGGTGATGTCTCCCTGACGATGATGGCACTGCTGATCGCAGCCTTCGTCTGGCAGTCGCCCACCCGCCTCATCAGGGCCCAGGTTCTTTCGATGCGAACCTCCGGATATGTCCGTATGGCACAGATTTCGGGCGCATCGACCGCCGACATCATGTTCAGGGAGATGCTGCCCAATCTCGTGCCCTATCTGTTTGGGTCCTTCATCGCCAATGTAACAACTTCGATCGTCACGGCCGTGGGCCTTGAGGTGTTGGGGCTCGGGCCGCAGCGCATACCCACACTTGGCCGCGCCATCTATGAGGCGATCAACGCTGGAGCGCTGATCCAGAACCTGTGGTGGTGGTGGGGCATTCCCACAGTGCTGCTCGCGCTGATGTTTGTCGGCCTCCTTCTGATCAACCTCGGGCTCGACGAGGTTTCAAATCCACGGTTGAGGAAAGCGTGACCGGCAACATCCTGGAGGTTGATGGACTCAAGGTCCACTACGCAACGCCGACCGGCGACATTCTGGCGGTCGACGATGTCTCGTTTGACCTCAAGCAGGGAGAGACACTCGGACTCGTGGGCGAAAGCGGATCCGGAAAGACATCCGCGATTTCCGGCGTTCTCCGGATGGTGCCCTCTCCCGGGCGCGTGGCCGGGGGACGCGTCCTGCTGGACGGAACCGACCTGCTTGAGCTTCCTGAAGAGGAAATGCGGCGGCGGCGTTGGAGCGAACTGTCGCTCATTCCGCAAGGGGCCATGAACTCGCTGAATCCGACCATGAAGGTTCACGCCCAGATTGCCGATGTCATCGAGACTCATGAGGGGCGGCAGAACAAGGCAGAGTTGCGCGAGCGCATTCTGGACCTGTTCAGGATGGTTGGCCTGCCGGCAAGGTCCTACAGCCTGTATCCGCATGAACTTTCCGGCGGCATGAAACAGCGCGTGTGCATTGCCATGGCCGTCGCATTGAATCCTGCGGTGGTAATTGCAGACGAGGCAACGAGCGCGCTCGATGTCGTGGTGCAACGCGTTGTTGCGCAGACACTGGCGCGGGTCCGCGATCAGCTCGGAGTGTCAATGATCATGATCGGTCACGACATGGGCCTGATGGCACAGATGGTGGACCGCGTAGCGGTCATGTATTCCGGGAAACTGGTCGAGGTCGCTCCGGTCCACGAGATGTTTGCCCGGCCAGTGCACCCTTATTCCGGAATCTTGGTCGGCAGCGTCCTCAACCTGACCGGGCGGGCGCCGCTTCGAATTGCTGGCGGAATCACGCATGATCCCCGCAACCCCCCGGAAGGGTGCATCTTCCGGTTGCGGTGTCCATTCGCCGACAATCTCTGCAAGCAGCCGCAGACCATGCGCGAAATCGCCCCTGGCGTGCATGCTGCGTGCCACCGCGCCGAAGAATTGGAAGGCCGCCTTGTCTGACGCCTTGCTGGAAATCCACAACCTCACGAAGATCTACGGCAAGAGCGGATCCGGACTGGTTGCCTTGCAGGATTTCGATCTTGCCATCAGCCGCGAGCGGCCCGAGATCATCACGATCGCCGGTGAGAGCGGTTCCGGCAAGTCGACGCTTGCCAACCTGGTGCTTGGATTCGAGAAACCCAGTTCGGGCAGCATACTCTTCGACGGCCTCGATGTCGGTATGGCTGGCCGGAAGCAACTGCGCGACCACCATCGTAATGTCCAAGCCGTCTTTCAGGATCCGTTTGGCAGTTACAATCCGTTCTACAGGGTTCAGCATGTCTTCGAAACCGTTGTCAGGAACTTCCATCTGGCATCCGGCAAGGAACAGGCGGATGCGATGATCGAGGATGTCCTGAATGCGGTCGGGCTCGAAGGCAGCGACATCCTGCGGAAATACCCGCATCAACTCTCTGGTGGTCAACGCCAACGGGTCATGATCGCACGCGCGTGCCTTGTCAGGCCGAAGCTGATCGTCGCCGACGAGCCGGTCAGCATGGTGGATGCCTCACTGCGGGCGGCGATCCTTGATGTCATGATCAAACTCCGGGACGAGAACGGAATCAGCTTCCTCTATGTCACTCATGACCTGTCCACCGCCTACCAGGTCGGCGACCGGATTGTGATGTTGTACCAGGGCAGCGTTGTCGAGACAGGAGAAGCGGCAGAAGTCATTTCAAATCCGAAGCATCCCTATGTGCGGTTGCTTGTCGATTCCGTCCCGAGGCCTGATCCAAACCAACGCTGGCAGGGCGAAATCGAATTGCCCGCTGAAGAGGAGGGGCGCCTGGCCAAGGCGACAGGTTGCCGGTTTGCTCCCCGTTGTCCTCATGCAGTCGGCAAATGCAGATCTGCCCGCCCTCCACTGCACAGCGTCGGGCCGGATGGACACAAGGCCGCGTGTGTCCTGTTCGAACCCGCCTCCTGATGGATCACGAGTTCAGGTTCACTGCCGAGAAGATTGGCTCCAGAATAAAGCTCGTTCGAAGACACCGCTTTGTCCAACAGAAGGAACTGAGGGCTTTCCGCCTCGACGATCCAGACAGCCAAACCCCGAACTCCGCCGGATCATTCGACCTTGATGCACTGCCCGAAATCGCGCCCGGGAGCTACTGGGGCGGTGTCAACTTCCGGTTCCGGCTCCTGAGCCAGTTCGAAATTCCCCACGACTGGCTGCATCCTGCACTTTGTCTGCCTCTTGGCGATATCGGTGATGTGTTCAACCACCCGGAAGCCCTTGTCATGGTTGACGGAAAACCTCTGGGCTCCGTCGACCGGCATCATCATGCCATCCTGCTCGGGCCGGCAACTGAAGGGCTGCATGAACTTGTTCTTGAAGGCTGGTCGGGCTGGTCGGACTATCCGCCGGACTTTGGCTCAACGAAACAGCTCCAGATGTGCAACTGTTATACGGTGGAGACCAATCCAGAGTTGGAGTCGTTTCTTATTCTTGCTGAATGCGCACTCGAGACCGCCCAACTGCTCGACACCGGAGGAACTGAGCGCAGCAGGATCCTTGATGTCCTGGACCAGGCCTTCCTGGTGCTTGATACGAGGGACCCTATCGGACAGGCCATGCATGCGAGTGCTGCAGACGCGCTTGAATGCCTGCAGACCGGACTCGGACAGGCGGGGGCACCACTGGATGCCGAACTGCTTGGAATTGGGCACGCGCACATGGACATAGGCTATCTCTGGAGCGTTGCGGAAACACGCCGCAAATGCGCCAGGACCATGTCGAATGTTCTCGGCCTGATGGATCGTCATCCGGAGTTCTGCTTCAGCCATTCGCAGCCGGCGACTTATGCAATGGCCGAGGAGGACCATCCGGACATCTTCACCCGGCTCCGGTCGCATGTCGACGAAGGACGTTGGGAACCTGTCGGTGGAATGTGGGTGGAAGCCGACTGCAACTTGCCCGGGGGCGAGGCGTTGGTCCGTCAGATCATGTTGGGCCGCCGCTGGTTTGCCGACAGGTTCGGCTCCGGAGCGGAGACCCCTGTACTCTGGCTTCCGGACACCTTTGGCTTCTGCTGGTGCCTGCCGCAATTGATGAAGCTCTCAGGCCTCGAAATGATGGTCACGAACAAGCCGAACTGGAACCAGCATAACAGGTTGCCTGCCTCGACATTCCAGTGGCAAGGCATGGATGGCAGCCGCGTGCCGGTGCATGTCCTGACCACACCCAGGGAAGTTGATCACCTGCCCTTCCCGACAAATTACAAGTCCGATCTCAGCGGGATTGAGGTCAAGGGGACGTTTACAAACGCAATCGACACCAGGTTGCAGCCACTTCCGATCTGCTTTGGTTTCGGTGACGGCGGTGGCGGCCCGACCGAGGAACTGATCAAGAGGGCAGAAGCGTTTGGCTGCATGCCATCCATGCCTCGTCTTCGAATGGGCCGGGTGTCGGAACTGCTCAAGGCCGTAGAAGAAATTGCCGACGATCTCCCGGTCATCAACGACGAAATCTATGTTGAGGGGCACCGCGGCGTCCTGACAAGCCAGGGCTGGATCAAGCGGGCCAACCGTTTGGCGGAGGCCGCCTTGCACCGGGCTGAACTGCTTTGCGTCCTGAGTGGCGCCGGTACCATGCCGGGGCGGCTCAACGAGGCATGGCAAATCCTTTGTCTCAACCAGTTTCATGACATCCTGACGGGGAGCTGCATTGCCGATGTCATGGATCAGGCGCGCCATGACTTTGCAGAAATCTTCGATATCTGTGCCGAATTCGAGAGTGCGGCTCTTGCAAAGCTCGGCCCGGGTGAAATCGGCGTGTTGAACCCTGGTCCGACGCCGCGCCATTGCGTCGCATTGATAGAAGGCCCGGCACCAGATGACGCAGTCTCGCAGGAAACAGAAGAGGGCACATTGGTGGGACTGCCTCCACTGCCAGGCTACGGAGGAGCAAAACTGGCAGACGGAACTCCCCCGGGAGAATTGTCGATCCAGCGGCAGGATGGCCGCATTGTAATGCAAAACCGCTGGCTTCGGGCTGAATTCAGCCCGGAGGGAGGCTTGGAGAAGTTGACTGACATCGATGCTGGGCGCGAATTGCTTGCGGAAGGAGAACGCGGCAATCAGCTTTGGGCATTCGAGGACCGTCCGCTCTCGTGGGATGCCTGGGACATCGATCCGTTTTTCGAGGACCGATCCGAAGAGATTTCCGGGATTGACTCACTCGAGATCACCGAAACCGGGCCGCTGCGCGTTGAGTTGAAGATCACACGAAGTTACCGGAACAGCCGTCTGGTTCAACATGTACGCCTGACAGACCGTTCACCTCGGCTCGATTTCTTCACGGTGATCGACTGGAAGGAACGCCATGTGCTGCTCAAGGCGGCATTCCCGGTCTCGGTATACTCCCCCAAGGCGGCCTGCGGACAGCAGTGGGGAAAGATCGACCGGCCGACCACTCGCAACACCCGGCAGGAAGCCAGCAAGTTTGAGGTATGCGCTCACAAGTGGATGGCAGTCCATGACGGCAACTATGCCGTCGCCTTGCTGGATGACTGCAAGTACGGCCATGATGCACGCGGCAATGTCTTGCGCCTCACGCTTCTGAAATCGGCAACCTGGCCTGATCCGGACTCGGACCGGTGCCGGCATGAATTCACCTATTCGATCATGGGCCAGGAGGGTGCAGGATTTACAGGTATCCGTGCCGAGGCAGAGGCAATGAACCATCCGGTTGTAGTGGCGCCAGGGCTTGGCGAGATTGTGCCTCCTGTCGCAATTGACCTGCCCAACATTCTGGTTGAGACTGTAAAGCCGCCCGAGACCGGCAATGGACATATTCTGAGACTCTATGAGTCCGAAGGGATCAAGAGCACCCCGGTCCTGACCTTTCCGCACGATATGCACGCCGTGCATGTGACCGACCTCCACGAAAATGAAATCGAGCAATGCAATCTGGATGGGAGGCAACTGGCCCTGGATTTGGGGCCCTTTCAGATCATCACCATTCGGGTGCAACCATCACCCGGCCGCTCAGCAAATCCGCATCTGTTTTTCAGGAGCCCGGCTGTCTCTCATGAAGGGGCACTGGGGGGGGCTGAGGCAAATGCACTGGCCCATGACGGCGTCTGGCCACGCCGTGAGAGACACTTCCTTCGATAATGGCAGATCCAGCTGTCACCAATAGGGAGTGGGTCCAGCGCGACCTGCTTGAGTGGTTGCAACCGTGGTTCAAGCGGAGTGGCCTGGAGCAGGAAATGACCGGGTCTGAGTCTTTCCGGCAAACTCCGTAGAACGCAACTATTCCAAACCGTTTGGGACTCGAAGTGTTTCCCTACTCCGGCGGTTCCCTCCCAACGGCGAGGCTGGCTTGAAGTCCAACGCATAGCCACCGGTCCCATACTGCTCTGGAACTACACTGACGCACCTTCACCGGAACATCACATCATTTCCTCTCATTTCGTGCCCTGCTTGATACGGAATGAGATGAACGACATTGACTTGTTCCAGACTGTTTCGTCAAGGCTCGTAGCTGGATCTTGCCAGAGAATCACCATGGCAGGATGGGAGGAAACGGAGCATGGACGACCTGCAATTCGGCAATCGGGACAAGCGCGGGAACTGGTCACCAAACGCACCTTTGGAAATCGCTCCATATTGGACGGGCAATTGGCCAAGGATGGGCCGGTTTCTGGTCGACCTCATATGGCCGTGGAACGCGTTCCACATGGCGACCGCATTCCTGTATCTCTGGTTCGTTATTCCCGATCGCACAACGCTTTCGACCCTCTCCTGGGACTGGATGCTGTTCCTGCTGCTTGCCAATATGGCCGGCATCTTCCTGCTCTATGGCGGGATCGAATTCGTCTACTACTTCAAACGCAGGCAGGGCACGCGGTTTCGCTACAACCACAAGTTTCCGGCCGAAAACCCATCAGATGTCTTCTGGTTCAAATCCCAAAACCTGGACAACTTTCTACGGTCGTTCCTGTTCGGCATCCCGGTCTGGACCGCGGTCCAGATCCTGGTTCTGTGGTGCTACGGCAACGGCTTCCATGTCTTCGGGTGGGTCGAGTGGCAGGACAGCTGGATTTGGCTGGCGATACTCGTCCTGCTGGTTCCGGCAATTCACGAGATACACTTCTTCTGCATCCATCGGCTCATCCATACGCCGTTCCTCTACAAGCACATCCATTCCGTGCACCATAATTCCATCAACCCGTCGCCCTGGTCATCGCTTTCGATGCACCCGGTTGAGCATGCGCTGTATTTCGGGGAAGTGCTGTGGCACCTTGTATTGCCCTCAAATCCTGTAGCCATGATGTTCAACATGCATGTTGTCGGCTACGGGGCGCTGAACGGACATATCGGTTTCGAGAAACTCGAAGTAACCGACGAACGCGCAATCGATAGCCACGCTTACGCACACTACCTGCACCACAAGTACTTTGAAGTGAACTACGGCGCGGACGGAATTGTTCCGCTCGATAAGTGGTTTGGATCCTGGCACGACGGCTCCAAAGAAGCTGACGAGCGAATGAAGACGCGTTTCCGAAAAAAGAAGGGCCTCAGCAGGGCCGATCAGACCGTCCCTGCACCTGCGAGATAATGGCCGCATTTGGAATCAATCAAAAGCCCTGCGGATGCACCACCCGGGAGGAGAAACGGGAATGATACAACCGCCGGAACCGTCCTTGCCAAGGCAAGAAACCTTGTGACGGTGGTGCCGATGATCACCGGAGACATCTTCGCGAGCGTGGCTTCGCAGCGATTGGCTGATTGCGCGATCCGGCGACAATCCAAGCCCGCAAAGGTGGCCTGTGGGGCGCACACTCGCTTGGTGCCCCTCCATGAGGCCAAAGAAATGTCGACCCGTCTGATGAACGGGACAAATTGAGGAAAGGAGAATCGACATGAAACTGACCAGAACCATCGCAGCGGCCGTAACCGCTGTCTCTCTGTCCACGGGCGCATACGCTCAGGATATTGCCGTGATCGCAGGTTCGATCGAGGACGGCTTCTTCAATCTGATCAAGAAGGGCGTAGATGACGCCACTCTCATGGTCGAAGCAAACGGCGGCAGTGTGAATTACCTGCGGGTCCCCAACTACGACAATTTCGGACCTGACCTTGTAACCCTGATCAACCAGGCGGTTGCACAGGGCGTGGATGGCATCGCCATTCCGGTCTGGGTTCCGGAAGCGCAGGTGCCGGCGTTGCAGGCTGCCGCCTCGCAAGGGATCGTGATCATGCAGTACAATGCCGGCCAGAGCGTCAAGGACGAACTGGGTTCCATCAACTATTTCGGGTCTGACGAATATGTGGCTGGCGTTGCCGGCGGCGAATACATGGCCGAAATGGGTGCAAAGCACATTCTGTGCCACATACAAGTTCCCGGCGCGATCAACCTCGAAACCCGCTGCGAAGGCGTGACTGATGGCGCCGCTGCGCATGGTGCAAAGGTCACCGTGCTGCGCGTTCCGGCCAATCTTGATGGCGATGTCACCGGCACTGCCGAGGCGATCAAGGCAGAATTGATCGGCGACCAGTCCATTGATGCTGTCATCAACCTCGCCGCCTGGGCATCGGATGCTTCAACCAACGCCGTCGGCCAGATTGGCGGAAGCCAGATGGTCGGCACGTTCGACATGAGCCCGGCTGTCCTTGAGCGGATCCAGGCAGGCACGCAGACGATGGCGATCGACCAGCAGCCATACCTGCAGGGCTTTCTGGCTACCTCAATGCTGTTTGCGCACCTGAAGTTCGGCACCGAAATCGCAACCGATCCGGTTCTGACCGGCCCGGCCATCGTCGATGCTTCAAACATCGAAAGCGCACTGGCTGGTGTCGCGCTTGGCGCTCGCTAATATGTGCATCGTCCCGGCTGGCTTGTCCGGCCGGGGCGTTCCTTGGTGAGCAAATCTGGCGGGGCCGAATGCGATGACTGATATAGACCAAGATCAGGCAGAGGCTTCCGGCACACGTCGCTCCAGCTTGCTGGACATGTTGCGCCGCCCCGAAATGGGCGCCTTCGCAGCGCTTGCCATCATATTCCTGTTTTTCAGCTACTTTGGCTGGGACCGGAACTTTCTCAGCCCGCTCGGCGCCGCCAGCTGGCTCAATTTTGCGTCGACTGTCGGCATCATCGCAATCCCGATCGGATTTCTGATGATAGCGGGAGAACTGGATATTTCGGTCGGAGCCATGGTTCCGGCATCGAAGATCGTTCTGGCGATTGCGGTCGGGTTTTATGGCCTGAATATCTGGGTTGGCATCCTCATTACATTTGCAGTCGCCGGGGGTATCGGCTGGATCAACGGAATGCTGGTTACCAGGACAAGCGTGCCTTCCCTTATCGTGACCTTGGCGACGCTGTTCGCAGTTGCAGGTCTAACCCTGTTTTTGTCCATCTTCCTGACCGACACCACCCAGCTTGGGCTGCGCGATACCCATACGGACGCGGTATCCGAGTTCGTTCTTGGCACATATCACGTATTCAGGATCGGAAGCGGAGAAGGCGCAATCACGATCTGGCAAGGCCTCCAAAGCTCGGTCTTCATCTGGTTGGCGATGATTGCGGCATGCTACTTCGTCCTTCACATCTCGCCATGGGGAAACTGGATCTTCGCATTGGGAGGTGATCAGGAAAGCGCTCGCAATGCCGGCATCCCAATCAACCGCCTGAAGATCGTTCTGTTCATGATGACCGCCATGTCCGCTGCGCTGGTTGGCATGGCCGAAACAGTCCTGTCGAACTCTGCCAGCACGACAACGCAGTTCACCATGATCTTTAACACCATCATCGCCGTAGTTGTCGGCGGTGTCCTGTTGACCGGTGGCTTTGGCAATGTGCTGGGTATCGCATTTGGAACCGCCACGCTGGCGATTGTTCAGCAAGGCATCAATTTCACGAGTTTCGATCGTAACCTGTCAAACCTCATCATCGGCGTAATGCTGCTGATCGCAGTCTTGATGAATGGCACATTCCGCAATGTGGCCACGTCAATGTCTACCACGAAGAGAAGTTGAGGACCGCAGCATGCCTGCCACAACTCCCGTCCTTGAAATGCGCAATGTGGACAAGAGCTTTGGTCCAATCGATGTCCTCCATCAGATCAGCCTGAAGGTGCATGAAGGCGAGACTCTCTGCCTTTTGGGTGACAACGGCGCCGGCAAGTCAACGCTGATCAAGACACTCGCTGGTGTACACCAACCAACCAGCGGTGAGATGTTCATGGATGGCAAGCCGGTGAATTTCACCCGGCCGAAGGATGCACAGGACATGGGGATAGCGACTGTGCACCAGTTCGGCGGCACCTATCCATTGATGTCCATCGGCCGCAACTTTTTTGCGGGTGTCGAGCCGACCAGGGGATGGGGACCATTCAAGATCTATGACCGCAAGAGAGCCAATGAAATTGCCGTTCGCGAAATCCAGAACTTCGGGATCACCCGAATTGATGATGGTGACCGTCTGGTTGGAGGGATGTCTGGTGGTGAACGGCAATCGCTTGCCATCGCACGGGCTGTGTATTTCGGTGCGCGTGTCCTGATCCTGGACGAGCCAACTGCGGCTCTGGGTGTCAAGCAAGCTGCTCACGTCCTGCGCATCGTAAATGAAGCAAAACGCCGCGGACTGGCCGTGATCTTCATCACGCACCAGGTCATGCACGCACTCGCAGTCGGCGACCACTTTGCCATCTTGATCCGCGGATTCATCGCAGCCGACTTCCAGAGGGGCGAAAAGTCACGCGAGGAGATTACCGACTTGATGGCAGGGGGCGAGAACATGGCATCGCTTGAGGCCCAGCTTGAGGCCAACCCGGACGGGTTCGAAGACGACACGCCGATGCCTGCATACCATTGACCGAACTGGCTGTAGCCAGTGCAGGACTTTGCGAGGGACGGCAGGTGGCAAATCCGAATGAACAGGTACTCAGTTGAACAGGGAAACACTGCCTTCATGGTCACAGACGAAGTGGCGGCGGGCAGCTCGACTGCTTGATGGGCTCTGGTGAACCTCGGTCTTCCACCCCATGGCGATGGATCCTTAACTGACTACATGAGGCCATGGTGACTGCCACTCTTGCGCTGGGTGAAATGAACCGCTCACAAAATGAACCGGGCCTGAACAGCCATAGGATCAATCAGATTGTTACCTTGCCGGGCTCAGCACCTTCGGCAGACCCGCGCTCTACAACCGCTAATTGAACGAGGAGAGATTGGAAATGTATCACAACAGGCCGCATGTCGAGGACATCCGCGCAATGAAGAAGCGCGGAGAGAAGATCTCTATGCTCTATGTGACAACACCTGAAGAAGCTGCTGCAGCCAGTGCAGCGGGCATCCACATGCTGTCAATCGAAGGCCGTTTCTTTGACGCAGTTATGCGAGAGGCCGCGGGTGATTGCTTCGTACAGGTCGGCTTGCCCTATGGTGGCTGGGGTCAATTCCAAGGGCGCCCAATCGCAACAACGGAAGACTACCTGCGCGCTGCCTTTCATTACGCCGGACTTGGAGGCGACGCATACTATTGTGCAGCTTCCTATGACATTCAGAAGGTACTCTGCGACAATCATGTCCCGGTCGTTGGCCACATTGGGCTTGTCCCAAGTTACATCACCTGGACGGGCTGGCGTGCAGTAGGCAAGACAGCGGATGAAGCGCTGGCTCTGTGGAGGCAAACCCGGAAACTCGAGGAAATCGGTGTTTTCGGCGCCGAGCTTGAGGTTGTCCCCGACCGGATTGCGAGATTTCTGACCGAAAACTCCTCACTGGTCATGCTTGGCATGGGTGCCGGCAAGTTTGCTGACGCTCAGTACCTCTTCACTGAGGATGTGTGCGGCTATGGTTTGAATCACAAACCCCGCCACGGCAAAGTCTATCGCAACTTCAAGCCCGAACTTGATCGTCTGCAACAGGAACGCATTGAGGCATTCAGGGAATTCAAGGCGGATGTCGATTCTGGCGGCTACCCTCAGGCCGAGCACATCGTTGAGATCCGTGACGACGAATTTGAGGCTTTCATGACCAAGGTGTCGAACTGATGCTTCAGATTGGTGTAGTCGGTTACGGTACCGGGGGGCAGCACTTCCATACTCCCTTCATTGCGGCTGCGAAAGGATGCTCTCTGGCAGGAATAGTCGCCCGTGCAGAGAGAACGATAGCGAAAGCCCGCGCAGACTGGCCCGATACTCCCATATTTCCAAGCCTGACCGCGATGATTGGGGCAGGAGTCTGCGAAGCCGTTACCATCACCACGCCTCCACAGACCCGGCGGGAGTTGGTACTGGAGGCGACTTCGGCAGGATTGCATGTCATAGCCGACAAACCGTTCGCGCCGAGCTTCGAAGGAGCAATGGAACTGGACGCAGCGGCAAAGGCGAAGAACGTCATTCTGGGCGTGTACCAGAACCGCCGATACGACGCCGATCTCCAGACGCTCAAGAAAGTCATGGATGATGGTTGCCTCGGAAAAATCTGGCGAATTGAGAGCCGCATGGACCAGGACAGCCCTCAGACACTTGAGGCCGGGCCGTCCGGAGGCCTCTTGCGCGACCTTGGCAGCCATGTGGTGGACCAGATGATCTACCTCCTGGGCCCAGTAACAAGCGTCGATGCGCAACTTGATCTCATTGACTTGCCAGAAGGACCAACCGATGCGAGTTTTACCATTGCACTGAGGCACGAAAGTGGTGCTCACAGCCACTTGTCCGCCTGCAAGCTGAATTTCATTGACGACCGGGAACTGCGCACAATTGGGGAACTTGGCAGCTACGTGTCCAAGTCCATCGACATCCAGGCCCAGGACATATTCGCAGGCAAGCGCCCCGTGGATGACCTGGATTCCTGGGGCTATGAACCCGAAACCAATTGGGGCAAACTTCGAACGGCCGCAGGTGTCAGGGTCATCCCATCCGAACAGGGCCGCTACCACGACTATTACGAAGCCTTTGCAAGTGCAGTCCGTAATGGGACTCCGCCACCAGTCACTGCTGAGCAAGGCGCGCGCACGATCGCCGTTTTGGATGCCGCTCGCCAAAGCTCAGCCGAGGCCCGGTCAATTCGGCTATGAGCAAGTTGGACTCTGGTTCAGAACAACACATGAATGGTCGCTGTTTGCATCGCAGATGCAGAATGCCGTGTCCTCGCAACCTGACGAGATGAGAGGGCTTCAATTGCGTTCCCTGGAACCGAAAACTGTCCGGGTTTCAAACGAATGGAATTGACGCCTGCTTGAGCATTCCCAAGTGGCATGTTGCAGCAGGTGGTGACAGTTTTCGACTGCTGCCGTACCGTTTTGCGGGTCTTGAGAGGACATCCGGTCCCCTGGACCGGCCGGATATGTACCCGGCCAATCGCATGCTGGAGTCCACACAGAATAGGCCAGTTTCCGCGACCCGCTGTCCGTACAGCCGCGAGCAAGAGGGCGCCAACGTTTGGCTATCCGTTGGACCGAATTGCGACGGTTGGCTTTCGGAAATCATACTCATGAAGCATGCCCCACGGCAGGAGGCAGTCAAGGCCGCGGCTCTGGATCTGGTCGCCGCCATAGACCACAACAACGGGACAGTTCTCCTTTGATCCTTCAAGCTGTCTGCGGACTCGCCTGGATCCGTCAAACATGCTGGACGAAGGTGTCCGGGCAGATTTGGCGTCTACCAGCGTCAAGCCGGGCGAATGTTCAATGACAAGATCAACCTCGGCATCATTTCGGTCCCGGTAGCATGAAAGTCCGCCAACCTCTCCCAGACTTGTACGGCGCTTCATGATTTCCGATACAACCCAACTCTCGAAAATCGAGCCTCGCAATGGGTGCGTACGCAACTGCTCGGGTGTGCGGATTCCAAGCAGCCAGCAGACAAGTCCACTGTCATGGAAATGCAGCTTTGGCGTCTTCTTCAACCGCTTGCGTGTGTTCGAGAGGAAAGCCGGCAGGCGGAATACGAGATAACTCGCTTCAAGGACTCCCAGCCAAGCCTTGGCGGTCGGTTGCGAAATTCCGCAGTCTCGAGACAGGGATGAGTAGTTGAGATATTGGGCGGTCCGTCCGGCGCATAGCGAAGCAAATCTCTGAAACGCCGCCACGTCTTCGACATTGCTTATCATGCGCATGTCGCGATCGACGTAGGTGGCGACATATGAACGAAACCAGTCGGCCGGATCGAGTCCCGCGTCAAAGACCCGCGGATATGAGCCGGAGAACAGGGCCTCTTCGAGCTTCACCGGATGCTGCTGGAACCGGATGATCTCACCCCGGCTCAGGGGCAAGAGACAATGCACCGCCGTCCTTCCTGCCAGCGACTGGCTTACTGTTTGGCTCAGGGCAAGATTGCAGGAACTGATAAGAATCCAACGCCCTGGCGAAGGATCAGTGTCGATGACACCTTGCAGGTAAGATGCAAGATCGGGAACTCTCTGCGCCTCGTCGAGAACGGCGCCCTTGGGAAACTGTCCAAGAAATGCGCGAGGATCTTCGGCCGCAAAGATCCGCACATCCGGATCGTCCAGCGTCGCATACGGATGATGCGGAAACAGAGTGCGGCAAAGCGTTGTCTTTCCGCTCTGACGTGGTCCGGTGAGCGTTATGGACGGCCATACCCGTGACGCCTTCGTCAGTATTGGAGCAATGTCGCGTTCTATCATACAAGCACTTATCGACAATTGATTGACATAAATCAAAATGCAATTTTGAATTATACCAAAATGCGTTCGCATGCGCCGCCTGCCCCGGCAAGGCTTCAACAAGCCACCTGGAGGCGGTTCGGGATCACGGATCGGTAGCAGGATGCACCAATCTCAGTCAGCTTTCGACTCCGTCTGGTTTCCCGGAGTCATCGCATTCAATCACAGGAATCTTCGACCACACGGCAATCTGTTGTAAGGTTCCAGGGGACGGCACCGTGTTTTGAGTTCCCGGGCGAATGCGGCTTGCGGTTGACGAGCATCAACGCATGCAGCCGGCAAATCGCTACTGCCAGTTTGGTTGCTCAAAGTCATGCGAAAGCCAACAGGAGCACCTGTTATCGTTGCGCTCAGTCAGACAATGCCGCTCTTCCTGACACGCCACCAACTACTCGCGGTCGGGAGGCTGAAGCCATCCGGGCAACGATGCCGTCGAGGGCACCAAGGCCGGTCATGCTGAATCCGATGTGTTCTCAGAGTCCTGGTTTGGTCATCCGGCATCCAGCCGAATTGGAAATCGTGACCGGATTTGGGCATCAATCTCAACTGGCAGATGATCCGGGGGTGGAGCGCGGAGGAGGTCGCGGGTGCGGACACGGGCTCGCTCAAGTAGATCCTTGTCAACTGAACTGGCCCATTCCTGCGGGGTCCGCCGGTCAGCCAGAGCGGGATAGAAATAGTCGGTCTGCATTCGCCCCAACGTTTGCGTCTCGCCAAGAAAATGTCCCGGGCCTCCAATGCAGACATCGCGGATGGTTTCGAGCGACAGCGTATCGGTTGTGACTTCAATGCCTCTCGTGGCCCGCAAGATTGATCCGATCATGTCGTTATCAAGCACAAAGCTCTCCAGGGATGATGCCAGCAACGACCCGTACATGCCCGCCGCTTCGTAGATCAGGTTGGCACCGGCAAGCGCTGCCAGCAACTCGGTGTAGCCTTTCTCGTAGCCTGCCTGGAAATCAGGCATCTTGCTGTCGGTCATTCCGGCACTGACAGCACAGGGAATGCCATGGAATTGCGCCATCTGGGCACAGGCTGCCATCAGCAATCCCTGTTCCGCGGAACCACCCGACATGGCGCCGGTTCGGAGGTCGCTCACAAATGGCAGGGCACCGAACGTTGCAGGATGGCCAGGATTAAGCAGGTTGACGTAAACCAGTCCGGCAAGCACCTCGGCAGTCTGTTGGGCAACTGCGCCCGCAAGGGGAGCAGGACTGGTAGCGCCGGCCTGACCGGCGGAAACCAGCTTGAGAGGGATTCCGTGGCGGGCAGCGCATTCGATAACTCCCAGCGCCTCTTCGGCGAAAGTCAGCGGGGGAACGATGAAGCATGTCGAAACACATAGAGGAGGCCGCGCTCGCAGAGCCTCGGCCCCTCCCATGATTATGCCGAGCATCTCCACTGCTTCCTCCATTACCTCTGCAGATCCGAAGGAGGTGCCGGTGGGCTTGGCTGTGCCCCTCAGGCAGGCATATGCGGTATTGAGGTCCATTTCCCGCGGGTCGGTCAGATCGCGTGCAACGACAGTGCGTTGAAACATGTGAATGTTTGGCAGCGCATCTGCCAGCCTCGCCATGTCGAAGAGGTCCTGCAAAGTGCTGTCCCTCAACTGGCCAGTCTCGCTGTCGATGATGTGCACGGCGGCACCAGAAGTGCCGAGATGAACCCTGGTTCCTGAAGGATCGATATCGTGTTCAGGCCGTAACCCATGCAACTTGAAGCCGCGCCCGGCAACTTTCAGTGCCCCGGTCACCAGAAGTTCGGGCATCAGCAGACGGCCATCGTCCGTCAACTGCCCACCTGCAGCGCACACTGTTTCGATACAGAAAGGTGTGGCGCCCTTGACACCGATTTCCTCCAGAATGCGCTTGGCGGTCTGGTCAATCATCTCGACTTCGGAAGCCGCTAATGGCTGATACAGGCCGCCGGACAACCCTGGCCAAATTGCTTGCGTCGGACCGGAGCCGGCGCCCCCCTTGCGAGACCTCTTGCGGGCCTCCCGCCCACCGCCGCGTCGTGATGCAGTCACTGCGAAACTTCCCTGAAGAAAGCGGATATGTCTGGCGCACTTGTCCAGTCCAAGACCTTGGCAAAACAACCCGTTGGCCGCCCTGTGGCCCACTGCCACTTCTCGGCGAGCTGACTTGCGCTCATTGGATTTTGTGGAGCTCCCAGTGGATAGGCGCAGCGAGCCTCAAACTCTTCCCCACTTGCAAGCCTGATAACCAATCGGTCTGGCTGACCCGGGTCGAAATTCAATCGCCTGTCCCGAGGGGGTTCCGGCACAACTGCCGCAAGCCCTATCAGCCGATTGACTTCTCTTGAGTACCAGAACCCAGATGCGCTGTCTTCAAGAGTCAACTGCCCCGCAACAAGAGCCTGTGCGATACATGCCGGAGCCGAGAACAGCGCCTCATTCCGGTTTGCCGGGTGGTGAAACGGCAGGATTGCATAATGAAAGTCGGGCATGAAAGCGCCGATGGCGGCAATCTTGCGGGTCTGTCCACCCAGTCTTGATCGCAGTTCCAGCGCAGCGGTCATTAATCGATGCGTATATCCGCAAGATGGCCACGGTTTGAGAAGCAACCCGAATTCCGCAAGCGCCCACGGGGATCCCAATCGCGAGGGCAGTTTGGCAAGCCGTTCCGGCGAGTGTGGAGCCATCAGTCCGGCAAATCCTCGGGGGTCATCAATCACTCCCGGATTTCCTGTAGCGCCGCGGGCTGCGAAAAGTGCTGCTTCCAAACCTGTGCGTGCGGCAAAACCCACCTGAAGCGGCTTCGCGTTGGTGCCAAACTGCATCGTGTAACCGGCCGCTTGGGATGCCGACAGGGCGAGCGCATGCGTCGTCTGTATCCGGGTTAGCCCCAGCAAGCGGGCAACCGCTCCCGCAGCCCCGATAGTCCCAAGAGTCGCCGTCGAATGGTATCCGCGGGAATAGTGATCAAGCGAGACCGCTTTTCCCAGCTGCATGATGATTTCCGCTCCCACCGCATAGGACGCCAGCATTTCTGCACCACTTGACGGACGCAGATGGGCCGCGGCCAACAGGGACGGCAACAGCACAACGGATGGATGGGTGTTGCCAGGTTCTTCCCAATCATCCAGATCCCAGGCATGGCCCGCGACAGCATTGACCAGTGCGGCATAAGGGGGAGGCAGTGTTTCCGGCGCGCCAAAGACCGGTGCATCGCCTGAACCCAGCGGCAAGAGAGCCGTGCGCACACGGCGCGCCACTTCGCTGTCAACTCCGGCGAGAATGCAACCAAAGCAGTCTGACACCGCATTGGTGACAATCTCTGAAATTGCCGGGTCAGGGCTCGCCGAAACGGCAAATTCCGCAAGAGCCTTGGCCGCAGTCATTCGCTCGGCCTTCCAGTCAGATATTCCGATCCGCCAGCATGACCGGCCGACGCGAAGACGGCGCCATCAAGTCCAAGTGTTGCTGTACCCGGCCAGTTATTGCAGGCCCCCATAGCCAAGCCTGGAGTGATGTTCCGGCCTCGCTGCAGTGCATTCAGATGCCGAATGCCGCCACACGGAATCTGAATTCCACCGGATATCTCGCCGTTGCTTTCCAGACCGGCAATCCACATGGCGGGCCCTCCTGTTGCGGGGACGAAGAGGCCCCACAACCGCCTGCTGCGCGGCAGTTCTCAGTGTCACTCGGAATAGGGCTGTTCCAGGAAGATGCCCCATGAATGACTGCATCAACTGCACACCACCGCACCCTGAACCAACTTCGTCCGGCAGGCAATGGGTGGTGTTCGGACGCGGTATGGGGACCGCTGCCGCAATGTGCCCAGTTGGACAACGAAGCGATCACTACTGCACAGTTAGTGAAGGCCACGATGTCATGAAAGGGAGAGCCCGCTTGCAGAAACCTGCCTGCAATTCCACTTCAGCCACCATGTGCAACCACAGGCAAGCCGCCGAATGAAACTGCACGGCCTGTCGCTGAACATGGAAGGACGCAGTCTGGATGCCGGCAACAACAGGTTGGCCCAAGGCCCACCTATTTCTCGGCCATCACCCGCAATCGCAACTGCGCCACGATGACGAAAGCCGCGGCCGCCACGGACCAGGCAATCAATAGCAAGACATGACTGGACGCCCACGGAGTGCCGTTAACGGCGGACCAGCTAAGTTCGCCCATTGCACGGGTTGGTGCCCACTCGGAAATCGCGTTGATTACCGGCGGCATCACCATCGGTGGCAGCCACAACCCTCCAAGATACGCAAGCGGCAGATAGATCAGAGTTGCCAAAGGAACAGCAGTGCGCGCTGAACATACGGAACCCAAGGCAATTCCCATCAGAGTCGTGGGGATAACCGAAATCAGGCACACAAATATCAGCCGCATCCACGCCCGCGTGTCCAGTTGAATGCCATTCAGAAGAATTGCGACGACGATGACAAGCAACACGGCAAGTGCAACGAAAATCAACGCAGCAATGATCCTGGCTACCCACTGCAGGGTTATGCCGCCGGGCAGGCTGCGCTGCCACGCCTCAAAAGGGCTTTCGCGGTCCTGAGCAGTGCCGACCCCAAACTGGAAAAACCCGACACCGAGTACGGCGAATATGCAGAACGAGGCCATCGCATTGGCCGCCCAGAGTCCTCCTCCGGCCTGCGCACCGAAGAACGAATAGAGCATCGCAGGAAGAATGACCGTCGGAATCCAGAAGGCAGGTTGACGGAACAGCACGCGCAGGATCAGCTGGCATTCAGCTCGAAGCCGGGAGTTCATGCTTGAATTTCCTCCTGGCGGATCCGTTCAATCAGATCCTTGAGCGTCAGTTGTTCTATGGTGAGGTGCTGGAAGGGTATACCCTCGGCGACCATTCGGCGCAGCACCGCGTCGCTGTCTGCGCTTTCCGTATGCCAGTATCGCCCTGTCTGCGTAGCGGTCAGCCACTCCGGCGGTGTGACCTCCTCAGGCAAGACAAAGTTGATCCGATTGACAGATGTGCGGGAACGGATGTCTTCGAGATTTCCGGCAAGGACGGTCTCTCCCTTGTCAATCAAGGCAATGGTCTTGCAGACGGCCTCAACTTCATCCCAGTAGTGCGACGTCAGCACCAGGGATCCTCCCTGGGCAACATAATCCCGGGCGAAAGCATGAAACTCCTGCCGTGCTTGAGCATCAAGGCCGGTCGTCGGTTCGTCAAGAAAGACAAGATCTGGCTCCCCGGCGAAGGCAAGCGCCAGCGCCACACGCCGGACTTCGCCGCCGGAAAACCCTGCAACCCGGCGGTCGATCAGGCATTCAAGGCCAAATCTGGAAACAATATCGTCCATTGCCGGGCGCATTCCATAGCGCACTCCAGTGTAATCGAGGAGCTCGCGCGGCGTCAGCTGATCGGGAAATCCTGCTGATTGAGGCGTAGAGCCAACACGCGCACGGGCCAGCGGGCTGCCAGCCGGGTGCCCAAAAACCACAGCGCTGCCACTGTCAGGCGACAGGAGCCCCATCAGCAACTTGAGCGTCGTGGATTTACCTGCGCCATTGGGGCCCAGAAGGCCCAGCGAGTCGCCTCGCTCCAGGGTCAAATCAACTTGCGAAACTGCTTGTACCGGCCCGAACCGCTTGGCAAGGCCGGTAGCATGGATGGCGGTCGGTTGTGTACGGTCAGCTACAGGCATGCGGCCGCCGTTACTGGACAAATTCAGGATTGGTCAATCAAAAAAGACCGGGTGTTGTCTTGGGAAGTCAGGCCCCGGCGACACCTCCGGATGAAGCATCAATCGGCGTTCCGGGCCAAGCCGATCTGGCCCCTGTCCAGCAGGATATGATCGGCAAGTACGCAAGCCATCATGGCCTCTGCAACCGGCACCGCGCGAATTCCGACACAGGGGTCATGCCTGCCCTTGGTCACAATCTCTGTTGCCTCGCCCGCCTTGTTGACGGTCCTTCTCGGCTTGAGAATTGAAGAGGTCGGCTTGACCGCAAAACGGACAACCACATCCTGACCGCTGGAAATACCACCGAGAATGCCGCCGGCATTGTTGGATGAAAACTCCGGGCCATCTGGGCCGGGGAACATCTCGTCGGCATTCTCACTGCCGGTCAATCCTGCCGCCGCCATGCCGGCGCCAATCTCCACCGCTTTTACGGCATTGATGGACATCATGGCCGCTGCCAGATCTCCATCCAGCTTGCCATAGACCGGAGCGCCAAGCCCGGCCGGAACGCCGCTGGCAGTGCATTCCACGATCGCGCCAAGAGAGTCCCCCGATTTGCGGGTGCGGTCTATCAACGCCTCCCACTCCTTCGCCGCCACAGCGTCGGGCGACCAGAAGGGATTGCGCTCGATTTCCTCCAGGCAGAACTTCTCCTGATCAATCGCCGACTTGCCGACCTGCGTAAGGTAACCAGTGATCCTTATTCCGGGCATAAGGGATTTGAGAACTTCACGGGCAACGCCGCCAGCTGCAACGCGGGAGGCTGTTTCCCGCGCCGATGATCGCCCGCCGCCGCGATGATCGCGAATTCCGTATTTGGTCAGATAGGTGAAGTCGGCATGGCCGGGCCGGAACTTGTCGACAATTTCCGAATAGTCCTTGGACCGCTGGTCCTGGTTCCTGATCATCAACTGGATGGGTGTACCTGTCGTCAGGCCTTCAAACACGCCAGACAGGATTTCAACCGTGTCGGGCTCTCGCCGCTGTGTCGTGAAACGGTTCTGGCCCGGCCGGCGGCGGTCCAGCCAGAATTGCAGCATCGTCTCGTCAAGCGGGATGCCAGGCGGGCAGCCGTCGACGGTAGCACCGATTGCCGGGCCGTGGCTTTCGCCCCAGGTTGTGAAACGGAACAGCCGCCCGAAGGAATTCACCGACATGGCCAGATCTCCGTTTCAGGCGCCTTGCACTTGTACTGCAGCATTGGATGGTCAGACCTGGATCAACACGCGGCCGTCTTGCACCTTGGTCGGATAAGTGGCCAGGTCATCGCAAGCAGGGGATCTCTTTGCCTTGCCTGTCTTGTAGTCGAACACACCATTGTGCATCGGGCATTCGATCAGATTGTCCATCACCAACCCGTCAGCTAGGTGCACGAGTTCGTGGGTGCAGAGACCGTCTGTACAAAAGTACTCATCCTCGGGAGACCTGTATATGGCGAAGGTCCGGCCATCGGAATGGTCGAATCTGATCAAATCCTCGGCTTCAATATCGTTGGTGGAACAGGCATCGATCCAGTCTGGCATGGCAACTCTCCTTGGGCAGTTCTGCTATTGCGGCAATGATCTGGTCAACTCAAGCGGCAGATGTACCGGAATACCATCCAGCCGGCAATTCAAACGAGGGGGCACCGGTCCAGCGGTCTCCATGAGCCTAAACAACCGTCCAACTCTCGCGCAAGGTCCCTGACGCTCGGACTGTGCATTCAGTGAACCGGCTGACCTTGCATCCTGATCTCCGGCCCGGGTGCCCCGTCCCGTTCATTGAACGAGATCCAGCCGGACTCCGGTCGAGTTTAGCAAAGACAGTTTGGTTTCAAGATTGCGCATTCTGCGCGATCCGGCCCCGCATTGACAGGACAGCATGCGGTGTGCATTTCAGCGATGCCCGCAACAATCAGCCGCCACCGAGTGCACAGGTTTCTGGACGTAAAGGCGATCAGCCATGGCCAAGCAACTTGACCTGATAACAATCGGCCGATCGTCGGTTGATCTCTATGGCAGCCAGGTGGGCGGCCGGCTGGAGGACATGGCGTCCTTCCGTAAATATATTGGCGGCTCTCCAACCAATATCGCCGCCGGAGCTGCGAGATTGGGATTGCGAAGCGCGGTCATTACCCGTGTTGGCGATGAACATATGGGGCGGTTCATTCGAGAGCAGCTGGAACGCGAGGGCGTTGATGTCCGGGGCGTCAAAACCGACCCTGAACGTCTCACCGCGCTTGTCATCCTGGGTATCCGTAATGATCAGGACTTCCCGTTGATCTTCTATCGGGAGAATTGTGCCGACATGGCGCTTTCCGTCGAGGACATTGATCCGGAGTTCATCAAGGCATCCCGCTGCGTCTGCCCTACCGGAACGCACCTTTCCCATCCCGACACATGCTCGGCAGTATTGAAAGCGCTTGATATTGCCCGCCGTGCCGGAATCCGGACCGCTCTTGATATCGACTACCGCCCCAACCTGTGGGGCCTCGCCGGTCACGACGCCGGAGAGAGCCGGTACATAGCTTCCGAACGCGTTACGGAAACTCTCCAGGCAGTCTTGGACAAGTTTGACCTGATAGTCGGTACCGAGGAAGAGTTTCACATTGCCGGAGGCAGCCAGGATACCATTGAAGCGCTGCGCGCAGTCCGCCAATTGACGGCGGCGACACTGGTCTGCAAACGCGGACCGATGGGCGCATCAGCCTTTGAAGGCGGGATTCCGGACAGCCTGGATGATGGAGTGGCAGGACGAGGATTTGCGGTTGAGGTCTTCAACGTTCTGGGCGCAGGCGACGGCTTCATGGCAGGATTGCTTGACGGCTGGTTGACCGGCAAGGGCTGGGCAACAGCCCTTGAACAGGCAAACGCCTGCGGTGCATTCGCCGTGTCCCGGCATGGATGCGCACCGTCTTATCCCTCAAGGGAGGAACTGAACCTGTTTCTCGAAAGGGGGGTCAAGACGCCAGCATTGCGCAAGGATGCAGAACTCGAGCAAATCCACTGGTCAACGGTTCAAAAGTCGAGATGGCCGTTTTTGCGGCTCATGTCGCTGGAAGAACAGCCGTTGCCCACGGGACAGGCAGACGATGAGTTGCCTGAACGTTTCAAGGCACTCTGTCTTGATGCAATCCGGTTGGTGTCCCGTCACCGGACAGGATGCGGCATGATTTTCGGCGCCGGCACAGACCGCCAGTTGCTGATGGATGCCACCGGTACTGGACTATGGGTCGGTTGCATCGCAAACCCCGGGGCAGGTGACCGGCAGTCTTTCGACGATACGATCGGCTACGACTTTGGCGGCCTGTCGGAATGGCCGGTAGGCAGGGTCGCCATTGCCCGCTTCGAGGCAACGGCTGATCCTGATTTGCATGACAGGCGGCAGCGCAACGAAATCCTCAGAATGCTGCACACGGCAACGCGTCGTAATGGTTTGGAGTTGCTGGTTGGGCTGAATTCTTCGTTGGGCGGGGACGCTGGGGAACAGGCATATGTGAAGGCAATCACCGGAATCTACGAGCTCGGCGTTTATCCGGACGGTTGGCTGATCGAACCGCAGTCAAGCACTGAAGAATGGGCCGCAATCTGTGAGACCGTGACTTCACACGACAAGTATTGCCGCACTGTGATCGTGGATGGCACGAAACTTGATGGAGATACGATTGCCGAAACAGTGTCACTTGCTTCGGACCTGCAGCCTTTCGGCGGCGTAGTCGTTGGCCGGCGCTCACTCGGCAGCATACCTTCAGCCTGGCAATCCGGACTCCTTGACGATCAGAATACTACGGAGCGTGTCGCAGAAGTGCTCGAGGGCCTCATTGAAGCCGACGAAGAACTCCGATGAAGATGAAGGGCACAGCGACTTGCATGCATGTCTATGGCAAGAACTGGATGCCACAGCAGCCGGGAGATGAACCGGTGCCACAGGAAACACCACCAAATCGTACAGGGAAGCAACCATGAAGCAATCTTCAGGCCCGGCATACGTCTGCAGTTGGAACGAATGGGATCCTTTGAAGCACGTGATCGTTGGTGTGGCTACGGACTGCCACATCCCGCCCCCGGAACCAGCCCTCGACGCAAAAGTACCGGTGGATTCCGATATGCGCGGTTGCCATGGGAAGAGGCCAGAAGAGTCGATTGCAAGAGGCAATGAGCTCCTCGACAACTTTGCCGATCTGCTTCGGAAGCGGGGGATCAGGGTCGACAGGCCTACCCCGATTGATTTCTCTGAAGCCGTAAGGACACCTGACTTCCATACTTCCAGCCAGTTCGGTTGCATGCCGCCACGCGACGTACTGCTCACGGTTGGCAGGGAAATACTGGAAGCCACCATGTCCTATCGATGCCGGTGGTTCGAGTATCTCTGCTACAGGCCTCTGTTGCAGCAATACTGGGAGGAGGACCCGGGATTCAGGCATGAGGCAGCACCTAAACCGCGCCTCACGGACGAAGACTACCATCAGGACTATCTCTCCGAGAGCATAAGCGAGAACCAGCGGCTGGAATGGACAGCCCGCAAGCACTTCGTCACAACCGAGCATGAACCTCTGTTCGACGCCGCGGACGTACTCCGGCTTGGACGCGATCTCGTGGTGCAGCACGGTTTCACGACCAACCTCAAGGGGATTGAGTGGCTTCGCCGTCATTTCCCGGACCACCGTGTGCACGCGGTCAACTTTCCTGGCGACCCTTATCCGATCCACATTGATGCCACATTCACGCCGCTTCGTCCGGGGTTGCTGATGAACAATCCCAACCGACGGCTTCCTGACGATCAGCGGCAGTTGTTCCATAAGAACGGTTGGGAGATCATTGATGCGGCTCCACCGGCACACAACCAGCCACCGCCATTGTGCTATTCGTCGGTCTGGCTCTCGATGAATGTGCTGGTTCTCGACACCAAGACAGTGTGCGTGGAGAAATCCGAGGTCTACCAGGCCGAGCAAATCGACCGGCTTGGAATGGAAGTCGTTGAAGTCGAGTTGCGCGATGCCTACGCATTCGGCGGCGGACTTCACTGCGCCACCGCAGATGTGTTGCGCGAAGGCGTCTGCGAAGACTATTTCCCAAATCAGTCAGAATGAGGGTAGCAGAACCGATGCCGGCAAGATCGTCCTGTAGTCGCGGCCGATGAGCTTCGAACCTGCACCGCCAGCGGCCATTGGAATGCCGCTTGGGTCCCTCGACGCCGTGGTTTTCGACACAGAAACCACCGGCCTCGATACGAGGAACGACCGGATAATCGAGATTGCCGGGATCGGTCTTTCGTCCGGCCGGATAGTGCCTGGCGAGGCGTTTGACGTTCTGGTCAACCCCCAAATGGCCATCCCGGAATCGTCAACGCGGATTCACGGCATCACGGACAGTGACGTTGCCGGTTCTCCAGATTTCAGGCAGGCAATCGGGAGTTTTGCCAGTTGGACTGGCAGCCGTATCATGCTTGGCTATTCTCTATTTTTTGATCTGGCCATTCTTGAGGCCGAGCATGGCCGCCATGGCATTCTGTGGACACCCCCAATTACGCTGGATGTCCAGGAACTCGCTCAATCGCTACGCCCCAGCATTGAGAGTTGGACCATGGAAGCGGTTGCCGACTGGCTTTCAGTGGACATTGCGGACAGGCACCGGGCCCTTGCTGACGCCAAGGTGACTGCCGAGATATTCCGCCGCCTGGTCCCTTTACTGGATAAGGCTGGTGTGTCGACTGTGGGTGAGGCCATCCGGATATGTGAATCCAGGCGCAAGACTCCAAGTTCGCTCAGGCACGATACGGGCAGGCATCGCGAGGCTACCAACGATGGAAGCCATCCCTACCGCACGCGGATAAAGGAGGTCATGTCCTCGCCTCCAACGATGATAGATCAAGGTGAGTCCCTGCAATGCGCTGCCAATCTGATGGTCAAGAAGGGCATTACCTCACTGTTCGTCAATGGCCTCGCGGATGACGAGTTCGGCATCCTCACCGAGAGCGACATATTGAGGGCGCTGTCTTCCCGGGGACCGTCTGCCCTGGACGATCCGGTAGGGTCGCACTGCTCAAGACCGCTAAAGACCATTGCTTCGAAGGAATTCCTCTATCGCGCCATAGTCTCGATGCAGACCGAAGGGGTCCGGCATTTCGGTGTCATAGACGAACAACGCCGGTTGACCGGCGCAGTCAGCGCCAGGAACATTTTCAGGGGATTTTCCGGCGACGCCGTGTCTCTCGGAAGCGAAATCGAAACCGCCGGCAACTCAGCGGAACTCGGCCGCGTCTGGTCCGAACTTGGAACGGTGGCGCGATCACTCGCAGGTCAGTCGGTCGAACCAGGCAAGATCGCCGCCATAATCTCCCGCGAGCTTCGCGCATTGACAGAGAAATCCTGCGAGATTGCATTGTCCGAACTCGCAGACAGGCTTGGCCCGCCTCCGGCACCATTTTCGGTCCTGGTCCTTGGTTCAGGAGGCCGTGGAGAGAGCCTTCTGGCAATGGATCAGGACAACGCCATCATTTTCGATGGCAATGGAGACGAAACCACCAACTGGTTTCTGGAACTCGGTGATCTCATGACTTCGATCCTCCATGAAGCTGGAGTCAAGCTCTGCCCGGGCAAAATCATGGCCTCCAATCGCGACTGGTGCATGAGTATCGCCGAATGGGATCACACCGTGTCCGGATGGATGGCGCGCACCAGCCCTTCGGACCTCATGAACATCGACATCTTCTTCGATGCGATGCCTGTCTACGGGGATATAGAAATTGCCGAGCAACTGAGGGACAGAGCACTAGGCACCGCCAAATCCAACAAGCCCTTTCTGGCGCTTCTTGCGAAGCGCTCGTGCGACTTCAAAGACCCGTTCGGACTACTCGGGCGGCTGAAGTTGGACAGCCGCCGCAGGCTGGATCTCAAGATGCATGGGCTGATGCCGCTTTTTTCGGCGGCAAGAGCCCTGGCGCTGACACATGGTGTGGCTGCCCGGTCTACCGGGGCCCGCTTGCAGGCTGCTGCTGAACTGGGCGTCTGCGACAAAGACCTTGTTCAGGATCTGAAGGTTGCACACGGCATCCTTCTCGGGTTGGTTCTCCGTCAACAGCTTCGGGACAGCGAAAACGGCATCAAGATGTCAAACCATGTGGCGCCCGCCGAACTGGACGGCTACGAAACCCAGCAACTGCGGTGGGCCTTGCAACAGGTGCCGAGGATTTCAAATCTCCTTGGAGTTCCTGCCGTGTTCTGAACTGCCCGTTGACACCGGGCGCCGGATTGTCACTCGTCAAAGATACCTGCGCAGGCTGCGTTCCACATCACAAACGCGGTTCCACCGTGGCGGGCCTTGAATTCGGCGGAGATCTCCCGAGCGGGTGTCAGACTCAGTTCGCCATAAGTGGCTGCCATGACGACCTTGACCTCGTCATGATGCAGCTTGCCTGCGGAATCGAGCCACTGCCCCCTTCCATCATAAATTGTCAGACCGTCAGGGAATCTTGGGCTTATTGTATCGGCAAGGAACAACTCCCATTCCTCTTCCGGAACGACATTGCCCGAGTCATCAGCGATGCCGAAGAAGAGCTGGAATTCGCTGACGGGATCCATTCCATCGGGGCAATCCTGCGCAATTGCGGAACTTGCGGCCATTAGGCCTGCTACTGACAGTGCGACAAGTGCCGTTGAACGAAGGCTTGCAAATGGGTTCGGCATTGTATCCTCCTCTGATGCTGGATGAACCGGCCGGTTCTCCTGTTCATGAATCTACCAGACCAAACTGGCAATATGAAATAGAAAACCGATGGCTCGAGACGAATGCCATCATGCGTTTGGTTCCCGGAAATCAGGCTGAAACAGGGTTCAGGACATGAACTGGCTGTATCCCCCCGGGCGTGGATTGTATGGGTGCTCTCGATGGAACAGACGAGGCAAGAGAGATGTCTGAACTTCTGCTGAAGCCCCGGCAACCATACGGCTTGATGCACGACGTCACTCCGGCGTCTGCCGGTTGGTCTTATGTCGGCTTCAGTCTGCACAGGTTGAATCAAGGCGATAACGCCACCGGTTCTACGAATGACATGGAAGCAATCCTGGTCGTGATTGAAGGCAAGGTCGAACTCACAGTCGGAGAGACCAGTTTCGGCGTCCTTGGCGACCGCATGAACGTGTTCGAAAGATCACCACCGCATGCGCTCTACGCGCCGCCGGACTCACACTGGAAGGCCAGGTCCGAAACCAGCTGTGTACTTGCCGTATGTACAGCGCCCGGCTCCGGCAGCCGGGAATGCCAGATCATAGGGCCCGGCGGAGTCGAGTTTGCCGAACGTGGTACGGGTACGAACACCCGCCAGATCTACAACATTGCCATGGAGAACCAGGATTTCGCCGACAGTTTGCTCGTAACCGAGGTGTTTACGCCGCAGGGCCACTGGTCGTCCTATCCGCCGCACCGCCATGACGAAGACGATTTTCCCCGTATCACCTATCTCGAAGAGACCTACTATCATCGCTTGAACCCACCGCAGGGCTTCGGGTTCCAGCGCGTGTTCACTGACGATTTGAGTCTTGATGAAACCGTTTGCGTTCACGACCATGATGTTGTGCTTGTGCCGAGGGGACACCATCCGTGCGGAACGCCTTTTGGCTACGAGATGTACTACCTCAACGTAATGGCCGGACCCATTCGGAAATGGCGATTTGCCAGCCATCCCGATCACGAATGGCTCTACGATTTCGACCCATCAGCGAAGTAGGGAAACGTGAGTCTGCGAGGCAAAACCAGCCGAAGACGGGCGCGTTCGCCCCGCACTGGCCATCACTTTTGTGACCTGTAACCGGTTGGCTCGAGAGCGGCTTATGGCCATGATGTGGACCTCGTGCTTTCCGTCATGAGCCATCAAACAGATCGCCTCTCGCCGACTGCCAGGATAGTGCAACGGCCAGGTGAGAGTTCGTTTCTGACTTGTGCCGATAAGGGAGAGCTGTCGTCGCCCGGATAATGGCCTCAAGCTCACCAATCGATTGCAGTGCAGCCTTGGTTGCAGCGCCGTCAGCCAATTGCCCGTCCGATCTGAATAGATCGTCTTCTTCCTGAGAACGGCGGAACCTCCGAGCTTCGCCTCCTCGACTATTTCAGCCGACGGCGAAGATCATCGAACATGGTATCGCTGTCATCCATTTCGACAAACCTGGGCCGGGGCGTTTCCATTCTTGCCTTGATTAAACCGGCCATCCCGGCCACCAAGTCCTTTCGTTCTTCTTCTTCCTGCATGAGCCTTTCAATGCCGTCGGCAGCCAGGCTGCTGACCGAAGCATACGAGCCGTCCTGCACTTTCTTCATCGCAAACTCGTGGTGACGGTTGGTGAAACTGACTGTGGAGTTGACGGTCATCTTGCATTGCTCCCTCGCATCCTGTGGCGCTGCCAAATACCACCGATGCCATTTCACAAAAAGGGGAGCTTCCCTTCGCTTGCAGTGTGCCCTGCGCAAGATGTGCCGTTTGCCGCCTTTGGTATTCACAAGTTCACTTGCTGTATTGAGCCCGGGTCGGCGTCGCTGGCAGGCAATGTGAATTGACCGCTGGTTCAAGTTGCCCAAGCCGTCGGCAGCAAAACAGCGCACATTTGACCATAGATCGATGCGTAACCCCGTTGCCGCTGGGATATTTCGGTTTCAGAGAAACACCGTGAACCGCCTGCCTGGTGCAGAGACCGATGTCTGGTTGCTGAAATATGGAGCCGTTTCTGCGGCGGGCACCCGGCCGAACTTGGCCGACGGCACGCAGACGTTAGGTGCCGATCAGGTCGGATCAGGAGACCAACAGTCGATCCCTCTTCCGAAAGCCTGTGCAGGTCACTCCCTTGCCCGGTGCTTGACCGACGCCCAGAGCCGCTTGTTCGTCAGATACAGCAGAGCCGCAAGCAAGGCCAACAGCAGCACGCCGACAAAACCGGCTTGCTTCCGCGCCATCATCTTGGGCTCGGCTGTCCAGGTGAGGAATGCAGCCACATCCAATGCCATGGCTTCCACTGAACTGCTTGAGCCATCCGGAAACTCGACAATCCCGTCCTCAAGCGGGGGAGCCATCGAGAGCCAACCACCCGGAAAGGACTCATTCTCGTAGAGCGTTGTACCTGCCTCAGTCTTCTCCTCACCGGTGTAGTGAGTCAGCAGCGATGCAATGTACTCCGGTCCGCCGCCACCCCGGTACAGCTGTGTCAGCCCGGTGCCCTCCGGTCCGCTGAAACCTGCCCTGGCCTTCGCCATCAAGGAAAGGTCGGGCGCGTCGGCGGAGTCGACCACCGGAAAATTGTCAACGGGTGTTGCTGGCCGAAAGTCTTCCAACTCGTCGTCATAGATGTCGAAGTTCGCCGCAAACGCCTTGATTGCTCCTGCCGGAAGCTCGGGACCACCAGGATCTCCAAGCGTGCGAAACGGAACATACCGCAGTCCGTGGCAGGCAGCGCACACTTCCTGATAGACCAGCAAACCTCTCTGCAGCTGCTGGGTGTCAAACCGCCCGAACGGCCCCTCGAACGAGAAGCTGTAATCCTCGACCTTGCCGCCACCTCCGGCTGCAAATGCCGCCGGTGCGGCAAGACCAATCACCATCGCCACCACTGCCACGGATGCAATATTCACTGCTGTTACTCCTGCACGCATGATCAGCCTCGGGATTCAGTTTCTGCGGCACCGGAAAGCATCGAGTCGAAGTCCTCCTCAATGGTTCCAGGGCGCGGAAGCGGTTTTTCGATCACTCCCAATACCGGCAGAATGACCAGGAAATACAGGAACCAGTATGCAGCTCCGGCAAGAGAGATGATGGCGTAAATCCCCTCGGCAGGCCTCCCTCCGGCCCACGTCAGTACTATGAAGTCCAGAACCAGAAGTCCGAACCACCACTTGAACATCGGCCTGTAGCGGCCAGAACGGACCATTGACGTGTCAAGCCAGGGAACCAGAGCCATGACAAGCAACGAGCCGAACATCGCCATGACACCGAAGAACTTGGCGTCAATAATGCCCCCGGTCACGAAACTGGCCAGCTGTACGATCCAGACATCCGACGTGAATGCTCTGAGGATGGCATAGAATGGCAGGAAGTACCATTCCGGAACGATGTGTTCCGGCGTCGCCAGCGGGTTCGCCTCAATGTAGTTGTCGGGATGCCCGAGGTAGTTGGGCATGAAACCAACGATGGCAAAGAACACCACGAGGATCACGGCCAGCGCGAACAAGTCCTTGATCACGAAGTAGGGCCAGAATGGCACGGTGTCGCGTTCAGCGTCGGACTTGCTGGTGCGGCGGACCTCAACCCCGGTCGGGTTATTGTTACCGGTCGTGTGGAACGCCCAGATATGCACGATGACCAGGCCCACTATGACAAAGGGCAGCAGGTAGTGAAGCGAGAAGAACCTGTTGAGTGTCGGGTTTTCGACCGCAGGACCGCCAAGCAACCACGTTTGCAGCACGTCGCCTATCCCCGGGATTGCGCCGAAGAGTCCGGTGATGACGGTTGCGCCCCAGAAGGACATCTGCCCCCAGGGAAGCACATACCCCATAAAGGCCGTGGCCATCATGGCGATATAGATCAGCATGCCGATGATCCAGGTCAATTCCCGCGGCGCCTTGTAAGAGCCATAGTAGAGGCCCCTGAACATGTGAATGTATGCTGCCAGGAAGAACAGCGAGGCTCCATTCGAATGCAGGTAGCGAAGGGCCCAGCCGGAATTCACGTTGCGCATGATGTGCTCAATGCTCGCAAACGCCATTTCGGCATTTGGCGTGTAGTGCATTGCGAGCACAATTCCTGTGATGATTTGGAGAACAAGGCAAAAGGCCAGTACTATTCCCCAGATCCACCACCAATTCAGATTCTTGGGGGTCGGGATCATCAGCGTGTCGTAGATCAACGACGCCACTGGCAGCCTCTCGTACAACCATTTCTCGAAGCGGGTCTTCGGAGCGTACTTGTCGTGCGGAATTCCAGCCATGTCGATCACCCCCTATCCGAGCCGAATGGTGGTTTCATTGATGAATTCCGCCACAGGAACCTCCAGATTCTCCGGTGCCGGTCCCTTCCTGATGCGGCCTGACGTATCGTAGTGCGAGCCGTGGCAAGGGCAGAACCAACCGCCGAACTCGCCCGCCCCATCGCCGAGCGGAACGCATCCGAGGTGCGAGCAGACACCAACCATGACAAGCCATTCGCCGGCCTCGTCGAGTGAGCGATTGCTGTCCAGAGCGGCAAGATCATCGTCGGCGTTCCCGTTCCTTGCCAACCCATCGATGAGTTCGTCCAGGTTCACGTCCTGCGCGGCAGCGATTTCCTCCTGTGTGCGCCGCCGGATGAATACCGGCTTTCCGAGCCATTTGACTGTCAACTGCGTGCCAGGCTCAACCCCTGAAACATCCACCTCAATCGAGGACAGGGCCTGAACATCGGCACTGGGGTTCATTTGATCAATCAGCGGCCAGATGGCGGCGCCTCCGGCGACCGCCCCTGTCGCTCCAGTGGCGTAATAGATGAAATCGCGGCGCGAACCTTCCGCATGTTCGGCGTGAGACAATCCTGCTCTCCTTCACCGTTTCCTTGACAACGCAAGTCTGCAATTCGATGCGGCAGCTTCGGCGCAACCGCGTGATCAGCAGGCCTATTATGGGATTCTGACATTGGCTTGAAGTCAAAAAATCGGGCTTCGCCAAATCGGACAGTTTCCCGAACTCGGTGGGCCTCAATTGGCCTCGGCCGGGCTTCATCCAGTCCTGAAACCAAGGGTGCCAGGACGCCAGATTGCTGGCATTTGCTGCCCACCGTGTGTATGCGCTCACCTCCCGCAAAGCCCATCTGTCATGCAAAACCATCTGTTTGAAGCGCTGTCGCCCGGTCTGCGAATGGGCCCTGATCGAACATTCGCCGTGGTACCTGGCGGCAACTCCATGACTTATGAAGAGTTCTTTTCGGGCGCCCTGCAAATTGCCGGGAACCTCATCTGCTGCGGCCTTGTTCCTGGAGACCGGGTTGCCCTGCTCGCGGACAAGTCTCTCCCGGTGCTTCAACTCTATCTCGGCACGATAGCCGCTGGCGGCATTCTCGTGCCAGTCAATCCGGCGAGCACGGTGGAAGAAGCGAGGCACTTCCTGACAGATTCTACTCCAAGAATTCTTGTCTGTTCACCAGAGCGTCAAGCTGCGCTTGAGGATGTCATCCGGAGCGCAGGAATTGAGCATGTCCTGTCACTTGACGCACATGGACACGGAACATTGTTCGAAGGCTTCGGCAAGGAGGCAGGTCTTTCTTCGCCAGTGCCCAGGCAACCACAAGACATCGCTGCAATTGTCTATACATCGGGCACCACTGGCCGTCCAAAGGGGGCGATGCTCTCCCACGGGGCACTGGCCTCGAACTACCACACACTGACCCAACTCTGGAGGTTCACCGAGGAGGATGTCCTCCTGCATTTCCTGCCAGTCAATCATGTGCACGGGTTATTTGTCGCCACCAACGTTGCGCTGATCTCGGGTTGTTCGATCCGGTTCTTTCCCAAGTTTGATGCCGATCAGATACTCGAGGCGCTGCCGCAAGCGACCGCTATGATGGGGGTACCCACTCACTACACCCGGTTGTTGCAGCAGGACGGCCTGTCGCAGCAACTGACTTCAGGAATGCGACTGTTCGTTTCGGGGTCAGCGCCGCTGCTCGCATCGACGCATCGCGAATGGGAGGAAAGAACCGGTCATCGAATTCTTGAACGCTACGGTATGACAGAAGCCAACATGATCACGTCCCACTCCTATGACGGGCTGCGAAAGGCAGGATCGGTTGGCGCCCCCCTGCCCGGCGTTGAAGTTCGGATCAGGGGGAAAGATGAAAATCTCCTGACCCGCCGCGACGAGGTTGGGACCCTGGAAATCAAAAGCCCGGGACAATTCTCCGGCTACTGGAACAATCCGGACAAGACCAGGGAGGACCTCACGTCTGATGGCTGGTTCAAGACCGGTGACCTTGCCCGCCGTGATCGGGATGGCGACATCATACTTGAGGGACGGGCGAAGGACCTTGTCATTTCTGGCGGGGTCAACATCTACCCCAAGGAACTTGAAGAGATCATCGATCAATCGCCCGGTGTCATGGAATGCGCGGTTGTCGGTTTGCCCCACCCTGATTTCGGCGAAGCCGTCGTCGCTTTCGTTGTTGGTTCGGGCAGCAAGCGGCCATCAGCAATCGATCTCTCCGCTGAACTTGACGGCCGGCTTGCACGTTACAAGCACCCAAAACGGGTTATCCCCATGGATGGTTTGCCACGCAACTCGATGGGCAAGGTGCTGAAATCGGTCCTGCGCCGTGAATACCATGATCTCTTCGTTGAACAGGGATCAACAGGCTGACAGGCCTCAGGCAGGTATAGCCGGTATTGTCTCCTGCATGCTCCTGCGCTTCGAAAATTCCTCAAACCACTTGGCGAGCGCAGGCCTGCCCTTGCGCCAGTTTCGCGCCTGCTGGCGCAAGTCCAGGTAGCCAAGCGCGCAACCCACGGAGATCTGTCCCATCTGTACCGGGCCTGCGAGATGGCTCATCCACCGGGCTTCGATGGCGTCCAGCGACCGGTCAACCTTGCTCCACTGCGCTTCGACCCATTCGTTCGATCGAGCGGACTCGGGACGGCAACGGATCTCGTAAATCATCAAGACTGCAGCTTCCATGATCCCATCTGCCGTTGCCTCAAGGGTAAGGATTTCCCAGAGAGCAGGCGGTTCCGGATACATCTTGCCACCCTCCAGATCATCCAGGTAGCGGCAAATGGTCCTGCTGTCGTAGAGCGCCGGCCCAGATGCCCTGGCAAGAGTGGGTATCTTGGCAAGGGGATTCTCGGAATCCTGAAGCGAAGCCGGTTCTGTCGGGCTTCCAGCCGAGTGAACCAGTTCAATGGAGTCTTCGATTCCGAGTTCATACGCCAGGGCGATGACCTTGCGGACGAACGGCGACGCGCTGTTGGAGTAGAGTATCATGCTTTTTGGCCTTTACGGTTGATAGGCGGGGCGGCCGGGCAAATCCCGTGCCAGTGACTATTGTCTCGAACCCTCTTGCAGGAAATTGGAATTCGTCAAGCGGGTTCGGACATTTGACCGATCCCTGGCAGCGCGGGCTTCGGACCTGGACTACTCGTGAATGACGTCATCCACCTCCAACCATATCGGCTCCGGCAGTCGAAAGTTCAATGCAGTCGTGCAATCGGCCCGCCAGAGAATAGGCTCAAGGTAGCTGACTGTCTTGCATGAGCCCTTGCCCTGATTCCGGCATTTCGATCTGGACTGCCGGAATTCCGGGCAAGTCCACGGCACCGACGTTGCCTGTTGCAGAGGCAGTGCAGCGCATCAATCGCGTCGGAGCGTAGAGCCTTATCAGCAACCGTTCAGCACGCTCACGTGTCCTACCAGAATTGGACCCTACCGATGGAGTACGACCAGTCAGCTGCTCAAGCGCCCTCGGCCGTCTGCAAGCTTTCCGACCAGCCTGCCATCGCTGACCCCTGCAAAGTGCGCGGCCACAATCGAGCCGGGTGCCAGGTCGCAGTCGAAATCCACTTCCGCAAATTGCTCGGTTCTGCCTCGACGAGGTGACTCCAACAGCACATTCCCGGTCTGCCCGACCTGACTTTCCAAATGGGTGCGGACCTGCATTGCTGCCAGTTTCCTTAACCGGGCTGCTCTCTCTCTTACCGTCGCGGTATCATTTTGGGGCATGCGCGCAGCAGGCGTCATCTGCCGTGCGCTGTACGGGAACACGTGAAGCCAAGTCAGCCCACACTCCTCGACAAGATTTAGAGTGCCTTCGAACATCTCCTCAGTCTCTGTCGGGAATCCGGCTATAAGATCGGCCCCAAACACAATGCCGGACCGGCGGCTCCGCAATTCGTGGCAGAAGGCAATGGCATCCTCCCTTAGGTGCCTACGCTTCATCCTTTTGAGAATGAGGTTGTGGCCTGCCTGGAGTGACAGATGCAGGTGAGGCATGAGCTTTTCTTCGGAGACCAGCAGTTCCTTCAGCTTGTTATCGACCTCGACAACATCAACCGAGGACAATCGCAATCTCTGCAGGTTCGGCACATCAGTCAGAATGCGTTCGACCAGATCGCCCAACTGCGGATTGCCCGGAAGGTCACCACCCCAGCAGGTAAGATCCACCCCGGAAAGCACGACTTCAGGAAACCCGCGATCGGTCAACTGCTGAACCTGTTGCAGTACTTCTGACACAGGCACTGAACGCGAGTTGCCCCGCCCATATGGAATTACGCAAAAGGTACAGCGATGGTCGCAGCCATTTTGAACCTGAACATGCGCCCGCGTACGTGAGCCGAATGAAGAAATCAGGTGGTTCGAGGGCCGATCTACCGACATGATATCTTCGACCAGGACTTGTGCCCGGTTTCCCTGGCCCGCAGAGCGTTGAGCAATCGACTTCCAGATGGATGGATCGAGTTTCCGGCCATTCCCTACCACGGCATCTACGCCGGACATTGAAGCAAATCCTTCAGTGTCGATTTGTGATGCGCATCCCGTCACGACCAGCCTGGCTGAGGGTTCCCTTCCAGCTGCTCGACGGACCGCCTGACGCGACTTTCTGACTGCTTCGGCCGTAACTGCGCAGGTATTGACGACTACGGTGTTGCGCAGCCCCTGCGCCGATGCGATCTCGGAAATCGCTTCGGACTCGTACTCGTTCAACCGGCAACCGAGCGTATGAACTTGCGGCCTTGGATTATTCATGAGGATGCTAGGAATTCAGCTGTGAGTTCGCCGTCAAACACATGAGAAGTTGGCCCCGTCATCCAAACACCGTCATCCCGCCAGTCTATCTGAAGTATTCCCCCATCCAGTTCGACTTCCACCTTCCTGCCAGTGAGTGACCTGCGCGCTGTTGCAACTGCGGCGGCACATGCTCCTGACCCTGAAGCCAGTGTGACTCCGACGCCACGCTCCCAAATCCGCATGCGTATGGCGTCTCCTGATACAACCGAAACAAACTCGACATTGGTGCGCTCGGGAAACAACGGGTGATGCTCTATTTCAGGTCCCTGGACTTCGATCGGCACCAATTCCGCATCATCCACGATGAAGACACAATGTGGATTGCCAAGTCCCAGCCCGACCGGTTCCCCGGCTATGGGAAGCGATAAGGAGTCCATTTCACGCGCCAGCGGAATTTCATGCCAATCGAATTGGGGCTCACCCATGTTGACGCTGGTCATGCCATTGCCCATGTCCCTGCACTCGAGCACACCACGCTCGGTCTCCAGTTGTAAAGCAGAAACGCCGGTCTCCTCCATGATCATGCGAGCGACACACCTTGTCGCATTGCCACAGGTAGCAGACGGCGAGCCATCGGTGTTCCAGAAGGACAGTCGGGCGTCACAAGTGTCTGACCTCTCGATCCTAGCGATTTGGTCATAACCAACGCCACGCCTGCGGCTGCCCAGTCGCCTGAGCAGCGACTCGAGTCCGTTCTTGCTGCCGTTTCCGTTCCGGGCATCGACAATCACGAAGTCATTGCCCAGTCCGTGCATTTTTCGAAATCGCATGGCGCGCACTCTGCCGGCCAGGGAGTAGGAATGCTCTTCCTAACCGATAGTGCCAAAATGGTCCAAGTCAGGATTGGGGTCGATTGGCAGACCGGAGGAAGACACCTTGGCGATGTGCTGCAGCGAGGCAGATCCGCCCATCAATCAACTCTAGTCAAGCGGTTCTGTGAAGCAGGACGGGCAATACTGACTGCAACCGTGCTCCCACGGAAGTCATTGGGGAAGCTGGATTTGGACAGCAAACAAGAGCAAGGAGAAAACTACCAACTGAAAGCATGGCCGCACACAACCGCTGGATGCTATGCGCTCCGTTTCGGACTCCCCTTATACCTGTCCCCCAGAATTCGCCTGAGGTCCGCCTCTATTTCCCGCGAGAAGGTCTCGACGACATCTTCCTCTTTTTCTCCCCTCCATATTTTCAAGAGCTCAAGGACGCCTTCTGGCAATTGCTGCTTGGAAATGGTCGTGTCTTTGGTCTTATCGGCACACATGATGCTCTCCAGTCCTTGCTCTAAACTGCCCTAAGCGTTCAATATACGCTTGATTCAGATCAGTGTTGAAGCACCTTTTTGCTTCATCAACTATATCCGATTTCCCGCGCCGCACACGCCCTGCCGATGTTCACGAGCCAAATTCTCCCGTGTGCCTCATAACTCTAGTCCGAAACGTGCTCCAAAGTCAAATGGTCTACTCCCTCACGGATTGGCCTGCGTATCCGTTGCACCTTAAAATCCATTTCATTCATGAAATAGACTTCAACATGCAGCTATGTACGAGGCATAAGTTTTGACCTTTTTATCGTCGTCGCCCTCGTCTTTCTCAAACGCGTCAGTCAGCAACTCCACATCTGCAATCCTCCTATAAAACCTCCAAAACTGCTGGCACGCCAAAATCCAATCCAGCAAATGAGAAAGCAAAACAAAGTGAGTCGTCAGGGTTTTGCTTAAGCTCATGCTTGCAAACACGCTTCCCCCTCCCGCCCCGCTGCAAAGCAATGCTTCTCATTGCCTCGATGTCATCTCTATGCGAAGAGGGTTGCTTGGAAGACTTGAAGGAAGCAAAACCCTCAAACAGCCGGATTTCTGTTGATATATCTGCGCAAACTAGACGGTGCATCAAATGTGATGCAGCGAGAAGTGTGACGGCGCCAGCTCCACAGTACCAGTACCGTGTTTTCAGGCCGCGCTTCTCGATCTTTCGCCCTGTGGGGTTCCCCTCGGAATTAAATGCTATCGAAAGTGGTGCCTCAATCACAAGATTTACAGGTGCTACAGGCGTTTTCAAGGCTTGAACAAGCTCTTCGGATAATTCAGCAAATGTAAGCAACTGAGGGGGATTATCAGCGACTGCAAGGGCAGATGAACGTTTGGTGCTTGCGAAACCTATGTCGACGAACATCCAATTGTCGGGATTTGTATCCACGTTATCAAACGTTCCTGGTATTACTCTCAATTTTTGCGTATTCTGCATGGCTCCATTTGTCCTGGTCTTGGTAGCTTGTGCCGCCGCACTTCCATTAGCCACAAATCTGTACTACGCGCTAAACTCCGATGAACAGATCCAGATGTGATCGGTGTTGCCAATGGTACTGACTTCGGTCGTAAGGATGCCGTGGAAGTGACCCAGTCCAAACAAGCATAGATTAGAGCAGAAAACATTACTGCCGCGTTGTTGATTGGGATTCCGAGTCGCTCGACCCGGCGGGCCCCGGAAAGACAGCGCCGTCCATTAGCTTTCGCGCCGTTCGAAGAACCTCGGCACGGACAACGCTTCCATCTTCCACATGGCCTGCTACCGTCATCTCCCCGCTCGGATGCTCAATGCTGAGGGATTTAACCTGTCCCTCAGGCACCGCAGCCAGATCGGATCCGACAGCGCCGGGCGTCAGGCAGGCAGTCGCCACACTGACTGCACCCAGCACACCGATAGCCTTGTGGCACCTGTGCGGAATGAATGTCCGCGTCGAAATCGCACCGCCGCTGCGGGCTGGACTGACCAGTGTCATTTTCGGGACTGACTGCTCCGAAACATCCCCAAGGTTCATCATGAGGCCGGCAGCAAGCCGAATTTTCTCGAGCCTCTCCCGCAACTGGGCGTTTGCCTCCAATACCGAAGGGCTTTCGTTACCGGCAACTTCGAGGTCGGACGAGCGGATCACAACGCACGGCATGCCGTTGTCGATCAGTGTGGCATTCACCTGATCAATCCTGTCCTGCGCATTGCCAGTCGGAAACAGGGCACCACAAGTCGAACCGGCAGTATCCCGGAACTCGATCTGAACTGGAGCGGCGTGGCCTGGCACTCCATCAATACGAGCCGAACCGCCATAATCGACCACGCCACCGGGCGTCTGTACACGAGCCACGGCAGTCCTGCCGGAGTTCACCATGTGAATTGCGACCGAAGTCTCCCCAGTGGTAGCGCTCACCATCCCGCGTTCAATCGCAAACGGTCCAACGCCCGCCAGCATGTTTCCGCAATTCTGTGCATCACTTACGAGCGCCTGATCGACAAAGACCTGAAGGAACAGGTAGTCGACATCTATTCCTTCCCGCGATGAACGCGATACCACCGCGACCTTGGATGTCAGCGGGTCTCCTCCACCCATCCCATCAATCTGGCGCGGGTCCGGCGATCCCATGATCCCAAGCAGCAGGTCATTGCGTGCGTCGGGATCCGCAGGAAGGTCTGACGCGACGAAGTATCCGCCTTTGGAGGTGCCCCCCCTCATCCACATGACCCGCACAGCGTCAGACATACTTGAGCCCTTTCGCCGCCAGCCTCTCCCGCATGCCATAGATGTCCAGCCCCAGTTCTCCTGAAGACAGGCGCTCCCGCTTCTCCTTCTCACCATCCAGCCTGGCCTGAACCTTCAGGATGGTCGATGAAGTCTCGCTACGCGGCACGACGCATACGCCATCATCGTCTGCAACGATGACATCACCCGCATTGACCAGCACACCAGCACACACGACAGGGATGTTGACTGAGCCGACCGTTTCCTTGACGGTCCCCTGAGCCGAAACCGCTGTCGACCACACCCCAAATCCCATCGCACGAAGATCGCGCGAGTCGCGTATGCCGGCATCAAGTACTGCTGCGCGGCAGCCCCGCGCCATCGCGGAGGTGGCGAGAAGATCGCCGAAATATCCCATGTCGCAGGGGGCGGTCGGTGCAAGAACCAGGATGTCCCCTTCCTGCAACTGTTCAATCGCCACATGAAGCATCCAGTTGTCACCGGGAGGGGCCGAAATGGTCACTGCACTTCCCGCAATTCCAAAATCCTGCTGGTTTGGCCGCATCTGCGAGTTCATCAGGCCGGTGCGGCCCTGTGCCTCGTGCACGGTTGCGACGCCTGCGTCGCCAAGCCGCTTGATCTCGGCAGGATCGGCCCTTTGGATGTTCCTGACCACTACCCCCATTGCTCAGTTCCTTCCCTTTATCGGCGGAGTGCCATGCGTGTGAAAACTCTCAATGGTCCGCAGGCCCCAAGCCTGTCCCTTGCGGCGATCCTGCTCGGACCAGACAACCGGCTCCCAGTCAGGCGCAAGCATCAACCGCGCGCCAGCATTGGCCAGTTCGACCCGGTTACCGGCCGGTTCCCAGACATACAGGAAGAATGTTCCCTGGATGGCGTGCTTGTGTGGCCCGGTTTCAATATGAACTCCATTTTGAAGGAACAGGTCGGCAGCGCGCAGAATGTCCTCTCGCTGGTCTGTGGCATAGGTGACATGATGCAGACGTCCCTTGCCGCCACCGTGTTCCTCCGTGCAGGCTAGATCATAAGTCTTGTTGTTCACCGTGAACCAACACCCGCCTATCCGGCCATTGTCGAGCTGGATCATTTCGGTCACCCTGCTGCCGAGGCATGTCTCCATGAAGCGCCTGAATTCGGCAACGTCATCGGCGAGCAGATTGAGGTGATCAATCCGGCGGGGCGCTGCGCCGCTGAAGCTGCTGGACATGTTTTTAAGCGCAGGAGTGTCTGCCCCAGTCGCCTCGTGGCGAACGGTCTCCCAATAGATCTCAAAAATGTGCCCGAACGGGTCCTCAAACCTGAATGCCTTTCCATGACCCAGGTCGCCTTCCACCCAGCCATGGCATTTGAAGCCTGACTCGGAAATCGCATTCACACTTCTCGCAAGCGCTTGCGACGAAGCTGTCCGGTAGGCAACATGCCCGACGCCGGTTGTATCGGCGCTCGTGAGCTTCAGGGTGTGGAATTCATAGTCATCCCAGGCGCGCAAGTAGGCCGAGCCATTGTCTAGGGCTGACAGCCTGAGACCATAGACACGGGTAAAGAAGTCGAGGCTTTCCTCAAACTTGTCGGTCAACATCTCGACATGGCCGAGATGGGCAATATCACCCCTGAGTGTCATCTTGGTATTGCCAGCATCAACGTTGCCTTGACTGCCATTACCGCCCCCGGCCTGAGGCGATGCTCGACTACCTTCGCCAAGCAAGGCACGGACACAGGCGATGATTTTCGCTGCAAACGGCCTGCCCGACTCCTGCGGGCCAGCACTTGCCTGGAGGTCCTTGAGCAAAATGACGGCATGCTAGTCAGCCAACCCGGGAATGGTCCATCAACTCCTGCGCGGATTGGATGATGCAAATTCACGGCTTCATCCCAGATCATCGACAGTACGAGGATATACCGACTGGAAGGCCTCGGCATAGCGCGCCGGGCGGCCTCCCGCCTGACCACCCGAGTTCCTGCGGAAATGGTTGCCCCGGTTTTGGGCAACGTTTGTGTAGTAGTCCCACAGATGGACCTGACCTTCCATGCATTCGATGGCCGCGCGCTTCTTGTCCCAGACATCGGTGATGTCGAGGAATGTATCGGGTTTCCAGCCCATCCGTTCGGTCTGGTGCGGTTCAAACAGGTAGAGTTGCGGCGCGCCCAGCACCTTTTCTCCAGGGTTATGGCCCCATGCCTGCGCAATCATCCTGCATTCAATGGCAACAGACGTGGCATACATGTGATCGGTGTTGTAGGGATCGTAATGCGAATGGCTCAACATGAATGACGGCTGGATCTTCCGGATCAGGTCAACGAGCCGGAACTTGGCGTCGCGGTCAAGTTCGAGCGGGTAGTCCCCAAGGTCCAGGAAAAGGATGTCATGGACATCGAGAACTCCAGCGGCCTTCTCGGCTTCACTTCGCCGGATACTCTTGACCTCATCGAGCGTCCTGCCTTCCTTCCAGAGCCGGGCGCTTTCGCCCCGCTCCCCGTATGACAGGCAAGCAACCGTAACTTCGTAACCGAGCTTCTGGTGGAGAGAGATGGCGCCGCCGCATCGCCAGACAAAGTCAGCAGCATGCGCGCTGATGACAAGCGCAGTCTTCGGTTCGTTCATTGTCACCTCCCTCATCCAACCGGTTCAAACACTACAACAGTTCAGGACTACGAGGCCAACCCGCCACATGCAAACCTGATCCCGGACCTCCATCCCATGGTTTGACTTCCTGAATATGCCTTCCTGTCGCCCGCCAGTAGATTCCAGCCAGGCGCGTCCGACTGCCGGTTCCGAAACAAGTGGCGCCGCTACCTAGCCTGAAGCAGGCACGCTGCGTCCGCACGGCACAGAGGCATGGCATCCTCATGAGAGCTCGCTCAGGAATTTTCGGCTGTCAGCCTGTATTTCTCGTTTCCTCGCTTCAGCCATCTGATCATAGGACCTGTACATCATGGCCAGGCGCTGGTTGTTCTTCAGTTTCGCCCGGTTGCGCACAAGGAAGTCCCAATAGAGGTAATTGAACGGGCATGCATCCGGACCGGTCTTCTTCGATACATCATAGCTGCAATTACTGCAGTAGTTCGACATCCTCCGAATGTAACCGCCCCCTGCCGCATAAGGCTTGCTGGCCAGGAAACCTCCGTCGGCGAAGAGTATCATGCCGGATACATTTGGAAGCTCAACCCACTCGAACGCATCAGCGTATACGATCAGGAACCACTCGTTGACGTGCCGAGGGTCAATCCCCGCCAGCAACGCGAAGTTGCCGAGCACCATCAACCGCTGAATGTGATGGGCGTAGGCATTTGCCCGGGTCTCCGAGACACATTGGCTGATGCAGTTCATCCGGGTGTCCGCTGTCCAGTAGAATTCGGGAAGATCGCGGGAGGCACCGAAGAAGTTTGCATTCGAGTATTCGGGCATCTTGAGCCAGTAGACACCGCGCACGTACTCGCGCCAACCTATAATCTGGCGAATGAATCCTTCGACGGAATTCAGCGGCGCATTTCCCCGGTGATACGCCTCTTCCGCCGCCCGCACGCATTCGAGTGGCGAGAGCAATCCGCTATTCAGGTAGGTGCTGATCTGCGAGTGATACATCCACGGCTCGCCCTCGATCATCGCATCCTGGAAGTCACCAAATCCCGCAAGCCGTTCCGCAACAAACAGCCGGAGGGCCTCCAGCGCCTGTTCGCGGGTGACGGCAAGCCAGAACGGTTCCAGTTCGCCAAAGTGGTCCGGGAACCGCTCGGACACCAAGGTCATGACTTCATGCGTGACCTCGTCTGGATCAACGCAATGGTGCAGCGGGAACTCTGTGCCCTCGGCGGGGGTCTTCCTGTTTTCGGAGTCAAAATTCCAGCGGCCGCCAAGCGGCGTATGGCCGTCCATCAATATGGAGTAACGCTTCCGCATCTCGCGATAGAAATACTCCATGCGCAGCTGCCTTCGGCCCCTTGCCCAATTGCGGAATTCGCCGATGGAACACAGGAACCGATCATCCTGCCGGATCTCGACCGGCAACCCGAATGCGGATTCCCATGACCTGATTTCCGCGAGCACACGATGCTCTCCAGGGTGTGTGACTATGATCCTCTCGCAATCGTGCCGCTCCAATGCCCTTTGCACTTCCCCCCGAAAGGAACCGGCATTGCCATGATCATTCAGTCTCGTGTACTCGACTTTGTATCCGGATTGCTCCAGCTCCGCCGCAAAGTGGCGCATTGCAGAAAACAGGAATGCGATCTTCTTCTTGTGGTGCCGGACATAGGTCGCTTCGTCCCACACTTCACACATCAGGATGACGTCTCTGGACCGGTCGTAACCGGCGAGGCTTGAAACAGATTCCGTCAGTTGATCTCCGAGGATCAGACGCAATGCGCCAGATTTCTTCATGAGGTCAGCGACTGGAAGGCAAGCAACGCTTCATTGCGCGATTGCCGTAAGTCCACGATGGGTTGGGGATACGTCTCCCCGAGCGTGATGCGGGCATCCGCGAGGACATGGGCTGGCGCTTCCCACGGGCTGCATAGGTACTTGCCGGGAAGCAATGCAAGTTCCGGCACAAATCTGCGGATATAGCTGCCGTCGGGATCGAATTTGCTTCCCTGGGTAACCGGATTGAAAATGCGGAAATAGGGTGCGGCATCGGCGCCGCAGCCCGCAATCCACTGCCAGCTGGCGCTGTTGTTGGCGAGGTCGGCATCCACAAGCGTGTCCCAAAACCACCGTTCTCCATGGTGCCAATGCAACCGCAGATTTTTGACCAGAAACGAACCGGTAATCATTCGTACGCGATTATGCATGTAGCCTGTTTGCCAGAGCTCGCGCATCCCGGCATCAACCATCGGGACCCCGGTCTGACCCCGTTGCCAGGCGGTCAGCAACCTGGCACTGTCAATCCAGGGAAAGGCATCAAATCTCGGCTGCAGGTTTCTGGTTGGCAGGTCCCGATTGAAATAAAGCAGGCTGTAGGAGAACTCACGCCACCCCAGTTCACTGCAAAAGTGATCGATATCCAGCTCTTCGCCAAGATTGCGCACCGAGTACCAGACCCGGTTGGGTGATATCTCACCAAAATGAAGATGCGGTGACAGCCTTGACACATGGGGCCTGGCCGGGAAGTTCCGGCCTTCCTTGTATCCGATCAGCCCCTCGTCAAGGAACTCCTTGAAGCGGTCGTTTGCCCCGTTCTCGCCAATGACCCAGTGCGGTTCCAGTTTCTGGTCCCATCGCGTTCGGGGCAAGAGATCAAGAGCTTCAAGCCCAACTGATCCAGCCTCGTCATGGAAGTAGGCTGCATTGCAGGGAACGGGCAGTGGCTTGCGCGGCTGCTGCGCCTGCAAACAACCCTTCCGATAGAATGGCGTGAATACCCTGTAAGGAGTCCCATCCCCTTTCTTGATCGTCCAGGGCTCCCACAGCAGGGATCCATTGTGGCTTTCGACCACTATGCCCATTGCCTTCAGGCGTTGCTTGATCACTGTATCGCGATCAATACGCCAGGGCTCGTAACACCGGTTCCAATGGATCGAGGCTACACCGAACCGCTGCACAAGGTCCTCAAGAATGTCCAAGGGGTTCCCGCGATAGACCGAAAGTTGGCCAGCCAGCGAACTGTTGAGAGCTGCAAGCGAATGATGCAACCACCAGCGGCTCGCAGCGCCTGCAGCATGATCACCAGCATTACCGTCATCAAGGATATAGATGGGCAGAACATTTCCGGCCTTTGCTGCTGCGGTGAGCGCCGGATTGTCGGCGATCCTCAGATCTTGCCTGAACCAGTGAATTGCGATCGGGGCGCTCATTGAGGAGTCTTGACCTTTTGCGGTTGCCCCTGCCCTGCGCAGATTTTCAGGTCTTGATGAGGCGGGACCATAGAGGATAGCCATCGTTGTGAAGCGGCCGTCCAAGGTGCCCTGCAACACGGACCGTTTGTCCAGGCCGGGTCGTCACGCATCCATGGCTGGCAGTGTTTGTCACGGTCCGCCACTCCACCAACCGGGCGGAACGCTCGCGCGTCAGATCGATCGTGTGCACTGCCTTGCACCCCTGAACAATGCAGTGGGCTGTAGCCGGACCGGCCGGATGGAGACCTTAAATTCAAGGAGCGATCTCCTTGCCATCCCAGGCAAAGCACTTGCCGCTCTGTTCCGGCGTCAGCGACCCAATGACTTCCAACAACCGCTTGGCCGAATACTCAGGCGAGAACAGCCTTTCTGCGGGCACATTCTTCTGAAATGGCCGGGACAGGTTGCTATCGACAGTGCCCGGATGAAGACCGACGACGATAGTCCGGCTGTCGCGCCTCGCAATCTCAATCGCCGCATTCCTGATGACCATATTGAGCGCCGCTTTCGAGGCGCGATATGCATACCAACCACCCAGCCGGTTGTCGGAAATACTGCCCACGCGAGCGGAAAGCGCCGCAAACACCGGCCGGCCTTCCCGGCTCATTCTGGGAAGAGCGTGTTTGGCGATAAGGGCAGGAACGACCATGTTTGCGTCGAACACGCGCTGGAAGTTGGCTGCCGAAAGATCCCGCAACGACTTTTCTGGCATCAAGCCGCTATCATGCAAGATTCCGGTTGCTACGATAACCGTATCAAGAAGCGCATCTCTGGATGCGCAGCATGCAGACTCTTCGATTGACGCTTCATCCCGATAATCGATCGTACGATACACGACATTGGGTAGCTCCTGTACTGGCCGCTTGCGAGAAAAGGCATGAATTGTGGCGCTCGGGTACAGTTTTGCCATGCGCTGTGTGAGCGCATTGCCAATAGCCCCGGAAGCTCCAAAGACTGCAAGATTATTGGGCATCAGGTCACACTCAAGCTACTATCGGGGATAACTGCTTCCGGCACGTGAAACGGCCCGAACACCGAAGCCCTGCGGTCCCCGCACATTCCTGGCATGCAGATTCACGCCTCTTGCACAATCCCTGCCAGTCATTCCGCCCCTTCGGGTCGTCATCGCATCTCACGGGTCGGCATGTCCGAAGCGAATACCGGATCATGCAAGAACTGCAATGCGTAAAGAGGCTGATGCACGGCGCTTGCCACATTCGCATTAAGGCGGCTTGAGGTCTGCGAGACGATTGGGGCTCTTGGCCTGGCGCAGTGAACCGGTCGGAGCCGCCTCTGACCGTGTTCGGGCTCTATTGGGAGACCTGAAACTGACTGCGATCAAGGCTCTCGATTTACGAGAACCGGTCTCCCGAAGAACACGTCACCGAAGCGCCGAGGCCAGCCGGGCCGACCTCATGCCGACTCATGCCCAGTGGACCAACGAGCGCATTCGTTCAACGCGAGCAACCACAAATCATCTGTGTGATTTGAAGGAGGCAACTTCCAGCATGCAGGCCGGTCAGCGTTTTGCGGCATAGTAGGAAAAACGGCGTTCCAATGCCGCAAGCGCCTCCGAAATCGTAAAGGCAAGCCCGAACAGCACGATGAGAACCGCCCAGAAATGGCTCATGAGGAAGTTGGCCGAATAGAGTTCGAACAACGCACCGAAACCGACGATTGATATGAGCAACTGGCCGATGATCACGCCCTTTACGGCGCGGATGACACCGATGCGCACCCCGCCGAGTATTTCCGGTAAAGCGGCCCAGAAGTAGATCTTGGCAAAAGCTGACCAGGGCGTTGCACCGAAACTGCGCGCCATGTCCACGAGCGACCGGTTGATCTGCAGCACTCCGGCGCGGGCATTGAGGATGATGATCCAGATCGCAAACAGGGTGGTGGTGATAACGATGGCCCTCATACCGAAGCCGAACAGGACCATCAGAACCGGCACCAGCGCCGTGAGCGGAGCACTCAGGAAGATGTTTACCCAAGGCAGTAGTAACTCGTCGATCAGACGGTTCTTTCCCATGAGGATGCCGACCGGAATGCCGATTACCACTGCCGCGAATACACCCGTCAGGAATGCTTGGGCGGTTTCACCCAGCGCCTTGAGAAAGGCCGGCGTGTCCGCGATTTCAACCAGTGTAGTCAGTACCGCTGACAGGGGAGGCAGAAAGAATGTAAGTCCCGACTGGCCCACGATCTCCCAGAGCAAACCCCAGAGCAGCAACGATGACATGCCTGGCAGGCGGATTCCACGGATATGCATTCCGCTACTCCACGTATGAGCGCAGTGAATCCCAGATGCGATCCACCGTATCAAGATACTCGGGATCGCGCCGGATATCGGAAGCGCCCTTTGAGCGCAGGTTCTGAGGCCTGAGCACTTCGTGCACGCGGCTTGGCCGCGGCAACAGGATGGCGACCTGGTCCGAGACGTAGACAGCCTCCTCAATCGAATGGGTTACAAATATGAAGGTCTTGTTCTCCTCGGCTACGAGGCCGAGCAGATCTTCCTGGAACTTGCGCCTGGTCTGCTCGTCCACTGCTGAGAAAGGCTCATCCATCAGCAGCACTTCGCTGTCGACGGCCAGCGCCCGGGCGAGCCCTACCCTCTGCCGCATGCCACCCGACAATTCGTGGGGAAAGGCCTTCTCGAAACCGCCCAGCCCGACATTCTTGATGTGCCTTTCGGCAATCGCCTCGCGTTCGGAGACCGCTACACCACGCAGTTCCAGACCGAACGCGACATTGCGCAGCACATTTGCCCACGGCAACAGCGCAAAGTCCTGAAAGACGAAGGCGCGGTCAGGACCTGGCCCAGTCACCGGCCTGCCGTTGACTTCCACCTCACCTGAGGTCGGTTCCAGCAATCCGGCAATGATCTTCAGAAGCGTTGTCTTGCCGCAGCCTGAAGGGCCGAGCAGGGAGGTGAGTTGCCCGCGCGGAAATTCCAGCGAGAGGTTGCGCAGCGCTTCGACTTCGCCGCCATAGGTCTTGGAGATGCTGCGTGCCGACACGGCCACAGGCCACGCTGCGTCTCCGCTGGTTTCAGTCGGATGCATAGCCACGGACATTCCCTTCAAACAGTTTCCGTTCGATGACTTCGAGAAGGTTCAGGAAGCAGACCGCCAACACGATTATGGAGAATATGGCGGCGTACATGCTCGGATAGTCGGCAATCGAGCGGCTGTAGGTGATGATGTCGCCGACCCCGGTGGGCGTGATCTTGAGTTCCGACAGGATGGCGCCGATGAAACCGGCCGAAATCCCGAGCCGCAGCCCGGAAAAAATGATCGGCGATGCGGACGGAATGATGATCTTCAGGATGATGTGCCGTTCAGTTCCGAGAAATGACTGACCCATTTCCTTGAGATTGGTCGGCGTATTCCTGACAGCTCCGGCAGTATTCAGAACTATGACGGGCATCGCCATGATGCAAACGACGAACACCTTTGAGGTCAGTCCAATTCCATAGACCATGACCAGCAGCGGTATGAGCGCCGCCAGCGGCGCTGCCTGCATGACAATAAAGAGTGGGGAGACGAGCCAGTCGAACCAGGGACTCAGGCCGATCCACAATCCGACAGCAATCCCGATGAATGCGGAAATCAATATTCCGATCACCAGGGGGCGCAACGTATCGACGTATGCGGCAAAGAGCGAACCGTCCAGCGCCAGGTTCAAGAGTGCTGCCATGGACTCGAAAAAGGTCGGAAATCCGAAGCTGACCGGGATGCGGCCGGCAATCTCCCACATGCCGAACACAGCAACTGCCGACACCAGTTTCAGCAAGATCGATCGGTTCATGGTTGGTGCGCCTCAAAAGTGCGGCGCCCCGCGAAAGGGGCGCCGCCGCTCAACTCAATTCATGGCAGCGTCAAGCGGAGCCATGTACCAGAAGTCGTTGATATCGAGGGTCGACAGATCGCCTTCCAGTTGGCCAGCCTGGCTGTACCATTCCAGGTCGGCCTCGGCTGCCTTGCGTCCACCACCATTGGGATCGTAGAGGCCGCCTTCTACAGCTTCCATATAGAATTGATCGAGGCTTCCCAGGATCTCCGGCGGCAACTGACCAATTGGTCCATCAGGATCGGTTTCGCGGCTGATGATCGTCGGGTCCTCATTCATGTCCTGCCAGACACTGAGAAGCGCATTGACGAAGATCTGCACCTGGTCTTCGTTTTCCTTGATCCAGTCAAAGTTGGCGAACAGGGCTTCATCGGACGCCTCGACTTCGAACATGGGCAAGACATTGAACTTGCCGACATGCTGGCGCATCACCTTGTTCTTGTTTGAGAGGTCAATGATGGTGGCGTCAGCCTGGCCGGCAACGAGTGCGACAACGCGGTTTGCCGAACCGGGAACGTATGAACGCTCGCCGAATGTGATGCCAACCTTGTCCTCAATGACGTTTGCAATTGAATCCGTGCCTCCACCGCGGGAATGCAGCAGGATCGGTTCACCATCCAGATCCTCAAGCGAACTATATTTCTTGTTCGTCACCGGGAAGAACTTCAGTTTCGACAACTGGAAGATGATCCGCAACGGAGCCTTGGACCGCTGCATGGCGGCATAGGGCGTGCCGAACCCGATATTCATCTGGCCGCTGAGCACAGCCTGAATTGCCAGTTCTTCGTCCGCAAAGGCTGTCCATTCGTAATCGAGCCCGTTTGCCCTTGCCCTGTCCAGAGCAACAAAGAAGGCCGCGAGCTCGTCCGAGGGGGTCTCGGCAAGCGCGATCTTGATTGTATCGGCCTGCGCCGCTGCGGCTATTCCCAGGGATAGCGGCACCGCTGCAGCCAGCCTGAGCATCCTCTTGATGGTTTCCTTCATTTTGGGTCTCCCTTTTTCTTCTTTTGTCATGCCTGCCCGGAGTGACATTCCGGCTTGGCGGATTGGTCTTGGCGCTAACGTCATCTTTCACCAAACAGGCGCGCCGCAACCGAATTCAGATGGTCTTGCATCGCTGAGCGCGCAGCACCCGGATTGCGGGCCGCTATTTCCTCTGCGACCAGACTGTGTTCGGCGAAACTGGAGTGGTCCGCAGGCGGTCTCGACGACCCGCGAATGACAGTATTCCATGCCACTTGCCGGCGGACCTGATTGAGACGGTCGAAGAGTGACAGCAGAAGCACATTCCCGGTGGCTTCGGCGACAGCGCGATGGAACCGGTCGTCGCTTGCCTCGTAATCGTCCCAACTTGCCGCCTGCTCCGCACTTGCGCGGCATTCAGCGATCCACTCCATGGCTTCACCTGAGGCATTCACGGCGGCTTCATAAGCCAATGCCGGCTCGAGCGTTGCGCGCGCCCGCATCATCTGCACGGGGGTGACCCGCCGTCCGAGTTCGGCGAGTTTGTCCGAAGCCTCGGCAGAGAGGAAGGTTCCCTTGCCCACATGACGCCAGATCCTGCCTTCCCGCTCAAGCTCATCCAGGCATGAGCGCAATCTGGCCCTTGTCAATTGCAAGTTGGATGCGAGCTCGCGCTCGGACGGAAGCCGGTCGCCCGGACTGTAACCACCGGAGGCAATGAACATTCGCACTGCAGCGAGCGCTCCGTTCCGCCCATCCAGTTCCGTTTTCCCGACACCCGCCGATTGATCGATTTGGTTGACCAATAAATCCATACTGACCGCCAATAAGCACAAGGCTCTGGTTACATGAGCGCCAAGCTGGAATCAAACAATTTCTGACCATTGGCAAAATTGGTTGCAATTGATCAGGTTTTGGCTGATTCAGGCAACCGTACTGAATCTGGATCAGCAGTGAGGAAGCAATGCCCCTGAACGCATTCGAGCCGCCGCAAGCAACCACCCTGCCCATATACGGCACCGAAAAGAGATTTCCTGTTCACCGGGTCTATTGCATCGGGCGGAACTACGCGGCACACACCATCGAAATGGGCGGCAACCCTGACCGGGAGGCGCCGTTCTTCTTCCAGAAAAATCCTGGCAACCTCGATCCCACAGGCGAGTTTCCCTATCCGGCCAAGACCTCGGATGTGCATCATGAAGTCGAGATGGCAGTCATGCTCAAGTCCGGCGGCGTGAATATTCCAGTCGAGACAGCTCTGGAGCATGTCTACGGCTATGCGCTCGCGCTCGACATGACACGCCGCGACATTCAGGCTGAGCAGAAGAAGCTTGGTAGGCCATGGGAGATCAGCAAGGCCTTCGAACGTTCGGCGCCGGTTGGCCCGGTGCACACTGCGGCGGCCGTTGGCCACCTGTCAGAGGGCAAGATAACCCTTACGGTCAATGGTCAAATCCGCCAGGAAGGCGACCTCAACCAGATGATCTGGAAGGTCCCGGAAATCATCTCCTATCTGTCGGACTATTTTGAGTTGGCCGGCGGCGACGTGATCCTGTCAGGCACGCCCTCGGGTGTTGCAGCCGTGCAGAAGGGTGACAGCCTCAAGGTGGAAATCGACCGGCTCGGCAGCATGACTGTCAAGGTCACATAAGCACCAGTCCAGCTTCTGGCCCGCCATCCGGCCCTGCCAGCAACCCGCGGCGCCGACTGCAAGCTGCACGATCCTTCCCCTATGCCAGCAAGTGCGGAAATTCACATTGCAAGATGGTTGCCAGCGGCAGATCATCTTGACCGGATTCTGGACGGGTGCTAAACGCCCGTCCTTGCCGCCAACCGGAATCGGCCGCGGCAATTTTGGCGGGCCCGTAGCTCAGTTGGTAGAGCAACTGACTTTTAATCAGTGGGTCACAGGTTCGAATCCTGTCGGGCTCACCAAATCATGACATGCACGGCGCTCCGATACAGCCTTTGTATTGAGGGTCCGTCTGTCCATTTCCGGCGCATTGCACATAGACGGTCAGAGGGCGGCGCTGACAACTTTCTGGTCGATTGCGCCGAACAGTGGCCTCCCGTCCCGGGTCCGGCATTCCATGCGCACCCGGTCGCCAAAAGACATGAATGGGGTGACCGGTTCGCCTTCGTCCATCAGTTCCATTCCGCGCCGTTCGGCGATGCAGGATGATCCAACCTCGCGAAAGTTGGCATTCGAAACAGTGCCTGAACCGATGATAGTTCCGGCAACCAAATCCCGGGTGCAGGCAGCATGAGCAATGAGTTCATCGAAACCAAAGCTCATGTCATATCCTTCAGCAGCGCCAAAACTCTCGCCATTGAGTTCGACGACAAGAGGCAAATCCACGCGCGAGTCGCGCCAGGCAGGCCCCAGTTCGTCCGGCGTCAGCGCAACTGGCGCCATTGAGCACGCAGGTTTGGCCTGAATCCAACCGAAACCCGTCTTCATCTCCAATGGGGCGAGCCTGCGAAGTGACCAGTCGTTGATCTGGACGATCAGCCGTATGTGACCGGCAACCCTTTCCGGGCCAGCCGACATGGGCACTTCACTGCAGATGACCCCAAACTCCCCTTCGAAATCTATGCCGTCTTCCTCATTTGGTAAGGGGATATCCTCGGCAGGTCCAAGGAACCGGTCTGACATGCCTTGGTACATCAGCGGACGACCCTTGGGGTTCGGGTCAAGATTGAAGACCTTTTGCATGAGTTCGCCGTGACTGTCGTATGCCGAGCCATCCAGCCATTGCCAGGCACGCGGTAGCGGCGCTGCTGCGGCCGCCGGGTCAAACCTTTCCCCGCCGCCTGAATTGAGGCGGGAATATTCGTCTGCCAGAACTGGAGCTAGTGCTGTCCAGTTTTCCATTACATCTTGAAGAGTGACAGCCGCCAACGCTGGAGTGCAACGGTCATTATCCGTGCTTACGAGATGCAGGCGTCCGTCGGGAGTGCCATCAGGCATGGTTGCAAATCTCATGCGTTCTCTTTCCCCATCATTGCGCCAGCAATCAAAGCCTTCAGATCCTGGTCTCCTGCAAAGCCCGCTTGCAAGGCCGCCCCGGTTTCCACTTCCTGCATATCCCCGAACATGCGCCTGAACTCGATGTCCGGAGTATATGTGATGCAGGGCAGACTTCTCGGGAAACAGGCTGACAGGGATGCAACCAGATCTTCAATGCGCGGTGTCAGCATCGGCAGCGTTATCGGCATCGGCCCAAATCCTGAATCTGCAAAAGCCGCATGCAGAAAATTCCGGGCGGCAGTTGAGACTGAGGTCAGCCAGACCCGGCTTTGGGGTGCCAATGGCAAGTCGATTGCCTCGTTCCGCCGGAATGCCCAAAAGAGCCGCGACAGGAACGCCGACTTCAACCCGGCATCCCTCCCGTCTCGTGCAACAATTCCTGCGGGCCGGAGAGAAACAGCATCGAGCCTGCGATTGTGAACCTCACAGGACAAGGCCAATTCGATCATTGCCTTTTGGGCGCCATAAACCAGCACCGGTGCGCTTGGAGTGGCATCTGTCACGGGGTCCGGCAGGTTGGAACCCAACACCGCAACCGAAGATGCAAATACAAGGCGGGTCTTGCTGCCGCGCAATGCATCAATCATCGCCAGAGGCACATCAACATTGACCTCGCGAGCCGCGACCGGGTCTGCCTCGGCAGCAGCACCAGGCACGGTAGCGAGTTGGATGATCACATCGGCATCGCCAAATAGTGCGTCCCTCAGTGCCGGATCGCGCAGATCACCCATAATTTGTTCAACGCCAGCGACGTCCGGAATGCTGGTCAAATCGGTGGCAACGAGACGCGTCACCCTCGGGTCCGCATTCGCCTGCCGGACGACTTCAGCCCCCAGAAAACCGCCAGCACCGGTTACGACAAGCTTCATTTCCCTTTGGCCCGCTCCTGAACAACTGCGTCGTTGGCAGCTTGTGCGGTCCTCAATTCCGGATTGAACCGGGCATCCGTCAGGATGAAAAGCATGCGGCAGGAGCTGTTTGAGCGATTGGCCCATGCGTGGATTGTTCCGCGCTGGATGATAACATCGCCCGGAACCAACAGGACCTCTTCTTCGTCAAGCAGCAGGGTTATCTCTCCGGCAAGCACCACCCCATAGTCCACACTTTCCGTACGGTGCATCAACGGGTGGCGGCCAGGAATTGTGTGCCTAGCGTTGCCGGCAAGACCCACAGCTTCGAACAGCGCTTCGGCCTCTGCCCGATCAAAATCCGGCCCATCCCGGCCCTCCGGAGGAATATCCACGACCCGGATGATTGTTCCACCCTCGGGAGGCGCAGTGGCCCGGTGCAGGTGTGTTGGGTCAGGCTCGTCGAAATCCAGCGGCGCCGGTAATGCTGCCGTGTTCCATATCTCGTGAAATGCCAACCCTGGCTGGTGTGGAGGGCGAGTGACATGCGGCAATCCACCATCGCTGACAACAATTGCCTTGCCTGTCCTGTCGTGGCCGGTCACAACCCGCCTGATTTCCTTGATTTCCAATTGTCACCTCATGGGCGGCGCCAGCCCTTCAGCTTCCAGGATCGATTGAAGCTCTGCCTCGCGTTCCAGGGCGCGTTGAACAGAAGGCCGCGCCTCCATCCGCTCAGCGTGGGCGCGCCAGTCAGGAAACTCGCCTCCGGGAAAGCCACAGCCGGTCGAGCGGAACCAGACCCAGTAGATGTACGCGTCGAGGATCGACCAGCCGGTTTCAAACCACCAGGGTCCATTGCCAATGCGAGACTCAACCATCGAAGCAAGCGGCATCAGCGCGTCGATGGCCTTTGCCCGTACGGAAGCCACAGCTTCCTCACCATCTGCCATGAACATTGGCATGCGCATGCGGGTTACAATCGGGTGCAGATTGGCCGAACAGAAGGAAAGATCGGAGGTGATCCGGGCTTCCGCGTATGCATTCACCGTATCCGGAAGCAGGCCCTTGTGCCGGGAGGCCAGATAGCGCGCAATCGCTACGTTCTCGGCAAGTGGGCCGTCAGGCGCAACCAGAACCGGCACCTTCCCTGCCGGATTCATCTTCAGATAATCCGGCGACTTGTGCTGCCCTTTCATGAAGCGGACAAGCCTGACCTCGAATACGGCGCCCGCTTCCTCCAGGGCAATCATCGGAACACGAGAACAGGCACCCGGGGCCGCAAACAGCGTATACATCAACTCACCCGACCGCCGAGTGTTTCTGCGAACCAGTCGGCAATGTAATCGCGGCCGAAGGACATGTTGTCGGCCCCGACATGCTCGACACCGCCTTCGCGTTCTGTAAAGATTTTCAGTTCCCGCCGGGGCGAGTTCACCAACTGCTCATGACTCCGGTATGCATAGTCGAGCGGAATCTGCCTGTCGCCGGCACCGTGGGTGATGAGAAACGGTATCCGGATCTTCTCCATCTGGCCTTCAAGGTGCATGTCTCGGGCCTTCTCAAGGAATTCATCCATGTCATTGGCGCCAAAAACCCATTTGACATGGTTCCAGTAGTGCGGAACCGGGTTTTCCCCTTCGCGTTGGAGGCGCTTCTGCTGCACCTCAGCCCAGTTGTGGTTTGCGCCCCAGACTGCACCGGAGGCGAAACGGGGTTCATTGGCGCAAACCCGCGGCGCATAGTACCCGCCCAGCGAAATCCCGGTAATGCCGACACGGTTTTCGTCCACATCATCCCTTGCAATCAACCAGTCCAGAACAGGCGTACCCCATTTCTCGCTATCCGCATGGGCGTGCAGCCCCTGCTTCCGCAATGACTCTCCAGTGCCTGGCTGATCGACACAAAGCGTTGATATGCCGCGCCTGGACAATGCATGGGGAAGCCAGGTCCAATAGAGGAGTTCCTTGCAGCTATCGAGACCGTTCAGAAAGATGACAGTTGGCCCTGGTCCCTCAACGCCCTCGGCCCTGGTCAGGAGTGCCGGAATTACTTTGCCCTCATAGGGTATCTCGAACCGCTCAACATTGTCCCCGGCATATCCCGTTCCCTTGGCGAATGATGACAGTGCCTTCTCGTAGGTTTCCTGCCGTCCGGGGTCGCCATGACCCTGCATTCTCTCTGCTGTCAGATAATAGAGAGCGGCCCGCTGCAGTTTGGGCCCGGCAGAAAGCAGGCGGCCCTTTTCTGCATCCTCGCCTGCTAGTTCCACCAGCTTGTCGGCGACCCGCGCCCACTCCTGCATGAAGTCGCCTGTGGCAGCATCTTCTCCCTCCTTTACCTTGGCAAGAAGAGGCTGGCACATATCCATAATCTCGCCAAGTTCCGCGCCGCTGGCCATGGCAATCGACACGGAGAGATTCCAGACATAGTTCGGGAAATAGTCAAACATCGCCATGGCGGCAGGCCTTCCTTCAGATGGGTTGTGCCATCATGCCGATGGTCTTGCCTGTCAGTTCACCGACATTGACCGGCGGAATCTTGCCCATCTGGGCATCCCCAATCATGATTGAGGTTTTGACCACATGCTCTACGCGGGGCATGCGGCGCGCCCGGTAGGCGGCGAAAACCTCCACGGGTGTTTCACCCTTTTCGATTTCGTCGGCCAGCACCAGCGCATCTTCAATCGCCATGCCTGCTCCCTGTGCGAGGTGAGGAGTTGCGGCATGGACGGCATCGCCAAGCAGAACGACCCGCCCTCTGTGCCAGTCACCATCAAGGAAGATGACCTCAAGCGGGCGCGCAACGACGCTTGCGTCGTCCGTGATCTGGTCCAGTTTCTCGGCGATCTGCGGCGGTGCCATCCGGGCGCCGCGCTGCCGCATCGCAGCTGCGGATCCCTGGGCCGGGAGCACGAAATCTTCCGGCTCCTCACTGAGCAGAAACATGTAGACCAGATCAGCCGAGATCGGCACCAGTCCGGCGTTACAGGGACCGGCAAAGATATGAATGCCCTCGACATCTTGCGGGCGCGGCAGATTGTACCGCCAGACCCACTGGCCCGTATAGCGGGGCTTGGGGGCATCCGGCAGGATCATTCCGCGCGTCTGCGAAAAGACACCGTCTGCGCCGATCACGATATCATAACGGCCGGTTGAGCCGTCGGAAAAATGCACATCGACGCCTTCGCCATCGTCATTCATCTTGTCGACTGTGATGCCGAGGCGGACATGCGCTCCGACTTCGGCTGCCTTGTCAGCCAGTACTTTCTGCAAATCGGTCCGCCTGATCCCGGCATTCGATGGGTATTGCGGACCGGCAAGCCTAGGTGCATCGAATTCCGCCTCCTTGCGGCCTGCTGGGCCGGCAAACAGCGTGGTTCTGTCGAAGCCGTAGGCCCTGGAGAGGTATGCATCCAGCACATCAATATCGTCCATGGCCCGGATCACGTTCATTTGCTGGATTATGCCAACGCCATAAACGGTCCAATCAGGATCGCGCTCGATGATCTCAACCGGAATGGCTCTGCGGCGCATGGCGATGCCGGCTGTCAGACCACCTATCCCGCCACCGACAATCAGGGCCTTGTCAATTCTCATTGCGCAAGCTCCTCCCTGTTTCGCTCAGACTATGTTGGGTCTGAGCATTTGCAAAATTGAAAGCTGCAATCCAAAGCATCGACAAGATCAATGGATTATGCTCGTCGGCCCGCTTCCTGAAATACTGACCTCAACCACGAAATTCCCGGGTCGCTCTCGCGATAGGTGTGCCATTGCATCATTTGCCGGAGGATTGCGTTCTTCGACGGCAGAGCGTGAATGACAATATCCGCATTATGGCGGAGCGTCTCGGCCAGCCGCCGGTGAACGGTTGCCAGCCGGTTTGTATTGCTGACCAGGTGCGGAAGGGTGGAGAAGGAAAATGTCCTGACTTCTACCCGTCGGGTCAGGCCTGCCTCTTCCAGCAGGCGATTTTCGACCGTCCGCGCCTCGTTGGGTGGGACCATGACAACATGACCCGCCTCTTCATAGGCTTGTTTGCCCATGGGCGCTTCGGCATATCTGCCGTGCTTGCAGGCCACGACAACATACTCATCCTCATAGACCAGGGTAGCCGGATGCTCATGGGATATGAAATCCTGCGGGGCAATGAGTAGATCTATCTCACCTTGCTCAAGCTGGATGTAGGGCGTCGTTGTCTGGGCCTTCAGATTGAAGCCGGTAGTTGCACCCTGCAATTCCGCAATGCGAAGCACTTGAGGCATCAACACCCGAAGGCTGTAGTCGGAGAGGAGTATATTGAAGATCCTCCCGGTTTGCGTTGGGTCGAAGCGTGGCGTTGTATCAATCGCCGCCTCTGTCCGGACGAGTATGTCCCGTATCGCCGGGCGCAAGGACTCCGCGCGGGGCGTGAGCACCATCCTGCGCCCGACCTGGACCAGAAGCGGGTCATCAAAATATGTACGGAGACGCGTCAATGCATTGGACATGGCCGATTGGCTCATGAACATCCGCTCTGCTGCTGCCGTGACCGAACGAAGCTCGAGCATGTGATCCAGGGCCACGAGCAGATTGAGATCAAGTTTCTTGAAACGCATGTCTCGTTCCTCGCAATTTGCATTGCCTGCATGAATGTATACCATCAGGATTTACAATTTCATGAATGTTCCAAAACACCTTACCCTTGCAAAGGCAAGCAAACGGGAGGACCGAACAGATGCGCATTGTCGGACCGGATGAGCTGATCTTCGGAATTGACGATTTCGACGCCTGCCGGGCATTTCTGACAGATTTCGGATTGGCCGACGCAGGGTCGGACCGGTTCGAGGCGCTGGACAAGACGGCGGTAACGCTGCGGGCCAGGGACGACCCGGACCTGCCGCCGCCATTGCCAACAGCGACGATGCTCCGCCAAACCATCTGGGGTGTTGAAGACCAGGAAACCATTAATGAAATAGAGGTGGAACTGTCGCGTGACCGCAATGTCACCAGGTCGGACGATGGCACGATCGCCTGCAAAGACGATCTCGGGTTTGAAATCGCTTTCAGGATTACCCGACGCATCAAGCTGGATCTGCCCGCAGAGCTGATCAACTCCCCTGGCGCAGAGCCCGGCCGCAAACCGAACGAAATCGGCGCGAATGAAGACGCCGAAGCGCGCCCCAGAACTTTGAGCCATGTCGTCTATTTTGTACCGGATCATGAGGCCGGCTCGAACTTCTACATCGACCGCTTGGGTTTTGTCGTGACCGACCACTTCAAAAACACGGGCCCGTTTCTGCGACCACAGGCGAATAACGATCACCATGTGCTCTTCATGATCCAGACACCACCCTACATGCAGGGGCTGGAACACCTGGCATTTCACATGCAAGGCCCCACTGAATTGATGCTGGCGGGCAGCCGCATGATCAAGAGGGGATATGAGAGCTTTTGGGGTCCGGGCCGCCACAAGTTCGGTTCGAACTGGTTCTGGTACTTCCAGTCGCCTCTGGGGGCGAATATCGAATACGATGCCGATATGGATCTGCACGACGGCGACTGGATCCGGCGCGAGGCCGCGCTTTCTGCAGAAACCTCGCAGATGTTCCTGTTTGAGAACGTCGAAAAGTGGGCTCCAGGCGGACCACCTCCCGGCAAGAAATGAACGACGAGGTGCTGGTCTGCGGGCTTGAGGACATTCCGAACCGTGGATCAATCGGGTTCTGGCCCGACAACCGGGGACGTCACCTCGCACTGGCCGTCAGAAACGGCAATTCGGTCCACGCATATGTCAATCTTTGCCCGCACTACGGGCAATCAAGGCTCGGCTGGAAGAAAAATGAGTTCCTGGACGGGAGGCGCAACTACATCATCTGTGCTGCGCATGGAGCCCTATTCCGCCTGGACGATGGTGTGTGCATTCTTGGACCTTGCCTGGGCAGAACGCTCAAGCGGATTGGAATCAGGGTTTGCCGTGGCTCGGTTCTGGCGCGCAGGTCGGACCTGCCAGAAACACACGGCCGGACGAGGCTGGCCCGGCCATCGAACCGGAGGACCATGCATATAGATGCCCAGAAAAATCATTGACCTGTCAGTTGCCCTCACGGACAAGATTGCCTCGGACCCGCCTGGCCTGGGTCCGCAAATTGCCCATGTGGATCATCGTGAGGGAGCAAGGGAGTTCTCCGCAATATTCGGAGTGCCTGAGGGCGCACTGCGCGATCAAGCCGGACCGGCAGTGGAACGTTGTGTCATGACTACCCATAACGGCACACACATGGATGCGCCGTGGCACTATCACCCGACAATGAATGGCGGTGAACGGGCGATAACCATCGATGAAATCCCGCTGGAGTGGTGCTTTGGCCCGGGCGTAAAGCTTGATTTTCGCGACCGCCCGGACGGACACACGATCAGTGCTCTGGAAGTCGAGGAGGAACTCCGGCGTATCGGCCACGGACTCAAGCCTGGCGATATTGTTCTGGTGAATACTGCTGCAGGCGTCCGTTATGGCAAGCCCGACTATGTCGCATCCGGCTGCGGAATGGGTCGCGAGGCAACTCTCTTTCTGACAGAACGCGGCATACGCGTTTGCGGAACTGACGCGTGGAGTTGGGATCCCCCACTCATGGGTCAGGCTGAAATGGCAAGGAAAACGGGTGACTGGTCGATATTCTGGGAGGGGCACAAGGCCGGAGCAGACACGGTCTATTGTCACATCGAAAAGCTCGCAAACCTTGAGCAACTGCCTGGGCATGGATTTGAAGTCATCGCACTGCCCGTAAAGGTCGAAGGAGGGTCCGCCGGTTGGTGCCGGCCGGTCGCCATCCTTGAAACGGGCTGACAGTTCAAAGCGTGAGTATCTCCATGGACAATCCTACCAGGCCAGAAGCCTGGGCACGAAAGTTCACCGGTGTCATTTCTATGATTGCCATTGCGGGTATCCTGGCAGGAGCGCTGGCAATTGTCGTCGATGTCATGGCCCGCTGGTTCTTCGGGACTGCAGTCTATGCGCTGAACGAAATCATGTCGTTGACATTCGCTGTTGCAGTTGCGGCAACCATGCCCGCCGGTGCCGCCCAACGGGTAAATCTGAAAGTCGACCTGTTCGCACACATGACCGGGCCGCGCCTGCGCGGTTGGCTTGGTGTCTTTGCTTCCGTCATGCTGCTGGTGTTTTTCGGCCTGCTCGCATGGAGCCTCTGGGGATTGACTGGAAGATATGCCGATCAGGGACGGGCTACGGCGTTGCTGATGCTCCCAATATCACCTGTGTATTTTGCGATCGCCTCATCAATGACCATTGCCACGATCGTTCAGGTCATCAACGTCTGGGCTGACACCCGGCGCGCGTTGGCAACAACGGAAGATGGCAGGTCGCATCCGGTCATTGTGGGCCTTGTCGTTGCGCTTTGCCTTTCCATTGCCGGCTTTGGAGGTTGGGTGCTTATTGACCTTGATGGAATGGCCAACGCCATGATGATGCAGCCTGGCCTGGCGGTGCTCATTGCGTTCGGCGTGCTCTGGCTCGGGGTTTTTGCGCAACTCCCACTGGCAACGGTTACCGCCTGCGTGGGCATTGCCGGTTCTCTCAGCATCATCGGAGCACCTGCCTCTGTGAACACCTTCGCCGGTGACGCCGCCAGTTTTCTGCGCAACGACCAAGTGGCGACACTTCCATTGTTTTTGATCATGGGTGCCTTTTCGGTAGTCGCAGGCGTGTCCACCGATCTCTTTCGGCTCGGCCATGTCTTGCTCGGTAGATTCAGAGGAGGGCTGGCATACGCCACCATTACAGCCTGTGCCGGATTTGGGGCTGTCTCAGGCAACTCGATTGTCACTTCAGCAACATTTGGACGCATGGCGTTGCCGGAAATGAAGAAACTCGGCTATGCACAAACCCTGTCGACCGCGACCGTTGCCGCTGGAGGAACCCTCGGCGCACTCGTGCCACCGTCCGGCGTCATCATCCTGTTCGCATTGCTGACCGAGGAATCCATCGGCAAGCTCTTCATTGCCGCCATGATTCCAGCGGCGCTGGCAGTTGCACTCTATTTCCTGGCCGTCTTTCTTGTGGTGAGCCTGAAGGCAGACGCGGCGCCCGCCACCGACAAGGCGACCGGCCAGGAAATCTGGCGCGCATTTGCCGGCGCCAGTCCCGTCGTCGGGATGTTTGCTGTAGTCATCGGCGGACTTTATTCCGGAATCTTCACGGTCACGGAAAGCGCTGCCGTTGGTGCGGCCTGTGCCTTTTTCCTTGCTCTGGCGCGCGGGCGTTTGACCCGCAGCACAATCCTGAATGTCTTTTCCCAGACCACTGGCACTGTCGCCATGATCTACGCATTGATCTTCGGCGGCCTGATGTTCGCCTTCTTCATCGACCTCAGTGGCGCCCCAAGCCTGGTCGCAGGCTGGATCGCCAGCATTGACGCGCGACCGATCTACGTCCTTATCGTGCTGATTGTCGTCTATCTGCTTCTGGGATCAGTTATGGACAGTTTTGGTGTCATGGTGATCACGCTACCCGTGGTGACACCCATCGTCCTCGATCTCGGCTACGACCTGTTGTTCTGGGGAGTCCTGATGCTGGTCGTGGTCGAAATCGGCATGATAACTCCGCCATTCGGGATGAATCTCTTCATCATCAGGAGCATCGATCCTGACACTCAGTTGTCTACCGTAATGCGGGGAGTCCTGCCCTTTGTCTCGGCCGACCTGGTCAAGATTGTGCTGATTGTCGCTTTCCCGGCTCTGTCACTCTGGTTGCCATCAACCATGAACTGACAGGAAACCAGCGGCTCATGCCGCTGGTCTCGCAATCCATTCTGGAAATGCTGTATTTGCGGGTCAGCTGCCCGTTTCCGCCACGGCCTCCTGCATGGCTGCGATCCACTTTTCGAGAATTATGTCGCCACCGGTGACACGGCCCGTATAGCCTTCGAATATCTGTGCTGAGAGCTTGTCCTTCATGGCAGCGAAGTCTTCGTCGGACAGCGCATTGATGGTGTGTCCGCCTTGGGCCCTTACGTAACCCATCGAGTCTGCTTCCCACTGATCCACTCTGGCGCCCATCTCTCGCGAAACTTCACAACCCGAATTTGCGTCTATGGCCGCTTTCGCCTCATCGGAGAGAGCATCGTAGCGGGCACGGGTCATGAAAACCATGCCGGTGGCGCCGCCAAGAGGTACAGTGAGATGATCGGTCGTCACCTCGTCAAGCCGGAATGCCGGAATGGCAGTAAAGGTCATGAAGTTGCCATCTGCCGTGCCGCGTTGCAGCGACTGATAGTGATCTGGTAGATTGATCGATAGCGGAGTGCCGCCGTATGCAGAGACGATGCCCGATGCAATTGGGCTTCCGACCATGATCTTCTTGCCCTCAAGGTCCTCCATCCTGGTGATCGGCGATCCGTTCAAGTGGATTGAGGATTGCGGGAAAGGAAGAAAGAACAACGGGACGAACTCATCGAATTCATCACCGAAGGCGCCTGCTTCATACAGCCGGCAGAATGCGACTGCTCCGGCTTCTGCCGAGCCTTCGATGAATGGAACCGTTGAAACCAGGGATCTTGGGAAACGGCCTGGGTTGAAGACCAGCATGCCCCATGCGATCTGCACGACATCGTCAGTGATGCGATCCACATAGTTGCCCGAATTCACCAGCATCTGACCGTGCCGGATCTTGATCTCCAACGCATCACCGCCATCGGCATTGAGCTTCTCGGCCCAAGGGGTCATTATCCTCTCATTGATCGGATGAACGGGCACATTGCCGGTGCCAAACATCAGGCTTTCCTCTGCTGCGCCCGGCAGCGGTGCGGTTGCCATTGCTGCAAGCGCCATTACTGTCAATGACTTGCGCATATGATCCTCCCATTTCAGGTGTTGAGCGGCCTAGTGCCTCGCACCAGAGTCTACCCGAAGGGATAGTGTTCCGAAATTTGATTCAATCAATCCCCTGCATTCATGACCTGAATGCCATGAATGGCCTGCCGGACCCAACTCATTGATCGGCTCAATTCCATTTATTTTGCGATTTTGTTTCATGAATGCCCAAGGCCCCAATATGCTCGCGCCGGGTGTTCGGTTGGATCCGCTAGACAGCGAAGCGTTCTGACGAGCATCGCAAGACTAATGGGAGAACTGAAATGAAATCACTATTGATGGCGGCTGTCTTGGCGATGCTTGCCGGTTCCATGAGCTCCGCACAAGATTATAACATCACGGTCACCAACATGATGGACCCGGGCGACATCATGGCACCGCTCATTGTCGTGGACGCCGTGCGCGCTAATCCAACAATGTTTGATGGAGGCAAACTTTCAGAAGCCTTCACAAACACCATACTCACCGGTGATCCCCGGCCGATGAACGGAACCATGCCGATGGCGGTAGCGGGCCCGGTTCTTGGCACTTCCGGTCCTCCAGGCGTATTGATTGACGGAGGCGAGACCGCCTCGGCCGACATGTATATCGAGGCAAGCACACTCCGTTTCTATGCCAAGGGCGACTACGGTGAGGAAACCGACAGCGTGATCAGCGGTGTGTGGGACATTGCCATGGGCGGCGGCACGCTCATGCTGCATCGCTACGATATCGGCCATTTCGAAGGCACCGGGGAGATCACTCTCGTTGAGGAAAACGCCGTAAAGGTTGTGATCACCCGCAACTGACAAGAGGCGGTATCAGGCAAACCGGCATCCGCCCGTCAGAGGCGGGTGCCTTCATGACCGGCAATCGTCCCGCATTCAGTACACAGCCAGATCCTTGCCGATGGAAAATCTGCCGGAGTAGACTGCTCTCACCCTTTCGACATACTTTCCTGCCGTGTCAGGTGTCGCGATACCGGGTGCAAGATGCACGGCAACGACTTCCTTTACACCGGCCCGTTCGGCCAACTGGCCAAGTTCCTCGGCGCCGATATGGTGCTTCGACAAGTGTTTGCCGATCATCTGAAGGCGCTCATCCGGAACCTCTGGATTGCGGGCCCGAACCCTCTGCATGGTTATGTCAATGTCCATGAGTTCGCCGATCATGAGGTCTGCCCCCCGTGCGAGCGCCTCCAGCGCCCGGCAGGGACCGGTATCGCCGGTGAGAACAATGCTGCGATCCGGCATGTCAAAGCGCAGGGACAGCGAAATGTACCCTTCAGTGCCAAACTCGTCTTCGTCCCGATAGTGGGTATTCTCGCAGCAGGAAACTCTCAGGCCGCCAAGTTCAACTTCGTCGCCAGGGGAAATCTCCTGTACGTTCGTAAAGTCGCGAGGGTGCGGCAGTTGCTGGCCTGGAACTCCGTAACCGATGGCATTTGGGACATCACAGGCATCACACAGGCCATCGACAATCGCTTTGGTCCCAGCCGGACCATAGATATTCAGTGGAACGCGTCTCTGGATCATCATGTTGAGACCCAGGCAAGCGAATAGACTTCCGATATGATCAAAGTGGTGATGCGTGAGAAAGAGATGATCTACATCCCTGAATTCAACCCCTGCTCTGACAAGTTGACCCATTGCGCCCTCACCACAGTCGACAAGGATGGGCATGGCCCCGTGCATGAGCAGGTGTGAAGGCTGCCAACGCAGTGGATTCTGCATTGGGCCACCTGCGGTGCCAAGTGTGGTTACGGATGATGGAGCTGGCATTGGAAGAACTCTAAAGTTGATTGCCGGACCCTACTTGTACGGCTGCCAACGCAACAATTGATTGCGGAAATGGATCGGATGGATCGGGGTTATACTGCTGTTCCCGGCCTGAATGGAGACTGACGACCCGCCCCCGTTGCGCTGGCGGTTTCAACGTTCAATCGGAGAATGCACTTCCAGCAGGACTCGAATCCACTTCAGCAGGCCCGATCCGATACCCGGTGACGATTATTGGGCATTTCCTGTTGTGGCCAATACCGTGCAACGGACCCCTCTGGCCCGCGCGGAACGCGCACAATCACCGGAACTGCAGACATTTCTGCCAGCATACGTTCCGGGTCATTGCCTTCAGGCACAAGGCCAAGGGTCAACCGAAACGGGGCATCGTCGATTATCCTCGAAGGAAAGTTCGTGTCCCAGTGTGTATTCACCGTCCAGAAACACCCTCTTTTGCCGGTTGCCGGTTGCAGGTGCGGTTCGCTTGACGAAGGACCGCCCGGTTGGAACAGCGGGGCGTCTGGAGACGCCATTGCAATCGTTCCGTTTCTCCCCTCCAACGCCAAGCCGGACTGCATGGACAGCCAACGCAAGCAGGATGATGGAACATGATCCATGGCCGGGTCGATCAAGCCCTTTCCTGTATCAACCAGCATACGCTGATCGAATTCCGCCGCCTGAACCGGCCAGAATATCGACAGTGCCTGGCTAACGCTGGCTACCCGCTGGGCCGCCACAAGGCGTAGCCATGGTGAAACGGCCGATACCGACCAGCAAGCCGAAATCGCGATGCCGCAGTCGAACCGGATCTCCACACCGGCATGGGCACCAGCGGCATCCACCCTGCCCTGCGTGAATTCAACACGGAACCCGTCATCCTGGAACAGGTTGGCGGCGTTCCAACCCATTGGTTCCTCAGACCGCTCCCAGTACGGCGCACGGAAGATGTCACGCCTCGAATACTCGCATTTGAGCAGTTGCACTGTCGGAAACAGGGTCGGCTCACCCAGGATGACCCGTTCCGAGGCATGATCGCGCCAAAGCCGGATGCCACCAGTCTCCGGACACAACTCCAAGCGGGCAAGCGGGGATTCTGCCCATCCTTCCCCGGCTGCCAACCCTCCCTTGCTGGCGCACACAGGGCGGACAATCGATACCCCGCCCGGAGGCAGTGAAACCCGGATTCTATGGTTGCCATCCGGCGTGCCATTCTGCAGCCTGTCGGTCCAGCCGTCCTCCCCAAATCCCGGCAAGTAGTGATCGGTCCCGCAGAATTGCGGCACGCAAATCTGCGGACCTGCGCCCCTGTCGAATGGTACCGGCCAGTCAACTTCCAGCGGCACACCGGCGGGGTTGGCAACGAGGTAGCCATGCTGGTCAGGGCCGGTTTCATCGTCGGACACGGCGCCAAAGCCGGGATCGCCCTCAACAGGTCCGGCATGTTCCGGTACCTGTTTGCGTGATGCCTTTGCCAGGATCCGCAACCCGAGAGCATGGGCCCGGTGGGCAAGGCAGGACTTGTGAGTCCTTTGCATGATGGTGAATGGACTGCCGGGCGCACTCGCCGAACAGTGCGCACCCCAAGTGTGTTCATCATAGAGGGCAAGAGAGTCGATGTATTCCGCAAACGCCGGATCGGATGTTCCGCCAACTGCCTCAATTGCCTGAAGAAGCCGTTCAGCAGCCCTCGCAACCGCGGTTTCCAGCGGAGTTGAGGCCTCGCCGTCGCACCAGCTGTCCACCCAGTCGCCAGAATAGCTGGGAAGCAGCTGTGCTTGCTTCTGGAACAAGCCGTTCAACTGGTCGAGCGTTACGATTTCCATCTGAAGCTCATTCTCCGCGTTCCAGTCGGCAACAGCCCTGGACAGGCCGCGATCAGGAAAGACATTGTCGCCGTTTGCCCTGTTGGTCACGGTCAGTACTGAGAAATCAAATGGCCAGACCGGACTCTTGCTGTGACGGTCCAGTATGTTGAGCAGGTCAGCCGTCTCTTGCCGACCAGAGTGGGACAACAGAAGGTATGAACCTCCCATGCCGTAATGCTCTGCCTGAAAGACCAGGAGTTCCGTTCCGTCACGATCCTGCCAATTCCATGCGGAAGGCACCCGGCAACCCCAATAGCCGCGATGTGGATTCTGCTGCATCATCAGGAAGTTCACGCCCCTTTGGCGAAGGAGTCCGATCCAGAACCATGCCAGCCCGTTAACGTCGCACTGCATCGCCGACCTGACGCCAATGCCGAATTCGTTACGGAGTGCATCAACATCCTTGAGGGTGTGCACCGCCAATAGCGGCGAAACCAAAGGCGTCCAATGGTGGCGCATTGCCGCAACTGCCATACGGTCATCGCGGTGCAATCGGAGGAAACGGTCCACGTTCCTGCTGGTCGTACTGCGCAGATAGTCGAGCGTTGTCGAAGTAACCTCGCAGGTCCAGCGGAACTGCGCTCCACGGGGCGCCGATTCCGTGGCCTCGCAAAGCTCCAGCACCTCATCCATGATGTCGCGGTGGTGATACCTGAGCGCATCCGCATGATCCGTGTAGCCCATATCCGTGTGCGTCTGGGTCAGGATCAGGAGCCTGCGGATGGGTCGAACCGCACCTGAACTCATTTTTGGAAATCCTGCGGCAACTCCGGCGCCGGCATTTCCAATAGCTCTGTGGGCTTCGCGGGATCTGCTCTTCTGCTCACATTAATCCGGAGGAACCGCTGGTTGAACTGCACCGAGTGCGGCAACTCATCCGCCACCAGCATCCTCAATCCCTATGGAGTAGGAAGTCGAAAACGACTGGCCTGCCTGCAGTATCAGCGTGGTGGGATATCCGGCAGCGGCCAGTGGATTGCGGTCGTCATTTCCGACATCCGGCCCGAGATCAAACGCGCCGCGCAGCGGCTCGATCCCGACCGCAACAAACCGACCATTCCATGGGTATGCGGTCCGCCCCCGGTTCGACACCCACAACAGTACCGACGGGAAGACAGCGGGATCGAACTTCAGTACGACCCGATAGTTCTCAACCTCGTTTGCCAACTCCACCCGGCCATTCACTGCGGTAACCTGCACCAGTTCTTCGGTGTCGAATGGCAAGGGCAGCCGCGACAGATCAATGCTGTGCAGATGTGCGGGGACATGCTCAAGCGAAGCAAACGACGCGTCGGGAACCAGCCTTGAAACTCCCGGTTCAACCGGCATCGGAAAGACACGCCCGCCCGAATTCCCGCCAAGGGAAATCCTCGCGCCACCAGGCTTGGCCGGGAGCCGGAAGACCGGATGGAGAGCTATGGGCGTCCGAACCGCACTCCTGGCCTCAATGATAAGGGTCATGTCGAGGCGCGCTTCGCCAGCCCTCCCTGCAATCCGGCGGACAAGGCGGCGGATAGGATGGTCATCGGGATATTCCGACTCGATCTCGATCCAGCCCTTGCCCTCCTCGACGACCTTCCACTCATTGTTGGAACTGTGCCCGTGAAAGTCTGAACCAACCGGGGATGGCACCGCCGGTCGCCATGACTCCGGAAGGCCTGAGGGAGCGCTTGGAGCGCCAAATGGCACGCAGGGCCATTCACCTCTCAGCCGCTTCAGGATTCCGGGCAAGTCCCGGTGTTCTGGAGAACTGTCATCCGCCCAAGGTGCAATTGCGAATGGCTGCACAGTCCTGCCGTCCTGCAACCGGAATCCGGCCGGGCCAAGCATGCCGCCCAGTAACTGGATATCTGCAACACCCCGGTCCCACGAGATTTGATGGTCAGCCATTTCGGGCAACCTTCATCTGAAATCCTCCTCGCCTGCCAGCAGCAACGCAGCCGAAGGCTGAAGCCGGCCTCCGGTTACATCGCACTGGACAGATCAACATGCTCGTCCTCATCGAACAGGTGCGGGGCATTGGCCTTGGTCACTGCCAACTGGCTGGTAATACGGCGCAGGTGAGTGCGCATCGCTGCCTCGGCTGCCGGCGCATCCCCGGCGCGAATGCTGGCCACGATCTCTTCATGCTGCCTGACGAGCGTCGGAAGATCCTGAAACGCCCGCAACTCGGCATGGCGGGCGCGATCGAGCTGCGACCGCGTCACCTGGAGGTTCTCCCAGATGCCTTTCAACCCGCTCTGGTCGCAAATCCGCCGATGAAAGTTCTGGTCGGCCTGAAAGAACCTGTCCGTGTCCCCGATTTCAATAAAGGCCTGCTGGACCGTCAGTTCGTTCTCGAGATCCTTCAGGAAGTCCTTCGAGACGTTGTTGAGCGCACGCCGCAGCGCTTCAACCTCTACCGCCTCACGTATCAGTTGAGCCCGCAGCACCATCGGAACCGAGATCCTTGTCACGATGGAACCGCGCTGGGGATAAACCCGGACCAGCGATTGCATCGAAAGCCGCAGAAGCGCCTCGCGCACCGGTTGGCGGCTGACGCCGAAATAGGCGCAGAGATTTGCTTCGGAGAGTGAGGCGCCGGGAGCGATCCGGCCAGTGATGATTTCCCGCCTAAGAAAATCATGCACCTGGTGCGATGCCGGCCGGCCTGTATCAAGACTGAAATTCTCCAGCCCGTGTGCGAAATCCGCCCGAATACTCTCCTTGACCGGCATGTTCCTATCGTCCTGTCACCTGAAGCCCCTGCATGAAATACCGCCGCAGTGCAAAGAAGAGAATTACGGTGGGCAGCGAAGCAAGCAATGACGCCGTCATGACCACAGTTTGCGACGACTTCGCATAGGCGCCCTGGAACACCTGCAGTGTGCTCATGACCGAGCGCACTTCTGCGCTTTGTGTCAGCACCGTTGAGAATATCAGGTCATTCCAGATCCAGGTAAACTGTAACAGGAAGAGCGCAACCAGAGGACCAGTGCAATTCGGAAGCACGATGGAGAGGAACAACCGCAGTTCCGAACAGCCATCCATGCGGGCGGCCTCGTCCATCTCGCGGGACAACTGAGACAGATGGCTTCTCAGGACCAGTGTCGGAAATGGAATGCAGATTGCTGTGTAGAAGAGGATCATGCCCGCCCGGGTGTCCAGAAGCCCGAACTTCAGATACGAAAAGAACAGCGGGATCAGATACATCTGGAACGGGAACACCGTACCGGCGAATATCAGCATGAACCAGAAGGTCCGCCCCCTGAACTCGAAGCGGGCCAGCCCGTGGGCCGCCATCGCCGCAATGAACACCGCCGCTGCAGAACCAGTCAGGCCGTAAAGGACGGAGTTCGCCAGGCCATACCCCATCTTTGCGGTTGTCCAGGCTTCGGCAATATTCCCGATCAGCGGTGCCACCCCTCCCGGCAGCGCAAGCGGCGCCTTCTCGATATACTCCGCAGGCGATTTGAGCACGGAGACAACCAGGTAGTAGAATGGCGCCAGCCACAGGATGCTGAGCACCAGCATCAGTACGAGAATGCCCCTGTTGGAGGGTTGGCGGCGGTTCTCGGCCCTCTCAAGGGCCCGATAGTCCAGTCTTTCCAGGTCGACAGCCAATACGGGGGCCTATTTCATCATCTTCTCGATGCGTTCCTGCATCGCCACCTGGAGCCAGGTGACGCTCAGGACGACGGCGCCGAGCACGACAGCAATGGCTGAGGCGTATCCCCAGGAACTCTTCTCGAATGCTTCCACGTACATGTAGACTGTCAGGGACAGGTTTCGCTTCCCCGGATAATCCTTGGCCATCACCCAGATGTGGTCGAACACGGTAAAGCCCGCCAGAACCGACAGGATGATGACGACCAGTATGGTTGGCAAGATCAGTGGCAGTGTTATGTGCCGGAACACCTGCCCGTTCGTGGCGCCATCCACGGCCGCCGCTTCGAGAGGATCGCGCGGAACCGCTGCCAGGCCAAGCAGGAGCAACACCATTGCCAGCCCGACAGTTTGCCACAGATAGGCGGCAATCACCGAACCGGTGACAGTCTGATCGTCGTAAAGCCAACCGATCGTGACGGGTTCCCCAGCTACAGAACCCAGCAGAGCATTCAGCATTCCGTCAGGAGCGTAGACATAGAACCAGAGTACACCGATGGCAGTCGGCGCAAGGACACGCGGAAGAAAGAAGATGCTCTTGGCCGTCTCCTCGAAGCGCTGGCCGCGCACAAGCAGCGCAAAGAACAGGCCCAGGCAAATCGGCAGGATCAGCGAAACAATGACCCAGACAAGAGTATTGGTAATCGCTGTCTCGAAATTGGGATTGGACAACAGCCGTTCGTACTGCCCAAGCCCGTTCCACTCCCCGAACCCGGAGAATTTCCGCCATTTCGTGAAGCTGATGTAGACATTGAAAGCTACCGGGTAGAGCAGCATCCCGCAAACCAGGATCAGCGCCGGGGACATGAACGCAAGCGCTGTCAGCAGGTTGCGCCGCTCATGCCTTCTCTGCCGCCGTTCGATGGACCGGATGTCGACAGCGGCCAGTTCGGCAGCCGTCATGTTCAACTTCGCCATGCATCCGGTTCCGTGTTCAGAGGTTGCGTCCCCCGGCGCCAGTCGCGGCCCCGGGGAACGCGTCGCAAACCTACTGGTCCGCCCAGTAGGCTTCGTTGAAGGCCTGCATGTTGGCCATGGTCTCCTGAGCCTTCTCGGCCGTCGGATCCAGCATGAACCCTGTCAGTTCAGCCACCAGGTCGCCCTGGAGATCGGATGGCACCGCTTCCCACCAACGGTTGCGCGCCAGGTGGCCGCCGGCTGACATGTCACCTGAAATCTCCTGGATGATGGCGTTCGGGGCAACCGACTGCAGGTTCCCGTTATAGAGGCTGAGTTCTTCGGCCCAGCGGTTCGAGCCATCGACCGAAACCCAGCACTCGAACGCTGCCCGGGCATCTGGATCCTCCCACGCCTCGTTCGAGATGAAGATGGGAGCGCCTTCGACGATGACCTGGTTCGGCAGCGATGCATCGGCATTCGGAGTTATGAACACGCCAAGGCTTTTTCCGATTTCCATTCCGTTGTCCACGAGCGTACCGGTGGTCCATTCGCCCATCAGGTACATGGCCGCGACTCCCCGGGCGAAGTCCTGTGGTTCTTCACTGGAACGCGGATCGGCGAAGTAGCCTTTCTCGTACCAGTCTACCCAGATGTCGAATACCGCCTGTACTTCAGGGCCGTCATACGGAACGGATCCGTTGTGCAAGCCGATATAGGCCTCCGGGTTGTGACGGATCATGATCTCCGAGAACCAGATGAAGCCTCGCCATCCATCCTGCACGGTCGCCTGGAACGGCGTGATACCGGCGGCCTTCAGAGTCGCGGCTGCTTCCTCCAGTTCCGCCCAGGTAGTGGGTTCGGAGAGTCCGTGCTCATTGAACATGTCCATGTTGTAGAACATGACCCAACGCGCCAGCAGCATCGGAATGGCATATGTCTTGCCATCAACCGTGAACAGTTCCCTGGTCCCAGCCGCAAACTCGCCCGATGCGATCTTGTCATCCCAGAGTTCGTCGATGACCGCGGCCTGACCGGACGACACGATGTCCGCCATGGCGTTGCCCGTCCACCAGGTGAAGATGTCCGGCGGGCTGCCGGCGCTCATCGTACTTTGCAGATAGGCCTTGTATTGATCGGTGACATAGCCCGTGTGCTCGAAACCGCACTGCTCCGCCATGCCATCAATGCCAGCGCGCCAGAAGTCCTTGTCATGGGCCATCTGGACTTCGGCATGCGCCGAAGCCGCCAATGCCAGTGCGCCTGTCAGCGCCCCGGCTGCCTGGATCAGTTTCCGGTGTTTCATATTCTCCTCCTTCTTCAACTGGATCCTTCTCAGGCCTGCCTCATCAGGCTGGCCCCGCTTTGGTGGTCGAACAGATGCAGCTTGCCGGCATCCGCCCTGAATTGCAGCAGTTCTCCCTCGGCAAGTTCACGCGGCTGCTGCATCCGCGCTGTGAAAAAGACCTCGCCAGTCCTGGCAAAGAGAATTGTCTCATTGCCGTGGGATTCCGTCAGAGGCACTTCGGCCTCGAAACAAATTGCATTTTCAGGCTCGACCCCGTGGCCGGCAGGAACAATGTCCTCTGGCCTCAGCCCCACATCCACCGGCGCGCCGTCAGGCGGCAGATCGAACTTGTCCGGTGGCAACCGGAAGACGCCCTCAATTCCATTGATGCCGACACCATCTCCGCGGACAGTGGCATCGAAGAAGTTCATGTGTGGGGTGCCGATGAAACCGGCAACGAACCTGTTTGCAGGCGCCGAGAACACCTGGAGCGGCGGGCCGACCTGCTCGATGCGTCCATCGCGCATGATGACGATGACATCCGCCATCGTCATGGCTTCAATCTGGTCGTGTGTGACATAAATGATGGTGTTGCGGAGGCGCTGATGCAGTTGCTTGATCTCGACCCGCATCTGGTTGCGCAACTTGGCGTCCAGATTGGAGAGCGGCTCATCAAACAGGAAGACCTTCGGTTCGCGGACTATCGCCCTCCCCATGGCCACACGCTGGCGTTGGCCTCCTGAAAGGCTGGCCGGTTTCCGGTCCATGTATGGTCCAAGTTCGAGCACATCGGCTGCAAACCGGATACGCCGTTCGATTTCATCCCTGGCCATGCCGGAAATCCGCAGGCCGAAGGACAGGTTCCTGCGCACTGTCATGTGGGGATAGAGCGCATAGGACTGGAACACCATCGACACCCCGCGCTGGCGCGCCGGCAGGTCGTTGACAACCTCGCCGCCGATACGGATTTCGCCGTAAGAGATGCTTTCGAGACCCGCAATCATGCGCAGGGTCGTCGACTTGCCGCATCCTGACGGTCCGACAAGGGCTACAAATGACTTGTCCTCAATCTCGAGATTGATGCCCTTTACGGCTGCCTCGCCGCCGAAGACCTTGACCACATCGCTGAGAGAGACGGTTGCCACGGGTTCAGTCCCTGGGGATGTCCAGGGAAGCCTGCTTGAGTGCGGGATCGGCAAAGCGCCATTCAGGATGAATCGAGTACCAGTCCTGCCGGCCAGGATCGCGGTCGTACGGGTAGCCCCCTACTTCCCGGTAGAAATCGGCAAATTCGGCGAGTTTGTCCCGATCGACTTCAACGCCAAGCCCTGGGCCGGAAGGGAGCGCAATCTTCCCGTACCTGTATTCCAGCTTTCCGCCCTTGATGATGTCGTCCCTGATGTGATGGTAATGGGCATCGGCTGCAAAACTGAGATTTGGCAAGGCAGCGCCAAGGTGAAGCATGCTTGCCAGCTGGATCCCGAGTTCTCCTGAGGAATGGACTGCGGCGCCGTACTGGAAGGTCTCCAGAACCTGGCCTGCCTTGTGCGCCTGCCGCAACCCGCCCCAGAAGGTCGTATCAAGCAGTATCACGTCTATCAGGTCATGCCGGACGCACTGTGCAAGCTGCTCGAAATTGACAACGACTGTGTTGGTGGCGGTGGGAATTCGCACGAATTGCCGGACGCGGCGCATTCCTTCCAGTCCCCAGGTGGGGTCCTCAAAATAGTCGTTGTTCAGTTCTTCAATCGCCTTGCCGACGCGAATTGCCTCTTCCACCGACCAGACGGAATTCGGATCAAGGCGCAGCCGGTCACCGGGGAATGCCTCGGCCAGCGCCCGGTAGGTCTCAATGTCGTGATCCGGCCGGAAGTGACCGCCCTTCAGCTTGTGAACAGTAAAGCCGTATCTGTCCTTCAGTGACTTTGCATGGGCCACGATCTCGTCGGGGGTGGTTTCGCCGCCTGTTCCGGTCGCCGCATCCTCATAGCGATAGAAGATGTATGAGGCGAAAGGGATTTCCTCCCGGACAGAACCTCCGAGCAGGTCGCAGGCCCTGACCCCAAGTTCCTTTCCTGCCAGATCAAGGCACGCCATTTCGATCGCTGCGTGGAGCTGCATCCCATTATTGTAGAGGGATGCCACCGGATTCATGATCTTCCAGCGAAGTTGCTCAAGCTGGAGCGGGTCGTGCCCAACCAGATAGGGCTTCAATCCTCCGATGGCGTCTTCCGCAGACTTGCCACCCCCGCCCAGTTCCCCGAAGCCGCTGTGGCCGCTATCGCCAACGACTTCGACAATTGTACGGACAAACCGTCCCCAGTGTGCGCCATTCGAGTGGCGCAACGGCGCTTCCAGAGGAACTGCGACCGTGGTCGCAACGATGTCGGTGATCTTCACTGTTCCACTTTTCTGGGAGTGCCGGCGATCTGGGCAAGCAGCCCTCCATCCACCCGGACCACCTCGCCATTGACGAAGGATGCCTTGTCCGACAACAGGAACATCACGACCTCCGCTATTTCCCGGGGCTCCGCCACGCGTCCCGGCGGGTGCATTCCATGAAGGGTTTCCCAGACCTCGCCGGGATCATCCGCCAGGGAAACGGCCCAGTCCAGCATTGGGGTCTTGACGGCTCCCGGCGCAACGACATTGGACCGGACGCCTTCTGCGGCAAAGTCCATTGCGATCGACCTGGAAAGTCCAAGCAGCCCGTGCTTCGAGGCGGTATAGGCTGCTACATTCTGCTGCGATGCAAGGCTCTGCACCGAGCCCATGAAGACCAGGCTGCCGCGGTTTCTGCGGATTTCGGCGAGCGAGGCGCGCGCAAGGTTGAATGCCCCTGTCAGATTGACCGCGATGACTTCGTTCCAGATTTCATCCGTTGTGTCCTGGGCAGAGCCATAGCGCTGGATTCCGGCATTGTGGGACAGGCCATCAATACTGCCAAATATCTGGATGGTACTGCCAACCGCCTGTCGGCAATCCAATGCGGATGCGACATCGCCAATGATAGGCAGAACTTCCCTGCGCCCACGAAAGCGTTCGGCGACCTCATCCGAACGGTCCATGCAGGCAACCTGGTATCCATCCGCAAGAGCAGCCTCTGCTACTGCGAGGCCGATTCCACTGGCTGCTCCCGAAACAAGTATTGTGGCCATGATTCCTCTCCCTATACCAGACTACTACCATACTAATCATAATACAATATTGGCATACAGGCATTTGGCCCGTGTCCGTCCGACCCTGCAAATCCGCAACCGGCGCGCGATCAAGTCTGGATCTGCAAAGAGATTCAGCAGCAAGCTGGCGAAGCTTTAGGGGTCGCTGTTAGTCTTAATGGTAGCGAAATCAGCACTAGTAATTGTGACTCCTGCAATCCCACTTTACGTCTCGGAAAACCAAATCTTGATGGTTGCTCTGGTCAGCCGGCTTGGCAGGGACAACCAATTCGAAGCCTCGTATGCCCACAGCAAAAGTGGGGTCGGTCTAGACCTGAAGGGACTTCGGAGGAAATTCACTACAATAGCCGACAAGCCTGCTTGCCAGCTTGACCTTAGCTCCATAGTTGGTTGACAGAAGACTTGAAAGGACACACCAATGCCGAGAAGTCAATCGATTCCCGTTGTACGACTAAAGCAGTGGCTCGATGTGTGGAATGACTACGACTTCGAGGAAACTGCACAACGTCGAAGACCCGAACCGTACATCTACCTTTTTAGCATGTGTGCAACGAGGCTCCGCCAACTTAGCGATGTCTACCGGCGTGAAAGAGGCCCAGACCACGCAGAGGGTATTCAACGCGCACGCGAAGATTCCAGAACAGATCGGATCCGACGTTACATCAAAGCCGGTTACCCGTTCGGCGACCTAAGAGAGAACCTCCGAGCAAGGAACACGCACTTGCGAAAACCGGGATGGCTGCCAACTGCCATCGTCGTGAACATCCTTACACAATCTGACAAACGTAAAGGCGCAACTATCGCCAAGAAACACCGGGCCCAATTGGTCGAACTAAATGGGCACCTTAGTATCGAATTACCTGGAGTTGACTCTTTTGAGAAGACTGACCTCCGACCATTCGAGATCATCGACGGCCAGCACAGGCTTTGGGCCTTCGACCATGGTAGCGAACTTTCCGGATTCGAGGTTCCTGTAGTGGCATTCAATGGACTCGATGTTGCTTGGCAGGCATACCTTTTTTGGTCCATCAACATCTCGCCAAAGCGAATAAATCCAAGCCATGCCTTCGATCTTTATCCTCTGCTACGCACACAAGATTGGCTGGAACGCACCGGCGAGATAGCTGTGTACAGGGAGGCAAGAGCCCAAGAAATCACCGAATGGCTCTACCGGTACAAGGGAAGCCCTTGGTACAACCGAATCAGCATGTTGCAGCGAAAAGGCGAACCAAGAGTCAGCCAAGCGGCATGGGTTCGGTCGCTCATTGGTACGTTTTTTGGCACCGGTAGAGGCAAAGGAAGGCACGGTTTATTCCAATGCCCCTACGACGACGACGGAAACACTCTAAATTGGGAACGCGTCCAGCAGATAGCTTTCATTCTCGAATTCTGGACTTTGCTGAAGGCGGCTGTCGACGGGGGAAAGGCTGATTGGATGACGCTGTATCGCGAAGACAAAATGAATCCCTTCGATGACAAGTCATCTATGCTAAATCAGGACATGGGTGTAAGGGCAATACACGCTGTATTGAATGATTTGTTCTATTCGAAAGCTGCCAGTTGGCGGCTTGACCTATGGCAGTTTGAGACCGAGGATAAATCATTAACAACGGATTCCGGTATTGACCGCGCTGTTTCATCACTCCGCCAGAATCACGTCCACGAGTATCTTGACCAAATTGCGAAAGTCGTCGCCGGCTTCGACTGGCGCTCACTAGACGGACCCAAAGTGAAATCTTCCATTGAAGAGATGAACAAGCGTGCCTATAGGGGAAGTGGCGGTTATACTCTCCTAATCAAGAATATAATGAAATTCGTTTCCGAAGGCCAACAGTCTAGTATAGCACTTGCAGCTCGCTCATTGCTATCTCCAAGTCAAAGTTCATGACTTCTTCTCAGTCACAAATTAACACAACAAACATTGATCTAGCGCGCAACGACAAAGTCATTGAGGCTCTCGCTGACTTTGCAGGCAAGCCTGTCTGTCACTGGCTTCCTTCTAGCCATAGAGCACCTACAACTGAATTTCTAACTGCCGACGGAAAGCCCTTTCGTAGCTATCGGCAATTTAAACAGCGCTTTGGGCCCGAGGAAATTGTTCAAGTTCTTGCTGCCACCGGACCAAGTCACTGTATCGACGGCTGGACGTACTTCTCGCGAGCCTTGTCCGCCCTCCTTGCCGGCGACATGCACACTGCACGACACCTCTCCTACTACTCGCAACTGAGAGCTGCGCTCAGCCTACTTCACTGCCACGGTATTGGCATATTTAATGGCATCAACTTCACGGTGGATCAGTGCGGTGCTCTCCATCGTATCGACAAGATCAGTGACAATAAGCAGGGCCTTGGAACCCATAAGGCAGTTTGGAAAGTGCTGGAGTGTTGGGCCAACTCAAACAGTGTGTCAAGTGTCTTCTTGAACTCCATTGAGTTTCGGGGGGTATCACTTTCTGACTGTATAGACGCGCTCTGGCCGAGCCGATTAACCACTCCGTTGATGTCCAAAGTCATCTCAGCGTGGGGTGTTGATCTGAAGCGTTCAGCGCAAGATCTCGAGTCAAGAAACGTCTCCAGCTATTCAGCGCACGCGTTCAATCCTGCGGTATCCGACTTGTCAACCCGACTGGAGTTTGTTCGGCAGATATGGCTCGGTCTCGAACCCGACGGCCGCGGTGGCTTCCCAAATCTGGATCGCCATCTACTGCGAAAATTTCTCAGGCTCATGGACCATCAATTCAACGGGACTTTACCATCGACCAAATGGGATCTGGCCTACGCGAGACTTCACCCTCAGATTAGAGACTTCGTATCTCAGGATTTCGTCCAAAGTTCCGAAGGTCCTACAGATCTCGTCGTCCTCAAATATGCTGACGACCAAGCAACGGGCGATGTGCATGCGATGATCTCCAGGGCACTCCTCCTACTTAGGACCGCAACCTTGATTGTTCGGAAAGCGTTCCTTGACGCAGGTTTCCACCCATTGGCGGACAAACTACAGTTTTGGTTGGAGAATGTCGGCATCGATCGTGGCTTCTGGCCGCCGGACAGCCAGCCCGAACAGGTGGAAGACCTTTGGGACACAGTTAGTAGTGCGGTCGCTGACCTTCCAGATGGGGATAGCGCTACCACCAAGGACCAATTCAGTTTCCTAGAAGAATTCAACCCTCAAATCATACTACTGAGCCAGGCGGAAAGAGCCTTTATGTGGGGTGTGTGTTCATGAAGTACATGGGATCCAAGCGATGGATGCTGCAGAACGGTCTAGGGGATCTAGTTCGCAGCCGTATTTCAAAACACGAGCGCTTCGTGGACCTGTTTTCGGGTTCGGCAGCAGTATCTTGGCATGTCGCGTCCAAATACAGGATTCCAGTGATAGCTAACGATCTACAGGAATTTTGCAGCGTCCTAGCTGGTGCGGTTCTGCACCGCACCCGCAAACTTGGCCACCATTGGATTGACACTTGGATTGCTCGGGCGACTGCAGACGCACATTCCAACCCAATTTACATTGACGCTCGACGCCTTGAGAACAGAAATGTGCCGATCGCGCTGTTTGCCGGAAATGCGAAGGCACTTTGCGCCAACTCTAGCAGGCCGATCACGGCTGCCTATGGTGGGCACTATTTTAGTCCCATGCAAGCAATCTACCTCGACTCTCTTCGCAATTGCTTGCCACAGCGACTCCCACACCGAGACGCTGGCCTCGCAGCTCTAGTGCAGGCTGCGAGCGCATGTGCGGCGTCTCCGGGGCACACTGCTCAGCCCTTCAAGCCAACCGCGTCAGCAGGGCCTCACTTGCTACACTCTTGGTCGCGCGATGTGCTCGCAAGCGCTAGAGCCCACGCTCAAATTCTCTCCAAGATCAGCTCCAAACAACTTGGCAAAGCAGTGACGGGCGACGCAAATCTCTTAGCTTCTGAACTCTCAGATGGGGACCTCGTGTTTATCGATCCACCATATTCCTCCGTGCACTACAGTCGCTTCTACCATGTGCTAGAGACAGTCGCTACCGGGCAGTGCGTGGCAGTCACAGGAATTGGTCGCTACCCTCCTCGCGAACTTCGGCCCACATCGAGGTACAGTCTTCTATCGGAGTCTGAGTTGGCACTCCAAGACTTGCTCCACACTATCAGTGCTCGTGGATGTGGTGCAATCATGACGTTTCCTGCCGGGCTAGCATCAAACGGCCTGAGCGGATCCAAGGTCCTCAATATCGCACGAGAGTTGTTCGCTGTGGACTGTATAAAAGTCCATAGTCAGTTCTCGACTCTAGGGGGCAACGCCCGGAACCGGTCGGCAAGGATGAGATCAGAGGAGCTCTTACTCAACCTTCATCCCAATTGCAGTCTCCGACGCTGACAAACAAACAAACCATCTTGAACTGTCCAATGTACCTTGACAATCAAAGGCAGCATGCGGTTCAAACTGCTCAATTGGGATTCCTGCACAAGAGTTCGGCGAGAGCCCAAGATAGACACGCAAACAGATCATGAGAAGTGGTCGGGCAAATTCGGACAGTCTGCTAAGTTAGCTTTTCGGCGGACAGGAGACTGGCCATGAAGAGACGGAAGTTCACAGCGGAATTCAAGCGTAAGGTCGCTTGGGAGGCTGCGCGAGGTGACGAGACGGTGCGCACGATTGCGTCGCGGTATGGTATTCACCCGAACCAGATGGTTTTCCGCCTGTCAGGCCCAAAATTTTATCGGGCATATCGAACGAAACTATGACAACTCAGTTCATTCCATTCATCGGCTGCGCCATGTTATGTAGTGCAAATCCAAACGGAGGATTCAGATGACCACGCCGAACATGACCATTCTTGTCGGAACGACGAAGGGAGTATTCCTGGTGTCGGGAGAGCGTCATGACGGCGGCTGGAACGTCGAAGGCCCTTTGTGCAACGACTGGCCGATCAATCACGTGATCGCAGATCCCGAAACCGGGTCAATCTGGGCCGGTGGAGGTGGAGAATGGAATGGCGCCGGCGTCTGGCATTCAAGTGACGGAGGAAAGAGCTGGGATGTCGCAAGATTGACCAAGGGCATCATGGACGACTGGGCCGCAAACGAGCCGGAGTTGGCCGAGATGTTTGGAGTAACCGGAGATGCTCCGCAATTTGGCGACGAGTTTTCCCAGATCTGGAGCCTCTGCCGCGCTCATGGCCTTCTGTATGCGGGTACCAAACCGGCAATCCTGCTGGTCAGCCGGGACGACGGAAAAACCTGGGAAAAGGTCAATGGACTGACCGACCACCCTTCGGCAGAAAGCTGGAACCCCGGAGCCGCGGGGCTGGTTCTACACACAATCGTGCCCCACCCTTCCAACCCGGACATGCTCTGGGCAGGCATCTCGGCAGCTGGAGTGTTTGCCACGGAAGACGGAGGCGCCAGTTGGGAGCGTCGGAACAGGCTTTCAAATGCCGAGTATTGCGGGGAGCACAGCCATCCGGCGGCGCCCAGCGATGGCGAAGTTGGCCACTGCGTGCACAACATGGCGCGCGCACCGGGATCAGGAGACCGGCTCTACCAGCAAAACCATCACGGCGTCTGGAGTTCGCAGGATGGCGGCCGCAGTTGGGATGACATCACGCCGGGGCTGCCGTCGACATTCGGTTTTCCGATCCATGTCCACCCTCGCGATCCGGACTCGATCTGGACCATTCCTCTCAATGGCGATGCCTCCGGCCGTTTCCCGCCTGACGCGGCGGCCGCCGTATGGAGATCGCGAGACGGTGGCAGGAACTGGCAAGACCTTCGGGATGGTCTTCCGCAATCGAACTGCTTCTTCACAGTGCTGCGGCAGGCAATGGCGGGCGATAACCGCGATCCGGCTGGGCTGTATTTCGGAACGAACAGTGGATCGATCTTTGCGAGCTTTGATGAAGGCGACCATTGGCACGAGATCATCCGCCACCTGCCGACCATCACCTCGGTCGAAATACTTGACCAAGCGGCATAGGGCCGAAACCAGGTCGCCGCGAACAGGCAGTTCTTCTCGCTGGCCGGGAGCAGACTTGGAATACGGCCGCGAGGGGGTCTCGCACACTCAGCGATCACTTGCTGGTGGGTAGCCCTGCCAGAATGTCGTGGCCGAACTGCCGGAAGACATCCACGTAATCAATCATCACCCAGTTTTCGCTGAGCTTGCGGCCCCTGACAGGCCAGAGGCCTAAGTATCTCATGCGCATCTTCCGGCCGCTTGACGGAAGACCCGGGAGTTCACCAATTTTGGTCCCGGTGAAGAACCGGGTAGCGGCGCTACACCTCTCAACCAAAGAGCTGCATGAGCACGCCGAATTCGTTGAAATTGAACCATTCCTTCTGGATTCTGTCGTCCTTGATCTGCCACTGGACTATTCCCCAGAGGTGGACTTCACGTCCTGTCGGCTCCCCATATGGCCCGTTGCCTCGATGCGAGCCGATCGCGCTCCATCTGGCAGAGACCAGGTAGCCGTCCTCTGGGTTTCCCATCCAGTAGAGATCATCCACTGTCACAGACAGGTTCGGGAACATTGCGAGGATCGAAAGGATGAACGACTTGATCTGGCCAACCCCCTGATAGACCCTCCCTGTTGCGCCTTCATGAACGACCGACGGGTCGTATACGCGGTCAAGCACCGAAAGGTCGCGCCGGTTCCATGCTGAGTGGAAGAACGCTCTCGTGAACTCCTCGACATCTACGACCGTGTCGGGAACTGGAGTACGGGCTGGTTTACCCTGGCCAAACAGACGCTGTGGCTCACTGGCCATGAAATTCGGCGCTAGCGGGCCATCCTTGTGGTCTTGGGCAGCCTTGCGCGCACACGCCACCACATCCAGACCCAACTGCTTGAGCATGCCTGCGGCATCGTAGAGTACATGTTCGAGGAAGATCTCATTGTCCCTGGCGACACAGTTGGCAATACAGAACATCCTGACAGTTCGGCCGGTTGGCGGCCCGAACCGGCTGTATCCCGTGTTCGTGCCAAGGATCATGGTCCGATGCGAGGTGTGAAAGCCCAACGTCTCGTTTCCGGCCCAAATGATCTCGTCGGCGACCAGCCGGATATCCGGAAAGGCATTATTGGTGTGCACGGTGTCGGCGACAATCTTGTCCCTGCCATACTGCAGCCCGACATCGTCCCACACGCGGCAGTCATGGCTGTAAGTGTCGTAAATGTAGCCGATGTCCTTCCGTTCCCAGATCCGGTGCGTGATCCGGACGATATAGTCGATGATGTCCGTATAGGTTTCCTCGAAACCGCGCATGGGCTGGCGCCGTTGCTTGTCCGACCGGTCCAGCAGTATTCCGTCAGTCCCCGGCTGCCTGTACTCCGCAAGAGAAATCGAATAGTCGGCAGGCATGCTGGACGCCGGCAATGGTTCAAATCTCTGCGCTGGTTCTCCCGGCGTTCCAGTCAGCTCTTGGTTGCTCAAAACCCGTCTCCCGCAGCAGTTCTAATGAGGATGAACACGATCTTGCGATGTCCAAGGGCCTGTGAAACCATCGGCAAACCAAGCGAAATCGGGTTGGTTGGCACGCTCGGATCCCCCAGTCCTTCAATCGCCCGAGCCCGTCACCATAAAGGCTCAAAATGGGGAGAAACAGTGCCGAATTGCCGAAAGCAATCACGCCGGGTTCGAAGGAGGAGAACGGAAACGCAATGACCGACTTTCAGTCAATCAAGAAACTCGTCGGCCAGTACTACCGGGAACTCGACACGGCGGTGCCTGAAGACGCAGGACGAGTCATCAGCCGGTATGCCGCCAAGGGCTACACATGGAGAGGGATGCATCCATTCAACGAACTCGACGGCGCCGACGCGGTTGGTGAAGTGTTCTGGGCACCTTTCCTGAAGTCGATGGCTCCTATCCAGAGAAGGCCGGACATCTTCATGGCCGGCTGGAACGACATCGAACCAGTGGGAGGTGAATGGGTGTGCTCCATGGGACACCTGCTTGGCCTGTTCGATCATAGCTGGCTTGGAATTCCGCCGACGGGCAAGATGACTTTCCTGCGATATGTTGAATTCCATCAGGTTGAAGCCGGACAGATCAAACAGACGGCGCTGTTCCTTGATCTGCCCGGGGTGATGCGCCAGGCCGGGCTTCAGCCCTTCCCGGTCGAGACTGGCGCCTGGTTTCTGACGCCGGGGCCAAGGACACATGACGGGCTATTGCATGGACCACAGGATCCGGAAGAGTCACGGAAGACCATGAATCTGATCAACCGCATGATCGACGATCTTGTTGGCTCTGGCCTGGAGTCGCCACAGGCGGAATTGGCGGAAACCTGGAACCAGGACATGATCTGGTTCGGCCCGACGGGGATTGGTGCCGCCTACACGTTGCCCCGTTACCAGGAGCAGCACCAGGGTCCGTTCAAGGCCGGGCTGGATGACATCGAATTCCTCGGACATGTGTGCCGCTTCTCGGAAGGAAAATTCGGCGGTTTCTTCGGCTGGCCTAACCTCACGATGCGGCCGTCTGGAGGTTTCATGGGTTTCCCTGCCTCTGACCGCAAAGCGGACATGCGCGTAGTCGATCTGTACCGCAGAGAAGGCGAACTTCTCGCAGAGAACTGGATATTCATTGACCTGCTGTGGTTCTACATGCAGCAGGGAGTGGATATCCTGGATCGCATGCGGCGGATTTGCAGGACGTGAAGGCTACGCACAGTTACGAAGCTGTGCTTGAAGCGGCGTTCGGATAACAGACTGCCCGAGATACTGCCGACCCGGAGCTCATGCGCATTCCTGTGCAACTGCGTTTCCGGAACCGCAAATCAACTATACTGCGGGCGTACACGGGACTATCCAAGCGAGCGAACATCGTTGAATATCATTAAGCCCGGGAACTTCCACGCGATGAACTGGCGTTTGCGCTCTGCTGGTTGAATCGGCCGAACTGCGTTGCCGGGATGCACTTGCCAAATTTCTCAAGTGATTGCTGGCAAGATTGACCTGGAACCGAACACGTCAAGGGAAGCAAAACCGAACTGGACCCGTTTTGGGAAGAAGTCGGCCCCACGGATTGCCTGTCAAATCGGCGACTGACAATAGCGGCAAACTCTGGCCTCGGACTTGATCCACTCTGCACAAGCCCGGCACTTCTTCATTCCCAGCTTTTCGTGATTTCGCTTGGCCAACATAGAATGAACCAACGCAATCGGAAAGAGCAGGAGGCCATAAACATACCACAATATGGCTGATCGGCCCTTGCTCTTGGCAATCATGGCCGGGATGAACGCCAGCACAAATATCGACCAGGCAAACGCTTCCATCAACTCGGACTCCCCTGTGTGTTGAGCAATTCTGACCCCGAACACAATGCGGGCGTCGAAGGCGTCGGGTTCAAGCTGCTACATCTGTGCATATGATGTCGCAACCAACCCTCGTTGACCATGGGATTGCCTACGGGGCACCGTCGCAATCGTCGCGTCTGCGGCAATTCCATGAGGCATTCATCAGCAATCTGCATCTACAAGATGTGGCGCTCTGCAGATCGCTGAATTTTTCTTGACTGGGATCCGATCAGTTGCCCGATCAAGAAACGCGTAGAGAAAAGCCGATCTCCAGAAATTTACGACACACGTTGGGAGGACACGTACCCTAAACTTCGCCATGAACTATCGAGTATCGCGGCATGTCATCGGACATCGCCGCTCCAGAATGAATGCTGGTCTGCTGACCAAACGCCTGGTTCTCTCGTTGGGCAAGTATCACTGTGCCGGTGCCGCAGAGTTGTAGCTGTAAGTCGGCCAATTCGGATGATAATCAGAGGCGGCTTGATCTCCCCAGACTGTCCAGTTTTCCCGAACGCCGCGGCCGAACAGTTCAAGATACGGCCCCCAACTGCATTCCTCGATAATCTGATATTGCTCGTCTGGTTTTCGCGAATGCTCCCGCTTTCTTGTCGCTATAAAATTCACCTGGCTTCGTCCTGGATCAAGAGTGCGGGCACGGCGCCCTCGCACTCCAAACAGGATCAGTTCGGTTACATTCCGGAAGTAGAAGCCTACCCCTCGCCCGTCAGGCCCGCCGTCCTTCCGGATCTTGTGCCAGACAACATTTGTCTTGTACTCGAACCCCCACGCGCTGAGCACTTGCAAGCCCATCGGCAGCAGAGCATTCGGGACCCACAGATAGCAATGGGCGCAATCTTCGGCATGCCTGGACACCGGCAGGTCGCAAATCTCCCGTAGTGAAAGCGTATAATATCGGCTGAGCCTATTGTGCTCAGGCGCCACCTTGCCGGTTCGATTGGCAAAGCGCCACGGAGGATCAGCAAGAATTGTGCCAAATCGGGAACGGCCCAGAAACCTGGACAAATCGTCCGCCGGTGACTGAATCATGGATTGGGATCCCAACTCCTTGCCATTCACCGCTGCCATCGGATGCACCCTCTTCTTCGGCCTTGATTCCATTCTTTACGCCTTGGCCCCTCCTGTTCTCTCATCCAGGGTCGCTGCCCCCGGGATGCCACAAGCGCTACAACTCATCACTGAGCTGGTAACAAGTGTGAAGCCATCCTGAAATTGCCATAGCGGCACAGGGGCAGCAAGAGCAGTCTGCTGCCGAAACGAAAAAAGGCATGTCGGGCATCGCATGACCAGCAACTTGGTTGCGGTCGATTTATGGTCGTATACTGCCATGTAGCTCAAACTGCTACGATCAAGTTACGCTTGACTGTGTTACATTCAACTCGGCATCGCCGTATTACCATCTTGTAAATATTAGCACAATATGTTTCCCGGCAGACGACCCGGCCATTCCCTGCCAATCCCAGTTGCCTCGTCCATCGCCATGCGTATTTCAGCACTGCGCAGTTTCGGATAATAGAGGAGTTCTAGTACACGATTGCGGAAATTGCCTGACCAATAGCCAGAAGTCGTCCGAGATTTGGCAAGAAGGGGCCAATCGGCTGTTGACAACGCATGATCCTGCGCCCGGAGCAGATCTTTCGAACGAGACCACCTTGCAGTCAACAATCCGTGATGGGACACCACCTACGCAACCAGTCCTTGAAGCTAGTCCTTCTTCTCGCTAATTGACGCTCACTCTCGATCCTTCAATCGGGCTTTCATCATGCACAGCGACCAGGACACAGAAGATACCGCGCAGGCAGCTCCCCCTTCTGCGGAAGCAGCGGATCCACCGGAATTGGACACAAACGAGAGTTACCGTTCAATAATGGTCAATCAGGAAAACGACCGGCTGGTCAAGAGTGTTGCTGACTTTTTCGTTGCGACCGGTGTGAGTGTCGCTTTGGCTGGGGCAAGCTTGGTCACTTACGGCGTTTCGGAAAGTCTGCTTGCGGCAGGAATGGTGGCTGCAGCCGTGTCCTGGGTACTTACAGTGACTCTAGCGCTCCAGAAGCGAATGGCCTTTACGTCGACCATACTGCTCTTTGCGTTGCTAGCCGGAGTAGGCATTGGTACTTTTGGCGTTCTGACCAGCCCAGGTTCCGAAGTCATGAGTCTGGTACCCAAGAGACTGGAACCCGATGGACTGGTAGCCGAGAGACTGGCATTTGCGTCAGCAATTGTTGTTGCGCTTGCTGCCTGGCTGCATTGGCGTCTGTATCGTGTTCCAGCTGCAGTTGCGGCTAGCATAGGAGTATTCGCACTGTTGGTCAAATGGAAACTCTATTTTGCTTTGGTCGGCACCCCCATGCTTTGGGCTTTTGACGAAATCTTGTTAGGTGTCGCGTTGTTTGGGCTGTCAGGTAGCGCGGTGTTTGCATATGCCATCAACTGGGATCTGTCCGATACGGACCTTCATACCCACCGGAACGACGTTGCATTTTGGCTTCATTTGCTTGCAGCGCTGCTTCTTGGGATTGCATTATTCCTTCACACTCTGTTTTGGGGACTATCTGAATCGGGGGTTTTCGCATCTGCTCCTACCGTATTTTTGCATCCCACAATCTGTGCTATTGCGCTTCTAGTTAATCGCCGTGTACTCCTTGTGTCAGCGACCGCCTCTATGATTGTGGTGACGGCTGTAATCATCAACACCGGCGTCGTGAGTTTTGGTCTGCTGATTACGGTCTTGGCACAGGTGGCGATAGCGATTTTTGTGCTTGTATGCTGGAAACGGGTACGACCTCGACTATTGAACTTGTTCAAAATACCGAATACTTGGCGACAGCGGCTGCCTGGCAACACACACTGATTCCGCCAAATTCGGGCAGCGAAGGATTTTCGAACCCGCACACTATATCGCAATTTGCTCCGATTGGCATTTGCACTGATATGCCCCGGTCAAAGTAGGATAACACCGCAGTAGGCTTTGACGGCGGGCGCTCTACAGTCCCGCCTGCAAGCAGTAGGAGTAGTGGCTATATTCCAAGAACTCGTATGCCAGGCGCTTCCGGTGCGTGCTTGTAGATTGCTAAATTTTTCTTGACTGGGATCCGATCAGTTGCCCGATCAGGAAAAACGTAGAGAAGAGCCGACTTCCAAAATTCACGAATTTCGTTGGGAGGACACTTAACCTATACTACGCCCTGAACCATCGAGTTTCGCGGCATGTCATTGAACTTCGCCGCTCCAGTATGATTGCCGGTCTGCTGACCTAATACCTGGCTCTCGTGTTGGGCAAGCGTCAGTGTGCGGGTGCTGCAGAGTTGTAGCTGTAAGTCGGCCAATTCGGATGATAATCAGAGGCGGCTTGGTCCCCCCAGACGGTCCAGTTTTCCCGAACGCCGCGGCCGAACAGTTCAAGATACGGTCCCCAACTGCATTCCTCGATAATCTGATATTGCTCGTCTGGTTTTCGCGAATGCTCCCGCTTTCTTGTCGCTATGAAATTCACCTGGCTTCGTCCTGGATCAAGAGTGCGGGCACGGCGCCCTCGCACTCCAAACAGGATCAGTTCGGTTACATTCCGGAAGTAGAAGCCTACCCCTCGCCCGTCAGGTCCGCCGTCCTTCCGGATCTTGTGCCAGACAATATTTGTCTTGTACTCGAACCCCCACGCGCTGAGCACTTGCAAGCCCATCGGCAGCAGAGCATTCGGGACCCACAGATAGCAATGGGCGCAATCTTCGGCATGCCTGGACACCGGCAGGTCGCAAATCTCCCGTAGTGAAAGCGTATCATATCGGCTGAGCCTATTGTGCTCAGGCGCCACCTTGCCGGTTCGATTGGCAAAGCGCCACGGAGGATCAGCAAGAATTGTGCCAAATCGGGAACTGCCCAGAAACCTGGACAAATCGTCCGCCGGTGACTGGATCATGGATTGGGATCCCAACTCCTTGCCATTCACCGTTGCCATCGGATGCACCCTCTTCTTCGGCCTTGACCACACCCTGTACGCCTTGGACCCTCCCAATCTCGCATTCAAGTTCACAGCACCGGGATACCGCAAGCGCAACAACTCGTCACTGAACCGGGATCAAGATTTGGGACCATCTTGACATTGCCTTATCGATACATGGACAGCAAGAGCAGTCTGTTACCGAAACGAAAATGCAAGTTGGGCATCGCATGACTAGCGACTTGGTCGCGGTCGATTTGTGATCGTATATTGCCATGTAGCTCAAATTGCTACGATCAAGTTACGCTTGACTGTCTTACATTCAACTCTGTATCGCCGTAGAACCGTCTTCTAGATATTGGCGCAATATGTTTCCCGGCAGACGTTCCGGCCATTCCCTGCCAATCTCAGTTACCTCATTCATCGCCATGCGTATTTCAGTACTGCGCAACTGTGGATAATAGAAGATCACCAGCACACCATTGCGAAAATTGCTCGACTATTAGCCAGAAATCGTCCGAGATCTGGCAAGAAGGGGCCAATCTGCTGTTGAAATCGCATGATCCTGGTCCCGGAGCATATCTTTCGTGCGAGACCACCTTGCAGCTGGCAATCCGTGATGGGACACCGCCTACGCAAGCAGTCCTTGAAACTAGTCCGTCTTCTCGCTAATTGACGCGCACTTTCGATCCTTCAAACGGGCTTTCATTATGCACAGCGACCAAGACACAGAAGATACCGCGCAGGCAGTTCCCGCTTCTGCGGAAGCAGCGGATCCACCGGACTTGGACACAGGCGAGAGTCACCTTTCTACAATGGTCGATCAGGAAAACGACCGGTTGGTCAAGAGCTATGCTGACTTTTTTGTTGCGATCGGTGTGAGTGTCGTTCTGGCTGGGGCAAGCTTGGTCACTTATGGCGTTTCGAAAAATTTGCTTGCGGCAGGAATGGTGGCTGCAGCCATCTCCTGGGCAGTTACAGTGACTCTAGCGCTCAAGAAGCGAATGGCCTTTACGTCGACAATACTGCTCTTTGCGTTGCTAGCTGGAGTAGGCATTGGCGTTTTTGACATTCTGACCACCGTAGGCTTCGAAGCCAACGGTCTGACAGTCACGTTGTCACCAGTCCTTGTTGCACTTGCCGCCCAGCTGCATTGGCGTCTGTATCGTGTTCCAGCTGCCGTTGCGGCTGGCATAGGAGCGTTCGTAGTGGCGGTCACATCCGGACTTGATGTTGCTTCGGCCGGTGCCGGCATGGTTATGCTTCCTGCCATTTTGCTGTCAGGTATCGCGGTGTTTGCATATGCCATCTACTGGGATCTGTCCGATACGGACCTCCATACCCACCGCAACGACGTTGCATTTTGGCTTCATTTGCTCGCTGCACCGCTTCTTGCGACTCCACTCTTCATTCTGGCTGTGAATTGGGGACAATCTGAATCGGGGTCTTTCAACTCCGCTTTTGCCGTTTCTTTGCATTTCACAATCTGTGCCATTTCGCTAGTATTTAATCGCCGTGTGTTCCTTGTGTCGGCAACCACCTCTATGTTTGTAGTGACGACCTTGATCATCGCAGAGGGCGACGCTAGTTTTGGTCTGCTGATTACGGTTTTGGCACAGGTGGTGATTGCAATTTTTGTGCTTGTGTTCTGGAAATGGGCACGATCTCGGAATTTGGACCTTTTCAAAATTCCAGAGACCTGGCGACAGCGTCTACCTGGCAACACACGCTGACTCCGCCAAATACGGGCAGCGAAGGATTTTGGAACCCGCGCACTATCTCGCTACGTCCTCCGACTGGCACTCTCCCCGGGGTTGCCCCGGTCGAAGTAGGATGACACCGTAGTAGGCCTTGACGGCAGGCGCTCTATAGTCCCGCCTGCAAGCAGTGGGAGTAGTGACTATATCCCAAGTGCCCGTATGCCAGGCGCATCAGGCGCATGCTTGTAGATCCTGAACATCCGGCCGGGTCCGCCTATGCTGAAATCCAGAACTGTCTTGCCATCGGGTGTCACCTCGGCAATCCGCTTGTCGCAGGCCTGACACATAAGCGTATTTCCGTTTGGCATCCGTTGTGCGCCGCTCATGAATGGTGAGTAGACTCCCGCGGCCCCGTCCTTGTTGAATTGCCAATGAACGACAGGCGGTTCTCCAAAGCGTATCATTCCATGACGGTTGCGGGGCAATGAAACTTCCATCACCTCGGAATAGGCACCAGTTATCATCCCCATGCAGATTTGACCGGGCTCGGGCCGGCCGTCGGCGCCGCGTTTCATCCCGTTGTTGAATATCAGTTTTTCTCCGCTTGCAGGCAGGGATTTGTCGATGAAGTGCGCATCATGCTGCCAATACAGCACCTGGTCGTCGCGGCCACCTGCTCCATGAGTCTGTGGATTGCCAAACCGCCAGATCAGGTCACCACCGCGTCCATAGCGCCCCCCTGTCGAACCCCTGGCTTCCTCGGTTGTTGTCGAGTGGTCAATGATCCAGATCTCTCCGAAAACAGCTGATGACAGCATGATGACATCGTCATCGCTGTTGTAGGATACGCTGTTGAGATGCGCGAGTTGGCCTGAATTGAACTGGACATGGCCAAGTTGCGGCCAGTTGAGATCAATCCGTCCGGGATGCTCTGCAGGATTGCCAAAACCTGGAAGCCCTGGGTCTGTGTCCTGGATGACGTGGTCCTGCATTGCCCACTGCCAGACAATCTCGGCACCGCCATTTTCGAGATCGGGGCGCACCTCATAGATCTTGTCGAAGACAATGCGCTCGCGCCTGCCTTGCTGTTTCCAACCAAGAAAGCGGGCCTCTTCGGCCGGCATCATGGACCACGAAATCACGAGAATATTGCCATTCGGCATCATCTCGATGTCGTGATGCAAGGCCTCCTTCCCAAGTTCAAAGTGCTTCCAATGCCAGACGACACTGCTGTCGGGTGCGAAGATCGACACCCAACCGTGGGTTCCGATCGGGAACTGGCCGTCCATCACGATCCAGCTGTTCTTGCAGGTCGTCTTCAGCAGATTTCCATCCGGCAGGAGATAGGCCACCGTTGCCTCCGGATGCCGGTCGGAGGTGTACCACTCATGTGAAATGCGGCCATGGCCATCCATGAGGAAAGTGCGCTGCGATTTCTGCATGTCCCCGCGGTCGCTGACCTCATGAATGAGCAGGTGGCCAGGTTGCACAGCCGGGTTTCCGGCAGGAAGCATCTTCCCGGTGATACCTGGTGCCCGTGTGAACATCTTCCGCTGGTATGCGAGCGTCTGCGCAGGTGAGCCCATCGGCATCAAGTTCTCGACATTGCTTCCGGGCAGTGGCAGGTCATCCTCTGCCGTGACGCAGCCATCGCCATCGGTATCAAGTTCCATTATCCGCTCCGGGGCCGCCTCAATATCCCCAGGTCCGATCACCAGGTCGCCATCAAGATCCAGAACCCGGACGATCCCGCTTCGCCGGACCATCCCGGGAATGCTGGTTGGTCCACCAAAGTCGGCCTCCAGCAGCTCGCCGTCGCCATCACCGTCGAGTGAGCGCAGGATTCCTGGCGCCGCGGCGATTTCCGCAGCTGACAGAACTCCATCGCCGTCCGTGTCGAGCGCCCTGAATAGCGTGCCTGCCCGCCAACGCATCTCCTGAAGGATCGCCTTCGCCTCCGCATCGGTCAGCTCTCGGTCGGCTGCCACAAGCTTCTCCTGGTGAAAGACACCGCTACTGAATCAGGCCGACAGGGTATTCCCGGAAATCTCCAGGTTCAATTTCCTGCACACGCATGTAGAATTGAAGAATAGATCCTCTCTCTGGGAGAAGCCCGAACAATCGGGCGAGAATAGGAATAGGAAATGACCGGAACATTGACCCGCCGAACTTTCGCAACACTGGCTGCGGCCGCAATCAGCACGCTGACTCTGACACCCCCTGCCATTGCGCAGGAAGAGTTGATATTCAACGTGTTCATCCCGCGGCCTGCACCGTTGTTCAAGAACGCGCTAGAGCCTTGGGCCCGGGAGGTGGAAGCCGCTTCGAATGGCTCCCTAAAGATCACTATTCCGACCTCCTCCCTCGCACCTGCTGCCAAACAGTTCGACCTTGTTCAGGATGGGGTTGCAGACATTTCGGTGGCACCGCTCACGTTCCGGCGCAAACAGTTCAGCCTGAACATGATCGCAGCCATACCGCTGATCTCGGAATCCGCCGCAGGCGCTTCAGTCGCCGCATGGGAAACCCACCAGCAACACTTCGCCGATGCCGGCCAGTGGGATGAGTTCGTGCCTCTCACATTCTTCACCCTTGGCGCGCCAGCCATTCTGTCGAATGCGCATCCCATTCTTTCGACCGAAGACATGAAGGGATTCAAGGTTCTGGCGGTTGGCAAGGAGAAGATTGAAACCTGGCAGAATCTCGGTGCCACACCGGTAGGAGGATCCGGTCAAAGACCGTTTGAAGTGGTCTCATCCGGCGTCGCTGACGGAGCGACCAACCCACTCGGGACTGCAGTAACCCAGGGCATGCTTGAAGCGACAAGCAGCGTCACGCTGGTACCCGGCGGCATGGGTGGCCGCGCTGCCTTTGCCGTGTTCATCAGCCGCGACCGGTTCGAAGAACTGCCCGAAGACGCCCGCAATGCCCTGACAAACACTTCAGGCGCTGCGCTGGCCGCCAGGATTGGCGCCATCATGGACAGGATAGATGGATCGGGTCTCAAGGCGTTCCAGGACAAGGGGATAGCGATCCACACTGCCGACTCAGACCTGGTCAACGCAATCAATGATGCTGGAGCGTTCATTACTGACGCCTGGATAGAAACCGCAGGCAATGAAGGTGTCGACGCAGACGCGGCGTTGGAACACTTCAGGACTGTCGCTGCGGCGCAGTAAACGAAGCCGGGCGGGTCCAATGGTTCCGCCCTAAACCCCGCTCATGCCGGGCAGACTCCTCTTGCTGGACAACTGGTCAAGCTGGCTGATCCGGTTACTGTCCCGGGTTGCCGCGGCGGGCATTTTCACACTTATGGCGCTCGTCTTCATATCGGTGTTCTTCCGCTATGTGATCAACCGGCCGATACTCGCAACCGAAGACATGATGGCGATACTGTTGGGGATCACCATCTTTGCGGCCTTGCCTAACGTAACACTTTCGCGCGGCCACATTACCGTCGAACTCTTCGTTGCCCCATTCAGAAAATTCCCCGTGGCCAATCGCATTCGAAAACTCCTGGTCGACCTGGGTGTCATCGCAATGACGATCTACATGGTCCGCCTCATGTATCAGCAGGCTGTCCGCCAGTTCGAGCGGGAAACAGAGAGCCTGGTGATGGAGTGGCCTCTCTGGCCGGTCACCGGATTGTTCGCCGCGCTGATACTCGTCGGAGGTGTGTTGTTTGCCATCCGGGCGGCAGCTGATCGCGGGCGCGCTGATGCCAAGGGCGGGTTTGATCTTTGATCGATCTGGCAATCGGAATTGCCGCTCTCCTGGCGCTTGCCGGAATCGGGTTTCCGCTCGGTTTCTCTTTGCTGGCCGTCGGCTCTATTGGTTTTGCGCTCAACCACCCGCGGGGCCTGGATGCCGCCATGACTGTTGCGGGTCAACAAATCCTGGAGCTTTCCGCCAACTTCCAGTTCGCCGTATTGCCGCTGTTCATGCTCATGGGCGTCTTTGTCACCAAATCCGGTATCGCCGATAACCTTTACGACGTCTCCTCAAAGTGGCTTGGCCAGTTCCGCGGAGGGCTGGCGTTGTCAACTGTGGCAGCATGCGGAGGCATGGCTGCAATCTCCGGCTCTTCCATGGCCACGGCTGCAACAATGACCAAGGTCGCTGTCCCGGCCATGCGGCGGTACAAGTACGACGATTCATTTTCAGCCGGCACTGTGGCTGCTGGTGGCACGATCGGCATCCTGATCCCGCCATCGGGCGCCCTGATTGTCTATGGCCTCCTCTCCGAGACAGACATCGCCCGGCTGTTCATGGCCGGTCTTGTCCCAGGCATCATCTCGATCGTCTTCTACATTGTTGCCATTCAGGCCGTCTGTTCACTCAAACCGGAATGGGGCCCAAGAGGAGAACGAACATCCTGGATCGAAAAGATCATCAGCCTCAAGGACATCTGGTCCATTGGCGCACTGTTCCTGCTCATCATGGGAGGAATATTCCTGGGAGTGTTCACGGCCTCGGAGGGCGGCGGGATTGGCGCCGGAGGTGCGCTCTTGATTGCAATCATGCGGAAACGCATGACGTTCAGGATCTTTCTTGAGAGTCTTGCCGAGGCGGCGAAATTGACGGCAACAGTATTCACCGTCGGGTTTGGGGCCCTCACACTCAACCAGTTCGTGAACATCTCCGGCGCACCTGGGGAAATCCTCGACTTTATTGCGCAGCTTGGACTGTCGCCATGGGGTGTAGTCTGCGTGATACTCGTCTGCTTTGTCATACTTGGTACGATCATTGATGGCCCGGCAATGATCTTTCTGACCGTCCCGATATTCGTGCCAATCATTGATGGCCTCGCCTTGCCGATCGAGCCCGAACTCAAGCTCGTCTGGTGGGGTGTCATCATGGTCGTTGCGGTTGAGATCAGCTTCATCACTCCGCCCATCGGCATGAACGTGTTTGTCATCAAGTCCATGCTTCCCGATGTTTCGCTGTCGCAAATCTATCGCGGCATCACAGCCTACTTCGTCGCCGATCTGGCAAGGCTGGCGCTGTTTGTCAGCTCGCCTGGGATCGTACTCTGGCTTGTAAAGCTGCTGACTTGAACAGCAGGAGTGGCATGCTTGAAGCGTGGCGGTTTTGCGCCGTTTGAATATCCTTCTGACAGGATCCTTACGGAACAAGAACGCTGCAAATTGGAGCAAGGCAACCCGGTTTCGGGATGATGCATGGAACGCACAGGCATCCCGGATTTGGATCGCAACTGTCGGCGCACAGCCAACGAACGGGGACGGAAGCAGCCTCCGAATTCATCAATGCGGCGCTCCTGTTGAAGATGCGATCCGGACTGAACCGCAACACCAGTACCTGCGTCTTCGCCGAAACGAGAGCGGAAGCCGCTTTGAGTCCTCTCGACCGAAACTCGCCGAGAATATGCTGCGTACCAGGGACTTGACGTTCATTCGCCCTTCCGCAACCCACTTTTCACGCACGAACCAGTCCTATGGATTGTGCCGTTTCGGGGGCCAGTATCTGCTTCAAGACAACAAGGTTGGTCAGGTGTCACGAGGTCTCCGAAACCTTGTATCCGTCACTATTCTCGAACAGCCCGGGGGCATGAACATCCAGTACTTCGCAAGCCTTGATCAGTTGTTCAGTGCTGGCGCCAAAATATTCTGAATCCTCAAAGCGTTGAACTTGCAGTAGTTCCATGCCCAGCCGTTTAGCGAGTTCGTTCTGGCTCATGCCGCAGGCGATGCGCGACTCAACCAGCGCCAAAGAGAGGTCTTCCAACGACTGGACCTCTCCGAAAGTTGTCGTTCCCGCTTTCAAAAGTTCGTAGTGGGAGAGTTCGTCCTCAAGTGTCTCAATCTGGCTCTTGATCGCGTCGATTTGCACTTGGTACAGCCAGGCCTGGTCGGCGTCCGCACCTGCTTCCTCGGACTGTACGGCTGCAAGAGCTTCGCGAAACTTGCCCAATGCGTCCCGTGTAACTTCAAACCCAATGTCACTTAGGATCATGGTTGCACCCTGACTTTGATCTCCGATACCCTTGACCATGTTGCTTCCGTCCGGCCGCGGTATCGTCGGCGGAGCAGATTGATCTACACCTGCCGTCCCGTACAAGTTTCCTTCCAATACGGAATTTGGCAAGTGTCGGAAACGCCTTTTGAGAAAAACATGGCCCGACCCAACATACTCCTCATCTATGCCGACCAGATGCGCTATGATTGCATGTCGCCTGCCGGCAACCCGGTCGTCAGAACCCCGCATCTTCAGCGTTTGGCCGACGAAGGCCTCACCTTCGACAACGCGTTCACAAGTTACCCTCTCTGCTGCCCCTTTCGCGCCTCAATGATGACGGGCAAGTATGCTCAGGGGCATGGAATGATCCAGAACCATTTCCCTTTGCGCGCCGATCAGGAGTTTCTTGGCGATCGAATGGCCGATACGGGGTACCAGACTTTCTATGTCGGCAAGTGGCACCTTGAGGGCGGACCAAAACCCGGCTTTGTTCCACCCGGCCGCCGTTTCGGGTTTGACAAGTTCGCGGGGTTCAATAGGGGGCACAGTTATCTTGACTGCCTATTCTTCCGCGACACGGATCAGCCATACCGTTGCCAGCGCTATGAACCCGATGTTCAGACCGATCACCTGATCGAATTCATCGACGAAGCCAAGTCGGAGGCCCCCGGCAAGCCGTTTCTCGGCTACATTTCCTACGGGCCACCGCATCACCCGAACGATATGCCCGAGTACTGGCGGAGGAAGTATCAGCCGGACGAGATCGTCATTCCGCCTGGAACCCTGGGACCCGAAGAACAGGTCCGCATCCAGACAGAGCGGGTGGCAACCGACTGCAATGGCAACATGAAGGCAGCGCTGCGGTCCCGTTGTGCCCATGGCGCCAAGAAGCAACTCGAACCCGAGACCGAGGAAGAACAGCGCGTCTTCATCGCCGAATACTACGCAATGATCTCGAATATCGATCACAACGTAGGCCGCATTCTTGAGCATCTCGACCGGCTCGGAATAGCCGGGGAAACCATGGTCGTTTTCTTTTCCGATCACGGCGACATGCTGGGAGAACACGGATACTATTGCGGCTACAAGCCACAGGGTTACCGGGCCGCAATGCAGGTGCCACTTTTGATCCGTTATCCGGACGGCATTGAGGCCGGACGCCGCACGTCAGCAATGATCGATGTCGGTGTCGACACTCCGGTTACCCTTATTGATCTTGCCGGTGGCAAACCACTGAGCAAGGCCGATGGCAGGAGCTTTGTGCCTGTTCTGCTGGCCGGAGAAGACCAGCACCGCGATGTCATTCACTATCAGACCTTCTGCATGAATGACGGCATCATGGGTGAATTCACTCCGGTTCCGGAACGCGGCATCCGGACCCAAGAGTGGCTCTATGTCCGTCAACCAAACCGCCGCAAGCTCCTCTTTGACCAGAAGACCGATCCGCATGAACTCGACAATCTTGCAGGAGATTCCGAGTTCAACTGTCTGATGGACTCCTTTGATGAGATGATTGCTGCCCACATGGAGGCCACAGGTGACGACTGGAACATGGCTGTGCAATTCCCACCGCCGGACTTCATGAACCACGAAGAGGCAAAGAACCACCTTGAGAATGACCTGCTGCCGCGAGCCATTGAGGTTCCGTGATGATCCGGCAAAGAACCTTGCAGGCTTCTTGCGGCAACCTGCATGGCAGAGAAAATTGAGTCCAATTCAGACTTGCACCGCGGTGCCCGGACAGTTCCAGCCGAGAGTTTGACTGGCAGGACGAACTGACAATTCCAGCTGGTTTGCACTGGCAGTCCGGCAAATCGGTAAACCGGCGTCAGCAATCAGGGGCACCCGCAACCCCCCGGCCGCAAGGAGCAACAACTGTAAGTCTCTGTGGTGGGTTTCCGCGAGTTCCCTATCGCCGCTTGCCTGTGGCGCTGATGCCAACGGCTGCGAGTATGACCAGACCTGTTGTCAAATCCCGGTAGAACGGATCCGCATTCAGGATGTTGAAGCCGTTGTTGATCAAGGCAAGCAGAAAGACACCGGCAAGGCTGCGCCAAACCGCTCCGGCACCCCCATAGATGCTGGTCCCGCCCAGGATCACTGCCGCAATGGCTTGCAACTCCATTCCCTCTCCGGCGGCGGCTTGGCCAAGCGCTACCCTCGAGGTGGAGATAATGGCCGCGAGACCGGCGGCAAACCCGGCAATAGCAAAGGTTGCAATCTTGATCCGGTCCGTGCGGATGCCCGAAAGCACGGCAGCCTCCTCGTTGCCGCCGACCGAAAAAACCCGGCGCCCGAAAGTGGTCTGGTTCAGCAGGAAGGTCAGGACGAGTGCGAATGCAATCATGATCCAGACCGGGATGAACACACCCAGAAACTTGTCCCGGCCCAGCCAGATGAACGAGTCGAGGCGAACCGAAATCAGACGCCCGTCGGAAATGACGATTGCGATCCCCTTGAAGATAAGGCCGGTGGCGATCGTGGCGAGGAATGAATGAACCTTGAGCGTGGTGATGGCGATCCCGTTGACGATCCCAAGCGCAAGTCCGACAAATGGCGCCAGGAACAGTCCCAGATACGGGTCCACATGCAATGCTATCCACGCCGAGGTCACCGAACCCATCGCAAAAATGGCTGCTACCGACAGATCAAATCCCCCTGCGATGATGACCAGCGTCATGGCCGAGGCCATGATCGCCAGGGGAGCGTTCTGATTCAGGATATTGACGAGGTTCCGGACCGTCAGGAAACTGTCCGACAGGAGGCTGAGCGCTATCACCAGAAACACCAGCATGATCAGCACCGCATAGGTCTGCAGAAATCGGGCAATCCGGACTCCGGTCATGCTTCCTCCAATCGGTTGCGCCTGCTCTGGTGCCGGAACAGCAACGCAAGAAAGTCTGCATCGCTGGAAGTATCCGGGTCGACTTCTGCGACTATTCGTCCCCCATCAGCCAGATAGGCCCGGTGGGCAAGGCCGCGCACTTCCTCGATTTCACTGGAAATGAGCAGGACGCCGGTTCCGGCTGCCGCCAGTTCCGCAATCGCCTGGTGGATCCGCTCCCGCGCACCGACATCAACCCCGCGGCTTGGCTCATCAAGGATGACGATCTCAGGGTTCTCCATAAGCCACTTGCCGATGAGGATCTTCTGCTGGTTGCCTCCTGAGAAAGTTGAAACGTCACCGTCAGGATCGGACGGGCGCACCTGGAAATGCGCGATCAGGCCCCGGGCGCGTTCTCTCTCCCGCGCGCGTTTCATGATCCCGATACCGGCAAAGCGGGAAAGGTGTGGCAGCGTCATGTTGGCGCAGGCAGTCATGGTCATGACCAGGCCCTGTCTTCGCCGGTCTTCCGGTGACATGACCATTCCGAGATCCGCCGAGCGCCTGACCGACCGATCGGAGTAGATCTGTCCCCTCAACCGGACTTCACCTCCGGTCGCCGGATCCGCACCGACAATTGCGCGGGCAATTTCACTTCGCCCGCTCCCCACAAGTCCGGTGAGACCCACGATTTCACCCCTGCCAACATGGAGACTTGCCTCCTTGACGCCATTCGGGCTGGTAAGTTCCCTTACCTCAAGAACAGGCTCGGGATCGGACGGGCGCATTCGGAGCGGGAAATGTGTCTCGCCCTTGCCACCGCCAAGCATTGCCGAAACCAGGCTGCTGCGGGTCTCTTCGGCAGCTGGCGACGTCATGACGTGCTCACCGTCTCGAAGTACCGTGATCCGGTCCGATACGGTCAGGATGTCATCCAGAAAATGCGACACATAGATGATGGACCGCCCTTCATCCCGCAGCCGCTGCATGGCGGAGTGAAGTTGGGAAACCTCGTCGCGCGTGAGCGACGAGGTGGGTTCGTCCATGACGATGATGCGGGCCTGACGCGCCAAGGCCCGCAGGATCTCGATCTTCTGCTGGTCGGCGATCGGAAGGCGCGAGACGATGGCATTCGGGTCAAGCTGAAAGCCGCTCTCCGTCATCAGGACTTCGAGCCGTTTCGCCTCTGTATGCCGAAGCACGCCCCAATTGTGGTCCTCCAGCCCGAGAAACACGTTCTCGGCAACGGTCAGGGCGGGAACCAACTGGAGCTCCTGGTGCATGATTGCAACGCCTGAGGCGAGTGCCGTTGGAGGGTCCCAACTGGCAACTGGCTCGCCAAACACCTCAAGAGTGCCCGCATCCGACCGGTAGTAGCCGCCGATCACCTTGCCAAGCGTTGACTTGCCGGCCCCGTTCTCACCGATCAGTCCATGGATTTCGCCGGGGAGGATTTCGACCGAGATATCGCGCAGCACGGAAACGCCGGAGAACGATACCCCGATGCCGTGGGTCCTGAACGCCGGTTCAGTGCTCATCGCTGTCCGCAGTCAGGCGCGCGGCTCAGACCCTGCGACATCCGCCGCGCACCCTGAAGTAAGTCGGACCCCATAGTCCCTCCAGGCGCCTTCCGGCGAAACGTAACCTCGTATTGCGTCGATTTCCACTTCCTTGAATGGCCGGGCCTTCGGATTGCCGTTTCCGCCGCCACCCCCGGTCATTGTCTCGACCACAGTTCCCGCAGCTACACCGCGCGCCCGCATCTTGAGAACCTGCTCCGAAGTTCCGTCGGGATGCCGGACCTCTATCCAGGGAGGCCGACCGTCACCTCCACCGTTCAGGCCCCAAGCCGGCGTATGGGCCCGTTCGAACCACAATGCGCAGTAGCAGTCCTCAAGCGCCCGGTAGCGCCGGACCACGCCGCAGCCGCCGCGGTGGCGGCCGGGTCCGCCGGAATCCTTTCGAATGGAGAACTCCTCAAGCCGGACCGGGAATTTGGTCTCCATGACTTCTGCCGGAATGTTGCGGAATCCTCCATTGACCAGGTTGATCAGGGCACTCTCGCCATCGGCATCGCTGCGGCCGCCCCAACCACCCGCCGTGGGCTCAATCGACATCCACTGTCCCCGCTGCGGATCGACCGAGAAGAACGCCGCCACCATCGAGTCGCCGTAATGGGCGGCGGTCGATCGCTCAGGTATGGCTTCCGACAGGCACGAAATGAACAGGTCGGCCAAGAGGCCAAGTCCGGTGAAATACCATTCACAGGCGGCCGGCTCCTTCGCATTGAAAAGGCACTCGTCCGGAATGTGGACGGTCATGGTCTCGAACGACCCGCCCGTGATGGCACGGTCGGGATTGATCATGGTCTTGTAGGCGAGCCGCAGCAGCGAAATCGTCTGGCTTGCGCCACAATTGACCGAACCGGCAACCGGCCCGGACGTTCCGGAGAGATCAACCGTCAACCGGTCGCCTTCGACGGTCAATGCCAGTGCAATCTTCACTGGCTCGTCACCTATTCCGTCATTGTCGAGGTAACCCTCCCGCGACCAGGTGCCGTCCCGGATGGCGGAGATCGCCTCCCGGTCCATGCGTCGCGCCTGCTCGAATATGTTCTGGCATGCAGCCCGGTAGGTTTCGCTGCCGATACGTTCAAGAAGCTGGCCCAGCCGGCGCTCGCCAGTACGAATGGCAGCGATCTGGGCGCCGAGATCCCCGATGGAAGCATCGGGAAGCCGGGTATTGAGCATCAGGTGGTCGTACCATTCCCGGATCGGCTTGCCCCTGACAATGATCCGGGTCGGACCGATCCGCAATCCTTCCTGGTAGATATTTGTAGATCCCATGGTAGAGCCGGGATCAATGGCGCCAATATCGTTCCAGTGCGCGCGTGCGGCCCCAAAACCGATCAACTCTCCCTCGAAGAATATCGGGCCGATCGCCGTGATGTCATGCAGGTGCGTTCCCTGCATGTAACTGTCATTCATGATGAAGATATCGCCTTCGGCGATGTCGTCCCCGTAGTAGTCCTTCACATGATGGACACAAACATCAATGGCGCCAATAAAGAGCGGCACACCCGTTGACTGTCCAAGCATGTTGCCGTCGGAGTCCAGCAGCGCAACGGCGCTATCCTTGCCCTCGTAGATCACGGCGGAGTGAGCTGAACGCCAGAGGGAGGCATTCATGTCCTCGGCGCAGGAAATCACGAAGTTCCGTACGATCTCGGTGGTGATCGGGTCGGCGGTGGCGGCCATCAGCTTGCCTCCTTCTTCATGGACAGATGCCCGCCGTCGATGACAACTGTCGTCCAACCCGGCGGCACCAGAGTGGTGGCCGTGGATTCCTCAATGATCGCCGGTCCCTCAACCTTGCCGCCGATATCAAGCCCGTTGCGGTCGAGGATTGGCGTTGAAATCGGCTTGCCAGCGAAGAAGACATTGCGTTCACGCGTTGGGCGCGAGGCCTCTTGCGCAGGCGGTGCCGCACCCGGGCGTTCCAACCTTCCAAGCGCCGCAACACGGATATTGGCCATCTCCACCCGGTTCTCCGGACTCGAATGCCCGTATTGCCGCAGATATGCAGCGTCAAACCGGCTTCGGATCAAATCCATGTCGATGGGGCCGTCCGGTATCGGAATGGTCAGCACGTATTCCTGGCCGTAGTAGCGGAAGTCGATTGCACGCTCGAAAGCAATCGCATCATCTGCGACTCCTTCACCCAGTAGGTACTGGCGCCCCCTCCCGACAAGCGCAGAAAAGGCATCCTCCAGGGTCTGGCACGCCAGCAGGTCCCAGAAACTGTAGAGTGTTTCCTTCAAATCGTGACGGACGTCAGTCTGAAGCATGCCCCAGGCGGAAAACGCACCAGGGTGGACCGGAATGATGACTTCGCGGATCTCCAGTTCCTCCGCCAGCGCCGCCGCTTGAGCAGGTCCGGCGCCGCCGAACGCCACCAGCGAGAACTCTCTTGGATCAATGCCGCGCCGGACGGTGATTGTCCGGATTGCGTCCGCCATCTTTGCGTTGACGACATCCACGATGCCCTGTGCCATGGCCTCGGCCGAAAGGCCGAAGACCTGTCCAATACCCTGCAATGCGGCCTCTGCCGCGTCTCGATCAAGCTCCATCTCGCCGCCGGAGAAATTTGCTCCGTCGAGCCGTCCTAGGACGAGATTTGCATCCGAAACGGTCGGCTGGTCCCCGCCCAGACCGTAGCAAGCCGGACCGGGTACAGACCCGGCTGACTGGGGGCCCACCCGCATGGCTCCCGCCTCTTCCCAGGCGATTGATCCGCCTCCAGCTCCGATGACATGGATGTCGACCACGGACATCTGAACCGGCAAGCCTTCCAGCTTTGCCTCATTGGAACCCGAGGGCAAGCCGTCGATTACAAGGCTGGCATCAAACGAGGTACCGCCCATGTCTATGCAAATGAGATTGGGCCTGCCGGTTGCCTGTGACAACGCCCGGCCGCCGATAGCTCCGCCAACAGGGCCTGAAAGCAGAGTCTGCAGCGGTATCTCGCTGGCAGTCTCGGCAGTCATGACACCGCCATTCGACTCCATCACATGCAATCCACGCCCTGCGGGCAACCGGTCACTCAGGCCCTCGACAAGCGTCTCAAGGTAATTCCTGACGACCGGCGCGAGATAACTGTCCATCACGGTGGTCGAGATGCGCTCGAATTCGCGCCATTCCGGTGAAACCCGATGCGAGAGCCCGATTGGAATCCCCGGCAGGCGTGAAGCAAGATACTCCGCAGCCTGTAGTTCATGCTGTGGATTCTTGAATGAAAACAGAAAGGCGATGGCAATGGCTTCGAACCCCTCCGTCTCAACCGCCTCCACCAGTTGGTCGAGGTCAGCCAAATTCAACGGTGTAACGATATCGCCATTGGCGGCGATCCGCTCCCGGGCAGTGTAGGTATGCTCAAGCGGTGTCAGCGGTGGAGGCTTGTTCCATCGAATGGAAAAGATCTCGCCCCGGTCGTTGCCCTGGATGGTGTAGATGTCGCGGAAGTTCCCGGTGGTCAGGAGGGCTACCTTGGCGCCCCGACGCTGGAGCAGCGCGTTCAGCCCGACAGTTGTTCCGTGGACAAAGAACTCGATGGCCGCATCTCGAGGAATGGCAGACTCGATACCCCGCAGCACGGCGAGGCCAAGGTCATCAGGCGTCGAAAGCACCTTTGTTGCAGCGCAGGCACCAGTCTCAAAGTCCTGAACGACAATATCAGTGAAGGTACCGCCTATATCGGCGGCAACGCGGAAACGATTGGACAATTGCTTCCTCCGGCTACAGATCGGTCGCCGGGGCCGCAAAGCCCCGGCGGCATCCTTGCGTTACTGCTCCCACTCGCCCCGGAAATCGGGGTTGGCGTCCAGAACAGCCTTGTCGATCATGGCCTGGAGCGGGCCTGCGGTATCCATGTCTATGGCGTTGGTTACCGGCTTGCCTTCAATGGCATTGGCAATCTGTTCCATTGCCAGAGCTCCCATGCTCTTGGGGAAGTAGGCCAGAGTGGCATCCCAGCGTCCTTCGCGGATTGCCTCAATCGCAATCGCTGCTGCCCCTCCACCAGTGAGATAGAGGTCGGGCACGTTATATCCCTCGGCCTCCAGCGCAATCTCGGCGCCAACCAGGTGCTGGTCAGCATTTGAAAGCACCACATGAACATCCTTGGCAGCCTGAAGCATGTCCTGCATCGCCTGCAGTGAGCTTTCCGGCGAGTACCAGCCTTCCCCGATTCCGAGGACCTTGATGTTTGGATAACCGGCCAGAACCTTCTGGAAGGTTTCGAGACGCAGGTTGTCGAATGCGAATATCTTGGCTCCGATGAGGATAATGACGTTGCAGGGATCCTTGTCTGCGCAGAACTCTGCAACGATTTCGGCCTGATGAGTCGCCCCGGGAACCGGCGGTGATGCGACAGTTGCGGTGATGCCCGGAACCTGCGGCTCGAGCGTATTCAGGTCGGGCCCGACGGGAAACAGGACCGTCGCAATGGGAACGCCCGCGGCGATGACCTGCTCGAATGCTCCGGCGATACCGACGCTGTCGTTCGGCGCCACGATCATGCCGGCGAACTGTCCGCCCGCCAGTACATCCTCGATCTGGGCATATTGGTGAGCCGCGTCGAACTTGCCGTCGAATATCTCTGCCTCGTAGCCGAGTTCGGCGGCCTTTTCCTCAACGCCTTCGTAGGTGGCCTGGTTGAATCCGTTTTGGGACGCTGCGGCGAAGTAGGCGATCTTCTTGGATTGCGCCATGGCAGCAGGCGATACCGCCAGCGCCATCGCAGCGGCAGCGAGCAGTCCGGTGTAAGTATGCTTCATGGTGATCTTCTCCCTTGTCTGCTTTGACAATTCCACAGTCTACAATTATGCAAAGATAATGCAAACGAAACGGGGAGAATGGGCTGCATTGAAGCAATCCAGTCCGGCAGCGGAAATCAAGGCCCTGTCTCCAAAGCGGGGACGCCGCGGGGCGCTTCCAATCTACGAAACGCTGCGGGAAGAAATCCTCTGTTTGCACCTCGCGCCCGGCGCACCGCTGGATGAAATGGCACTGGCGGCCCGGTTTGAGGTTTCCCGGACACCGATACGAGAGGCACTGCTCCTTCTGGCAGGCGAGAACCTGGTAGAGTTCCTGCCCAACCGGACCAGCATCGTTGCGAACTTCTCACTTGATAACAGCGGCGACTACCTGGATGCCGCACTGATCGTCTCCCGTGCTGTCGCACGTTCGGCTGCCCTGTCGGGCAGGGCTGAACCAGGAGAACTGAAGAAGCTGGTCCGGTGTTACGGAAGGGCTGTCGAGGCGAATGACTGGGAGGCGGCAATGCGATGCGAATTGACGGCGCTGCGGCACCTGGGAAGCCTTTCGGGCAACATCTTCCTGATCAAATTCTTCGAACAGGCGCTGGATGCCGGGCGACGCGCCCGCGTGCTTCACTACTACCCAAACGCGACGCTGGAGGAGATGCTGGGTTCTGTGGCCGGCATGCAAGCATTGATGGACGCCGTGCAGGCGGGCGACGCCGACCGAAGCGACAGTGCGATTGCCGAATTCATGGAAACGGCATCTGCGATCATTGCACGCTCGCTTTCGCCGCGCTTCGGCGCCGAGATGTCGCTGGACAGTTTCGGCGAGGGCCTTTCCCACGCCTGACGGTCAAAGTCTCAAGCCGCACGCAAGCCGGGGTCTTGCAGTCCTTTGGTCTGGTAAAACCCAAGACCCTGTAACATACCTGAAAGCAGGCACTGATCTGCAGTCGGTACTCTGACCTTTACAAGAAGCATCGAGGACGCGCTCGAACCGCTCCCAACGGAACAGTCCGGCTGATCGCGAGGCCCGGCGGCAATTGCACCCTTGATCGCGAATGAAACTTGGAGAAACTCAAGCGGATCCAAAGGGGAGTCTGATAGCTCATGCATTGCTTCATTGAATTGCCGGATGGCGTCAGGCTTTCGGCCAAGATCTGGTTGCCTGATGGAGCAGAACGGAAACCGGTTCCCGCCATACTGGAATATCTGCCTTACCGGCATCAGGATGGAACCGCCCCACGGGATGCGCTTGCCCACCCATGGTTTGCAAAACATGGCTACGCATGCGTGAGGGTGGACCTGCGCGGCTCCGGCAATTCCGAAGGCGTCCTCAAGGGCGAGTATCTGAAACAGGAGCAGGATGACGCACTCGAGGTGATCGACTGGATCGCCCACCAGCCCTGGTGTTCCGGACAAGTCGGAATGATCGGGATTTCGTGGGGCGGCTTCAACGGGTTGCAGGTTGCCGCCCGCCGTCCCCGGCCATTGAAGGCCGTGATTTCAATCTGCTCGACCGACGACCGTTATGCCGATGATATCCACTTCATGGGCGGTGCCCTGCTTTGCGACAAGATCGCCTGGTCGACCTTCATGTTTTCGTTGAACACGACACCGCCCGATCCGCAGCTTCATGGTGAGAATTGGGAGTCAATCTGGCGCCAGCGCCTTGAGGAAAGCGGACTGTGGCTGGAAGACTGGCTGCAACACCAGCATCGCGACGGCTTCTACAAGCACGGATCCATCTGTGAGAACTTCGATGACATCCAGTGTCCCGTCTATGCAGTGGGAGGATGGGCGGACGGCTACACCAATGCCGTGTTCCGGCTGCTCGCCAACCTCAAGTCGCCCTGCAAGGGGCTGATTGGACCTTGGGCCCACAAGTACCCGCATTTCGCCACTCCGGGGCCTGCCATCGGCTTTCTTCAGGAGTGCCTTCGCTGGTGGGACAGGTGGCTCAAGGGAGTTGAGAACGGCATCATGGATGAGCCGCGCTTGCGCTGCTGGATGGAGGATTCGGTAGCACCCTCAACCCGGCATTCCTCAAGGCCGGGGCGGTGGGTGGCCGAGAACGGTTGGCCTTCACCCAACATCTCTTCCCTGCAACTCCATCTGAATGGGGATGGCCTGTCGACGGAACCGGCTGCCGAGGGAGAACTCTGTATTTCCTCGCCTGAAACGGTCGGGCAGGCCGCAGGCGTATGGTGTTGCTATGGCAGCGACCCTGATCAACCGGATGACCAGCGGATTGAAGCGGGAGGATCACTTGTACTGGAAACCGGACCACTTGAGTCCGGCCTTGAGTTTCTTGGCGCACCCGTGGTCCACCTGGATGCATCCTGCAACAGGCACAACGGCATCGTTGCGGTGTGCCTCAACGAGGTGTTCCCGAACGGGCAATCAACCAGGATCAGTTACGGCATATTGAATCTGGCCCACCGCCACAGCCATGAGTTCCCGGAAGAACTGGAACCGGGAAGGCGCTACGAATTCAAGGTGCAGTTGAACCATGCGGCCCACCGCTTTGCGGCTGGCAACCGGATCGCACTGGCCATCTCGACTGCATACTGGCCGATCGTCTGGCCTTCCGCAGAAAAGACCACTCTGTCATTGCAGACCGGAATCAGCAGGCTGGAACTGCCGGTCAGATCCGGCCGGCCAGTTGACTCGGAGCTTCCCCCGTTTGAGGCTCCGGTGTCAGCTCCACCCCTACCGGCAACCGTGCTGAGAGAAGGTCAAAACAGTTTTGCTGTTTCGCGGGATATCGGAAGTGGCGAACTGGTACGAACCAACAATTTTGACGAGGGCTGCACCCGCTTCGAAGAACATGATGGCTGGACAGTGGAATCCACGCATACGGAAAACTACCGGATCCATCCGGATGACCCGAACTCGGCCAGGATCGAAATCAAATGGACGGAGAAGTTCTCGCGCGGAGAGTGGGAAGTGTCATCGCGAACGAATACTCGAGTAAGCTCAACACAAGCCGAGTTCATACTGGAAGCGGATCTGTCTAGCTGGAAGGGTGCCGAGCCCGTCCATCAGCAAAGCTGGCGGAAATCTATCCGCAGAAGATGCGTGTGATCAGGAACAGGCCAGGACGCCAACCAGCGCATTCCATCGTTGCGAGGACTTTCCCTTGCCGGTCCCTTCCTTCCCATGAGCGCAAGCCAGAGCAGGCAGCTGCCAGCGGCGCTCCTCCGGCATCAGTTGCCCGGCATGCCCCCGGCAGTCAGAGTGCGCAGAGTGCTTGGGGCAGGCCCGGGGTCGCCGAGGCAACCGAGTACAACCCTCCTGCGTGCGGCGACGCCGCAAGCTCCTCCTCGCTGTGGCGAACCCGCAGGGTAGTGATGAAGACTTGGGTCAGGCCGGCACCGCCAAAGGCCACGCAGGTCGGTCCCTTCGTTGGCAGTTCGAATTTGGCAGTGACATTGCCGTTGCTGTCAAACCGGACAACGCATCCACCCCATACCCGCGCATTCCAGTAGTTTCCTTCCGCATCGACCTTGGCCCCGTCGGGCATTCCTGGCGCAGCATCATTTCCGGCAAGCGGCGCTGTTTCCTCAAAGCTCGAAAAATCCGGCCCGACACTGAACCTGCGAATGGTGCCTTCCGCCGTGTCAGCAAAATACATGACGCTCCCGTCCGGGGAAAAAGCCAGCCCGTTGGAAACGACCACATCCCCGAAGAGCCTCTTGAGCGACCCGTCCGGTCCGAGCCGGTAGACGGAGGCGACGGGACCGCGCATGTCCATGTTCCTTGTCTCGTCGAACGTTCCAAACACGATGCCGCCATATGGGTCTACGCAGGCGTCATTGATACGCGTCTGGGCAAGTTCGGGCTCAACATCATGAACTCTGGTGAAGGTTTGCAGATCGCCATCGGTCAGGCAGATCTGGTTCGGAAACCCGACAACGAAACCGTCAGCGACTCGCGGCATGATAAAACCGGCGCGCCCGGGCAGGACATACGAACGCGTGCTTCCATCAGGAAGCATCCGCCAAATCCGGCTTCCTTCGATATCCGTCCACCACAGGCAGTCATCCCGCGGATCCAGAAAGCAGGATTCCCCGAGCGCATTCTTGCAGTCGAGCACAAGGTCGGCAGTCTGGTTCATTGAATATGGTCCTCAAACGCATTGATCGGGCAGCAGTTCCAGCCGCTTCGGTTCTTCAGGCCAGTGCGGTCGGCGGCGTGCAAGGTATTCTGGAATTTGGTTGCGATCTCAATTTTGCTGAGCAAGGCACAATGGCATCGCTGGGCTTGCAATAGGATTCCGGCTCAGCCTGCAGTCAATGCGCTCGCGTGGCCCAAATCACGACCAGTTGCAACCGGCCGCAACGATGGTCCGGTTACACGGAATGCGGCAGCGCGGTTAGCCGCGCTGCCCCAGTTTGAAACAGGCCTGCGTTACTGGACGCAGGTGTCGATGTTTTCGTTGTCGCAGACATCAAGGCCGGTATAGATCGGATCATCAACCGACTTGCCTTCGACAATGTCCTTCAGGATGTACATGGCCTTGTAGCCCATCTCGAACGGACGCTGTCCGACGAGGCCGTTGCCCAGCCCATCCCTGGTTTGTCCGATCTGCATCGGCAGAGTATCGGCAACGACGATTGTCAGTTCGCCAGATGCCATCTCTTCCTTGTAGGGTTCCGCAGCTTTCCGGTACGCATTGTCGAACCATTGCGTGAATGCGCCTGTCGACAGGAATGCCGTCAGGTCCGGGTTGGCCGCGAGAATGTCGGTCATGCCCTGAACTGCAACATTGCCGTCGTCGTTGGTTACCAGCGGACAGCCGGAAATCTCCGTCCAGCCGCCTTCCCCATCAAGGGCATCACCCGGAGGGGTCCCCATGTCCGCACCGGCCAATGTGTCACGGGCGCCTTTCAGCCGCTCGTTGTGGTTGGCCGCCGCAGCGCCACCGGTTTGCAGGCAGATCGTCCCACCATCAGGATGCCGGGCCTGGACCAGCTTGGCGAGATTGACGCCAATGTCGTAGTTGTTGGTGCCCACATAAGTGGTACGCAACGCCATGTCCTCTTCCAGCAGGTCCGAGTCCCAGGTCATGACTGGAATCCCGGCTTCTGCTGCCGCAGCAAGCACCTTGGCCATTGCCGGCGCATTCGACGGTGCGACCGCAATGCCGTCGACACCCTTGGTGATCAAATCCTGAACGATCTGAATCTGCTCCAGTTCGGTATGCTCACCGGGGCCGATATATTCGCAGGTGACGTCCGCAAGCTCGTCCTGAGCCGTGTAGCAGCCATCTCGGGCCAGATCGAAAAACGGGTTGTTCATTGCTTTAGGCACAAGAGCGAAAGTGTATTCTTGCGCTGACACCGCGGCCGGAATGGCCAGTGCCGCAATAATTGTAGTTGCAAATAGCTTTTTCAAATTTTCCTCCAGTATTGGAACAAGTGTGCGGTGACCGCCTATCGACCTCCGCGGTTTCGGATCTGTTCCAGCAGAACTGCAATAATCAGGAACAGACCAACGAAGAATTGCTGCCAAAGGCTATCGATCCCGGCAAGCAACAGTGAATTGCGAATGAGTTCCATAAGCGCCGCGCCAATCGGGGCGCCTAGCGCATAGACAACGCCTCCCATGAGGTTGGCGCCGCCAATGACTGAAGCCGCAATGACGTTCAATTCCTGCGAAACGCCAATGCCATTCGTAACAGACCCGGTGTAGCCGACGAACATGAATGCGGCCAGCCCGGTGCACAGCGAACAGACCATGTAAACTGAGACGACCACGCGTTCGACCGGAATGCCCGAGAGCTTGGCCGCATCGGCATTGCCGCCTATGGCCAACACCCAGCGGCCCCAGGTCGAATAGCGCCAGATCCACCAGAACAGGATTGTCATGATAATCAGAACCCAGACGACGTTTGGCACACCGAGCATGCTCTCGCCGCCAATCCACTCGAACAGATCCTGATCGGGGCCGAATTCGTAGATCATCTTGTTGTTCGACACCACCATGGCGAGCGAACGGGCGATGGCGAGCATGCCGAGCGTCACCACAAATGGAGCAAGCCGCACATAGGCAACCAGCATGCCGTTGACAAAACCCACTGCTGCCGCCGTCAGCATGCAGGCAAGAAAACCGAGTTCTATGCCATAGCCTGCCTGCATCACGAGGCCCAAAACGATACCGCTCAGGGCCATGAGCGATCCTACGGACAGGTCAATACCTGCGGTGCAGATCACAGCTGACATTCCCAGGGCCATGATCCCGAAAAAGGCAAAGTTCCGCGTTATGTTGAAGAGATTGCGCTCCGTCAGGAACACATCCGAGACAAAGCTCATGACGACGCCGATGGCCAGAATCGCCATGAAAACCCAGAAGGGTTGCGTCCGCAACATTGCCTGGAAGCCGGTAAGCTCCTGGCGCGAGGTGACGCTTTCGTCGATCACTGCATGTGAAGTGCCGTTCTGTTCGCTCATGCCGCCTCTATCGCCCCCGTGATCAACCCGGTAACTTCTTCGGGACTGGTCTGGCCGATTGGCCTGTCTGCAACCTTTCTGCCACGCCTCAACACCGCAACGCGGTCGCAGACCTCGAACACATCGGGCATCCTGTGGCTCACCAGTATGACTGCATGACCGGTATCCTTGAGCCGCTTGATCAGTGCCAAAACTTCAGCGACCTGCCTGATGGAGATGGCAGCCGTGGGTTCATCCATGAGGACAAGTTTGGGATCCGACAGCCGGGTGCGGGCGATTGCGACCGCCTGACGCTGTCCCCCCGACATCTGCCTTACCAAGTCCCGGGGTCGGGTCTCGGACTTGAGTTCGACAAACAGCTTTGCCGCTCTTTCAAACATTGACCTGTGGTCGAGATACCTAACTGGTCCGACCCTTTTCTTCACTTCGCGACCAAGAAAGACATTGGCGGCGGCTGTGAGGTTGTCGCAGAGCGCAAGGTCCTGATAGACGATCTCAATACCGGCCTCTCGCGCATCGACCGGTTCGTTGAAGGCCACTTGCCGGCCCTCAATGCTGATGCTGCCTTCGGTCGGCGGGTAGTTGCCTGCAACGACTTTCATAAGCGTCGACTTGCCAGCGCCGTTGTCTCCCATCAGGCCAACCGCTTCGCCAGCTGATACGCTAAGATCGACCCCCTGAAGGGCATGAATGGCCCCGAAATGTTTGGTGATGCCATTCAGTTCAAGCAAACTCATGCAGCGCAGTCCCAATCAACCCTTTCGCAATTCCAAATACCAGCAGCCAAATTCCGGCTGGCGTTTCTCATGCGAGGGTCATTTTCAAATGTTGAAAGCCTTCAAATGTGTTCACGCGCAGAACAATGAACAATGGTCAACAATTGACAGCAAGTTCACAAAATTGTCAACCCGGCCGAATTCCTTGTGGCTGGCGGCCGGAAAGCTCCTGGAAGCTGGATGTGCCGAATGGACCTTGGTCTCGGATCATGGCGATCATGGAGGGCGCCGGCTTTCCATCCGGTGCCCTGCCGGAAAACTCTGGCTGGCAATCTTGCCAGTTCACATGGCCCGAACGGGGCGAGGGCAAACCGGTTCACTGCGCAATCCGTGTTCGACATCCTGGCAGGACATGCGATTATGGCACTCACCGTCGGCAAGATCCGGAATATTCCGGAAGACAAACCGGCATAAACATAGGCGGACGGGCATCGGCCAGCAAACACATGGAAAATGATCATCAGAGGCCGGATGAACAGGGTAATGTGTTCGCCTTGCCATTGAACAGCAGAGCGGAGGAGTCATTCACGCTCCCGTCGAACATGTATACGGATCAGGCGGTTTACGATCTTGAAGTGGACCGCATATTCCACCGTACTTGGCAGTACGTTGCCCACACAACCATGTTCCGCAACCCGGGCGATTATGTCGCGTTCCGGCTGGCCGGCCAGAATATCTTCGCGATACTCGGCGACGATGGGCAAATCCGGGCGTTTCACAATGTGTGCCGGCACCGAGCGCACGAATTGCTACCGGAAGGCGTTGGCAATGTTGAGCGGGTCATAGTCTGTCCCTACCATGCCTGGACATACGCGCGCGACGGACGGTTGCGCGGCGCACCCGGCACGAATTCCCGCCCCGGTTTCGACACCAGTGATTTTCCCTTGTCACCAGTTCGTTCAGAGATTTTCCTTGATTGCGTCTTCATCAATCTGGATGCCGGGTCGCAGGCACTTTCCGAAATCGCCGGTGACTTGGAGGAAGACGTACGAAGAACACTACCCTTCTATGGCCGGCTTGCGCATGCGAGTTTCGAAGACCAGGGAGAAACCAGCATCAATGCCGGATGGAAAGTCGTGGTCGACAACTATGTCGAATGTTACCACTGCGACCATGCCCACCCTGATTTCTCCGACATCATCTGCATGGACTCCTATCGCCACGAGGTGTTCGGAATGTGGGCAAAGCAACTTGGGGGGAAGGTAAAGGTCGCAAACTCTGCCTATCCGCTCGATCCCTCCCGTGACTTCATGCAATCGGCATTCTGGTATCTCTGGCCAAACACCACGATCAACGTCATGCCCGGCAAGGAGGAGGTGAATTTCTCCGCAATCCGGCCGGCGGGCCTTGAGTGGACGCGCTTTGAAGGTCATACGATTTCCGTGACAGAGAACGTTGACGAGGTCCGCATGAATTATTCAGCAAATGTCCTGATCCCCGAGGACATCCGGCTCTGTGAGAGCGTGCAGCGGGGCCTCAAGTCTCTCGGATATTCGCAAGGCCCGTTTGTCGCCGGAACCGGTCTGACAGGACGCGGCGAGCACGCCGTGCATCACTTCCACCGCCTCGTCCAGCAGGCGCTTGCAGGATAACCGTCGGCACCGTGCTTTCGGACCAGAACTCAACCGCATGGAGGCAGTTGCCATGACCGATATTGCTCGCCTGCGCAGGAACCGGTTCGCGGTTGTTGGCAGGGTCGGCATGGATGTATATGCCGACCCTCCGGGAACCCGGCTTGAGGATGCGCCCAAGCTGGTAGCCTGCCTTGGCGGTTCGCCCGCCAACATGGCCGTGGCAATCGCCAAGCTGGGTGGACAGGCTTCTTTGGTGACCACGGTTTCCGATGATGCCATCGGCCGTTTTTGCCTGAACGGCCTGGACAGGTATGGCGTCAACCGGGACCATGTGCGGGTGGTTGAAGGTCCGCGCCGGACCTCGCTGGTAGCAGCCGACAGCCGGCTCGATGACCACCAGTGCGTGCTCTACCGTAACTCCGCTGCCGATTTCCTTATGAACACCGCCGATGTCGAGGCGCTCGATTATGGGGCTTACGGAGGGCTGATCATCACAGGCACGGCATTTGCAGAGGAACCTTCCCGCAGCGCGTCTTTTAGATCTCTGGAATTGGCCCGCTCTGCCGGGTTGCCCCTTATCCTGGACATCGACTATCGCCCGCACTCATGGAGTTCGGCAAGCCTCGCGGCAGACACACTGTCCCGCGCTGGCGAGTCCTGCGACATCGTCGTCGGCAATGACGTTGAGTTCGACTTTATGGCGGGCGCACCCGGGGAAGGCCTCGAAAAGGCCCGGGCGCTGGCAAGCTCGACTGCAGAAATCGCGGTTTACAAGAAGGGCGGCGATGGTGCCGTGACCATTTCAAGGGAAGGGGAATTTGCCACCGGTGTGTTCAGCGTCGAAGCCCTTAAACCCATTGGCGCAGGGGACGGATTCATGGGTGGATTCATCTCGGGTCTTGCCGCCGGCAAGACGTTGGTCGATGCGGTCGTCCAGGGATCGGCAAGCGCCGCGATCGTGGTTTCGCGGGTAGGCTGTTCACCTGCCATGCCTGATGCAGAAGAACTGGATCGCTTCATTGCCACAAACTCTTTGGGCACGGTCCGGTTCCGCGAACCTTCCCCATCGGCAGCTGCCACCTGAAGCTTCCCGGCCGAATATGGCACCAGGACCGGCAAACAGACGTTGCGAGTCCGGGCAATGATGCAAACCCTGCCCTTCACCCGAGATCTGGTCCTGGTTGGAGGCGGACACGCCCATGCCCTTGTATTGAAGAAGTGGGGTATGAACCGTCTTCCGGGCGCAAGGGTTACGTTGATCAATCCTCAGCCAACCGCGCCCTATACCGGCATGCTCCCTGGTTATGTCGCTGGACATTATGGACGCGACGAACTCGAAATCGACCTCGTTCGGCTGTGCAGAAGTTCCGGAGCCCGGCTGACCCTTGCGAACGCAACCGGACTGGATCTGGAAAATCGCCATGTGCTGCTGGACAGGCAAGCACCGGTGCATTTCGATGTTCTCTCGATCAATGTCGGTATCACAACAGAGATGCCAGAACTGCCAGGATTCAGCGCTCACGCAATTGCCGCCAAACCGCTCGGCAACTTTGCCGAGGCTTGGATCAGGTTCCTTTCCGATGTCGAGGCCGCAAGATTGCCGGCCACGGTTGCCATTCTCGGAGCTGGCGTCGGCGGCGTAGAGCTTGCAATGGCTGCCGCCTATTGCATGGGCAAGAGCCTTGGCACATCACCACGGATAACGGTCGTTGAAAGGGGGCCCAATCCGCTGGTGGAACTTGCCCCGGCCAGCAGAAGAAAGTTGCTGAGGAAATCAGCCGAGCTGGGGGTGGAGTTCAAGTGCGCCAGAACCGCAGCCAGAGTCGAAGCAGGCCGGCTTGTCCTTGAAGATGGCGAGATTGTGGAGGCCGGCCTGATCATCGGCGCCGCCGGGGCGACACCTCCAGCGTGGCTAGCCGAAACCGGGCTGGAACTGGAATGTGGTTTCATAAATGTCGACGAATGCCTCAGGGTATCCGGACAAGCCTCGGTGTATGCGGCTGGCGACTGCTGCCACATGTCAAGATCGCCGCGAAGCAAGGCGGGTGTGTATGCGGTTCGCTCGGCTCCGGTGCTATTCCGCAATCTGAGGACTGCGCTTGCGGGAGGCCAACCAAGCCCGTTCCGGCCACAGCGGCGTTTCCTGAAACTCGTGTCCATGGGCGCCAAGGAAGCCGTCGGTGAAAAATGGGGGTTAGCCATCGGAGGCGCCAAGGTCTGGGGCGTCAAGGACTGGATTGACCGGAGATTCATGACGCAATTCCAGGAATTGCCTGTGATGGATAGTCCTGCAGTTACGGGCCAAGCGGCCGCCGGTTTGCAGGAGTTCATTAATGAAGGAGGCAAGCTGTGCGGAGGCTGTGGATCCAAGGTGAGCCGCCAGGCGCTTCAATCAGGCCTTTCGGGGATTGCCCGGAGTACTGCTGGAACCGTGGCGCAGGGTATTGGCGACGATGCAGCTGTGCTGGAATGGGGACAAACCGTACAGGTCATCGCCACCGACCACCTCAGGGCCTTTGTCGATGATCCATGGTTGTTTGGGCGGATTGCGGCAATTCATGCGTTAGGCGACATATGGGCCATGGGTGCCCGGCCGCAGGCAGCGCTCGCCTCGATTGTCTTGCCAAGGATGTCGGATAATCTGCTTGCCGAAACCCAACGAGAGATCATGGATGCTGCATCCGAAGTGTTCTCGGCCGAGGGTGCTCCGATCGTCGGAGGCCACACAAGCCAGGGAGCTGAACTGATGATCGGTTTCACGATCACCGGCATTCCCGATGACCGCCCGGTGCTCAAGTCAGGCGCCAATCCTGGCGACAGGCTGATCCTTACCCGCCCGATTGGAACTGGAACGATACTCGCTGGGGAAATGGCCGGCAAAGCCTGCGGTACAGATGTTGAGACAGCGCTTCGAACCATGTCCCGGTCCTCCGGCCCCGCCGCCAGAGTTCTGGCAGGAACGGCGACTGCCATGACCGATGTGACAGGATTTGGGCTGGCAGGCCATCTGTTCGAGATTCTCGAGGCGTCCGGAGTAGCAGCCGAAATAGATCTTGCGGCTGTGCCCGTTCTGCCCGGAGCCCAGGGACTGGCGGCACTTGGCGTCAGATCAACAATCTGGAAGTCCAATGCGGAGCTGCGCGGACGGATGTCATCGGTATGCGATGACAGGGCAGACCTTCTCTTTGACCCGCAAACCGCTGGCGGCCTGCTGGCCGCGGTTCCGGCAAATGCAGTTGATCACGTGATGGACGAACTTGCCAATGCGGGCGAAACGGCAGCAGTGATTGGCGGTGTCATGGAAGGAGAGCCTTGGCTGTCGGTTTTGCCAGACTCGGCCACATCCAGCTGACCCTGGCTCATCAGCAGTTCCACAGCCGCTTCAAGATCCTCTGGAGAAGTTCCCGTGAGTTCGACAGCGAATTTTGCTGGTGGTCCGGAATTTTCGCGATGCCTGCGATAGCGGGGATCGTAATGATGGCGTATCAGGCTTGAAACCAAGTCTTGGAACTTCCCGTCCGACGACATCTGGAGCCAGCCGGAAATCCGTTCCTTCGAATGGAAGGGAGCGAGTTTGCGAATAGCCCTTTCTCTTCCCTGAGCATTCTCAAGCAATTCGGCAAAGTCCTCCAGGATACGGCTTACCCTTGCTTCCAGCGGGGCATTGATTGCGAGTCTTGAGGCATTCCGCATGGCCCGCCACAGCGAAGGCGGAATCAACAATTCCCCGATCCTGTTCGACTCGGCCTCGACAACAACCGGGCGGCCAGTATCAAGTTGCAGCGATTGCCTCGCCAGAGCGCTTTCGAATGCCTTTTGGGATGGCTGGCCAACACTTGTTGCGCCGAAGAGTGACCCGCGATGTCCTGCCAGCCGTTCCAGGTTGATGGTCTGCGCTCCGCGTTCAGAGAGCAATTCCAGCATCGCCGTCTTTGCCACACCTGTATATCCCTCAAGGAGGACGACCCTGCAGGGAAACTCGCGATTGTGCATGCAGTCCGCCACCAGGCGGCGGAAGGTCCTGTAGCCGCCTGCAAGTGTGTCGACCCGCCAACCGACGCGCCTAAGAACATGCGCCGTTGCGCCTGATCGCTCTCCGCCCCGCCAGCAATATACGAGTGGCCGATAACTGCCGGGCCGCTCCGACAGACCTTGCTCAAGGTGTCCGGCGATGTTTCTGGAAACCAGAGCCGCTCCAACTCTCTTGGCGCCGAACCTGCTTTCCTGGTGATAGAGTTGTCCTACCCGTGCGCGCTCGGCATCGGACAGGACAGGCAGGTTGACGGCGTCAAATACATGGTCTTCCCGGTATTCCGACGGAGACCTGACATCAATGATCTCGTCGAAACCCAAATTGAGGAAGCACTTGAGAGACTCAGGATTGAACATGACGGCATCCATTTAACCCTGTGGGCTCCAGCACGGCAATGGGGCAGTAGACGAGAGTGAAACCAATCCACATCGCGGTAGGGAACCGGGTTGCTCCGGTCCCCCCGCACAGAACCTGGCGTGCTCGTTAACGCACCGGGCTCCTCCCTTGGGTCATGACGACAAGCCGTTGGTACGGCCACGGGTGCAGGATACGGGTCTTGGGCCAGTGCGCGGCGGCAAGAGTTTCAATTCTCCCCCATTCGGTGCGGTCCCGTTGGGACCGCCGCCGCAGGGCACGCAAGAGCAGCCGTTTGCCTTGTAGTTTTCCTCTACTTGGTACTCGGGCGGTTTCTCGACACACTGACATAGTTGATCACGACTGTGCCAATTGTCGCTCCAGTTATCTTCTCGCTGGGATACGATCCAGAGTGGTTTGGCATCCTTCTAATGCTGTTGATTGAGACAGCACTAATCACATCACCTGTGGGACTAAACCTGTACGTCATTCAAGGCGTGCGGAAATCCGGACACTTGAACGACGTCATCGTTGGGGCTCTGCCCTTCGTTGCAGCACTGCTTGTGATGATCGGGACATTAATGGCGTTTCCCCAACTGGCGCTGATGCTACCGCCACAGTTCTATTGATCAACTTGGCAGAATGGACCGCCCCCGGGCTTTGGCCGGGGGCGGGAACACTAGACTGAATTAAGGGCGTTCATTCGAACTCGCTTGCCGGATAGAACCGAACGTTAACCCATTGCCCATCCTGTGCCGCCTGTATCGTATAGGAACCAGAGACAGTTCCGCTTTCATCGAAGCTCAGCGGTCCAGACGCACCCTCGTAGTTAATGTCCTTGCCCTCGGTCAATGCCGCTTTGCCATCCGCAAATGACGATACAGCTTCACCACCATCGGCGACATCCCGGATCACAGCATTGATGCCAGCCCCCGAACATTTGCCACTGGATTCCAGCGATAGTGCTACCAACGAAACCATGTCAAAGGAATTGGCAGCGAACGGGCCTGGCTCTTCGCCTGTTGCTTCCCTATGCAGCAATTCGAAAGCCTTATATTCGGGTAACGAATTATCAGCATCGGCAAATTCGACATAAGCTCGTCCGTTAAGCAACTCAGCGCCAGCTGCGTCGAAAATCTCCGGCACAGCAAGGTCAGCGGTGAACAACCACTCGCCCTCAAACCCGCCCGCGGTCGCTTCCTTGATGACAGTGACCCCGGATTCCTGACCGCCGGCCAGATAGATCGCATCGGGTTCGTTCGCCAATACCGAAATCAACTCAGCCTGATAGGACGGCTGACCAGGGTTGTAGATGACATAGTCTGTCAACTCGATCCCAGCATCCTCGAGTTTTGTGCGAGCAACTTGGGCAGGAGAGATTGTCGATTCCTCGTTTTGCACAAGAAAGGCCACGCTCTTGTAACCGCGTTCAGTGAGCCAGAGCCCCGAAGCGGCTCCATCGCCAAGGTCAGAGGATACCGTCCGATAGACGAAATCACCACCAAGCTCGTTAAGGGTGATCGTGCCCGCATAGGGCGAGATGATGACAGTTTCGGTCCGCTTAGCCATGTCGACCAACGCTACCATAACGCCCGAAGTCGGTCCGAGCAGCGCAACCGCACCCTCGGATTCAATCATCTTAGTGGCCTCGCGGATTCCCAACTCGGGATTTCCCCCCGTGTCGGCAACTACCGTCCGCAGCATTCCGCAAGATGTGCCGCCTGCCGCATTGACCTCGGCGACTCCAAGCTCCACTGCGTTCGCAACGATCTCGCCGAACTCACCAAGTTCACCGGTTAACGGCACCAAGACGCCAACAGTGACTTCATTAGCCTGGGTCACCGTTGCAACGCCCGAGATGATGGCTGCAGCCATCACTGATTTACGACGTATACTCCTCTTTTGCATCTGATCCTCCATTGTTCTGCAAAGAAGTTGTCTATTCTCAAGCCAAATTCATAAGATTATGTCATCAATCCCTCCTTTTTGTCATTCAGCCAGAATCTCTATTCCCAACCCAGCCATTGCCCTACAGCAACACGCTTTCGAGGCGTCCTGGTTCAAGAAGCGAACCACTTTCGACCGTGATAGCATTTCGCCCGGCGTCGATGACGTAGGTGGTTTCGGAAACAGCAAGTATCTTCTCCGGATTCTGCTCAATGACCCAAGCCACGCCCATGCCTTCCTGGGCTAATTCACCCACCCACCCCAGAATGCGGTCGACGAAAATCGGAGCTAGCCCGGACGTTGGCTCGTCAAGGATCAAAACCTCTGGCCCGGTTACAAGCGCCGTAGCGATTGCCAAGGTCTGGCGCTCTCCTCCAGAAAGCGTTGATGCGCGTTGGCTGGCCCGTTCCTCAAGGATTGGAAAGCGCCTGAAGACTTCTGTCACCAACTCTGCCGCTCCTTCGAAAGCTAGCGAGGACGCAAGCAGATTGTCACGAACCGACAAGTCAAAGAACACGTTGGCTTCCTGAGGGACGTATCCAATGCCAGCCAAGCAGATGCTGAGTGCGCGATGTCCGACGAGAGACTTGCCCTTAAATTGAAATGTGCCACCAATGACTGGCAAATGCCCAGACAGAGTTTTCATCAATGTGCTTTTGCCGGCACCATTTGGCCCTAACACTGTCGTGATCCGACCGGGACGTACTGCAAAACTTATCCCATGCAGAATTTGAACCTTTCCATAACCGGATTTCAGCGCAGTCGCTTCAAGCAGCATGATCGTTCCCCAGATACGCGGCGACGACTTTCTTGTCGGATCTAATCTCTTGGGGCGACCCTTGAGCTAGCAACTCTCCATTCTGCAACACCAAGACCGAGTCAGCGATCCGCAACAGGAAATGCAAATTGTGCTCGACCACGATCAGGGTTGTCCCGTCCGCATGTAGCCTCACCAGAATGTCGCTGAGCTTGCCTTGCAGGCTGGGATCAACCCCTGCGGTTGGCTCATCAAGCAGCAGGACCTTCGGCTCTCGGACAAGCTGGCGGGCGACTTCAAGCATCCGAAGTTCACCTCCGGAAAGACTCGCCACATTCTCGGCAATCCGGTTGCCCAGACCAACCCTTTCCAACACGGCTGCCGATTGCTCTTTCAGCATTGGTTCGTCCCGCCGCCAGCGGCCAGACAGAACTGCACTTAGCCGCTCGCCTACATTGTCGGCACCTACCATCACGTTTTCCAAAATCGATAAAGACGGGAAAGCCCTTGGGGTCTGGAACGTTCTCCCCAACCCATAAGCTGCGATCTCGGGCGTCCGTGTTTCGGACAGGTTCTGCCCATTGAGATATACGGCTCCAGTATTGGGTTTTATCACACCGGAGATGATGTTGAAAGTCGTGGACTTGCCTGCCCCGTTGGGTCCGATTAGACCCAGGAAAGTCCCCTGCTGCACCGTGAAACTCAAGCCGTTATCTCCACCTAGTGCACGAAGTCCGCCGAAGCGCTTAGTCACACTGTCCACTACCAGAATGTCGCGATTCATGCGGGCTGACTCCTCGCGATGGACATCCTCTCGAAGATCTGCCAACGTAGGATTATCACGAAGATGGCCCCCGTCAGCATATGTTCGACCGATGCGGCAATCTGAGCAGAACGCACGGTCTCAAAGGGGATGCCCCTTACTACCTCCTGAAACATAACTAGGACGATTGTGCCCAATATGGCACCGAGCATCGTCCGCTCACCTCCAAGCACGAGCGCAATCCAAACAAAAAATGTCACCTCGGCGGTGAAGAGGTCAGGGCTTACTAGCGTGGTGATCATCGCATAAAGTGCGCCGGCAAAGCCGATTGGAACAGCCGAGATCACGAAGACCTCGAACCGCATTCGGGCCACATCCTTGCCTACCGCCTCTGCCGCCATCTCGTCATCGCGTACCGCATCCATTGCTCGACCGTACGGTGAGTTGAGAACACGCCAGTAGATGACGATAGTCACAAGCATCAAAAGCAACGCGGAGGCTGCGAACACATAGCTGTCCGGTATGCCGGCCCAAGAACTGCCGGGGCGCTCGACATTCGCCAACCCGACACTGCCATTGCCAATTCTCCTTTCGTTCAAGAGGAAAGAGTGGAGTACTTCGGCAAAGGCAAAGGTCGTCAGTGCAAGGTATTCCCCACGCAACCTGAGCGTCGGCCAACCAGTAAAAACCGCAAAGCACGCTGCTCCAGTACCCGCGACGAGAAATCCAAGCCACCACGGGCCGTCTAGACCGACCAGATACTGGTCAAGGCCGGACGGTGGCTCTTGCGTCACGATGGCATACGCATAAGCACCGACTGCGAAATAGGCGACGGTACCGAAATTTATCATGCCGCCTCGTGCATATTGGAGGTTGAGGGAAAGCGTCAGCACCGAAAATAGGCACCCGAAGGTCAGGACAGTGACAATAAGTGCCTCGACGTTCATACCGCTCTTCTCCCTGATAGACCCTGAGGCCGAAACAACAGGACGATGATGACGATTGCGAAGGCGATCAATGGCCTATAGCCGGCCGGAATCCAGTAAACGGACATATCCATTGCGATGCCAACGATGAGTCCCGACAAAATGACGCTGTATAGCGAGCCGAGCCCTGCCAGAATCGCAACAGCCAAGATCTTGAGAATCTGATGAAAGGCGATGTCAGTTGAAAGGGTTGCAATCATTGCCAGCATCACGCCAGCCAACCCTGCCAGTCCCGACGATATCAACCATGTCGCTCGTGAAGTCTGTTGCACATCGACGCCGCGAGAGGCAGCGAGTTCAGGATTGGCAGCGACTGCGCGGATTGCAAGGCCAGTGTTGGTCTTGTTCAGAAACAGCGCCAGTGATACCCCGGTAAGTGCAGCAAGCGCAATCACCAGCAACTGGTAGTTTGTGATGCGAATACCATAAATCTTGTAGGTGGTTGCCAGCGGAATATCTAGGGAGCGAATCCCGGTGCCGATCACCGCGTCAACGCCGCCCCCTATCACATATGCAACCCCAACCGAAGTGATAAGCAATACGGCCGGGCCAAGTTTCTTGATGGGATCGTAAACTGCGCGCGCAATCACTAGACCGAAGACTGATGTTACCGCAATGGCAACGGTCGCCGACGGCAATAGTGGCCATCCAGCGAGCACGTTTAGACCCCAAGTGACAAACGCCGAGACACCAAGCAATTCGGCATGGGCGATATTCAGGAACCCCTCGACCTGACGGGTCAATGAGAAACCGATCGTTGCAAGAATCAGAAAGCTGCCTGTCGCTATTCCTGTGACGAAATACTGCGCGAGAAGGGACATCAACTTACCCTCTCACCGTATGTCACCGCTTGAGCGTCGCACCCTGATTCCCACCCTGCGAACCTAGTTCGGATTGCCTGTCGCCGACCGTCCTCCATAAGGCACTTTCCCACTTAACTTAAAGGAGTATGCTCCTTTTTTTCAGAAACGCAAGCCTTTTCTGTTCGTCACATTTGTGTTAGTGGCAAGCAGTCAGTTGTGCTACACCGTGCCCAGGGGTGCCCGACTGGCTTCGTTGTTTGCGTTCACCAGTTTTTCGATCAGCCGAAGAAACTCGTCGCGCTCTTCATCATCTAGCGGACCAATCAGTCGCTCCTGCGCTCGTACCATCATCGGACGAACGCGCGAAACGCAATCCTTTCCCAACTGCGTGATACTAATGATCTTAGCACGCCGGTCATGATCGGATGCATCTCGTGTCACATACCCGCGCCGTTCAAGACGACGAATGACATCTGCTCCGCTGGTACGATCTATTCCGACCGAGGTGGACAGTGTGAGTTGGTCCATCTCTTCACCATTCTGGAGCACCGTAAGTATGCCGAATTGAACCGGTGTCAGGTCTTCGCCACCGCATTCCTCGGCGAATAGGCCCACATGGATTTGATGGAGGCGACGGACAAGATACCCCGGCCGCTTCCACAGTTCGCGATATTTGCGACTCTTGGCCTTGCCTGGCCGCAATCGCCCTGTTCTGTCGCTCATCGGTTGACGTTGGCTCATCTTTACACCCACCCGGCTCTGCGTCCCACAAGGCGCTGTTGGAGCGAAACTCTATGCTGTGCGAATGCTGCAAGGGCAAGGGGCAAGGGAGGCGGTTGATTTGACCTTAATATGGGGTATACTTCGTAACAGGTCGACTGTGATTGATCTGTTCCGTAATATCAGCACAGCAACGGCGGGTCGGTCGGGAAGTACCGGCTTCAGTTTTTGTGATCTTGGGGAGGTGCTGGGCCAACATGAACACGGGAATAGGAGCACGGGTCAGGCGAAAGGAGGATCGTCGACTGCTCAATGGGCAAGCCAAGTTCGTGGGCGACCTGCGATTTCCGCACCAGTGGGAGGCAGCGTTCGTGCGCAGCCCAGTCGCTCATGGTCGGATTTCCGGGATTACCAAGCCCAAGAAATTGGCAAACCGGGTCTTCACGTGTGAAGACCTACCCGATGTCCTCTCAATCCGGGCCGAGTCCTCGCTGCCGACGTATAAGGTGTCTGACCATTACCCGCTGGCCAAAAACAAGGTTCGGTTTGTCGGCGAATGTATTGCAATCTGCATCGCGCCAACACGCGCAGAAGCCGAAGATATTGCTGAAAGTGTCGGAATTGAAATCGAGCCGCTTCCTCCTCTGATCAATGCCCGAGCAGCAATGAAGGACGAAACAACGCTGATACACGAAAGCTGGGGCGACAACCTATTCCTGACCACCGAGTTTGATGGAGACATGGAGGCAGCACGCGCCAACGCTGCTTTCGTCGTCAGAAGGGAATATGACACTGCTCGGCAGTGCATGGTGCCGCTGGAGGGCAAGGGCACCCTGGCAATGTGGGATGAGAGGGCTGACCAACTCGTCGTTTATACATCGACCCAAGTGCCGCATCTGATCCGGACGGGCATAGCCGAATGTTTGCAGATGGATCAGGGCCAGATCCGGGTAATCGCTCCCGAAGTCGGCGGAGGTTTCGGTTACAAGTGCGTGCTACAACCGGAGGAAATCACCGTCTCTTGGGTGGCAAAGAACTCAGGCCGCCCGATCCGTTGGACCGAGGACAGACGCGAACATCTAGTCGCTGGGGCCAACACACGCCAGCATCACTACAATATCACTGCTTATGCGGACAAACATGGCAAGATTCTAGGGCTTGAAGCCGAAATCATCGTGGATGTGGGCGCTTATTCCGTCTGGCCATTCACGGCCTGTTTGGAGGCTGCTCAAGCAGGCGGCAACTTGCCCGGGCCCTACGCACTGGATGCTTATTCCTGCAAGACCTATTCGGTAGCGACAAACAAACCACCATTCACGCCCTATCGCGGTGTGGCGCGCCCCGGCGTCTGCTTTGCGATGGAACTCACTGTCGATGCTATCGCCCGCGCTGCAGGCCGCGAACCGTCCACGGTCCGCAAGGAGAACCTTGTTTCAGCTGAGCAGATGCCATACAAGAACATTACAGGAAAATTCTACGACAGCGGTGATTATCGGCTGGGTGTCACCGAGGTCGAGAAAGCCATAGACCTTCCCGGATTTCGCCTGCGTCAGAAAGTCGCCATCAGCGAGGGCCGTTATCTCGGCATCGGCTTTTCCAGTTTCACTGAGCAATCAGCCCATGGCACCAAAGTATTTGCGGCCTGGGGTCTGCCGCTTGTGCCAGGCTATGAGCAGGCAATGGTAAAGGTAACGCCGTCGGGATCGATCGAGGTACGCTCAGGCAACCACAGCTTCGGCCAAGGACTTGAAACTACATTGGCACAGGTTGCCAGCGACTGGCTGACCATCGATACCGATAGAATTTCAGTAACAATGGGCGATACCGGCATCACCCCGTACTCAACTGGTGCCTACGCCTCTCGCGGCATGGTCATGGCAGGCGGTGCCGTATCAAAGGCGGCAGAGATTTTGGCAAAGCGGATCAGGACTCATGCGGCGCACCTCTTGCAATGTCGACCTGAGGATGTCCAACTGGAAAACGGTTGTGCCGTACATCGCGGTGGAAGTGTTAGTTTTGCAGAAATCGCTCGTGCCTGGTACCTTAGGCCAGATCAATTGCCAGACGATGTCGACACTTCTGGCCTTGAGGTCACCGAAGGCTACAAGCCCAAAGTCGATACTGGAGTTTTCACCTACGCAACCCATGCCGCCATCGTTGAAGTCGATGTGGAAACCGGATTAGTTAAGATTGAAAACTACGCGATCTTCGAGGATTGCGGACGACGCGTTAATCCGTTGGTACTGGAAGGTCAAGCTTACGGCGGCGCGGCGCAGGGCATCGGGACGGCACTGTTTGAGGAAGTACTGTATGACTACAACGGACAACCGATGACCTCGACGCTTGCTGACTATGTTCTGCCTGGCCCGACCGAACTACCGAATTTCCAACTTTGCCACAAAGAGTCTCTCTCGCCCTATACACGCCACGGGATCAAGGGCGTTGGAGAAGGTGCGGCAATTGCGCCGGGCGGTGCAATAGTAAATGCCATCAACGACGCACTTCTGCCACTAGGAGCAGAGCTAACCGAGATACCTGCAACGCCGGACAAAGTCCTCGCCGCAGTGATGAACGCTGAACGGTCACTGGGTGCCTGACTATGAAACCGGTGGAATTCGACCACACCGTCTCTGATACCCTAGAAGCCGCCATTGGCGCACTCAAAGCAGATGGTGAAGTCAAGGTTATGGGAGGTGGACAGTCGCTGGGTCCAATGCTGAACCTGCGATTGGCGCGTCCTGAACGGTTAGTTGACGTATCCAGGATCAAAGTACTACGAACTGCAAACACCACAGCAGAGTTTGTCGAGATCGGCGCCGGTGTTACCCATGCTGAGATTGAGGACGGCGCGGTTCCCGACCCGATTCCAGGTATGTTGCCCTATGTAGCATCAGGTATCGCATACCGGGCGGTCCGGAACCGGGGCACATTGGGCGGCAGCCTCTGCCATGCGGATCCGGCTGCCGACTGGATTAGTGCAATGACAGGACTTGATGCACGAGTTGTCACTGCGGCCTCCGGTGGCGGCCGCGAGATCGACATGTTTACTTTCATGCCAGGCGCTTACCGCACCGCACTGTTGTCCGGCGAGGTTGTCCGTTCAGTCCGCGTGCCCCGATTCTCTGAGGAGGCGGTCTGGGGATACTACAAGACCTGCCGCAAAGCGGGCGAGTTCGCTTTGGCAATTGGAGTGTTTGTGGCCGATCCGGCCAAGGCTTACTGCCGGGTTGTCTTTGGCGCCGCTGCTGGTGCGCCACTCGTATCGCAAACCTTGGCTAACTCAATCGCCAAAACCGGTTGTGTGCCTGACCTAAACTCAATCGAACGCGAGTTGGAAGTACTTGACCCGGCTCTTTCAAATGTCAAGGCAAGACAACTTGCCGTTGCTTTGCACCGAGCAGTTGCCAAGGCAATCAAGTGACCGAGACCGTCCACCTCATCGTCAATGGCGAAAAACAGATTGTTACAGTTCCTGCACGTGCGCCATTGGCTGAGGTGCTTCGCGACCACCTGGAGTTGACCGGCACACATTTGGGCTGCGAGCATGGAGTTTGCGGCGCATGCACGGTGATGCTCGACGGCAAACCCATCCGCTCCTGCATTATCTTCGCCAAGAGCTGTAACGGGACCCGGGTGGAGACAATTGAGGGGTATCGGGACGACAAGGTGATGGCGATGCTGCGCCAGGCATTCTCGCGCCATCATGGACTGCAATGCGGGTTTTGCACACCTGGTATGCTTGCGACTGCTCGCGATGTAGTTGCCCGGTTTGATGCTCCAGACGAAAAAACAATCCGCATGGAACTAAGCGGAAATCTCTGCCGCTGCACCGGCTACGTTGGCATTGTTCGAGCCATCCAAGATGTCATCGACTGGCGCAACGCCGCTGGCCTCGAATCAACCAGGCATCTGTATCCCGAACCCCCGGTCCCGAGGAAACTTGCCCCATTCTCGGTCCACCACGAAACGATCCCACTGATTCCTCACAAACCGGCAGGGCCTGCCCGCACGGATGGAACCTGGACCATCGTGAATAGAGACATTTTGCTAGACGTTCCGCCGACCGACGCTTGGGAACTTTTCACCGACATTAGGTCCGTGGGCAGTTGCATACCCGGTGCAACGGTCACCGATGTGACAGAGAACCGCTTCGAGGGCACCGTGGAAGTCCGCTTTGGCCCGATCAGGGCAAACTTTCGCGGTATCGGCTGCTACGATATCAACCCAAGCCAAAAGTCCGTCAAAATCACCGGTCGAGGCAAAGACAGGAATGGGCAATCGAAGCTAGAAGGTGAATTGGAATATACTATCCGACCCGGGGTAAGTGATGGATCACATGTATCGACAGAGGTTCGGTTCCGGATCGAAGGCTTGCTAGCCCAATTCAACAGGCCGGAATTGGTTATGGGCTTCGTAGATTATCTGTTGATCCAGTTCACTTCAAACTGCGAAGCGGTGCATTCGGGCAACAGGGCTATCAAAGCACGGCAACTTAACATCCTGAGTATTGCTTGGTTGATGGTGAAGAATTGGCTGCGCATGATTTTCAGACATCACTGACATGGCACCATCTTGTTGTCTTGATGCTTTTTGATGAGGATCAGCACGGCAGTGACGTGTTCGGTGGCAAGGCGCCTTGTTCAGCGATGGGGAAAAGTGGCGCTGCTTCTACTTTTTTGATTGTCAATATCAGGCTACTGAGTCTCATGCCAACTGGGTGTTGGATGCACCGCGACATTCCCAACCGAAAGGCCAAACCGCAGATACTCCTGAGAAAGTCGTGGCGTGAAGGCAATCGCGTCCGCCACAAAGCCGAATGGAACCTCAAAAAGATCCGCCGGAATTGTTCAACGGTCTCCGCATTTTCCTCAAGGGCGGTATCGCCGTCGAAAATGTCGAGGATATTTTCCCCTCGAAACGGAGCCTGCACATGGTCATGTCGCCGCCGCTCTCGGCACCGCCACCGTCCGCCTGCCCGACAGCGATACCGCCGCCAACAGTCCTGGCAGGTTGCTCGGTCTTGGAAGGGTCAGCGGCAACGAAGTGCTCGACATGCTCGACTGGCTGCTCTCCCGCCGGTCCTGGATCGAACGCAGCCTCGCAAACCGGCATCTCGACGGATCCATCCTTGTTCTGTGTGTTGTCGCTTCGACTTATGTCAAGGGCGATTGCTGCCCGCTGGCCGAATTCGGCTACAACCGCGATGGCAAGAAGGGCAAGAAACAGATCGTCTTCGCCCTCCTGTGTGCCGATGACGGCTGCCCGGTCGCCGCCGAGGTCTTCGAGGGAAGCCCATCCGACCCGGCGACCGTCGCCAGACAGGTGCAAAGCATCCGCCAACGCTTCGGCATCGACCGCCTGGCCGTGATCGGAGACCGTGGCCTGCTGACCACAGCCCGCATGCGACAGGATATTGAACCGGCTTGACTCGACTGGATTTCGGCGCGGAAGACACAAGACATCCGCAAGCTTCTGCGTCTGGCGGATCCCGATGGCTCGGCGCCGCTGGACCCTCAGCTCCTGCGTGACGATGCCGTCGCCGAAATCAACAGTCCGGACTCTCCCGGCGTGCGCTTGATGGTCTGCCTCAATCCGCGGCTGCGCCAAAACCGCCATCGCAAGGGTCAGGAATTGCTGGCGGCGACCGAGGCCGCACTCGGGCGGATCGTAGCCAGCGCTCACTGGGGTAAGCCAAGCTGGGACCAGTTGAACCGCCGCATTGGCAATGAGGCAAGCCGCTGGAAAGTGCTTAAGCACTTCTTCATCAAGATTAACGATACCGGGATGACTTTCAGACGCAATCAGGACGCCATTGATGCCGAAGCGCAGCTCGACGGCACCCACGTCATGCGCACCAGCCTTGATACCGACGCCACTGTGGAGGCCTACAAGAATCTTGCTCTTGTGGAACGCGCATTCCGCCTGCTCAAGGCGACAAGCCTCAAGGTTCGGCCGCTGTATGTCTACAATAGCGGACGGGTGCGGGCGCATGTGTTCCCGTGCATGCTAGCCTACCATTTGGAATGGCACATGAACCGCCGCCTGGCGCCGATCCTGTTCGAAGACCACGACCGCCAGGCCGCCCGGCAGGAACGGAACTCACCCGTCGCAAAGGCCACGGTCTCGGATGCCGCCAAGGACAAGCCTGCCAGCAAGACTACCACCGATGGTTTGCCGGTGTACAGCTTGCACGCACTTCTGACCGATTTGGCGGCTGTCGCTATCGGCGAATTCAGATTGCCAACCACTTCCGACACGATACGGCGCACCTGCGAGTGTACACCCGTGCAGGAAAAGGCGTTCAAGCTGCTTGATCTGAAACCAGAATGTAGTGTTACAGTACTTTGACAGCTAGAAGGGCCTGAAACCGTTAAAATCAGGCGCAATATCAGATGGTTGCCTGCTAAGTCATCTAATGAAGATCCGGTTACCCGACCTTCACTTCTGAATAATAGCGAGTCAGTCCACCCTTCTCTTTGCTTTCAGTCTCATCAACGTTTCTCCAACCGAGTCGACTACCATCCCAGCATCAGAGTCAGCGGATTCGGAAATTCTTATATCCGCCAGACACAACATGAAGTCGACGCCAGAATCGGTATGTATCCATTCACCTTTGAATTTGCGTAATGCTCAATCTCTGGCCGCACGGGCACGAGGGTCCGGTGATAATGCTCTGAGTCAGTCTACAAAGGCACGTTCGACTACATACTCTCCAGCCTTGCTGTTCGCACCTTCTGAGAATCCGCGTTCTTCAAGGATCTTCTTCATTTCCAGATTTAACCCTATCGAGCCGCAAATCATGACGCGGTCGACCGCTGGGTCAAACCCTGCGACGCCTAGATTGCCGAAGAGCTCACCAGTCTCTATCTGCTTTGTTATACGGCCCATATTCTCGGACAGTTCTCGGGTCGTTGTAGCATAACGAACAAATTTGTGGACTGCCTCCTCTCCCACCAGCGGGTCATCCGGAAGACTGTTCGCCAGATCCTCGCCGTATGCCAACTCGCTCACGTGACGACAGGTCTGCGTCAGGATCACTCTTTCAAACTTCTCGTAGGTCTCGGGCTCCCGAATAAGGCTGGCAAAGGGCGCGACACCCGTTCCGGTTGAGATCATCCAAAGGCAACTTCCGGGCAGAAGTGCGTCCAGTACCAGCGTTCCGGTAGGCTTGGTCTTCACGATAATCGATTCGCCAGGCTTAATCCGCTGGAGTCGCGAGGTAAGTGGTCCATCCTGGACCTTGATCGAATAGAACTCCAGTTCATCATCCCAGAACGGTGACGCTATGGAATAGGCGCGCAATATTGGCTTGCCGTCAGTCCCAGGCAGGCCGATCATGATGAACTCACCAGAACGGAAGCGCAAGCTTCTCGGACGCGTCACGCGGAACGAAAACAGCCTGTCGTCCCAGTGCCGTACGCTAATTACGGTCTGGCCTTCAGGAATTGACTGCAGCGCAGCGTCAATCTGTGTCATTTGTCGATCCCTCTGTGCGGTGACCCAGTTAGGACGGGCAACGATTCACTGTTTTCAAATGTCGACCCGCAGACCATCAACCTCGAAGCCAGAGCCTTGCTCAGGCTTTCGTGGCACGAGACTGAGCTGCTGCGCACCGTTGTCGGTTTTCGGGAAGGGAACTCTAGCGCCTTCAATCTCGTAGTTGCCCATCCCGTCGTCCTTAAGCGGCACGCCGGGGGGATATACGGGTTTCTGCGAATGCGGTTCGTGCGGTTCCTCCCCGGTAATCAGAAGCGCTACCTTGTCCGGTTTCCCGTTCCAGTTGTTGGCATCTGCCGGAACCGTTCCGACTTCGGTAATGTTGGGCCAGAGTTTGGCATATTTTGTGTTGATCTCTAGCCACGCGTCCAAACCCGGTTCGGTGTCCGGCTTGATGGCATCGGCAGGGCATTCCGGTTCGCAGACACCGCAGTCGATGCACTCTTCCGGGTGAATTACCAGGAAGTTCTCGCCTTCGTAGAAGCAATCCACCGGACAGACAGACACGCAGTCCTGAAACTTGCAGTTGATGCAGTTCTCGGTGACGATATAGGTCATATTCTGACTCTCATTTACGGAGTATACTTCCTTTTTGATAAAATGGAAATGTCATCCCTTTATCGGCACAGGCTCTATGCAATAGGTATGACTGATTGTCCGTTTCAAGACCGGATCAATCAGTTCAAAACGGAATCGCCGACTAAATCGTACTTCGCCGATGGCACCACAAGTTCCACCGAAAAGAAGAACACCGTCAGCCATCGTTTCTCCATCCTCGGCCAACTGGCGCAGCATCTCATCGGGCGACAACAGCCCGGATACGCTACCGTCCTGGTAGACCACATCCTTTCCATTTTCTTGGATGACAGCAGATAGGCGCAGGCAGTCCCAGTGTTCCTCGACCTCCGACAACAGCCAGAACTCGCTTGCGAGCGGTTTGTCACACAGCTGCTTGGCCACAGTGATACCCATATGCTCAATCTCGCGATCCGTGTGGTCCGAACCTGCACCCACCCAAAGCTCACCTCGGTGCTGCATCAAGACATACTCGACTTCCCCGCTGGACCCATCGCCGACCACCTCAATCTGGTCGGCAACCGACAACCGCGACACGCCGACGCGATAGAACATCGGGGTTTTCTCAGGCGGCTTGACACCGATCTTGGCCAATTCGTCAATATGATGCTGCAATGCCTCACTATTGCGTCCACTCCAGCCCCCGACAATTGCGGTGCAGAGAGTAACCTGCTCGGTCCGAGATCCCTTGGAAGTTGTTAGTCGTGCATTGAACGAAACGTTGGCGGGCATGAATTGTTCTCCTTGCTAGCGTCCCCGAATGGCCTGTTCAAGACCGCGGGCAATCGACAGCAATCGTCGATCCTCGTGGCGGCGTCCCATCAACATTAGCCCCACAGGCAAGCTGCCTGCTGCGTGGCAGGGAATTGAAATCGCAGGCAGGTCTAGGAAGTTGCCGACGGCCGTGTTGCGCAGACACAATCGGTTAAGGGCGTTGGACCGTTTGGGGTCTTCCATGCCTGCCAGCTCAGGAGGCACAATGGGAACGGTAGGCAATACAAGGGCATCCAAGGCCGATTGCTTGTTATCTGCGGTCAACTGAATCCGTGCCCGGTCTTCGGTAAGCCGAATGAACTCCTCAGCACTTTGTGACTTGCCTGCATCGAACCGGGCGCGAACCCAAGGATCATAGTACTCACCCCGGGTTTCAATTAGCTGCTTATGCACGGCATAGGCTTCTGCACCAACATAGCCGCCTTTGAAATTGATCGCTGGCAACTCATCAAGTTCTCGGAACACAACGGGGGTAAGGCGCACACCTTGGCGAGACATTCGGGTCAGCGCATCCTGATAGGCCCCTGAAACGACCTCGTCCATGTCATCTGTCACATAGGATTCAAGGACGCCAACTCGCAATCCACCTGTAGGATACGAGATGACATCTTGACCTCGCCCGCCCGACAGGATGTCATCAATCACTGTACAACCTGACACGTCATGGGTGAACGGGCCAACACAATCGAGCGTCTTTGACAAAGGGAATACGCCATCTTTCGGAACACGCCAAGACGATGGCTTGAATCCCACGACACCGCAGAATGCAGCCGGAATCCGGCACGATCCACCAGTATCGGTTCCAATGGCCGCTGGAACAATCTCACGAGCCACCGCCACCGCCGCACCAGAGGATGAACCACCGGGAATGCGAGCAGTATCCGCATCATGTGGATTGCGTGGCGTTCCGAAATGGCTGTTAATACCTAGACCCGAATAGGCGAACTCGGTCATATTGTTTTTGCCGATGATCACGAAACCAGCGCGACGCAGACGCCGGACGACTTCTGCGTCGGCAGATGCGGCTGACTGTTCGTCAAGCACTCTCGATCCTGCGTGGGTTACTTCCCCAGCAACATCAAATAGATCCTTGATCGCAATTGGAATGCCCGAATAGCGCGGTAGGTCGATGCCTTTGCTTCGTGCATCATCTATCCAACGCGCCTGGGTCTTGGCGGCATCCCGATAGACGGTGAGAAAAATCCTCGTACCTTCCTCTCCGGCAATATCAATGGCCTGAAAGGCCTCCTGAATCAGCTCGACGCTCGATAGTCGGCCTGTTTCTAAACCACGGGATAAATCGATTAGGTTGCGGATCATTGGGAAAAGCTCGAAAAGAGGAGGCTACGGCCGAACCCTCACCTTGCCATTCAAAAGAGACTATTGCGGATCGTAGTAGTGCTGCTCAAGGAGGAGGCACCCTTTTTCCGTGCGAAAGGGCCCGTGAGGGACATGAGGCGGTCTACAGCAATAGGTGAACGGTCCAAACCGCTCACCACCCTCAGGTCCGTCATTGCCAACCCAGAGATCACCGGAGATCACGAAGACTTCTTCCCAGTAGTCATGTTCGAATGGAACCGTCGTATAAGTACCTGGATCGAACTTCAGAAGCCGGGTATGTCCTCCTTTGCGACTCTCCATGTCAAGTGAACCCGAAAGGACCTTTTGCTTGATACCTGTCGGATATCCCACAGGTGTTTCCCACCCATCCTCCATGTCGAGATGATAAAACTCTCGGTGTTCCTTGTTCACTGCCATTAGTTTCCCTCCTATTCTCGGGCTTCACTCTGGAACTTTGGGCTGTTTGCCCGGATTGTGTCCATGTTGTTGCGGTTTGTCTTGAATTTGTCGGTTTCGAACACGGCTTCGGGAATGTCGAAAAAGCCGGCCTGCAATTGCTCGGAAGATGTCTCCTTCATTTCGACAGAGTCGAATGGGCATACATCAAGACAAAGCTCGCATCCGATGCAGTTTTCAGTATGAACGTCAATCTTGCCTACTGGATTTTGCGATAGCGCCTCGTAAAAGCAGACTTGGATGCAGATGTTGCAGGTTGGATTCTTGCAGGTGTCTTCGTTAACAACCGCATGCATGCGGTTCTTTGAAAACTGCTCGGAATAGTCCTTGACGGACCGCTTCGACGCTAAACCGATCAGGTCGTCCACGCTCTGATAACCGTGAGAGTCCATAAAGACCTCCACACCATCGATGATCTTCGGCAGCCATTTGAGCCCCTTCACCATCAGGATCGAGCCGACCTGAACGATGCCCGCTCCCGCCATCAAAAATTCTATGACGTCTCGATGGTCGAATATGCCGTTCGAGCCCGAGACCGGAATGCCCAACTCCTCATGGATGCGGTGCACCCACCGCAGAGAAAGCGGCTTGACCCAAGTCCCGCCGATTCCTGCCGGTCCACCAATCCTGGGTTGGCCGGTCTCAATGTCTATGACAAAGCCGGTGTGCCGATTGATCGCCGTTACGGCCGCCGCGCCGGCCTCCTGAGCTGCCCGCGCCACCTCCAAGGGCTTGGATTGGTCGGGCGTTAGCTTGATAACAACTGGAATGTTCACCGATTCGCAGACATGTCTTGTAACCTCGAAGGCAACCTCTGGCTCCTGCCCGATCATTGAACCGCCGTGCACGCCCGGCATCATCGCCGGATGGGGGCAGCCAAAGTTCAACTCCACCATCGGCAGACCACAATCCTCAATCGTGCGGCAGATATCCTTCCAGCCGTTGACATCCTTGGCACCTGCGCTGCCAATCAGATGCGCTCCATGTTCAGCCGCATATTTCTGCGTCTCGACAAGGTCGTGTATCCAATCCTTGTAGTAGGTGCTGGAGTAGCCCGACCGACTGTAGAAGACGAAATCACGAGCCGCTTTCCCGCGAATAATGTCGCCTTTGGAGTTCAGTACGCAGTATTTCGAGTTTTCTGTGAGGCGCGCCATGTCCTCTATATCCGTAAGCGTCTTGATGATCACACCTGACGCACCGCCATCGAAGCACTGTCGCATCAGGTCAGGGCTATTGGTCGTTTCCAGCGAAGCGATAACCACGGGATTCTTGAACTTCACGCCACAGAAATCCACACTCATCTCTGCCATCACTTCCTCCTCGGCCCCTTCGCGAAACAAACTACCAAAACCGGTGAACATGCGACGGCTGCTCACTGTTTGGAGACCGCAATTGTGACCGTTCCATTGTCTGCACTATAGGGAGTATACTTCTTGGTTTCTTGATGCAAGCCATTTGTAACTGGTGACTAGATTCACCTTGTCATGCCTCTCTGTTGGCCTGATATTGCGGCGCACGGCCCCGTAGCTCAGCAGGATAGAGCGACCGCCTCCTAAGCGGTAGGCCAGAGGTTCGAATCCTCTCGGGGCCGCCATCGACTGAGAGCCCGGTTCCGCCATCATGTTCTTCGTGATCGTAAGAGGGAGTCAGTTGACTCTGTCCTTGCACCCGAGTCCCAAGCAGCGTCCGGACCGCGCCCCGCCGAGGCCAATATCCTTGTCTACGCGGAGGCTCGCGACGGCAGACGGAACGCTCTGGCGGGTGCTGTTCCCAGCGCCCTCTGGTCTTCGGGCTTAAGGAAACAAATCCGCCACAGTTCTCCAGAGCATCCAAAAAGTCCTGCCGTAGCCCAGACAAAGCACTTGACCTGGCCTTGGTGTCGACCCATTATTGGGGCAGCTACGGGATTCAAGTGAATCACCGCTTCTCCGAGAGGAGAGACAGGAAAAGGAAGGCGGCTTTTTGGTCGCCTTTACTTTTATGTCTGTCCGGACATCCGATGTTGCGTATCGTTCATCGTTGCACACCCCATTACGCGGCGTAATAAGTTCTGGAGGGTTTAACTGTGCGCCGCGTTTTTGATATTCTACCAACCGGGATTGTCCTGCGGCGCACTCAAAGTCTTGATCGGCAAGGCGCTGAAGGTCAAAAATGCCGACTCCGGGTTAGTTGACACTGCCGAGGAATAGATTGATCAACGGTCCTTCCTCTGCCTGAGGCTCAGCACTCGCCCAGTTCTCCGTACCCGTTCCGGTCGGCCTGGGCCCGCCAACTCCCCACAAAAACATTCTTCCGCTACTTCAGACACAGCAACGGCAAGAGTGAGTCTAACGCGCCACTGACCCCGTATTGGGCCTGGATGACCGTTGGAGCGAATTGAGCGCGGCGGCGGCGCAGCAGTCCGTAGTCGCTTCAACAACAAGGTCAAACTGTACCGCCTCAACCTCATAGGTGATCTGCGAAGTACAAGGGGACAGGAACACTGCATGGAGTGCATGGCTTTATCTGCCACTCTATTTCTTGTGTGCACCGCGAGGAGCGGAAACCCGGCTTAGTTTTTCCACATCATACGCGTTGCCCTTTTGTGCCCCATCTGCTGTATGATCCCATGAACAAAATATGGGCGCAGTTGCTACATGCAGGAGCAACGGTCCCGAACTGAGGCAATTTCAAAAGTGGAAGGGATATCGAAGACATGAAGAAGCGAAAAGCAATGAACAGGCTGTTCAGAAAACTCATTTCCAGCCCGGAACGGACGCAAGCAGTTCTCAAGACACTCTTGGCGGATAACGTCTACGAGAGCATTGACTCAAGCGTGCTTCCTGAAATCGTCGACGGGAAGATTGTCGATGCGCGCGTCCGGAAAATCGGGTGCGATGGGCTCTTTCGAATGCGCTACACTGATGGCCGGGATTTTCTGGCTCTGCTGGAGTTGAAGTCCAGTTGCGATGATGACACCGCCAAGCGGGTGTCGAAATATCATGCCGCAATCAAGAATGACGAAAGGTTCTCAAGAGCGGGCGATGATCAACAGTGCCTGCCAATACTCACACTGGTCGTCTACAGTGGGCAAGCCGACTCGACAGCAGCGAAGTAGATTGGCCCCGGTGGTTGTTACGGGGAATGGTCGAAGGACAGCTGGATATGCGAAAGAAGGCCATTCTACGCCTACTTTCTTCAAGGTCTGGCGAGATTTCTGAGCCAAGGCGCAAACAGGTGATGGAAGCCGGCCTGGACGACCTCAATGTCTGGTTCGACAGGGCACTGACAGCCGGGGATGTCGACGCAGTTTTTGGCGGCGCAGCAGAGGGCTATGCGGACAACTTTCATTTCGTCAACGAGCGTCTTGGGGTCGCAGAAGCGGTTTGCGACATTCCGGCCTGCTAGTCCCGCCCCAAACAAAGGGGCAGAGCAGTTGCAGTGTTGTTTCATGGTGTTGGGCAGCGTGATTTCGAGCGTGGCTTGATTGCGCTGCCCCCAAGGTCACCAGGCAACTAAAACTCCGCCGGGCAATTCGGCCGGGTCCACCGGCTTTGGACTTGCATGCCGCTTGCTCGAGGAGCGAACAGACCCGAACGGATGAAACCACACCTGCAAACGCCGCCTCGTTCCAATGCCAGTCAGGGCCCGCCGACCAACGGCGCGGAAGTGCCCAGGACCGGATGAACTTGCCAATGGAAGTCATCAATTTTTCATGCGGCAGAAGGGCAACTCCTTGGACACATACGTCAATGCACGGCTCAATAGGGTAAAGGCGCAGTTACTGACCATTGCATGCAACCGCAATGACTCAATCGAGCTTGATTGCGTCCTTGTCGATTGCCAGAACGTAACCGTTCCTCGTTATGTTCCTGATCAGCAGTTTTGAGACGAGTTGATTGCCAAGGGCGTCCCTTAACCGCTTGATCCGTGTTGCGCCTGCGGCATCCTCGCATTCATCGACATCCTTGCCGGAAATCAGTGACTCAAGACGGGCGCCAGACACCACCTCGTCATCAAGGCGCGCTTCGCAAAGAACCGCCAGTGTCTCCATTGCCGAAGGCGTGAGTTCAAAATCAAGGTGGTTCAGCAATACCACTTGTTCTTCACGCTTGAGAACAAGGCTTCTGACCAACAAGCCGGTCCTTTCCACCTCGGCAACCCTGCGGCCCAGAGCCACAGTATTCAGGAGGAAGACCGCAGCGGCAATCAGCAGCGAAGCGGCAAAGATCAGCAGCACCAGAACAACCATCCGGTAGGATGCGAGGGTATCCGAAAATGCTCCGCCGGACTGGGCAAGAATTTCCAGCAGACGCAATTCTGCCTCAGAAGTCAGATCCTCATTGTCGATGAACAGTTTCTCGACATGATCATTGAAAGCACCGCCATCAGGCAGGCTGTAGATCAGAAAGAATGCCGCCGTCGCCAGAATTGCGACCATCGCTCCCAGAGCAATAGCCACATATCCGCTGCCGTGATGGGGCCGCAGCAGCCTTTCAGTAGCGGAGAAAATACTGCCCAGCGTCTCTCTTCCTCTCATTGAGCCCGGCTGGACCGAAGACCCTGCCAACCGCCAGCAGGCTCCACCCTTCGACAGATATCCGGGCGGCGATATAGCGGCCGGCGCCCTCTCGGGAACAAAGCCCGTCCGGGATTTGAATCACACCATAGTGCAAACGCAGCGGATCGTCCTTCTTTGCCTTGTATTCGGCAAAACACTCAGACGCTGCCGGCGACATGCTGGCCAAGACCAGGACCGTGGCCGTGATCAGTCGAATCAGGAGCTTCTTCATGCGACGGTTCGACACCTTCATCGAATGTCATGCAATATCACGGGTATCACCAGGATGCATCATGCCCGGCAAATGCGGCGCCTCTTCCATCATTGGCAACAGTCCTCCAATCTGCCGGAAATCCTTGCAGCATTGCGGCTGGGACTGCCGGGCGAATGCGGATGTAATCCGATAGCATCCCGCCGATATTGCGAATCCTGACGCATTCATGATCGATACAGTTCAAGCGGCAACCAATCCGAGGTCGCCGCCTCCAACCATCAAGCGGGGAGAGGAACCGTGAGAAAGCAACTTGTAGCAGTAGCAGCGGCATGCGCCCTTGCAATGGGCGGCTTCTCCGCTCAGCCGGCGAGAGCCGGTGACAGCGCCGACGATTTGGCCAAGTTCATCCTGTTCTCTGCGTTTGTAATCGCTGCAACCAATTCTGGCCGTAGCGAACCGGACAAGCCTGCTGCAGTTCACAGGAAACGCCCGCCTGTGGCGGGCTACCATGCACCTTACAAGCCGCATAAGCCACGCTACGGCTATAAACCCAGGCGCGCCACCTGCCTTGAGGATTTCTGGAACGGCCACAGTTGGGTGACATTTGACGACATCCACTGCCGAAGGGCCAACGGCCGCCACGGCAGGTTCCGCTCCGTCGACGCTTGCCTTCGCGTTGTATGGTCGCGTGGCATGTGGGTTGAGGAATTTGATCTCAACTGCATGCGCAACCGTGGGTTCACCGCAGTCCGGTTGCGATAGGAACCAACACGCTCTGAACAGTTACTCTCCCGGTTGCCGCGGGTTTGCGAGACAAACCCGCGGCCAACTGTAACGCCAACCGTGTGAACCAGTGAAGGTTCCACAATGACGGCAAGAAACCTCGCCCGAAGTGTATTGGCCGTCCATCCCTACTTTCAGCTGACCAGGATCAGCGTCATGGGGATAGGATTACACCGGAACTGAAATGGCAGGTGTCGGCAGAATCCTATTCGTCAAGGCAGGTTGAGGCCAAGGCAAATACCTTGCGCATCAGGCTGGGCATCGTGTCCGGGTCGAAACTGTCCGGCTTCATGAACTCGCCGCGCTCTGCGACTCCGTCGACCGGAATGTTCGCTACCAGTACCTCCAGATCAAGCCTGAAGTGAGTGAACACATGGGTTACACTTCCCTCTGCGGTGGACCAGTCCCCGTCCCAAGGTGGCCCGGCATGCTTCTCGTGCCCCCAGCCGGATCCCGGCCATCCGAGCATTCCGCCGAGAAGACCCGACTCCGGGCGCCGCTCCACCAACCATGCACCGTCAATCCGCCGCCCTACATATGCTCGTCCCTGTATCTCGGGCTTTTTTGGCTTTGGAACTCGGGCTGGAAGCACGGACTCAATGCCGAGTTCGCGCGCCTGGCAAGACTGGCTCCAGGGACAACTGGCGCAATCCGGTTTCCCCGGACGGCAGACCATCGATCCCAGATCCATCATGGCCTGAGCGAAATCGCCTGGTCGTTGCCGGGAGGCAAATCGAGCCGCCAGCAACCGCAATTCGGCTTTGGCGCGCGGAAGCGGCGTGCTGACAGCATGCAGCCGCGCCATGATCCTCTCCACATTTCCGTCGACCGGCACGACCGGCCGGTCGAATGCGATGGACGCAATTGCTGCAGCCGTATACGGACCAATACCGGGCAGTGTTGCCAATCCGGTTTCCGTGTTCGGGAACTCGCCGCCGTGCAATTCCACAACGGTCCGGGCGCATTTGATCAGATTTCGCGCCCGTGCGTAGTATCCAAGTCCTGCCCACGCCGCCATGACTTCGTCGTTCGAAGCCTGTGCAAGTGCCTCCACCGTCGGCCAACGACTTATGAAGTGTTCAAAATATCTAGAAGCAACGGTGACTGTGGTCTGCTGTAGCATTGCTTCGGAGAGCCACACCGGATAGGCCTCAGGCCTGTGGCCGACCCTGGTCTGGGCAGGGGGCATCCTCCATGGCAGCCGGCGCGCATGGGCATCGTACCAGCAGAGCAGGCTTGCCACCATCTCGGCCTCCCCCATTGAATTGCTCGCGAAATTGTTAGTCACATTTCCGCCATTTCCATATATTGTGCATCTGGCAAACTGCGAAGCGATTGAGGCTAGACTGCGGATGGCTGGGAAAGAAGAGGAGACACTGCATTTTCCCGATGAGGTCCGCGGCAACGGTCTGGAGCATGTGTCTACACTTGTTGCAGAGAGCATGCGGGATGCTGCCATGCGAAGGGGGTTCTCGACTGCAAAACTGCTTACTGGCTGGGCAGAAATCGCTGGAGCGTCTGTAGCAGATGTCGCAAGCCCGATGAAGATCACTTATGGTCGCAAGGGTGATGGAGCAACGCTGTTGCTCAAGGTGCATGGGCCGCGGGCTCAGGAAGTCAGAATGAGCTTGCCGCAGTTGATTGAGCGCATAAATTCGAGCCAGGGATTCAAGGCGATTGAGGCGATCAGGCTCACGCAGGCTCGCGGGCGAGGCGACAGCCAAAAGGCCGACGAACGGCCACAAATCCTGCGCAGGAATCCAAGTTCCAAAGAACTGGTTCGGTTGCGTGCATCAGTCGAGGGGGTTGAAGACGAGCAACTGCGGGACAAGCTGATTGAGTTCGGCAAGTCCGTTCTGTCACAAACCTGAAAACAGAAAGGAAAACAAGAATGGCGATTGTCGGACAACTGCGTTCAGTCATCACTGCTGCGGCCATCTCATTTGGCATCGTTTGGACGGCGGCGCAGCCTTCGGAAGCGCAACCGGAATATGCGGAAATGACACTTGGCAATGCCGAGGCCTCGGTAACTGTGATCGAATATGCGTCCTTTACCTGCCCGCACTGCGCAAACTTCCATCGGGATAGTTTTGGCAGGTTGAAGAGCGACTACATCGACACAGGCAAAGTGTTCTATGTCTTGCGTGAGGTCTATTTTGATCTTCCGGGCCTTTGGGCAGGAATCGTCGCTCGATGCGGCGATGGAACGAAGTATTTCGGTCTGGTGGATATCCTGTTTGACAAGCAGCAATCCTGGTCACGTGCCGAAGGCGCTGCCGAGATAGTTGCCCGCTTGCGCAGCATCGGCCTTGGCGCCGGCCTCACCAATGAGCAACTCGACGCCTGCCTCGCGGATGAGGCCAATGCCGAAATGCTATTTCAAGCTTTTAAGGGTTTTGCTGACCAGGACTCGATCATGAGCACGCCTTCCTTTGTTATCAATGGCGATCTCTATTCGAACATGCCCTATGAGGATCTTGCCGAAATCATCGAGGAGAAACTCGGCCAGCAGTAACGGCATGCGCAACCACGCTCGCGACCTGCAACCCGCAGCGTGAGCAGGTCAACAGGCACTGGCTTACAATGAGACCCTCGGCAATAGACCGATGTGACGCGCTTGCAGCGTTTGCGGCAGGCAGATGGCGCAGTAGGGTCAGGGAATTGCAATCGGCTTCGCCGCCACAGGCACCGCCAGCCCCAGGCTGAGAAGCCTCTCGTCGATTTCCGACCTGAAAAGAGAAAGGAAAACAGAATGGCAATTGTCGGACGACTGCGTTCAGTCATCACTGCTGCGGCCATCTCATTTGGCATCGTTTGGACGGCGGTGCAGCCGTTGGCAGCGCAACCGGAATACACTGAAATGACACTAGGCGATGCCGGGGCATCGGTAACTGTGATTGAGTATTCGGCTTTTACCTGCCCGCACTGCGCCAAATTCCACCGGGACAGCTTTGGCAGGTTGAAGAGCGACTATATCGACACTGGCAAAGTACTCTATGTTTTACGCGAGGTCTATATTCGTCACCAGGACCTCTGGGCAGGAATAGTTGCTCGATGCGACGATGGAACGAGGTATTTCGGCCTGGTGGATATTCTGTTCGACAAGCAATCATCATGGTCGGATGGCGAAAGCAGTGCCGAGATCGTTGACCGCTTGCGGAGAATCGGCCTTGGGGCCGGCCTCACCAACGAGCAACTCGACGCCTGCCTCGATGATCAGGCCAAAGCCGAAATGCTAGAACAGGCATCTTTGGATTTTAGACTGAAGTTCTGAGTTAGCATAGCCTCATTTGTTGTTGATTTTCAAGCATTTACTCCGAGTCTGTTTTTGACTGTTCTGCCTACATTTTTGTTTATGCGATCAGATGTCCGGGATTGTCTTCAAGTAGTTGAGTGCTTTCCTCTGTTCGGGGTTTGGTGTGGTTGCGACGGTGAAGATCGGAGAGTCCTTGAAACCCCGTATCCGGCAGCGGTTCAGGGTTATGGCGGAAAGGCAGGTCAGGAGCGTCCTGAAACTGTGAACCGGGGCTCCATCATTGGTGCGTCCACGGGCGCCGGATTTTCGTTTGACCGCCTGTGAGGACTTGGCCGGCTTGACCGGGTCCCGTGTCTGTTGCACCGCTTCGAGATCGGGATCGGCAAAGAGCATCGGCGCCCAGACTTTCCGCATGTGCCACTCGACATAGTAGGCGAGCATGCACAGGAACACATGGGCGCGCACCCGGTCGGCGAGCCTGTGATGGACCGGACGGACCTCCAGATCGACTGTTTTGATCGAGCGGAAGGCCCGTTCAACCCTGGTCAACCATTTGTATGAGCGCACACAGTCGGCGGCGGTCATGTCGTCCTTTTGGAGCGAAGTGCGGATGACATAGATGCCGTCGAGGGCCGCCTCCTGGCGGATTTTCTCCTGCTTGCGCTGGAAGTCGAAGGAGTTGTCGGTGATTGTGATGGCAAAGTGCTTGGCGACCTTGAAGCGGTTGACGACCTTTCCGGCGGCGACACCGATCTGGCCGGCACCTTGAAGGCGCCGGGCGACCACCCGCCTGCGGATGGCATCGAGTTCATCTTCGGTGGCGGCGAGGAGGTCTTGCCGCTTGAACGCCCGCCGGCGGGCAAGGGCGGTGTTGCGGCAGGCGATCAGCCGTTCGCCGGGAAAGTCGGGATGGTAGATTTCACAGAGTGTGACATCACCGGCGAGAGGCGCCAGTTTGCCGGAGCGCAACAGCTTGCGGATTGAGTCGCTCTTCAGAGCGGTAATCCAGTCTGCGCCTTCCATGGCGGCAAGAGCCTGGATTGTCGCCTGGACAATCATACCGCGGTCGCCGACGATGGTGATGGCGTCGAGATTGAACTTGCTGCGCAGTCGGCGGATCTCGTCCATGACGGTGGTGCTGTCGACGGTGTTGCCCGGGTAGACCGAGACGGCGACAGGGCGGCCGCGTTTGTCGCAGAGCAGTCCGAAAGAGATCTGGAGCTTTCCGCGCTTTCCGTCCCGGCTGTATCCGCGCCGTGCCAGAGGGCAGCAATTTCCCTCCATCCAGACGGAAGTCAGGTCCCACAAGACGGTTTCGCCATTTGCAAGGTGTCGGCGTGCGAGCTTTCCCTGGATGCGGTTCTGGCGCTGTAGCAGCCAGTCCATTGCGGCATAGAGGTCATCAGCGATGGCGTCCTCGACGCCGAATACGGCGGCGAGAGAGACGGAATTCCACCATCGTGTCGTTGCGAGTTTGGTGTCTGGCTGGAGAATGCGTGCGGCGACCATTGCGCAGACAAGTTTTCGTTCCCGCGAGGGAGTTGAGGAGATCAGCCTTTCGAAGCCGAGCTGATTGAAAGCGGACTGTACAGCCATGACGGCCCCGTGATGGGGGGAGTCGAGGACCTCGACCGGGTCCTCGTCGTCGTCGCATGTGGGGATTGCCTTTCCGGCGAAATATTTTTGCAGGACGGCAACGGCGCCATCAGGGAACGGCGCGAGATTGAGGACGGTTTCCTTTTGGACGCGCCCGTTCTCATCCCTGTAGCTCTTGCGCAGCAGCTTTGAGTAGTAGGTTTTTCCGTTCTGTACGGACTTGATGATTGCGACATGCACGGCGTTTATCCTAGTGCCTACAAATATCTGCCGTTCTTCTGCCACATCTGGCGGTTGTTGTCAAGCAAGAATGTCGATATAGTGTTCAAAATCTGTAGTTTACTGGACTGTCGCAAGTTTCAGTGGAGGGTATAGCAGGATAGCAGAGCGGGCAGTTCTAGTGCCTACAAGAAACCAAGAAAAATTGTGCCTCTTGGATTGATCATCCAGAATGAAATCAGTGACTTGCACGAGAAAAGGAGAACAAAGGCCTAACAGAACTTCAGTTTAGAGAAAATGACAGGATCATGGCTACGCCGTCATTTGTTATCAATGGCGATTACTACTTGCCCATGCCCTATGAGGATCTTGCCGAAATCATCGAGGAGAAACTCGGCCAGCAGTAACCGCATGCGCAACCACCTCCTGCGACCCTCAACTTCGCAAGGTGGACAGATTTACAAGCACTGGCTTCCAATGAGACCATCGGCAAGACCGATGTGACGCGCTTGCAGCGTTTCCGGAAAGCGGATGGCGCAGCATTGTCAGGAAATTGCAATCGGCTCCTCTGTCGCAGGCACCGCTAGCCCCAACTTGACAAGCCTCTGGTCGATTTCCGACCAGTCTGAGATCGTCATTCGGACTGGAAAAGTCAGCACCCGGTTGCGCCAGTCTGGTGGAAGCCTGACCGCATCCTTTTCCGTGGTCACAAGTTGGGCAGAATTGGCATTGGCAGCAGCCTGCAACCTGGCAAGCAGGCGACTGTCCAGCGGCTGATGATCGCTTAGTGGAAATTCCTTGACGATTTCCGCACCTTGGCCGGCCAAGCATGCAAAAAACCTGGCAGGATTGCCGATACCGGCAAAGGCAACCACCCTGTCTCCTCTCCATTCCTTGCCAGTATGCAAGACCTCAGTCGTTGCCTCCACAACCGGCAGTTCGGGGTCAATCGTCCAGTGCTTCCGTAGATGCTGTTCGGTGCCGTTTGCAATGACCAGCAGGCCTGCGCGGCGCAAGCCGTCGCTAACGGGTTCCCGCAGGGGTCCGGCAGGCATCACCAGGCCATTTCCAAATCCTCTCGCGGCATCAACGACAACTACCGGCAGGTCATGAGCCAGCGAAGGATCCTGGTGACCATCGTCCAGAACTATCACGCTTGCGCCTGCCTCCACAGCGGCTCTGGCGCAGGCTGGCCTGCGGTTGCCGACCCAGGTTGGAGCAAATTGAGCGAGAAGTAGCGGCTCATCACCGACATCCACGGCCGAATGCCGCGACACATCCACGAGGGTTGGAGACACAGTCCGGCCACCATAGCCACGTGAGACTGCATGAGGGGTCTCCCCGGCAGCCAATAGCCTTTGCAACAGGGCAATGACGAACGGCGTCTTTCCCGTTCCGCCTACATTCAGATTGCCCGCGCATATGACCGGAACACCGACACGTTGCCTGTCCCCCCGTCTCAACCGGATACGGGTTACGAAACTGCCCGCCTTCCCCAGGGGTGACAGCAAGCTCGCCAACAGTCCCGGCGGCTGAAACCAGAAATCAGGTTGCTTCATCCATTTTGCTCGCGCCTGATGGCAACCGGTCGAGAATAGCGGCCACAGCTTTGTCGACTATCGCATCACCGCCTGCGCAAAGGCCCAGCGCCGCTTTGGTCATGCGGCTCGCAACCTCTAGGTCAAGGCAAGCGTCGATTGCCTCTGCCAACTCTGAGTCGCTGGCGATGCGCCTGGCTGCGCCGGCATCTTCCAGTTTGCGGAAATCGGTCTGAAAGTTCGAGACATGTGGGCCGTGAACAATTGCCGATTCCAAGAGTGCGGGCTCGTAGGGATTGTGTCCACCGCTTTGCACGAGCGACCCGCCGACAAAACTCACGGGTGAAATCCTGTACCAGAGGCCAAGTTCCCCGAGCGTGTCTGCAACATAAATCTGATCGCGCTTTCCGGGCAACCCGCCCGCAGATCGCAGACTGACCCGGAAACCCGCGCGGGTCAACCGTTCGGCAACATCTGGGCCCCGTTCAGGGTGGCGCGGAACAATGATCAGCAACATGTCCTGATACCTGGCTTCAAGCGTTGCATGGGCCTTGCCAGCGATCTCCTCTTCTCCTTCATGGGTGGAGGCTGCGAGCCACACAGGCCTGTCACCCCTGGCTTTTGAGAATTCCGCTGCCGCATCCTCGTCGACCGGAAGTGTCGCTGCACCCATCTTGATTGAATTGGTGACCTCGAGCCTGTCAGCCGGAAGCCCAAGCCTGTTGAGGTAACGGCCGGTATACTCATCCTGCACAAGTGCCAGATCAAACCTGCGCAACAGTGAAGCCGAGATTCCCGGCAACCAGCGCCATCTTCTGTAGGATTTCCGCGACATCCGGGCATTCACAAAAAGCAGCGGAATTTGCCTGCGATGTGTCTCGTAGATCAGTACCGGCCACAGCTCGCTCTCCGTCCAGATACCTACCGATGGCCTCCAATGGTCGAGGAACCCGTTCACTGCCTTGGTATAATCATAGGGAATATACTGGTGTATCGTCCTTTCGGGCATTCTTCGCTGGAGCAATTGCGCCGAAGTCAATGTACCGGTGGTGATGAGAAAACGGAGGTCAGGCCGATGCTGCCCCATGACCTCGACAACCCGCAGGATGGATATCACCTCGCCGACACTTGCGGAATGCAGCCAGACGAGTTGCCCGTCCGGTCGCGGAACCCCTGTCCGGCCAAATCTCTCCTGACCGCGCAATGGGTCTTCCTTCCCCCTGGCAGTGCGGCTGCGAAGTATCCAGCGCGCCGGCAACTCCAGGGTGGAAGAAATCGAAAGATAGGCAGCGAGGCCGAGCGAGCGGCCCATCAGTCCCCGCTGCCGCCAGAACCGCCTATGGTCTCTACCGGAGCGTCCAGCCGGCTCAGGCGGGCGATGAAATATCGTTTGAGGGCATTATCCACTTCGCGTTGGGAAGCTTCCTTCCACGCAGCGCAGGCGGAGTCATAGTCGGGATAGAGGCCAACTACTTCCACTTCATCCAGATTGCGGAATCTGGACTCTTCCGGGTCGATCAATTCGCCTCCGAAGACCAAATGCAGCCGCTTGGTCATCTGATTCCGAACCCTTCCAAGGCCCCTGACGAGCTGCATTTGCTCAAGGCCCAGTCAATACTTGAAGCATTCAACATTCTTCGCACGCGTTAATCTCCGGCTATAGTCAATCCCTCGACGAGCAGGCTCGGCACGCGGTAGCTGGCGAAGGGGCGCGCGTCGTCGGCAGCAATGATGGATTTCAACATGCGGCGCAGATTGCCAGCTATGGTAAAACCGGACACCGGACCGGTTACGCTCCCATTCTCAACCCACAATCCTCCGGCACCCCGGGAATAATCTCCTGTAGTGGGATTGATCGTCGAGCCGATAAGGGAAGTCACGATCAGGCCGGTTCCCATCTCACGTGCCAACCGGTCCCTGCCGCCGGAACCCGGAGTCAACTCAACGTTGGAAACCCCGGGGGAAGGCGGTGATGAAGTTCCCCGGTAGGCGTTGCCGGTGCTCTCAAGTTCCAATTTCCTTGCGGATGAAAGATCAAGCACCCAGCTCTTCAATTCACCGTCTTTAACAAAGGCCTTGTCACGCTGCGCCAGGCCCTCTGCATCGAACGGCCGCGATGAACCTGACCGCGGCCTCTTCGGTTGTTCAATGATGTCCATTCCCTTGGGTAGCACCTCTTGTCCCATTGCATCCAGCAGCCAGCTGGCGCCCCTCGCAACCGAAGCGCCGTTGATTGCGGACAGCAGATGCCTGATCAGGGTTGATGCCACTCGTTCGTCGAATATCACCGGAAAGGCTCCGGTCTTTGGCCGCTTTGGCCGGAACCGTTCGACTGCTCTCTCTCCTGCCCGGTTGCCTATTTCCTCAGGGCTTGAAAGATCGGAGTCGAACACCCGGAGTTCTCCATAATAGTCGACTTCCATTTCCAGACCTGTTCCTGCGATGGCAGCACAGGAGCAGCCCGAGTATCCGCGCTCGTAACTGCCTGAGAACCCGTTCGATGTTGCCAAGCCAATAGATGCCGTCCCGAAACCGGCGGAAGCCGACTCTACCTGATCGACACCCTCCACCGCTGCTGCCGCCCGTTCGGCTGCAAGCGCCCGCTCGATCAGCATCTCCATGCCGGGCGCACTAGATTGGTCGCGCAATTCCAACGCTTCCACCTCGAAGGCCGCAGCGGTCAGTTCCGGATCCGCCAGGCCGGCAAATGGATCCTCCGGAGCCTCCTTGGCCATCGCAACTGCCTGCCGCGCAACTCTGGCCAGCACCTCAGGACGCATGTCCGAAACCGAAACGCAAGCCTGGCGCCTGCCGACAAGCACTCTCAGCCCGACTTCGGCACTTTCGGATCTCTCGACATGTTCAACTGAACTGGTCCTTACCTCAATTGATACCGAACGGTCTTCAATGAGGATTGCATCGGCAGCATCACAACCGGCCTTTTCTGCCTCACCCAGGAGAGTCGCCAGAATGCCAGAAGAATCAGCTGTCACCGTCGGAACCCGGCTGTTGCAAACGAGCCGCAGAGCAGGCTGTTCGGCCCAACCTCTGTCACCTCAGAAATCCATGCCATTGACTGTCACTCCATTGGGCCAGTCAATAGTCACATCATATTTGAGGGCTCCATCACTGTCTGTCTCGGCCGCCGCGAAGAGAAGTTGCATTCCGAGATAGGATTGATCATCGACCAGTCCTCTCTGCCGGAAGAACTCCACCAATTCCCTGACCCCCGTCATCCTGACGAACACTTCTCCATTAACGGCTGCGCCATTGCCGTATTCGTCGGGCAATGTGAAACCAACTTGCCCATTGGCAAGCAGTCCTGCACCGAACAGGGCTGCCTCCAGAAACAGATGATCGAAATCAAGCCTGTCAATCGGAAACCGGCCATCGTCAAAACCGCTGTACACCGCTGAAACGAACTCGGAAGGTATGGCTACCGCGATGTTGAAGGCGATCCTGCCAGCTGAACTCGGCAGTTCACCACCGGGATCGGCAATTGCCATGATGCTCGGGCCCATCACGACATCGTTAAGTTCAATACCCGCCTCAGCCGTTCCCAGATCATTTCCCGGAGAACCTGCCAACTGTAACGTGAGGTCGAAGAGGCCTGCATTCACTTCGAAAAGCTGTCCACCGAAATCCACCACGAACCTGCTGGATTCAGCATGCAACTTCTGGTTATGAGAGTTTGGGGTCACCTCTTCTTCCAAGCGAGTCAGGCCGAATTCCATAACAAAGAGGCCGGACACCGGTCCCTCGGCAAATCTGTACCCCACAGTGCTGCCGCCAATCTCCAATGAGTAAGTATACTCATGAGTCTGCATTCCAAGCCAGCCAGTTGTCTGGTTTGCAGGATCGGCCTTAGCCTCGACAATCAGATCGTTCATGGTCGCAGCGAAGTTTTCTCCAAGCAATGGAAGGACCAATGCAACACTGTCTGCATTCAGGCCGGCCCTCATTTTGCCGGTGTCCCCAGCTTCCGACGGCAGGACCAAACTGCCATTCACAACTTCCATACTGACTCTGAAGGGAAATTCCGGCTCACCCACAGTTGCGTTGCCCTCCGCAATGTACTGGCCCGCCGTAAGTTCGATGATGATGTCCGTTTGCCGGCTTGCAATGATTTCCGCGTCAACCGCAACCAAGTCATACACGAAGGTGGCCTTGCCTGATTCATCCTCCCATTCTTGCCGAACCGACAGCGGAGTAGCGGTCACGATGGAGACCGATCCGTCACCGTTTTCGGTAAACCGAATCCAGTCTGTTTCGTAGACAGTGACCACAGGCACCATTTGTCGAAGACTGGTCAGTGATACATCCCTGAGCATGATGCCATCAGCGGCAGTTTCCATGTCCTGCCATTCAACCTTCGCTCCAAACTGATCTGCAAGCGTGAGCAATTCGTCAACGAGCTCTTTCGCTGTCAATTCGGCCTGTGCTGCGGTCCCGCCAATGAAGGCCGCAAGTGTTCCTGCGGCGAGAAGCCGCCCCATTCCAAAGTTCATTGCCGCTTCCCATCCATCTTTTGAAACGCAGGCCGGATAGACATTTGTTGCAGAAAGGAGTCAAGTGCCCGCTCTTCGTGCTCAAACCTCGCGACTTTCGCCCAGATCAGGCAATGGGCAAGGATAAAGTCCGGAACCGTCGGCTCATCCCCGATCAGAAAGCACCCCGGCTGCATCCTGCCTGCCAGCCGCGATGCCGACCGTTTGAACTCCCACCGCAGTGACGGCTTGATTTCGCCGACGCGCCATTCCTCGGGGAGAACGAAACTGTGCCTGGCGGCGGCCCAAAGGCAAGCATCGAACTCGTCCAGTATCAGGTTGGTGAAACTGTCCTGGCGGGCCCGCTCCAAGGTGCCAGGGCGATGCGTGAATCTGTCATGCCGGTCCGTCAGGTAATGGAGGATAGCAGTGCTGTCCGAGATTGCCTCGCCGTCGACAATCAAGACCGGGATCTTGCCAGATGGATTATGCCGGACCACCTCGTCTGCCCCGGGTCGCGACGGAACATGCTCATAGTCTAGTTCAAGTTCCTCAAGCATCCAGCGAACCCTGAACGCCCTGCTCCTGTCGTCTCCCAACAGCCGGATCATCTGGCCTGCCTCATCATTGCCACCCGGATCAAGGCGTGCTCCATGAAGGCTCTGGCCGGCACCTTCTGGCCCGACCTCAACATCCGGTCGGTTGCCAGAAGTTCCCTGATTGCCGCCTCGGATCCCCGGATGCCCCATTTCCGGGCATGACTGATCATACGATCCCTGCGAGGACCGAGCACTGGCGGCCGAAGACGGCCAACCCCTGCTTGAACCCCGCCCGGGTCGCTCGCAACCTGGTGAATTCGCCTGAACATGCGGGTCGCCATGATGCAGATTGTGACAGGGTTTTGCCCTCTTCCCGAAACCTGCCGGAATGCAGGACCCACTTCAGCTGGACGCTTGTCAGCAACCAGTCCCAGCAAACTGTCGATCAGAACTTCGCCGGTCAGCGGCGCACAGGCCATCACGTCTCCTGAGTTCATCGGCGAGGGATCATTGCGCTTATACAGGGCAAGTTTCTCGATGACCTGGGCAAGCTCAAGTGGCGTGCATTCTCGACCGATTGCCGTCAAATCCTCCACGGCTGCGGCATCGAATGTCTGGATGCCAGCCTTGCCAAGCAGTTCGCGGACATCCCCGGCGGTCATCGCATCCTCATAGACCGGAGCGCACCGGGCCCGCTTATGCCCCTCGAACAGCTTCCGCAAACTTGAGGCAGGACGCAGGCTTCCGGCTGTAACCACCAGGAATGCATCGTCAGCACCTTGCTGCTCGAGCGCATAGGCAATCGCCTTCGTAGACCCGTCACTGGCGCCTTCAAGCTGAACTGTCCGGTTGCCCGGAAAGAACCCGGCGGATTTGAGCATTGACGACAGCGTCCCGATATCGCTGCTCACGGTGCCGGAGTCGGCGCGATCGGCTCTCATTTCCTTCCGGCCATCCTCCCCGACGATCGCATCGACTGTCCGGCGGCAGCATTCTGCAACCCTTGTGGGTTCGGGGCCGTAAATCAGGACGGCGCCACAGGCAGGATCGGGCTTGCTCAGAAATCGTTTGGCATCGCGTGCTGTGAGTTTGACCACATCCTATCTCCTGCTCGACAAGTGCGGTAATACCTGCACCGGCAGCCTTCAACCGCGGGCTGACCCCGCCGTATCCGGTACCGGCATGATTGCCGCTGTTGCAAGCGACTTCAAGGGGCCGTGTCCAGCGCCGCGATTTCAAAAATCCGCTGTAGCATCAAGGCCGGGACTGCAAGGGTTCAGGGAAAATGATGGACCGTTGGCAGGAAGGCAGAGGCAAGCAGATTCAGTGTGCCCCGACAGAACTCAATTGACCGGGGACAACCCTCCGGCATGCCAGCTGTCCGAAGTCAGCATCAACCGGGCAACCAGCCTCTCAGCCAACTGGGCGACCAGACGCTGTTCCGCATCCTCCCGCGCAGCGTCGGTGGCAACCACTTCACTACTGGCAGAGAATGTCGCCTGTCCCCGGACAGAGCCTTCGGTCAGCACCATCCCGCCGGGATGCCGGCTCACGGAGAAAGCTGCATTGCCCGAAAGCGCCTTGCGATCGACGCCTCCGGCTCCGGCCGCTGCTGCCAGGCTTTCATCCATGGAGAGATCAACCATCAACAGATACTGCGGATTGGCCGATCCAGAAGATCCAAGCAGTGCCGAAAGGCGCTCTTCCATCTGGAATGCCGTCCGGCCGCCCGGTACGGAGACCTTGAATTGGCCCGGCAACCGGGCAACGGGCCTGCCCCGCTTCAGGGCTGGCTCCAGCGTGCAACCAGCGGCGGCAAATCCAACCGCCGCGGCCAGGAAACTTCTGCGGCTACAGGACGACATTGATTATCCGTTCCGGCACGATGACAAGCCTCTTCGGCGCATTGCCTTCAAGATGCCTTGCTACAGCCGGATCCTCAAGGACCAATCGCTCGATCTCCTCCCGTGCGGTGCCACGCGGCACCTGCAATTCCGAACGGCGCTTGCCATTGACCTGAACAGGCATCGTCACGGTGTCCTCTTGCAGCAATTCCGGATCTGCCACAGGCCAATCAGCCTCTGCAATCAGTCCCTCTCCGCCGAGCATGCTCCAGATTTCCTCTGAAAGATGCGGGGTCATGGGAGACATCAGCCGTGCCATCGCCTTCATCGCTTCCCGCTTTGACGCCCCGCCCGCTTGCGAGCGCAACATAAAGTTGGAAAGCTTGTAGAGTTCTGCCACCGACTTGTTGAAAGCGAACCGGTCGATCCCCCGGGTCACTTCGCTGATCGTACGGTGGGTGGCGGCCTTCAACGCCTGATCCTCGGAGGCGCTCCCGGAGCTTCCGTCATTGGCGATTTCGGCTGCCATCTTCTGGACGCGCTGCAGATGCTTGGAAGCCGCTTCGACCCCCGCGGTTGTCCATTCGACATCGCGCTCCGGCGGGGAATCCGAAATGATGTACCAGCGCGCCGTATCCGCACCGAACCGCTGGATCAGATCCAGGGGATTGATGACGTTCTTCTTGGACTTGGCCATCTTCGCGGAAGGAACGACCTCCACAGGTTCGCCAGACGACTTCAATCTAGCGCCCGAGTCGGTCTGATCCACGTCATCAGGAAAATGGTAGACGGGACGGCCCTTGCCGTCGCGGGTCATGTAGATCTCGTGCGTGACCATGCCCTGGGTGAACATGGCATCAAACGGTTCGATTGCCTTCTTGGGAAGATGCCCGGTGATGTGCATGGCGCGGGCAAAAAACCTCGAATAGAGCAGGTGAAGTATCGCATGCTCGACACCGCCGATATACTGGTCAACGTTCATCCAGTAATCGGCGTCTTCCATCGAAGTCGGAGTGCCCGCGGACGGCGCCGTAAAGCGGACAAAGTACCATGAACTGTCGACAAACGTGTCCATGGTATCCGTTTCCCGCACCGCAGGCCCGCCACAGGCCGGGCACGCCACATGCTTCCAATTCGGATGCCTGTCGAGCGGATTTCCCGGCTGGTCGAAACTCACATCGTCGGGAAGAGAGACAGGCAGATTTTCCTTCTTCTCCGGAACAGTTCCGCAGTCTGGGCAATGAACGACGGGAATAGGGCAGCCCCAGTACCGTTGCCGGCTGATGCCCCAGTCCCTTAGACGATACCGAACGACGCCCTTGCCTTTACCGGCCTGCTCGCAGTGGTCGATCGCTGCCTCTACAGCCTCATCACCGGTTTGAACGGCTTCCCCTGCAATCCTGTTCAGATAGTGGACCTTGACATCCTTGGGTGGGGCATAGGCGACATCACCAACCCGTTCGTCCGACCCGGCGGCCACGAAAACGTCGATCACCGGCAATCCGTATTTCCTGGAGAATTCGAGGTCGCGCTGATCGTGCGCAGGGCACCCGAAGATGGCTCCGGTTCCATAATCGAAGAGAATGAAATTCGCGACCCAAACAGGCAATTCAGTATCGGGCTGCAATGGATGCCTTACCCTCAGCCCTGTATCTATGCCGGTCTTTTCCAGCCCTTCCAGAGCCGCTTCGGAAACGGCGGTCTTCCTGCACTCCGCCAGGTAGTCAGCAACCTCTGGATTGGCGGCTGCCAGTTCTTCCGCCAGAGGATGATCTGCAGCGACAGCGACAAAATTGGCTCCCGGGAGCGTGTCCGGCCGTGTCGTGTAGACCTTTATGTTGTCATGTCCCGGCGGTCCGTTGATCGTCTCGAAGTCGATCTCAAGCCCCCTCGACTTGCCGATCCAGTTCCGCTGCATCACCCGGACCTTTTCGGACCAGCCAGTGAGGCCATCAATTGCTGACAGCAGTTCTTCCGAGAAGTCGCTTATTCTGAAGAACCACTGGGTAAGTGTACGGCGCTCAACTTCGGCTCCCGAGCGCCAGCCCTTGCCATCCACAACCTGCTCGTTGGCCAGCACGGTCATGTCGACCGGGTCCCAATTGACCAGTGCGCTCTTGCGGTAAACGAGGCCCTTTTCCAGCATGTCCAGGAACATGGCCTGCTGCTGTCCGTAATATTCCGGATCGCACGTTGCGAACTCGCGGCTCCAGTCGATGGACAGCCCCAATGGCTTCAACTGGTCGCGCATGTCGTCGATATTGCGATACGTCCAGGCGCTGGGATGAACACCCTGTTCCATGGCGGCATTCTCGGCCGGCATACCGAAGGCATCCCATCCCATCGGATGCAGAACATTGAATCCCCTGGCCATCCGGTAGCGGGCAATGACATCGCCCATGGTGTAGTTCCGGACATGGCCCATATGGATCTTGCCCGAGGGGTAGGGAAACATCTCGAGCACATAGTATTTGGGCCGGTTCTCGTCCCGCTGTGCCTTGAATACGCCGGACTCGTCCCACGCTTTCTGCCAGGCGGGTTCGATTTCCCGAAAATCCCGAACTTTCATGAGTTCACACCCCAGCCACTTCAACCGGCAGGCCCGGCACCAGGTTTGGTACTATCTGGTCGCTGCGACCCGGATCTGCCTGGCGCGGGTCAGAATTGCGTCTTCGACCGCGTTCACAGTCGCCTCGTCCGCCGGTCCATCGGGGGTCAGCAGTGATACCCTCAGTGCCCGTATTTCGAGGGCGGGATCCGAGACCAGCACGGTTGCCTTGTAGGACCGGTCGCTGCCCGGCGCCTGGCCCCATCCGGTCACGAATACGCCGGTGAACGGATCGGCTGTTTCCACTGGCAGGAAATCGAGAACCTCGAATGTGGCCTGCCAGATGTACTTGTTGACGCTGACCGCCGTCTGCTGGTCTGCCTTGCCTTCGAACAGGGACCAGATGGTCTCCCTTGCGGGTTCCGGTTGCGCCGGCTTTTGTTCTCCGGCCCCATTATTGGAGCACGCCACCAGCGTTGTTGCGGCTAATACAATGGTAAATCTGCTAAGCAGCCTGCGCATCGACGACATTGATCTTTCCGATGTTGAACCGTCGATTTCAATAGTTGCTTCGCCTTGCCAGCACAAGTTGTTCCCGGAACGGGACTACGACTTGTCGGCCTTCCTCCATCCTCGACCACCCTTGACAGGCCTGCCTGCGCATTTCTCGGTAACGGGCGCACTTGCGGGACATGGTGTCATGCATGCTGCGGCTGCAACCGGGCAACGCTTGCCCACCATTCAACCGAAGCCGAATGCGCTCATGGCAAATTGGCGAGTGTTTACCTCTTCAACAGCCTTGGACTACTATCGACAAACAACACTTGAAGATGTGGAGGCAGCGTATGACGGACCAATCGAACGGTCGGATAACCGGATTCCCCCCGATCATCGGCAAGAAGTCCAAGATCCTGATCTTGGGAACTCTTCCTGGCCCCAAATCCCTCAAAGTTGAAAAGTACTATGAGGACAAGCGGAACCACTTCTGGAAGATACTCGGCTGTGTGTTTGCTAGGAAGATTTGGCTCTTGTCTTACGAAGAGAAATGCAAGTTCCTCCACCGAAAACGTATTGCCGTTTGGGACGTTCTGCATTCGGGCCGGCGTGTTGGCGGCAGCGACAAGAACATCAAGCACGAAACGCCAAATGACATGCTTTCCTTGTTTAACAAACGTCGTGCCATCGAAGCGGTTGGATTCAATGGAGAAGCGTCCTTGATGTTCTTTTCCAAATATAATCGTGACCTTTTTGACACATTTGGCGAAAGGCAGATCCGTTATTGCCTACTCCCATCGTCAAGCGGCGCGAACGCGCATATGCGCCGAGATGATAAGATTCAGGTTTGGAAGCACTTCATCAAACCCGACGAGTCCTGACTGCCGGGTACATTTCCCATCGGTTTGGCAGGGGACGGGATTGCCGGCGCGATCAACAGCAATAAGCCTGAAATCCAAGACGACAACGGTTCGAGAGCTAACCCATTGAATGCGGATCACGCAGCTTCGCATCAAGAACTGATAGCATTGCGCCGATACTGCGACCTCCGACTATTCGCTTGAGTCGGCAGCAGCAGACACCAGAACAAGTTGCGCACGATTGGCGATATTGCTTGGAAGCGTCACCTGCGAAAGAAACAGTCAGCAAAAAGAGGCATTCGATTGGCGTCCCGAACCTCCATCCGGAACGCCACATTCAATGTCGAATCCGAAGTCTGGCCACAGGTGTCCCATCTTCCCGGCTTCAAGAATACCGATTGACTTTTCAAACCACACTTTCGGCATCCGGTAGGTCTGCACCAGCCCGGACTGGCAGTCGCGTAATGCTGGACCCTGCCCTTTCCTCTGCCATGCGTATGCAGTCCGCAGATTGAGCCCGAATTTGAGGCCCGTTCCGAACCAGTACCCGAGACATGCGGCCGTGCCGCCGGTCACAGCGCGCTTGCCGACAATGAACTGGCCAACCCAGTTTGATGGCAGTGACAGTTACGGCGCCAACTCCGCCAGTGTCACCTCGAGTTCGTCTCGTTCGTCATCCAGGATCTCGACGGCGTTCACGGCTTGTCTGTAAATCCTGTTCTTCATCTTGGAATGATCCATCCGCTCTTATCCCTCGAATTGCGGAACTAACTGCCTGCTGGGAAAGCCGTTCCTGCTTTTTCCGATCGGCTGTTAAGGCAACTTCGCCGTCACCTCTGGTCCGCAGGCGCCGCCGCGCAAACGGACCGGGCCATCAGCCCGGGTTGAGCACGATCCCGCTCCGCCTGGACTTGATGTTCTTCTTCCATGGCTTCGCATTGCCGCTGGCTGGACGCAGGGCCATGCGCGGCTGCTTCAACTGGCAATTGTGCGGTTATCGGATGGAAATGGGTGGACAAATGGGTGCTAGGCGTGCATTAGGATTGGGTGGAAACGGATGGAGAAATGGAATGGCGCTGCAAACCTCCAGTCTGCGCATCACACCTGAGATATTGTCTCTGATCGCAGAGATTGAAGAGTTCAAGGGAGCCTGGCAAGCGATCGGCAAGATCGCACCTGATCGCCTGTCCCGGTTGCGCCGGGTAGCAACGATTGAGAGCATCGGCTCATCGACCCGAATTGAAGGTGCAAGACTCAGTGACAGAGATGTGGAGCAACTTCTGACAAACGTTCGTATCGGTTCATTCGCGACGCGAGACGAGCAGGAAGTTGCCGGTTATGCGGAAGTCATGGAAACAGTCTTCGACGCCTATGACGCTATCCCATTGACGGAGAACCATATTCGTCAGCTCCACCGCGACCTTCTCGTTCATTCAGACAAGGACGAACGGCACCGCGGCTCATACAAAACACTGGCGAACCATGTTGAAGCATTCGATGAAAACGGCAAGAGCCTCGGTGTGATTTTCGAAACGGCAACGCCGTTCGCAACCCCGGGAAGGATGGCAGAATTGGTCGACTGGGTGGGCGAGCAATTGGAGGATGGCAGCCTTCACCCCCTATTGGTCATTGCCATCTTCGTAGTCGTGTTTCTGGAGATCCATCCCTTCCAGGATGGCAACGGCCGGTTGTCACGCATCCTTACCACGCTCCTTCTCTTGCAAACTGGTTACGCCTATGTGCCCTACAGTTCGTTGGAAAGCGTGGTCGAGCAATACAAGGACAGATATTATTTGTCCTTGCGGCGAACCCAGCGAACGATCCGCACAGACTCGCCTGACTGGCAGCCCTGGCTCAGGTTCTTCCTGCATGCAATGCAGCGCCAAAAGGAACGGCTTGAAAGAATAATGGAGCGAGAGAGGGTCTTGCTTGGCTCACTTCCCGATCTTTCGGCGCTGATCCTGGAATTGGTACGGGAGCACGGCAGGGTAACTGTCTCTGAAGTGGTGAAGGCCAGCGGCATCAGCCGCAACACGGTCAAGGATCATCTCAGATCACTCGTTGACCAGAGTCATCTCGAATTGCGCGGAGCAGGACGCGGATCATGGTATGGTTTGCCATGAAGGACCGGAAACTTGCCGACGGCTGAGACCGCAGCCCCTGGATTGCGGAGATTGCAGCGGCGTTCCAACAGGGTTCTACGGTCACCGACCCGGGACGCAACACGATCCAATATGCTCGCCACCCAATGTGCTGCTGGCCGACAGAAATTCTGGCTGTAAACTGAGCAGCGTTGTGTTGATAAAATGCATTTCGAATGCATAATATCGAGTTATGAACACCGCGTATCTGGAACGTACTATTGAGCCTGTCATCAGAAAGGCTGCAAACGAGTTTCCTGCCGTCATTCTGACAGGCCCTCGGCAGTCCGGAAAGACAACGCTGCTGCTGCACCTCTTCGGAAACGACTTCAATTACGTATCACTGGACGAACCGGACGTCAGGGTATCCGCCGTTGAAGACCCCCGCTCATTCCTGGCTCTGCATTCACCACCGGCCATTATCGATGAGGTGCAGCATGCCACCGATCTGTTGTCCTACATCAAACGAAGGATTGACAGTGACCGAAGCCGCCCTGGACAATACTTGCTGGCAGGATCTCAGAACTTGCCGCTTTCAGAGCGCGTAACCGAGTCTCTGGCTGGCCGTGCAGCAGTTCTGCGACTATTGCCGCTATCAAGACGGGAACTAGAAGGACAACCGCAGGCACCGCTGGCTTGTGAGTCTTCAAGGCTGCAGGTGTCCCAGCCCCAACATGCCTGCCGACAACTCTGGGAGGACCTCGTCAGGGGCAGTTACCCGAAGTTGGCGGTCAATCCTGAGCAGGACGCCCATCGTTGGCATTCCAGTTACATCCAGACTTATCTTGAAAGGGAAGTGCGCACGATCCGGCTCGTTGGCGACCTGACCCAGTTTCACAGATTCCACAAAATGTTGGCAGCAAGGAGCGCACAATTGTTGAACCTTGCCGGTATCGCCCGCGATCTGGGAGTTGCACTCAACACAATCAAGGCCTGGCTCTCCGTTCTTGAAGCCACCTACCAGGTAGTTGTTCTGCGCCCATACTTCGCAAGTGCCGGGAAACGGCTCGTAAAGACCCCGAAGGTCTATTTCACCGACACCGGCACGCTCTGCCATCTGGCAGGTTTGAGAGATCCTTCCCTTGCCGCTTCTGGCCCTTTGGGCGGGGCCATACTGGAAACGGCGGTACTGTCCGAAATCCTCAAGACGCTGACGCACCGAGGATTGGATCCCAGAATCTGGTTTTGGCGCACCATTGCGGGGTCGGAAGTAGACTTCGTGGTAGAGTCGGACGGCCGACTGATCCCCCTTGAGGTCAAGCTCTCCGCCACGCCCCGCCCGGCCATGGCGGCATCCATCCGGAGATTCCGGAGCGACATGAAGGGCGCGACGATGCCAGGTTTTTTGGTTCATCCTGGCGATACGCGGCTTCCACTTGGCAATGGTGTTACGGCACTTCCATTTTGCGAACTGTGATCACCCGCACCACTGAAAGTTTGCCTTCCACGACAAGCCCCAGATTGCTGGCTCCGGATGGCGATGACAAGCAGGCCATAAGCGTCAGGTAGTTCGATGAATCAGAAAAATTCCTACGCGCCGAGATTGAAAGCGGCGCCCTGGATCCGGCAGGTAGGCTGCTGCGCCTATCCGGTTGAAGAATGCACGCTCAAGCCGGCATTCCATACGAAAATCAGGAAGGTTCTGGTCGTGTCGAAGACCTCCAAATTGCACGGCGTTTATGCTGCGGTTCCGGCATCGGAGAAGCAGCAGAAGGATGAAAACGCCATGGCGCAAATGATCTCCCCGCTCAATCGTCGAAGAACGGTCTGGGTGGTCTGCAACCCTGTCCACACAGTGTCAGTCAGCACACTGGCGTCTTCACCGGACCGAGTTTCGCGCGTCCTCGAGGAAGAGTTCGTCGCCATTATCCGGAAGAACTACAACTTCCTGCCACTGCCCAAACATAGACTTGACATGGCATCCGTGCCCGCCCATGTTTGGGCCAGATGCGGGGTTCAGACGAATTACCGCTTCTCCGTAAGGAGAGCTAGAAGAAGGAAGGCGGCTCGCGCAGTCGCCTTTACTTTTGCGCCGTGATCACTGCTCTTTGGGCCCTTCTGCCGCCAGCTCGGGTGGCCGGGGAAGTTGCATGCCCAAACGGATGAAATCGACAATCACTTCCAGGCGCGCAAGGCGGTCGCGAATATCGTCCATTCTCTGGTCCATCCGGTCCATACGCTGAGTCATCTGCTGGTCCATCCGGTCCATGCGCTGAGTCATCTGCCGAGTGATATCACCCATCTGTCGGTTGAGGGAGAACCACATGCTGGCAACCAAACTGGCCAAAGCAATCGCAAGAGCGGCCACCCCAAAATCGATCTGAAGTTCCGAACTCATCACACATCTCCATAATCGACACTCACGATAACCCGCTGGGCCGGAAAAAGCAAAATCGGAGGGGTACCAAGCGCGTTCTAAGTGCTTCAGCTTCAATTGCACGCATGATTGCGTATGAAAACCCAGAGAATGCGCTTCCCGAGGTAGTCCCTAGCCGGATTCCAGGCTTGTACAGGGTGAAATCTGGCATTTGCGGACGGGACGGCGATGGAGCCTGGCCCCGTGAATGGTGAGCTACCTCCTGCATCAGGTCGTTTCAGTCCTGCCCTCCGGGCGGCCGATCACGTTCCCCATCCATGTCCGGAAGCTCAGCCTGTATCTTTGCCGACATGTTCTCATCGTCGGGACCGGCTTCCTAGGCCAGCAGCACCGACACGATGGCCCGGATTTTTGCAACCGCGCTCGGAAATGAGTTGGGGCAGCCAGTTGTTGCCATCAACCTGAAGGGTGGAGGCGGCTTGCACATTCGCCTTTACTTTTGCGCCGTGATCACTGGTCTTTGGGCCCTTCTGCCGCCAGCTCGGGCGGCCGGGGAAGTTGCATTCCCAGCCGGATGAAATCGACAATTACTTCCAGGCGCGCAAGGCGATCGCGAATATCGTCCATTTTCTGGTCCATCCGGTCCATGCGCTGACTCATCTGCTGATCCGTCCGGTCCAAGCGCTGATTCATCTGCTGATCCGTCCGGTCCAAGCGCTGAACCAGCCGCTGTTCCATCCGGTCCATCCGCCGGTTGGAGGCGGCACCCTGCAACAGGATGATGCCGCCCAGAGTTACGGCGATGCCAACCAACATCCAAATGGTGGCTGCATCGGACTCCATCATGCGTCTCCACAGCTGTCCCCGTCTCCTCGATAACCCGCCGGCCCAGAAAAAGCAAAATCGGAGCGGCACCAGGCGCGTTCCAAGTGCTTCAGCTTCAATTGCACGAGAAAGCCCAGAGAATGCACTTCCTGAGTTGGCCCCAGCCGGATTCCGGGCTTCTGCAAGCTGAAATCGAGATTTGTGGCCGGGACGGCGACGGTGCCTGAAGCAGCAAATGGCGTATTACCTCCTGCATCAGGTGGTTCCAGTCCTGCCCTTCGGCGGGCCGCCCAAGATATTCCACATCCATGTCCGGAAGCGCAGCCTGTATCTGTGCCGTCATGCGGTCGCGGCCGGGACCGGCGTCCCGGGCAAGCAGCACTGTGCCAGTAGCGTCTGTGATCACCTACAGGGTTTTCTGCTCAGCCCTTCACAGCACTGACCGGCTCGCTAAAATCTTCCTGTCCCTGCGCAGAACAGATGCGTTTGCGGTTAAGCCGGTGTTTCAACACATGCGCACTGCCCACCAGTTTCCGGTGCCATTCGAACAATCGAATATCCGCTTTCTTGGCCCGTGGCCAAGTAGTACATTTCCAGAGCTTCCCGTCAGGGAACGCTGACAACCGAAGGATACGAAAAATGGAAATGCACGATACTACCCGCAGGCGCGCATTGGCCTGCCTGGTGGCGGGACTGGGGCTTGCAAGCTTTGCTGCGCCAGCATTTGCGAGCGACTACCCCAACAAACCGGTTACCATGATTATCCCATACGGTGCAGGCGGCAGCACCGACACGATGGGCCGGATCTTTGCAAACGCCCTCGGAAACGAACTGGGGCAGCCAGTTGTTGTCGTCAACCGGAAGGGTGGAGGCGGCTCGGTTGGCGCCAGCTTTTTGAAGAACGCCCCCGCGGACGGTTACACCTTCCTGTTGGGTGGCATTGACGAGATCACGGCCTGGAACCCGGTTGCGACAGAAGTCGATTTCACTGTCGAGGATTTCCAGTTCATCGGAGCAGTTGCAAACTACCAGAACGCCCTCGTTGCACACACTGACCAGCCATTCTCCGACCTGGCCGAGTTCGTCGAGTTTGCCAAGGCAAACCCCGGAACTCCGGTCGTGTCGCAAGGCGGCATGAGTGCAAAGATGATCGACAAAGTAGCGGAGGCCGAAGGGCTTGATCTCCGGGTTGTCAATGCCAACAGCGGTTCGGAAGCCATGCAGCTGTTGATCGCAGGCAATGCTGACATGTCCTATAGCGGAGGCATTCACGCCAACTACGAAGGACAGATCAAGGTCCTGGCGTCGCTCAGCGAAACACGCCTGTCAGGCTACCCGGACAAGCCGACGTTGAAGGAACTGGGATACGGCCTGGCGATGCCGAGCATAGTGGGCGCCATGGCTCCGGCCGGCCTGCCGGACGATGTCGCTGCGACCCTGGAAGCTGCCATTCAGGCGGCAGCCGGCGATGCCGACTTTGTCACGATCGTCGAGGAACGACTCAAGTCCAAGGTCGAGATCCTCTCTGGCGCTGAAGTCGCAGCCCAGATCGCCGACATGGCAGTGAAACTGCGGCCACTCGCCAGCGAATAATCCTGGAAGACGCAAGATTGCCGCGGTGCCTGCCACCGCGGCAACCATGGAGGCACACATACAAGACAAGACCGTCACGATAGCCAATCTCTGCGCCGGACTCGGACTCGCAATGCTCGGCGCTCTTGCCATTATCTGGTTGATCCCCGGATATGTGACGGGTGCAAACAACACGTCCGGAGACATCACACCAGGTTTCATGCCACGTGTCGGCGCCTGGTCAATGATTTCCTTCGGGGCCGTGGTCGCATTCAGCGCGTTCTACACCATCCTGGGCAAACAGGAGGCGGCCGTACAGGAGAGCGAAGAGAACGAAACGCTTGTGTTTGGCCGGCCCGAGATGGTGAATACGGTGATCCTGTCCATTCTTGCCGCAATCTACGTGTTCTCCCTCAGCAACGCAGGGTTCATTGTCCCTTCAGCGGTGATCCTCGGAATCTCCATCTACTTCGCAGGCTACCGCCGCTGGAGCGTCTTGATAGTCATCTCCATCGGCATGCCTGTGCTGTTCGAATATCTGCTGTGGCATGCGCTCAAAATACCATTGCCCCAGTTTCCCCTGATCAATTTCTGAGTGCGGGACAGCCATGATTGAGCAACTCATTGCCGGTTTCGCTGCTGCCTTCACGCTCATCAACCTGTTCTTCATCATTCTTGGTGTTGCTATCGGCATTCTGTTCGGGGTCATGCCGGGAGTGGGAGGGATCACGGCACTATCGCTCCTGATCCCGGTAACGTTCTACATGGAGCCAATTACCGCAATTGCTTTTCTTATCGGGATCACAAAAGGCAGTACTTCCGGTGGAGCCATCCCGGCAATCCTCCTGAATGCGCCTGGAAGTTCCGAAAACGTCGCAACGGCGCGCGATGGGTATCCGCTAGCACGGAAGGGCAAACCGGAAAAAGCGATGCGGATGGCGCTGTATTCCTCCGTCTTTGGCGATTTTGCCTCCGATGTGGTGCTGATCCTGCTCGCTGCGCCCTTCGCGGCAATTGCCCTCCGGTTCGGCCCGGCTGAAATAACGGCTGTCGGCATGCTCGCATTTACCCTGATAGCGGGGCTGTCCTCGGATACGCTTGCCAAGGGACTACTCGCCGCTGCGCTGGGAATATTCCTTTCGACAATCGGACTGGATTCCTCGGCAGGCACGCAACGGATGACGTTCGGCATCATCGACCTCTATGACGGGATTTCCCTGAACGCTCTAACCATCGGCCTCCTGGCGCTGAGCGCTGTCATGAGCCAACTGTTCGACTGTTGGCGCACGCCGGCAGACCAGATGCTAAAGCCGCAGCCATATGACAGGAGTCAGCAAAGGCTTCACTGGTCCGAATTCCGCGAGTGCATCCCTACGCTGTTCCGCTCGGCCTATATCGGAACATTCGTTGGAATGATGCCGGGGCTGGGTGTCACACTGGCAGCCTTTCTCGGGTACGGGGCCGCCAAGCGGCGCTCTAAGCAACCTGAGGAATTCGGAAAAGGCCGGCTGGAAGGCATCGCTGCGACCGAGGCCGCCAACAGCGCAGTCACTGGTGCCAACCTCATCCCGACGATTGCGCTAGGCATCCCGGGCAATATCGCTGCGGCCTTGCTGATCGGCGCCTTCCTGATCCATGGCGTCACGCCTGGGCCGTTCATGATGGTCCAACATGGCTCGCTGATTTACGGCATCTTTGCCTCGATGCTGATCGCGAATGCCGTGCACCTGGTGATCGGGCGGTTCGGCATTCCGATCTGGGTGCTGTCACTACGCGTTCCAAAACCGATCATCCTGTCCTGCGTGACCGTTCTGTGCGTTGTGGGAGTTTACGTTCCGTCCTCATCCTTTTTTGAGATCGGGCTGATGTTTGTCTTTGCTGTCCTCGGCTATTTCATGCGCAAGACCGGCTTCTCACTGGTCTGCCTGTTTATCGGTTTCCTGCTGGGACCACTGCTTGAGCATTCACTACGCCAGACGATGATCCTCTACGACAACAACATATTCGTATTGTTCACGCGGCCTGTGGCGTTGCCGTTCATGCTGCTGACGATCTTCTTTGTGTGGCGCTTTGGAATCTACCATCCCTACAAGCAACGCCAGCGCCGCCGTCGGCGTGAAGCAACCGAACCGGGTACTCCGGTGGAATGATGGAATGACTGAAGCGCAATACCTGCATTGCATCTTGCCTGGCGAGCCAGACCACTGCGGTTTGGCGGCTGGCGAGGCAGCATCTTGCCTGCTGCCTGTCGAACACCGCGCGCCCCCGACGACCCGTGGAGTCGCTGAAACTCTGATCAAACCGCCGACAACCCGCGAGCAGGTTCCGGCCAAGGTCCGGCAAGGGATTCCGGTCCACCCTGAAGCCGCAACCAGGCCAACTCATGCGCCCTCATGCCCGAGCCTGAACAAGGGCCGTCCATTTGGTAACGAACAAAGGGGATGGCAGGCCCGTCTGCGGTCTGGCCATTGTGTGTCTTTCGCCAATCATCCTCAACTCCATCGGGGGCAATCCAATTCGACACCCTAATTCAGTTCAAGACGGCAATGTGGCGGTTTCGGGTCACATCATTCCGGACAATCTCATGGGCGATGTCTGGCCCGTGGCCCAGCCCGGCAAATCCCTCTCCGATTATGGTTCGGCAAGACTCGTTCCCTTGGAACAAGTCAGGATCCGCTCCTATCAGACCATTGAACTCGTCTACACGGTTGGCAAGTTCGGGCTGGACGATTCCGGCGGCATCAAGGTGGTTCAGCGCTTCACCAATGATGGTGGCCCTTGGCAGACGACCGATCCGACAGCAATGAACTATGTGACTGCAACGGCTTCAAGGGATGTCTCCCTGGAACTGGAAGTCGAGCTTTTCGGTCACCAACGGCCCTGGAACCGGTCGCTGACCATCGTCGTATCGAACGGATACATGATGGCCGGCGATACCATCACCATCACGTTCGGCGACCGTACCGGGGGCAGCCCAGGCCTGCGGATGCAGACCTTTTGCGAAAGCGCCCATGAATTCCGCGTTCTCGTCGACGCCTGTGCAACGCGCCACTACATGCCCTTGGACGAACGCCCCGCATTGGCGGTTCTGCCTGGACCACCAGTGAGTTGGCGCGCCATCCTTCCATCATTACGCTCGCCCGGCACCGAATTTGCACTTGGTCTGCGCGCCGACGATTTGTGGGGCAACCCGTCCGACATGGTTGAAGGCGAATTCCACTTGACCGCGGAGGGGCCAATCGAACATCTCCCGGCAACGGTGCAATTCTCGAAGGGGCAGCGGGCGCTTCGGGTCAGCGGGCTGCGGTCGATTGCGCCGGGTATCATCCGGGTAACCGTCACTGATGCGGCCGGGACTCAATTGGCACACTCCAACCCGCTTGTGGTGCGCGAAGGACCCCTGCAGGGGTACTGGGGAGATTTGCACGGCCAGAGCGGCGAGTCCGTCGGCATAAACCCAATTCGCGAGTATTTCAGTTTTGGCCGCGATCTGGCCATGCTTGACGTGATGAGCCACCAGGCCAACGACTTTCAGGTCAAGAACGCATTCTGGGATGACATCAATGCACTGACCACAGAACTCGATACGCCCGGCGAGTTTACGGCCTTTCCGGGTTATGAGTGGTCTGGCAACACTCCCACTGGCGGTGACCACAATGTGTTTTTCCGCCGCGAAGGCCGCACGATCCGGCGTTCGTCCCATGCACTGCTGCTGGACAGAAGCGACCTGGATGACGACTCAAACACCACTGCCGAGTTGTTTGAGGATTTGAAAGACGAAGATTGCGTACTCTTTGCTCACGTTGGCGGACGCCCGGCCGACATAACGCAGGCTGATGGAGGCCATCTGCGTACTGCGGTCGAACTGCATTCGGATTGGGGAACATTCGAATGGATAATGGCTGACAATTTCGAACTCGGTTACCGCCATGGCGTGGTCTGCAACTCGGACGGGCACAAGGGACGTCCCGGCGCCAGCCACCCCGGAGCTGCGAGTTTCGGCGCTCTTGGTGGGCTGACCTGTTTCCTGACCGATGAACTCAGCCGGGACGGAATTTTTGAGGCCATGCGCCGCCGTCACCATTACGGCACCACCGGAGGAAGGCTGCACCTGGACGTTACCGCAAGGTTCGCTCGCCCTGCCAAGATCCATGAACGCGACCCGCGCCTTGGCGAAACGCGCTATGGATGGGCAGAACAGGCCATGATGGGAGACATCGTGGCGGTCCAGGAAGACGAATTGCTGGTCGAGGTTGCAGCGGAGACGCAATCGCCTGTCTTGTCAGCTGAAATCCTGCGTGGAATGGAGGTCGTCCATACCCGGCGGACCTATGGTGCCGGTGAACTTGGCAACCGCTTCCGTGTCTGTTTCCACGGTGCCGAGTACCGCGGGCGCGGGCGGCAGACAAACTGGGCTGGAACTGCCCGCCTTTCGGGCGACAGCGTGACCCGCTTCGAAACCATCAATGCGTGGAACCACGACCGGCTACTGGAACTTGCCAATCCAAGCCTGGTTGAATTCGACCTGCTGACCACAGGCAACTTCGTCGGTTTTGATATCTGGCTGGACGATACCGGGACGCTGGATATTTCCACGGGGCTGATCGCGGCTACACTGAACCTTTCCGGCCTGGGCCTCGAACCTGCCGTTCTGGATGCTGGCGGACTGGACCGCAGGATCACGGTTACCCGTTTACCCGACTCCCTGGACCTATGCAGTTTCAAGGCGTCCGCCAAGGTCAGCCTGAACCCCGAAGGCGACACGCCTGTGTGGGTCAGAGTGACGACCGAGGATGGCCATCTGGCGTGGTCCAGCCCGATCTATGCCTTCCGGGAATGACAGTACAGCCGGTCAAAGGGCCGCCCATATTCCGGACACACCAGCTTCCAGTTCAACAATGGGACACTGGCCAGGCGGTAGCATCCGAAACACCTTGCACATTCGGGCTGGTGGACACTCGGCCTTTCCGGCAAACCGGGGCCGGATGGAGTTGCTCCTATTGGGGGCCTGTAGCACGCCTGTAGGTTGAGAGCTTTGGCCTGCCGGGCATTGCGAGGCTCCTCCGCAGCTTCCCAGACCGCTTGCTCTTCGAAACGCCACTCCTGTCGGCCTAAACCGTCTACCCGCACCTGCAAGTCGAAAGCCGCGTATGCAATTGTTGCGCTTCAATCGAAGCCCGTCCGCGCAGCCGGCTCGGCAATGCGGCAGCTTTTGCCAACCGAGGCTTACGAGAGTTGGTGAGGCCTTTCGAGACCGCCAACGCGGGCGGATCTATCTTGCAAGCTGCTCTCGGATGTCATCGAACTGCCGGACCCGGATAGCGCCCTTCTGTGCGAACCTTGCTGGCCACTTCAGTTCCGCATTGCGAAAACAGCTGTCGAGCACGAAGAGTTTGCGCCCCTGCATCAGGGCGGCACGGGCCTGTATCAGCGCACCCGAGGTATCACTCGCCTCAACAATGATGGTCGCCTCGGTCAATGCAGACATCGTCACGTTGCGCTCGGGAAAGAAACGCCGATTAATCCGGTAATCTTGAGACTCGTAGCGCATCAGTGGAACCTGGCTGATGAGCAGGAAGTTGTCGGCAATGCAGCGTTGCAGGGTTGCGTTCTCCTTTGGGTAGCAATGGGAGAGCGGGGTTCCGATAACTGCAATGGTACGCCCATCTCTGCCGATTGCGGTCTCGTGGGCTTCACGGTCAATCCCTGCTGCAAGACCTGAGACGATGGTGAAGCCGTTCGCGACCAGTTCACGCGCCAAGCGGCGCGTGCGGGCAAGGCCCTCAGGTGAAGCCTTGCGGCTACCAATGATCGCAACCGACCGGGAGCGAGCAAGATCCCACCAGCCCTTGTAGTAGAACAGTTCGACAGAATGAGCTGCATCTCGCAGCTTTCCTAGGCACTCACCGGCACCATGAATCCGTACGCCAAACCCACCAAACCCTGCCTCACCATATCGCCTGGAAACATGGGCCGCACAGTTCAGCGCTTCATCATGAGGGACAAAGTCCGACGGCAAACTGCCGGGATGGGAGGCAAATAGCTTGGCTAGCGACTTGAACGTGGTGTCCGGCTTGCACCACATCGCCTCGTAGGCACCCATTTCGAGAAATGGAGAGATAGCGCGCTTCTCGAAGTCCGCTCCTGTCTGATCGGGTTCCAGTCTCACATCGTTCATCGTTGCAGCCAATCCAGCTAGTATCCGGCATACCCCAGTTCAGGAAGCAGCTGTTGTATCACATCGCTGTTGCCGGACACGCAGTTGCGAGGGTTCTTTGACAAGGCACCTGGATCGGCAGCGGCTGGTTTAATTGAGCTGGAATTCCGGCCCGCCACCACGAAATACGAGAAGTGAGCAATTGCTCCGAGGGTCAGGCGTGGTATGATTCGATTGCAATGAATGCCGAGATTTGCAGTCCGGTAAAATACCGCACTTGACGGTACGTAACGTAAGCGACGGAATGGTAGACGCACTCAGACAGCTTGCGATGGCAAACAATCGCTCGGACGAAGCCGGGCATCGCGAAATCTTGCAGAGGACGCTTTTCGGAAAGAGGGATGATTTTGCTGAACGGGCAGCCAAGCTGCGCCAGCAGCTCAGTTCTTCAATCGACAGTCGTGAGACGATGCGTTCTGACCGAGAACGGGACCGCCGTTCTTGAAGGGTTTGTTGTAGGCGCCAGTCTGGCCGTAGAGCCGCAAAAAAACGAAGTTTAGTCAGAAGAAGCCTTGATCCTGCTTGGAGGACGGGTTGCTCTCGAAGATTGGGCACCTACATGCGCCGAGGCAGCCATTGCACCGAGGCATAAGGGTGTGAAGATCGGAGCCCAGCAGGAGATGGAAATGACATCAGAGCAAGTTGACTGGGGCTATCAGCCCCACAACGGTCCGGACAAATGGGCAAACCTGAGCCCTGAATACGCTTGCTGCGCACTAGGCAAGGAGCAGTCCCCAATTGACCTCACCGCCGGGAAAGCTGCCAAACTCCAACCGGTGGACTACGATTACACACAGACCAAGCTGACGATCGAAAACACTGGCGGGACCATTCAACTCAACCCGGAACCCGGTCATGGCATAACTGTCGACGGCAAGAAGTTCGAACTTCAGCAGTTCCACTTCCATCATCGCAGCGAACACCTGATCGAAGGGCGCAGTCTGCCTCTCGAACTGCATCTTGTACACAAGGACATTGATGGCTCCCTTGCCGTCATTGGCGCCTTCCTGGAAGACGGCGAGGCGCACCGCATGCTGGAGACAATTTGGGACTTTATGCCAGCGGAACGCTGCGACCCCCGTCCGGTTCCCGGCAGTTTTGATCTTTCTTCGTTGCTGCCGAACGACAGGAGAACCTGGCGTTACAGGGGATCGCTGACAACTCCTCCCTGTACAGAGGGAGTGAACTGGATAGTGTTGAGTGGCAGACTCTCGGTTTCCACCAACCAGATTGACCGGTTTGCCTCAATCTTCCCGAACAACAGCCGGCCGGTACAACCGCTCGGCGACCGCGAGTTGCTGTTTGGCTGATGGAGCGGCACCGGCACTCACCCAGACCGGAGGTCAGGCAACGGTCAAGCCAACGAATTCCGCATCAGACTGAATCCACTTGGCCAATCCCGCGGATTGGGGCATTGCGACGGGCAGATCCCGCGTGAAGCGGCGAATTGACAGAATTATGACCTGAACCATGCCGCTTGCAGAAATCAGGCAGCGCATTCTGAGCGCAGAACGCGACGCAGGTCGCGAGCCGGGAAGCTCCAAACTGCTGGCTGTCTCGAAACTGCAGCCGCTGGAGCGGGTCATTGACGTCCTGGATCAGGGTCATCTGGTGTTTGCGGAAAACAGGGTTCAGGAAGCGGCGGCCAAATGGCCAGAACTCATGGAACGGAAACCCGGTGTCGAATTGCACCTCGTCGGGCCGCTGCAATCAAACAAGGTGCGACAGGCAGTCCAACTCTTCCATGCCATCCACTCGCTCGACCGGTCCCGCCTGGCGCGGAGGATTGCCGATATTGCCCAACAGACCGGCAACTGTCCAAGCCTGTTTGTACAGGTCAATACCGGGGAAGAGCCTCAAAAGTCCGGAGTGCTTCCAGACGAGCTTGACGGACTCGTCACCGAAATCCGCAAGCTGGACCTGCCCCTTGAAGGGCTCATGTGCATTCCGCCCATCGACGAGGAGCCTGCTCTTCATTTCGGTTTGCTTGCCAACCTCGCGCAACGCAATGGCCTTTCGGGACTCAGCATGGGCATGAGCGGGGATTTCGAGATCGCAATCCAACTGGGAGCGACCCATGTGAGGATCGGAACTGCGGTGTTCGGGGAAAGACCTATCGGCGTGAACACCGGCTGAAAGCCAGAACAAGAGTTAAGGCGCCTGAATGATGAGACGGGTGCGCCCGGTCAATTGCCTTGCAATCCAGAGCAGGTCGTCGAGCGCAAATGCCACACAACCTGCTGTCGGATAGCGCGGCCGCCTCCAGACGTGAAGAAAGATCGCCGAGCCCTTTCCCGGAACAGCGTCGGGCAGATTGTAGTCAGTGGGGATGACAAGGTCATACAGGTTGTCGGAACGTCTCAACCTCTCGTGGCTGAAGCCGTATCCGCCTACAGCGCTTGCCGGATGGTTATAGCCCGGGTCAAGTGGATCATCGGACCATATGTCGGTAAGCGAGATCGGCAATGCGCCCTTGATGGCAGTTGTTTTGATCCTGTCGGGCCGGAACATAATGCCGATCAGTTGGAAGACACCCGCCGGGGTTGCACCGTCCCCTTCGACTTTGGCATTCGTGATACCGCTGCGGCCAATCGAGCAGCAAAACTGCCTGCCCAGAAACCGTGCTCCCATCCGGGTTACGACAATATCTTCCCGCGTAGGCATCAAAGCAGATGCCCGCTCTTGGCCGCCTTTACCGACAGATAATGCTCGTTCTGGCAGGTTCGCCCGGCCACAATAGGCAGGCGTTCGCTCACCTTGACCCCCTGATCCTCCAGCATCCGCATCTTGAGCGGATTGTTGGTCATCAGCCTTACATCACTGATGCCCAGGTGCCTGAGCATCCCGGCCCCGATGCGGAAATCGCGCTCATCATCTTCAAATCCGAGGCGGTGATTGGCGTCGACCGTATCAAACCCCTGATCCTGCAAGGAATAGGCCCTGACCTTGTTGGTCAGCCCGATGCCCCGCCCTTCCTGGTTCAGGTAAAGCAGGATGCCACCGCCTTCCTCGGACATCGTGTCGAGCGCTGCCTGCAACTGCGGACCGCAGTCGCATTTGAGGGAACCCAGCACATCGCCAGTGAAGCAGGCTGAGTGCATGCGAACCAGTGCCGGGCGGCTCCGGTGCAGCTTTCCGACTTCGATGGCGCAGTGTTCGTCCGTTTCTCCCGCGGCCCTGAACACATGAATTCTGGACTCCACTGACGCAGAAAGTGGAATCCAGGCGGTGGTCAGTTTTTCGACCACCCCGGCTGGGCCTGATCCGGATTTCCAAACCTCCTGTCCAAGACGAAGCAAACCGCTCCGTTCTGCCCAATTGCCGTTTCCGTTCAGTGGTGCAGCTAGTATTGCTGGGAGAAGCCTCGCCGATCTGGCCAGATCAACGGCGTTCCGGAATGCAGCAGCGTTCCCTGACCTGATGGACTCCAATGGCCCCTTCATCGGGTGGTCCAGGTCCAATGACGGATCGGCCAGAGCGCGCAACCAGACACTGCTGGCATTTTCAGGAACCCTGATGCGCGCAATGTCGCCGTCATAGACTCTGGCCTTCAAGGTGGCTGCGCGTCGCGCTGTGATTGCAAGCACAGCCCCTCCGAGACCGGCGATGCCGAGCATCCGGCGTTCGCTGGCTGTCTCCGCCGCCACTGCGACAATATCCGACTCCTCCGCCGAAAAGATGACAGGCAACCCGATCCTCAAATCGTTGGAGGCCCGCTGGAACAACTCGGAGGCCTGCGGTTCAAGTTCCTGAATCACCATGTCTTCCAGCGCTTCACACCCTTCGGCGGCACAATGCCGCGCATGAATTAGACATATCGGCGCACCTGGTCAAAGTGCCAGATCCCGAGTTGCCCTGCCGGAATGAACAAAGCGCTGCGCAACCAGCGCAATTTTCGTTGGCGGCAGTCCGGCAAGAGTGATAGACAGTGCGTAACTAAACAAAAACAAACGAGCAGTAACAGTGAGAAAGCTGGCATTGGTTGTCCTGCTTGCAGGATGCTCGCTAGCCAACTTCGGTCCTCCCAGCAATCTGGATGATGCGTGTTCCATCACCAGGGAGAAGCCGATTTGGCACGCGGACATGCGCAGGGTGCAAAAAAATTACGGTCTACCCGTATCGGTCCAGATGGCGATTATCTGGCAGGAAAGCAAGTTCGAGAGCCGCGCAAAGCCGCCGCGAAAGTACTTTTTCAAGATCATACCAACCGGCAGGAAGTCATCGGCATACGGCTACGGTCAGGTTATTGATGGCACATGGGATTGGTACAGGAAGAAGACCGGCCGTCACGGAGCCAAGCGCTCCGACTTTGGGGACACGGTCAAGTTTATCGGCTGGTACACCGACATCACCACGCAAAAATACGGCGTCAGCAAGGCCGACGCGCGCAACCACTATCTTGCCTATCACGAAGGGCACGGCGGGTTTGGCAGACAGACCCATCTGAAGAAGCCTGGATTGCTTGGCGTTGCGGACAGGGTTGCGGTTCAGGCGCGAAACTACGAACGCCAGCTCCGCCAATGCCGGTATTGACGCAGGCGCGGGGCCTGCGGCCGCATTGCCATCCGGCAGGGACCTGCAAGCGGCTCTCGCATAGAGCCATGCCGTAAAGGAGAGGTGCCTGAAGGGCCTCAACGGAGGCACTCAGCCTGTGTCCGCATCAAGCGCGCCTTGGCTTGCCCTGGCCGATTGCCGCCCCAATGCAACATTGCCTTGCCGGCATGGCAGTGGGCAGATCACTTGCTGGAGCCTCCAGCCGTGCAGAGTGTCGATCGCTCGGACTACCTTGCATCCGGCGATTCCGGGAATTGCCTGAGCAGATTGCGGCTTGTGCACCCGGCAAGAGCCAACGCTTATCTGGAAGTCGTCATACCCTGCCAATCCAGGACAGGCTCAACGGTTCCTTTCAAGTTTGCTCATCTCCAGATCGATGTCGAACATCGCAGGGCCGGGATCGATGCCGGTTCCCAACTGGTCGAAGCTGACATGCGTCCGTTGTCCGAATTCGTCAATTACCGTCCAACCGCTCAGCTCCAGCGGATCGTTCTTGAAACTGATGATCAGGACACCCGAATACCCCTCGGACGGACTTTGCAGGTGAATTTCGCTGTAATCCAGTCCGGTCATGAATCTGGATTGCAGTCTTGGGTCGCCAAGATCGATGTGGTCCTTGAGTATAAACTGCAACGGAGTGCGGCTTAGCGGATAGACGAGCGGCTCCGAGTTTGACCTGTTGTCAAAGATGGCAAGGCGGCGACCCCCGGCAACGATGAGCGTCGAGTCCGGAGGGTCATACTCCAGTCTCGCGCGCCAGGGCCGCTTCACCACGAGCGTCCCTTTGGACAACGTGCCATCGGAGTTGATCTGCGTGAATCTTGCCCACGCCGAAGTCAGGCTGTTGAGATAGTCTGACAGCCGCTCCACCGTAACCGGTTCGGGTTTCGGCTCAACTTCCTCCTCGCTGGCTTCCGTCGATGTCTGGGCGTCCACCGCTGCCGTGGACAGCACCGCAAGAGCTGCGAGAACTGCTATCGGGCGCAGGCATTTGCCGATCCCGGACATCACTCCGGCACGAGGATTTCTCGCTTGCCCACATGGTTTGGTGCGCTCACCAGACCTTCCTCCTCCATCCGTTCCACAAGGCGCGCTGCCTTGTTGTAGCCTATTCCCAGCTTCCTCTGGATGTATGAGGTCGAGCATTTGCGGTCTTTTCTGATGATTTCGACAGCCATATCATATTGCTGGTCATCGGAGGAAGAGTTTCCGCCCAAACCCAACACTTTGTTGATGTTGTGCTCCCTGTTTTCGTCCGGGCCTTCGACGATCTCCGGTACGTATTCGGGCGGCCCCTGCGTCTTCAGGTGGTTGACTACAAATTCTACCTCGGTGTCGTCCACCAACGGCCCGTGAATCCTGGTAATCCTGCTGCCTCCGGTCATCAGCAGCATGTCACCGCGGCCGAGCAATTGTTCTGCTCCCTGCTCGCCAAGAATTGTGCGGCTGTCGATCTTTGATGCAACCTGGAAGGATGCCCTCGTTGGAATGTTCGCCTTGATCGTGCCGGTAATGACGTCAACCGAAGGACGCTGAGTGGCGAGAACCACGTGAATCCCGGACGCCCGCGCCATTTGCGCCAGGCGTTGAACACACGCTTCAATTTCCTTGCCGGCCGCCATCATGAGATCCGCCATCTCGTCCACGACAACCACGATGTATGGCAGCACTTCCGGATCGCTGAACTCCTCGACATAGACCGGCTCTCCCGTCACCTCGTCGAAACCGGTCTGTACCGTCCGGGTAAACCGCTGGCCCTTCGCTTTCGCCTCGCGCATGCGCTCATTGTAGGTGCTCAGCTTGCGCACACCCATCTTTGACATCTTGCGATAGCGGCTACCCATCTCGGCAACGACCCATTTCAGCACATAGACGGCCTGTTTCGGGTCAGTGACCACCGGAGACATCAAGTGCGGAATTCCGTCATAGACGCTCAGTTCCAGCATCTTGGGATCAATCATGATCATCCGGCAATCCTCCGGGGACTGCTTGTAGAGGAGGCTGAGGATCATGGTGTTGATTGCCACTGACTTGCCCGAACCGGTTGTTCCTGCAATGAGCAAGTGCGGCATTGAGGCAAGATCGACAACGACTGGCTCCCCGCCAATTGTCTTTCCGAGCGCAATTGGCAGTGCGTAGTCGCTGCCGGTGAACTGCGGATCCGACATGACTTCCCGCAGATAGACCGTCTCGCGATGATCATTGGGAAGTTCGATGCCGATTATCCGTTTGCCGGGAACCGTCGAGATCCGGGCCGACACTGCTGACATGTTCCGGGCAATGTCGTCGGAAAGCCCGATGACGCGGCTTGCCTTCAAGCCCGGTTCGGGAAGCAATTCGTACTGAGTCACTACCGGACCTGGCCGCACCGCGTCGATTGTTCCATTCACGCCATAGTCCCCGAGAACCTCCGTCAGGTGTGCGGCATTCTCGCGGAGCACATCGCTCCCCACCGTTTGATGGCTATGCACCGGCGGTTGCAGAAGGGAAATCGACGGCGCCTCATACGCCTGTACCGTGCTGCCGGCAGAAGCACTCCTCTTGGCCCCGCGGGCAGACGCCGCATTGGACTTCTTCTTTTTCGGGGCAGAGTCCACGCGATCCGTTCCGGTGTCCAACCCCAGATCTGATCCGGCGTCCGAGGTCCGGCCAACCGGCGCAATGCGTGGCTCCGCAACGCCCTTCGCTATGCTGGTATTGTCGGAACCCGTCACCGAAACAGGCTCGCCTCTTGTCCGAGCCAATATCGACGGAAGCAATCCTTGCCCCTTTCCGGCGCCGGACGGCTCATCGCCGCCCATCTGCAAATCCGGTACCGTTTCGCCATGTTCATCGGGTGCCGATACCGGAGGATCTTGCCTCCTGATGCTGATGCCCGCAGCGCCCGCCTTGCTGGACCTGCCCTGCGCAAACCATGTGCGGCTGGGCAGGAATCTGTGCAGCGATATCCTTGACCCGGACTTGCCGGTAGAACTGGAACTGCTTCTCTTGCCTGCTGCCGGTTTCGTTTCAGGCCTGGCTTTCTTTCTTACGGCCCGGCCTGCGGTCCTCAGTTTGGCAAACAGGGTGGATAGGGCGACCAATTCGCCAACTGTCATTCCAAAGGCAAGATATGCCAGCAGGATGACTGCCCCAGCAGAACCATATGCGGAGTAGAGTTCGCCCTGCACGACCCCGGTCGGCCAGACATAGACCAGAACCCCCAGCGCCGTCTCGCCGAACATGCCGCCGATCCCAAAATTGTGTGGCCAGCCGGAATGCGGCGTCATTGTGGCAAGGAGAATTGACAGGGCTATGATCAGGAAAGGAAGGAATATCAGCCTGCTGAAGAACCGGCCTTCGCCAGCGTGAAACATGCAGCGCATTGCCCATACTGCCACGAAGGCGACGAAACCCCATGCACTCAATCCAAGTATCAACATGAGCGGGCTGGCAATGGACGCGCCGGTCAACCCGAACAGGTTTTTCACTGGATAGTCGTTGGCCGTGAACAGCCCTGGATCAGTTGCGGAGTAGCTGCCCAGAATGCCAGCCAGGGCAATGCACCCCAGTAGTGCCGCAACCCCGAGGATCTCCATGGCGCGCCGTTCGATAATGGTGCGCGAATGGCTGTCTACCAACGGGCCGCGCCGCCGAGCTTCATATGTCATGATGCAATTGCTCCCTGATCCTGCATGAAATTCCTGATCCGGAGGAACCCGTCTTCAAGCTCCGCCTCGTCTGCAACCAGTGCCACCCGCACATAGCGTCTCCCCGGATTCCGGCCGTCAACCTCCCGCCCGAGATATTCTCCCGGGAGCACCCGCACGCCATGTTCCGACCAGAGTTTGAGCGTGGCGTTCTCGCTGTCGCCGGTTTCGAGCCAAAGGAAAAAGCCTGCTTCCGGACTTTCGTAACCCTTCAGCCCCCCGAGAATCCTGTCTGCCATTTCGAATTTCCGGCAATACCGGGCGCGGCTCTCCGCTGCATGGCCGTCATCCTCCCAAGCCAGCACGGAGGCAGCCTGCAAGGGTCCGGGCATTGAGGCGGCCGAATACTCCCTGAGCACCTTCATCCGCTTCATTGTCTTGCGGCCTGCTGCAATGAAACCTGACCTGAGACCGGGGAGGTTTGATCTCTTCGAAAGTGAATGGAATGCCACAACCCGCTCCCGGCTGATACCGGTTGCCGCGGCAACCTCGAGTATCCCGGGCGGTGGCTCGTTGCGATAGATCTCGGAATAGCATTCGTCAGCCAGCACTCTGAAGTCATGCTTTTCGGCGAGCTTCAGCAAGCGGGACAGGTAACTCCGGCTTGCGACAGCACCTTGCGGGTTCGACGGCGAACACACGAAGGCCAGTGACGTTCTTGAAAGGATATGGTCCGGCAATGATCCGTAGTCGGGAAGGTAGCCGTTTTCCTTCAGTGCGGGCACATATACCGGCTCAGCGCCGCACGCCACGGCTCCGGCGGCATAGACCTGATAGAATGGGTTGGGGATCAGAACGCAAGGGACATTGCCGTTCTTTGCCTCGGGGCTGAGCCAGAGGCAAGCATTGAACAGCCCTTCCCGTGTGCCGTTCAATATGAGTATTTCCTTTTCGGGCTTCAGCGACACACCGTAGCGGCGTTGCACCCAACCCGAAATTGCAGACAGAATATCTGCAGTTCCGAATGTCGGCGGATAGCTGCCGAATTCGGCCCTTTGCCTGGAAACAGCCTCGAAGATCCGCTCCGGATACGCATGCCGCGGGTTGCCGACTGAAAGGTCGATGACCTCTCCTCCGGCCCGCCTTGTTTTCAACAGTTTGCGCAACCGCGCGAACGGATATTCCGGCAGTATAGAAAACCGCTCTGGGAAACCCATAACTCGCCTCAACTTTCGGGATTCTTTTGTCCCGTTAAGCTAGAACTTATAGCATTTCCCGGTTGCGGTAAAGACCAAATCCTGAACTGGCGCTATTGCCGAAACCCTCTACTCTGCGCTTAAGGCTGAAGTCCCACAATTTTACACTCAATCAATCCCGGCGCATCGACCCAGCGGCCCACATTCCACCGGCCAGCGCCCCAGTGATTACTTTGTCCAGTGCCTCGGCGATCCCCAACGATTCCTGCTGACGCCGACGGAGTCGTTCGATTTCAGCGAGGCGCCGCTCGGCATCTTCAGCCTGCTGGCGGTAGTTCTCTGCATCCTGTTCGGCCAGCAGCCGCTCACGATCTTTCAGAAGAACCAATGCCGCCAGCGCCGCTTCGTCCTCACTTCCTGCGGTCGGCGTGAAAGAAAGGGCCACTCTATCCGGTCCCAACGGTTCGATATCTGGTAGGGACGGAACCGCTGAACCCGCGAAACGGGATGCTAGCCGGTCAGTAGCCGCCTCAATCACCGCTTGCCGCCGGCGTTCATCGATCTTGGGGCGGATTGCGATCAAACGATCGGAGGCCTCTGCCAGCCGTCGGCATCGGCGCTTCTGCAAGGCAAGTGTATTCCGCCAAGCACCTTGCCGTTTGCCTATGGCGATCGAACGCAACAGCACAACAGCTACCGGCGCTAGCATGCCGAGGGCCAGTGCCGCGCCAGACAAGAGTTCTCCGGCGGACAGCACAGTCCACCGAATGCTGCCTGTGATCTGGTATACATCAGCCAAACGCCAGAGCAGCACTGCCACGGCTGCCAAGTGGGCGCAGAGAACGAGTAACGCCAGAAGCGGCCGGTGTCGGCCAAGCAGCATCGGAATCCCCCAGAGTGCCGCCGGCAGCAGGGAGGCAGCCAGCATCCAATGAGTGGCGAAACCTCCATGTGTGTCCAGCCCCGGCGCGAGCAAAGCCGGGTCGTGAGTCGCTAGCCAAAGCGCTGGTGATCCGGCCACCAACGCCAGCCAAAATGCCCGAACTGTTGGGCCCGGTCCTGCTACTATCATCGTTAGATTGCCTCCCGATCGCTCGTGCCACTTCCGGCTAACCGGCCGTGAGAGTAGGTCACGCAATCTCAGCGTTCAGTACACGGCAATCTCCCGTTTGCCGCTCCAAGCTCGCCTGGCGTTGCCCGGTTGATCTGGGGTTTCCTGCCCCGTGCGCCGATAGCCTCGGCACTGCGGCACTCTTCGACTGATACTGCGACCATCCGAACACCGGTTAGACCATCTGCCAATATGCCACTTGGCTTGGCCAATGTCGATGACAGCGGCAATGGCCTTTCACCAGCCTGGATTGGTCAAATCTACCAGTCCTTCGCCGCCCGGTACGCCACTAGCACGTGAATATCAGAAGGACGGGACACCGGCTCCTAACTCAGCCCGCCGGAGATCCTGCTGCCATTGCCGTCTCAATCCCGGCACCAATTCGAAGGATTCTTGCCTCCCCGAACGGTTGTCCCAGAAGCATGATACCGGCTGACGGTACACCTGTCGGGATTGTCAGGGACGACAGATCCATCAGATTGCCGATCCGGGTATTCCTGAGCGCCAACAGGTTTTCGCTGGTGTAATACTCGCTGTCCTCAAGCGCCCTCTTCCTGTTGGGCGGCAATATCGGGCTTGTTGGGACCAGGACGGCATCAAACCCGGCAACTGCCGCCAGGTAATCCCCGCGTAATTCCTTGAGGCGACTCCATGCCTTGACATAATCCGTTCCGGTGAATTCCAGACCGGAGGCAAACCGCTTTCGCACCTCCGAGAACATCACATCGGGATTTTGATTGATTACATCCATCCACTGGCCTGCCGCCTCGACGCCGTAAAGGCAACCGGAGAGCGGCCAGGCATCGGCGACAGGTTTGATGGAACGATACTCGATTGAGGCGCCTGCATCCACTATCGCGTCCAAGGCCCGCTGAAATCCTTCCAGCGGTTGTTCCCGCGCACCTTCCACGGCCTCTTCGATTACCAGGAAGCGCATGCTGTCGATGCGGGCGCCCGCGAGATCCGGAGTAACGGACCTGCCTGTCAGCACAGGCAACAACGCTGCAGCATCCTCAACTGTACGCACAAGAGGGCCCACAGTGTCGAAACGGGTGCAGAGCGGAACGACGCCTTCCAGGGATATCAGCCCGGATGTCGTCTTCAGCCCCACAAGATCATTGTATGCGGCCGGAACGCGGACTGAACCACCCGTGTCGGAGCCAATGCCCGCCGCAGCCAGTCCCAATGCAACCGACAAGGCAGCGCCTGAAGACGACCCCCCGGGAACGGCATCGGGGTCGTTAATGCAACCGGGCGTCCCGGTAACCGGATTCAACCCGAGACCCGAAAAAGCCAGTTCGCTGAGATTGGTCTTGCCCAAACAGATCAACCCCAGCGCAGCTGCGCGGCGCACGGACTTGGAATCTCTGTCTGGAGTCCTGCCTTGCAACAGAAGCGACCCGGCCTCCGTTGCGATCCCGGCAGTGTCGAAGAGGTCTTTCCAGGATATGGGCACCCCATCCAGAGGCGATCGACGCCGTCCGGCCTTGGCCCTCTGCGACGCAGCATCGGCCTCTGCCATAGCGCGCGTCCCGGTCACGCGCACATAGATGCTTTCCAGATCAGGATGTGCGCGCATTCGGCCAAGGTAAGCCTCGGTCAACTCCCTCGGATCGATTTCGCCGTGTCCAATCAGCCTTCCCAGCTCGCTGGCGCTCAACGCCGACCAGTCATCATTCATCCGAATGCCCCTTTACCCGGACCAGAATTGCTACGGCAGGATCGGGCATACAGCAATCCCCAATTGGCCGGACCCTCGGCCCCTTCACCAAGAAGCTGCCTGTCACGCGGCTTCAGGATCGAATTTCCCGCTTGCATCAATGCACGGCTGAATCCAAGAATTGCGCAAATTAGAGCTGATGCGCCGGTTTGGCAGCCGGGCTCCGTTGATGGTGATCTGCATGGAATACGAATTCGATCTCGGTGGTTTTCACATGCCGGTTACAACCAGTGTGGCAGCGGCACAGGCCTGGTTCAACCGCGGCATGGCCTGGACCTATGGTTTCAACCATGAGGAGGCGGTCGCCTGCTTCCGGCGAGCGGTTGAAGCCGACCCCGGTTGCGCCATGGCCCATTGGGGGATCGCCTACGCAATCGGCCCCAACTACAACAAGCAATGGGAAGCCTTCGACGACATTGAAGCCACAGAGTCTTTGGCAACGGCCTTCGATGAGACGCGTATTGCAACCGGGCTTGCGGGGGAATGCACACCCGTGGAAGCAAACCTGATCGAAGCGATTGCCGCACGCTACCCGGTCGGGGAACCGGTCGAAGACATGCTTCCCTGGAACGACGATTACGCAGACGCCATGCGGAATGTGTACCGGGCAAATCCCGGCAATGCCGATGTCGAGGCGCTCTTCGCCGAAGCGATGATGAATCGAACTCCTTGGGCGCTTTGGGATCTGACGACAGGTGAAATCCCGGAAGGCGCCGACACGCTGGAGACGCGCCAGGTGCTGGAGCGCGCCATCAACCGGCTGGCCGATTCCGGTGAGCGGCCACATCCTGGCCTTCTGCACATGTACATTCACCTCATGGAGATGTCTCCAACACCGGAAGCCGCGATGAAGGCGGCGGACAGCTTGCGGGGACTGGTCCCTGACTCCGGACACCTCGAGCACATGCCGTCCCACATAGATGTCCTTTGCGGCGACTATGCCAGTTCCGTAAGGTCAAACGAGGATGCTATCATTGCGGATCGCCGGTTCCTGAAGAAGGAAGGAGCGCAGAACTTCTATACGCTCTACCGATCCCACAACACGCACTTCAAGGCATACAGCGCCATGTTGCTCGGGCAGTATCGCCCTGCAGTCCATGCGGCAGAGGAACTGGTCTCGACTCTTCCTGAAGAGTTGCTGCGGGTTGAGTCGCCCCCTATGGCGGATTGGCTGGAAGCCTTCATTCCTATCAAGCAGCATGTACTGATCAGGTTCGGCAAGTGGGAAGAGATACTCGCTCAGGAGTTTCCGGAGGACCGGCAGCTGTATTGTGTTACCTGTGCAACCATGCGCTATGCGCGGGCAGTTGCACACGCATCGCTGATGAATCCGCAGGACGCCCGGACGGAAGCGAAGGCGTTTGAGGCAGCGGTCGAACAGGTGCCGGACAGCCGCTATCTGTTCAACAACTCATGCCTCGACATCCTGGCAATCGCCCGGGAGATGATGATGGGTGAAATCCTGTACAGGGAGGACCGCTTTGATGAGGCGTTCGCCCACCTGCGCCAGGCCGTGAAGCTGGACGACAGCATGCCCTACGACGAACCCTGGGGCTGGATGCAACCGGCGAGGCACGCCCTTGGCGCACTGCTGCTTGAGCAGGGTCATGTCGAGGAGGCATGCGAGGCCTATCGGGCTGATCTTGGCCTCAGCAAGATCACCAAGGTCAACTGCCCGCATCCTGACAATGTATGGAGTCTGGTGGGCTATCACGAATGCCTCGAAAGACTCGGAATGAATGAAACCGCGGCGCAAATCAGGCAACGGCTGAACCTTGCCCGTGCCCGCGCAGACGTGCCAGTTGATGCGTCCTGCTTCTGCCGCCTTTCAGCACTCGCGGCCTGACGCAATCGGCCCAAGATCTCATGGACTCTGATATTGCAATCTGTGGCGGCGGAATTGTCGGAGCAACCTTGTCGGTTGTTCTTGCACAACAGGGACTAACCGTAATCCTGATCGACGATGCCCCCGCAGACAGAAAGGGCGACGGACGGGCGTACGCATTGTCGCTGTCCTCATGCCGGCTTCTGGAGGCGATTGGGCTCAAGAACCTTCTGGAGGAACATGGTGAAGAGGTTCTATCCGTCAGCATCACGGACGGGCGGGCCGGTGAAGGCGCCGGGCCGGCGGTGCTCACATTCGACGCTGGTGATGTCGGAGCGCGATTGCTGGGCCGCGTCATTGAAGATTGTCATTTGCGAACAGGCCTGTCGGCGCTTGTCCAGGACAACCCGGGCATAACTCACTTTTCTTCCACGCCAGTTGAGCAATTCTCCGTTAGCAACCACGAAGCAACGGTTGCCACCCGGTCCGGGCAATTGCTTTCTGCCCGGCTTGTCGCCGGTTGCGACGGGCGGAACGGAATTGTGGCGCAAAGCATGGCTTCCCCCGCATTGCTGAAGGACTATGAACAGTCGGCCGTGGTCTGCACGGTGGTGCACGAACTGCCGCACAATGGTGCCGCCCATCAGTTCTTCATGCCGCCTGGCCCTCTGGCGATACTTCCGCTTCCGGGTTGCCGATCATCCATCGTGCTGACGGAGTCCCGGCACGAGGCCGGCCGCCTGATGGCAGCGAGTGCCGACGAGTTCATGCTGGAACTCAGACCTCGTTTTGGCGACTTTCTGGGCGCATTGCGCCTGGAAGGAGACCGTCTGGTCTGGCCACTTTCGTTGTCGCTCGCCGAAGAGATTGCCGCTCACCGAACTGTATTGGCCGGAGACTCCGCCCACGGAATTCATCCATTGGCTGGGCAAGGACTGAATCTCGGACTCCGGGATGCCGCCGCCCTCGCCGAGACGATCGCCGATGCGCGCCGGCGCGGAGAGGATTTCGGTGCTGCAACCGTGCTTCGCCGCTACCAGGAGTGGCGGCGCATTGATACGGCCTCATTCGCAGCCGCCACCGACTTCTTCAACTGGATCTACTCCAACGACAATACCATCCTTCGAGCGGTGCGCGGCATGGGTATGCTGGCGGTCAATGCAACTCCGCAACTCCGGCGCGCCCTTGCAAGAGAGGCCGCGGGCGTGGCCGGCACACCACCAGCCCTGTCCACCGGCAGCATGCACCTTTGAGGTGGTGCTCAGTCCAGCTCGCGCGCCTCTTCCACCAGCATGATCGGAATGCCGTTTCTGATGGGATAGGCCAACCGTGCGGCATTGGAGATCAATTCCATTGCATTGCGGTCGTAGGTGAGTTCCGCATGCGTCAGCGGACAGACGAGCGACTCAAGCATCTTGCGGTCCACGAGATCCGTGCCGGTCATTGCGCAGTCATTTCCTTGCCGCCTTGAGCGGCAATCGTGATCAGAAGCTCGAGGGCGCGGCTCCGTTCCACGGCATCCGGGATTTCCAGCAGCGCCTGTTTCTCTTCGGGCGCCAGGCCAACAAACATCGTCATCCAGTTGACCAGATCGCAAAACCGCTCTTTTTCGACCCGGCTCCAGTCGAGCTTGAACCCCTGAGCTTCGGCAAATCGTTGCAGCACATCTTGGAAGCGGCTGCGTTCATCTCCGGCCGGTTCTTCTTCGCTGCCACAATCGGGCCCGAAGTCCGACCAATCGACGTCAGCCTGAAGGTATGGAGCAGCGCCGGGAACGAGTTCCTGCAACCGGAACCTGGACACGCCCTGAAGACTGATTTCAAAGCGGCCGTCCTCGGTCTTCCGGCAATTTGCAATGCGGCCTGCGCATCCGACCGAGTAAAGATCGCGTTCGGAGCCATCTTCCGACCGCGGCTGGATCATCCCGATAAGGCCTTCCTTGCCGTCGATAATATCCTTGACCATGGCGACGTAGCGGGGCTCGAAGATATTCAATGCCAGCTCGCACCGGGGAAACAACACCACCCCGGAAAGCGGGAAGACCGGAATCGTCTCCGGCAAATCGCCGGTACTAGCCATTCAGGCCTGCCCGTCTGCCTGCAAGCGCAGGCTCATGAGTAGATCATGGACGACAGTTTTCTTCGCCCCTTGAGGGCAACAGGGTCGCCCACCTTCAGAGAATCAAAAATCTTGAACAGTTGCTGCCGCGCCGCTCCATCCTGCCATTCCCGGTCCCGCCGGAACAACTCCAGCAGTGTATCGACTGCCTCTTCCACCTGGCCCGCGGCCAGCTTCGCCATTGCCAGATCAAGGCGCGCCTGATGGTCATCAGCATTCGCCTCTAGGCGTTCCTCCAGTTGCCGAACCGGCCCGGCGGATTCAGCTTGCTCGGCAAGTTCGACTGCGGCGCGGGCTGCCACTATGTCCCGGTGATCACTGATAGTGTCCGGGATGGAGTTCAACAGCGCCGAGGCCTTTCCGGGATCACCAAGCGCAAGATAGGAGCGTATCATCCCGGCGAAAGCGGTGGGGTTTTCGCGGTCTTCGGACAGCACCGCTGAGAAATGCTGCGCCGCTTCGACGGCAGCTCCTTGCGACAGCAGGGCTTCTGCCTGTTCGAGTATCAGTTCGGCCTCGCCGCCCGAGGCCGCACCCTGGAGCTTCCGAATGAATGCTGCCAGTTCGGAACCCGACTTGGCACCGGCGAACATGTCCACCGGGCGTCCGTCCACGAATGCATAGACGGCCGGGATGGACTGAACCCGCAACTGTGCCGCCAGCCGTTGATTGATGTCGGCGTCGTATTTTACCAGGCTGACCTTGCCGCCCGCGGCGGTTACTGCTCTCTCGAGTTCCGGTCCGAATGTCCTGCAGGGCCCGCACCAGGACGCCGTGAAATAGGCAATTACAGGACGATCATTGCTGGCCTCAATCACGTCCCTGACAAAGGACTCTTCGTTACCCTCCCGGATCGGCCCGCTACGTTCCGCCTTGTCGACTCCCAACATGAACCTGCACCTTATACTGCCTGGTTCCAAATAGTAACTCCGGCAGGGAATGCCAACCTTGCGGCAGCGCCCGCATTACCCGGGATAGAGAAGTATGGCAGGTCGGAGCCTGACCGGCACAGGCTGGCGCCGCTGGTCCCGGCACTTCACAAACTGAAGGTCGCCAGCACCGGCACGTGATCCGAAGGACGCTCCCAGCCGCGCATCGGCCGCAGGATCCTTGAGCCATGCGCGGGCCGGACAAGGTCCGCGCTCGCCCAGATATGGTCGAGCCTCCGTCCCCTGTCGGACCTGTCCCAGTTCTTGGCACGGTACGACCACCAGGAATAGAGTTTTCCTTCGGGAATGTCGCGCCGCACGACATCGGTCCAGTTTCCGGCCTCGGCCACCGAATTGAGCAGTTCCACTTCCACCTTGGTGTGGCTGACCACATTCAGCAACTGCCTGTGCGACCAGACATCGTCCTCCAGAGGCGCAATATTGAGATCCCCGACAAGAACCGTTCGTTCCGGAAGACTGTCAGAGGACCATTCCCTCATGGCCGTAACGAAATCAAGCTTGTCGCCAAACTTCGGGTTTACATCACGGTCAGGCTCATCGCCCCCTGCGGGCACGTAGAAGTTCTCTATGACGACGCCGTTGGGGAGTCTGGCCGCCACATGCCGGGCTTCCTCGCGATCCAGAAAGCTGCGGGAGCCGCAATCTTCCAGCGGATGCCGGGAGATGATCGCAACGCCGTTGTAGCTCTTCTGTCCGCGCAGCACGCAATGGCGGTAGCCCAGCCGGGCAAAACCCTCGGTTACCACCAGTTCGGTTGGCGACTTCAGTTCCTGAAGACAAAGAACATCTGGTTCTTCTTCCTCAAGAAACCGGCAAACGAGATTTTCCCGGAGCCGAATTGAATTGATGTTCCAGGTGGCGACTGTGAATTGCAAGACAGGTAGAACCGTTTGATATCAACGGCCGGGATTGCCGACCGCTCCACTCATTCCACCTTGATCTGCCGTTTGCAAGTCCGAAGGGGCCATGGCAAGCCTATAGCCCCTTCCGGCTTTGGTAATAATCAGATCCTTCCTGAATCCATGATTGTTCAGGGTGTTCCTGATCTTGTGAATCGTCGTTTCCACCGTGTGCGTCTCGGTAGTCGCCGAATAGCGCCAAACTTCCTTCAGCAACATTTTGACCGGGACGTACTCCCCAGCGTGGCTATGCAGAAACTGGAGGACCTCTACCTGCAACTCCGACAATGCCATCTCGACCGGCTCGCCGGTTTTGCTGCTGCGGCCGACCAGCAGCTTACGCAGAGGCAGAAGCGTGAATTCCCCCAGCCTCAGTTCATGCTGCCGTTGAATTCTGCTTGCCGTCAACACCGACCTTATCTGGGCCAGCAACACCCTGAACAACACTGGCTTGCCCAAATAGGTTACGGCTCCTGCATCAAGTCCCTCCGCTCGTTTGTCGTCTTCATCATGAATGGTCAGCATGATGATTGAGCAGGAGTTGCCTTGTTGAATTATGGTCCGGGCTGTCTGGAAGCCGTCCAGTTCTCCAAGCAAATGGACATCCAGAATCACGACTTCTGGTTCCCAGGATGAAACGAGGTCAAGCGCCTCTTCTCCGGTAGCGACGGCATCGACATTGAAATCCTCCACTTGCGACAGGGACTCGACCAACCCTTCTCTTTGAATGACATCATCCTCGACAAGCAGAATCCGGGTTTTGTCTTCCAATTCACTCTCCTTCCGTTCAGTCCGGGCAAACCATTACATCACGCTGCCCGAATCGGGGGGTCGATTTCGAGCCGGTATCCGCGATCTTTTGCGATAATGTATTGCCGTCGCTCTGCACCTGGATTCAACTTGGAGCGAATTCGTGAAATGTGGGTCTCCACCGTATGGGTATCGACGCCCTTTTTGGGTTCGATGCCCCAAATACTCCGAAGTAAGTCATCTCGGCTGACAACTTCGCCTTGCGCCTTGAACAGTGCGTGTAGCAAATCGGTTTCTCTTACTGTAAGCCTCACAGTCTTACCGTCAGCTCGCTCTATTTCCCTCCTCCCAGGAAAGAAGTTTATTGGGCCAATTCTAAGCAGCGGATCGCTGGAGGCCTGACCTGCCGAAAGCTGCTTCTCAATTCGGGCTTTCATTTCGCGAGTTGAAAACGGCCGCGCCAAGTAGTCATCTGCTCCGATGTCCAACCCAGTCGCCTTGTCGTCAGCTGAGTATCGCTTGTCGCTAAGCATGATTATCTGACCTCTGAACGGACGCTTGAACTTGCGATTGCGAAGCTCGAAGCAGATCTCGTTGCCATTGAGTTCGCTTCCCTGAAGGTCTATGTCGAGTATCGCCAAATCGACATCGATCGAGTCGACAATCTGAAATGCCGCATCCGAACTTGCAGCTTCCAGGACCTCTTCGATCCGAAATGCTCCATTTCGAGAGTAATCTTCGAGCAGTTCGCGAAAGTGGGTGCGGTGGATGGCGTCATCTTCGACGACTAGGACGACTTTAGCTGGCTTCCACCGTGCATATCGATCAGTCATAACTTTCCTCCATGAAATTGGTAAAATGAGTACCATTGTACAGGCACATGGTCCTCGCTCAATGGCTACCAGTCAATGCAAAATCAAGGTTTTCACCGCAAAGTGATAATTGGCACTAATCGGCTCAAAAAGACGCTGTTTTGTTGCAAAAGGCCGGTAACGCTGCAATATGGAAAGTCATCAAGGCAATAGGGTCTTGTTCAGCAGGGCTACACGGCGCAAGCATGGCGAATCACCCACTTTTTCGCAGCAAGTCTACATGTGGATTTGTGTTGTGTAAAGCGTTGATATAACACGCAGTTTTCGGAAGGGTCGGATCTTTTTTGCTTTCTGTCCTCTGCCCGCATCCGGCCTGTCGGTCAGTCGTTGCAGGAATTTCCCTGTTTTTGCCGCTTTCCGGCACATTTTTGCATTTTTGGGATTCACAAGCACCCCCATTCTGTGATTCCTGAACATTCGTGAGGTGTTTCAGCAAACATATCGACACCGTGCGGGCACGTGGAAGTTCTCTATGACGACGCCGTTGGGGAGCCTGGCCGCCACATGCCGGGCTTCCTCTCGATCCAGAAAACTGCGGGAGCCGCAATCTTCCAGCGGATGCCGGGAGATGATCGCAACGCCGTTGTAGCTCTTCTGTCCGCGCAGCACGCAATGGCGGTAGCCCAGCCGGGCAAAACCCTCGGTTACCACCAGTTCGGTTGGCGACTTCAGTTCCTGAAGACAAAGAACATCCGGTCCATCCTCCTCAAGAAACCGACAAACGAGGTTTTACCGGAGCCGAATTGAATTGATGTTCCAGGTGGCGACTGTGAATTGCAAGACAGGTAGAACCGTTTGATATCAACGGCCGGGATTGCCGACCGTTCCACTCATTCCACCTTGATCTGCCGTTTGCAAGTCCGAAGGGGCCATGGCAAGCCTATAGCCCCTTCCGGCTTTGGTAATGATCAGATCCTTCCTGAATCCATGCTTGTTCAGGGTGTTCCTGATCTTGTGAATCGTCGTTTCCACCGTGTGCGTCTCGGTAGTCGCCGAATAGCGCCAAACTTCCTTCAGCAACTTTTTGACCGGGACGTACTCCCCAGCGTGGCTATGCAGAAACTGGAGGACCTCTACCTGCAACTCTGACAATGCCATCTCGACCGGCTCGCCGGTTTTGCTGCCGCGGCCGACCAGCATCTTACGCAGAGGCAGAAGCGTGAATTCCCCCAGCCTCAGCTCATGCTGCCGTTGAATTCTGCTTGCCGTCAACACCGACCTTATCTGAGCCAGCAACACCCTGAACAACACTGGCTTGCCCAAATAGGTTACGGCTCCTGCATCAAGTCCCTCTGCTCGTTTGTCGTCTTCATCATGAATGGTCAGCATGATGATTGAGCAGGAGTTCCCTTGTTGAATTATGGTCCGGGCTGTCTGGAAGCCGTCCAGTTCTCCAAGCAAGTGGACATCCAGAATCACTACTTCTGGTTCCCAAGAGGAAACGAGGTCAAGCGCCTCTTCTCCAGTAGCGACTGCATCGACATCGAAATCCTCCACTTGCGACAGGGACTCGACCAACCCCTCTCTTTGAATGACATCATCCTCGACAAGCAGAATCCGGGTTTTGTCTTCCAATTCACCTACCTTCCGTTCAGCCCGGAATGCAATCTATATCACGTTGCACTAATCGGAGGATCGATTTCAAGCCGGTATCCGCCACCTTCTGTGATGATATATTGTACTCCCGGCGAGACTCTCCTAATTTGATCACGCAGTCTGTAAATATGTGACTCTACTGTATGAGTATCTGCCTTCGCACTGAAGTTCCATACATCCGTCAGAAAACTCTTTTTTGTGATAACATTACCGCGTGCCTTGTACAGCGCGAGAAAAGCCTTTGTTTCCATTTCGGTGAGCCTTACAGGCTCAACTTTAGCAGGCTTTTCTTCATCAGTCTTACCTTCAACGGACTTACCTTTAGGTAGACTCAGTTCTTTTCTTGCAGGATAGAAGCGGAAGGGGCCAATCCTAAGCATTGGATCGTCAGAGGCTTCCGCCGCCAAAAGTTGTTTCTCAATTCTGGCCTTCATTTCGCGCTCCAAATATGGCCTTGCGATGTATTCGTCTGCTCCAAGTTCCAACCCGTCCGTTCTGTCGTCAGAAGAATAACGCTTACCGGAAAGCAAGATTATCTTACCTCTGAATTTGCGTTTACGAAGCTCTTCGCATATCTGCTGACCATCGAGCTCGCTACCCTGCAGTACCACATCGATAATCACGAGATCGATGCCGTCCATATTTTTTTTGATGATCTGAAATGCCGTATCCGAACTGGTTGCTTCCAGGATCTCCTTAAATCGAAACGCCCCCTCCAGGGAGTAGTCCTTGAGCATTCTGCGAATAGAGTCGCTGTTAATTCTGTCGTCCTCGACGAACAGGACAGTCTTCCATGGCTTCCACCTGGGTTCCAGATTTGTTTGATCGTGATTTGTCATGCTGCCTCCACAGACTCGGTGCATGAGTGCACCATTGATTTGTTCTATGTTCCATGCACGGAACCGCGGGTCAATGGTAGGGACGCCACATCAAAAGCAGGAGCAGACTTCCCAAGTCATGATCATACAGCGGTTTCTTGTTGCAATTGGCAGGCAGCACCGCAGCATGGTTTGCCCTATCTGCAATATGCTCTTGATCGACCATTGTCAACCTGATCGAAGCGTGGCGAATCGCCCATTTTTCAGCGCCGCTCTTGATACCCGGCAAGCCAGTGAATAAGTTTCCCACAGAAAAGTCAGGAATGCGCAGTTGAACGCATGTCGAAGATAGAACAGACAGACGCAAAGTTTGATATCGGTCAAGTGGTCAAGCACCGCAGCTTCCCCTTCAGGGGCGTGGTGTTCGACATCGACCCGGAGTTTTCCAACACCGAGGAGTGGTGGCTGGCGATCCCTGAGGAAATCCGGCCCCGGAAGGATCAGCCCTTCTACCACCTGCTGGCGGAAAACGAAGAGGCCCACTACGTCGCTTACGTCTCGGAGCAGAACCTCATCATCGACAATACGGGCGAGCCAGTTGATCACCCGGAGGTGGAGTCACTCTTCGGTCAACTCAGAAACGGCCGCTACGAGCTGGGCATACACCTCAACTGATCCGAACGATGCCGGCCTCGTAGTTCAGGAACACGGGGCCTGCAGCCTCTACCCGCACTTCCGGCCTGTTCTGCCAGCAATCCCCTAATATCCCAGCGCGCAGCCATCCTTTCGCTGGTCTGACGCGCCTTTAAGGATGCCCCGTTCGTAGTCGATCAGAATTGCCTGGCCACCTCCATGCGGGGTTTCCGGGACAGCAACCTTGTGCCCAAGATCGGCAAGACCTTGAACCACTTCCGGTTGGTATCCCCTTTCCAGTTCAAGGATTCCTTCAGCTGGAAAGCAGCGGGGTCCATCCAGAGCCTGCTGCGGATTCATTCCATGATCATGCATGCTGGAAACCACGCGTGCGTGACCGACAGCCTGATATTGACCACCCATGACTCCGAATGGCATGAATACCCGTCCGTTCCGGCTCAGCATTGCAGGTATGATGGTGTGAAGTGGCCGTTTGCCGCCAGCCAGTTCGTTCGGATGTCTCCCTTCGAGACTGAAACCAGCGCCGCGATTGTGGAAGTTGATGCCAAAGCGGGATGAAGCGAGCCCTGATCCGAAACTGTGGAATACTGAGTAGATCATTGACACTGCCATGAGGTCCCGGTCGACAACAGTCAGGTAAACCGTATCCCGGTGGACCGCTTCGGTCACTCTCTGGACATGTTCAATTGGCCTTTCGGCGTCGATCAGCGATGCCAACCTCGCCGCCGTTTCTGGATCCAACATGTAATCCAGCTTTTCGGTGTCTTGGGCATCGCCGATGAAGCGGTCGCGCGCATCCAGAGCCAGTTTCGCCGCTTCGGCCTCGATATGTGTCATCTTGATGCCATAAGGACTGAGCGATGCGAGATCGAAGTTGGAAAGTATGGAAGCAAGCAGCAGCGCCGCTGCTCCCTGCCCGTTGGGAGGATGTTCCAGGATCGTGAAATCTCCGTACTCACCCTGCAGGGGTTCAACATATTCGCTTGAACACTCGGCAAAATCCTCGAGCAGGTGAACGCCACCGATGCGCCTGAGGCTGTCAACCATGTCTTCGGCAATTTCGCCTTGATAGAAGGCATCGCGTCCCTCCCTGGCAATTTGCCGGAGCACCTCTGCCTGTCCGGGAGCGCAAAAGAGATCGCCGGAGCATGGCGCCTTGCCATCGTGAAGGAAGTATTTTCGGGCGTCGCCCTGGAGGATATCAACTGCGCGCGCCCAATCGAAAGCCACTCGCGGGGACACAGGCACGCCCTCTTCCGCATAATGGATGGCCGGCTCCAGCGAGGCTGCAAGCCCCAGCTTCCCCCAATCATTCGACAACCGGCAAAACGCATCGACGGCCCCCGGCACGGTTACGGCGTCAACAGAGTATTCCGGGACCGACAAGTGCCCCTGCTCTCTGAGCCTCGCAGATGACAACAGGCGCGGCGCCTTGCCTGATCCGTTGAGGGCAACGACCCGGTCCTCGCCGGCCGGCTTGAGCAGAACGAAACAGTCACCCCCAAGGCCAGTGGACTGTGGCTCACAGATCCCCAACAGGACCGCTGCCCCAATCGCGGCATCGACGGCGTTGCCTCCCCTTTCAAGCAGACGCACCGCGGCATTCGCTGCAAGTGCATGCGAAGTGGCGCACATGCCGTTTGCGGCATAGGCCGGAGACCGGCCCGGCAACTGAAAATCCCTCATGCCAACTCCCTGCCCTTTTGGTGCATGCCAACTCTGCTTCCAGCGGCTTGCGCCTTGATTGCGTTGCGGCACAAGCCCCGCCCTGACCAGCAGACCGCAGTCGCTGCCCGGACCGGGCACCGGAACTTGCGATCTACTCCGCATACCAGCTTTTGCCATGCCGGATAAAGCAGCCTGGCCCGCAGGGTGCAGAAGCATTGCAATCTTGTCAATCAGCGGGGCTGCGGCCTCCAAGCTGCCCTGGGATTGAACCAAAACGGCAAATCAATCCTGATTTGCTCCAGAAGAGTGCTTGCACAAATCGGCAAGTGCGGCCAAAATCGCAACCATGGCAATTCAACTCACTTCCTCGATATTGAGTCGCCGCAAGCCACCCAAGGAAAGTGGCGCCGGCAAAACCGTCAGCTTCAACCGTTCCGAACTTGCGATCATTCTGAACACCTATAGCAGGATGGTCGCGGCGGGCCGTTGGCGCGACTACAGCATCTCGCATTTGCACCGCTCCGCGGTCTTTTCGGTGTTCCGGCATTCCGCCGAGCAACCCATCTACCGGATTGAGAAACGCCGGTCTTCCCGTGGCAAACCGGATCTCTACCTCGTGGTTGGCATGGACCAACGCATCCTCAGACAGGGGCAGGACCTGCGTCAGGTGATGGGGGTGTTTGCGAGGCAACTCTTCCGGGTGGTTTCCTGAAGCCGTCGCCCCCGGGCGGGCGCCTTTTCGCCCTGTGTCCTGATCCTCTCGGCTACCTTGCGGAGCGGTTCGTGGACCACGGACTGCCAATGGGCCGTTGCATGCAGGAGCATTTCCGGGTCAAGCATGATTCCGACGTGTCCCGGCCAAAAAACCAGGTCGCCCCTGCGTAGCTCGCCCAGGTCTGCAACGGACTCGCCCAGGGCAACCTCCTGCTGGTCGGAGTCTCTCGGGCAGCCGAGCCCCGAAGCAATCAATGACATCTGGACAAGCCCGGAACAGTCGACCCCGGCCGGCGAGGTTCCGCCCCACAGATAAGGAGTGCCCAGAAAACGCTCTGCCGTTGAGGCATGATCAGCCAAACGGGCATCGAGCGGGCATGCTTGAACCGCAAGCACATGGCCTCCAGCTGCAAGGCTCAGGAACTCCTGCTGCGAGTTGTCCGGTGCCGCTTCAAGCCGGGAGCCAAACGGTAAAATCACGCTCGTTGGCGACTTGATGTCTGGACCGGAGAACACCGGAGACCACAGCGAAGTCACAAAATGAGTCGCGGCACCTGTTGCGCCGAACTGTGACATTTCGGCGTAACCGACATAACCGTCCCGTTCCATCTGACCGAATGCCCATCCGGCCCGGCATTCAAGCAACCGGAACTTCTCGCCATAGAGGATCTGGCTGACCTGCTCGCCTCCCGGTACGCTCAGCAGCGACGCCGTGGGCGATGTGCATCGCAACCAGCTGCCAGCAACCGGCCGCTGCGCGGCGATGGTGTCTTCCAATTCAATGGCTGCGACCCGGCCATTTGCCGGGGTCAACCTGCCGTCGCTCTTCAACACAGGATTGCCTCCAGTGTCTCGAGTGTAGCCCGCCATGCCTGACCGCATCCTCCTTTGGGCCGGGCCGGAGCTGGCTTGGGTTGCCATCCGTAAATGTCGAAGTGAACAAACCGGTCCGGCTGCTTGACAAAACGCAGCAGAAAGAGCGCCGCGACCAGCGAGCCTGCAAATCCCGAAGACGGACTGTTGGCAATATCGGCAACTTCGGACTCAAGCATGTTGTAGTATGGCTTCCACAGCGGCATCCTCCACAGCGGATCTCTTGATCTTCGGCCCGCCTCCGCAAGTGTCCCGGCCAACTGGTCGTCCGTGGTGAAGAAGGGAACAAGTTCGGGGCCAAGGGCAACGCGCGCGGCGCCAGTCAGAGTCGCAAAAGTAGCCAGAAAATCCGGCTCCTCTTCCGAGGCCATTGACAGGGCGTCTGCAAGCAGTAGCCGCCCTTCTGCATCGGTGTTGGTGATTTCGACGCGGGTGCCATTAGCAGCTACCAGCACATCGCCAGGTCGCATCGACCTGCCAGATATCGAGTTCTCGGCAACAGGAACAAGCACCCTGATCCGGAATGGCAGTTGGCGATCCATGATCGTGCGGCACAGGCCTGCCACAACGGCCGCTCCCGCCATGTCTTTTTTCATCAGGGCCATGCCGGGCGTGCTCTTCATGTTGAGACCGCCGGTATCGAAACAGACACCCTTGCCAATGAGGGTCGCCAGTGGCCCGGATGAACCCCACCGCAATTCTAGCAGTCTTGGCTCGTGTTCGGATGACCGGCCGACTGCATGTGTCAAAGGGCAGTTCTCGGCCAATTTGCTGCCTTTGATCACATTGAAGCTGGCGCCGTGCTCATCGGCCAGACCGGCAAAGATTGCCTCCAGGCAGCCGGGGGTCATCTTGGAGGCAGGAGAGTTGATCATCTCCCGGATAAAGAGCTCGCTTTCCGCGATAGATCGGGTTCTTTCCTTGTTCAGGCCCTCGGGAGCGGCAAGCCGGACCAACCTCGCATCATCGCAACTGCCCTTCCCAGGGCGGTGCGTCGACAGAAGTGCTGCCAACGCCGCTTCGTCGCGATCTCCAGACCCCAACTGATTGGTCAGCCGGTAGTTGCCCGTCGGCAACTTCTGAAGGATCGACCCAAGATGGAATCTGTTGTCTTTGCCTGAGTCCGGTTCTGCGGATCCGGCCAGCGCCCTGGCAATCCCGCCGGACTCATCTGGAATGGCAATGACCTCGCCGGGTCTTGCCTTGAAACCGTTCGCTTGTATCCAGCGGCGATCTGCCTCGGATGCGCCCGCCAACCAATCGGAAAGTTCCTGCCCTGAAAGCAGCGTCAGGGAAACAACTGATGAGTCACCTGGTCCGAACTCCGGTCGCGCGGCGCGAATTCGATCCAACAATTCAGTTGCGGCCTGGTCCTCTGGGAGGCTTGCTTGATTCATCCCTGTTGCAGCACCCGCCTCCCCAGCAATTCGGCGATCTGAACTGCATTCAGCGCAGCGCCTTTCCTCAGATTGTCGGATACACACCAGAAATTGAGGCCGTTGCGCACGGTCGTGTCCTGCCGGATCCGGCTGACAAAGGTTGCGTACTCGCCCACGCAATCCATGGGAGTTGTGTAACCTCCATCCTGCCTCTCATCGACGACCATGACTCCAGGCGCAGTGCGGAGAATCTCCCTCGCCTCTGCTTCGTCTAGATGATCTTCGAATTCCACATTCACTGCTTCCGAGTGACCAATGAACACCGGCACTCTCACGCAGGTTGCCGTCACCTCGATATCCGGATCTATGATCTTCCGGGTTTCCTCGACCATCTTCCATTCTTCGCGGGTAGATCCGTCCTCCATGAAACTGTCTATGTGTGGAATGACATTGAAAGCGATCCGGCATGGGTAGACGGATGGCTCAACCTCATCGCCGGGATTGTACAATGACATGGTCTGGTTCCAGAGTTCGTCCATGCCGCCCTTGCCGGATCCGGAGACTGATTGGTAGGTCGATACGACGACCCGCTTGATCCGCGACCGTTGGTGCAGCGGATTCAGTGCCACGACCATTTGGGCGGTCGAGCAGTTCGGGTTCGCAATGATGTTGTGTTCCCGTACGCCCTCAATCGCATCGGGATTCACTTCCGGGACGATAAGGGGAATATCGGGTTCGTAACGGTAGAGTGAGGAGTTGTCGATCACAACGCAGCCTGAATCGGCTGCGCGGGGAGCATACTTTGCGGTTGCTTCCGACCCTATTGCGAACAGCGCAATATCCCAGCCCTCGAAATCGAAGGCTTCGATGTCGTCAACCACGAGATCCTTGCTGCCGAACTCCACTTCAGTGCCGAGTGACCGGTTTGAGGCCAGTGCGGCAACCTCCTCGGCAGGGAACCTGCGTTCGGCCAATATGTTGAGCATTTCGCGTCCGACATTGCCGGTCGCTCCTGCCACCACTACCCTGTAACTCATTTGCGGAATTCCTGACGTTCAGCAGCGTGCCTGTTATCCAAACTGCCATGCAAGAAAAAGCGGAAACGGCTTGAAATCCGTGTTCGCCGCCCGAGCGAATTCCGGTCGGATCTTGCGGCTTGAGGTCTCAGTCCAGTGCCTGGAAGGACACTCTCAGGCGTGCGCTGGACTTGTTGCCACTCGCTGTTACCGAAATACGGCGCCTGTCTTGCAGGTTCTCCCGGCTCAATCAGAAGTAATCAAGCACAAGCCCGCGGGTCGGTGCTGGCAGGTCTCCAGCTTGCAATTCAATACTGCTGCCAAATGCGAAGTCACAATCCGCCTCGCCGACGACATCCAGGAACCCGGTGATGAAGTGCATTTCCCTCGGCTTGTAGCACAGGGTTCTGAAGTGCATCGGGATGGCGTAGTTGGGCCTGACCCTATCGATAATCCGCTTCAACTCCCCCAGCGAGATTACCGGAAATCCTCCGGCATGGCTCAACAGGATGTTGACGCCGCTGAAGAACTCCATCTGTTCATCGGAGAAATCATTGCCCATATCGCCCATGTGGCCAATCTCCATTCCATCAACCCTGAACCTGTACATCCCGTTCTGATCAGGATGACCGCTCGGATGCAGACTGTGCTCCATCGCTTCCACTGCCTTGAACTCGATTCCATGCGATGACACGCTGCCATCTGTTGAGGCCACGACCAGGGCGTCGATGACTGCTGCGCCATGCTTTTTTGGCACAAGATGGTCGTTATCGTGAAAGTCGTCGTTGCTGCTGGACTTTATGACGACATCGGCCGGGTCGGGGAACGGTTTGAAGCCCGATGTTGCCGGGTCATAGGGATCAGTGACAATCCTGATACCGGAGTTGGTTTCGATACCGAAGCTGGCTTGGCCGTACCAGGTAATCTTCATGTGTCCCTCCCTTGATTGCGTTTGCTGACCGCGGCACCCGCCAGGATGCTCCGCAATTGCGGCCCAGACAATGTGCAGTTTGGCCGTTTCATCATGAGACCGAAGGCCGAGGCCGTGACAGGAATTGTCATGCTGAAGCTATCAGGAAGTGTCAACCGTATGGCTCACGAGAAAGGATTGCGGGAGTTGTCGCGTGCCACGGACGAGAATCCGGCACCCGGCGCAATCTCCAATTTGCAGCCAAGAACTCATATCTGGCAAAGTTCCTTGCCTGCGGCACAGCAATTTCAAGGTCCGTAGCGCCATCCGCCGGAACTGGATGATTGATGTACGTGCTGAAATCGATCGTCGCTTTGCGGCCACTACTGACCGCCGGATTGCCCCTCGAATGCCGAGGCTGGCCTTGCAGCAACTGGCATCCAAGACGGTCTCTCGGATCATGTTGATGCAACAGGCCGCAAGGCCAACTCGAGAACCGAAAGACCAAAAACAAACCGCATTCGCACGGAGTCACCGTTCAACTTCACGGTGCTGCCATCCGCCGTTACAAGACCCTTGGTACTGGACATCAGCCTTGGGCGCGAGCGCACAAGGCGCCGCATCTTCACGCCCAGAGGCATGAGAAAGGAACTGCGAACAGGTTGTTTCCGAACGGCACTAGCTGATCGTTGTCGTATAGCACCATTCCCTGGACGAAGTTGTCGCCACATGCCGACGACAGCTTCCTGAGGCCCGAGAAGTCTGAACTTGTGACTGTCGCCGCTGCCTTGACTTCAATCCCGACAATTTCGCCCCGGCGGTTCTCAATGACGAAATCAACCTCGTTTCCGTCCTTGTCGCGGAAATGGGACAGGGAGAAACGCCCTGTGCCCCAACTGGCAAGTTTCAGCAATTCCCCAAAAACGAAAGTCTCAAGGATTGGTCCAAACAGTGTCTTGTCCCGTTCGACCCGTTCTGGCGAAATGCCCCGCAATGCTGCCAGCAACCCGGAGTCCAGGAAATGCAACTTCGGGGATCTAATCAGCCGCTTGAGTCTGTTCGTACGCCAAGGTTGCACAGTACTGGCAAGGAAGAGGCTCTCCAGAATTCCCACGTATTTCCGTGTCGTAACGTGGTTCATGCCCAGTGGAGCGCCAATGCGCGAGTAGTTGACCAATTGCCCTGCATATTCTGCGAGGACTCCCAAGAGCCTTGGCACTTGGGAGAGTTGTTCAATCCGCGCGATTTCCCGAACATCGCGCTGAACGATTGCGTCGATATAGTTCGAATACCAAGCCTGCCTGCGCCGCCATCTTGTGCGCTCGAGTGCTTCGGGATAGCCGCCAGCAAGGACCATTGCGACCAACTCCTTGCCGGCCTGGGGTTCCCCGGCAACCAGTGATTTCCCCGAAAACGCATTCTCCAGGAAGATGCCCTTGCCTCCCCTTATCTCGGCCTGCGCCAATGGCAGGAGACGAATGACCTCCATTCGTCCGGCAAGCGAGTCTGCCACCGTGGGTATTGTCATCAGATTGGCGGAACCGGTCAGCAAAAATCGCCCAGGCCTCTAGTCCCTGTCGACTTCAACCTTGATTGCAAGCAGGAGTTCCGGCGCCCGTTGAATTTTGTCTATGACGGCCTTGTCGAGGTCACGCACAAATCCGACCGGGTCATTTCTCGCTGCCTCACAAAGAGTTCTATCGTCAAGTGTCAGAAAAGGCATGTCGCTGCTTGCAATCGCAGTAGCCAGGGTTGTCTTGCCTGATTGGCGTGGGCCAGCAATCAACACCACCCGGGTGTCTTCAAGTGCTTCTGCTATCAGCCTTGTTCCAAGTCTCGGATACATGAACGCCTTTCCATCGTGCTGGCCGTCCGTGAATACAGCCCCGTCAATCCGCCAGTCATGCGTTGGCCTGCTGAAGGCTCATCGCTGTCAAGCTGTGGGCGACATTCGGCCATTTGAAAGCATGGTTTCGTCCAGTTGAAAGTCAAATGGCGGCCAATTGAAATTTCATGACTAGCCATCTGGAACTGAGTTGCCGGACAATTGGGATGCAGTGCATCGGCCATCTGCAAGTTCAGTGCCGGTCTGTCGTAGCCTCAACGGCGACCATATGAAATTCTGACGCCGTCCATCTGAAAGTGATCGTCCGGCCTCACTGAGAGCAACGTAGCAACCATCCGGAATTCCATTCTCAGCTACTTGCAACCAGTTGCCCAGCCAGTTCGAAGACGCTGCGCAACCTCCATCATTCTGACTGTCGGCAGTTGCGCCCTGCCACCTGGATCATGTCGCCCAACCTTCAAGCCAAAACCGCGGCCCTATGATCAGTGAGGCAATACACCAATTGCAAGTGCCAAAGGCTGACGTCATTCAACAAGTGTTCTTGCAAATTAGAAATGAGATTCTAAAATGCAAACCATGCTCGCAAGAAGACTCTGTCCGGTGGTGCGTAGCCGCCTCGCAAACTACCCGGCCGTCGCACTGGTTGGACCGCGCCAGTGCGGCAAGACAACACTGGCCCGCTCAATTGGCGGACGGTACTTTGACCTTGAACAGGAGTCCGATCGCTTACGCGTCGATCTCGAGTGGCAAGAGGCGGTCGCTGGGAATGACATCATCATCCTTGACGAAGCGCAGGCATGGCCAGCAATATTTGAACGCCTGCGCGGCGAGATTGATCGGGATCGCAAACGCAATGGACGCTTCCTCTTGCTTGGATCTGTAGCACCGTCACTCATGACGCAGGTGTCTGAGTCCCTTGCTGGAAGACTCTCAGTTGTCGAACTCACACCACTTCTCCGCTCCGAGCTTGAAGACGATTGCCAACTACAGAAGCACTGGCTGTTTGGCGGATACCCCGACGGTGGTGTGCTTCATGACAGTAGATTCCCGCTCTGGCAGCGAGACTACTTGAGTCTCCTGGTACAGCGGGATCTTCCAAACTGGGGATTACCAGCCCACCCGCGAACCACGCACAGGCTGCTATTGATGCTTGCTGCTGCTCACGGTCAAGAATGGAACGCCAGCCAAATCGGCAAGAGCCTGGGACTCTCGTACCATACCGTCAATAGCTATCTCGATTACCTGGAAGGCGCGTTTCTCGTGCGGCGCCTTAACGCCTACCACGCAAACCTGCGCAAGCGGATCATCAAACGGCCCAAGGTGTACTGGCGCGATTCCGGGCTGCTGCACGCATTGCTGAATGCCGGAGACCGGGACACACTGCTGAACCGACCATGGGTCGGAGCGAGTTGGGAAGGTTACGTCATCGACCAGACAATTGCGGCCCTGCAATATACGGGCCGAATATTTGATGCGTTCTATCTGCGCACCAGCGACCAGCGAGAAATCGACTTGCTGATCCAGACCGATGGGGAACTCTGGGCCATGGAGATCAAACTCACCACCAACCCTCGCATGAGTCAGATGAAACAGCTTGAAGCCAATGCGGACCTTGTCGGGGCAGACCGGCGATTCCTCGTCTGCCATAGTTGCGACTTCATTGAGAGCGGACCCCGGGTCCTGTGCAGCCTTGAGGGCCTCATTGACTTCATTGAGCGATAGGAACGCATTGGCGCCAACTGTTTGCGATCATCTGGATTTCAGATGCACTTGGGGACTGGTATCGCCGCGATTCAGCGTTCCAATGTGCGCTCAAGTTGGTAGGATCAGCGGATGAGCCAGCTACCGGCAATTGCGATGAACATCCAATCCAGATTCCTTTTCCTGTCGATCACTATTGGCGCGACTCAAGAACCTGAAAGCAAGTCACCAAGTTCCTTGCGGCGAGTGCGTTAGACATGGCTTACGGCGTTTTCATGCATCGTTTTGACTCCATCTACGATGATGTACTATCTGAGCAATATCAGTTCCCGAAGAAATACTTGGCTAGTTCCCGGGCATGTGAGGGAAACTGGATCGTTTATCTCGAACCGAAAAAGGTAAAGAATACGCGAGGATATTTTGCGGTGGCACGAGTGAGGGAGATCATCCAAGACCCACAACGCAGTGACATGTATGTCGCCCTCATGGAACCCGGAACCTATCTCGACTTCGGCAATCCTGTACCATTCCAAGAAAAGGGGTTCTATTTCGAACAGGGCCTCCTGAATGAATACGGCAAACCAAGCGGCCACCGCCAGTCTGCTGTGCGCCCTCTTTCTTCAGTGGACTTTGCCAGAATTGTTGCGCGAGGTCTCGGCAAAGACGAAGACATCCTTCCCCGGAGAAACGAAGACACTGTCACGACCAATCATGATGAGTATCCGGAATCCGTTCAGGATGTGACGGCAAGAGAGCGGGTTCTCCAATTGACCAACCGTGCAGTTCGTGACCGGAATTTCCGTACATCAGTGTTGCGAGACTACTGCGAACGATGTGCCATTACTGGTCTCCGATTGATCAATGGCGGCGGAGCGGCAGAGGTGCAAGCGGCACACATCAAGCCGGTAAAGTTTGACGGACCAGACATTGTGAGCAATGGGCTTGCACTTTCAGGAACGGCTCACTGGATGTTCGACAGAGGATTGGTCGGATTGAGTGATGACCTGACAATACTGATCTCTCGTCAATCAAATGACCCGGATGCAATAAGGTCGATGCTCAACTATACCGGGTGCCTGCTTGCACCCGACCGGGTAACCAGCCGTCCCCGGCGAGAATTCGTGGCATGGCACAGGGAGCACTGTTTCAAGAACTGAACAACATGCCGGTTCAGGACTCAATCTTCGCAATTCGCGCTTCATCCCTCGTACCAGAACCCTTCCGAAATGGTGATGCGTGCATTTTTGGCAACAGCTTGATCCATTTTAGAAACCCCGCCCCTTCGGGCGAAGGCGAAGGGCAAGAATTCTCGGACAGCAGAAGTCGCAAGCTGGATTCGAGCAATTCAAGCACCATGCTTGAAATGGCAAGGCAACAACAGGGCGTTGCTGGGTTTCACCGAGATGGAAACACAATTGACCGGACAGGACGGGTGTTTCAAACCCACCTGCACACACCGGTTTTGCAATGGCAAGCTAAATGATGAATTCTCTTACGCCCTGTCGAATTCCTGACCGAGCCGCGACAGTTCCTTCATCGCAGCTTCCTGTTTCCTGAATCTCTCTTCCCTGTATTTCAACAATGCAGAAAGGGGGACCCGCCGGTGTGTTCCAACCTCTACGAAGGCTATCTCACCCTGCTTCAAGAGTTTTGTAAGAAACGGTCGTGACACGTTCAGCATGAATGCCGCTTGCTGTGTCGTGAGCATGGCGCTGACCGGCACCAGTTTGACCATCTTGCCAGCGCTCACATGTCCCAAGAGCTCAATGATCAGGTCGCCGACTGCACGAGCAATCTCTACGGGTTCGCTATCCCGGCCGCAGATCTTGAATCCATCCTCTGTCTCCATTGCTACAGCAATTGCAGCGGCGGCATGAGCAGCGCAGTCGGCTTCAATGTCTGTTGGGAGCCGGTTGCTAAGGCCTTGAGCCATATCGGGACCAACGTCGGTTACTATGGTCATTTCAACGCTCCTTCATAACTCGGTCTAGTATCCTCAGCTGCAAGCTACAAGTGGAATAAGTGTAATTAGTGAAATATCCGTAGTTTGGGCTGCTGTGATTTCGTCCATGCCCATGTACTTCAGTCGGAACTCTCTGCACTGCTCAACATCACAAGAGTCTCATGCCGCCATTTGTCGTCACACCCGGCTGGCAATCTCTTTCACAAGTCCAATGAGCGTCTGCAATTCGTGCAAATCTGCTGCTCGCAGTGCCGCAATGTAACGCCTACGATGTTCGCTGTCGGCGACCAAGGTCCCACCACCAGACCAATCCAGCAAAATGTCAGGCGCAGCCGTGGCCAAGTAGGCGTCCGCCATGATCCGCGCCCAGCGGCCATTGCCGTTGGCGAAGGGATGGGCCCTAACCAGCTTGTGGTGGAATCGCGCTGCGGCTTCCAGTGGCTCATATGTACCACGGTCACGCCAATACCGTGCGTCGGCGAGGCAGGTGTGCAACTCGGTCGAGATATGCCAGACTGGTACGCCGATATTCTTCTCTGTTAGCCGCTAGACGCCTGCCCAGTCCCAGACCTTTCCAAACAGGCGCCTGTGCAACTCGCGAGCTGCATCGCTGGTGAGGATGTCGAAAGTTCCCGGTCGCCGTTCCAGCCAGGTTAGCCCCTCAATGATGTTCTCGCTCTCCAGTTCATTCAGTTCGCCGCGCGTGGTGATGTGCCGGACCCTTAGACCTAGCAGTTCATCTGGAGTAAGCGGTGTTGCACCGGAAGGTTCGTGCAATTTCAGGATCACTTCCAGATGTCCCTTGGCATCTCACGAATGATGTCATCTGCCAGTTCCTCAATCATCTCGTCTTCACTGCGCAAACCCTCGAGCTGTTCCTCAAGGGCCATATGCGCGCGGGTGCGCTGAGCGATGCGTCTTGCTTTCTTGCGAGCTTGGGCCATGACGATTTCTTCAACCGATCCTTCACGAGGGACAATTGCATAGACGAGTTTGCCGCCCATGGCCTCGGCCATCTTGTCGAGTTGGTTCAGGGAGATGGTCCCGGCCTTCTCGTTCTGGATTGAGGCGTAGATGCTGTTGCGGGAAATACCCAGCCGCTCGGCCAATGCAGGTGAACTCATCCCAATTGCTGCCTGAAAGGTTGCAATCCAGCCTCCAGGCGGTCTGACAAAGGATGAAGCCGCACGGGCCGCCTGATTGATCTTGCTTCCTGCTTGTCTTCGTTTTGCGCGTGCGACACTCATCTGCCAGTCCCTGATATTGCAAAATCACGACGCTTGTAATCCTATAGTATTGCAACTAGGCGACTTACGCAATACTAGAGCATTGCGTCTTGAGCATTCTGCCAGACCACGAGTTGGCAATCGACCGTGGAAGCCGATCATGTTGACCTTGCGTAGCAAGCTGCAATCTCGATGGCAAAGGCGGACACGGGATCAGAGAGCCAATTTCTGAAAGATAGCGGCGCTTACCTCCGGGACTGTCTGGCGCAACGGCAGGATGGGTAGTGTCTCCGATACAACGGCCATTTTGAATCGTTTCGGCAGCCACTTGCCATGATGCCATGACCGCCAATCTCAAATGGAACCAACGCGATATTATTGACCTCGCAGGTCTCTTGACAGGAACACCCAGCATTCCCGGGTCGCAGCGTTTGTAACCAGACAGCGCAGGTCAATCTACCGCAGGACACGAACCCTGCGAGTGGAATTGTGCAAGCGGACGTATGACCGATGCTCTTCTATTTCCCGATAGAACCGGCAAGGCTGCCATTCCAGCGGAACGCACAGGTTCCGTCATCGCCTGCCGGATCAACCAAGGAATTTGGCCGTCAGGCAGAATGCCCCGGCGCGCTAGCCGCTTGGATGGGCTATTGCTTGACTTGCGATGCACGTAAGACTGAAAGGAAGCGCTATTGCCGGACCCGCAACCCTCTCGCCCACAAGAACACCGCAACGATCACGGACAGTTTCAGGGCAACTTGGAAATTCAGACCGGCTGAACCGGCCTCAAACATGCGGGCAACTTCCATGCCTCTACGAGGACTTTCCTGGAGAAGGCGTTGTCCCCTTGATGAAAGCACTAATGCCGATTTTCGCAGGAAACGACAAAGGGGCCCGCAAGGCCCCTTTTGCTTGGTCGGAGTGAGAGGATTTGAACCTCCGGCCCCTGCCTCCCGAAGACAGTGCTCTACCAGGCTGAGCTACACTCCGATCCTGAACCGAAAGGAACATCTATTCGTTGCCTTCCCCTTGTTCAACCAGTTCGTTGGCCTTGGTTCGGTCCTGGCCAACCATTTCGTGGGCCGAGTGATGGCCCCGTCAACGGAGGATCTGCTGACAGACTGTGAAGGAGTTTTCAAGACTGACTCAGCAACAGAGCCTGAGCCAATTCAGGCGGCTAATTCCAGGTTCTTGATTATGGAGTCACAGACTTCCCTGGTCCCAGCCGGCTTTGCGCCTTCCACCTGCAACAGGTCGGCCGTACGGACCCCCTGGGCCAGCGTCTGCTCCACCGCAGCCTCTATGCGATCTGCTTCCTCTGACTGGTCGAAGGAATATCGGAGCGCCATGCTGAAAGACAGGATCGCTGCGCACGGATTGGCAATTCCCTGCCCGGCGATGTCAGGAGCTGACCCATGTACCGGCTCGTACATAGCTTTTGGACGACCATTGGCTGTGGGCGCTCCAAGGGAAGCGGAAGGAAGCATCCCCAGAGATCCCGTCAGCATCGCAGCGGCATCGGAAAGCATGTCGCCAAAGAGGTTATCAGTCACGATGACATCGAACTGTTTGGGGTAACGGACCAACTGCATGGCGCCGGCATCCGCATACATGTGGGAGAGCTCAACATCCGGGAATTCGTTGTCGCCAACCCACTGGACTTCCTCCCGCCAGAGCACGCCAGATTCCATGACGTTGGCCTTTTCCATCGAACAGACTTTGTTGCTTCGCTTGCGCGCCAGTTCGAAGGCGATCCGCGCAACTCGCCTGATCTCATTGGTCGTGTATCTTTGCGTGTTGACGCCGATACGGCCTCCCTCATTGTCCGGGGTTATGCCCCTCGGCTCGCCGAAATACACTCCCGACGTCAATTCCCGCACGATCATGATGTCGAGGCCTGAAACGATCTCGGGCTTGAGAGAGGAAAACTCCGCCAGGGCATCGAAACAGATTGCCGGCCGCAAGTTTGAGTAGAGGTCAAGTTCCTTGCGAAGCTTGAGCAGGCCGCGCTCCGGTTTCACGCTGAAATCCAACTGGTCGTATTTCGGCGCCCCTGCAGCGCCGAGAAGAACCGCATCCGCCTGGTGCGCCCGTTCCAGTGTGCTGTCATGCAGGGGAACACCGTGAGCGTCATAGGCAGCTCCGCCCACCAGATCCTCGGTTACGTCAAACCTGATGCCCTTGCGGTCGCCCAGCCATTCGACGATCCGCAACACTTCCGCCATGATTTCGGGACCAATTCCATCCCCGGCGAGGATCAGCAGTTTGTTGGCAGGCATTTCGATCCTCCCCCAGTTTTTGCAAGGCGCACGGCCTATTCGGGTTTGCGGAGCCGGTCAAGGCAGGGCAGCGATGTCCGGCCGCGCGGGCTACAGCTGTGACACTGCCCCGGAGCAGCCGGTAACCCGGCCTGATGACTAACCAGACATCGTGCTTGCTTGCATGCTCAGTTTCTGGGCCGCACCGGATCGTCAAGCTGCACCGGGAAACTCCTTGGAACGAGGCCGGACTGCAGCCAGCAAACCAGCGTGTAGATGGAATAGACCGGCAATCCCGTCAGCTTCCGGATATCGGCCGCATAGGGTGTCATGTTCGTGCATTCGAGAACTATCGCCCCGATATTGTCATGCGAGTAGACAAGCTCCCGCGCCGCATCCAGAAGATCCTCCCGGCACATGTCGAAGTCAATCTCGGGAAGGTCATCCAGTATCTTGTGCGCGAATTCCCGGCCGCCTTCCGTACCCACCATCGGTGTGTCCAGAGGAACGCCCGCGGCTGCCAGGTGGTCTTCTGTCAGGTGTTCCTTCGAAATGGTGATGATCCCTGCCCGCTTGCTCGAAGGCAGCATCGAATTCACAAACGGCACCTGCATCAGCGAGGACGTCACGACCGGAACGCCTACCGCCTCCTTAACCTCGTGCTGGATCAGGGCAAGATAGCCGCAATTCGTTGTCAGACCGTCAGCGCCATGAAAGACCAGATCCCTTCCTGCCTCGATAAAGCCGTCCAGCAGCCCTCGCGCCCGTTCCCGCACGACCCTGTGAGGCGACGCGCCACGCACGATCTTGAAGTGCACCGGAAACGGCCACGTATAGGCGTTTGCAATGTCGCCGTGTATTCTCGGAAACCTCGTCTCCAGCATCATCACGCCGACGCTGGCGCCAAATACCGTCTTTCCGCCATATTCCATTGACATTTGCCCGGCTCCGTTTGACTGACACGATGGACATATTCCGCAGGCCGTCGTGATGGCAAGACACAGATCCTGTTGTTGCGAGGCTCGCGGCAAATTTTGTCTTTGTCCTGCAATCATGCGGGGGATCACGGAAGGGAGTCGAGTGAGGAACAGGACAACCGGAGCCGAGGCGCTCGTCAGAATGCTCGACGCCTACGGCGTCCGATACATCTTCGGACTGTGCGGCGACACATCGCTGCCATTCTATGACGCACTTCAGGGGATGCATCACGGTATCACCCATGTGCTGGTGCGGGATGAAAGAACCGCGGCATACATGGCAGACGGCTATTCGAGGGTGACAAGGCGGGTCGGGATTTGCGAAGGCCCATCTGGCGGAGGAGCCACATACATTCTGCCAGGACTGGTTGAGGCAAACGAGTCATCTTCTGCCGTGATCGCTATCACCTCCGACATCTCCGTTGCCTCCTACGGCAAGTACCCTTTGACGGAGGTCGACCAGGAGGCGCTGATGCGGCCCCTCACCAAATGGAACACGGTGGTCCGGACAGCAGACCATATTCCGCGCATGGTCCGCGCAGCCTTCCGCGCTGCGACTACCGGGCGGCCTGGCTCGGCCCATCTCGGCATTCCCTACGACATACAATATGGCGAGGTTGACCCGGCCGACATCTGGGCCGATCCACGGCATAAGGGCTACCCGGCATGGCCAGCTGCTCCTGAACAGAAACTCGTGGATCAAGCGCTTGACGCCATCCTGTCAGCCAGCAGGCCACTGTTCATCTGCGGCGGGGGCGTCGTCATATCAGGCGCATGCGATGATCTGGAGAGGCTTGCCTCGAGGCTCGATATCGCAGTTGCCACCTCGATTTCCGGTCAAGGCAGCCTGTCGGAACAACACCCCAACTGTATCGGTGTCGTTGGCTCGAACGGTGGTACAGACGAGACTTGGGAACTTGTAAGCGATGCGGATCTGATCATCTTCCTCGGCTGTCGCGCCGGCTCGACCACGACGGCGCGCTGGGAGGCTCCGGCACGCGATACCCGGGTGATCCAGATCGACAGCGATCCGATGGTGGTCGGCGCCAACTATAACGTTGAAACCGGGATCGTTGCCGACCTTAAACTGACGCTGGCCGCTTTCAATGAACGGTTGGACCAGAACCCGGAACTTGAGAAGTTGTTCGGTGGCTCCGAACTCGTCAAGGAGAGACGGGACCGCAAGTTTGCGAATTTCACTCAGCTTGTCTGGGAAAGCCGGCAGCCGCCCATTCGTCCTGAACTTGTAGTCGACGCACTGCAGGATGCCTTGCCCCCAGATGCAACAGTCGTCGCAGATCCGGGGACGCCCTGTCCTTACCTCTCGGCATATTTTGTTCTGCAGCAGCCAGGCAGGCATTTCATCACCAATCGGGCGCATGGCGCCTTGGGATATTCACTTGGTGCGGCACTTGGCGCCTGGTTCGGCAGGCCCGATTCAAAGACCGTGGCAGTCATGGGCGACGGATCCTTCGGGTTTACAGTCGGCGAACTTGAAACCGTTGCCAGACTGGATGCCCCGATCCTCATGCTTGTACTCTCGAACTCGGCATTTGGATGGATCAAGGCCAGTCAGAAGGCGGACTTTGGCGCTCGTTACCACAATGTCGATTTCGGCGGCACGGATCATGCCCGGGTAGCCTCGGCATACATAAAGAACACCTTCAGGGTCACAGACCCGGCCGACCTGCACGATACGGTGAAGGCTGCGGCCATGATTGATGCGCCTGCACTCATCGACATTGCGTGCCAACCTCTGGAAGAGGCAGAGGCCCCGGTGCGCAAATGGATGGGATGACGCATGGTGCAATCAAGCCGGAGCGCAATTGACGATGGACGATAATGGTAAGGAGAGGATTGCGGTCGTTGGCGCCGGCATAGTCGGTGTGGCGGCGGCGATCTGGCTCCAGAGAGCGGGTGTCGATGTGGTTCTGATCGACCGCAAACCGCCGGGCGAAGGGGCTTCGTTCGGCAATGCGGGAGTGCTTGCGGCCTGCTCGGTTACGCCAGTCACCGGTCCGGGATTGGCGATGAAAGCGCCGCGCTACGCGTTGGATCCCGACTTCCCGCTCTTCGTTGTCTGGAGAAAACTGCCTTCCGTGGCTCCATGGCTGGTCCGATACCTCCTCAACGCAAACGACAAGGACACGCGGCGCATTGCCCGCGGCCTGGCCGGGATCGTGTCCGACACTGTAGACCAGCACATGGACCTTGCCGGCAATACAGCCGCGGCAAAGTGGCTGCGCGATGCAAGCTATGTATTCGCATACAACTCAAGGGACGATTTCGAAAAGGAAGGATATGTCTGGTCGCTGCGCCGCCAGGCGGGGTTCTCGCCCGAGGTGATTGAGGGCGCGGCAGTGCATGAGATGATCCCCGAAATCAGCAGCGGCGTTAAGCTCCTCGCCGTCATGCATGACCACGGTTTCGTCCTGGACCCGGGCAGCTACGTCAAAGACCTCGCCAGGACATTCGAGGCTGCGGGCGGAACTCTGGTAATGGCGGATGTGCATGATCTTGATCTGACAGGAGGGTGCGTAAGCGCCATAGAAACCAGTGAAGGACGCTTCGACTGCACGGCAGCAATTGTTGCAGCGGGTGTCTGGTCTGGCCCGTTCATGAAAAGGCTCGGGCTGCGCGTGCCCCTTCAATCAGAGCGTGGATATCATGTGCTGTTCCGCTCGCCGTCGATCAAGCTGCCTTTTCCCGTCATGGTTGCCTCCGGGAAGTTCGTAGCAACTCCAATGGAGGCCGGACTGCGTTGCGCCGGAGTACTGGAGTTTGGCGGTCTTGACGAACCGCCATCGAAGGCTCCTGTTGCGCTGATCCGGAAAAAAGTGGCCGAGACCTTCCCGGGATTGACCTGGGAAGACGTCGAAGAGTGGTCTGGCCACCGGCCGGCACCAAGCGACAGCCTGCCATTGATCGGTGAAATCGGCTCAACGAGGGTCTTTGCCGCATTTGGCCACCACCATATCGGCCTAACCGGCGGCCCCAAGACCGGGCGCGCTGTGGCGGCACTGGCAACGGGGGCCGACCCGGGACTGGACGTCACCCCATATTCCCCGGGCAGATTTTCCTGAGCAGGGATTGATCCAGTGCGCTTTCTGGAGCTTGCCGAGAGAGACTCCAAAGCATGGCATCGCGATTGCCGGATTCTTCTCCGGCGTTGATTGCTTCCCGAAGCCCGCCAGCAACTCTGAGCCTCGTCAGAATAGACTGTTCAATTCAAGCCCGAGGCATCAGTGTGCAGCTTCAATCGCCACGGGATTGGTGGAAGGGTGCCAGTTGTTCAAGCTGCCTGCCGGTCGCAAGTGGGCCGGGTGGGGGGGCATTCCCGCCAATGCCGGCTTCGTAGGCAAGCCGCCTTCGGTTGTTATGTGGCAATCATCAAAACGGCGCCCTTATGACCGATGGGCAGCCGTCCTCGCCGATTGCCGGCAATGCAGCAAAGGAGCCGCTGCTTGATCGAGTCCCCACCTGTCTGCCCGGACGTGAAAAAGGAACCATACCGTTTGCTCTTTAGGATTTGCCTTGCTTGAGCGTTCTTGACACCTAAAGAGCTGTATTTTCAAAGAGAGTAGTGGCACGCTCCTTGGAAGGAGGATCGCCCGGACCGAATGCGATGGCGGTTCGGTGCCCGCCATTCCCATCCCAGATTTACATGCAACCCGGCCATAACTCCTCAAATCGCTGGGGAATGCCTACTGCAATGCCGGTCAAATCAACACAAACAGATTGACATTCTCACTAGTGGGATGATAGTGGGCAGGATGTGAGGTGCCGGCATATCGCCGGACACAGTTCTGTCGGCGGGAATGCGCCCATGAAATACAAGGCTTTCGCTGCGACCATGCAAAGCGTTTGGTTCAGCGACGACGAAGGAGTGAGCTGGAACCGGCTGCCAACACCCACTGGTGGGTTTTACAACGAGGCAAGGGCATGGGCCGTGTATGCCCATCCTGACCGCCCCGGAGAAGTTCTCGCAGGCACCGACCAGGGCCTCTACCGCTACACGGAAGAGACCGGGCGCTTCGACCATGTGCCGTCTCCGATGGACGGCTTGCACATCCTGAAGATTGCACAGTCGCCTGCAGATCCCAATTTCATCGTTTGTGGCACGCGGCCAGCAGAGATCTTCCTGAGCGAAGATAATGGCGAAAACTGGACGCGGGCGAACCTGGATGCGTCAACCGAATGCTGGTTCATCAACACCTCCCGCGTAACCTCGATTCACTTCGACCCTGTGGACGAAGACACCATCTGGATAACCGTGGAAATCGACGGTGTGTTCCGCTCTACTGACCGGGGACGAACCTGGGAAATCATCATCCGCGGACTTCACGACAATGATACGCACGATCTGGTCTTCCGCGATTACGACGATGGACGGCGTGTCATTCTCTGCTCGACCGAGGATGGCGTCCACCGCTCCGAGGACAATGGAGCTACCTGGGAACAACTCACGATTCCGGAGGCGAAGTGGGACTATTTTCGCAGCCTGAAGCAACCGGCCGAGAACAGCGACACCGTCATTGCCTCTGTCGGTGACAAGCCGTCGGGAGAACAAGGTGAATTGCTGCTGTCCCGGGACTTCGGCGCCAACTGGTCGAAATGCGAAATGTCTCACGCGGCAAACACGACGATCTGGACGATCGGCACCAACGCCGCCGATACCAGCCTGCTATACGCTGCCACGATTTTCGGGCAAATCTTCAAGAGCATCGATGGCGGGCAGAGCTGGCAGAAGATGCATCGGGAACTTGGCGAAATCCGCATGATCGGCTGGGCGCCGGTCTGAACACGGGCGAGAGGTCTGACATGTCGTTCTTTCTGCTGAAACCGCACATCACCGGCCCCGAAGGCAACATCACTTCGCCGGACATCATGGTCGACCAACTCTTCGTTGATGCTGCGCAGGCATCGGTTGACCACGTCACCCACGGCATCTGGCGGCAGGTCGGGAGCGGTGACGCCGCAAGGGCAGCATTTGCGATCATGGCCTTGGGCGGGGGAGCCATCATCCTGCCTGCACTCGTGCTGGCATCGGGACCGGTTGTAGTCGCCCGCAAGGCCTGGCGGCTCGCAAACATTGAGCCGCACATCCAGCAGGTCGAGCTCAATGGGACCCAATTGGACAATCTGCAGTTGCCGGCAACGATGATCGCCAATGCCGGCGGTACAGGCGATGCGCTGGGGCGCGGCCTGATGCTGGTGCAGACCCACGGGGAGGATACCAGAAACGCAGTCCTTCATGACCCGGTTCTTGGCCGCCGCCTTGATCATCGCGTGGTATTTGAACCGGCGGAGGAGGATCGCTGGGGCAAGGACCGGCCAGTGCCTCGCTATTCGGTCGGGCCTACCCAGAAGGAAGTGCCGCACTTCATTTGAGGCCAGCGGGCACCTGGCAGTATTCGCAAGAAGCGCATACGGCTCCGGTTTAGCGCGCACCAGGACGCTGGCAACAACCTGCCACCATCACCATACCGCAATGGGCTACCAGGCCTGTCTTCATTCGGCTGCAGCCTGCCTGCTTCGGCAGCCGCGGACCTGGAGCCGGCCGGAGCAGCCTGACCCTGAATTCCCCGGCGGGCTTGGCTGACCTTTGGCGAAGCAAATCAGTTTTTCCACACGGTTCTGCTTGGCAAACATGACTGGCCAGTGGAAGGCATGCGCCTCCAGACCAGATTTGAACGCCTTGCAGAACAGTTCAATGTGCCTTTGACCGTAACATGGCTACGATAACGGCAAACAAACGGTGCCGTGTACGAACATCTCGTCCGGAACACCTCTGTCAGCACAGGGCCTCACTGCTATCGGAATCTCGGCGGATCTTGCTGTGTATTTTGTTCGGGCGGGATGGCTCCTACGGCTCGCGCGCCGTGTTTATTGCCATTCCGGCCACCCACTGGCGGTGCACCCCAGTCCAGCGCTGCTCCAAAGGAGTTTCAAGGGACTCCGTGTCGGCGGCAAATCTGAACTCGATGGGCATGTCATCCGTCATCAAGTGCCGGCGCGGTCCATCCTCCGGCTCTACGGATGGTCATGGAACCGCCTTCCGGAATGGTTTGCCGGCCGGTTTCCTTCGGAGTACCGCCGCAGACGGATATTCGCAGAAGAGCCCGAGGCCCTGCTTCACGTATGGTCCTGCGAGAAGGACCGAAACGCACCGCTCGTCTCGGCGCCCGAGCGAGCCCTGCTGGAGATGCTGAGCGAGGTCGGAACAAGGCAGCCGCTGCAGGAAGCCCGCGAAATCATGGAAGGCACCTTTACCCTGTGGACCAATGTGCTGCGCGAATTGCCAAGCAAATGCAGGAGCATCAAGAAAGTGCGCCTCTGCCTCAATCTGGGCAGCGAACTCTCCGTGGCCTGGGCCGCCAGGCACGACACGGCTCAACTACCAAAGGGAAGCAGCCGCCCCTGGGTGTCGCGCTTGGCTGATAGTGTTCTGGTGCTGAAACCATGAATCCGGTTTATCTTGAGGGCGCACGGCTGTTGGTCCAGGTTGCGCCTCTTGTACTCATGGACAGCACCTTTGCACTCAAAGGCGGAACGGCAATCAACCTTTTCTGGCGCGACATTCCGCGGCTCTCGCTGGATCTTGATCTTGCGTTTACCGACTACAGCTTGCCGCGGCAGGAGGCGTTGCAGCGCATCAATGCGGCCATCCGACAATCCGCGACACGGCTCAAGAGGCAGGGCCTGGAGACTCACACTCCTGTCACACCGGACATGGGTGAGACCAAGCTGTTCGTGCGTCAGCGCAACCTTGAGGTCAAAGTTGAAGTGAACACTGTCATGCGCGGGATGGTCCACCCACCGCAAATTGCATCCATGCCGCAGCCGGCGCAGGAGATGCTGCAAGCCGACATCAAGATCCCGATTGCATCATTCGAGGATACTTATGCCAGCAAGCTGGTTGCCGCCATGGACAGGCAATACCCTCGCGACCTGTTCGATGTCATGCAGCTCTTCTCACATGAAGGGATCACCGACGGCATTCGGCGCGCCTTCATCGTGTATCTGGCGAGCAACAACAGGCCCATCCACGAGGTTCTCTTCCCTTCGCCGCGCGACATCCGTCATGATTTCGAACATGGCTTCGCAGGTACGACGGTTGAACCAGTGGACCTTGAAGCACTTCTTGGTGCGCGTCTGCGAATGATGCGAGAACTTCAGCTTGGTCTTACCGACGATGAGCGGAACTTCCTGTTGACGCTGGTTGCCGCAGAGCCTGATTGGGAACTGCTGGGTATTCCGGATTTGGACCGGTTCCCCGGGCTTCGCTGGAAACTGCGTAACCTTGATAAACTGCGAAAAATCAATCCGGGCAAATTCGCCGAGCAATCCATCAGGCTCCAGCAACTATTGGACTGAATGCGATTACCGGCCTGCTCCCGGATCTGGCAGCAAAAGGAATTGCAGACTGGCGCCCACTATTCATGATGTAGTCGGAATTCGGCACCTCCATCGCCGTGCCGCCTTGCCCTCACGGCAGCACCCGGCGCAACCCTTGCGGAATTGGAACAAGAGCGCCGACCGCAATGCTGCGTCCTGAACCGCGGACCGGTAGAATTTGAATACTCCCTGGAGGTCCATGCGTCCAATACCGCTCCTGTTGAGCCAAAACCGAATTGCAGAGCACTCTGGGAATGACCGAAAAGAGCTTGAGGGATGCAGTACCCTCCTTGTACGCGTGACGACTCAGGGTGGTCGGCGAAGGCCTCGGACTCCCTGGCTCCCCGGCTCTCAGTATTGAGTTGAAGTAGTCTTTGAAGTAAACTGTTCACCAAAGGGAGGTTGGTGCTCGGCAATGCTGAGCTTGATGTCCGCAAATAGACGCTTGCATGACTGGGGCTTTCACATCATGAACATGACAGACACTCTCAAGCCAATCCGCACTGGCGCCTCCATTTCCGCCTTGTGCGCTTGCTCCCGGCGCTTGGTTGTGGATCGGCTGAAATCCGTACTTTCCCGAAGAATGTTCATGGTTTACCCCCCCCCTGTCCTCGCGCGACCGTTGAGGCCCCGAGAGGCCTGAATGGCAGTTGGTGTACCAACTGGGGAACCGCAGGCCGGGCTACCAAGCATATCTCCATAACTGGCTCAGCTTTGCTGATTGGTGCAGCAGTGATGTTTGGTGGTACGCAGACCGTTGGTGCTGGCACGTTGGTCTTTACTTTTTCCGATGATGGAGAGAATTCCACTGTAACCCCCTCTGGTAGCTTTGACGTCTCGACATATAGCACTCGGGTAGACTTGTCGGAATCAGCCACACGTACAGTCAGGATTAACGCATCAAAATACACGCATAATATCAGCGGACAATTTTGGGAATTTGGTATCTCCAGTTCGACAACAGTGAAAGGCTATAATGCGCCTCAATGGACGGTTTCCGGTTTTTCCACTTACGGTGGCAAGCGTACTGTCGATATAGGGAATACCTACAGCGCAAATTTCTATTTCTACCTTGGGGATGGCACCTCAAGGGCAGTGTACGTCGACAAAAATTCTGTTTCCAGTGGAGAAGTTGATTTCGGTGTCAAGAAGGTCACGTTTGACGACACGCTGAGCAACGTGTTGGGCGACAACGAATTTCACATCGAACTTGGGTTGAACGACGGTCAGAAGGTAATCTTTACGACATCGGGGACTGCACCGATCATGCCGAAAGATTTCGAGGCAACCCCGGAAGACGGCCAGGTAACGCTGAACTGGTCAGACCCGAATATGAGCAGCATCACGAATTATGAAATCCAGCAGAAATCCGGGGACGGGGAATATGGCGAGTGGGAGCCCATTGACGGCAGCGGCGCAACCACCACCAGCCACACTGTCGAAGGGCTGACCAACTTTGACAGCTACACCTTCAGGATTCGTGCCGTGAATTTCATCGGTGCTGGCACTGAATCCGATGATGCCGAGGCGACACCATTGCCTGAAGGACTTCCGAAGGCAGCGGAACTGAGCGCAGTTTCGACCGAAGAGGCAGGTCAGGTTGTCCTCTCGTGGACGTTTGCTGACGACCCCAGCATTACCGGATGGCAACTCCAGCAGCGCGAGGGCGACGCAGCCTTTGGCGATGAGTGGACCGCAATCGACCCCAGCGATGCCACAACGCGCAGTCATACGATTGACGGCCTGTCCAGTGAGGTTGCCTATGGCTTCCGTATCCGTGCGGTTAACGCCATCGGCGATGGGTTAGTGTCCAACACAGAAACAGTCACTCCCAAGGCACCCGAGCCGGAGCCGACGGAGCCGGAGCCTTCGGGGCCTACGGTGGAAATGGAAAAGCGGGTGTTGACGCGGTCGCTGGCGGCGGAGGGGCAGGCTACGCTTGCGGGCGTGACGAATGTCATCGACCAGCGTCTCCAATCAACGCCGGGAACTAGCGCCTTGGTGCTGGGTGGACAGACGGTTGCCGCCACTGGATCGTCAATGAACCCGGCAACCGGCCGGGAAACGGACGGCTGGTGGTCGGGCAGCCAAAACCCGGAGACCTTCAACCGTCCAGTCGGCGATGCCGATTTGCTTGACGGCAGCGCCTTCACGCTCTCGTTGAGTGAAGATAATGGCAGCGACAGGGGCTGGACCATCTGGGGCCATGGCGACCTGCAACGTTTCGAAGGGAAATCCGGCGAAGACAGCTGGGACGGCTCTGTCAAATCGGCGGTGCTGGGATTCGACACCCGGACGAACGGAAACCTGCTTGCAGGCTTGGCGGTGTCAAGCAGCCGTAGCAAGATGGATCTTGTCACGGAAGAGGTCGGCAGCCGTGTCGAAACCTCGCTGACAGCCGCCTGGCCATACATGCAGATGGCCTTGCCAAGCGGTACTGGAACGGTCCAGGTCGTGCTCGGCATCGGCAGCGGTGATGCTGAGCATCAGTCGGAGGATGGCGATGCCGAGAGTGCCGGCCTGTCAATGACGGCTGCATCTATCGGCGCCCGTTGGGCGGTGGCACAGCAAGGCCAGATGGCGCTGTCGGTGCCAGTCAAGGCGGAAGTGGTCCAACTCAAGACCGATGGGGACGGAACCACGGCGATCAGCGGCCTTTCGATCAAGAGTTGGCGAGCAAGTGGCGGTGTGGAAGCTGCCCACTCCGGGGTTTCGCTGGACTCCAGCTGGGTTCTGACGCCACGCGGTTCGGTGTCGTTCCGCTGGGATGGCGGCGACGGTGTCACGGGCAAGGGCATTGAAGTAGGCGGCGGGTTCAGCCTGCATGCGCCGGACTCCCGTGTGAGCCTGAATGCCAGTGGGCGCTGGCTGGCAACACACTCGGATAGCAATCAGAAGGAGTGGGGAGCGAGCGTCGGTGTGCAGATTGCTCCGGACGCCAGAGGCCATGGCTGGTCGGCTTCTCTTCGCCAGGAATGGGGGTTGCAGCAGGAGGGTGTGCTGTCAGACGACACTCTGTTTGAGAGTAGCACTGGCGGACCAGCATCGACGCTTGGTTCTCTGGCAGCGCGTGCCGGTTACGGTTTCGGGTTGATGGAGGGACTGATGACACTCTCTGCCGATGCGAGACTGGCAACGGGCGATGAAGAAGTACCGCATTATGGAGCCGGAATGGAGTTTGCTCTACCGGGCGGTTTGTCGGCCACGCTGAGGGGAGAGCATGTTGACGCCATCGACCCCGATACCCGCATTGGGGCAGGCCTGCATCTGAGCTTTTGATGGCTGAACCATGCAACAGTTTTTTGGTTCAGGCAACGGGCATGAATTCTAGGTTCTTGTGGCGCCAACGCATGAAATTTTGGCCGCAATGGTCCTGTGTCGCAGGCGGACTGCAATCCTGGGACTCAGTCCACTTGATGCAATTTCCGCAGGAGTTGGCCTCATGGAGGAATCCGGACGGTATTGTGCTCATGTCGACTGGAACGCCAATTGTAGCAGGTTTGAAAGGTGCCGTGCTGCGTGAACGGAGACTGGTGAGACTTTCGGATGCGTCGAACGATCCGGCAAACTCCATCACCTGTTGGATTGATTGAGACTCCCAACCCGCTTCCGAAGCCGGCAGAACGGCGACCCTTGGAGGGGCACCTGATCTTCGTGACGTGGCCGGACTTCGGCGCAACCCTTGCGGAATGCGAACAAGAACGCTCGCCTCAATGCCGTCCCCTGAACTGAAGCCCGGTCGACTTTGAATGCTCCCTGGAGGTTCATGCGGCGGATGCCGCGCCCGTTGTGCCAAATCGAATTCGCCCGGTACAACTCCACATCATGCATCTACACGATCAACAAACGGCAAGCAGGATGCGGGATCTCGGTGTCTCCAAATGCCTCATGTTTGGAAGAACAAGTCGGACATTGCAGTGGCTGCTCGGCATCACGTCAGCCCGCCGCCGGGAGGATCTGAAGGTGCAGCGCATTCCATGTGCCCGCCACTGTCCAAGGCTGGTGACGATGCCTGCCGGCCATCTGCTCTACTGGCCTATAGGCATTGAGTGAGAACAGCCATTGAAGTAAACAGTTGGCCAAAAGGGGGGTTGGAGATTCGCTGCGCCGATCTCAATTCCCACAAATGAACGCAAAACAATAAGACCGGGCGTCTCGCGCCATGAACATGACAGATACTTGGCGGCTATCCTACTCCGCTGCCTCAGAATTCGCCTCGTGCGTCCACTCCTTGCGCTTGGCTGCGGGCCGGTTGACCTCCGCACTTGCTGTAATAACGTTGACGGTTTACCCGTCTTCCCGTTCAACAACTGTAAGACCAGAGAAGCGGGGAGACTCGACACGCGCCAGTATCCTGGCAGCGGCCTGCATCGTAGCGTCGATTTCCCTGTCTCCGAATGCCCAGGCCGATGTCTATGTCTGGTTCTATAACTCCGGAAGTGGCTCGAAAATCGAAGCTCATGGCAGCTTTGATCTTACGGGCTATCGTTCGTTGGTGAAACCTGGAAATGAAAAATACACATTCAGACATTTAATGATGGGATATAGATCCAGTGAAGGTCTGTATTGGGGATTGGGCACCAAAGGACGTATGACCGATTACAGAAACGATAATCTGACTGTCGAGGTAATTGGCGACGATAGCTATACTGGAAACCGCCGCAGGACTAGTGGAATACGTAGCAATGACGACTTCAGAATAAACTATCAGAGTGACAAAGACATTGGGTTCAGCAACCGATTTATTCGAGGACAAATGGTCAATATTCCAAATGGCACGCAAGTGACGAGTACCAGGTCCTTGAAGACACTATTGAATGACGACGATTTTCATGTCGAGATCTTATATGGCACACAAAAGCTCGTTTTCGCTTCAGTTTCCGGAAAACCGGCCGAGCCCAAAAATCTCACGGCTGACCAGGGTGACGAGCAAATTACACTCAACTGGACAGACCCAAACGACCGCACGATCCGAAAGTATCAGTTCCAGCAAAGAGTTTCGGACGGCGAGTATGGCGAATGGCAGGACATTGAGGGCAGCAACGCAGCCACTACCAGCCACACGTTTGAAGGCCTAACCAACGGAGAGACATACACTTTCAGGATCAGGGCAGAGAACATCCTCGGGACGGGTACGGCCTCAGAAGAAGCTAGGGTAAGACCCTTAGGACCGGCAGAACTGACAGCGACAGCGGCCGTACAATCCGTTGTCCTGACATGGACACATGCCGGAGACGACAGCATCACCAAATGGCAATACCTGCAGCGCGAAGGCGAGGAGGACGCCGATGCAGAATGGGAAGATATTGCGGGCAGCAACGCGGAAACGCGGCAGCATACGGTGCAACAATTGACGGATGAGGTCACCTATAGCTTCCGTATTCGCGCTGTGAATGATACCGGCAGTGGCGCAGAATCAGACGAGGCTACGGTAAGTCTCTTGGGACCGGCAGCACTGACAGCGACAGCGACCGAACAATCCGTTGTCCTGACATGGACGCATGCCGGAGGCGACAACATCACCAAATGGCAATACCTGCAGCGCGAGGGCGAGGAGGACGCCGATGCAAAATGGGAAGATATTCCGGGTAGCAACGCGCAAACGCGGCAGCATACGGTGCAACAATTGACGGATGGGGTCACCTATAGCTTCCGTATTCGCGCAGTGAATGATACCCTCGTAGTCGCAGAATCGAATTGGGCAACAATTGAGCTCTTGATGGAGCCGATGGGCCCGTCGGTGGAGACGCAGAAGCAGATATTGACACGCTCACTGGCAGCGGAAGGACAAGCCACGCTTGCGGGGGTGTCGAACATCATCGACTTGCGTCTGCAATCATCGCCGGGAACAAGCACCTTTGTGCTGGGCGGACAGACGGTAGACGCTACCGGATCGGCGAGAAACTCAACAGTTGGTCAGGAAACGGATGGCTGGTGGTCCGGCAACCGGACTTCCGAACCCCTCAACCGCCCCGTCGGCGATGCCGAATTGCTGGGTGGCAGCGCCTTCACGCTGTCGTTGAGTGAAGAGGATAGCAGCGAAAGTGGCTGGGCCATCTGGGGCCGCGGTGACTTTCGGAGTTTCGAAGGTAAAGCAGGGCGCGACAGCTGGGACGGCTCTGTCAAGTCGGCGGTGCTGGGATTTGATACCAGGGCGAACGAAAGCCTGATTGCAGGATTTGCCGTGTCGAGCAGCCGTAGCAAAACCGATCTTGTTACGGAAGAAGTGGGCAGCCATGTCAAAACCTCGCTCATGGCCGCCTGGCCATTCATGCAGATGGCCATGCCAAGCGGTAACGGAACGGTACAAATCGTGCTTGGCATCGGCCGCGGTGATGCGGAGCATTATTCCGATGACGGTGAAGTTGAGAGGGCCGGTTTGTCGATGACGGCCACATCGGTCGGCGCCCGCTGGGCTGTGGCGCAGGAGGGGCAGATGACATTGTCTGTTCCGGTCAAGGCGGAAATAATCCGGCTCAAGACCGATGGAGACGGAACAACAGCGATCGGAGGCCTTTCAATCAAGAACTGGCGAGCGAGTGGCGGCGTGGAAGCTGCCCATTCCGGGGTTACGCTTGACTCGGGTTGGATTCTTGCACCACGCGGTTCAGTGACTTTGCGCTGGGATGGCGGCGACGGTGTCACGGGCAAGGGCGTTGAAGTTGGCGGCGGTTTCGGCTTGCATTCGCCGGACTCCCGTTTGAGCCTGAATGCCAGCGCCCGTTGGCTGGCAACGCACTCGGATAGCAATCAGCGGGAGTGGGGAGCCAGCATTGGTGTGCGGCTTGCCCCGGACTCCCAAGGCCAAGGCTGGTCTGCTTCGCTTCGTCAAGAATGGGGTTTGCAACGTGAGGGCCGCCTGTCAGACGACAAACTGTTTGAGAGTGACGCCCGAGGACCAGCATCGACGCTTGGCTTTCTGGCAGCGCGTGCCGGCTACGGTTTCGGGCTGATGGAGGGCCTTATGACGCTCTCTGCCGATGCGAGGCTGGCAACAGGCGAAGAGGAAGGACCTGATTACGGAGCCGGTGTGGAATTTGCGCTGCCGGGCGGCCTCATTGCCTCACTGAGGGGTGAGCACGTTGATGCCATCGACCGCGTTACCCGCATTGGGGCAGGCCTGCATCTGAACTTCTGATAGCTGAACCATGCAGCAGTTTACGATGGAGGCAACCGCCTTGGAATCCGGGTTCTTGGGGCCAAACGCATAAGATATTGGCCGCAAAGGGCCTCTCGCAATCGGATTGAAATTCTCACCTCTAGCCCCCCATTGGTAAAAGTTCCGCAAGAGCTGATGTCATTGAAGAAACCGGACTGTACCATGTTCGGGCCGGCTGGAACGCCAATACGAAGCAGGTTTGAACAGACTCTGTTTGCGTGAACGGAGACCGGCAGAAAACTGGCGAGCAGCCGGGGTTCGATGAGCATGAAGCTGGCCTGCCATGGCATGAGAATAATGCATTGTATGCCGAACTGATGCGAATGCGCTCCGGCAAGTACAAAAACAGGGTTCCAGATGCCTCGCCTAACCAACCTCAATTGCCGGGCGCAAACTCACCGCGTTGTCCAGCAACACTGCAAACGACCTGGGCCAAACCCACCAACTGGCGACTCATGAAACCGTGATGACTGATGCTGGCTGTCAGATGCCGATCAGCTGTTCCATCTTCCGGAAGAGCGGTTTTCCGGGCTCGCCATACTCGCCGATAATGCCGATATGTCCGGCACCGGGGCTATTGAAGAGAGTCACACTGTTGCCGTTTCTCCTGCAGACTTGGGCGTAGTGGTGCGACTGGAAGGCAAATTCCTCAGTCTCGTCGCCTCCGTAGCCGACCAACACGGGAATCTCCGGTGGCGGAGGTCGATGCACCGGACTCAAGGCTTGCGCTTCCCAGGATGTCAGCCCGAGGTTGTCATTGACGCAGGAACGCAACAACGGATCAAGATCGAATACGCCGCTGATCACCGAAAGTGACCTGACTGGCGGCGATCCCCCGCTGCCTCCCAATTCCCGTCCGGCCACCATTGCCGCAAGATGCGCGCCTGCCGAATTCCCGGTGAGGTGCAACTGGTTCGGATCCAGACCGACTTCAGAACCATGGACCGCAAGCCAGTCAACTGCGTTACGGGCATCAGCGACGGCATCGGCCAGGTTGTATTCGGGAAGCAGACGGTAGTTGATGGCTACCCAGGAAACACCGCGGCGGTTCCATTCGGCTGCCGGAAACCGCCTGACGTCCTTTGACCCGGCCTGCCAGTAACCTCCATGAATGAACACGATGACCGGAGCCTCCGTCCCGGCGCTGAAGACATCAAGCGCGTTGCGTGGATGGATCCCATAGGCAATATCCAACTGCGCATTTGGAAATGACGAAGCGTACTTCGACCGCCTCGCATAATCCGCTTGCAGAGCCACCGTCTCGGGTGCCGCAGGATCCAGAAAATACCCATCAGTCATTCAGGTGGTTCTCCAGACAGGATCTGCTCGACAGCCTGGCGTTCATCATCTCCACGCCCGGTCAAGGTCTCGATGTTTCGCGGGTCGTACCAGTCCATGACGGCGGCAAAACTGCTCCTGCTCTTCAGCCGGTCGTACCAGGATGCAACCGCGGGGCGATCGCTCCAGAGAATGTCGAGCTGGAGCAGTTCAAGCCGGATCATGTAGGGCATGTACGCTACATCGGCGATCGAGAATGACCCTCCTGCCAGCCAGTCAGTCCTGCAAAGCCGTTCCTCGAATCCGGCCATCAGCCGGTCGAACCGGAACAACGCCCTGCGGAAAGACGGGGATGCGACGCCAGTAAACACCGCGTCTTCCAGCCACTCCCTGCTCTTCGGGTTCATTGACTCCCGGACGGTATCAGCAAGGGCAGCGCGATCCATGCTGCCTGCCCGCTCAATGAGGTGGTGGCGATATGCAATCGCATAGGTGGCAACCGACGCGGCATGGTGGATCCCGGAAGCATCATCATCTAGCCGCATCATGAGCCGCCGTGCCTCGGCCCGGTCGAAGGGTGACTTCGGCCTCAGCGGCAGTTCCGGAAAGGCATCCTCCAAGTATTCCAGGATGACATTGGATTCGATGATCGACCGGTCATTGTGAACGAGGGTCGGAACCACTGCCAACGGATTGAGCTTCAGGTATTCCTCCTCAAACTGATCCCCATCAAGCCGCATAAGACGGCTTTCCCATTCCAGCCCTTTCTCCGCAAACGCCACGCGCACCTTGGCTGCGCAGACGGATGAATTGTGGTGGTAAAGGATCAGCGGCACGAGAGGCTACCGCCCCATGAGAGACGGAAGGAAGAGGGCGACATCCGGTTCAGCCACCAACAGGAAGAACAGGATCAGGCCGCAACCGAGATAGGGTAGTGCTGCCTTTGCAACCTCGATCATTCGAGTGCCCTTCGGCGCCACGCCCATCATGATGAACAGGTTCAGTCCGAATGGCGGGGTAACGCCACTCATCTCCAGCGCCAGCAGCATGACAATTCCAAACCAGATCGGGTCGAACCCCTGGGCGTCGGCAATCGGGAAGAATATCGGAATCGAGATCATCATGATTGATGCCTGGTCCATGAACATCCCCATGAACAACAGGATCGCGAACATGACCATGATCACCATCAGTGGCGAGAACTCCACGGCATTGACTGCCCGGATCATGCCAGAGGTCGCTCCCGAAAACGCCAGGACCTGCGAAAATGTCGAGGATGCAGCAACTATCAGCAAGATCATCGCGGTGACCTTCACTGTTCCCTGCAGCGACTTGACGATGGCGTCAAAGGTCAGCCCGCCGAAGAAGTAGGCGACGATCAGCACCCCGAGTACGCCGAATGCAGCCGATTCAGTCGGGGTGGCGACACCGAGCAGGATCAAGCCGATGACCATGAAGATGATCACGGAAAGCGGCAGAATATGTGTGACGACGACCAGGAGTTTTTCGGCAAGGGAGTGATCCTTGGGATCGTCCTCGGGCACGCTTGAAGGATCAAGCCTGATCAACCCGAAGATCAGCACCAGGTAGAGCGCCGCCAGCACCAGCCCTGGCACCACACCGGCGATGAGAAGACGGCCAATGTCGATCTTGGCCAGGCTGCCAAGCAGGACTGCCAGGCCGGAAGGCGGTATCAGGATCGCGAGGCCACCAACTCCGAGAATGGGGCCCATGGACATGTGCTTCTTGTAGCCGCGCCGTGTCATTTCCGGCACCAACAGCGAGCCGAGCATGGCCGTGTTCCCCATCGAAGTGCCGGTCAGCGCCGCAAATGTCGTCCCGCCGAATATCGTCACATAGGACAATCGGCCCCGCATGCGGCCAACCAGCAGGTCCACGGCATCGAAGACCTTCCGGGCAACACCGGCATTAAAGAACAACTCCCCCATGAGAAGGAAGAGGGGGATCGGCAAAAAGACAAAATGCGTGACAGCCACGCTGGCGTTGGCCGCCACCTGGCTCATGCCGGCCGTGCCGGCAAGCCAGTACATGCCCCCGAAGCTCACCAGCAGAAACGCGAATGCCACCGGCATCGACAGGAACATGAGCACCAGGATGGCGCCCAGGGCCAGTCCGCCGGATACATACCATTCAGGCATTCTGGAACCTAACTCGAATGGGAAGCATTACAGCTTGACCGCCGGCTCGGTCCGGCTTCCGTCGTCGGGAGCGGTCAGGATTTCACCCTTGAGCAGCATTCGGAGGAATTCGACCGCACACAGCAGGAAACCTATAACCAGAGGAACGAACAGCAGCGCCCGGGGCAGCTCGATGGACCGAAGATCAATCTCGCCCTTCATCCAGAAATCAATTGCAAATTCGGCGCTGAGGTAAGTGGCCAAGAGGCAGAGCGCAATGCAGACCAGGATCAGGACCCTCTCGATGGCTGGTCTCCACGCAGGGGGAGCCATGGCCAGGAAACTGTCGACCCGGACATGTCCGCGATTGCGAACCAGCCACGGGGCCGCCAGCATCGTCATGTAGATCAGCGAGTATTCCGAAACCGCGCTGGAAAAAACAGGCGGCCGCAGTCCCGCGGTTCGCATGCTCACATCGACAACGATCAGAATGAAGACCGCCGCGACGAGGACGCCCGCAACCAGTGCGAGCGTCCTGATCATCCAGTCATAGGCGCGGATCAGATGCGCCATTGATGCGCCGTATCACTCGGGAGGCAAGGCAGCGCGCAGCGCATCGTAGTTGTCCGGAGCGTCTTCCTTGACCTTCTCCCAGTGGACCGAACGCGCGTGCGCAACGTATGCGGCCTCGGCTTCTGCCGTCAGTTTATAGGGTTGGACTCCGGCGGCGGCCACCTCGGCCCGCTCCTCTTCGACAAGCATGGCATAGTAGTCGTAGGCCACCGGTTCGTAGGCCTCAACCGCTGCGGAGAGCGCTGAACGCTGTTCATCCGAAAGGCTGTTCCACTTGTCCTGGTTCATCCAGAGAAGATTGTCGAACTGCCAGACTGGCGGGTCAATGCGGTAACCGATGAACTTCTCCCATCCGTAATCGGTAATGCCAAGTCCGGGCCACGCGGCCCCGTCGACAACACCTCGCTCAAGCGCATTGTAGATGTCTGGCGCCGGAACGGTAACGGTTGTCGCACCATAGTGATGAAGCCAGGGATTGTAGAATCCCGACGACCTGATCTTGACGTTGTCAAGCACGGGCAGTCCGTTCTCGTCCAGTTGTGGCTCGTCCCGCAACCAGATGTGATATCCCACTCCAGCTGCGACCCAGCCAAGCACTCTTGCGTTCGATTTCTCCGAGTAGATCTTGTCAAGGAGTTCGATAGCGCCTGTTGTCCGCGCCTCCATCGGCGTGATTGCGGTTCCATAGAGCGCCCGGGCCTCCGGCACGGCGCCGACATAGTAGCCGGCTGCGCCGAACAGCAGATCGAAAACACCTTTGGATAGGCCGGTCAATTGCTCGGTTGCCGGTATTGCTTCCGGCCCACCGATATGGACGATCTGCAGATCGGCATCCTTCGCAGCCTGACTGTTGTTGAATTCCTCAACGAACCCAAGCGTGCGCGCGACCGAATATGAACCGGTTCCCCAGTTGGTCACCAGCCTGAGTATTTCCGCCTGTGCGGCGCTTGCCAACGCCAGGCCCGCGGCAACCGCCGCGGCTCCTGACAGTAACCGTATGTCAATGCTCATGATCTTCTCCTCCGTCTGTTGGGTTGTTCCGCCTGATCTTCCCCTGCCTCGTGCCAGGTTCCGGCCGTTGATGCAGCCGTGTTCTGTTCATTTCCTGTAGGTCTCGCGCGCCGTCACCGAGATCGGGCACGGCTCGACCTTGCAAGAAATTGTCGTCTGGACGTGACGTTCGACCGTCGGCTTGCGGCTGCCGCCGCCGGGCTCGCCCCATGTCAGTTCCACTTCGGTCCCCGGTTCGGCTGCCGCCTCATCGACAAGCGCCAGCGAGATCCAGCCCGGCACATTCGACGTGTAAACCGGATAGTGGGAAATCCCGACCGGCCGGCCGCCAATGGAGACCAGATCATACGGGCATGTGCAGTAGTGGGAGGCCGGCATGTCAAGGAACTTGAAGCGGTCCCCCTCGTTGAACATTGATGCGAACACGCGAACCACATCGTCCTTGGACCAGCGCAAGGTGACCTTTCGCTTGTGCGGTTCATTCCTGATCTTCTCCAGAGCCTCGCGGCCGACAAAATCGTGGTCGAACTTGACGATGTGGCCGTATCCCAGATCGTAGGGGGTCAGGTAATAGTCCTCAATGTCATCAGAAACGAAGGATCCCCCAAGCGACAGGTTCGCCATGAAGCTGTCGGCGCCGAGCCATTCGCGGAAGGCCCTGGTCGATGCCCCCGAATAGATCGCTGGCAGCGGAGACGGGAACCAGCCGCTTTCGTGTGCAACAGTGGAATATGTCCTGGCCCCGGCGGCCTTCAGTCCCATGGGTTCGCCCATCCGCAGAATCTCGTCCCGAATGGGCTCATGATCCTCAAACGGGCCGAATAACTCCAGTCCCGCGGCTCCCGCCATGCCGTGCCGCAAGGCCCGCACTTGCCGGCCGGCTATGTTGATGCTCCCCATGGTAAAGAACTTGAAGCCATCGATCGGCCCGCCATTGAGCGCCTCAAGTATGTCCCAGGCGTTGGGGCCTTGCACTTCGAAGCGGTAGCACTTCCTCTGGCCGCTGCTGTCGAGAGCGCGGTCGTCGGTGGTTGCCCGGACATCAAAGCCGCCTTGCTCAAGGTGATACTGGACCCAGTCGCGATTGGTGGGTTTGTTGACAATCTGAACCTTATCGTCTTCCAGCACGAACATGATCGCGTCGGCGACGACCTGGCCTTCCGGATTGCAGAACACCACCTGCTTGGCGATATCCCTGCGGAAGTTCGACATGGAGTTCACCACCAGGCTTTCGATGAACCGTTTGACGTCGCGGCCTTCGATATAGTGATCGGTCATATGGAATGACTGATCGAACAGTGCCGCTCCGCTCCGCCACGCCTCCTGTTCGTCACGCCAGTTTGTGAATTCGGCCTTGATGGGAAACTGGTACGGCCCCATCTGCGCATTCCGCAGCATTTCGACCGGATTGCCAATGCGGTTGATCTTGTCCTGAAGAGATTCGGTTGCCATCGTGCGCTCCGTTCGAAGTAGCCTGCAATCGCTTGCGGAATTCGCTTTACTAGTGGGCAGAAAATGGGCAGAAATGCAAGCGAAATTATTCACTCGCTGCAAAATGTGTGATCATGGGCAGAATTGACGAGAAGCTGAACCGGATGGGTATCGAGTTGCCGGCACCACTTGAAATGCCGGGGGCCAACCGCACGGCGGCCGTGCGCGTCGGCCAGATGCTGTATCTTTCTGGCCACGGCGCTGCGCTTCTGGAAGATGAGAGCGTGAAGCGGCAGGGCAAGGTCGATCTCGACATCACCGAGGCCGAAGCCTGCGAGACGGCGCGGGCGGTGGCAATCAAGATGCTTGCCACGATCAAGCACCATGCAGGAGACCTCGACAAGGTTGAACGTGTCGTGAAGATCTTGGGCATGATCAACGCACACCCGGACTTCGAACGGCAGAACCGCGTGCTCAACGGTGCAAGCGACCTGTTCTACGAGGTATTCGGACCGGAAATCGGGCGCCACGCGCGTTCAGCGGTCGGTGTCGACGGGCTGGTAGACCGGCAACCGATCGAGATTGAAGGCATATTCCTGATCGGCGACTGACACGATTTCCATGAGCAAATATGACGAATTGCAGGAACTGGTCGATACACCAGATGCTATCGGTGGGATCATCAGGAACTTCTGCAAGCGGCATGGTGTCGCTGAATCTACCTTCGGCAGACTCTCGGTAAATGACGGCAAGCTGATGTCGCGCATTGATGCGGGCAGCAGGATCGAACCGGTAACCGCCAGACGCGTGGCGGAGTACATGAAGCGAGCCGACAACGGGGAAATCCGCCTGCGCGGCCGGCCCCGCCGAAACAAGCAACACTCGGCAGCCGAAACCATGGCCGATCTCATTAGCCGGGAAACCTCGGTGCGCACGCCGGGCAGCTTCGCCTTCCACGAACAGCGGCAGCGCTTTCATGTCTTTGCCGCAACCACCAACGAAAGCTGGGTTCTGGCCGACCGGGTCGCGGACGAGTTACGCGGCCTGACACCGGGGCCTGAAGGAATCCGCATCTTCTACGCGCCCATGGATAACGGCATTACATTGACCCGCATGCTGCGGGCGCTGCATGCGCATTTTCCGGATACTCCCGTGCTGGTCGTCCTCAAGGGCCGGGGTCTGGAGGACCTGCGCAACACACTTGGCAGGCTGGCCGACCGCATAGCCGAGCATCCATTGTCGGTTTTTGTACTGACCAATCTCTACACGCGCGAGGCACTGGTCCTGGACAAACTGTCAGCGGACAATCCTGAGCCGGTTGACCGGCGCGACGTGATTCTGGAAGGCTCCAGGAGCTACGATTATCAACTCCAGATTGCGCCGCTCTATGCATCGCTCAGCCGGCAATGGCTGATCAACCAGGGAGAACACTCACAGCCTGTCTATGCCCATCCGAGCATCGTAACTGTCTGGCGCAGGGACAGGGAGAAAGAGCTTTCCGGTCTGATCCCGCGTCCGGGAACGGTTCCGCCTGTCTTCGACTACTGCCTGTTGAATCATGCCTATCTGCAAGGCCACAACATGCATTTCCGGATCAATCATGTGCTGCTTCCCGCTGCCCGCAGCCTCGCCAATGGTGGCCGCATGACCGTTGTTCAGGCACACGGACAGGATCCAGCCCATGAGATCGTCCGCAAGGTCTGGCCGGATCAACCACTTCCTTTCATCAGCCGGCACGCCATCATAGCTGCGTTGCGGAAGGAACTCGGCAAGGCGAAGATCAGGAACTCTATTTCGGGTGTTACCGACGCCACGTCCCTGTTCCGGTTCGACATGCACACGCTGCCGGTTCTTGAGGACAAGGAGATCGGGGCCTTGTCACTGTCCAGCGCCTGGAACAACGCCATCTATTTCGCAGAAGTGAAGGAGGAACTGGCGCAGGCAGCAATCCTTGAAGGAACCCGTCATCTCGACATAACCGGTGAAGTGCTGCGCTCACATGGCGGACTCTGGTTCGTGAATGAGACCTTCAGGGTCACCCGGCTGGCTTCTGACTGAGTACCGGGACTGTGCAACAGTTGAATCCAGAGGACGTAGCCCGGCTGTCCAAGTGCTTTTCTCCCGAAAGCGCTGCCATCGTTGGCGCCTCCACCAACCCCCTGAAGTTCGGCGGCAGGGCACTGAAATTCTGCCTCGAACGCGGATACGGAGGCCGACTGTACCCGGTCAACGCCTCCAACGATGTCGTTCAGGGGGTCAAGGCATACAGAAACATCGCTGAACTGCCGGAAGCGCCCGATGTGGCAGTGATCGCCGTGCCAGCGGCACAGGTGAAAGAGAGTCTGATTGCCGCAGCCGAAAAGCGTTGCGGCATTGCCATTGTCTACGGGGCGCAGTTCGCCGAGGCCGGCAAGGAAGGCCGCGCCCGCCAGGACGAACTGCTTGGCATCGCACAGGCCAGCGGAATGCGGATGATTGGCCCGAACTGCATGGGTACCATGTCGTTGGCGTCCGGATTTGTGGCCAGTTTCACTTCGGCGCCTGAACACAATGACGGCAACGGCTGGCCCGACACTGGAACTATCTCTGTTGCAAGCCAATCGGGAGCCGTCGGCATCCAGATATTTGCCGGGCTGCGCGACCGGGGCCTCGGACTGGCCAACTGGATATCGACGGGGAACCAGGCCGACATAGATGTCGCCGATGCCATTGCATATTTCGCCAGTGACCCGTCAACATCGACCATTGCTGTCTACCTTGAGGATGCCAGCCGGGGCCTGAAGCTGGTGCAGGCGCTGGAGTTGGCTCGCCGCGCCGGCAAACCGGTGGTTGCACTCAAGGTCGGAACGACCCCAGAAGGAGGGCTGGCGGCGGCGGGACACACGGCTTCCCTCTTTGTAGAAGACAGGGTGGTGGGCGACCTCTTCGATCAGTTCGGAGTGCTAAGGGCGGACTCCATCGGTGAGATGATGGATCTGGCCGCTGCAGCCAACTCCGGTGTGGTACCTTCCTCAAGGAATGTCGCTTCCGTGTCGGTATCGGGAGGCGGGGCCGTGATGATCTCGGATGCCGCTTCAAGAAACGGCCTCCGGCTGATCGAGTATTCGAATGAGGCACTCGGCCGGCTCAAGGCGGCAAACCCGTTCGTGAATGATCGCAACCCCATAGATATTTCAGCGCCGTCGATGAGCAACATGGATATCACAGGCGGCCACCTCAAATGGGGGCTTGAGCAAGAGGCGCCGACCATGATCGGCTACATCAGCCATGTGCCGCTCGTGCCTCGCACGAGACGCGGGATCATGCCGCAGCTCTTGTCTTTCCGTGACTCGCATGCAGGCAAGTTCATTGCCATTGCCGGGAACTTCCACCCTGAAGACCGCAAGGCGCTGGTGCGTTCAGGCGTCGCCGTGTTCGATGACCCTACGACAGCGACTGAAGCGGTTGCACAACTGGTCAAGGCAGGCGAGGCATTCACAAAGCCCGATACCGACCCCTCTGCGCCCTCGCCCCGCGGCAATATCGAAACATTGCTTGCGGAGGCCGGCATAGTGATTGCACCGGAAATCCCGGTGGACACTCCGGACGCTGCTGCCGCACAGAATGACTGGCCGATTGTTCTCAAGCTGGCAGCGCCGACACTTCAGCACAAGACCGAACTGGGCGGTGTGGAGGCCGGCCTCTACGATGAGGACAGGGCGCGGCGGGCTTTCCAACGCCTCGCCTTACTTGCAGACGCCCGTCGGGGCGAGCACCCGGATCTGTCCATCGTTGCCTCGCCGCACATTACGGGCGTTGAGGTACTGGTTGGCGTCCGAAACGACCCTCATTTTGGGCCGTTGGTCGTATTGGGATCGGGAGGCACCGACTGTGAATTGTTCGATGATCTCGTCTGCCGGAAGGCACCGTTCGGGCCGCTTGATGCCAGGACCATGGTCGACTCGCTCAGAATTGCTCCGAAGTTCTCCGGATGGCGCGGCGCAGCGCCAGTTGACCGCAAGGCTCTGGAGTCGGTTCTGATCAAATTGTCGCAGATTGCGCACCGGCTGCCGGACTTTGAAATCAACCCCCTGTTCGTCACCGAATCCGGCGTCATTGCGGTTGATCTCTTGCGCTCGCAAATGGACCCCCTCCAATGACGAATACCCACCATCTGATTGACGGCGCGTCTGTGCCAGGGGAAGGCCAGCCCATTGCCATCGTTGATCCCTCCGACGGCACCGAGATCGGACAATTCAATGAGGCCTCGCCCTCGCAGGTCGCAGCAACCGTCGCTGCTGCAAGGCGCAGTTTCGACAGTGGGGTCTGGTCCGAGGCACCGCGTGCGCAGAGGCAGGCATTCTTGCGTTCTGTGGCCAATGCAATCCGCGCCGATGCCGGCGAACTGTCTGCACTTCAGGTGACCGAAGGTGGAATGCCGTCAACGCAAGTTCGCGGTCACATCGCTGCTGCTGCAGGATGGTTCGACTATTATGCCGACTTTCTTTCGCTCGAAGGCGGAGAAAGTCATCGGCAACTCGGTGGAGCCACCGCGCTGGTTGAACGGGAGCCGATAGGTGTCTGCGCACTCTTTTCGCCCTGGAACGTACCGGTTGGTCTGTCGGCACTGAAACTTGCCCCGGCACTCGCTGCCGGCAATTCGGTTGTCCTGAAACCGTCCGAACTGACACCACTCGCAGTCCGGCGCATGGTCGGGCTGTTGCACGATGCCGGCCTTCCGGACGGCGTTCTGAATTGTGTCAACGGGCGAGGCACGGTTACCGGCAGCGTTCTTGCCGATGCGGACGATATCGACATGATTTCCTTCACAGGCGGCCAAGCCGGAGGACGGGCCGTTGCAACAGCCGCTGCGAAGCGCAGCATCCCCTGTGTCCTTGAACTCGGCGGCAAGTCGGCCACGATTGTGTTCGAGGATGCCAACCTTGAGGACGCTCTCAAGGGCGCCGTCACGGCAGCATTCGGCAATAATGGTCAAGCCTGCCTCTCCGGCTCGCGTGTTCTTGTCCAGGAGGAAATTGCCGAGGAATTCATCGGGAGATTCAAGGAAGCTGCCGAGGCCATCGTGGTCGGCGACCCCAGAGATCCGGGGACGGGCATGGGGGCCTTGATTTCCGCCGGGCATCGGGATCACGTTCTCGGTTACTACGATGCTGCGCGAACAGACGGTGACGAGGTGCTATTCGGCGGACTATTAGAGGGTCAGGGCTACCTCGTTCGTCCCGGCGCAGTGCATGTGCAGTCCAACCAAAGCCGGGTCTGGCGCGAGGAGATATTCGGGCCAATTGCAGCCATTGCCACGTTCAGCAATGAAGGTGAGGCGGTCCGGAAGGCGAATGACAGCGAATTCGGACTGTCCAGCTATGTCTGGACAAGCAACATCGATCGCGCCCTGAGCGTGGCGCGCCGGCTTCGGACAGGCACCGTCATGGTGAATTCGGCTTTCATGCGCGAACTCAATGCGCCTTTCGGCGGCTTCAGGAAGTCGGGAGTTGGCCGCGAGGGAGGTGTGCATAGCTGGAACAATTTCACCGAGGCCAAGGCCATCGTAATCAGGCACGGAGACTAACCACGATGCTGAAGAACAAGAGCGTCATCGTGACCGGCGCGGCTCAGGGAATTGGAGCGGCCCTGGCACATGGAATTGCCGCGTTGGGCGCCCGGGTTACTCTTGCAGACATCAAGGACCCCGCAGAGGCGGCATCGCAGATCATTGCAGACTCCGGCGAAGCAATCGCATTCCGGGCGGATGTGACCAGCAGTTCGGATTGCGCAGGAGTGGTAGCGGCGGCAGAGAAGACATTTGGCAGAGTCGACGGGATTGTTTGCAATGCCGCCCTGTTCGCCGAACTTCCACTGCAGCAATTCGACCAGATTGAAGAAGATCTGTGGGATCAGGTCATGGCAGTCAACGTCAAAGGCCCGTGGCTCTGCGCTCGGGCAGCAGTGCCGGCGATGAATCGTACCGGCGGTGGATCAATCGTGATGATTTCCAGTGGCCGCGCTTTTCGAGGTTATCCAAACCTTCTGCATTACGATGCGTCGAAAGGGGCCGTGGTTAGCATGACGCGCTCGCTGATCAGGGAACTTGGCCCGAAGAACATCCGCGTCAATACGATTGCCCCCGGACTGACCCTCAGCGAAGGCGTATTGGCTCGAGAGGGCATAGAGGAGCGCCTGCGTCCCATAATCGCCGGACGATCAATCAGCCGCAATCAACTGCCGGAAGACCTGGTCGGCCCGGTGGCCTTTTTCCTGAGCGATCACTCGGCTTTCGTCAGTGGTCAAACCCTGATCGTCGACGGCGGAGGCATAACGCATTAGGAGTTCCAAAGTCGATTGGGTAGGCAAGGCTGAGCAGCTAAATTGCATCATTGTCACGGAAATTTGCCTCATCTGAATTATCGTCCACTCCTGGCGACTGGGATTCCGTTCCATCCAAGTACTTCATGTCTTTAAGCAATTCCTGAGAGTCGCTCTTGCAGGGCCTGCCGCGCCCAACGGACCTCATCCAGCTCAGTCTTCGTCCCCGAACCGCCCCGAAGACGCCGACGGGCAGTACAACGCGGCTTGAATTCGCCTGACTTCCTGCTTGGGTCCGACCTTGTGAGGTTTCATGGCCAAAATCCTGTCAAATTCGACCATTCCGGGTGAAGCTGCATAGGATAAATTCGAATCTTGTTCTTGCTTGCCTTCAGCCTTCAGTCTTCAGTTATGCAAGTTGATCACTGGACCAAAGTGAACAAAGTCACCCGCTTCTGAACGGTTCTGCTTGGGATACAACACCCGCCAGATAGTGGTCGCATTTTGTCAGATGATAGCATATTTCCTATATTGCCATCACAGCCATCACTTGACCGGAGACGCAATCAGATGCCCGCAGTCACCATTCGTAATCTTTCGGACGAAACCCACCGCGCCATCAAGGTGCGCGCGGCCCATCATGGCCGAAGCGCCGAAGCCGAAATGCGCGACATTCTGGAGGCGGCGGTGCGGCCCAACGAGCGCCTGCGTCTCGGTTCGTCCCTGTCGGCTTTGAGCCGCAAGGCCGGACTGACCAATGCCGATTTCGCGGCACTGGAACAGGCACGTATCAAGGTGCCTGCCATGCCAAAGAGCCTTGAATGATCATTTTGGATACGAACGTCGTATCCGAGGCGATGAAGCCGGAGCCTGACCCTGCCGTGCGCAACTGGCTGGACGAACAGGTTGCCGAAACGCTCTACATTTCCAGCGTCACCGTCGCGGAACTCCTGTTCGGCATCGGCGCGCTGCCGCATGGACGGCGCAAGCAGAAGCTCGCCTCGACGCTCGAAGGGCTACTTCCACTGTTCGAGGGCAGAATCCTCGCCTTCGATACCGACGCCGCCCTTCAGTATGCCTCACTTGCCGTTGCGGCACGCAAGGCCGGAAAGGGCTTTCCCACGCCGGACGGCTATATCGCTGCCATCGCAACCGCCCACGGTTTCACGGTTGTTACACGCGATGCCAGCGCCTTCAGCGCCGCAGGCGTTCCGGTGTTCGACCCTTGGACTGCCCGGAACTGAGTAAGGATATTGCCAAAGCCGAAAGCACAATTGTCGTGGGTTTGGGAGATCTTGCGGCAACCAAGATGCCTTGAAATCGTTTAGTGAAGTGAGATCAACACAGTATGCCAATCAAGACCTCTGCGTCATGCAACTGCTGGTCGGTCGGGGTTTCTTGCGGGAACCCGATTAGACCTGCCGCTTATTGCTATTGTGAGAGTTGCTCAGTGCAACACTGTTTGCCACCCTGATTGCCGCTCCCAAGGAAGTCAATTTCGCGGGCAAGTGGCGGAGAGACAGGGATTCGAATCCTGGAGACGGGTTGCCGCCTGCACGCGTTCCAGGCGTGAGCGTTCGGCCCCTTAGGGTTCAATCACCGCGTACACTGTCAAGATGGCTCCGCACGCGCATGATGTCTGTCAGTTCGCCGCCAAGCATGATGTCGAGTGCGGATGCGCCACGAAAAGCGGCACTTGGGCGATTAATCCAGCCATAACCACGCTCTGCATCCGTGAAGATGATCCGTAGTGCTTCGTGAATTCCCATGAGATTGGACAGGCGCGCCCTGAGGTCTCGCGGGACACGGCCGATTGAACCGGCTTTCCATCGAGACCAGGTCCGCAACGACAATCCGCCGAGCAGGATGCAGGCTTGCGCATCCGTCAACCGCCAACGCGCAAACAGATTGACGGCAGCCCGGCTCATGGCTTCACCTTCAGCAACCGAAATCTCTGGCCTTGCCGATTGACTAGCAGTCTTCTCGACACGTTGCAGATGAGGCACAGCGAGTCTCCCTTTGCCGTTTGTCGTGGCCTACTATTAAACTCGATGACTGCAAGTCTTGGAACATGGTTCGTTGTGGCACACCCTCCGGCGCGTTGTCCGCAACGGACGTTGCATTAGCCGGATGCAACGCAGAGGAATGGCGTTCCGGATCGACCTCGCCAGTCGAATTTCGATAGTTGATCCGATGCCGAACTTTTAATGGACGGTCATGTCACGCGCCGCATCAATCGGTCGCGGATTGCGCACCCAGCCTGCCGGGTGCCAACGGCCTCAATCTCGCATTGAGGCACCGCGCTATTGTCTCTTCGAAAGGCGCAGTTGGAAGTTCAGATGCAAGCCTACCGGCAAGCCAACCAGCTGCATCACGAAGGCGGAATGCTGGTCTGGCTACGAAAATCTCCCCGAGCGTGGCAGGATCTTTCCGTCGGGCAACACGGCAAAACAGGAGCGGCGCTCCGGCAAAGGGGGCGCGAGCATGTATAGTCCGGCGGATGACACACGATTTAACTGTGCGATTGACCAAACCAGGTTGGCACTTGCCCCAATTTCCGGCATGACGGGCTCCGTAGTGTTGGCACGACTGCACTGGAACCGGTTGCAAACCCAAAAAAGGAAAACTCCATGAGACAGATTGCACGCTTGCGGGTCACCCTGAACCACATCTCTCCGAAACCGATGCGCCAGGTAGAGGTGCCGTTGAACATCCGGCTCGACCAGTTGCATGACGTGATGCAGGCAGCCATGGGCTGGTGGAATTGCCACCTCTACGAATTCCGTGTCGGCGAATTCGTTTGGGGCATGGTTGATATGTCCGACTTGTTCGAACCACCCGAACCCGCGAACAAGACAACACTGAAAGAGGTGATGGAGGGAACCGGCACAAACAGGATCCAGTACATCTATGACTTCGGCGACGACTGGGATCACAGCATCAGCATCCAGAAGATTATCAAAGCGACTCCGGGCACGAAATACCCGCGGCTTCTCAAGGCAACCGGTGCATGCCCACCCGAAGATGTCGGCGGGACGAGTGGTTACGGGGAGTTTCTTGAAGCCATGGCAGATCCTGATCATGAGGAACACGAGGAATATACTGTGTGGTGTGGTGGACACTTCGATCCCGAAGATCCCAAGATCGGCGAAATCACTACTCGCCTTGCTAGTCTCGCGCTGCAATGGGCCCCGCAACCACGCAAGACCCGCAAACCCAAAGAGGTTTGAACAAGAGTCAAATGAGAGCAACTCAGCCGCAGGATGTGTCGGAAGTTGGCATCAGGGCAATTCTGTCAGGCCGGACGCCTTAGGTCAGCGCAGCCAAAGCGGCGGAATGGGTCCATCTTCCAGTTTCGTGAACCTCGAACCGGCGCACCATTTCCGGCGCTGACTGGCCACCAGAATTTGGACTTCGACAGTGCCTTCAGCCAACTTGGGAATGGCAACGCAAGGTACATCCTGTCTGAAGTTCAATTCGGAGGGTAGGCACTCTCTGCCGCCGACCCGCGGCATTCGCGATTGAACGCACATCATTGATGGCAAGAACCGCTGGAGTTCTCCGGGCAGCACCGCCAGATAACGGAACACGACGATGCCGGAAATGGCATCCTCAAGAGTGAAGTCCCATCCGCACGCGTCAGCAATTGGCTGACCACCAGCCACCAGTATGATCGCTGTCGGTGGCTCTCCGGTGAGCGGCTTCCAAATCCTCTTGCAAGGCTGCTGAGCTTGGTGCCGGCAATGCCGGACTGGCTCATTCCCCGGCCAAGGTGTGGAACCTCTGCAAACCGGAATTCCCGCAGAGATCTGGATGCAGGCTGGTTGATATGAATGCGGAATTGAATGTTACAGTACTTTGACAGCTGTACAGGCCGGATTTTGCCCAAAAAGCACATGAAATCAAAAGGTTGCACTCAGAACCCCCGAATGAAGATTTAACTCGGTCCAGCACCGCCTGAACCGGCGGTTCAACCGGGAGCCAAGGTTGCCGCCGGATCCAATTTCCCCGGCCGCCTTGGTTCCCGCAGTCACCGGCTACGATCACTTCTTGATGTCTGCCGTCGCAGAAATCGGCATTGCATTTTCGTGCTAGTGGGAGCATAGTGGGCAGCAAGTTCGAAGGCGTCTCTGCAAGCGGGAGGGAACATGCCGCACGATGTGAAAATTCCGGATTACGTGATTGAGCGCATCATGGCCAAGCGTGGAAAACTGTCGGTCTTCGACAGTTTCGAGGCCTCAAAGACCGCGTTTCTGGTGATCGACATGCAGAACTTCTATGTGGCCGAAGTCGATACCGCCATTTCGATCGTGCCCAATATCAATCGGATTGCTGCCGCCTGCCGCGCCAGGGACGTACCGGTAATCTGGGTCATCATGCGCTGTTCGGACGGCGAAGGTGAACCGAGCCAGTGGCAGCTCTATCACCGCTACTTCTTCACCGAGGCGAAGGGGCAGAACCACCTGACAAAACTCAGCCCCGGCAACCCCGGATTTGAGATCTATCCGGATCTCGACGTTGCCAATGGCGACCGGATTGTCACCAAGCGCCGGTTTTCGCCTTTCATTACAGGAGCGTCCGACCTGCATGAAATCCTGCAGGACCTCGGGGTCGAGAACCTCATCGTCGCCGGGACCGCAACCAACATGTGCTCGGAGTCTACGGCTCGCGACGCCATGATGCTGGACTACAAGGTGGTCATGGTCGAGGACGCCAATGCCGCCCGCTATGACGACGATCACCTGGCCGGGCTCACATCATTCTACCAGAGTTTTGGAGACGTGAAGACCACTGACGATGTCATTGCAATGATCGTCTGAAGGAAGATGCAGGAATATTCCCAGATACGGGTCTCTGTAGAAGGGACGACCGGCATTCTCCAACTCGCCCGTCCCGAAGCCCGCAATGCTCTCACCGACACGATGCTGGCGGAGGCCAGGACCGTGCTCGAAGCATGGGATGCTGACCGGTCGATTCACGCAGTGATCCTGACCGGTGATGAGACTGCATTCTGCGCTGGCGGCGATGTGAAGGGCACGGCCACATCAAGCCTGCCGCCCTTTGACAAATACCGCAACCGCCATACAGCCAATGTCTGGTTCGACTTCATGCGTTTTCTTGGCCGATTCACCAAGCCGGTGATTGCCGCGGTCGAGGGATACGCCCTGGGCGGCGGGCTGGAACTCATGCTGCGCTGCGACTTTGCGGTTGGCGCCGAGTCCGCAACGTTTGGGCTGACAGAAGGCCGAATTGGCATGTTTCCGATACTGGGAGGCGCTTGGTCGCTCTCCCGCGCAGTCGGCCAGCGCAAGGCGCGTGAACTGGCATATTGCGGCCGCCGTTTCGACGGTCGGCAGGCCTACGAACTCGGCCTGATCAACCACGTAACACCTCCAGGCAAGGCACTGGAGAAGGCGCTCGAAGTCGCCGCGGAAATTGCCGAGGTGGCGCCGCTCTCGGTTATGGCCATCAAGCAGGCGATCAATCGCGCACCGTACCAGACATTCGAAGAAGCGCTGGAGACCGGTGGAGACCTGTCGGCGCTCCTGATGCACTCGGAGGACCGGAAGGAGGGGCTGGCAGCATTCATGGAGAAGCGCCAGCCGAGGTTCACCGGTAAATGACCTCCACATACGATGCGATTGTTGTCGGCGGCGGCCACAACGGACTGACCTGCGGTGCCTATCTGGCCAAAGCAGGGCTGGATACGCTGGTACTGGAAAGGCGCCACATCGTTGGCGGTGCAGCGGTTACCGAGGAGTTTCATCCCGGTTACCGGGCGTCCACCTTCAGCTATATTCTTGGACACCTGCACCCCAAGGTCATTCGTGAACTCGAACTCGAGCGCCACGGCCTCGTACATCTGAAGATGGGCGAAGTCATTCACCCGCTTGAAGGCGATGACTGCATAGTTTTTTCGACAGACACTGCGACGACACAGGCAGAAATAGCCCGGTATTCGGCCAAGGATGCCGAACGCTACCCCGAATTCCTTGCTGACATTTCCCGCACCATTGCAATTTTGCGGCGACTGCTTCTTGAAACTCCTGTTGACCCCGCAGGTGGGAAAGCAGCTCTGCTGGACGTAGCCCGCATGGGATGGAAGTACAGGGGCATCGGCGAAGAGTTCTACCATATCGTCGACGCGATGACCCAGAGTGCTTGCGACTTCGTTTCGCGCTGGTTTGAATCCGAAGAAGTGAAGGCATTGCTCTGTTACTGGGCCGGGATCGGGAACTTCAGGGGCCCAAGATCGGCCGGCACCGCCTACAGCATCCCCTTCCACCTGATGGGCGAAAACGGCCTCGGATTTGCCAAGGGAGGGATGGGAAGCGTTTCAGACGCCCTTGCTGCATCAGGCCTCGAACACGGCATGAAGATAGAAACCTCTGCTGCCGTCGAGTCGATCACTGTCAGCAATGGCCGCGCTGCCGGTGTTACCACGGAGGACGGGCGCGAGTACAAAGCCCGCCGTATCATTTCCAGCGTCGCTGCGCCCGTAACCTTCGGACGCCTGGTAGCAGAAAATGAACTGCCCGGCGAATTCATGGCGGACATCAGGCGCTACCGCTGCGCTGGTGAATGCTTCAAGATCAACTGCGCCGTCAGCAGGCCGCCAGTCTATCGTGGATTCACCCGCGGGCAGGCAGGTGTCGAATACCCCGCATATGCGCATATCGGACCAACCCTGGAATACATGGAAAAGGCGAACGATGATGCGAGGAAGGGCTGGTACTCCTCGCGGCCCTTCGTATCTCCGATTGTGCCGACGACCATCGACAAGACGCTTGCTCCCGAGGGCGGCCATGTGGTGACACTGTCCGGCGGCCACGCGCCCTATCAACTCAGGAATGGCGATTGGGCAGTCGAACGCGATCGCTTCATCGAGAACGTCTTTTCGGTCATGGAGGAATTCGCTCCTGGGTTCCGCGACAGCCTCATTGCCTACGAGGCATATCTCCCGACAGACCTCGAAGAGATCCTCGGCATGCCTGGCGGGCACGAACTCCACGGGGAAGTATCTCTCGATCAACTCTTCTTCAAACGCCCCGCACCACACTATGCCGACTACCGCACCCCGGTCCGGGGCCTCTATCAATGCGGATCCTCAACCCATCCGGGAGGGTCGGTTTCGGCCATTCCCGGCCATAATGCCGCCCGGGAAATCCTCAGGGACCGAAGGAGGCTCAATTGAACGAGTCCCGAACCTACGATGCGGTCATCGTTGGCGGAGGCCATAACGGGTTGACCTGTGGCGCCTACCTGGCGCGTGCCGGCAGGAAGGTACTGGTTCTGGAACAAAAGGCGCAAGTAGGCGGAGCCAGCGTTACCGAGGAATTCTCCCCTGGCTTCCGGGCTTCGACCTACTCATTCATTCTCGGGCACCTGCACCCCAAGGTCATCGAGGAACTGGAACTCAGGAAATACGGGCTCGAGTATACCGGGCAACCGAACGTCATCAATCCTACCGAAGACGACTGCATCGTCTTTTCCAAGGATCCGGTGAAAACTCGGGAACAGATCGCCCGGTTCTCGAAAAAGGACGCCGACAACTATCCGAAGTTCTTTGAGCGTCTGCAGTCCACGATCGAAATCCTGAGAATGCTGCAGCTCGAGACCCCGGTGAACCCCTTCCGCAAGGATCCGGCAGGGCTGCTCAGAACAGCGCGGCTGGCCTGGAAATTCCGCAACGCCGAAAAGGAAGTGCACAATCTCCTGCGAGCGCTCTCCATGAGCGCTCATGATTATGTCGACCGGTGGTTCGAAACTGATCTGGTGAAGGCAAAGTTCATGTTCTGGGCGACTATCGGCGGCAATGCCGGCCCGTACAGCCCAGGCACTGCCTTCTACCTGGTGGCGCATCTGATTGGGCAGACCGGGATGAGTTTCGCTCGCGGAGGCATGGGCAGCGTGGCCGACTCGATTGCCCGGTCAGGCCAGGCGCACGGAATGGAAATCCGTTGCAACGCCAGAGTGGAGAAGATCGTTGTCGCCGGGGGACGCGCGACCGGAGTGCAGCTGGACTCGGGCGAGGAAATCCAGGCCAAACGGATCGTGAGCAACGCCAATGCCCGATGCACATTTCTGGACATGGTCGAAGCGCAGCACCTGCCAGAGGAATTTGTCGAGGACGTCAGATCATTCCGCAGCCGGGGAATGAGTTTCAAGTTGATGTGCGCAGTGGATCGGCTGCCGCAATATTCCGGCTTCAGCAGAGAAAAGACAGGGGTCGAATACCCTGCCTATGCCCATATCTGCCCTTCGCCCGAATTTCTGGAGCAGGCATTCCATGACGCCAAGTTCGGTTGGTATTCCTCGCAACCATTCCTGTCTCCAAATGTTCCGAGCTATGCCGATGACTCACTGGCGCCCGAGGGCAAGCATGTCGTGGTCATGCAGGGCGGCGTTTCGCCCTTTGCGCTGCGCAACTCGGATTGGGACCGGGAAGGTCCGCAGCTGGTCAAGAATGCCTTTGCGGTGATGGACCGGTTTGCACCGGGATTCTCCGGGAGCGTGATCGACCACAAGCTGTATACTCCACGGGACATCGAAGCCGACATCAACCTGCCCGGCGGACATTCGCAGCATGGCGAGCTTGCACTTGATCAGATGTTCTTCATGAGACCGGTCCCGAAATATGCCGACTACCGCTCTCCGGTAAAGTGGCTCTACCAGTGCGGGGCCTCCTGTCACCCGGGAGGGGCCGTTTCTGCGGTCCCCGGGCACAATGCCGCCCGGGAAATCCTCAGGGACTGGCGCTGGAGAATTTGACGTGAAGCGACCGCTTGCACCATTACAACAGGCTTTCCGGGAGCAGGTGCTTCCGGTAAATTCCGTTCCGCTGAAGTCGAAACGGATCAACAGTCAAGGCAGGGCAAACCCGCCTCGACCAGCAAACAGGAGAAAAACAATGTCAACTACCAAGTCCCTTGTTCTTGCCGCAACGGCCGTTGCGCTCGCGGGGCCGGCCTTTGCGCAATGCGAAAACACGGTTCCGGTCAAGTCGCTTACCAACGCCTTTCCCGCCTATGTCATCATGACCGATGTCATGACGGCGTGTGGCAATTTTGAAGCCGAAGTAGACAAGGATCACCGGCTCAAGCTCAATGACGCCTTTTCGGTCAATCCTTCCCTCTACACGATCGCCGGAGTGGCAAACGCCACCTCGGTTCCGATGTTTGAAGAGGAACTTGTCCGGCCGCTCGACGACCTGATTGCGGAGCACGGCCAGGGTCTGGATCCGAACCAGTTCATCAGGGTCGACGGAAACACGATGGCCGTTGCTGCCTTGTTCAATACCCAGCACCTCATGTACCGCGAGGACATCTTCGCCGATCTGGGATTGTCGGTTCCCACCACATGGGACGAAGTGTTTGATGCTGCCGAGGCGATCCAGGAAGCGGGCGTCGTCGATTACCCGCTTGGCGGTTACTACATGGCCGGATGGAATCTGGGTTTCGTATTCGTCAACCATTATCTCGGCGAGGGCGGCAGCTTCCTGGACGCGAACAACATGCCGGTCATCGACGCGGAAAAGGCGATGATGGTCATGGAGCGCATGAAGAAAGCGGCGTCATACATGGATCCGGAATATCTGGTCTCCGACACGACCTTTGTCACCAAGCAGTTCCAGCAAGGCAAGATCGCCATGGCGAACCTGTGGGCCAGCCGCGCCGGCGCCGTCAATGACCCGAGCGAGAGTTCTGTTGCCGGCAAGATCAGGATGGCTCCCGGACTCATGGGTTCGGTTCAGCCTGCTTCCACCGTGTGGTGGGACGGCTGGGTTGTGGCCAAGAACATCAGCGACGAGGAAGCTGAGGCCGGCTTCAAGCTGATCGTCGCAGCCATGGCGCCCGAAGTGATCGCAGCCAACAATGACGATGCCGTCTGGCTGGCACCCGGCTTCACTCCGGGTCCTGCGGCCGAAGGCGCGGCGGCAACCGCGATGGCTGGGGCCCCGCCCTATCCTGCCACCAAGGCCATGGCAGTCATGCATACTGCCCTCGGTGACGGGCTGGCTGCCTACATGACTGGTGACAAGGATGCAGCAACTGCCCTTGCAGACATCGAGGCGGCTTACATGACGGCTGCCAGAGAGGCTGGACTGGTCAACTGAGCATGTTCCTCAACTTCCCGGGGCGGGTTGCACGCCCGCCCCGGACAATTCCGCTTCTGGATCGCCAACAGGCATAGGGAAGGTCCGCGGATGCGATTCAAGACCTTTGCGGCCTTCGTCGGCCCGTCGCTATTCCTCATGCTGATCTTCATTGCGGCGCCGCTCGCCACTGTGCTGTGGAACTCGTTCCACATCACGAAGCCGCTCTATGAGCATGTCGAAGTGGAGACCTGCACGCCGGGCTTCCCGACACAGGTGTGCACGACCTCGGTCAAGCAGCAACCCCTGCTGGACGACCGTGGCCAACTGGTGACTGAAACCAGTTTTGTAGGACTTGAGAGTTATCTCAATGTGCTGGAACTCGGCCGGTTGCGTGCGGCGTTGGCTGACAGGAACTGGGGGGCGATCAACAATATCGACTTCTGGCAGGCGTTCCGGTTCACCTTGATGTTCACGCTGATCACGATGCCGCTGGTGGTCGGCACCGGGCTCGTGATCGCTCTGACCGTCAATGCCACCTTCCGCTCCATTCGGGGGCCGGTGATCTTCGTCTCACTTCTTCCATTCATCATCACCCCTGTAATCGGGGCGCTGTCCATTCGCTGGCTGTTCATAGGTGACGGCATATTGACGGCGGCACTGGAATCCTGGATCGGGCGGGACATCGCCATGTTCGCCCAAGGCTGGACGATAGAACTGTTGATGTATCTCTACCGGGTCTGGCATGTGGCGCCATTTGCATTCGTTGTATTCTATGCCGGCCTCCAGACGGTGAACCAGGACGCTGTCGAAGCTGCCATCATTGACGGCGCCAGCCGGTTCGACCGGTTGCGATACGTCTTGATCCCGCACCTGATGCCCTTGATCATATTCGTGGTCCTTATCCATCTCATGGATGCCTACCGTGTGTTCGAGGAGATTGTCGGATTCACAAGCGCCGCCTATGTCATCTCACTTCAGTGGCTGACCTACGACTTCCTCTTGCCTGATGAGGCGGGAACCCGGTCGATCAGCCGCGCATCCGCCAGTGCCATGCTGACGATGATTGGCATCGTTGTCCTCGTTGCCCTGCCGTTGCGCCGGGCATGGAAGGACAGGAGGGGAACGAGCTGATGGCAGGACCCCGATCACTGAGGCAGCCACTCAGGCTGGCCGTGCTGTCGAACGGCTTTCTCGCCTTCTGGTGCCTGGTTGCCGCATTCCCGATCGTCTGGATTGCGATCATGTCGTTCAAGACCCCGTTCGACGCGTTCTCGTCCAACCCGTTCAATGTGATCCTGGGCCCGCAGACGCGCTCCATGGGTTCCGGGATTTCGCTGGCCGAGATTGCTGCCTGGCTGGCCCTGACATGGTTCCTGGTCCGCCAGGGGCTGCGCTGGTTTTCTGGCCGGCCGGAGCCGACGGTATTGGCCGGCATGAACGGATTTGCCCGGCTGGCGGCCATGATGCTTTACGCGATTGCCTCGTTGACTCTTCTTGTCGCGGTTCTTCCGCCCGCCATGGAGTTCCTGAACCCGTGGCTTGGCCCATTCGGCCGGGATGTGATCGGCCTGACAACCGAGCACTATGAGGCGGTCTGGGTGGACCGCAAGTTCACCCGCAATTTTGGCAACTCGATGCTGGTGACGACGGGGGTCGTGCTCATCTCGCTCACCGTTGGCACGCTTGCAGGTTACGGGCTGGCCAGGTCGGGTTCGGATCTCGCTTTCTGGCTGCTGATCATTGCACTGATCTTCAGGGCTCTGCCCCACTCGGTCCTCGTTGCCGGTTACCTGCCAGTCTTCATCAAGTCTGCCGAGTTGCTGCGGCCGATCTTCGGTGACGCGGCGCCAGTGCTCTACGGCAAACCATGGGCCGTTATCGCGGTGCTTGTGTCGATCAATCAGCCATTCACCATCTGGATGCTGCGCTCATTCTTCCACAATATCCCGAGGGAGCTTGACGAGGCCGCCCGGGTTGATGGCTGCACGCACTTCCAGGCATTCCGGCGCGTGATCATGCCGGTGATGTGGCCCGGTGTCATCACGGCTGGGCTGTTTTCCTTCCTGCTGGCCTATAACGACTTCCTGGTGACTTCGCTGCTGCTCGACGGCCGGAACATGACGATGGTCCCGGCCATTGCCGGGATGTTCAACCGGGAGACCACCGCATCGGACGAAGTCCAGGCAATTGCCGCAGCTGTTTCGATCACTGCGCCACTGTTCGTTCTGGTTCTGGTGTTCCAACGGCAGATTGTCTCCGGACTGACTGCGGGCGCCGTCAAGGGATAATGTTCATGGCGGCTTGACCGCCGGAAAAAGCGGTCGCCAGGCCGAATTCGATGGCCTGACACACCGCAACCGATCCCGGGAATTATCTCCCCTGAAGAACCTGCAGTCGGCACCGCCGCGCTGGCAGACCGGCTGGCCAACACGGGTGTCTGGAGGTCCCCCGGCAGTTTCTCGAAAAATCGTCCGCAATGCCCCGATTGTATCCTTGCCAAATGAAATCGCTGGACTATGCTCCGCAATCGGCGAGGCGCCTTCAGGGCGGTCTCGCCAATCTGAAAAGGGGACTAAGATGGTAACATTCAGACAGGCCGCGACCGTCGCGGTGGCAGCTGGCGTCGCGGCATGGGCCGCACCCGGCTTTGCGGAAAAGTGGGACATGCCGATGGCCTATTCCGCTACCAACTTTCACTCCGCCACGGGCGCGGAATTTGCCGAGTGTGTGACAACCGGAACCGGCGGCGACCTTGAGGTCGTGACCCATCCCGGCGGCTCACTCTTCAGTGGAAGCGACATCAAGAGAGCGATTCAGACGGGACAGGCCCCGATCGGTGAGCGGCTGCTTTCGGCGCACCAGAACGAGAACGCACTCTTCGGTTTCGACTCGATCCCGTTCCTTGCCACATCGTTTGAAGATGCTGCAAAACTCTGGGAAGCCGCAAAGCCCGAACTTTCGAGAGTTCTTGCAGATCAGAACCTGCATCTTCTCTATTCGGCGCCATGGCCGCCTCAGGGACTGTATTTCAAGAAGGAGGTCAACTCGGTCGCCGACATGGAAGGCGTCAAGTTCCGCTCCTACAATACAGCCACCGCCCGGCTGGCCGAACTCTCCGGCATGATCCCGATCCAGATCGAAGCTGCGGAAATCTCCCAAGCATTCGCCACCGGCGTGGCGGAGTCGATGATTTCGTCCGGATCAACCGGCTATGACCGCAAGGTCTGGGAAAGCCTCACCCACTTCTACGAAGTGGACGCCTGGCTCCCCCGCAACTACGTGATGGTCAATATGGATGCCTGGAACGGCCTCGACGATTCGACCAGGAATGTGCTTGAAGGTTGTGCCTCACTGGCCGAATACGCCGCAACCTGGCGTGCGGTCCACTACACCCAGTTCACGCTTGGCGAATTGGCGAAGAACGGCATGCTGGTCCAGCGCGCTGGCGACACGCTGCAGGAAGAACTGCGCGAATTCGGCGTCATCATGACCAACGAATGGCTCGAGAATGCTGGCGAAAGCGGCCAGGCAGTCGTCGACGCCTTTCATGCGATGAATTGAGCCAGAAAACCAATTTGGTCCGGCGGCAGTGCCGCCGGACTTCAATGATCGTGCCAAAATCATGACAGGCAACGAAGGCATCAACCGGGCTGTGCGGCGGTCACTTGACCGGCTCTACCTGCTCTGCGGCTACTTCGCCGCCTGCTGCCTGATCATCATCCTGATAATCGTCACGGCGCAAATGATCGCCAGATGGACGGGAGAGATCATTCCCGGCACAGCCGACTATGCCGGTTATTTCATGGCGGCATCGACATTCTTCGCCTTCGCCTATGCGCTTAACAATGGCAGCCACATTCGCGTGAACATGCTGCTCTCGGCCCTTGGCCGGCACAGGAAATGGGGCGAGCTCTGGTGTTTTGTGATTGCATCCTGCCTGTCGGCTGCTTGGACCTATTACGCCTTCAAGGCAGTCTACTGGTCGTACCGGCTGGGTGACATTTCCCAGGGGCTCGACGCAACGCCGCTCTGGATTCCGCAGCTCGCAATGGCAATCGGATCGGCGGTATTCGCAGTGTCCATGTTCGACAATCTGGTTAGGCTGCTGTTTTTCGGAACTCATTCCGCCCACTCCAGGGCAATCGCGGGAGATTAAGGAACCGCCTTGGAACATATCCACCTGATCATGATTTTCCTGTTCGTCCTGTTCCTGCTGCTTGGAACCGGCGTCTGGGTAGGGCTTGCCCTCTTCGGCGTGGCCTTTCTGGGCCTAGAACTGTTCACGAGCAGGCCGGCCGGCGACGCGATGATCACCACGATCTGGACATCCTCCAGCAGCTGGACACTGACGGCGCTTCCGCTTTTCATATGGATGGGCGAAATACTGTTCCGAACCAGGCTGTCCGAGGACATGTTCAAGGGGATTTCTCCCTGGATGGCGCCCTTGCCGGGCGGACTGGTGCATACCAACATCGTTGGCTGCACTGTCTTCGCGGCGGTTTCCGGTTCATCTGCGGCTACCCTGACGACCGTCGGCAAGATGTCCATCCCGGAGCTTCGCAGCCGAGGCTATCCCGAATACATGATCATTGGCACCCTGACTGGTGCCGCCACCCTTGGGCTGATGATACCGCCATCACTCACACTGATCGTCTATGGCGTCACCATCAATGAATCGATCACCAAGCTCTTCATTGCCGGAATCCTCCCGGGCCTCGTGCTGGCCGGCATGTTCATGGCCTATGTGGCAATGTGGTCGGTCGTGCGAAAGAGAGAGGTTCCGGATATCGGCAGGGGGATCGGATTCCTCGACAAGATCAAGAACTCGAAGTTCCTGATCCCGGTACTGATATTGATCTCGGTTGTTATCGGTTCGATGTATCTGGGCTATGCGACCGCAACCGAGGCGGCTGCGTTCGGCGTCATCGGGTCGCTCCTGCTGGCGGCAGGCCAGGGTTCGCTCAACTGGAAGACCTTTACAGAGAGCCTGCTGGGCGCAACCAGGACGTCTGCCATGATCGCGCTGATACTAGGCGGCGCAGCAGCCCTTTCCCTGTCGATGGGTTTCACCGGCCTGCCGCGGGCACTGGCGGAGTGGATCGACCAACTTGGACTCTCGCCCTTCTCCCTGCTTCTGGCCCTGATGGTCTTCTACATCATTCTGGGCTGTTTTCTGGACGGCATTTCGTCGGTGGTCCTCACGATGGCGATTGTGGAGACCATGATCCGCCAGGCTGGAATTGACGTCATCTGGTTCGGCATCTTCATTGTGGTCGTGGTTGAGATGGCCCAGATTACCCCGCCGATCGGGTTCAACCTCTTTGTCATGCAGGGCATGACCGGTCACGAGATGGGCTATATCGCCAAGACCGCCCTGCCGATGTTTGCGATCATGGTCGTGATGGTTTTCATTCTGATCTTCTTTCCGGAACTCGCCACCTACCTGCCCGAGAATATCCGAATGAGATAGGGCGTTGGGTCGAAGCCCCTATTCAAACCAAACAATCCAATCCTGACCTGTGACGGTTTACACTCTGAACTGGCCTCGGCACGGCCAGGGCTGTGGTGTTGAGGAAGACGGACTCCTGATCCGGTTTTCCGCGTATGGTGGAATTATGTTGCGCGCAACATAACTCCAGCCGCATGGCATCTTGCCCCGCCAACCGGTTAGCCGCCGGGCTTATGTCCGGACCACCTCGCTGCCAGTGACAGGGCTTGCCTCTATAGCCAAGGTGTTGCCACGGCGCGGCGTTTCTCGAAATCAGAAATATGCGCTTCCTGTTCAAGGGTCAGGGCAATGTCATCGAGTCCCTCAATGAGGCAGCGCCTCTTGAAGGGGTCGACCTTGAACTCATAGGTGTCGCCATCCGGGCCGGTTACGGTCTGCTCTTCCAGGTCGACCGTGATCCGGGCGTTCTGCCCGCTTCTTGCATGCTTCATCAACGCGTCGACCTCGTCCTTCTCCAAAGTGACCGGCAAAATCCCGTTCTTGAAGCAATTGTTGTAGAAGATGTCCGCAAAGCTGGTCGAGATAACGCACTTTATCCCAAAGTCCCTAATTGCCCAGGGAGCGTGTTCCCGCGAGGAGCCGCAGCCGAAATTGTCGCCTGCAACGATGATCTCGGCATTCCGCCATGCCGGCTGATTGAGGACAAAATCGGATTTCTCGCTGCCATCCTGTTCGTAGCGCATTTCGTGAAAGAGGCTTACGCCCAGCCCTGTCCGCTTGATCGTTTTCAGGAACTGCTTGGGGATGATCATGTCCGTGTCGATATTGACCAGCGGCATCGGCGCGGCGATGCCGGTAAATGTCTCAAACTTCTCCATGATGGCCTCCTATATCAGTTGCCTGACATCGGTCAGGCGTCCGGTGACAGCGGCAGCCGCGGCCATCGCCGGACTCAACAGGTGTGTCCGCCCTCCGCGTCCCTGCCGTCCCTCGAAATTCCGATTGGAAGTTGATGCGCAACGCTCTCCGGGCGCCAGTTGATCCGGATTCATGCCGAGGCACATCGAGCATCCTGCCATTCTCCACTCGAACCCTGCCTCGACCAGTTCCCGGGCAATTCCCTCCTCTTCGGCCTGGGCGCGGACGAGGCCGGATCCGGGAACAATCATGGCGCGCAACCCGTCCTTGACCTTGCGGCCCTTCATGATCAGGGCAACCTCCCTCAAATCCTCGATGCGGCTGTTGGTGCAGGAACCGATGAACACGGTATCGATGGCGATATCCGCCAGCTTCGTGCCCGGCTCCAACCCCATGTATTCGAGGCTTCTCTTCACTGCTGCCGACTTTGGACCAGCAAAATCATCCGGATGAGGAACTTCGCCGGTAATCGCCAAAACATCCTCTGGACTGGTTCCCCAGGTCACAACCGGAGCAATGCTCTCTCCTGCTATGACCACTTCCTTGTCGAACTGCGCGCCCTCATCCGATTTGAGTGTCTTCCAGTGGTTGAGCGCCGTCTCGAATGCGCCGCCCTTGGGCGCCTTCGGCCGACCCCGGACATATTCGAATGTCTTCTCGTCGGGCGCCACAAGGCCGGCCCGCGCGCCACCCTCGATCGCCATGTTGCAGACGGTCATGCGGCCTTCCATTGACAGATTCCGGATGACCTCGCCGCAATATTCGATGACATGGCCGCTGCCGCCTGCAGTGCCTGTCTCTCCGATTATAGACAGGGTGACGTCCTTGGCTGTCACGCCGGTGCCAAGGCTGCCCGTCACCTCGACCTTCATGTTCCTGGACTTCTTCTGAATGAGGGTCTGCGTTGCCAGGACATGTTCGACTTCGCTGGTTCCAATGCCATGCGCCAGCGCCCCGAACGCCCCGTGGGTCGCAGTGTGGCTGTCGCCACAGACAATCGTCATGCCAGGCTGCGTCCAGCCCTGTTCCGGGCCGATGATGTGCACGATGCCCTGCCGGATATCGTCAACACCGTAATACTCGATGCCAAATTCTTCCGCATTCCGCTGCAGGGCTTCGACCTGGATGCGGCTCTCTTCGTCATCGATCCCCTTTTCCCGGCCGACATCTGTAGGCACGTTATGATCGGGAACCGCTATGGTCTGCCCGGGTGCGCGCACGGAGCGGCCTGCCAGTCGCAAGCCCTCGAACGCTTGCGGACTTGTCACCTCATGCACAAGGTGACGGTCGATATAGATGATGCATGTTCCATCATCGGATTGATGGACCACATGTTCATCCCAGATCTTGTCGTAGAGGGTTCTTGGGCCAGCCATCTTGTCTTCCCTAATGATTTGGCCTCACTTAATTGAAATCCCCTTGCCGATTCAATTGCCTTCGAATTCCACCGGGTTGCGGAAACACCATTACCCGGCCATCGAACCATGCAATTCGTCAGGCGATTGGGCTCAACAGGACAATCAGATGCGCCTATTGCGGCTGCGGGGCTGCGAACTCATGCGCACCGCCAACAGAAGCAATGAGGCAAGGATGCAGGTTCATAACCGGTGACTCACTGCAAGAAACCGTGAAGCCAGGCCTCGCAAGCAGAATTGAAGATGCTTGCAATTTCGGGTACCGGTTGCAAAATTCGGAACAAAAGCAGTATTGGGCAGAACGAGCAGTGGCAATCATGGCAGGCAATTCATGAGAGGGATACTATTCGGCGCTGTTGCGGCGGTGTCATTCGCAGCCCCGTTGACTGCAACAGCGGATATCGTTGGGGTCGGCAAGGTAAAGGACTGGACAGTCTATCAATCCACCTCCGGCGAGATGGAGTGCGGCATTATTTCCAAGCCAAAGGAATCGATCAACACGAGGAACGGAAAGCTGGCGGTCGTCAAGCGGGGAGACATCCTGCTGGCAGTCACCATTGATCCGAAGCTTCCCAAGCCGCACTACCTCATTTCCTTCCAGAGCGGCTATCCGTTCAAACAGGCGTCTACCGTGACGATGCGGGTCGACAACACATCCTTCACCTTGGAAGTTGGCAAGACTGAAGCAGATGCCGAATGGGCCTGGCCGGCGGCTGACGACGGCAGGATCGTCAATGCCATGAAGAAAGGTATCAATGCGGTGCTGACTGCGGTCTCGCGGCGGGGCACCGACACCAAGGATACGTTTTCGCTGCTGGGCGTCACTGATGCGTTGAAGCTGGCCGAGGAGCGGTGCTCGGTCTCATCCTGACCGTAGCCCCCATCTTGCGCTGAGTCCCTGATGCGCGCACACCTTTCAGCAAGCAGAACTGCCGGCCTGGCAGCGGTATGGTATCCATGACTTCCAGCGAACAATCAGGCCTGTCCCCAAACCGGCAGAACCTTGTCGGCCTGACGAGGGAAGCGCTCGGGGAAGCGCTTGCAGCCATTGGCACCGAAAAGCCGAAAACCTCCATGCGTGTCGCCCAGCTCTGGCAATGGATTTACCAGAAGGGAGTACGCGATTTCGCAGTGATGACCAATCTGGCCAAGGACTACCGGCGGCAACTTGCCGGCGCCTTCGAGATCCGTGTGCCGGAACTGGCCCGCAAACAGGTGAGTTCCGACGGAACGCGGAAATACCTGTTCCGCCTTCAGGACGGCCGCGAGGTCGAAACCGTGTACATCCCCGAAGAGGAGCGGGGCACGCTATGTGTGTCCTCGCAGGTCGGATGCACATTGAATTGTTCGTTTTGCCACACGGGCACCCAGGTAATGGTACGCAACCTGGACTCCTCGGAAATCGTCGGACAGATCATGGCGGCGCGGGACGACCTGGGTGAATGGCCGGCACCCGGCCGTCATCCAAAAGACGAGAGGCGCCTGCTGTCGAACGTTGTGCTCATGGGCATGGGCGAACCCCTCTACAACTTCGAACAGGTCAGGGACGCCATGCGCATCGCAATGGATGGCGAGGGCATAAGCCTCTCCCGCCGGAGGATCACCCTGTCGACCTCGGGCGTGGTACCCGGGATCAGGCGAACAGGTGAGGAAATCGGCTGCCGCCTGGCAGTTTCATTCCACGCAACGACCGATGAGGTGCGCGACAAACTGGTGCCGATCAATCGCAAGTGGAACATCGCCACGCTTCTGGAGGCATTGAGGAACTACCCGGGGCTGTCGAATTCCGACAGGATCACCTTCGAATATGTGATGCTCAAGGACATCAATGATAGCGACGAAGACGCGCGCCGGCTGATCAGGCTGATCAGCGGAATACCTGCAAAAGTCAACCTCATCCCATTCAACGAATGGCCCGGAGCGCCATTTGAGAGATCGAACCCCGGCCGCATCAGGTCATTCGCCGATATTGTCTACAAGGCCGGTTACGCCTCTCCGGTTCGGACGCCGAGAGGAGAGGATATCATGGCGGCATGTGGACAGCTGAAATCTGCCTCCCGGAGGATTGCACGGGTCGCCGGAAAAAAGGCCGTGCAACCCCTTCATGCCCCCGCCGCAAGTTTACAGGTTTCAGGATGACGATCCGCAATTGCAACCTTCTACGCGGCCCGGTGCAGGCTCTGGCTCTGGCAACCTGCATTGCCGCCTCCTGCAGTTTTGCACCGGAGCGCCGGGAGCCGCAGCCCCCAATGGGAGAGGTGACTCACATCGAGATCCACAAGTCCGAGCGCAGGATGGTGCTGTTCGATGGAACTGTGTCATCCCGCGAATTCGACATTGGCCTCGGCTCTTCGCCGGTCGGCCACAAGCAGCAAAGGGGTGACGGCAAGACTCCGGTCGGAACCTATTTCGTCGACCGGCGCAATCCGGACAGCAACTTCTACCTGTCGCTGGGACTTTCCTATCCCAACGAAATCGACAAGCGTGTGGCGGAAATCAATGGCGTCGACCCCGGTGACAACATTTTCATTCACGGGGAACCGAACAACTACAGGCGCCGTCCTGTCCGCGACTGGACAGATGGCTGCATTGCGGTCTCGAACAGGGAAATGGCTTACATCTACCGGAGGGTGCGCGTTGGCACGCCGGTCATCATCTACAATTGAGCGGTCACGCCCCTACAACCATCGACCACCAGATCTTGCCCTCTTGTTCCTGATGCCAGCCAATTCCGATGCTTGCGGCATCCGTATTGAGGATCAGGCCACGGGTGTCGGGAGTCTCCATCCAGGCAGCCAGCGTATCGAGATCGCTTTCAAATGACTCGGAGATGTTCTCGCCGAGCACCTTTCCTTCATAACCGGCATCAACTGCGCGCTGGATTGGTGAGGATCCATCGGACCCGAAATGCCAGGGACGGTTCTGAACCGACATGTCCCGTGCGTGAGTCTTTGCCGCCGCCGTGAGTTCCCGGGAGAGCTTGACCTCGGGCAACCCCTTTTCCGACCTGACGGCATTGACCGCATCTAGCACGCGGTGAGGAATCTGCCGGGCAGCATTGGCGTTGATCCAGTAGATCTGTGGAACGAGCCGGCCATTGCTGGCGGTTTCACCCTGCTCCCCGCCGTCCTCCGGCGCCGCACCCTCTTCAGATTCCGAATTCTCATCAACGGGGGTTGGCGGCAAGGAGGCATCTTCCTCCGGTGTGCAAGAGGCCGCAAACAGTAGAATGGCAACGGACAGAATTCTGATCATGGAATGACAACTGCAGTTTGACCCACTGAGTCTATTTGCCTGCTGCGGCATGGTCAATTGTCCGCAGAGTCAGCGCCACGCGCAACAATCAGGGCCGGACTGGCGGCCCTCCGGACCATCCGCCGGATGTAGTGGCCTGTACGGTCCGGTCTACAGGTTCCGTGGCTCACAACCCAGCTGGAGTTCGGCCTGAGGTTATCGTCCCGCATACAGTTGTTGCCTGCCCAGACCGACCACGTTCGGACCGCGGCCATGTTGCCGCATATCCCGGCCCGGCAGGGTTGCCCGTGGTCACCCGCGACGATGGATGTTGACCGTCGATGCTGCAATCAGGTTTGAATCTTGAACCGCATTGCGCTAGGGTCATTATTCGCTGCTGCATAATGTTCAGGGGACATGCATGCCTTCAAACCAGTTCTTCGGATCCCGCCGCCAGTTCGGAAAATTGATGGCGGGCGGTATTGGCGCCGCCGCGCTCGCCACCCGGTTGGGCGCCCAGGAGGAGCTTGCCGACGAGCCGGCCGAAAAGGTCCACCGCAACCTTTCCAACTTCATGGGAAGGGACTGGCAGCCGCACTTTGACAACCTGAAGAATGGCGTAATCCTATGCGACACCAAGTCGCGCGCCCTGCACTACTGGTCCGAGGATGAATCCGTTTACCGGTTGTATCCGACGAGCGTGCCGCTATCTCCCGAACTGACCAGACTAGGCCGCACCAAGGTTGTGAGAATGGTTGAGGGCCCCGAATGGCGGCCGACGCCCTCAATGATCAAGCGGAATCCCGAATGGCCGCTCTACGTGCCGCCTGGACCGGACAATCCATTGGGAACGCATGCGCTCTATCTGTCCTGGACGTACTACCGGATTCACGGAACCCACGACACCAGGAAGATCGGCCGCCGGTCTTCGAACGGGTGCATCGGCCTCTATAACGAGCACATTGCCGAACTGTTCGAACTCACCAAGGTGGGCACGCAAGTGTTGCTTATCTAAAACAGATTTGCTTCCGGCAATTCGAAATGATACGGCGATTGATGTTCTGGCTCATATGAGCTAGGAAGGTTTGCCAGCGTGTGCTAGCAGACGATTCTTGCGTTAAACATGATCATGGGAGATGACTATGAAAAAGGTAGCTCTTGCTTCTGCCTTTGCGATCGCCGCAACAGGCCTCTCTGCAGGGGGAATGGATGAAGCCGCTATGGAAGGAATGGCGGAACCGGAAATGGCCATGGAAGAAATGGCACCGGCAGCGTCGGATCAGGACATGTTCCAGTTCCTTATCCTTCTGGCAATCGGTCTGGCAGTAGCGTCTGGCTGACTATTTCATTGGAGGGCGGTTTAACCTCTTGACCGCCCTCACCCTTTCGCCAGTTCGCAGTAAAGCGCAGTAATCCCGGCCTTGTAGTCGGGGTAGTCGAGTCTGAGGAGCAGTCTCGACTTTAGTGCGTTGTTGCTGACGCGTTTGGACTCGGAATGGAAACTTCTGGCCATCTCCGAGAGCTCCGCATCATCCACCCCCACAATCTTCGGCATGGCCAAACCGGTCAGCCCTGCAGCAAATCTGAAAACCTCTTCAGATGTTGCCGGCAAATCATCACAGACGTTGTAGACGGCTCCCGGGCAGGGACGCTGGATAGACGCCATCAGCGTCCTCGCAATGTCCACGACATGGATCCGGTTGAAATACTGGCCATTGCCGACGATCTTCCGCTTTCTGCCCGACATCAGCTGATGCAACGGGCCACGCCCGGGACCATAGATCCCCGCAAGGCGGAAGCGATGAACGGGAAGACCGGACAGCCCCGCAAGTTCCTGCCAGGACCTTTCAGCCGCAACCCTGTATTTGCCCCGTTTCGTTTCGGGCAGCAGCTGGCTCTCCTCGTCCACCCAGCCTCCGTTGCGGTTTCCATAGACCGAAGTCGTGGACAGATAGCCGACCCATTCGATCCGTCCTGCAGACGCGGCGATCTGGTCTGAAAACGCGCGCAGCACTGGATCGCCATCAGCGTCGGGCGCAACTGAAACCAGAACATGGGTCGCAGCCGAGATTGCATCAGCAAGATCCGAGCCTGGCCAGATCCGCGCGTCAATGCCGGTGGCTTCCAATTCCTCCTGCCGGGATTCCGACCGGGTCGTACCGATTATCCTCCACCCACCTGCTTCGGACAGCATGCCTGAAAGGACACGCGCCGAATAGCCGTGTCCAAAGCTGAGAAGTGTCTTCATTGCGCCTCACTGGCAGTCTGGGAGGAACAGGCCGTCCTGCTGCCGCCATGCTGGATTCTGGACAGCGCCCAACAGGCCGCCTCCGAAACGACAGGATCGGGATCCCTGGTCAATCGCTCGGCGGCCGGAGCCAGCGCCGGATCCCCGGAGTTGCCGATCGCATAGAGCACATTGCGCACAAACCTGTTCCGTCCAATGCGCCTGACCGGCCCGCCCCTGAACTTTCGCCGGAATTCCTCATCGGTCAGGATTGCGAGTTGGTCCAGTTCGGGATCAACCAGATCCTCCCGGGCCTGGTAACCGATCTCTGATGCCGCAGAAGCAAACTTGTTCCACGGGCAGACAGCAAGGCAATCGTCGCAGCCGAAGATCCTGTTTCCGATCCCCGGCCGCAGGCCGGGATCCACAGGTCCCTTGTGTTCGATTGTCAGGTAGGAAATGCACCGTCGCGCATCGAGCTGATAGGGAGCCGGGAAGGCATCGGTGGGACAGATATCCAGGCACCGCCGGCAATTGCCGCAGAGGTCACTGCCAGGCAAGTCATGCTTGAGAGCCGCAGTCGTGAAGATGGCGCCGAGAAAGAACCAACTGCCCAGTTCCCTGCTGACCAGGTTCGTGTGCTTGCCCTGCCATCCCAGACCAGCGGCCTCGGCCAGGGGTTTCTCCATGACCGGCGCGGTGTCGACAAACACCTTGATCTGGACAGACGGGCATTGACCAATCAGCCATCGCCCGACACGCTTGAGCTTCTTCTTGACGATGTCGTGATAGTCGCGATTGCGCGCATAGACGGAAATCATGCCACGACGGCCGCCGGAGTTGCCGCAGCCGGGCGTTGTTTCCGGCGCATAGGAACTCGCAAGCATCACCACCGATCTTGCCTCCGGCCACAATGCCGCCGGGTCGGCACGCCACTCGGACCTACGCTCCATCCAGTCCATTTCGCCGTGCATGCCTGCCGCCAGAAAGGCCTTCAGGCGGCCTCCAGCCTCGGGAATGCCGCTCGGACTGCACACGCCGACCGCATCAAAGCCCTCGGCCAGCGCAACCCGCTTCAGGTCTGCTGTCAGATCGGTCAAAAATCCAGAACCGAGTAGTGCGGCGAAGCCGAATATCCGTGAACACTGTCTGAGAGAAGCGGGCGAAATGCCGGACGCGACTTGATCGCCGCATACCAGTCCTTCACATTGACAAACTGCTCGGAACTCCAGTCGATATCGCCAAGATAGTCGATACAGGAGACATGCGCAGCGGCAGTGAAGTCTGCCAGGGTCAACCGGCGTCCGACCAGCCAGCCAGTGGTTCTGAGGAGATGAGCCAGATAGTTCATATGAACTCTCAGGCCCCGCAAGCCCGCCGCAATCACCCTGCCGTCAGGCTGGCCGTTCCGCTGCACATGGCGGATCAGTTTCTCGTTGACCAGACGGTTGGTGACCTCCGTGTAGAAGCGCTCGTCGAACCAGGCAATCAGCCTTCGGACTTCATACTGTTCTTCAGGATCCTCCGGAAACAGTGGGGGATCGGGGAATCTGGCTTCAAGATATTCGCAAATTGCGCGGCTGTCGCAATAGACATGTTCGCGGCTGCGAAGCACCGGCACCTGGCCGGCCGGATTCAACCGCAGGAATTCAGGCTGCCGCTCCCAGTATCTTTCTTCCCGGAGATCAAACTCAACCTTCTTCTCCTGCAGCGTCAGCCTCAATTTGCGACAGAAGGGAGAAAAAGGGTGGTGATGGAGCAGATATGATTCACTCATGACAGGATCTCCCGCCGCCTCGATCCGGATTGGACCGATTGTGACACTGTTTCAGGAGCCAAGGCAAGAAGACCTCCCATCATTCCGGATTGTTGCTGCGCCGTCCTGAATCGATACGATCCTCTTCTCCAACGCGTCAGGCAGATCGAATGGTTTCCGTTGGACGGGATCCGGGATCAGGATTGCCAGACGGGCAGATTCCTCTTCATCCAGAGCAGCCGCCTCCTTGCCAAAGTGCCTGAGCGCGCCAGCCTGAACCCCGAAAACCCCTTCGTCATACGCGACAATGTTCATGTAGACTTCGAGTATCCGCTGCTTGCTCCAGAGAGCTTCAATGAGGAGGGCAATCGGCGCCTCAACAACTCGCAGGAACCAGGAGTTGGCGCGCCAAAGCAGCAGGTTCCGGGCAGTTTGCTGGCTGATGGTAGCACCAGCTCCCACAGTACCAGAAGAAATCCTGATGGCATCAAGATCAAATCCCCAGTGCCGGCAAAAGTTGGTGTCTTCAGCAGCAACCAGCGAACGCCTGAAGTGGGCCGGAACCTCTTCCATTGAGAGCCATTGCCTATCGACCGAACCAAGCCGAAAATACTCGGCAGCAATCATCGGTGTCACTGGCGGATTGACAAAGTTGAACAGTGCCAGAGCGCCGGCAATGGCAACCACCAGCAGTCCAAGAGCCTGGCAGCAGCGTTTCACTGCGGACTTTAGGTGGCGGCGAATGACGGAAACTGGAGAGTCCGCCTCCCTGTTCACCCGACTCCTTGGCCGGGCACCCTTCTTGTTTTGCTTCTTCTTTGTCACGCCGTCAGGCCCCGAACCTCATTGGTTCCGGCCTCCACACAGCAGAGCGAAACAGCCGGGAGATGGCAGCGGCTTGGCCGAACAGGCGCCAACAGAATTCGAACCTGTCGCCGCAGTACGGCGGGGAATGAACACCGCCGGTCCACACGGGCTGTTGTTTGGCGAGATCCGCAATGCCTGGCACGGCCCTATTGCTCACGGCCATCTGTTCGTCTCGAAATCGGTGTCCCGGAATCCGGGTTCATCATGCAATTCAACAACCTTGATGTGTGAGTGTCCGGCGAATGGCGCCAACCTCCGTTGCCCATTCAACTTTCGACACCAAGGCATCGCCAGTATGGTTCCGGCAGGTCATGCGGTAGTTTGGTCTCTCTTCAAGATGCACTCCATGCATCAAGCTGATGCCGTTGGCATCGTCAACTCCAGTCTTCATCGGCGCATTCAGGTAACGACGACGATTTCATCGGCGCATTCAGGTAACGACGACGATGTTGCCTACATGCTTTTTTTCGATGAACATGTTTTGGGCGTGCACGAGTTCCCGAAGCGGAAACTCGGCCGCCAGCACTGGCTTGACCGCCCCACTCTCGACGATGCGGACCATGCGGGCAAATGCACCCGGCTCCGGTATGGTAACGCCGGCAAATGTCAGATCCCGCAGATAGAGAGTGCGCAAATCGACATCTACCAGCGGCCCGCCTATTGCTCCTGACACGACATAGCGACCGTTCGGCTGCAACACACCGATCACCTCGCTGAAGGCAGGTCCTCCTACCAGGTCGGCAATGACACTGACGCCGTCTAACCCGGCCGATTTCAGCGCGTCGCCAAGGCGGCCCGGTTCACGGGGCACAACCAGATCTGCCCCAAGTTGCCGGACCTGCTCCGCCTTTGCTGCTCCCGTCATTGCCAGCACGCGAGCGCCGCGCAATTTTGCCAGCTGCACGATGGCTGATCCGACGCCGCCCGAGGCTCCGGTAACCAGTACAGTGTCGTCTTTTCCGACAGAGACGCGCTCCAGCATGTAGAATGCCGTACCCCATGAAGTGGCGAAGGTTGCAAGCTCGGAGTCCGTAAATCCGCAGTCGATTGGATGAACCTGACGGCGGTCAACGATGGTGAATTCGGCGAAGCCGCCATCGGTTTCGCTTCCGAAATAGCCAATCCTGCTTCGTTCGCACGGAGTTTCCCAGGACCTGATCCAGGGGTCAATCAGAACCCGCTTGCCGATCAGGTCCTCTCCGGCCTCGTTTCCTGCTTCCTCGACGACTCCGCATACATCCGCTCCCTGAATTCGGGGGAAAGTGATCGGTTTTCCGCCCCAGGAAGCGTCCGCATTCGAGGCGCCTTCAAGGGACCCGCCCGTTGTCGGGTCCGTTACCCCTGCGGAGTACCAGGCAGTTCTGGTATTCACGTCGGTGTTATTGAGGCCACAAGCCTTGACACGGATCAGGACTTCATCACCAGCGGGGACAGGCTTGGGAAAATCCTCCTGGAACTTCAGGTTTTCTGTTCCGCCATGTCCGGTCAATAAATATGCCTGCATGGTTACCTTCATATTCTGCAGCTCGCCCTGCCCAGCCCGCCAATCCCGATTCAGGCCGGTTGCCGCGCTATACGGAAGCCGTCAAGCCACCGTCCACCCGGATATTCTGGCCGGTAACGTAGCTTGAAGCATCTGAAACCAGAAAGGCCACAACTTCGGAGAGTTCCCTTACCTTCGCATATCTGCCGGCCGGGATCCTCGCACGGCGGCCAGGCTTCTCCTGCAGACTGTCGATGAAGCCTGGCAGTACATTGTTCATTCTCACATTGAACGGCGCAAACTCGGTTGCAAACAGCTTGGTGTATGCCGCCAGGCCAGCCCGGAAGACAGCAGAGGTCGGGAAGTCGGCCTCGGGCTCGAATGCGGCGAAACTCGAAATATTGACGATCGAACCACGGTTCTGGTTCTTCATGATCGGCGACACCAGCCTGGCCATTCTGACGACGCTCAAAAGGTAATGCTCCATCCCCAGTTGCCAGTCGGCGTCACTGATTTCGGTCAGTGCTCCCTTGGGGCCGTGACCCGCACAATTTACGAGACCATCAATGCGGCCTGCCGTCTTCAGGGCCTTTGCCACAAAGGTCTCGAGAGCTGCAGGATCCAGGTAGGACCCGGTATGGCCGAAGCCATTCAGTTCCATGCCTAGCTGCTCGCCCTTGCCTGACGATGACAATATTCCAACCGTCCAGCCGGACTCTGCGAGCTTTCTTGCTGCATCGGCTCCAATGCCACTGCCGCCGGCGACAATCAGTGCCACATTTCCGGTCATTTCTGCCTCACAGCCTGCCAATGCGAGTCCTATGGGCAAGGCTGCGTTCAGGGTCAAGTTCGGTTGAGCCTTCCAGACTGCCCTTGGTCGGCGAATTGGCAGATCAGTTGCCGCTATAGCCCGGATAGCTCACCAAGTTGCCGAAGTCCCGATATAGGTCCCAGTTTGGCCAGGAATTCGGTCAACGCTTCTGTATTGGGTGGCCTGCTGGCGCTTACGGGACGGCATTTTGCATCGTTGCGGGTGCAAATCCCGGAATTTGGACAGAGGAAACGGTTTTTCCGGCCTTCAGAACATAGGTTCCTGCCAGCGTTTGTGAGCAACGCTGTTCAGGATGATGAATTCAGATCATGAACTGTGGATTTGTCAGGGAGGGGCGAACTGATCAGGGGCACAGATGGAAGCAGAGCGCAGATTGGCAAGGGCTTGCGTGAATTCCGTCTGTAGTGGGAAAGCGCTGGCAAAAGACAGCGAGACCCGGCGCACGCTGATTGTGATGCGTCCAGCGAGTTTGAGCAGCCGGGAGCGGATGGTGTCGATGCGGGCGCTGGCCAGATCGGTGCCTGCCAGCCCGACCCGGTGCAGGATACTGATGACAACCCCGGCAATGGCCGAGAAATAGATCCGCAACTGGTTGGTCGGCAGGCGGCTCGAGGATGTCCGATCGGCAAAGAGCATCATTTGCTGTTCCTTGATCCGGTTCTCCATGTCGCCTCGCCCGCAATACAGCTCCTCATAGAGGCTGGCGGCGCCAAACCTGTCCTTGCCAAGGCTGGTGACCACGAAACGGGGATTGCTGCCACCAGGCCATCCAGGCAGCCATTCCGCCTTGGCCACCACCCGCCGGGAACGGCTCCAGGATTTCAATGTCCGGTGCCGGAAATCATGGAAACGGCGGGATGGACGGCCGCTGGCGACACAGCGGCGGCGCGACTTGTGCAGTTTCCTGGTTATTCGCCTGATAAGCCGGTCGTTTCTGGAAAGGCCGAGGACATAGTCAACGCCTTCCGCCTCGCACCAGGCCATGATGTCCTCCCGGCAGAAACCGGTGTCAGCCCGCAGAATGATCCGGGTTTGTGGCCAGGCTGAACGGATCTGCGGAATGATCCGTTCGAGTTCCTTGACGACGCCGCGGGCGGGGTCCTGATCAGCGGTTTGAAGCCGGGCGCACAGGATGTCTTTGCCGCAGAAAATGTAGAGCGGAAGATAGCACCAACTGTCGTAATACCCATGATAGAAGCGGCCCTCTTGGGCACCATGCAGCTAATCATCCGTGACATCAAGGTCGATGACGATTTCCTCGGGAACTTCGGTATGCATCTCAAGGAACAACGACACCAGAAGATGATCGATCTTGCCGGGGTCGGCCGCAATCTTCTTGTAGCGGTCGGTCGGAGCATTCCTGGCATTGCCGAGTTCAAGGCGGTTCAGCTTTCTTGATGCCGCCAGCGGACAGCCGGATCAGCATCATTCTTCATGAATGCGATCATCCGGCTATCGGTATGGTCGTGCAGTCGCGGTCCGTCGCTCGGCCCCCGCCTTTGGCTGGCCGGCTGTCGGACTGGAGCACCGAACAGGGCGCACACCTGGCCCCGCCGCCATTGTTCGAGGCACCGCACTTCGCGCACAAACCGGTGGCGCGCCGGGCGGCGTAGAGTTCACGCGCCGCCTCGCGTCTTGCGGCGCGGCAGGGCTCGCAGATCGTCCCGCTCTCGGCCGGAGGTCCGCGCCCGCACCTTGTGCAGGCATTCGCCGCGCGGCGCGCCTCATGGCGCTTGCGGCTGGCGATGCGGGCGGCCTCGCGCTTGGCCGCGGCCGGCTTGCCGCCATATGGGAAGCCCGCTGGCCACGGTCGGCGAATTTCCCCAGGCTGCGCCAGCCCCAGAGCTGCACGCCGCAGGTACGGAGCCTGACCCCGGTAGCGGTGATGATCTTGTCGCGCTTGGGTCGCATGTTCTCAACGGCCTTCAGCGGCAAGACCCTGCCGCGCGCCTTGCGCCGACCCCTCGGCTTCGTGCCGTCCGCCTGGACGGGAACGATGTCGCCGTTGGCCAGCGAGCGGAAGGTCTCGACGACATAGCGGTGGTCTTCGAGACCACCGCCGACGAAGTGGGTGAAAAAGGTGCGCGCGGCGCCAGAACCGTCGGCATGATGCCGTGCTCCTTCGAGAGGTAGGGGGGACGGCGACAACGGCTCCCCCCAGCAGCCCCGCCCGGCTCACGGCCAAGCTTCTCCTCTCGGGGGCGTCACACCACTAGGTAGCGACAGCGGCAGCATTGCCCACTATATGGATAGGAAAGGGGACGGTTGCTGTTGGGGATGGCACTGCGATTGCATCGCAATCATCGCTATAATAGCTATGGCAGATGCGGTGGACAGGATCATGGCGAGCATCACAATCCGAAATCTCGACGACGATGTGAAGACGCGGCTGCGCGTTCGCGCTGCCCAGAATCATCGCTCCATGGAAGAGGAGGCGCGGCTCATTCTGCGTGACGCCGTAAGGCGCGAGCCACGTCCCAAAAACCTTGCCAAGGCCATACGCGCCCGGATTGCACCGCTTGGCGGCGTGGACCTGGAGCTGCCGCCGCGCGGGCCGGCGCGCGAGCCGCCGACCTTCGATTGAGCCGATAGTCATGTCCACCCTGCTCGATACCAACATTGTGTCGGAGCTCTTGCGTCTGTCGCCGGATCCAGCCGTCGAGAGGTGGGTCAGGGACTGCCAGCCGACAGACCTGTATTTCTCGTCTGTTGGCGAAGCGGAGTTGCGCTACGGCGTAGCGATTCTGCCCGAGGGGAGGCGCCGGGATGCGCTTGCGTCGGCGATCGAGGCGATCCTGCGAGAGGATTTCGACGACCGGATACTCCCGTTCGACAGCGCCGCCGCGCACGAATATGCGGATATCGCCTCCGCGCGCCGATCGGCCGGACGCCCGATCCTACCGGTGGACTGCCAGATCGCGGCGATCGCCCGCTCCGCGACATGACGGTGGCGACGCGCAATGTTCGGGACTTCGAGGATACCGGTGTCGAGATCATCGACCCGTGGACGGCGCGATGAACGGCAGGATGGATGTCCTCGCCGATGTGAGGGTCGGGGCAGTGAGGATCGGCCAGCATGTCTGTTATAGCCGCGACCTTGCTGCTTGAGGGCGTGCTCGCGAGCCGGTGCGAGCCGCTCACCAGAATAGCCTTCAGCCATGGCTCGTCAGCGACGCTGCCGGCCCGATTCCCGGCTTCGTCGCGCACCCCCAGCGGATAGACCCCCACATGGAGGTTCTTGATGTCCTTGCGGACGACCTCTACGGCCAACCCAGCCAGATCAAGGTGGCAGCTGTGGCCTTCAATGGGCACCTTGAGCTTTCACGATCTCGAAAATGGTCTCGACAAGATCCGCGTCGCTGTCCAGCACCGAACCGATGGCCCGTCGGACCTCCCGTTCCTTGAACCTGTTGCCGCGCCAATCCGCCTTCTTGACGCCGCGAATGGCTCGGTCCAAGGCCAGCGCCCGGGCTTCCCTGCTATCCTCCGCAGGCACACCCTCGTATGGTTCTTGCGCCTGTTGGGCCGACGAGTCCCACTGATTATGCCGATATCGGCATAGCCTTGATTATCGCCATATACACACCACCACCATGGTTCCTGAGAGCATCCTGCGGTGACATTCGGTTACGGCTGAACGCCTTCAGGGTCCCCGCCGGAATACGGTTGGCGGTTCGGACATGAGTCTCGGCGGCGCAGTATCCTGTTCCACCGCCCTCCACATAATCATGAGCCTTTTGGCTTCTGTTGGTTACCGCTCATTTGCTTGATCGTCCCCTAGGGAAGATTGTTCACCAGCAGCGGGCCAAGCCTGCGCAAATCCAATCTGCCCTGAATGAACTTCAGCCTCACCACTCCGGATGTGCGAGTCCCGAAGACAATCATCGGCAGGTCAAGGACGCTGCCAATACCCTGCACTGATGGTGACTGCCGCTTGACCAAACCCTCAATGCGAAACTGTTGCAAATGTACCGCAAAGGCCTGCTTACATGAACCCACATATTGAATTTTCCACGACATGATGTTGATTTGCCCAATCGGCTATGCCGTATGTCGCCCATGTCACGTTGCATCGACACTCATGCCTGCCGGCAATCAAGGCTTCGTAGCGTTCGACGCGCTCATTTGCAGACCAGAAGCCGCGTCCAACTCGGGAATACCGAAATCTTCGACCGCCTGAGTCCGAAATCACCCAAATCGGCAAATCAAATCACACTGTTGAACTCATCAGTTTCAGTTCAGCATTTGCAAAAGGAACACCGAGTATCATGACTGTCACAATTTTTCACCGCCAAGATTGCACAGCCCATTCAATTGCAGTCGGCACTTCCACTGTAGCGTCCCATGCCCGCTCGATGTCTACCAGGGTCCGGCAAGCGATCTGTTCCATAAACAGCGAATACTCGAACTTTACCCCGTCTCCTTCCTACACTCTTGAATGCAAAACTGCTGAGAGTCTAACGGATAGGAACGACAACTCACCGGACAGCCAAAGCACCGCAAGATTTGGTTCGGTACTGTTGCTCGGATTGAGTTTGCTGCTTGGTGCGGTTCAGACCGCCAATGCTGGCACGTTGATCTTCACCTTTGCTGATGATGGATCTAACTCCACCATCACCCCTTCGGGAAGTCTGGATCTGACGGACTTCTATTTCGTTAGGAACATCGGCCTCCACGGCACCAGTGAGATCGGGATGCCCGACATACTTGGCTCCTACCTGATTCCTCAGTGGCCCGACACGATTACCGGAACGACTCTCTCGAACAAAACAAGTGTCGAGATTGTTGGCGCTTCTACGTTTTCGGGCAAGAATGGATTGACATACATCACCACAGGTTCTTCCTATGTTTCGGACTTCAGGTTTTACGTGAGCAAGACAGTTAGGGGTGCCTATATACTCGCCGAAGACAAAGACATGGCAGGCGATACACTGGATTTCTCTGGCAGAGGGGCTTCCTTCAACGGAACACTAGCCGACAAATTGGGCGACAACGATTTTCACATCGAAGTTGTACTGCACGACCAACATGTCGTATTCACTACGGAGACTGAGAAACCAGCCAAACCCGTAGATCTCACTGCAATCCGGGGTGACAACACCGTGACACTGAACTGGTCAGACCCGAAGAACAGCAAGATTTGGAGGTATCAGTACCAGTACAAGGCGATGGGCAGCGACTACGGGGAATGGACAGACATGGACCCAAGCGACGCAACCACTACCAGCCATACCATTGAAGGCCTGTCCAACGGCGAAATATACACCTTCAGGATCCGGGCAGTGAATTTCCTCGGCAACGGTCCGGCATCGGACGAGGCCACAGTAATTCCGTTGGTTCCGGGGGCACCGGACGCTGCAGTACTGACTGCGTCGGCAGTCAAACGGACCGCTGTCCTGACATGGACGCATGCCGGCGACACCAGCATCACCAAATGGCAATACCAGCAGCGCGAAGGTGACACAGCCTTTGGTGGAGAGTGGAAGGACATTCCGGACAGCGACGCAACAACACGGCAGTACACGGTGGATAATTTGACCGGCGGGCTCGCCTATGGCTTCCGGGTACGTGCGGTTAATGATGCCGGCAATGGTGTGGTATCCAATATCGCGACGGTGGGAACGCCGAAAGGACCGTCGCCAGAGATGGAGCACCAGGCGGCAAGAGTGGTATTGTCCGAGATAGGGCGCACTACGCTTGCTGGGGCAACCGAGATCATTGACGACCGGCTACAGTCGACACAGGGCACAAGCACACTGATGCTGGGCGGGCAACTGGTTGGCGGCGAAGCATCCATGAAGGACCCGGTTGCAGACCACGAGGAGAGAGGCTGGTGGCTGGGCAACCGTGCCCTTGAAGGCCATTCCAGTTCGATTGAAGATGAACAGCTGCTGGGAGGCAGCGCCTTCACCCTGTCGTTGAGCGGCGAAGATGCAGTCGATGGCAATACGGGCATTACGGTTTGGGGCCGGGGCGATTTTCGGAACTTCCAGGGAGTTTCCGGAAGTGACAGTTGGGACGGTTCAGTCAAGTCCGCATGGGTGGGCATCGACAACTGGGCAAATGAGCGGCTGCTTGCAGGTGTGGCGGTGTCAAGAAACCGAGGCGAAGTCGACCTGCTCACGCTTGACGTGAACAGCCGTGTTGAAACCTCGCTGACAGCCGTCTGGCCGTACATGCAGATGACCTTGCCAAGTGGAACCGGGACAGTCAGGGTTGTTCTGGGCATCGGCAGTGGTGAAGCAGAGCATCGTCCCGAGGAGGGCGAGGATTCGAAAGCCGGCATGTCACTGAAGGCCGCATCTGTTGGGGCCCGGTGGGCCTTGGCGAACCAGGGGCAAGTGACAATCTCGGTTCCAGTTGAAGCAGAGGTTGTACAGCTCAGGACCCGTGGCGATGCATCGACGGCCATCGGAGGACTTTCGATCAAGAGTTGGCGGGTTCGCAGCGGAGTGGAAGTTGCCCATACCGGTCTTGCACTTTCGGACTCTGGATGGGTGCTGTTGCCGCGCGGCTCTCTGTCACTTCGCCAGGATGGTGGTGACGGGATAACAGGCCGGGGCGTTGAGGTTGGCGGCGGTCTTGGACTGTATTCGCCGGCCTCCCGTATGAGTCTGGATGCGAGCGGGCACTGGCTAGCCAGGCACTCGGCCACTGGTCAACGCGAGTGGGGAGCCAGCATTGGTGTTCAGTTTGCTCCGGATTCCAAGGGTCACGGTTGGTCCGGCTCACTTCGACAGGAATGGGGAGCACAACAAGCGGAAGCCCTATCGGACAATACGATATTCCAGTTCGGAGATGGTGGCACGATACAAGCACCAGGTTCACTGGCAGCCAAGGCTGGCTATGGATTTGGCGTAATGGAGGGATTGCTGACGCTTTCTGCCGATGCACGCCTGTCAACAGGCCAAGAGGAAGTTCCGCATTATGGAGCCGGGCTGGAGTTCACTCTGCCGCGTGGTCTGACTGCCACCCTGAGGGGCGAGCATGTTGATGCCATGAATCCCGACACTCACTTCGGGGCGGGTGTGCATCTGCAGTTCTGATGGAGGGAGTCGCCTGCGTATTGTGATGGGTACCAAGGGCCCCGGCTTTGGTCCTTCAGTAACGCCATGCCTACGGTCGCACAGGCGATGTCTTCATCTTGGCAGGCTCGGAGATTTGTCCTGGTGACCCTGCCGTTAAGGCTCTCCGGAGCTCGGTCATCCCGCCGATGCGCTTGATGATAGCCAATCTTCGCAAGGCGTTTCTCTGTGCGCGGGTCAGCGCGTCAACACCGTGAATGGGAACCAGCGGTTCGTCTCCCAATCACCGCATTCATCATCTCGCACTTTGTTTCATGCATCCAGCATGGTATCTCAACTCGGAATATTGGGTTGGGTATCCTTGGCCCGGGCCGTGTACACAATCCGCCAAGAGTATCGTGGTTAGACACCGATATGGGGCAGTTGTCCGCTTTGGTTTGCGGCTGGTGTGAACAGATCAGGCGGCCAGGAGAAACAGACTTGGAAAAGGTAGACGAGTTGACGCCGACCCACACCTATTCAGGACGGAAGAAGTGAAGAAAGGGGAAACGCAGGTTGCGCCAGCAGAAGCTGGCCAAACTGGCAAGCAGCCAGAAGAACCCAGCCTGGACAGCGGGCCCTCCTTCTCAGAGAACTCCAATGCGCAGGAGAATGGCGCCTCAGAGGCTGAAGGATCTGGAGGCGCTCCTCGGCATCGGTTTGCCGGCCTTTCTGACAGGATTGCAATGCTCGCAGTCAAGGCCGTTGCGTTTGGAGTGGTGGCCGCTGCCGCCGGTGTGATCACTACGATCGTGTTGCGGACATATGTGATCGAGAGCGCCACGGTCGATTTTTCCGGTGAAGTCGCAGAACAGAACCAAAAGATCGCGGAACTTCAAACCGAACTGGACTCACTTTCTGGCCAGCTTGCGCCACTCGCCAATGAAGAGCAGGTAATCGCGCTTGCGAACGACCTGGAGACTGGCCTTTCGCGGGTCGGCAGCGAGATCCAGCGCCTCGTCAGTGACTCCACCGAGTCAACAGCTGCCTTGGGCAATGACGTCGAACAGCTCAGGGCCCAGGTTGAGGAACTCGGACTGAAACTGACAGAAATTGAACAATCATCCGTCCAGCTGGCGCCAATCGACGGCAATGCGGATCCAGAAACCGCCAACCAGGCAATCGCCCAATTGCAGCAAAGGCTTGATGCGCTCGCAGGCATGGTTTCCGAACTGGATACAGGCGCAGATATCCCGATTGATGAGCTTGCCGCCAGGACAGATGTCGAGTCTCTGGCAGGCCGGCTTGAGCAGCTGGAAAGCAATGCCTCTCAGGTCTCGGATTATTCAGGCAGCCAGCAGCGGCTGGCACAGCTCGAACTGGCAATCGCCGAACTGGCGGCGCAAGGACCGGTTGATACACCGGCAATCAGGTCGATGGTACTAATCGGTGTCCGCGCTGCTGTCGAAACAGGAGCCCCCTATCAGGCGTTACTTCAGGAGGCCGGATTGACTGATGCCGAAATGCCAGAAATAGTCATGGAACACGCCGCATCGGGTGTAGCAACTCTTGACGAATTGCAGCGCTCATTCGGCCAGCTTGCAAGAGAGGCCATCCGGACGAATACGGCTGATGACGGTGAGGCCAGCGGCGGAGTCATGGAACTGATAGGTTCTCTGGTGCAGGTTCGCCCTCTGACTCCGCAGGAAGGTACCGGCCCGGCGGAAGTACTGTCCCGGGCGGAATCCAGCCTCGCTGAAGGCGATCTCGACGGAACTCTTGCAACTCTTGGCGAGCTTCCTCCATCAGCGCAAGCGGTCTTCACTAGCTGGATTGCAGCTGGTGAGGCGCGCCTTTCGGTATTGGCAGCCCTGGATGCCATGCTGGGAACGCCGAACACAGGACCGTGACACTTCCATGATCTGGTCAATGACGAAAATCGTCCTGTTCGTGATTGCCGTAGCAGCACTCAGCGTGCTTGCTGCCATCCTGGCCGATACGAGCGACGACATCAGGATCGTAATCGCCGGTTGGGAGATCATCATGGCTCCCGTTACCCTGGCCGTCGGCATCGTCCTCTTGTTTCCGGCCTTCTGGTTATTCTTCTACCTCGCAGGCCTGATTCATGCGTTTCTCCGCTTCATCGTCGGCGACGAAACCGCTCTTTCCCGGTATCTGAACAAGAACCGCGAGCAACGGGGTTTCGAAGCCGTGGCCGGAAGCCTGGTGGCATTGGCCTCGGGCGATTCAAGGTTGGCGTTGACGAAGGCCGTTCGCGCCGAGAAGTTGCTGAAACGGCCGGAACTGACCGGCATAATCGCGGCGCAGGCGGCGGAACGGTCGGGAGACCCGGGAAAGGCGCTTGCGCACTACAAGGAATTGCTCAAGCATGATGAGACAAGGTTTGCCGGCCTGGCAGGCCTGCTGCGGCAAAAGCTGGATCAGGGCGACCTGCAGACTGCTCTCAAACTTGCCGAGAAGGCATTCGAAATCAATCCCAGGCATGAAGAGGTTCAGGATACGCTTCTGAAACTGCAGTCCGTTGAAGAGGACTGGACCGGCGCCGCAACAACACTAGCCGCAAAATCGCGATACGGAAGGCTCCCCCGCGCCGTCTATGGAAGGCAGAAGGCCGTTCTGGGCTACGTCAATGGCCGGGAATTGCTTGATAAGGAAGAGCAGGCCGAGGGAGAACAACTCATCCTGGCAGCAAACCGCGAGTGCCCGGGGCTGGTTCCGGCGGCTGTTGCAGCAGCAAAGATCAAGTGCAGAGAAGGCAACAAGAAGGCGGCAACCAAGATCATTCAGAAGGCCTGGAGCCAGGGGGCGCATCCCGATCTGGCTGCGGCGTATGCCGAAATTGACCCGGAAGAGTCACCCAAGGACAGGCGCTGGAGATTCACCAAGTTGCTAGGAAAGCAACGGCAGGATCCTGAGGCCCGGATGATCATGGCCGAAGTTCTTATCGCCGACGAGGACTTCCCCGAGGCTCGGCGTGAAATAGGCTCGCTGGCCGAGGTCAATCCAACCGTCAGGTCACTTGTGATCATGGCCGCGGTCGAGCGTGGGAGCGGGGCAGACGACACGGTCGTGCGCGGCTGGCTGACGCGAGCCGTGTCTGCATCCCGGGGCCGCCAATGGACATGCGACTCATGCGGGCATGTACACACCGAATGGCAACCGCTTTGCGAAAGATGCGAGGCATTCGACAAGTTGAGTTGGAAGGAACCGGAAGGTTCGGAGCACATGCACAACTCATCGGCTGGCATGCTCCCGCTCCTGGTGACAGCTCCGGATGCTATCGTTCCAGCGGTCATGGAAGAGGCGGCAACCGATCAATCCTGAGTCCCGGCTTCAATGCCGGTTGCAGACGCACTTTCTTCTGTAAATTCCTCTTGCGGGTTGCTAGATACCTCTGGCTCAAGCCGCAGTAGCTCAGCTGGTAGAGCAATGCATTCGTAATGCATGGGTCGGGGGTTCGAGTCCCTTCTGCGGCACCAGCCTCTATGGATTACACTCATTGACCCAACCGCTGGGGTGAGTGAGACGAGTTTGCGTATGGGCGCGCCTGGAACGGATCGGCTATGGCGCCTCAGCTTCCGCGACCGCCGATTGCCCGTCGGTTTCCGATACCTTGAACCATTGGGTCTGCTGTCCAAGCGAGGCGAAATAGTCGGCCTGCGTGCCGGTCAACCAGGCCTGTACATTCAGGCGGCAGATTTCGACAAACAGCGCATCGCGCCGGTCCGCATCAAGATGGGCTGCCACTTCGTCAAACAGGAGGACGGGCGGTCCACCACAGAATTCCTTGATTGCCCTGGCGTTGGCCAGGATGATCGACAGCAGCAGCGCCTTTTGCTCCCCCGTCGAACAGTTGCTTGCCTCCATGCCCCGTACATCGTGGACTGCTAGCAAATCAGCCCGGTGCGGCCCGGTCAGAGTTCGGCCTGCGGCAAAATCCCTGTTCCGGCCCCGTGCCAGCGCTTCGGCAATCTCCTCCGCATCGGTGGAATTGCCACATGACCCTTCGGGGGCAGTCATTTCCAGCCTCGCTGCCGGGAAGCCTTCGACAGCCTGGCGGGCACCCGATTGGAGCATGTCCACGGCACGCTGTCTTCCGGCCGAAATCGACGCCCCGTATTCCGCCATCTGGCGTTCAATGGCGTCCAACCAGCCCTCGATGCGCCGGCCGTCCCTGATGAGGCGGTTCCTCTCGCGCATGGACTTCTCGTAGTTGATCACATGCTCGGCGTGCGCCGGGAAGAAGCCCATTGCCATCCTGTCAAGGAACTTGCGCCGTCCGTCGCTGGCGTCGGTCCAGAGCCGGTCCATGGCAGGCACGAACCAGACGATCCTTACCAGCTTCCCGAGATCCAGCTGGCGGGAGGCCTTGCCCTCTATTTCCACCCGCCGTCCGGCCGTTCCCTGATACCGTGTGACGAGTTGCCGCTCCAAACCGTCTTCCACCAGCCGGGCCGCCACCTGCCATTCGGCGCCGTGCCGACGGCATGCCAGATCGGCGGGCGCCGCCCGCCGAAGTCCCCGCCCCGGCGAGAACAGCGAAGCAGCTTCCAGAATTCCGGTCTTTCCCGAACCGTTTGGTCCGATCAGTGTAACTGGCCGGCCATCAAGTTCCAGTCTTGCCGTCGTATAGGAGCGGAACTGCCCGAGGCGGAGTTCCGTGAACCGGCAGGAAGGCAGGCCAGTAGCAAGTTCCGGCATCGGCGCACCGATGTCAGATTTTCTTTGGCATCAACAGAAACAGAAGGTTGTCATCGTTCTCGCCAGTGATCTTGACGGCGCCCGGGGTAGGTTGACACTTGATGACCAGTTCGCCCTCGCCAACCTGGTCGATGATTGACGCCATCAACGCGATCTTGAATCCGATCCGGTAGCTCTCAAGGGGAAAATCGACCGGCAACTCCTCTGTAATCACCCCTTCCTGCGGATCCTGAACCGTCATCCGCAGGATGTCCTCTTTGATTTCGAATATGACAATGCGTTCGAACCTGTCGGCAACGACCGAGACTCGAAGAAGAGCCTCCTTCATCATGGCCGAGTCAACTTTCAGCGAGTGCGGATTGTTATTCGGAATGAGCTTGAAGTAGTCTGGATAGTCTCTCTTGTTCAGAAGCCGCGACGAGAGGGACGCCTGCTGGTTGGCAAACCGGATCTTCCCTTCAGAGAATGAGACCTGGACGGGCTCTCCGCCATGCGCAAAGACCTTGATGGCTTCTCCGACTGCCTTGGTCGGAATGAGGGTGGTTGGCATCTCCTCGAGCCCTTCCGGCACATCTGTGTCGGCGATGGCCATCATGAAGCCGTCGGTTGCAATGCAGCGGAGGAACCTGCCTTCTTCCAGGCGCACGACATGCATGTTCACACCGCAAAGATAGTCCCTCGACGGGTCCTGGCACACCGCAATCCGCGACTTCTCCAGCAGCCGTCCAAGGGTCTCGGCCCCGATCTCGAAACTGGTCGTGTAGTCCTCGGAGGCCATCTGCGGAAAATCCGCGCTTGGCAGCGTCGGAAGTGTCGCCTTCGTGCGGTTTGAGGTTATCGTGAGCCGGCTCTTTTCGTAGTCATGCTCAAAATAAAGCTGCGCGCCATCGGGAACGCGTCGGGCGAAGTCGTTGAGCGTCTTTGCCATTACGGTGATGGAACCGGTTGATTCACAGACGGCCGGAATACGGCACTCCATTTCCAGGTTCCTGTCCGTGCTCCTGAACTTGATGCTGTCGGTCCCTGCCTCCACCAGGAGACAGCCGAGCATCCTGTCTGTCTGGATGTTCTCTGTGACCGACCTTGTCCATGTGGAAGCCTGCCTGAGGTGCTGGGATTCAATCTTGAATTTCACTGAAACTGACCCTTGCAATGAAAGCGCTCTTCCCTAGCCGAAAATTGTGAGCAGGGAAAGATACGCCGAATAACCCGCGACAAGTGGCGTGTCCGCGTTCCAGCCAAGGCCCGCAGAAGGCGTGACACCGCGGCCTCGGAAGATCGAAGGCGCTTGCCAGAAGCGGCTCGGATATGGCTCGGTAAAGAATGATGGGGATTACACGCGCCATGGCTCGCAGCATTGCGAAACCGGTTTCTGTTCAGGACTCAAGACGCCTGCGAATGATTTCGATATCCTCGGCAATCGTACCGTCGGTCGCAATCATTTTCTCGACCCGCTGGATCGAATAGATGACCGTCGTATGGTCGCGGTTGAATTCACGGCCGATGTCCGGCAGCGACTTTGTGGTCAGCATCTTCGCCATGAAGATGGCAATCTGCCTCGGCCGGACTACGCTGCGGGCGCGCCGCTTGCCGGTAATTTCACCAGGCTTGAGATTATAGTAGTCCGCTACGGTCCTGATGATCTCCCTGACACCGGTCCATTGGTCGGCGTCCCTCAAGATGTCGGCCAGTTCGGCTCTTGCCAGATCAAGGTCGATATCAACCTTCAGATAGGAATGCGCTGCGGCCAACCGATTGAGCGCTCCCTCCAGCACGCGCACATTGCTGATTATCCGGCGGGCCAGAAATTCCAGAACACCTGGCCTGAACACCAGCCCCGGCTTGTTCCGGCACAACGCCTCCGACTTCTGCTGCAGGATGCCAAGGCGCAGTTCGTAATCGGCAGGATGCAGTTCGATCACCAGGCCCGACTGAAGCCGCGAACGGATACGGGCTTCCAGACCCTCGATCTTTCCCGGAGAACGGTCGCCGGTGAGAACGATCCGTTTGTCCTGACCCACAAGTGTGTTGAAGGTGTGAAAGAACTCTTCCTGCGTTGACTCCTTGCCGGCAATGAACTGCACATCGTCGACCAGCAGCACATTGACTGACCTGAACAACTCCTTGAAGTCCAGCATGCTCTGTGTCCGCAAGGCCCGGATGAACTGATGCATGAACTGCTCCGCAGAAAGATAGATCAGCTTGATATCCGGTTCCTTCTCCTTGAGCGCCCAGCCGATCGCATGCATCAGATGGGTCTTACCGTGCCCGACCTGGCCGTAGAGGAAGAGCGGGTTGAAGGCGACCTGATCCTCCCTGGCCACTCGAACCGCCGCCGCATGCGCAACAGCGTTCGACTTCCCTACCACGAACTCTGGGAAGGTGAATCTTGGTATCAGATTGCTGCCCTGGAGTTCGGTTCCACCTGGGGCAGCAGTCGGCGTTGGACTGTTGGCAGGCTGCGCTGGTGGACTCCCTATGACAAACTCGAGGTCTACGACCCCCGGTTCAATCTGCCTGACCGACCGGAGTATCCGGTCTCCATAAGTCCTGGAAACCCACTCGCCGCAAAACCTGGTCGGCGCCTCCAGAATGACGACTCCACCGTCAATGCCCTTGAGGTCGATCTTGTTGATCCAGTTTCTGAAGTCCTCTGGAGCAATTGTTTTTGCCAATCGTTGCCTGACCTGTCCCCAGATATCCGTCACAAATCCACTCCTGAACCGTGAGTTTCGTCTTGCCGCATATCAGGACTGCTTCCAGGAGAGGCCGGCGCGCTTCCAGCCGTTGGCACTGCCTCTGCGCCCGTTGGCATCCAGATCCCCTTCGAACCCTTCCGCCACATTGAAACATCTGACGCGCCTTCCCGACTGTCGCGCCGCAGCGGAAAACTCCGCCGCGGCTTCCCGCGACCGCGAGCCGGAACGGCAAATGAAATAGGCTGTTGCTGGCCAGTCTTCACCGAGACGGGTCTCAACTTCCGAAACGAAGGCGGGATTGCACCCCATTCCCGGATAGCAACGCCATTCAGCAAAAATCACTGACTTGCCGAGCGGGGCCAGATCAGGCACTCCGACAAAGGCCCATTCGGGAACAGTTCGAACATCAATCAGCACCGACCGCGGATCGGCTGCAAGTTCCTCCCAAGCCTGTTCGGGGGACACATCGCCAATTTCGAACTCTGGTGCTTCGGCCACGGTCACCTTCCCCCTCATCGGCGCAAATCCTGCCGACTCACAACTCCCTCTGGCGGCAATCATTTCCCGATTCCCAACGGCTGAACAAGTCGCAAGATGATGAAGCCGACAGCCGCAATTGCGCCAGAAGGGACGGTAACTCATTGATTTGACAACATTGTCTTGCGTGTTCCTGGCAAGAAATCCGGTCAGAACTTTTTCCCTTCCGGTGAAGAATTATTTCGGCTGCACAAGATTCAGGCGGACCTGTCACAGGACTTGGCAGCCCAGGGTGGGCCCGTCAGAATGATCGAGAACCTTGCATGGCTTGAGTCAGCAATGCAGGTCGAAGCAAGCGGGATGTTGGCCGCAATGCCGGTATCCGGGTGGGGGCTTGAACCCCCGGCCCTGGCTGCTGAAAGCTGATTGGCCATGCAGGCAAATGGCAATTGCCCCATGAAACGGATCATGGAAGGCAAACCATCAGCCGGAAACCGATGTTACAGTACTCTGACAGCTGTAAATGCCCAAAATCGCACAATATTTGAGTGGAATCAGCAGGTTACACGCCAAAACTCCGTATGAAGTCCGGATAGGCGCCAACCGGGACGGCACCATGTCAAAACACCGGCCATGAATTGCCCGCCGGGCCGGTACGCCCGCAATTCGCCTGCTGACTTGATTGAGCGCCTTGCCGGTTGCGCAGCGGTCCAGATGGCCTGTTGCGCCTGCCCGGCTGCTCCGGCTGGCTGTGTGGCTACACCCGTTCACCACGCCGGAAAGGTGTCAGCAGAGCCTTCGGGTAGGCTGCGCTGCGCGACATGATCACCATCGCCACGATGCTCAGGATAAAGGGAAGAGCCAGGAAGAACTGATACGGGATCACCGCCCCTGCCACCTGCTGCATTCTCACCTGCATCGCATCAAGCGCTGCAAAAAGCAGCGCGCCGAGCAACGCCTTGCCCGGCCGCCAGGATGCAAAGATGACCAGCGCCACGCAAATCCAGCCGCGGCCGTTGATCATTCCGAAGTAGAAGGCGTCAAATGCCGACATGGTCAGAAATGCGCCACCGACCGCCATCAGGGCAGAACCGGCCATGACGGCCCCGGTGCGCACCCTCAGCACATCAATCCCCTGCGCCTCGACCGCCACCGGATTCTCACCGGCCATACGGACAGCAAGCCCAAGGGGCGTCCGGTAAAGCACATACCAGACAATCGGAACCAGGATGAGGGCCAGGTATGTCAGCGGCGTCTGCTGGAAAACCGCCGGGCCGATGAACGGGATATCAGAAAGTATCGGAACAGGTGTCACCTGGAACGGAACGATTTTCGGAGGCGTCGTCACCGTCGGCAGCATCATCCGGAATGTGTAGGAACTCAGCGCAATAGCCAGCAGCGTGATCCCGATGCCGGTGACGTGTTGCGACAGGCCGAGATGCACGGTGAACGAGGCGTGTAGGGCGCCGAATGCAGCGCCCACACAAGCTGCGAACAACACCCCCGTCCACAAATCTCCACCCTGGTACACCCACATCCAGCCGGCCAAGGCCCCAGCGGTCATGATCCCCTCAATACCGAGATTGAGGACGCCGGCCCTTTCACAGATCAGCTCCCCCAGCGTGGCGAATATCAGCGGGCTCACTATCCTGAGTGTCGCCGTCCAGAACCCTACGGTGGCGAGGATTTCAATGAAGTCCTGCACGTCAACTGTCTCCCGGTTCTGGCCGCAACTTGCAGAACTGGATCCGCACTTCCTGTCTGGGCTTGATCATCTCAAGACCACCTTATTCTGTAACGGGACAGCATGGCGGCCACGAGAACCAGAAGCAGTGAAACGGCTGTGACCACATCCGCGATATAGCTCGGCACGTCGCTGGCCCGGCTCATGCTGTCTGCTCCCACGAAGACGGCCGAAAGGAAGATTGCGGAGGCGATCACCCCGACCGGATGAAGCTGAACCAGCATCGCGACGGCAATCCCGGCGTAGCCGAAGCCGGGTGACAGATCGAGTGTCAGATAGCCCTTGAGGCCGGCAACCTCCGACACACCGGCCATGCCAGCGAGTCCGCCGCTGATCATGGCGGTTCTGAACAGAGTTGCGTTTACTCGAATGCCGGCAAACCGCGCCGCTTCGAGATTGTGGCCAACTGCTCTTATCTCATATCCCAGTACTGTTCTGGACATGATGAACCACACGGCAATCGACATCGCGGCGGCGATCAGGAAGCCCAGATGCAGACGGCTCCGTTCCACAAGTTTGGGCAGTTCGCCTTCTGGAATGACCGGCGCCGCTTGCGGCCAGCCGAGTGACATCGGATCCTTCCAGGGACCCTCAATCAGATAGCTCACCAGCAGAAGCACAACGAAGTTCAGCAACAGCGTGGTCACGACCTCATCGACCTTCATTCTGGTCTTGAGGACCAGTGGAACATAAAGCAGTCCTCCGCCGGCAAGTGCTCCGGCAATGAACAGGACCGGGATCATCAATACCGGCGGGAGCGCCAACAATCCGGTCCCCAACCAGGTTACCGCAAGCGCGCCGAAGTACAACTGGCCTTCAGCACCGATGTTCCAGAACTTGGCCCGGAAGGCCACTGCCACCGCAAGTCCTGTAAAGATCAGCGGGGTGGCGCGGGCGAGTGTTTCAGTGATGCCGAACTTGGAGCCAACGACGCTCTTTACCATGAGCGCGAAGGAGGCAGGGACGGACTCGCCGGCCCAGACAATGAGGATCGAACAAAGCGCAAGACTGGCACCCACCGCCAGCAGAGGCGCCGAAATCGCCATCCAGACGGGCGTCTCTGCACGAGGTTCAAGCCGCATCTGCGTCTTCCCAAATTGCCCCGAGGCCCGGGCAACTGGATGGAGCCGCATGCCGGGTCAGCGAACTCATTCCATTCCCTCGCCGCTCATCATCAGGCCAATACGGGTCAGGTCGGGCTCGGTGGCCGGTTCAACAGCCTTGAGCCTGCCCCTGTAGATAACGAACAAACGGTCGGACAGGGCGAGCAATTCATCAAGATCCTCCGAGATCAACAGGACCCCGGCGCCGTTGCGGCGGGCATCAAGCAGGCTTGTATGCACAAATGTGATCGCGCCTTCGTCAAGGCCGCGCGATGGCTGGTTCGCAAGGATGAAGGACGGATTCCTGGAGAGGCCCCGGGCCAGAATGAGTTTTTGGAGATTGCCGCCGGAAAGCAGCCGGGTTTCCGCATCGGCCCCGGTGCAGCGAATGTCGTACCGGCTGATCAGCGAGCCCGCATGGTTGCGGGCAGCTTTTCCGTCGACCAGCGCGCCGAACCGGGCAAATGCCTCTGAACGCAAGTCTTCGCTGATCAGATTCTCCCAGATGGCCATTTCCCCGAATGTTCCTTCGCTGGATCTGTCTTCGGGAATGCGTCCGACGCCGGACTCCACTACCTTGCGCGGGTTGCCGAACCCGAAGTCACTGCCGCCGAGCCTCATGCTCCCGGCGCTTGGAACCAGGGTTCCCGAAATCACGTCAGCCAACGCCTTCTGGCCATTCCCGGCAACACCGGCGATGCCGGCGATTTCGCAGGACCGTACCGTCAGATCTATTCCAGTCAGACGGCCTGCCAGGCTGCCGGTGGAAGTCGCAACGGACTCGAGTTCAAGCACCGGACCACCCGCCTCCAGCGTTTCGGCCTTCGGGCGGCTGACCTTCCGGCCTAGCATCATTTCGGCCAGCAGGTCGCGATCGGCGCTGCCAGCCTCGACTTCGCCAACTAGGCGGCCATTGCGCAGGACCGCAATCCGGTCGCTGACACTGAGTATTTCATGCAGCTTGTGCGATATGACAATCGCTGAACAACCCTGGCTTGCAAGCGAACGCAAAGTCGCAAACAGGCTGTCCGCTTCCTGCGGTGTAAGTACGGCCGTCGGCTCGTCGAGAATGAGGATCCGCGCATCGGCGTAGATTGCCTTGAGTATCTCGGCTTTCTGCTTCTGACCGACCGCCAGTTCACTGACCCGGGCGTCGGGATCCAGTTCCAGCCCGTAAGCTTCGGAGATTTCGCGGACGCGGCGCCGGCCCTCGGAGAGTCTCTGGCGGAACGACCACAACGGTTCCCTTCCGAGAACTATGTTGTCGAGCACCGACAGGTTGTCGGCCAGCGTGAAATGCTGGTGGACCATGCCGATGCCCGCCCGGATTGCGGCCTCCGGCGAGCCCGGCGCAAGCCTGTCCTCCCTGACGAGCACCTCGCCTGCATCAGCCAGATAATGGCCGAAGACAATGTTCATGAGGGTTGTCTTGCCGGCGCCGTTCTCGCCCAGCAAGGCAAGGACCTCCCCTTGCTTCAACGACAGCGAAATCCCGTCATTGGCAAGGAGAGATCCAAAGCTCTTGGTTATGCCCTTGATTTCAAGCGCAGATTCCAACGGAACTGAAACCGGTCAGTAGGTCGATTTCGGCTCATCATCGATGATCTCAACCACGAAGTCTCCGGCAAGAATCTCCGCTGTCAGCTTCTCGACCTGAGCCTTTACATCAGCGGGAATCCGATCCTCGAACTCGTAATACGGCGCGAGGCTGGCTCCGCCCTTCTGCATCATGGTCCATTCCTTGTAGTTGGCAGCGGTGAACCGGCCTTCCTTCACTTCCTGGATGGCATTGGAAATCGCCGCATTCATGTCCCAGAGCGCAGAAGTGACGACCACATCCGTGCCGTTCTCTTCCTTGTTCATGTCGTTGACATTCCCGAAGGCTATGATGCCGCTCTCGCGCGCTGCATCAACGACACCGGCGCGTTCCGCATATAGCACGTCGACTCCGGCTTCCACCTGGGCGAATGCCGCTTCCTTGGCCTTCGGCGGATCATACCAGGATCCGATGAAGGTGACCTTGAACTCGACGTCCGGATTCACGGACCGGGCACCGTTCATGAAGGCGTGGAACAACCTGTTGACTTCTCCGATCGGGTAGCCTCCGACCATGCCGATCCTGTTGGTTTCGGTCATGGAGCCCGCAATGATGCCCATCAGGTAGCAGGGTTCGTGAATGTAGTTGTCGAAGACAGCAAAGTTCGAGCCATGCGGTTCGAACGGATCGCCCATGAGGAATGCAACTTCGGGATAGTCATCGGCTACCTGCCGGGCTTCCCGGCTGATGCCGAAGGCTTCACCGACCACGAGATCAATGCCGCTGTCCGCATACTCCCTGAGCACGCGAATATAGTCGGTATTGGAGACCTCCTCGGAGTACACATACTCGATGTCTCCTCGGTTTTGCGCATTGGTCAGCGCCTCATGCAGACGCGCATCCCACTTCTGTTGAATGGGTTGCGTATAAATGCCTGCAACCTTGATGGTATGGCCGTCGGCCGAAACCTGACCGGCAACGGCTGCGGCCGCAACTGCGGCACCGATGCCGAGAATTCTGACAAATTTGTTCATCAATCCACCCCCTGGATCAGACTATGTTGGGGGGGGGGAGGCTACAGGTAGGCCTTTACGAGGTCAACGGGTTCTGTGGTTTCGCGGCTTCGAATGCCAGGTGCATTTGTTGCCTTGGCTCAGGCCCGCCAAGCAAACCGGTATTGCCGGTACACAAGCAGTTATCCGGCACTCGAATGAGGATTGTGCGGCACATGCGGGACGGGTGTCCCGGCAAAGACCCGTCAGGAAACGGGCTCAAACCGGCGCGCCGGCAACGCATTGTGCCGGTTGCCTTCAGGCCCCGATCAGCTTGACGCGCTTCGAAAGTCTCGAGATTTTCCTGCTGGCGGTATTGCGATGGATCACGCCTTTGGTGACCCCGCGCATGATCTCCGGCTGGGCCAGGCGCAATGCCTGTCCTGCGGCTTCCTTGTCTCCGCCCGAGATCGCATCCTCGACCCGGCGAATGAATGTGCGAATGCGGGACATCCGCGCCTTGTTGATCAATGTCCGGCGGAGTCTCCGCTTGTCCCGCTTTTTTGCCTGCGGCGAGTTTGCCATGCGATTTTCCGTTCCGTCATGCCAAGTGAAAGAAGCAGGGCGTCTAGTCCTTACCGGCAGACAAGTCAACAATCGGAAGCGGATTTTTCCGTTCGCCTACCGCCCCCGGAATTTCGGGCTCCGCTTGGCGACGAAAGCCTGCATGCCTTCATCCTTGTCCGCAGTGGCAAACAGGGAATGGAACAATCTGCGCTCGAACAGAAGGCCCTCGCTCAACGAGGATTCCTCAGCACGGTTGATTGCCTCCTTGACAGCCATGACGGCCAGTGGCGGCTGTTCGGCAATCCTGCCGGCAAGCGCCATTGCTTCGTCCATCAACTCGCCCAGCGGGACGACCCGCGAAACCAGTCCGGCCCGTTCGGCTTCCTCTGCTTCCATCCGCCGCCCGGTCAGATGCATTTCCATTGATTTCGACTTGCCTACTGCCCTGGTCAACCGCTGGGTTCCGCCAAGGCCGGCCATGACGCCGATATTGATTTCTGGCTGGCCGAACACGGCATTATCAGCAGCAATGATTATATCGCACATCATTGCAAGTTCGCAGCCTCCTCCGAAGGCAGCGCCCGCTACGGCGGCGATTACAGGCTTGCGCAACCGCATGAAGGCATACGCCTCATTGCCGAACTGTTCGCCGGCAAACATCGAAACAAAGTTCTTGTCCGCCATCTCGGTTATGTCGGCGCCAGCCGAGAACGCCTTTTCGGAGCCGGTTACGACCATGCACCGGACACCGTCATCGGCATCGTAGCGCTCCAGAGCGGTGATGAGCTCGGAGAGCAGCGCCTGGTTCAGCGCGTTCAGTTTCTTGGGCCGATCCAGTCGAATCACTCCGACATGATCCTGTATATCGACGACAATGTTTTCGAAGGCCATTATGGCGACTCCCAATTCTTCGCCGGCAGCAAGTTGCCGAAACAGCCTCGCCTTGCAAGGCCGGCAGAAGGCCACCGCATTGCACGGATGGCCAAAAATGAAACACGCCCCATCATGGCTTCACCCGCAGATGTCGCCGAAAGGCCGCCCATAGATGTTGCCATGTTCCAATTTGCTTGTCCACTGCGGCGATATTCCGGAAACCCTGACCGGCAAAGGGCACAAGCTGATGGTTGCCTGCAAGGTCGTGCCCCGGCCTGCCGCCGCTTGCCGGACAATAAACTCACCCGTTGCCATGCATTCGGATCCATCGGGTGTTTCGGCCGACCTCTGTGCGCAGCTCGTCGCAACAGGGTGCGCCTTGTGCCCTGCCCGGGCTTCCCGCCGCAGGACCGCAAATGCCGGAAGGAATGAGCCGGCAACTGTCTTCCGATCAAACTGGCAGTTCCGGAAGCTGCCCTTTGCGCTCCCGGCAGGCAACAAGGCCTTGTGCCGGTCAGGGCTGTATCTGAGCATGAATGGCAATCGGCAACAGCCCATCCTCCAACCGCTGCCGGCCAGCTCATACCTGGCATGCCGGGCAGTAGAAGGATGAGCGGCCGGATTGGACAACGCGGGTGATGGTGCCGCCGCAACCCTCTCGGAGGCACTGCCGATCCTTGCAGTCGTAGACCCTGAAGCCATGCTGGAACAGGCCGAGCTCGCCGTCCACGCCGCGGTGATCATTGAGGCTGGATCCGCCCGCCTCAATTGCATCCAGAAGAACCTGCCGGATGCTGTCGGCAAGCCTCCCACAGTCCCGGGCCGTCAACTTGAATGAGGGCCGCAGCGGTGAAATCTCCGAGTCCCACAAAGCCTCGCAGACATAGATGTTTCCCAGTCCGGCCACGTTCCGTTGATCCATCAATGCCGACTTGATCGGCGCCTTTCTTGCCTTGAGGCAATCCTGCAACGCCTCCTGGTTGAAACTGTTTCCCAGAGGCTCTGGGCCAAGCTGCCGGAGGGAGGGATGCGACTCCACTTCCGCCGTAGCAACCAGATCCATGACTCCGAACCTGCGGGGATCCCGGTAGGCGATGAGGGTGCCACCACTTACCCTGAACACCACGTGATCGTGCTTGCCGGCCTCAAACTCGCCCTGCATGCCTTGTTGAGGAGCCTCACCCACGGCGCAGTGAACCGTGACCCTTCCGGACATTCCGAGATGCACCAGCAATGTGTCTTCCGATGAAAGATGCAGGAGGAGATACTTGCCGCGCCGATTGACCCTGTCCACGCGGACACCTGAAAGGCGGTCTCCCAACCCGTCCGGAAACGGCCGGCGCAGGCCAGGACTCCGAACCTCCGCATGCTCGATGACCCTACCTTCCAGCACGCGCTCGAGACCGCGCCGGACCGTCTCAACCTCTGGAAGTTCAGGCAGTTTGAGATCTCCATGTCCAGTATTGACGGGATCGCCGCGGGCTCAGCCGGCCTGCCGCCAAGGGGCTTTCAATTGGAAGTAACAATTCGGCCGACTCCACTCCGCTGTAAGGCTTGCAGTAGATTTGCCCCGATCATGCGCCGCCAGCAACCAGAATGGTCTCGCCAGTCATGAAACTGCTGGCCTCGGATGCAAGAAAGACCGCAGCGCCGACCATCTCTTCAGGCTCTCCCATGCGCCCCATCCAGTTGACCGAGTCCACATACCGGTCCCATGCGGCCGGATCCTCCGTGCCGCGGCCGCGATTCCTGTCAGTGTCCACCAACCCTGGCGCAAGCGTGTTCAAGGTGACGCCGGTTCTTGCAAACTCACGCGCCTGACTGCGTATCAGGTTGTGTTGTGCTGCCTTGGTTGCGGCGTAGAGTGTCACGACCGCCTTTGGGTGAAGCTGGTTGACCGAACCGACATTGACGACCCGTCCCCATCCACGGTCCGCCATGAGCGGCAAGGCGGCCTGCAGAAGTTCGAGTGTCGAACGCAGGTTGGCATTGACCTGGTGGTCGAAATCATTCCCGCTGATGGCGTCCAGCGTTGCATTGATCTGGGCTGACGCGTTGATGACCAGAATGTCGATGCCGCCAGTCAGCTTTTCCGCTTCCGCCACAAGCCCGGCTGCCACTCCTGGACAGGACAGGTCTCCGGATATCGACCATGCCTTGCGCCCTGCCCGGCGGATTTCCTCTTCAACGGCGTCGGCAGATCCGGGAAGCCTGCCATGCAGTACAACATCTGCGCCTGCTGCGCTCAACCCATGCGCAATTGCAGCCCCGATGCCACGGCTGGAGCCGGTAACGAGCGCCGATCTGCCCTCAAGCCCGAAGATCGATTGCAGGGAAACAGGCAACGGAGCCACCGTTACTGGAAGCGGACTGCGGGCAGGCCGCGCTGGCCTGGTTGGCAAGCGAACACGCCGCCCGACAACGGGGCTTCCGCAATTGTCGCTGCCGGAAGGCGGGTGCGGGCGCTCGTCACAAACAGAGTTTCCAGGTTTGAACCTCCGAACGCTACACTGGTCGGGCGCGGCACAGGCATATCCAGCACCTGATCGATCCCGCCGTCAGGGTCGTAGCGGTTGACCCGCCATCCGTTCCATATGGCGCACCAGACGCCGCCATCGGCATCAACGCAAAGCCCGTCCGGGCGCCCCTCTTCCTCGGGTACGGTGGCAAAGCGCCGCTTGTTGGTCAGCCTGCCGGAGTCAGGCTCGAAATCATAGGCGAAGATGCATCCGGCAATCGTGTCCACAAAATAGAAGACCCGGCCATCGGGACTCCAATCCAGCCCGTTTGCAACCGTGATGCCACTGTCTTTCCGTTCGATGCTTCCATCTGGCGCAATGCGGTAGAGTCCACCGCTGGGCTTGCTCGCATCCAGCCTCATCGATCCGACCCAGATATCGCCACCAGGCCCCACCTTGGCATCGTTGAGCCGGTTCAGGCGGAAACCCCGTTCCGGGTTGACCCATGGCTCCAGTCTTGATGACTCGAATTCCAGATTCTCTATGCCATCCTGCGACGCCACCCGCATGCTGCCATTGGCGCCGAACAGAACTGCGCTGACCAGTTTTCCCGGGTCGCAGACTTCGTTGACGCCGGTTTCCGGGTCCAGCCGGCAGATTTCCGGACTGAGTATATCCACCCAGTAGAGGCGCCGCTCCTCGCCATTCCAGATTGGCGCCTCGCCAAGTTGTGCGCCCCAGGGAAGCAGGCACTCGATCGCTGCCGCCCGGTTCTTGCGGATCCGGGGACGGGGATGAGCCGAAATCGCGACTGTGCCGGCATGGCCGGATATGCGCCTGGCAGCGGCGATCAGTTCCCGGCCGGCAGGGTGCATCCGCGCAGGATCAAGCCGGTTGGCCGGGCCGAGTGCTGCAAGGGCGCCAACGGGGCTGCCGTCCTGGCCGATGATTGCGCAGGAAACCGAGTTGACCCCCGGGAGATGCTCTTCCTGCGATACCGCATAGCCGCGGGCCAGCGTCAGCGTCAGTTCCGCCTGCAATTGCTGAAGGCCGGTAATCGTGCCTGGTGTGATGGACCGAAGATCAAGCCGCTCCAGCATGCCGCGGGCAACAGCGGGGTCCATTACCGAGAGCAGGGCCTTTCCCGCTGCCGTGCAATGCAGCGGTACCCGGCGCCCGCTTTCCACCCGGAATTTGAGGCCGTCTCCCGACCGCTCGTCCAGATACACGACCTCATCTCCGTCGAGCTTGCAGAGCGCTACTGTTTCACCGAGTTCGCCCGAAAGTCGCTCCAATTCAGGCGCTGCTGCAACCCGCAGGTCAAAGCGGTCCCAAACCTGGTGCGACATCTCCAGAAACCGCCGGCCCAGCGTGTAGGTTCCCCTCTCCTGATCCTGGGTAATCAGATCAAAGGCCATGAGCGTTCGCAATATCCTGGCGAAAGTGGGCTTGGGCAGCCCCGACCTGTTCAGCAGCTCCGCAAAGCGCAACGGCCTTTCGGCATCGGCAACAAGGTCGAGCAAGGTCAATCCCTTGGCAAGGGCCGCGGCCCCTGCGGGAACTTTCCTTTCCTGTCCTACTTGCAAGATCGTGCCCGCCGGTATCGGCATGCTTCCTCCAGCATGGCCTCGATTGTCCATTCCGGCTCGAACCCCAGGCTGCGCCGCATCAGTTCGTTGGATGTACGATAGTTCACGCCCGGACCGTCGATTTGCACTTCCACCACCGGATAGCCGGTAAACGCCGACATCTTTTCGAGCATTGATCCGAATTCCACCGGCTCTGTGGCCCCGAGATTGAAAACGCCGCCTGCTGCATCCGGATGTTCGGCAGCCAGGAGAATCCCCGATACGATATCCCTGGTGTCGGTGATGTGCATTCTGGTGGCTCTGCCCTGCCGGTTGCGCAGAAGCAGGTGGGACGGGGGACCGGGATCATGCTGCCGGAGCAGTTCGGCCATTTCCTTATGGCCCAGTTCCTCTTCCCGCTGAATCCGTTGCTTCAGGAAGAAGCGCGGCCCCGAAAAGAAACTCTCCTCATCAAGAAGCTCTGCCGCATCCTGCGTGTGCGCAAAGCGCAGAGTGACGGTCTCCATGGGGCTGGTCCGCTGATGGAACCGGACCAGTTCCTCGCCCAGCAGTTTGGTCAGCCCGTAGACCGAGTTGGGCTTCAGCGGATGGCTCTCGGTTATCGGCAGGAACTCGGGGGCGTTTTCCGGATAGACTTCACCAGAACTGGCAAAGACGAACCTCGCCACGCCTGCCTTGGCTGATTTCTCCAGCAGTATCCGGGTGCCCTCGACATTTGCTCGATACATGAGGTCCCGGTCGGCCTCTGACCATGACATGACGGCGCCAAGATGGACCACCAGGTCGGCACCCTGGACTGCCACTTCCACATCGCCTGGATTTTCGAGCCGGCCAGCGAACCAACGGCTGCACTCGCTGCCTTTATCCATCGCTTCCAGGTCGAAACCGGCAACGTCATGCCCGGCAGTCGAAAACGCCTTTACCGCATGCCTGCCCACCCGGCCGGCTGCTCCGGTTATCAGAACCCTCATCGATCAGATCGTCCTTCCATCGCTGGGGTCGAACAGATGGAGTTGCGATGGATCGAAAGACAGCGTTATCTCCTGATCCGTGCCCAGCGCTCCCTGGTTGGGAACCCGCGCAATCAGGCCCTTGGAACTCTCTTCCTCGTCTCCGCTGCGGAAGATCGCATGGCCATCCACATGGAAATAGATGTACTTCTCCGAGCCGAGGCTCTCGACCAGGCGCGGCCGGACACTGAAGCTCACAGGCCCGCCGCCTAGCGAAATATGCTCTGGCCGGATACCGGCAACCAGGCGGCGTCCGGGCTCCAGCCCGTTGCCATTGACCGGTATCCGCGCCCCGAACATCTCAAGCGCGGCTTCTCCTGCCTCTTCGACCACATCGACCTCGACAAGGTTCATGCCGGGAGAGCCGATGAATCCGGCGACAAAGAGGTTCTTCGGCTGCTGAAACAGCGTGTCCGGATCCGCTATCTGCTGGATCTCTCCCTCCCGCATCAGAACAACCCTGTCCGCCATCGTCATGGCTTCGATCTGGTCATGAGTCACATAGACTGTCGTCACGCGGATGCGGTCGTGCAAGGCGCTGATCTCCGCCCTCATATGCACCCGCAGTTTGGCGTCGAGATTGGACAGAGGCTCGTCCATCAGGAACGCCTGCGGCTCCCTGACGATCGCCCGTCCAAGCGCAACTCTCTGCCTTTGGCCGCCCGACAGCGCTCTCGGCCTGCGATTGAGCAGGTGTTCGACGCCGAGAATCCTGCCGGCCTCTTCCACCCGCCTGTCGATTTCCTGCCTTGGCATCTTCCGCATCCGCAGGCCGAAGCCAATATTCTGGCGCACTGTCAGATGCGGATAGAGCGCGTAGTTCTGGAAGACCATCGCCACATCCCGCTCTCCCGGCGCCACATCCGTGACATCACGGCCGCCCAGCAGCACCCGGCCGCCGGAAGCCGGCTCCAAGCCAGCCAGGATCTTGAGCATCGTCGACTTGCCACAGCCCGAAGGGCCAACCAGCACCACGAATTCGCCATCGGCGATTTCGAGCGAGAACGGCTTGAGTGCCTCCACATCGCCATAGCTCTTGTGAACCTCTTCTATGCTGATACGCGCCATTCTACTTCTCCGCGCCGGAAGTGAGGCCACCGACCAGGTAGCGTTCGAGAAACAGGTAAATGAGCAGGATCGGGATGGCGACGAAGGTTGCCGCCGCCGAAATCTCGCTCCAGTCGGTTGTGTATTCGCCGCGCATGGTGGCTATCCCCAGATTGGCAGTCCAGTTTCCCTGCGAGTTCACCAGGAAGGTCCGGGCGTATGCATAATCCGCCCAACTCAGCACGAAGGCATAAAGGGAGGTTGCCGCAAGCCCCGGAGCCGAGACCGGCAGAACCACCCGCACCATGGCGCCGAGCGGTGAGCAGCCATCGACCATGGCCGCCTGCTCGAGTTCACGCGGAATGGTGTCGAAGTAACCCTTCAGCATCCAGGTGGTGAACGGAATGATCAGGGTGGAGTGTGCAAGCACCAGCGTCCAAAGGGACCCCATCATGCCGATCCTGCTGAACAGCGCGAACAGCGGGATAACGAGCAGGGTTGCGGGCAACATCTTTGCCGTGAGGATGAAGAGTCCGAGCGAATGCCCGCCCCGGACCCGGAACCTCGACAGTGCATAGCCCGCAAGGACGGAAACAAACATCGAGAGGATGACCGATCCGACAGCCGCCAGCGTGGAATTCAGCAGCCACAGCGGGATCGGGCGCTCTGACAAGACCCTGCCGAATATCTGCCATTGCGGTTCCTCGGGCCAGAAGCTCGGAGGCAGGCCGGAAAGTTCGGCCGTCGTCGACAGCGCGGTGACGATCAGCCAGTAAACGGGAAACAGCACGATGCCCAGGCTTGCAAGGACGGTGCCGTAGAGCAACAGGGATTGAAGTGGCGTCCGCTTCAAACCGTCCGGCCCTTCAGTAGAGAGCCTTGGATGGCCGGCCCAGCATCGCCAGGCTGGCTACGACGCAAATGACAAGGGTCACGATGCCCACAGCCGAGGCGTAACCGAATTTGAAGAAGCCAAACGCCTGATCGTAGGTCATTATCGACAGGGTTTGGGTCGTTTTGAGCGGCCCGCCGTCGGTCAGGACCTTGATGATCGAGAAATCCCTGAAGACCCAGAGCATGACCAGCACCAGCGTCACACCCAACACCGGCATGAGGCAGGGTATCGTGATCCAGCGGAAGCGCTGGAACGCATCGGCCCCGTCGACTTTGGCCGCCGCATAATAGTCCGGCGGGATCGACTGCAGACCCGCCAAGGTCATGATGGACACGAAGGGGAATCCCTTCCAGACCATTGTGATGGTCAATGCCCAGAATGCGGCGCCGGGTGTCGACACCCAGGCGATCAGCCCGTCAGTCAGGCCAAACTTGATGAACAGCCAACTCATCAGCCCGAAGGAACTGTCGAAAATCCAGGCGAATATCACGACCGCGATGACTTCGGGTACAGCCCACGGAAGCGCCATTGCAACCCGGGCGATGCTTCGTCCGCGGAAACGCTGGTTGACGAGCAGCGCTGTCGACACCCCGACAATGACGCTGCCTGCCGTAACTGCGCTCACCAGCTTGATGGTGACCCAGCAGGCCATCCAGAATTCTGCCGAATTAACCAGCCGCTCGTAATTCTTGAGTGTCAGGGGCTTCCGGGACTCACCGAGACGCGGCAGCTTTACGTCCTGCAGCGAGAGATCCAGCGAGACGAACAGGGGATATGCGATAATCAGAAGCACCATGACCACCGCCGGTGCAAGCAGGATGTATCCCAGCCAATGCTGCCTGCTCGGCCGGGCGAGGTCAAACATCTTCCGGCGGGTGATTTCCCGGCGGGCTGGTTCGGTGGCTTCAGACATTGCTTCGGGGCACCCCGCCAGGTGCAAACCGGCGCGGTTTCCCGCGCCGGCCTTGATTGTTGGCAGGCTGGATGTCAGCCGCCCTGGATTTCTTCAGCTCTTGCCTGAAGAACCTTGACGACATCCGCCGGATCGAGGTCTTCGATCAGCATGCGCTGAACCTCTTCCTGCACCATCTTGCCGAATTCACCGTACTGGACCTCCAGGCCGGTTGGAATCCGGTCGACGCCCGCAGCGGCCGCAGCCTTTTGCGTGTCAACGATGATCTGGAAGTGCGGCACCCGTTCCTCGACCCCCGTGACATCTGCCGTCGGACTGGGAGGCGTGTTGTTGGCAATCGTGGCGTAGGTGCGCTGGAACTCCGGTGAGATCAGTATCTTGATGAAGTCCCATACCAGCTGCTTCTCCTCGTCCGAGATATCGGCCGCCATGCCGATGACGTTCGAGGACCCGCCTACAGGCGGCGATGTCGCTGGCACCGTGATCTCCAGGATATCGGCCGCAGCGCCAGCCTGCATCGTGCTGTACAGCCATGGCCCATCGAGCCTGAGGGCAATCTTGCCATCGGCAAAGAGCTTGCGCACTTCTCCGGCAGAAAGGTCGCGCGGTGTCAGGCCTTCAGTGATGACGGTCTTCCAACGCGTCAGCCCCTCGATCATTTCGGGCGTGTCCATGGTGACGTTGCCCTGCTTGTCGGTCCAGTAGGCCCCAGCATCGAGAACGTAGTTGAGCATCTCGGTCAGATACTGACCGGCGCCGCCCTTGGTCTCATGTCCGGTTCCGAACTGGTCGACGATGCCGTCGCCGTTCAGATCCTTGGTCGTCGCTCTTGCAGCGGCCAGGAATTCGTCGAAGTTGGTCGGGACTCCGACGCCAGCATCGGCGAGGATTTCAGGATTATAGGCCATCATGAACCCGAAATAGAGCAGCATGATGCATGCCGTCTCGTCGTTCCAGACGCAGGTGCCCTGTCCTGCCCAGCCGGTCAGGTCGATACCGTCCTTTTCCAGCCACGGATCAAGGTTCTCCATCCAGCCGTTCTCGGCGAAATTCTGGTATTCGAAGGATGCCAGATGCACGATGTGCGGCGGCTGGCCACCTGCAAAGAGCGTGGTCATGGTGTCAGCGTAGGCGCCCCGGTCAACCTTGGTGAACTCAATCGTGACGCCTGGATTCTCGGCCTCGAACTTGTCGATGGCGTTCCGCCACCAATCTCCAGTTCCGGCCTCGTCAACCTGCCACGAAACGAACTTCAAGGTCTGGGCGTTGGCCGATGCCAGCGGCAGCGTTGCCATGATGGCTGCGGCGGCCGCAGCGCATATGTGTTTGGTCAACAGGATCTTCATGTCAGGTTTCCTCCTTTTCCTGTTTCAGAGTGGTTCGAGGAGGCTCAGCGCCTCCCCGGACGGTTCGACACCAATCCCCGCCCCGGCCGGAGGCGAATAGCAGCCCCCGGAACAGTCCATCGGACCGTCGATCAGATGGCGGTTTGGTTCGAATATGGAGTGCTGGAACTCATGCGAGACAACGGGTTTGAGCGCGGATGCAGCCTGCAGGCTGGCGGCCAGGAAGATGCCCGACCCGATCGTCGCATGAGGGATTACATCAATGCCGGCCCTTTCGGCGAGTTCGGCAATGCGGACGAAGTTTGTGATGCCCGTGTGACCCATTTCCGGTTGGACGATCGAAATGCTGCAGCGCTCAGTGCAGTTCACCATGTCATGATGTGATCGCCATTCCTCGCCGACCGCAATCGGCACCCGTGTGCCGGCGGCGACCGTTGCAAGGCCGGCGGCATCTTCCGGCTTCACTGGCGCCTCTGCAAACCACAGCCGCTGCTCGTTCATCGAGTCAATGAGAGCCAGAGCCTCACTGGCTTCATGTGCCCAATGCAGGTCTGCGGCAATCCGGGCGCCGGGGCCGAGCTCCGACCTGAGCGTCTTGATCTCGGTGGCTGGACCTTCATCGGCAGCCGGAGATGCAAACTTGAAATCGTCAAATCCCCTTGATTGCCACTCCAGCGCAAGTTCGGTCCTTTCGCTGATTGATGCCCGGGGAAGACCAGACAAGTAGGCGGGGATGGCAGTGCGGACGCGACCGCCAAGCATATTGGCAACGGATTGCCCGCCTGCCTTTCCAGCAATGTCCCAGATGGCGATATCCAGTGCGGCGAGCGCATCGCCATAGAACCCTCCAGAATATCCGCGGACCCTCACTAGATCATAAAGATCGTCATGAATCGCGGGCGGGTCGGATGCATCGCGACCGATGACAAATTCGGCCAGCAGATCCTTGATAATCTCACCGACGGCTCCGGGTGCGACAAGGCCGTAGGTCTCTCCCCACCCGGAAATCCCGCTCCTGGTGTCCACACGGACCAATACCGACCTGTCGAAATCCGGATATACGGTCCGGTTCCCCTTGCGGACGAAATAGCCTTTCCGGTTGACCGCCTCGCCCGATTGCAAGGGACCGAGATACGGAGTCTGCCGCCGCCTTGTCAGTGTGAAGGGCTGTATGCTGGCCACTACTTCACCCATGGGCACGCTCCGCGACCACCATTGGGCTTTCATACAGTCCCAAATCGACGAGATTGCTGTCTATTTCGGCCAGTGCGATCTCATCCAGTTCCGGTAGTTGCGCTCTTACACCGGCATGTTCAAGGACACCCCGGCGAACGAGCACATGCTTGGTCAGACGCATCCGGTAGATTGCCTGCAACATCAATAGCGGCAGTGTGCTGTTGTAGATTTGTTTTGCTTCAGCAAACCGCTTGACCCGCCAGGCGTTATCGAAGGCGACATGCAGGTCCACGAGTTCCAGGGCAGGGTTTGCTGCCTGTACCCCGCGCTGGTATTCGTCGACAATGTAGCGGGCACCGCCTCCGCCAATGACTCCCTTGAGCGTTGGCGGGCGCAGGGTCAGCATGGCGGAAATTGCCGGACCCGATGGCAACGTCTCTTCCTTGACGTGTGAAATGCAGGCAAACCATCTTGCAATGGCGCAGATCGTTTTCGGCGCAAGGTCGGCACCGCGCGGGGCCGGAGCATTCTGCAGGATGAACCTAGCTTCTGGCAGGCCGTTTGCAATCTCGCCGAAGAATGCCAGCAGTCCTTCCAGATCGCCGCCAATCTCGACAGGTGGCTGCACCATCAGGTCTCTCACGCCGAGTGAAATGGCGTAGCGGCCGTGTTCCACAACTTCAGCAGCGCTCCGGGCGCTCGCTCCGGCCACGATGCGGACTTCTCCAGCCACCCGGTTGACCACCGCCTGAAGGAGTTCTGCCCGTTCGTCCCTGTCCAGTTCGGAGACCTCACTGGCAAATCCGGGATAGACCACACCGCTTGCACCGGCGTTGAGAGCGAAGTCCACCACCGCCGGCATGGCGGCTGTGTCGATCGATCCGCTGCCGGTGAAAGGAGTTGGCAGCACGGGTAGAATCCCCTTCAAGCCTCCTCCCTGTGTATCATATTATGAGACTAACATATCATATATTAGCCCAGGATTGTCGGCAAGGTAAATCGCATTTGCCATTTGCCTCCCGGAAACACAGCAGTCACTCGCACTCTCTCCAGCATGAATTCCGGCCAAATTGGTACAAAGTGAGTGGCGCTGGGCAATTCGCAGGCCCTTCGGTCTCTTCCGTCTGCCTGGATGCTTCCGCAATGCTTCAAACTTCAAGCGAACGTCACTGAGGCGCAGCAACTCATCCCCGCCCGTTTCAACGTTTCAACACAACGCTAAATTCAGTCAACGGAGGTGATGAGTCATCTGTAGAACCCGGCAAGGGCCAAACCCGTGGACCATATGCAGCTGCTGCAACAGTGACTCGCACGCGTCCCTGAACTCTGTTTCAGGTTTTCTGGCACAATCGTTGCAGGCGGTATTCCAGTTCATGGTCCGGCAAGAAGACAAGCGGGTCATCCAGCAAGGATTGAATTGCTTTGGCCAGCTGGACTTTTTCGACAACTGAAAGCCGATCCATTTCGTCCAATGCCCAAATGACCCCGTGAACACAGACGGCCAGTCTTGATGCAACTCGCCGCAGGAGGCCATCTCCAGTCATGAGGATTGATGCGTCGATCTCTTCTGCCATTCGCAATGCAAGGCAATCGTTCCAAGCCAGCGCCGGATAACGATCATAGTACGTCTCGGCTTGTTTGAGCCCTGCTGAGTCGAGATTACGTGGCTGCAAACCAAGTTCAATTAGCCTTTGCTTCTCATTGTCAGCAAACCGAACGATCTCGCCATCCAGCAGAGACTGCGGCATCACAATGTTGTAGGGCAACCTGAAGAGTGCATCCAACAGGCCAACCTTGTGCAAGTCAATCACGCACGACGAGTCAACCACTAGTGTCAGCATCGGCAATATCCGGCCCTTTGATGGCTTGCTCAATGCGATCAAGCGGCTCCATCAGCAATTCCATGGCCTTGACTGGAGTGATGTAGCGCTCAGCGAGTGCCCAATAGCAGAGCCGCTGGAACCTGCGGGGCATTTCAAACTGGCCGCGCAACTCGTCGGGCTCGACCGGCTCGGGTTCCACAACGCGCCATCGCCGTGCGAACGTCCGGAATGCATAGGACAAGGTATGGTCGTTGATGATGCCGTACCAGTTTAGGCATACGAGCATTGCGGCACCGCTCACCCGATACCGGTGCTTGAGATCCACCAACTCCTTGTAACCCAATACCTTCCTATGATTGCCAAGCTGGCCCTGCAAGTGTTCCCGGGTTACGAGGAAGGAACCCGCAAATCTCGTGGCAGCCTTTTCGTGATCAATTGGAGACTCTGGATCCAACACAAGGTGACCGAGTTCGTGGGCGAGAGTCTGGCGCCGACGCTCCAGCGAGTGCCCGGTGTTTACGACAATGACCGACACTCGACCAGTGTCGTGAGACTGCCTCACCGAGCAGGTGAGGCCAGAAATGCTTTCCGGCAAGTCGACCAGCAGCACCTTGATACCCCGCTCCTCCAACAATTCGGTCATGTTCGGGATTGGACCAACCCCTAGCTGCCATTCTTTTCTCAGTTCGAGGGCAAGGAGCTCAGCTTCTTCAAGGCACCCCAGAAACCGCTTCTCGAGTTGCGGATCCTGCCATCCGTGATTCGCCTGCCGGAGGATCCTTTCAATGGTGCAGTAGCGTTGAAGCTGCTCGATGACTGCCGCCTCGACTGCGGCGCGGTCTTTGGCGGATGCACGCGCGAGTTTACGAAACTCCATGTCATAGAGCTCCAGTACCTGTTGGCTCATCAGATACTGAGGTGAAACACCGAGAGCTTTCGCAAGTAGGTCCAGAACATCAGAGCCGGGCATCATTTCGCCGCGTTCATACTTGCCGATAGCTTGAGCGCTGACACGACTTCCGATTGCACCAGAAAGCGCGCGAAGTGACAAACCACTGCGCTTCCGGGCAAGTTTGAGACGTTCGCCAAACATTGTCGCCTCCATTAACTCAGATGAGTTTACATTCTATCATAGATTTGGAATTTGTAAACTCAGGGGCCAACAAAGATTTTGGCAAGACGCAATCAACATGCTGTCCGACACAGGGACGTTTGGGCGGTGCGTGGAGCGAGTCCGCAACGAGCCACCTCCGTACATGTGAGTCTGAAGGCAGTTGTGGACGCAGCCCGTGAAATTGCGCGGTCTCAACCAACAGAACTGATTGTACACAGGCGGGACGGCCAGATACGCCAAAGCCATTCCTGCGGCAATGATCTCCATTGCGAACGAGCTGAGCAGACCGGATAGTTCAACATACTTCGTGGGCTAACTGCCGCACGAACAAGTTCTTGCCTTCCGGCTTCCCGCGGCGGTTGGCTTGCAATTTGAGCAGATATAGATGGCGGAACCGCCTGTGGCAAATTCCAGATGCGGGCACCTCCGTCGGTAGCAATGCCAGACCAAAAGGCCGATCGCCGATTTGAGTGGCTCTGCATCTGTCCGGAGAACCTCCGGCTGCTTTAATTATCGGCCCTGCATTACGCCCTGCCGCCGATGATTCCTTCAGCGGCGAGCCGCCAGTGGGTTACGGAATTGACCGGGCAATCATTGCACAGCCTTGGCCATTTCCGAATGTTCTGCGGTAACGCTCAGCCTTCCCGATTCAACTGAGGAAGGCGGCTGGCGGATGATAATGTCAATATCGCAACCGAGCGCCATCAATTGACGCAAAAGGCAATCAAGCGTGTGCTCGCGAAAATTGCCCCTCAGAATCCGGGAAAAATCAGATTGCGACAAGCCCAACACTCGTCCCGCATCAGCCGGTGTCATGCCGCGTTGGCGGAAGGCAGCGTCAATCCGGGTTGCCAGCTCGGCTTTCACCAAATGCACATCTGCGTCTGCAAGCCCAAGGTCGGCAAAGACATTGCCGCTACTGTGTTCGATGATGTTGTGGCTGGGGTTCATGCGTATGGCCCTCGACAAGGTTTGCCCAAATAACCGTATTTGGTTGTCTGGAAGCTGATGGTTTTCCTAATCCGGATGCCCAGCCCCCTTGCGCATCCTGCTCAATCCTGATTCATCCTGATTTCGTAGCCTGTCAATAGCGGCGGCCCTCAATCCGAATACAAATCCCGCAAGGAGGCTCTCTCATGACCTTGTTTACCGGCTTTGAAGAAGCAGTTGTATTCGATGTTGAAACAACAGGTTTCGATCCCGAGTTCGACAGAATTGTCTCGCTGGCGCTCATTCGCACGGACTTTGGAAGCCTCAGGACCAACCCCGACGGCACCGAGAAAATAACCTTCGATGGCATGTTCGACCCGCAATGCCCGATCCCGGAAGCAGCGTCGAATGTGCACGGCATTACGGACATGGATGTGTTGGACGAGCCTCCCTTTTCGCAGGTTGCCCGGCAAGTGCGGGAATTTATCGGGGACCTTCCCGTCATTGCCCATAATGTCAAATTCGACCGGGGCTTCATCAACGCCGAGTTCAGGAGGGCCGGCGTCAAGGCAATTGGCCGAAACAAGAGCTTTTGCACAATGCGCCGCTACCAGGAATTCAACGGCGGCCAGCGGAAGGGAAGCAAGCTTGACGATGTTGTCAGGGTCATGGGTGTGAAGGCGCGTGCGGGCGAGTTTCACGACGCGTCAGAGGATACCATGCTCACCTGCAGGGTAGCAGAACTGTTCTACATGATGGACAACGGGATTGAGATACCGGGCGGCATGCCTTCGCCTCCATCACGGCGCCGACTCTACAGTCAATATCGCGGATACGTACGTTAACTGATTAGACCCTGCCAGGAGCCCGGCCGTTGGATTGCCATGAACGTTGCCGGCAGAAGCCGCGCATTCCGCCATTCCGACTGAAGACGTTCCGGCACTGTTGATTTCATTGAAGGCAGGCCCGCCCCTCATGTAGAAGGCGGCACCGCCCGGCCCCAAGGATCAAGCCTTCATGAAGCCCGCAGAAAGAAACACGCATTTCGGATTTCGTACGGTCCCCGAAAACGAAAAGGTGGAGCTGGTGCGGGATGTCTTTGTTGGCGTAGCCAACAAGTATGACTTCATGAACGACTTCATGTCCGCCGGAATGCACAGAGTCTGGAAGACAGCGCTCGTGGACTGGCTGGCGCCCCAGCCAGAACAGCACATGCTGGATCTCGCCGGAGGCACAGGCGACATCGCCTTCAGAATCCTCCGGCGGCAGCCGGAAGCCTCGGTGACGATACTCGACCTGACCGAGCAGATGCTCAAGGTTGGCCAGCAGAGGGCAGCGCGGCAACGCCTCGAATCCAGCATCAGTTGGGTCGCTGGCAGCGCCAGCGCCTTGCCGTTCGCATCGGGGAGTTTCGACGCATGCACGGTGGCTTTCGGCGTGAGGAACTTTCCCGACATTCCCAAGGCGCTTGAGGAAATGCACCGCGTGCTGAAGCTCGGCGGCAGATTGCTCGTCCTCGAATTCGGACATGTCGACAATAACGGACTGAGAAGGCTCTATGATCGGTACTCGTTCAGACTCATTCCGGAAATGGGGCGGCTGGTGGTAAATGACCGGGACAGCTATCAGTATCTTGTCGAGAGCATTCGCCGCTTCCCGAAACCGGACGAGTTTGCAGCGATGATCAGGAACGCCGGCTTCGAAAGGGTCTCCTTCCGCAAGATGTCCTTCGGTGTCGTATCCATTCATTCGGGCTGGAAGATCTGACGCATGCGGGGTCCCCAGAACATCTTCAGGTTCATCCGGATTGCCGCCACTTTTGAGAGGACCGGAGCCTCCCGCGCGGTTCTCGACGCTGTCGGCGCTTCCGGCCGGATCAAGTCAGCGATTGCGGTGCTTGGATTTCCGATCCGTTGGCTTGGACTCAGGGGCAATCCCCAGCAACCTCCTATAGTCCGGGCGCTTACGGCGCTTGGTCCGGCCCACATCAAGTTCGGCCAACTCCTTTCGACCCGTCCGGACATAGTCGGCGCCAACCTGGCTACCGAGTTGCGCATACTCCAGGACCGGCTGGAGCCGTTTTCGACAGAGGAAGCCAAGGCAACCGTCAAGCGGGAACTGGGGATTGAGGTTGATGAAGTTTTCTCGGAGTTCAGTGACTCGGTTGCCGCCGCTTCGATTGCCCAGGTTCACCATGCCCGGCTGAAGGACACAGGCGGCGATGTAGCAGTCAAGGTCCTGCGGCCTGGCATCGAAAAGGCCTTCAAGCGGGATGTCGATGCGCTTCATTTCGCAGCAAGCATGGTCGGATTTCTGGTCCCCGGCTTGCGCCGGTTGAGGCCCCGTGCCGTCATCGCCCATTTCGAAAGCGTTGTTCTTCGGGAACTCGATCTGCGCATGGAAGCAGCAGCTGCCGACGAGATCAGGGCCGCGGCCGCCAACGACCAACGCATCCGGATTCCCGCAGTCAATTGGTCTCTTTCAGCCAGGCGGGTTGTAACCCTGGACTGGGTCACCGGTATCAACCTTGGCGACACCGAGAAGCTCAGGGCGGCGGGTCATGACCTCCCCTCGCTGGCAAGGCGTCTGCTGCAGATGTTTCTACGTCAGGCGCTGCGGGACGGCCATTTCCACGCAGACCTCCATCAGGGCAACCTCAAGGTCTCGGACTCCGGCGACATCATCGTGCTCGATTTCGGCATCATGGGCCGGATCGACGAATACACCCGGCGCGTCTATGCCGAGATATTGATGGGCTTCATTCGCAAGGACTATGCGAGTGTGGCCAGGGTGCATTTCGAGGCTGGCTACGTCCCCGCTGACAAGAATGTCCATGATTTTGCACAGGCGCTCCGTTCGGTGGGCGAGCCGATCTCCGGCATGGCCGCAACTCATATTTCAATGGCAAGGCTACTGTCCCGGCTGTTCGAAGTTACCGAACAGTTTGGCATGAAGACCAGAACCGAACTCATCCTGTTGCAAAGGACCATGGTGGTTGCCGAAGGCGTCGCCAGAACACTCGATCCACAGATCAACATCTGGGAAACTGCCCGCCCGATCGTGGAAGACTATATCCGTTCGAATGTCGGATTGCGGGCCGTGCGCAAGGACATCACCGCGATCGCAAGGACGATGCACCGGATCGGACCACGGCTACCGGAACTGATGGATGCCGCCATGGAGGCGCTGGAGGCCCGCAAGGAACCCCGGAAAGTGCGCCGCTCCAGAGGACTGGCTATTGCATTCGTGATTGGCGCAGTTGTGGCAGCTACAGCCCTGATTGCATTGCACTCCCTGCTCAGGTGAAGCCACAGCCGAACTGCCGCATCAGGCGCCGGCCGAATGTGCGTCCCTTACAATGGCGGTATCCAGGGCAAGTGCCAGGAGAGACCTGGATGTGGGTTGCGATGCAACGACGGTCTTGAAGCCGGTTCCGAATGCATCCGCTACGTTGCGGCTCAAACAGCACACCATATGTCCACGGTCAGGCATTCCGGTGAGTTCCTCTGACAGTATCCGGGCGGTTCGGGGAGAAAAGACCGGAAACACGCAGGGTCGGCTTCGAACTGCCTTGCGCGCCTTGGAATTGAGCGTGCAACGTACCTGGTCGTATACCGTAGCTTCATCTGCCTGCAGTCCTGTATCCACAAGCATGTCGGCGATGTTTTGCGCCACATGCTGTCCCCGCAGGTGGAGCAGCGGCCCTCCAGCATGCTCGCGTTTGATCAGTTCGATGAGGGATTCAGACGAATTGTCTGCAATCCTGACACGGAATCCTGCCAGTTCAGCCGCTTCTGCCGTATGCTCGCCAACGCAGAATGCCAGCATGGCCTTGGGAGCGTGGCGATATCTGGCTGAATTCACCGCATTCTCGGATGTAAACACCAGCGCCGCGTATCCTGAAACATCAGCTTCCTTGCCAATCGGTTCGATCGAGATTAGCGGCGATATGATCACCTTGATCGGTTGCCCTGCCATGCCGGCAAGTTGGTTTGCGCTTCGCCTGGCAGCTTGTTCTGGCCGAGTAAGGACAATGGAAGCGCTTCTTGTTGCCAATCCGCTTGTTTCGTTGCTCTCCATGACAGGCAGTGGTAGCCAAATCCGCATGTCCGTGCCAGCCCCAGGCAACAACAGCAAGCTCACCATGCTCGGGATCGAGTCGAGTTGCGACGATACCGCAGCAGCTGTGGTTCGTTGCAGTGAGGACGGTGCTGCCACAGTGCTTTCTTCCAGAGTTGCAGGCCAGGACACTCTGCATTCCTCCCATGGCGGTGTCGTTCCGGAAATCGCCGCCAGGGCCCATGCGGTTCGGCTCGACACCGTTACGGAACAGGCTCTCGCAGACGCAGACGCCACGCTGGAAGAACTGGATGCCATAGCGGTAACCGCCGGTCCCGGCCTCATCGGAGGGTTGATCGCCGGGATTGCATTTGCACAGGGAGTGGCAACAGGCTCGGGCAAGCCGCTCTTCGGAATCAACCACCTTGCCGGCCATGCGCTCACCGCCCGAATGACACACGGGCTTGGCTTTCCGTATCTGGCGCTTCTTGCCTCAGGAGGGCATTGCCAGTTCCTGGCAGTGCAGGGACCCGGCAGCTTCATCCGCCTTGGTGGAACCATTGATGATGCTCCTGGTGAAGCATTCGACAAGTCGGCGCGCTTGCTGGGACTGGGTCAGCCAGGTGGCCCGGCAATCGAAGCAGAGGCACGAAGCGGTGATCCCGATCGCTTTGCGTTTCCGCGCCCGCTTTCCGGTCGGCAGGGCTGCAACATGTCTTTTTCGGGCCTAAAGACCGCTCTCGGTCGCGCCAGTAGCGAATTGCAAAACCGGGGCGAGTTGCCTACCCGCGACAGGGCTGATCTGAGCGCCGGATTTCAGCGTGCAGTCAGCGACATCCTCGCCGAAAAATCTGCAACTGCCCTGGAGCTGTTTGCCGAGCGTGTCGGACAGCCAGTCCATCTTGCCATATGCGGCGGGGTTGCCGCCAATTCCGAAATCCGCGCTGCAATCCAGCAGGTTTGCGACGAGCACTCGGTCCGGTTTGTTGCTCCGGCACCCGCCTACTGCACGGACAACGGCGCCATGATCGCATGGGCCGGAATCGAACTGATGCGCCTTGGTGCAACCGGGGACACGGAAATACCGGCGCGACCCCGGTGGCCGCTTGATGCAACAAGCAAGCCCATTCTCGGCAGCGGCAAGAAAGGACCAAAATCCTGAGGCGCTGCGGGTCTTGAGGTCCAACGGCAGCTATGGAACAAACCGCCGGACACAGGTTGAATGTGGCCACTCGGCGAGTTGCTGGATTGAAGGCAGCGGCCGGAGCGAGGAGAGACGATGAGGTATTGGCTGTTCAAGTCCGAACCCGGCGAATGGAGCTGGGACGAGCAGGTCGCCAAAGGCGACGCAGGCGAGGAATGGGACGGAATCCGGAACTACCAGGCGAGAAACAACATGCGGGAGATGCAGCCGGGCGATCTCGGCTTCTTCTATCACTCCCAGTCCGAAAAAGCGGTGGTCGGCATCGTTGAGGTCTGTGCCAGTTGCCATCCCGACAGCACGACCGATGATCCGCGATGGGAGTGCGTGGACGTCAAGGCCGTAAGGGCCATGCCCCAGCCGGTCACTCTTGCAATGTGCAAGGCCGACCCGAGGCTTTCCGGCATGGTGCTCGTCAATAATACGCGGCTATCGGTGCAGCCGGTTTCCGAGGAGGAATGGAAGGTGGTCTGCGAACTTGGCGGCCTGTAGCAATCCGGCGAACCAGACGATCGGCAAACTCGGCCGTCCGGAACCAGTCTTGCAAGGTGCCTGCTATCCCGATCGCACAGGGCCGCGCTATTGGCTCTCCCTACCCGCCCGCAATTGAAGGTCAGTAACGGTAGTGGTCCGGTTTGAAAGGACCGGTCTGCTCCACTCCAATGTAGCTGGCCTGTTCTTCGGTCAGTTCAGTCAGATTGGCCCCTAGCCTGCTCAGATGGAGGCGCGCCACTTTTTCGTCGAGGTGTTTGGGCAGGACATGAACCTCGTTGGCGTACTCGCCCTGCCTGGTCCAAAGCTCGATCTGGGCAAGCACCTGGTTGGTAAAACTGGCCGACATGACAAAGCTCGGATGACCGGTGGCGTTGCCAAGATTCAGCAACCTTCCCTGAGACAGCAGAATGATCCTCTTGCCTGAGGGCATCTCGATCATGTCCACCTGATCCTTGATGGCGGTCCACTTGTGGTTCCTGAGCGCTGCAACCTGGATTTCATTGTCGAAGTGTCCGATGTTGCCGACGATGGCCATGTCCTTCATCTGCCTGATGTGGTCGATCCTGATCACATCCCTGTTGCCGGTTGCAGTAACGAATATGTCGCCTTCAGGCGCCGCCTCTTCAAGGGTGACCACATCGAACCCGTCCATCGCCGCCTGCAGGGCACAGATCGGGTCGGTTTCCGTGACCTTGACGCGGGCGCCAGCCCCCCGCAAGGAAGCCGCTGACCCCTTTCCAACATCGCCATAACCACAGACAACGGCAATCTTGCCGGCCATCATGGTGTCGGTAGCGCGCCGCAGCCCGTCGACGAGGCTTTCCCTGCACCCGTACTTGTTGTCGAACTTCGACTTGGTAACGCTGTCATTGACGTTGATGGCGGGAAAGGGCAGCAATCCCTGTTCCTTCATCTGGTAGAGGCGGTTGACCCCTGTCGTGGTTTCCTCCGTGACTCCCTTGATCAGGTCGCGCTGCTTGCCAAACCAACCCGGCTCCAACTCAATTCGCTTGCGAATGGTCGCAAAGAGAGCTTCTTCCTCTTCCGATTCCGGATTGGAGATCAGCTCCTCTCCACCCGCTTCCACTCTTGCACCTAGGATCACGTACAGCGTGGCATCGCCACCATCGTCCAAAATCATGTTGGCGCCGCCTTCGGCGAAGCGGAAGATCCGGTCCACATAGTCCCAGTATTCCGGGAGTGTCTCGCCCTTGATTGCAAAGACCGGAATGCCCCTGTCGGCAATTGCCGCGGCTGCGTGATCCTGGGTCGAGAATATATTGCAGGACGCCCATCGGATATCTGCTCCCAGCGCCTCAAGCGTCTCAATCAGTACCGCTGTCTGGATCGTCATATGCAGGGAACCGGCAATTCTGGAACCAGCCAGGGGCCGGGCTTTCTGGTATTCTTCCCTGATGGCCATCAGGCCTGGCATTTCTGTTTCGGCTATCTCGATTTCCTTGCGGCCGAAATCGGCCAGGGATACGTCCTTGACGATGAAGTCCTTGGGCATGTCAGATCCAACGCAGTGATTTGTGGGTTGGCGCGGTTAACACCGGAAACTGGCATCGACAATGCGCGATGGCAGCTTCTGCCCGGCTTCATGCGCGATCGTAGTTCCCCCAGGCCAAAAACCATAATCCGGAATGAGTGCCGGAAGGGCCGATCACTGGAGGCTATCTATCTCAAATTGAAGCACCAGACTGAGTGCCGGGCTTTTTCCACCAAATCCACCGCGGAAGTTCGCTCTTGCATTCACCATCGCGATTGGCGGAAGTATGATGGGCATTGCCGTATTCGAATGAGCCACGCACGGCAGTTGATCACGCAAAACCAGAAGCCGGGTTTCACGAGATGACACATACAGACGCACTTCTTGCCGCAGGCCTTGCGGAAGCCGAAATCTCCGGCGGTAACCTGGAGGTGTACTCGCCGATAGACGGCACGCTGATTGCCAATGTGAAGAAGACCGAAATCGGCGAAATGCAGCCGATCATCCAACGATCGCAGAAAGCGTTCAGAGAGTGGCGAACTGTACCTGCGCCCCGGCGCGGAGAACTCGTACGGCTGTTCGGAGAGGAGTTGCGCGCGGCCAAGGAGAGTCTTGGAACAGTCGTAACCCTGGAGACCGGAAAGATCATCTCCGAAGGCGAGGGCGAAGTACAGGAGATGATCGACATTTGCGACCTTGCTGTCGGACTGTCGAGGCAGCTTCACGGCCTGACGATTGCCTCCGAACGCCCCGGTCACCGGATGATGGAGACCTGGCATCCGATGGGCCCGGTGGGTGTCATCACCGCGTTCAATTTTCCTGTCGCTGTGTGGTCCTGGAATGCGGCATTGGCTCTTGTCTGCGGAAATTCCGTCATCTGGAAGCCGTCCGAAAGATCTCCGCTCACCGCCATGGTGACCTTGAAGATACTAGGACGCGCTCTGGAACGCTTTGGTGATGCACCGAAGGATCTGGTTCAACTTGCTATTGGTGGTGCTGAAATCGGAGCTACACTTGTTGACTCGCCAGAGGTGCCGATACTTTCCGCAACCGGATCAACGCGCATGGGTGCCAACGTCGGTTCCCGCGTCATTTCGAGGTGGGGACGCCCCATTCTGGAGCTTGGCGGCAACAACGCCATGATCATTGCCCCGTCTGCAGATCTCGAAATGGCCCTGCGCGCGATTGTATTCTCGGCAGTTGGCACGGCCGGGCAAAGATGCACCAGTTTGCGCCGTCTCATTGTTCATAATTCGATCAGGGAAGATCTGGTCGCCCGGTTGTCCAGGATCTATGCAGGGCTTCCGGTCGGCGATCCTCGCGATCCCGGCACACTCGTCGGTCCTCTAATTGACGCCTCCGCACTGGTGCGAATGCAGGATGCTCTGGCTGTCGCGAGGAGCGAGGGCGGGACAGTTCACGGAGGCGAAGAAGCGGACGGGGCGCCATCCGGCGGAGCGTATGTGACCCCTGCAATCGTGGAAATGCCCGGGCAGACGGATATCGTGCGAACCGAAACCTTCGCCCCGATCCTCTATGTGATCGGTTACGACACGCTGGAGGAAGCCATACAGATCCAGAATGATGTTCCTCAGGGACTCAGTTCCAGCATCTTCACCATGGACATCCGCGAGGCCGAAACCTTCCTGTCAACCACAGGCTCTGATTGCGGCATTGCCAATGTCAATATCGGCCCGTCCGGAGCGGAAATAGGGGGTGCGTTCGGCGGCGAAAAGGAAACCGGCGGCGGACGCGAGAGCGGCTCAGACGCCTGGAAGGGCTACATGCGACGGCAAACGAGCACCCTGAATTATTCGGCAGAGCTTCCGCTTGCGCAGGGTGTGACGTTTGATTTCTGAACGCAAACATTGGGCTTCAAGATGCTGCCGGCGCTGAAAGACCCCTTCTGCCGAAAATGAGGTCACGACGCGCTTGGCAACGGATGCTGTCCGGCCGCCGGCTGGATCTGATGGACCCATCGCCAGTTGACATTGAAATCAGCGACATTGCCCACGGCCTGTCATTCGTTGCCCGTTGGAATGGCCAGACTGAAGGAGACTATCCTTTTTCGGTCGCCGAGCACTCATTACTCGTCGAAGAAATCCTGTGCCTGCTCTATCCGAAAGCGAGGGCTGAACTGCGGCTCACAGCACTTCTGCACGATGCCGCGGAATACGTTATTGGTGACCTGATCTCACCGGTCAAGAACGCTTTGGGGGAAGAATATCAGCAGCTTGAGGACCGGATTTCTGCCGCAGTGAACCTCCGCTTCGGCATGCCGCTTGAACTGCCCGCCAGTGACAAACGCGCAATAAAGCGCGCTGACCGCATGTCCGCCTGGCTGGAGGCCTGCCAGATTGCTGGCTTCAGCAGTTCAGAAGCGGACAAGCTTTTCTTGCGGCCGCCCGAGCGGATCGCCGGGGAGTTGTCCATCGTTCTTCGTCCCCCTTCCGAAGTCCGAGAGGAATTTGAATACCGGGCCACTTCGCTTGCGAACGAAGTCAACAGCAACTGAGTGCATTAACTTGCTGCGCAACTGACAGTCGACGATTTCGGGAGGTGCAGGATACCGGATCAACCTAGCGCCTCAATTTGACAAGCTGTTCTCCCTGCGATCAAGTCTGCGGTGTCGCTGCGATTGAAGTAGTCGACAACACCTTGGCCGGGAATTGAGAGATAAGTGAAGGTCGAATGGTCGACCAGATAGTATTCATCTTCGGAATCTTGTTTCCTCGAATACACCTTGAATTCCTTCGCGGCCGCTTCGACCTGCTCAATGGTCCCGGTCAATCCGACCATTGAGGGATGAAACGCTTCAGCATAATCGGCGACCACTTCGGGCGTGTCCCTTTCGGGATCAACCGTGATGAAGACCGGTGTAACCTCCAGGCCAGACTCTGCCAGTTGGTCTACCGCCGCTGCGTTTCGGGCCACATCGAATGGGCATACATCCGGGCAGAAGGTGTAGCCAAAATAGATCAGTGATGGCTTGGCAAGCACGGTGGTATCAGCAACCTCAGCACCGGAACCATCAACCAACCTGAAGGGGCCGCCAATCTGCGAGTTGCCGCCCGCAATACCTGCACCTCCACAATCGGCCGCACTGCGGCGGTCCGAAAGCCCGAAATACAGTGACGCTCCGACAAGCACGGCCAGTGCTGCCACTGATCCGATGGCGAAATTGGCAGTTTTCGGCATGTTGCGCTCGTCTCAATCGCTACCGTCCCAAGCAGGATTTAGTGGCTTGCTCCCCGATGTTCCAGCACTGGACGTCAACACCGTCGACCTCCAATGCCGAACGCACCTGCCGGAGCGGCCAAGATAGGGTTATCAAAGCCAAACCGCGAGTGCCGCCGAACGACGGCGGGGAGCGATCTGGCAAAATTGAGGTTGCCCATCTACCGGGGGTTCCTTCAGGATAGAGGATGGGGCCTACTTCGGGCCGGAGAAAACACATGGACGATCTGAAACTGCTCGCAGACCTGCACCTACCCGCTGAGCGGCAAGGACCTGGCGGGGAGGCCGAGACTCTCATGGCTTTGGAGCTTGCCCGATTGGACAGGTCTCGCCCGCTGAAGATTGCGGATATCGGCTGCGGCACCGGCGCGTCGGCCTTACTTCTCGCGCGGCAACTGGAAGCTGAAATCACTGCTGTGGACATCTTCCAGGAGTTCTTGGACGAATTGGCATCTCGTGCCCTTGACCAAGGCGTGAACGATCAGATCACAACGCTCAACTGCTCCATGGATGCACTTCCCTTTGCCGATGGTGAATTCGATGCCATCTGGTCTGAAGGAGCCGCCTACAACATGGGCTTCAAGGCTGCCGTTTCGGCCTGGAGCAGATTTCTCAAGCCCGGAGGAACGTTGGTTGTCTCCGAGATCACTTGGCTGAGTGCGAAGAGGCCGGCTGAAATCCAGTCCTATTGGGAACACGAATACCCGGAGATTGATTTCGTTTCTGCAAGAGTCAGGACCCTTGAGCGACTGGGATTTAGCCCCGAGGCCCACTTTGTCCTGCCGCAGCACTGCTGGACTTCGAATTACTACCGTCCGATGCAAGATAGGTTTGACGAATTACTGAGCAAGCACGGCAGAAGTGATCAGGCGGTAGCTCTAGTTGAAGCGGAAAGGCGCGAAATTGCGCTGTATGAGCAGTATTCGGACTTCTACGGGTATTGCTTCTTTGTTGCACGACGATGGAACGTCCGACGAAAACACTGACTTGCATTGGCTGGACGGCAATACCACAGCAGCAAGGATGTTTGCGACCCGCACGAGTGCGCCGCATGCTAGGCCGCACGCAAATTGACTACCATCCGAAACAAGTCAGCCAAATGAAGCCGGGCCTTACGGCCCGGATTTTTTCACAAACAGCGCACTCCAAAAACCCAATCAATCAGCTTCAATGAGGCCTGCTCAGTTCGGTCGGCCGCCGGTGCCGAATCTAAACGAAACAGGATGCATTATGATTTATTGGTTTTTTAAGCTATTGACAACTTCAAACTGCTCACCTATTTCGTCGCCAAGCAAAACAATGAGGCTTCAATCATGGCAAAAGTCCATCGCAGCAGAGTACCGGCCATTGCGCTGGAAGGGGTGCAGGTTTCGAAGAAATTCGTTGAGGGCGGTGTTCAGCAAGGCACACGACCTCATCAGTCGCCCTACAATCTATCCCAGGCAGAACTCAATTCACCCTGCAACAATCGCAAAGAGAAGGGTCACCCGTCGATTCTGTGGCAGAGTTGGAGGGACCGGAAATGACCATGGACTTTCAAGATCTTTGCGAAGCCACTCGAGAGGGGGCTGCATTCAGACGCACTTCGCAACTTCAGCCTGTTGGTGGAAGGGGCGATAAGCTCTTTCCGCCGACTTATCCGGGAGAACGTAGAGAAGACCCACCACGCCATGTCTTCGAAAGACGTCGCATTGATGACTCAGACGTCTGGTGTGTCCTTATCGACAGCGTTCAGAGCCAGGCTAACCGTCTTGAAGAGGCGCTCTTAGAAACCGCTGACGGAAACGACATGGGCGAACTGGTCCCCATACCCTATGCCACGGTGGACTTCCGAGGTCTTGGGCTGGAACCACTGGAACGAATTACCTCGCTTGATGCACCGCACCGGGTCTATGACGCCATATTCCGCGACAGCTTGCTGAATGGCCTTCCCTTCATGCAAACCGCCGATGGCCAACTCCTTGCTAGCGCGAAACCTGCTGACGCGACTGCGTTGCTGGAGAGATCGCCGAACGCGCTTGTATTCGGCGCATGGCATAGCCAAGGACAAGGCGGCGGAATTGGAGCAAAATTCCCGCGGACGGTTGTTTCGGAAATCGTAGGCATCGATACCCCTGTCGAAGCGGTCGCAACAGATCAACGAAACTTCGAACAGCGCGATCGGACCACAGGTAGACGCGGCCGCAAAGAATGGCTTGAAGCTTTAACACTGGGCGAACTGAGTATTCGGACCGCTGGCCGACGCACGGGAAGCCGGATAGACCCCCTTGGAATCCTTCGAAATGTGGAAGTGTTCAAGGGACCTTCTGGTTGGGACACCAATCAGGAAGCCGCGGGAACGAAGGCCAAGAAAGTCCGACCTTCAGAAATCAACCACAGCAATGTGGCACCTTCAATCGAAGCTCTCGGCGTTACCTGTGCTCATGTCGAACACCGCACCACCATAACTCTGGCAGGAATCAGGCGACTCCGATTCGGCGGAGGTCAGCGCGACACGACGGGGAGGGCATTGGTCGCAGCGCTTGGCTTGCTTGCCATGAAAGAGCAGGACTCTCGAGGTTACGCATTGCGGTCTCGATGTGACCTAGTCTGCGAAGGGACTACCCCACTTGAGTTAGTCAGTTGGGACGGTTCGTCATCTGAGGTGTATCTTGACCTGTCCTCGGCGCGGGCACTCTATCTGGAAGCCTATCACCAGGCCATGAATGCAGGTTTTGCCTTTCGCTGCCTAAAACTCAAACCACAGGACAAGCTGGTCAAGATCGTCCGCCGCAGCCGCGAGCTTGCACTTGAAGGAAATAGCAAAGACGAAGAGACTGGTACATGACACTCGTACTTGAAGTCGAGTTCCTTACAGGCGTCTGCCGTGCCGCACGCAGTCCGGCTCACCGATTACCTGACTGGCCACCACAACCTGACCGCATGTTCTCGGCATTGGCATCCGCTTGGGGAGTACGAGGCCAAGACCCCATTGAACAAGCTGCACTTGAATGGTTGGAGGCGCAATCACCTCCCGTCATTCATGCTAGCAAACATAGCAACAGAACTTCACCGGAAGTATTTGTCCCTCCGAATGACCCGAAAGCCTCAACAACGGACAAGACCTATCTGAGGGTACTACCCGAGAACCGGCGGCGCCAACCGCGCCGCTTTCCGGCAGCCCGGCCGGTAGATCCTGTTTTGAAATTGGTCTGGCCAAATGCGCCAAGTGTCGCTACCATTGATGCCTTGAATGCGATTGCGTGCTGTGTCGGATATGTCGGCCACTCCACAAGCCTAACGAGGTGCCGCTTTTTTTCGGGCGACGACGCTAATCCCGAACCGAAACCAATCCCAGCTCGGCGTTGGGTCTATCCCGGTCGGTTACGCGAACTTCAGGAAGCACACTATGCCAGGCCCAGTCGTCCAGTAGTCCGGCCAGGGGCACCGGTGTATCGGGTACCCGAGCCGCCATCGGAGCCACCACAGGATTGGTTAGTCTTGAAAGTCGTTGGCGGTGAAGTTCCGGACATTCGTGCATTGGTTCTCGTGATCCGCCTATTGCGGCAAACATTGATGGCAGGATATCGAAGGATTGGTTTGGGGGACAATATCCCGGAGATTGTCTCAGGACATTCTCGAGACAAAACTCCCTCTCGGAATCCACATCTTTCTATAGTGCCACTATCGAATGTTGCGCACCCTTACGCCGATGGCCACGTAACGGGTTTCGCCTTGATCCCCCCACCGGGGGTAGAATTGCTTCAACTTGACGGATTCCGAACCGCATTTGAGGCGGTTGCACACTATCGAGAGTCTGAACAGAGGCGGGTTTTGACCCTGCAAGGGCCACCTCTTCGCAGTTCGATGCACCTTTCACCAACGCTACGGCAAGAGGGAGAACTGAAGTCCCTAAACCTCGAGCCCTATAGCAGTGGGTCTTCCAGATGGGCCAGTGTCACGCCCATCCTGCTCGATCGGCACCTGAAACGTAGAGACGATTCCGAGGTTCAACAGCTAGTTTCAAGAGCATGCGAACTTGCAGGACTTCCTCGCCCTAATCCTGACCGGATTCAAGTTGGCAAGCACTCAGCATTTCAGGGGGCACCTCCCTCTCGTCCGTCGCCGGGCGAACCACCTTGGACTCGCTGGAAGCTTCCCGAGTCGCTGGCTAGTCGGCAGCTCGTTCACGCCGTGATCGATTTTGACCGAAAAGTGTACGGCCCAGTTCTCTTGGGTGCTGGCAGATTCACTGGACTAGGCTTTTGTAGGAGTTTTGGGAAGTGACCATAGAGCTTGAGCCCACGGACTTTGCCGAATACTTTCGAATTGTTCACAAACATGAACCATTCCCTTGGCAGCAGAACTTGGTCAACCAACTAGCCAAGACCGATACGTGGCCTGATGTATTGGATCTGCCAACAGGCTCAGGAAAGACTACAGCGTTGGATGCCGCAGTGTTCCATCTGGCAATGCGAGCCAACGAGCCATCAAGGGCAGCGTTGCGAATTGTATTCGTTGTGGACAGGCGCCTAATCGTTGATGATACGTACGAACACGCTCGAACGATTGCATATGCACTTAGCAACAGCCTCGAGTGTAGCCCAAAATATGGCAGGGTTGTAGTAGAAATTGCCCGGCGCCTAAAGGGACTGGCGGGTAAGGACGACCCACCACTAGTTGCCCAACGACTAAGAGGTGGAGCACCGTTAGAACATGACTGGGCCCGCACACCAACGCAACCCACCATTCTGTGTTCCACTGTCGATCAAATTGGTTCCCGGCTCTTGTTTCGGGGATACGGCGTGTCAGACCGCATGAAACCAGTGCACGCCGGACTCCTCGGGACTGGCAGTCTGATCCTATTGGACGAAGTTCACCTTGCCGAGCCATTTAGGCAAACGATTGACGCTGTCCGTACTGTAGGCAAGGCAAACGTGAAAGTCGCTCTTTTGTCGGCCACGCCGGGCGGGACATCAGACCATCCTTTCAAATTATCTGCAAGTGATAGGAAAGACCCTGTCCTGAGCAAAAGACTAGACGCACGCAAGCCGACAGTCCTCAAACCATGCCCCACCGGCAAAAACGTCACCGTCGCTGGATCATTTGCCCGAGAGGCGCGCGCGATGGCTGTCCGATTGCAACAACAGGGTGTCAGTCCCTACGCAGTGGGTATCGTCGTGAACCGTGTAGCACTGGCAAGGGCAACATATAACGAACTGAAAGACGATCCGTCGATTAGCACAAGTCTGGTGATCGGAAGATCTCGCGACATCGACAGGGATGTCATAACAAATGTGCTGGTTCCCTTCCGTACCAATAATTGCTCACGTGCTGGCGCTACACCGCTCTTCGTCATTGCAACACAATGCCTGGAAGTTGGAGTTGATCTGGATCTCGACGGCATCATTACTCAGGCTGCTCCACTTGACTCCCTGCGTCAGCGGTTTGGCCGACTTAACCGAGCCGGAAGGCCAGTTGATGCTGAGGGCACAATTTTGGCACTGCCTGAGGACATCGCTAAGGGAGCAATTGATTCAATTTATGGTGACCGAATTCGTCTCACCTGGGATGCGTTGAGTTCGATTGCTGACAACGGCACAGTGGACTTTGGTGTTGAGGCATTGTCCAAACGGCTGAATGAATCTGAATTCGACCCAAGTGCGCTTGCTGCTGAACGCCCCAACGCGCCGGTTCTCATGCCGGCCTATCTCGACCTTTGGTCTCAGACTGCACCCCGGCCGACTCCAGATCCTGACGTCAGGTTGTTTCTCCATGGCACAGAGTTGGAGGGAGCGGGCGTATCAATCGTCTGGCGAGCGGATATCTCGAAATCGGATCTTGATGGCAACTCAAGCACTGATCTCAAGAAACTGATGCGGCTATTGCCACCACGTTCCACCGAGGCTGTCGAGGTTCCCGTCTGGGTTGCCCGAGAGTGGCTGAATAGACCGGAAGCAGCACTAATGGAAATGTCCGACATGCCTGAACGCAGTCCATCAGTTCAGGCACAAGATCAGACTAGATTGCGGCGAGCCTTTCGCTGGGCTGGAACTGATGACCCGCAAACAAAAGTCGTGACTGCCGACGATTTGCGGCCAGGAGACCTTGTGGTCGTCCCGGCTGCCTATGGTGGATGCGACAAATTTGGATGGTCACAGATCTCAGACCAATATGTTGTCGACGTCGCTGACAAGGCAGCGGAGCCGTATTGGGGTCAATACTATGCAGTGCGTATTTCACCGGACATTTTGCGGTCAGATAGTCACTGGGAACTCATTTCGACCGCCCTCAAATCAGAAAGCCTTCAAGAAAATGACCTAATTGAATTCATTCTTGATGCCGTCTCTCATGATGACGCTGATGAGGAACCGATGAACGACTACAGATTTGGCATGATCTGGGCACAGTTGCACAGGCTCCTTAATGTCAAGAGGCGCGTCAAATTGCACTTTCCCTATACCGGTGGATCAAGCGGAGGCGTTGTATTCGTCGCCGAGCGCGGAATACTTGGATCCACTAGTTCGTCTGCGACGTTTCCTGCTACTGAGGATGAAACGGCCGCCAACGCCTCCGAAACCCCCATAGGGGTCGACGAACACTGTCACCGCGTTGCCCAACTCACGTCAGACTTTGCAGAACGCCTTGAGATTGGCGGCGTTGAGGATGATCTTCGTTTGGCCGCTTACCTTCACGATGCTGGGAAGGCAGATCCGCGATTTCAGATGATGCTCTCGGGTGGAGACCCATGGAACCGACCAGATGGTCCACCATTGGCAAAGAGTAGCATCTCAATGTCGCTACCTGCAGCATGGAAGCAAGCACGCCTGCCGAAGGGATGGCGACACGAGGCCTTGTCGGTTAGAATGGCACTCGAACACCCACAATTCTCCACAGCACACGATCCCGTTCTCGTTCTTTGGCTCATAGGAAGCCATCACGGATGTGGCCGTCCATTCTTCGATTTCGAAGACTCAACAACCGTGCGACCACTTCCGTGCCTAGGACTTTCGAATTGGCAGTTGGCAGATAAGTCAATAGGACCGCAATCGCTTTCATTTGAATTTTGCGGCAATGATTGGGCATGGTTGTTCAACGACCTCAAGCGACGCTACGGCATCTGGGGCTTGGCGCACTTGGAGGCAATTCTCCGTTTGGCAGACCATAGAGCTTCGGAACAAGAATGTGCTCAATGACAACCTACACGACTCATCGCTTAGACGGATTGGAACCAGATAATTTGCTGGCCTTCATGGCACTGCTTGGATTGCTGCGATCCCTTGAGGCGGTGCGTCCTAGCTGGCGTGCCCGCGCATTCTGGACAATCAACGACCCGCCCTTGCGTCCAGCCATCCGACTTTCAGGTAACGTTAGCAATGACACTTTGGCCCAGTCTGTCGCTGCGGGGATTAACCTTTTGGCTTCGCACCACAACTTCGGCGACCACAAGAGCCTCAAGCTACCAGTCGCATACGCGACTGGAATTCTGAAGGAAGCGGCTGAAATGGGTGATCAGAATGGTTACACAGCTGACCTGTGGGCAGCTCTCGTTTCTGACGCAGCAGTGTCGCAAAACGGCCAAAATGTGGACCCAACTCCCCTTTGCCTAATGTTCGGCCAAGGGCATCAGCATTTCCTCGAACGACTGGCCTCAGTTCCAAGAGAAAAGGCACCTCCGGACCGAGGTAGAGGGCAAGGCAAGCAGAAGATTTCGGAGACAAAATGCGTTAGTGAAGCCCTCTTTTCCTTTTGGCAGCGTCCAGATGCAACTCAGTCGTTCCGTTGGGATCCGAACGAAGACGTTCGATACGCAATGCGTGCCCGAGATCCGACGGACTCCACGACGAAGGACACAACTCAACATGGAGCCAATCGGCTTGCAGCAATCGGCCTCTCTGTGCTGACCGTAGTCCCTACAATAGAATTTGGCCGAGTTAGACTGGCAGTTCTTGGGGGTTTACGCCAGCATAGGGGCGCGTTCATATTCCAATGGCCGATCTGGCGAGACCCCATCAGCCTCGTCCATATTCGATCTCTATTGGGACATCCGAAACTCAATAACCCAGAAACACAAAACGCCCTAGGCATCGTAGAAGTTCGCAAGGCTCGGCGAATTTCCACAGGCAAATTCATGAACTTCACGCGGGCAACACAGGGTTCACGTCCGTGACCCCCAGCGAAGTCGAGACAAACTTCTCTGTGCGCTTTACTCCAAGAGACGACCAACTGATCCCGGCGAGGATGGTAAACGAGTTCGTTTACTGTCCGCGCCTTGCCTATCTCATGTGGAGCCAAGCCGAATGGGCGGAAACAAGCGACACCGTGGATGGTCGACGAATTCACAAACGGGTCGACCGGCCAAACAAACCACTGCCTGAACCCGAAGACCTTGATGCCGAAGATCCCAAGATCGTAAGTAGGTCGCTGACTCTATCCTCCGAGAAACTCGGTGTGATTTCCAAAATCGACATAGCGGAAGCCGAAAACGGGGCAATTACACCTGTGGACTTCAAACGCGGAAAGCGCCCGCATGTTGCACACGGCGCCTACGAGCCGGAGCGCATTCAAGTCTGCCTCCAAGCTCTCCTGTTGGAGGAGTATGGCTACCGCGTCGAAGAGGGTGCTATCTGGTATGCTGGCAGCCGGGAACGAGTTCGGATCTTGCTGACCGACGAACTTCGAGCATCAGCGATAGAAGCTGTAGGTAAATTACGGTCGACGTTCGCCAAGGGACACATTCCACCGCCTCTCCAAGACAGTCCAAAATGTCCGCGTTGTGCTCTCGTTACGGTCTGCTTGCCGGATGAAGTGCGTGCATTATCCGGGTCCGACAATACCCTCCGCCCCATCGCAGTAGGGACAGACGCGGCTCTGCCTCTGATCATTCAGTCGCAGAGAGCGCACATTACCAAAGCGGGTGATGTGCTCAAGATTGTTGATGAAGAACACGGTGAAACCAAGGTGCGGCTCATTGATGTCTCCGAATTGGTGATATTCGGCAATGCGTCAATCACTACTCCTGCACTCACCACGCTTATGGATCGTGAGATTCCTGTTGCATTTCACAGCCACAGTGGATGGTTCCGGGGTGTTGCTCATGGGATCGGCCACCGCAATGTCGAAGTTCGCACGGCTCAATATCGGCATAGCTTTGACAGTGGCTACTGCCTGAAGTTTGCGCGGCACCTTGTCGCAGCCAAAATCATGAACCAACGAACCATCCTGCGCCGTAACTGGCGCGGCAACCAGAATGGACGCAAAATAGTCCTGGATCGCCTTAACGCCGCTCGCCGATCAACAAGGCACTCCGACTCACTAAACGCCCTGCTGGGGCTTGAAGGTGAATCAGCTGCAACATACTTCCGAGCATTTTCTGAATCGCTGGAGCCACGTGGCACCCAAAAATCCACAGAAGCCGCCGAAAATTGGCCATTTCGTTTCAATGCTCGTAATCGCCGACCTCCAACTGATCCCGTAAATGCCATGTTGTCACTTTCGTACGCCATGTTGACTCGGCACATTTCAGTTGTACTTGCTACTGTTGGACTTGACCCCTATCGCGGCTTTTTTCACGCATCCCGCTATGGCAAGCCGGCACTGGCTCTCGATCTAATGGAACCATTTCGTCCTATCATTGCCGACTCGGTCGTGTTGTCGGTAGTGAACACTGGCGAGATTTCGCCTGGTCATTTCGTCAACGCTTCGACAGGAACTTCGCTCACAAGTTCTGGGCGCCGCCGCTTCGTTGGGGCGTTCGAACGAAGACTCTCGCAAGAAACCACGCACCCAATCTTCGGCTACCGGCTAAGCATGCGTCGGTTACTGCTCTTGCAGGCGCGGTTGATGTGCCGACATCTGCTGGGTGAGTTGCCAAGCTATCCGCACTACTTGCCACGGTAGGGCTTAGCCATGAGCAATGAACGCACCTATATCGTGACCTACGACATCGCCGACACCAAGCGCTGGAGGCGAGTCTTCAAGACCATGCATGGTTTCGGGGATTGGCTCCAATTTTCGGTCTTCCAATGCCGCCTGACCAAAAGACGTCGGGCCGAACTGGAGGCAAGCCTGCGCGAGATCATCAAGAGTGGCGAAGACCACATCTTGGTTATCGATATCGGTCCGGCTGACAATACAAGTGTCGCTGTCATGAGCATCGGCAAGAAGTTTGCGGTCATTGAACGCGAGGCAATTGTCATATGAAACTGCATTCGCTGCAACGAACAAGAGATGACAGCAGGAAAGCTGAGCACCACCTATTTTGGTTTCGCCGATCAGACTCGACCGGTCAGATAGTCCATAATCTCTGGGACTCTCTCGAAGTTCTACAACCCATTGATGTTATTGACGATTTTGCTTACATTGCGCTCTTTTCGAGTACCCCTATTGCACGTAAACCAAGGATCTGCTCGATCGCTCGAAATGGACCCGATCTTGCTTTGCGTATCAAGGAGTTATACGGCTGCTATATCCGGGGTATTCTTGCCCCGGCCTCATTGAAGCGATGGCAAGGAAGATTTGCTGATACTCGACCATTGCGGCATATCCGGGGTATTCTTGCCCCGGCCTCATTGAAGCACCTCCACATCCACCGCACCATCCGCCAGCGCCATCACCATATCCGGGGTATTCTTGCCCCGGCCTCATTGAAGCTTGTGCATTCAGCCCGACAGTGGCGGTCATGCGCCGGAATATCCGGGGTATTCTTGCCCCGGCCTCATTGAAGCTGCGGCTGCACGCCTTCCCGGTCAGTGATGGCTCGGAATATCCGGGGTATTCTTGCCCCGGCCTCATTGAAGCATGGCAGAAGTGTGCTTTTCCTCTGCCTCCCGCAAGATATCCGGGGTATTCTTGCCCCGGCCTCATTGAAGCAAACCGACAACGCGACATTTGGCGACGGAATCACGGGATATCCGGGGTATTCTTGCCCCGGCCTCATTGAAGCGACAATGACGACGACGTGATCCGCGCTGTGCGCAAGATATCCGGGGTATTCTTGCCCCGGCCTCATTGAAGCCAGCAAGCCCTGCCAGAAAGAGCACGACAGATACGCTGCATATCCGGGGTATTCTTGCCCCGGCCTCATTGAAGCTGCCTCGGCATCGAGCTTGGCATCGAAATGGACACCGTATATCCGGGGTATTCTTGCCCCGGCCTCATTGAAGCCCGGGCTTCTCGATGGCCACGCTGCTGGACGGCAAGCCATATCCGGGGTATTCTTGCCCCGGCCTCATTGAAGCAGAGCGCGAGCCGTTCTATACAGCGGCGCTCACGGCATATCCGGGGTATTCTTGCCCCGGCCTCATTGAAGCTCGTGCGTGGCACGGATTCCCTTCACTGTTTGGTGACATATCCGGGGTATTCTTGCCCCGGCCTCATTGAAGCGGAACAAGGGAGCGCACCACCTGCCGGATCAGAACGATATCCGGGGTATTCTTGCCCCGGCCTCATTGAAGCGTGATCGAATCCGCATACGTGGCAGGGATAGGTGCATATCCGGGGTATTCTTGCCCCGGCCTCATTGAAGCTTTGCTTATGGGCGATTTTCTGTTGACGAAACTACGTCATATCCGGGGCATTCTTGCCTCGGCCTCATTGAAGCAACGATTGCCGAAAGCGACCTGTCCCAGTCTATATCGGATATCCGGGGTATTCTTGCCCCGGCCTCATTGAAGCACTGGATCAGATCGTGGGGCGACGAGTCGCCGCCGCCATATCCGGGGTATTCTTGCCCCAGCCTCATTGAAGCGCCGTCGATGGTAGCCATTGGGTGCTGCTACCTGGCTGATATCCGGAGTATTCTTGCCCCGGCCTCATTGAAGCCAGTGATAGGCGGTCATCCAGTCATTGCCTGCACGGTATATCCGGGGTATTCTTGCCCCGGCCTCATTGAAGCAATACGACGAAAGCTGGAATGCGATCGCCAGGGACGCATATCCGGGGCATTCTTGCCCCGGCCTCATTGAAGCACTGCGAACCTCCGCTTTCTACGAGCTGTCTTGATGTATATCCGGGGCATTCTTGCCCCGGCCTCATTGAAGCACAGGTATCTGGCCGAGGGGGGGCGGAATTGGGCGGCATATCCGGGGCATTCTTGCCCCGGCCTCATTGAAGCATGGAAAATTTTGGCCCGATGTGGAACTACGGAAAGTATATCCGGGGCATGAATGCTCCGGCCCCATTGACGGCTTTTTCCCGTCGTCGGCCCGGTCAAACACACCACAATATCCGATGCACCTGTTACTTGATCATATTGCAATAGTGCAAGGGCGGTTGCACCTCCATGCGTGATACAATGAATTTCCCTTGACGCCGCTACCCAGTTTAAGCCAAAGTCAGGTTGACTCAACCTCTCACCTACGCGAATTCTATTGCACACTACTCAATCAACCGAATTCCCTCAATTCTGTTTGACCCCACTCCTATAGTGGACTTTAAATAGAGGGCGTATCCAAATATACTCACTCAGTATTTCCGTTTTCCGGTTCACCGGCTCTTCCGAGCACTGCCACTAAAACCAGTCGGTTGTACTCACATCAATGGTTGATTAGCATGACCATTGGCACCTAGTGCACCGACTATAGAATTTGGAGGCATTCCAGAAAATGAACACGAACCCCATTACAACTCTTTTTGGGAGAAACTTGGTAGTCTTAGGACTTACCGAAAGGAACGCTGCATTTGAACACTTTGTCTTTCGACTTGGGAAAGGTCATCCGGGCACTATTCTTGCCACGCTTGTCTCGGCTTGTCATCTAAGCGGCCAGTACTACCGCCTATCGGACGCGCTTGATCCGGCGTCCGACGACACCAACCCATTCTCGGAGAGTGTGCAGCACCTAATTTGGGCGGCTTGGCAACGAAGCCCCAAGTTCCTTCAATGCGTCAAGTCAATGCTTGCTTCTTGTCAAACTTGCGAAGAGTCAGGCGGCGGATTCTGATGCCAAGCGTTATCGTCGCACTGAAGGGCACCGAGCATGTTGTCGGGAGGCTACGATATGAGTCTATCGGCTACCGCCAACATACGCATTTCAAATATACTACGGAATGGCTTGCCTCGAGTTGCAGTTTTGCCCTTGCACCTGGATTGCCATTATGTTCCGCAGATCACTTCCGATCGCGCGGTAACACGCGGCGTTCGGTACTGCCTGAGTGCTTTTGTGATGCAGCACCAGAATCCTGGGGGCGCGGCCTGATAAGGCGTGCCTTGGGCGGCGGCCTGAGTGATTTCGACTTTCTTGTTATGGTAAACGATATCACACGGCAAGGCGCGTTGCGATTTCTCGACGACACATTGGAACCGATGAGCCAATTACGTCTACGGGCACCGCGCAAGATAGAGCTAGAGAAATTGCGAAGCCTGATACATGGTTACGAACTCGATCCAGGCAGCGCAAGGGAAGAAACACGTTATCTCGCTTGTATTGGCGGATCGCTTGGCGGCAGCCGTCCGAAAGTCAATATTGAAGTCAGTGATCATCTCTGGATTGCTAAATTTACATCTGCCCTTGACAGAAAGCCAATTGAGAGGGTCGAAGTCGCTACGCTAAATCTGGCGTCCATGTGTGGATTGCGGGCTGCAGAGGCGACGCTGGAATTGAGAAATAGCGATAGCCCGATTGCCCTTGTCCGGCGCTTTGATCGTCACGACCGCAAACGGATTCCGTATATTTCAGCCCGTACTGCACTCAACTTGGAAGACGAAGGAGGTGGGTGGTATACCGACATTGCCGATGTGATCCGGCAGATTTCACACAATCCGACCGATGATTTGCACGAACTCTGGCGGAGAATTGCATTTACCATACTTATATCAAACACTGACGATCACCTGCGGAACCATGGTTTTCTCTATGTCGGCAACGACAAATGGAAATTGGCACCGGCATTCGACATCAACCCATCTCCTACACGCCACAGGGCACTAAAGACCGGTATCATTCAGGGGGGTTCATTCGACGCGTCCCTCGATCTCGCTTTGGATGCGTGCGAGTTCTTTGACCTTATGCCGGATAGGGCCCGAAGAATTGTGACTGAGATGGCCAACACAATATTGACAAGCTGGCGGCAAATACTTCGCCAACAGGGCTGTTCAGCAGCGGATATCAATCACTACGCGGATGCCTTTGAACACCATGAGTCCGAACATGCGATGTCACTTTCATAGTGCTCATGGTTGAGGCACCGGACCGTACACAACCGAAGCGCCGTCATCTCCAACGTGTACATGCAGATCGAGTCGCAGCACTAAAGAAACACGATCAGCCTCAACGTCTAGGCTCATTACGTACTTCGTCCGGAAATCCCAGCATGCGTGACCCCTTCTGCCATGCGAAGTAAAGGGCCCTGTGGCCTTGTGTAACGAGTTTCTTGGAACTCGGGCCACCGAGATTGCTGTGCGCCCATCAAGTGTTGCGATGTTTGACGCAACGCACTGGTGGTTCACTCTTTCACCAGCCAGACATGATCGGTACCTGAGGATGAGCGATAGGAAATCTCACCGAATACGGCTATCAGCAGCCATGCTCGAATGCGGCCTTCAGACCTACACGATCACCTCGTACTCTCCAGTCCAGACCGAATGGCTGGCACAGATGATTGCCGGACACTGCGGTACCAAGGACACACTGCTGCTTTCTGGTGAAATCGGTTCTGGAAAGACTGTATTCGCCAGGGGCTTCATCCAGCATCTGCTGGCCGAATCCGGGATCGATGAAGAGGTGCCCTCTCCAACCTACACGCTCGTTCAAACCTATCAGGCTGGCAAGATCACTATCTGGCATGCAGACCTCTATCGGCTTAATGCAACCGACGAGGCAATTGAACTCGGATTGGACGAGGCCTTCGGACAAGCTTTATGCTTGGTCGAATGGCCTGACAGGTTGGGCATTCGTCGTCCAACCGATTGTCACTGCCTCACTTTTGAATTCGACCAAAATGATGACTCCTCTCGCCTAATGTCCATCACCACACAATGTGAGCAATTGGCTGATATATTGGCCTCACTGGACGGACAGGTTCCTCGCTGATGCGACGATCAAACTGCTTTCGCTTTGCCGACAGCAATCGCTGCAACCCCTCCATTATCTACACTCATACTCCGATTGTCGGCAGGACAGGCAGCACCGTCAATCCCGTCCCAACCCTGCACGTGAGCCGGGTCACGGTCTCTGTTGTGCCTTTCCTGTCCTCCGAACCTGGCCGCAAAGGCTAACGCAGCAAGAATGACACGGCAGCAAGAGCTCGACGAGTTTCTCCGAAATGTCGGACTTGGCGGCGCCATCGTCCGGCCTCTGGCCGGGGATGCGTCTCACCGGAAATATCTACGCATTCATCAGCCTGCTTCTTGCAGCACTCAAATCCTCATGGATGCTCCAGTTGCGACCTGTGGTTCCCTCGAACCGTTCATCAGGTCAAATGGATTTCTGGAGCGGATCGGTTGCAGCGTCCCAGCCATCCTTGCCCAAGATGAGGCCAGGGGCTTTCTGCTGCTGGAAGACTTGGGCGACGATCTCGTCTCGCTGGTCGTTGCCGACAACCCGGGACTGGAGCCTGTGATCTATGAGGCCGCTATAGATTTGCTTGCGGGCCTTCGCAGCCACATTCCGGGATCCGAATTCCCAGAGCACTCTAGCGAGATTCAAGCAGAACTGGCTGCATTGTCACTGCATTGGTACCTCTTTGGAGTAACCGGCAGTCCGCCATCCGACGCTACCTGCGGAGAAATGCGCCAGATTGTCCAAGAACTCCTGTCAGGGCTCAATAGTGAACGCGTGTTTGTGCACCGCGACTACCATGCCGAAAACCTCATCTGGCTCCCCAAACGGAACGGTATCCGTAGACTAGGAATTATCGATCACCAGGACGGCTCCATCGGTCACCCGGCCTACGATCTGGTTTCGATACTGGAGGATGCTCGTCGCGATGTGTGTGATGATTTGCGCAATTCGCTGATCGGACGCTATCTGGAAGCGGCTGGAGTGGAGGAAAATGATTTGCTTCGGGATCTGGCCATCTGCGGAGCTCAGCGCAATTTGCGGATCCTCGGCGTATTCGCACGCCTGGCACTGCGCGATGGCAAGAGCGGCTACCTTGATCTCATTCCGCGCGTCTGGCGGCACTTGGAACGAGACCTTTCGCATCCAATCGCGTCCGACTTGGCCCAGTTCGTGTTCAGGAACCTGCCGAGGCCGAATAGAGAGGTCCTTGGCAAGATAAGGGCCGCCGTCCTTTGACCAGGCGGGCAACAATGTTGTTCGCTGCGGGATACGGCACGCGTATGGGAAGTCTCACTGCCAACATTCCCAAGCCACTCTTGCGTGCGGGAAACCGTACGTTGATTGACCATGCCCTTTCGGTTGTCATTGAAGCCCGCTCAGCCCCCTGTGTGGTGAACACGCACTACAAGGCAGACATGTTGTCAGCACATCTGCGAGGCATGGAAGATGTCATCGAGTCGCTGGAGACTCCTGAACTACTTGATACCGGTGGTGGTCTGCTTGCCGCCCGTCATCATCTGGGTTCTGAACCGGTCTACACGCTCAATTCCGACACGGTCTGGCTAGGGTCCAATCCGCTCTTGGCCCTCGACGCCCATTGGCCGAGCTTCCGGGCAGGCGCGCTCCTGCTGCTTTCGAGCCCTTCCCGGGCGGGCGCACATCACGGATTGGGCGACTTCGTCATTGAAGCCTCAGGGCGAATTCGCCGCTGCCGAGCAGGTGAACCCGGGCTTGTCTACACTGGGGCCCAGATTATCGACACTGGTGGTTTGCAGGAACACGGCCAGTCGGTATTCTCCCTAAACTTGGAATGGGACCGACTGGTCTCAATCGATGCACTCTATGGCATTCCCTACGAGGGGAATTGGATTGATGTTGGGACACCTGAGGGACTCAAGCTCGCGGATCAAGCATTGACTGCTGCCACTCACACACGGACCAATGACATCGTATAGTGGTAGCATCGACACTCACGGAAAACCGAATGGCATTGTTTGACCCTTCAGCCAGCCCAAGGATGTTTGCTGTACCGCCGGGTCGGAACTTTGCTGCCGAAATGGTTGCAGGACTGCGCCAGCGATTGACTGGCGAGCCTCCAGAGGCAACAGCAAGGATCCTGATTTTCCTGAGCACTCGCCGCTTGAGGCAAGGTATCAGGCAGGAATTTGCCAAGGGTCCGCCAGGCTTCCTTCCCCAGTTGCGTCTGGTGACGGAACTGGCAACTGATCCCGTGTCACCCTACTTGCCTCCACCAGTCCAGCCAATCCGAAGGCGTCTCGAACTATCACAAGCAGTTGCCAAACTGCTTGAGGGCGACGGACGGTTTGGCTCCCGTAGCGCAATCTTCCATCTGGCTGACAGCCTTGCGGGTCTGCTGGACGAAATGCATGCGGAAGGGGTCAAACCCAAGTGCATAAGGGAGCTTGATGTCTCGGAGCACTCTGAGCACTGGGCACGAAGCCTGGAATTCATTGATATCATCGAACACTTTTGGGGCCCTAATGCTGAGCCAGACCAGCAGGCGAGGCAAAGGCATGTCATTAAGTCGTTGGTCGACTCGTGGAAGCTTGACCCTCCAGATCATCCAGTGATTGTTGCGGGATCCACAGGTTCACGCGGCCCAACCCGAATGCTGATGGAGGCCGTCGCACAGCTCCCGCAAGGCGCAATTGTCGTACCCTGCTTCGACTTTGTGATGCCGCAGGATGCCTGGGACTCCATGACCGACTCGACGACCGGAGAAGATCATCCGCAATACCGCCTCAAATGCATGATGGATGCTCTTGGTCTGACCTGTAGTGATGTGTCAGCCTGGCGATCAGAAACAGTTCGGGATACGCCGCGAAATCGGCTGATTTCACTGGCCTTGAGACCGGCTCCGGTCACTGACCAATGGTTGACTGAGGGTCCTGCTCTCGGGAAACTCGCAGAAGCCGCCTCCGGACTGACGCTGCTTGAGGCGCAGGATCCCCGCCAGGAAGCGGTTGCAATCTCACTCTGCATGCGGGAGGCAGTCGAAGACGGCAAGACGGCATCCCTGGTGACGCCCGACCGGAATCTGGCGCGGCAGGTCTGCGCTGCGCTCAAGCGTTGGGGTCTGGTTCCATTCAACAACTATGGTGAGTCTTTTCTGGCGTCCCTTCCTGGCAGGCTATTGCATTCGACCGCAGCGTTGCTTGGGGAAGACCTGGACCCGGTGGCCCTGGTGGCCCTGTTAAAGAACGCCCTGGTGCATGACGGCGAAGGCAAGCAACTCCACCTTCGGATGACGAAGGAATTGGAAATGCGGCTCCGCAACCGGGCGTATGACGCAAGTGTCAATGACGTGGTCTTTGGTTTGCTCAATGATCCGGAAATGGCAGCCGACGAACAGGCGTGGTGTGTATGGTTGCGCAATTGTCTTGACCTCGCAGCAGGCACCTCAGCAGGGACGCTTCTGGAAATCGCCGACCGGCACGAACAACTCGTTACTCTGCTGTCAACCGGCTCCCAAGCCGAGGAAGGAGGGATGTCCCGCCAAACTGAAGCTGGCCGTGTAGCGGTGGACATCATCGAGTCCATGCAACGCGAAAGCGATGCGGCTGGCCAGATCGACTGTCCGGACTATGTCAATCTCTTCAGCTGGCTCGCAGCAAGGAAGGACATCTGGCAACCCTTTGTGGCCCACCCCTTGCTGACCATCCAGGACACCATTGATGCCAGAATGCAGAGCCCTGACCTCGTCATCGCTGCCGGTCTCAATGATGGAACCTGGCCCCGAAAGACCGGGCCGGACCCCTGGCTCAACAGGGAGATGCGCCAGCAAATCGGCCTGTTGCTTCCAGACAGGATCACGGGGCTACTGGCCCATGATTTTCAGCAGGCAGTCTCGGCAGAGCGGGTGGTTCTGAGCCGCTGTGTCCGCAACATCGATACACCGATGGTTCCATCCAGGTGGCTCAGCCGCCTTGTCGGACTGCTTTCCGGCCTGAAGGGAGACGGGGAACAGGCGCTCGCGGAAATGAGAGAGCGCGGAAATCAGATCATTCAGAAGGTAAGGCTCATGGAAGAGCCACGGCGCTTGCTTGCTCCGGAGCAAAGACCGCATCCAAGGCCGCCTGTATCGCTGAGGCCAAACCGGCTGTCGGTCACCGCAATCCGGACACTCAGCACCAACCCCTACGAAATCTATGCCCGGTACATCCTGAGATTGCGGGAATTGAACCCGCTCGGGAATGACTCACAGGCTCATCGGCGAGGCACCATCATCCACAATGTCCTTCGCCAGTTTGCCGAAATAACCAGGAACAGCCCCGACCTCTGCACTGCCGGGGCGCTGATGGAACTTGCCGAACAGGAATTCAACTTGGCAGAGCTGCCGGCCCATGCGAGGCGGCTTTGGTTGGCGCAACTCGGTAACATGGCTGAAGAATTCGTCGAGCAGGAGCTGGGGCGTCGGCAGGATGGCGCATCCCCGTGGCTGCTTGAAGCAAGTGGCGAATTCACGTTCGCTGAGCTGGAGTTCACAGTCACAGCGCGCGTCGACCGCGTGGACCGAAATGGCGACGAGTTCTTCCTTTACGACTACAAGTCCGGCGCCATACCCAACAAGAGCCAGGTCAACCGCTACGACAAGCAACTCCCCCTCACCGCCATGCTGCTCGAACACGGCGGGTTTCAGGGTTCAGAGGGTGGCAGCGTGTCAAGGGCCGCCTATCTCGGCGTCGGACGTGAACTGAAAGAGCAGGAAATTGTGCGGCTGTCGAAAGAGGGAAACGACGAATTCGAAGCCGACTGGGACAATCTGCAGCACATGATTGCCACCTACCGGAAACTCGACACAGCCTATGTCGCAAGACGCAACCTGCCAGCCGGGGATTTCGGCCAAGCCTACCATCACCTAGCCAGATTCGGTGAATGGGATGACACGGCCTGAAGCTGGTGAAGCAATAGGGGTGGCCGAAGCTCCCTTGTTCGATGACGCCACCCGCCCGCAGGTGCGGGCGGCGGACCCGGAGCATGCAAGCTGGGTTTCAGCCAACGCAGGATCCGGAAAAACCAAGGTCCTGACCGACAGGGTTGCACGCCTCCTTTTGTCAGGCACGCCACCACAACGGATCCTGTGCCTGACCTTCACCACCGCGGCAGCCTCCAACATGCAGAACCGGCTCTTCGAAAGGTTGGGTGAATGGTCAATGCTACCTGAAGAGCCGTTGGCAAACGAATTGCTCCGGCTTGGCGAAGATCCGGCCTCGCTGGATCGGGACCGGCTTCGGCGGGCGCGCACGCTCTTTGCCCGCGCTCTGGAGACACCGGGCGGTCTGAAGATCCAGACAATTCATGCCTTTGCCTCAAGCATACTGAAACGGTTTCCGCTTGAGGCCGGTGTTTCGCCGCAATTCACCTCACTCGACGACCGTTCTGCCCGGAAACTGCGTGAAGAGGTGCTAGACAGCGTTGCGACCGAATGTCCTGCCAGCTTTGGCGCAATCGCCCGATACCTGAGTATCGGAAGCCTTCCCGATCTGGTCGAAGGAATTGCTTCAAATCGCTCGGCATTCGCAGACGATGACCCTGAGGAACGGATAGGCGAGCATTACTTGCTCAATACGCCCCTTGCTCCGGTTGAAGATATTGTTCGCCGACTGCTTGCTGACGATAGGATCGAATTGATCCGCTACCTAGTCAACTTGCTCAGCAGGGGTAGCACCATGGACCTCCGCGCCAGGGACAAACTCCTGCTCCTGAATACAGACAGTCCGACTCTCGAGGACTTCCGGATCCTGGAGAGTACATTCTTGTATGGGCCAGGAGCAACTGAACCGTTTACCCCGAAGCCAGACAGGTTCCCGACCAGGGACTTGCAGGCACAAATGGTTCCCATGAGCCAGCCACTCTACGACTTCATGAGAGAGATCGCGGCGGCGAGGGAATTTGTCTGGGGAACTGAGGCTGCGAGAAAGACACTCGCCTTGCATGAATTCGCAATCGACTTTCTGGCAGAATATGAACGCCGGAAGAACGAGAACGCCAGCCTCGACTTTGACGATCTGATCCTCAAGACGTTGATGTTGCTCAGCAATCCGGAAACTGCGCAATGGGTTCTCTACAAACTTGACGGAGGCATAGACCACATCCTGGTGGACGAGGCACAGGATGTCAGCCGGACGCAGTGGAGCATCATTACCAGCCTGGCCGAGGAATTCACCGCAGGGGCCGGCGTTCGCGACCGGGACCGGACAGTTTTTGCCGTAGGCGACGAGAAGCAGTCCATCTACGGCTTTCAGGGTGCAGCCCCCGAAAAGTTTGCCGAGATGCGCGATCACTTCCGGAACCGCTACCGGCAGGCTGGCATCGGGTTTGTTGAGTCCGACCTTGATTATTCGTTCCGCTCATCGCCAGCCATTCTTGAGGTCGTCGACCGCGTTTTCGAAGACCGTAATGAACCCGGCTTTGCTGCCAGGACCAATCATCTGGCATTCAAGGGAGATCTGCCAGGCAGGGTCGATGTTTGGCCAGTCATAGAACCATCGGACAGGGCAGACAGGGTAGAGTGGTATGGCGCGGGGCTCATCTCCCAGGAAATGCAGGCCCACGTCAAGCTTGCAAGATTTCTTGCCTTGCAAATCCAGCGGCTGGTCGACCCGGTGAATGGAGAGTACATCGTCGCTGGCGACGGCCCCAGACCGGTGCGTTGCGGCGACATACTGATACTGGTGCGTCGACGGAACAGGCTGTTTCATTCCATCATTGCCGAATTGAAGGCCGTCGGACTATCGGTAGCTGGTACAGATCGAATGCGGCTGCTGGAGAGTCTGGCGGTTCAGGATGTCAGAGCCGTCCTGTCATTTCTGGCAACGCCCGGCGACGATCTTTCACTTGCCGCAGCCTTGAGATCGCCAATCTTCCGACTGACGGAGGAAGAACTGTTCGAGGTTTCCCAACGAGAGCGTCGTGTGTCGCTCTGGGAGTCTTTGGAAGAAAGAGAGCACGAATATAGCGAAGCTGTTGCCATCATCCGCGATCTTCAGACACAATCGGAACGCCTCAAACCGTTCGAACTCATCGAACGGCTGCTGACTGTCCATAATGGCCGCGAGTTGCTCACTGCGCGGCTGGGGCATGAAGTTCTGGAACCACTTGATGCGTTGCTCCACCAGGCCCTCGCCTATGATGAAGAGGAAGCTTCCTCCCTCACAGGCTTCCTTGAATGGAGTGGCGCAGACTTCGAGATCAAGCGCCAACTGGATCAGGCCGGAGATGAAATCCGGGTCATGACCGTGCACGGCGCCAAGGGTTTGGAGTCGCCGGTCGTAATTCTACCAGACACCTCCGATCGAAAAGTCAGCCGATTTTTCGAGGGGATTCTCATTGCCGAGGATGGCACGCCTCTCTGGAATGTCCCCGAAAAAACCAGGCCGCAGACTGTTGAGATGGCCCACGAATGGAATGTTGAGCAACAGGAGAACGAACAGCTTCGCCTTTTGTATGTCGCCATGACGCGAGCCGAAAGTTGGTTGATCGTTGCCGCCGCCGGAACTACCGGACCCGAAAGTTGGCACTGGTTGATCCAGCAAGGTCTTGAGAAGTGCCCATGCGATCCAATCGGGTTTCCCGAACAGGCGGACGCAGATCTGCAATTGGGGGAATTTCTGAGGCACTCGCATGGCTCCTGGCCGACACGCGGAGAATCCCACCCTGAAGAAGAAGACCTGGAGACAATACTCCCCAAGTGGGTCCACGAGGCTCCCCCGGATTACAAGCTGCCACCGCCACTGAGATCGCCGTCAGGATTGGGAGGCAGCAAACAAGCAGCAGCCGGCAAGGATGAGTCTTCCACAACACGGAATGACGCTATGGTGCGCGGCACCATGGTTCACCTGCTACTGGAGCACTTGCCAGAAACCGCAGAGACGGAACGTCCAAAGCGTTCAATGGACATTCTCCGGTGTAAGCACCCAGAGGCTGGCGAAGAGCTTTGCCAAGAAGTTTGCAAGGAAGCGTGGCGCATTATCGATAACCCCGAGCTCGCCTTTCTGTTCGACGAACACACAATTCCTGAGGTCGGCATATCCGCAAATCTCGCTGGATTGGGCGGAGACAGGATACTCGGCTACATCGACCGCCTCGTTGTTGCACCCGATCGTGTGATCGCTGTCGATTTCAAGTCGAACATGAATGTTCCGGTGCGTGAGGCAGATGTTCCGGAACACATCTTGCGCCAGATGGGCGCCTATCATGAATCATTGGAACAGCTCTATCCCGGCCGGGCAGTCGAACTCTCAATTCTCTGGACCCGGACATCGGAACTGATGAACCTGGATCCCGCACTTTGCAAAGACGCCCTCTCCCGGGCGGATGCAGACCGGGAGGTTACAGATCCCGACGAATTCGACGAATTCGGAGAGTCATTCAAGTGAGCAGGCCCGCCCGGGTAGAGACGGCAGGCGTTATTTCAACTCGATCTCGACAAACGCATTGACCTTGTCGTCGGCGTTGATCACGTCGTGCTCCACTCCGGCGTATCTGAAGTAAGGCTCGCCTGCCACCAATTGAGCAAACGTCTCTGACCCGTCATTGTCCACGATCCGCAACTGGCCTGTGGTAGTGGGGACCACGATATAGTCCATTTCGTGCCGGTGATGGCCAGTGGCCTCTCCAGGCTCAAAGCGCCATTCGGTTGCTCGAATTCTCTCATTGTCGATAAGCACCCTGTGCGCCGCTTGCGGATTGCTGCTCATAATCATCTCTCCTTCTCGCCGTGGGAAACCCCCAATGAGAGCATCATTGCGCCGAACTCAATGACGACACAAGACGCCCAGTACAGGGATAGTGGTAGATGACACTGTGTTGCTGGCCTTTCCCGATGGCCAAAAGTGGTCCGTCCCGTCTGGATCAGCTTGGGTAGAGAACTACTCTCCCCAACCAGACTGGAACCATTGGCACCGCCAGATGCCAGACGATTAAGCCGATGCCACCGGAACACCAGGAGATGCACTACCCGCAGATTTCTTCTGAATGACATTCGAGAGTGGCCTGACAAGTTGCCTTCATCCCGATTACGGCCCGACAGGATGCCATCCGAATTCGGCCGGATTTCTTGATCGATTCTTGATCAAAGGAGACCAATTGCTGCCGGGACCGGTTCCGGTTCCTGCAATATCAATACCTTAGCGGCCTAGATCGCCGACGATTTTTCTTGATCCAGTTTTGATCGATCCACTCTTGGCCCAAGACCTCTCCTGCCAGTTGCCGCCCTAATAGTCAGTCCCTCCCTGCCATCCTGGTTGCCGCTGAGACTTCACCCGACTTGCCGCCTGACACTCAGGCAGCCTGCGTCCCCAGCCAGCCAGATTTCTTGATCCAGTTTTGATCCAAGGCCGGAAATCACTGCCAAGCCAAGATCAGAGGCCATTGATATCAACAGCTTAGAGGACCCGGTCGTCGGCCATTTTTCTTGATCCAGTTTTGATCGGCGCACATTCGGCCCCAGACCGCACCCGCCAGTTGCCGCCCTGGTAATCGGTCCCTTCCTGTCATCCTGGTTGCCGTTGAGAGTTCACCCGGTTTGCCGCTCGACACTCAGGCAGCCTGCCTCCCCAGTTGGCCTGATTTCTTGATCCAGTTTTGATCCAAGGCCGGAAATCACTGCCAAGCCAAGATCAGAGGCCATTGATATCAACAGCTTAGAGGACCCGGTCGTCGGCCATTTTTCTTGATCCAGTTTTGATCGGCGCACTTTTGACCCCAGACCTCACCCGCCAGTTGCCGCCTTGGTAATCGGTCCCTTCCTGTCATCCTGGTTGCCGTTGAGGGTTCACCTGGATTGCCGCTCGACACTCAGGTAGCCTGCCTCCCCAGTTGGCCTGATTTCTTGATCCAGTTTTGATCCAAGGCCGGAAGTCACTGCCAAGCCAAGATCAGAGACCATTGATATCAACAGCTTAGAGGACCCGGTCGTCGGCCATTTTTCTTGATCCAGTTTTGATCGGCGCACATTCGGCCCCAGACCGCACCCGCCAGTTGCCGCCCTGGTAATCGGTCACTTCCTGTCATCCTGGTTGCCGTTGAGAGTTCACCCGGTTTGCCGCTCGACACTCAGGCAGCCTGCCTCCCCAGTTGGCCTGATTTCTTGATCCAGTTTTGATCCAAGGCCGGAAATCACTGCCAAGCCGAGATCGGAGACCATTGATATCAACAACTTAGTGAACTCGGTCATCGGCCATTTTTCTTGATCCAGTTTTGATTGACCGCACTGGACTCAGACCTCGCCTGCCAGTTGCCGCACTCATACTCAGTCAGTCCCTATCGTCCTGGTTGCCGCTGAGACTTCACCCGACTTGCCGCCCGACACTCAGGTAGCCTGCCTCTTCAGTTGGCTTCTTTTCTTGATCCAGTTTTGATCCAAGGCCGGAAATCACGGCCAAGCCGAGATCGGAGACCATTGATATCAACAGCTTAGAGGACTCGGTGATCGGCCATTTTTCTTGATCCAGTTTTGATTGCTGAACACAAGGCTCCCGGTTTGCGCTGCTCCACGACCTCCTTGAGGCGGGCAACCGCCGGAACCTTGACGCCTCCGGTGGCTGCATCTATTTCAAAAAGTGCGCAAAGGAGACCGTCACCAATGACCATCAAACACCTCACCGATGAGAACTTCGACACTGAACTGAAGGGATCCAGTGTTCCGGTAGTAGTTGATTTCTGGGCTGAATGGTGCGGACCCTGCCGCCAAATCGCTCCTGCGCTCGAAGAGCTGGCTGTAGAGTTCGATGGGCAGATCGACATCGCAAAGGTGGACATCGACAACAATCCCGACTCGCCATCCAGGCTCGGCGTCAGGGGAATTCCAGCACTGTTCATCTTCAAGAACGGTGAGCCGATCTCCAACAGGACGGGCGCACTTCCCAAGGCCGAACTGAAACGCTGGATTGAATCTTCGATCTGATCTTCTGCACCCCCGCACAGGGGAATGCGCTTCGGCAGAACATTAGCTCTGCCCAGACCGGCTGGCATGATGTTGTGAGCTGATGCTCCTCAATATTCGGCATCTGACCGAGTTTCGTTACGCAAGCCCTGTCGCTGGCGGCCGAATGAAGCTCAGGATGACACCTTGGGCAGGTGCAGGCCAAGTTGTGAAACGGCGCGAAATATCACTGGATGGCTGTTCCCTGCTCGCTTCCTTTCGCGACCATTTCGGGAACTCTGTCGAGCTTGTGGAAGTGGAAGCAGGACGGCAGAAGCTGGCTGTCCAGATGCAGGCTACGGTCGAAACATCAGACGATCTTGGCCTTGGCTTCGCTGACCCTCAGGAAGATCCACCACCGATTTACCGTCTGGAAACCTCGCTCACGCAATCTGGCACGGCAATCAAACGGTTGGCCGACCGGATTGCCGGCGCAGATTTACAGGATCCGGCCACCCTGCACCAACTGTCCGAACATGTGCGCTCAACCGTACCCTATAGGCCGGGCAGCACAAGCGTGCGGACAACCGCCGAGGAGGCTGCAGCGCTCGGCGCTGGAGTGTGCCAAGACCATGCCCACATATTCGTTTCGGCTGCCAGGCTGCTTGGGCTGCACGCGCGCTACATCAGCGGTTATCTCAAGATGGAAAACTGCGTCGACCAACAGGCAATGCATGCCTGGGCAGAAGTCTACATTCGGGACCTTGGTTGGACCGGTTTCGATATTTCGAACGGAACCTCTCCCGTCGAGTCCCATTCGAGAATTGCTGCTGGGAGGGACTATGCGGATGCGGCTCCGATCACCGGCGTCGTGCGCGGCGGCGGCGAGGAAACCATGAGCGTAACGATTTCCGTGAGTTGAAGAGGTCAGGCGTTTTCCCGCAGGATCCGGCCTGCAAGATATAAGGACCCGCAAACCAGAATACGCGAACCGGGCTCCTCGCCCGCAATCCTGCTGGCAGCCTGTTCCACATTCGAAGATGCCTCTGCCCGGAACCCAAGTTGACGCGCAGTCTCGGCGACATTTGCTGCCGGAAGCGCTGCCGGTTCTCCCGGGATGGTGATGCCGTAGAGCCTGTCAGCCACACCTCTCAGAGCAGCAAGAAAACTCTTGATGTCCTTGGTATCCAGCATCCCGCAGATGATCCCTGTGACCTGTTCGGGCATCGAACGGATTGTACTGGCGACAGCTTCTCCAGCTGCCGGATTGTGGCCACCGTCAAGCCAGACTTCGGAATCCCGCGCTGCGTCCACCAGGGGCCCGCTCTTGAGAAGCTGCATGCGGCCTGGCCACTCGGCATTGGTCATGGCGGCAGAGATAACATCCCTCTCAAATCCCATGTGACGCAGGACCATGATCGCGGCTCCGGCATTGTCCACCTGGTGGGGACCGACGAGTCTTGGCCTTGGAAGTTCCATCGTGCCCCCGGGGCCGCTATGCCTGATGCATGAGCCGGCCTCTTCGACAAACCAGTCCCTGTCCTGCAACAGCAACGGCGCATTCAGCGAGTCAGCGATTTCAGCAATCCTCCGGAGCGCTTCGGGATGCTGCCTGCTCAGGACGCAAGGCACGCCTGGCTTCAGAATTCCTGCCTTTTCGCCCGCGATATTGGCAATGGTGTCCCCCAGATAGTCCTGATGATCCAGTGACACCGGAGAAATCACCGTGAGTTCCGGCTGATCGACGACATTGGTTGCATCAAGCCTACCCCCCAATCCCACTTCCAGGAGCAGGGCATCAGCCCGTGTTCTCGAGAAGGCCAGGAAGGCTGCGCAAGTAGTGATTTCGAAAAGTGAAATGGGCTTGCCGTCATTCACGCGCTCGCACTCTGTCAGAACCGAGGCCAGGTGGGATTCCCCAATCAAGTCTCCGGAAAGCCGGATGCGCTCGTGGAATTTTGCCAGGTGCGGCGAGATATATGTGTGAATGTCGAGGGACGCGGCCTCCATGCCGGCCCTGACCATGGCCAAAGTCGACCCTTTTCCATTGGTTCCGGCAAAGTGGATCACCGGCGGCAGTCGTCTCTCTGGGTGGTCCAGTTCCGCAAGCAGCCGTTTAGGGCGGTTGAGCGTCAGGTCGATGCTCTTGGGATAGAGCGATTTCAGCCGGTCAAGGATGCTTCCCGAGTCTGCCACCATGCTGCATGCTCCTTCAGGTTGCAGCTGCTACCGGCCCGGATTCCGCAGTCAACTCTCCCTTCACTGCTTCCGGCTTTCCCATCAACAACCGGGCAATTGTGGCAAGCTCGTTGCGGATGTCGCTTCTGTGAACAACCCGGTCGATCATCCCGTGTTCGAGCAGATACTCGGCACGCTGGAATCCCTCCGGCAGCTTTTCCCTGATCGTCTGTTCTATGACCCGTGGACCTGCAAAACCGATCAGCGCTTTAGGCTCGGCAATTTGCACATCGCCGAGCATGGCGAAGGACGCGGTGACGCCGCCCGTCGTCGGGTTGGTCAGCACGACGATATAGGGCAATGGTTTGGAGTTCTGTTTCAGCTTGTTGAGCGAAACAGTGGTTCTCGGCATCTGCATCAGGCTGAATATGCCCTCCTGCATGCGGGCGCCGCCCGCGGCAGAAAACACGACCAGAGGCGCCGAGTATTTGATGGCCGCATCGCATGCCGTATCAATGGCGTTCCCGACATACATCCCCATGGAGCCGCCCATGAATCCGAAATCCTGAGCGGCAACGACAAACCGGGTCTTGAGTATTTCGCCCTCTGCCACGACGATGGCATCCGGGGAACCGTTCTTGGCCTGGGCGCTGCGCAGCCGTTCCGAGTATTTCTTCTGGTCCTTGAACCCCAGAGGATCAACAGGAGGCTTCGGGACATCCAGTTCCCGGAATGCGCCGCCATCGAACAGGTGCCCGAAGCGCTTGCGCGGTTCGATGGCCATGTGATGATCGCAACTTGGACAGACATTCTGGCTGTGCTCCAGTTCACGATGGTAGATCATGGCGTCGCACTCTGAACAGGTCGACCAGAGCCGGTCCGGCGAAGAGTCCTTTTGCGTGTGGAGGATGGACTTAAGCTTTGGCCTAACGAAGTTGGTGATCCAGTTCATTTCGACCAGTCGCAGCAGCTTGATTGCCTGTTCGATGGCTCATCTACTATGTCATGGATTCCGCTGCAATCATTTCGGCAGCTTTTGCGGCGAGCCGGACAAGACATTCGTAGCGAAACTGGGAGGAACTGGTGCATCCCTTTCTTGATGGCGGCATCGCGAACGCTCCGATCGCTCTTTCGCACAGGGGTCACAAGTTGGGGCATCCGGAAAACACGATGGCAGCTTTCGCACAAGCGATCGAGTTGGGAGCGAACTACATTGAGACCGATGTGCAGGTCACCTCGGACGGTATCGTGGTGGTGTTTCACGACAGCTTCCTCGACCGGCTCACCGGCAGAACCGGACCGGTCACGGGAATCGATTGGCCGACGATGCGGCAACTCAAGGTCGGCGGCGCTGAACCAGTCCCGAGACTCGAGGAGGTGCTTCGCGAATGGCCCGAAGTCAAGTTCAATATCGATCCCAAATGTGATGCGGTCGTCCGCCCGTTTCTCAAGGTGATTGAAGATTGCAATGCATGGGACCGCGTATGCGCGGGGTCATTCTCGGGCCGGCGCCTCAAATTCCTCAGGGACGCCGCAGGTCCGAAACTCTGCACATCCATGGGTCCTGCCGAAGTCTTCCGCCTTCGCCTCGCTTCTATTGGCCTCCCTGTTGGCCGGTTCGAGGCCGATTGTGTGCAAGTCCCGGTGGCGCACCGGGGAATAACCGTGGTCGATCGGGCATTTGTGAAAGCAGCGCACAAGAGAGACCTCCCTGTCCATGTCTGGACCATCAATGACCCGGCCGAAATGGACCGCCTTCTGACCTTGGGCGTCGACGGGATCGTGTCGGACGAAACCGAACTTGCGCTTGCCGCATGCAAGCGCCACGCCGCAACCCGCACGAAGGCAAATGCAATCCGATAGATGTTGCGTGACACGCCGCCGCATCTCTCGCAGTTGGTTCAGGCGTTTGCCCAACCTTCTGTGGCACGGCACGTTGGCCTTGTGCGCCAGCTGCGGGTCCCGGACTCTGGAAGGGCTCCATACCCATCTACAGGCTGCATCCGGCATCAAGTCTCCTGATGCGCCCGACCAACGGCAGCGCACAGGCAGTCCGCTGCCATGGCGGGTGATAGATGGCGGCCGCTTCTGCTGAAGTCTCCAGAAATCCACACTCCCGGAACACCCGGCGCCCTTGTTCGGCAATCGCTGGCAGAGCATTTTCCTGTGTGACGCCTTTGCGAGTGCCGGAACAGCTTGGTAGGGTGCGCAGAACAACCCCGCGTCAGGGCGCAGGGCTGAAACAGAATTCAATGGAGGAGTCTCATGGTTACCAGTCAATCGAACCTTGCGCGATTGGTGCGCGCACTTTCCGGCATAGTGGTTGCGTTCGGCTTGATGTGGTCTGCAATGGCGGCATCAGCAGATGGTGAGTCTGTCGTACTTGTTGCAACCCAGAAGGCGGGCGATCGTGGTCCAATCGATGGATTGATCGACGGTCTCAACCAGGCAGAAGAAACTTTCAATGTCGAAACCCGGTTCCTGGAGGCATTGGATCCGGCCACCTACGAAACGACATTGCGAACACTCGCCAATCGCGGCACGGATGTCATTCTGACCACCTTCTTTGCCATGGGTGCCATCGTGCAGGACCTGGCACCGGAGTTCCCTGACACCAAATTCGTGGTGATTGTTGCCGCCCCGCACGAAACCGAAGTGCCCAACGCCAGGGTCGTGGGCTACAAGACGCAGGAAAACGCGTATCTGAGCGGCACATTTGCTGCGCACATGTCTGAGTCTGGCCAGATCGCTCTGATTGCCGGTGTTCCGCTTCCCTATGTGTGGGCCGACTACAACGCCTACCTGATGGCCGCGGAAGCCGTGAACCCATCAATCGAGAGCAGCGTTGCCTTCGTTCAGTCCTTCGAGGATCCCGTGAAGGGGCGGGAAATCGCCGCCGGGCTCTACGCCCAGGGCGTGGACGCCATCTATACGGGAGCTGCCGCAAGCGACATTGGCGTGGTCGAAGCAGCCATGGAGTCGGACAATCTCGTCATTGCCGCTTCGCCTCCCTTGATCGACCAGGCTCCCGCCCATGTGGGATTCATCGCGTCGTTCGAATGGGCGAGGACACTGATGATCGAGGTTGAGAACGCCATCGCCGACGAGTTTCAGAGCGGTTTCCGTCTTGGCGGAGTCGACACCGGCGAGATCATCATGTCTTTCCCGGACAGTTTCGCCGGGGATCCGGATCGCGTCGCTGCTGCAATATCGGCGACCGAGGCGGCCTACGCGGCCATGGCCGATGGATCGCTGGAGGTGCCATACGACACAACGGAACCGTCAAATTAGCGCAGCAGGCAATCGGGCGGAGCGGCCTTGCGGCCTCTCCGCCAACAGATTGGCAGGGTCCGGGTGAACGCAGCGCTGGCTTGCGAAAACGTCAGTGTGCGCTACGGCGATGTCCAGGCGCTTGACGACGTTTCGCTCGAGTTCGAGGCTGGCAAGATTCATGCGTTGCTTGGACAGAATGGCGCCGGAAAAACAACACTCGTCCGGTTTCTCTCAGGACTGGTCAGCGACGGAACCGGCCGCCTCTCCATCGGTGGATCCCCCATCACGCCCGGGGATCCAGCCGCCGTAAGGGACCAAGGCCTTGCTACCGTCCATCAGCGATTCACGCTACCGCCAACCTTCACGGTAGCGAACGCACTGGAGTTGACAGCGTCCAAGGGAAAGGGCCGCGGTGTTTTTTCGGCGCGCGCAGTTGCCGAGGCCTGGGCGGAGGACATCCGGCAAGCCGGCATTGCAGCTTCGCCGCATGCAACCGTGTCCTCCCTTCCCGTCGAAACCGTGCAGTCGCTTGAAATCCTTCGGGCGCTTGCGGGCGATGCGCGCATATTGATCCTTGATGAACCAACTGCCTTGCTGTCTCCGGGATCAATCACCGACCTGTTCGGCAGGTTGCGCAGGCTCCGGGACCAGGGAGTCTCACTGCTCATTATCCTTCACAAGCTGCAGGAGGTGCAGGAGCTTGCCGACACGGTTTCGATACTTCGGGACGGTCGACTGGTTCTCAGCCCCTGCCCTATTGATGAAGCCAGCACCGCAGAACTCAGCGACCTGATGATTGGTACACAGGCGGCGGCAACTCCGGACCGGACAGAACCTGAAAAACCGGCATCGGATGAATCCGGACTCTCGCTCGTGAAGGTGAACACGGTACCCGACCCATCGGGCGGCGCCGAACTCCGGGACGTCACTTTTTCAGTGGGCCGATCCGAAATCCTCGGCATTGCCGGCATCGAAGGTAACGGACAGCGCCGGGTAGCGGAGCTTCTTTGCGGATTCTGCGATGCAAGCAGCGGCAAGGTAACGCTCGGAGAGATGGATCTGCTCAAACTCAGCCCCGGCGAACGGCGCAGGCAGGGTGTCCGGGTGGTTCCATTCGACAGGATGAGCGAGGGAGCAAGCCTCGACTCGCCGTTGTGGGAGAATGTCCTTTCGTGGCGTGCCGAGGAATTCAGCAACGGCCGGATGCCCATCATTCCTGTTGGCAGGATGAAAGAGAGCGCTGCCGAAGCGTTGTCGGGACTGGGGGTCCGCTACAGTTCACTGGATCAACCGGCCGTTTCCCTGTCCGGTGGCAACTTGCAACGGCTGGTTCTGGCAAGGGAACTGATCGGGGGCGCCGTGTTGCTGGTGGCAGCGCAGCCGACCCGTGGACTCGATTTCCGGGCGGCGAAATTTGTGCTTCAGTGCCTCAGGCGCTTGCGCAACGAAGGAAGCGCCATCTTGCTGATATCCTCCGACCTTGACGAACTATTCGAGGTCAGCGACCGCCTTGCCGTCATGAGGGGCGGCATGATCGCCGGAGAATTCGAGCTTCCCTACAGTCGCCAACTGGTGGGCGACGCCATGGTCGGAGCTGCAAGATGAACCCGCTGGCCACCAATCTGTTGCGGTTCGGGCTTCCCGTTCTGGCGTCCTTTGTTCTCTGCGGCGTCTTCTTCGCCCTGGCGGGCTATGATGTCCTGGCGGTTACATCCGGAGTCCTCGAGGGGGCAGTGACCGGACCGGGTTCTTTCCGCCAGACTCTGCGCTGGTCGATCCCGATGATCCTGATCGCCCTCGGATTCATGATTTCGTTCCGGACAGGCGAATTCAATATCGGCGGACAGGGACAGCTGATGCTGGGAGGCCTCGGTGCGGTCGCCATCGCGCTGCTTGTGCCCCTGCCACCAGCACTCGTGCTGCCTCTGGCCATCCTGGCAGGAATTGTCTGCGGCGCACTCTGGTCGGCGATCGCAGGTTACCTGAAGCTCCGCTACGGTGCAGACGAAGTCATCACGACTCTCATGCTGAACTTCATTGCGGTCCTGTTCATTCAATGGGTCACGGTCGGACCGCTCAAGGACGCCGCCGTCAGAGGCGAGACCGCATCAACCCGCAAGGTGGATTCAGCGCTCCGCCTATCCGGAGGCGATGGTGTTTCACCGGGCATGATCGCGCTGGTTGCGCTGGCGGTGCTTGCTGCCTGGGTGATTGCCGAACGGACCCCGTTCGGCCTCAAGAGCCGCCTGATCGGAGCCAATCCGGTAGCTGCCCGGTGGCAGGGCATCGATGTGCGGAGATACCGGATGGGTGCCTATCTTCTGGCCGGCGCATTTGCGGGTCTTGCCGGCGCCTGCGAAGTACTGGGTCCGAGTGGCCGCCTTGTAACCGATGCCACGCCGACCATCGGATTCACCGCCATCGTGGTAGCGGTTGTCGGACTACTCAATGTTCCCGGCATCATTCTTGCCGGGCTGCTGTTCGGCGGACTGCAGGCCGCAATACTCTTCCTCCCGATTGTCAGCGACATCCCGAGTTCGGGACTGCGGATTGTCGAGGGTTGCATCGCAGCGCTGGTGACAGCCCGGTTCCTGCATCTGCGCTGGCGCCGCAAGGCCGCGTCCCGGGAGGGCTCGGCGTAATGGAACTGCTGGATCAATTCGTGGTGACGATGCTGCGTTCCTCGACCCCGATCATTCTGGCAGCCGTGGCCGGGTTGTTTGCAATAAGGGCAGGCGTGTTCCACCTCGGCATGGAAGGGTTGATGCTGGCTGCTGCGTTTGTCGCTGTTGCCGCGGGAACAACATTTGACTCGATCTGGCTGGGCATGGCGTTTGCGCTCGCTGCATGCCTGGCTCTTTCCGTGGTGTATTGGGCGCTGATCGATCGTCTCAAGGCCGACTCCGTCATTGCCGGTCTGGGCCTGACGGCGCTTTGCGTTGGCGGCACCGCCTTCCTCATGCAGGACCTGTTTGGCCAGCGCGGCTCAATGCAATCTTCTGTCCGCCTGCCACGGCCGGTCACCGGAGCAAATGAAGGCATCCTTGCCTTCGTATCCGAGTTGTCCATCCTGACATGGCTAACGCCCTTCCTGGTGGTTGCGGCCTGGTTGCTGCTGACCCGGACCCGTCTCGGACTGCAGATTTCGGCCGTCGGAGAATATCCCTATGGGGCCGAGGCTGCCGGCGCCAACGCGTCCATGGTGCGCCTCTACGCGATTCTGATCACGGGCGTCGGGTGCGGACTGGCCGGAGCCCAACTGTCTGTAGGCGACCTCAGCAGTTTCACCGAGAACATGACCAACGGCCGGGGCTTCATCGCTCTTGCGGCGATGCTGTTCGGCGCGCGCTGGCCATTCTATACAGCTTTGGCGGGCCTGTTCTTCGGATTTGCCGATGCATTCGGGATACTGATCCAGATTCAGGCGGACGGGACCATACCGCGGCAATTCGTGCTCATGGCCCCTTTCGTGGTTACTATTGCAATCGTGACACTGAGCAGTTCGCTGGCAACAAAGGGAAGGAGCCGTCGTGGCCAAGACTAGAATCAGCCTCCAGGCACAGGCAATCGAGAACCAGTTCCGGCAGGCCATGGCCGAGGCGGACGGCGGGTTCGACCTTGAAGTTCACCGCGCAAACACGAGGGACGCTCATGAACTGTCGGGAATTCCGGAAGGTTGCCGGATGGAGGAGATCAAGATCGGCGATGTGGAGTCGCTGCAAATGATCCCCCCGGATGACGAAGAGGCGTTCACAACCATCTTCCTGCATGGGGGCGCCTTTTGCCTGATGAGTGCCTGGACGCATCACCGGTTTGCCGGGCACATCGCGCTCGCCTGCCGGAACCGTGTCGTGGTACCGGATTACAGTCTGGCGCCCGAACACCCCTATCCGGCAGCGCTGAACCAGTGTGTTCAGGCAATCTCGGAAATTATCCAGGATGACTCTTCCTCTCCGGTGGCCCTGATCGGGGAATCGGCTGGTGGAGGATTGGCGCTGTCTTCATTGCTGAGGATGAGGGATGCTGGCGATCAACTGCCATTCGCCGCAGCGTTCATGGCGCCGTGGCTTGATCTGACGCTGTCCTCTCCTTCAGTCAAGGACGCCGCCGAGATTGACGTGATACTCACTGAAACCAATCTGAGCGCCCAGGCAAAACTCTACGCACAGGATGCGGACATGACAGACCCAATGGTGTCGCCGCTGTTCGGCACGTTCCAGGGCCTGCCGCCACTCTATCTCCAGGCTTCAGGCAAGGATCTATTGCGCGACGACTGCACCCGCCTCGAACAGGCCTATGCGGCGCAGGGCCTTCAACTGAAGCATGATCTCTATGCCGAGATGATCCACAGCTTCCAGTTTCATGCCGGGCGCATGCCCGAAGCGGATATGGCGATAAGCGATTGCGCCGAATTCCTCAGGGCGGCATTCAAGGAACATCGGGCGTAACCAGCCGGAGACAGGCTATTGACGCCTGTTGGGGGCCGGGACTGGCGGTCGAATGCTATCGCCGGGTTTGACTGGGTGCCGCCCCGGAGCCTCCGGCCCTGGCAGGAGCGGCTTCAGTCACCGGTCGCAGGTGGAATTCGGCTGGTTCCCTCGTAGCCGCTTCAACTGCTCCCGGCTGCCCTTTCGGGAAAGAGCTCTGCAATCCGCTCTCGCGAAGCGCCGCAAACTCCGGCTTCGGTAATCAGTCCGCTGACCAGGCGCGCAGGGGTCACGTCGAACGCATAGTTCGCCACCGGCGAGCCTTCCGCCACGATGTCGACTGTCCGGACCAGTCCATCCGCATCCACACCGGTCATCTTCGCCACCTCGTCCCCTGACCGTTGCTCGATCGGAATCTCCCTGATCCCGTCGGAAAGCGTGAAGTCGATCGTCGGAGAAGGCAGCGCCACATAAAAGGGAACCCCGTTATCCCTGGCGGCCAACGCTTTCAGGTAGGTGCCGATCTTGTTGCAGACGTCGCCGGTCGCCGTCGTCCGGTCGGTTCCGGTTATGACCAGGTCCACCAGTCCGTGCTGCATAAGGTGGCCTCCGGTATTGTCTGCCACGACCGTATGAGGAACGCCATGATGGCCCAGCTCATAGGCAGTGAGCGAGGCGCCTTGATTCCGGGGGCGGGTTTCGTCAACCCATACATGAACCGGAGTTCCCTCATCGTGCGCCATGTAGATGGGCGCCGTAGCAGTGCCCCAGTCAACGGTGGCAAGCCATCCTGCGTTGCAGTGGGTCAGTATGTTGACAGCCTCGCCCGGCGCCTTGCTGGCGGCAACTTCCCGTATCAGCCGGACACCATTCCGCCCGATCGCTGCGTTGATCTCGACATCTTCGTCGCAAACCTCTTCAGCGCGTTTGTATGCAGCCTCCTCGCGGTCGCCAACCGGGCAGTCCTCGAGGTGCGACCGCATACCGTCGAGCGCCCACCTGAGATTCACCGCAGTTGGCCTAGTGCGGATCAACCGCTCATAGGCCCTGTCGAGATTGCTATCGGAGGAATCTTCGGCCATCGCCAGCGCCATGCCGTAGGACGCGGTTGCCCCGATCAGGGGCGCCCCACGAACCACCATGCGTTCTATGGCATCCGCAGCATCCTCGACACCGCGCAGCTGCAGGATTTCGAATTCGAACGGCAACCTTGTCTGGTCGATCACCTCGACAGTCCTGCCGTCGCCGGCAACCCAGATCGTGCGCGTGGATCTTCCGTCAATCTTCATGTTTCAGCTTTCTTTATGAATCTGCAAAGCCGGGATCGAAACGGTTGATGTCCCGTGCCGCTTCCGTGACTGCTTCAATACTGCCATAGCTGCCTGTGTTCACCATCATATCCCTGGCCAGCTTCAGAGACCGGGCCTCGGCGGTTGCGCGAATTCTCTCATCCTCGATCCACTCCAGATCAATGTTGTGCGCCAGTCCCAGTATGCGCCTGTTCATTTTTGCCGCAGCAAACCCGAGCGTGTCCTGGAACAGACGGTCCATGTATGCTTCCCGCTCTGCTGCAAGGCCTGCCTGTCCAGCAGAATCCTGAAACAATGGAGCCGGATAGCCGTCGCCTGTCCCGTTGGCCTCCCAATGGGCAAGGAACTTCTGCCGGAACATTGACCAGACTTCCTCCACCGTGGTCAGAACCCAGTCGCGATAAGAGTCGCGCGCTCCCTCGCTCTCCTCGTGGCCGATCTGACTGAAATAGTTCAGAAGCAGATTTGCAATCACGGCTCCGACATCAAAACCAATAGGACCCATGAAGGCGAATTCGGGATCGATGATCCGGGTATCTTCCGCTGTCAGCATAACCGAACCGGTATGCAGGTCGCCGTGAATGAGCGCTTCGGGCGAGCCGGTGAATTTGAGCTTGAGCCGCGAAATGGCAACCTTGAGAGCAGTGTCCTCGCGTACGGCCCGGGCATGATCATCCAGCCAGGGACTCGTCCAGCGGTTGTTTTCGGCAATCATGTAGGGTTCGGTGAAGATCAGATCCTCGGTTATCTTGCACAGGGCAGTGTTTCCGGCAAAGTCCGCGATCATGCCCTTCAGTTGCTCTGCCGAAAGGGCCAGCAGCGATGTGTGGAACAGGGTTGCCGCCATGAATGTGGAGATGTCCTCGGCAAATCGCGGATAGACGGTTCCGGCAATCATTCCGCGACGCATGATGATGTGTGGCTCCAGAAGTTCCATCACGATCAGCGCGAGATCTTCATCGTAATGCCTGACCGCCGGAACAAGCCCCGGCGCATGCCTGGCCTGGAAAGTCAGGGCCATGTGTTCGTAGTGCGCACGTGAAAGGGGCAGAGGCCAACTCTCGCCGACCAGCCGAACGTATGGCAATGCCTGCTTGACGGCGAAACCGCCCTTGTCACCACGCACGAGGAAGACCAGATTGAGGTTTCCGTCTCCAACTTCCTCAATCGTCCACTCTTCCGGCGCGCCTCCCGGTTCATTACCGATCGGAAGGCTTGCGATGAGAGATCGCAAGCCATCAACATCAAGAATCCTGTAGCCGTGAGGCGTGTTCATGGAGGAGTCTCCCAGTCTGTGTCAGCGGGCTCAAATTCGTGCAACTGCCAGACCCGCACCGGCATACGCACCTCAGCCGGAGTACACGCCTGCCGGCCTATGTAGCGGACGGGACGCGCACGAGGAATTACCCTGCTCTGCATGACTGCAGAAACATGGCTCATGCCAGCACCGGCCATTCGCGCAATGATTGCAATCCGTCGATGCTGCGTCAAGAAGATGGCCATTGCAGCGCCGGTCCAAGCTACTCTGCGCTCCCGGCAATCTGCTTGGGGTCTGCGGAACCCGCAGGCCGGATTGGATGTTGGATGTTGACCAATCCCTGCAACTATGTCAGCTTATGTCAATGAGTTACCGCCCTCCGGCATACCGGTGAAGCGGTTGATGGGCGGCGGGAGTACCAGTTACTTGTTCAGTGATTCCGTAACATGGCCAAGGCAAGAGATGCATCGGCCAACCTTGTTAAAGCAAACATGAATCCTGCCGGGCAAGACAAGCCGGAAGCCCTGCCGGAGTGGTTCCGGAACAAGCGGACCACCCGCCCACTGATAGTTGCCCGCTGGGTCCCGGTGGCACTTGTTGGCCTGCCGGTGGCTGTTCTCCTTGCCATTGTCATCTATCCGACCATCTGGATGTTCTATCACTCGCTACGCGACACCAACATTCAGGGCCTGTTCATGGGGTCGCATGAGTACATCGGCTTCCAGAATTATGCTCAGGTGCTCGGCTCGGACAGGTTCCAGCAGTCTCTGGGCCACCTGGTTCAGTATCTGACATTCGGTGCCTGCCTGCAGGTGATCATCGGCTCCGCTCTGGCATTGACACTTTACGAGTTCGTCAAATCAAACGCCCTGCGAACAGTGATCCTGATCCTGCTCGTGCTGCCGATGATGCTTCCTCCTTCGATTGTCGGAGTGCTGTGGAGGTTCCTGCTGACCCCGTCCAATGGCGCCGTCAATCAGGCGCTCCTCAATCTTGGACTCATCGGTAGCCATATCGAGTGGTTCAACGCCGGGATCTCGCTGTGGTCCATCATTATCGCCGACACCTGGAACTGGGTCGCGTTGCCGCTGCTGATTGTCTATTCGGGACGCGTCTCGCTGCCACCAGCCGTTTACGAAGCTGCCCGCGTTGACGGCGCTGGCCAGTGGAAGGTCCTTCGGCGCATCACGCTGCCGATGCTCAAGGAGGTGATCGCTATCGCCTTCATCCTCCGCTTTACAGACGCGTTCAAATTCGTGGACCTTGTCTATATCATGACAAGCGGAGGACCGGCGCAATCATCTGAACTGCCGACCTATATCGCCTTCCAACGCGGCATCCGCGAGTTTGCGATTGGCGAGGCAGCAGCCTACGCCATTGTCATCTTTGCAATCTCGGCAGTGATCATCACCCTGTTCCTGAAATACATGAAACGGGTCATGAAAGCGCAAGGATTTGCATGATCACCGGGGCGCCAAAATGACGGCCAGCGCACCTGTTGCCGAACAGTCCGGCCGGCCGGCCGACATGTGGAAATATGTCCGCTACCTTTTCCTTGCGTTTCTGGCGCTCTGGATACTGTTTACCGTCTTCCCGCTGTATTTCATGACCATTACCGCCTTCAAGACTGCGGCGGAGACCAATCTGACCATGCCGACCTTCTGGCCGCGGGACTGGCAACCGGGCAACTTTGCGGGCGTGTTCGCCGAAAGGACCAATTTCAATGCGCTGGTGGACAGCTTCATCATCGCTACCGCCAATACGGCGCTCGCACTGTTTCTGGGATCGCTGGCCGGCTATGCATTTGCGCGGTTTCCGCGCCAGGCTGGCGGTGAAAACCTCGCCTTCTGGATCCTCTCCAACCGCATGTTTCCTCCCGTGGCCATCCTGGTCCCGATGTTCTTCCTGTTCGACAACACGCCGTGGGGAACGGACAGCCACATCTCTCTCATACTCCTCTACCTCGTCTTCAATCTGCCGCTCGCCACCTGGCTGATGATGGTGTTCTTCCGCGACACCCCGCTTGAAATCGAAGAGGCAGCATACCTCGACGGCTGGACACCTGTACGCGCCTTCGCAAAGGTGACCTTGCCGCTGGTGCTGCCGGGAATGATCTCGGTGGCGATGCTCTGCTGGATCTTTGCCTGGAACGAATACCTGTTTGCCAATCTGTTCGTCGGCTCGGAGGTGCGCACCTACACCATCGTGATTCCGACATTCACCCACGGTTCCCAAACGCTGTGGAATCTGCAGATGGCGTTCTCCCTGATCGCAATGATCCCGCCGGTCACGCTGTTCATTCTGCTTCGGCGCTACATGGTGCGAGGCCTCTCGCTCGGGGTGGTAAAGGGCTGATGGCGCGCCTGGAGGTCGAACGCCTGTGCAAAGGCTGGAGTTTTCCGGTTATCGACGAGTTGTCACTGGCCGTTGAAGAGGGCGAGTTCTTCGTCATCGTGGGAGCGTCCGGCATCGGCAAGACCACGCTGCTCCGGCTTATTTCCGGGCTGGAAACGCCCGATGCCGGACGGGTCATCGTCGGAGGCAAGGACCAGACCCGCCTGCCTCCATACCGGCGGCGGATCGCGATGACCTTCGAGAGCTATGCGCTCTTTCCGCATCTGAGCGTCCGTGAGAATATCGCCAGCCCCCTGCGGGCAAGGCGCGTGCCTGCTGATGAGAGAAACAGGCGGATCGAGGATGTGGCGCGGCTGCTCCGGATCGATCAGCTTTTGGACCGCAAGCCCGGAGAGATTTCCGGGGGCCAGAAACAGCGAACGGCGCTAGGCCGGACCCTGGTCGCCGACCCCGAGGTGTTCCTGCTGGATGAACCGATCAGTCACCTGGATGCGAAGATCAGGCACGAACTGAGAACCCAGTTCCATACACTTGAGGACCTGCGCAAGGTGGCGACGGTCTACGTGACCCACGACTATGCCGAGGCGTTGTCGCTTGGCGACCGGATCGGGGTCATGGGCAAGGGCGGACGGCTGGAACAGGTCGGGGCCCCCCGGGACCTCTTTGAAAGGCCGGCAAACCTCACGGTTGCCGAGCATCTGGGTCAACCCACGATCAATGTGATCAATGCCCGCTTGCAGCGGGAGGCCGATGATTTGTACGTCCAGGCCGAGTCAGGAGATCTCAGCTTCCGGGTTGGCAGTTCGGCTCGTTCACTGCTCGATAAGCGCCAGAACGAGAGGATCATCGTCGGCCTGCGCCCGCAGTTCCTGCGGCCGGTTGAAGACGCTGGCGAGGGCACTGACCATGTGAAGGCGGAAGTGGATGTCTTCGAACCGCTCGGCGCAACAGGCATCATGCTGGCGCGGTCGGGCGGGGTGCGCCTGACGGCGCTCACCAGCCCAGAGGCCCACTACGAACCCGGGCAACAGGTGGTTCTGGCAGTGGAGCCGGACCGCTTCCATTTCTTCGACGCCGATAGCGGCCGCAACATCGCCGAGGGCGCCTGATGTCTCGGGTGTCATTGACCAAGGTCAACAAGATCTACGGGCGGGGAGCCAGCCGCGTCCACGCTGTTCAGGACCTGGACCTGGAAATTGCAGACGGCGAGTTTGTTGCGCTCCTCGGACCATCCGGATGCGGCAAGACCTCAACCCTGCGGATGATTGTCGGGCTGGAAAGCGTCACATCGGGAAGCATACTTTTCGATGACAGGGACATCACCAACCTCGAGCCGCAGGACCGCAACGTCGCCATGGCGTTCGAAACCTACGCCCTCTATCCCAACTTCACTGTCGAGGAGAACCTGTCCTTCCCGCTTGAAGTACGCGGCCTTGATGAAGGAACGCGGCGGCAGAAGGCGCGGGAAATCGCCGAGTTGCTTCAGATCACCAATATCCTGGACTCGTTCCCGCCCGAACTCTCGGGCGGCCAGCAGCAACGGGTATCCCTCGGGCGAGCACTGATACGGGAACCGTCGGTGTTCATCCTGGACGAGGTCATGAGTCACCTTGATGCACATCTGAAGTTCCAGATGCTGTTCGACCTCAAACGCCTGCATCGCGAACTTGGCCGGACCATGATCTACGTGACGCACGATCAGGTGGAGGCGCTTGCACTCGCCGACCGCGTCGCGGTCATGTCCAATGCCAAGATGCAACAGGTCGGCAACCGCAACGAACTCTACAACCGTCCGGCCAATGTGTTCGTGGCCGACTTCATCGGCGAGCCACCTACAAACTTCTTCCGCGCCAGCGTCAAGGACAACGGCAAGGGACTGACCCTCGTCGTCGAGAATTCCAGTCTCGTCCTGGCGCCCAGCCAGAAAACGGCGGCGGCGTTGAGGTCTTCAGGAAGCGCATCGGTGATTGCCGGCATCCGTCCCCAGAATCTCTCGATTGCCGAAACGGAATTTGCACTTGATGCAGTCGTCTCGATTAACGAATATCTTGGTGAACGATCCATGCTGACCGTGAACAATGGGGAGTCGCGCTTTCAGGCGCTGGTGCCCCCGGATACGCGGCTTGCGCCCGGCGCTGCGGTCCGCCTCGGTTATGACCCGTCAAGCGTCATGGTCTTCGACCCGGAGACGGAGGCGCTGATTTCTTGACCGGCCTTTCACATGATGAGAGGCCCCGTATCGACTGACAAAACAAAGGAGGTTCAGTCATGGGAATGATGAGCAATTGGACAAGGCGCAAGTTCATGAAGAACGTTGCGCTGGGCGCCGGGGCCGCGGCAACCGGGGCCGCAGTGCCGGGCCGCATGGCCTGGGGCCAGGAGGCGGTGCCTCCCGGCAAGAAGCTCTTCAATGACGTCGGACTGAAGTATTTTCAGGACTCGAACTGGCTGCATGCGCCGCTTTGGCTCTCGGACCACCTGATGGCGGAAGCCGGTGTCGGGATCGAAAGCCGTGAAATGTATGATGGCGGCGACGCGGTCGCAAAGATCCTGCCCCAGCTTCTTTCCCGCCGTCCAAGGTTCGACTTCGTTCAGTATCCGTCGCTGTTCTTCGGGGCCTTCGCCTCGACCGGCCAGCTGGAGCCGCTTGATCCATATTTCGAGCAGTATGAAGGCACCTCGGATTACCTCGACTGGGTGATGCCCGCATACAGGGAATTCTACACCAAGTGGGGCGGTGATACCGTTGGAGTCATGCTGGATGGCGACATCCACATCTTCCACTACAGGAAGCAGCACTTCGCCAATCCCGAATTGCAGAAGAAGTTCTCGGCAAGATTCCAGCGCGAACTCGAGGTTCCGACGACCTGGCACGATTTTCTGGATTGCGCCCAGTTCTTCACCGAAGAACTGTCGAGCCAGGGCATCTATGGCACGTCGATGGTCGTGAACCCGCCCAATTTCGGCTGGGGATTCTGGATGGATATCGCCGCTTCGGCAGGCGTGAACTATTTCGACGAGAACATGAACCCTGTCATTAACCAGGGCAAGGCCGCCGAGGCGCTGGACATCTATCGCGAGATCATCCGGTTCGGCCCGCCGGGCGCCGAAGCCATGGATATAGGCACGACCATCCAGCGGTGGCAGTCCGGATCAGACGTGATGAGCATCTGGTGGATCGACCTTGCCGAATTCACGGTTCAACAACAGGGCCTTGACCTCGCCGAGGATCAGGGTGCGGCGATCGTGCCTGGCTGGCCGATGGATGACGGCAGCGTCCAGCACCGGGCGATTTCGCTCTGGTGCCGCACGGCGTCGATTCCGCGGAACCTGCCTCAGGACGTCAAGGATGCTGCGTTCTACTTCATCTACCGGATGTCGCATCCCGACTATTCCGACCGGATTGTCGCCGACCCGTTCTGCGGATCGGATCCATTCGGGCTGACCCACTACACGGATGAAGCGGCACAGATGTATATCGAGCCGAACCCGCAGCGGGGCACCAACGATCTTTATCCGGTCAATGACGGCATCTTCGCCACCTTCGGACGGGCGCGGAACCACCTGGACGCTGGCCTGGCCAATGTCGAAGTCGGATATCCGCAGTTCTTCTGGGAAGGCGCACCGGAATATGCCGACGCACTCGGACGCAACATCTCGAAGGCCATTTCGGGCGAGTTGACCTCGCAACAGGCACTCGACGAAGCGGCTGAGGAATGGGTGCAGATCGTCCAGAAGCTGGGGATCGACAGCCAGAAGGCGCAGTACAAGAACTTTGTCGATGGCGCCCGTGCACTCGGCTACAAGATCTGAAGCCAGGCACTGAAAACGGACAGGCCGGCGGCTCACCGCCGGCCAACCTTGCTGCTCCGGCAACACGGAGCAGAGATTTCCCTGTCCAGGAAACCGGAGGAGGCATTCCATGAAAAAGATACTGAACAATCCTGCCGACTATGTCGACGAGATGCTTGAGGGGCTGGTTGCTGCTCATCCCGATTGCTATGCCCTGCCCTATCACCGCGTGCTTGCGCGTGCCTCGGGAGCTACAAAGGGCAAGGTCGGAATTGTATCTGGCGGTGGCTCCGGGCACTTGCCGGTTTTTGCCGGATATACCGGCCAAGGGCTTCTTGACGCCGTCGCCATCGGCGATGTGTTTGCCTCTCCGTCAGCCGAGCAGATGGCCGACTGCATGAGGGCAGCGAATGGCGAGGCCGGGGTTCTGCGGCTCTATGGAAATTACGGCGGCGATGTCATGAACTTCGACATGGCGGGAGAAACTGTCGAGTTCGAGGACGATATCGAGTCGACGACGGTACTGCTTGCCGATGATGTTGTTTCGGCAGGCCCTGAAGAGGCCGAAAAGCGCCGGGGCACTGGCGGTCTGGTCTATGCCTTCAAGATTGCGGGCGCCAAGGCTGAAGAGATGGCCGACCTTGCGGCCGTCACCGGGATTGCCCAGCGCACTGCCGACAATTGCCGCTCGATCGGCATGGCGCTGACCCCCTGCACGGTTCCCCAGGCCGGCAAACCCACTTTCGAACTCGGACCGAACGAGATGGAAATGGGAATGGGCATCCACGGCGAACCTGGCATCTGGAGGGACCAGCTGAAGACTGCCGACGAAATTACCGACGAAATGATGGACCGGCTGTTGGCGGACATGCCGCTCGGCTCGAACGACTGCTGTTCGATTATGGTGAATTCGCTCGGCGCCACGCCACCGGAAGAACTCTACATCATGTACCGCCGAGCCAGTGCCCGGCTGGCGTCTGAGGGCACCAGGATAGCGATGCCGCTGGTGGGACGATACGCCACATCAATGGAAATGACCGGCGCCACCATCACGATCTGCAAACTTGACGAGGAACTGGAGGCGCTTCTCAAGGCACCGTGCCATTGCGCGTTCTGGACGGTCCAGTGAGCCAATTCGGACCGGAGGATCTTCAAGAGGCAGCAAGCCGGCTGGCAAAAGCTGCCGCCGAAGCCAGCGACGAACTCAACAGCCAGGACGGACGTCTCGGTGATGGAGATCTCGGCATAACCGTCGCAAAAGGCTGGGCAGAGGCCGAGTCGGCAGTTCTACCGCAGGATGACCTTGGCCGGGCCTTCATGGAACTCTCGAAGGCCTTCCAGCGCGTGTCTTCGTCCTCATTCGGAACTCTGGTTGCAACCGGATTGATGGCAGCCGCCAGAGCTACCAAGGGCCGGCCGGAAGCGGACTACGCCGAGATTTCCGGATTGGTCGCCCTCGCCCGCGACGCCATGATTGCCCGCGGCAAGGGCGAACTGGGACAAAAGAGCGTGCTGGATGTTCTCGACGCTCTGGCAACAGCCACGGAAGGCATCGCAACTCGGGAAAAAATTGCTGACGCCTCCCGGCGGGCCGTCGACGAAACGCTTGACGCATTTCGCGACAAGCCAGCTGGCCTTGGCCGCGCGCGTATGTATGGAGAAGCATCCAAGGGCCTTGATGACCCAGGCATGCTTGCCGTCAAACGGATGCTGCAGGGGTTGCTGGACTGACTTGAATGCCAGCCTGACGGCCGCCCAATTCCTGGGTGCGGGGGATTACTGCTCAGGACTGTTGATGGATTCCAAGTACTTCTTCAGGAACTTTGTGATTACCAAATTCCGGGCATTAGGGCGATAAGCCATACCGGTAGGGAATTCCCAAATCGGCCGGGCAACTTCCAGCATTATCAGACCGTGTGCCCTTGCTTCGGAGCCGGTTGTACCAGCAACGAGGACCAAGAGGTCGGAATTTGCTGCGGCCCTGAACATCGTGACCATTGATTCAAGCCGCAACTGAATGCGCGGTGGCTCGAGTCCTTCGTCTTCGAAGTATTGCCTGAGGTGTGCCAGACCAACTTGGTCGTTCAAGAATGTCGCCCAGTTATACAACAGCAGGTCGCTCGTTCCGATTGACTCCTTTGTTGCAAGCGGATGATCAGCACGACAGAAGACACTGAGGATGGCGCTGCCACTGGGACATATTTCAACCTTCTCTGAAGGCAGGATCCCGTGGATTGAACCAAACCAAAAGTCTATCTCTCCTTCCTCCAACCGAGGCAGCAGATGATCCGTCACCCCAGTTTCGACTTCGACATCAATTTGCGGAAACTCCTCGCAAAGCCGTTCGAGGAGGCCGGGAAAAACAGTCAGACTCCATGCCGGGCCAACACCGAAGCGCACATTTCCAAACCGCCCATCAAGCACGGATGAAATCTCCGTTTCGACATACCGGGCTTCGTTCAGAATGTTCTTTGCGTGCCGCCGGAGGGTATGGGCAATGGGCGTAGGATGCACACCGTCCGCCGTCCGGTCGAACAACTCAGTTCCAATATGCGCCTCCAGTTTCTGGATGCTCTTCGTAACCGCCGGCTGGGTGACGCCGACAGCCGCCGCTGCCCTGCGGATGTTGCCCTGATCGAATGCAGCGACGAAGTGAACCAGAGCGCGAGAGTACAGTATCTCCATGAGGCTCATTTCATATTGTTATCATATAGTGAATTTTTCAAATTAGACTTTATCGCCCACAAGTGCAAACTGCCTGCATTGTGTGGTCTGAATCCGTCGATTCTTGCTCTCAAAATGGAGTCCCCAATGAAACTGAAAGCTCTCAAATCACTTCTGGCAACGGCCATCGCTTCGCTTGCCCTGCCGCAGGCAGCCCTTGCAGAATTTCCCGAGCGGCAGGTCCAGGTGGTGTTCCCCTGGTCGCCCGGTGTGGCCTATGCAGTCAGCCAGGTAGTGGCAGACCGTATGGGAGAAGAACTGGGCCAAGCCATGCCTGTGACATCGCTGACCGGCGCGAGTGGCGTAAAGGCAGCACTGGACGTGTTGAATTCACCAGCCAACGGCTACAAGGTCTTTGACGGCTATGTCGCACCGATCCTGTTTGCGCCCTTGCTGGACAAGACACCATACCAATGCGAGGATTTCACTCCCCTGTACGGTGTTGGCTCAAACGGCTTTGCGATTGGTGTACGCAAGGATGATGATCGGTTCCCGGATCTGCCGGCGCTGATCAAGTTCGCCCAGGAGAATCCTGGCGAATTACGCTATTCGGGTGCCGCCGACATCTCCATCCCGCATATGGTCGCAGCACTCATGCTGAGAAATGCCAACGCACTGGCACGTCCGGTTCCCTACAACGACACTGGCGAGGGGTGGAAGGATTTCCTCTCTGGCGAACTCGATTTCATGGTTCTGAACTCGGGCAACTACAAGGCCAACAAGGACGACCTCCGTGTTCTGGCAGTAATGAGCGACGTACCGATGTCCGAGTACGGCATCCCTGGCCCGATCCCGAAGGACTTTGGAATCGAACTTGGCGTTCAGGGCCTGGCGGCAGTCGGATGGAATTGGTGGGTGGTGAAGCCTGGAACGCCTGATGAGGTGGTCGAACGGTTGCGCTCAGCCATGCTCGTCGCACTCAACGATCCTGAAACACAGAACAAGATCAACGAATTGGGCTTTACTCCACTCCCGACTGAAATCTACCATCCGGGCTACTACCTGGAGAATTGCGCAAGCGTGCGCGATCAACTTCAGGCCGGTATGGACGCAATACAGTGGGAAAAAGAGCAAAACCGCTGATCGCTACTGAACAAGGCAGGTTGCCCCGGTCATGACCAATAAAGCGGGGCAACTTGCCTTCATCATCATTCTGGCCGCGATACCGGCCTATGTGTTCTACGATATTGGAACCCGGTTTGCAGCCGAGGGCGTGGATACCGGAAGCGCAGAAAACAATGCAGCGATGTATCCGCGCCTGGTTGCGTTCCTGCTTGCGGGACTTCTGGCAATACAGGCCATTCGTACACTAGCGCAGCCGCAGACGCTCGTCTTCAGGCTGGACTTGAAGGCCCTACTTCGGCGGCATGCGCGCGCAACCATCGTCTTTGTCCTGTTCCTGATATACCTCTGGGCTTTCCGTTGGTTTGGCTTCGTCTACTCGACGCCTGTTTTCCTGTTAGTGTCGCAGCTTGTGCTCGGATACCGAAATCCGGTGGGTCTTGTCGCGTATTCTGCGGGCGTTTCGGCTGGAATATTCCTGGCTTTTTCCAAGATTCTCAATCTGGCGCTTCCCGCGGGCGATTTCTTCGGCTGAGCGTGAGCTGTGTTTGAAGTCCTCCCACTTACGCCTGCCCAAGTCGGCTTTACCGCCATTGGTGTATTCCTGGGCATCATCATTGGAGTGATGCCTGGACTCGGGCCACTTCTGGGGATGGTCCTCCTGATACCTTTCGCGATGCACATGGAGCCCATTTCCGGATTGTCGCTTCTGATTGGCGTCTTCGTTGGCGGAACCTTTGGCGGCGCTGTCACAGCCATTCTGCTGCGAATACCCGGGACACCCATAGCCGCTGCGACCCTGCTCGACGGCTATCCGATGGCCACAAAGGGCCGCGGACGGGAAGCGCTCGGAATCGCAGTGTCCGCATCTGCAATAGGCGGGTTCATCGGCGGCCTCTATCTCGTTCTTGGCGCCCCGGTTCTGGCAACGTTCGCTCTGAAGTTTGCACCGCCCGAATACTTTGCCCTGGCTTTTGCGGGTATTGTCTGTATCGCCATCGTGTCGCGAGGATCGACCATCAAGGGACTGATTGTAGGCTGCCTGGGCTTGCTTGTTGCCACGATCGGTATTGATCCCTTCGCGTTCTTCTATCGATTCAACATGGATACGCAGTGGCTGATTGGCGGAATAGGAATCGTGCCACTTGTTCTGGGCCTTTTCGCCATTAGCGAGATGCTGACACAGATCAGCGCCGGCAATCTCACGAAGAGTGCTGGCCTGAAAGGCATGATGCTGCCGCCATCTACAGTGCTGGATACGCTGAAGAGTTGGGTCAATGTTGTCCGGTCGGGCTCAATCGGCACATTCATTGGCGCGTTGCCAGGCGCTGGTTCGGTCATCGCCGCATTCGTGTCCTATGCCGCTGCCAAGAGTTTCTCGAAGGAACCGGACAGCTTCGGCAAAGGCAATCCCGATGGGGTTATCGCGACCGAGGCGGCAAACAATGCATGCTGCGGCGGAACGATGATTCCGTCTCTAGCACTGTCCTTGCCGGGAGACCCCTGCACAGCTGTTCTCTTGGCAGTAATCCTGCTGTTGGGCTTCATCCCCGGTCCGCAACTGTTCGCAAATTCGCCGGAAGTCATTACGGGAATATTCTCTTCCTACATGGCTGCGAATGTCTTCTTGCTGGTCTTCGGACTTCTCCTGGTTCCGATATTCGTCTGGTTCGTGAACATTCGGAAGATTTTCCTTATCCCCGTTATCTTCGTCCTATGCGTCGTCGGCTCGTTCGGTGTCACCAATTCCCTGACTGACCTGTGGTTCATTCCAGTCTTTGCCCTGCTTGCCTTGCTGCTGATGAAGTTCGACTATCCGCTCGCACCCCTGACCATTGCGCCGGTACTGGGGCCAATACTTGAAGAAAACTACAGGCGATCACTGATCATGTCGGCTGATGAAATCTCTATCTTCTTCACCCGGCCGATTTGCACGTCGATACTGGCGGTTTCGGCAATTGCGCTGGTGTTTTCGGTCTTGCCCGGAAATGTGCTGAGCCGATTGCCGGCAATGGCTCGGTTCAAGACCAATACAAGGAATGGACCCAAATGAAGGTTGTCTTTCTTCTATTTGATTCACTCAATCGGAAGGCGCTGGGCTGCTACGGTGGCCTTGTGCCGACACCGAACTTTGACCGTTTGGCGGCACGGTCCGTAGTGTTCGAAAGTCACTATACCGGAAGCCTGCCTTGCATGCCTGCGCGGCGGGATCACCATACAGGCCGCTACAACTTCTTTCACTCGTCCTGGGGACCACTTGAGCCATTTGACAACTCGTATGCCCGATTGCTGCGCGAGAGGATGGATACCTACTGCCACCTGGTAACCGATCACTTCCATTACTTCGAAGATGGCGGGCTTTGCTATCACACCACCTTCAATAGCTGGGTCAACATTCGAGGCCAGGAATATGACCCCTGGAAGCCGACGCTGAACGCCGACATCGAAGCTCTCCGCAAGAAGTACCATCCAGGCCACTATGATTTTGCTGGCGAAAAGCGAGGCAACCACAAGTTGCAGCATGCGATCAATCGCGAGGCAATGCAGGAAGAGGCAGATTTCCCGTTGCCCCGCTGCTTTGCCGCCGGGTTCGAGTTTCTGGATGCGGCCCGCGGAGTCGACAACTGGCTATTGCAACTTGAGTGCTTCGACCCGCACGAGCCCTTCCACATCCCGGAACGCTTCGACCAAAGTGGCGGCCACGGCTTCGAAGGCCTGATCCTGGATTGGCCGAATTATGCGAGGGTGACCGAGTCCGAGGACGAAATCGCCCATATTCGTGCCAAATATGCCGGTCTTGTTGCGATGTGCGATGAGTATCTGGGCCGGCTGCTCGACCGTTTTGACAAAGAGAACCTCTGGGACGACACAGTCCTGATCACCACGACTGATCACGGCTACCTGCTGTCGGAACACGATTGGTGGGCCAAGACCAAGATGCCGCAGTACCAGGAGATCTCGCACATTCCGCTGATGATCTCGCATCCTGATGCTGCAAGCCACGCCGGCACACGGCGGTCCGCATTGACCTCGGCCATCGATATTCTCCCGACGCTGGCCGATCTATTTGGTGTCGAATGTCCTTCCGAGGCCAACGGGCAGAGCCTGTTGCCGCTCCTGGAACGCGACGGCACAGGACACGATACCGTCCTTTCAGGGATCTTCGGTGGACCACTCCTTGTCTCCGATGGTGACTATGCCTTTCACTACCGTCCGCGGTGGCTCGACAGCACCAATCTCTATGAGTACCGTCTCTTGCCCTTGCACATGCGCGGGCCTTTCTCGCTTCAGGAACTGCGTCATATGGAATTGGTCGAACCATTGGAGTTCACAAAGGGGAGCCCGATCTTGAAGATCAAGGCGCGAGACGACTCCAAGCGGGTGCCGTTCCATGACGGGGAAGGCTTCGAGGATGCCGACACCAGGTTGTTCGATCTGCGGGTTGATCCACGCGAAGAACGCCCGTTCCGGGACTCTGAAATCGAAGAGCGGCTCTTGGCCAGTGCGGTTGCCACCATGAAGCGCCACGATGCCCCAGCCGAAATGTTTCGTCGTTTCGAATTGTAGATGAACGACTGTGGTTGCCTGTGATGGGAGGCGCAATTGCGCCACCTGATGATCGGGTTCTGACCGAGTGGAGCAATCGGGCCGCACCTGGAAGGGCGAAGGAGGTGAACCGATCACCGTGTCATCGTGCCACCGTAGCGGTGCTGCTCATCATGGCGGCCGGATGAACCGAACCCGATTGGCCGATCATCCACAGCGGCCGTTACGGCCTGCGCACGATACGCATTGGCATGGAAACTGATCCAGGGGGCATGGAAAGTTCCGGACAATACAAAGCTGCATGTAAAATCCGGCCGGGCCCGGTGCCTGTCAGAGCTGGCAGCCGAAACGGATACAGGCTTGCAGACATATGGACATCGCCGGGAACCTCTGCCAGCATCCGGGCCACAATGACGTTTCGCTCCATGATCAGATTTCGGGCGCAGGGCAAATTCAGGCGCAGACATCGGACGATGGTCCGGCAGGCTGCACCTGTCCGTCAATCCACTGCCGGCAGGTTTCCCTGATGGCAAGGAAGTCACGGTATACGGGCGAGTCCGGCCGCTCTCTTGCTGCCCATTACCAGACGGTTGATCCCGACAGCATTCATGCCTGGTTCGCCAACCGCCTTCCCGATCCTCCGGCCTCGGTTCTTGATGTCGGAACCGGCTCCGGCCGCGATGCTGCCTGGTTCGCCAGGAAGGGTTTCGATGTCGTCGCCGTCGATCCTTCGCAAACCATGATCGAAGAAGCCCGCCGCGGGCACGACCCTTCGCAAATCAGATGGATGAACGATCGTCTGCCGGCGCTTGAGCGCGTCTGCAGACTTGGGATGAGTTTCGACATCATTTTGCTCAATGACGTCTGGACGGATGTAGCTTCCACCAACCGGGCGCGCGCATTCCGCAGGCTCATCAGTATTCTCAAACCGGGCGGTCTTCTTGTCTTTGCAGTTCGGGTTGGCAGCGCTGGCGGTGAAGATGGTGCCTCCACCGTTGTATTGGACGAACTTTCAGCCCTTGCCCGCCGCCACGGGGCCTTTGCGGAACAGCAATCATCGACTGCATTGAAGCCGCGGACCGGCGGGTCGTACTTTGTGCATCTCGCCTATCGCCTTCCCGATGACGGCACGGGCGCCCTGCCACTCCTTCGGCACATCATTCTCAACGACAAGAAATCGGCAACCCACAAGCTTGGGCTGCTTCGTTCGATTGCGAGGGCTGCCGACAGCGCCACCGGCATGGCCCACCACCGGGATCAATTTGTAGCTCTTCCGGTCGGGCTCATCGCCCTCAACTGGATCCGCCTCTACAAGCCGCTATTGGATGCCGGACTGCCGCAAAAGCCTGGAAGGCAGACCGGTATGGGTTTCGTCAAGAGGGGCTGGGACGGACTCAGCGCCGTTCCTGCATTCGACCTCAGGGTCGGCCGTACATTCACCGGTTCTCAGGCCGAGGCTCTTCATCACACAATTCGCGTCGTGGTTGACAACATTGTAAAGATGCCGGTCCGCTACATGACATTCCCAGGGACTGCTGATCCTGTAGTCCAAGTCGAAAGGGCTCGTTCCGGGAAGCCGTCTGAATCCATCCTCATCGATCAGGACTATCTCAACCGGTTCGGAACAATCCGCATTCCGGTCTACCTCTGGAATTCACTATCCAGGCACGCAGCATGGATTGAACCTGCCCTCGTCGGCGAGTGGGTGGCGCTGATGGAAGAATGGGCCAGAAATCAAGGCCGTTCCCTCAACCGCCAAATGGTAGAACAGGCCATGAAGTGGTCCGATCCCCAAAGGGATGTCGCTGTTGCCCGACAGATCTCGCTCCAGCTTCTGGAGAGTGGCAGGCTCCACTGCGTGTGGACAGGCCGTTCCCTGACCAGTAACCGGCTGGATATCGATCACTGCATGCCATGGGCTGCATGGCCATGCGGGGACCTCTGGAACCTGATGCCAGCCAGCCGCCGGGTCAACCAGAACCAGAAACGCGACTTTTTGCCTTCCGCTGTTGCATTGGAAGATGCGCGAGACAGGATCTGCAACTGGTGGGAAGCCGGATATTTGCCTCGAAGGAGCGAACAGTTCTTTGCCGAGGCGCGGTCATCCTTGCCACTTGATATGGCGGCCGAAACCGACTTCGACATGCTGTTCGACGGCCTGCAGGACCGGCGCCGGGTCTTGCAGGCGAACATGAAACTGGACGAGTGGACACCAAAGGGCCCAAGCAATCCGGCATGAGTTGCATGATCCGGTTTGGGCCGAACATGGTGGCCCGCGCATGATTTTTTTTGTGCCCCTGCAACCTCGGGTTTTCCCAAGGCGTTGAATCAGTAGCAAACCGGTGGCCACAATCAGCCTGTAAACGAAACTGAACTTCAGGCCCGCACTTTCCGGTGTCGGCTACGTCTGTTTTTGCCAATATGCCGCAATGGTCAAGTCGACTTGATTGCCTTCTATCCAGAAGGGGAGCCAAGCTACGCGGCCAATCACAACCGTGAACAGCCGACTGCTTCAATGGGCAGGCAAATCAACCATTCATCCGGGATTTGCCGCCGGCTGGAATCTTGATACAATACCTCAGAACATGAACCTCATAATCGGTGGTTTCGTATCAATGAGGAACGGCAGGACTCAACGCGATCGCGCAAGGCAATTGCTTCGGGATCGGGGCATTATGCGGCTGAAGGAATTCAAGTCGGCGGGCATCACGGCGGCAACTATCGGCAGGATGAGCGACGATGGCGAGTTGATCCGGCTATCGCGCGGACTCTACCAGTTGCCGGACGCGCCATTGGACGCCAATCACAGTCTTGCAGAAGCAGCGAAACGAGTCCCGAAGGGCGTAGTTTGCCTCACCTCAGCCCTCGTCTTTCATGATCTGACCGATCAACTTCCAAACCTTGTCTGGCTGGCTATTGGGAACAACGACTGGTGCCCGCGAGATAACGGACGGACACTGCGCATTGTCCGGTTTACGGACAGGTTGCTGGCTGAAGATGTGTCTACCACAGTGATTGAGGGGGTTCCGGTGAAGGTGTTCGGTGTCGCCAAGACCATTGCCGACTGCTTCCGCCATAGGCACTCGGTTGGTCAATTCGTTGCACTTGAAGGTCTTCAAGAAGCGCTCCGACAGCGCAAGGCCACGCCTGCTGAAATAGCGAGAGCCGCCGCCAGCGGGGGAGTTGCAACGATTGTCCGCCCGTATCTCGAGGCCCTCACTGCAAATGGCTGAGCAGGCAAAAATCCGGACACCCCAGTGCGCCCAATGCTACTTCGGGGCAGCAACTGCCGCGAGCCTGTGAGGGAAAGTCACCGGCAGAACCGGGTCAGCACATTGCGGGTAACCTGCTCGACCTGCATGTCCTTCCGCTTCAGGCCCATTACCCATTCACATGTGGCTGCTGTGAACACCTCCCCCTTGCCGCGCGTCCAGTTCACGATCACGCCGTTGCCTCGAACCGATTTATCAAGACTCTCCAGTGTCGCTGACCCGTAAAGCGACTGCGCCTTCCAGGCAGTGCCGCTGTCGCCGATATACTGGATCTCACCCCAGACACTGTGATCTGCTTCCGAATTCGTGGCCAGCCCAATGCCGAGAATCTCAATATCTTCTGAGGCGCCGCCTCTACCCGTCGGATAGGGCAGCCCACCCCGTATCTCATGATCAAGCCCGTCCACCTCGTAGCCGAATATCCGTGACCGGGCGCCCAACACATCGCCATAGCCAATATGAGCGCCTTCGAACGCCCAGTGCCCGGGACGATAGATCGTGAATCCACCCGGCCCTCCGCCGACACAGTTGCCGAGGCCGGCGTAGACGCCTTCAAGCCCGTTCACACCGAATGTTTGCGCTCCCGGAAATCCGATCTCGGGTATTTCCCATGCTCCTGTCAGCAGATGCTGATCAGACGTTCCCATCACCGGATCATCCGACGCAGCCAGATACTTGTAACAGATCTGGCGCCGGCCTTCGTCTTCGAGCCGGACCTGCCAGGTGAAATTACCGCCAAATCGGGCGGCGCGCCCTCCAGCCTCCACCCAATTATCGATTGCGTTGCGCATCGGGCGGCTCCAGTATTCGTCGTGGCCCACGAGTACTACGCACCGGTAACCGTCGAGCAGTCCCGGGTCTGCATCAAGATCGTGCAGGGTCGCAATGTCGAAACCAAACCCTTCCTTCTCTGCCCATTGCGCAAAGTGGCGCTCATAGCTTGCCCAGCCTGCCGACGCATACTTCTTCGAATATCCGTATGCGTAAGCCCACTCCATGTAGGGATAACGGACCATGTCTCCTGGCCTTGGCGGAGTCTCCGGCACAGGACGCGGTGCGCCTTCGGGCAGCTTGCAGAAACCGCGTGTCCAGGGCCTCTCTGTCGACAAGACTGGCGAAAAACAGTTGCCGTCCGGACCGGTGATGCCCTCATAGGCGTTCGACCCACCCCAGCAATTATATGCGACCCAGGTACCGGTTGCGCAAAGAAGCAGCATCGGATTCGCAGGTGCGCCAATCGCCGGACGAACAAGGAAGAGGTGGTGTTCCTCGACCGTTTCACCCGACCGTTCGGCCCGCAAGGTAACGAGATATGCTCCCGGCCGCCAATCGTCCGGCACGGCGAATTCGTAGGCAACCGGCCAGCCGCAGCCAATGACAGAGCAATCCTCCGGCGTGTGGCAGTGCCTGCCCCCAAGACCCGAGGCCGTCAGTACCACTTCATAGTTTGCCCCGTCGCGTCCGATTTCGAGATCCCATTTGTCGGCGGTCGTACTGACACGTAGATCGACGGTATCGCCGGGGCAGTAGCTGAAGCGGCTTGTATATCCCCAGATCTCCAGCACATTCTCATCCCTTGCGGGTCCGATATAGTAGTTGTCGAGGATGTGGCGCGCGTACATGCTTGTGCGCGGTGTCGGGCGGGACGGTGGCTGAGCGCTGAGTGCGGCAGACGGATTGGTGTTCATGAGCGGTTGCCGGATCTTGGTCTTTTCCTACATTGCCTTGAGCAGAAAGGACGATCAATGCCCGCAATCTCGCCATATCCGCCTTATGCCTGATCCAATTTAGGGCTAATCACGGGCTATCGAATGAGGGGAAACGATGACCAGGATCATCGCCAACGGAATAGAAATCGAAGTGCAACGCCACGGTCCCAGGGTTGGGCAGCCGCTACTCTTGATCAGGGGTCTTGGCTCGCAGCTCATTCACTGGCCGCAGCAAATGCTCAAAGACCTGGTCGCTGCCGGCTTCGATGTCTTCATTTATGACAATCGCGACAGCGGGTGGTCACAGAAGTTCGACTCGGCCGGCGTGCCCAGCATTGCTTCCCTTGAAGCGGAACTGGCAAAGGGCATATCCGCTGAAGTTCCCTACACGATCGGAGATATGGCCCAGGATGCAGTCGGCGTGCTGGACGCTTACGGCGTCGACACAGCTCATGTGCTGGGTATTTCCATGGGAGGCATGATCCTCCAGAAGTTGGCAGGCGAATTCCCCGAGCGGCTGCGAACTGCCACCATCGTGGCCTCTTCAAGCGGATCGTCCGGTTTGCCGGCGCGCTCGCCGGAAGTGCAGGCCTTGCTGCTGTCCGAGCCTAGCGAGCCAGGCCGCGAGGGCTATATTGCCCATACCCTGAAGTGCGACCGGGTATGGGGCAGCCCCGGCTACCCGTTCGACGAGGAGGAACGCCGCGCCCTTATCGAGAGGGCTTACGACAGGTGCTACTGCCCGGACGGCATCACCCGCCAGTATGCGGCAATCATCGCGGGCCGAGGGGGATTTGCCGACCTTGAGAACATCACCGTGCCGACCCTGGTCATACATGGTGCGGACGATGCCTTGCTTCCCGTCGAGCATGGCAAGGAAATCGCCGCGCGCATACCGGACGCCGAACTGGTGATTGTTCCAGGCATGGGGCACGACCTGGAGGGCGGAATTCAGGACATCATCGTCAAGAATGTCACCAGCATGGCCATGCGGCATGATGCCGAGATGTCATGACAACCATCGCACCCGCGATCACAAACCTGGTGCCCGGAATTCCTCCCTGGCGTCCTGGATTGGATGTACCGGCGCCTCTACGGCTCTATGGTGTCGAAGTGCCAGCTTCATGGATCGACTTCCATGGGCACATGAGCGAAGCCTACTACCTGCTGACCATGTCAGAAGCGTCCGAGCCGTTCTTCGACTACATCGGATGCGATCCTGCCTACCGCTCGGCCGGGTCCAGCCTTTACTCCGTCAGTTGGCGCCTCGATTTTCATTCAGAGGTGCACAAGGGTGACCGGCTGGATGTAGATACGATCCTGCTGGAAAGAGACAGCAAGCGGATGCATGTGCTCAACCAGGTCTGGCGCCCGGACTGCGCCGAAGCGGTTGCAACGGGCGAACAGATTTTCCTGCATGTGGACACAACAGCCGGTCGCGCCACGGACATGCCGGACAAGCTGGCCGCTGCTGCATCGGCTATCGAGGCCGCGCATTCGATGCTCTCGCGACCAACCACAGTTGGCCGGGGACTGGCCTTGAAGCGCCAGTGAGGCGTCCGCAACAATGATGCTTCCCGGCGCAAGTGCCTTGCGCGCCTGTGCCAAGCGCGTTTAGCATGCAGCCAATGGAGGCTTGGGGGTGCCGACTCCACATGGAGCAATGAGGAAGCCGGATTGCAGCAGATCCTGAAAATCCTGGCCATGCGCCTCGCATTTGGCGCACTGACACTTGTTGTCATTTCCCTGATCGTTTTCTTCTCGCTTGAATTGATGCCGGGAGACACTGCGGAGGCAATCCTCGGGCAGGCCGCCACACCGGAAACAGTCGCGGCACTGCGCGAGAAACTCGGCCTCACCTTGCCCCCCTGGGAGAGGTACATAAACTGGCTTGCAGGCGTGTTTCAGGGCGATTTTGGCGACAGCCTCGCCAACAACCGCCCCATTCTTGGACTGATTGCGTCCCGGCTCCTGAACACAGTGTTTCTGGCGTGCTACGCGGCGGCAATTGCAGTGCCAGTCGCCTTGGCGCTTGGCATCCTTGCTGCACTCTACCGCAATACCCCGTTCGACCGCGGAGCAAACGTGGCAACGCTGAGCTTCATTTCCTTCCCGGATTTCTTCGTCGGATACCTTCTGGTCTTCCTGTTGGCCAAGACCGGCTTCTTCCCCTCGCTTGCCAACATTCCACCTGACACCAGTTTTGGCGAGAAACTCTACCGCACCTTCCTGCCGGCCCTGACACTGACCCTCGTCGTCACTGCGCACATGATGCGCATGACCCGGGCTGCGATCATCAATCTTCTGGCAAGCGACTATATCGAGATGGCGCGGCTCAAGGGACTGACACCGCGCGTCATCATCCTGGTTCACGCTTTGCCCAACGCCCTGTCACCCATTATCAACGTGGTTGCGCTCAATCTGGCCTACCTCATCACCGGTGTCGTCGTGGTTGAGGTTGTATTCGCCTACCCTGGACTCGGCCAACTGATGGTCGACTCCGTCTCGAAGCGGGACATTCCGGTCGTGCAAGCCATCAGCCTGATATTCGCCGCTGCATACGTGCTGCTGAACCTGACAGCTGACATCATGTCGATGCTGTCCAACCCCCGCATCATGCATCCGAGATAACCATGGCAGAACTCTGGACGACATTCAGAGCTGCGCCGTGGACGGCCAAGTTCGGAATTACCTGCATCATACTGTACCTCGTGATTGCGATCTTTGCGCCGCTGTTTGCTCCCTACGGCGAGCGCGAAATCGTCGGAGCGCAGTACCAAGCCTGGAGCAATGCCCATCCACTGGGCACCGACAACCTCGGCCGGGACATGCTCTCGCGCATGATATTCGGCGCGCGCAACACTGTCGGAATTGCACTGATGACCACCGCCCTTGCATTTCTGGTTGGGGTCATTCTTGGCATGACCGCAGCAGTGGTTGGTGGATGGCTTGATCAAATGCTGTCGCGTTTCAACGACATGCTGATGGCGATCCCCGGCCTGATCTTCGCCATGCTCCTGCTGACGATCTTTGGCTCCTCGATACCAAGCCTGATCTTTGTCATTGCCCTGGTCGACATGACTCGTGTCTTCCGCCTTTCCCGGGCTGTCGCCGCCGATATTGTCGTCATGGATTATATCGAGGCTGCCCGCCTGCGCGGCGACAGGTTGCCGCGCCTCATACTAAAGGAAATCCTCCCCAACGCCTCGGCGGTGCTCATCGCCGAATTCGGCCTGCGGTTCGTGTTCGTGTTTCTCTCGATTTCAGCGCTTTCGTTTCTTGGCCTTGGCATCCAGCCGCCGACTGCCGACTGGGGATCCATGGTACGCGAGAATGCAACGCTGATGACATATGGCGACATCACTCCGCTCATCCCTGCCAGCGCCATCGCCCTGCTTACGGTTGCAGTGAACTTCGTTGTGGACTGGAAGCTCCACATCGCAAGCGGACTCAAGGAATGAGCCGGTGACCGATCCTCTGTTGACCATGCGCGGCCTTACCATCGAAGGCCAGACAGAGTCTGGCTGGAGCGAGATTGTAAGAGAGATAAACCTTGATCTTGCGCGCGGCGAAGTCCTTGGACTGATCGGCGAATCCGGCGCCGGAAAGTCAACACTGGGACTGGCTGCAATGGGCTTTGCAAGGGATGGGTGCCGCTTCGCGGGCGGATCGATCCAATTCGATGGCCAGGAACTGCTCGGGGCCAACCCGGAGATACTCCGCCGCCTGCGGGGCGCGCGCATAGCCTACGTGGCGCAGTCGGCGGCAGCGAGCTTCAATCCGGCGCACAGGCTGGTCGACCAGTATTGCGAGACACCGGTCCGTCACGGAATCCTGAGCAGGATCGAGGCCGAGAAGCGGGGCCTTGAGCATTTCCGCCAGATGCATCTTCCCGAACCGGAAACCATCGGATTCCGCTATCCACACCAGGTATCCGGTGGCCAACTGCAACGCGCCATGACCGCAATGGCAATGGCCAGCCGTCCGGACCTGATCATCTTCGACGAGCCGACGACAGCTCTTGATGTGACGACACAGATCGAGGTTCTGGCATCGATACGGGAAATCGTCGAACTCTATGGCACAGCAGCCATCTACATCACCCACGATCTGGCGGTGGTCGCCCAGATGGCGGACCGCATCAAGGTCCTGCTTCGGGGCGACGAGGTGGAGGAGGCTGACACCAGGTCAATGCTGGCTGACCCGAAACAGGACTACACCAAATCTCTCTGGGCCGTCCGGACATTCCGCCGGGATGAACAGGCGCCTCCTGCCGAGGATTCCCAGCCCGTAGTCGCCATCAGGAATGTCGATGCGTCATACGGCACGGAACAAGTCCTGCATGGCGTGAGTTTCGACATCCATGCCCGGCATACGGTTGCCGTGGTGGGAGAGTCCGGATCGGGCAAATCAACCGTTGCGCGTGTGGTCACCGGCCTGCTTGCGCCCACCGCCGGTGAAGTCCTGCTGGACAACCAATCCCTGTCGAAGGGGTTCCGCGACCGGTCGAAGGAACAATTACGGCAGATCCAGATGATCTATCAGATGGCCGACACTGCACTGAATCCGAGGAGCCGCGTTCGCGAGATCATAGGCTATCCTGCCAGATTCTACCTCGGCCTTAAGGGGCGGGCGCTTGACGACCGCGTGCGGGAGATCCTGTCGATGATTGGACTGGAACCTGGCGAGTTCATCGACCGGCTGCCGGGTGAACTCTCTGGTGGCCAGAAGCAGCGGATCGGTATTGCGAGGGCGCTTGCAGCCGAACCCCGCTTCATCATTTGTGATGAAGTGACCAGTGCGCTGGACCAGATCGTGGCAGAGGGCATTCTGCGCCTCCTTGATCAACTCCAGTCGGAACTCGACCTCGCCTACATGTTCATCACGCATGATATTGCCACCGTGCGGGCGATTGCCGACGAGGTCGTCGTGATGAAGTCTGGTGAGGTCGTCCAACAAGGAACCAAGGCACAGGTCTTTTCGCCTCCCCACCATCCCTATACCGAACTTTTGCTGAGTTCAGTCCCGGAGATGGACGCCGACTGGTTGTCGAATGTACTGGCAGCGCGGGGCGGGCGGCTGGACCTCTCGTCAGGACAGTAGGTGGGGTTTCATCCCGTGCCGCGTGCTTCAACGGCGGCTTGCAGTGTTCTCCAGGCGGCGCCGTGCGCCGTTTCGTCAGCGGGCCGCTGCCAGCGCGTCGCATAAACGGGCCGCTGAAACTCGGGCATTCCGGGGACGCGATTGAGGCGGCCGTCAGCCAGATACGGCCGTGCGGATTGCTCGGCCATGTAGTCGGAAGCAGGTCCCGTCAAGGCCAGGGCGCGAACTGCATCCATGAAGAAAATGGTCATACGCGGGTTGTTCTCTTCGTCAGGCAACATCTCCCGATGCTCTTCGGCGAACCGGTCGTCCCAGTGCGCATAGACGTAATGGCGCCGCCAGTCTTCGACATCGCCGCAACTGGTCACGAGTATCAGGGACTCATTGTAGAGAACGTGAGATGCAAGGCCGGGAGCAGCTATGGGTTCGTATGTGACTGCCAGATCTATCAGGCCGGCAGCGAAGAGCCGTGCAGAGAAGTCCGGATATCCGCAGTCAAGCGAGACCGCTATGTCGGGATGGGCGGCCTGAAGCCGCCGCACCCAATCAAGAACGAACACATCCAGCAGCGTGTAGGACGACATGATCCGGTAAACTGCCGAGAATGATCGTGCCCTCCTTGCCTCAGCCTGCCCATCGCGCACCGCCTGGATTGCAGACCGGGCATATGGCAAGAACCGCTCCCCTTCCGGCGTCAGCTTGATGCCCCTCCGGTCGCGGTTGAAGAGTTCAAAGCGGAGCTGTTCTTCCAGCTTCTGAATCCTGAGGGTCAGAGCCGGCTGCGAAATGTTCATTCCGTCAGCAGCGGCCCGGAAGCTCCCCCTATGCGCGACTTCGCAGAAAGCGATGAGTTGTGCCAGCATCGACGTTCCGTGATCAGCTTTACTTATTGAAACATTCAAACAATCAAAATTGCAAAACCACAATCCTGTTTCTAGTCTCTCCCGAAGAGTTTTCTGACGGGATGCAATGGCAAGTTTCGGTTCGCTTGAGGAAATCGTTTCAAACGGGATGTGTATCGGCTGTGGCCTCTGCGCAGCGGTGGTGCCTAAAGATGTGATCCGGATGGTTCCGGCACGGCAACACGAACACCTGCGCCCGGTTCCTTCCCGGCCGCTGACCGGCGAGGAGCAGAAGCGGATACTGGCAACCTGCCCCGGAATCCGGATCCCCGGCCCTTTCACAGGCGACAATGATGGCGATATGGATTCCGTTTGGGGCGAATGCCGAAGGGTTGCCCGAGGCTATGCCTCGGACCCGGAATTGCGGTTCCGCGCGTCCTCCGGGGGCGTCATGACAGCGATCAACCGATTTCTGCTGCGCACCGGCGAAGTGAATTTCATCCTGCAGACGAAGCCAGATCCCGATAACGCCTTGGGCACAGTCGCTGCAATATGCCGGGACGAGGAAGCGCTGCTGCATTCCGGCGGTTCCCGCTATGCAACAAGTGCGCCTCTGGCGGCCATCCGGGAAGCGCTGGATCTTGAGGAACCCTTCGCTGTGTCGCTGAAGCCTTGCGACGTCAGCGGGTTGCGGAACCTGCAACAGGTGGATCGCCGCGCCCGCGACCTGATCCGATTTACGCAGGCCATGTTCTGCGGCACCGTACCGAGCTTGTTTGCTTCGCGTGGCTTCTTCGAGCGGCGCGGCATAGACATTGAAAACGACCCGCCTGCGGCCTTTCGCTGGCGGGGTGAAGGCTGCCCTGGTCCGACCAAGGCGGTCATGCCTGATGGCCGGAAGTTCGAAGGCACCTATAATGAGCTTTGGGATGAGAATCCCTGGACAACCCAGTTCCGCTGCAAGATCTGCCCGGACGCAATCGGGCTCTGCGCCGACCTCGCGGTCGGCGATGACTGGCCAAACGGCCTGCCGCAGGGCGAAGATGAAGGCTGGAACGCGCTCATGGCACACACGGAGACCGGACTCCGGATTCTTCAGGCCTGCGAGGCGGCAGGCGACCTCCGGCTGTTCGATGTTGGCGTCCGCCATCTGGACGATGTGCAGCCGCATCATGTGCGCCTGCGGCAGGGACTGTCTTCGAGACTGGCGGCCTGCGATGCGGCCGGACTGCCCGAGCCGGCATTCCGTGATCTGGCGCTGGAGGAAAGTGCTTCCGCACTGAGTGCGGAGGAGCGCAGCGAAGCCTACCAGGGCACACTACGCCGGCTTAAGGCCGGACACGGCGATGATGATCAGATGGCGGATTACGGAACGGCCGTACTTCAGCAGCAGGCTTGATGAGATGATTGACCATCAAACTGAACCAAGGCAATACGGAAGGGACCGGTTTCCGCGCGCAGTGGAAGATAAGCTTCCAATCACCGTCGATGATGCGGTCACCACCGCAGGTGAAGGCCATCATGCGGCAACAGTCCGGTTGCAAGCAGCAGGTTCACCGGTAAGCTGTGAAACCGAACCGGGCCTTCAGGTCCGCTGCAACACCATGTGGCTAATGAGCCGAATGCAGGCATCCGGTAACGCCTCTCGGCAAGCGTGATCGGCCGGAGCCGATCCAGAAAAGGAGGACATCATGATAAAGAAACCAATCCGGTCCGCGACCGGCATCAACCGCCGGGAATTCGGCAAGATGGGAGCGGCGGCAACCGCCTTGGCCGCAACCGGCCTTGGAAGCCAGGCCCTTGCCGCAACGCCCAAACGCGGAGGGCACCTCCGTTTCGCACTCAACGGGGCCAACAGTGGCGCTTCCCTTGATCCGGCGACCTGGGGCACCGGAGCGCTCAACAACACTGGCTGCTGGGGCGCCGTCTATAACAGCCTTACAGAGATTGGCCCGAGCGGAGCGCTTGAAGGCGAACTCGCCGAGAATTTTGAAGGCAAGGCAGGCGCCGCAGAATGGGTTTTTGAACTGCGCCAGGGTGTCGAATTCCAAAATGGCAAGACGCTTGATTCTGGAGATGTCCTCGCCTCGATCAACCATCACCGGGACCCGGCCAACGGTTCCTCGGCCAGTGGCATCGTTGCAGGTATCTCCGATGTTCGTGCGGACGGGCCGTCCACGGTCGTGTTCACATTGAACGAGGGCAATGCGGACTTTGCCTATCTGATGTCCGATTACCACCTGCCTATTGGTATCGGACAGGACGACGGCACGGTGAACTGGCAGGATCCTGTCGGAACCGGCGGCTACATGATCGACCATCTTGAGTATGGGGTTCGCATGGATCTCAAGCGCCAGGACAATTACTGGCGTGATGACCGGGCATTCTTCGACTCGGTCGAACTCCTGGAGATTCCGGACATTGCGGCAGTAATGAATGCGCTTGTCACCGGTGAAGTTGATCTGGTGGACTCGGTCGACCTCAAGTCGTTGAACCTGCTTGCACGGCAGAGCGATATCGTCATCGAGGAAACGACGGGCACTCAGCATTTCACCTTCCCGATGTGGACGGATACTGCGCCGTTCAACGACGTCAATGTCCGCCTTGCGCTGAAGCTCGCCGTGAATCGGGAAGAGATGGTGCAGAAGATCCTCTTCGGACATGGACGGGTTGCAAACGATCATCCGATCGCGCCGCCAAACCAGTTCTATGCTGCCGACCTCGAACAGCGTGTCTATGATCCCGAGAAGGCGAAATGGCACTTGCAGCAGGCCGGGCACGACCGGCTGGCGATTGACCTTCACACATCCGATGCAGCCTTCAACGGAGCCGTCGACGCTGCAGTCCTGATGCAGGAATCGGCTGCACCCGCTGGACTTGACATCAATGTGATCCGGGAGCCACAGGATGGATACTGGTCCAATGTCTGGACCAAGGTTCCGTTCTGCGCCTGCTTCTGGGGCGGCCGCCCGACCGAAGACTGGATGTTCAGCCAGGTCTACGCCGCAGATGCCTCATGGAACGACACACACTGGCAGAACGATCGCTTCAATGTCTTGCTGAAGGAAGCGCGTGTCGAACTCGATCTGGCGAAGCGGGCCGACATGTATGGCGAAATGCAGCGCCTGGTTCGCGATGATGGCGGAGTGATCGTGCCGATGTACGCCAACTATGTCTGGGCACGCTCCGACAAGCTGGCACATGGTCCCGACATTGCGTCGAACTGGGCAGTTGATGGCTGGCAGGCCATTGACCGCTGGTGGTTCGCCTGAGCAACAGACCGGTCCGGCGCACTGCGCCGGACCACCCTCCAATCTCCAGACATCCGGGTTTGCCAATGCGCAACTCGCCTTCAGACCGCCGCTTGCTGCGGCAAAACCTGAGACGCCTTCTCAGTCCGCGCCATGCAGCATTCGTCGGCGGAGCAACAAATGTGCCCGCAATCGAGATGCTCCGCTCCACCGGGTTCGAGGGGGACATCTGGGCCGTCCATCCGACAAGAACCGAACTCGCGGGCTGCACCGTCTACCCTTCGGTCAATGACCTGCCCGAGGCGCCTGACGCAACTTTCCTCAATGTGCCAAAACGCGCGATCAATGGACTCCTGATCGATCTCGCTGCCCGAGGCGCTGGCGGAGCCGTGTGTTTCGCCGCAGGATACGCGGAGTTGGGAGATGATGGAGCCGCCGCCCAAGCCGAACTGGCGCAGGCTGCCGGCAATCTCGCTGTCATTGGCCCGAACTCTACGGGCTTCCTGAATTACTTCGACCGAATTGCCCTGTGGCCTGTGCATGACCACGAACCCCGGCACATGGAAAAGGGGGTGGCAATTGTCTCGGCCAGCGGCGGTGTGCTGTTCAATTACTCGATCAACCAGAGATCGCTAACTGCTGCGGTCATGATCGGCGTCGGCAACCAGGCTGTTCTCGAGATCGCCGACTACATCGCCGTTCTCGCCGAGAATCCGCGCGTGACCGCAATTGGCCTCTTCATGGAGGACATCGGCGACCCTGTCGCGTTCAGCCAGGCCGCGTCGCTGGCGCTGGAAAAGGGAGTTCCTGTCGTCGCGCTCAAGACGGGAGCGAGTGCAAAGGGCGCCGAGGTTGCCCAGACCCACTCCGGGGCATTGGTGGCACCGGAAGACATGATCGACGCGCTCTTCGCCCGCACAGGGGTGATCCGCGTCAATTCACTGTCCCTGCTGGATGAGACACTCAAGATGCTGACCATCCCGCGCAGGCCCACAGGGCGAAAGATGGCGCTGCTCACCAATTCCGGCGGCGAAAAGGCGCTGGCTGCGGACGCCGCAGAAGGAACGGGTATCGAGTTTCCCATGACGTCGCCGCCCGTAACGGAAAGTCTCCGCCAGCAGATCCCTGAATTCGCGGCCGTGTCGAACCCGTTCGATTACAACGCCTATTTTGCCGGCGAGGATATCTTCTCGATGGAGAACGAACCGGCGCTTCAGCGCTGCTTTCAGACCATGATGGCCGACGGTTATGACATCGCCATGATCCTGAACGGCTATCGTTCGCGCCAGGATGGCACGATCGATCCGCGCGAAAGCGTCCTGAATCCGACCCGCGATGCCTTCATCAAGGCATGCCGTGAAGTCGGCATTTGCGGGGTGGTGACTGCAACCCTTCCGGAACACATGCCCTATCCTCAACGCGAGCACCTGATCGCAAACGGCATTGTGCCGCTTCAGGGACTCAACGATGCCATGGCAGCGGTAGGCACCACAATTGGCTGGTGCGAACGGTTCAAGAATGCCGCAGGACAGGAACTCGGCCTGCCGCCAGACCCCGGCTTGCCACCCTCAGGCAGCCTGCTGAACGAGGCGGAGGGGAAGTCCGCGATGGGGAACCTTGGGCTGGATGTACCCGAGTCCAGTATTGCGACGACCCCGGATGCTGCAGCCGACGCCGCGTTGGAGATCGGATTCCCGGTGGTGCTCAAGGTTCTCGAACCGGTTCTTGCACACAAGATGAAGGCGGGCGGCGTTGCCCTGTCGCTCGGGACGGCTTCACAGGTGCGCACCGCGATGGAGGAGATGGCAGAGCGCCTTGAACAGGGTGGCCATTTGCTCAAGCGCGTTCTAGTCGAGAAGATGGTGACAGAGGGGCAGATGGAACTGATCCTCGGCGTCAAGTACGAGCCGCGCTTCGGCCATGCCCTTGTCCTTGGCCTGGGCGGGACAGCAATCGAGGATATTGGCCTCGCCAACTCGATCCTCCTGCCCTGTTCGGACGCCGATCTCGCGGAGTTTGTCCGGACCTCTCGAACCACGCGCAGTCTGTCCAGTGAAATCAATGACCGGATCACCGCTGCTGCCAGCGCCGTCGCGGCCTACACGGCTGCGAACCGGCATCGCTTGATTGCACTGGACATCAATCCCTTGATCGTGTGCCGCGACGGAAGCGTGACCGCCACCGACGCGCTCATCGAACTCAGCAACTGAAGGAAGCCGGAAATGGCATATGACAAATTCATCGGACTTTCCGGACCGGACTTCGAATTCCCGATCGAACTCGGCAAGCAGCGGGAATTTGCGTCAGCCCTTCATGCCTTCCACCCGGAGTTTCACGAGGGACGCCACCCGGTCATGTTTCCAACCCTGCCGATCATCGCCGGTTATATCTGGGGCTACATGCTGGAAGAGCCGCGCAACTCCGGCCTTGAAGTGCTGGACATGGCCGATGCCATGTCACTGGACGGGGAACAGGAGTTTATCTTTCACGGCCCGAAACCGCGCGCCGGGGATGAACTGGTTGCCCGCACCTGGGTCGACAACATCTGGGAAAAGCACGGCCGGAGGGGAGGCAAGCTGACCTTCTATCGCATGAAATGCGTCTTCCGCGACGCCGGCTCCGATGAGCCTCGAGTGACACTTCTCTCAACTTCCGTCGTTCCTGAGGATGTACCGGAGGACCCGTCGCCGGAAACAACTGCCACCAGCACCAACTTCATGGGTTACCGGGAGGAGCGGAACGAATTCATGGCGATAGAGCGCAGTAATGCGGCCGTTCTGAAGCCCGGTGACACGGCAGGGCCGGTCACGATGCCGCCCCATACGCTAACGGATTGCGTGCGCTACCAGATCACGACCGGCAGTTACGGCGCTGGGCACCACGACAGCCACGCGGCCCAGGCAGAGGGCTTTCCGACCTGGTTTGGCGTTGGCATGTACCATGCAGGGCTGCTCTGCAACTATGCCGTCTCCTGGCTTGGTGTCGAACAGCTGCGCCGGTTCAAGGCCCGTTTCCTTGATGTGACCTGGCCTGGCGATATCCTGACCTATCGCGGTGAGATAACCGGGATCGAGGATCATGATGGCGAAAGAACAGCCAGCCTGGAAATTGTTGCCGAACGGCCCTCAGGGGCCGTGGTCACACGGGCCTGGGCCGATTTCGCCGTCGAGTAGGCTGTAACGGACTGCCGCTGGTGGGTAAACGAATTCCTGTCCTTTACCGGAATCGGGTCAAATGACCGGCCAGGACAATCATCGGCTGGGCCTGATCCTGACCCTGTCGGGTGTGCTGGTGTTTTCGCCGGACGGTCTGATGTTGCGCCTGATCGGGGCCGATGGATTGACCCTTACCGCCTGGCGGGGAACCTTGGCCGGCCTCGTCATTCTGGTCGGCTGTGCGCTTGTCTACCGGCGCAACTTCTGGCCGGTAGTCAGAGCCAGTGGGTGGATCGGGTTGCTGCTGGTCGCGTTGAACGCGGTTTCGATGCTCTCCTTCAACATGGCCATCTCACACACATCTGTAGCCAATGTACTGGTGACTTTTGCGATCATGCCCCTGCTGGCAGCACTCATGGCCTGGGCATTCCTCGGCGAACGAATCCGCCGGGATACGGCAGTTGCACTCTTCTTTGCCATTGTCGGGATGATGATCGTTGCGGCTGGCGCCGCTGACGGTGAGGGACTGCGAGGGTTGGCATGGGCCATCCTGAACGCTGTTGTGATTGCAGGATTTTTTGTTGCCGTGCGGCACCTCCGCGCACAGTCGGCAATTCCCTTTGTCGGGATTGGGTATCTCCTGGTCGGGCTCGTATTCTGGCCGTTTTCTACGGCTGCCGAACTGACCGAGTTGCAGTTCGGCCTCCTGTTGGCGAATGGCCTGGTTCTCCAGCCCCTGGCTATTGCGCTCATCAGTCTGGGTCCTCGTTATCTGCCGGCGCCTGAAGTAGCCTTGATCACGCAGCTTGAGACGATCCTCGGCCCCCTCTTTGTCTGGATTGCCGTTGCCGAGAATCCTGGCCCTTACACCCTCGCCGGTGGCGCCCTCATCATAGTCACGCTGAGCATACATTCAGCCCTGCGCCTGGCCAAAAACCGAAACTGGAACCCGAACAGAAAACCATCACGGAGATAGGTGCAGGGAATGGCGGAAGTTCATTTGCTTGTTATCCAGACCGTGCTCACTGCATTGCCAGCGGGGTGGATGGCATTGGGCGTGCTGGACAACATCCGATACCCGGACATCAACCGCGACGCTGTTGCAGAAGTTTTGCGGATGGATGCTCTCGCTGACTGGCCCGAGGTCAAGGCGCGCGTAGGTCATAGAAGCATAGACAATCCACGCACGATCAGGTTCCTGTTTGGCATAATCGTCGTAGTTGAACTCACTGCTACGCTGCTGCTCTCTGCGGGGGTTCTGGCGCTCGGGGGGCAGTTGCTCGGACTGTGGGATGGAGGGATTCCACATCTACTCGCCGGGGCAGGCGCACTGGTCTTTTGCAGTGTCTGGGGTGGCATGCTGATCGGCGGTCAACGCTTCTACTACTGGTATGGCGACCACGGCCAGCATACTCACATGCTTGCACTCATCTGGGGTATTGGCACGCTCATCGTGCTGAGCATCTGAGCAACGTAAGCTGGTGATGATGCCCTGGCCCGGCCCCAATGAGCGATCGCCAATTTCCTGCCTTCTTATAACCGGGCTCCCGTGAGCGGCCTGCCGGATCCATGGTTTGCAAACTGGAGGCATGCTTTCTCTTCCGGCAGGTTGGCTCTCAATTGCCGTCGTGATTGTTGTTCCGCAGCAACTGGTATCGACGCGCTGGAATCTTCAAGCGCTTGTGGGTATCTTCAATATGTGGATGGACCAAATCCGTCCAGGTCAAGGAACTGCGCCGCTTCTGATCATGCCGGTTGTTTCGTTTCCAGAATTGTGTCTCTCCGGCTGACAGTGCCGTTCGGTCAAGAATGAACTTCCCGACGGATAACGAAAGCGTGCCAGGCCTGCCTCAGGCAGCACCAAGTGCCATACCAGCAATCAGTGACAGCCCATTTCTTTCCAGTTTTGTTTCCATAGATCTTGAAGTCTCACCCAAGGACGACAGGATCCGCAAGTTCGGGGCGGTAAGCAGTAGCAGCAAAGAGGGAATTTCCGGTGGAGGGACGGCGAATGACCTCGCCCGGCTGGACAGATTTGCCGAGGGGGCATCCTTCATCCTCGGCCACAACATCATCAAGTTCGATATCCCACACCTGCGGGCTGCAATGCCGGACATGCAACTGCTCCGGCTACCTGTCGTGGACACGCTCCGCCTCAGCCCTTTGGCCTTTCCCAGCAACCCCTACCACCGCCTCGTCAAACACTACCAGGATGGCGGCATACTCCGCGGAAGCATCAACGACCCGGAACTCGACTCCCGGATTTGCCTGCAACTTTTCGAAGAACAGTTTGAGGCACTGCACAAGATGCAGGTTAATAATCCTGACCTGCTGGCCGCTTGGCACAGGCTAACCACTCCTAACCCGGCTTTCGCCGACCGGGCACTGAACGGATTCTTCTCCATCATCCGGAATTCACCTCGGCCATCAGAGACGGAAGCCCGTTTGGCCATTTCCAGACTACTTGAAGACGCTGCATGCGTGACAAACGGACAGGAGACTGTCGAACAGGCAGACATTGGCGGTTGGGCGCTCACCTTCGCGCTTGCGTGGTTGTCGGTTGCTGGAGGCAATTCGGTAATGCCTCCTTGGGTTCGCCACCAGTTTCCGGAGGCTGGACGACTGGTACAAGGGCTCAGGGACACGTCATGTTCTAATCCCAGCTGCCGTTGGTGCCGGGAACGGCATGACCCGCGACGCGAGCTGAAACGCTGGTTCGGTTTCGACGACTATCGGCCGGAACCGGCTGATGAGGGTGGCCGGTCCTTGCAGCATGCCATCGCAGCATCCGCGATGGAGCGAAATCATGTTCTCGGCATCCTGCCCACAGGCACAGGCAAGTCGATCTGCTATCAGGTTCCCGCCTTGTCACGCTATGACAAGACCGGGGCGCTGACAGTTGTCATATCGCCCTTGGTAGCACTCATGGCCGACCAGGTTTCAGGGCTGGAAACCAAAGGGATCGGTTCCTGCGTGACCATCAACGGGCTGCTTTCGATGCCTGAACGCTCTCATGCTCTGGACCGGGTGCGGCTCGGCGATGCCAGTATGGTTCTCGTGTCGCCTGAGCAACTACGCAGCACATCATTCCGCCGAGTTCTGGATCAAAGGCAAATCGGTAGCTGGGTGCTGGATGAGGCACATTGCCTGTCACGCTGGGGACACGATTTCCGCCCCGACTACCGTTATGTCGGCCGTTTCATACGGGAAAAGGCAGCCAATGAACCGGTGCCACCGGTGTTATGCCTGACCGCAACCGCAAAGCCGGACGTGATTGATGACATAGCGCGCTACTTCCGGGATGAACTCGAAATTGAGCTCTCCGTATTCGACGGCGGCGCCGAACGAAGCAATCTGACGTTCGAGGTCGTCCCCACATCAGGCGGGGAGAAGTTTGGCCATATTCATCAGGTCCTCGACACATATCTGCCTGAAACCATTTCCGGCGGCGCCATCATCTATTGTGCCACACGCCGGCAGAGTGAAGAGGTTGCCGAATTCCTGCAGTTGCACAGCCTTGAGGCTGACCATTTCCACGCGGGCCTGCAACCTGAGTCCAAGAAGGATGTCCAGAAGAGGTTCATCGGCGGCGAATTGCGCGCCATCGCTGCAACCAACGCCTTCGGCATGGGTATCGACAAGCCGGATGTCCGGCTGGTTGTCCACGCCGACATTCCCGGATCTCTTGAGAACTACTTCCAAGAAGCCGGGCGCGCCGGCCGGGATCGTGAAAAGGCGCATTGTGTGCTGCTATATGCGCCTGAAGATGTTGAGCGCCAGTTCGGGATGTCGGCAAGCTCAAGGATCAACGCATGGCAAATCAACGGCGTTCTAAAGGCGCTCCGCAACCTGGACCGCAGGAAGCGCTTCAACGGAAAGGTCGTCGCCACAACAGGCGAAATCCTCACTGCGGATGACGAGAATGCCTTTGAGCAGGATTCCACCACTGACGACACACGCATGCGTACAGCCGTTGCATGGCTTGAAGAAGCAGCCCTGATTTCCCGTGAGGAAAACCTGGTTCAGATTTTTCCATCCTCCCTCCGGGTGAATTCAGTTGAAGAGGCAAGAAACCAACTAACAGGGAAGGATCTCCAGCCAGACTATCGCCGGCGGCTGTTGCGAATTACGGAAACCCTGATTCATGCCAGTGCCGATGAAGGGGTCTCAACCGATGAACTCATGGGAATTTCGGGGCTCAGTGCCGAAGGCGTGCGTCGGGCACTCTATGACCTTGAACGGCTTGGAATCGCCAGCAACGATACCGTGCTGACTGCATTCGTCCATGCCGGTGTGGAGCGCTCGTCTCGCAAGCGCTTGGAGCAGGCAACCCAACTGGAGACATCCCTTATTGATCACATGCGCGAACTTGAGCCGGATATGGACAAGAATGGCAAGTCCATGCTCCATTTGCGACACGCCGCCCAGTTCCTGCGGGACGAGGGCCTGAGCGACCCGTTACCGGAAAAGTTGTGGCGTATCATTCGCAGTATCTCATTTGACGGACGTGGTGAGGACGGAGCAGGCGGGAGCATTTCGGTGCGCAGAGTGGACGCCGAAGCAGTTTCAGTGACACTGCGGCGAAGCTGGAATGACTTGGCTTTGGCCGCTCGGTTGCGACGTGAAGCCGCCGGACACCTTCTTGAGCATCTGCTCGGCTGCCTGCCAGAAAAGAGTCGGGGCGTAGACCTGCTTGCTGAAACCACATTCGGCAAGCTGGTCGAAGCGATTGAGTCCGACATGATCCTAAAGAGCCGGATCAAGAGAACTGACAAGCTAATGGACCGAGCTCTACCCTGGTTGCACGAACAGGACGTCATCCGGCTCAACAAGGGCTTGACCGTGTTCCGCCCCGCCATGACCATACACCTCCGGCACCGGGAACGGCGTGGATTCACCAAGGCAGACTTCACACCACTGGAACTGCATTACAAGGGCCAGACATTGCAGGTTCACGTGATGGCTGAATATGCCGAACGCGGGCTTTCCAGCATGCGAGACGCACTTCGCCTTTCGCGAGACTATTTTTCCAACAGAGAAGGAGCCTTCCTGGAGGAGTGGCTACCAGGCCGGGACAAGGAGATTGGCCGCCAGACGACTCCGGCCTCATGGCAAGCAATAGTCGACAGCCTGAACGACCCCGTCCAGAAGCGCATTGTTGCAGATGATCGGGAACAGACAAACGTCCTTGTTCTTGCAGGACCTGGCTCAGGTAAGACCCGGGTCATCGTACACCGAATTGCTTATCTGGTGCGCGTTCGCCGGGAAAATCCCCGTTCAATTCTGGCACTGGCTTACAACAGGCACGCAGCGGTCGAAATCCGCCGACGGCTCCGTGATCTCATTGAAAACGACGCTCGCGGGGTCACTGTGTTGACCTGCCATGCTCTCGCCATGCGGCTTGGGGGCAGCAGTTTTGTCAGGCAATCGGAACGACCCGATGACAGCATCTTCCAAGAGATGATGCACCGAGCAATTGAACTGCTGAACGGCAAAGGGCTGTTACCGGAGGAGGCCGACGAACAACGCGAGCGGCTGCTCGCCGGATTCCGCTGGATCCTGGTGGATGAATATCAGGACATTGGGCCAGATGAGTACGAGTTGATTTCGGCCCTGGCCGGTCGGACACTGAACGAAGACACTGGCAAGCTGTCACTATTTGCTGTCGGTGACGATGACCAGAACATCTATGCTTTCAAGGGGTCTTCAGTGGAGTTCATACGCCGGTTCGAAGAGGATTACGGGCCGAAACCGATTTACCTGCTCGGCAACTACCGATCCACCCACCACATTATCTCCGCCGCGAATTCGGTGATTGAGCCGGCTGCAGACCGTATGAAATCAGGTCAGCCGATCACTATTGACCGAGCTCGATTGAAGAGTGCCCCGGGAGGGTCATGGGAAGAGCGCGATCCCGTAAGTCATGGCAAGGTTCAGATCCTGCATGAGGGTTCGGACATGGTGCAACAGGCGCAGATAGCAGTCGATGAGCTTCAGCGCCTTGCTTCTCTTGATCCCAACTGGGAATGGTCTCGCTGTGCCGTCGTCGCACGTCAATGGAAATTTCTGGAACCGGTCCGCGCCTGCTGCGAAATCAATGACATACCCTCGCAGATGGGAAATGAGGAAATCCCAAGTTTTTGGCACCTGCGCGATACCAGGGAATTCGTCAACTGGCTTCATGACCGCGACCCAGCGGTTGTTGATGGAACCGCACTGGCGGAGTGGGCTGCTGGGCGGCCGGATGACAATTGGAATCAATTGTTGCGCCAAGCTGTCGAAGAACACGCGCAGGAGACTGGCGGAGGATCGACACCGGTCTCGAGCGTCATCGAATGGCTGGCAGAATGGGGACGGGAAATCCGCCGACGCCCACGCGGACTGATGCTTCTGACTGCCCATGGAGCCAAGGGGCTAGAATTCGATCACGTCGTCGTGCTTGCCGGTGGTTGGAAGAACGCCAGCGACGAGGAGCGCCGCCTTTATTACGTGGCCATGACCCGCGCTCGCCAAACTCTGTCCCTCGCACGATTGGGGCGCTCTCATCCGTTTCTTGCACCTCTGGCCGATCACCTCTCGACAACTCATCGTGCCCGGACTGACCCGCCACACCCTGCACCCGAGCAACTCCTGCGGCTCATCCGCACCAGACTTAGTGACGTTGATTTGGGATTCTCGGGTCGCTGGAATGAAGACCACAGGATCCACCGTGACATTGCAGCGCTGTCTCCCGGCGATGAACTGGAATTGAGTCCGACCGAGCACGGGAGACTGTTGCTGCGCAATGCAGAAGGCCGCACCGTCGGCCGCATGGCGAAGAGCTTCTGCGCTCCTGACGGTATGCGATGTCGCTCTGTCAATGTGTATGCGGTTACAACCCGGCGGCGGGTCGAAACTAGTCCAGAGTATCTCAGCGGGGTCAAATGTGACGAATGGGAAGTTGTACTGCCCGAGTTCGTGTTCGAGCCATTGGCCGGAAACCCAAGCTGATCCCCAAGAACCCGGATGGGTATGCAGAATTCATGAAGATGCTGTGTACTCCGCCTGCACCGATCGCAGAAGCCACTGAACTGGCAATGAGACCGGTAACGGTGCAAGGTGATGAAGGGCGCCCTTATAGGCACACATTCCGTTCACGGCCGCGCACGGGGCCAGTGACTGCGAAGGCTTGAGTACTGTGCCGAATTGCTGGATTGGACTGCTCTCAGACCTCGAATTGAGGAATTGGAGAAACTGACCTTAAGTCCAGATCGTCCACCATGACCAAACTCATGCGGCCCGGAGCGATGACATGTCCGACACACTGATCGAACGCAATCTGCAAATCCTTGGTGGAACCCCCGTCTTTGCCGGGACACGCGTGCCAATTCGTATTCTGATAGAACACCTCGCGGCAGGTGATCGTCTGGACGATTTCTTGATGGACTTCCCGACAGTATCGCGACGCCAAGCGATTGAGTTGCTTGAACGGGCAAACAGTATCCTTGAAGCCGACGGCGGTGCATCTGCATAGTCGAGCACTGAGGCCACTTATACCCAAGTGTCCTCCGACTCCTGCCGTAACCTGAACTCCTACTGTCGTGTCCAGAACTTCTGCGATTACCGCCTGGTTGACCAGGCTCTGCCGGAGCCGATGCAACCAGCGCCAATGATCAAACCACGCCGATCCGTCCCGCAATCATGCCTCAAACAACAATCCGCTTTCTCGCAAGGCTCGGACTTGTTATCAAATCCTCTTGATTGATGCTTCAGAACAAAGGGAGGTTCAAAATGTTCATCAAGAATCTGTCCGGCGCGGCGGCTTTGGCCGTGATTGCGGCCGCAACCGCAACACACGCAGCGGACCCGATCAAGGTCGGCGTCCTGGCAACGCTGGAAGGCACCTACACCGCTCTTGGCGAGGACGGGGTACGTGGTCTGCGGACTGCGTTGGGCGAGGCCGGCGGTATGGCTGGTGGCCGCGAAATCGAGCTAGTCATCGGTTCTACTGATGCAAGCCCTGACAGCGCGGTCAGAGCAGCCAGAAAGGTTGTCGAACAGGATCAGGTCGACCTCGTGATCGGCCCGCTTTCCGGCTCGGAAGGCATTGCCATCCGCGACTATTCCAAGACCCAGCCGCAGGTGACCTTCATCAACGGCATATCGGGTGCGCAGGAAACAACCTACGTGACGCCGTCGGAGAACTTCTTCAGGTTCAACATGGACGGAGCCCAGTGGTCCGCAGGCTTGGGTGACTACATCTACAACGAAAAGGGCTACGAGACGATTGCCACCATCGGCGAGGACTACTCCTTCGTCTATACGCAGGTTCTGGGACTGGCCCTCGAGTACTGCCAGGCTGGCGGCGAAATAACCGAACGCCTTTGGGTGCCATTGGGAACCAAGGATTTCGGCTCGATCATCGCCGCATTGCCGGACGATGTGGATGCCATCTATCTTGGCCTCGGCGGTGGTGACGCCGTCAACTTCCTGAACCAGTACCAGCAGGCTGGCGGCGACGCCAAGCTGATCGGCGGCACCATCATGGTCGACGGCACGGTGCTGAACTCCAAGGGAACGGCCAAGCAGGCCCTGATCGGCGTGCCTTCCTCAGGCCCGCAGGCAGACACTTGGGATGATCCGGACTGGCTGGCCTACGTCAAGTCCTACCAGGATACCTTCCCTCCGGAAGAGCGGTTCCCGTCTCCGTCATTGCTGGCTACCGGCTACTACAATGCCACGACTGCTGCGCTTACCTGCCTTGACGAGATCGGTGGAGACCTGTCCGACGGGCATGTTGCATTCCGTTCCTGCCTGTCAAATCTCGAACTCGATGCGCCGAACGGCATGATCACGCTCGACGAGAACAGGCAGGCCATCGGAACCAACTTCGTCTCGGAAGTGGTTGAACTGGACGACGGTTCCCTGGCCACGCAACTCGTGGCGATCAAGGAAAACGTCACTCAGACGATCGGACTTGATCCCGAGGTCTTCGCCAGAATCGGGCTTCCCGGCCGCGAAGTCCCGGAATGCAAGTCTTCCTACGAGTAGAGCATTCGAACGAGGCTCGGCCTCGAACAAACTGAGCCACGGGCGGCACTACTGCCGCCCGGGCATGCACCCGAAACGGTGCTTTCATGACACCGGGACCGGTCTTCGAAACTGAATTCCGTGGCAGCGCCGGCAACCTTCCGGCGGACTCGCCCCGAACAGGAACCCGGTGCCGAATTGGCCGCGCGCAGTGTGCCGGGGGAAGGGGTTCTTGGCCGCCAACGAAACATGGCAGATGCATGCCAGCAAACCGGATGATCCGTTTCCTGTGCCGAGGCCCGGTACATGAGGGCGTTCGTTGAGCGGCATCCCTGGTGGTCAGCAGTGGCCGCAATTGTGGTGGCGGTACTTCTCTATCTCTTTTTTGCGATCTGGCCGGATTGGCTGGTCGGCCTGATCGGCAAGAAGAAGGTCTTTCTGAATGCCCTGTTCAACGGGATTACACTCGGAGGGCTCTATTTCCTGGTAGCCAGCGGCTTCACACTCATTTTCGGCCTGATGCGCAACGTCAATCTGGCGCATGGCTCACTCTACCTGCTCGGTGGGTATATCGGGTATTTCTTTGCCGAATGGACGGGCTACTGGCTGCTGGCGTTTCCTGCCGCATTCATCCTGGTTGGCATAGTCGGCATCCTGCTGCAGACGCTGGTCTTCAGAAGGATGGAAGGCCAGGAACTTCGCCAGACGCTCGTCACCATTGGCATATCGGTCGTGTTTGCCGACATCATGCTCTGGGCCTTCGGCGGCGACTTCTACAATATCGGCGCGCCGAGCTGGCTGTCGGGACCGATGGAGACCTTCTTCGTATCCAGCGTCAAACGGTCCGGCGAGCTCGTCTATCTCAAATATCCGCTCATCCGGATCGTCGTTTTCGTCGCCTCTGTGGTTGTCGGAATCGCCATGTGGCTGGCGCTGAACCGGACACGGGTCGGCATGCTCATCCGTGCCGGTGTCGACGACCGCGACATGCTCTCCGTGACTGGCGCGCGCATCCAGCTGGTGTTCGTCGGCGTGTTTGCATTCGGCGCCGGGCTCGCCGGTATCGCCGGCGTCGTCGGTGGCACCTTTCAGTCGATTGCGCCTGGTGAGGACATCCGGTTTCTGCTTGCCTCTTTGGTCGTCGTCATTGTCGGGGGAATGGGATCCATTCCAGGAGCAGCGCTCGGCGCCTTGCTGATCGGAACCGCCGAGCAGTTCGGTTCAGTCTATTTTCCGACCTACGCGGTCGTGCTGACGTTCCTGGTCATGGTGCTTGTGCTGGCCTTCCGTCCGCAGGGATTGCTGGGGAGGCGCTAGATGGTCGCTGAAAGCACCTTTGGACGCCGGCTGGCCCTTCGCGATCTGATCGAGCGCATCAATCCGGCCTATTGGGTCGCTGGCGTCTTGCTGCTCGTACTCCCGGCATTCTCTGCCGACTTCGTGCTGTACCAGATATTCGGATGGTCGTTCATCCTGGGCATGATTGCGCTCAGCCTCATGTTCCTTGCAGGATATGGCGGCATGGTAAGCCTTGCCCAGATGACTGTCGCAGGACTTGCCGGCTATATGGTGGCAATCTTCGGCGACAGCGCCATTACCGATATCAGCCTTGGCTGGCCTTGGTATCTTTCCATCCCGATCGCATTCCTGGTGGCAGCGGTGTTCGCCACACTGACAGGGTGGTTGGCGGTTCGGACCGAGGGCATCTACACCATCATGATCACACTGGCGATCGCCTCCGCCTTCTTCTACTTCACCCGGCAGAACTACGTAATCTTCAACGGATTTTCCGGTTTCAATGGCGTATTGCCGCCCAATCTCTTCGGCGTGGATTGGCGCGGACCTGCCGCCTTCTACTATCTGACCCTGTTCTGGGCGGCATTCTGGTACTTCGTCGTGATGTATGTCTCCCGCTCTCCAATGGGCCTTGCTCTGCAAGGCGTGCGGGACAATCCACGCCGCATGGCGGCGCTTGGCTATGACGTAACCGCCCATCGCGTGGCTGCCTACACCTTTGCCGCCATCCCCGCAGCAACAGGAGGCATCCTGCTGACATGGCAGTCGGCCCAGATTTCACCGGGCACGGCTGGCATCGGGCCGGTTATCGATATTCTGGTGATCGCCGTAATCGGCGGGCTGCGGCACCCGATCGGCCCGTTCATCGGCGCTTTCGTCTATGTCATACTGAAGACCTTCGCCATTGATATCCTTGTTGCGCTTGGCTTCGGTGGTGAGAGGTTCCAGTTGCTTATCGGGCTTGGCTTCCTTGCCATTGTGTTCTGGTCGCCGGACGGGCTGCTCGGCCTGTGGGAGCAATGGCGGAGGAACCGCGGGCGGGACCGGCTGCGGGACCGGAACCGGAGCGTGCCATGACACTTGCCGAGAGCTTTTCCGACCGGCTGTCTGCAACCGGAACTGCCAATGCGCTGGAACTCAGGGGCGTCTCAAGACGGTTCGGCGCGTTGGTGGCGCTTGATGATGTTTCAATCACCATGCGGCCGGGCGAGAAACGGGCGGTCCTCGGCTCGAATGGCGCCGGCAAAACAACCCTGTTCAATTGCATAACCGGCGACTTTCTTCCCAGTGCTGGAACAATCAGGTTCTACGGCGAGGATGTGACCGATTTCCCGCCACAGGAAAGGATCCGGCGCGGACTGCGGAGGACCTACCAGATTTCACTGCTGTTTTCTGACCTGACCGTCATCGACAACATCTATCTTGCCTGCCGGGGCGTTCTGCGCGGCCGGTTTTCCTTGCTCCGCCCGCGCCGCAATGAACCGGCCATGGCCAGCGCCGAAGCACTGGTCCGCGTCGCCCACCTGGAATCGGTGGTCGAGACCACAGTATCCGAACTGTCATATGGACAGCAGCGCCAGCTAGAGATCGCGATGGCGCTTGCCGGTGCACCCCGGTTGCTGCTGCTGGACGAACCGGCAGCCGGACTTTCACCTACGGAGCGCAGCGAGTTGGTCGGCATCCTGAAGGGACTGCCAGGACACATGGGCTACATCATCATCGAACACGACATGGATGTCGCCCTGCAGGTCTCTGACTACGTGACGATGATGCATAACGGCCGCATCTTCAAGGAGGGCCGCCCGGCAGAGATCGAGGACGATACCGAAGTGCAGGAACTCTACCTGGGTGGCGAGAATGGCTGAATTGCGCACACCGGTTCTCGCCGTCCGCGGCCTCAATGTGTTCTACGGCCACAGCCATGCGCTCCAGGGCGTCGATCTTACCCTCGGCAGGGGCGTGCTATCCGTGGTCGGACGGAATGGCATGGGCAAGACCACGCTCTGCAACGCCATCATGGGCCTTGTTCCGGCCTCCTCGGGAACAATCGATTTCGAAGGGGCTTCTCTCGGTGGCCTGAACCCGGCGGAAATCGCCCGGCGCGGAATCGGGTTCGTTCCGCAGGGCCGGCGCATCTGGCGGTCGCTGACAGTCGAAGAGCATCTGGAAATCGTGGGACGGCATCCTGGCCCGTGGTCCAAGGATCGCGTCTATTCGACATTCCCCAGGCTGGCCGAACGCCGCTCTCACAGCGGTGCGCATCTTTCCGGCGGCGAGCAGCAGATGCTGGCTATTGGTCGGGCGCTGCTGCTCAATCCAAAGCTCCTTGTAATGGACGAGCCCACTGAAGGCCTGGCGCCCCTCATCGTCCGGCAAGTCGAGGAAATGCTGATCCAGCTGGCTGCGGGCGGCGACGCAAACGTGCTGGTCATTGAACAGAATATCGGAGTTGCCTGTGCCGTATCGGAGCAGGTCGCGATCATGGTCAATGGCAGGATCAACCGGGTTCTGGATTCCTCGGTGCTTGCAGGAGACCGGGATCTACAGCAGGCGCTGCTTGGGGTTGGGCGGCATGGGCACGATGGGGATACTGGTCCCGGTACACCGGCAACCGAGCCATCCTCGGCGAACGGACCCTTACGCGTCTACATGTCCAACCCGAAGATTCCGACGCGATGGTCGAAACCGGCACCGGTGCGGGTCATCGAAGGCGCTGCGCGTACGCTGACCGGTCCGGAGGATACACAAGGCAGGTTGGCCGGCTTGAAATCGGTGCGGTTGCGCCGCCAGGGCGACACTGTCCTGGTCGCGGGCACCCTTGATACCAAGGGAGCCGAGTTGAAATTCCTGCGCGACCGGCTGAAGGAGCAAGGACTGAATGTCCGCATTGCGGACCTGTCGACGACAAGGCAACCGTCAGGGGCAGACATCGCCCCGCACGCCATCGCAGGGTTTCACCCGAGGGGCATGGCAGGCGTCTTCACCGGCGACCGTGGAAGCGCCGTTGCAGCAATGTCACTGGCATTCGAACGCTGGATCCGTCAGCAGGAAGGCATTGCAGGCATCATTGCAGCCGGGGGGTCGGGCGCAACGGCGCTGGTGGCTCCGGCCATGAGGGCACTGCCAGTCGGCATTCCGAAAGTCATGATCTCGACTGTCGCCAGCGGCGACGTCTCACAGTATGTGGGACCATCCGACATCCTGATGCTCTATTCCGTTGCCGATGTGCAGGGGATCAATTCGATCACCAGGGAGGTTTTGTCGAACGGCGCCGCTGCCCTGTCCGGTATGGTTGCCTCCCGCCGGGCTGATCCATCCGCTGGAACAACCGACAAGCCGGCTGTCGGAATCACCATGTTCGGCGTTACTACACCCTGCGTGCAGAGGATTTCAGCAGCGCTGTCCAAGGACTACGACTGTCTTGTCTTCCACGCCACTGGATTCGGCGGGCGCTCCATGGAAAAACTCCTCGATTCCGGCAAGCTCGCCTCGGTCATTGACGTGACAACCACGGAGGTCTGCGACATGATTGCCGGCGGCGTGTTCCCCGCTGACGGCGACCGGTTCGGAGCATCCATCCGCGCCGGGCTTCCGTATATCGGCAGCTGCGGTGCCCTGGACATGGTCAATTTCCATGCGCCTGCAACAGTGCCCGAGCATTACCGGAGCCGGAAATTGTATGAGCACAATCCGCAAATCACCCTGATGCGGACGTCACCCTCGGAAAACACCGAAATCGGCAGATGGATCGGCGAAAGGCTCAACCAGATGACAGGTCCTGTCCGCTTCTTCTTGCCGGAAGGTGGCGTGTCGCAGCTCGACCGGCCAGGGGAGCCGTTCTGGGATCCCGAAGCGGACGCCGCCCTGTTCAAGGCATTGGAGGACACCGTCCGGCAAACCTCTGAACGGCAGCTCGTGCGCACGCCCTCTAATCTGAATGACGATGCATTCTCGGATCTGGTTCTCGCGGCATTCCGCGAACTGCATCCTGCGCAACTCGGCATGGCCATCGGAGAGTGACTGGAATGTTCGACCGCAAACAGATCCTTGAGCGGCTTCACGCCAAGATCGCCGCAGGCCAGCCGATCATCGGCGGGGGCGCCGGAACCGGCCTTTCGGCCAAGTGCGAGGAAATTGGTGGCATCGACCTGATCGTCATCTACAATTCAGGCCGGTTCAGGATGGCCGGCCGCGGAAGCCTCGCCGGGCTCATGCCCTACGGCGATGCCAACGGTATCGTCATGGAAATGGCCGGAGAGGTTTTGCCCGTCGTCAAAAGAACACCAGTGCTCGCTGGTGTCTGCGCAACCGACCCGTTCAGGATCATGGACAGGTTCCTGGATGAGTTGCGCGACGCCGGCTTCAGCGGCGTTCAGAATTTTCCGACAGTCGGGCTGATTGATGGCGTCTTCCGGGCCAATCTTGAGGAAACGGCAATGTCCTATGGATCTGAAGTCGACATGATCTCCAGGGCACGGGCCAAGGGGATGCTGACCTCGCCTTATGTGTTCTCGGCAGACGACGCGAAAGACATGGCGCGTGCAGGAGCTGACATCATCGTCTGCCATCTCGGTTTGACGACGGGAGGGAGCATTGGAGCGGGCACAGCGCCGCCGCTGAAAGGCTGCCCGGCACTGGTCGACGAGTGGGCCAGTGCGGCTCTTTCCGTAAATGCGGAGGCCATCATACTCGTGCATGGAGGGCCAGTCTCCATGCCTGAGGACGCCAGCTTCATTCTCGAACAGTGTCCGAATTGCCACGGCTTCTACGGAGCGTCATCCATGGAACGGCTGCCAACGGAAGTTGCACTGGTTGAACGGACGCGCGAATTTGCCAGTATCGGCCGGCCAGGCCGGAAGGGAGGCTTATCATGACAGGGGAACTGATCGGACAACTGGTGCTTTGGCTGATCTTTGCGGTCATAGTCATCTTCATCCTCTACTGGGTGATGCACTGGCTCTACCGGCGATCGACCAAGGAAGTTGCGTTCGTCAGAACCGGATTCCTCGGGGAGAAGGTGGTGATTGATGGCGGCGCATTCGTCTGGCCGATCATTCATGACATCACTCCGGTCAACATGAACTCGCTTCAGCTGTCGGTGACGCGGGAGCGCGACGACGCCCTGATCACCAAGGACCGCATGCGCATCGACGTCGAGGCGGAATTCTATGTGCGCGTTCGGCAGAACCGGGAAGCGGTCAGCCTCGCAGCCTCGACCCTCGGACAACGCACCCTTGAGCCGGAACGCATTCACGCGCTTCTTGAAGGGAAGTTCATTTCGTCGCTGCGCACCACTGCGGCCTCAATGACCATGGAGGAACTGCATGAGGCCAGGGACAAGTATGTGGAGCGCGTACTTGAGGCGGCGCAAACCGGCCTCGACAAGAACGGGCTGGAACTTGAAGGTGTGTCAATCACCGACATCGATCAGACCAACATAGAGTATTTCAACCCCTCCAACCGCTTCGATGCGGAGGGCCTTACGACGGTAATCCAGGAGATCGAGGAGCGGCGGCGGCGCAGGAACGACATCGAACAGGACACGATGATCCGCATCCGCGAGCGCAACCTCGAAGCCGAAAAACAGTCGCTGGAAATCGACAAGCACTCTGAGGAAGCGCGGCTTGAGCAGGAGCGGGAAATCGAATTCCGCCGCGCAAGGCAACGCGCCGAACTGGCCATCGAACGATCCGAACGCGAGAAGGAAGCAGAGCAGGCTGTTCTCCAGTCCCGCGAGTCCATCGAAACTGCACGCATCGCCAATGATCGCCAGATCGCGCAGGCCAGAATCGACTCTGACAAGGATACCCGGCAGCAGGAAATCGAGAGCGAGTCCGTTGTCGAGGAAACCAGCATAACCACCCGGGTCATGATCGAGAAGGCGCGCATCGCTCAGGAACTGACCATTGCCGAAGAGAGGATCGCACTCGAACGGAAAACCCGGGAAAAGGAGGTGGCGCGCAACCTTGCCATAGAGCAGGCGGAGATTGCATCACGCGAGGAAGCGGAAACCAGGCGCATCGAGCAGGAGAAGATCGTCAGCGCCGAGCGCATCCGTTCAGAGAGAGAGACAAGCGAACTCGACATCGCTCGCCAGAAAGCCATCGAAGAGGCAGAAATCGCGTCGCAGCAGGCCGTCGAGGCCGCACGGATTGCCCGGGAAAAATCCCTGAATGCCGAGCGGATCGCTGCCGAACAGGAGACCCGGGCGCTGGAAATCGATCAGAGGCGGACACTGGAAGTCGCCGAGATCAGCGCCACTGAGGAAACCGCCAAGTCGAGGATCATGCAACAGGAACGGGTGCGCGAACTCGAGATTGCCCGCAACCAGGCCATCGACGAGGCGGAGATCGCATCACGCGAGATACTGGACAGGGCGCGCATTGCTCAGGAACACAGTGTGGCTGTGGAGCGGATCGAAAGGGACGAAATCAGGAAGTCCCGGGATCTGGCACGCGAAGAGGTCATCGAGGCTGCCGAGATCAGCAAGGCGGAAGCGCTGGAGGCTGCGCAAATCTCCAAGGAACGCAAGATTGCCGCGGAGAGGATTGCCTTCGAACAGGACATCAGGGAACGGGAGATCGAGCGCTTGCGGGCTGTTGAGTCAGCCAGCATTGCCGCCGACCGGGAGATTGAGGTGGCGCGCGTCGATCGCGAACGGAAACTGGATGTCGAACGCGTCCGGGCAGAGCAGGAAATCGACACGACCAAACTCGCCCGGCGCGAAGCGCTGGAACAACTGGAGATTGCCCGCGTCAAGGCCGTGCGCGCGGCGGAAATCGCCAGCCAGGAGGAAGTGGAGCGCGCCAGGATCGACTCCGAACGCGGATTGGACGACGTCAGAATCAACCACCAGACGGAGCGCCGGAAACTGGAAATAGAGCGGGAAAGGGCCGTCGAAGAGGCAGCCATGGAACGGGCGATCGCGATTTACGCAAAATCGCTCGAAGAGAGCGCCGCCGCCGTCAAGGCAGATCTTGCCAAGGCCCAGGCGGCCGAAGCTGCTGAGAAGGTCAAGACCGCCCGCGAGAAAGAAGAAGCGGACCGCCGTATGTCAGTGGATGTGTTGTTGGCGCAGAAGGCCGCGGACGAGAAACGGATCGCAGCCGAGGCAGAACGGATACGCGCTGCAGTCGAAGCCGAGGCGCAACGGCTCATCAACGAGGCGGAGAACATTCTCACGGACGAGGCAAGAAGCTCGCTCTTCCGGCGCAAGATGCTGGAACATGCGGAAGGCATCGTCGCTGCATCGGTCAAGCCGCTGGAGAAGATCAACGACATCAAGATCGTCCAGCTCGGAGGCGATGGAACCAGAGGCATTGGCGGTCCGGATGCCAACTCGGCCAGCCCGACCGACGAAGTCATCAATTCGGCTCTGCGCTATCGCGTGCAGGCGCCGATGGTCGACAGCCTGCTCTCGGATATCGGATTCGACGGATCCAACATCTCCCGGCAGAGCGGCCTGTTGCGCGAGGCCTCGGATCTCAGCCGGATACAGAACGAGCGCCGGCGGGCACTGGAACAGGAAAGGCAAGCCGAAGCTGCGCGGAAGGAAGAAAGTGGATCAGGCGACCAGGCCAATCCAGATGGAGGGTCGAGCTGAATGGCACGGGTTTACGTCTCCTCCGTAATCGGCGCTCCTGCCTCAAGGGTCTGGGAGCGCGTACGGGACTTTAACGGACTGCCAAGATGGCACCCCAGAATCCGCGACAGCAGGATCGAGGATGCACTGCCTGCAGACAAGGTCGGCTGCGTGCGTTCCTTCCATCTTCAGAACGGCGAGCTCGTCCGGGAACAGCTTCTCGGCCTTTCCGACTACGACATGTTCTGCACCTACTCGATACTCGAAAGCCCGATGCCGCTCACGGACTATGTCGCCACTCTGCGGCTGACGCCGGTAACCGAGGGCGACCGCTGCTTCATTGAGTGGTCGGCGGAATTCTCCTGTGAACCGGACCAGGAGGAAGATCTCGTGAGCGGAATTGGGGGTGGAGTCTTCCAGGCCGGTTTCGATGCCCTGAAACGCCACTTCGGCGACCGGGGTTAGGTCGTTGGTCAAGGTGGTGCAAAGCACGATCCTGCCAGCACCGGTGGAATCTGTCTGGGAAATCGTCCGGGACTTCAACGGTCATGACCGCTGGCATCCGGCCGTCGAAAGCAGCGCCATTGAACGCAGGCGCAACGCCGATGAAGTCGGGTGCGTTCGCCGGTTCAGGCTGAAGGACGGAGCGGAGTTGCGTGAACAGTTGCTGGCGCTCAGTGACCTTGAACTCACCTACAGCTACTGCCTCCTCGACACCCCAGTCCCCCTGTTCAACTATGTGGCGCATGTGCGCCTGGCGCCGGTTACCGACGGCGACATGACATTCTGGGAATGGGAAAGCCGGTTCGACACACCGGGCGGGATGCAGGAAACGCTTACCGCCATGGTGCGCGATGACATCTACAAGGCCGGGTTTGATGCCATCCGCACCGAAATGGGGCTGGATGCATGAGTGCGCTCACGGTCGAAACCTACGATACGGTCGCCGAAGCCGCCCGCGCCATGTCCGCTGGCAGCCGCTATATGGGCGGCGGCACACTGGTAATGCGCTCCGTGAATTACGGAAACGGGGGCTTCAGCCGGCTCGTGCGCAGCAGGGATCCCTCGCTGTCCCGTATCCAGCCGGAGGGAAACACTCTTGTTGTCGGTGCGGGCGCGACCATGTCATCGCTGCTGGCAACCCCTGAACTCGCCTTTCTGGCACCGGTTGCCCGCGCTGTTGGCGGACCGGCAATCCGCAACATGGCCAGCATCGGCGGCAACCTCTTTGCGCCGCCGCCCTATGGCGACATCGCAACTGCCCTGCTCGCGCTTGATGCCCGGGTACGTTTTGCTGGCGGCGGGGAGAGCACTCTCGAAGAGTTCCTGCCTCGCCGGGAAACCGCAAACTCTCTTGTTGATGCGATCACGATTCCCCGTCCGGGGGAAGGTGAATTCCGGTTCCGGAAGGTCTCCCGAGTGAGGCCCAAGGGCGTCGCCATCCTGACAATCGCGGCATTGCTGCCCGCCAGTTCAGGGCGGGTTGCAGGTGCCAGGATTGCATTCGGTTCGATGGGACCTTCCCCGTTCCGTGCGCATTCGGCGGAAGCAGCCCTTGAGGGCGCCACACTTGATGAACGCGGGATAGCCGGGGCGCTCAGCGCCGTACAAGGCGACCTGTCACCCGAGGATGATGCGCTGGCGACCGGGTGGTACCGGCGCGAGGTGGCACCAGTTCATCTCGGCCGGCTGCTGCTGGGCCGGGAGGATTAGGCGAATGGCAAAGGCTGCCGTAACATTCAGGCTGAACGGGTCGGAAGTCGCGGCCTTCGCCGATGGCGGTCAGAACCTGCTCGACCTGTTGCGCCGCGGCATCGGCGACCTGTCCACCAAATATGGCTGCGGCCAGGGAACCTGCGGCACCTGCACCGTGCTGATTGATGGAGCGCCGCATCTTGCCTGCCTGACCCTGGCGGAATCGGTTGGCGGCAGGAATGTGGAAACCGCCGCCGGCCTGGCCGATGGCCCTGATCTTCATCCGCTCCAGCGGGCCTTCATGGAGAACTTCGCGGCACAATGCGGATACTGCACGCCGGGCATGCTGATGGCGGCCAAGGCTCTCCTCGACGAAAACCCTCGCCCCTCCCGCACCGAGATCATCGATGCGATTTCAGGCAATCTCTGCCGCTGTACCGGCTATGAGCCGATCATCCGCGCCATCGGCGAGGCGGCCAGCAGCATGCAGGGAGGCATGCGACCATGAACAGCTTTGAATTCCGCAAGGAATATTTTGCCGATGAGCGGGACGAGGATCTGAAGGAAATCGGGCAACCGACAATCCGGCAGGACATTCTTGGCCATGTGACCGGCAGGTCGCCCTACTATGATGACCATCACTTCGACGGACTACTACACATGCGGTGCGTTCGTTCACCGCACCACCATGCCCGGATCAGGTCAACCGACACCTCCGAAGCGGAGAGGATTGAAGGGGTAAGGCGGATCGTCCGGCCGGATGATGTGCCCAAGAACCTCAATACACTCTTGTCGCTGATCGGTTTCGGCAAGGAGGATGAGCCGCTGCTTTCGCCCTCCAAGGTGGCGTATATGGGCGAACCTGTCCTTGCCGTGATCGCCGATACCGAACGCCAGGCTCGGGCAGCGGTCGATGCGGTCAGGATCGACTGGGACGTCCTGCCCCACATTCTTGATGTGGAACAAGCGCTGGAGCCGGGCGCACCGATCGTGAACGAAACCTACCCGAACAACAGCTTCGACTATCATGACCGCTACGATCACCAGAAACTCCGTTTCGGGGATGTGGACGCGGGCTTTGCGCAGGCGGACCGGATCGTGGAAGGCAGCTACCGGATGTCACCGATCGAGCAGGCGCCAATGGAAACCTGTGGCGCCATATCGGTTCCGGAGTCGAACGACCGCTACACATGCTACACCTCGACGCAGGCGCTGTTCTTCTCGCTCGCCACGACAGCCAAGTTGCTGGATGTGGCCTCATCGCGGCTTCATTTCATCGGCGGCACGGTCGGCGGCGGCTTCGGCGGCAAGGTCGACAGCATTGTCGAACCGATGTCGGTTCTCGGCGCCATGCTCACGGGTCGCCCAGTCAAATTCATGTGGGACCGGGAAGAGGAAATGCAGGTCGGCGCGCCTAGGGGCGCCGAACTATGGCGGATCAAGGACGGTCTTGCACGTGACGGCCGTATCCTGGCGAGGCGTTTCACAGGCTATTTCGATGCAGGCGCATACACCCGCCTGTCCTCCTATGCCGTTGTGAAGTGCACCGGGCACCTTCCCGGCCCGTACACAATCCCCAATGTCGACTCCAATGTCTTCTGCGTGTTCACGAACCGGACGCCTGCCACCGCCATGCGGGGGTTCGGCATCACCGGAGTGGATTTCGCGATTGAATGCCAGATGGACCGGTGCGCCGAGGCGGTTGGCATGGACCCGATCGAATTCCGTATCCTGAATGCCTATCGCGATGGCGACATGAAGGCGCACAGGCGCAAGGCCAAGAACACGGCGCTGATTGAATGCTGCCAGGTCGCAGCTGAAAAAGCCAGCTGGCGCCTGAGTCCGGAAGCAGCCCGTCAATCAAGCCTGGCCAATGGCGGCGGGTCAAGAGCGGAGATTCCCGAAACCGTGACCGACGAGGCCGGCCGTATCGGAGAAAGGCGCAGAACCCGGATGTCCTGTGAGCCAATGGCGGGCGTAACCTTCACCCGGCGGCTGCCGGCCGGGTCGGCGCGGGGAGGTGAATCCGTCGCGGTACCCGCCCAGCGCCCCGACATGTCGCCAACAGTGCCGGTAGATCGCGTGCAGACCCAGGCTCCTTCAATCCAACCGCCCGCGCGCCAGCGGCCGGAGCCACCACCAACACCGCAAATGGCCCCTGTCCCAGCTGCACCAGCACCTGCGCCCGCGCCCGCTGCGGACACCGCCACCGAACAGCCGGCACGGCAGGACGGGCATTTCTCCCGGGCTGTGCGCCGTCCCGGTGTTCCCCGTTTCCTTTCCGGAACAAGGAGGCGCTGAGATGGCTCTGCACAAGGGACGGGGTTTCGCCTGCATCAATTATCCGATTGGCATGAATCTGGGAGGCGATCCTTCGCAGGCTCTTGTACATGCGACGCCTGACGGCAAGTTCATGGTCACGCTATCGTCCATCGATCTCGGTCAGGGCATGAAGTCGGTCACGCGGCAGATCGCCGCAGAAGCACTTGGCGTGCCAGTATTCGACGTGCATGTCGATACAGCCGACAGCGATACCGGACCGCATTGCATGGGGAGCTTTGCATCCCGCGGCACCCACAGGGTCGGCAACGCCGTCATCCGAGCGGCCAGCGAAGCCCGGGCGCAATTGCTGGAAGCGGCCGCAGAGGAACTCGAGGTGGACGCTGGCGATCTGGTCACCGACGGTGAAGGCGGCATTCACGTAAAGGGCGCTCCGAGCCGTTCGATAACCGTGGCGGATGCGTCCATAGCAGCACAATTCAAACAGGGGCGGACACTGGCCGGACGCGGTATCTTTCTGATCCCCCCATCCGATGCCGACCCCGAAACCGGTGAAATGTCGCCTGTATCCTGTTTTGCCCACGCGGCGCTGGTCGTCGACCTTGAAGTCGATGACGAGACTGGCGAGGTCAATGTCCTGGAGATCAACTCTGCCTATGAGGTCGGCCGCGCCCTCAATCCGAAGCTGGTCGAGCAGCAACTTGTTGGCGGCGCCTGGATGGGGCTTTCCCACGCCCTCTACGAGACAACAGAGCCATACTACCCGTCGCGCGAGCACTTGCCGGTTGATTTCAACACCTACGTGATGCCCGGCCCGGGAGACATCGCCCGTCACAATATCGCTGTCCTGGAACGGCCGGCCGAGGACGCACCATACGGTGGGAAGGGTCCCGGAGAGATGTGCGCCAACCCTGTACTGCCGGCCATTGCCAATGCGGTTTACAACGCCGTGGGGGTTCGTTGCGACGAACTGCCGATCACACCCGAGAGAATCCTGCGCGGAATCCGCCGGAATGGCGGCGCCCGGCCGGGAGGTCGGCAGCGGTGAACGGAACCGGTACAACAGCCCTCGCCAACGGGGTGCCGGCAGGGAACCCCTACTGATGCCTGTACGCCCTGTCATCAACGGCATCGGCAGCCCGGAGGCGCTTCAGGGTGCGCTTGAGGATGCCCAGTATCTTGCGAGCAACGAACTGGCGACAGCTGCGTATCTGGGCCTGGCGCTTGGCAAACCGCTTCTGCTCGAGGGCTTTCCAGGGGTTGGCAAGACCGAGGCAGCAAAGGCAATCGGATCGGCCTTGTCGCGCCGGGTAATCCGTCTGCAATGCTTCGAGGGAATAGATGCGGCGGCGGCCCTCTATGAATGGAACTATCCGCGCCAGATGCTCGCCATCCGCCAGGCGGGCGACGCCTATGTCAATCTGTATTCGGACGAGTTCCTGCTGTCCCGGCCGTTGCTGGAGTCCCTCCAGGACCCGGCCGGTACGCTTCTGCTCATCGACGAGATCGACAGGTCCGACCATGAATTCGAGGCATTCCTGCTCGAATACCTCTCCGACTTCACGATCTCCATTCCGGAGACCGGGACCGTGCGCGCAAGCGAGCACCCTGTGGTTGTCCTGACCTCGAACCGTACACGCGAGCTGCATGAAGCCCTGCGCCGGCGCTGCGTCTATCACTGGATCGACTATCCCGATCCTGATCTGGAAAGCCGGATCGTCACGGCCCGCGCAAGCCTGGTGGCGCAAGAGACCGCGCGCGCGGTTGTTGCAGCAGTCGGCAATCTCCGGACAGAACCCTTGTCCAAACCACCAGGTGTTGCCGAGACCGTGGAGTGGGCCGAGGCTGCGACCCTGCTGCAGAGCCAGGGCCGGACCTGGCCGGCAGCGTTCCGGGAAGCGATCGGCACTGCCCTTAAGGATCAGGAAGACCTCGATTTCCTGGAACCGCGTCTGGAGGCAATGCTGCCGGGGAACCTGTCATGAGCATTCCTGCGGCAGCCAGGCCATTCATCGAGTTTCCGCCGTTTCTCCGCTCTCACGGCTTTGCCGTATCGCCCGACCAGACCATCGGTTTCCTCCAGGCTGTCGGATTGCTTGGCCCGCGGAACATGGAGGATATCCGGCGCTCGGCGATTGCCATGCTGGCCATTCCGAAAGAACTGGAAATGGAATTCGACGCGTGCTTCCGGGCGTTCTTTCTGGGGCAAACCGTGGCAGCGCCTGCAGATTCCGGCCGCAGCGACGAGGAACCCGAGGCCCGGGAGGATCGCGGCGGCGATGTTGAAGTCGAGGAAGGTGAAGAGCCGGAACCATCCGGGGCAGAGGCGGCAGCGGCCGAACGGCTGGCGACCCGCATCTTCGGGCGAGGCGAGGAGGATCGCGCTCTGGCCAGTTTTGCGAGGCTTGCTCCTGCCGGGCTGCCCCGCCGAAGGACCCGCCGCCTTGTTCCTGCCAAGAGGGGTCCGCTGTTCGATATGAGAAGAACGCTGCGAAACGCCGTCCGGCGCGGGGGCGAGGCCGTGACCATTGCTGCGCGCAAGCGCAGGAAGAGACAGCGGCCGGTCCTGCTGCTGATGGACGTTTCCGGGTCAATGAAGGAACGCACGGACTGGGCGCTCCGGTTTGCCCACCTTCTGAACTCGGTCGCCGAAAGGCTGGAAGTCTTCACGGTCGGAACACGGCTCACCCGCATAACTCCGGCGCTTGCCATCAGAGATCGCGAGCGTTCGCTTGAGAGGATTGGAACTCTGGCTGCCGACATCGACGGAGGCACACGCCTCGGCGAGGCCTTGCAGGCGTTTCTGGATACACCCCGGTATTCCTCATTCGCACGCGGCGCCGCGGTGGTGGTGCTGTCGGACGGTCTCGAACGGGGCGACCCGCAAATGATGGTTGACGCTGTTCGCAGGCTGGCAGCCGATGCGTGGAAGCTGACCTGGTTGACGCCTCTGGCGTCCGATGGCGAGTTTGCGCCGCAGACGCAGGCTCTTTCGCAGATCCTTCCCCACCTGACTGAACTCTCCGACGGAAGCCATGCCGGTGCGGTTGCCGGTCATTTCCTGCGCCTGGGGAAGCTGAGATGATCGACTCTCATCATCATATCTGGAGGCAGCAGGACCTGCCCTGGTTGCTCGGTCCCGAACAGCCCAGGATATTTGGCTCCTATTCCTCGATCAGGCGGGACTACCTGATTGAGGAATATCTTGAGGATGCGGCTGGAACCGGGATCGAAAAGTCAGTCTATGTTCAGGCAAACTGGGACCCGGCAAGATATGAGGAGGAAGCAGCCTGGGTGCAATCGGTTGCCGATTCCTGTGGCTGGCCGCATGCCATAGTCGGATACACTGATTTCGCCTGCGACGATGTGCGGCCCCAGCTTGATGCGCTCGCAAGGCATCGTTTGATGAGGGGAGTCAGGCAGCAATTCCACTGGCACGAACGGCCCGAATACCGGTTTGCGCCGGTGCCGGATCTTGCAAGCGACAGTCGCGTCAGGAGGAATATTGCCCACCTCGCCGAGTACGGGTTCACCTTCGATCTGCAGGTATTCGCCAACCAGATGCCGGGTGCCGCTGAACTTGCAGCGGAGTGCGGCGATGTCGTCTTCATTCTCCAGCATGCAGGCATGCTCGAGGACCTGACCACCTGTGGCCGCGACCTCTGGGAAGCGGGAATGACGCACCTTGCTGGCAATGCGAATGTTGTCACCAAGCTCTCCGGCTTCGGGACTTTCCTGCACAGGAACGACGCCGAATTCATCGAAATGATGATCCGGGATACGTTGGCGATATTCGGAGCGGACCGCTGCATGTTCGGGTCAAACTTCCCGATCGAGAAGATCTGGACGAGGCTGGGTGAACTTGCCGGGGCTTTCAGGGATGCAACCAGGCATCTCGACGAAACGGAACAGGACGCAATATTTCGAGATACGGCCGAGCGGATATACCGGCTGTAACGGGCGGCTGGATCCGCCCGAAACAAGGGAGACTATTCATGGCGCTGACCATACATGTGCTTGATTATGGCGACATCGAACTCGAGGCGAGCTTTCTCGTGCTCGGTCACGACTGCGGACGCATCCGCCGGGTTCCCGTATATGGATTCCTGATCTTGGGCGGAACTCATCCGGTACTGGTTGATACCGGCTACAGGGACAACGCGATCATGGAAAGCCTCGGCATGCGCGGCCTTCAGTCCCACGAGAACATGGTCGAAAACCAGCTTGCCCGGCACGGGCTCAAGCCCGGCGACATCCGCTACGTCATGCACACCCATCTTCACATTGATCATGCCGGCAAGGACGACCAGTTTCCGATGAACACCACGGTCGTGCTCAACCGGCGGGAGATGGAGTTCTCCGTGTCAGGCATCATGTATCCGCAGTATCCTAAACCGGACATCATGCATCTCGTCGAACGCATCTACGAACCCGAGGCAATCCGGTTTCTGGATCTAGAGATCACGCAGGCAGAGGAGATTATACCTGGAGTCTGGTGCGAGCCTGCCCATGCCCACACCGAAGGATCGATGAATGTGGTTGTCGAAACAGACGAGGGGCTCGCCTGCATATGCGGAGACGTGATCTACGACTTCAATGATCAGGTCGTTAATCACGTCCACACGAACAACTGGATGGAGCCCCGGGTCACCGGAAACCATGCCGGCTCCAAGCGGGGCGAAAAGGCCGCAATCAAGCGGCTTCTCAACAACTACCGGTTCCTGCTTCCGGTTCACGACCGGCCTGCCAGAATAGAGCATGCGCAGGTGGTCAGCCGTCTTGGCATGACAGTTCCCGGGCCGACAACCGAGACCTTGCCGGCAAGGCATTGGTTCCCGGCCTGATCAGACTGGAAGCATCCAGCCGCACCCACATCGGAACAAGGGGGGAAGCATGGCCCACACCGCACTCGACAGCCGGTTTCATGACCTGATCGACGTCAACGCGCCGGTCAACCGGCTCGGAACCGGATTCACCTTTACCGAAGGACCGGTGTGGCACCCGGTTGAGAAGCACCTGCTGTTTTCCGACATGCCGGCAGATGTTCGCCGCAAGTGGACACCTGACGGTAACGTCGAGGAAGTCATGCGCCCTTCAAACAAGGGCAACGGAATGACCTATGATGCCGATCACAACCTGCTTGTGTGCGAGCATTCCACCAGTTCCGTGGCCCGGTTCCGCCCTGACGGGGTGCGCGAGGTCCTGTGCTCACACTTCTCTGGCAAGGAACTCAACTCGCCAAACGACATCTGCGTCAAGTCGGACGGCTCAATCTACTTTACCGATCCGACCTTCGGACGCATGGATCATTACGGCATTCCGCGGCCTGTGCAGCTGGGTTTTCAGGGCGTCTACAGGATGGGTCCGGACCACCGCCCAGGCGACGAGCCAGAACTGGTTGTCGACCGCTACATGTTCACGCAACCCAACGGCCTCTGCTTCAGCCCCTGCGAGAGGTTCATGTGGGTCAACGACACTTTTCAGACAAACATCCGCTTCTTCGATGTTGCCAATGATGGCCGCTTGGTGAATTCCCGGGTGTTCGCAACCGGCATCAAGGACGATGTCCTTCCTGGCGTGCCTGACGGGATGAAATCCGACAGCGAAGGAAACATCTGGGTAACGGCTCCAGGCGGACTCTGGGTCTATGCCTTCGACGGCCGGTTGCTGGGCAAGGTGCAGATTCCGGAAGGCAGCGCCAATCTCCACTGGGGTGGGGATGACTGGGACACTCTCTTTGTCTGCGCCAACACGTCACTCTATTCGGTGCAGACGAAAACACGGGCGCGAATGGAACCCTTCATGCAGTCCGTTCCGGGTTCGGCCGGTTACGGAGAAGGGTTGAACATCGATGCTGCACGGACAGCACTCATCATCCAGGACATGCAGCAGGATGTAATCTCGGAGGGTGGAGCGTTCGCTGAAAGCGGGGCGCCAGCGCACGCCCGGGCGCAAAACGTGGTTGAGAACAGCCGCCGCCTTGCCGATGCCTGCCGCCGGAAGGGTGTCCTGGTCATTCACGTCTGGTTCGTTTGCGAACCGGGGCATCCGGCATTGACCCGGAACGCACCGCTGTTCAGGGGCGTGAAGGAAGCCAATGCGCTAGTCCGGGGCAGCCCCGGTGTTGCTCCGGTGGCCGGCCTTGAGCCGCAGGCGGGCGACCTCGTCGTGGAGAAGATGACGATGAGCGCTTGGGAATCCGGCAGGCTGGAGAGTTATCTGCGCGGCGCCGGAATCGAGACGCTGATCAACACGGGCGCCTGGACAAACATGAGCGTCGAGCACACGGCGAGAACCGCAGCAGACAAGGGATTCCGTGTGATCGTTCCCGAAGACGCGTGTTCGACCATGAATGCCGACTGGCACAGGGCATCCATCGAGTTCGCAATGCAGAATGTGGCAACCGTTACAGACTGCCAGTCAGTGATCGCTGAACTCGGCCAATGATAAGCGTCCCGTCAGTTTGGCCAGAGTCGCGGGACACCAAAATTGTCAAAGGCCTCATCAACACTGACGATTCCCAGCCCTTCGATTTCAGATTGAGCAGCCAACATTCGATCAAATGGGTCATGGTGGATAACATCGAAGAGCCCCGCGTGGCTTGCGTGGCGAACGGAATTTGGCAATCTTCTCATCGCCAGTTTCGATATGTACAAGTCGGGTCGTTCTGCAATGTCCACAACACCAGTGAGCTTACCCAGACGCGTCTTTGTTACGATTTCCCAAATTTACGCAGCACCAACAAAGACATCATGAGCCAGGTCACATATCAGTTCGACTGTTGCCCGGGGCATGCGGCCTGTATCGCCTACAACGAACCAGATTAGCGCATGTGTGTCGAGCAATAGGCCACTCGTGAGCCTTCCCAACTCTGCAGGCCGGCATCATCAAGAGGTGCAACAACATCGCCCTTTACGACCATAGAACTAAAGAGGCCAAATTTCCTGGCTTGATTCCTCGTAACTGCCACCAATCGCGCTACAGTTTGGCCACGACGTGTAATTTCAACATCTTCACCCGCCTCGGCACGGAGGATCAATTCGGAAAGTGTGGCCTTTGCTGTTTGAACGTTGACCTGCATGACTGCACCCACCCAGACATCAGGCTCGGAGAATAACTGGTCCTGCACATTGCAACAATACCGGGCAGCAGCAGGTTTCCTGGTTCAGTTCAATACCGGTAGTCTTCTCCGCGGTCGTCAAGCAATCGAATGAGCGCCGCCCATTCGGTCCGGCCATCGTAGTTGTAGTGCTCCGACACCAATATCTGATCCTGGTAGCGGGCAACCTCCTCGCCTTTACCGAAGAAGAGCTCGATGCCATCCGCCAGAGCGACGCGGCCGAGCGCCTTCAAGGTGTTGGTAAGATCGGCGGCGCCGTCGGGCGGGTCTTCAACCGCTTCAAAGTCGCCAAGCATTTTGCAATCGCAATAGCTGAAACTTCGCTCGACTTCTGGCGGAACCAGGAGAAAATCCGCCAGGAAACAGCCCTCGACGGGATCTACGTCATCCGCAAATCGCTCCCGAAAGAGGACATGGCCGCCGCTGACTGCGCGCGCTCATACAAAAGGCCGGCCAGGGTTGAACGGGCATTCCGTTGCTCGAACACCGTCGATCTCGACGTGCGGCTGGTTCGTCACCGGCTCGCCGACCGGGTGCGGGCACATGTGTTCCTGTGCATGTTTGCTATGTCGAGTGGCACATGCGGAAAGTCTGGGCACCGATGCTCTTTGCCGGTTTGATCTAGTAGTGGCGCAGCTGACACGGGATACGATCAAGCCAGCAAAACCCCTGGAGGCGGTGAAACGAAAGTCCGGCTCTCGTGGACGGACCAATGACGGAGCCCCGGTTCACAGTTTCAAGACGCTCCCGGCCTGCCTCTCCGCCATTACCCTGAACCAATGAAGGTTACGGGGAATTCAGGACTTACCGATCATCACCGTGGCAACCGCACCAAACCAGGTACAGAGGAAAGCACTTAACTACCTGAAAACAATCCCGGACATCTGATCGCAGACACAGTATTGTAGGCAGAACAGTCAAAATCGGATTCAGGATAAACCTCTGAAAATACGGCACAATACGGCGTTATTCACTCAGAACTTAAGACTAGAGTCCAGAGGGGCTACCACGGCATTTGAACACATCGGCATAATGGGAGAGAGACATGTCTGACAATAGACCGCTGGCCGGGAAGTCGGCTGTTGTCACTGGAGCTGGGCGTGGGATTGGTTGCGCAATCGCACAGAAATTTGCGCAGGCAGGTGCGGACTTGGCGATTCTGGCACGTACTGAGACCGAACTCAGTCAAGTTGCAGAACTTGCCCGATCAGAAGGCGTGTCTTGTCACGTGTTTTTGGTGGATCTGGCGGACCCCAGTGCGACCGAGACGGTCTGTTCTGAAGTGGCTGCTGCTCTGGGCACGATCGACATCTTGGTGAACAATGCAGGAGTCGATTTGGAATACGGAGTCTCGGTTGCCGATAGCAACCCGAACACTTGGTGGCGAACCATCGAGATCAACATTAGAGGCGTCTACTTGATGACTAGATTTCTGCTGGAACACATCAACGATGGTGGCAAGATCATCAATATGTCCTCGGGCATGGGTCTCCGCGGAGTGGGTCAGCAAAGCGCCTATGTCGTATCCAAGGCGGGACTGCACATTTTCACCGAATGCCTGGCAAGTGAGGTTTGGCACCGCAACATCGATGTTAACAACATTATCCCAGGTCCGGTTGCCACCGATATCTTCAACCGGGATGGCGAGGGAGGACGTTGGACTCCCGAACAGGTCTTGGAAAAATTTAGGGATGAACTTCCCCCCGGTTTCCCGCCACAGGAAAGGGTCAAACACCCCGATGAAGTGGCTGAGCTTGCCCTCTACGTGGCATCGCGACCTGTGGGTGGACCAACCGGTCAGACATTCTCGCTTGGGCGCCGCCCACTCTGAGGATCTTGGGTAAACTCTGTCGGTTCGCTTGAACCGAACATCCCGAGTGAAATCGAAGTTGACTCACTTTGGAGATCCAGATCACTCGAAACCTGCACGTGCCGGGTTACCCGGTTCGGACTCGTCAACGATCTGTACAATCCTCAGCAGGTGACCGGGTTGTTTATTCCGCCTCGTACATATTGCTTTGAGCCATCAAACCTGGGTTGATGATCCCAGGCATATCCCGGACTGCCGTCGAGACATTCGTGCAGAAAACACCTCTGCTTCTTGTTCTCTTTCACCACCGCTGTCAGGGCATGGAGGTCGATATCACCGACCAGCGACTCATGCATACTTGTGACGATATCGGCATACGCTGGATTATCAGCAATGTTCTCGGTCTCATAGGGATCCTTGTCGAGATCGATTAGAATTCCACCCCATTCGTGAATATAGATGTATTTGAGATTTTTCTCCCGGATCGCAAACCAAGGTGCCTCAATGCCGGGACCAAAATACTGGATGATCGCGGAACCCCTCCACGAACCGTCGTCCTTCGTAAGGAGCGAGGCGAAACTTTCACTATCGGAACTTCCCCAGCGATCAACCATCTGTTTGGCGCCACCAATTTCAGACAGGGTAGGGCAGAGATCAGCGAGCGTCACCGGCGAGTTCACGCGACTGGGCGCCAGCTTGGAAGGCTGATGAAACAGCATGGGCACCTTGACTGAGGGTTCCCAAAACGTGCGTTTGAACCACATGTTCCGCTCGCCCATCATGTCACCATGATCGCTCGTGAATACGATGAGCGTGTTGTCGTAGAGATCCAGCAGTTTTAGCTCGGTCACAATTTCGCCAACGAAGTCATCAAGATGGGTAATCATGGCATAGTAGGCTTCACGTGACGTTCTCACCCGTTCCTCTGAGGGCGGGAATTGATCGATCCCGTGATGAACAGCCAGCCAATCGGTTACCGGATTGGGTATCGGTTCTGACCTTAGCCGGGGCAGTTCAATATTCTTGCTTCTATATGGATCCAGATACTTTGGAACCGATTGATAAGAGTCATGCGGTTGAGTGTAGGACACATGCAGAAAGAAGGGGGACTCGGATCGCGCGAGCGCTTCATAGCGCAAGAACTCTATCGTTCGGAATTGAACTTCGGAATCGTAAAGTATTTGGTTGTTGGTGCGGCACGGTCCAGACACGGAGAGCTTTTGGACCGATGTACCCGGTCGGTGAGCCACTTTGGGATCCCAATCAATCGACCAGTCAAAATTTGAGGGATACATGTCGGTTGTGAGTCTTCGGTCGAACCCATGCAGTTGATCAGCGCCCACAAAATGGCATTTCCCGGAGCAGACAGTGCGATAACCGGCCGATCGCAGAAAATGCATCATTGTAGGCGTCTGGGACGAAAGCTCAGCGCCGTTTCCCCAGACCTGGTGCGAGGTTGGCAGTCGTCCAGTGAATTTTGACGCACGGGACGGACTGCAAAGCGGGGAGTTGCAATAGGCATTTTCGAATACGATCCCCTCGCTTGCCAGAGCGCTCAAATTCGGAGTAATCGCCTGGCCGCCGGGATTTTGGAACTCAAGAGGAAACGCTGCCATTTGATCGGTTTCGATTAGCAAGATGTTTGGGCAATCTGTCATTGGGTGACTCCTCATTTCCGGGCGCTTGCCAGCGATTACTCGACGTTGGCATGCCCATTTCAACAGTGGCGCACAGTGCTCGTGGATTTCAACTCTGCGCAAGATCGGCACTTGCTGCAACACTCAACCATTTTCTCTCGCACTTTCATATATGCAAGTAACGGGCTTTCATATCTGCAAGTGATGAATTGTAGAGTCAACAAGGGTGAAATGGAATTGACTCTTGGAGCCCGGAAGAGAATCCGCCTGTAAAATCACTTCCGGATACCGAGCAGGGATTGACCCGACGGCATTGTGGCATGATTGAAAATAGTCGGAAGGCGGCGAAAATCGGTGAGTAATTTCTCGATGGCACCCAGCATTTTGTCGGCACTTGACAATCGTGGCGTGTTGGCTGAACATCGGCTGAGTGACGATGTATGCCGCAGCTGAGTGGTTTTCACATTGGCGGCAAATTCTGACAGTGCGGCTCGTCGAATTTGCCTAGACGATTCTCAGGGGGGACAACCAGATGAATCACATTGAGAAACTCTGCGCGGCTGCATTTGCCGCCTCTTGTGCTTTGGCAAGCCCAGCAGTAGCTGATTGGCCGGAAGAGCCGGTCAAGATCATCGTTCCATTCGGTGTCGGTGGCACAATCGATACGATTGCGCGCACATTTGAGCGTGCAATAAGCGAGAACGAACTCCTGGATCAGCCCATGACGATCATCAATATCGGCGGCCACTTCTCGGTGGGGTCCCGGCGTGTCATGGTTGCCGACCCCGACGGCCACGAGTTCCTGCTCATTCAACTCGCTTTGATGGGTGCAGAAGCCATGGGAGCGATCGACTTTGGTTGGCGTGACTTCGAACCTGTCGCTTTGACAGGCCGGTTCTGCAATCACATCTCAGTCAGTTCTGAATCTGAGTATCATACGCTTGAAGACTTGATGGAAGATGCGCGCCAGGGTGATGATCCCGTGCTCTCCGGCGTCAACTTTGGAGGTCAAAACCACATCACGATGATCCTGCTGGAGAATTCCGATCCGGATGCCAGCTTCCGGCACGTTCAAACTGGCGGAGGGACGAAGGTCTTTCCCGCGCTCGTTGGTGGGCACATTGACGTCGGCACGCAAACCACGCTGGAAATCATCAACAACAGCATGGGAGCCGACGGCAACTTTGCGGACGACGCGCCGCTTCGTCCACTTGCCTTTACTGGTCCTGAGCGCGACCCGAGGATACCAATGATCCCAACTGCATCCGAGCAAGGATACAATGTTGTATTCTGTCCGGATTTCTGGTGGCTGGCTCCAAAGGGAACACCGCAGGAAGCCATTGACGGACTGGCTGACGCGTTGCAGGCGGCAGCGGACACCCAGATCGTAAAAGACCTTTACGATAGCAGGGGGTTTTTGCCCACGTTTCAACGGGATGAGGAATACCGCGAGTATATGGTCTGGATGTGGGAGACTCTGGAAGGACCCTTGTCGTCCATAGAGCACCAGAATTGATCGGGGCATCCTGACCGTAGCGGAATGGGCTGCTCATGTCTCGTGGCCGGAAGATTCTGGAATTCTTGGTCTCGATAGCGTTTATGGGGACTGCACTGGCAGTCCTTGCCGAAGTGCATGACTTGCCACCGGGGCTTATTGATCCGCTTGGATCGGCCCCGGTTCCGCAATGGACTTCCGTACTACTGTTTTTGCTCAGTCTTGGGATGCTGGCTAGAGTTCTGTTATCAACAAAACTCAGAACTGCGCACGACGACGAGAACGAAGAAGCCGACTTTGCAGAGCGCCCGGAGGCAGCCTTTGGCGTAGTGGCTTTGACAATCATCTATGTGATTGTGCTTGCCTCACGCGCTGTCGGATTTGGTGTACTGACAGCCTTGTTTGTGTTTGCACTGGTAGCCTTACTCGGCCGAGGTCGAACAAGGGCGCTTTTGATGGGCCTGCTGCTTGGCATACTGGTCGGATTCGGTTGCGAGTATCTGTTTACGCAAATTCTGGTTGTTGATCTGCCAACCTGGTGATGGGGAAACTATTCTTGCGATGATGGAGTCTCTGATTGGCGGTTTTGTGGCGATTACGTCGCCTTGGCCCTTCTTCTTTCTGCTGGCAGGCACATTCCTCGGCGTAACCATTGGTGCGATACCTGGCCTGTCTGGCTCCATGCTGATCGCCCTGACGCTGCCGTTAACTTACTACATGGATGCCTTGACTGCAGTGTTGCTAATCATTGGAATGTACGTCGGCTCTGTCGCTGGAGGGTTGATTTCGGCAACGCTTCTGCGAATGCCGGGAACGGCTGCGTCAATCATGACGACATTTGACGGATATCCTATGGCGCGTTCAGGGCGGCCAGGACATGCCCTCGGCCTTGGGATCTCTGCATCGCTAGTCGGTGGACTGATCTCCTGGGTTGTGCTTGCCACCATGGCAAAACCGATCTCCATCTGGGCCACACGTTTTGGCCCTTTCGAGTACTTTACACTCATTCTCTCCGCCCTCGTGCTAATTGCAGCTGTGAGCCAAGGCTCCATGTTGAAGGGACTAATCGCAGGGCTGTTTGGAATCCTGGTATCAATGCCAGGCATAGACCCGTCTTCCGGGCAGCCACGAATGACCTGGGACCTGTACGTACTGAACGGTGGATTGAAGCTCATGCCCGTGCTCTTGGGGGCATTTGTCGTCAGCCAGATTATCAAAGATGTTCTTGAGATAGATCGAAAGCTCAAACGCGTCGATTCAATCAAGGACAGTATCCTTATTTCGTTACGCGATTATCGTAGCCAGGTCGTCAACCTCATCAGATCATCAGTCATCGGTACGGTGATCGGTATACTCCCCGGCGTGGGCGCAAACATCGGTTCGCTTGTTTCATATACCGTCGCGAAAAACACTTCTCGAACACCCAACCGCTTTGGACGCGGATATTCTCATGGAATTGTGGCGTCAGAAGCAGCGAACAATGCCACCGTGGGAGGGGCATTGATACCGCTCATTTCGATGGGGATTCCTGGCAGCGTCATAGATGTGTTCTTGATCGCTGCCCTGATGATACACTCGATACAGCCCGGTCCCTATCTGTTTATAAACAATCCAGACATTGTATGGGCAATGATTGTGGCTTGCCTCGTTGCAAACCTTTTTATGTTTGGGATCATGGCCTCGTGCGCTGGATTCATGTCGCGTCTTATGTATCTGCCTCGTGCCTATTTGCTGCCAGTTGTGCTTAGTTTCTGTATCGTTGGGGCCTACGGACTTGACAATACGATGATGGATGTGTGGGTAATGTTGGCGTTTGGCGTGATAGGGTTCTTCATGGAGCGCGCCTCGATACCGCTGGGACCATTCATCATTGGATTTATCTTGGCACCATTGGCAGAAGTGAACCTTCGGAGCGGCCTCAGTGCGACAGCTGGAGACATAACGCCAATTTTCACACGACCGTTGTCGTTGGCGTTTCTGGTTTTGGCCATAATTTTCCTGATGGTGCCGATCATAGGTGAAGTGAGGCGGTGGCGCTCTAATTCAAAGAAGCAGGACGACCGTACCGGGCCATAGTGGCTTTGAGTTGTTAGGTCGAAGACCCGCTGGGCGCGATCGGCGTTCGGGATTAGCCAGACTGCCTGCGACCCTTACGATAGATGTGGCGGCCAAGACTCGGTGTGCTTGGTAGCTCAAGTTGGCCCCCCCGGATCTGCCGGTTCATGTGGCTATATACGGAAGAGCACAGCAGCTTGTCGCTCGTCACCGTGGCCAATCCGCAATGATTGCAATTGGGTTGAGGGAAGAGATTTCCTGTTTCAATTCAAGACCGGTAGTCCTTTCCGCGGCCATCAAGCAATCGAACGAGCGCCGCCCACTCGGTACGGCCATCGTAGTTGTAGTGTTCCGACACCGCCATCTGATCCTGATAGCGAGCAACCTTCTGTGAATCTATCAGATGAAGATCGCGTCCCATGGACAGAGTCTTGATCTGTGTCGAACAGGTCTGGCGCAGGTAATATGCCCGGAAGAATGCCTCGGCTGCGCTCGTTCCAAGCGCGTAGTACCCATGATTTCGGCTGATGAGAATTTGGTGATTGCCAAGAGTCCGGACGAAGTGCTGTCCGAAGGCCTCATCCTCGTCGAATTCATACTCGATGTAACCGGTGATGTTGCCGAGATAGATGGCAGGCTGGTTCAGCGGCATGAGGCCGTCCTCGATTGACCCTACGGCCATGACCTCCTCTTCATGCCCATGCACGAAGAACATGACCTCAGGCCGCGACCCGAATATCCACTTGCAGAGATTCTGTACGCCATCGTTTAGCCAGGGTCCCCCGGGGTCAGCCGGCTTGCCATCAGGACCGATTTTGACCATGGCCGAGGCTTTCGCCTCTTCCCAGAACATCCCGTAAGGGTGGACAAGATAGTGATCCGGTTGATCAGGAACCCGGGCGGCAACGGCACCATTGGCAAGATCCGACATGCCGTAATGGGCAAGGATGCGGAAGGTAGCGGCAAGGTCCACGCGGGCCTGCCATTCAATGCCACTACAGGAAACAGGGTTGGTGTTGGCCGGGATGTTCACGTGTCGATCTCCTTCGCAATGCGGCGTTCAAGTGTCCTTATGGTTGAGTAGAGATCGTCCCGATCCGAGTATATGCCTTCGATGTAGCGGGTACCGCCATTGGCGTCGTAGCCATTGCGGCCGTGCAACACCCGGCGGTTGTCGAATGCAAGCAGATCGCCCGGACGATAGGCAAACTTCATCTGATATTCCGTATCCTGCGCACGGGCAGCAAAGGACCGGTAGCTGCGGTAGGCGCGGTCCTGTTCATCCAGCGAAGCCATCAAGGGCGCACGAAGCCAGGTGTTGTAACGGATGCCGGCAACCGATCCGCTTCGGTCCCGTTCGATCACTGGCCCGCTGGCCCGATAACTCGTTGACTTCGATCGATTGTTGTATGTCCACTCGATCTCACAGAGCGCCAGGAAGTGCTCCGGTTCGTCGGACCGAAGATCTTCGGCGATGCGATACCCGTCAGCATAGATTCCTTCGCCGCCAACAGCAGTATTGGCGCGACAGAACAGGAACTGGAGCCCGTGGGGGCATTCCCGCGTCGGCATATCGATATGCTGCAAAAGGGCATCAGGTGTGAAGGCATTGCTGTCGGGGTCGTCCTTGATCTCCAGCGTGTACATGCGCCCGAAGTTAGACTCCCGGACAGGGCCGATCCGCTCAACGACCTGTGTCAGCAGTCCATCCTCGTCAGGCAAACCCTGCAACCGGGCTACGCCGTAGTCCCGCAGAGCTTTGAGCCATTGAAGGAATACTCCTTGATCGGACAATGCCAATGAGCCATCAAAGGTCGGCGGCTCCGGTTGGTCTGCCCCCTTCCAGAGTACTGGACCTTGACTCGGTTGCTCGGTTTCAAACCAGCCGTTGCCCCGAAGCCAACCAGGGTGAAACCGGCTTGGCCTACGGCAGCCGGACCAATGGACAACAACTGCCCCATTTGTGCTGATCGTCGCATCCGATACCCTGAGATCGGCCGGCAGATCCAAGGGCGAAAGCGTGGTTTCCCGCGAATGAGGATTCAATGTGTCCGGCGCCGGGTCATTTTCTGCGAGCAGGAACGGATGGTACCGGCTGATGGCCCCGTCAGACCATGTGACGGCGAGCGCACCGCTTTCGATGGCTGCATGCACCGGTGTCTCGGAAATAGGCCAATGCTCGAAGTCCGGCGTTTCCGGTAGTGGCTCCAGATCGATCATGCGTATTTTCTCCGGGTCTGCGCACTGATCTTAGGTGTTGGACCGGTCGCTTGTTTGTTATCAGGGGACAGCTTCTTTACATCAAATGACAAATCTTGATGACTTCCATCTGCGTTCATATCTCCGATGGCTTCCCTGTTCTGTCCTTCACACTGATTTCCGAGCCGCTGCGGGTTGCCAACCGGGAATTGGGAAGTGAACGGTTCCGTTGGCATGCCGCGTCCGATAAGGGAGGCGTTTGCTTGTCCTCAAGTGGGATCCCTCTGGAGACAACTGCACTCCCCCGTGCCACGCCCGACTCCGCAATCCTTCTTGCTTCCTACAGGCCGGATCGGTCGGCGACCGATGCCACGCTTTCATGGCTCCGCAGGCTGGACCTTCAGGGGTGTCTTCTTGGTTGCGTAGACACAGGCGCATCGGTGTTTGCCAAGGCTGGATTGCTCAATGTTCGCCCGGCAGCAGTGCATCCCGAGGCCATTGCCGGCTTCCAGCGCCAGTTTCCCGGCAGCCTGTTCATTGATCGCTTGTTCGACTTCTCGCCACCGCGGTTTTCCAGCGCAGGGGGCGTGGCAACTCTCGACATGACCCTTGCCTTGATCGGTCATTTCACAAGCAACAGGGTTGCGAGGCGCGTTTCGGAAGTCCTAACCTACCGGCCGCCCATGCAGGATTGGCAACCAGCTCCGTTACCGCTGAGCATTCCATCCGAGGTTCGTGATGCGGTCTCGATCATGGAGGCGCATTCATCCAGCGGGATAGTTGTCTCGGAAATCGCCAACCGGATTGGCCTTCCGGTCTGGAAACTCAACCGGCAGTTCCGCAAGTATCTGCACTGTTCGACCACGACCTATTATGTGAACCTTCGCCTGGCGCGCGCCCGGGACATGCTCCGGAATACAACCTTGCAGGTCGGCGATATTGCTCTCGAATGCGGTTACGAGAACCAGGACGCGTTCAGCCGTGCATACCGGTCGCGCTTCGGGGTCACACCCTCAAACGACCGGGCAGCCAGCTTGTGACCTGCCCGTCACGTCAACTCACTACGTCTGCGGATCAAGGCCAGCCGCGGCATGGTAACAATGAGAAGTATCGGAAACGCGGGACCTTACCGGGCCGGGAACTACAGGAATGGACCGCCGGAAACGCCACTCAGTGAAGCAGTACTATCGGCCATCCAGAATGCTGCTCAATTTGCCTGGGCGCCGGAGCTTGGTCCGTTCACTCCGAGGCCGTATTGCCGGTTTTGCTTCAGATCCGGCAGCCAATACTCACATGCGATGGTTGACCTCCGGCTTTGTGATTGGCCTCGCAAGGCGCATCGCCGGACGGGCGGTAGAGCCGGCCTGGTTGAGAACTCGCGTTGCTACCAGTCGATTTGCCTTCTGTTCCTGAAGAAACCACCGGACGGGCCGTCACTGCCAAGCGTAGCGAGCCAGATTGCCGTATCTGCTCCCTCCTCGGGTGACTTGTTTGCGCCCATGCCCCCCATCCGGGTTCGTACCCAACCCGGGCACATGGTGTTGATCTTGACGTTGCCACGCAAGCCTCGCGAGGCCGAAACCGTAAGGGCGTTCAGGGCGGCCTTTGCGACTCCATATGCACCCGGTCCGCCTATCCCGTCCGAAAAAGCTCCCCACCCGGACGACACATTCACAACTCTTCCATATCGGCGGTCGATCATGCCTGGAACGAAATGGTGCATGAGCCGGAATGGACCTTCAACCATCACCGACATGCTTCTTTCCCATTCTTCGATACAGTCCAGAACGCCGCCTGACCCGAGAACACCTGCGTTGTTTACGAGGATATCTACACCATCAAGCCGCTGTGCCAGTTGCGCCACGCTTTCGGGATCGCTGACATCCAGCAATACGGGTGTGCCTCCAATCTTCGCCGCCGCTGCTTCGACAGCGTCAAGATCCCGCCCAGCTACCAGAACATCATGCCCCAACTTCGCCAAGCCATGCGCGGTTGCGAAGCCAATCCCCCTGTTTGCTCCGGTCACGAGTGCGCGTCTCTTCATGTTCGGACCTCAATTCGCGTATTGCAGGGACATCCGGGTGATCATCCCGTCCGCATCCCACCAGTACGAGTAGTGCGCGACCCAACTCATCCATTTGACCTCGGTCTTGGCATATCCCTCGTCCGACTCGAGTATCTCCCGGTGCGCAAACGTATCACCGTTCGGAATGACTTCACGCAGCGCCCATGCGCGAATTGCGTCTTGCCCGGTAAACGTTCGCGACACATCGATCATTTCCGCATCCGCGGTGAAACAGGACATGTATGCATCAATGTCCTCTGCGTTTGACCCTTGCTGGTAGCACTCAATGGCTTGTGGCAACTCTTCTGCAAAGGCCGGACTGGCGATTATTGCTGCAATCGCCAACATGCGTCTCAACATGAAAGCACTCCTCTCAGTTCAGCTTGGCGCACGGCAAGGCATTGCCGGTTTGTCCGAAAGCACCGCACACCGCGCCGGTAAACCCTACAAGGGCTGGAACCTTCTGCACAACCAGAAGGTGCTTCTGCTGCGGCTGTTCACTGATGGCCCATTCCTTCGGGTCCACCATTCCAGGACCGGCAATCCGCTGCAGGCGCATTTTCTTCAGCAAGGTTATTGGTGAATACTCCGGAATGATCCCGAAGCAGTTAGCGGAGGATGTCGGCGCCGCCTTCTTCGGTTCTCCTGCTTATGAATGCGTCGATGGCCTCCAGCCGGTCGGCAGGCATTGGCGGAAGTTCGAATTGCTCAACTGTCTGGCGATAGATGCTATTCGCCCGGGTTGTTGCAGTCTCACCGCCGCGATCGGTCCAGTTCTCAAAGTTGCTCCAGTCTGAGACGAGCGGCGAATAGAAGGCTGTCTCGTAGCGCTCCAATGTGTGGGCGGTGCCGAAGAAGTGCCCGCCATGTCCGACATCAGCGATTGCGTCCAGTGCAAGGTCATCGGGCGTTGCTGACAGCGGTTTGAACAATTCGGCAAACATCTGGAGCATCTCGACATCGAGGATGAATTTTTCCGCAGATGCTGTCAGCCCGCCCTCCAGCCATCCGGCACCATGCAGCAACACATTGGTTCCACCAAGCAGCGCCCCCCACAGCGACATTTGCATTTCATAGGCCGCCTGCGCATCAGGCGCGTTCGATGCCGTCACACCGGACGATCGCAAGGGCAGCCCGTATCTGCGCGCCATCTGCCCGGAAGCAAATGCCGCCTTCGAATATTCGGGTGTTCCGAAGGCGGGCGAGCCGGTTCGCATGTCCACATTGCTGGTAAAGCTCCCATAGCTCACCGGAGCGCCCGGCCGCACAATCTGTGAAAGTGAAAGTCCGGCAAGCGCCTCTGCATTCTGAAGCACCAACGCCCCGGCGATTGAAACCGGCGCCATTGCTCCTGACAGGGTGAATGGCGTCAGGATCATCATCTGTCCGGCCTTCGCTGCGTCGATAATGCCCTTGCACATCAGGCCATCCAGTACCAGGGGCGAGTTGGAATTTGCCACGGCATAGCAGTAGGGATCTGCCTGAAACTCCTCTTCCGTGACACCATTGGCGAGGCGGATGATCTCGAATGCATCGGCCACGGCCTCCGTGCCACGAAAAAACACGAACGGCACCTTCTCGGTGAAAGTCACTGCCGAGCGGGTCATGTGAAGGTGGCGGATATTCGTGGGAATGTCCTGCGGCTCCACAAAGGGGCCGATCATGTGGATGACGTCGAATGACTGTGCGAGCTTGCAGAACGTGTTCAGGGTCTCGAGAGTGCCGGGACGCCGGCCATTCTGCAAATCGGAAAAATTGGGAGTGCCGCCTGTGGTGCAAACACCCACAAGATCGTGTCCGACTGTCACGTCACGATCCTTGCCCCAGGCCTTCAGCGTGATCTTTGAGGGCGCCTTTGCAATCAGTTCGACCACGAGGCCGGGATCGAACCTGACGATTTCGTCCTTCGCCATCATGCCGGCCCTGCTGTAGATTTCGCGGGCAAGGGGGCTCAGTACCTTGATGCCGATATCCGACAGTACTTTCAGGGATGCTTCGTGGATCGCCTCGACTTCATCGTCGGACAACTGTCGAACCGGAGCATACGGGTTTTTCCAGTTCCGCCATGCAGCGTCAAAACTCTTGACCGCCACGGTTTGGCGGCGGGCCCGTCGCCCTCCCCTTCGCTGATTGCTCATTTCCCCGGCCTTCCGTGACTTTCGACCAAAGCCTTGGCAACAGCGGATGAAGGCCGCCGCCCGGCAATGCACTTGAACCAGGCGTTCACACGATCAACATCAATTGCCATATCAGGAGAGGCGCCAAGCATATCCTGGCCAATCTGCGTAAAATAGAGGATGCGCGCCCTGACATCAGCTTCGGTTGCCGGAAGCCCCCATTTCTTCAGAAACGCCGCAATATCTTCAATACGGTGATCATCCTCGGTTCTGACAAGTGGAGCGAGCCAATCGGACTGCCGCGCCCACTCCCGGACCGCGCGGTCGAGGCCCGGATCGAACCCGCTGGCGCCCTCCCATAGCTGTACAATGGCCAGGATGCCTTCATCCAGTGTTCTGACTGGTTCGAGAACACTCAACATGACTCCTGAATTGCGGTTCCTCCACTCAGCAGCCAACGCTTGCAGAAGGCTGTCCCGCCCTTCAAAGTGCCAATAGAAGCTGCCACGGGTGATGTTCAACCTGCGGGCCAGGTCGGTAATCTGGACCGCTTCCACACCTTCTTCGATCAGAAGTTCAATGGCAGCACTTACCCAGTCCTCCCGTGCAAGCCGTCCTTGCTCAACTTTGCGCAGCGTTGCCATACCACCTTCCATACAGGGTTGTATTGTTCAATACACGCCAGTAAGGTTCCGGTCAAATCGGGTAAGGAGGACGAATTGACCGTTACACAGCCAAGGGTTTGCCCCTTCGAGGAGGCCCGCTTTCTGCCGCGTTTTGCCTATGGCGATCAGGCGGAGATTGCCGAAATCTGCGGAACGGCCGATGACACCCAACTCGGAACCGGATTTGCCCGGCTCAGGGACGCCGACATTCCATGGACAGTCAAGTATGACGAGGTGCTGCTGGTTCTGGAAGGCGAAGTCAGCATTCAGGTAGCCAATGGGACATTGAAGGCTGGTCCAAGGGATTGCGTGTGGCTGCCAAAGGGCACTGAACTGCGATACCGGTCAAGGGACGCACTGGTGTTCTATGCCATCCACCCCGCCGACTGGAATGGAGCCGACGGATGAAGATCAAGCGCCTTCCGGAAAACGACGAAACCAATGGTTGGAGCCGCCAACTGGCTCCCCGCACACCCAATCCGCCCTTGTCGGGGAATGTGTCAGTGGACTGGATCGTACTGGGAGCAGGATATGCTGGACTTGCAGCGGCAAGGCGCCTTGCAGAACTGCACCCCAACCAGCGCATCGGCTTGATCGACGCAGGAGAGATCGGCGAAAACGCCTCGGGCCGTAATTCGGGTTTTGCGATCGACCTGCCGCACAATGTGGGCTCATCCCTGAAGGAACTCGAGGGGTCTCACCGCTTCATGCGCATTGCCCGGGCCGCAATCGCCCACCTCGACACAGCGGTTGAGCACCACCAGCTGGATTGCGACTGGTCGGCGGACGGCAAGTATCATGCCGCCGTGTCACCACGCGGCACCAGGGAGGTCCTGCAACCATTCGCCGCTGAACTTGAAGCGCTGGGGGAGCCATTCGAGTGGATTGAAGGCGACGAGTTGAGGCGCCGTATCGGAAGCCCGCACTTCACCGCTGCCGTGTTTACTCCAGGCGGCCGCTTGATGAACCCTGCCGCTCTGACCCGCGGCCTTGCCCGATCCCTGCCCGATAATGTCAGCCTGTTCGAGAATTCGCCCGTGACCGAATACGAGAACCTGAACGGAATCAGGCTCTCCACCCCTGGCGGCCAGTTGCGGGCGCCGCGCATGATCATGGCGGCGAACGGTTTTGCCGAACAGTTCGGCTTCTATCAGCGACGCTTCCTGCAATTCGTGGCATTGGCCAGCCTCACCCGCCGGCTGACTGAAGACGAGCAGGCTGCCTTCGGCGTTGAACGGCCCTGGGGGCTGACCCCGGCCAACGCCTTCGCCGGGATTACCATGCGCTACACCAACGATCACCGGATACTCATACGGCACGGGATCGACTTCTGCCCAAACCAGCGCTTTGACTCGAGGGCACAGCAATCGGCGATGGCGCGCCACAAGCGCCTGTTCGATGAGAGATTTCCCATGCTTCGCAACGTCACCATGGAGCACAGTTGGTCAGGATTTGTTTGCCTTTCACGAAACTCTGCCCCTGGCTTCGGCCAGGTCGCGGACAACGTCTGGGCTGCTGTCTGCCAGAACGCGGTAGGTGTCACCAAGGGTACGGCAGGAGGCCTCCTGGCAGCTGAAATGGCGTCTGGACACGACAATCCGTTGATCGCCGACATGGAGAGCCTTGGCGAGCCATCACAGTTGCCGCCACGGCCGTTCCTTGATCTCGGTGTGCGCGCGCGGCTGAACTGGGAACTCTTCAGGCACCGCCACGAAGCCTGACTGTTGCGCCGCCCAGTCAATGCGTACTGCCGCAAATCAATAGCCATGTGCAGCAAAGTGATTGATGGCCATTTGGTCGGCCCGTGCCTCCAACTCTGCATCAACCCGGCGTGCACCGTAATATACAGCCTCCCCAAAGCTCACTTGTGAATGCCATTGAGTTCCGGAGGTGCCCGGCAAGTGTAACCAGGCTGCGCCAGTCTGCCTGACTTGTTGCGAGACGCCGCCGCACCCGCCGGGCCATTGGACCAGTGCCAAGCGCCGGGGACGGTCTTTTCGTCCCTGCAAGCTCCTGCAAGGCTCCATTGTCCTCAACCTCAATGCTCAAGCAGCACTGCTGAGCAGCGCATGCATGGTTGCGGACCTTGTTGTGATGGAGAGGTTCATTCAGCACAGCCGGGAAGACCAGCAATTCTGCCCTGTCCATGAACGGCTCGCCTATGCGGGGCCTTGCAGGTTGGTCAAGGAAGCGGTCGCGGCAAGAACAAGAAGAATGAATGCCCATTCGATGGAAATTGACCGCCGCAATGCGCCGACGGCGGCGGTGTCACCTGCCCTCAAGGCAGGGACAAAACGGAACTTGTTGGCTGCCGCTGCCGCGAGCAGGCAGCTGACCGCCAGGATCTTCGCGAGCAACGTCAGCCCATATTGTGTCGACAACAGGTTGTCCAAGCCGTTCAACAGTTGCCACGCGATGACGATGCCGGCGGCAACCAACAACGGTACAACAAATGCAGCAATGTGCCCGAACCGATGCCCCAGGCTGGCTGCGAGGGCAAGTTTCGCCGGGTCTCCAGCAAGAGCGCGTAGAGGCAGGAGGATCCCGACCCAGAAAGCAGCCCCGGCAAGATGCAGCAACAAGAGCAGTTCGAGCCAGAGCACTCCCAATGCCGAAACATGCCCGACCATGGAGACCGACCAGAGCGCAAGCAAAACTCCAACTGCGGCAACTGGGAAACCAACTCCGGTCAGCCATAACCCTGCAATGGCGAGAACAAGACCGGCAACACGGCAAATGAGAGCCGTGCCTACTTGCGTTTGCCAAAGCAGACCCAGGATTTCGGGATCAGTCATGCCCGACCGGTCGCCGGTCAATTCGGCTCCCAGCAAGGCGAAGGTCAGGAAGGCGGCGAGCAAGCCAAGTATCGCAAAGGCGGCTGTCTGCCGTACCATGACTGCATGTAGACTTTGTGTTTCGTGGCGGAACACCAATCGCACAATCACCAAGCCGCTGCTTCCCAGAATACCAAGATAGAGCGCAATCCGCGTACAGATTGCCACCAGATCCCAGATTTCCGGCACAGTCTATTCTACCTGAAATTCCAGGGTCGCTCGCATGGCATGGCCATCTTCTGAAAGGCCGCGCAATTCGATTTGGTATGAGCCGCTTTCCATATCGGTAAGCGGCAACTCGAACTGTGTAGCGAACTCCTTGAAGCCCTCCAGATCAAGATCAGCCGGACTTCGGGAGTCATGCGTCATCCGGACCCGAGTTAGGCGGATCCTGTTTTCGAAGGTCACAGCAATGGACGACGGCCGCTCAGTCACGACTGCGCCGTTTTCCGGCGCACTGTCGATGAGTGGAGAATGAGCGGTTGTGGACTGCGGAGAAAGAACAAGCAGTCCCGCAAGAATTGCAGCTTTCACAGTTGATCCCTCCCTTGTTGCTGCGGTTGTTCAGGCGCTTGCGGAATTCTGGCTCCGCTACCGTGGCCTCTCCATCCCTTGGTTTGCAGCATGCTTTCCGGGCCGGAGCCACTGGTGAATGCAGTCCATTGAACGCCGGGCACGGCACGCAGGCGGGCCCGTGCCATGGTGAGTGGCCAGGTCAGCCGGCGTTACGGTCAACCTCAGTGACATGACCGGCCGAGCACCTTCAGTCTCCAGTAATTGTAGGGCAACGGTGTCACGAAACCCGCTGCCAGCATCAGGGGAATGACCCACCAGGTCAGCTTGGCGCCACCTGTCAATATCCAGTCAACCGCGTTCATTACGGTCTCCATCGCAATCATGGAGATCAACGACATTCCAATCGCTGTGCGAAAGGCGGTCCGCAAGTCCATCTGGCGGGCCAGGATCACAGTCTCCAGAGCAATTGAGGTCAATATCCCATTCACCATGGCCAGGGACATGATCGCCAGGGTCGGCCAGGCAATTCCGGTGAACTGAAAGTAGGCAATGGTTCCAAAATCACCTATCGCACAACCCAGAAGACACCACGCTGTGTTCTTCGACGCGCGGAGCCATGTGTGCCGGCATCGCCAGTCCGTGGCGCTTCTCACCGAGACAACTGTCATCCAGATACCTCTTGATTCGTTGGTATCACGACAATAGGGTCTCCAGTTACTGGAGGGTCAAGGGGCAGAGCCTGTGAGGATTTCCGAGGCATCAAGGGCGGCTGGCCTGCCAGTCAAGACGATCCGTTACTATGCCGACATCGGGCTGGTCTCGGCGGCGTCCCGCTCGGCATCGGGCTACAGAACATACGATGACAGTGCTGTGCGGAAGCTTGTGTTCGTTCGGCGGGCGCGTGAGTTCGGCTTTTCGATCGACGATTGCCGGAAATTGCTGGATTTGTACGAAAACCGAAATCGTTCGAGCGCCGACGTCAAGCATATCGCAACCCGGAGGTTGGACGAGATCTCAAGGAAACAGCGTGAACTGCAGTCTCTGAGGGACGAACTCTCGCTTCTCGTCGACGCCTGTAATGGCGACGAACGGCCGAGCTGTCCGATCATTGACCGACTGGGCAACCGCCATGGCGGCAAATGAATGAGATCGCCAGGATCACCATGATCCCAGTGCCGCAGTTCATGTACCCCAGTCACCCGGACGTTTCACCGTGTACCCGTTGTTTCCCGAAGAGACGAAGCAGCATTGCATGGTGATCTGAATTGTCAGAGGCCCCCGGCGCAGGACGCACTGCCGCCGACAGTTGCCTTCTGCCAATTGCCTGTAAAGTCCCTGCGAGTGATTGGCTGCTTCATCCCGATCCAGTCTTGCGTTCTATCCAGCCTTGCCCTGATGTCTTAGCCATGGTTTCGCAATCGCAGTCGTCCGGCGCACAGAGGCGGCAGGGCTGCAATGGCTGCTTGCCACCCTACCGTTATCGCCCGCCAAATCCGACACCAGCAATCGACTTTGGTCGAACGGTCTTGCCTTGGCCGGCAATCGAACACGCAACCACCTGAAAAACCTGGATGGCGAGCGGACCGGGGTACACGGTTCGATGAAGGTCGAAGCGATTCAGATTGGATCGACTGGGCTTGCGGAATAGGTTGCCCGGCCGCTGTACGTCATTGGCCGTCGCAATTGCCGCATGATCAAACTTCGGGAAATGTCCAGTTCAGATGGAGTGGGTATCTTGCTCGTTCTGGTTGCGGCGTTGTCGTGGAGTACCGCCGGGCTGTTCACGCGTGTGGTTTCCACGGATATTCCAACGACACTGTTTTGGCGATCACTGTTTGGCGGGTTGTGCATACTCGCCATTGCGATGGCCGCAAAGAGAACCACGAATGTCCGTTTGGCCTTCACTTTCTCGCTGGGAGAGATGGTGATTGCGGTTCTCTCCACGGCGGGAATGATATGCTTCATCTCCGCGTTCTTCCTCACCACGATCGCAAATGTGGCGTTCATCTATGGTACGATGCCGCTCGTGACTTTCATTCTCTCCCTGATTTTTCTGGGAGCTCGGGCAGATACCGTTTCACTCGTGTGTTGTTTGCTGTCGGCCGCTGGCGTGGCCCTCATCCTGGCCGGCAACGATCTGTCCTCGAGTTTTCTGGGCCTCCTGCTGGCTTTCGGTATGACGTTCTTTATGGCTTCACTGACCGTCGCAGCGAAGTTCTTCCCGGATGCTGACAGCAGCAAGGCAACGTATCTCTCGGCTTTTCTGGGTGCGTTGGCCACCGCCCCGTTTGCCACTTTCGCACAAGCCAATTCCCACGATTATCTTTGGTTGCTTCTTTACGGCGTCCTGAATGTAGGCGTGGGCTTCGGCGTCTACCTGATCGGAGTGAAGCGGGTTTCCGCATTGGTTGCGGCACTTGTGGGCCTGACCGAGATTCCACTGGCCCCCGTGTGGGCTTGGTTACTCTTCGGAGAGGCAATGGGCCTCCCTGTGCTGGTTGGTGGAACGATCATACTCGCGGTTGCAGCCATCTACATTGCTCATTCCAGCAAGCATCCAAAAGAAGCAGCCGACCGGTCCTTGCAAACGAAAGGGCACTCCCAGTCAACCGCCAACCACCGGGCCGATGTCTCTTGATGGTCTACGAATGAAAGCACGGCTTCCATGACCCAGGCATCTTGCAATTCAATGGGACGCAATCACGCTACACCGGCACTTCTTCGGAAATCCGCTTCATCCAGAATACCGGGATATCGGGTGCATTGCCGGGCGCCTCTGACAGCCGGGCCGAAAATGACTGACACGGATGACAAAACACGGCCTGTCAGCAGTGCTCACGATGATCAGCTCATTTGTTGAGGATTCTTGAACATGCCTCAGGATGAACAATTGATCAGCTGTTCCGAGTTTTCGCTCGTGAAGAAATGGGAAATCACGGTGCAGACACCCGAGGCTTCGCTCGACGAACTGATCACAGCAGTGCAAGCCAATCTTGAGCTGATCCAAGGGGCCTATAGCCACTGTATGTATGTGAGGAGATCCGGAACCACACGGTTCAGGAACGAAGCAGGTGCTCACGGCGGCGCAGAAGAGGTAGTGCGAGAGGTTCCATCGGCAGAGATCGTGCTGGCGATACCGCATGACACAGAGTCACTGAAGGCCGCCCTTCGGTGCATTGCGTGGCATCATGTGCATGAGGAACCAACGATATCCATTGCCGAGAAATGGAACTACCTGGCCGGAATCAGTTCTGCCGACAATCCGAACCGGTACTGGAACAGGAATGACAAGGACCAAATTCACGGAGCAGTCGCCATACAGGCGTCAGCTACTGTAGAAGACCGCTGATTGGGGCCTTGATGCGATGAATGACGCCAACTTCCGTACCGCCTGCACGAACTCTCAGGCTCATCCTGCAGATGATCTACAGGGAACCGAAATGCCCCTTGCCAAATTCGGCAAGGCCCTTGGTCACAAGAGCCGGGTTGCAATACTGCAGGCTCTGATGGGGGGCGTGGCACTGCCAGCCAAGGAGCTTGCCTGGCATGCCAATGTGACCAACCAGACGGCCTCCAGCCATCTCAGCGAACTGGTGAATGCAGGGCTCCTCTTCAGGCGGAAGTGCGGACGGTTTCACTATTACGAGTTGTATGACGAAGAGGTGGCATCGCTTGTCGAGCATGTTTCAACCAGCATTCCCACAGGCGACGTCCAGGAGTTCCGCAGAAGCGTCAAGCTGGAACTGAGGAGGGCCAGGGTCTGTTACGATCACTTGGCAGGACAGGTCGGCGTGGCGATTTCCAAGAGACTGGTCGAATTGGGCGCACTGACGCTTGAAAGGGACAGCTACCTGCTTCCAGATTTTCAGCATCCGGTCTACAGGGAGTTCGGCATTGATCTGGGCGAGGTAAGATCCCGGAAACGCCGCCTCTGTCCGCGCTGTCTGGACTGGACAGAACGGCTGCCTCATGTCGCAGGTGCACTTGGCGCCGCGATTTGCGCGAGGATGATCGAACGAAATCATGTCATTCGATCACGGGATGACCGATCGCTAACGATTTCCGACGCAGGTTATGCGTTCCTGGTAAGCAGGTTGGGGATGAGCCCTTCAGTTTTCGCTTCTGCTTGACACTGCAACATGTCGAGATTGGCGCTTGGCGTTGGCCTATTGCTGTATGACTCTTTGATGGAAATTGACTCCCTTCGGTGCTGGATCAATCATCAGGGATCCATCAGGCAATAGCGCCGACCTGTCTTTCATCCCAGACGGGGGAACAAATCTATCGATGATCATCAGCTCAAGGAAATCCCCGTCGTCCCACTTCTTGATCTCTGATCTCAATTCCTTGGTCCTGTCTTCCTAAGCGTAGAAGGTGAAGACAATAAGGACGCTGAAGGACAGCTTGCTTGTGAATCTAACGCAGTACTTGTTGGATCCAATTCCCACGAACATCGGCCCAATGTCCCGCCAACCTGCTTTGCCCGGCGTCTAACTCTATGAAGGCATCGACGGCCATCCATTAGAAGTTCATCCAGACCGACTCTTGCCGCGGAGCACGCACAGAGTGGCATAAGCGCACCGGTGCATCGACACGGTTCCAGCCTCGAAACAACCGTTCATAGAGTTCGGTGCGGTAACCCGAAACTATGGCGCGGCCCTTTATGACCCGGAGCGTCTCGGCGAGCTGTTCATGGTCTGCATCAGCCATTTCATGGCCATAGGCGGATACATCGCTACGAGCGGCATGGACATATGGCGGGTCGAGATAGAAGAGGGTTCCGTCGGTGTCATACCGAGCTATCACTTCAAGAGCAGGCGCATTCTCGATTTGGACCCGCTGAAACCGTTGTGCAATCTCGGGAAGGGCTTCGACTGAACCCAACCACCGGGATACTGCCCCGGCCATTCCAGCGCGTGAAGTCAACACGCAATGAGCCCATCTTCCCTTACTGCTCCTTTGTGCCAAGCCAGTTCGCGTCTGACGTGCACGAACGTAGAACCGGCGAGCCCGCTCCAGTTTCGAAAGGCCCTGCTCATTAGAGCATGCCTGCTTGAGCTCCTCGCGTGAGAATGGCGTAAGCGCTATTGCCTTTATGAGCTTCCCTTGTTGGCTGCGCAGCGTCGAAAAGAAATTGACGACTTCGGAGTCGATATCGTTATAGGTCTCGACTGGATATGGACCGACATTCATCAAAACCGCAGCCGACCCACCGTACACATCGCAGAAGTGCTCGGCCCCGCCGGGAAACAGCGGCAGAAGAAAATCAAGGTGCGAGAATTTCCCGCCATACCATCCGAACGCGATCAACCGCTTTGGCTTTGGCGGCCTCATTCGGCGGTCTGCTCCTTTGGGTTTGACCTAAGCGAAGGTTTCATAAGCGCTTACCTCTGAGTTCCGGTCGTTGAACCCGGCCGGAGTCATCGGTTCCTGAAACAACGATCGTTTGCGCAGTTGATCACTGAAGCTGCTTCGCAGCGGGCTGCATAACGGACAATCCTTCGACAATTTGGCCTTGAACCGGCAATAAAACAACAACTTGGAGTGTTTTTCGAAATTCCAGTCTCGAAGCCGCGCCGGGTGTGAGACCATACCGTTTTTGGCCCTTAGCAGGATCGTGCTTATCAACCCCTCTCGGGCATTATTGCTGCGACTTGGCCGTATTGGGTTCAGCTTCTGACCGCACTCATGCGGCATCCCAAAGTAGTTTGTATCGGCCAGACCGATCGCAGAACACCACTGCAGGCCTGTCATTTTGGCCAACCGCAGGTGCCCAATTGCCAAACCCTGGCGGAAACGTCTTCCCAGGAGGGCTCGAACCACATGCGCATGCTCAAGCTTCTGCTGTGTAGGTTGAGTGCGGGCATGCAAGATGAATTCCACTCGCCGTGTTCTGCCAAACGATAGAGTTGGACTCCGAAAGTGTGTCAAGTTCCTACAAAGACAAATTTGCAGTTTTCCACATAAAACGGTCTGTAATGACAGGCCCCCATTGTTCAGCAGATTCTGACTTCCTGACCGCCTTCCGCTGGCCATCAACTTAGGCATACCTCAAATTGAAGCTGCCAATTCGTTTCTGGCCGGCCGTGTAGCGGCCAGGGGAAGAAGATGGCGAAACCGCACCAGCCGTTGGCGCGCATGCTGGCAGCATGGTCCTGATTGATGCTGATGCCCTTTTCTGGCCGGGGCTTGCTTGCACCGGTTGGCGCGAGGCAGTACTTGGTCGCTGATGAAATTTCAGCAGGACCAGCCAACATGACCAGCAACAAGCAAGACAAATCGGGACTTCCAAGCCGGCACGTAAGCGTTGGACCAGCCCGTGCGCCGCACCGCTCCTACTATTACGCCATGGGGCTTACAGACAATGAAATAGCCCAACCATTCATCGGCGTGGCCACTTGCTGGAATGAAGCCGCTCCTTGCAACATCGCACTGAACCGGCAGGCACAGGCGGTGAAACTCGGAGTCAAGTCAGCCAAGGGCACACCGCGGGAGTTCACGACCATTACCGTCACTGACGGGATTGCCATGGGCCATGAAGGCATGCGGTCCTCGCTTGCATCACGCGAGGCGATTGCCGACACGGTCGAACTGACGATGCGCGGGCACTGCTATGACGCAATTGTCGGACTTGCCGGATGCGACAAGTCACTTCCAGGCATGATGATGGCGATGGTCCGGCTGAATGTGCCTTCCATTTTCATCTATGGCGGGTCGATATTGCCGGGGCGTCTTGATGGCAGGGATCTGACTGTCCAGGATGTATTTGAGGCGGTGGGACGCCACCAGGCAGGCACGATGTCGGATGAAGCGCTCGCCGTGATCGAACGCGTTGCCTGTCCTTCGGCCGGCGCCTGCGGCGGCCAGTTCACTGCCAATACCATGGCCTGCGTTTCCGAAGCGATCGGCCTCGCATTGCCAAATTCATCCGGCGCGCCCGCCCCCTACGAGAGCCGGGACCAGTATTGCGAAGCCTCCGGCGTCGCCATCATGAGCCTCCTGGAAAAGAACATTCGCTCCAGGGATGTGGTGACCAGAAAGTCGCTCGAAAACGCCGCCAGGGTCGTCGCCTGTACAGGCGGCTCCACCAATGCCGGCCTGCACCTGCCAGCCATAGCGCACGAGGCTGGAATCGAATTCGATCTGTTTGATGTTTGCGACATCTTCAAGGACACGCCCTACTTCGTGGACCTTAAGCCAGGCGGCAGCTATGTCGCCAAGGACCTGTTCGAGGCCGGTGGGGTGCCGGTCGTTCTCAACGAACTGCGCAAGGTAGGACTCATTCACGAAGACTGCGTTGTCGCCACTGGCAGGACCATGGGCGAGGAACTCGACATGGTTGAGAGGGAGGCCGACGGCAAGGTGATCCACCCGGTCGAAACTCCAATCTCGCAAACGGGAGGTGTCGTTGGCCTCAAGGGCAACCTTGCTCCTGAGGGAGCCATCGTCAAGGTCGCCGGCATGAGCGACGAGCAGCTGGTGTTCACCGGTCCGGCCCGTGTCTTCGAATGCGAAGAGGACGCCTTCGCCGCAGTCAAGGATCGGGAATACGAAGAGGGCGAAGTCATCGTCATCCGCAATGAAGGGCCGGCAGGTGGTCCTGGAATGCGGGAAATGCTGTCCACCACTGCCGCTCTCTCCGGACAGGGAATGGGCAAGAAGGTGGCGCTCATCACTGATGGCCGGTTTTCGGGCGCGACGCGCGGCTTTTGCGTCGGCCATGTCGGACCGGAGGCGGCGCATGGCGGCCCGATCGCCCTCATCCGTACTGGCGATGTCATCTCGATTGATGCGAAGGCAGGCACCATATCTGTTGACCTGACTGATGGAGAGATGGAGCAACGCCGCAAGGAGTGGGGCGGCCCCAGGCAGACAATCTACGCATCGGGAGCCTTGTGGAAATACGCCCGGTTGGTCGGGGCGACGCGCAATGGCGCGGTGACCCACCCTGGCGCCTCCGAAGAACGCCACGTCTATATGGATCTGTAAGGCGTTCGGCAGCCCCGGCAGCCGGGCAATGGCTGCCGGCAAGCAAGAAACCTTGAAGCGGTAGATGCTGGCATGAGCGGGAACGAGTATCCGCGTCTTTTCTCCCCGATCGCATTGGGCCCCATCACCATGTCGAACCGTTTCGTCATGGGTTCCATGCATACCGGGATCGAACGCACTGGCGACTGGAACCGCGCTGCGGAATTCTATGCAGAGAGAGTTCGTGGCGGTGTGGAATTGATCATTACCGGCGGCATTGCTCCCAACCGTGAGGGCGCCGTGTTCCCCGGAGCGCCTGGTCTTGAGTCACCCGGCGACATCAGTGGTCATCGCGTCATCACCGAACGCGTGCATGATGCCGGTGGCCGGATCGTCATGCAGATTCTGCATGCCGGCCGTTACGCCTACGGCGCTGATTGCGTTGCCCCATCCGCGATCCGCTCTCCGATCTCGAAGTTCACGCCGCATGAACTCGACGATGCCGGAATCGAAAAGCAGATCAATGACATGGCAGCGACTGCCTGCCGCGCCCGCGAGGCAGGTTATGACGGTGTCGAGATCATGGGTTCGGAGGGCTACTTCATCAACCAGTTCCTCGTGGCCCGGACCAACCGCAGAACCGACCGTTGGGGTGGAACCTACGAAGGCAGGATGCGGCTGCCGGTCGAGACCGTAACCCGCACCCGGCTCGCAACCGGAGATGATTTTCTGATCATCTACCGGATTTCAGTCATCGACCTTGTTCCTGATGGCTCCAGTTGGGATGAAGTCGAGCAACTGGCGCACGGCATTGAAGCGGCGGGCGCTTCTGCATTCAATTCCGGCATCGGCTGGCATGAATCCCGGGTGCCAACCATTGCGACCTGCGTTCCGCGCATGGCGTTCGCCTGGGTTACGGGCAAACTCAAACGGACCGTATCGATCCCGGTCGTAGCCACCAACCGGATCAACACACCGGAGATTGCCGAGCAGATACTGGCAGAGGATTGCGCCGATCTCGTATCCATGGCGCGCCCGTTCCTGGCGGATGCCGAATTTGTAAACAAGGCTGCCGGAGGACGACGAAAGACCATTGCTCCGTGCATTGCCTGCAATCAGGCCTGTCTCGATCATACTTTCGAAGACAAGATCGCGACCTGCATAGTCAACCCTCGCGCCTGCAATGAGACCGTGTTCGAGCTCGAGGCTGCTGCAAGGCCGGTTTCGGTTGCTGTCGTCGGTGCTGGACCCGCCGGACTTGCCGCGGCCCTGTCGGCGGCCGAGCGAGGCCACAAGGTCGTATTGCATGAAGCGGAGGACCGGATCGGGGGCCAGCTCAACCTGGCATCGAGAGTCCCCGGAAAAGAGGAATTCAGAGGGCTGGTCGAGTGGTTTGACACCATGCTCCATGAGCGCGGTGTCGAACTGCTGTTGGATTCACGGCCGTCGCCCGGCGATTTGCTTGATTACGACCAAATTGTCATCGCCACAGGGGTCCGGCCGCGCCGTCCGGCAATACCCGGCCAGGATGGCCCGAATGTGCTCACCTATTCGGAACTGCTGTCACTGAAGGAACCTGCCGGCGAGACCGTGGCGGTCATAGGGGGAGGCGGCATCGGCATCGACGTCAGCGAGTTTCTGGTTCGGGACGGGCAGAGTTCAACTGTTGATCTTGCTGGCTGGCTGTCCGATTGGGGCATAACGGATCCGCAACTGGCAAGAGGCGGGCTGGAACCGGGCGGCCCGTCGCACAGAACCGCCAGCCGAAATGTGACCATGATTCAGCGCAGCACTGGGGGACCCGGGCGCAACCTGGGACGGACCACGCGCTGGATTCACCGCGCATCGCTTCGCATGCAGAATGTCAAGTTCGTCTCAGGCGTGAAGTTTGACCTCATCGACAGCGACGGCGTCCATGTTTCCGATCCGGACGGCCAATCACGCCTGGTTCCCGCCGACACGGTTGTCCTGTGTGCCGGTCAGGAACCAGAAAACCTGCTCGCAAGTCAGCTTCAGAAACTTGGCCGGAATCCCCGGCTGATTGGCGGTGCTGATTGCGCGGCCGGAATTGATGCCAAGAAGGCAATCGATCAAGGAACCCGGCTGGCGGCCTCTCTCTGAACAGCACAATTGGCCGGACTCCCCCCGGACGTCACCGCTCCCAATCGAAGCAGCGCTGATACAAAGCAACCGTGTTGCTGAAATCCATCGGAACTGGATTGCCGCCTGCACTCGGATCCTCGATTGCCATCCCGGCCATCTCCTCGATCCTGTCCGCCTCTGCGCCGAGTTCTCGCAGATTGACGGGTATCCCGAGTTCGCTTCTCAATTCGAGAACGAAGTCGAAAAAGCCATCAAACCCACCCGCGATTTTCAGGTAGTCGGCAACGGCCCCGAGCTTGCCGGCGATACGGGATTGATTGAAGAGCAACACAGGAGGCATGACAACCGCATTGGTCGTGCCATGATGCGTGCCGTAGATTGCACCAACTGGATGCGACACTGCATGGATCGCGCCCAGGCCCTTCTGGAATGCGACGGCGCCCATTGACGCCGCGCTCATCATGTTGGCCCGCGCCTCAAGATCGCTACCGTCTCGATAGGCACGGGGAAGATTGGCAGCCACCAGGCTCATTCCCTCGAGGGCAATTCCCTGACTCATCGGGTGATAATGAGGCGAGCAGTAGGCCTCAAGACAATGAGCAAATGCATCCATGCCGGTTCCGGCCGTCACGGCCTGCGGCATGCCGACCGTGAGTTCCGGGTCGCAGATCACCACCGTCGGCAACACTTTCGGGTGAAAGATGATCTTCTTCACATGCGTGCGTGAATTGGTGATTACCGACGCCCGGCCGACTTCGGAACCGGTTCCCGCCGTAGTCGGGACCGCCACAATCGGCGCAATCGCATCACTGTCGGCACGAGTCCACCAATCGCCAATGTCTTCGAAGTCCCATATCGGCCGGGCCTGGCCCGACATGAAGGCAATCATCTTGCCGAGATCAATGCCGGAGCCGCCTCCAAATGCCACAACCCCGTCGAATCCGCCATCTGCGTATACCCGAAGTCCGGCTTCAAGGTTCTTTTCCGACGGGTTGGGATCAACATCGCAAAAGAGTGACCGGCCGAGCCCACCATCTTCAAGAATGTCCAGTGCCGTTCCAGTAATGGGAAGGCTTGCGAGACCCCGGTCAGTCACCAGCAGCGGTTTGCGGATACCGGCGGTACGGCAGGCATCCGCAAGCTCCGATATTCTGCCTGCCCCGAACCTTATCGATGTCGGATAGGACCAGTTGGCATGCATTCGGGGATCTCCTTTGCTCTTCGGACTTGCGATGCCGGGTGTCGCCTTCCCTCGTCCAATGGCGCTACGTGAAGCCATTCTCAAGGGCGGAAAGGCAAGCCGGCGTTAACCGATTTTCAGATGGTAGGATTTTGGCCGGGTCAGGTTGTGATAGCCGATGTGCGACAAGGCGCCGCCGCGTCCGGTGTTCTTTCTACCTGTCCAGCAGAGGCCGGGATCGAGATAGTCGCACCGGTTCATGAAAACGGTACCCGTCTCAATCCGCGAGCCGACTTGCGCCGCTCGATCGGGGTCACCAGTCCATAGGGACGCAGTCAGCCCGAATTCGCTGTCGTTCATGAGGCCGACCGCCTCGTCATCGGATTCAACCCTCATGATGCCGGCAACGGGTCCGAAGTTCTCGTCCCGCATCAGCCGCATGCTGTGGTCAACCCCGGTCAGTATCTGGGGCGACAGGTATGCGCCGCCATCATCTACATCGAACCGGGCCACATGGGCTACGGCACCTGCCGCAACTGCCTCTTCCACTTGCTGGCGAACTTCGTCGGCAAAACGCTTCCGGGCCATCGGGCCCAGTGTGGTTTGCTCATCCAGCGGATTGCCCAGCACATGATCGGCGGCGATTTCCAGGGATCGTCCCAGAAACCGGTCAAAATGCCGGGAATGCACATAGATGCGCTCAATGCCGCAGCAGCATTGACCCGAATTGAACATGGCCCCGTCGATCAGCACGTCAGCGGCAACTTCCGGGTCGGCATCTTCCATCACATACCCCGGATCCTTGCCACCGAGTTCCAGGCCGACGGACGTGAAAGTGCCCGCAGCTGCCTTTTCGATTGTCCGTCCAGCCGCAACGGATCCGGTGAAGTTCACCAGATCGAACATGCCTGCGCCAATCAGGTCCAGCGTCGTCGCATGGTCTAGCACAAGGTTCTGGAACACATCTTCAGGCACACCGGCTTCGTTGAAGGCGCCAACGATCCTGTCCCCAACCAGCATGGTCTGGGTCGAATGTTTGAGGATGACGGTATTCCCGGCGATCAGTGCCGGAGCAATTGTGTTGATGGCGGTCAGATAGGGATAATTCCAGGGGGCGATCACCAGGACCGTTCCGAAGGGCTCCCTGACGATGCTTCGCCTGAAGCTCGCGCTGTCCTCAATGACTTCCGGTTGCAACACTTCCGGAGCAATCCGGGCCATGTAAAGGGCCCTTTCTTCGAAACCGCCGAATTCGCCTCCGTAGCGGATCGGTCTTCCCATCTGCCAGGCAAGCTCGTCAACGGCGCCCTCATTGTCCTCGCCCACCAAGGCAACCCCTGCCAGGACCAGATCGATCCGCTCCTGCAACGGCCGCCTTGCCCAATCCTGTCCGGCACCGGCGGCTCTCTCGACTGCCCGGGCCGCCTCTTGTGGCGCAAGCGACTGCCGTTCTGCGTAGATTGTCCCATCAACGGGGGAAATACAGCGTAGGGTTTCCGTCATGTCATGCACCTGGAGATGGTAGCGCCGTTTCTGGCGCTGAAAGCGGGCCCGGCAGAACCGGGCCCGAATGAGCGATCAGGTGTAGCGGTACGGACGGCCCGCCTTTTCCTGGATCTCATTGTAGTCCTTCAGAATCTGGACAACCTTGGCCTTGGTCTCGGATTCTGCGGCGATCTCGTCCCAGAACACGCGGGCCGCAGCTTCAACCTGCGCCCACTCCTCGTCGGGAATTGAGGTCAGCTGCATCTTGGTTCCCTGCGTGCGCAGATGGGCCTCACCGCCCCAGTACCACCACTGCCGGTAGTAGTGCGAGCTGTCCATCGTCAGTTGCAGCAACTCCTTGAGGTGGTCGGGCAGCGCGTTGTAGCTTTCCATGTTGGCGAAGAACGACCCAGCCCAGGCGCCTGAGATGTTGTTGGTCAGGAAGTAGTCCGTGACGTCAGCCCAGCCAACCGTGTAGTCCTCGGTGATTCCGGACCAGGCGACACCGTCAAGTTCGCCAGTCTGCACGGCCACCTCGATATCCTCCCATGGGAGTGTGACCGGAACGACGCCGAACTGGCTGAGGAACCGGCCTGCGGTCGGGAAGGTGAACACCCTCTTGCCCTGCAGGTCCGCAAGGCTGTGGATCGGATCCTTGGTGGCGAAATGGCACGGATCCCATGCGCCTCCCGACAGCCACTTAACCCCGACCTTCGAGTATTCGGCATCCCAGATCTCGCCAAGGCCGTACTGGTTGAACAGTACCGGCACATCGAGCGAGTAGCGGCAGGCAAACGGAAAATAGCCACCGAAGACGGTGACTTCCGTTGGCGACGCCATGGAGTCATCATCTGATTGAACGGCGTCAATGGTTCCGCGCTGCATCGCCCGGAACAGTTCTCCGGTCGGCACCAGTTGGTCGGCGAAGAACAGTTCGATTTCCATTTCGTCACGGGCAATCCGGTTGAATGACTCGATTGCGGGCGTGATGACATGCTCGGCGAGCGCCGCGCCGGCATAGGTCTGCATTCTCCATCTGATTTTCGACTGCGCATGGACAGCCGGGGCGGCGAGCGCGGCTGAACCCGCGGCCACACCGGCTCCTGTTAGAAATCGTCTGCGGGTTGTCATACTTTATCCTCCTTATAGGCGGCAGACCGCAAGTTGATGCGCTCTGCCTGTTGACGTCTCAACGATACGACCGGATGCCGCCATTCGCAATGTCGCGAGGCGGCGGGGCCGGTCACCCCATCGGCTGCTCCGGCAGGTTCTCCGGAGACGGAGCCCTGCCCTGGCCGACTGGTCAGTCCCAATCCGGGGCGCCGGGAACGATGCTCTTGTTGACGATCCGGTAGTTGCGGGCCGTCAGCTTGTCGATCCTGCCCATGTCCACACTTGAAAGCGTGAAGTCGCAAATGTCGAAATTGGCGCTGATGTTCCTGGGGTTGGACGACATGGTTACCGGGATCACGCCCTTCTGGAGGATCCAGCGCAACGCCACTTGCCCGGCGGATTTGCCATAGCCTTCGGCTATATCAACCAACTCGGGTTCCTGTAGAACCTTGCCGCGCGCCAGCGAGCAATAGGCCGAGAGCGGAATCCCGATCTCGACAGTCGCCCCAAGCAGAACTTCCTGGTTGAGGAGAGGGTGAAACTCCACCTGGTTGATCGCCACGGGTGCATCCAGCACGGCCCGCGTTGTCCGCAACATGCGCGAGGTAAAGTTGGAAACTCCGATGTTCCTCGCGAGGCCGCGCCGGAACGCATCCTCAAGCAGTCTGAGCGCTGGAACCAGTTCCTCTTCGTCCGCCGGAGGCCAATGCAGAAGAAGGACATCGGCCTGGTCAAGCCGCAGGGCCTTGAGACTGGCTTCGACTGAGGGAATGAACCCGCTCTCGCTGTAGTTGGCTGCCTTCACCTTGGTGGTGACGCAGAATTCGTCCCGGCCGAGATCCGAATTCGCCAGCGCATCACCCAATTCCGCTTCGTTGCCGTACATCTGCGCGGTGTCGAAGGCGCGGTAGCCTACCTTGATCGCAGCCTCCACAGCGCCGTGGAGTTGGTCTCCCTTCAAGGGAAAGGTGCCAAAATTCCGATGGAATTCCGGTTTGAAGTATATGTTCATTCCTGGCTCGCTCAAATGTTGGGACCAATGCGGGTTCAACCGATCCGGCCATCCCATGAATGCCCCCTGTGCAGCCTGCCTGCAACTGGATTCTTCCCGGCAATTGACGTGCTCTCAATGACTGCCGGTTCGACCCGGACCGGACCAACAATCAAGCTCCTCCGAAAAAGATCGCCTCAACGCTCATCTTGAGGGCAACCAGAAAGATTGCTGTCCGGAGCATTGGGTCGAAATACCTCTTGTCAATCTTGCCCAGAACCCACCGGCCGGAAACGGTGCCGATGATTATGAAGATGACAAGTACAATCAGCTCCTTGGCGTATTCCTGCAACGGGAACGAGAACACGAACAGGAAGGCCGCGCTCTTGGCAAACTGGATCCATACCTGGAGCATGGATTTGGTGGCGATGAAAATCCTCATCCTGCGCTCTTCGGATTCCTCGCTCAGACGGATGTTCTCCTTCAGGAACGGAACCAGGACCGGGCCCGCCGCCCCCATGATCATGCTGAGAAACCCAGTGACTGCTCCGATCGCCGCAAAGGACCGGCGGCCGGTGAAGGACCGGACGTATGGCGACCGGGAAATCCTGTTGTTGAAGAGAGCATAGGCGCCAAGGAAGAGACCAATCAGCAATCCAAAGGCCCGCTCCGGGAGCGAGAAGAAGACGAGGCCTGCGACGGCAACGCCTACTGTGCCTCCAATTGCAAACGGCAGGAACATCTTCCAGCTTACATGTTCCCAGTAGACCAGGACTCGAGACACATTGCTTGTCAGCTGGGCGAAAGCATGGAGGCTCAACGCCGTCTGTGGCGACAGAAACAGATTGAGAAATGCGAACAGGAGAATGCCGCCGCCCATTCCCGACACTGCGGAGACAAGTGCCGTCAACGAGGCGCCCGCAGCAAGCGCAATCAACTTGAGGGTTATCACGCCGCTGTTGCCAGGTAGCCGGTCGGCGGCGATGGAAAATGCATCAATTGTGGCATCAAACAGGCCTCACTGAGCAGCGAAGTGCCACGCAGGCCAAGGCGGCCAACCGGATCATGGTACGTTTGTGCGAGGCGGCGGCTGCGATTGCGCCGGGCCTACGCCACACTGTCGAATGAATCCTGAAAGCTGCTGCGAAGCTCTTCGCTTCGCTCCAGATACTCGAAACCGAGCAAAAGTTCCTTGTTGAGGAATTGCACAAGATCAACGATCGCTCCCTGATTGTGCAGAAAATGCCGCTCGACCAGTCCAGGCTCAAACTCCTTGCACGAACGCCGGTGCCCGCGCCCGAGTTGTGTGCCCACGCAATAGGCAACATCATCAATGTCCTGCGGCTCCAGGCTTGCGGGCAACTTGGCCTTGAATGGAGGAATCTGACGGCACCAGTACTGCCGTCCATCCAGAGTGCAGTAGCTGAGCCGGGTCTCGACACCAGGCGCATACAGGTTGCTTGCCTTGATCATGCGAAGTCCGTGGTGTTCGACCGGGCTGGAGAACCACTCGTCATCCTCCTCCGTGTAGGTTTCCTTGATGTCCAGCAGGATGTCATCATACTTTTCCGCCATTGCTGCCGGCACAAGCTCCAGAATGAAGTGTTCCTTGCCAAGACTTCCGATGACTGTTCCCGCAGAAGCGAACGAGTATTGTTCAAGCAGTTTCTTTTCGCCACTGTTCTCGACGCAGGCGAGAAGCAGCTGCCTGACCCGCGGATCGTCGACCGGGATGGGGTTCCTTCGCATCCTCTTGGCCCAGTTCAGATTGGCGCCGATGTAGGCTCTTGTGGTCAGTTGCTCGGGATCGGGTTCAATGGCCCTGAGTATTTCCGGCGTGGAATAGAACAGATCCGAATTGTACAGCCTTGAGAGGTATCCCTCCATGAATGCCTCGAGAAGCCGCCGCTGCAGTCTTGTCTTCTTTCCCTCCGTCCTGCGGAGTGCCAGCGAAGCAAAGAAGCGGACGACGTCCCAGACATAGGGACCAAGCCGCGACCGGTCGAAGTCGATCATTCCGGTGCCGGTCGATGTTCTGGCATAGTTGTCGAGGTGGGGATTGCCGTGAATGAATACCCTCGGAATTGAGCTCATGTCCACAAGTTCGGCTATTCTTTGCTGAAGAGCCGGACCCATGATGCGAAACAAAAGGAACTGCGCCTTGTCCCTATCAGGAAGCTGTCTCTGAATTCGGGCCAACTGGCTGCCGTCCAATTGCAGAATCTGATTCATGGCTTGTTCCTGCCAGATACCGTCATGTTCTGCTTGACCAACCGCTCCGTTCTATTGCCATTGTGCGGGATTGGCAAATTTCAGGACGGCAACCCCGGTTCTTTCTTGCGGCATGCCACTGGAATTGCGGTGTTCTGCCGCCGGTTTCAACTCAATTGGCGGGTCACGATTGCACGGTTCCCCGCCGGTCCTGATTGCCACAAGGCGGATGCATCAAGGCTCAATTCTGTTGCAGCTGGCGGTCGTGCGGCTTGAACCTGGAACGCCGTGCTGGAGCAATCTGAGCCCTGAAGTGCCATCCCGGACTCCGGAATTCGCCGGCCGGTTTCGTTACATCAAGCCTTGCCTGGATTGGGATTGATGCCGGGGCACAGAATTTCGCAATGTAGTGCCCCAGTTTTGAGCCTGAACTCAAGTATTTCAATGAGTTGCAGGCGAACTTGTCTGAAGTCGGAAACCCGGCCATGGCTGACCGTCTGGAAGAGCACATCGAACCACCGCCATGCAGCGCAACCGCAAACGAGACCGGGAGTTCCGCTCCGGCGACCGGGGGGCAGGACACATGGTCAGTTGGTCAAGTGGAGGCGCTGGCGGGCTGACCAGACTTGGCTATTTCCCGTAGACGTATTCGGGAAACCAGAGTGCGATACCCGGAAAGACCATGACCAGCGCCAGTGCCAGAACCATGACGCCAACGAACGGGATGATGGAACTGTAGATGTCCTTGAGTCGTATTTCCGGAGGAGCCATGGCCCGCATGAGGAAGAGATTGTAGCCGAATGGCGGCGTCATGTAGGCAATCTGGGTCGTGATCGTGTAGAGCACGCCATACCAGATCAGATCAAAGCCGAGCGCACCGACAAGCGGCACATAGAGCGGCGCCACGATCACCAGCATGGCGGTATCGTCCAGAAATGTGCCCATCAGCAGGAATGACGCCTGCATGAGAATGAGTGTCGTCCATGGGCTGAGCCCGAGTTGCTCGGAAAACAGGTTCTCGATGGCGCGCACCGCTCCGAGTCCGTCGAACACTGCCCCAAATCCCAAGGCAGCCAGTATGATCCACATGAACATGCAGGATATCGCCAGCGTCTGGCGGACCGAAGTTTCGAAGACTTCCCTGGTCATGCGGCCTTTGAGGATCGCGGCAAGGAAAGCCGTCAATGCGCCGATCGCCGAACTCTCGACCAGGCTGGTCCATCCATTGATGAACGGGACCATCATGGCGCCGAAGATGACTATCGGCAGAAGTCCTGCGCGCAGCAGGCGGAGTTTTTCGGCGAGGGGAACATTGCGTTCGCTCTTCGGCAGGACCGGGCCAAGTTGAGGCTGAATCTGGCATCTGATCATGATGTACAGCATGAACATGCCGGCCATCATCAATCCGGGCACCACGCCTGCAAGCCAGAGCTGGCCAACGGGCTGGCGCGCGATCAGGGCGTAGAGGACCAACACCACAGATGGCGGCACGAGAATGCCCAAGGCCGACCCGGCCTGTATCACCCCGGTGACCATCCTCTTGTCGTAGCCGCGGCGAAGAAGCTCAGGCAATGCAATGGTGGCCCCGATCGCCATGCCGGCAACCGACAGGCCGTTCATCGCCGACACCAGGACCATGAGGCCGATGGTGCCAATTGCAAGGCCGCCCTTCACCGGTCCCATCCACACATGGAACATCTTGTAGAGGTCATCGGCAATGCGCGACTCGGACAGGACATAGCCCATGAAAATGAACATCGGCAGCGTCAGGAGCGGGTACCACTTCATCAGCTTCATTGCGGCAGCAAAACCGAGATCCGATCCCCCCTTGCCCCACAGCAGCAATGCCGCAACAACCGCAACAAACCCGATGGCGCCAAACACGCGCTGCCCGGTCATGAGCATCAGCATCATGAGCGCGAACATGAGGATGGCGATCATCTCGTAGGACATCAGATTTCGACCCCCCTCAGCTTGGCGATGTCCTTCACGAGTTCCGACAGGGTCTGCAGCAACATCAGGAAGATGCCGATGCACATGAGCGTCTTGATCGGCCACATGTATGGCCGCCAGGAGGAATAGCTGCGTTCGCCATACTCGAACGCGTACGCAGTGCTGGAGATGCCGCCGTAGAGAAGAACGCCGAGGTAGAACAGCAGGAAGAACACGGTAACGGCGTCAAACCAGGCCTTCCGCCTGTCGGTCCAGTTTCCGTAGAACAGATCCATTCGGACGTTGGACCCCAGTTGCATCGAATACGGCCCGCCGAGAATGTAATAGGCAACCATGGCGAACTGGGCCATTTCCAGTGTCCACAGGGACGGCAGAAAGAACGTCTTCGAAATCGACGACCAGAGGAGGATCGCCGCCATCACGAAAATGCCGTACATGACGAAACGGCCCAGCCTGTGATTGACCGAGTCAACGATCAGCACGTATTTCCGAAGAATTGTCGGCAAGCTGCGACTTTGCCTCCGGCTCAAGCAATCATCGGATGCCGACCGGCCCGTCAGCCGACCGGTGCAATCCAGTCGCGGCTTTGCTACGTGTTTGCGGGAAGAAACTCAACGCCGTCATTTCGGCGAGTGTTACGGTCACCACCGTGCTGCTGTCCGATACCTTTCATTACTTCTAGCAGTGCCCGGGTTGTCTCCTGTTCCGAAAGCGAGTGTCCCGCCTGGACAAGATGAAGCCTCGCATCCGGCCAGTTTTCGGAGAGATGCCAGGCCGCATGCGGCGGGCAGATCAGGTCGTAGCGGCCCTGTACGATGTCGCCCGGAATGCCGCGCAACCTCGCCACATTGTCCATGATGTAGTTGTCGCTTCCGAGGAACCCGCGGTTGCGGAAATAGTGGTTCTCGATGCGGGCAAAGGTGTGGGCGTACGCCGAGGGAGCAGAACGGATTGCCTCCCCCTGTTCAAGTGTCAGCATCGCGGATTCCCACTCGAGCCAGCGTTGCGCATAGAAATGCTGATCCTTCAGGTCACCGGCGAACAACCTGCGCTCATAGGCCTTGATCAGGTCGACTCTCTCGCCAGCCGGGATCGGCTCGATGAATCTTGACCACCTGTCCGGGCGGAAGCGGCCTGCAGGACCACCATAGAACCAGTTGAGTTCCTCCCGTGTCATCAGGAAGACGCCGCGCAATACAAGATGAGCAACCCGGTCAGGGTGGTTAAGGGCGTAGACAAGCGCCAGTGTCGCGCCCCAGGAGCCGCCGAAAAGGATCCAGCGGTCAATGCCCAGAGTACGGCGGATGCGCTCAATGTCCTCAACCAGATGCCAGGTCGTATTGTTTTCGACGCTGCCCGCCGGTTGCGACCTTCCGCAGCCGCGCTGGTCGAAAAGAACGATACGGAATATCCCGGGGTCGAAGAACCGCCTCATGGTTGGATTGCAGCCACCACCTGGCCCGCCATGCAGGAACAGAATTGGCGGCCCGCCGGAAGAACCGCATTGCTCCACATAAATGCTGTGCCCATCGCCAACCGGCAGCATCCGCCGGTCGAATGGTTCGATTGATGGGTGCAGCAGGCTCGAGCCATTGAATCTTGATGCAATCTCCGCCATCTCGTACCTTGCGTCTGCCCGCCCGATCCAACGAAAGCCACTAAACGGGAAGCGTGTGGAATGGCAATGTCTTCAGACCCGCAAGAAATCAGCAAATTCAATTCGATCGCCGAAGAATGGTGGGATCCGGATGGCAAGTTCGCTCAGTTGCACCTGATGAATCCCTGCCGACTCGACTACATCAACAGTCAGATCGAGATTGAATTCGACCGCAACCTCAACCAGCCGCAGCCCTTCCAGGGGCTCCAGATCCTTGATGTGGGCTGCGGCGGCGGGTTGCTGACGGAACCGATGGCGAGGCTCGGCGCGCAGGTTACCGGTGTTGACGCATCGCCCCGCAATATCGAAGTGGCCAGAGCTCACTGCGACGGCTCCGGCCTTGAAATCCGCTATGTGAGCGGGGACGCCGCAAGCCTGAAGGACGATTCAGCGGGTTTCGATGTTGTATTGGCGATGGAAGTCATTGAGCATGTCCCGGATCAACGGGCATTCATCGGACTGTGCGGCGGCCTGTTGAACCCGGGAGGCCTGCTGGTCTGCTCAACCCTATCCCGGACGGCAAAGAGCTTTGCCCTGGCAATTGTCGGCGCCGAATACGTGCTGAACTGGTTGCCGCGCGGAACCCATGACTGGAACCGCTTCGTCAAGCCGGCGGAACTGACGGGTCATGCCGAGGCTGCCGGACTCACATGCGTTGATTCCAAGGGGTTTGTCTTCAATCCTGTACGCTGGTGCTGGCGGATTTCCGCTTCCGATCTTTCGGTCAATTACGTGGCCGCCTTCACCCGGCCCGCGGAAATGGACCCGGTGGATGCTCCCGGTTCGTGAACCCGCATTCTGGAATTGGACCCTGAAACTGGAAACGCCCCGCCGTTGGCGGGGCGCTCCAATAACTCTCGTGACAGTTGTTCGTATCAGACGAACCACCAGCGTTCGTTGAGCCTGGCGCTGTCCATTGCCCAAATGTTGCCGAGATCGCCAGGAGTTCCAATCTTGGTCGAGATCGCATCTACATAATTTGCGAACATCGGCAGGATTGTCCCGCCTTCCTCGGAAATCAGGGCCTGCATCTCGGTATAGATCGCCCGGCGCTTGTCCTGGTCCAGTTCTGTCCGGCCCTGGATCAGCAGTTCCTGGAACCTGGCATTTTCCCAATGCGTGTCGTTCCAGGGAACCCCCGACTCGTAGGCGGTCGAGAACATCCAGTCTTCGGTTGCCCGTCCACTCCAGAAGCAGGCGCACCAAGGCTTCTTGAGCCAGACATTCGACCAGTAACCGTCCAGCGCTTCCTGGATCACATTGACGTTGATGCCGGCATCCTTTGCGGAGGACTGAATGAGCTGGGCTGCATTTACTGCCCCCGGGAACGCCGTATCGGCCGCCGAAAGATCAATATTCAGCGAGTCGAGGCCAGCCTCCTTCAGATAGAACTTTGCCTTGTCCGGATCATACTCGATTTGCGGCAGATCGGCGGCATAGAACTGGTTTGCCGGGCCGATCGGACTGTCATTGCCTATAGCCCCGTGGCCGAGCAGGATCTTGTCGACCATCTCCTGCCGCTTGACCGCATACTTGATGGCCTTCCGCACATTGATATCATCAAACGGAGACAGGTTGGTCAGCATCGGGAACGTATAGTGCTGATTACCTGTCACTTCGATGATCTCAATATTGGGATTGGCGCGCATCAACGCCTCGATCTTGAAGTCGATCTTGTTCACGGCATGAACCTGCCCCGTCAGCAGGGCGTTCATCCGGGCCGAGACGTCATTGATGGCAATGATCTCAACCGAGTCGAACCAGCCCGCCGTGCCGTCCTTGTAGTGTCCATCGACCCTTGAGCAGACCAGCCTCACGCCTGGATCAAAGCTCTCGACCTTGTAGAGGCCCGTCCCGATACCCGAGGACATGGACTCCTTGATCATTCCGGCCGGATGGATGAAGAGGTGATAGTCCGACAGCAAGTGCGCAAAATCGGCGTTTCCTCCCTTCAGTGTCATGACAACCTGATGCTCTCCGGTCTTCTCCATGACGTCCACATTGGCCACAATCGGCTTGGCCGCAGACTTTGAATCCGGGCCTATGTGATTGTTCAGTGTTTCAATAACGTCGTCGGCGCCAAACGGCTTGCCGTTATGGAAGGTGACGCCCTTGCGCAGGTTGAAGGTCCAGACCTTGGCGTCGGGGCTGGCCTCCCAGCTCTCTGCAAGCTCTCCGATCAGATTGCCCTGGGCATCGATTTCGGTCAGGCAGTCGAACACTGTCCCGTGGGCTGCCACCTGCATGTAGATGTCGGAATGGGTTCCACCATCCCAGCTGTCGGATGTGTTGGCCCCGCCAACTCCGAGCACGAAAGTACCTCCCGACTGTGGTTCGGCGCGGCTGGCAAGCGGCGTCAGGGATGTCGCAGCCAGTGTGGCTGCGCCAGCCTTCAGAACGCTGCGGCGGCTGATGTTTGGAAACATGGCATTTCTCCAGTGATTGGTATTGACGCCTGATCCGCGTCAAACCGCCAGTAGTGTGCGGTGAGCGATCCAGGTTCAATTGGATGGGTTGATAGTGTCAAAGCTCGGCGGATGTTGCAACCCGTCGTTCCTGCGGCCGCAGCAATCCGTATCCTACGGTTGAAGATGGCCAGGCCTTGACCGCAATTGCCGCAAAGGCAGGCAGGGTCAGCGAGCGGAACTTCCTGGCGGAGCGATCACGCAGATTTGACCTGTGCAGTTCGGATCGTCCTTGCCGGCAGGCAAGGGAAGCCGTCTCCGGATTCCTGGAAGGCTGTCCGAATACCAGCCGGAAGCCGGCTTCAAGCGAGCCGGGAATTGGTCAGATGCGGGCGCTTGATGCCTCGCCGATGTTCTCGACGCCGCGGCTGGCCAGCAACTGGTCCAACCAGTCCGGGTCCATCTCGGGCACCGAACTCAGAAGCAGGTCGGTGTACGCATGATGCGGCGGCGTGAACATCTCGTCCTTCGGCCCGGATTCCACAACCTTCCCTTCCTTCATCACCACCACTTCGTCGGCGATCGACCTGACTGTTGCAAGGTCGTGAGTGATGAACATGTAGGAAAGATCAAGCGTGTCCTGCAGTCGGGCGAGCAGCTTCAGGATTCCTTCGGCCACAAGCTGGTCCAGTGCCGAAGTCACCTCGTCGCAGATGATGAATTTCGGTTCGGCCGCCAGGGCCCTCGCTATGCCAATTCTCTGCTTCTGGCCGCCGGAGAGTTCTGATGGCAGACGGTCAATGAAACGGCTTGGCTCCATTTCGATCTGATCAAGCAACTCCTCCACCTTCCGGCGTTTCTCTGCGCCATTCAGCCCCAGATAGAATTGCACCGGCCTGCCGATGATCTCGGAGATCGGCTTCCTCGGATTGAGCGCCGTGTCCGCCATCTGGTAGATCATCTGCGCCTGACGCAGGTGTGGCTTGCTTCTCTTTCGGTAGTCGGCCGGCAGCGTCTCCCCGTCGAAGAGTATCTCCCCGGACATGGGCTGGAGCAGGCCGGTGATGCACCGGGCAACCGTCGACTTGCCTGAACCGGACTCGCCAACGACCGCAACCGTCCGTCCCGAATGGATGCTGAAACTCACATCATGGAGAACCGGGACTGTGCCATATGCGGCTGTCACATTGCGGACTTCCACGACCGGAACCGACCCTTTCCCCGCAAGCGGCTTCTGCTCCCTCTTGAAACTGCGGACCGCCCACAGGGATTTTGTGTAGTCCTCTGTCGGGCTTTCCAGCATGGTCCGGGTGTCAGCCTCCTCAACCTGATCCCCCTTCAGCAGCACCTTGATCCGGTCAGCCATCTGGGCGACGACTGCAAGGTCATGGGTGATGTAGATTGCTGCGGTATCGAATTGCTCGACGATATCCCGGATCGCCGCCAGAACCTCGATCTGTGTCGTAACGTCAAGCGCCGTGGTCGGTTCATCGAAGATGATGAGGTCCGGCCGGCACGACATGGCCATCGCAGTCATGGCCCTTTGCAACTGTCCCCCGGAAACCTGGTGCGGATACCTGAATCCGATTTCGCCCGGGTTCGGGAGGCGGAGTTTCTCGTAGAGCTCAATGGCGTCCTTTTGTGAGTCCTGCCGCGACATGACCCGGTGCTGGGTCGGCGCCTCCGTATGCTGGTCCACGATCCGGTGTGCCGGATTGAAACTGGCGGCTGCCGACTGGGCAACATAGGCGATGCGCTTGCCGAGCAGCGACCTCTTGGTCGCCGCATCGGCATTGATCAGATCTATGCCGTCAAACTCGACCGACCCGCCGCTGATCCGGCAACCGTCGCGGGTGAAACCCATGGCCGCAAGTCCGATCGTCGACTTGCCGGCACCGGATTCCCCGATGAGCCCGAGGACCTCGCCGGGCGCCAGATCCAGATCAACCCCGTTGACAATCGGAATCCAGGTTTCGTCTGTGCGGCCTTCGATCCAGAGGTCGCGAATTTTGACCAGTTGCTTGCTCTCCGCCATTGTTCAGTCCTTCAACCCGGAAGTCTTGTGCAGCATCCAGTCAACCACGAAGTTCACGGCAACCGTGAGCAGGGCAATGGCGCCCGCCGCCATCAGCGGCAACGCCGCTGTCAGTGGACTGAATGCAGCAAAATTGATGAATTGCGACAGATCGCGAACCATGGTTCCCCAGTCGGCCAGCGGTGGCTGGATGCCGATACCCAGGAATGACAGGGCTGCAATTGTCAGGAACACGAAACAGAACCGCAGTCCGAATTCGGCCAGCAAGGGTGCCGTCGCATTCGGCAGAATTTCGCGAAAGACGAGATAGCCGAGCGTTTCGCCCCGCAGTTTCGCCGCCTCGATATAGTCCATGACCACGATGTTGAGGCCGACTGCTCTCGCCAGCCGGTATACCCTCGTGCTGTCGAGCACTGCGATGATGAGCACCATATAGACCATGATGAGCACCTTGTTCGAACCGGCCCAGGCCGTGGCGATCGTCATGAGCAGCAATGCGAATATCAGCTGCGGAATTGCCATGAGAGCATCGACAGTGCGCGAGGCCACCTGATCGAACCAGCCACCCAGCGTTGCCGCAAGGAAGCCCGCGGATGTCCCGATCAGGAAGGCGAGGCAGGTGGTCACAAATGCAATGCCTACCGTATTCTGGGCGCCGAAAATGAGCCGGGACATGAGGTCCCTTCCCAACTGATCGGTTCCCAGCAGGAATCTGGGATCGCCGCCCGTCTCGGCGTTGCCGCCAGGCAGTACATTGATCTGGTCGAAGATATCCTCCTGGCCATAGGGCGCCACCAGATCGGCAAACACGGCCACGAAGATGTAGAACAGGATGACCAGCAATCCGAAAGCTGCAGTGACCGGCATTTGCCGGAAGAGCTTTTTGGAAGCCTCGGTGCCAACATGCCTGCCGGCATAGCGGAAGAGATAGCCCAGGATGGCGAAGCCGATGACTCCCTGCACCGCCCATTGGAAGAACAGGATGTCCCGGGCGAAATAGAAAATGTAGGCCCAGTAGACGCAGGCAATCCCGAACGAAAAACCGAGAGACACCAGGTAAGACATGTCCCTGAAGTAGATCCGGATGGAATCACGGGGCCAGGGAACCTGCTGACCGGCAAAACGGAATACCCAGCCACCGGCAAGTATTCCGGCAATCCAGGCAATGAGGGTCAAGAGTTGCATTCTCTGTCTCCTATTTCGGGTGCCTGAGGCGCGGATTGGACAGGATCGACATGATGTCGGCCGTCAGATTGAGCAGCACATAGGCGGCGGCAAATATCAGGCAGCAAGCCTGCACTACCGGGATGTCCCTGATCTTGACGCTGTCCACGAAGAGTTGGCCAATGCCCGGATAGACGAACACCACCTCCACAACCACAACCCCCGTAATCAGATAAGCGAGATTGAGCGCCACGACGTTGATGATGGGCGCCAGTGCGTTGGGCAGGGCGTGGGTCACGATCACGCGCAGCGGGTTGATACCCTTCAGCCGGGCCATCTCGATATACGGCGAAGCCATCAGGTTGACGATTGCGGCTCTTGTCATGCGCATCATGTGCGCCGTCACCACCAGCGTCAGGGTTAGTGCCGGGAGCATTGTCCGGGTGAGTTTCTCTCCAAAGGACATGCCTTCAAAGACATTCGAAAGCGACGGGAATACCGGGTTCAGCACCGCCAGCAGAAGAATGAGTATGTAGGCGAGGAAAAACTCTGGCGAGGAGATCGACGACAGGGTGACGATGTTCACGCCCCGGTCGAATATCGAATTGGCAAACAGCGCCGCAAGAATGCCAAGGCAGAGCGACAGCGGAACTGATATGGCCGCTGAAACACTAGCCAGGAAAAGCGTGTTCTTGAATCTCGGCAACAACTGGTCGGCGACCGACCCGATCCCTCCGAGATCTGCGCCTTCGCCTGCGTAGAGCACAAAGTTGGCCTGCGCAAAGCTGATACCGAAATCACCAGTCAATATTCCGCCCAGCCACGAAAGGTAGCGTTGCCAGGCAGGTTGATCCAGTCCGAGTTCCTTCCGTATCGCTTCGACGGTTTCAGGCGTGGCGCCCTGGCCGAGAATTGCCTGGGCAAAGTCACCAGGCAGGACATTTACGGATGCGAATATCAGGAGGGATACGACAATGAGCGTCAGGACCCCCAAGGCCAGACGCTTGAGCACAATGGCTCCAACCATGTACATAGTTCAGTTCCTGCGATTTTGTTGTAACGACTTTAGTCAAAACAGGCATGCATTGCCAGTCTACTACATCCGCGGCGCGGGAAGACGGAATGCGGGGAGCGCAAACCCATGCAAAATCAACAGGTTGGAGCCAGGGAGCTGCTGACCGATGTCGAGGCGCTCACGCGGAACAGGGCAAGAGCTGCTACCAATGCCATTCCGCCATTTCTGCACGAACTTGCGGCGTCAGAGGTGCATGACAAGCTTCAGGAGATCAACCGCAGCTTCCAACGCATTGCCATTGTCTCCGGACGGCCCGAGTTCTGGCGCAAGCAGTGGCCGATGGCGGATCTGGCCGCAGATTCCGATACCATCAACTTCGAGTCAGCCCCCTACGATCTGATCCTGCATGCCATGTCGCTTCACTGGTCCAATGACCCGGTTGGCCAATTGATCCAGTGCAGACTGGCGCTGAAACCGGACGGCTTGCTGATTGCCTGCCTTCCCGGCGGCGAAACACTGAACGAACTCCGGTTTGCGCTGACTGCCGCCGAACTGGCGCTAACCGGGGGCGCCAGCCCGAGGGTAATACCGATGGGCGACATCCGGGATCTTGGAGGCCTTTTGCAGCGTGCGGGTCTCGCGTTGCCTGTCGCCGACAGGGTACGCACCACCTGCAGCTACGCCAGTGCCCTGGACCTCATGCGCGACCTGCGGGCGATGGGAGAAGCCAACGCCATGACCGCCCGGTCCAGGAGGTTTGCCCCGCGGCGGCTGTTTGAAGAGGCGGAGTTGCAATACAGAAGCCAACACAAGATGCCTGATGGGCGGCTGCCGGCGACATTCGACTTGATTTTCCTTACCGGTTGGGCACCTTCCGACACACAGCAAAGGCCACTGCGGCCGGGGTCCGCGGTCAAGAGGCTTGCGGACGCTCTCTCAACAATCGAGAGGAAACCATGAACAGTGGAGAGTCCGCAACCGGCAACAGCCTTGATCCGGAATCGCACCGGCTGCCTGAATTCGCGCCTGCCGGGCACCCGCCTGTTCCTGCCGACAAGGTGGGCGTGTTGCTCGCCAATCTCGGTACGCCTGACGGGCATGACTACTTGTCGATGCGCCGCTACCTGTCCGAGTTTCTGTCGGACAAACGCGTGATCGATGTTCCGACATGGAAGTGGCAGCCCATTCTCCAGGCAATCATTCTTTCAAAGCGGCCATTCTCCTCGGGGAGGGCTTACCGCTCGATCTGGAACAACGAACTGAATGAAAGCCCCCTACTGACAATCACGCGGGAACAAACGGAAAAGGTCGCAGAACGCCTGACTGCCCTTCATGGCGACGCCATCATCGCAGATTTCTGTATGCGCTACGGCAACCCGTCGGTCGAGTCGCGGCTTCGTGGCCTTCTTGACCAGGGCTGCCGCAGGATCCTGTTCCTGCCGCTCTATCCGCAATATTCGGCTGCAACCACCGGCACTGCAAATGACGCTCTCTACCGTGCAATGCTGAAGATCCGCTGGCAGCCGGAAATCCGTTCAGTCCCGGCGTATTTTGACCGTCCGGACTATGTCGAGGCGTTGGCACAGAGCGTCGAGAACGCATTCGACGGCGAAAAGGATTCTGGCCGGATTTTGCTCGTTTCCTATCACGGGCTCCCGGAGCGCTTCCTCATGGAGGGAGACCCCTACCACTGCCAGTGCCGGAAGACTTCGCGCCTGTTAGGTGAGCGGCTGGGTTGGGGGGAAGACAGGATATTCACTGCTTTCCAGTCCCGCTTCGGACCCGAAGAATGGCTCAAACCCTACACGGTCGAGGAGGTTGCCCGCCTTGCGCGCGAGGGCGTCGCCAAGCTGGCGGTAATCGCGCCCGGATTCTCGGCTGACTGCATTGAGACGCTGGAGGAGATTGAAGAAGAAATCAGAGAGAGCTTCCTTGAGGCCGGGGGGCAAGATTTTAAGTACATTCCCTGCCTCAATTCCAGCGATGAGCACATCGACATGATCGTGCGTATCGTCGAAGACAATCTGGCCGGATGGACCATGCCTGACTGAACCGCGCGCTCAGGAACCAAGCCAATCCCGCAGAATCGGGATGATCGGTTTGTCGGCAGGGGGCATGGGATATTTCGAGAATTCGGACGGCCACACCCAGGCCAGCTGCTCGTGCTCCAGGGCAGTCGGCACACCATTCCAGACCCGGCAGGCAAAGAGCGGCATCAGCAGGTGAAAGTCCTCATAGCTGTAGCTGGCAAAAGTCAACGGCGCCAGGCAACTGTCCCAGGTCTCGACTCCGAGTTCTTCCCGCAATTCCCGTTTCAGGGCTTTTTCCGGCGTCTCACCGTCCTCGATCTTGCCTCCGGGGAATTCCCAGAGGCCACCAAGAAACTTGTCCTCGCGGCGCTGGGCAAGAAGAACCCGCCCATCCCTGTCTACCAGAGCGACGGCGGCGACCAGTACGAGGTTCATGACCGGTAATCGGCGTTGATGGCTACATAGCCTTGGGAAAAATCGCAGGTCCAGACTGTCGCCGTCCCATTGCCCAGCCCCAAATCCACACCAATCACGAGTTCGTCATTCTGCATGTATCTCGCTGCATCCTCCTCGGAGTGGGAAGCCGATACTTCGCCGGCCTCTGCAACTTCCAAATCTCCAAAGCGTATCGACAAACGGTCCCTGTCTGCCTCCGCCCCGGACTTGCCGACTGCCATGACAATCCGGCCCCAATTCGGATCTTCACCGGCAAGGGCAGTTTTGACCAAGGGGGAGTTCGCCACTGATTTGGCGACCTTTTGCGCGTCAGTGTCTGAAACGGCCCCTTCGACCCTGACTTCCACGAACTTGGTTGCCCCCTCTCCGTCCCTCACGACCTGTTTGGCCAGGTCGGACATGACCGACTCCAGTTCGCTTGCAAAAGTCCTGGCGGCGGGGCTGTCCATGCTGTCAATGCCGGGTGCACCGGCAGCGCCCGTTGCTATGGTCAGCAACGTATCCGAGGTAGAGGTATCGCCGTCCACTGTTATGGAATTGAACGTTCTTCCGCACGCCGCCTCAACCATCCTCTGCAGGATGTCCTGCCGGACCGTTGCATCCGTGAACACGAAGGCAAGCATGGTGGCCATGTCAGGCTCAATCATGCCCGACCCCTTGGCAATGCCGCAGATTGCGACTTCAGTATCTGCGATTTCGAATTTGGTCCCAGCGCCTTTCGGATAAGTGTCGGTGGTCATGATAGCTCTCGCCGCGTCCTCCAAACGCACAGCACTCAGTCCTTCGGCAAGTTCGTCGATCGCTCCACTTATCACCTGAACCGGCAGCATTTCCCCAATCACACCGGTTGATGCGGTGAATACGGACTCCGGTGAAATGCCCAGCCTCGCCCCTGCCGCCGCAGCCAGGACCGCAACCGACTCTTCACCATCGCGACCGGTGAATGCATTTGCGTTGCCGGAATTGACCAGGACCGCCAAGCTTTCGCTGCGGCTTTGTCCAGCATGCGCGGCCAACTTTCTTTCGCAGTCTCGTACCGCCGCAGATCGCGTCGTCGACCTTGTAAGTGCACCGGCGATCGTGCTGCCTGATGCCGCCCTTGTCAGCATGACGTCACTCCGGCCGGAATAGCGGACACCAGCCGCCACCGAAGCAAATTCGACGCCCTTGACCACTGGCAAGGATGGGAACCCGCCCCTTGGCGCCAGCGGCGAAGTGCCTGAACTCTTCGGCTTCATTTCCTTGATCTGCTTCTCAAGTTCCCGGATTCTGCGCTTGAGTTTGCTGATGCGCTTTTTCTTTCCTGGCATGGGCGCCGTCTCCACCATCAACTGAGCCTGAATTGTGTCTATGCCTGGCACGGTTCGTGCGCAGGGTTTCGCCCCAAATTGGTTACAGGCGAGTCCAAACCGTCTGCCGGGACCGATTGCAACCCCCTGATCATGCCAGATCACGGCATTTGCATTACTCGGCTTCCGGTTGCCGATGCGTGGCGGAATCAGAGATTTGGCAGATCAGGCTCGTTGCTGCTGGTCACTTCCGATGACTGCCACGCATACATCCTTGCCGCAAAGTACACCGGCAACCAGCACCGCTTGGTTGGTTGGCTCACGCAATTTGTACACCTTGCTGCGCCTGAGGCTTGCGGTTGTAATGCTGCTGTCGCGAGCGTGTTCCCACTGCCCTGATGCGCTCCCTGCCCGGATCGGTTGCCGGCATTTGGCCTGGCTTGGCGGCAGGCCACCGCTGACGGTGTCGCAGAGGCCGGTCAACCATCAAGGCAACCTGAAACCCGCTTCGAAGGGTTGTGCCTGAACCGCCGCTGGCACTGCCAATTGTCCCTTGCAGGTAGGGAATTCCACGAAATCCGAGTTTTTCGAATTTCTGTGTTGACTGCCAGAAATATAATACATAAATGGTGCAAACTGCGAATACTCAGCACATTTCCCCTTCAAGCCGCAGTTCATGACCACAACCATAGAGTCGAAACGCATGAAGATTACACGTACACGGTTTGACAGTCTGTTCTGGCTGATCATCAAAGACCAAAAGCGGGCGATGGATTTTCTCTGCAAGCTGCTGCCGAAACAGATCGTCGACGAAATCGATACCCGGTTCCTGCCCGAACTCATTGATGGAAAAGTCCTCGGCAGGGAATTTCAGAAGCTGGAGTGCGACGCTTTGCTTCGCCTGCGACTGCTTGATGGCCTCACAGTGCTCCTCATACTCGAACACAAGTCGTGGCCGGACACCAACATCACTGTCCAGTTAGGCAGCTATAGAACGGCAATCGAGAATGACAAGAGGTTCAGGTCTGCAGGCAGGGGAATGCGATGCGAGCCAGTATTCGCCATTGTAGCGTACCACGGCCAGCAAAAATGGAGCGCTCCGATAACCAGTGCCCCCAAATACATCTTTCAGAACGGACGCTGGGAGATTGTGGAGCATGTGGACTATCAACTCATCGACTTTGCCCGGATGAAACCGGACGACATGCCTGAGGACCCTGGACTCCGCTCGGCTCTGATGATGCTGTCGGTATCGGGGCTGAGCAAAACGGGGCTGGAGGACCCGGAACTGAAGATCATCCTGGCGGGGTTCGGCAGGACGGGGTTCGGCAAAGAACTTGCTTTACTGGTCTATGACATTACTAATGTCGACAGGGATCGGATGGAGAAACTGGAAGAGAAACTTAAGCCGGAAAAGGAGAGAGTGATGCCAATGGTTGGTGAAATACTCAGGAATGAGGGTCGGCAAGAGGGCCGCCTTGAAGGCCGGCAAGAAGACATCTTGCTCCTGCTTGCCCAAAAGTTCGGCAAGGTTTCGAAGGCCCGGCGCAACCAAGTCATGAAGGCCGACAAGGAGGACCTTGATGCCTGGATGGGCAGGGTTCTGAAAGCCGACAATGTCGACGCAGTGTTCGGTGATGCAGCCCGGAATTGATCGGGCTGTCAACACTACTGGCACTCGGCGCCGCTACTGCCGTCCATTATAAGGCATAATCTATCGAATTCCGCTCACTGGAACTTGCCCCTGTTCCCGAAGCGATGTGCCAAGTTGCAGCGTGTTGATACCGGTACAGTTGCCAGAAACAATTGGCCGGTTTGGTCCGGTGGCGACTATTGGCGGCAGTTGAACCGTCTGCAGCCTGATACCGCCAGTTGCAAACGAAGTGCGCCCTGGTCGGGTGCCGGCAGGTGGCGCAATACGTCGATGGCTGATGGCCAACTGCTGATGCCGCCTTGAAATTCACGTACGTTCAGCCTGTAGAACTGGCTACCAAGCAGCCATAACTCACTCCCGAAGCACGGTTGGTTCTGGTATGGAGTGTGCGCTTTCCTCGCGAGAAGTGAGCTCGGTACCGCATGGACTTCGGAACGGCATTCTTCGACAATTCAGGCGGGGATTGCTGGGCAGAAAGAAACCTGGACTTGCAGACTGATCGCCGACTTGAGACTTTCTTGGAGGCGTTCTGATGTCGCTCATGTGGAAGTAGGTCGGATGGTACAATTGTAAGATGCTTGAGCCGATAGAGGAGAAAGTGATGCCAACGGTTGGTGAGATGCTCAGGAATGAGGGTCGGCTCGAAGGCCGGCAAGAGGGTCGGCTCGAAGGCCGGCAAGAGGGTCGGCTCGAAGGCCGGCAAGAGGGTCGGCTCGAAGGCCGGCAAGAAGACATCTTGCTCCTGCTTGCCCAAAAGTTCGACAAGGTTTCGAAGGCCCGGCGCAACCAAGTCATGAAGGCCGGGAAGGCGGATCTTGATGCCTGGATGGGCAGGATTTTGGAGGCCGAAAATATCGACGCCGTGTTCGGTGAAGCAGCCCGGAATTGATCGGGCTGTCAACACTTCTGGCATTCGGCGCCGCTGCTGCCGTCCATTGGAAGGCATGACCTAGCGAATTCCGCTCACAGGGACTTGCCCCTGTTCCCGAAGCGATGTGGAAGAGTTCCTGATCGTTTATTCACGCACAGTTGCCAGAAACTACCGGCCGGTTTGGTCCGGTGGTCAACTATCGGCGGTAGTTGGACCGTCTGCGGCCTGATACCACCAGTTGCAATCGAAGTGCGCCCTGGTGGGGTGCCGGCAGATGGCGCAATACGTCGACGGCTGATGGCCAACAGCTGATGCCACCTTGGAATTCACGTACGTTCAGCCTGTCGAACCGGCGGCCAAGCAGCCATAACTCATTCCCGAAGCTTGGTTGGTTCTGGTATGGAGTGTGCACTTTCCTTGTGAGAAGGAAGCTCGGGACCGCACGGACTTCGGAATGGCATTCTTCGACAATTCAGGCGGGGATTGCCGGTCAGAAAGAAACCTGGACTTGCGGGCTGACCGCCGACTGGAAACTCTCTTGGAGGCGTTCTGATATCGTTCATGTGGGAGCAGGTCGGATGGCACAATCGGGAGATGCTTGAGCCGATAGAGGAGATAGTGATGCCAACGGTTGGTGAGATGCTCAGGAATGAGGGTCGGCTTGAAGGCCGGCAAGAGGGTCGGCTCGAAGGCCGGCAAGAATTCATCTTGCTCCTGCTCGCCCAAAAGTTCGGCAAGGTTTCGAAGGCCCGGCGCAACCAAGTCATGAAGGCCGGGAAGGCGGATCTTGATGCCTGGATGGGCAGGATTTTGGAGGCCGAAAATGTCGACGCCGTGTTCGGTGATGCAGCCCGGAATTGATCAAGCTGTCAACACTTCTGGCAATTGGCGCCGCCGTCGGCTGAACCGCACGGTTTCCTGGACTTTTACCCTCTCGGGAGGTTCACCCCTTGCTCGGCTGCAACCGAGCAGCCTGAACTCAGCGGTGTTTTTCGATCGGCTCGCGTGAGCCGGCACATTCATTAGGCTGAAGTTCTGAGTTAGCATAGCCTCATTTGTTGTTGATTTTCAAGCATTTACTCCGAGTCTGTTTTTGACTGTTCTGCCTACATTTTTGTTTATGCGATCAGATGTCCGGGATTGTCTTCAAGTAGTTGAGTGCTTTCCTCTGTTCGGGGTTTGGTGTGGTTGCGACGGTGAAGATCGGAGAGTCCTTGAAACCCCGTATCCGGCAGCGGTTCAGGGTTATGGCGGAAAGGCAGGTCAGGAGCGTCCTGAAACTGTGAACCGGGGCTCCATCATTGGTGCGTCCACGGGCGCCGGATTTTCGTTTGACCGCCTGTGAGGACTTGGCCGGCTTGACCGGGTCCCGTGTCTGTTGCACCGCTTCGAGATCGGGATCGGCAAAGAGCATCGGCGCCCAGACTTTCCGCATGTGCCACTCGACATAGTAGGCGAGCATGCACAGGAACACATGGGCGCGCACCCGGTCGGCGAGCCTGTGATGGACCGGACGGACCTCCAGATCGACTGTTTTGATCGAGCGGAAGGCCCGTTCAACCCTGGTCAACCATTTGTATGAGCGCACACAGTCGGCGGCGGTCATGTCGTCCTTTTGGAGCGAAGTGCGGATGACATAGATGCCGTCGAGGGCCGCCTCCTGGCGGATTTTCTCCTGCTTGCGCTGGAAGTCGAAGGAGTTGTCGGTGATTGTGATGGCAAAGTGCTTGGCGACCTTGAAGCGGTTGACGACCTTTCCGGCGGCGACACCGATCTGGCCGGCACCTTGAAGGCGCCGGGCGACCACCCGCCTGCGGATGGCATCGAGTTCATCTTCGGTGGCGGCGAGGAGGTCTTGCCGCTTGAACGCCCGCCGGCGGGCAAGGGCGGTGTTGCGGCAGGCGATCAGCCGTTCGCCGGGAAAGTCGGGATGGTAGATTTCACAGAGTGTGACATCACCGGCGAGAGGCGCCAGTTTGCCGGAGCGCAACAGCTTGCGGATTGAGTCGCTCTTCAGAGCGGTAATCCAGTCTGCGCCTTCCATGGCGGCAAGAGCCTGGATTGTCGCCTGGACAATCATACCGCGGTCGCCGACGATGGTGATGGCGTCGAGATTGAACTTGCTGCGCAGTCGGCGGATCTCGTCCATGACGGTGGTGCTGTCGACGGTGTTGCCCGGGTAGACCGAGACGGCGACAGGGCGGCCGCGTTTGTCGCAGAGCAGTCCGAAAGAGATCTGGAGCTTTCCGCGCTTTCCGTCCCGGCTGTATCCGCGCCGTGCCAGAGGGCAGCAATTTCCCTCCATCCAGACGGAAGTCAGGTCCCACAAGACGGTTTCGCCATTTGCAAGGTGTCGGCGTGCGAGCTTTCCCTGGATGCGGTTCTGGCGCTGTAGCAGCCAGTCCATTGCGGCATAGAGGTCATCAGCGATGGCGTCCTCGACGCCGAATACGGCGGCGAGAGAGACGGAATTCCACCATCGTGTCGTTGCGAGTTTGGTGTCTGGCTGGAGAATGCGTGCGGCGACCATTGCGCAGACAAGTTTTCGTTCCCGCGAGGGAGTTGAGGAGATCAGCCTTTCGAAGCCGAGCTGATTGAAAGCGGACTGTACAGCCATGACGGCCCCGTGATGGGGGGAGTCGAGGACCTCGACCGGGTCCTCGTCGTCGTCGCATGTGGGGATTGCCTTTCCGGCGAAATATTTTTGCAGGACGGCAACGGCGCCATCAGGGAACGGCGCGAGATTGAGGACGGTTTCCTTTTGGACGCGCCCGTTCTCATCCCTGTAGCTCTTGCGCAGCAGCTTTGAGTAGTAGGTTTTTCCGTTCTGTACGGACTTGATGATTGCGACATGCACGGCGTTTATCCTAGTGCCTACAAATATCTGCCGTTCTTCTGCCACATCTGGCGGTTGTTGTCAAGCAAGAATGTCGATATAGTGTTCAAAATCTGTAGTTTACTGGACTGTCGCAAGTTTCAGTGGAGGGTATAGCAGGATAGCAGAGCGGGCAGTTCTAGTGCCTACAAGAAACCAAGAAAAATTGTGCCTCTTGGATTGATCATCCAGAATGAAATCAGTGACTTGCACGAGAAAAGGAGAACAAAGGCCTAACAGAACTTCAGATTAGGAGTTATTTTGACCAGGCTGCCGATTGCCTTTCGACCGCACCGGTTGACACCAGATCTCAGTTGGAGCGGAGAAATTCGGATTTTTGCCTGCCCGAGTTCAAATCGACTTTCATGTAGGTTCCGCAGAACCGAATTGCGCCGTCCGCCTGCTCGCTATTGACCCTGTGGCTTGCGGCAAGTTGACACAATCATTGCCTGCGCCTAAATCGACCATGAAAATGGGCGGTAGCGGGTTCATTTAACCGACCATCGCCGGTTTCTACCTGTTGTTCCATTCCGGACGGAACCTGCGGTGATGCCGCGATTACTGGCCGGAAATCCCGGAGAGCCAATACGAACATGCTGGGTGTATCAAGCATTGCGAAGAAGGTGTTTGGTTCACCAAACGACCGGCTGCTCAAATCGGTTCGCCCGATAATCGCCAGGATCAATGATCTCGAGGCTGAGCTTGAATCGCTCACGGACAGCGGAATCAAGGATTTTACAGACCGCCTGCGCCACCGGGCAAGGAATGGCGAAGAGCTGGAAGAGTTGCTGCCAGAGGCCTACGCAATCGTGCGCGAAGCCGCCAAGCGCTCTTTGGGCCTGCGGATTTTTGATGTGCAGCTTGTGGGCGGCGTGTTCCTGCACAGGGGTAACATTGCCGAAATGAAGACCGGAGAGGGCAAGACGCTGGTTGCCACACTTCCTGCCTATCTGAACGCCCTGAAAGGCGATGGAGTTCACATCGTCACCGTCAATGACTACCTTGCCCGCAGGGATGCGGATTGGATGGGCACTGTCTATGGCACCCTCGGAATGTCGGTTGGAGTCGTGGTTCCTTCACAGGCCGAGGAAGAAAAGCGCGACGCGTACAAGTGCGACATCACCTACGCCACCAACAACGAACTCGGTTTCGACTATCTGCGGGACAACATGGCCACCGAGCTCGCACGGATGATGCAGCGAGGTCACAACTACGCCATCGTGGATGAGGTGGATTCCATTCTGATCGACGAAGCAAGAACGCCGCTAATCATCTCCGGGCCTTCGCAGGACAGGTCAGACCTCTACAATACTGTCGACAAGATCATACCTGACGTTGAGGACGAACATTACAGTCTGGACGAAAAAACCCGCAACGTTACCCTGACCGACGCCGGAAACGAGTATCTCGAAACCAAGCTGAAAGCTGAAGGACTGCTTCCGGAAACACAGTCGCTCTATGATCCGGAATCCACGACCATCGTCCACCATATCACTCAGGCGCTGCGCGCCCACAAGAACTTCCAGAAGGACAAGGAGTACATCGTTCGCGACGATGCGATCGTGCTCATAGACGAATTTACCGGCAGGATGATGCCAGGCCGCCGTCTAAGCGACGGATTGCATCAGGCGATCGAGGCCAAGGAAGGGGTGTCCATACAGGCCGAAAACGTCACGCTCGCGTCGATTACCTTCCAGAACTATTTCCGTCTCTACAGCAAGCTTGCCGGCATGACTGGAACCGCTGCCACGGAAGCCGAGGAATTTCGCGAAATCTACGGTTTGGGAGTTGTCGAAATCCCCACCAACATGCCAGTGGCCCGGGTCGACGAGCATGACAAGGTCTTCCGGACCGCAAAGGAGAAGACCGATGCCATCCTTGAGGCAATCGAGACGGCCAACAAGGCCGATCAGCCCGTACTGGTCGGAACCACATCAATCGAGAAATCCGAAAACCTGTCGCGCCTGCTCAACAAGCGCGGTATCCGTCACAATGTTCTGAATGCCCGGCACCACGAACAGGAGGCGCTGATCATCGCCGAGGCAGGCTGTCCCGGCGCCGTGACGATTGCAACCAACATGGCTGGCCGCGGAACGGATATCCAGCTCGGCGGAAATGTCGAGATGAGGGTGCTGAGCGCCGTCGAGAAAGATCCGGACGCAGATGCATCCCGTATCCGCCAGGAGATCGAAATCGAAACGGCAGATGCCCGCAAGAAGGTGCTGGACGCCGGAGGCCTCTTCGTACTGGCAACGGAAAGGCACGAGTCCAGACGCATCGACAACCAGCTTCGGGGACGGTCGGGCCGGCAGGGTGATCCCGGCCGCTCCTCTTTCTACTTGTCACTCGAAGATGACCTGATGCGCATCTTCGGCTCTGACCGCCTGGACAAAGTGTTGAACACCATCGGCATGGAAGAAGGCGAGGCGATCGAGCACCCCTGGGTCAACAAGTCTCTCGAAAAGGCGCAGGGCAAGGTCGAGGCCCGCAACTTCGACATACGCAAGCAATTGCTCAAATATGATGATGTGATCAACGACCAGCGCAAGGCGATATTCAGCCAGCGCCGCGAGATCATGGAATCGACTGATGTTTCCGAGATCGTTCTCGACATGCGCCATCAGTTGGTCGATGATCTCGTTGACGAGTTCGTGCCGCCGAAATCCTACCCGGAACAATGGGAAATGGCCCGGCTGCAGCAGGAATCCCTCACCAAGCTGGGCATCGACAAGCCGATAGAAGGCTGGGCGGAAGAAGAGGCCGTGGATGAGGATGTCATCCGGGAGCGGCTCTACAACTATTCCGATGAAGTGCTTGCCAAGAAGTCGGTTGAATTCGGCAGTGAGACCATGCGGTCGCTGGAACGGCAGGTGTTGCTGCACACCCTCGACAAGAAGTGGCGCGAACACCTGCTGACGCTTGAGCATCTGAGATCGGTCATCGGTTTCCGGGGCTATGCGCAACGCGATCCTCTCAACGAATTCAAGAATGAAGCCTTCGGGTTGTTCGAGGGTTTGCTCAATACACTTCGCGCTGATGTATCGACCCACCTCGGAGTTCTCCGGCCTTTGACGCAGGAAGAGCAGGAGGCCATGATGCAGCAGCTTGCCGCAAAGCGGCAGCAGGCGGCAGCAGCTGCAGCGCTCAAGGCCAGCGCCCAGCAGGGAGGCAGTGGCGCCGGAGCGACGAACGGCAGACAGGCACCAACTCCCGGCCGGAATAGCCCGTGCCCATGCGGTTCAGGAAAGAAATACAAGCACTGCTGCGGCCGCAGAACCTGATCCCGCACAAATTGCCAGCCCTCGGGCCAATGGCGCTGAACCGTATTCCGGCCAAACCAGACGCGCACCGTTGTGTGAATTCAACTCGCTGTTGGGTCGCGTCCAACGCGCGGGAATGGCAGCAGTCATGGGCATTCAAGCAGGCAGGCTTCCGGTTGATGCAGACGCGCTCCGGCACCCGGCATGACCATTTGGCCAATTGCGAACGAGCCTTAATCCGCAAGCTTGGCCGGTTCCCTGGTGTGCAGTGCTCCAGATGTAATCGGCTATCTTGGTCAGACGCCAAACAATTCATCGATAATCAGGGCCTTCCGGCATCGTGGTTGGAGGATACTCAATGTGCGCGGGCAGTCGTCGAAGGCCAACGAAAATCATGTCGGGAGCATCCTGCGCATCCTTACCGTACTTGATCGGAGCACGATTCCAGAGGGAATAAATTCCCCGGGTTCCAGCTGCATCCGCTCAAGGGGCGCCTTCGGGGGCACCATGCGGTATCTGTCTCCGCCAACTGGCGGGTGACTTTTCGGTTCGACCATGATCATGCGGTCGATGTCAATTACTTGGAAAATCATTAGGGAGTTGCCATGACGATGATTAGTCCTGTCCATCCCGGCGCCATCGTTCGCGAGGACTGTTTGCGGCCTCTGGGCCTGTCGGTCACGGAGGGAGCCAGACGGCTAGGTGTCGGCCGCCAGACGCTCTCGAATCTGGTGAACGAAAAGGCGTCTGTTTCAATCGAGATGGCCTGGAGGCTGTCAAAAGCTTTCGGGTCAACACCCGAAACATGGCTTGGCATGCAGGTGGCCTACGATCTGGCACGTTCCCGCCATCTCGGACAACCCCTCAAGGTCGACCGCATTGCAGCAGTCTAAGTGACCGAAATCAACTCAGTTGGGTTCGACCGACCAAGCGGAGAACACTGAGCCAGGAATTCGTTGCGATGTCCACTTTGACGGACACGTTCAACCCGGCATTGTTGCTGGGTTGAGATGAGGGCGAAAGGTGGGGGTTGTCCAGAGCCTGATCGCGACCTGGCGCCGCCTTGGTGAGGCCCCCAGCAACCACCCGTGGATGATTTGTGGCGCCAGGCAAGCCACCCAGAGACAACTGCATCCCCGGCAAGGCTTGACGAATGGCAAGTTCACTGTCAATCTCGAACGCACCAAGTAATACGGTTGGGAATTTCACTCAGGGGAGACACCAATTTTGACGCTGGATTTGCATCCAATCGATGGGCGGAATGGCGTCCAACGCCGGTAATTCCGAGCAATCGGCCGCCGCGCTCAAGCAAGGACGCGGAGTCGCTGCCTGATGCCCGCTGGCGTCGAAATTCGATCCATCCGTCAACTGGAGAGTTTCAATTCGGTTATCCTCGGTTGGTGCCGGATGGCCGCGATTGTCGGCCTCGGCCTCATGGTGCTCGTCATCCTGGTGCAGGTCTTCTTCCGCTACGTCCTCAATAATGCGCTTCCATGGCCCGACGAAGCCGCCCGGTTCTGCATGCTGTGGATGACTGGCCTGATGGCTCCATCCGCCTATCGCTGGGGGGCATTTGTATCCATCGACATGCTTCGGGACGCACTCGGCCGGCATACGGCAGGGCTACTGAACCTGTTCATGCTGTTGCTAGGTGTCGTCGTGCTTTTCGTCGCGCTCTACTTCGCCAACAAGCACATCAAGAGCGGCTGGCTCTTCAACTCCGGTTCGTTGCGGTTGCCGCTTCAGTATGTTGGCGGAGAGTCCGTCCGTATCAAGCTCGCCTGGATGTACATGTCTCTTCCGGTCGGCTTCGGGCTCATGGTCCTGGTGAGTGTGGAACTTATCCTCAAGCAGCTGCACGAACTGCTCGACCGGACGATCGATTATGGTGACCCCCCTGACAAGATGAGCGCTGCCGTGGAGTAAGTGATGCTGGTCCTATTTCTGCCACTGTTTCTGATATTCCTGTTCATCGGCGTGCCTGTCTTCTTTGCCATGCTTGCCGCCCCGGGGATTGTGCTTTGGTCGATCGGCCAGGAACGGGATATCGCGTTCCTGTACCGCAACATCTACAACGGCATCGATTCCTTCCCGCTCATGGCAATTCCGTTCTTCATGCTTGCCGGGGAATTGATGAACCGTGGCGGTATAACTCACCGGCTGGTCGACTTCGCCCAGGTGATGATGGGTCATTTTCGCGGTGGCTTGGCCCATGTAAATATCCTGTCCTCGATGCTCTTCGCCGGGCTATCGGGTTCAGCAGTGGCGGACACGTCGGCGCTGGGATCCATGCTGATCCCGGCAATGGAGCGCAACGGCTATAGCCGGCGCTTCGCGGCGGCGGTAACGGCAGCGTCTTCGGTGATCGGCCCAATCATCCCGCCTTCGGGCATAATGATCATTTACGCCTATGTCATGGGAGAGTCCGTTGCTGCCCTGTTCCTTGGCGGCATGATCCCGGGCATTATGGTCGGCGTCGGGCTGATGCTCGTGACGGCGGTGCTTGCCAAACGCCACAATTTCCCAGTGGCATCCCGCCGGGCAACCTGGCCGGAACGGGGACACTCGGCTGCGCGCGCCTTCTTCCCCTTGCTGACGCCGGTCATCATACTCGGTGGCATACTGGGCGGTGTTTTCACACCGACAGAAGCTGCGGCAGTAGCAGTTGCCTATGCGCTGGTCATCAGCATGTTCCTGCTGAAGGCCATGACCTGGAAAGACTTGCCTCACGTACTCATGCGCGCCTGCCTGACTTCGACGGTGGTGCTGTTGCTTGTCGGGGCAGCAATTGCATTCAAGGCGATCGTGGGACTCAGCCACCTTCCCGAAATCCTGGCGGGATGGGTTCTGTCATTGTCTTCCGACCCGCTCGTGCTCTTGTTCCTGATCAACCTGCTATTGTTTGTCGTCGGGATGTTCCTCGACGCCGGTCCAGCCATCATCATCCTTGGTCCCATCCTTGGCCCGATCTTCGTCGATCTCGGCGTGCATCCGGTGCATTTCGCAATCATCATGTCCGTCAACTTGACCGTCGGCCTGGTTACGCCGCCGATGGGGTTGGTCCTGTTTGTTGCATCCAGCATATCAGGCGAACGGGTCGACCGTTTGGCGAAGGCAATTCTGCCCTTCCTTGCCGTCGAGGTGTTGGTGATATTCCTGATCACCTATTTCCCGCCTCTCTCGATGTTCATCCCGACATATTTCGGCTTCATCAACTGATGCATTCCCGGCTTTCTGCCGGTTCGGAAACTTCTGCCTGTGCCTGGTAGGTCTTTTTGGTGTTGCACAAGCAGCACGTTGCTGGATTAGGCCTCCACCTGCGCACAGGCATGTCTGCAGATGTGTATGGAATAGAGTGTGAATTGCCGACTTTCTGGTAATTGCGGTTAGGTGGTCGGGCAATCTTCCGAGCCGAGTTCATGCAGCCCGGCAACAATCGTCAGAGTATCTTTAGTGCAGTATCCCCGGCCGATGGCAAGCCGCGGACAATGTCTTGTTCAACCACGGGTTCTGAAACAGGTATACATGTATCTCCTTTTGCAGTCCTGAAACGGGCGGCCATCTATTGAGCGCCAGTCAGTGCCTGGCGCCAGAGCACGGGCAATTCCCGACCGGGAGAAGGTCGAACGCGGCACAAACAGACAGTTCGCTGGCTTCGACACCGTCTATCCGTCACGGAGACCGGAACTCTAGCCGCTTGAAGTGGCCGACCGGCAGGTGCGCTACCTGCGGGCCGGGTTGAAAGTACGTGGATAATGAAAGGCGGAGGCGACGATTTTGCGCTCGCCGCAGGGCAGCAAGACGGCTGGAAGCTGTTGACCCGGCACGGTCCTGCATGAGGGTCCCAAGTTTCGCTTCCAGAGTAGACAAGGCGTGACGTTGCATGTAGTGAGGCGCGTTAAACATGAGCCTAAAACAGGAGGAATCCAGATCATGAAGATTTCAATCGCCGGGGTGCTGAAGAGCGTAGGAGCGGCATCGCTTGCTGTTGCCTTCTCCGCGTTTTCGGCATTTGCCGCCGACTACAATTTCAGGGCAGTTGTCGGTCCCGATCTGAACGACGAAGATTACGACGGTATCATTGTCTTCAAGGACTATGTCGAGTCCCGCTCCAACGGGGCTATTGAAGTCGAGATATTTGCCGGGACCCAGCTATGTGCGAACGGCGCGGAATGTTTGCAGGGCATCTCCGACGGAACCATGCACATTTATATTTCAACTTCGGGAGGGGCCGCCGGCATTTTCCCGTATGTTCAGGTTTTTGATCTTCCATACCTGCTCCGGGATGACCGAGTCGCGGAAAAGGTTCTTGAAGGCGACTTCGTCGATGTCCTCCGTCGTATGGCCCTTGACGATTCAGGCGGAACCATCCGCCTGATGACCATTGGCAACACCGGGGGCTGGAGGAACTTCGCCAACACCCAAAAGGTCGTCCGGGAACCGGCTGATCTCGCCGGGTTGAAGATCCGGACCGTTGTTGCAGACCTTCCACAGGTGCTGGTCAGTGCCTTGGGCGCAAGCCCCACACCAATCCCGTGGCCGGAACTCTTCACTTCATTCCAGACTGGCGTTGTCGAGGGATCCAAAAACGGCATCACTGACATCATGGGCATGAAATTCCCTGAAGCCGGACTCCAGTATGTCACGCTTGACGGACACGCCTATATGGGCGCCCTCTGGTGGATGAACAATGAGAGTTTCATGTCAATGCCTGAGCACCTCAGGGTTGTCGTTGCTGACGGGTTTTCGCAACTCCAGCAGGCAACTTTCGCTTCACCGAAGCGCAAGTCCATCCAGGCTTACAAGGATTTCGTTGAAGGAGGCGGATCGCTCTATGTCCCCACTCCTGAGCAAAAGGCGATGTTCAAGGAAGCCGCAGCGCCCGTTTATGACTGGTTCCAGGAAAACGTTCGCGGTGGGACCGAGGTCTTTGAAGCGATTGTTGCAGCAGCAGCCGAGGCTGAGAGCGAAATAGCTGAATTGAACGAAAGTTCGATCAACTGACTGTCCATCAAGGACAATCGGACTACTTTCATGAGCAGGCCGCCTTCGGGCGGCCTGTTCCGTTCTGGAATCTCTCCGGTCCGTGCAGAAAGTGGAAAGTGGCTTTCAGATAGTCTGCTTCGCCAAAGATGTGATGCAGTCGAACCACATCTGAGTTTGGAAGGCCTTGGCGGCGCTTGTCTGAATTCTGACAGGCACCCGGCTTTGTTCAACAGTCCTATGGCTCTTCCCCGAGGCAAGTACCGCGGCAAGTAAGCCTTCCGGAACTGCCTGGCGCCATAAGGACCAATTTGCGCAGGTCTTGGCGAGACAAACATGCAAAATGACCGGAGTGAACACTTGGAATTGAGTGACGTCCGCATCGAGGACATCAGGATTGACTCCGATTCCAGGGACGCCATTCCGATACTGTTGCGCGGGCTTCAGCACCTCTACGCGGACGAAGCCTTGAGGGGCCGGTTATTTGCGCTCCTCAATGACCACATTCCGCCCGTTTTCTTTCACCGGGCCGGGCAACCGCGAATGGAGATGTGGAAGATCCTGGTCATGGGGGTGCTCAAGCGAGGCTTGGGCTGCAACGTCCACAACTTGCGGGATTTGTTGAACAATCACAGGGTGATCCGCCTCCTCCTGGGCCATGTGCTCTGGGACGAGTCTCGCTACGAACTAGAAGAAATCTTGGATAATTTGACCTTTGTCAGCCCGGAATTGCTCGCCGAGGTCAACCAACTGCTGGTTGAAAGCGGCGCTTCCGTCGCAAGAAAGAAAGCCTGGCGTGCCCTTCGCCGGAACAGGCGCATCTGACCGGCAACTGAGGAACAGGCTCCGGAAGAGAAGGTTTTTGCTGTTTGATATGGGCGGCGATGGCAACACCCTGCCACGGGAACGGCATTAAACGTTGGCAATCGGCATCCAAGGGAGTTTGGCAAGCACGAATTATCGCGCCGTTGCTCTTGCATGCCTTGAACCATTCGGGTTTTCCTCCTACCGACAACTGGAATCCGCATGGCAGCCAACCAAGGTAGAACTCGCAATGAACAGTCTCGACACCGCAGCACAGGAAGCTTACCGGGAATTCCGCGGCAGGGGCCATTCAGCTGGAATTGGCACTGTTAATCCCGAAGAGTTGAAGGAACTTCGAACCGTCTGCGACACCCTGCTTGACGAGCCGCTGGACGATGGGGGCAATGGCAGGCACCGGATCGGACTTGGCAGCAACCGCAGATTCCTGGCTCATCGGCATGCCGAATTCCCTGGCATTGAACGTTTCCTCCTTGAAGGAAGCGCAGCGAAGGCGGCGAGTGCGATACTTGGCGATGGATGTGTGCTCTTCAATGAGCAGTTTGTGGTCAAGGGACCTGGTTCGGGCGCGAGTTTCGCCTGGCATCAGGACAGCGCCTACGTAGGGTTCGACCATGAACCATATCTCAGCGTCTGGGTGGCCCTGGACGACACAAATCAGGAGAATGGTTGCCTGTATGTCCTGAATCGGGATCTGGAACACGAAGACAGCATTGATCCGCATGTCTGGCTGGAGGATACCCGGGAACTCAATGGTTATGACGGCGACGATCCGGGCCATGCAATCGAATGCCCAGCCGGCAGCATGGTCCTGTTTTCAAGCATCACGTTTCACCGTTCGGGGCCGAACATAACCGGCAAAGCGCGCCGTGCATTTCTTGCCCAATACAGCAAGACCGCCATTCGCGACCCGGAAACAGGCGAATTGAAACGGTTTGCCAAGCCCGTCGCAATCGAGGGCTGACGGCAGACGCAAGCTGATGCAGTGGGGCTCGCAGCGACCGTCAACGCAACGGGTGCATCCAGCCGCGATAATCCTGGACCAGCACCTTTCCTTCGGCGATCTGTTCGGAGGTCATGCGCTTGACCAGTTCCTCAAGGCTGATCTCGGCATCAGGATCACCGCCAATCGCCGAGAGCGTGTACCAGAGATAGGCCCTGACGATGTCGGGCGCTTCGATGCCCCTGCCCGTCTCGTAATACCATCCAATGCCGGACTGCGCGCCCGGATGACCCTTCATCGACGACCGAAGATACCATTCGAAAGCACGGCGATCATCCCGTTCTACCCCAAGTCCCATTGCATACATGACGCCAATGAGCTCCTCGGCTTCTGCATTTCCGGACTTGGCCGCCGGCTGAAGCAGCTTTCTTGCCTCTTCGAAGTGTCCATCCTCCATCAAGTCCCGCGCATGCTCGAGCTCCGCAGCGGAAGGCAGGGCAGCTGCATGGATGAACATCAGGGCGGCCGCGGTAATGGCAAGAGTTCTCATATCGGACATTCCTCAGGGGTTGCATCACTTCGCCGGAGCAGATGGCGCTCAATTTGCCGGATTGCGGCATGTGCCACAATGGCATTCCAGTTTTCGAGCGTTGCCATTGCCGAAGACGCCATCTTGTCCTGGCAGCACAAGCCGGTATCAGATGATCACTTCGTGGACTTCAACGAAGATGCCGCTCAACTGGGGCGACTGCTGTTCTACGACCCGATATTGTCCGGCAACCGGAACATATCTTGCGGAACCTGTCATCATCACGATCTTGCCAGCGCTGATGGCGTGTCGCTGGGTGTAGGACAAGGGGGGATCGGCATTGGCCTTCAGCGCACAGCCCCAGACGGGCCGGGCCGGATCAAGAGGCGCATGCCACGCAATTCACAGTCACTGTTCAATATCGGAGCCAGGGAAGTCCGGCTGTTGTTTCACGATGGCCGCATCAGCATCGACGACATATTCGGGAATGGTTTCAATACACCTGCGGAGGAGTTCCTGCCGCAAGGACTTTCCTCCATTCTTGCCGCACAGAGCCTGTTTCCGCTTGTCGGTGAAATCGAAATGGGCGGCTCTCCCGAACAGAATGAGGTCGCTGCCGCCATCAATGAGAGAATTGACTATGGTTGGCCGATGATTGCGGACCGTGTCCGGGGAATTCCCGGATACGAGCCGCTGTTTGCGGCCGCATTCAGTGATGTGGATTCAGCCAAGGACATCTCGATAGTCCATATTGCCAACGCGCTCGGTGACTTCGTTGCTTCCGAATGGCGTTCTTTCGACAGCCCCTTTGACCGTTATCTTGCCGGCAATGCCAACGCTCTGACTCCCAGCCAGCTTTCCGGAATGGAACTGTTCTTCGGCAAGGGCGGTTGCTCGTCATGCCACAATGGACCATTTCTCACAGATCAGGGTTTTCATGCCCTGGCCGTGCCACCTCTTGGTCCGGGGCGCACAAGGATGTTCGATCTACTGCCCCGCGATGTCGGACGCATGGGAGAGTCCGACAGCCTGGAGGATGCCTACAGGTTCCGCACCCCCTCACTCAGGAATGTGGCATTGACCGGGCCGTATGGTCACAGCGGTGCCTACGCCAGCCTGGAAGGGATCATTCGGCATCATCTTGCACCGTTGCAGTCGCTGGAGGATTGGGACCGCAGCCAGATCCTGCTGGCAGACGCTCCCTGGCTGGAAGGATCGGATTTTGCCGCAATCGAGGACCGCCTGGAGATGCAGAGATTCAGGCAGCATGTCGATATCAGGCCTGTTGTCCTGAATGACGAGGAGGTCGGCAAACTTGTTGCGTTCATGCACGCACTTACTGGCGGCGACAGTGTGCAGGGCCGGCTTGGCAGGCCAAATGAAGTACCGAGCGGCCTGCCGGTCGACTGAGATGGGCGAAACTGCCGCTCTCGCAGCGGAGTTCAGACATCAAGGGATTGAAGAATCTCCGAGACATCGACTGCACGTCCCTCCCTTGCAGACAGTTCTGCCGCCTCCCCGGTCAAGACCGCCCAGAAACCGTCCTCGACTGATACTTCAGGAGCGCTTCGGCCCGTCCTGACCATCTCCATGAATTGTTCGTGCTGGTAGTAGGTGGCCCCATGATGGTCGCCAGCAGCCAGAATGGCATCATCCAGATTGAATTCCGTGACCTCGATATCACCGGTGGACCGGCAGGAGATCTCCACTCTGGATTCCTCGCCTTCCCGGTTTGGATTGAAACGGGTTGGTCCTGGCACCATTGCCTCAATGCGCGCCCGCGGCCCGCAAACGGTCACGATTTCCTGCCAATGGGCTCCTTCGGCGAACATGCACAGGTCAAGCATCCCCCGGGCGCCGTTGGCGAATTCAACAACCGCATAGGCATTGTCGATGATGTCCGGGCGGCGGCCATCATATTCCTCATCAAGATGATTGACCGCGATTGACCCGGACGCAAACACCCTCACGGGATCACTCTTCAGAAACAACCTCATGAGGTCCCAGAAGTGGCAGCACTTCTCAACAAGCGTGCCTCCGGTACGATCATTGAAGCGGTTCCAGTCGCCGACCTTTTCGAGGAACGGGTACCGGTGCTCTCGGATCGACATCAGTACCGGCTCGCCGATCGCCTTGCCATCAATCTCTTCGAGCATGAACCTGATCGGAGGCATGTAGCGGTATTCCATGGCAACCCACACCGGGGCGCCGGTTGCAGCGTTGCACACCTTGCGGCAGTCAGCCGCTGTTGTGCATAGCGGTTTCTCAACCAGGACCGGCTTGCCAACGGCCAGCACATCCTTGAGGATGCGGAAGTGCGTGTCGTTGGGAGTTGCGATCAGATAGGCATCACATTCTGCCTCTCTGAGCAGCGAGATGTGATCCGGGAACTCCCTTGCCGCCTCCCCGGCCAAGGCCTTGGCCTTGGCAACTTCCGCCTGAACTGGGTCGGCGATGCCAACAACCTCGGATCCGGCATGAAGCCGGATGTTCATGATGTGCTCACGCGCCATCATCCCGGCGCCAATCAGCCCGAACCTGACCGTCATTTCACAACTCCAGAACTGGCAAGTCCAGCTCAACAGCCACTTCGCGCAATAGCGGCCTGTGCTCGCCGTAGGCGACAGCAACATGGTGTTCCAAGCCACCATCGATAATTCCTGCCATCACCTGTGCCGCCGGATTGTCGAACTTCACTACTCCGCTTGTTCCGGCATATGCCAGTGGCCGGCGCAGCATTTCGCCGCCGGTCAACACAAGACTTGGCTCTCCGAAGGCCTGAGAAATGCGCATGATGGTGACACGTCCCGGTTTCAAGGGAAACTCAAACAGCAACGGCTGCCTGCGGTTTGTATGCACGGTTGCCCTGGCAGACGCCTCTGGATCCCGCATAGACAACGGAGCTTGCCCGCAATGCCATAACACGCCCGTATCGTCATCGGGATCCATGTCCACGATATCGGCCAGAAACACCGGGGCATCGGCCGCATATTGAAGAACCAGTTGCGTGAGCGCTCCATTGACATCGGCTTCGCAGGCACAAGGAATTCCAGCGTCTCCTAGCAACGAAACCGGCCCGCATACTGCCCCACCATACTCCGTGAACATCTCCGGCCAGCAGCGAATTGCAACTGCATCAAGCCCACGCTCCCTGGTCACGTTGTCCAGTGCTGCCTTCAATCGAAGCGAACGGCCAAGTTGTTCCTGATCCACTTCATCAAGCCCGGAAACATATGCGCCGAGACTGCTGGCGAGAGTGCCGGACATGCCGGAATCGATCTGCCGGGCGGCATTCAGAAGTTCCGGCAGCTCGATCATTTCCACGGTCACGCCAGTTCTTCCCGGAAGGTCTGTAACATCGGATCTGCACGTGTCAAAACCTGAAGGGTGGTTTCCGATCTTGCCGATCCTGGCATCGTACAGCCTGTCAACCACTTGTTGGGCACGAGAGCCCACATCGTCCTCGGCAGCAACCGGTTCTGGCCTACCGGTCTTGCCGGAGAATTCAAACAGGCTCCTTGTCCGGGCTGGCTCAGACCTGTCGGGGTCGCCATACATCCAGTTGAACCCCAGACCTCTCAGTCCGAGGGCATGGCTGGCAAGATTCAGGCCGCAAAAGGCGTTCAGGCGAAGCCGCCCGCCCGTACGGGGCTCGTTGGGTGCCCATATGGCAATCGGCTTCGGCCAGCGGAGTGCTGCCGCAACGACACCGGCCGCATCGGTAAAAGTCGCCTGCACGACCAGCAGGTCGTCGGCGCCCTGCTCCAACAACTGTTCGATAGCAGCTTCAACTGCCGCGTCATCCATCAGGAGCTGCGGCGACTCTGGCAGCACCTCCATCCCGACCTTGCGGACGGCCGCAACGACTGAACTGAGCCGTTCAGCGGCAAACCCTACATCGAATGTCGGGCGGCACAGGGCAATAATGCCGATGCTCGGCAGTGCGTCCATCTCTATCCCCGCCGGCCGCTCAGGCGCCAGCTTGCAGGAAGGACTCAACCTCCTTGCGGTCAGGATAGAATTCGCGGCCGCCTGCTTGCATGCATCTCAATGTGGCCGCAGCATTGGCGAATTGAACAGCCTCCTCCTCCGCCTGCCCTTCGGCAAGTTTCAGCGCAAACGCGCCATGCCAGACATCGCCAGCGCCGAGCGTGTTCACTGCCTCTATCTTGACTGCCGGGATCTGCTCAATGCTGCCGTTGCGGTAAATGTAGGCACCGTTCTGTCCGTCGGTCACGCACAACCAGTTGGAAAACAGTTCCGCTGCTCTCTTGATCCCATCCACGGCTGAAGGCTCGCCGGTCAGCGACATTATGCCCTGCCTGGAGAATGCAAGGTGCGATGCAAGCGACAGGATTTCGATGTCCGCGGCGCGTTCGCCATCAACGACCCCCGGCACATCGTGGCGCTTTGCCAGTTCCATTGTCTTCTGCAGACCCGGTGGCCAGCTGGTATCCGCCAGGAATGCATCATGCCGGGGAACTGAATTGAGCCATTCGGCGTCGCCAGCCAGATTTTCGCCAGAGAAATTGACAATCTGGCGTTCGCCATCCCTGTCGACCATGACGGTCGAATAAGAGGACCTGCCGCCTGGAGCAGCGTCGACAAAATCAGTGGTGACCCCGGCACTATTGAGATCCGACAGTATGATGTCACCGATAAGGTCTGCACCGATGCGGCCGCCGAAATGGGCTTCCCCACCAAGTCGGGAAATTGTGACCGCGGCGCTTGCCGCCATCCCGCCGCCGTCTATCTGTGCCGCCCGCGCCTTGTACTTGACCCCGCGGCTTGGCAGTTCATCGACCTCGAACACAAAATCGACAACCGCAACCCCGAACGCAAAAACCGTTGCCATGATCTCCCGCCAATCTGCATGCCAGCTACCGTCAAGGTGCCGACATCCTCCGGCAACCGCGACTACGATACCCTATTGCGCTCTTTATCGCCAATCCCCCGCTCCATGTCAGGACAAAGCCATTGGCACCTGCGCCGAGGCGCCATTACAGAATTTTCAGTCTCTCAGAAAGTTGGCCATTACCGTTCTGGCCCTTGCCTCAGCCGCGTTTACCTGCATTCCGTCCGGACCTGTGATTACGACATTGACGCCTGTCCGTCCGTCCTTTCGAAACGGATAGGATCCGATCTGCAAGTCCTGGTAATCCGCTGCAATCTCACCCAGTGGTCCTGCGAGTTCGCTCTCCGGCGCATCAAAAATCAGGCTGGCGCTGACCCGCCGGACTCCTCCGGGGATTGACTTCAACACTTCCTCCAGCATGGCCCGGAAGATCTTGGGTACACCTGCCATCACATGAACATTGCCGACCGAAAACCCGGGAGCAGCGGATACGGAATTCATGATCAGGCTGGCGCCTTCCGGTATCCGCGCCATGCGCAGCCTTCCCTCATTGAGTTCAAACCCTCTGAGCCGGCAATGCTCCTCAAGGATTGCCCGGGCGTCACTGCGAACATCGATCGTGATCCCGAATGCGGCTGCAATTGCGTCTGCGGTGATATCGTCATGTGTCGGCCCAATACCGCCCGTCGTGAACACATGGTGCTGCCTTGCCCGCAGATCGTTGACTGCCTCAACAATCCTCTCATGCGAGTCCCTTACGAAACGCGCTTCGTTGAGGTCGATACCGTGCTCCGAAAGCTGGATTGCCAGATGATTGAGGTTTGCGTCCCGGGTTCTTCCAGAAAGGATTTCGTCACCGATCACCAGCATGGCGGCGCTGGGGTTTGGCATGACTTCCTCGTTACGTACTGCTGCTGCTGACAACCGGAGGTTACACCCTGCCAGCCCACCGTATCAATGCGGAAAACTGGCGGAATGGGGCCGAGCAACAGATTTCTGGCCGGTGTTTTTGGCTGTTTTCTTTGGAACTCTTTGGTGCAGTCACCCAAAAGTTGACGCCTTGAGCGGCACGGTTACGTCGCAGAACGGAAGGCGGACTCCAGGGCCGGCAACAATTCCCCCGGTCAGCCCATGGCCATTGCATCACCCTATTCTTCTGCGGACTCACCGGAGACTAAAAGTTCCGGCCGCCGGGTCTCGGCCTCGCCAGGACCGATAGACCTCGCCAAGCTCGCAATTGAAGCCGTCTAGTGCAATGGGACGCAAGTAATTGATTCTTCGTAGTCGGCCAGTTCTTCCCGCAGGTCTGCCAGTTGGCTCTCCATTGCCTCTCTTTCGGCCTGAACCAACTTGGGATGAACACCTGCGCGAGCGCAAGAATTGGCATCGAATTCCCTGACCGCAAGGGCAAGTCTGCGCGCCTTCTCCTGCGTTACCCGATACTGTCGCTCGTTGGTAGCCATGGCAAAGTCCCCGGATTGATCGGCAGGCAGCCGGACCCCTTCTCAACACCGTTGCGGCCGGAAAAATGGAAGTCTCTTAACGGCACTTGGCGCAGTTTGACCCAATGCGGGCATCAAGTCACCGGGAATTCTGGCCTTCATTGCCTTCGCAAATCATTCCATGTGGAAAAGAAACCCGTCCAATTGGCAATGCCAGGCATCAGCAGCGCAATACCATCATGATATCGGATGAAGGAAACTTCGTTTCCGGACTGGCCGTTAGCGGCGGCGCCCGCGACTGCCGATTGAAGATGTTGGTTGCACGTTCGTCGCTGCACGGCAACGCAGGCACTCACCAAATGAACGAGGGCTATACATACTTGAATTCGGGGTGGTGAAGTCCCGGAGGATTGCGGCTACAATTCGCCCTGCTTCCCGGATTCGGCAAGGCGAACACACTCTTGCGACCGGCGCAAAACAGATGCTCGGGCAGTTGGGCGGGGCCCGCAACCACTGACACCGCCCCATTTGAGAGGAGATACAGCATGCAGAACACCCGGTGCGTTGCATTGGTCGGACCGTTTCTCAGCGGCAAGACGTCACTGATGGAGAGCTTTCTTGCCGCTTCAGGTGCGATCAACAGAAAGGGGTCTGTCAAGGACGGCAGTTCTGTTGGCGACTCCTCTCCTGAGGCACGCAGCCGGAACATGAGCACCGAGGTCTCTGTGGCGGAAATGAACTATCTCGGCGACAACTGGGCGATCCTCGACTGCCCTGGATCAGTTGAACTGATGCAGGAAGCCTTGAACGCGTTGACGGTTGCCGATGTGGCCGTGGTTGTTGTCGAACCGTCGGTTGCCCGGGCGACATCCGCAGCGCCAATTTTCAAGGCCCTCGAGGCGCGGCAGATCCCCCACATGGTGTTCGTCAACAAGATCGACACACTGACGGACCCGATGGCCGATGTCCTGACGGCCATCAGGCAGGCTTCCGGAATGCCGAGCCTGGTCCGGAACTTCAGCATCACTGACGACGAAAGGGTGACAGGATATGTCGATCTCTCCAGTCTTCGGGCCTACTCGTATGTCGATGGCGAGGAATCCAAGGAAATCGACTTTCCGTCCCATCTCAAGGACGAAGTCGATCTCGCAAGGGAAGAGTTCCTTGAAGCGCTTTCGAATTTCGACGACGGAATTCTTGAGATGCTGCTTGAGGACGAGGTTCCGCAGATAGATGAAATCTATGACAAGGCTGCCGGAGCGATGCGCGACTGCCAGGTCGTGCCCTACTATTTCGGCTCTGCCGAGCAGAACAGTGGCGTTCGGCGCCTTCTGAAGGCCCTGCGGCACGACGCGCCAAGCCCCGAGGCCCGGGCTGCTGCGCTCGGCTTCGATGGTGGCGGTGAAGCAGCAGTGCAGGTCTTCAAGACCCTCTATGCCCAACACAGCGGCAAAATCTCCTGCGCCAGAGTCTGGTCCGGAGGCATCAGTGACGGGCAGACCTTGAGCGGTAGCAGGATCAGCAGCATTCAGTTCATGACGGGTGGACAGTCAAGGAAGGCGTCGGAAGCCAAGTTTGGCGATGTCGTCGGTCTTGGCCGCATGGAGGATGTGCGTACCGGCCAGGTTCTGACCGCTGGCAGCGGAGAGCCGGACACCTCCCGTGCTGAACCGGGCCTCCCGCCCGTCTATGCCCTTGCCATAACGCCTGCCGACCGGAAGGATGAGGTCAAGCTGACGACCTGCCTTCAGCGGTTGATCGAGGAAGATCCTTCGCTCAGCTATGAGCAGACGGACGACACTCATGAACTCGTTCTGTTGGGTCAGGGAACAGTTCATCTCCAGATTGCGCTCGAAAAGCTGAAGAGCAAGTTCAATGTCGAGGCAATTTCGCAGCGGCCAAGCGTGCCCTACAAGGAGACCATCCGGGGCAAGATCACACAAAAAGGCAGATTCAAGCGGCAAACCGGCGGCCATGGCATGTTCGGGGACGTGACTGTCGAAATTGCCCCCCGCTCCCGCGGAAGCGGTTTTGAATTCACCGACAAGATCGTCGGAGGCGCCATACCGAGGCAGTACATCCCGGCCGTCGAGAATGGCATCAAGGAATTTGCTGACGAGGGACCGCTGGGATTTCCGGTTGTCGATTTCGCAATCACCCTGATCGATGGCCAGTTTCACGCGGTTGACAGCAACGAGATGTCATTCAAGCTGGCTGCCCGCGTCGCGATGACCGAGGGCATGCCCAAGTGCGGACCGGTTCTGCTCGAACCGATCGACAAGGTGACCATAGATGTCCCTGCCGAGCATACGAGCAAGATCCACGGACTCATCAGCGGCCGTCGCGGACAGATCCTCGGTTACGAGGCGAAGGAGGGCTGGACCGGATGGGACCTGCTGCATGCCTACCTGCCAGAATCGGAAATACACGATCTGATCATCGAGCTTCGCTCATTGACGCAGGGGCTTGGCACCTACACCGCCGAATTCGATCACTTCCAGGAATTGACTGGACGGCCCGCGGATGAAGTTGTTGCCCGGCGAGCCGAACAGAAGAAGGAGCAGCGGGGCAACTGAATTCCCAGCCTGGCGGCGTTTCAAACCATACAGGGTCGCGCGGTCGGCATCGCCAGCTCTTCCGTCAAGAGATGTGGATTTGCCGGACGAGGTTCAGGCGGCAACACGGCCGGTTGTGGATTTGGAAGCCGGGGACGAGCCGCCATCATCCGACTACGGGCCTGCCGCCCACCTGATGAGCGGCGGAATGCCCGCATTCGCAAGGGTACCATGAAGTGGTTCGCCGGGCATTTCCCGTTCCAGAATGGACCGCACCTTAACCAGCCTGTCCAGATCAATGCCCGTGTCATATCCGCAACGCTCGCAAAGGTAGACCAGGTCTTCGAACACCACGTTTCCGGTCGCCCCCGGAGCAAATGGGCACCCGCCAAGCCCGCCGATTGTCCCGTCGAGGATGCGAATGCCGGAATCGAGTGCCGCATACGCGTTCGCAATCGCGGTCCCTCGTGTGTCGTGGAGATGGATCTTCAACGGATAGTCCCCGAATTCCCGGATCAGCAGTTTGCAAAGCTGTGTGACCTGGGCGGGACCGGCAAAGCCTACGGTGTCTGCAATCGCTAGTGAATGAGCTCCGGCCTCGGCACATTTGCCCAGCACTCTAAGCACCTCTTCGGGTTTGACTTCACCTGCAATCGAGCAGCCAAATGCTACCGCCGTCGCGGCACTGACTGCCGGTCTTCGGTCCTTGCGGGAACTTCCGGCAACCGCCTCTTGAACCAGCCCGATTGCCGAGGAGCGGGAACGGCGCATGTTCGCTTGGCTATGTTCTTCAGTGCACGACACCGGAATGACGATTTCGTCGACAGGCGTACATAGAGCGTCTTCAATACCCCGTTCATTGAGAGCCAGAGCCGACGACACCGCGCCAGGCATTTCACCAACCCGGGCAATCAACCCGGCGACATCTGCGAATTGCGGGAACTTCCGGGCCGGCAGGAACGAACCGACTTCGAAATGCCGCACTCCGGCTGCATATGAAAGCTCCAGCCATTCCAGTTTTGCATTGGTTGCAGGCCAGTTGCGGGTCATCTGCAACCCGTCGCGCAACCCGAGTTCGCGCAGGGTCACGGAGTCCCGGGGATAGATGTTTGCGCCGGATTCTCTTGATTCAGTCATTCCTGCCCCCGTGCCATTTCAATCTTCTCCGGCGCAATTCCCAGCCCTGACAGCACATCGGACGTGTCCGCTCCCAATGCAGGAACATCCAACGATGTTTCGGTGCGGGCTGCATCCACCTCAAGCGGCAATCCCGGAGCGCGCATCGAAGTGCCATCCGGCAATTTGGAAACCGGCATTCGTCCTGATCCTGCATGCGGGTCGTCATACATTTCCGCTGGCCGCGCAACAGGGGAAAACGGTATTCCGTTTGCCTCAAATGCGTTGCTCAGTTCATGAAAGCTCCGTTCCGCCAGTGCCTTTCGGAACACGGGTATTGTCCTGTTCCTTGCCTTGATCTGGTCGACGCGCGTTTGAAGTTCAGGATCTGCAAGCAGTTCGTTCAGATCCAGCATCCGGCAGAGTGTGTCCCACTGGCCCTCCGTGACAGCACCAACAAAGATGTCGCGTTCGTCGGCAGTGCGGAAGATGTCGTATACCGGCCACGAGAATTCCCTGTCGGGCATGGGCGGCGGCTCAACGCCGAGCAGTTCGTACTGCACCATGTGTTGCGCCACCAACAGAAGGCTGTTCTCGAATAGGCCAATGCGCACATTTCTGCCTTTGCCGGTCCTTTGGCGCTCCCTCAGGGCACCAGCAACCGAATATGCGCCAAACAGCCCGCCCATGATGTCGTTTACGGAAGAACCCACTCGAAGCGGCCTCCCAACCGGACCTGTCATGTGAGCGAGGCCGGTCATCATCTGCACCACCTCGTCCAGCGCTGTCCTGTCTTCGTAAGGCCCCCGCAAGAACCCTCTGCATTCCACGGTTATCAGTCCGGGATTACGCTCGCGAACTGTTTCAATGGCAAGTCCGGCCTTCTCAAGCGGAGAGTTGCGGAAATTTTCGATGAACACATCCGCGCTCTGCAGCAAGGTGGTTAGCGCAGCGCGGCCCTCGGCTGTATCCAGGTCAAGAACGACAGACTTCTTTCCCCTGTTGAAGGTCGGAAAGAAGGAGGCGCCCATACCGGTCAGCAGGCGGGTCTTGTCTCCGGCGGGCGGTTCAACCTTGATGACTTCGGCGCCGGAGAAAGCGAGAAACATGCCACAACAAGGCCCGAACACCATATGGCTCATCTCGACGACGCGAACACCTTCAAGCGGTCTGAAGTCTGCTGAATCCACCCGGCCGGCCTCCCGTAGCACTAATTCGCGCCGGTAACAGTTTGATCCCTGGCCTGAAACCCTCGCTTACCCCGCATAATGCCATTCCAGGGAAGGGGTTGGATCTACGAATCTCTTACCGGCGAGCTCAACCCAACGCTCTTTGCATCACTTCGGCACAGGGAGTTCAACGCCCGGTTGCGGGAAGCCCTGCAGCGATCAGGTTGTCCGGTGTATGGGAATGTGGAACACCGGACATTCCAGTCGACGGCAACCCATTCCTGGCCAACCAAACCAATTTGCGCGCCCCACAGTCAGAGTCCGGCATCGCCGCTTGCAATTGATTGAACTTTCAGGCGACTGCCAATCAGGAAGGCTCGCAGCGATACGGAGCGGGCGGCCAGATTGGTGGCCTGGAGTTGGGCAGCAACACCCGGCCTTACGTGCAGAGGCCAAAAACTGTAAATGCGCCAACGTTGCGGTCATGCAATCACACTTCAAGATGGTAGGCGCAAATTGGAGACACGGCCGATGTCCGGCATGAACACGGGAACCACTGGCAACCTGAGCCAGACTGCGATTGCGCTTTCATGACTTCCTGTGAAACGCACTACACGTTGGCAATGAGGGTGGCCGGCCACTCGGGACGCCCCGCGCGCTGGATGCCTCCAGGACCGGAAACCAGAATTGTGATTGCATTTGGGCTGTGTGGAGGATCGGAACGGACAGCCAGGACTTCGCAACGGAACCATTCGCGGGCCAGAGCCGCCTGCACGGGGAAGACTGGAAGATGATTATCGGCGCTCGCAGGACACGCGAGGGCATTCGCCTGCACCCAAGCAAGGATTTCGCCGGGATGCGCGCCGCCGGTGCGGTTGCAGCCGGGATTCTTGATGATCTCGGCCCAGCCGTCTTGCCTGGAACAACTACAGGTGAGATCGATGATCTTGCCCGCGGGATGATCGAAGAACGGGGCGTTGTCTCGGCAACCATTGGCTATCGCGGCTACCAGCACGCCACTTGCATTTCGGTCAACCATGTCGTGTGCCATGGCATCCCGGGACGCAAGCGCCTGGAAGAGGGCGACATCCTCAACATCGACGTCACCGTCATCGTCGACGGCTGGTATGGCGACAGTTCCCGCATGTATCTGGCAGGCAAGGCCAGCCGAAGGGCGCAACGGCTGATTGATGTCACACATGACGCGCTGATGCTGGGCATCAAACAGGTCAGGCCCGGCAACACATTCGGGGACATCGGTTTTGCGATTCAGCGTCACGCTGAAAGCCACCGGATGTCTGTCGTGCGCGAATTCTGCGGCCATGGCTTGGGACGTGAATTCCATCTCCCGCCGAATGTACTCCACTTCGGCAAACCAGGTTCTGGCTCGGTGCTTGAACCCGGCATGTTTTTCACGATCGAGCCAATGATCAACCTCGGCAAACCCGGAACCAAGATCCTGCCGGACAACTGGACGGCGGTTACCCGCGACCGCTCGCTTTCGGCACAGTTCGAACATTCGGTCGGAGTAACCGAATCCGGCTGCGAAATCTTCACTCTGTCCCCAGCGGACCGGTTTCATCCTTCAAGCTGGCATCAGGACTGGAACTGAGCCGGCAGTTTCGCGACTTCCAGATTCCGGGAGCCAACGTTCGAAACAGCGCACTCTGCGTGGAATCCTGATCCGTATCTCTCATTTCTGGGCAACATTGTTCCTATTTACCTAAACTGGACGGGTATTATTGAACTATTGTCCCTATCTTGCGATAAGAAGGACATTCCGTCCAGAGGCGCCGATGCAGTATTTTCCCGTTTTCCTCGACCTCAGTGGCCGCAGGGTTCTTGTCGCCGGAGCCGGTGACGTTGCAGAGGCAAAATTGCGCCTGCTTCTCAAGACCAATGCCGCAATCGAGGTCTATGGACACCAGCCATCACCGCAGATCCTGAAATGGGCGGCTGACGGCAAGATAGCGCTCTTCGAGCGTCACCTAGCCGGACCGGACATCGCAGATGCAGCTTTGCTCTATTGCGCGCATGGCGAGGACACAGCCGACATGGCAGCAGCCAAGCTTGGCAAGTCCAAAGCCGTGCTGGTCAATGTGGTCGACAACCTCAAGGCCTGCCAGTTTCTTACACCGGCAATCGTTGATCGCGACCCGGTGACAGTGGCGATCGGAACGGAGGGCGCGGCGCCTGTGCTCGCCAGGATGATCAAGTCAGACCTCGAAGCCCGGTTGCCGGCATCCACCGGCGCGCTTGCCAGGATTGCCCGCATGTTCCGGGATCGCGCTGCCCTGATAAGCCTTCCTGCGCGGCGGCGGAGTTTCTGGCGGAAATTCTTTTCCGTGGAGGGACCGCTGGCATGGTCGGAAGGAGGTGAACCGGCCGTCAGGAAAAGGCTTGGACACCTGCTGACCGAAGCGGCTGCCGGAGCTACTCGGAAGGGATCCGTCCACTTCCTCGAAATCGGATCCGAAGACCCGGACCTGCTCACATCTGGCGCCAGACGGTTGCTTGAGAATGCTGGCAGCGTGATCCACGATCCTGAAACCCCTCGCGCGGTGCTGGAGTTGGCGCGTCGCGAAGCCGAATTCACCGCATGCGCAGTCGACAGGATTCTGGAGTCGATGCTCACTGGCCCGCCACTCAGAGGTGAAACGGTGGTCTGCCTTTTCGTTTCCAGCTCCGCAGCAAGAACACGAATTGATGCATTCCGGCGGCATCTGGCCTCGCAAGGGCTGAAGAGCAGCCTCTTGCCGGCCGTGGTGCCTGCGCCTTCTTGGGGCCGCTTGCAGGAGGCTGGATGATGGCAAGGAAATTTACTCCAAAGGTGATCACGTCGAATGATCTGCTTGAGGGCGATGTCATCTATCTGACCGAAGGCGATGCCTGGACCCGCCAATTCGGTGATGCCTTGCTGTTCGTGGACGAAGCGCAGGCGGCAGCGGCCCTTGCCCGTGTTGACGAATGGCGAGACATCCATGTCGGCGCCTACCTGGCAGAGGCGGAAGCCGGAACAGACGGCCGTCCCCGGCCGACGCACTTCCGCGAAAAGTTCAGGGCGACAGGCCCATCCATCAATGTCCACGGAAACCAGGCGGAGGCCGGCAATGTATAGGTACGACGAATTCGATGATGCCTTCGTACGCGCCAGGGTGGCCGAGTTCAGGGACCAGGTAGAGCGGCGGTTGGACGGCTCACTGACCGAAGAGGAATTCAAACCACTCCGTTTGAAGAATGGCCTCTATCTCCAATTGCATGCTTACATGTTGCGTGTGGCCATTCCCTACGGAACTCTCGACAGTCGGCAAATGCGCCAACTGGCCCTGATTGCCGACACCTGGGACAAGGGCTACGGTCACTTCACCACCCGCCAGAATGTTCAGTTCAACTGGCCGAAGCTGTGCGACGTACCGGACATTCTTGAGGCGCTGGCCGAAGTCGAGATGCATGCCATCCAGACTTCGGGAAACTGCATCCGGAACGTGACAGCGGACCATTTTGCCGGGGCGGCAGAAGACGAAATCGAGGACCCGCGGCCGGTAGCTGAACTGATCAGGCAATGGTCGACCGACCACCCGGAATTCCAGTACCTGCCGCGCAAGTTCAAGATAGCCGTCTCCGGCTCGCCTAACGACCGGGCGGTGACGCGGGCGCACGACATCGGCATTCGCACAGTCAGGTCCGAAAGCGGCGAAACCGGCTATGAAATCCTGGTTGGTGGCGGGCTGGGTCGTACTCCGATGATCGGCAAGGTGGTCCGGGACTTCCTGCCCAAGCAGGATCTCCTGCCATTCATCGAAGCCATATTGAGGGTCTATAACCTCAGCGGACGCCGTGACAACAAGTACAAGGCGAGGATCAAGATACTTGTGCACGAGACCGGTCTCGACGAACTCAGGGAACGCATAGAGGCCGAGTTTTCTGCCCGCAGACAGGCATTCCCCGGTGTCGACCCGCAGCTGCTTGCCCGTATCGAGTCATCATTCTCACCACCGGACTTCGTTGCTGCCAATGATCCCGGCACTGGAACAACGGATGAAGCTGAAGGCTCCTTCCAGCAATGGTGCAGGAGAAATCTCGCCCGCCACCGTCGGAGCGACCATGCAATCGTGACCATTTCACTGAAGCCGATCGGCGGGACGCCGGGCGACGCAACTTCGCAACAGATGCGCGCGATTGCCGATATCGCCGAAGAATTCGCCTATGACGAGATCCGTGTCAGCCACCAACAGAACATTGTCCTGCCGCATGTACCGAGGGCTTTCCTGCCGCAAATCCATCGGCAGTTGAAGCAGGTCGGTCTGGCCAGCGCCAATATCGGGCTGGTATCCGACATCATAGCCTGTCCTGGAATGGACTACTGCGCATTGGCGACAGCCAGGTCCATTCCGGTTGCACAGGAGATCTCCCGCCGGTTCGACGAGTTGAAACTCGAACACAGGATCGGACCGCTGCAGGTCAAGATTTCCGGCTGCATAAATGCGTGCGGCCATCATCATGTGGGCCATATCGGGATATTGGGCCTCGATCGGGCTGGCACGGAGAACTACCAGATCACGCTGGGTGGCGACGCTACCGAAAACGCCGCTATCGGCCGGCGGGCCGGCCCCGGTTTTTCGGCTTCCGAGCTTGTTCCTGCGCTCGAACGCCTCGTTGATGCCTATCTCGGCCTCAGGCTATCCGAGGACGAAGAATTCATTACCTGTTACCGCAGGCTCGGGGACGCGCCTTTCAAGGCGGCCCTTTATCCCGAGCAGGTGAAGCGGGCTGCATGAGGCTGAATTGATGAGTTTCATAGTGCGAGACGACGGATTCCATCCTGACGATCTTGAGGGTTGCGAATTTGCCTCGGTCGGGCAACTTGATGCGGGTGTAGAGGCTCCGGTTCTCCTGCAACTGGAACCTGATGCTGACCCGGTCGAGTTGCCGAGGCATTTTCCGTGGATATCGGCGATACGCATCCGGTTTCCGGACTTCAATGATGGCCGCGGGTTCAGCCTCGCATTCCGGTTGCGGCAGCTTGGATTTGCTGGCCGCCTGGGTGCGAACGGTCACCTGATTGCTGATCAATATCCGCTTGCGCGCCGAAGTGGATTTGATGAGGTGGTTATTGATGCCGCAAGGGCTGCGCGACAGCCTGAACCTCAATGGCTATCCAGATCGGGTTGGAGGCAAGCCACCTATCAGCAACGCCTGCTTGGCCGCGTTGGTCCGGCCAGCCTGCCAATGACGGCGTCAAGCCGGTAGCCGTCTTTGGATCAGATCTCTTTGCGGAGATCAGCACCGGCTCTGTTGAACAGGTTGCAAAGCTGATCGAGCTGTTCAAGGTCCTTGAACCGGACAATCATCTTGCCATCTTCTCCGCTGGACGACAGATCAAGGGAAACCTTCGCATTCAGCGCAGACGAAAGGGAGGCTTCGAGCACTCTTGTGTTGGCATCCTTGCCTCGCCGGGGAACCGGGTCGCCGCTCCGCTCTGCCATCTTCTTCGCCAGTTCCTCGGTCTGGCGTACGGTCAGATTGAGGTTGACCACCTGTCTTGCCAGAGCCAATGGGTTTTCGGAACCAATGAGTGCACGGGCATGGCCTGAAGATAGAACACCTTCCCGCACCATCGCCTGCACCTCATCCGGCAATGTCAACAACCTGAGCAGATTGGCGACAGCGCTGCGGGATTTGCCCAGAGATTTAGACAGGTCCTCCTGCGTGTGGCCAAACTTGTCAATGAGTTGCCGGCAAGCTTGCGCTTCCTCGATTGCATTCAGGTCGGATCTCTGGATGTTCTCGACAAGCGCCGCCTGCAGACTCTCGCCATCGCTGTAGGCCCTGACCACCACTGGAACTTCATGGAGCCGTGCCTGCTGCGCTGCGCGCCAACGGCGTTCACCGGCAACGATGATGTAGGAGTCGGCAGTTCCCTGGTCCGGCCGGACCACAATCGGCTGAATTATGCCTCCCGCCATGATCGACGCCGCCAATTCGGCAAGGGCCTGGGGTTCGAATTCCTGCCGCGGCTGTTCAGGGTTCGGCCTGATCCTCTCGACCGGCACTGTTGCCACCGGCTTGTTTCCGGTACTGCCGCGAACCGGTCCATCGGCTGAGTTCAGGGACAATTCGCCGAGTAATGTCGACAGGCCGCGCCCAAGGTTCTTTCTGTCCGGCTGATTGTTCATGTCGCGTCTCTTCTCACGTTTGCCGTCCTTCCCGTTGTAGGAATTCTGTTGCTGCATTCCTGTAGGCGATGGCACCTGCGGAACCCGGATCATACATTGTAACCGGAAGACCGTGAGACGGGGCTTCGCTCAGCCGCACATTCCGTGGAATTGTCGTCTCCATGACGAGTTCCCCCAGGTTCAACCGCGCATCCCTTACCACCTGCCGGGAGAGGTTGTTCCTGCGATCAACCATCGTCAGCAGGATTCCTTCTATGAAGAGGCCGGGGTTGGCGCCGGCCCGGATCTCCCTGATGGACAGAACCAGTTGCGACAGCCCCTCCAGCGCGAAAAACTCTGCCTGAAGCGGCACGAGGACCGACTGAGCCGCAACCATGGCATTCACGGTGATCAGATTGAGGGCAGGAGGGCAGTCGATCAGCACATGAGAGTAACCCGATTGCGCGAGTGTTTCCCTGTCAATGGCATCCTTGAGGATGGTTGCCCGGCGCGGGTTGTCTGCCAGTTCGATGTCGATGGAACTCAGATCAGTAGATGAGGGCACAAGGAAAAGGCCCGGCGCATTTGTCTCCTTGGCAAGGGCAACAATGGGCTCATCCCCTTCCAGCAGGTTCTTGATTGTCCCGCTGCGCTGCTCTGGACTAACTCCAAGCCCGCTTGACGCGTTTCCCTGCGGATCGGCATCAATGACGAGCGTTTTCATTCCTCTTTCTGCCAGTGACGCACCCAGATTCATCACTGTGGTGCTCTTGCCCACCCCGCCCTTCTGATTGGCGACGGCGATCACCCGGCATTGCTTCTGCCGATTGCCGGAATGATCAGGCACTTTGTACCTTCCTGACTAGCAGAACTTGCCCATCTTCGTTCGAACGGCTCTGCTGCCTCATGAATTGAAACTTCCATCGGCTGGTCGCGGCAGTGATCTCGTCACTCCAGTTTTTTCCCTTCAAAAACAAGCACATGCCGTTACGTTTGGTGTGCCGCTGGGCCAACTCCAGCAACTTGTCAAGCCTGGCAAGAGCGCGTGCAGTCATTACATCCGCCTTCTGCGGCGCCAGTTGTTCTGCCCGGGATTGCACGATTTCTGCGTCAATTCCGGTCTGGCGGCAAACTTCCCGCAGGAATTCGCATTTCCTGCCGTTGCTGTCGACCAGAACAAATTTCGCATGCGGGTGCCGGTTCGCGGTGGCAATTGCCAGAACCAATCCTGGAAATCCTCCACCAGTACCAATATCGACAACTTTCCGGATACCAAAAGGAAAATGGTCGAGCAGTTGGTACGAGTCCAGGATATGCCGTTCCCAGACCTCTTCCAGAGTTGCATCAGCCACAAGTCCGGCAGATCGGTTCCATTTGACCAGCATATCGACGAGAATCTGAAGCCTGTCCATTGTTTCACGTGAAACATTTTCCGAATCCCGGAAATACTGGCGTCCCCAGTCCGTCATGCCGGTTGCGTCCGGCGTTCCAGAGCGCATTCTTGGCTTGGTTCCGGTATCCCGCAAAGACCATGGTCCCGGCTCCCTGTCCCCGGCACCTTACAGCATCTCAAATGCATGACCGCGGAGCTAGCAGGATGTTTCATGTGAAACAATTTGCGAGAGTGATGGTGTCATTCAAGCCGCATTCTTGCGTTCCGACAGGCGAATTCTTGCCAGCACCAGCGCCAGCGCAGCTGGAGTCATGCCATCGATCCGGCTCGCCTGTCCCAGCGTTTCCGGCCTGGCGGCCGAAAGCTTGAGCGAAAGTTCACCCGAAAGTCCGGAAATCGAGGAATAGTCCAGGCCATCCGGTATTCTGCGCTTCTCATCGCGCTTGAGAGACTCGGCGCTGCGGCGCTGGCGTTCAAGATACTTGCCGTAGGTCGCATCCCGCTCCACCTGCGCAGCCGGCTCCGTATCGATTTCAACCAATTCAGGCCAGATTCCGGTCAATCTCTCAAACGAAATCCCTGGAATTGCCAGAAGGTCCATACCCGTGCGGCGAACTCCGTCTGCGGCAATCCTGATTCCGTGGCTTGCAGCCTCGGCCGGCAACAGGCTGCGCTCCTCTACTGCTTGCCTTGCAGCCTCAACCTTTTTCATCTTCGTATTGAAGTGGTCCCGTCTTCCGCTGGAGACAATTCCTGCATTGATACCAATCTGTGTCAGCCGTTGGTCGGCATTGTCGGCCCTGAGCCAGAGGCGGTACTCGGCGCGCGAGGTGAACATCCGGTAAGGCTCGCGGACTCCCCTGGTTGTCAGATCATCCAGCATCACACCGATATAGGATTCAGAACGGGGGAATGTGATGGGTTCCAATTCAAAGGCCTGACGTGCCGCATTCAGACCAGCAACCAGCCCCTGAGCGGCCGCCTCCTCATATCCGGTGGTGCCATTGATCTGACCAGCCAGAAACAGGCCCGGCAGGCTAGGCAATTCCAGAGACCGCTGAAGCGCCTTGGGATCGATATAGTCATACTCGATGGCGTAACCTGGCTGAAGAATCCGGGCGCGCTCCAATCCGTGAATGGTATGCAGGAAGCGCTCCTGAATGTCAGATGGCAGAGAAGTCGATATGCCGTTGGGATAAACGGTGTCATCTGTCAGCCCTTCCGGCTCCAGGAATATCTGATGCGATGCCTTGCCGGAAAACCGGACGATCTTGTCCTCAATCGAAGGACAGTATCGTGGCCCGATGCCCTCGAAATGCCCGCCATAGATGGCAGAGCGATCAAGATTTTCGTGAATGATATCGTGGGTTGCCTGGTTCGTGTGGGCAATTGCGCAGGATATCTGCCGGACTGCGGGCGCCGCCGACATGAATGACAGCATTACCGGAGATGCATCGCCGGGTTGCGCTTCCAGACCATCCCAATCGATCGTCCGGCCATCCAGCCGGGGCGGGGTTCCGGTTTTCAGCCTGCCCAGCGGCAAACCCAGCGACTCCATGCGTTCAGCCAGTCTGACCGAGGCCTTATCGCCCACCCTGCCGGCCGGAATTGCCTCTTCACCGCGCCTGATGACGCCGCGCAGGAATGTTCCTGTCGTCAGAACGACCGCCCGCGACCGGATCCCGGTTCCATCAGCAAGCAAGACTCCGCAGGCCCTGCCGCGCTCCACAATGAAATCCGCAACCTCTCCCTCAATCAGCGAAATCCGTTGATCGGCCTTCAATTCCCGTTGAATGGCAAGCCGGTAAAGGCGGCGGTCCATCTGGGCACGGGGACCTTGCACCGCCGGCCCCTTGCTGCGGTTCAGGAGGCGGAACTGGATGCCTGCTGCGTCGGCTGCCCGGCCCATCAGCCCGTCCAGAGCATCAATCTCCCTGACCAGATGCCCCTTGCCCACTCCTCCGATCGCCGGATTGCAGGACATGACGCCGATTCCATCAAGCCGTAACGTCACCATCGCCACGCTTGCGCCGGCGCGCGCCGCCACGGCCGCGGCCTCGGCTCCGGCATGGCCACCACCGACAACAATGACATCGAATTCGCGTTGTTTCACGTGAAACATTTCATTTGCCGATACAAAGGCTGGAGAAGAGTTTATCCAGAACATCCTCCATATCCACCTCTCCGAGCAGAGATTCAAGACTGCGGGTCGCCTGCCTGATTTCTTCCGCAGCGATTTCGCAGCGTCCTGGGCCCTGAAGTTCTGATGACGCAACTGTCAGGCTGTCAAGCGCTGCCACTATCGCCGCTCGATGGCGCTCCCTGGAGGCCAAACCCGCTGTGGCGGCCAATTGCGCCAGTTGCCGCCCGGTCCGGCCAAGCATTTGGGCGACTCCGTACCCTGTCTTGCCCGAAACCGCATCCTCCCCGGGTGACGGCAACAAGTCCGCCTTTGCCTGCAACACCAGATCGTCTGGCTGCCTCGCCAGCGCGCCGGGGTTGTCGAGATTGCCGTCTTCGACCAGGAAGATGCGCAAATCCGCCCGCGCGGACCGCTCAACTGCCCGCTCGACCCCCATGGACTCTACAGGATCTGCTGTGTCCCTGATCCCTGCGGTATCAAGAAAGGTCACCGGCAGTCCGTCAAGGTCCATTCTGACCTCGATAACATCCCGCGTCGTTCCGGCAATTTCGGAAGTGAGAACTGCCGGCCGGCCAACCAGCCGGTTGAGCAGGGTAGACTTGCCGACATTCGGAGCGCCTACCAACGCGACCTCGAAGCCGTCCCGCACGCGTTCACTGGCGCCAAACCGCTTGAGTTCCTCTTTCAATCCAGTGCGCAGTCCGGTCAGCAAATCCAACGCTTCGGGTATTGTGTCTTCTGGCAAGTCCTCGTCAGAAAATTCCATTCCCGCTTCCAGAAGCGCCAGGCTGCGCAAAAGAGCTTGCCGCCAATCCGACGCCTGCGCCTCCAATTCGCCATCAAGCAACCGGCGGGCCTGCCGGCGCTGCGCCTCGGTTTCCGCATTGGCAAGGTCAGCCAGGCCTTCTATCCTTGTCAGGCTCGTTCGCCCGTTATCCAGCGCTCTTAAAGAAAATTCGCCCGGGCCAGCAGGCCGGTACCCCGGAATTCCTGCCAGTTCTCTCAAGATTGCGTCGGCTGTCGCTACACCTCCGTGAAGATGCAACTCGACTGTTTCTTCCCCGGTAAAGCTGGCGCCTTCAGGAAAGAACAGTACGAGGGCCTGATCGAGCACGCGTCCGTCGCCAGAGACCAGAGTCCTGACACCGGCTTGCCTGGGATCAGGAGCGGATGCTCCAAAATGCTGTAATGACCGCCCGGCTTCGCAACCCGATATCCTAACAACCGACAGTGCCGCTCGGCCCCGAACAGTTGACAGTGCGAATATCGTGTCCATTACCGGGATTCTCTTCGGTTCCGGGCAACCCCGCCACCCAAGCCGTTCATGCCGGCATTGATCTGGCCAGTCAGTTGCTCATCGACCGGAAGAAATCGGCATTCGTCTTCGACGATTTGAGTTTTGGCAGCAGGAACTCCATGGCTTCGGTCGTTCCCATGGGATTGAGAACCCGGCGAAGCACGAACATCTTCTGCAGATCGCCCTTGGGAACAAGAAGCTCTTCCTTGCGGGTGCCTGATCTCAGTATGTCCATCGACGGGAATACCCGCTTGTCGGCAACCTTCCGGTCCAGAACTATCTCAGAATTGCCCGTTCCCTTGAATTCCTCGAAGATCACTTCATCCATGCGGCTGCCCGTATCGATCAACGCCGTCGCGATGATGGTCAGCGAACCACCTTCCTCGATGTTACGCGCCGCTCCAAAGAACCTCTTGGGACGCTGGAGGGCGTTGGCGTCGACCCCGCCGCTCAGGACCTTGCCAGAGGAGGGCACATAGGCATTGAAGGCTCTTCCGAGCCTGGTGATCGAATCCAGCAGGATCACCACGTCCCGCTTGTTTTCGACCAACCGCTTCGCCTTTTCCATCACCATTTCCGAAACCGCCACATGGCGCTCGGCCGGCTCGTCAAAAGTCGATGAAATGACTTCGCCCTTTACGCTGCGCTGCATGTCGGTGACTTCCTCCGGGCGTTCGTCGATCAGGAGGACAATGAGAAAGCACTCAGGATGATTGGCTTCGATTGCATGGGCAATATTCTGCAGCAGAACCGTCTTCCCCGTGCGAGGCGGTGCAACGATCAAAGCCCTCTGCCCCTTGCCAAGCGGCGCCACCAAGTCAATGACCCTGGTTGACAGATCCTTGCTTCCCGACTCTTCGATTTCCATGCGGAGGCGCTCATCCGGATAGAGCGGTGTCAAATTGTCGAAATGCACCCGTTGCCGTGCACTTTCAGGACCGGTGAAATTGATCTCCGAGATCTCGACCAGGCCAAAGTAGTTTTCCCGCTCCTGTGGCGCCCTGATCAGGCCACCCACTGTTGCTCCGGTCTTCAGGCCGTAGCGCCTGATCATGTCCTTGCTGACATAGATGTCGTCTGGACCAGGAAGGTAGTTCGCCTCGGTAGACCGCAGGAAGCCGAAATGGTCCTGCGCAACCTTGAGAACGCCGTCGCCATAAATCTCCCAGCCCAGCTCCGCTCTTTCCTTGAGGATGGCGAACATCATCTCACCCTTGCGCATGCTGCTGGCATTGAGAATCTCCAGCGATTCAGCCATGCCGAGCAATTCAGTCGGACTCTTCGCCTTGAGCTCGGAAAGGGAAATTCGTTTGTTTGTCATGGAGGCACCTGTTTGGCATCCGCAATCAATTTGTTCGTGCGAAGCTGGTGATTCGGGATTCTACCGGCCGGACGGCGGGACCTTTGCGGCATGTTATCAAAACCGCATCGCCGTCAACCGGAAATCCACTCTCGGCTGGTGTCAGGCGACACTTGTCTTTCAGAACCGCCTTAACGCTGTAGTCCTACCATCAAATTGGCCTGACAACAACCATTATCACAATGACAATAATCAAGACCGAAGGAACTTCGTTCATGAGTTTGAAAGACCTGGGATCAACCCTGCAGGCACCCTGACTCAACTCCTTCCGCCGTCCGGCAAGCCAGAAGTGGAACCAGGTCATTATCACAATGCATGCTGCCTTCAGCCATGGCCACAGCTGTCCCCAATCAATGATGCCGGGGACCGACACCAGCAGAAGCCCGAATAGCCAGCTGGCCAGCATCGCTGGTGTCGCAATGATGCGCAACAGCCGTGACTCCATCACACTGAAGAGTTTGCCAACATCGCGTCCGGCCATCTCTTCGGTTCGATGATAGTAATAGAGTCTTGGCAGATAGAGCAGGGCTGCCATCCAGGCGATGACTGAAATCACATGCAGGGCTTTCAGCCATGGATAGAGAAAGACTGGAACAATGCTCATGCCGGGGCCTTCAGTATTACAAAAGAAATATAGATAAAGATCTTGTTGTAGTTGTTATGGGCTGTGGATAACTGGGAAAACCGATTTGTTCCGTGTCGTGCAGCCAGTTTCGATTGTGATGTTCTACTGCCAAGTCAATGAATCTCAAGGAGAAGTTTCCGCTGCCGTCAGCCGCGACCGCTTGATGCCGGATTTGCCTCTATTGGCGGACGGAGCGGGAAAACAGCGGGACAGGAGGAAGCCAAAGCTGTGGATTGGCGGCCAGGCAGGTTTTCCCCAAGCTGACTTCGCCGGAATGCCGGACTTTTGAACAGGGTTGTGCACAATACCGGGACAGTCATTCTGGCGTCGGCGTCACCAATCAGGTTGAGTCTTCTTCAGAATGCAGGTGTGCCGGTGACGGCCTTGCCTGCCCGGGTCGACGAGGAGTCCCTGAAGAACTCGATGGAGCAGGAAGGGGCGCGGCCAAAGGAAGTCTCGACCGCACTAGCGGAAATGAAGGCGTTGCGGATTTCCCAGAAACACCCGGGGAGCTTGGTGCTGGGGTGCGATCAGGTGCTGGAGTTTGAAGGCCGCGCAGTGTCAAAGGCGGGGTCGCTTGTTGAGGCCCGCAGCTTGCTGGCATCGTTAGGCGGCAAGACCCACGAATTGCATTCAGCTGTCGTCGCATGCCGCGAGGTCCGCTCAATATGGCGCCATGTGGACTCGGCAACTATTGCAATGAAGCAAAGCTCGGACGAATTTCTTGATGGCTATGTGAAAAGGAATTCCGCCACTGTTCTCGGCAGTGTAGGTTGCTACAGGATAGAAGAGGAAGGAATCAGGCTCATCGCCTCGGTCAAGGGGGATTTCTTCACTGTGTGCGGCCTGCCTCTTCTGCCGTTGCTTGCCTTTCTGGAGGAGCAGGGTTTCCTGGAGCGCTGATGGACAACAGCAAACTTTCGCTGGTCGGAGTTATTGGTCATCCGATCGAACATTCGAAGTCGCCGATCATTCATGGCTACTGGCTCCAGCACCATGATGTTAACGGTTATTACATACCAATGGATGTGAAGAGGAACGACTTTTCGCAGGTCATCGAGACACTGCCGAAAATGGGCTTCCGCGGTGTCAATGTGACGATCCCGCACAAGGAAGATGCGCTGCGACACCATGACCACATCACCGACCAGGCGGTGCTGATCGGTGCAGTCAATACGCTGACATTCGGCTCCGACGGCAAGGTGTTCGCCGACAATACCGACGGATATGGTTTCCTTAGAAACCTCAAGGAACGGGTGCCGGAATGGGAGGCGGATTCCGGTCCAGCTCTCGTTCTCGGTGCCGGGGGAGCGGCGCGGGCCGCCATCTATGCGCTGGTTACAGAAGGCGTGACAGGCGTACATATTGTCAATCGCTCGCGCGACCGGGCGGAATCCTTGCGACGCGTCTTTGGCAACCGGGTCACGGTTGAACGGCGTTCGGAAATTCCGGACCTGTTGAAAGAGGTTTCGATTGTCGTCAACGCGACGTCATTGGGGATGAAGGGCATGCCGCCGCTTCAGTTCCCGTTCAGATCGCTGCGTCCGGGAACCGTGGTTACGGATCTGGTCTATTCACCGCTGGAAACCGAACTGCTCAAAATGGCCGCGAAAAGGGGCTGCAAAGTCGTTGACGGTCTTGGAATGCTCTTGCACCAAGCGGCAGCGTCTTTTGACACCTGGTATGGAATTCGCCCGAGGATCAACCCGACGCTCCGAAGCCTCGCTCTGGCAGGCTGAGGCTCGAATTTTCCAGTTGTTGGAGGATCCGCCACTTGTCCTTGCAGTGGGCCACAATCAAGAACGCAAGTTGAGTACGATGGACGGGTCGCAGTTGACAACGGCCGCATCTTGGCAATTCAAGGCAGTCCCCATATTTCTTCCAACTTGAAGGAATGATTAAGGTCAGCCACCATGACGTTCAGATTGACGGTGAACGAGGCGGCTTGCGTAACAGGAGTCCCGCTCAAGCAGGTCCATCGTATCATTGACGCAGGCCTTTTGGGTTACACAGCGGACGGCACCGGGAGCCCCCGCACCATCAGATACGGTGAACTGGTTGGTCTCAGGTTTGCCTACGAAATGGCGGATCTGATTACCCTTGAGGGACGGCGGCGACTGGTGAGCTATCTTTTCAAGCATCCCAGAGCGAAGACCGCTTGGCAGCGCAACTTGTCCGTGGACATCCGTTCAATGAGGAAGGAGATCCGGATTGGGCTTACTCAACTCAGCCGAGCGCGCAATGCCGTACAGTGTGACGAGAGGGTAATGTCGGGTACGCCCTGCTTCAAGGGAACCCGAATTCCAGTTTATGACATTGCCGAAATGCTGACCAATGGAGACTCCCCAATAGCCATTTGCGAGGCGTTTCCGCGGCTTTCAAGAGAACAGATCGATTTGGCCGCCATCTATTCCCGGGCATATCCGCGGCGGGGTCGGCCCAGGCGAAGGCCATTCTGGCATGCCCGTAAGCCAATCATGACAACCAGCATGACTCTTGCTTTTGCCAACCCGAAACAAACAAATTGAACGGAGCATGCTTGAGCCTTGGCCTTGTCTGCAAGGCTGGAAACGGTTTTCGCCTACTGGTGAAACGCAAAGGTGAGAAACCCATAGTCAGCAGACGGACGCAACGTGAGAGATGGCTTCAAAAGGGCTCACCTGAAACCGATCAGGCGAAGGCGCTGCTACTTGTGACACTCTACAACTGGGCGAATGCGACCGAGACGCTCGCTCGCTACATGCTGGAAGGAGAACCGGGCGACCCGCTTGGTATGCTGGACAAGCAATTCGAGGCCGGAATCAGGGCGGCTGCAGCCTCCGGGGAGGTTCGGCACGAACTGGTGCTACAATGGTTGAACGCGATAGCGCACATCATGGTGACGAATTCGCGCTGGTGGGCTAAAGCGAACCGGCGATGACGAAGCAGGTACCGATGCGAAACCCGGCACTTGCGGGAAGGCGCAGATGACGATGATTTTGGGCCTCACAGGGTCAATTGGCGCAGGAAAGACCACGACCGCCCGCCTGTTCGCAAAGGCCGGGGCCAGTACCTGGAGCGCAGACGATGCAGTTGCCCGGCTCTACGAACCAGGTGGAGGCGGAGAGGAAGCTCTGGGGGAACTTTGCCCGCAGGCCGTACCCCGGGCAGGTGAGGGCGTCGACAAGCGGCTGCTCAAATTCCATATCGACAAGGACCCTTCTTTGCTCGGGAGGCTGGAAGAAGTTGTGCATCCATTGGTAAAGCGCGACCGGGAAGTCTTCATCGACCGAGCGTGTCGGGAGGGCCGGGAACTGCTTGTGCTTGAAATACCGCTTCTCTTTGAAACCGGCGCTGAAAGCGAGGTTGACGCTGTGGTCGTCGTAACAGCGCCTGAATATGTGCGCAGGCAGCGGGTTCTTTCCCGCGGAAGCATGACAGAACAGCAGCTTGCCGCGGTATCGGAACGGCAAATGCCGGATGAAGAGAAGCGCCGGCGTGCAGATTTCGTCATAGAAACCGGCACCATGGAACAGGCCGCTGCGGAAGTGGAAAGAGTCATGAAACAGATCAGGGAGCCAGACGGTGGTTGAAGTCATTGTAGATACGGAGACAACAGGACTGGATCCCGAGGAAGGCCACCGGATCGTCGAAATCGGAATGGTCGAGGTTGAGGGTTACGGCCGCACCGGGAGGACGTTCCAGCGCTACCTCAATCCCGAACGTCCGATGCCGCAATCGGCTTACGAAGTGCACGGGCTGAGCGACGAATTCCTGGCTGACAAGCCGCTGTTCGAAAGTGTGGCGGACGAATTGCTTGAGTTTATCGGAGACTCAAGGCTGGTCATTCACAATGCTGAATTTGATCAGAAGTTCCTGAATCATGAGCTCCAGAAAATCGGCAAGCCACCGCTCGGGGATGACCGGATCTTCGACACGCTGAGATTTGCACGGGCGGAATTGCCGAGGATCGGTGGTTACAGCCTTGATGCGCTTTGCCGGCACTTCCGGATCGATCGTTCTGCCCGGGAGAAACATGGGGCGCTTCTGGACGCCGAATTGCTGGCGGAAGTGTACATGATGCTTACCGGCGGGGGGCAGGGACTGCTGGATATGCTGGAGAGGCCCGGCGACAGCGATGAAAGCGCCAGTATCAATCGCAAAAGGCAGACCCCGAGGCCGGAAAAACTGCCAAGCCTGCTTTCGGAATCCGAGGCCGAAGCTCATGCCAAAATGGTGAAGTCTCTCGGCGAGGCAGCGCTATGGAACCGGATTGCTGTCCCCAAAGCTCAGGGTCCGGAAAAAGGAACTGGCGGGCAAGCCGCCAACACGTGAAACTGCCTCCCGCACCCTGCAGGAACTCAGTTTCCGGTCCCCTTTCCCTGCGCCTCTTTGCCCTGCTGTTGGATGGCGGCGTTGAACATGCCGGCAAAGTCCAACATCTCAAGATTGAAGGGAGGAAAGCCGCCATCGCGGGTGGTGTCGTGAATGATCCTCCGGACAAACGGGAACAGGATTCTGGGGCACTCGACCATGAGTAATGGCCGGATGTGTTGCTCACCGATCCCGTCAAACCCGAACAGGCCGCAATAGTCGAGTTCGAGGCAGTATATCGGATCCCCGGATCCTTCCTCGTTGGCGGTCAGCTGCAATCTCAGCACCGACATGAAGACCTTGTCCTTGACCGGATGGCTGTCAAGATTGACATTCACCTGGAACTTTGTGGGCTTGTGCTTCCACTCATTTCTTTGAAGCAGGAAGTTCTCGAACGAGAGGTCCCTGACATACTGCCCAAGCACCCTGATCTGGTTTGGAAGCGCGCCAGAATTTCCTGGCTTGGCACCCTCGGCTGGACTGCTCATTCCTGCTCCGGTTTTCTGAAATCGGCGGGGTTCCCTAACATGGGCGGCCTAGCTCATCAATCCGGCAAAGCGGCGCTTTGGGGCTTGAGGCTGCTCCTGCCGGCTTGAAGATGCTGCCAGAGGCGTCTGCATGCGTTCTCCGTTGGCCGCTGCGCGCAGCGATGGTGATCCAGCCTGGTTGCCGGCCGGTCAAGCAAATCCGTCTGTATGGGCGGCAGGGCGCTCGGTGCCGTAGCTGCGTTCCATGGCCGGGCTGCCCCGCAAGTTCAGATATCACATTAGTGGTATTTGGTATTCCACATACCGCCCAAATCCGTTATCGTGCGGTGACGATCAACCAGGGAGGGCCAATCAGGAACGCCCTGGAACCCAAGGAGATGACAATGATCAAACATGCATTCGTTGCCACAGCAGCGCTGGCGCTGCTTGCCGGTCCGGCCGTTGCCGACGAGTATCCAAGCAAGACCATTGAGGTTGTCACACACGCCGGCGCCGGAGGTGGCACCGATGTGACAACCCGCATGATGATGCTGCGCGCCCGCCGCGAACTGCAGCAGGACATGGTGGTTGTTAACAAGCGGGGCGGCGGCGGCACCGCTGCAATGGACTACTACCTCGGACTCGAGCCCGACGGGTACAGCATCCTCACCTTCACGATTGGCCATGCAGCTGAACTGGCCAAGGGCAAGACGCAGATGACGCTTGATGACATTCGGCCGATCGCCCGCGGCACTGACGATCCGCAGATCCTGATGGTGCGTTGCGGCGTATACGCCGATGCCGCCGACTTCGTTGCGCAGCAGAAGGAAGCGCCGATCACCTACGGTACAACCCATGTTGGCAACATCGACGACGTGTCTGCCTTCATGTTCACCGTCAAGGGCGGCATGATGACCCCGAAGATCTTGCCGTTCGATGGCGGCGGAGAACTGGCCACGCAGCTTGTCGCAGGCGCAGTTGACGCCGGGGTGCTCAATCTCGCCGAAGCAGGCAGCCAGATCGAAGCAGGCGATATCTGCCCGATCGTCGTATTGGCCGATGAGCGCATGGCGGCCCTTCCCGACGTTTCGACGGCGGCCGAGATGGGCATTCCCGTGAGCTTCTCGACAGTTCGGGGATTTGTCGTGCACAAGGATACGCCTGACGAAATCGCCGCGCAGCTGGAAGAGGCATTGCTGAAGTCGATGAACCACACCGTCTATCAGGGATTCCTGGTTTCGGTCGGGCTTGACTCGACGTCAGTTGCCGGTTCCGACGTCTGGGGAGGTCAGATCGCGACGATGGTGACCGACATGCAGGCTGCCCTCAAGGAACTGGGCTTCATCGAATAAACAGTAACCGGTGGCGGCGGGTTGCCGCCGCCACCCGGCCCCAATGCGAGCTCCGGCATGCCCGATCAACATACAGGCCGCCTTGAACGATGGCTGGTTCCAGCGGTCATCATCGTTCTGTGCCTGACGGCATACTGGATAACGACCGGTTTCGACCGGATGCCGCCCATACTCAAGCGCGGCATACAGCCATCCGACTTTCCGCAGCTGATAGCGGGCCTGATCATATTCCTGACTGCGTTGATGGTATTCACGGATCCGGTTGCTGTCGCCGACCGCATAGCCGGAAAGACCTGGACCAGCCTGCTGCTCATGGGTGTCTTCGCCGTCGTCACGCTAGTCGACTTTTTCCTGGCGCTGGCAGTCTTTGCCGTTGCGCTTGCCTTGGTCTGGGGTGAACGGCGCAAACCGGTACTTGCACTCGTCGGAATTGTAGTTCCAGCTGCCGTCTTCTTCCTGTTTGACCTTGCCTTCCGGATACGATTTCCGCGCGGGCTGCTGACAAATCTCTGGTACGGGTAGCGCAATGGAAGCCTTCATTGCAGGCTTCGCCGCTCTGGCCGATCCCGGCTTGTTGGCCCTCCTGGTACTGGCAACACTGGGCGGGGTAGTGGTCGGTGCGCTTCCCGGTCTGAATGCCACCACTGGCGCGGCGCTGCTCCTGCCATTCACAATCACCATGGAGCCGGTCGCAGCAATCGCGGTTCTCGCTGCAATCTACTGCTCTGCCACTTTTGCTGGCGCGATTACCGCCATCCTCATCAATACACCTGGCACCTCGGCCAGCGCGACGACCTGCCTCGACGGATATCCTCTCGCACAGAGGGGCGAAGCAGGACGCGCACTTGGCATGGCGGTGGTGTCTTCAACTTTCGGGGGCGTCTTCAGCATTATCGTCTTGATGCTGGCCGCACCCCTGCTCGCACGCGCAGCCTACAACTTTGCGCCCCCGGAGTACTTTGCCCTGACCGTATTCGGCTTGTCGATGCTGGCATCCATAGGAGGAGGATCTCCTGTCAGGAACCTGATCGCCGGCGCGTTCGGTGTCCTGCTCGCCACCGTCGGAATCGACCTCATGACCTCAGTGGAGCGGTTTACCTTCGGGTGGTCGGAACTGACAGACGGGATCGGGTTCGTGCCGGTGATGATCGGTGTTTTCGGCATTTCTGAACTGTTGGTCCAGGCCTCCAACCTTCATGTGCGGCACGAACGGATCACGATGAAAGCGATCCGGTTGCCGGACCGGGAGGATTACCGCCGCGTCTGGAAGACCATTCTGCGTTCGTCGGGGATCGGAACATTCATCGGCATCCTGCCGGCTGAGGGAGCAACAGTTGCTTCGATGATCGGCTACAATGAGGCCCGGCGATGGTCGCGGACGCCGGAAGAATTTGGCAAGGGCGCCATTGAAGGAGTTGCGGGATCCGAAGCCGCCAACAACTCGGCCACCGGTGGCGCCATGGTACCGACCCTTGCCCTCGGGATTCCGGGGTCACCGACCGCTGCAGTCATTCTCGCCGGGCTCATGATACATGGACTGCGGCCCGGTCCTACGATGTTTGCCGAACAGGCTCACTTCGCATTCTCCATTTTCTGGTCGATGATGCTGGTCAACCTGCTTTTCCTTGCCGTTGGCCTCTACGGCGCCCGGATATTTGCGCGTGTCACGCTCATTCCGGTTCAGGTGCTCTGGCCGTGCGTGTTCATTTTCTCGATCGTGGGTGCCTACGCGCTGGACCAATCCATGCTTGATGTGTGGATTGCTCTGATTTCCGGTGTGGTCGGCTTCTTCATGCGGCGCTACGGGTTCTCGGTTGTGCCCCTCGCTATCGGCCTCATCCTTGGCGGCATGCTTGAACAACGCCTGGGCCAATCCATGGTGATGCTCGACGAGAAATGGTGGCTGATTGCAACCCGGCCGCTGTCGCTGTTCTTTCTGGTGCTGACGGCGTTGGCGCTCTTCGGCCGCCCGCTATGGGGCCTTCTGGCGCGCCGGAAGCGGATCTTCAAGACACGGGAAGATAGATGACCACAATCAAGTCTGTGCGTGCGCGAGTGTGGAACTGGACCGGACCGACGGTTCCTCCCCAGGGGCACTTTTGCACCAACGCGTCTGATGCCCTGCGGGAAACAGGCGACGCAATGGCGTCGTTCCGTTTCCACCAATGGCTGACGTGCGAAGTCGAAACAGATGATGGGACCGTTGGAATCGGCAACGCCGCGCTGGCGCCGAATGTGGTGAAGGCGGCGATTGATGACCAGCTTGCGGGCTTGGTGATCGGACATGATCCATTCGATTATGCTTACATCTGGGAGAAGATGTACCGCCGGACCCATGCCTGGAGCCGCAAGGGCATCGGCATGATCGCGATCAGCGCCATCGACATCGCGATCTGGGATCTGATGGGCAAGCTGGTCGGAAAACCTGTGTTCAAGTTGCTCGGCGGCCGCACGAAAGAGCGGATACCAGTCTACTATTCGAAGCTCTATGCCGATGAGGTCGGGGCCATGCAGGCTGAAGCGGAAGCTGCGATGGCAAAGGGCTACCAGGCATTCAAGTCGAGGTTCGGATATGGACCGAAGGATGGCATGGCAGGCATGCGGGAAAATCTCAAGCGGGTGGAGGCCTTGCGCGAGGTGATTGGCTACGACCGGGACCTGATGCTGGAATGCTACATGGGGTGGAATCTCGATTATGCCCGGCGGATGTTGCCAAAACTCGCCCCATACGAACCGCGCTGGCTGGAAGAACCGGTAATCGCAGATGACGTGCAGGGGTACCGCCAACTCAACGCCATGGGCATCGTGCCGATTTCCGGAGGTGAGCATGAATTCTCGATCATCGGCTGCAAGGAACTCATCGAACAGAAGGCTGTAAGCGTCCTGCAATACGACACCAACCGCGTCGGTGGAATCACGGCAGCCCAGAAGATCAATGCGATAGCCGAGGCGCACCAGATACCGGTCATTCCGCATGCCGGGCAGATGCACAATTACCATCTCACCATGGCCAACGCCAACTGCCCGATGTCCGAGTATTTTCCGGTATTCGATGTCGAAGTCGGTAACGAGCTGTTCTACTACATCTTTGAGGGCGACCCGGACGCTGAGGATGGCTATTTGCAACTGGACGATGAAACGCCCGGATTGGGCATCAGCATCACCAGCAAACACGCCGAGAACTTCAATATCGTCGGATGAGAATGGAGATGACTGCTGATCCCGCAGAGAGGCGCACCATGCTCAGGGCGGCAGCTGTTGCGAAGCAAGGTGGGACGCAAAATGTCGATGCAGGCGAATGGTCTGCATGGTCAACTGTGCACTTTGGCGGGATGAATTCCGGTCGCCAAGTGGTTGCCTTGATCGGGAGCGCCGCAACATGAAAACCTATTCCGGCATATGGCCTGTCGCGCCGACCATCTTCCGTGACGATGGCAGGCTGGACCTCGATGGTTGCACGCGGGCCCTTGACTGCATGATCGCCCAGGGAGTCGACGGGATCTGCATCCTGGCGAACTTCTCCGAACAGTTCCTGCTCAGCGATGCCGAGCGCGAGACGTTGCAACGTGCCAGCCTTGAGCATGTGGACGGCCGGGTTCCCGTGATCGTGACAATCAGCCATTTTGCGACGGATATTGTGGTTCAGCGCGCCCGGCAGGCCAAGGATTTCGGCGCCAGCATCGTCATGATGATGCCGCCGTACCACGGAGCACTGCTCAAGGGTGCGCCCGACATGATCTTCGAGCAGTTTGCCCGCGTCGGGGAAGTCGGCATTCCGATCATGCTTCAGGATGCTCCACTGTCAGGGGTGGATCTTCCTGTATCACTCCTCGCCCGCATGGCGCGGGAAATCGGCATGCTCAAGCTCTTCAAGATCGAGTGTCCCGGAACGGCAGCCAAGCTTCGCTCACTGCTTTTGGAGGCTGGGGAGTTCGTCGAGGGTCCATTCGATGGCGAAGAGGCCATCACACTGATGGCCGATCTTGATGCCGGCGCCACAGGTTCCATGACGAGCGCCCTGATCCCTGACCAGATCGCGCCGGTCATCGCTGCGCATCTTTCTGGTGATCGAAGCGCGGCGCAGGTTGCATATGCCCGTGTACTGCCCGCAATCAACTTCGAAAACAGGCAGTGCGGTTTCCGGGCAGCAAAGGAAGCCATGCTGGAAGGCGGAGTCATCAAGTCCGCCTGTTGCCGGCATCCGATCCAGCCGCTGCATCCCGAAACCCGTGCTCAACTCATTGAGATCATCAGGCCGCTCGATCCTGTTGTTCTGGGTTTCGGCCGATGAGTTCATCAGGCAACGATATCGAGACACTCCTGCGGGAAGAGATCCAGGTTGCACCGCGGCGTTCGCTCGCGGTCGAGGCAGCTGACGCATTGCGCGAGCTGATCCTCCTGGAGAAACTCGCCCCCGGCACGCCTGTCCCTGAACGGGATCTGGCAAAGGGCTTCGGCTTCAGCCGGACACCGCTCAAGGAGGCTCTCAGGATACTGGAAACCGAAGGACTGATCGAATTCAGCCCATCGCGGCGCCCGCGTGTCGCCAATCCGTCCCTGGCGCAGATCTCCGACAATCTCCTCGTTCTTGCCGCCCTCGAGGGACTGGCGGGAGAGTTGGCCTGCAAGATGGCGACAGAGGACGACATTTCGTCTGCGGCCGGACTCTGCGAACGCATGCAGGAGAACTCCGATACTGCGCCACCGCTGGAGTTCTTCCGGTGGGACATGGAGTTTCATGCCCGGATCGTTTCGGCTTCGTGCAACACGCCACTTATCGCAACCCACCGGCAGTACAATGCGCGATCCTGGCGGGCCCGGTTCATCTCGTCCCGGATGCGGACAGGGAGGGACAACACACTGAAGCAACATAGTGACATAGTTGCCGCCCTGAGCGCGCGCGACCCTGAAGCAACCCACCGAGCCATGCGAGCACATCTTGAGACTGCGATCGAGAACATTGCTCGGGCGAGGTCAAACAAATCAACGGAGTAACGGACTCATGAAGCCAAGGCTGGCCATCATTCCCGGCGACCCAAGCGGTATAGGCCCTGAACTGACTGCGAAGGTGCTTGCAGCGCCCGAGACGGCCGAACTCGCCGATCTACTGATTGTCGGGGATTCCTGCGTGCTTGAGAGCGGTTTCCGGCAAGCAGGCGTCGAAACGCCGCTTCGGCGATGCGATCCGCGGACCTGCGACTGGGCTTCGGCAGAACCCGTCGCCTGGTTGCCGACCGAAACCATAGAAGAGGAAGACATCGCCGTTGCCCGGGCAACCGAGGAGTCGGGACGATCCGTGCTCGCCACGCTGAAGCTCGTGCTTGATCTCGCGGTTGAAGGCGTTGTCGACGGTTTTGTGTTTGCGCCCTTCAACAAGGAAGCGATGCACATGGCAGGCCTCGGATTTGACGACGAACTGCAGTTCATGGCTTCGTATCTTGGCGTCGAGTCTCATGTGTCAGAGGTCAATACTCTCGATGGAATGTGGACCAGCCGGGTCACGAGCCACATTTCACTGCGGGACGTCGCTGACTCAATAACCGTCGAGAGAATTTCCAGTGCAACACACCTGATTGACGGCTTGCTGAAGTCTTCGGGCATCAAGAGGCCGCGGATTTCGGTGGCTGCGCTCAATCCCCATGCCGGCGACGGCGGGAATTTCGGCACGGAAGAGATCGACATCATCTGTCCAGCCGTCGAGTTGCTGGCGCAATCCCAATTGTGTGTCGACGGGCCCTGGCCTTCCGATACGGTTTTCCTGAAGGCGAAGGGAGGCGAGGTCGATGCCGTTGTCACCATGTACCACGATCAGGGTCAGATTGCGCTGAAGCTGCTCGGATTTGATCGCGGTGTGACGGTGCAGGGCGGTCTTCCGTTTCCTGTCACCACACCTGCTCATGGAACGGCCTTCGACATCGCTGGAAGCGGAACTGCCGAACCGAGTGCCATGCAAACGGCGTTGAGGCTCGCCAGCGAAATGGTGAGGCACTGGCAATAGTTGGCGCGTGTATTCCTGGCATGCCGACGGCCTGCCAGGCAACCGTACCGGCATGGACAGCATCGGTGTGCTGACGTGACCAGCCATTCGATGGATTCCGGCCCCAAGGCGCGTGCTCCGGCGCAGCGGAAGTCTGGTGCCAGACCTGCAAGCCTTTGAGATCATTACATTGAATCTCCGCGACCTGATCCTCTCCTGCAAGGCGCCGAAACCGGATCATAGATGGCGCTGGATACATATGCGGCGGATTTCCGGGAAGTTTCGCGACGAAAGGGCACTGGCGGATCCCGCCAATCGGTGTCACACCTGCCAACCCATGGAAACTGCCGAAGCGTCCAAAATGCGAGGCCGGCAGCGGTCGCAACAAGAAGGGGCAACCAGTTTCGCATGAAATTCTTCGGTGACGTTTGCTATTGAAACTGAATTCAGTGGCACTATTTTCGGTGTACAGAGGGACCGTGACCGCGGACCCGTTTCCCAACCGAGGCGGAGCGTCAGCCGAGATGATCGATAACGGTTCTGTCCCCCTGTACGCGCTTCATAATTTACTGGCCGCCGAATGCGGCGCAGAGCAAGGCGCTAGGCGTGGCTGACGTCGGTCATCAGCTTCTCGGTGAATCGCCCGAACTGGCAGAATTCTTCTGCAGAATTGGGATCGGTGAATGCGAGCGGCTCTATCACCAGGTCCTGACGATCGCCCAGATCATCTTCGCCGACATCATCCTCTCGGGCGACAACGCTTTGGTCATCGGCATGGCGGCCTCAACCGTCAATGCTTCGCACCGCCGCTTCGCAATCGTGTTTGGCCTGGCCATGGCGGCGCTGTTGCGGATCATCTTTGCCCTCATAGCAGTGCACCTGATGAAGATCCCCGGTATTCTGTTTTTCGGGGGCCTGTTGCTTGCTTGGGTCTGTTGGCGCTTCTTCAAGGACATCAGGGAATTCAACCGCAAGGCAAGCCGGGACCCGGATCTGCCTATGCCGAAGCTGGACGAGACCCTGTCGCCGCGCCGCCGCCTGTTCAACGCGCTGGTCACAATAACTGTCGCCGATGTGTCCATGTCGCTGGACAATGTCATTGCCGTGGCAGCCATCGCCCGGGAAGACACCGCCATGCTGGTCTTCGGGCTGGCTCTGGCCATCGTGCTGATGGCATTCTGCGCTACAATAATCATGAAGGTCATGACGCGATTTCCGGCTCTGTCCTGGGCAGGGCTGGTGTTCCTGATTTACCTGACTGCGACCTTGCTTTACGACGGTGGGATTGACATCATGATTTTGCTTGTAGGTCATTGATGAATCACCATTGTTGCCAGATGCCCGACTGCCGGCCTGTATTGCAGGCCGGAGGGGACATACTTCCAAAGCCCGCCGGAACTAGCCTTCGCCGGCAATTTTTGGAGCAATGAGGAAGGCATTTCAAAGGAGGTCTATTGTGAGGAATACAACCATTAAGCTGGTGGCGTCCGCAGCGCTTGCGTTTGCCGCTTTCGGGTCCGCGCCTGCGTCAGGCGAGGTCACGATCCGGATCCAGTCGGCAACTCCCGATACCGCTGACGAAATGGTCATGCTGAAGGAATTCGCTGCCGACGTCGAAGCGCTCACCAACGGTGAGGTCACGTTCGAGGTTCTGCCTGCTGGCGCCATCGTCGGCGTTCAGGAGATTTTTGATGCCGTGGATTCCGGACTCGTCGAGGCCGGTTTTGCCTGGACACACTACTGGTCGGGCAAGCATCCGGCAGCCATGCTGTTCGGTTCACCTGTCGCTGGCGCTGGTGTCGGCCTGGATAATATCGCGTTCATATCCTGGTTCATGTACGGCGGCGGCAAGGAGCTCTATGACGAGCTGTGGGACGAGATGGGCGCCAATGTGAAGGGCTTCATGCTTCAGCCGGTTGGCCCGGAAGCGCTCGGTTGGTTCAAGGAGCCGATCAACTCAATGGATGATTTCCGGAAGTACCGTTTCCGTACGCCTCCGGGAATTCCAGGCCAGACTTACAAGGATATCGGTGTCGCATCGGTTGCAATGGGCGGTGGCGACATTCTCCCCGCACTCCAGGCAGGCACGATTGACGCAGCCGAATGGTGCTGCCCGAAACCTGACAGCGTCTTCGGCCTCCAGAAAGTGCTGAAGAACTACTATCTGCAGGGTCTGCACCAGGTGGTGGTCAATGCCGACATCTACTTCAACAAGGATGTCTATGACGCGCTCACCGACCACCAGAAGCGGGCCATTGAAGTTGCGGCGAACGCATCGCTGACCAAAGCGGTCGCGTACCGGATCTTCGAGAATGGCAAGGCGCTCAAGGATCTGACGGACAACCAGGGAGTCATCCTGCGCGATACACCGGCAGATTACTTCCCGGCCTACATGAATGCAGCCCGGGCCACGCTCGAGAAGAATGCAGCCGAAAACGAATTCTTCTCCAAGGTGTGGAACAGCCAGCGGGCATTCGCTGAAATAGCGGTTCCCTTCTGGGCCGGAGCGCAGTCTTCGAACGCCCAGCTTGGCAAGGCTTTTGCTGACTCACTGAAGTAGCATGCGCTACCAGGGCGGCGGCCTCATTCTTGCCGCCGCCCTTTCCCAAAAATCTCCCGATGCCTTGTCGGCGCATGACGGTGGCGGGTTTGAACAAGCACGGAGGCCTCGCGCATGGCCGCTGCACCCACTACAGCAGAACCTGATCTGTCCGACGAACTGATCGCCGAACGGCGTACCGGCAAACCGGGAGAAACCCCTGAAGGCATGCCGCCATGGATGCGGCTGATCATCTACCTTATCGACAATTGCAATCTCTGGGTCGGCCGGGCGGCCTGCCTGCTTCTGATTCCGGTGATGTGCTCGATGGTCTACGAGGTCCTGGTCAGGAAGCTGTTCCTCGCGCCGACAATCTGGGCCTATGACGTCAGCCGTATGGCGGCAGGCGCAATGTTCATGGCTGGTGCCGGCTACGCGCTGATGAAGGGCGTGCACATCAGGGCAGACTTCCTCTACCGGGGCTGGAGCCGCAAGACGCAAGCCACTGTCGATTCCGCCCTTTATCTGGCCTTTTACTTCCCGGCCGTGCTCTTCTTCTTCTGGATCTCGCTCGAATACACTCTGAATGCCTGGGTACGGTGGGAAAGAACCATGGACACCACACTCATGGCGCCAGTGGCGCCGGCGCGGTCGGCCATGCCGATCGGGGCGTTCTTCCTGTTGCTGCAGGGCGTGGCCGAACTCCTGCGCAGCATCTATGACTGTGGTGGCAGACGTGGGAGGAACCTGCTGCGTTTCCTGCCGGTCTATGCTGTCGGGCTGGCGGCAGTCTTCACGGGAGCCTTCTTTCCGGATGTACTGCCGGTTGGTGACTGGTGGTCAGTCGTCGTCAGCGCCTTCGGGGCGGACGCGGTTTCCCAGGAACTCATTGGCGTATTCATGCTGTCGGTCATGCTTCTGGCGATATTTGTCGGATTCCCGATTTCCTTTACGTTGATATTCCTGGGCTTCGTCTTCGGGGCATGGGGCTTCGGCAGCAAGCTGGTCTTCTACCTGCAGACTCTGCAATTCAATTCCGTGATGCTTCAGCAGACTCTCGCTGCGGTGCCGCTCTTTGTCTTCATGGGGATTCTCATGGAGCAGGCGGGCCTGATGGAGAGGTTGTTCAGATCTGTTCAACTCATGCTTTCCCGCACACGCGGCGCCCTTTATCTGGCGGTTCTTGTCGTTTCGACGATCTTTGCGGCAGCCACCGGGATCGTCGGGGCCTCGGTGACCATTCTGGGTATCATGGCGGCGAAGACCATGAACCGGGCCGGGTATGACCACCAGCTTGCAGCGGGAGCTATAACCGCGGGCGGGACCCTGGGAATCCTGATCCCACCGTCCATCATGCTGGTTGTGATGGGACCGGTTCTCGAAGTCCCGGTCATCGACCTCTTTGCGGCGGCGATCATACCGGGCATCATGCTCGCGGCTCTTTATGCCGGCTACACCATGCTGCGATGCCGGTTGAATCCGGACTTGGGACCCGTACTGCCCGAACACGAACGGCCGTTGACCTCGCCCTATTACTGGCTCGAGAGTCTGCTCGTCATATTCTCGCTTCTCTTCCTGTTCGTCCTGATCTTCCTGGCGCTGTCAGGTGCGCTGACCGGGCTGTTCCCTCTCAGCTGGTTGCTCATTCCTCTGGCGTGGTGCGGAATCATGATCGGTGGGGCCCGTTGGGTCGGAAAAGTGAAGCCCGCGGGCTTCTTCCTGTCCGACCTGTGGTACGAATTCTTCATGGGGCTGGTGCCGCCTTCCGCTCTCGTCGCCTTTGCATTGGGCTCGATCCTGTTTGGCTGGGCAACCCCGACCGAGGGTGCCGCCTGCGGGGCATTCGGCGCCGTTTTGTTGGCGATTTGCTACAGGAAGCTGACCGTCGATCGCGTCTGGGAAGCTCTCATCAAGACGCTGGAAATCTCGGTGCTGATCCTGTTCCTGGTGGCGGCGTCGAACTTCTTCGGCGCAGTGTTTTCGCGCCTCGGAACGCCGACCATGCTGACCCACTTCCTGCTGGAGTGGGATCTCTCGGCCACCATGGTGCTGATCATCATCATGGCACTGATCTTCCTGCTCGGTTGGCCGCTTGAATGGGTGCCGATCGTTCTGATCATCATTCCGATACTCATTCCGGCCCTGATCGAGCTGGGAGTCAATCTGACCTGGTTCGGGATACTCGTGGCGGTGAACCTGCAGACAGCCTGGCTCAGTCCACCCGTGGCGTTATCGGCGTATTTCCTCAAGGGCGTTGTGCCCGAGTGGGATCTTGCCGACATCTACAAGGGAATGCTGCAGTTCATGGTGATCCAGCTGTTCGGTCTGGCGCTGGTGTTCATCTTCCCTCAAATCGCCCTGTGGCTTCCCAACCTGATCTACGGCCAATAGGAACCCCGCAGTGGACGGAAATGAGTCGTATGAATACATCATAGTCGGCGGTGGTTCGGCTGGCTGCGTGCTGGCCAACAGATTGAGCGCCGATGGTGCTTCGCGCGTGTTGCTGTTGGAGGCAGGACGGCGCGACTGGAATCCATGGATCCACATTCCCGTCGGCTACTTCAAGACAATGCACAACCCTTCCGTGGACTGGTGCTATGCCACCGAGCCCGACCCGGGACTCAATGGTCGGAGCATCGACTGGCCGCGCGGCAAGGTGCTGGGCGGGTCCTCGTCGATCAACGGGCTGCTGTATGTGCGCGGGCAACCCGAAGACTATGAACGCTGGCGTCAAATGGGCAACAGCGGCTGGGGCTGGGAGGATGTCCTGCCCCTGTTCCGGGAGGCTGAGTCCTATTCCGGTGGCGCTGATGAATTGCGCGGCCGCGACGGCCCGCTGGGTGTTACCGAAAACCCAGTTCACCGGGACATAACGGACAGTTGGATCGAGGCCGCGGTTGCAGCGGGCCATCCGAGGAACCCAGACTATAATGGCGAGCAGCAGGAAGGCGTGGGCAACTTCCAGATCACAGCCCGAAGCGGGCGAAGATGCAGCTCTGCCGTTGCCTTTCTGAACCCGGCGCGCAAGCGGCAGAATCTCAGGATCGAAACAGGGCTGCTTGTTGAAAGGCTGACGCTCGACGGCCGCAGGGTAACCGGACTTCAATGCCGCGATCGCTCCGGCGGACTGCGGACTTTTCACGCGTCACGAGAAGTCATACTTTCAGCCGGTGCGATCGGCTCGCCGCATATCCTGATGCATTCGGGCATCGGCGATCCCGACATGTTGATCGAACAGGGAATCCAGCCGGTAGCGGAATTGAAGGGTGTGGGCAGGAACCTGCAGGACCATCTCCAGGCCCGGGTTGTGTTCAAATGCCATTCACGAACGCTGAATGATGATGTCAAAAGCCTGTTCGCCCGTATCGGCATGGGCATCCAGTATGCGCTGTTCCGCAACGGCCCGATGGCCATGGCTGCAAGCTTTGTCGCCGGCTTCATGAAGTCGAGTCAGGATGTAGAGACGCCCGACCTGCAATTCCATGTGCAGCCCTGGTCCGCCGACAGCGTTGGAAAGGGTGTACACGAATTTTCGGCCTTCACGGCATCAGTTTGCCAGTTGCGGCCGGAGAGCCGGGGCCGGATCGTGTTGAAGTCCCCTGATCCCCGGGAGTATCCGGCGATTCATCCCAACTATCTGGCTACCGAAACCGACCGCCGCACCATTGTCGAGGGCGTCAGGGTGGCAAGGAATATTGCCGGACATGAACCTGTGAAGTCGATGATTTCCGAGGAGTACCGCCCGGGTCCAGAGGCGCAGTCGGACGATGAGATACTGGAGTGGGTGCGGAACAGCGCAGTGACCATTTTCCATCCGACAGGCACCTGCAAAATGGGCCAGGGAGACGATGCAGTCGTTGACGAAAGGCTGAAGGTGCGGAATATCGGCGGCCTGCGAGTTGCTGATTGCTCGATCATGCCGGAAATCGTATCGGGCAACACGAATGCCCCGGCGATCATGATCGGCGAGAAGGCAAGCAGGATGATTCTGGAAGAAGCATAGTTGGCTGGACCGAAGCGGACGGTTCTGCCGGAACAGGAGTTTGCGAAATGAAAATGACGACCGAAGAAGCCTTCGTGAAGGTCTTGCAAATGCATGGAATCAAGCATGCATTCGGGATCATCGGTTCGGCGATGATGCCGGTATCGGACCTGTTTCCGGCCGCAGGGATTACCTTCTGGGACTGCGCGCATGAGTGCAATGCCGGCATGAGCGCCGACGGCTACACCAGGGCGTCAGGCCAAATGTCGATGATGATCGCCCAGAATGGCCCCGGGATCACCAACTTCGTGACGCCGGTGAAGACTGCATACTGGAACCACACTCCCATCCTGCTGGTCACACCACAGGCGGCAAACAAGACAATCGGACAGGGCGGTTTCCAGGAAATCGAGCAGATGAAGCTGTTCGAGGACATGGTTTGCTACCAGGAGGAGGTGCGCGACCCCAGCCGCATGGCTGAAGTCCTCAACCGGGTCATTGCCAAGGCCTGGCGCGGCTGCGCTCCGGCCCAGATCAATATTCCGCGCGACTACTGGAACAAGGTGGTCGACATCGACCTGCCTGCCGTCGTTCAGATTGAACGGCCGAGAGGCGGCCGCAAGGCCATCAGCGATGCCGCCCGGCTGCTTTCAACCGCCGAGTTTCCCGTCATTCTGAATGGCGCAGGTGTGGTGATCGGCGGCGCGATCGAGGCGACGCGCCGGCTTGCCGAACGGCTGGATGCGCCGGTCTGCTGCGGTTACCAGCACAATGATGCATTCCCGGGATCGCATCCTCTCTTCGCCGGTCCACTGGGCTACAACGGCTCAAGGGCGGGGATGGAGTTGATCAGCAAGGCCGATGTGGTGTTGGCCCTTGGCACACGCCTTAACCCGTTCTCGACACTTCCCGGTTACGGCATCGACTACTGGCCCAAGGATGCGAAGATCATTCAGGTGGACATCAATGCCGACCGTATCGGCCTGACAAAGAAGGTCACCGTCGCCATTCAGGGCGATGCGGGCATGGTGGCTGAACAATTGCTGGAACAGCTGTCGGGCAATGCCGGCGACAAGGGGCGGAAGGAACGGAAGGAGTTGATTGCCACCACCAAATCGCGGTGGCTGCAGCAACTGGCATCAATGGATCATGAGGAAGATGATCCTGGAACCGACTGGAACGCACGCGCCAGGGCCAAAAACCCGGAGAGAATGAGTCCGCGCATGGCTTGGCGGGCAATTCAGGCTGCTCTGCCCCAGGAAGCGATAATTTCGTCGGACATCGGCAACAACTGCGCCATCGGGAACGCCTATCCCACGTTCGAACAGGGCAGGAAGTACCTTGCTCCCGGACTGTTCGGCCCTTGCGGCTACGGCTTTCCGTCCATTCTCGGCGCCAAGATCGGTTGCCCGGATACGCCGGTGGTTGGATTTGCAGGCGATGGGGCGTTCGGGATTTCAATGAACGAGATGACATCCTGCGGCCGACCCGAATGGCCTCGCATCACGATGGTCGTGTTCAGGAACTTCCAGTGGGGCGCAGAGAAGCGCAACACGACCTTGTGGTTCGATGACAATTTTGTCGGCACCGAACTCAATGACGGGGTCAACTATGCTGCCATTGCCGAAGGTTGCGGCCTTAGGGGCGTCAGGGTCACCACCCAGGAGGAGTTGACGAATGCGCTCAGGGAAGCTGTTGATGCTCAGATGCGGGGCGAGGCAACGACATTCATTGAAGTCATTCTGAATCAGGAACTTGGCGAGCCGTTCCGCCGGGATGCCATGCGGGCCCCTGAGGAAGTCGCGGGAATCGACATTGGCGATACCCTGCAACGCCAGCGCGCCGCAGCGTGATCGCCAGACGCCAAGGGGGATGCGGATGTGGAGGTGCTGAACCGTATCGTTGAGCAGGCCAAACGGCAGTCCTCACACCTGGTTCTGGCTGAAGGACAGGACAGTAGGATCCAGGAGGCTGCGATAGCCGCTGCACAGAGCGGAACCGCCCGGCTGACCTTGCTGTGCAGCAGTGAAGAGGCGGAGGCGGTTCGCAGTTCGGTCGGTAGTGTCCATGGAATCGAGGTTGTGGTTCCTGCCGACAGTTCCGAGTTCGAACGGTATGCGCAGAAATACGAGCGGCTCCGGGCGCACAAGGGAGTGAACCGGGACGGTGCCCTGCAAGCCATGCTGGACCCGCTGGGTTTTGCTGCGATGATGGTCCGATGCGGTGATGCTGATGGCACGATCGCTGGCGCAGTGGCGACAACGGCCGACACCATCCGTGCGGCATTACAGATCCTGGGCATGGCCCCTGGCACGGCGCGGGTGTCTTCGTTCTTTCTGATGATACCGAAGGACGACAGCCTGTTTGGCAATGCCGTGCTGTTTGCGGACTGCGCGCTGGTAGTTGATCCGGGACCGGAGGAGCTGGCGGATATCGGCCTCTCTTCAGCGAGGTGGACGGGATCGATGCTCGGCGAGGAACCTCGGGTGACTTTCCTGTCCTTCTCCACGAAGGGAAGTTCCAACCATGAGCAGGCCACAACCGTAGCTGAGGCTGTTTCGATTGCGCGCAAAACCTGGCCTGATCTTGCGGTCGAGGGAGAAATCCAGTTCGATGCGGCAATCGATCCCGGCATTCGAAGCCGAAAGGCTCCGGACAGCCGTCTTGACGGCATGCCGAACGTGTTCGTGTTCCCCAACCTTGCTTCCGCCAATATCGGTTACAAGATTGCCGAGAGGATAGGAGGAATGACTGCGGTCGGGCCTGTGCTTCAAGGACTTTCGAAGCCTGCCAACGACCTGTCGAGAGGTTGCAATGCGGATGATATTTTCAATCTGATCGCAATCACCTCGATCCAGGCTCGGCAGTAGACCGGGCCTACGTTCCTGCATCCGGCGGTTTTGATCGCCAATGCACTGAGTTCGCCTGAGTTGAGCGAGACTCGAACAGTCTGGTTCCCAAGGTTCAGCGCAACTCATTCCGACCGAAACTATTGCTCCGGCAAGGGGTGATGACAGGTGAATTGCCGTTCCGGCTCCGAAATCTCCGCCGGGAAGGCTTCGTGGCAACTGTCGGTCGCCAACCAGCAACGGGTGTGGAAGGGACAGCCTGAAGGTGGCCGGCGAGGTGATGGAACATTTCCCTTGAGGACGATGCGTTCGTGCTCGGCACCACCGATGCTCAGTGATGCCGACAGCAAGGCCTGCGTGTATGGATGGCGCGGATTATCCGCCACCAGGCTGGTCGTGCCCTGCTCCACGACGCGGCCGAGGTACATTACCGCCAAGCGGTCGGCCAGGTAGCGTACCGTATGGATGTCATGCGAGATGAACACCATTCCCAGCCCGAGCCGTTTCTTCAGATCCACAAGCAGGTTGATGATTTGAGAACGGACTGAGACATCAAGAGCGGAGGTTGGCTCGTCTGCTACAACGATGCGAGGCTGAAGGGCCAAGGCTCGCGCTATGGCAACGCGCTGTTGTTGGCCTCCCGACATCTCGCGAGGCAACCTTGGACCGATTGAATCCGGCAATCCAACCAGGGACATTAGCTCTTCGACGCGGGCGTGCCGCGACTTCTCATCACCGACCCCGTGCACATCCAGAGGATCGCGGATGATGCGTTCGGCGCTCAGACGAGGATTGAGCGAAGATGCTGGATCCTGAAAGACCATCGCCAGATTGCGGGCGACCGTCGAATGACGCTCTTGGACAGGGCAACGGTAGATGTCTTCCCCATCGATCAACAGTGATCCGGATTGCGGTTCCTGCAGTCCGATCAGCACTTTTGCCAGCGTGGATTTGCCGCAGCCGGACTCACCAACAATACCAAGAATCTGGCCCGGATGAACTTCCAGGGAAACTTGCTGGACAGCGCGAACAAACCCCTTGGTGAACGCACCCGTCTTGACCGGAAACGCAACGGAAACATCGGCAATCTGCACGAATGCTCCCGTATCGGCCAAGACTGGTTCCAAGGCACTCATTGACCGGTTCGCGCTCCTGTTGCACTGCAGACTGGGTGATGGCAAGCCACCCAGTGATGGGCTGCGGGAGATGCCAATTCTGGCGGGACCTCGGAGCAATGCTGTGACTCATTGGGACAGCGGCCAAAAAAGCGGCAGCCAACCGGAAACTCTCCCGGCGAAGGAACCGTTCCCTCGATTTGGTACAGGTGGTCGTCGCCTCGCTCCAGTGAGAGGATCGTGGAAAGCAGGCCATCGCTGTAGGGATGCATTGGCCCGGACTTCAGCCTTTCCGTCGCCAATGCCTCGCAGACCTGGCCAGCATACAGCACGACTACAAAGTCAGCCATCGTAGCGATCAGCGCCAGATCATGCGCAATCAGAAGAATGGAAAGTTGCCGTTCACGGCGTAGCCGGTCAAGAAGGTCGACAATCTGCGCCTGCACCGTCTCGTCCAGCGCCGTCGTGGGTTCATCCGCAATCAGCAGTGCCGGGTCGCGCGACAGGGCCATGGCGATCAGGACACGTTGCCTTTGCCCGCCTGAGAGTTGGTGCGGGTACATTCGCAGAATGTCCGCCGCCGGCAATTGAACCATTTCCAGCAGTTCAGCAGGGGTGTGCTTCCCGCCGCGACGGCACAGTTGCGCCAGCTGCGACTGAACTGTCATGGCCGGATTGAGTGCGGACAGAGCGTCCTGGTATATGATTGCGATTTCATGCCCGAGCATCTGTCTGCGCTGGTGAGGAGCCATCGCAAGCAAGTCCTCGCCGCGATAGAGAATGCGCCCGGACACGGTTGCGGTTTCAGGCAGCAATCCCATGATCGCCAAACCCGTCAGCGACTTGCCGGACCCGGTTTCGCCAACGAGGCCGACTACCTCGTCGACACCGATATCGAGTGACACACCGGCCAGGATTTCGACAGATCCATAGGATCCGGGAAAGGTGACCGATAGGTCCTCTACTTGCAACAGTGGTGCTTCTGTCCGGCGAAGCGTCGTCACCGACCGTTTGAAGGAAGATTGCTGTTCCTCCAAGCCTCGCGCTGCCGTCAGCTTCTGGGAACCTCCTTGGCCCTTGGCAATCGTGGCTGCTGCTGCGGCACCGCCCATGCCCTGTTCCACGAGCCTCTGCGGCGCTCCCAAAGCATCGGCGAGACCCTCGGCAAAGATGTTGAGCGACAGGACAGCCACGAAGATTGCCAGGCCGCCGAAAGTCGTTACCCACCAACCACCGGAGTTCGTCAGCACCCGTCCGTCGTTGACAATGTTGCCCCAGGACGGGGCGGGCGGTTGGACGCTCACGGAAATGAAGGACAGAGCGGCTTCCAGAAGAATGGAGTCGGCAATAAGAACCGTCATGAAGACGATAACCGGCGCTGCCGCGTTTACCATGACATGCCGTAGCAGAATGTGTGTCCTTCCTGCGCCCAAGGCCGTTTCTGCGGCGACATAGTCCTCGCCGTACTGAACCAGCACATTGCCGCGTACAACCCGCGCCATTGGTGGTGTGTAGAGTACCCACAAGACTATGATCGTCGTGGTGAGGCCCGGGGTCATGACCGTTGCCAGTACGACAGCCAGGATGATTGCCGGGAATGCAATCGCAAAGTCGAGCAGGCGCATGACTGTTTCGTTGACGAGACGGCTCGATGTGGCGGCGATGGCGCCGATGATGGTACCTGTAACCAGTGCAAGGGTCGTGGAGGACAGGCCGACGGTGACAGAAACCCGGGTTCCCCAAATCACCCGTGAGAAAATGTCGCGACCCAACTCGTCAGTGCCAAATGGATGTTCGAGGCTTGGACCCTCGGCAATAGGTCCCACGAACAGATCTGTCGGGGAATATGGTGCGACCAGCCACGGAAAGGCAGCAAGGAAGACAAGGCCCAGGAAAATGGCCAAGGCAATGCGCGCTGTCAGTGACAGTGCGGCAACCCGCCGCATGCGGCCAGTTGTCAGCCGCCTCACGAGGCCGGCCCGATACATCAGGCTTCCCGGATCCGCGGGTTGAGCAAGAGATAGCTGATGTCGACCAGCAGGTTTGCAAGGAGGAAGAGTGTCACGGTAACCAGGGCAATTGAACGAATGAGAAACAGGTCGCCGTCCAGAACCCCGTCAACAAGCAGGCGGCCGACTCCGGGGAGGGCGAACACAGTCTCAACCAGAACGGCACCGGCCAACAGGTAACCTATCCAGAGGCCAAGAACCGTCAAAGGCGAAATGAGGGCGTTACGCAGGACATTGCGCCCGATCACAACGCTGCGGGGCAACCCGGAGCCGAGCGCAGTCCGGACATAGTTCTTTTCCAGTTCCTCGACGACGGAGGCACGTACGACCCGGGTCAGAATGCCGGCTACTGGGAGTCCAAGCGCAATTGCTGGCATGATCAACGAACTGAACCACGGGCCAAAACCCTTGGATAACGGCTCATAGCCGCCTGCCGGAAGCCAGCTGAACCCGATTGCAAACCAGTTGATCATCAACAGCCCCAGCCAGAAGTTGGGTGCAGCAACCATGGCAATGGAACAGAGTCGGACGGCGACATCCGGCCAGCGGTCGCGGTAGATCGCACCAATGATGCCGCCAAGGAACGCTATGGCAGCGGCAAACCCGAGGCCCAGGGCAGTGAGCTGGACTGTTACCGGAACCGAGTTGACGATCAGCTTCGAGATAGGGGCTCCGGAGACCAGCGCATAGCCGAAGTCGCCTGTCAATACGTTGCCGAGAAAGCGAACATAGCGCTGAGGCAGCGGGTCATTTAGGCCATGCTGTTCGTAGAACCTTTCGCGATGTTCCTGGCTGACGGCCTGTCCCTGTGAGGTGGCCGCCGGATCACCGGGCGCGAACTCGAGAAGGATGAAGACAAAGAGCGTGGTTGCCAACAGGATCGGGATGATCGTCAGCATCCGGCGCAGCACCAATGAGAGAACCAGTGGCACGATAATCCTCTCCGCTGAGGACCAAAATGGCGCTACCCGGCGCGCCTGCGTTCGGCGCGCCGGGTAGTCATGTTTATTCCGGAATCAGGTATTGGCAACTGCGCTGCGCAGATCAAGCCCCAGTGTCCTGATTGGGTCGAAGGATGCGAGTGCCTCCGAAGACCAGGCCGTATTCGTGTACCTGTGGTGGAGCGCAGCGATTGGCACTTCGACAGCAGCCAGATTCTGGATCTGGGCATACAGGTCGAACTGTTCCTGGCCGCTCGCCTTGAAGGCCTCCTCCAGCAGCGACAACATCTGGTCCTTTTCAGGCGCTTCCCAGAAGTACAGTTGCTCCGCCCAGGTGGCGCCATAATGCCATCCGAGCAGTGTGCCGGCATCCCAACCAAACAGGGACTGATCCGCCAGAGCCAACTGTGCCTGGTAACTGGCGTCAAACACGTTGGCGTAGATGCTCTCCCCGCCGACCAGCAAGTCGATCTCGACACCGATGTCGCGCCAGTTCTGCTGAAGAATGGCCGCCGAGGTTTCGACCCATACAGACTCGAAAACCTGCAACGTGAAGCTGAGGCCATCGCCGTAACCGGCCTCGGCCAACAGGGACTTCGCGCGTTCCACATCACGCGAATAGACCTGGTCAGGCACGATGTGGTTCGAATGCAATGCAGGCAGATAGGAGATTGCCTCGCTGGCATTTCCGAGGAATGCTGCCCGGGTCATCGTTTCGCGATCGATCGCCCAGTGAAGAGCCTGCCTCACGCGCCGGTCTGCAAATTCTGGCCGGCTGCAGTTGAACATCAGGAACTGCATTGTGAAGGATGGCAATGATGCTACCTCAATACCCTCGGAATTGCGTAGGACATCCATATCGCGATCAGATGGATCCTCAATGACCTGGGTCTGGCCAGCTCGTAGCGACGATACACGCGAAGGCCCGTCGAGCTGGATCCGGAAGTCGATGTCCTCGATACTGCCGGGCGTCGGTCCGTTGTAGTCGGCGAACCGTTTCAGGATAACCCGGTTGTTGTTCAGCGCCTCGACAAACGTATACGGACCGCTGCCCATCGGCTGCAGGCCGAATTGCTCGGCGCCGGCTGCCTCAAAGGCGGCCTTCGGCACGATCTTCACAACCACCAGGCGTTCCGTGAACAGGCCTACAGGATATTTTACAGTGAAATCGACCGTTGAGTCATCCACTGCTTCGACTTTTTCGATAAAGTCCACGAACTGGCGGAAGAAAGAATTGGTATCCGGGTCAAGGACGCGCTCGTAGGAGAAGATCACATCCTCAGCGGTCACCGGAGAGCCATCATGGAATGTGGCCCCGGGACGAATGCGCACCCGGTAATGTGTGTCGTCAAGCTGCTCCGGCAATTCCGCAGCGAGTCCAAGTCCGAATTCGCGGGTTACGAAGCTGTTGTCTATCAACGGCTCAAGTACATGGGCATTGACAGCGATGGATGTCGCTGTCGTTGCCAGATGTGGGTCGAAAGACCCGAAATCTCGCGAAAACGCGGCGACAATGCTGCTGCCTGCCTGCGCCGACGCAGTGCCAATCAATCCCGGTGCCAGTGCAATGGCAACAGTTGCACCGGTGCCCTTGAGCACCTGCCTGCGGCTGGTGCGTGTGATTTCACCCAGATGTCCCAGAGTGTCGGACCGATACTCATTATCGTTTCGATTGGTCATGATTTCCCCCCAATCCGGCTGGCCCTCGCTCTCGCTGAGTGCCCCGCTTGCTGCATGAGTTGCGTTGTTGCATGCTCTTCGGCCACAACGGAGCAAAAGCCGGTTAAGGCCCTGTCTATGCGCCGAGTACATTGAGTGGGTCGAGCTTAAGGCAGAGCCGACACGTTATGTATATTGGTGGCCAACTTCGTTGTAAAGTGCGGTGAGAACCCGCAGGCGGGTTTGGTGACGCGGGAACATGCCGCCACTGGAGGTAAGGGAGGAAGTCATGAAACAGATTGGTCTGGTCGTCATAGGCGCCGGAAACATGGGCGAGTTGCATGCGCGCGCCGTGTCGGAATGTGACGTTGCGACTCTGGTGAGTGTCGTTGATCCAATTGCGGGACGGGCACAGGCTTTGGCTCAACGTCACGGTTCGGAATACGCATCCAGTGTGGAGTCGCTGTTGACGGACGAACGTGTCGATGGCTGCATCATTGCCGTACCGGACAAGTTCCATGTCGACGTAACGCTTCAGGTCCTTGCTGCCGGAAAGCATGTCCTTCTCGAAAAGCCTATGGCCCACACTTTGGAGGCAGCACAGAAGATCGCCGCGGCTGCGGAACGTTCTGTCGGCCGGCTTACAGTAGCGCATATTCTACGCCATGATGCCCGTTACGCCGGCGCGCGCCAGGCCGTGGTTGATGGTCTGATCGGTGAAATCGTGCATGTGCGTGCCAACCGCTTCGTTGGCACATTCGTTGGCGAGCACAACAAGGGACACAGTCCGATCTGGATGTACCAGGGTGTTCACGACATCGACCTTGCTCAGTGGATCACCGGCCAACGCATCAGCGCCGTCTATGCGCGAACGGTTGCCAAGGTGCTGCCCGCGCTTGGTGTCGAGGGCGTGGATGCCGCATTCATCACCTGCGAGTTTGCCAATGGCGCAATCGGTTCGATCAATTACAGCTGGGCTCTGCCGCCAAACACGCCAGCTGTTCTGAATTCTGCGATCGAGGTTGTTGGAACCGAGGGCATGGCGACTGTCGACGTATGCGACCAGGGCCTGAGCATTGTTGCATCAGGCCGTCATCAGTTGCCGGACACGGCTCACTGGCCGACCCTCAACGGCAGGATAGCCGGTGATCTCGCACAGGAGATCAGGGATTTTGCCAATGCAATCCGGGAAGGAACTGAATTCGTGATGCCGCTGGACGACGCAGTCGCGGCCGTTGCCGTTCTCGACGCAATTGAAACCTCCGTCGCGCACGGCGTTCGAGTCGAGGTTGTGCCTGTCTAGAATGGCCAATCAGCGGGCAGAAGCAGCCCGTGTTGAAACTTGCCAGAGCACGAGGTTGCCGGGTGGGCTGCCAGAACAGCGAAAGCTGGACCGCCCGGCAGAAAGCCCATGAATTGGCCTGGCCAGTAATTGGACCCTTCAACCATTTGGGTTTCTTGAGGCACCGCCCCGGCTGGGGTCACACGCCACAACACGATGCTGCCCCGCGTGCCGCTTGCGGGGCGGGGCGCCTATCGCAATGCCCCGGAATTGATCTGCCAGGCCAAGGACAGCAAACCCGTCAATTTGCAGGCAAATGCGTTGCCTGCGTGATAGTGGAATTGACTGCCGGGCCGGCGCGGAGAGGGTGCCATTGGCATTTGCCGACGCTCACCAATTGTGATTCAAGCCTGACTCAGGACATTTCCGCCAGCCCCATCCGCAGGTCGACAGGCTGTTGTCTGGTGCGCTTGGGGCAAAAGAGCACGCCGCAGCTGTTGGAAGCGCACGATGGGTACTACTGCCGACAAGATCGCAAAGAAACTCTCCCCCAGACTGAGGTCGAGATTCATCAATATGGATAGCTGGAACGAAGCCATGGAGCTGGTAGCTGACGTCGGTACAGGCGATGACAGCAGGCTGATAAGCAGATTCGAGATCAGCGATCCATTTCACGTCCATTACATAGCGGGGCAACATGTTGCCTCATGCTTTACCGAGATGCTCTCCTGGCTCAAGGAAGCGAGGCGACTCTTAAAGATCATCGAGGATACAGAAGATTTCTATATGCCAGGAGGGCCGCCGATAAGTCCGTTGACCAAGAGCTACTTCACCATGTGGTCAATGTTCGATCTCCGGTTCGGAAGCAGCCGGGAAACGGTTGGAAGTTGTGCATTGCGCATTGCAAGAGACGCCGGTTTTCCGCCCAGGATGATTGAGGTGCTCCAGCAGATGCAGAATTCGCGAATGGGATTCTACGTGAACTGCGGAGTGGATGATGATCGGGTATTCCTGCGCGAAGTCGGCACTCAGAAGACATTGTCGTGCGTTGTTCCGCTGCGTCACACCGGATGGGCTGGCCAGATATGGTTTGTTCGCGTGCTGCCGCCCCTTGAAGGGCTGAGCCCGCATCATCTCATTTTCAACACGCCTTACATCTTACGGGATTATCCCGAAGCAGCTTTTGTCGAATATTTCGATCGCCAGATTGGGCGGATGATGAAACAGAAGAAATCGCGCAGCAGGGAAGACACGCATCGCGACTTGATGAAGTATGGCCCTGATCTCACCTACTGGCATGAATACGTCACCCGCGCATACTCGAACTACCAACTCGAGGCGGTTTACTTGACCGGAATTCCGGATATCCCGGAAAGCCTCCCGCATGACTGAGCAACCCGGTTGGCGGCCGTCTGGCAACAACAGTACGCTGCAAACCTGTTGAATTACCGGCGGGATTCCTGCCTCATTCCCAAATACACCAACTGCGGATACCCGGGTTGCCGGCCCGGGGCGCCAACACCAAAGGGGTTCCCGGACATCGTATTGGCCTCGTGCGCCCGGATGAGCGGTTACCGTGTTGCTGCTTGGCAGTGCCTTCAGATCAGTTTCGGAAGCGTATCCGGATCGACAAGAACCCTTATTGTTCGCGGTTGGCCGGGAGTACGTTCGATCAACCCGGCGCGATGGAGATTGACGACCATCTGATGCACGGTAGGCGGGGTTACTCCGAAGTAATTCATCATGTCAGCCTCGGCGGGCGGGCGGCGGTGGATTTTCGTATACAGGCAAATGTAGGCCAAATACTGTCCCTGCTTTTGGGTGAAGCGGGTTTGAGAGGGCTGATCTGGTACCTTTTTTCGAGTCATCTTGGCGGCCCGCGATTTGGAGACTTCGGCTATGATAGGCAGTGTTAATGAATTTCAACAATCAAACCAACAGAGTTTGATCCCCGCTGACGGCCAAACGGTTGCCGCTGCCTTGGACGGCTCGGTCCGGTGCGATGCTGTCCGGTTCCGTTGGTCTGCCGATGAGGACTTTCAGGCAAGTGGTTGGCCCGGATAGGGGGCAGGTTCCGCTCATTCGTGTTCTGTGCCGCAACCGTCGAATTTCTCCCAGCCCTCGCCGCCAAACACATCATGACCCAGTTGCGCCAGCACGGATGCAAAATCGACGGAAACCGGATTGTCCTTGATCCTTCCATCCTCGACCCGCCAGAAATCCATGTAAGGGATGCGCACGCGTCTTCCCGTGGCCGGAATTCCCATGAAATCTCCCGAGTGAATCGCTTCGACATGGCCGAAACAGGCTGCCCAGTCACCGTCGGCCAGGAACTGTTCGGTGTGGTACGTGCGGTCGGAAAAGGCGGCGCGAAAAGGTATCTGCCAGCCTTGGCGGAAGGCCTCCAGCCCCATTTTCACGCCGCAACCCCGGTTGCCGCGCCATAGGAAATCCTCATGGAAATACGGGCTCATGTCCGTCTCGGACCGGCCAAGGGCGTCTTCCATGCGCTTGACTGCGGCAAGGGTGGTGGCGCTCTTCGTCCGGTGTTCATCTGCGCTCATTCTGTATCCTCCTTTCTGACTCCTGTTGGCTGGAGATTGCCCCGATTGTGCGGCACCCATGAACCAATCCGGTTTCGGGCATTCATGAGCAGGCAGAAATGGCCTGCGCCCGAGGCTATCCGCCGCAACCAATCTGTACACACTCCATTTGTGCGGTCGCGTCGCTTTATGCGCATGCAGCGGCCTCGGTCCACGGAATTGCACCAGTCAGCAATTGACTTCATGGTTGAGTTGCCAGCGTGCCCGGATATGAGATGGTTCCTGATGCCGGAAGCCAGTTCCCGTGGTATGGAGGCCGGTCGCTGCGGATTGTATCGGGAGCTCATGAGCGAATACGCATTCATCGTGGCGATGGTTCGGCCGTCTGCGTCATGCATCTGTTCGGACCTTGGAGTATTGGCCAATAGCAGTCCAACAGCAATGGAGAGGAGAACACAGAAATGAAATTGCTGAAATCGACATCACTGGGATTGTCCCTGGTGGCCCTGACAGGGTCCGCCGCGTGGGCCGATTGTCCAGTCGCATCGGGTTCCATCAGGATCCTCGCAAACGACTTTGCTGCCTTGCACGCTGTCGCTGGCGGCGCTGCCAGCTGCGCAGGCGAAGGTGTGGAGGTGGTGATCAACCACACAACCGAACACCGCACCATACAGGTTGCCGCACTCACGGCTGATCCAGCCGAGTACACATCGGCGATTGTCGCCAATTCCTCGATCGTTCCGCTCATGAATGATGGGCTGATCAGGCCGTTGGACGATCTCATAGCCGCCCATGCGCCAGATCTGCCGGGCCTCAACAAGGTAACGATAGACGGCAACGTGATGGCGGTCGCGTTCATGGCCAATGCGCAGCACCTTTATGTTCGCACTGACATCCTGGACCAGGTGGGATTGGATATCCCGACGACCTATGAAGAAGTGCTCGCGGCAGCGCAGGCAATACGCGACGCCGGCATTCTCGAACATCCGTTCGCCATGAACACCAAGACCGGTTGGAACCTCGGTGAGGAATTCGTGAACATGTACATCGGTCATGGCGGTGAATTCTTCAAACCGGGAACCGCCGAAGTTTCGATCAACAATGAAGCCGGTGTGGCGACACTCAACATGCTCAAGGCGTTGATGGACTACTCGAACCCGGACTTCCTGACCTTTGATTCCAATGCAACCGCGGCGCTTTGGGAATCCGGCCAGCTTGCTCTGGCAACCCTGTGGGGATCAAGAGGCGGCCCGATCCTTGATGACGAAGGCTCGACACCCGAGATAGTGGCGGCGACCATGCTCGTCGGAGCGCCAACCGTGGGAGGTGGTGACACCGTTGCGTCGACGCTTTGGTGGGACGGGTTCACAATTGCCAGGAATATCAGCGATGAGGATGCCGAGGCGACATTCATCGGGCTGATAAACGGAATCTCCGACGATGTGATTTCGGCCAATAACGACGCTGCCGTGTGGCTGTCCTCTGCCTATTCGCCTGGTCCTGCTGCCGCCGGCATCTCGGCTACAGCAAATTCGGGGGCAGAACCCTATCCCATGCTGCCCTTCATGGGGCTTCTGCACACGGCACTGGGCAACGAACTCTCCGAGTTTCTGCAAGGCTCCGAAAGCGCTGAGCAGGCCCTTGCAGATGTCGAGGCCGCCTATACCGAAGCGGCAAAGGAACAGGGCTTCCTGAACTAGAACCGAAATACCGGGGCAAAGCGCAAGCGCGGTTTGCCCCGGTACTCCGGGTCAGGGAACACAAAGAAACACCGCATGCCCCATCGCACGTTCTTCTGGTTTATCGTGCCTTCTCTGGCGGCAATGATCCTGTTCATCGCCATGCCGATCGTTTCGGTCGTGGTGCAGTCACTCCACATAGAGCATGAACAGGTACTGGTCGTCTCCGAGAATTGTGGCCCATTTGGCTGCAAGGAAAGCACCAGCATCGACTGGGAAGCGACCGAACGCCTCCGCGAGGAGGCGCCGATGGGCCGCTTCAACGGTTTCGGCACTTACCTCAACCGGGGACACCTTGCCGTCGACGAAGTTTCCGAGGCCTGGCGAACCTCCGAGTCCTTGAGCGGCTTTCTTCAGCTGATCTACAACCTGCCCCTCTACAAGGCGCTGGCATTCACGCTCACCTACACTTTCGTTGTAACTCCACTCGTATTGGTCGTCGGTATGGCCATTGCCTTGGGGGTGAATGCGCTGCCGCGAATTGTCAGGGGACCGACCATCTTCGTGTCGCTGCTGCCCATGATTGTGACACCGTTGATCGGTTCGCTCATACTGTTCTGGATGATCGATGCCGAGGGCATCATCGGCAAGAGCCTGCAGTGGCTTCTTGAGGATCCTGACCTCTCGTTGAAAGCCTCGCCAGCCCTGACCTGGGTCACACTGATTGTCTACGGCGTATGGCACTCTTCGCCATTCGCCTTCATCGTCTTCTATGCCGGCCTCCAGACGGTTCCCGAGGAAACTCTCGAAGCTGCCCTGGTGGATGGCGCCAGCCGCTGGGAACGCCTACGGCATGTGGTTCTTCCATACCTCTCGCCGCTGGCGATATTCGTGACACTGGTCCAACTCATGGACAATTTCCGCGTGTTTGAGCCGGTGGTCGGTTTCTCCGCCCAAGCGAATGCGCCTTCGCTGAGCATCCTGATTTTCAACGATCTCCGGTCAGATACCCAACGGTTCAATTCCGCCGCAGCGACTTCGCTGCTGACCATCCTCGGTGTGGCCGTCCTGCTGGCGCCGCTGTTGTTGCGCACCTGGCGCGACTTCAACCGGAAGAGGGCCTGAACAATGGCGGTGGCTCGAAGGTCCCGGGGACTGGTCGTGGTTTCCACTTCCCTGGTTGCCATTTGGCTGATCGTTGCCGCATTCCCGTTCATCTGGACGCTGTGGGGCTCGTTCAAGGTCCAGGGCGATTTCTTTTCCAAGGCAGACTGGATGCACGCGCTGTGGGGGACCTTCACGGTTGCCGAAACCGGGGGGCCCTTTACCGGAAACGGCTACTTCGGTGCCTGGATAGAGGAGGAGTTCTGGCGGGCGGCGCTGAACACCCTGATCGTGGTGGTATTCACGGTCGCAATCTCGCTGACTCTCGGGACGCTTGGGGGATACGCCCTTGCCCGGTCAGGATATCGTTACGCCTTCTGGTTGTTGATGATAGCGCTTGTCTTCAGGGCGATGCCGCACATCACGCTGGTGTCGGGTTACCTGCTTCCATTCTTCCAGTGGAATTTGTGGGGTCATCTGCCGACTGCAATCATTGTGCTGGTCGCCATCAATCAGCCCTTCACCCTGTGGATGCTGCATTCATTCTTCGTCAATATCCCCAAGGATATCGACGAGAGTGCCATGGTTGATGGGTGCACGCGCTTTCAGGCATTCCGGCATGTCATCATCCCGGTCATGTGGCCGGGGGTGATTACAACCGGTCTCTTCAGCTTTCTCCTAGCCTATAATGATTTTGCGGTCACGTCGATGTTGCTGAGCCAGGAAAACCAGACAATGGTTCCTAAGATCGAGAGCTTTCTCGGCACCACCTTCGAGGCAGGCAACGTGATGTTTGCGGTTGCCGCGGTTGTGTCGGCGACTGCGCCACTGTTCGTGCTTGTCATGTTTTTTCAGAGGCAGATTGTATCAGGTTTGACCACCGGAGCGGTCAAGGGCTGAAGCGGTCCGGGGCCTCTGGCGCAAGCGGGCATAGTAGATGAGCAAGCAAATTCAGTCGGCCAAGAATCTTGTTCGCGCCTTCTACTCGGAACTTGATTCCGCACGCGGGGCGGACGTCACGTCCACGATGCAGCGCTTTGTGTCACCGGACTATTTCTGGCGCGGTTTTCACCCGTTCGGCGAGCAGATTGGACCCGAAGCGGTTTCAGAACTGTTCTGGCAGCCACTGCATGCTGCACTGTCTTCCATCCAGCGCCGCATGGATGTGTTCATGGCGGGCTGGAATGCAATCGACAACGGAGGAAGCCTGTGGGTCGTGTCGATGGGGCACCTGATGGGGCTGTTCGATCGTCTTTGGCTGGGCATCCCGCCGACGGAGAAAATGGCGTTCCTGCGCTACTGCGAGTTTCATCGGGTCGAAGGGGACACGATCACCGAAGCGGCAATGTTCTTCGATATCCCGCATCTGATGATGCAGGCTGGACTGCGGCCCTTTCCGCCCCAGACAGCCGCGCACATGGTGCAGCCGGGGCCCATGACCCATGACGGGCTGATGTTTGATCCGCAGGCGGAAGAGGAAGGGAAGAAAACTCTGGCCGCCATCGACCGGATGGTTGAAGATCTTCGTTGCTGGCAGACCGAGGAGCCGCTGGAAGTCGAACTTCGCAGGTCTTGGAACGAGGACATGATCTGGTGGGGACCTGCGGGCATCGGTGCGACCTACACGATCGAGCGTTACGCCAAGCAGCATTCCGGCCCTTTCCGCGCCGGATTCAAGGAACGCAGATTCAATGGACATGTCGCCAAGATCGCCGAAGGCCATTTCGGCGGGTTCTTCGGTTGGCCCAACCTGACGCTCAGGCCTTCAGGCGGGTTCATGGGAATGCCGGCGACGGGCAAGTTCGGGGACATGCGCGTCATCGACATTTACCGGCGAGGTGGAGACAAGCTGACAGAGAACTGGATCTTCATCGATCTTTTGCATTTCTGGCATCAGCAGGGGGTGGATGTTCTGGCGCTCATTCCCCATATGCGCGCCGACTGAAACTGAAACCGTCAGGCGGCCTGCATCAGGATCTGCTTCCAGATTGCCACCTCGTCAAACAAGGTGAATTCCCTGCGCAGGCCCCGGATGCCGAACTCGGCGTGGCTTATTCCCATCACATGAACTTCGGCGCCGGTCGGTCTGCCGAAGGCGCCCCAACCATCATGCCTGCCTTGCAGACTCCAGCGCACAGCCGCCCTCGGCGGCATCATTGCGTCTTCCCGGCCGATCTGGTGCCTCACTGCAAATTCTGCGGACGGAAAGGCAGACCGCAGGCCCATCCAGAAACGGTCGGCCGCCGTACGGCCGATCGCTGTTGTGGATCCCGCGTATTCGCCAAGTATGGCTCGGTCGTACTTCCGCTGAATGACAGCCAGGTCGGCATCCATGATCCGTTGCAGGCAGTCAGAATACTCGGCGCCCCATTCGTTCTCGTTGCCACTGTCCTTGTACGGTCCTTCCACATCGTTCGAAGGTGTAAGCGGCGGCGTGCAATTGCCGGGGCCGCCCTCATTGGCAATGATCTGCTCCGCAACACCCCGGGCACCAAGTCCCAGTTGCCTTGCGATCGCGCCGTGGTCGCGGATCAGCCATTCGTCACGGATCATGTTGTTGATAGCGTAGCAGTCGGCAATTGCCCGGTAATGCACCCTCTTGCCACTTGCAGGACCGAACATGCTGTCGCCAAGATAGGTTCCGGTGCACAGAAGCCGGTGCGAACTGAGCATCCCGTCATCTTCGTTGCCACACCAGATCACGTCCTCGCCCAGGAGTTCTCGATCCGGGCACTCGGCAAGCGTGCCCATCGTCTTGGCGATGACACCTGAATTGCCGCGAAACACCCCCATCGGCATTCTGAGGATGATGTCGCTGCTGTAGTATTCGTTCAGCCGGGCAATTCCGCGATCCTCCCAAATCTCCTTGGTGATCCCGATGATATAGTCTGGAAAGTCGCTGAACTTCGGATCAAATCCCTTCATGGTGATACCCCACTGCCTGCTGAATTGGCCGCACCGGCATTGAAACCTTCGTCGCGGTGCCCGGAGACTGCCCGATACCGGAACAGTTTCCGGAATGAACCCGAATACCGCGCGCCGCAACTTCAGGAGAGATTGCCCGCTTCGATGGCCATTGCAATTTGTGTTGGAGCGATGCCTGCCGGGTTCAGATGTCCGTGCTGAAAGCCGCGTTGACCAGGCGTCTTGTGTAATCGGTGCCGGGATTCTCGAGCACCTCTTGTGTCGGCCCGCGTTCCACCACATTCCCGTCCTTGAGTACAATCACATTGTGGCAGAGCGCTTTCACCACCTTCAGGTCGTGGCTGATGAACAGGTAACTGAGATTGTGGCGCAGGCGCAGGTCCCTGAGCAGATCGATGATCTGGGCCTGGATAGACAGGTCGAGGGCGGAAGTCGGTTCGTCCAGCAGGATGAACTTTGGCTTGAGGACCATGGCGCGGGCTATTGCGATGCGCTGGCGCTGGCCTCCGGAGAATTCGTTCGGGAACCGGTCAAGGACATCGCCTTCAAGTTGCACATCAGAAATTGCATCAAGGATCAGTTGTTCCCTCTCGCGTTCGTTGGCCCCTATTCCGTTCACGATCAGGCCCTCGCCGATGATCTGGCGGATGATCATCCTCGGATTCAACGACGAAAACGGATCCTGAAACACCACCTGAAGGTCCGTGCGCAACTGCCGCAATTCGCTCCGGCCGAGTGTGTCGATCCTTTTACCGTCAAAGGAGATCTCCCCGGAGGTCGTTTCCAGCAGCCTTATGAGCGACATGCCTAGTGTCGATTTGCCTGAGCCACTTTCGCCCACCAGGCCGAGCGTTTCACCCCGCCTGACTCGCAGCGAAACATCGTTGACGGCGACAAGTTCATGGGTCTTCCGGTTGAAGAATGAACCATGCTTCAGGCGGAACACCTTCCGCATGTCCTGGCCGCGCATCAGTTCTCCGGCGTCGTCCGGAACCGGGTCGGGGGTGCCCGAAGGCTCGCTGGCAATCAGATGCTGCGTGTAGGGGTGCTGCGGATTCTGGAACAACTCCTCGGTCGGCCCGGTTTCCAGAATCTCGCCATAGCGCATTACGCAGACCCGGTCCGCAGTCTGGCGTACGACTCCCAGGTCATGGGTGATCAGGATGATCGCCATGCCATGGGCGTCCTGGAGTTCCTTGAGCAGATTGAGGATCTCCGCCTGGACAGTCACATCAAGTGCCGTCGTCGGCTCATCCGCGATCAGCAGATCCGGCTCGTTGGCAAGAGCCATGGCGATCATGACCCGCTGGCGCTGGCCACCGGACAACTGGTGGGGGTATTGCGTCACCCTGACTTCAGGTTCGGGAATCCGGACTTCCCTGAACAGACGGATGACTTCTTCCAGGGCCTGTTTCTTGGACATCCTCCGGTGAGAGCGGATGATCTCGGCGACCTGATCCCCGGTCCGGTAGACCGGATTGAGGCTGGTAAGTGGCTCCTGGAAGATCATCGTGATCCGGTTGCCCCGGATCCGGCGCATCTCGATCTCCGAGAGCTTCATCATGTCCTGACCCTTGAACAGGATCTCCGTGTCATCGCCGACCCGGGCATTCTCGGCGAGCATGCGCATGATCGCACGGGCTGTCACCGACTTTCCCGAGCCGCTCTCGCCGACGATTGCCAGGGTTTCGCCAGGACTGACCGTGAAGTTGTTGCCCCGCACGGCATTCACATCGCCGCCGACTATCCGGAAGTCCACCGCGACGTTCCGGACCTCCAGAAGGTGGGCGCTATCTGTCCGGGCTTCAGCCATGGCTGTAGGGATCCATGGCGTCGCGCAATCCGTCGCCAAAGGCGTTGAATGCCATTACGGTGATGATGATCATTCCAACCGGAGCCATCATCCAGGGGGCGGCCGAAAAAGACTGGAAGTCGAGGATCTGGTTGAGCATGGCGCCCCAACTGATCATGGGCGGCTGCACCCCGACACCGAGGAAGGACAGGAAACTCTCAAGCAGGATCACTTCGGGCAACTGGAAGGTCGCCCAGACGATCATGTGAGAGGAAATGTTCGGAACAACATGGCGGAACATGATCCGCCCGTTCGATGCCCCGACGGCTTCTGCCGCGCGCACATATTCCATCCGCCGCATGGAGATGACCTTGCCTCGCACCTCGCGCGCCAGGTCCGGCCAGCGCAGCAGAACCAGTATGGCCGAGAACATGATGAAGACCATTACCGGGTCGGCGCGCCGCGGCAGCAAAGCGGTCAGGGCCAGGTAAAGTGGAAGGTCCGGGAATGCCTTGAAGAATTCGACGATCCGCTGGACGACAAGATCATAGAGGCCCCCAAGATAGCCGGCCGTCAGGCCGACGCTGGTGCCGATGACAAGGGCTGCGCCCATGACAACCATGCCGATGAGGAGCGAAACCTGCGTTCCCCAGATCATGCGGGAGAAGACATCCCGTCCGAGATTGTCGGTTCCGAGAATATGGACACGGGCGCCTTCGTCGGTGCCGAACAGGTGTGTCCTGAAGGTCATTCCAAGGAGGGACCATTCGTCCCCCTTAACAAAGAACCTGATGACGCTCTTGGTTTCGGGATCCGGCTTGAACGTGATTTCAAACGTGTTCGGATCCATTTCCTCCGAGTAGCCATAGACGAACGGCCGCTGAAAGCCCTCGTCAGCATCAATCAGCTTGATCCACTGAGGGGGTGTGTAAAGGAGTGTCCGGTCCGTGGTTTGCGGGCCGTAGGGCGCAACAAACCCGGCGAACACCGCCGTCAGGACGATCAGGATGCACAGGACCAGCCCCGTCATGCCGTAGGTATTGCGGACAAACCTGCGCCGGACCAACTGCCAATAGGTGAAAGAGTGCGCCGCCTTTGCCTCGGCGTGCATTCCGGGGGTTGTCCCGGTTGTTGCTGGGCCAGGATCTGTCATGCGGACTGCAACGTGGCTTGCCGAACCCTCGGGTCGAGCAGTGCCAGCAGAAGATCAGCAACCAGGTTGCCGATAACGATTATGGCGGCCACGATCAGGAAGATTGCGGCAATCACAAGCATGTCGCGGTTGGCGATGGACCCGAGGATCAGGGGGCCGATGGTGGGTATGCCAAGAACGATGGCGATCTCGAGTTCGCCCTTGATCATGTAGTCGAAGCGCGAGCCCATGTTCATGATGACCGGATGAAGGGCGTTCGGAATTGCATGAACGAAGATGATCCGCTGCCGCGACAGGCCCTTGGCGCGGGCCGTCTCGACATATTGCGCATTCATGACGTCAAGCAGGTTCCCCCGCATCATCCGGAGCGTGTAGGCCTGCCCGGCCCAGATCGAGATCAGCAGGATTGGCCAGACATGCTTGAACATGTCCCAGAGTTTGCCGAACGACCAGTGGTCCTGGAGCACGTATTTGGCCGAGTTGAGCGCCCCGATATAGGGCGAGTGCCATACGAAGGCGAGAAAATACAGGATGACCAGCGCCATCACGAATTTCGGGATGACGATGCCAAGAAAGGCCACCACAGTCGCAACCATGTCTCCGATCTTGTACTGGTTCATGGCGGCGTAGATGCCGAGAAGCGCCCCGATGATCTGGCCGAAGATCAGGGTGACAATCGCAATGCCGATTGAGCGGGGCAGCCGGGTGCCGATGACCTCGGTGACCGGCTGGTTGTAGAAGAAGGAGTAGCCGAAATCCCACCGGGTCACGATGCCGACGATCCAGTTCCAGTACTGAATCCAGATGGGCTGATCCAGGCCCATGGCAGCACGCATGGCTTCGGCTTGCGGCAGCAGTTCGGTCCGGCTCTGGCCGGTCATGGACATGGTCCGGTTCAGCCAGGTGTCGACATAGTCGCCGGGTACGGCGACGATCAAGGCGAATGATACAATTGAAATACCAATCAGGAGCGGGATGGTGGCGACAATCCGCTGTGCCAGAAAGATCAGGAGTCCCAAGGTCTCATATCCGCTGCCTGTCCGCGCTCTCGTTGCGCAGCCTGGGGATGGCGGGCCCCCGGAAGGGAGCCCGCCAAGTTTGCATCAATACTCCGGAACCGTTCCCGGAAGCAGTTCTTCAAGCTGCTGGTCCGAAGGTGTCCACAGACGCTCGCGAACCACGCCATCTTCGGCCCATTCAAACATGAAGACGGGCGTGCCTGGATGGGCGTTCTTGATCCGCTTGTTGATCAGCAGCGCTGCCGGAGCCTGGGTAAGGCCGACAGTGTAGACATTTTCGGTCCACAGGCGCTGGATGGTCCGCGCTGCCTCGGCTGCTTCTTCCGGATTCCAGGTTTCCTGGATCAGATTGACCGCATCCACCATTTCGACTTCAAAGTCGAACAGGTTGCGATTGCCGTCATCATCGGCGGGATGCCAATCGGGGCATCCGACCGAGATCGGGACATATTCGCAAGTCTGCCGGGTCGGAATGACCCAATGGTGGCGGCGTTCGATGATGTTGTAGTTGCCCGAGTCCGCTACCGGCTCGATTTCGTCAACCGACCGCGCCAGGATGCGGATGCCGACATCGGCCAGCATCGCCACAACCGCATCCACCTGCTTCTTGTCAGTGGGTTCGGTTGTGTCATAGGTCAGGTCGATCTCCATGTCCGCGCCGGTTCCCGGCAGGTTGCGGACCCCGTTGCCATCCGTGTCGGCAAGGCCGAGCGCATCCAGCATCTCGTTGGCCTTGGCCTGGTCATACGGGTAGTAGACGGTCGAGTCGTAGTCGTAATACGGAGAGCCTGCCGAAAATCCACCCGGATACGGGTAGGTGAACGGCCCCCTAGCAATCGACTGGCCAATTGCATCCCGGTCAAGCGCATGGCTGACCGCGACGCGGAAGTCTTTCTCGCGGAAGAGTTGCCGCAATTCTGCGTCGACTTCATCCTCGACACCGACAGTCTCGGAAAGATTGAACTCGAGCTCCCAGGACAGGACACGCGGTCCGAACTGGGCCTTGGTCGGTGAGTCAGGCGCCTGGCTCTGCTTGAGAGCTTCGACATAGTTGCCGGGGTTTTCCATGTTCGAAAAATCGCCGGTTCCAGCGACCGCCTGGGTGGTTCGATCCGACCAGGTGGTCAGCTTGAAGTGCATCTCATTGAGATATGGCAACTGGTTGCCGGCTTCGTCGACCTTCCAGTAGTACGGATTGCGCCGCATGATGACGATTTCGTCAGGACGGTGCACGACAGGAACCCACGGCCCCATTACAACTGGCGGCAGCAGGTCTGACGGCAACGCATTCCGGTAGCTGTCATAGGTGGCGTCCGGGTTGTATGTGGGATGGCTTTCCTTCAGCACATGGCTCGGTCCCGGGCACCCTTGAATGTAGGCAAGGGACAGGACCCTTGACGGTCCCTGCGGAGTCTGGAAATCGAACCTGACCGTATTCTCGTCGATCACCTCGAGGGTTGTGCCTTCGCCCATTCCATTGGGAGACATCCAGGCCGAAACATTCTCGTCCTGAACATTGTCATCCCACCAGAACCTGACATCTTCCGCATCGAACGGATCACCGTCCGACCAGTGCGCTCCGTCCACAAGGTGGAGCGTCAGGCTGGTGCGGTCGTCGTTCCATTCCCAGCTTGTTGCAAGGTTTGGCAGCGGGCCGGCCTGATCCTCGGCCTTGACTTGCCAGAGTGCGCCAACGCGGACGAGGCATTCCTGCATCGCCATGTTGATTCCGCCCCATCCCTGGTGTTGTCCGGCCATCCAGTTCCAGCCTTCGGGCCTGCCGCCGATCACGTGGCGGAAGACGCCGCCATATTCGCCGATACCGTCGGACATGGCGCCGGTCAGGTGAACCAGCGGTGTGGATGGAAGCCGCTCCTCGACGGGCGGCAGCTTGCCCTCTGCGACGAGGTCGCTGAGGAATGGCGCTTCCGAATAGCTGTCCAGCGCCCGGTAAGTCCAAAGCTCATCGCGGCCGAGCAACTCGTATTCCAGATTGGACATGCTCTTTTCGGGCGGCATGGCGTCCGCCGACGCGCTCGCGGCGGAAAATCCTGCCAGGCATGTGCCGGCAAGAAGCGCAACGACCACCCGTCTTGTGGGTGAGTTCATCGAAGTTTCTCCCATTTGAAGTTAGATTGTAACGCCGACTAAGCTACAGTTTCGCTCCCGAATCTTCCGAGAATCCTTTGTTGAATTCCGGTTTCCTGCGAATCCGGCGCTGCCAGGTTTGGCAGGCAGGCCGCAGCAGGGTATGCTCCTGCAATTCCGGGCCTGTCAACCCGGCCCGCTGAGCAGGCAGCCGCAAGCATGGCCGACGACCAGTATCTCGAATACGCCGATTTCCTCCGTGTTCCCAACAGGGAGGAATTCCTGATTGAGACGCATGTTCCGAAGGCCTTTACCACCGCCTATCACCATCATGCATCGGTCGAGATCAATTTCCTTTTTGATTGTGATCTCGAATATTCCTTTTCAGGCAGCAGGGTCCTGGTCCCCAGGCACAGGATGACGGTCTTCTGGGGCGCAATGCCCCACGGTGTCCTGGACGTGAAGGGAAGAGGGCGGATCATCAACATTTACGCCTCGCTGGCGCTGGTGCTGAAATGGGGGCTGCCCCGGCGGTTTACAGAGAAGCTGATGGGAGGTGATGTGCTCTCCGTGGCGCAACCTGCCAGAAATGACCCTGATCTCTTTGACGGTTGGGCGAGGGAGTACGGGAACGAAGACGCTGCCTGGCGGGTGCTTCTTGCCGGAGAAATAGAAATGCGCCTTCGCAGGATGGCGCTGGAAGAACAGGAAACCCTGCTTCAAGGGGCAGGGACGGGCGAAATCAACATCCGGGCAGTAACGGCAATGCGCTATGTCGACCGGATGCTGCGTTTCATCGCCGACAACTATTCCGGGCAGATTTCTGTGAGCGATGTCGCCGAGCATGTGGGCCTTTCGCCGAGTTATACGATGGCGCTTTTCCGGCGGGCCGTCGGGGTGCCGATCAAGACTCACATTACGCGCATCCGTCTCAGCCACGCGCAGATGCTGCTGGCGAACTCAAACCTCAAGATACTGAGCGTTGCCATGGACAGCGGCTTCAATTCACTTTCGAGCTTCTATGAGGCCTTCCACACGCACACCTCGAAGACACCCGCCGCATTCAGGCTTGAGGTCCGGGGTTGACCGGTCCGATTTTCCAGACAGCGGAATCGGGAACACGCCGAACCCTTACGAACTCCAATCCCTCCGAACTGGCCTTGGCCAGCCTGTGTACTCCATCCAGTATCATCAATCGGTCCGGCGTACGGTAGACATCCAGAGGATAGCGCAGTGATGCGGCTGCAATTCGTTGCGCTTCCCCGGGATGCTCATCCGGATTGTCCAGAACCGTGCGCGGTGTCACGGAGTATTTCCGGCCCGCTTCATCCGGCCAGACAGGGACATCCATGTGCCAGATCAGTTCGTTGATCGGGATGGTTTCCACCAGCAGGTCCAGCTTCCAGATCATCTCGACATCCCAGTCGATGGCATACCAGTACTTCTGGATGATCTCGGGAAAGTCTTGCAATTGGGGAGTCTCCACTGTTGTAAAGTCGATTTCCGAAAACTACGCGTACAAAATCGGCAGAGACGCAACTCCAGAGTTGCTAGACACCATGATTTGAACCGGGAGCGTGTATGCGCCCGGGCAGCCATTCACTAGCAGCGGGTGCATGATGACTTCCAGACCCAGGATCACTTTCATTGGCGCGGGATCGAAGGTCTTTCTCAAGAATATTCTGGTCGATGCGCTAGGCAAGGAGTCCTTGAAGCGCGCTGAAATCGCCCTGATGGACATCGACCCGAAGCGGTTGGCGGAAGCCGAGGCGGTTGCCAGGACGCTGAACTCCAGGCTCGGCACCGATGCGGTGGTTTCGACCCATCTCGACCAGCGGGAGGCGTTGGCAGGGGCTGATTTCGTCATCCTGTCCTTTCAGATCGGTGGCTACGAGCCTTGCACCGTGACCGATTTCGAGGTGCCGAAGAAATACGGCCTGAGGCAGACCATAGCCGACACGCTTGGGGTTGGCGGAATCATGCGCGGTCTGAGAACCGTGCCGCATCTCTGGAAGATCTGCGAAGATATGACGGCTGTGTGTCCGGATGCGCTGATGCTTCAATATGTGAATCCGATGGCCATCAATATGTGGGCCATTGCCGACAGGTATCCGCACATCCGGACGGTCGGCCTGTGCCACTCTGTGCAGGGAACAGCGTCAGAGCTCGCTCGCGACCTGGATATTCCCGTCAACAGGATCCGCTATGATTGTGCGGGCATCAATCACATGGCGTTCTACCTGCGGTTCGAGGAGGTCATGGGCGACGGCTCCTTCCGCGACCTTTATCCCGATCTGCGAGCCGGCTACGCCGATGGTCGCATTCCCAAGCCGAATAGCGGGAATCCGCGCTGCCCGAACCAGGTCCGCTACGACATGATGACAAGGCTTGGTTACTTCGTGACCGAGAGTTCGGAGCATTTTGCCGAGTATGTGCCCTGGTTTATCAAGAACGGACGGCAGGACCTGATCAAAAGGTATGGCATTCCCCTGGACGAGTACCCAATGCGGTGCACGGAACAGACCGAAAAGTGGAACCGGCAGGCGCTGGCGATTGTCGAGGACGGCGAACTGGAGATCAAGCAGAGCCACGAATTTGCAGCAGGCATCATGAACTCTGTTCTCACCGGATCGCCGACCGTGATTCATGGCAACGTCAAGAATACAGGCTTGATTACCACGCTGCCCGAAAGCTGTGTCGTCGAGGTCCCGTGTGTTGTGGACCGGAATGGAGTGCAGCCTGTCCATGTTGGTGCGTTGCCGCCACAACTGACTTCGATTATCCGAACAAACATCAATGTTCAGGAACTGACGGTGGCGGCGCTGATCAATGAAGACAGCCAGCACATCTACCATGCGGCAATGATGGACCCGCATACGGGCGCCGAACTGGATCTCGACCAGATCTGGGATCTGGTTGATGACCTGTTGACTGCGCATGGCGACTGGCTGCCCGAATGGACCCGGTCGAGACTGCGGAAAAAGGCCGCATGAGTCCAGCCGGAATCCGGACATGTCCAGAGAACGCCAAAGACGGCATGCGCAAGATTTGCTTCCAGAATTCCGGCAATGAATCCGTCAGGGTGTTGGCTGTCCGTTGCCGCGAGCTTCAGGCTGAACCGTCAGGCTGGCTTATGGGCAATGTGGGCCTGAGTGAGCCCTCCCCGCTCCTGCCCATTCACCGGAATTCCCGAACCGGCCTCCAGCTGACGGATATTGTCCAGTGAATACCGGGAAGTTCCGGGTTTCGGTTGTTGGGGGCGGCACCGCTGGTTGGCTTTCGGCATTGATCATCAAGAACGAAGCAGGGTTGCGGGGTCTTTCCGTCGAACTGACCGTTGTGGAGTCGAGCAAGATACCGACCATAGGAGTTGGAGAGGGGACGACGGCTGTGTTCCACAGCCTGCTTGAATTCCTTGGAATCGACGAGCTTGAGTTTCTTCGCGAAACCGGGGCAACCTTCAAGTACGGTATCCGCCACCGGGATTGGCGAGAGATTGGCCACACTTATGATGGGCCGATCGACGACCCTCAATGGCTGTTGGCAAACCCGAGCGGTGCAACTTCATCTTGGTTGAATCAGTATTGCGTGGCATCGGGCCGGCCTGTCTCGGACCCGCATCTGTTCACCTATCTGATGGACCGGTCGCGTGCACCCTTTGTGCTTCGAAAAGGGAAGAAGCCACTGTCGATCAGTCAGTACCTCTATGCGTTTCATTTTGATCAATCGCTGGTAGGTCGCTTCTTGAGATCGAAGGCAGAGGGTATCACTCACCTTGACGCAACAGTCGAGACAGCGAAGCTTGACAGTGAAACTGGATTGATCACTTCCCTTGTCCTTGATGATGGGCGCGAAGTTCCAGTCGACTTCGTAATTGATTGCACGGGGTTCAGGCGCGAACTGATCGGGAAGCTGATGGGTGCGGACTGGATTTCCTTTGCGGAGAGCCTTCCGGTTAATCGGGCAATGCCATTCTGGCTGGATTTCGATGAAGACGGGGAAATCCCGGCGCACACGCTTGCCTGGGCGTTAGGTTCTGGCTGGATGTGGCAGATTCCGACCCAGGGCAGGCTTGGTTGTGGCTATGTGTATTCCGACCGTTTCCTTTCGCCTGATGAGGCGCACGCCGAAGTGGAGGCAGTACTGGAGCGGAAGATCGAACCCCGGGCCGATATCCGGATCGACTCCGGCCGGCTCGACCGCGCCTGGATTGGCAACTGCCTCGCTACAGGACTGGCGCAGAGCTTTTTTGAACCGCTTGAAGCAACGTCAATCCATGGCACGATTGTGCAGATGCTCATCTTTGCCGAGCACCATTTGAAGTCAGCTGCAGCGGGAAGTTTCGATGGCCGGGACGAGTACAACCGCATCGCAGCGCGACAGGTGGAAGACTTCCGTCGGTTCATCAATCTGCACTATGTGTCGCGGCGGCGGGACACGCCGTTCTGGCAGCATGTGGCGAATGACTGCATAGGTGACGATGTCCGGGAGCAGTTGTCCCGATGGTCCCGGAGGTTGCCGGTCCGCGACGATTTTGAGCTGTTCGTGCCAGGGTTTCCTCATGTGGAGGAGCAGTTGCATTATCCGGTCCTCGACGGACTTGGCCTGCTGGACCGCGAGGTTGCGAAACAGGAACTGGCAAAGGATCCCCGCCTGCGTGCGCATGCCCGCAAGGTGGCTAATTCCCTCAAGAAGGAGTTCAGAGTGGCGGCGACAAGGGCGACCGGCCACCGCGAATTCCTCCGGTCAATTGGAGGGTGTGCGTGAGATGCGGCTACCTGCCCTCGCCGCGTCTGTTGGATTGGCTGCGCTGTGGCTTGATCACCGCAGGTTCTCATGAAGGCAGTGTTGCAACAGCAGGGTAATCCGGCTCCATGCACAGACATGGAACGATACCTGTTCGACTTGAATGGTTACCTGGTATTGCGCGGGGCGCTTTCCGCAAGCGAGGTTGCAGCATGCAATGCAATATTGGACGAGCTTGAAGATACCGCTCCTGGTGAGTGGCGCGGCCGTGTTCAGGGCCATAACTTCACTGGCCCGCATGAGGGTTTGAACCTCCAGCAGATCTACGAAGCCGGTCCGGCTTTTGAGCGACTCATCGACCACCCCTCCTGGATCGCCAAGGTCGTCCATTTTCTGGGAACGGACATTGCCAACTTTGATGGCTACCATGGCCGCTGTTTCATCGACGAGAATTTTGCGTCGATCCGCGGAAAGGGAGAGGCCATCGGTCTGCATTCCGGTGGACACGAGCGTGTCGTCCGTTGCCAGTTCCGGTACCATGATGGCCGGTTCCACTGCGGCCAGATCAATATCCTGATGGCCTTCAACGACATCGGCGCTGGTGATGGCGCAACCATGGTCATACCCGGGAGCCACAAGTCGAACATCAGGCATCCGGAATTCGACGCGGCGGCAATGTCCGGCAACGCTACATCTGTTGATGGTGTCACCGGCGCAATTGAGGTCCACTTGAATGCCGGGGATGCGTTGCTGTTCGTCGATGCAATCATGCACGGGTCGGCGGCCCGGGTTAATCCTGGGCAGCGCAGAATGGCAGTCTACCGTTATGGTCCGTCATGGGGCTTCTTCCGGCACAACTACCGGCCAAGCGAGGAGCTGCTGGCCCGCCTTTCGCCTCAGCAACAGCAAATCGTCATGCCACACAAGCCCCCGGAATTGCCGTAACGGATGGAATTGCCGACGTTTCCTCAATAGCTGCGAATTCGGTCCCGTAACCAAGTTGACCAGGCAGTCTTGCGGATTCTCCGGCTTGGCCGATTCCAGGATCACAAGCTGTTACTTTACACCCGCTGCTCGATTGCCGGACAGGCCCAAGCGGGAGAGGGATCAGTAAGAGGCAAGCCTGCCCGGCCACGCTGCTTTTGCTTCACCATACGATCCTGCCTTGCTTTGCCGTGTCGAATGGGTTCTGTTGCACCGGAAATAACGGCAAAGCGCAGTGGCCATGCCGAAATGGATGAGCAATCACACTGTTCCGGTGAAATTGCGCATGAAGCCAGCATGCGAGGAGAGGCCATGCCCGAAGTATTGTCGCCATCCCAGGTCGAATACTACCATGAACAGGGCTATCTGATCCTTGAGGGCCGGATTCCCGAGGGCTACATCAAGGCAATCCGAAAAGAGATCGAGCGATTTCAGGAAATGGCCCGGGGAATGACCGAGTCCGATGACAGGATCGACCTCGAGGACAGCCACACGCAGGAGAATCCGAGAATTCGGCGTGTGAAACTCCCGCACACGCAGTCGCAGATTGTCAATGACCTCATGCACTCCGATCATGTGCTTGCGCCGGTGCGGGATTTGATCGGCCCGAACCTTCGGTTGCAGAATACCAAGCTGAACATGAAATCAGCCGGCTTCGGCGCTGCCGTGGAGTGGCATCAGGATTGGTCGTTCTATCCGTACACAAACGATGATGTACTGGCGGTAGGCCTCCTGATCGATGACATGAGGTTGGAGAATGGGCCTCTGATGGTCTTCCCTGGTTCGCACAAGGGTGAAATCTTCAATCACCACCATGATGGACGATTTGTCGGTGCGATGGACCTTGAAGCCTGTGGGTTGGATGCTGCCGATGCCGTGCCACTGATTGGCCCAGCCGGTTCCATCTCGATCCATCACGCGAGGGCTGTGCATGGGTCGGCACTCAACACCTCTGTGAGCGACCGCAGGATAATATTCTACGAGATCATGGCGGCTGATGCCTTTCCGATTGTCGGCGGACGCGGAAACTGGGAAGGGCTTGAGGAGTTTGACAGCCGAATTCTCTGCGGTGAGCCGACTCTTGAGCCCCGGGTTGTCCCTTGCCCGGTTCGGGTGGCCTTTCCCGATGGACCGACTCAGGGCTCAATCTACGAGGTGCAAAAGGCGATGGGCAGGCGGTCTTTCGAGGTGTTCCAGTAGCAGCAAACTTGGGACCGGGCGCAGTTTGATAATCTGGCGAGCAGTATTGTGTTCGTTGAGGTGGGTCGGTGCAAATCAAGACAGAGTCATATCTTGAGCGGATAGCTTATCTTCGCCATGTGGCTGCGGAGGACAACTACTGTGTGCGTGCAAACTCAGAGTCGGATTTCTGGCGCTTCGTCAGGTCGGCGCCGGGCATTCGCAGAGGCAACCTCGTCCTCGTAGACAACGGCAACTTGCGGGCAGTCTGGAAAGCCAGAGATGGATCTCATCTGGGTCTGCAGTTTCTTGGCAGGGGAATGCTCCAGTACGTAATCTTCAGAAAGCGTGAGGGTGCCGACGAGATGTCAAGAGTCGCCGGCACGGACTGCATTCAAGGCGTAAAGCGACAAATTGATGATTTCGGTCTCGCCTCTCTGCTTCGCGAATAGGCGGATACGATGTGCAGACAGGCATTGAAATCGTCCCTTGCGCTGCACCGCAACCAGGGATTTGGTCCTCGCGAGCGATAGCGCCGAGCTGCATCAGAAGCCATCACTACCCTCAAATATGAAGGGATTCAGAAACACCCGTTCCCGGAGGATCGTATGGTCCACGGCAGTCAGTTTTGCTTCGTCGCATGTGGAATCCCATTCTGACCGAACTGCCTCAAGCAGGTGTCCGATGATGTCGGTCGCGGCGTGTTTGTCGAGCAGGAAATTCGGAGCAGCTTCCATGCATGCGGCCAGAGTGCTGCGCCGGCTTGTGGAGGTAATCAGCATGGCCTGGCTGGCTTCATTGCCAGTCCTGGCCTGCGGGCAGATATCGTAGGCGGGCGTGAGGGAAAGGTATTCGCCGTCCCAGAATGCTGCGTGATTGCGGGCGTGGTCATCAGTGTTGCCGCAAACGACATTGAACACCAGGCGGCGGAACAGTTCTTTCAAGGTGCTTCCGGGGGTCGTGAACCGGTGACGGATGATCTCCGCCAGATCCGAATAGCTGGCGTAGCGTGCCATCATCTCCTCCAGGGCAAAGATCGTGAGCGCAGAGACCATGGATTTTCGCTGCCAACCATTCTCCGCCTTGGTCCGGTCGAACCGCTCCACGAGAAGCACATCCTTGCCAGCGGCATGCTCAAGAACAACCGGCGCGACCGAAATCCCGGCCTTTGCGGCAAGCCGCATGGCAATGAATTCTGCCTTGACCACATTGTAGGAGTCGGTTGACGACGAGAACTTGCAAATCAACTTCCTTATGCCGTCTTCAATCATGGCCTTTGGGCGAGCGCCGCCCAACGAACTTCCGTGAAAGAGTGCTTCGTCCAGTTCGGTGGTCAGCGGGATACCCTTCTCGACCTTATCGACGGCAAGCAACAGTTCTTCCAGTTTTGCGGCCTGCGCAGCTCGCGGGACATACTCGGTAGGCGACAATTGGAAATCCAGTGCGCCAATGCGGTCGGAACCGGAGTCCAGAAGGTAGCTCAATTCATCAATTCCGCCGTTATCGGCGTTCTTGCCGCTGGTGCCAATTCGCCGGTTGAGGATCACCCGGCGGCCCCAGGCATCCGGTGAGCCATCGCGGATGCATCCGGCCATTGACAAACCGGCTTCTGGCGGGATCGGACCAGCCGTCAATGGAAGTTCAGGCAAATAGAGTGGCATGGCCTCGGCCCTGCCCAGAAAACTGCGGCCGTAGTTGAAGACAAAACTGCTGCCGTCACGGGCGAGACGGCCAGCCACGACTGGCTTGGTTTGACCGGGAAGCCAAACCCAGACAAATGCCTCCTTTGGCGTATCTGACTGCCAGGACCTAGAAGTCATCAAATGTCACTGCTGCGGCCTTGCGTGCCCTCTTGGGCAGAAGCGATAGTTTGTCCCGGGATGTGGCAAGATGCCTGGAGAGAGCAGCCGGGTTTGCGTCGAAAAGGGCGACTCCGACAATGGTTGCAAGCTCAAAAACAGCACCGATGGAACATCCCATCTCGCCCTTTTCGATTCTCTGGACCAGTCCGCGCGAAATCCCGGCACGCTCTGCCGCTTCAGTTGCGGTTAACCTGCGCTGAATGCGCGCTTCGTGGATCATCTGCCCCAATAGTTGCGTTGCTTCCTTGCTATACCGGGAGTAGGCGCGGTCATTCGGTTTCACCATTCCGGCTCTCCTGATCCATTATCAATCCATAACATGCTTTAATGCGTCAGATATGGAACATCAACGTATGGTGCAAGCCGAATCCAGATTTGGCGCTCCTGAGTCTGGCCACTATCCGCCTTGTTGCGCCGAATTCGCATCAGTCCTCGGGTCTTGGTGGCAACATGGAAAAATCAGCGGTTTGTTTTTCCGCTTTCTGCCATCAAGACGCTGTCGAAACGCGTCGGCGCCCGGTAACGATCCTGAATTTGATCGACTGCCGCTCGTTGAGTGGTGGTTGGACCGTGCCGCAACCCCAAGCCGAAGATCAGTCTCAAGAATCTGCCGAAAGCAGTGGCTCAACTCTACTCAAGGGCAAATGCCTGCCGCAAGGCCGGGCCGGGTCACTTGATGATACATGGCCAAGAGTCCGAAGTGCGGGGATCAGCCCGCCCACCTTTGCGGTGGTCAAGTTGCGACAGCTCTCATTGCAATGATGGCGCTCCCCAAGGCGGCGTCGGCCAACACACTGGATACCGGGCAACCGAGCGCTTTTTCCCGGATCCGCGTCAACACCGGATTCTGGGAGCCGCCTCCCGTTGATCTGACGTTTGAGACGGCTACTGCTCCAAGCTCCTCCAACGCGTCGTAACCGCGTCGTTCAATCCGTGCCAGGCCTTCAAACAGGCCTTGCAAGAACTGGACGTCGTCCGCAGGGCGGGGCGAGTCAACCGGCTCCAGTTTTGGATCGGAAACCGGAAACCGCTCTCCCGGCCTTGGAAGTGGGTAGTAATTGAGCCCACTGTCGGCCTCGGGGTCAATTCGGCTCGACAGGCCGACTATCTGCTCCAGCGAAAAATGCTTGAGCAGGGCTTCGCCACCAGCATTGGAAGCACCGCCCGCAAGCCACATACCGAAGATTCTGTGGCTGTAGACACCGTGCCGCGGATCATTGACCGGGCTTCTGGATAGCAGCTTGATGACCAGCGTGCTTCCCAGCGATGTCATGCCGTCACCCGGCGACTTTGCGCCTGTCGCAATGAATGCGGCAATACTGTCGGTAGTTCCCGCAACCACCCGGGTCTTCGGGGGGAACCCGAACCGCTGAGCGACAGATTTCCGAACCTGGCCGATCATGCTGCCGGCAGGCTGGACATCGGGAAGCAGGTCCATTCTCACATCAAGCTGGCTGAACCACTTCTCCGGCCAGCAGTCTTCCGTCAGGTCGTAGCCGGTCTTGAGGACATTGTTTTCGTCGCTGATGCCGCCCTCACCAATCAGCCGGGCAGCAATCCAGTCTGCCTGATGCATGGCATGGGCCGCCTTGGCAGACTCCGGCATCGACTGTAGATGCAAGAGGCGCGCCAGCGCCGATGATGCGCCTCTCGCCACGGAATCGGGCGGGGCGACCGGGTCGATTGCCCGGGCCTCTTCAAAGAACCCGGAGGAATTGTACATCAGGGCGGGTGTCACCGGAATTAGATTGGAATCTGCCAGAAGCAGCGTGCCCGAAGTGCCGTCGACAGAAATGGCTGCAACCTCGTCAAGGCCACGCCCAATTCCGGCCAGTTCGACGGACAACCCGCCGAGGCAATCTTCAAAGGCCATCCACCAGCAATCGGGATCCTGAGCCGGCCGTCCGTCCAAAAGGACAGGCGGAGGCAACTCCATCCTGGACTGTGCAACTTCCCTGCCAACATGATCAGCTACGGCAGCGCGGACACCGGAAGTGCCAAAATCCACACCAAGATACAGGCTCAATCTGCTGCCTTTCTGGCAAGCTTCTGGCGGTATTTTTCGGCATCCCAGTGAATGAGCTCGGCGGTTTCTTCAGAGGAGAGTGGTTGCGGATTCCATTCCTCCGGAATTCGCAGCAGGACATCGACCAGACAGAGGATTGTGTCGTGGGCCGCGTCGGGTAATCCGTCGCGCAAGTAGATGCCCGATCCGGGAACCAGCACTGCGTTTGCCGTCACCTCGGGACGGCTGCTAAATTCAGCAGGCGGAATGGAGGGAACTTTCCGGCCGGTAAACACAACCTGGTCCGGGAAGTAGCAACCAGCCGTAACCCGTGCGGCGGATAGCGGACCCTGTGCCAGTGACTCCGAACCGGCAATCCGGCTCCATCCCGGAAAGTTCTTGGGTACCGATTGGCAATCATGGAAACGCGGTTCAAGCTTGAGGCGGCACTCAGTTTCCTCAAGTAGTCGTTCGATTTCTACGAGAGATGCCCCGCAGACTATCATTCCGTGATTTTCGAGCAGGATGACCTTTGATCCGGTTCTCTCAACCGCACGCCTGATTGCCTGCGAAAGATCTGCACCTGGCTTGTGGTAGCTTACAAGCACCGGATCCAGATCGGCCAGCTTTGTGACCGCCGCTCCCGATCCCTCCCTTGAGGTGAGATGGGCAAGAGCCTGTACGGAGTGATAGTGGAACACGTATTTCCAGGGCAGTAGTGCATGAAACCCGGTCTCAATCGAGGGGCGGTGGCCATCACTTGGATCGATCCTCACGTCGATTGGCGGTTGACCATCCTTCCGATCGATGTCGGCAATCGATTCATCGACCTTGACGGGAGTGAATATTCCGGCGGCACCGGCATCGGAAAGTTGGGTGCCCGAGGCCTTGATCCACATGACATTGCCTGACTTGAAGGAAGTGTTGCCACCGGGACCTTGCACGAGCATCCGGTTCCTGCCGATCTTCCGGGACAGGCGCAAGAATGCGGAGGGTGGCCGAATGATGTCAGAGTAAGGCGTCAACTGAGCAACTCCAGGGAATAATCCGGCGTGACGCCACCGTACCGCACTGCCAGCGCGGAGAGCGACATCAGTATCTCTTTCTGACTGCTGCACCTTGCGAATTCGAACTTGTGGATTCCGCCTCGCACAAGGGCGGTGGACCAGCCAACGCCGTCTGCTCCGGCAATGTCGTGTTCAAGGGAGTCCCCAATCATGAGTATTCGCCGGGGATCGATGTCTGGAAACCGGGCGGAGACAGCGTTGTAGATCTTCGGGTACGGTTTGCCATACCAAACTACCTCGCCTCCTTGTTCGGCATAGCAGTCGGCCAAGGTTCCCGGAGATGCCAATAACTGGTCTTTGCCTGGCGAACGCTTGTCCGGGTTGGTGCAAATCAGCGGCAGGCCTTGTTGCAGGGCGCGTTCGAATAGCTCCGGGATCCGGTCCAGCCGTTCGCCATCAGGCATGCCCATCAACAGGATCGCATTTGCCTGGCCGAACTCTGTGACAGTATCGACGCCTCGGTTCTGTGCAGCCCAGTCGATCGCATCTCCAACGCAACCCTCAATGGGAAACACTCGCTGCTTGCCTCCCGGAGCCAGTGCAAGTTCGCAGTTGTCGAAATCCTGCCAGCAAACTTCGCCTGAGGTTACCACCAAGGTGAGTTCGTCGACCCCAAGTCCGAGTCCGCGAATACGCAGCAAGTTGGGATACGCACGCCTGCCAGAATTCGACAGGATGACGATCTCCTTGCCCGCCTCCCTCAGGAATCCGAGTGCATGATTGGCGGACGGGTACGGAGCAATTCCGTCGTGCAGGACCCCATACTGGTCAAGTACCGCTACATCGAACCGGTCAGCGATTGACTTGAGGTCGTTGACCAGAGCCGTCAATTCAGCAACCCGGAGGCATGTCGGCGAAATAGAACTGCATTCCAGGAACCACCCGCCTGCGTTCCCGGGGTTTCATGTCGTCGAACGGGTAGACTTCATGTTCTCCAACTGCCTCGTCGTGACAGGCCAGGATGTAGTCGGCCCGCTTGTCGATCTCTTCCACTGACTTCCAGCCTTCGATCGAATTGACGAACCTGGCGGGAACCCAGTAGCGCCATTTCTCCTCCTCGTTCGGCTCCATGTTGCGGGCCTGGAAGATGGCGTCGCCAGCGATGACCACATCACCGGCCGAGGTCTCTACCGTCACGGACATGTGCCCGGGCGAGTGGCCAGGCGTCTCAAACATGGAGATGCCAGGCACAATCGTCGTTGGCCCGTGTACAAGTTCGAAGCTGCAACCGCTGTACGCCGGTTCTATCCCGAGGACCGGAGATTCATAGGTCCTGTAGTATAGTGGCAAGGGGTTATAGGCCCACTTGATCTCCTTCTCCGGGCAAATGTAGCGGGCGTTGCGGAACTCCTTCATGTTTTGCACGTGATCCCAGTGCAAATGAGTAAACAGGATGATGTCGATATCATCCGGGTCGATGCCCAGAACTTGCGGCAAGTGCTCATGCACCTCAAGGCAACCGCGCTTCTGGCACTTGTGGTGATAACGGGTCGCGCGCTCCTCGTCGCACAAGCCAGTGTCTACAAGGATCTTGTGCTCACCAGTATCGACATAAAAGCAATAGACCGGATTCCATATCTTCTTTCCCGCCGGGCCTTTCCAGAACACATAGGTTCCCAGATCGGCCTCCAGCCAACCGGTATTGATCGGGTAAATTCTGGTTTCCGAAACGCTCATTCTGCTCTTCCTGCCGTCAATCCTGCTGAACGCGGCTTTATCTGCAATTCATCCCTGATTGCAATTGCCTGCATTGAGTGCCCACCGCTGGGCCAGGGACCGAACCGTTTGCACGGGAAGGCTGAGCTGGCACAGCGGATGCAATCTTCCTTCTTGAGCAGTAGAATGGGATGCTACTCGGTGCATGTGGTTGAGGCCTGACCGCCTGCGGCGGGAGCCAGCGAGATGGAATGCCGGTCGGTTCCGGGTTGCAAGTCTGGTCGAATGAGCGTCTCGGTGCGCCGGAGAACCAGCTGGTGATTTCAGAAGAAATAGAGACTGATTGATGGGAGCGAAGAAGTTGACAACAGTAGCGGTCGTTTCGACGCTTGCGACCAAGTCTGCCGAAGCAACCCATCTTGCGAGATCCATCAGCGGCAAAGGGCTTAAGTGTGAACTGGTCGATGCATCGATCGAGTCCGGCGGGAAGCAGTTGTCAGGATCCGAGAAAATCGCCGCCATGCGCACGGCTTCCAGGAAAGCCGGGGCAAGAATTGCCGAGCTGGCGCAATACACGGATCTGAGAGTCGTTGTTGGCATGGGCGGCGGAACAGGATCGCAAATTGTGGCGGGCGCGTTTGCCTGCGCTGATCTTTCAGCCTGGAGAGTTCTGATCACGACGCAGGCCTTTGACACTCGAACTGTCACAGGTCTTGACGGTGTCATGATCATTCCAGCTGTTGCGGACATCGAAGGCCTTAACCGGATCACCAGCAGTGTGCTTGATGGCGCCGCTGCCGCTGCGGCGGGATTGGCAGTTGCTCCAGTCACTCGCAGCCACGAGTCCGGTGATAGGCTTGTTGCGATAACAGCTCTTGGCGTGACCTCTAAAGGCGTAAGGGCTGCCAAGAACCTTCTGGAAGCCGAAGGACTGGAATGCGCCGTCTTCCATGCGAACGGCTTTGGTGGAAACACCATGGCGGCTATGGCGTGCAAGGGCGTATTCGACGGCATTATCGACTACACGACTCATGAATTGGTGTCGTTGTGCCTTGATCCGGAAACGAGTGTGGCAGAAAACAGGTTCGCCGTCATGAAGGGTTGCCCAAGGGTCTTGCTTCCCGGAGGAGTGAACTTCATTACCTGGAGCCGGGGCCGCTCGTTTGGGAGCGGCAGGCAGGGTATGCCTGAATACTCTCACAGTCCGGAATTCACTCATGCCGGCCTGACGGCAGATGAAATGGCGGGTCTCGGCCGATCGCTGGCGCTGCATCTTGCGGGTACCGATCCTCCCGCCTGTGTCGTGTTGCCGATGGGCGGTTTCTCCTCGGAGGATCGGCCCGGCGGAGCCTTGGATAATCCGGAGGGCAGGGAAGCGTTTGCGGAAGGGCTCGCCGGGGAAGCGGGCGGCAATGTGGACCTCATTGTAACCGAAGGGCACCTCAATGATGCCGGGACCGCCCGGATCGCAGTTGACGCTCTCCGGGACCTTGCCGGATCGAACATGAAAGGACTGGCACAATGACAAAGAGCCGTATCGACCAGGTCGATCTTGCCGAACGGACCGCCGAACTGATTGATATTGCCAGAAGATGTTTCGAAACCGGATTGCAGACGAATTCCGGGGGCAATCTGTCAGCAAGGCTTGCCTGTGGCGATGCAATTGTCATCAAGCCGAGTGGGGTCGGATTCAACGAATGCTCCAACGACAATCTCATGGTCTGCGATCTTTCGGGGAATGTGGTACTGGGCAGCGGCAAACCGTCGAAGGATTTGGAGTTCCACTGCGAGATCTACCGGGTTCGTCCTGATGTTGCGGCAATCGTCCATGTCCATTCTCCATGGGCAATCGGATATTCGCATCTGGGCAAACCGCTTCGTTGCTCGACCGTTCAATCAGCCGGAAAGCTTGGCAAATGGATTCCGTGTATCGGCCTGGCGCCAGGTGGCGGGCCACAAGGTGCCACGGAGGTCGGACCGGTATTTGCAGACCCTTCGGTCAAGGCGGCTTTGCTTCGCTCACACGGCACCATCGGTATTGGCCGGACAATGCTGGGAGCCCAGTATATCGTGGAACTTCTGGAGGAGACCGCGCACAGCACAGTCGCTGGTGCTCTCATTAGGTGTATCCATGACCAGGCCGCCGGGGCGTCAGGGGCAGAACTGCTGGGGGCGGATCCGCTGGAATCGGGCTAAATGATGTTTCGCGGATTTGAAACAAATGAGCAATCATGTTGCGCCAGCCAAATTGGTTAAATTGGTTCAGTATCACTTGCCGTCGAGAGATGGCCAATAGCATATTGACTCCACTAGTCGCGAATAACTGGTGGAGTGATCGGCGTGTTATCTTCCAAACTTATCCAGTCAGCATCAAACCTTTGGTATGGCTCAATGGTAGCCAAGCTAATGTTGTCGGTTCCAGTGACCTGCACTCCAACACACCTGATACTTGGCTCGAATTGGGTCCAAAACTCCAAAACGTCTCGCTCAATTTGCGAAAGTACGTCGATCCTACTGCCACGGTCTAATCTGTAGTGCGGGACTGCCACCAAGATATGAGTGCGATAGGGCACATGTTCGCAAAGTTCATCGAGGGAATGGAGCCGTATGTACACGCCCTGAACCAACTCGCTGTTCTTCTGGAGCAACTTCAGCCAGTCCTTCTGCTTGAATCGCCAGCGGCGATCGAAAGCTGTCGGGAACGCAAACCGATTGTACCGCTTGGCAAGCCAATCTGCGACCAAACGGCATTGACTCCTGGGCAGAACAGACGCCGGCGACTCTTGCATCAACGATTGCCGCGGAATCATCCACCGATGGTGAGCAACGCAGGTCAAGAGGATCCGTTTGCCGTTATCGTTGTGTTCGAACTGGAGAATTCGAGGGTTTCTTCCAAACGACTCCAACCGATTCAGTTTGGCTGCGGTAGTGGCCTCCAAATGCAGAACTTCGACTATCGGCTCCTTTTCCAAACTTCCATTCAAAATGTCGCAATCATGACTGGTCAGCATCAGCCTATTCGGGCAATTCAGGGCCAACCTAGTCGGTGCATGATCCAAGGCGGCGTCAGCCAGTTCTTCACCCAGGATAGCACCTTGACGCCAGCCAAGTTCCGCAATTCTCCTGCTATCGAAGTTCTTTGCCATTCTCTAAGTGCTAGGCCAGCCTTTGAGTGCAATGTTCCTGGCAAGTTGATCCTTACGCTGATTACGATCAGGCTCGTCGAATCCCAGGTTGCGGAGCTGTTCTTCTCTGGCAATGCGCCTTAAGTATGTTGAGTGAAGTTCAGTTGCTTCTTGAATTACACTTATCAGCATGCCTTCTTCGATTGGTTCCTCCGACAGCAACGCGAGAAGCGACTTCCTATTCAGGCCTACAGGCAAAACAACGAAACGTGCGTCTATTGGCGTGGAGCTAGATACGCCACCTTGAGCAAGATACTTTCGAAGCGAATCCAAGCGCTGAGTATTGGCAAAGTTGGCGTCTCTACCGGCCAGCCAATCATAAATAGTTGGGCGACTGACCCGTAGAATCTTTGCTAACTGAGACTTGTTTAGTGATAGGGACAGTTGCAATTCGCTCAGCTTGTCGGCTGTAGTCAACGTAGGAAATTCGCTGATGCTAGGAGAATCTATCAGTGGATCCCAATCCAAAGCCGAGGCGTCACTACAGAAACTTGAACCTGACCAGACTGGTAGATCCTCGGGAACACACGTCAATGCGAATTCGCTGTACCCACCGCTTCCGAAGTAGGAAGCTGGCATTATCATAAGCTGGTGGAGCCAATCGCTTCTTGAGGTATCAGGTTCAACAAAGAGCATAGATAGTGTGCGCTTTTGGCTTTCGTAGTTTGCATATGTGACAGGTAGGTTCATTTCCAAACCTCGATAGCGTAATCTGAGACAATGTAATCGTGGAATGTCTGAATTATCGTGTCGTGCATCTCAAATGTCCGATGCACAATCCACTCAGTGTCCGGATCGAATTTTCCCTCAATGGAGTGATCAATATCGATCAGCGTTAGCAGTTCATTAGGCAATACCTGAAATGAGAAACTGGGTGCGCCCGCGACTAGATCAGGCGGCAAAAGTTCGCCTTTTCTGTTTTGGGAGATTCGTACATTCATGTTGCCGTGCAGTCCTGTCCCGACTCGAGTTAGACCTGCGCTATGTAGGAGCAGATGGTGGGTTCCTGCCACGTAGACCGTGTCTTCTAGGCCATGCAATCCGGCTCGCAGATAGGCGCGAAAGTCCTCGTCCTGGCGGGGCCTGATGACATCAATGTATCGAAGTCCAATGCGCTGGATGACGCCAAGCCTATCGTGATCTGTAACTGAAAGCACTGTGCTGACTGCATGCTGAAGCTGTTCTGCGAAAATCTCGAATCTGTCGTAAGCGGTTGATTGCAACACGACATTGTCCGACGCTACTAGGACGCTCCAGGTTTCATCCCGAGTGCGGTACTCCCAACGGTCCTGTTCTGATACTTGGACGGGTGCCGTAGCGCCAGGACCCAAATTGAACAGTTGAACCCTTCCAACGCGCTGGAAGGGAAATCCGAATTGTCGAAACGACTCCTGAATATCCGGAATGAACTTGTCTATCTGAAGGATCGGGCTGAAGCGGACCTGGCACAATACAAGAACTAGGGGTTGCCGGGACAATGGCAAATGGGCGCATTTGCGTTTCATGAGCCGCTCCTTCCATTTCTTACAGTCAACCTTACACTAGGTTGGTTGTTGGGAACAACATCGTGCAATCCCCTCAAGCCAGATTGATGTGGAAAAACCGGACGCACCCTGCATTGTTCAATGCCCAACGTCGGCAAGTTGGTAGGAAGGCATGTCACGGACACACCCGATTGAGGTGGTCGGGTTTGACAGGACAGTTTGAGGGCTGTGCAGAGATAGGTGCCGGCTCTAACGAACAGTGGTACGCCTGAGCTTGACAGTTGAACCACTGCTGTAACCATGAGACCGTCAGAGGTCTTGCCGGCAAACCCAAAGCGTCATGTGCACCCGATCGCTGTCCGGAGGATATTTGCTACATCCAAGGTTGCGCCGTCGCCTGCAAAGGCAACATAGCGGTCGGGACGCACAAGAATGATCGGCGCTCCCCATCTCACCGTCTCCGTATCATGATCCATCGGAACGATTGTGAGCGGCACACCGAGTGCTGCCGCCTCTTCCGCAAGTGCTCTTGCAGCTTGCGGCTGTTCTCCGATGCAGACCAGGTTGAAACCGTCGTCCAGCAACTCCATCACTCCGGCCTTTGGCGTGAGGAGGAAACCAGGCCGAGCCTCATGCGAGTGCTTGCCGACGGCACTTGATCTGCCGCTTCCGCCCAGGATGATAGGGGAACCCCCGTAATTCGGGCAGTACTCGCCAACGTCCTGCTTGGTGGATCTTGCTCGTCGGCTCCATTCTGCGAGAAATGCCGACTTATCCCTCTCTGGATCAAAACTCCTGACGAACTCCCGATCGTCGGCAATCATGCGGCCTATGAAGTCTTCGGCCGTAGAGTCGATAGCTGGGTGCCGCTCGGCGCTGTAGCTGTCAAGCAGCGCTTCGCTACCCCACCCCCGTATTCTCGCCTCAAGCTTCCAGGCAAGGTTTCGGGCATCCTCGAGTCCATTGTTCAGCCCATACCCGCCGTAAGGAGGATGGCTGTGCGCCGCATCGCCGGCAATGAAGATGCAGCCATTGCGGTAGTTGTCGGCGATGGCGGTACGCAGATTCCAGAAACCGAGATACTTGATGCTGAACGCGATCTCCTGGCCAACCGCTTTGGCAAGATGTTCCCCGAGGTCGAAGTTCTCAAGTGTCGAGTCCTCAGGTACCGTTGTGTGAAAGAACCAGGTCCCAAATTCCACCCGGCCAAAGAACTGCCAGTATCCTTCCTTTTCCGGGGCGAGGGCATTGAAATACGATTTGCCGGGAAATCGTTTCAGCAGTTCGTGCAGCTCATCTGATCGGAATACAGCGAGAACCATCCGCCGGAAATGCGACTTGAACGAGAGGGGCAGCCCCGCTTTCTCACGCACGATTGAGCGGGCACCATCGCAACCAACAACGTACTGTGCGCGGACAACATGCGGGCCACCGTCGCCGTCCGTTACCTGAAGTTCGGCCCCCGTATCTCCGATCGTCAAGTCCTTGACTTCATGGCTGAGATGCAAATCGACATCTTCAAGGTCGGAAACGCGACGGCGCAAAACGGTTTCCGTATCGTATTGAGGTAGCCGGAGACTGTCGGCGGCATAGAATGACCGAACATCCCTTCGGTCCAGCCAGTTGTAGTAATGGTCTCCAAGCAGTGTTCCGTAGACTGTAACTCCACCTGAGCCGAAGGAGTCCGGTATTCTCACCGCCTCCTTCATCCGGTCATAAACGCCCCAAGCCTGAAAATGCTCGCCGGTCCGCTGTGTAAGGTTCTGCCCCTTGGGAATGATGGAAAGCGATCCGGATTTCTCAAAGACTACTGTCCGAATTCCGCGCTGGCCCAGATCGATTGCGAGGCCAACACCAACAGGACCGCCTCCTACTACGGCAACTTGAACATCCATCGGGGGCCTTCCTCATGTCCGTTCGGTGACCTCCCGCAAGCAACGCCGGATGATCGCCGGCCTGTTGTATCAGACAAGTGCAGGTCTGCGATACTGGAACGAATTTGGCTAGAGCTGGAGCCGGTCGTGGAAGATCAGTTTCGCCACAATTCGGCGGCGAGGATGCGAGCATGGCACCCACTGCCAACCAGGGCGAGCGTCGAACGGAACCGGGTTGCAAAAGCCCCTTCGTATTTGTTCGATATTCTCCAGAAACGAAAATCAAATATCCAGGTGACTCCAGACGGCATGCACCGAGCAACTCGACTTCGACTCTCCAGGCGTTGCCAAGAATCGATCACGTCTGTGGATCAGCGGAGTGACCGTTCTGCAGGCCGCCGAGATGCTCAACGAATTCAGCTACACCTGAAACGCCTTCTCCAGCCTTGATGTTGGTGAACATGAAAGGCCGTTCGCCGCGCATGCGCCGGGAATCCCGGTACATGACCGAAAGGTCAGCGCCGACAAGTGGGGCGAGGTCGATCTTGTTGATCACGAGAAGATCTGACCGGGTTATTCCAGGACCTCCCTTGCGCGGAATCTTGTCCCCTGCGGATACGTCTATGACATAGATCGTTATGTCGGCCAGTTCGGGGCTGAAGGTGGCGGCCAGATTGTCGCCGCCCGATTCAATCATGACCAGGTCCAGGCGCGGGAATTTCTCTCTCATTTCCGAGATGGCTGCGAGATTGATCGAGGCGTCTTCGCGTATGGCTGTGTGCGGACAGCCGCCGGTTTCGACTCCGGAGATGCGTTCCGGTGGCAGCGCACCCGATCGCGTGAGAAACTGTGCGTCCTCGCGTGTGTAAATGTCGTTGGTGATTACCGCGATGTCATAGGATGTCCGCATATGCTTGCAGAGTGCGTCGACAAGAGCGGTCTTGCCTGACCCGACTGGGCCTCCAATGCCAACGCGCAGAGGTCCGTGATTGCTTTGTGTCATGAGCGGAATAACCTCGTGTACTGAGTTTCATGTTGGATGGACAGGATGTCCAGAAATGGCGCCGCAGTGCCGATGTCTTCCATTTGCAACTCCTGCGCGAGTTTTGAAGCCCTCTGCACCGTCTTCGCCAGTGCGGCCAGGGTCTGCAATCCTTCAGTTTGTCCTAGCGGGACAAGGCGGACCCCGGCAGATACGAGATTTGAAGCGAAAGCGTGGTACCAACTCAAGAGCGCAGTTTCGAGACTCACTCGGTGAACTGCACAGGCAGCCGCCACCGCCACCGGGAAGGTTGTGGTGCGGGGGTCAAGATGTTCAAGGCCATCAGAGGGCCAAGCAGAGCCAATGGCACGTAAGAAGGCCTCCCCTTGCGACATGCTTTCCAGTGCCAGTTCACCTGTTGATTGCATGGCGCGGGAAAGTGTTGCCAGTTCTTGCAGCCGGTGGCCGTCAGATTGCCGGGCTGCATCGTGAGTTTCACGGAATATGACCCCGTCGGTCCGCCCGCTGCCAAGGAGCAGGACCGTCTCAATCCACTCCTGAAGATCCTCGGCATTGGCGATCAATTCAATATCGACCGCTTTTTCTAGTCCGTGGCTATAGGCGTAGGAGCCGACCGGGCAGGCTGGCGAAAACCAGGACAGCAACAGGAAGAGCGGGTCGGCCGGTCTTGACTCAGGAGTGTCCATGATCATGAGCACCGCGCTGGTATGCACCTGGTTCGGGATTGAATGGCCGATTTACTTGTACAGTTTTGCAACCCAGACCACGCAGCATGTCCTCAATCACATGGTCCCGCCTGATCCAGATGCGATCTGCCGCAAGTTCCGCAGGACAATGGTGATTGCCGAGGTGCCATGCGACGCGGGCAAGAAAACGAGGATCCTCGCAACGGATCAAAACCAGTTCCTCGGGGGCTGCCCGGACCTCGACCCAACCGCCATCGGTCAGATGCAAGCCAGCCCCATCTGAAAGAGTTGCTGTTTCCGGCAAGTCCAGCAGCACAGGTCCGGCGGCGCCGCAATCAAGCCGTATCCGGCGCCGTCGGCGAGAATCAAAGTCCAGCGTTACCTGTCCTTCCGCCTGATCGGACGGCCAGTTGCCTGCAACAGATACGGAAGTAGCCCGTCTCATCAGAACAAAAAGTAGCGTTGAGCAAGCGGCAACACTTCGGCCGGTTCACAGGTCAGCAATTCCCCGTCTGCGCGAACCTCGTAGGTTTCGGGGTCAACTTCCATGTGCGGCGTTGCTGAATTCAGGATCATTGACCGCTTGCCTATGCCGCCGCGTGTGTTGCTGACAGCAACCAGTTCTCTGTCTAGCCCAAGCCTGCTTGAGACCTCAGCTTCAATTGCTGCGCGGCTGACAAACCCTACCGAACCGACTGTCCGGGACTTCCCGAAGCCACCAAACATTGGCCTGTAGTGGACAGGCTGCGGTGTAGGAATGGATGCATTTGGATCGCCCATGGGGGCAAAGGCTATCGTTCCGCTCTTGAGGACCAGGTCCGGCTTCACGCCGAAAAAAGCCGGACTCCAGATCACGAGGTCGGCGAGTTTTCCTGACTCAATGGAGCCGACATGTTCTGATATGCCTTGGGCGATCGCAGGATTGATCGTGTATTTGGCCAGATACCGCCGAACCCGGAAGTTGTCGTTGTCGCCTTTCTCATCTTTCAGGCGGCCCCGCTGCCGTTTCATCTTGTCTGCGGTTTGCCATGTGCGGATGATGACTTCGCCGACACGCCCCATCGCCTGGCTATCTGATGCCATGATCGACATGGCGCCCATGTCGTGAAGAATGTCCTCGGCTGCAATTGTCTCGTGGCGAATTCGGCTGTCCGCAAAGGCAACATCTTCAGGAATCCGCTGATCAAGGTGATGGCAGACCATCAGCATGTCCAGATGTTCAGCCAACGTATTGATCGTAAAGGGGCGTGTCGGATTGGTCGACGAGGGCAAGACATTGGCTTCCCCGCAGAGCCGGATGATGTCGGGTGCATGTCCTCCACCGGCACCCTCGGTATGGAAAGCATGGATGGTCCGGCCGCCGATGGCGTCGACTGACACTTCGACGAAGCCCGACTCGTTGATCGTGTCCGTATGGATCATGACCTGAATGTCGTATTCGTCGGCAACGCGCAGACAGGTGTCGATCGCCGACGGCGTGGTACCCCAGTCCTCGTGCAGTTTCAGGCCGCAAGCTCCGGCGGCGATCTGCTCTGCCAGCGGTTCCATGGCCGACGAGTTGCCCTTGCCAAAGAAACCCAGATTTACGGGAAATGACTCCGCGGCCTGAAGCATGCGGCCGATATGCCATCCTCCTGGAGTGCAGGTTGTGGCGTTTGTGCCGGCGGCGGGGCCGGTTCCGCCGCCCATCATGGTCGTGATGCCGCTGCTGATTGCTTCCTCGATTTGCTGGGGACAGATGAAGTGTATGTGGACGTCAAGCCCGCCCGCAGTCACGATCTTCCCTTCGCCTGCAATCGCTTCGGTTCCTGGCCCGATTATGATGTCCACGCCCGGTTGGACATCAGGATTGCCGGCTTTGCCAACCGCAGCGATGCGGCCGTCGCGAATTCCGATATCCGCTTTCACGATGCCGCCATGGTCGAGAACGATAGCGTTGGTAATGACTGTGTCGACGGCGCCGTCCGCGCGGGTGGACTGCGATTGTCCCATGCCATCGCGGATGACTTTCCCACCGCCAAACTTGACCTCCTCACCGTAGGTTGTTCGGTCTTCTTCGATTTCGATGAAGAGTTCCGTATCTGCGAGTCTCACACGGTCGCCGACGGTCGGTCCGAACATGTCGGCATAGGCTCTACGCTGGATTTCGAATGCCATGCGTCAACCTCCCAACCGGCCGTTGATGCGCCCCTGGAATCCATGAATGATCCGATTTCCAGCAAAGGCGACTAGTTGAACAGTTCGGGTTTGCCCCGGTTCAAAGCGGACGGCGGTGCCTGCTGGTATATCCAGCCGGAAACCGAGTGCTGAATCGCGGTCGAACTGCAATTCCGGATTGGTCTCAAAAAAATGGTAATGGGAGCCCACCTGAACAGGGCGATCGCCGGCATTTGCCACGGTCAGTGTGAGTGTCTCGCGGGACTCGTTGAGGAGAATTGTTCCGGGTCGGGTAAGGATTTCACCTGGGATCATTGCATCTGCCTCAACGGATCGGTTCATGCACGGTGACTAGCTTCGTGCCGTCTGGGAAAGTGGCTTCGACCTGGATTTCGGGGATCATTTCGGCAACTCCTTCCATCACCTGGTCCCTGGTTAGTACGGACCCTCCCTCCAGCATGAGTTCAGCAACGCCTTTTCCATCCCTTGCCCCCTCCACGACGAAGTCGCTGACCAAGGCAACTGCCTCTGGGTGGTTCAACTTGACGCCCCTTGCAAGTCGCCTGCGAGCTACAATCGCCGCCATGGAAATCAGCAGTTTGTCTTTTTCTCTTGGTGTAAGATGCATGAATCCTCCTGAGAACGGGTGGAGATGTTGTGATGCGGTCGTCGGTTCCGGTTCAGGTTAGCACTCCCAAACGCGGGGCAATGCACCGCTGCCCCCGACGAGAGGGCGAAGACCCAGCCAGAGTTCCGAAATGGACCTTCGCAGCCTCACTGCATCTTCATATACAAACCGTCCGATTGCAAGACCGTTGACTACAGTGAAACCGCAATCAGGGTTTTCGCCGAGCAGTCTGCGGGCTGTGTCCCGCACTGCTTCGGGATTAGAAGTCTGGCAGACAACCAAGGCGATGGCGGCTGCGTTTCCGAAGGAAAATCGGTTGGTCAAGCTGCCGCTCAACCCTGACTCGAGGTGGAGAATGTCGGCCCATACTAGGCAGCCATCCCGGTAGACTCGCCATTCATCATGCAGCATGCCTTCCACAAATCCCTCTCCCCGTGCCCGTCTCCCGAACACGATCACATCTGCGCAAAGTGCCATTGCGGATTTCGAAAGGTCTAGGCGAGCCTGGCGTCGCAGTCTTGCACCTTCAAACAGGATTGTCTCATGTGGCACCCACTCCAGTCTGGCTTCCGATGCAACCGAGACATCTGTACTCATTTCGGACACAACTGCCGTGGGCGAGCGATAGACTTTTTCTGCTGCCTGAGAAGTAACTGTTACAGCCGACCCCTGGCCTGCTTCAATCTTAACCTGCATCCGGTCACCGCCAACAACGCCGCCTCCACTATTGGCAATAACGGCCTCAATTCGCCCGTCAGTCGGAGGAGCTGGCAACAGAATCCGGCAGGGCCAGATATGATGCAGGTGACTAAGGCAGGTTTTGCCGTGCTTTTTGACGAATACGGCTTTCGCCTCGCCGTGCGCTCTGCGTTCTGCGGTTTTCGGGATGATATCCGAAATTGGCGATGAGTTGGCAGCGGGCATCATGAACACTGGCCATGTGTTAGGATTAGCAGGGACTTCGAAAGCAGTTTTGTCATAAGTGGGAGATCTTGCATTTGCAGGTGCCAATCTGCCCCCGAGCACCCCGGGGTCCCTTGGTTATCCCATTTCAGCCGAAACAACTCATTCGCATTGATTCATTCTGCAGCGGCAGGTTGAGATCGCTCAGTTCAGTTTCTCGATGTGATGGACCCGACCTAAACACTGATCCATGGTAAGGACCTATAGAATGCAGCCACTCGATCGTAGCATTTCTCAAAATCAGGTACATCGGAGAATTCCTGAAACATGGAGTCCCATTCCATTCCGGACCGTCGCTTGACCTCGGGGTCATCAAGAGAATGACGATCTGGTATGATATCACGAGCCAAACACTTGTCGTGGAGAGACTTGAGAATGTCCTTGGGAGAGGTCTTGTTTGCGTGGATTTTGGGAATAAGAAAACTGAGATCAAAAATGTCCTGCCGCCGGTAACGGTTGCGCGGCACTTGCTGAAGCAATGCTCGGAATTTCTCCGCCACTACGTCAATCAGCCCATAGGCATACAACTCGCGTCCATCAGTCAAGGTCAAGATTTGCATATGATTTATCGGTTCGTTGAACGAAATATCGATGTCTATCACGTTGGAGGCGTTTCCCCTGTTCAACGCTCTTTCTTCATTCGTACCTCGGTGTGCATGGGCGACCTTTACCTTCAAGGCCGGAAATCTGGCTTCAAGGAAGTGCCGTCTTGGGTGGCCCTTCACAGACTGTGTGCGAAGAACAAGATTGCTAGGTCCGAGATAATCCGTGGCACAACAAAAGGCTGCGTCCAGCATTGCCCCAATCCGGTTCTCGATCCCCTGATCGGCAACGAGGCTTGTGGTCAGATCAATATCCGTAGTTTGCCGCGGGCTTCCGTAGGCCAGACCCATGAGAATCCCACCCTTGAGAAAGAACGCCGCCTTCAGAGGCTCTGAACCGGCAACCGCGTTGAGGACAATCTCCACAACACAGCGTTGGCGGTGGAGGACAGGATCGCGGGAAACCTTTGCAACCCAACCGGCAGTGTCGACCGAGAATGCTTGCTCAGACATTCAGTGATAGCTTCCAGGTTTCCGAAAATGCCGGCGCATAGTCGCGGTCAGGATTGAGCTTTCGGCTTCCTCCTCGCTGTCCCAGTGTCTTCCAGGTTTCGATAGATGGATGATGGAGTCCCAATCGTTCCTCAAGAATGTAGCCTGCTCTACTCTTGATCACTGCTGTGGGTGTCTCGTCAATGACCGCAACAATCTGGTCGAGGAACGCTTCAGCGTGTTCTTCCCAAACATCCAGAACATGGTACATGCCTCCACACAACTTCGGCCTCTGCAGCATGTCCAAAAAAGTCTGTCCTACCGTTGAGACACGCACAGGGGAGTCTGGAATGGTCTGGAAGTGACCGGCATTCTTGTTTTCGTATATGTCGATCTTGCGGCGCCTCACCATCGTGGGATGCCTCAAGATAGAGACTCCGTAGGGGTTGTTGGCTGCTTCATCCTTGCGATAGCCAAGGCTTTTGACTGAGCCGCGGCCAGGACGCGCAAGCATCAGCGCGAACGGAGCTCTATTGGTGAGGCTCCAGCGTTGCATGGCGGACAAGAAGGCGACATGGCAGGTTCGGTCGACCAGGCAAACTATGTCGTCGGCAGGCTGGTCGGGCACATGCAGCACTCGAATTACGCGGAAACCATAGTCTCGATCTGATGCAATAGCGCCAGCAGATTTCAGCATTGCCCGGAAACGAACCAAATCGTCACGGTCGGGGGAGCTTCTGCGCAAAAACAAACCCTTGCCAGACGACTCCCTGTACATCGTCTGAACAATCCGGAAGAACTCAGAGCGAGATATGACAGGCTTGCCGTTCGCTTCCAACTGCTCTGCCAGATATGCACCGGCCCGGGTGAGCCTTGGCAGATGGAATCGTTGTCGAGCAAAGTTCAAAGCACTACTCTGTATAGGCGTCCTAAGGACGCCTATACAGAGTAGTGCATGTATTGTCAAGGCTCAGGTGGGTAATGCCCATCCTCTGAATTTCGACCTCATGGATGATCCATGAGTCCCGAACCAAGGTTGGTCAGCCGTTTGAATCCGGATCTGCCGTGTCCGTTTTACAATACTCGATTGTGTTTAGTGATTGGTCCGCAGGACACTCCTCTCAGAGTGAATGAACCAATAATCTGCCAGTATCGAGAAGTTGGTTCACACCTTCGGAAATGAACCAGTCAGGTATTGAATTGCGGACAGTCGATAAACCTCAGTCAGAGGATCCAAGGCTTCTATCTTGAGATGACGATTGACCAATTCCCGATCAAATCCTCGAAGTCGGATCAAGCCACCGAGTGCTTCCTCCAGGAAGGCTGAAGCGTAACCAGAGGTCCCATCTAGCTGGATGACCAACATGCTGTCCGAGTCAATGGCTTCTTGAAGCAACCCGCATAACACATCGTCGCGAAGTGCTTCTCCGCTGTAAGGGCCATTCTTTCTGAAGCGACCGCCGGGAGTCCGGGAGAACTCTTCTGCAATGCTGTAGGTTATCGTCTTCCCAGAAAAATCCATCCAAGATGCCAATCGTGGATCAAGTTAAGCATCGCCGGGTTTCGGCGGCCAGTTCTCGGCTGACGTCACTCATACACTCCCTTATCTGGAAAGGACTGGAACCAGACAATGGATGCACCCACATTCAAGAATCTACAGTTCAAGTTGCCAAAAATACGTCACAAACCAGAAATCCATGGTCCCATGTCATCGGTCAGCCCTTGACGGCTCCCGCAGTCATGCCGGCAATGATCTGCCGGGCAGCAAAGAATGTGAATATCAGCGGCGGGATAACGATCAACGTCCCCATGGCCATTATCCGGCCCCATTCGACACCCGTGTCAGTGATGTATCCGGCAGCGCCGACCGGCAAGGTGCGCGTCTTGCGGCCGGTGAGCAGCAGGGCAAGAATGAATTCGTTCCAGGCGATGCGGAATGTGAAGATGCCGGCCACAGCGTAGCCGGACTTCATCAGGGGCAGTAGCACCCGGAAGAACACCTGAAGCGGTGATGCGCCGTCGACGATTGCCGCCTCTTCCAGTTCGACCGGGATCTGCTTGAAGAAGCCAAACAGCAACCAAATCGCAAAGGGCAGATTCAGTGCAGTGTAGAAGAAGGTCAGAACGGCAAGGTCATTGTTCAGGCCAAAATTCACCACCATGGCAAAGGCCGGAACTGCCAGTACCGCTGGCGGCACCATCCGGACCAGCAGGGTGGAATTTGCCACCAATACCCGCCCCCGGAACTGAGTCCGGGCCAGAGCGTAGGCGCAGAAGCCTCCGAAAAGCAGGGTGAAGAGGGTCGAGAGCGTGCCGACGATTATCGAGTTCCAGAGATACACATCGAAGTTGCCCCGGGTCATGATGTGCTCGTAATTCACCAGTGTCGGGACGAAGAAGAACCAGACCGGTTCCTTCTGCTGGACAAGGACATCATTCTTGAAGCCTGTCGATACCATGACCCAGATCGGCATCAGGGTGATAAGGGCAAGCACTATGAGCGAGGCGTAGTGGGAAATCACGGCCTGGCGCCCTCCGATAACTCTCGCAGCCATTCAGATGTCCGATCTTTCCTTGAGTGGATTGCCCGCAACCAGGATGGCAAAGCTGAGCGCAAATACGATGACGATAAGCAGGACGGAGATTGCCGAGGCATAGCCCAACTGCTGCGTCTCGAACGCCCGGTTGTAGATGTGCAGGGATAACAGTTCGGTAGCCCGTCCCGGACCACCTCCAGTCAGAATGTACATGACTTCAAGAGCCCGGAACACATCAATCAACCTGAGCAGCAGTGCGATCAGCAGGATTGACCGGATCATCGGCAGCTTCACGAACAGGATGTGCTGCCACCAGTTGGCGCCATCTATCTTGCTCGCTTCCAGAATCTCCGAAGGAAGCGCCTGCAGGCCGGCAATGACGATGATGAAGATGAACGGCGTCCACTGCCAGATGTCGGTGAAGACAATTGCGAAAAATGCCAGGTCGGCATTTCCCAGCCATACCTGTGGCTCAATGCCGATCTTTCCGATGTAGTAGTTGATCCATCCGATGCGGGCATCGAACAGGTACCGCCAGATCAGACCGACGACCACTGGTGAGATCATCAGCGGCAATATGAATATCGTACGGAATACCGAAGCGCCTCGGATCGGTTTTTCCAGCAAAAGGGCAAGCGCCACGCCGAGAAACATCTCGATGGTAATCGTCCAGAAACCGAAGCGCAGCGTTACCCAGATAGACTCGTGAACATTGTCGTCTGTGATCATCCGGACGAAGTGCCGGAAGCCGACGAACGGGGCGTCCTCGAGCTTGGTGCCGATCTTCCAGTCGTAAAGGCTGAGATAGAAGGCCTGAAGAACCGGATAGACAAGGCCGGCGACCATGATGGCGACGGCCGGAAGAATGAAGAAATAGGGGCCAAGCTTCCGGAAACCCGGCGCTGCGGACTGACCTGGTTGATTGGTCACCCGATTCCCCCTTGCAAATTCATGCTGCATCTTTGCGGGACCCGGGCGTAGCCCGGGCCCCGTGAAGCTGGCAGGTCAGTTGCCCTGCCGGTACTTTGCCCAGGAATAATACCCTTCACGCTCCATGATGGCCCGGGCCTTTTCGTTGGCCTCGTCCATGATCGGCTGAATGGGATCATTCGTGGTGATGACCTTGGTCAGCGCCTGACCGAGAACATCGATGTTAAGCTCGTTCCACTCCGGGATCAGCGGGCGCCAGTCCGGATCTGCGCAAGGCAGCTGTTCTGCAACAACCGGATAGTCCGCGAACCTGTCGGCGTTGTTCTCGAGGGTCGATATCCGAACCGGGTCGCCTCCGAGGTCAACCATCCGCTGATCGCCATGCTTGTTGGTCAGATACTGGATGAGCAGGAATGCAGCTTCCTGATTCTGCGAATTCGCCGGAATCCCGATAGCGAAGCCGCCGGTCTCGGAACCGCACCTTGTGTCTGTCGGATGCAAGGCATAGCCAACCATACCGTCGACTTTCGACAGGCTCGGATTGCGCGACATGGCGGCAATCTTCAGCGTGTCGAGATAAAGCGCGGCATCGCCTTGCAGGAAGGCAGCGGATGCTTCGCCGAACCCGAAGGTTTCGATTCCGGTTGGTCCCGTCTGGACCACATGACGCATGAATTCGGCAGCCTTGACCGCTTCCGGCGAATTGATCACGGGGTTCCACTCGTCATCAAAGATCTTTCCGCCCATCGGAGCCAGGTGAAGCAGCCATCCGGCTGTGACCTGGTGGCCGGTCTGACCGCGTGATGTCATTGCGGGGATTCCGGCTTCATGGAGCTTGGTCATGACCTCCCGAAGTTCATCATAGGTCGTTGGAACATCGAGTCCCTGCTCTTCCATGATGTCCTTGCGGTAGGCGAGAATCGAGGTCTCCGCACCGAATGGCAGCCCGTAGAGTGCCCCGGACTTACCAGGCATATAGCCCTTCTTGCCCCCGACGACGCCTCCGTTCTGGAGATAGGCGTCAGCAATGTCGTCGATGTCGAATTGCGGGTCGACCAGCGAACCGTTGGTGAAGAACTGCGAAAGTGGTGTCAGCAAGCCCTTAGAGACGTACTCACCCTTCCACATGACAACCCAGGAGACGATGTCGTATTCACCTTCATCTTTGGACATTTCGAGGAGTTGGCGGTCCCGCAGCTTCAGATACTGAAGCGCGTCGACCTCGACCTCGATACCCGTCTCCTCGGTGAACTCCTCCAGCAGCGTTTCGGCAGCAGCAAAGTGCGCCAGAGCAGGCCAGCTGATAACGAGTGTCGTACCCTCATACCTCTCGTACGGGTTGGCAAGTGCAGTGCCGGCCAGCGCCAGCGCTGATCCGGCGGCCGCGGCAGCAGCCCAGTTTCTTAATCTTGTCATCACTATCGCAAGCCTCCTTTGCTTGTTTTGCGTGTCAGGCGATCGCTGCGCCCGTTTTTCGATCAAACAGGTACATCCTGTTTGTGTCGAACAGATACTCCCCGCTCGCAAGTGGTGCGCTGTCGGGGCCAACTTCAATGGAAGCGGTTATCGGCTGATCCTCGATCCGCGCAGCGAGGAACTGGCTTGAACCGATATACTCCGCAACTTCGACTTGCAGGTTCACGGGAGCAAACAGGGAGGATTGCGACCCCCCGGCTCCCTGTACCGAAAAATGCTCCGGCCTCAGCCCGACCACAACCTCTGCCGAGCCATTCTGCTGTGCCGCGTCGCGCAAGCCCGGTTTCAACGGCAGGTCAAAGCCGGTTCCCTTCACGCGCAGTTCGTCGCCCTCCCCAGTCAATTTTCCGTTGAGGAAGTTCATTGATGGTGAACCGATGAAACCGGCAACGAACAGGTTGTCGGGAGAATTGTATACTGCGCGGGGCGATCCGACCTGCTGGACGACTCCCTTGTCCATAATGACAATCCGGTCGGCCATGGTCATCGCTTCGATCTGATCGTGGGTGACGTAGACCATCGTGCGCTTCAGGCGTTTGTGGAGCAGGGTGAGTTCGGTACGCATCGACGAGCGCAATTTGGCATCAAGATTGGAAAGCGGCTCGTCGAAAAGGAAACAGTAGGCGTCGCGGACAATCGCCCGCCCCATGGCCACGCGCTGCCTCTGACCACCGGACAGATCGCGCGGGCGCCGCCCGAGATATTCTGTGAGTTCCAGCATTTCCGCCGCGATCCGGACACGCTCAGCGACTTCGCTCTTCGGACGGCCGGCAAGACGCAAGGCGAATGACATGTTTCCGGCGACGTCCATGTGTGGGTAGAGCGCATAGGATTGGAACACCATTGCAATGTCGCGTTCCTTGGGTGGCGACCAGGTTACGTCCTTGCCGCCGATGAAAACCTGGCCCTCGGTTACCGGTTCGAGACCGGCGATCATGCGCAGAGTCGTCGACTTGCCGCAGCCGGATGGTCCCACGATGACCACAAATTCGCCCTCGTCGAACTGCAGGTCCATCTTCGGAATGACGTTTGTCGCGCCGAATGACTTCGTTACGCCGGACAGCTGAACGCCGCTCATGTCAAACTCCCCCCTCCAACCGTGTAGAGACCTTCATAGTACAACATTGCCGCCTCGCCGCAATTTGGTTCTGCGAATGATCTCTTCGTCCCGCTGGGCCTTGAATTCATCGGCGTCGCGCACGCGCCAGTCATAGAAACCGCGCCCGCTCTTCATCCCGGCATGCCCCCCAGCGAGCAATGACCCGATTGGAGTTTCTGCTGGATCCCGGACATTTGACAGATCCGCCCAGACGGTCTTTGCCGCTTCGCCGCCGACAAGATCCAGCCCGGCCAGATCAGCGTGCTCGAATGCTCCCATTGCTGGCAGCCGCGCAGCGTACCCTTCCTTCAGCACCCTGTCGCATGCCTCAGCTGTCACGAGTCCCCGGCCGACGAGTGATGCGAACTCGCGCAGAACAGCGTGCTGGATGCGCGCCCAGAGAAACCCGGGAATATCCGGGCAGAGCACTGGAGATTTCCCGGAGTTCTCCAGCAAGTTGACCGTGAACTCTGTTGTGCTTTGGGCAGTTGCCTTGCCAGGAACGACCTCGACGAGTTCCACGAGATGCGCCGGCTGGGCGTAGTGGGCAACGCAGAAGGCTGAAGGATCATTGAGCACTGACTGTATATCGGTCGGGCTGATGGCAGACGTGGTTGAGGAAAGGATGGTCCCAGGCCGACAGGAGCGTTCGGCTTTGCTGAGCAGTTCCTGCTTAAGCGGCAGTTCCTCTGTGATGGCCTCGAGTACGAAACTCCGGTCGGCTACGGCACTCTCGAAACTGGGCACGTTCCGGATCCTGCCGAGCGCGGCGCGGCCGTCTTCCTGGCTTGCAAGTTCGTTCTGCGTCAGGACCTTTAGGGCGGCCTCAATCCGGCTGGCAGCATAGTTCAGGCTTTGCTCGCGCCGGGCCCAAAGATTCACACTGGCCCCGCCCAGTGCGAGTGAAAGCGCAATCTGGGCGCCCATGGTTCCGGCTCCAAGAACCGCAACCGGTGGCATTGGATTATCCTGCAATGCTCCAGCTTCCGTCGGTTTCCCTGATCATTCCCTGTGCCTCGAATGCGCGCAGGCTTGCGTCTATGGAGACCAGTGCCCGCCACTCGCGAACCTTGTCGAACTCGTCGCAAACAGCATCGCGCAATGCCGCGCGTGTTGTCCCGGGATTGGCTCGGATGTTCCTGAGCATGGAGTCTTCAATTCCGTCAACCCGCTGCCGACAGTCGGCCACTAGCTCCAATGTGGATTCCGCAGATCGTGGTTCCTCATGGGCCAGTATCACCTCTCGGACATCCCGTTCCTTCAGAAATTGTTCCAGCTTGTCGAATGTCGCACGCATGACAGCCGGGTCCTCGTAGAGATAGAGGACGGGGTTGAAGACCGGCAACAGAGGGTCGGCAATGACCAGTGTGCGGCTGGACTTTTCGAAGAATCCGATTTCCGCCATCGAGTGACCGAAGCACTCGACGACTTCCAGTTCCACGCCGCCGCCGAGATCAATGATGTCGCCATCGGCGACAAACTCATCCAGTGGACCTTCATAAGGCGCCATCCAGTCGAGGTATTCGGTTGCAAGATCGAACACCTCACCCTCAGGAAACGCATGCACGATCGCTTTGGCATTGAGCATATTGTCGGCAACGCGGTCGGCCCGGGCCTTGTGCCCAATCACCGTGCAACCGGTCTCGCGCTTGAGCGGACCATTATTGCCGACATGATCCATGTGTTCATGAGTGATCAACAACAGATCCAGGTCGGGCTTGCTGAGTCCAAGCTCTGTGAATCCCTGTTCCAGGTCCGGGTAGCCGGCACGCAGTCCACTGTCGATCAAGGCCAGCCTGTCTGTTCCCCTGACAAAAAAGGTGCGAGTTGCCGTCTTTCCTTCATGGTCGCCAGGCAGTCCCATACTGACGGTCGCAAAAGGGCCTGACTCGTAACTGATCACACTTCTCGCCATCGTCTGGCTCCCTAGTTGCCCGTGAATTCGGGGCTGCGCTTGTCCATGAAGGCGGCGATGCCTTCCTTGGCATCGTCGGTTGCATACAACGCCCCCAGCACCCTCTGTTCGAATGTCAGGCCAGTGGGCAGCGGCGAGTCGATGCTGTCATTGATGATGCGCTTGCCTTCGGCAAGAGCAAGCGGAGCCTGAGCGGCCAATGTGCCGGCAAGTTCGCGTGCAGCCGGGAGCAGGCTCCCGGCAGGCAGGGACTGCAGGGCGATGCCGTATGTGACCGCTTCCTGTGCCGACAGGAAGCGGCCGGTCAGCAGTATCTCCTTGGCCCTCATCGGGCCGACCAGCCTCTGGATGCGTTGAGTGCCCCCACCACCCGGCAGCAGTCCGAGTTTGATTTCCGGCAATCCCAGACGCGCCCTTTCGGATACAAGTATGAAGTCGCAGCAAAGCGCCAGCTCAAGGCCGCCGCCGAGCGCATAGCCGTTGACAGCGCAGATGGTGATCTGTGGCAGCGCCGCAATGCTGTCAAAAGTGGTCCGCGACAGTCGCTGGAACCGGTCGAATTCGACCTGTGACGCGCCTCGATAACCGGCGATATCTGCACCGGCAACAAAACCCTTTCCGGTGCCTGTCAATATCAGGACACGGCAATCATCATCTTCGGAAAGAGCGCTGGCAAACTCCTTGAGTGCGCCCATGATGTCGGAATTAAGGGCTCCCAGGGCTGCCTCGCGATCAATGCGGAGCTCCAGAACCGGTCCGTTTCTGGTCAGCACAAGGTGCTCGTGGATCCGCTCCTCGCTCATGCAATTGCCTTCTCGGAGCGCAGTGTTTCGATGCGCTCTTCTCCGATCATCGGCGCCAGAACATCATCGGTGTGCTGGCCGACCAGGGGTGCCGGCTCGCGTCTAGAAGCCGGAGTGAACGACAGGGAAATCGGGCACGCGATAGCGCGGACGGTTCCGGCCTCGGGATGTTCCAGATCGACAAGCAGTTCCGAATTCTCGCCGACAAGGTCCTGCATGGCCTGGCTCGTGCTTCGAACCGGTGCACACCAGACATCCTCGGCTCTAAGCAGTTCCAGAAGCCCGGCGCTTGTCATTTGAGAGGTCTTCGCGTCAATGCGCCGCTTGATTTCGTCGCGATCGTTGAATCCGTGCAGCTCCGCAATGCTGTCGTCTCCCAGTAAATCCCCAAGTTTGCCGAGCGGGCACATGGCGATTGCTACGTAACCGTCACTGGTCGGGTGAGGGCCATAAGGAGCATCGTTCCACGGCGTCGCCAGTCCAGATTGTGACCGCTTGAAATCAACATTCTGGTTGAGGACCGCGAAGTTCTCCTGGGCCATTGCATTCAGCGTAGCGGAAAAGAGATCGACTTCGACGCGCTGGCCGCGCCCGCAGCGCTCGCGGGCAATCAGCGCAGCCAGTATCCCCGACACCATGGCCTGCGAGGCGGCAAAATCGGCGATTGGCGTCCCGCACGGTGTCGGTTGATCGCCATCCTTGCCGGTGTTGTACATGACGCCGGACATTGCCTGCACGAGGAGGTCCTGGCCGGGATAATTCTGTTTCGCCAGCTTCGAGTTCTGGCCCCATCCTGATCCCGATGCATAGATGATGTCCTCGCGAGCCCCCCGGAAATCCGCGTAGCCCAGTCCGAGCCTGTCCATCACGCCAGCCCTGAAATTCTCGGTCACGACATCGAATTGCGAACCGATTTCCAGCAGGATTTCGCGTCCGCGGGGATGCTTGAGATCCACGGCGATCGAACGCTTGTTGCGGTTGAAAGCATGAAACGCTGCGGAATCCCTGCCGACAAACTCGCCGAGCATCGGCATCCGGCGCATCCAGTCGCCGCTGCCGGGCCGTTCCACCTTGACGACATCAGCGCCCAGGTCTGCCAGTGTCTGGGTGCACAGCGGCCCCAGCATCATCTGTGTGAAATCAAGAACGCGAATTCCGTCCAATGCGCCCTGCATGACCACTCCCAAACTTGCACCAGCCGATCGATGTCCAGTGATTTCTTTCCGGATACACCTTCCGCATCGGAAACGAAACCGGAACCGCAGGTGCGGCAATTCCAGACCGGCGAAACTGGCAAGCGGGACAAAAAATCAAGGAATTTACATGAGCGCACGGAATTGCGTCTCGGCATCAGCACTGAACCCTTCGGGACTTGTCCCGGCGGCTCAGCAGGCAAGGGCACCAGCAGTGCCTCGGACCGCGGCGGCGATTAACAGGCCAAGGCGTTGTAAAGAGTACAAGGTGGCCCAACTTCCGGAATGGCCATCCACTATGGAAGCAAGGCAAGATGCGATGGGTTTCCCGTTTCCTGTCCCTGTCTAGAGTTCCTGTCCGGTTGCAATGGCAACGCTTGGCCGGAAACAGATCAGGACCGGATGGTCCGTATTCCGCTCCTGTACAATATCACTGCCGACAAGGCAGCACAGGCGGCGACAAGATAGAACGCGTAGACGATGCCCCCGTTCAGTGTCAGATCAAGCGTCACAATTTGCGAAGTCAGCACGTTGGTCACTCCATGGAGCAACCCGATAGCCAGCACATTCGCACCGGCAATCCGCAGGCTGCAATAGACCAGCCCAACTCCAAGGGCGATCAGTGCCGGTACGATTCCCTGGTGAAGGTGAATTGAGAAATAGGCCAGCGAAGATACTGCCATTCCATAGAGTGGGTTGCTACTCCAGCCGGACAATCCACTCTCGCGAAAGAACAACTCTTCAGGAATTCCTACAAGCAGGATGTGTATGAACAGGACTGCCAGCAGCAAGGTGGCATCAACGGGTTTGATGACCAGAATTCCCAGTGCGAGGCCATAGAGTACCGGAATTGCCCAGATCGCAATTGCAGCGGTTGGCAAGAGCCAGGCTGTGCTTCGCCAGCTCCACGAAATTGTTGCTGCATGTTCAGCCGCCGGTGGGGGCGAAAAAATGAAGGCAGCCTTTCGTCCAAGAACGAAAATAGCCAATACGATTGCGGCGAGGCCAAGGGCCAAAAGATAGGCCGATTCCGAAAGATGGGCCGGAACCATTATGCCCAACATGTAGACGCAGACTACAAACAACATGCTCCCGCAGACAAACTTCATCCTTACACCCCCGTCTTGTTGCACTTACGTTTTCCGCTGAATGCTGCACTGCCGTAACTGAATTCAGCCTCCTAGCGGTTCAAGGCATTCCCGGCCAATCAAAAAAAGCCAGCAGATTGAGCATTTTCGGGACTGGCGGAGAAAATTGCGCGCCGGGAACCGGACGTCAAGGCGTTGGACCGCCAGGAATTCCATGGTGAGCTATCGCAGGTCCCGTACCATCAAGGCGAAGTTGGCCATATTCACCTGGTTTTGGCGTCGCCTTCATCAACGAACTCGCCATGTCCTTCGATCACATGATCGTCACTTTCAAACCGGTATGACTGGCTGTGGCGGGCAAAGGACCCGGCATTTGCAACGATTGTCTGTCTGCCGAACCGAATAAGCAGATCCCGCCCTTGGGGAACCAACATGACGATGCCCACCGCATCGGTGCAGAATCCCGGGGTCAGGAGCAGCAATGCGCCAACAAACACGAGCAGGCCGTGCAGCAGATCGGTAGACGGATCACGGCCTTGGGCAAGTGAGTCACGTAACCGTCCCAGGATCTGAGGGCCTTCCCGGCGCAGCAACATGGTTCCGCCCACAGCTGTTGCAACAACGACAAGCAGGGTTGGCCAAAGGCCGATCAAACCGCCGACCTGGATGAACAACCCGATTTCGACAAGTGGCACGAGCAGCAGCAGCAAAAATATTCGCATTATCAATTGTTTCCCTGACAACGCCCGCCTTGTGGACAAGGCCGGGTCTATGCCCTAGATAGGTCAGGTAGCCCCGCTGCAAAAGGTGGCTTGGAAAGGGAATTCCGGAAAATGGGCAGTTCCTTACTGCAACTTATCGCGTTGGCAGCCATCGCCATCTATCTGATCGTCAGGCTCCGCAACACACTTGGCTCCCGCGACGGGTTTGAGAATCCGAGGCGCCGAATGTCTCAACCAACCAATGTCACGCCAATCCGCCGGGATCAGGAGGAGGATGTTGAAGAGGTCGATGACGAGATTATCGAGCACGCGGGTTCGGACTCGGGCACAGCAGACGCCCTGATCGCGATGAAGCGGGTGGAGCCTGAATTCAGCATTGATGAATTCATTACAGGCGCCCGGGCCGCATACGAGATGATCCTCATTGGCTTTGCGCGAGGCGAGATCGATGACATTGAGCCCTTCCTGTCGGAGGAGGTTTATGACTCATTCCGCGAGACCATTGATGCGCGAGCGAGCGAGGGGCACCGCTGCGAAGCCAGGTTTGTCGGCTTGCATGAAGCGAAACTGGAAAGCGCCGAATTCGATCAGCCGGAATCCCGTGCCGAGATCTGCATGCGTTTTGTAGGCGAGGTGGTGTCATATGTGACCGACGCAGATGGTGAGGTCATCGAGGGCGACCCGGATACTGTGAGGCGCCAGCGCGACAGCTGGACATTCGCCCGCAACATGGGCAGCAGAGACCCGAACTGGGTTCTGGTGGCAACTGGCTAACGGATTGGCGTGGTTGGCCACCGCGCCTGGCGTTAATCTTCAGGAAATCGAAGAGCTATCTGTCATGCGGCGGCAGCAGGGACGCAGGCCCACACCGGGAGAGATCAGCGATTGGCGCCAGTTCGCAGGTGACGAAAAAGACGCACCAGCCGAACGCAAGGCATCAGAGAGTTCCCGGCCATCCAAGAGGTCAAGGGAGACTGTCCGAAAAGCAGGGAGTGTCCGGTATCCCGACAGGGAGGAACTGCGGCTCTGGGCGGAATTTACCGGGACCCCGATGCCGCCGGACCTTCCGATGCAGGCAGTTCCGAATGTGACATCTGAGGAACCGATTCCGGTAAAGGCAGGCCAGACTGCCATGCCAACTGCGCCACGCGCTACCACCGCCCACCTGAAAAACCTCGAGATCGGTGCATTGGTCCGTGCCGATCCCGAAAAGCGTCACGGGGGGCGGCATGGCAGGCGCATTGAAGTTGCGAACGGTAATGTCGACCGCAAGAATGTCGACCGCAAGATCGAGCGGCGCCTGAAGGCCGGCAGGCTGGAACCCGGCAGGAAGACCGATCTGCACGGGATGGACCGCAAGCAGGCCTACGGCGTCCTTAAGCGGTTCTTGCAGGGATGCCATCATGACGGTGTCCGTCTGGCACTGGTTGTTACAGGTAAAGGCCGAGGCCAGCCCGTTGCCTGGCATGAAGAGGAGCCCGGTGTGCTGAGGCGAAGCTTGCCCGAGTGGTTGCAGCGGCCGCCACTGGCGGAAATCGTGCAGCATTTTTGCCCGGCGCATGTGGCTCATGGCGGCGAGGGCGCCTACTATGTCTTTCTGAAACGGCGAAGGACAAGGCGCCTCCCCGAGGCCCGGAATGTGTACTGAATCCGGGGCCGCTACAGTTCATCTGCCGGTGGACCGGACGCCACGACAATTCGCCACGAGCCGCCAGTGAACTCGGCTGCCGCCACGCACCCGGAAACGTGACTCCCGCTGTCTAGGTTGATCCTGCCGCCCCGTTCGAGATGGGGAAGCAAGATCCTGTCGTCCAAGAAGTCAGGCGGACTGTAGCGCACCATGGTATGTCCATGAACAACGACCACACCTGGAATTGACACAGGCCGGAAGAGAAATTCCTCTCGAATCCATGCCCAATGCAACTCGGAGCCGATTTCATACCAAGGCTGGGCAAAATGCTGTTCGAGCGATTGACTATGGTTGATTCCGGCGTGAACGAATAGAAGGTCGCCGAAACGGACATGCGAAGTGAGCGCTTCGAGCCAGTCCATGCGGCGGGGACCAAGCGCGTCGGCTAGCCAGCCGCCTGACCAGGCATCGGACTCCTCCGGGTTTGCAGGTATGAAACCCTGCTCCGCCAGTTGCAGGAGGACGGCGTGCCCGCCGTTAAGATACCACAGTTCCAGATCGTCGGGGCCCGGGTTGTCGATGGTCAACCGGAGCATTTGCTCGTGATTGCCCATGAGTCCAATGACCTGCGAAAACTTGCGTTCGGCAGCTCCGATTGCAAGATCGAGACAGCCCAACCCGTCCGGGCCGCGGTCATGCAGGTCGCCAAGGAAGACCAGGATCTCCTCCCTTCCTTCTTGCGATCCTGCTTCGAGGCAGTCCAGAAGCGCTGAAAGTTGCAATGAACATCCGTGCACATCACCGATGGCACAAATCCGGCGCTCTTCACCATTTGCAGCCGCAATCGGCATCCAGTTTCCGGTGGTGAGCTTTATAGGTGAGCGGTGCTTCAGTCGGGCTGCCTCCTTCGCAGTCAGTGTTTGTCGCAACTCTCGCGGCGTTCAGGCCCGGGGATGGCTCCCGGACCTGAAGGGCCGATGAGGCTGTTTGGCTAAGGCGTCAGAGAGACCGCTGGATCTCCTGACGTTCAAATATCTCTATCCGGTCGCCCGGTTTTACGTCGCCGTAATTCTCGATGGCCATGCCGCATTCCTGGCCACCGAACACTTCCGGCACCTCGTCCTTGAAGCGCTTCAGCGTCTTCAACCGGCCTTCATGCACGATGATGCTATCGCGCAGCAGCCTGACACCGGCGGATTTCCGCACGGATCCGTCCGTGACCCTGCAGCCGGCCACGGTTCCGACTCCGGTGATCCTGAAGGTTTCCAGAACCTCCGCCAGGCCGATTCTCGTTTCCTTCACATCGGCTTGTAGCATATTGGAAGCCAGACCTCTGATATCGTTGATCAGGTCATAGATGATCCGGTAGTCCCTGACCTCGATGCCCTTGCGCAGCGCCATGGCCTGACCGGGCGCATCGGGGCGCACATTGAAACCGATCACGATGGCGCTTGACGCTTCGGCAAGGCTGATATCGGTCTCGGATATCGCACCCACACCGGCATGGAGGACCCTTACGCGGACCTCTTCATTGCCAATCTTCTCGACAGCCTGGACGATCGCCTCGGCCGACCCCTGAACATCAGTCTTCACGACAAGACGGAGTTCCTCCGCTGCGACCTCGGCCTTGCCTTCCCGGATACGCTGAATCTGCTCAAGCGAGGCAACGGCTCCGGCGGCCGTTCGCCGCTTCTTGGCAAGGGATTGACGGTATGCCGAGATTTCACGGGCCTGGCTCTCGTTTTCGACAACATTGAGGACATCGCCGGCCTGCGGCGTTCCCTTGAGACCCAGAATCTCGACCGGCGAGGAGGGGCCGACAACTTTCACGGGTTGCTTGTCCTCATCAAACATTGCCCGGACTTTTCCGTACTGTTCGCCGACCACAAAGAAGTCGCCAATCATCAAGGTTCCCCGCCGTACAAGTACCGTGGCGACCGAGCCCATGCCGGTAGTCTGCTTCGCCTCAATGACTGCGCCATCAGCGACCCTGTTCGGGTTTGACTTCAATTCAAGCACTTCCGCCTGAAGCGCAATAGCGTCGAGCAGATCCTGGATGCCTTGCCCGGTCATCGCCGATACTTCCACATCAAGCACGTCGCCGGACTTCTTCTCAACGACAATGCCATGGCGCAGAAGTTCGTTCCGCACCTTGTCAGGGTCGGCGCCCTTAGTATCGCACTTGTTGATGGCAACGATGAGGGGAACGGAGGCCGCTTTGGCATGATTGATCGCTTCTACGGTCTGCGGCATGACGGAGTCATCCGCGGCAACGACAAGCACGACTATATCCGTAACCTGGGCGCCCCTGGCGCGCATTGATGTAAAGGCCGCGTGCCCGGGTGTGTCAAGGAAGGTGACCTTGCGGCCGTCAGTGACTTCAACCTGATATGCGCCAATGTGCTGCGTAATTCCGCCTGCTTCGCCTTCGACGACCTTTGTGTTTCTGATCGCATCAAGCAGCGATGTCTTTCCGTGGTCGACATGGCCCATGACCGACACGACCGGCGGCCGGGGCAACTCGTCTTCGGGGCGATCATCCAAAGTCTCGATAACATCCTCGACATCTGCATCCGAAACGCGAACGGCCCTGTGCCCGAACTCCTCAATGATCAATTCGGCTGTATCGGCGTCGATCGTAGAATTCTGGGGCACCACTACTCCGTTCCGGAGCAGGCACTTGACCACGTCTGTTACACGCTCGCCCATGCGCTTCGCCAATTCCTGGACAACAATTGCCTCCGGAAGCTGAACGTCCCTGACGATCTTCTCGTAGACCTGTTCGGTAACTGTCGCCTTGCGTTTGCGGTTTTCCCGGCTTCTCTTCAACGCGGCATGAGAGCGTTGCTGGATATCGTCCTCGTCGAGAGCACGGTTCAGTGTCAGCTTGCCGCGGCTTCGCCTGTCCTCGAATGACCTGACCGGATGACGCTGCTCCGCAGCGTCGGCTTCGCGGCCGCGCTTCCGTTCGGGCTTTCTTGCTGAAGGCTTCTGAGCGGCCGGCTGCTTGCGCTGTTGAGGCTCCGCTTTTGTCTGGGCAACCGTTTCCGGCTCTACCGGAACAGCAACAGGCTCTTCGTCCTTGGCAAGGGCTTCTGTTTCCTTCGCAGCCTGAGCCTCCGCTTCTGCGCGCTGTTTCGCTTCCTCCTCCTGACGAATGGCATCCAGCCGACGTTTTTCAGACTCCGCCCGCTCCCGAACCTGAGCCTCCAGGACCGCCTGGGTGCGGCGGCGCTCGAGGGCGGCGTTCTGTTCCTTCAGCTCGGTAGCCGGCTGCGTTTCTCTTGCAGGGGTTGCCTTCGGTCGCGGCGGCTTCTGCGGTGTAAACCGCTTGGCCGGTGTGGCGGTGACCACGACCTCCTTTTGCCGGAGCTTTGTGATGACGGGTTTTTGAAGTGTAGCGCCCGTCTTCTTGGTGGTGGGATTCAGACTAAGGGTATTATTGTGCATTCCGGTCCATCCTTTCAGTCTGAATTCTTACATGATCCACACCATCGCCAAATCAATCCGTGGCACCAAGGCAATTGCGGACGCCGGAAAGTCGGCGGGACTCAACCCGCACACGTTCCGACAGCCCACCAGCCTTGACGGCAGCATGTATAACCTTCTGCCGCCGGAGCGCTATACCTAATTCAGTGGCCGTAAGGCAATGGGAATTTTCGACACGGCGCGCCCGCCCGGCGAGTTTGCCGGCCTGACGGGGTGAACCGTCCGACGCCTGAAGCAGAAGTCCGACCGACCCCTTCCGCAATTCTTCGAGAACGCGCTCATATCCGGCAACCACTTCGCCGGATTTCCTGGCAAGCGAGAGCAGGTTTGAAATCCGCCGTACCAGCGACGACTCTACCTGTTCGAACAGGTCGTCCGGCACCTGGACCTGCCGCCTTGCCGATCTCGCAAAGAGATTGCGAGCGCAGGCTCTTTCCAATTCGGCGCGCCCGGACTTGATCCAGTATCCCCTGCCGGGCAATTTGCGATCCATATCCGGAGTGACCACATCTTCGGGGCTGAGGACGAACCGCAGCATTTCAGGTTGCGTCAGCTTCTGGCCGGATGCCAGGCAGGTTCTGACCGGAATCGGCGGCCGGTGTTTCTTTCCGCCCCTACCCAAGGGCAGCTTCCGCAGTTTCGGTGCCAGGCTCGGCCTCTTCAACCACCACTTCCTCTTCCTCAACCAACAGGTCGGCCTCATCCAGAATGCCTGCGGCAACCCGGGCCTGCATGATCAGATTTCCAGCTTCTTCCAGAGACACATCGAACGGCTGGAGAATTCCGGTTTCCACCTGCCGCCTGCCAAATGCGGCTGTCGAACCTCCGGCGAGTTCCCAGTCCTCGCAATAGGCGAGGTCTTCGATGGACACGATCCCGTTCTTGGCCAGAGCGAAAAGCATTTTGGGCGAAAGGCCGGGAAACTCGGCCAGATCATCCTTGAGGCCATGCTCGCGCGCACTCTCGATCGCTTCCTCTGATTCGGCGGTGACGACGCGGAGCGCCCGCGACCGCAACTCCTCGGCGATGCCGAGGTCGATACCGTCGAGTGAGCAGAGTTCGTCAAGATCGCATGTCGCAAGATAATCCGGCGAGTCAAATCCTTCCGAAACCAGGAGATGGGCGAACACTTCGTCAATGTCGATGGCATCCATGATCATCTTGGACCGCTTGGCAAATTCCGCCTGGCGTTGCTCTTTTTCCTGAGTCTCGGTGAGAATGGAGACGTCGATGCCGGTCAGGCGGCAAGCCAGCCGGACATTCTGTCCCCGGCGTCCCACAGCAAGGGAGAACTGGTCGTCAGGAACGACGACGATGCTCGGCACCCCGTAATCATCAAGGATCACCTTCGACACGGTCGCTGGCTGCAGCGCGGTCACAATGAAGTCGACCTGATTGTCGGTCCAGGGGATGATATCGATGCGCTCACCCTGAAGTTCATTGACCACGGCCTGAACACGGGAACCCCGCATTCCGACGCAGGCGCCAACCGGGTCGATGCTGGCATCGTAGGAAACCACCGCAATCTTGGCGCGTGATCCCGGCTCCCGGGCAACCGATCTGATTTCGATTGACCCGTCATTGATCTCGGGCACCTCACTGCGGAACAGTTCGACCATGAATTCGTTGGCTGTTCTCGACAGAAAGATCTGCGGACCGCGGGTTTCGCGCCGCACATCGGAGATATACGCGCGCAGCCTCTCCCCGTTGCCGTAGCCTTCGCGTCCAATCCGCTGATCCCGCCGCAGGATGGCTTCCGCCCGGGTGATATCGACGATGATACTGCCGTATTCCTCGCGCTTTACGGTGCCCACGATGATCGACCCGGCCCGGTCCTTGAATTCGTTGTACTGGCGCTCCCGTTCAGCCTCCCGGATCTTCTGGAGCACAACCTGCTTTGCCGATTGTGCGGCTATCCGTCCCATCTCGAAGTGCGGCAGCATTTCGGAAATTTCGTCACCAACGGTCGCTCCCTCCTTGTAGGTGAGCGCCTCCTCCGGGGACATCTCGGTGTAAAGGTTCTCGACTTCGTCAACCACGGTGCGCACACGCGTGTAGGTCTGGTGGCCTGTCGACTGGTCCAGTGCCACCCGAATGTCGAGCTCGGGCCCGTAGTGCATGCGGGCTGCCTTCGCCAGCGCATCCTCGATCGCCTCGATCACGATCGAGTTGTCGATCATCTTTTCCTGAGCGACAGACTCGGCGATCTGCAGCAGTTCCATCATGTTGGCGGATGCAATGCTCATACGTGTTTTCCTATTCTGCCAAATTGTTGCTGATTCCGGACGGCACCTTCGGGCTCGTCCTGTTTCTCTTGTCTTCTGATCCCGCCGCAGCGCGCATCAGCTTGTCTGTAATGACCAGCCTGGCCGAAGAGAGGCCGTCGAACGGCAATTCCACATGGCCTTCCGGTGTCTCGACGCCGATCATGCCTTCGCCGGCTTCCCGAATTGCGCCCCGGAACCGTCTTCGGCCGTCAACCGGTTCAGCGGTTTCGAGCTTTGCGAGATGGCCGGACCAGACCGTGAAGTCGGATAGCCTTGTCAGGGGCCGGTCGATGCCGGGAGACGAGACCTCAAGCGTGTATCCTTCAGCGATCGGATCCTCGGCATCGAGTGCTGACGACACTGCACGTGATACTTCGGCGCAGTCATCAACTTCCATGCCGCCGCCGCACCGTTCAGCCATGATCTGCAGGGTCTTGCGTTTTCCTCCCCCAAAGCGCAGCCGCACCAGGTCATAGCCCATGCGGGCAATCACTGGTTCAACGATCCGGGCAATTCTCCGGTCGATCTGCGATAAGGCGACGAGGTCGCGCATGAACGGACTCCACAAAAAAACGGGCCCGCGGCCCGTTGACATCTTTCTGCCGGGGTTTCGGCTTTGGACACCGAACCTCCGCTATGGGCAGTGCATATAGAGGACTGTCTGTACGAATTCAACTCCGGCTGTGGAGTGCTTCGGCCATAGCGGCGCTGCTTGTTGCCATGGAGCAGTTCGGCAAGTTTCCCGGTACAGGATTCAGGATGTCAGGTACTTGGCCCTCATGTCCTGTACTGACTGTCGAACGAGTTCTGTCAGCACATCGAAATCGATATTGGCAAGACGGGTCAGATACAGGCAGGACATCGAGTGGCGGTGTTTGCCGAGTTTGGCGAGCAGGCTTCCATACTGGCTGAAGCCCGGCATGATATAGACTGTCAAGGCAGCCTTCCTTGGCGAAACGCCGGTCAGCATCCAGTTGTGCTCCGACTTGTCGGAGCGGCGGTAGGTGTAGCGCCCGAATCCGATAATGCTGTCGCCCCACATGCGCGGTTGCTCGCCCGTGACATCCTCCATCATGCGGACGACCCGGATTGCATCTTCCCTTCTGCGCTCATTGGCGACAGATTGCAGGAAGTCCTCGACGCTTCCGTCATTTTCGACCGTCTTCATGTCACTCATGGGAAAACTCCAAATCTGGGCCGTTCAGGTTGCCGCCTGTTCGGCAACAGGTGCCGGTGCGCAACGGCCAGTACGGCCTACTGTTCCCTCTTGCGGACCAGCACCGCTTCAACCCTGCGGTTCCGGGCCCGTCCCTGATCATCTTCATTGGTCGAACGCGGCGACAAGTATCCTATGCCCTCAGCGGTCAATTGCGATGGGTCGGCGCCATGTTCGGAGATCAATTCAGCCAGGACCGCTTGAGCCCGCTTCGTCGAAAGTTCCAGATTGGACTCGAGGTCTCCAGTCGTATCCGTGTGACCGACAAGGACTATAGCGTAACCGGGATTTGCAGCGAGAAATCCTGCAAGTTCGGCAAGTTCTTCGGAAACAGCATCGGACAGAGTGAGTGAACCGGAGGCAAATTCCAGAGACCGCAGCACAGCGCGGCCTGCAGCAAGAAGTTGTTCTTCAACAGGTCGGGCTTCCTCGGGCCGGACATTCGGCGCAGCAGTTGCGGCGCTGGCGGTCTGAAACTCGGGGCGGCTCATCGTTTCCCGCGCTGCGGTCAACTGAACGAAACCGGCATTCCTTGACCGGCTGACCAGAACTCCGATCAGTTCCGTTGATCCATGCATGTCCTGAACCGCTGCCAGGTAGCGAAAATCTCCCAGATCCACATACATTTCCGGGGAGGTCGGCAGGTCCATTGCTGCAAGAAACTCGAAACCGCCGCAATCCCGGTCAACACAAGTAAAGAGGGTCTGGAAGCCCGCCCTGGCAAGATGCGCCCCGACAGCAGCCATGATGTCGAGCGTCGCTGACTCTCCCGTCCGCCTCAGGACAACGCGTTCTCCGTCTGCTGGAAGCGTGCGCATCGGCACCTGCCCGTCGGCGCTCGGGCCAACCGGTATCCTGACTGTGTCCCGTTCAAAGGAGTCCTGATGAACTGCAGTGAAGGTTTCAGGAAATGCAGCGGAGGCATGCAGCGGCGCCCCGGCACCGATCAACAGGACCGCAAGCCATGCTGTACGCAACTGATGCATCATCTCGCAGCCGAATGATATTCGGGGTTGGGTTTCATGGCGACCGCAGACGCGACCCTGTTGGTCATGTTGAAGAAGCCAGCCACAGCAGCGATATCCCAGATATCCCGGTCGCTAAAGCCCGCTTCCCTGAGCGCCTGGCGGTCATCTTCTTCAATCTTGCTGCTTTCCCGGGTCATCTTCTCTGCAAACTCCAGCATGGCGCGCTGGCGGCGGTTCAGGTCGCAAACCCTGTAGTTGGCTGCAAGCATGTCTCCGAGTTCGGGGTTTCCGGAAAGCTCCCGCACGGCCGCGCCGTGAGCAATCAGGCAATAGTAGCAGCGGTTGACCGAAGAGACTACGACAGCAATCATCTCGCGCTCGAGTTTGGACAGGCCGCTTTCGGCGAGCATGAGGTCGTTGTACATCGCGGTGAAGGCATTCAGCTTTTCGATGTCGAAAAGGTATGCCTTGAGCACATTCGGCACGAGGCCCAGCTTCTCCTCGCAGATTGCGAGATACTTTTGCGTCGCTTCAGGCAGCGGCTCAACCGGCGGAAGGTCGAGCGCTGTCGGCAGCTCTCCCTGACGGTTGTCCTTCATTCCGTTCCTTTCCGCTGCTGCGGCAAAACCGCTTCCGGCGCCATTGGCCTGCTCATTCAGGGCAGCCGAATGCCGGGCTCAAGCCTGTCCGAATCGGGATTCATAAGGGGCCGAGGCAAATTCTTTGGCAATTTTTTTGGCCGAATACAAAAAAAATCCTGTTTTGGCCCCGAAATCCGCCATTCTGGCGCATAAAGCCATTGACCCCGCTGTGAATCTTGACGCAGAATTGCCGAACGAGTTCGTTTTTGGGTTCGCCGAGTAGTTCCAGATACAAACCGGGCGGAGATCCGGGGTAGAGTTGGACAGCCAGGACGCCGTGGAACGGACTAGTGTAGAGGTACAGTAGCGGCATACCTCCAGCCAATAGGGGGAACGCCGCGTTTTCGAGCAGGAATACAGAAATGGAAGCAACAGTTGCGACGCCGGTCGTCAGGACCGGTCGTCAGGATGTGTACAGGCCAAATGTGTTTTCGAATTTAAGGGAAGGGAGCGCTCCCCGGTTCGAATTGCCATGCGGAGTGGACTTCGACTCCCGGCTGGAAATGGACGGGCTCGAATTTCTGGATCTGATCCAGGATGAGTCAGTTCCGGTTGCATTTTTCGATCCGCAATATCGCGGCATTCTGGACAAGATGTCGTACGGAAACGAAGGCAAGACCAGATGCAAGAAGCGGTCGGCTCTGTCCCAGATGCCCGACGACATGATCCGGGAGTTCATCCAGGAAATTGCGAGGGTGCTGACGCCGAGTGGTCATCTCTTCCTCTGGACGGACAAGTACCATTTGTGCACGGGCTTCAGCGAGTGGCACGAGCAAACCGATCTTCAGACGGTTGATCTGATCACTTGGCAGAAACCTCGTATCGGAATGGGCTACCGCACCAGGCGGAAGTGCGAATACCTGATCGTGATGCAGAAACTGCCCTTGCGCGCCAAAGGGGTCTGGACCGTCCACAACATCCCTGATGTCTGGCAGGAAGACTCGAGTCCCAATGGCTGGCCTCATCGCAAGCCGGTGGAGCTTCAGCAGCGCCTCATAGAGGCAGTTACCGGGCCGGGCGATGTAGTCATTGATCCTGCCGCCGGCAGCTTTTCGGTCATGGAAGCCTGCATCGGCAGCGGCAGGAAGTTTCTGGGGTGCGACCTTAACGGCTGATCCTGCAAGGCCCGGGATCCGGGCCTGACTCAGAACGCATTGCGAAACTGGGGCGATCTTCGTCTCGGGTGTATCGTACGATGCAATTGTGCGGTCGGTGCGATCAGGGCTGATGCGAGTGTAATACAGTGCTGAGCAGTAAGTCGGCTACTCTGGTAACGACTGCGCGCAACTGCGGCTGCGGTCATCGCCATGCATTGATTGGTCGCCTTTGCCGGTAACGGATGCATGCTGTTTCCGACGTTTCCGATCACCGGGGTGTGTGGGAACAACTTGGCGGCGTTACGCCAACTCTTCAGGCGATCAGTTCCGCGGTCAGCCGGTTCAGAACAAGAAGGCCGGCATCTGTTGTCGTGAGTCTGCCTTCGGCGACAGTGACGAAGCCGTCATCCTGAAGCGTGCTCAACGTGCGAGGATCCGGGGGGCGTCCGGTCAATTGCTCGTAACGGACGAGATCGGTGCCTTCGGCTGTTCTCAATGACATCATCAGGTATTCCTCAGCCTGTTCAACCAGGCTCAGGCATGTCCTGCTATTCTCGCCTGATCCACCTCTAGCAACAGCAGACAGCCAGGCTTCCGGCGATGTTTCGGTTTCAGTCGCAAATCTCTCTGTTTCGATGGTGATGCGGCCGTGGGCACCCGGCCCAAGCCCCAAAAAGTCGCCGCTACGCCAATAATTCAGGTTGTGGCGGCCTTGTCTTCCGGGTCGCGCAAAATTGGACACCTCGTAGCGGGCGTAACCCATCGATGCACAGAGTTCGTTCGTTGCCACCAGGAATTCTGCGGCCAGATGCTCATCCGGCAGGCCCGGAAGCCGCCCGGCTTCGAGAAGTCTTCCGAACGCCGTGCCGGGCTCCACAGTCAACTGATAAAGGGACAGATGTTCGGCGCCCCACCGGCAAGCCTCAGCCAGTTCATCTTGCCAGTCGTCGACAAGCTGATGCGGGCGTCCGTATATGAGATCGATGCTGACATTGCCGAAAGTTTGAGTTGCGAATTCGAAAGCTGATCTCGCTTCCGAAACGGAATGCAGCCGTCCCAATTGCTTGAGCGCAGGTTCACGCAGGGACTGTATTCCGATTGACAATCGATTCACGCCTGCTGACGCATAGCCACTGAATCTTTCCAACTCTGCGGAGGATGGATTGGCTTCCAGGGTGATTTCTGCGTCGCTGGCCAGCCCCCAGCTGGCATCAACGGCTTCGATCAATGCGGCAACTGTGCGCGGGTCCATCAGGCTGGGCGTACCGCCACCGAAATAGATCGAGGAGCAGAAACTGTAGTTCGTTTCCTGCCGGTAGCGGAGCATGGCCTGTAGGTAGGAACGGCGCCAGAGGTCGTTATCCGGAGCCGAAGCAGCGACTCTGTTGAAGTTGCAGTAGGGGCAGATGGCCTCACAAAAGGGCCAGTGAATGTATAATCCGAATTCGCCTCTGGACCCGTCAGCGGTCAAGGCAAGCCTTCGCGAATTGTTCCAGTGCCCGGGAACGATGGCTGATGGCGTTTTTCTCGGCTGCATCCATCTCGCCGAAGGTCCGCTCGCAACCTTCGGGTACGAATATCGGATCGTATCCGAAACCACGGAGGCCGCGTTTCGGCCAGACCAAGGTGCCATCCACGGAGCCCTGAAAATACTCAAGATTGCCGCTCGGGTCAGCCAGACAAATCACTGTACGGAAACGGGCAGCGATTGGTTCCTTTGCTCTGACTGCCTCAAGCGATCGCCAGACTCGCTCCATCGCTACATCAAAATTGCGGCCTTGCGGGGTCTCGGACCAATCTGCCGAATGCACGCCCGGGTCTCCGCCGAGCGCATCGACGAAGAGGCCGCTGTCATCGGAAATAGCAAGCCGGCCAGTCAGTTCTGCCGCCGAACGTGCCTTGATCAGTGCGTTTTCCTCCAGCGTGTTTCCAGTTTCCTCGGGTTCACACAATCCGAGTTCCGCTGCCGAGATCACGGTCCGCCCCGCCTTGCTCAGGATGGCGGCGAATTCCCGCAATTTGCCGGCATTGCGAGTGGCAACGACGATAGGTTGCTCAATCAACCGGCTTGCCCCGACCGGACGCTGCAAGCTGGATATCGAAGAGTTGGCGGATCCCCAATTCGGCGAGCGTCAAGTATTCACTGAGTCGCGTGGTGGAGAACGGAATTCCCTCGGCGGTGCATTGCACTTCAATCCACTCGCCTTTGGCATTCATGACGAAGTTGGCATCTGTTTCGGCCTCAAAATCCTCGGCGTAGTCGAGGTCGAGTACCGTGCGCCCTCCGTGTGAACCGCAGGACACGGCTGCAATTTGGCCGACCAGAGGGTCCGGAGCATTTGCGGCCTTGCCCTTCATCAACTTGTCGACCGCCAGGCGCAGCGCGACCCAGCCACCCGTTATTGCAGCGCAACGGGTGCCGCCGTCAGCATTGACGACATCGCAGTCGACGATGATTTGCCGTTCTCCCATCGCCGCAAAATCCACGCATGCTCTCAAGGATCTGCCCACAAGACGCTGGATCTCCATTGTCCGTCCCCCAATGCGTCCATCCGCCCGTTCCCGGCGGTTTCGGGTGTGGGTTGCTCTCGGAAGCATCGCGTATTCCGCCGTGACCCAGCCCAGTCCGGTCTTGCGCCGGAACATCGGAACGCGATCCTCAAGGCTTGCGGTGCAGATGACGCGTGTTTCGCCAACCGTGATTTGGCAGGACCCTTCAGCGTGCCCGAGAATGCCAGTTTGGATCGAGACCTGCCGCATTTCGTCCAGCTGTCTACCGGATGGCCGCATTACGATACTCCTGCTTATGCTCGGGGTCGCATAGGGCAAGCCTTGAGCAAGGGCAATCGACTCTGCGCCTTAGTTTTGACGTTGAACCTGCAAATTGGACACTTGCGCAATCCTGATGCCTTGTGCAGTTCCAGCAATTGAGGGAATTTCAATCGGGGCCAGTGGGTCTCTATTCTATGGATGCTCCAACCGTAACTCCCATCCTGAAAGCACGGTTTGGTGGAATATCTCAGAATTTGCTGGATGCACCTCTTGGTAATTTTCGGCAAATCGAAGGACGCAAAAGTGGTGTATGATATCGGCAAGAAGTCGCAGTTTCGTGAGGCGACTTGGTGCTCAATCTTGTGTGTTGGTTTGGTTCCACGATTTTCGTTAGGTTGCTAAGGCGTGTTCTGGTGCCGAAATGAGACACTGAAATTGCAGGAAGGAGAAAGTGCGTGACGCCGGATTTCAAAAGTTTGGTGGATTTGGGGCCATAGTTCGCTGCCGTACACATAGCACCCCAAAAACTGCCGGAAAATCATGAAATCGCTATTTGACTGGCCAGGCAAGTCGCACGAGGGCGAGGAGTATCCTGCAGTGCGGCATATGCTTGACGTCGCGGCCTGCGCCGAACAGTTGATCGAGGGACACACTGCGTTTGTCCACTTGAACCGTAAGCAACACAAGGCGTTGACGGTCTTGATCGCCCTGCATGATGTCGGGAAATTGTCAGAGTCATTCCGCGCGTTGATTCGTAACGATGAGACGGGCTTTCCATTACACTGGCAATTGTCCGAATCCCTGCTGCGGCACAGCCTCGATGAGCTTCTCAGCGGTCTTGGAGCTTGTCGCGATGCGCGCCTCGAGTTGTATTCGGCCGTGGCCGGTCATCATGGCCAGCCCCCGACTATGGGAGACCGAAGAGAGAGAAAGAAACGGAGGCGTGCTATCGGCGAGGGTGAAGCGGCGGCTCGGAATTGGGTTGCGCATCTCCTCAGCTTGTTTCCCGGAGCCTCACTAGAGGATTTGGAGTCGGAAGAAGCCAGTAGGTTAAGCTGGCCCCTGAGCGGCCTGACGGTCGTCTCCGACTGGATCGGCTCCAACACAAATTGGTTTCCCTTCAAGCCGGAAACCCAAGACTTCGGCGAGGCGCTGACCATTGCTAGGAAGAATGCTGCGATTGCGGTCGAAGAAGCCGGTTTAGCACCACCAGACCTGCGCGAGCCTGATCCAGTTGCGCCGCTCGGCATGAGCAACCTGCGCCCGATGCAACAAGCGGTGACAAGGGTGAAGCTCATGGACGGTCCCAAGCTCGCCATCATCGAAGATTCGACCGGAACGGGCAAGACTGAAGCCGCGCTTATTCTGGCTCAACGCATGTTGGCGGCCGGCAAGGCCCGCGGACTGTTCTTCGCCCTTCCGACCATGGCAACATCCGACGCCATGCTGGAGCGAGTGCGGCGGAATGTACCAGCGCTGTTCGAGACGCCGCCATTCGTGCTGTTGACCCACAGTCGCGCTGTGCTGAGCCGCAAATTGCGAAACCTTTCCACTGGCTTCTTGGACAAAACCCCGGAGGCCGACGGAGGTGCTTGGTTAATTGACAACCGGCGTCGCGCCCTGCTGGCGACAGTAGGTGTGGGCACGGTGGATCAAATCTTGCTTTGTATCCTACCGACGCGCTTCTCGACGCTGAGGTTGTTCGGTGTCGCAGATAAGGTGCTGATCATAGATGAGGCGCACAGTTATGACCCCTACATGCAAGAGCAGCTCGAGGCGCTACTGCGGATGCAAGCGAGACTAGGGGGATCAGCTATCCTGATGACCGCGACACTGCCACTTGCCATGCGCCGTGGATATGTAGCAGCGTTCCAGAACGGGTTGGACGAAACAGAGCGGCCGCTCGCAGACTCTTGCTACCCCAGCCTGCACGTTGTCGGCCGCGATGTGCAAAGTGTAACCGTCGAGCCTGCGAGTGCGAACGTAAGAACTGTTTCGGTAAGGAGACTATCCGGCACCGACAGTGCCTTGAAACTGCTAGTAGAAGCCACCGAAAGCGGTGCCGCGGCTGTCTGGGTGCGCAATGCCGTCGATGACGCCATCGAGGCAGTTGAGAAGCTGCGTCGCAGCGGCATCGAAGCGGGTCTGCTGCATGCCCGTTTCGCGATGACGGACCGGCTGCATCACGAACAGGCGCTGATGCGGCGGTTTGGCAGGGACGGGGTAGGGCACCGAGGGCATGTACTGGTCGCGACACAAGTAGTCGAGGCGTCGCTCGACCTGGACTTCGACGTGATGATCACCGATCTTGCCCCGATCGGATCTCTGATCCAGCGGGCGGGGCGACTCTGGCGTCATATGGATATTCGGCCCGAGGCCCAGCGGCCAGTGAGTGGGCCGCTGTTGCACGTAATCTCGCCCGACCCTGACAGTGCGGACAGCGAGCGCTGGCTACGTGATGTCCTGGGCCGAGGCGCTTGGGTCTATCGCCTTGACGAGCAGTGGCTGACGGCGAGGGCAATGTTCGATGTGGGCGAGATTGCGGAACCGGGCGGACTACGCGACTTGATCGAAGCCGTGCATGGCGAAGCCCGGCCGGCGCTACCGCCGGCACTCGCCGAGGCGGCGCTCGAGGCCGAAGGGCACGCACTGGCTGAGGTGGGTGTGGCGCGAGGCAATATCGTGGATTGTGACGCTGGTTATCGGCGAGGAACCCGCGGTGCGGTTGGAGACGATTCCCAGTTTCCCACTCGCCTTGGAGAGCCGCAGGTGACATTGGTGCTAGCACAGCGGCGCGGCGGCAAACTTGTGCCCTGGGCCGACAACGAAGATCCTGACGTTGCTTGGGCGCACTCAGAGGTGTCTGTCTCCCGGAGGCGATTTGAACGGCTGCTGCCGGAACAGAATGCGCCTGAGATTGTTGCGGCCAAGCGCCACTGGCACGAATGGCGGCGTCACGCTTGCAGGCTCGGCGTAGTCGAGACAAATGGTGCGGTTGGCGACCAGCTCGTGTATGATCCGCAAACCGGGCTGAGAAGCCTTCCCCGCCCAAGCGGGGATGACCCGTCGTACTAGCGGTTGCGGAGGGACCCCGCGAGTCCGTTGCCCGCTCTTGCGGGCATCAATTTGCTCATTTTGAGTTGGCACCTAAACAGTTTCACTATGTCGTAATTGCGCTTGCGCTTATAATTCGAATCATCTAGATCTCGTTAGTGATCGGCAACAAACCGTGTTCGGCGCACCCCACAGCAAGGGACAATATCAATGACATTGAACCTTTTGCGTGACCCTTGGATTCCGGCTATTCAGGAAGGGATGGTGGTCACCATCAGACCCGATCAGATTGCGGAAACCGGCATTAGTCGGCTCGCTTGGTCCCGGCCGGACTTCAACCTTGCCTGTCTCGAGATGCTAATCGGACTCGTTTCGATGGCAGATCCGCCCGAGAGCGATTGCGAATGGCGCTCACGCCTCGACCGGCCGGATCCTGACCGGCTTCGCAACGCACTTGCCCCGTTTGCGCCTCACTTCCAGCTTGCTGGCGAGGGGCCGCGTTTCCTGCAGGATTTGGAGGCGTTTGAAAGCGAAGTCGAAATCTCTGACGTGAGATCCGTCGATATGCTCTTCATCGACTCGGCTGGCAAGGACACCATCCGCAACAATGCCGACCTGATGGTCAAGCGCAACCGCGCCCTTTCCCTCCCGACGGGAGAGGCGGCCATGGCACTCTATACGCTGCAGGCTTTTGCGCCGAGCGGTGGCAGAGGTAACCGGACCTCCATGCGCGGCGGCGGACCGCTGACGACTCTGGTCCAGCCTCTGGACGAACGCGAAGAGTTGTCTCCCATATGGTGGCTGATATCGGCCAATGTCCGCCCCGGCCGGGCATTGTGCGTTAACGATGCGGAGGTGGCACTGCCGTGGTTGCGCCCGACGCGCACGTCGGAAAGCAACCAGGCGGTGATCGCGAAGGAAACTCATCCGCTCGAGGTTTTTTTCGGCATGCCGAGACGCCTCAGGCTGATATTCGACGCCGGCCGCGTAACAGGCGTCGTGCAGCGGCCCTACGGCGCAAACTATGCAGCATGGCAACATCCGCTGACACCCTATTACCGAAAGGACGAGACCGCTGCCGAGTGGCTACCGGTACGGCCACGTCCAGGACGCCTCAGCTACCGGAACTGGTCTGGGATTGTCATGCGCACTGGAGGCAATACCAAAGGTATACGTCGCCCTGCCAACGCCGTGCAAGATTACTACAACCACGCCGATATGCCGGATTTCGAGATCATGGTCGGCGGCTGGGCTATGGACAATATGAAGCCCCTCGACTTCGTCCTTGATCGCTACCCGGCCTTTCCAGGGCTGGGAGAAGACGATGCGGATCGGGTCCATCAATTGGTAGAGGCGGCCAACACAGTTTCGGGCGCACTTCGCCGTGCCTTAAAGGCTGCTTGTCGGCTTGAGGGCGAAACTGCGGCTACGGTCATTGAGTTCTTCTTCGCCGAAACCGAGTTGGAGTTCAGTGATCAGGTCCGCCGGATTGCAAACCACGAAAGCACGGATGTCGAAAAGGACTGGTATTCGACTTTGCGGACCAGCGCGCTTCGCATGTTCGACGAACGAGTCATCTTGGGCCTTGCGAGCCGCGATGTTGCATTGATCGAAAGGCAACTCAGCGCCAGGCAGAGGTTGCTCGCGACGCTTGACCTCAAACTGCGCCGCGACTTGGAACTGCCCGTGCCGAATAAGAAGGAGAAACAAAAATGACGGACGACAGTCGTGTCGGCAGCGTCGTTGCTGCTTGGTATGGGGCTGCTCTCGGCTCCGACAGTGGCGCTGCCCGCGCTGCCCGCGCCCTTTTACGGCGTTGCGAAACTCCAGCCGAAGCGCTCACGGTAGAAGAGACGCATGAACTCTTCAATCGGCTCCGATTCCACGGCCATGGCTCAACAACTACAGATCAGTTGGCCCTCTTGGCCATAACCTTCGCCCGGTTCAAGGTCATCCGCGGCGATGTTCTCGCCAGCGTGTTCGGCCGCAAGCTTAGTCGGGATGGGCCACGCCGCTTGAGCGAACTGCGTTTCCAATCGCTCATTCGCGCTTCGACTCGCCGCGAACTGATCCGACCGCTTCGTAGGTGCTTGGCAGTTCTGGGGTCTGAACCCGCCTGCAACGGTTCGCTGCTAGCGGAGGATCTCTATTACTGGAGCGAAGGGGTCCGCAACCGTTGGTGTTTTCACTATTTCGGCGCTGCGCTCGCCGAAACCCACGACAAAGAGGAGACTGCGTCATGACGCGCTTCGTACAACTGCATTTCCTGACTATCTATCCGCCCTCAAATCCCAACCGAGACGATATGGGCCGCCCCAAGACCGCGGTCTATGGCGGCGCACCCCGGTTGCGCCTGTCTTCACAGTCCCTAAAACGGGCCGCTCGCCTGTCACCTATCATGTCTGATGCCATGCAAGGCCATATGGGCGCACGCACCCGGCGTCTTGGTGAGGCGGTGGTCGAGTATCTGTGCGAACGCGGCGCCACCGACGAACGGGCCCGCGCAATCGCCAGCAAGGTCGCCGAGGTTTTCGGCAAGCTGGACGAGGCAGCCGCCAAGAAGAACCTGCACCAGGTGCGCATCAGGCAGCTCGCTTTCATTTCACCGGAGGAACGGCAGGCGGCGCTAGAGTTGGCGGAACGCGCGCTCAAGGGCGAGACCCTCGACAAGGAAGCCAAAGCGCGCGGAAGGCACATTCTGCGCACGGCCGACGGTGCGGTCGATCTGGCCATGTTCGGCCGCATGCTGGCCGATGCGCCCGAATTCAATCGCGAGGCAGCGGTGCAAGTGTCACACGCAATCACCACGCACCGAGCCGATATCGAGGATGACTATTACACCGCTGTAGACGACCTAAAGCGGCCGTCTGAGGACATGGGCGCAGGCTTTGTCGGCGAGGCCGGTTTCGGATCGGGCGTGTATTATCTCTATGTGTGCATCGACACCAGGCAGTTGCTGGAAAATCTCGCAGGGGATCGCGCTCTGGCCGGATGTGCGTTGGAGGCGGTCACCGAGGCCTTCGCCACCGCCACGCCTTCCGGCAAGCGTAACAGCTACAGCCATCACACACGCGCTTCCTACATCCGCGCAGAGGCCGGTAAACAGCAACCGCGCAGTCTGGCGGCTGCGTTTCTGAAACCCGTAAGGGATGAAGACTTGCTCGGGGCGTCCGTCGCTGCATTGCGCCAGACAGCTGATGCGATGAACCGGGCCTATGGGGCCCTTGCCGACGCCACGATAGAGATGAACCTGGCGGAAGGCGTCGGCTCGCTGGCGGAAGCCAAAGCGTTCGTAGCCGGCCAACTCAGCGATGCGTGAACATCTGGTATTCCTCCTGGCGGCACCTATGGCTTCCTTCGGCAGCTATGCTGGGCATGAACGCCGGGGAAGCGGCGTTGTTCCCTTGCGCTCGGCGGTGCTCGGTCTAGTGGGCGCGGCGCTCGGCATCGAACGCTCGGACATGGAAGGGCAGGCGGCGCTGCGCGCTTATGCGGTCGCGGCGCAATCATTCAGAGACTCACGTCCGCTGCGGGACTACCACACGGTAGAGACTGCACCGACGGCCAAGGCTAGACGACCGGCGACCCGACGAGAGGCGCTAGCTCGCGCCGGGCTGGGCGTCAACACAATCGTTACCAAGCGGGATTACCGCTCTGACGTTCTGATCGGCGTAACGCTTTGGGGCCGCGGCCAATGGTCCTTGAGCGAACTTGCCGCTAGTTTCCGGCAACCGCACTTCCCGCTTTACCTCGGTCGTAAGTCCTGTCCGCTGGCGAATCCTGTCAATGCCAAAATCCTCATGAAGGAGGGACCAGCAGAAGCGCTGGCCTGCATTGAAGTACCGTCCTGGCTGGTCCCTGAGCACTTGAGCACCGCGACCCTCACGCAGCATCTGGTGCATTCCGATCCCGCGCCGGGCGTCACCAATCCTCTTTCGAGCGAACTCGTGCCCGGCGAACCACTTGACCGGCGGGCTTGGACTTTTGCGGAGTCGACCGTCTGGCTGCTGGATGATCGGCGAGGGAAGCAGGCGGAAGGAGAAGTGTAATGACCTACTACCTGACTCTGGCCGAACTTGACCCCGAGGCACCGGAGCACGCGCTCCGTCAATTGCTCGACCCGCCGGAGAGCGATGCGGCCTTTGACGCTCATCATCGCCTGATCTGGACATTGTTCCCGGGCCGTGACATGGGTCGGGATTTCCTTTGGCGGGCGCATGGTAAGGGCAAGTTTCTGGTGTTATCGGCTCGCAAGCCGCAGGGATCGAGACTGTTCAGGCCACTTCAGCCCATGAACTTCGCGCCGGTGCTGGCGGTGGGAGACCGGCTGGCTTTCGTTTTGCGCGCCAACGCTACGAAGGACCGCCGCAGCGTCAGAGAGAACGACGTCGTTCCCGGCACGAAACGCAGACCGAGAAAGGACCGCCGCGTAGACATCGTGATGCACGCGATGTTCACCGAGGAGCAAAAATGTGAGAGAATAGAGTCTCGCGCGTTGCGACGCATGGATGCCGCCGAGGAAGCAGCAATGGCTTGGCTGGCCGCTCAGGGAGAACGTCGTGGCTTTACCCTCGACACAATGACGGTAGAGGATTACCGGGTTTGCAAGTTGGGCCACAGGCGTGGGCATAAGCTCACCTTCGGTGTGCTTGATCTCGGTGGGCAACTCACCGTTCGCGATCCGGCGCGGTTTGCGGGCGCCCTGCTTGCCGGCTTCGGCCGCGCCAAGGCTTATGGCTGCGGGCTGATGCTGGTGCGCCGATTGTAAACGTGTAGAGGTGTCATGTCTCTTCCGGGAGTTGTTCCCCCAAGGCCGATCCCGCTCAAGGAACGGGCGGCGCTGGTGTTCGTCGAGCGTGCGCAGATTGACGTGAAGGACGGGGCGTTCGTCGCCATTAGCGCCGACGGCACACGCACACATATTCCAATCGGAGGTCTCGCATGCCTGATGCTAGAGCCGGGCGCGCGAATTTCTCACGCCGCTGTGGCGCTCGCTGCGCGTGCGGGCACTTTGGTGACCTGGGTCGGCGAAGCGGGCGTGCGACTCTATGCCGCTGGACAACCGGGAGGAGCCCGCTCGGACAAGCTTCTCTGGCAGGCGTCGCTTGCTCTTGACCCTGCCGCTCGGCTGCGGGTGGTGCGGGAGATGTATCGCATTCGTTTTGGAGAGTCGGCGCCGCAGCGCCGATCCGTTGATCAACTGCGTGGAATTGAAGGAGCACGCGTTCGGGCGAGTTACGATCTGTTGGCCCGCAAATACGGGGTCACCTGGAAGCGGCGTCGCTACGATCCAGCGGATTGGGACAGTTCCGACCTCCCGAATCGTTGCCTGAGCGCGGCTACAGCTTGCATTCACGGCTTGGCGGAAGCAGCAGTGCTCGCAGCCGGGTATGCCCCGGCAATCGGCTTCCTGCATACCGGTAAGCCGAGATCATTCGTGTATGACATCGCGGACCTGTGGAAGACCAGCACCGTAGTTCCGGAGGCATTCCGGATTGCCGGCAAGGCACAGCAGGGCAAGCTCGACATGTCGGCCGAACGGGCCGTGCGCCTCGCCTGCCGGGACAGCTTCCGTTCGGCGGGTCTCCTGTCGAAGATTATTCCCGGCATAGAGGCTGTTCTGAAGGCCGGAGATCTTCCGGTGCCAGCACCTGCGCCCGAGGCGTCCGCCCCGGCGTTCCCAGAAGCTCTAGGAGGCGGAGATGATGGTCATCGTGGTTGAGAACGCGCCACCGAGGCTTCGGGGCCGCTTGGCTGTCTGGCTGCTCGAAATTCGCTCTGGGGTCTATGTCGGGCGCTACTCGCGGCGCGTGCGCGAACGGATCTGGTCCGAGGTAGTGGCGCTTATCGCTGATGGAGATGCGGTCGTTGCTTGGGCCGCACCCAACGATCAGGGTTACGACTTTGCCACAGTAGGGCGCAATAGGCGCATGCCCATCGATTTTGACGGCCTCAAACTAGTCGCCTTCGCGCCCCAGGCGGTTGTGCACCCGGAGCGGTAATGCTCTTACTGAGTTTGCCAAGAATGCCGGTAGTTTTTGCGCTTGGCTATTTCGTCTGATATTTCAAAACCTTACAGAAAGAGTGTTCCCCGCCCACGCGGGGATGATCCGGCCGGGTTCCGTGGGGACGAAAATAGGCCGCGGTGTTCCCCGCCCACGCGGGGATGATCCGGATTCTCATTGTGGTTCCTCTCAGTTCAGGGTGTGTTCCCCGCCCACGCGGGGATGATCCGCACATTGATGGCATCCGCTTTGGTCAATTTGGGTGTTCCCCGCCCACGCGGGGATGATCCGCTCAAAGGGCTGATGCATGAACGGCCGGATCTGTGTTCCCCGCCCACGCGGGGATGATCCGTATTACGTCGTGCCGATCGACGCGCATCCGGAGTGTTCCCCGCCCACGCGGGGATGATCCGTTGAAATGGCACCAGTTCTTGGGCCGGGCTGCGTGTTCCCCGCCCACGCGGGGATGATCCGGCACCCGACACGAACCGGATCCCGGACACGTAGTGTTCCCCGCCCACGCGGGGATGATCCGCACGCCTGCCGGGTCGCAGTTGAAGCACCCTAGTGTTCCCCGCCCACGCGGGGATGATCCGGCGATTGACTCCCTGACACTGGTTGCTCTTGCGTGTTCCCCGCCCACGCGGGGATGATCCGGCGGTGTGTTGCCAGGTGTCGGTGCTGGTGCCGTGTTCCCCGCCCACGCGGGGATGATCCGCTACCTACTGGGACATCAATCTGACACTGCGCGTGTTCCCCGCCCACGCGGGGATGATCCGCAATCACTGATTGATGAAAATCTGGTAGATGAGTGTTCCCCGCCCACGCGGGGATGATCCGGGAGGTAGTATGGTCATATCGTGCCTTTCTCAGTGTTCCCCGCCCACGCGGGGATGATCCGTGTCGTACTCGGTGACGCAGTGATTGTGGATTGTGTTCCCCGCCCACGCGGGGATGATCCGCATTTCGATTGCATTGGCTGGGCATTGAAGGTGTGTTCCCCGCCCACGCGGGGATGATCCGATTTGGAGGTCAATATCAACCGAACTCAACTCGTGTTCCCCGCCCACGCGGGGATGATCCGGTAGCCGAACTCTATCAGGAGAATCACGCGGTGTGTTCCCCGCCCACGCGGGGATGATCCGCGGATGATCTACGCAATGATCGGCGTCATGGCGTGTTCCCCGCCCACGCGGGGATGATCCGACGCCGACTCCAATGCGGCGGGTGAAGTGGACGTGTTCCCCGCCCACGCGGGGATGATCCGGGAACTAGCCTGGAAGAGGCTTACTATCAGCAGTGTTCCCCGCCCACGCGGGGATGATCCGAAAATGCCCGCTTACTGGCAGGAGCCGGAACTGTGTTCCCCGCCCACGCGGGGATGATCCGACATATACCCCTGTGCGACAGGTCAAACCCACGTGTTCCCCGCCCACGCGGGGATGATCCGGCATTATCACCTTCGGGACCGCCGCCCAGGAAGTGTTCCCCGCCCACGCGGGGATGATCCGACGACGGCACGGGGGCTAACCGGGCGGCACGGGTGTTCCCCGCCCACGCGGGGATGATCCGGCTACCCTATCGCTTGCGTCACCCATGCTTACGTGTTCCCCGCCCACGCGGGGATGATCCGGCGATCACTGACCGCATTATCGCCGACCTTGAGTGTTCCCCGCCCACGCGGGGATGATCCGGCATCCACTGGCTCAAGGCGAACGGCGCATTCGTGTTCCCCGCCCACGCGGGGATGATCCGCCTACTGCCGTTCATGAACAGCGGGCAGAAACGTGTTCCCCGCCCACGCGGGGATGATCCGTAATCGGCCAGTACATGCAGGCGGTCGCGATTGTGTTCCCCGCCCACGCGGGGATGATCCGCGGGCAGAAACTGGTCGAGACGTTCGTGCCGAGTGTTCCCCGCCCACGCGGGGATGATCCGGCGCTTGACATACAATCCGTGCCCACCAGGGAGTGTTCCCCGCCCACGCGGGGATGATCCGATGCTGTTCCCGGACTTTGTGCAGTCTGACAAGTGTTCCCCGCCCACGCGGGGATGATCCGCAATGACTACCAACACCAACCTTACTGGCAAGGTGTTCCCCGCCCACGCGGGGATGATCCGGAGGTCGTATTTGACTGCGAGCGTGCCCAGAGGTGTTCCCCGCCCACGCGGGGATGATCCGGAGGTCGTATTTGACTGCGAGCGTGCCCAGAGGTGTTCCCCGCCCACGCGGGGATGATCCGTCAGTGTGGCAGTGAGACAATGCTCACTGCCAGTGTTCCCCGCCCACGCGGGGATGATCCGACTGCTGCCGTTCATGAATAGCGGGCAGAAACGTGTTCCCCGCCCACGCGGGGATGATCCGTCACTGGTTATGTGGCCTATAGACGCTGGAAAGTGTTCCCCGCCCACGCGGGGATGATCCGCCATCCAATCAACCACACGTGAACTGGGAGCCGTGTTCCCCGCCCACGCGGGGATGATCCGAAGTCAGCCTCCTCGATGAGCGGATCGGTGGCGTGTTCCCCGCCCACGCGGGGATGATCCGTCTTATTTGTCGATTGCGCGCAAGAACGGGAAGTGTTCCCCGCCCACGCGGGGATGATCCGGCGATAAACTGCCGTTTCCGCCGGGATTCGCTGTGTTCCCCGCCCACGCGGGGATGATCCGTGTGGTCATGCTGTTTCCCTTCATATCAGCCTGTGTTCCCCGCCCACGCGGGGATGATCCGTGGATCGAGGCGACCAGGGAAGTGATAAGGCAGTGTTCCCCGCCCACGCGGGGATGATCCGACATGCCAAGCACACTTTCATCTTCCTTGATTGTGTTCCCCGCCCACGCGGGGATGATCCGGCCCGACGCTTGAGAGCGCTCAGGGCAGTCCGGTGTTCCCCGCCCACGCGGGGATGATCCGGCGTCGCGCATTCGACAACTGACAGAAATTTGGTGTTCCCCGCCCACGCGGGGATGATCCGGCGAAATCTTGATAATGATCGACGCCTGGTTGGTGTTCCCCGCCCACGCGGGGATGATCCGGACTGTGCGATCGACGATCCGAAAGCCTGGGCGTGTTCCCCGCCCACGCGGGGATGATCCGGGGACGGCGATATTGCCGGAACCGATCCAACGGTGTTCCCCGCCCACGCGGGGATGATCCGCCGCCTGTGCGCGGCCACATTCATCCCGACATGTGTTCCCCGCCCACGCGGGGATGATCCGGCAAAAGAGCGGGCGCCGTATGCCGCTTGGACGTGTTCCCCGCCCACGCGGGGATGATCCGTGGGTGCACAGGCACTACGCGGCCATCTACTAGTGTTCCCCGCCCACGCGGGGATGATCCGACTGGGAGCGCACCTGCGCACGCGAGTTTGGCGTGTTCCCCGCCCACGCGGGGATGATCCGCCATATCCAATTCGTTGTAGTTGGATGCCACAGTGTTCCCCGCCCACGCGGGGATGATCCGACTGGGAGCGCACCTGCGCACGCGAGTTTGGCGTGTTCCCCGCCCACGCGGGGATGATCCGCCATATCCAATTCGTTGTAGTTGGATGCCACAGTGTTCCCCGCCCACGCGGGGATGATCCGGGTCTTGACCAGAACGCGGTCGTGGCCGGCACGTGTTCCCCGCCCACGCGGGGATGATCCGACATCATGGGTCCGGTCCATCACGCGTTGAATGTGTTCCCCGCCCACGCGGGGATGATCCGACCCGGAGCAACTGGTAGGCGCTGTTGTCCGGGTGTTCCCCGCCCACGCGGGGATGATCCGACAGCCAAAGAGCGCAGGACGCGCTCTATGAGGTGTTCCCCGCCCACGCGGGGATGATCCGCGCGGCGAATGGGCAGCAACGGACGTAGCGGCGTGTTCCCCGCCCACGCGGGGATGATCCGCTGGATGGCGAGGCGGAAGAAACCGCCGCCATGTGTTCCCCGCCCACGCGGGGATGATCCGGCGCAACTGATCGAAGCCGATGGCGTTGCCCAGTGTTCCCCGCCCACGCGGGGATGATCCGCAGGTTGCCAGGTTGCGGGATCTGCGGAATTCGTGTTCCCCGCCCACGCGGGGATGATCCGGTCAATCAGTCGAGCGGAACATTGCCACGGCCGTGTTCCCCGCCCACGCGGGGATGATCCGCCGTTGGTAGCCGCAACTGCCAGCCTGCCAGTGTGTTCCCCGCCCCCGCGGGGATGATCCGGAAGCCACCGGCATCGACTTCAATTGTGAGGAGTGTTCCCCGCCCACGCGGGGATGATCCGTCGGATGCGACATTTGAACGAGCTGCGGCAGTGTGTTCCCCGCCCCCGCGGGGATGATCCGCATGCATGTGCGGGAATACGGTCGATTGGTAGGTGTTCCCCGCCCCCGCGGGGATGATCCGTCATCCATCTTCTCATGGATACGCCGGTGCGCGTGTTCCCCGCCCACGCGGGGATGATGGAATCCGAAACCCTGCCATGACTTCTGCTTGAAAGTGTTCCCCGCCCACGCGGGGATGATGGAATCCGAAACCCTGCCATGACTTCTGCTTGAAAGTGTTCCCCGCCCCCGCGGGGATGATCCGCTGGTAAAGGTGCTTGACGCGTCTTATGCGACGTGTTCCCCGCCCCCGCGGGGATGATCCGGAACGGAAGTGATTGTATCGGTACTTCTTCAAGTGTTCCCCGCCCCGCGGGGATGATCCGTGCAAGACAGCCTTCGGCCTTTCGGGCTTGGCGTGTTCCCCGCCCCCGCGGGGATGATCCGTCAGACAGGGATCGGGAGATCTTCCAGACCTTGTGTTCCCCGCCCCCGCGGGGATGATCCGTCGACCTGGCCGCATCGATTCGTGCCGGCATGGTGTTCCCGCCCCCGCGGGGATGATCCGAAACGCTTTATCGACAACCTGCTTCTGTGGTCGTGTTCCCCGCCCCGCGGGGATGATCCAATCTGTTGGTTGTTTGCAACAACGGCTACGAAGGGAAACTGGCGCCAAAGTGCATCCTCGTTGACTAGCTCCGCCACTGCGCTTAGCAACGTAGTCTCAGTGGAAATTCCGGTCAGGCAGATGAGCAGCACGGGGCAGCCACTCGGCGAAATGTCAGATCGAGACCGAGAGGTCTTCCAAACCCTCGTGGAACTGTATCTCGAGAACGGAAACCCGGTCGGGTCGCGCACACTGGCCCGCGGTATGGAGCGGCAACTATCGTCTGCGACCATCCGTAATACGATGCAGGATCTGGAATTTCTTGGCTTGCTGGAAAGCCCGCATGTGTCCGCTGGAAGGGTTCCTACCGAGCGCGGCCTGCGCTTGTTCGTTGATGAGTTGCTAGAAATCAACCAGATTGAGGACGTTGAGAGGACCCTGATCGAGTCGGTCGCGGACGAAAGCACTGCGGATGTGGAGGCACGGTTGGAAAAGGTGGGGTCAGTGTTGTCCCGCCTGACCCGGGGAGCAAGCCTGGTGATGACGCCGAAAGTCGATGCACCGGTCAAGCACATCGAATTCGTGCCCGTGAGCGACGGGCGCGCCCTGGTGGTCCTGGTGACTGAGGACGGGATGGTGGAAAACAGGGTGTTCCATCCGCCAGCCGGCCAGACTCCATCCTCAATGCGGGAGGCGGCGAATTTCCTCAATTCGATGGCAAGAGGACGCTCCATCAGTGAGTTGCGCAAGCTGGTCGGCGACGAGATCAGGAAACGCAGAATGGAGCTTGATCAGCTCGCCAGCGAACTGGTTGAACGCGGTATTGCGGTATGGGATTCCGAGCAGTCGCGGCATGAACGGCTGATCGTGCGGGGCAGGGCAAATCTGCTCGACAGTGGCACGAATGACGAAGACATGGACCGAATCCGCCAACTCTTCAACGATCTGGAACGCAAGCGTGACATTGAAGATATTCTTGAACTCGTCGAGAAGGGAGAGGGTGTCCGGATATTCATCGGATCAGAAAATCGACTTTTCTCCCTTACCGGTTCAACTCTCGTGATCGCACCCTATATGAACGACGATCAACGGATTGTCGGCGCAGTCGGCGTCATTGGTCCGACCAGGCTCAATTACGGCCGGATCGTGCCGATCGTCGACTGCACCGCCCAACTGGTCGGACGAATTGTGTCGGAACGGCGTGAATGAGGAATAGGGACAAGATGCAGGAAGAGTTGAATTCCGGGAACAAGGTTGAAGATGCTGCAGAAGAGGATCCGAAGTCAGGGGAAGGCACTGCGGAGGTCGCATCGGATGCTGCGGACTCCGTCACTGATGAAGCCCCCCAGGATCCGTCCGGTGAGGACGAGCAGGAGGAGCCGAGCGACGGCCTGACACAAGAGAAGTTCGATGAACTTGATGATCTGTACAAGCGAGCGCTTGCTGATGCCCAGAACACCCGCAGAATTGCGGAGCGCGACAAGCTGGAGGCATCCAGGTTTGGTGCGTCCAGGATGGCGCGGGATCTGCTGCCCGTTCACGACAGTCTACAACGGGCCCTCGACTCCGTTGACGACCAGCAGCGGGAGAATGCCTCGGCACTGATCCACGGGATCGAACTCACGCTGAAGGAGCTGTTGAACGCTGTTGGGCGTCACGGCGTCAAGATAGTTAGCCCGGCAAGAGGTGATCCGTTCGACCCCAAACTTCATCAGGCGATGTTCGAGGCACCCTCACCAGATATCGCATCAGGCGCAATTCTCGAGGTTATGGCTGACGGCTTCACAATGCACGATCGGCTGCTGAGGCCTGCTCAGGTCGGAGTGTCGTCTGGCTCGCCGGTTCAGGATGTCCAGGTTGAGCAGCAGGGCGCTGCCTCACCCGTGCAATAGGTCGTTCACCCATCGTTCAGCATGTCCTTGAGTTCATAGACCAGATCAAGCGCTTCGCGCGGGCTCAATTCGTCAGGCCTGATCTTTCGGAGGTGTTCTTCGGCGGCACTGGGAGCGTGTGCAACTGGCGAACCGGAAGCTTCAAGCAGATCAGCAAACAAGGGCAGGCCGGCTAGCATTGACTCTGCCCGGCTCTTTTGGCTGTCCTGGCCCTGTTCCAGCCTGTCGAGAACTTCCTGCGCCCTCGTCACTACACTCGGAGGCATTCCGGCCAGTTTCGCTACCTGGATTCCGTAAGAACGGTCGGCTGCCCCATCGCGAAGCTCATGCAAAAAGACGACTTCGCCTTCCCATTCGCGAACGGCAACCGTCGAGAGCGCGACGCGATCCAGCCGTTGGGCCATGTGAGTCAGTTCGTGATAGTGTGTCGCAAACAGGGTCCTGCACCTGTTGACCTCGTGCAACTGCTCCAGTGTTGCCCAGGCAATGGAAAGTCCGTCATAGGTGGCCGTTCCGCGGCCAATCTCGTCAAGTATGACCAACGCCTTCTGGTCGGCCTGGTTCAGGATCGCAGCCGTCTCCACCATCTCAACCATGAAGGTCGACCTGCCACGCGCCAATTCATCTGCGGCTCCGACCCTCGAAAAAAGCTGCGATACCAGGCCAATATGCGCCGAGTCTGCCGGCACAAATGACCCGGATTGGGCCAGCAGGACAATGAGCGCGTTCTGCCGGAGATAGGTCGACTTGCCTGCCATGTTTGGCCCGGTGATTATCCGGATGCAAGGCGTTGCGCCTGACACGGAGAGGCTGCAGCCGTTGGCAACGAACTGTTGCGCACCCGAGTTTCTCAGTGCGTTCTCAACAACCGGGTGTCGACCAGCGGCAATGTCGAGTACTCCGCTGTCATCGACTACCGGACGGGTCCAGTCACATTCGGCGGCCAGTTCCGCCAGAGCAGCAGCCAGATCAATCTCAGCCAGAGTTGCTGCGACTTGCGCAAGCTCCGTGGCAGCATCCATAATCCGGTCGCACAGTTCCGAGAATATCCGTCGTTCGATCTGCGCAATGCTGTCGTCGGCGTTGAGAATTCGGGACTCGGTTTCTGCAAGCCGGGTTGTCGTGAAACGGATGGCGTTGGCGGTTGTCTGCCTGTGGAAGAAGGTCGAGGACAGTGGCTCGGCCAGCATCCTTTCGGCGTGCGAAGCCGGCGTTTCGATGAAGTAGCCTAGAACATTGTTGAACTTGACCTTGAGCGAGGCGATGCCCGTTTCTTCGACGTACTCGGACTGCATTGCGGCGATGACCGAGCGCCCGTCTTTGTGCAGCTGACGCACTTCATCGAGTTCGGTATCGTAGCCGGATTCCACAAAACCGCCGTCCCTGAGCTGGACGGGCGGTTCGGATACAACGGCTTCTTCAAGCAACGCCTCTATTTCGGGGAGCAGGTCCAGTAGTGGCAGTTGTTCGTCAAGAACAGCAGGGAGTTGCCCATCACCAAAGATGCTCCTGACAAGGCGCGCCGACGACAGGCCCGTTCTGATTGCGGAGAGGTCCCGGGGTCCACCTCTGCTGGAGGAAATGCGCGACAGGGACCGGTTGATGTCGGGGATCCTGCCAAGCTCGTCGCGAATGGCGCGGCGTGGCTCGGAATTGTTCACAAACCACTCGACTGCATCCAGCTGCCTGCCGATCAACTCTGCATCCGTTGAGGGAGCGGAGATACGAACTTCAAGTAGCCGGGCGCCGGCTGCCGTGCGCGTCCGGTCAATCGTGCCCACCAGCGACATGGAACGATCCCCGGATAGATCCCGGGTTATCTCCAGGTTCCGGCGTGTGGCGGCATCAATCTGCATCGAAAGCCCAGCCCTCTGGCGGGATGGGGGACGCAGCAGTGGCAAGTTACCTTTCTGAGTAAGCTCCAGATAGGAAACGACAGCACCCATAACTGCCAGTTCTGGCCGCGAGAAATCACCAAACGCTTCGAGCGACCTCACTTTGAAGAGATCAAGCAGATGCCGTTCGCCAGCCGTGCTGTCGAAATGGATCGGCGCCAGCGGTGTCGTTGGAATGTTGAATTCCTCGATCAGGTCCCCGGTTCGGTCTTCCGCACCTTCGGGAATGATGAGTTCCCCGGGCGCAATGCGCGCTATCTGGTGGCTCAACGATGCAGCCGGGCACGGCATGCAGTGAAAGTCGCCGGAGGAAATATCGGACCAGGCAATTGCCCAGCGGTCGCGTATAGAAGTCACTGCGGCAAGATAGTTATGCCGGCGGGCATCAAGCAGTGAGTCCTCGGTGAGAGTGCCCGGTGTCATGATCCTGACAACTTCGCGGGCAACAAGCGACTTGCTCCCCCGTTTGCGAGCCTCTGCAGGATCCTCCGTCTGTTCGCAGATGGCGACCTTGAATCCCTGTCGAATGAGCCTCTGCAAGTAGCTGTCGGCGGAGCGGACCGGAACCCCGCACATGGGAATGTCCCGGTCTTCGGCCTTGCCGCGCTTGGTCAGAGCGATGTCGAGCGCCTCCGCTGCTGCAACCGCATCATCAAAGAACAACTCATAGAAATCGCCCATGCGGTAGAACAGGAGAGCGTCGCGGTGCTGCTCCTTGATCCGGTGATACTGGAGCATCATCGGGCTGAGCGCCGTCATATCGCGCGGCAATGTATCCCCCACCCTTTCAACCACGGGCAGCTTGGCCATCCGCGATCAGGTATATGCAACTGGAGGCCTTGACTCCACCGCATTTGCGGCGGTGTGCTGCCGGAACTCATTGAAATCTTGCATTCCGTTTGGGTTGAAACATGTCGGGAAGCCTGCCCTGAAACCGGGCCCATGAGGAACGCAGGCTGCCCGCCATTTCCGGGTTCTTTGATTCGCAAAAGTGGTTTCAGCCCGCCGGATGACGGGCCAAGGTCACTGCAAGTTCAAATCCGAAGGTGGCTGGTGGCGGTTCAGGCAGCCGCTTCAGACATCCGCGCTGCTTCGGGACTGCTTCATGAACCGGTCGATGATGACCACCGGATCCAAGGGAATGACGGGCACCTGCCGATTTCCGGACTCGCATTTCGACACCAGAATGGTCATGCGATTGGATGCAATTGCTTCCCTCAATGCGTCCGCCGTATCTTCCGCCTGCACTTCGACAACATTCTCGCATCCGCACGCCCGGGCCACGCCCGCCAGAGATGTCTTGCCGCCAGTGTAGGTCGGCTGATCTCCTGTTGATCCGTAGCTTCCGTTGTCGATGACCAGCAGGATGAAGTTGGATGCAGGATTGTTGGCGATCGTGCTCAGTGTTGCCAGATTGGTGAGAACCGATCCATCGCCATCAATTGCGATGACGGTTTTCTCCTGGGCCAAGGCGAGTCCAAGTCCGATCGAGGAGCAAAGGCCCATGGTTCCAAGCATGTAGAAGTTCGATGGCTGGTCCAGCAGTTCGAACAGTTCCTGGGACGGCGAGCCGATATTGCATACGACCAGCCGGTCCTTCAGCAGGGGGAGTATCTCCTGCAAAACATCGTATCGTATCATGACGTGGCAGAGTCCCAGAATCTGGCGTCGGCAAGCACGGCAACAGGCTTGTTCGACATGAAGCAATGACGGATGATGCCATCAAGTTCACCGGCCTGACGGCTGTCCGAGAAGTGGTAGGTTGGAATGTGCAACTGAGCCAGGATAGCCTTTGTATGCAGGGCCATTTCAACCTGGCATGCGACTTTCTCGCCCACTTCCCCTCGGTAGCTGATGAGCATGGGGAGCGGGATGTGGTAGAACTGAATCAATGTTGCAAGCGAATTGACAACAACGCCGAGCGCCGTGTTCTGCATGATGATGCAGGATCTCATGCCGCCCATATGCGCCCCTGCACACAGGCCCATGCCCTCATCCTCCTTGTTGCACGGCACGTGAAGTATGTCGTTTGCCTGATCTATCAGTTCGATGACACCGGCGAGCTGCTTGCATGGGACTGAAGTTGCAAACCGGATCCGGTTTGCCTTGAGGCAGTCAACAATCTGGGCATCGGTGGATGTGGTCATTGGTCCTTCCGGCATCACAGCGGGGCACTCCCTATTGGGATTGTTCCAGATGCGCCATCACTTTTTCGGCGATCATCATGCTCACGCGCCAATTGGAGTCGACTGTCACTCCAGCGACATGAGGCGTCAGCAGCAGGTTGGGGACGTTTGCGAACCTGGAGGCGTATTCCTTGGTGACTGGCTCGGTTGCAAACACATCCAGGGCGGCGCCCCGCAGGCGGCCCGACTTGAGCGCTGCGGCCACAGCATCCTCATCGACTATGCCGCCGCGGGCGGTGTTGATGAGAATTGCCCCTGGTCTCATGGCCGCAATGCTCTCCGAATTGATCAGGTGCCGCGTGTGAGCGGTCAACGGAACATGAACGCTGATCACGTCAGCCTCTGCCAGCAGGTCCGGAAGTTCCCGCCGTTCCGCCAGCTGCCAGGCAGGGTCGCCAGTTGCGAGGAACGGGTCGCTGGCGAGCACCTTCATTCCCATCGCTGCGCTCAGCCTGGCTACCAGTTGGCCGATAGAGCCGAACCCCACCAGGCCGATTGCCCGTCCCTCCATCTCAAGACCGGCACAGTCCTGACGCGGCCATTTGCCGTCCATAACGGCCGCAGTTGAAAGGAAGGCGCCGCGCAAGAGGATCATTGACGAAGCAACCACATATTCGGCCACGCTCCGGTCGTTTGCGCCGCTGGCAGGAAAGACCGCAATCCCGCGCTTGCCGCAGGCATCCAGATCTATGTTGTCGAGACCGACACCCAGCCTGCCCACACACTCAAGGTTTGTGGCCAGTTCCAGCAGGTCGGCCGTCACCTGCGTTCTGTTCCGGACGATCAGGGCCCTTGCAGCGGGGATCAGTTCGCCCAAGGCCTCTGTCCGGTCAGGCAGGTCGGTTTCATGGACAACCTCGTGATGTTGCCGCAGCAAAGCGACGGCGCCCTCATCCATGAATTCGGAAATCAAGATCATGCAGTACTCTCGGAAAGCTCAATGAGGAGCGCCACGGCGGCGCTGTCTCAGTTCGTCAGGTCGTCCCAGAAGCCCTTGACTTTTTCGCCAAATGACTCCTCCTTCGTGCGCCGCTGCTCGGCCAGAGCTTCAAACTTTTCAAGCAACTGCCGTTGCTCCGGGGAAAGATCAGTCGGCGTTTCGACCTGGAGGTCGACATACATGTCGCCTCTTTCTTGGCTTCTGCTTCTCAGAACCGGCATTCCCTTCCGATTGAGGCGAAGGCGCTTGCCTGATTGGCTGCCAGCCGGGATCCTGACTTTTGCTGCTCCGCCGTCGATAGTTGGGACCTCAATGTCGCAGCCGAGAGCAGCTCTTGTCATTGGCAATTTGGCGACATGCAGCAGGTCCTTTCTGTCGCGCCTGAAGTCGGGGTGTTCCAAAACATTGATGAAAATGTAGAGGTCTCCCGGCTGTCCGCCGCGATGGCCCGCATCTCCCTTGCCGCTCAGTCTGATGCGGGATCCGGTCTCGACACCCCGGGGAACATCCACATCGACGCTGTAGTCCTGTTTCACCCGCCCTGCGCCAGCGCAACTCTTGCACGGATCGCGAATGACCTGGCCCTGCCCGCTGCATGTCGGGCAAGTGCGCTCCAGGGTGAAGAAGCCCTGTTGAGTCCGCACCTTGCCAGCACCCGAGCAAGTGGGGCACGTACTGGGTTCCACCCCCGCGTCGGTTCCCATTCCGTTGCAGGCCTCGCAACTGACAGAACCTGGTATGGTGATACGTTTGCGGACACCTTTGAAGGCCTCCTCGAGTTTGATCCCAAGATCGTAGCGGAGGTCGGATCCCCGGCTGGGTCGGTTCCGCCCCGACTGCCGGCGGCCCCCGCCCATGAAATCGCTGAATATGTTGTCGAATACATCCGAAAAGGCGGAAAAGTCGCCAGCCCCGGCTGATGGTCCTCCACCTTCGAAGGCGCTGTGCCCGAACTGGTCGTACACCTGCTTCTTTTGCGGATCCTTTAGAATGTCGTAGGCTTCGTTGACGGCCTTGAACTTGGCCTCTGCGTCCGGATCGTCCTTGTTCTGATCCGGGTGCAACTCGCGCGCCTTGCGCCGGAAGGCTTTCTTGATGTCATCGCCGGAGGCCCCCTTAGGGACCCCCAGCGTCTCGTAGAAGTCGCGCTTGTCCATTCAGCACTCGCGGGGATGGAACTTCTGCACCCGATCCGGATCGTCAGTCCTTCTTGTCTTCCTTGCCTTCTTCAACATCCTCGAAGTAGGCATCGACGACATCATCATCTTGCTGACCTGTACCGGCGTCGGTTTCGGCTGCTCCATCTCCGGCATCAGGTTGCTGCGCCTCGGCTTCGTAGATTGCCTGGCCGAGCTTCATGGCGGCATCCGTGAGGTTCTGGACTCCGCCCTTGATTTTCTCGACATCGTCGGATGCAAGCTGTTCCTCCAGCGCCTTAGAGGCCAGTTCGATCGCTTCGATTGTCGCCGGATCAACCTTGTCCCCATGCTCCTCAATATCCCGCTTGGTCGAGTGGATCAGCGACTCGGCATGGTTCTTGGTTTCGATCAGCAGTTTGCGCTCCTTGTCGGCTTCGGCATTTGCCTCGGCGTCCCTGACCATCTTGTCGATTTCATCGTCGCTCAGTCCACCGGAGGCCTGGATCGTGATTTTCTGCTCCTTGCCGGTGCCCTTGTCCCTTGCGGTTACCGAGACGATGCCGTTGGCATCGATGTCGAACGAGACTTCGATCTGTGGCATGCCGCGCGGGGCTGGAGGAATATCTTCAAGATTGAACTGGCCGAGAAGCTTGTTGTGCTCGGCCATTTCCCGTTCGCCCTGGAAGACCCTGATGGTAACCGCTCTCTGGTTGTCATCGGCCGTCGAGAAGATCTGGGATTTCTTGGTCGGGATTGTCGTATTGCGCTCAATAAGCCGGGTGAACACGCCGCCCAGGGTTTCGATGCCAAGCGACAGCGGTGTGACATCCAGCAGAACCACATCCTTGACATCGCCGCGGAGCACGCCGGCCTGGATTGCTGCACCCATTGCAACAACCTCGTCCGGGTTGACGCCCTTGTGCGGCTCCTTGCCGAAGAACGCAGACACCTCTTCAACCACCTTCGGCATGCGGGTCATGCCGCCGACCAGGACCACCTCGTCGATGTCCGACTTGGAAAGGCCAGCATCCTTAAGGGCGGCTGCGCATGGCTTCAGCGACTTCTTGATCAGGCTGCCGACGAGGCTCTCCAGTTTGGCCCGCGTCAGTTTCATGACCAGGTGAAGCGGTTGCCCGCCATTGGGGTCCATCGAGATGAAGGGCTGGTTGATTTCGGTTTCTTGGCTGGAAGACAGTTCGATCTTGGCCTTTTCGGAGGCTTCCTTGAGCCTTTGAAGCGCCATCTTGTCCTTGGTCAGGTCGACCCCATGCTCCTTCCTGAACTGGTCGGCCAGGTGGCGGACGATTGTCATGTCGAAGTCTTCGCCGCCGAGGAAGGTGTCCCCGTTTGTGGCCTTGACCTCGAACAGTCCCTCATCGATTTCCAGGATGGTAATGTCGAATGTTCCGCCGCCCAGGTCGTAGACTGCGATCGTCTTGGTTTCCTTCTTGTCGAGACCATAGGCAAGCGCAGCAGCAGTTGGCTCGTTGATGATGCGAAGCACTTCCAGCCCGGCAATCTTGCCGGCGTCTTTTGTCGCTTGCCGCTGCGCGTCGTTGAAGTAGGCCGGAACAGTGATGACCGCCTGGGAAACCGATTCACCGAGGTAGCTCTCTGCGGTTTCCTTCATCTTCTGGAGGATGGCTGCGGAAATCTGCGACGGCGAGTAATTCTCACCTTTGACCCTCACCCATGCGTCGCCGTTGCCGCCATCAACGACTTCGTAGGGGAGGTTCTGCTTGTCTTTCTCAAGATCGGCATCATCAACCCGCCGTCCGATGAGCCGCTTGACGGCGAAAATCGTATTGCTGGCGTTCGTGACCGCCTGCCGCTTGGCAGGCTGTCCTACGAGTTGCTCGTTGTCCGTAAAGGCAACGATCGAGGGAGTTGTCCTTGCTCCTTCGGAGTTTTCCACGACCCTCGACTGCGCGCCGTCCATGATGGCGACGCAGGAGTTGGTTGTGCCGAGGTCGATTCCGATAACCTTGCTCATGGCGTTCTTCCTTTTCTTTGGCAGACTTCGCGGTTCTGCCCACTCGCGGCCCAGCCGCAAATTGAATGATTGTTGAGATGGCGGTAACCATCACGAAGGAGCATATAGGTGCGTGTCATAAATCCATCAAGAAACAGGCACACCCAAATGATACACTTCCTTTGCCGCGTAAGTTCATCGCAGCAACGCAATCTGCTGTACCAGGCTTACCCAAATGATACACTGCCGATGAATGCCGGGGCGGCTGCATGACGACTGGCGGGGAATTGGAATCTGCATCTGCCGAACGGATCATTCGCGGGTTCAGGATCCTTGCCGGTTTCTTGACCGGGGCCGAGCAGCAGCGCATCATTGAGGACGCCAGGTCAGTCGCGCGTGACGCTCCCTTGTTCCGGCCTGTCACGCCTTCCGGCAAGGAAATGTCTGTTCGCATGACCTCTGCCGGGGCACTGGGATGGATCAGCGATCGTGCTGGCTACCGTTATCAGCGGGCGCATCCCTCCGGCCGGCCATGGCCGCAGATTCCTGCTTCTGTGATGGAGGTCTGGCGCCGGGCAGCCGACTGTTCGAGAGAGCCGGATTCCTGCCTGATCAACTACTATTCCGAGAACGCGCGCATGGGCATGCACAGGGATGCGGATGAGGCCGATCTGTCATGGCCCGTAGTGTCGATTTCCCTTGGCGACGACGCCCTGTTCCGGATTGGCAATGAAACACGGGGCGGCAAGACAGAGTCTGTCTGGCTTCGCTCAGGAGATGTTGTCGTGATGGGCGGGGCAGCGAGATTGCTCCATCACGGGATAGACCGGATCAAGTTTGGCAGTTCGCCCACACTTGCGGCCGGTGGCCGATTGAACCTTACCCTGCGCGTTGCCGGCTGATTGTCCGGAGCAAACTGGAGACCCGGACCGGGTTGACCGGCGCTCCTGTCAATTGCGCTCGCTACCTCTCGATCCCGTCCTGTACATTCCGTGTCCCGGGTGATCCCTGGCTGTCCCGGTTCTCCGCCGTTGACGGGTGCAGCGAGGCCGCGTCCTTTCGTCCGAATTGCCCTTGTCTCACGATCGCGTCGGAAATGCGTTCTGCTACCATCATGATCGGTGCCTGGATGTTGGCGGTTGGCACCCTTGGGAGAATAGACCCATCAACGACCCTCAGCGAAGTTGTGCCATGGACCAGGCCGGTTCCATCAGTGACGGCCAGCGGATCGGTTCCCATTCTGCAGGTTCCAACCGGATGGTGCTCGGTATTTGCGTTCGCCTTGAGCCAGCTCAGGATGCCGCTGTCTGCCGCATTGTCCAGTTCAGGGTCCAACGATCTGCCGCGAAAACGGTCCCATGCCCTCTGGGCAGCCATTTCGCGGGTAAGCCGGATACCGGCAATCATCTCCCTGATGTCCTGCTGGTCTGCGAGATAGTTGAAGATGATCCGGGGATGTGCGCGGGGATCAGGTGAATTGAGCGTTATCGTCCCGCGGCTGTGCGGCCGCATTTGACTGACGAAATACTGGAAGCCGTCTCCCAGAACCACTTTCCCGTCCCTGAAGTCGGCAAGCAGCGGCAGGAACTCGTGCTGGAGATTGACATACCGCTCCCCGGTTCCGCTGCCGAAGAAAGCGCCGACCTCGAAGAAGTTCGAAGTGCCAAGTCCGCGCTTGAGCAGGAGCCATTCGAGCCCGATCCTGGCGCGGCCGAGCGGCCTCAGACGGTTCTTGAGAGACACGGGCTGATTGCAGGAATAGCGCAGAGGAGCGACGACGTGATCCTGGAGATTTTGCCCGACTCCGGGTAGTTCGGCGACCACATCTATGCCGTGCCTGCGGAGATGATCGGCAGGGCCGACCCCCGACAGCATCAGCAACTGCGGCGAGGCGATCGTACCGGTGGATAGAATAACCTCCCTGGAGGCACGGAGGTCTGAATCACCGAAAAGCGAGGAGCAATGCACCCCGGCCGCCCGTCCCTGCCTGAACAGCACCCGATGAACAAAGTGGTGCGTGAGTATCGTGAGGTTATTGCGGTGTCTAACCGGCCGCAGATAGGCATGGGCAGCGCTGCAGCGGACGCCTTCGTCGATGGTTGCCTGTGTGATGTGGGTGCCAGCCATTCCACCAGCGTTGTAATCTTGCGCCTGCTTGAGTCCCCACTGTGCTCCGGCTTCAATGAACTGTTCATGGAATGCGTGTCCTGCTGCGCTTTCAATGACGCTGACAGGACCTTCCGTGCCGCGCATGGAATTGGCGCTCCCATGGCAGGTTTCAAGGCGCTTGAAATAGGGCAGGCAGTCCAGAAACGACCATCCGTTGATGCCGAAATCTGCCCAACCATCAAAGTCCTTCGGATGCCCCCGGACGAAGACCATGCCGTTGATTGCCGAACTGCCGCCCAGTCCCCGGCCGCGCGCCTGGCCTATGTGGCGGCCATTGAGGCAAGGTTCGGGTCCGCTGGAGTACTTCCAGTTGTACTTGCTGCGCTCGATCGGCATCGTGAGCGCTGCCGGCATGGAAATGAGAATGGAACCGGCCCTTGAACCCGCCTCGATCAGGCAAACCTCTACCGAGGAATCCGCAGACAGGCGGTTGGCAAGGACGCATCCAGCAGAACCTGCTCCGACGATGATGTAGTCGAATTCCCGTTTCATGTTGTTGCAATATCGATGTGCGGACGGCAGATGCTGCCAATCCAGGCCGGCATTGGACAGAAACTATATGCGATCAAATCCACAATGGGCATCGGAATGCCGGCAATTCAGGCAAATCCATCAAGTTGTTTGCTGACAATGGAGCGCATCCGTTCTGCCGCCTCGGCAACAGGCGGGTGACCCAACACGATGCCGGGCAGGTTCATGCGCTCAAGGCCGACATGGATCCCTGAAGCCACTTCATCGAACGCTGCCTCGGCATCCGCAGCCAATATGCCCGCGTTGCCGGCAACAATTCGGAAGTCTGCCCGCCGCAACCTGTCATCCTTGCCGTTCAGTTTCAGGGCCATTCGGTCTGTTTTGAGACCCGGAAAGACCCGTGTGGTTACTGCATCATAGAGCGGCGCCAGGCGTACCGACCCGAATTGCCGGGCGCCTGGCTCGGCGATCTTGAGAAGTGCCAAATTCTTGAGATGCATGTCGCCATCGGCGATCAACCAGGCAAAGAGGGCGCGTTTCAGCACTTTCAGAATGTCGGTGCAGGGTTCGGTAGAAAGTGGACGTATCGCTTTCATGACCCGTTCGATGGTGCTGTCATATTTGTCCTCGGGGGGCATGCCCAAGACGGAAGCGAAATCCTCCATTGCCTTGAACCGCTGGTCGTTTGGAATTGTACGAATGTCGAAGCGCTCGACGAGCAACGCCGGGGGCATGCCATCCGGCATCGCTACCAGGGCAAATTGCGGAACTTCGAAACCGGCGGCGGCGGCCAACCCAAGCGCTTGCCATTCGATGACTGGCAACGCTTCGAAGACTCCCGTCACTGCAGGCTTGAGGATATGGGTGAACGGTAAGGTGGTGGCCGGTATCAGCGCACCCTTGCAATCGAGATGCATTGGCGCCTTGACCTGGATCCCCGGGATCCTCGGCATCTGTGCGTGTGCATACAGTTGCGCGAGATTGTGCTCGAATTCCTGCTGGGTATCGCCTCGTCCTGGACCTTCGTAGCGGCCGAAGAAGCTGCCGTTCTGCGTGAAGCTGGCAAGTTGCGCCGTCAGAATGTCAGCTGGTGGAACAAGCAGTTCACTTTGACTCTCCAATATCGTGATGTTTGACAAGTAACGCTTGCCGGTGCGCAGTGCTGCCCTCTCGTCACGATTGTCGAGGACCCGTTCCAGCCATCCCTCTGGCAGAAGCGAGCGGATGAAAGGAGGTAGTTTGCCGGGCGCCGGCTGCCGGACCACTGGCGGGCCATCCCAGCTGGTTGATCGCCAACTCCATTCAAGGCCGTCATGCATGAGATTGCCCACTGGTAGACCATGCCATGCGACGATGAGGTCCAGGGCCGCTTCATTGCGCAGCGGCGCTGCAATCGGGCAGCGCAGGAGGTAACGTTCAGCCAACTTGCCTTCTCGATACCATTGGTTTTTCCTGGCCAGTGCCCATAGCGGATGCGCCGCAGCCCCGGCATCGCCAAATTCGTCCACAAGCCTTTCCGCGATCGATTGGCGCATGCTGTCATCCATCGATGCAGCGTGTTCGCTGCGCATACGGAAGGCTTCGAGGAAACGCTGGCGCATTGACGATACTGCAATGCCGAATTCGCCCATGCCGTCATCTACGATGGCGTCTACAACCGAGGGATGTTCCGGCGCCTGGTTCTGGATGATTTCCAGGGACCGCAGGCGAGTGCGCTGGTTCCGTCGCCCGCTCAGGAACAACCGGCCGTCAGCGGTCGGACCCAACAGGACGGCGCTGGCAGCGGCCAGATACGTGCGCGGATAAAGATAGCGGGCGATACGAATGGCATGCCGATGGACGGCCTGGTCAATGTCGTCGCCGTCATCCAGGTAGATCCCGCGCATCAAGTGAACCCACTTGCCCGCTTTCGCCTGGTAGTGCGCTCGGGCCTTGCCGGTTGTTTCGCCAACAAGGTGCAAAGGCATCTCAGTTATCCTGCATTACAGATACAGGATAGTTACATTATCTGCACCTTGTTCGCAAGGAAACAACTTACACGTGTCTCAAATACGCAATAGTTGGAGCGGGTTCGTTACAGTTCAACAGGCCCGACCATGGCCAGGCCGGAATGACCGCTGGTCATTGGCCAATCGAACTGGATGAGGGAGCACGTGAATCTGCCCAGGACCAAAGGTAGGCAAGGACAGCAGGATCAATCCGTACACGGCCGGAGTCTGGCTTGATCGGCAATGCATCGTGACCTTCGGGATTCAAGGGCAGACGGTAGGAACTTCACATGAGCCGGGATGGAATTGGGCGATCTGGTGCTACCCGCTGGCGCTTCCCGCGTTCCGCCGTTTCAGCCGCTCCATCAGCCGTTGCTCGGATTCCCTGGTGCCGTCATGAAACGTGCCGAACCACCGGTCGAACGGGACGACCCCGTCAGCATAATTGCACTCGAAGAACTTGTGATGAAGGTAGTGGTGGTAGCCAGGCATGTCGATCAACTTGTCATCCGCCGCAACCACCTTGTCAAAACCGACATGGCCGGGTGCGGATGCCAGCATGCAATGGGCAAGGTGAAAGATCGAATGGATGGGATGGGCCGGAATTACCCAGTAGATCACAACCCCCGAAAAGTAGAGGAACTGCTCGACGGGGTGCATGGCAATGGCTGACCAAGGGGTTGGATTATTGTTGTAGTGGTGGACCTTGTGAACCGTCCGGTAGAGCGGTGGCCAGTGAATCAGGCGGTGAATAAGGTAGAAGTGCAATTCCCTGTAAAGCGGGATCAGCATCCAGAGCAAAATGAACCAGACGGGGTTTTCGCGCGGATCGACATAGGGAACGAGCTCATTCGCATATAGCCAGAGCGCAGTGACCTCGAAGCCGGTCCAGATGGGCGTGCCGAAGGCGAAAGTCCAGAAAAGGTTGTCGGCCAGTTGACTGTTGAACACGAAGGTGTCGTTCTTTTTCTCGTCCGGCCATTTGCCGTCATACTTGAAGCTCCGGCCCTGGGTTCGCTTCACATAAAGGATGAAGTGGAAAGCGCCGTACCAAAGCGCGGTGAGCGCCGAATTGCGGATCAGGATGAACAATATCCAGTCGGCTGAAAGGGTCTTCATAGTCTCCATGTCTGGAGTGAGGTAGATCCATATGCCGAGCACAATGAAAGCGAACAGCAGATTCCAGGGAAGGAAGTAGCCCGGGTACCCCAACACAAACTTCAGGATCTCGCGGGGTTTGGGTGGCCAGATGAAAACCGGTGCATACTGGTTCGGCCGGTTGGGACGCCAGTTTCCGCGCTTGTCCCGTGTTCCCAGTGCGGAATCGTCCATGTCCAATCCTCCGCTGCGGGTTGCTGCCGAAGTGCCGCCTGCGGGTCCCTGATCAGGTGCCGGGCGTTTCCGCCGCAACTGCAATCCGGCAGGGCGGCCCTTGCCAGGTTGCAGGTTTGGTTCGCCGGCGGAACGCCGGTCGGACCAGCCCAGTGTCAAGGATCATACAGGAGACCGGCACCGTCAGCAAATTAGTGTATCCGAGTTATCCGAGTTCCGGTTTCTTCCCGGCCTAACCCGTTGCAAGGCCTTCATGCCGCCCGTGCTCCGGACTTCCGGTCGAACAGGTGCACCAACTCGTCCCGGGCCGTGAACTCCAGAGTGTCGCCCTTGTTGACGCTCGGGGGATGCTCCATCTTTGTGATGAACTCCAGACCGTTGTCGCCGATCATGTGCACAAGCGAATACTCGCCCAGTTGTTCGACCAGTTCCAGCCGGGCGCTGATCAGGCCACTCCCGATTTCGCATTGACGCAAATGCTCGGGACGGATGCCAACAATCCTTTCTGCATCGCTCATCGAACGCAGCGCATCGGGGGCGCTTCCGGTTAGTTGAGAAGGGGCAAAGAAGTTCATCTTCGGACTGCCAATGAACTGTGCAACAAAGGTATTCCCCGGGCGTTCATAGAGATCGATGGGCGAGCCGGTCTGTTCGATCCTGCCGTCGCGCAGGACTACGATCTTGTCAGCCAGTGTCATTGCTTCGACCTGGTCATGCGTCACGTAGATCATCGTTGTAGACAGCCGCCCATGCAGCCGCGCAATCTCCAGCCTGGTTTGAACCCGGAGTGCCGCGTCGAGATTGGAAAGCGGTTCATCGAACAGGAATACCTCCGGTTCCCTGACGATGGCCCGGCCTATCGCTACCCGTTGGCGCTGTCCGCCTGACAGTGCCCGGGGGGTCCGTTCCAGATACTCGGAAATGTGCAGTATTTCTGCTGCATTGCGCACTCGCCGGTCAATCTCGTCCTTTGGTGTTCCCGCCTGTCTGAGGCCGAACGCCATGTTCCTGTAGACATTCATGTGCGGATAGAGAGCATAAGTCTGGAAGACCATTGCGACACCGCGTTTCGATGGCGCCACTTCGTTGACCTCGCGCGCGCCGATCGAAATGCTGCCGCCCGAAATCTCCTCAAGGCCGGCGATAAGCCGAAGCAGTGTCGACTTGCCGCAACCGGAAGGACCGACGAACACGACGAACTCGCCATCGGCGATGTCGAGGTTGATGCCATGAACAACCTGAACCTCCCCAAAGGACTTGACCACTTCTCTGATGGTTACGCTGGCCATTTTTCTTCCATCTCCGATATGGCGCGAACAATGCCCGGAACGAATTCCTGATGGGCAACGGGCAGGTCCGCCCATAGTGCACGCGTTCTTGCAAATTCTTCTTCGTTGCCTGGCGCCAGAAGAGGCTTCAGGCTGGGCCAATAGGGGTCATGGTAGGGAATGCTGGTGCGGCCTTCTGCAAACCTGCGCGCATACACATACCAGCTCGCGACGCTGGCATAGCCATGGCGGGGTGAAATGCCGCGGCTGAGGCAGCCTTCCAGGGTTGGCCGGATGAAGGTCGAGACCTTGGACCAGCCATCCATGCCGATCCGCTCAAGCTGATCGGCAATAGCCCGGTTCGAAAACCGCGCCACGACTTCGTCCAGATATCCGGCCTTGTCGAAAGGCAGATCCAGCGTCAGTCCCGGCAGGACGTTCTCGTGTTCCCACCGAAAGAAGTGCGTCCGAAGCTCCGGGTCGGCAATCGCCCGATCAAAAGTACTATGGCCGGCCAACAATGCGAGATAAACCAGCCCCAGATGTCCACCATTCAGTATTCTGATCTTGGCTTCCTCATAGGGGTTCACGTCGTTGACGATCTGGACGCCTGATCTGGAAAGATCGGGGAACGGTCCGGCAAAACTGTCTTCCAGAACCCACTGGACGAAGTCCTCGGCCTGAACGGGGGCGAGGTAGCGGCCGGGCGCAAGCAATTCGGCTTCAGCCTCGAGTTCAGGGGTCGTACGGGGTGTTATCCGGTCCACCATCGAACAGGGAAAAGTGGCGTTGTCCTGCAGCCAAGCGGCAAGTTCGTGCAGGCCGCGAAGCTCAAGATAGTGCAGGAAATTGCGTCTAAGAACTTTACCGTTGGAGCGGATGTTGTCGCAGCACAGCAGCGTGACGGGGCCGCCGCCGCTACGGCGGCGCAACTCCAGCGAGGCTGCAAGAAAGGCATAGACCGTACGGCCTGCCTTCCCTTCAATCTCAGCGGCAATGAACGGATCAGCGGTGTCAAGAGACCAGTCCTCATCCAAATAGTAGCCGCTCTCGGTGACTGTCATTGTGATTGCATGAACGGAGGGCAGGGCAACCAACGCTTCTGCTTCGGCATTGTTCAGGGACCAATCGGCGAATTGCAGGTGTGGCCGCACCATGCGCAACTGTCGGCTTCCGTCAGGGGCTGATGTCTTCAGCACATAGCCATCCCGGGCAGATTGCGACCGGCGGAAGGAGTCCGACTCGGAGGGACGCAGGTTCACTGCGGCAATTCCCCATTCAAGGTCGCCCGTGATCTCCATGTAATCGTCGACATAGACCGACTGGTGTGCGCGGTGGAATGCGCCGTAGCCCAGATGTACAAATCCGATCCTGGCTTTTCTGCGCGGCCAGGACGATTGTTTCATGTTCCGGTTCCCGGTCACTTTGGCGACCCTTGCGAGCGCAAGAGCCCTTGGCGCGCACTCTCGCGGTAGGCGGATGGTGTCATTCTCTTCATCTTGAGGAACTGCCGGTTAAAGTTTGCAAGATTCTGGAAGCCGACATCGAAGCAGATCGCCGACACCTGGGTGTCGGTAGCATACAGCATCGAACAGGCCTGACCGACCCGGACCCGGTTGATGAACTCCACGAACCGGTTGCCAGTCACCTTCTGGAAATTGCGCGAAAACGCTGCTGTGCTCATTCCGGCCATGTCGGCGGCTTCGTTCAGGGAAATGCTGCCAGCATAGTTTTCGGTAATGTGGTCCACAACCGACGCAATGCGTGCATGCCTCGATGTGCCTAAAGGTTGCCTGAACTGGACCACGGACAGCCCGCGTTTCTCGGCATGTTCGTTGACGCGTACCAGAAACCTCAGAAACGCCACAATCCTCTCGGACCCTCTGGTGCTGCGAATGCGCTGGAAATGGCCCCGCGCAAAGGTCGGGTCGAAGCCTTCGAACTTAATTCCTGAACGTGCCAACTCCCACATCGGGCCCATTTCTTCGAATTCGGGAAACTCCTTTGAAAGCGTATCGATGCTCTCGCGGCTGAACTGGACGAGCATGTCCCGTACCATCACGGGTTCGGGATGGGTTATGGCGTCTGTTACCCAGTTATGCGGAACGTCAGGGCCGGTAAGGAACAAGTCTCCGGGTTCGAATTCGCCAATATAGTCGCCGACGAAGGCCTCACCACGGGTTTCCAAGATCAGATGCAGTTCATACTCGGGATGACTGTGCCACCGGCACAGCCTGGTTGGCCAGCCGTGCTCAAGGTAACGAATGGACTCGGTTGCCCGGTCCACATATTCGTACTCAGGAGCTATGATCGACATGCCGGAACCTATTTCACTGCGCCAAACGTCAGGCCTTGCACCAGCTGTTTCTGGGTCAGCCAGCCCAGCACCACGATCGGGGCGCAAGCCAGGGTCGAGACGGCGGAGACCTTTGCCCAGAAGAGGCCCTGCGGATTTGCAAAACTGGCGACGAGCGCCACCAGGGTGCCAGCATCGTTCGAAGTCAGGTTGATCGACCAGAATGCCTCGTTCCACATGAGCACAATGGACAGGAGCGATGTGGAGGCAATGCCGCCCCAGGCGAGCGGCATCACGATCTGGGTTATCTCGTTGTATGTCGAGGTGCCATCCATACGCGACGCCTCTAGTATCTCTTTCGGAATTTCCCGGAAATAGTTGAACAGGATCATCATGATGATCGGCAGATTCATCAGCGAAAAGATTACGACCAGGGCAAACGTCGTGTCCAGCAGCCCCAGTTGCTGGCAAATCAGGTAGATCGGCATCAGCACGCCGACGGCCGGCATCATCTTGGTCGACAGCATCCAGAGCAGAATGTCCTTCGTCCAGCGTCCCGGGTTGAATGCCATGGCGTAGGCAGACGGAATGGCGATCAGCATTGCCAGGAGCGTGCCGCCGACGGAGGTTACAACCGAATTCCAGGCGAAGGCGAAATAGTCCGTTCGCTGGTTGATCAGTGTGTAGTTTTCCAGTGTCGGTACAAAGAACAGTTGCGGGGGAATGGTGATTGCCTGCTGTTCGGTCTTGAAGCCTGTCAGGAACATCCAGAAGATGGGGAAGAAGAACAGGCAGCCGGCGATCCAGGCTGTAACGACGGCAATCCTGTGCTTGAGGGCATCTTTTTCCTTGTCGGTCATTGTCGTCACACCGTCAAATTCTTGCCGATTACACGGATGAGGAAAAGCGCAACGATGTTCGCCAGGATGATGGCGATCACACCGCCAGCGGCCGCCACCCCGAAATCGAATCCATACAGAGCCTGCGTAAAGATCAGGAAGGTCAGATTGGTGGATTCATAGCCCGGGCCGCCACCAGTGGTGACGAAGATTTCCGCAAATACGGAAAGGTGGAAGATCGTCTGAATCAGGATGACAATGGCGATCGGACGCGCAAGATGCGGGAGCGTCAGATTCCAGAACTGCGACCAGAACCCGGCGCCGTCAAGGGTCGCGGCTTCCTTCTGCTCCTGATCCTGTGATTGCAGTGAGGTCATGAAGATGAGGAAAGCAAATGGCGTCCATTGCCAGCTGATCATCAGTACAATCGAATAGAGCGGCATGGTTGAAAGCCAGTCGATCGGTTCAGCACCGAAAAAACGCCAGATTGATGCAAAGACGCCATAGATCGGATTCATCATCATGTTCTTCCAGACCAGCGCATTGACCGTCGGCATGATGAAAAAGGGCGAGATCAGCAGAACTCTCAGGATGCCGCGGCCGCGAAATGGCCGGTCGACCAGGACTGCAAGGGCGAGTCCAAGCACAACCGTGACCAAGAGAACAAGACCGACCAGTACCAATGTGTTCTGGATTGCTGGCCAGAAGCCACGGTCGGTATAGAAGAATTCATAGTTCGACCATCCGACAAAGCCCGTTCTCTCTGGAGCCAGCAACTGGTAGCGGATGGTCGAAAAATAGACCGTCATTGTCAGGGGAACGATCATCCACAGAAACAGGAGAATGATGGAAGGGGCCTGGAGCCATCTTGTCAGACTGGGGCTCAACATTGCCTGCTATCCTCCTCGGGGCGGTCCCGGCGCGTCATGCGCCGGAACCAGTTAGATTTTCAGCTCGGCCAACCGAATGGACAGGCCGTTTTCGATCAGTAGTAGCCGGCCTTTCGCATTTCGCGGTCGGCGATTTCCTGGGCGTTGGCCAGCGCTTCCTCAACCGTGATTTCGCCTGAAAGCGCCGCGGTCATCTGCTGGCCGACTGCGGTCCCGATTGCCTGGAATTCAGGAATGGTCGCGAACTGCACACCGACATAGGGCGACGGATTCAGCGTGGAATCGTTGGGATTGGCCGACAGGATCGCCTTCAGTTCGGCCTCGGCGAAGCCGGTCTTTGCCAGGAACTCAGGAACTTCGTACGTCGACTTGCGGCTACCTGTGGGAACGTTGTTCCAACCCTTGGTCTCTCCAACGAGCCGGATATACTCCTTGGAGGTTGCCCACTCGACGAACTTCAATGCATCATCCGGGTTGGCTGTGCCGGCGGGAACTGCCAGCGCCCAAGCCCAGAGCCAGTTTGCGCCCTTCTTGGTCACCGCATATGGGGACTGAGCATAGCCCAGTTTTCCGGCGACCTTGGATGTTGCCGGATCGGTCATAAGCGAGGCGGCGATGGTGGCATCGATCCACATGCCGCACCTGCCTTCATTCATGAGTGCCAGAATCTCGTTGAACGAGTTCGACTCCGAACCCGGAGGCCCGGACTCGTTCATCATGTCGACATAGAATTGCACTGCATTCTGCCAGGCTTCCGAGTCGAATGCGGGAGTCCAGTCCATGTTGAAATACTGGGCGCCAAAGGAGTTGGCCATGGTTCCAAGAAAGGCCATGTTTTCACCCCAGCCGGGCTTGCCGCGCAGGCAGATGCCGTAGATGCCGTTGTCCTTGTCGGTGATGGCCGCAGCAACCTCTCGTACATGGTCCCATGTCGGGTTGTCTTCAATGGTCATGCCAGTCGCAGCAACCAGTTCGCTGTTGTACATGATCATGGAGCTTTCGCCGTAGAACGGTGCCGAATAGAGGGTGCCTTCGTGGCTCAGGCCACCGCGGATGGCGTCGTAGACATCTTCCACATCGTAAGCGTCCCCGAATTCCAGCGGGACCAGCCAGCCGCGCGATCCCCAAATCGGTGTTTCATACATGCCGATTGTCATGACATCGAACTGGCCACCCTTGGTTGTGATGTCGGTCGTGAGCCGCTGGCGCAGGATGCCCTCGTCCAGGGTCACCCAGTTGACCGTAATGCCGGGGTTTGCCTCCTCGAAATGAGGGGTCAGTTCCTGCATCGTGATCATGTGGCCATTGTTGATGGTTGCGATCGTAATCTCGCCGGCAGTCGAGGACACGACTCCTGCTGTGCTCAGGGCAAGGCCAAGAGCCGAATACCGAAGTAAAGACATTGTTTCCTCCTGTAGGGGTTAACTCCGTTGTGTGCAGGAGTTCTTCCAACCTGAAGGGATCGACCGCCAATATGTTTACATCAAGGTACTGTACTATTCTGTCAAAGATTGGGCTGATGATCGATTTTGACGGGGATCAGTGCGGAACTCAGGGATCCGTGGCCGGAAAGGACGAAGCAAGGTACGGCAGCAATTGCGTCTCAATACAGTTTCGTTGCTATTGCACTCGCAGGGGGCAAGGTGCCCGGTTCAGGCTTTGTCATCCTTCAGGATTGCATGGGGGTAGTTCGGGCAATCCGGGTTGGCGCAATATCCTGAGCGGCGTGGTCACAGGGAATACGCTGATTTCTGGTGCAACTTTCCGTTCAGCAATTGTAGTGAGGCTGGAATGCCGTTTGCATGATGAAAGGAAGTGTATGGACTATTCGGCGGTGGAGGAGGCATTCATTGATCTTTCTCTTGAGGCCGGCTCCCTGATACTTGATGCCTTCGATGCGCCCGAATTGGAGACAATCTGGAAGGATGATGGGACCCCCGTAACGGTTGCCGACATGGAAGCGGATGAGCTGATTAGACGAGGGCTGGAACAGGCATTTCCGGATGTCCTGGTCGTCAGTGAGGAAAATGCTGACAGCCACACAGCCAGCGCCGGCCGGTTCTTTATCGTCGACCCGTTGGACGGGACGAGCGGGTTCCGTCGCGGGAAGCGGGAATTCACGGTCAATATTGCCCTGATTGAGAATGGCAAGCCGGTCCAGGGGGTGGTGCATGCGCCCGCGCTCGGCCGGCACTTCTGCACGAGCGCCGATGGGACAGTCATCGAGCGTCGGCTAGACCCTGGCCAGAGCACATACGGGATTGCGGCCGAGCACTATCCGGTGTTGCGTGACAATTCGGGACTGCGGGTGGTTGCATCCCGCACCTTGAAGGCAGACAGGAGGGTTGCCGAGTTGCTGGAGCGCTACGATGTGGCAAGCGTTGAAGCCGTTTCATCTTCCATCAAGTTTTGCTTGATGGCCGCGAACGAGGCGGACTTCTACCCCCGGTTGGGACGGACGATGGAATGGGACACGGCCGCTGGCCATGCTATATTGGCGGCCTCGGGTGGATGGCTCCACAGACGCGACGACGGATGCGAGCTTGAATATGGCAAGCAGGGATACGAGAATCCGGAATTCCTTGCCGGTTCACCCGGTGTCCTGAACTGAGTCCGGTGTAAATTGTCCGTATTGATCGTCATTCCTGCGCGTTTCGCATCCTCCCGCTTCCCGGGAAAACCGCTCGAGAAGCTGCGCGGTGCAACCGGGGTGGAAAAGACCCTGATCCAGCGAACCTGGGAGGCAGCCAGCAGCGTGCCGGGAGTTGACCGGGTGGTTGTCGCAACCGACGATATCCGCATACGCGACGCAGTCGAGTGGTTTGGCGCCGAGTGCGTAATGACAAGCCCGTCCTGCCGCAACGGGACCGAGCGCTGTTGCGCAACCATCGAAAGGCTGGGAGCCCGTTTCGATACGGTGGTCAACCTGCAGGGTGATGCGCCACTGACTCCGCCATCCTTTGTCGAGAGCATCGTCGAGACCATGAGGACGGCGCTTGGGGTTGGCGTCGCTACACCGGTCATCCGCTGCGATCCTTCGATGATCCAGGCCTTTGCGCAGGACCGCAGCAGCAACCGCGCAGGCGGCACCACGGTTGTGTTCGATTCAAGCAACAGGGCCCTCTATTTCTCAAAGGAGATGATCCCTTGGACGGGGCAGGGTTTCATTACGGATGATGCTTGCCCGGTTTATCTTCATGCCGGGGTTTATGCCTACACGCCAGAGTCGCTGCGTTGGTACAACCGGCAAGACCCCGGCAGGCTGGAGATTTGCGAGGGGCTGGAACAACTCCGCTTTCTTGAGCACGGCATGGATGTTCTGTGCGTCGAGGTGGAGTCTGAGCACAAGCATTTCTGGGAGGTCAACAATCCCGGCGATATTGCCAAGGTCGAAGAGAGGCTGTCCGCTCTCGGCATTGAGTAGCGCGACCGGGAACCTGTCACCGGCGAACGGCCGGCAGTCGCAGCGTCCGGTGCCTGCCGGCTGATATTGCAGGCCTGGCTTCGGATCATACCAGAGGGAGGTCACGGCAATGTTCATCGACAATTTGCTGATGGGAAGCCTGCAATTCCTCTCGGCGCTGTTCATATTCGTGATCGGCGTGGCGGTCGCTTTGGTCGTTGTGCTCTATGTGATTGATGTCAGCCAGACCCGGGATGCGGTCCGCCGCAACTATCCGGTTCTCGGCAGATTCCGCTACCTCTTCACAATGCTCGGTGAGTTCTTCCGGCAATATTTTTTCGCCATGGATCGCGAAGAAATGCCGTTCAACCGAGCCGAGCGCGACTGGGTGCAGCGCTCATCAAGGCAACTGGACAATACAGTTGCATTTGGGTCCACCAAGAACCTCTCGCCTCCCGGGACGGTCATATTCGTGAACTGTCCGTTTCCGACACTTGTCGAGGACGCGGTTGAAATGGTTCCCATGCTGATCGGCGAGCAGTGCCGCCAGCCATACAACGCGCCATCCTTTTTCAATATTTCGGGGATGAGCTACGGCGCACTTTCGACACCGGCCATCCGGGCTCTGTCAAAGGGCGCAGCCGAAGTGGGGTGCTGGCTGAACACAGGCGAAGGTGGCCTTTCGCCGCACCATCTTGAAGGCGGGTGTGACATCGTCTTTCAGATCGGCACTGCAAAATACGGCGTGCGGGACGGCAACGGGAACCTCTGCGACGACCGATTGAGGGAAGTTGCGGCACATGAACGGGTTAAGATGTTCGAGCTAAAATTGAGCCAGGGAGCCAAACCCGGCAAGGGCGGGATTTTACCGGGCGCCAAAGTCACTGCCGAAATCGCTGCGATCCGCGGAATTACGGAAGGCGAGGATTCAATCTCGCCGAACCGTCATCCGGAGATCCGCAATGTTGATGAGCTTCTCGACATGATCGGGCATATCCGGCAGGTGACGGGAAAGCCTGTTGGCTTCAAGTCGGTAATGGGCAATTTCGGCTGGCTTGAAGAAATGTGCGCGAGGATACATGCCCGTGGAATTGAATGCGCGCCGGACTTCATAGCGGTTGATGGTGGTGATGGTGGTACGGGGGCCGCTCCAATGCCTCTCATGGACAATGTTGGCCTGCCGGCCAAAGAGGCGTTGCCGCTGACCGCAAATGTGTTGCGCAGGTTCGGGTTGAAGGACCGCATCCGGCTCGTGGCTTCAGGCAAGCTCGCGACGCCGGCCGAGGTTGGATGGGCATTGGCAGCCGGTGCAGACTTTGTCACATCGGCGCGCGGTTTCATGTTTGCCCTCGGATGCATCCAGTCCCTCAAATGCAACCGGAATACCTGCCCTACGGGCATCACCACACACAATCCGAGGCTCCAGAAGGGGCTGAATCCGGCGGAGAAATCGGTCCGGGTGGCCAACTATTGCCGGCGGATCATCAGGGAAGTCCAGATCATCTCCCATTCCTGCGGCGTTGTCAGGCCGCGCCTCATGGACAGAAGCCATGTCCGCATCGTGACAACGAACGGCAATTCGATCCCGATGAACGAGCTCTACCCGGAACCGGAGGTCCTGCCCGCCTACGCGTCTTGACCCAAGTTGTCCGGCCGCTGGCTGTGCCGCCGCATCGCACCACTTGACATTCTCCTAATAAGGATACATTATTCTCCATAAGTGGAGAAAAAATGCCCCTCAAGAGAACCTACCCGGTCGGCCGTTACGAGGTCGCTCCGCTAATTGATCTTTCCGATCAAGATGAGCGGCAGCGGCTCAGTCCGGACGCCGTACGTGCCTTTTTCAATATCATGGCAAACTGGAAGATGCGTGACCACGATGCCCGCCGGCTGCTTGGAGGCGTGTCGAACGGCGCCTACTACACGCTGAAGAGGGGAGAAGGACGGACACTAGAGGAAGACAAGCTACGCCGCATTTCCTATCTGATCGGCATCTTCAAGGCACTGAACATTCTCTACAGTGAAGAGTTGGCGGACCGATGGATGCAGTTGCCAAACAGGAACAGGATTTTCGCCGGAATGACGCCAGCAGAGTATCTTGTTCGGGGAGGGTTGCCCGCATTCGCGACGGTACGCAGACTCCTTGACGCCAGGCGTGGCAGCCTTTGAGCGGGCCAGCTATCACCAATGTCCGGCAGCTTGATACGCACCGGCTCATTCCATCCAAATACTGTCCGGGCGGGGAAAGTGTGCTCGTCCGGATCGCCGAAGACGATAATCATCTTCGAGGCATCTTTGACCTGGACCACGCGACCAATGATCGTCTGTTGAGCGAGAACGACAGATTTCCTGGCATCGGCATCGACGAGCTAGTGTCCGGTGTGCCCAATTTCCGCATTATCAATGCAGCCTTTACGCATGCTCACCCGCTCGGCAGCCGGTTCAATGGCCCGGACCGCGGTGCCTGGTATGCCGGTTTCGAACTCGGAACATCGCAAGCCGAGGTGGCGTGGCACAAGTCGGTCGAGCTCGCAGAAATCGACTGGACAAAAGAAAGCGTCACCTACGACGACTATCTGGCGGACTTCGCAGGGGACTATCACGACATTGGGGAAGACAGCGAATATGAAAAGTGCCTTGACCCGAACAGCTACGTCGACTCCCAAGCTCTTGGGACCAGACTGCTTCGAGAACAGTCATGTGGAATCCTCTATCCCAGCGTGCGGCAGACGGGTGGAGTCTGCGTTGCATGTTTCCGGCCTGCGCTCGTCGCAAATGTTCGCAGGAGCGCCCGCTATAGATTCACCTGGTCGGGATCGCCCGACCCGCAGGTCGAACTGGAAGAGTCTTACATGTGAGGTCTCCATTCGGCATGCCGCGTCGATTGAATTGGGCATTTGGCACGCCCTTGCCATATGGAGAACTTCCCATCTTCGGCGATTGGTAGACGCCTTTCGCACTTTCCGGAAAGGACTCGCGCGGTCCGGTATCGTTGGACTGGCTCAGGTTGGGGTGGACTGCTGGTCCAACCGGTCAGCAAGCATTCGTTTGCTCGAATGATCCATCGGCGCCCTGTTGCAAGATCCGAAGAGTCATCTCCTCATGATTTGCTTCGGGACTTCCAGAGCCTGACGGTGAAGCGATCATCCTGTTCGATCAGATCCGGTTCGGTCTGGTTGTGGCGCCGCATGGACTCAATTATCCGGTTACGAACGCCCATTCCGAAGTGTTCAATATATCCGTAGTCGCGCAGAATATCCTTCAACAAGCCGTTGCGGGCAGCCCGGACCACGCCTTCCCGCATTTTCGCTACGGTGACACCATTCGGGAGCCGCCCAGGTGAAATGACCTCCAGCCGGTCACTGTATAGAGACACTTCAACATCGGTCCCCTCGCGGGCATAGTCACGATGTGCGACAGCGTTTACAATTGCTTCCCGCACCGCTTCGATCGGGTATTCCTTCTTGCGTTGCCTTCGACCGCCTTCCAGCCAGGCAATGGTGCCCATATTGCGCGCAGCAAATTCCACCGTGCGGTCGATCACTCCCTTTGCCAAAACTTCGCCGCGCTTGGAAATGAGTGGTGTCAGCGGTCCACGAATTATCTCTTCATCGACAGTATTGTAGTCTTTTTCGGGCCCGGGAAAGGCAACTGCTGTCACGCCAGCCTGGGGCAGCCGACGATTGGGATCTTCGCCGAAAAGCAATACACCAGCGACCGATGCGGCAAGCTCGCCGTATTCCTCAACCAGCAGATCCGAGTTCAGGAGCAACATTCGCCAACCCTCCGCATCTTTTCGGGCTGGCACCGACCTCTTAATTACATCCCGGTAGTAGTTCCGCACGCGTTGCTGGTCCAAGCCGGACATCCCGATGCCCTGTACAGCCTTCAATTCATAGCGGCTGAACTGGGCGGCCTCGTAGAGTCTGGCTTCCTCTTCCCGCGTTGCTTCACGTGTAGTCGTCCCTGTCCGAGTGAACGTGACCCACGCTCCCCGTTGTCTTGCCTTATGCGGTTTGCCCAGAACGTCCCGACGAAGTTTGACGGCGCCCACTACGGCACCGCCAGGCAATGTGGTGCTGGTCCACACTGGAATGCACGATGGTTGAAGGCTGTTTTGGGCGATATTCAACGCCCACTCTTCAACTTCCTCGCGGCTTTTGGTCAGACCGCAGATTTGCTGGTCTTTTTCGATGCCCAGCAAGATCACGCCGCCATCCTTGTTCAAGAGGGCAGACATCTCTTTCGCAACCATATCGGGATTGACATCGTCGCGCATGAACACCACGCCCAGATTTTCGTGATTGGTGACGAGTTCGAGCAATTCCTTCCGTTTCATTGCTCAAGCTCCGTTGCTGGACTGCTATCTCTGGTGGACATGTGCTGGGGGCTCCGGAACCAATTCCAATGGCTCATTTGCCGGCAATGCCTCCGTCTGATCGGCATGGCCAATAGAAACGCAAATTCGCGCCCGCCATCAACTTTGCGAACGGCCCGTGCACGCAACCCGTCTTTCGTTGTCATGCACGGTGAAGAACCACACATCCCCCTCCGATGGAGCCACGCGTGATCCGGAAAGCGTCAAAGGGCGGAGTTTCACCCGTAGGTTGGTTCCCGGCTTAAGCTTTTCCGGAAACGAAAAGCTGTGCGTTAGTGCAATCGGCACCCGTAGGGAAACCGGGCGGGGTGATCGTCAAAGATCGCTAACGCCCGGCTCCTCTGAAGTTCCTAAATGGCGCCTGCTTCCCGATAGTAGCGTTCTGCGCCCGGATGCAGCTTGATGACGCCCTGCGCTCTGACAGCAAAATCGATTGAAAGTGCCTTGGCCCAAGGTGCTTCCGAAGTAACCTGATCCAGGTTGTCCCAGAAGGCCTTGGTCACGCGATAAACCGTATCCTCGTCAAGATCTCCGCGTACGGCAATTCCTACCGATGTGCCAAAGGATGTCACAGGCCCGTCATTCATCTGGCCTTCGTACGAACCGGCTGGAATGTCCTCGCGGTATCGGAATTGGCCCAGCCATTTGTCTACGCCTTCGCCCTCGGAACTTTCAGGACCGATGAACCTCAGTTCCTCGGTCTCGGTGAACTGAATGAACTGGCCGCATGGGTCGAGGCACCCGATGGTGTAGACATCCACCTTGCCATCAAGAAACGCCTGATGCCCAGTCTGCCAGTTTGCGGTGATGGACTCATAATCCTCGCCGACGACCAGGCCAGTGGTTGCCTCGATCCAGCCACGCGCAGCGTTATAGGCGCCGCCACCCTGTGGTCCAAGAAAGACGGTTGCACCTTCAATATCGTCGAGCGTCTCAATGTCGCTGTCGGCGCGAACCGCAAAATGATACGCGCCGTAGGGGAACCACATCAGCAGATCCAGATTCTCGGCAAGCTGCGGAGCATCCGGTTCATTGGCGTACATCGCCCGTCCGGCAGCCATCAGATTTGCGACGACCGGCGATGTCATTGACATGTCGAGATTGCCCTTGGCGACCTCCATCATGTGCAGGGTCGCAGCGCCGCCAGCGGCGACCTCAATGGAAATATCGTCGAGATTGTCCGTGACTATGTTGGCGAATGTGGCCATGGTGACCGCCTGGCCGAGGCTGGGCGCGATTGTGGCCATCTTCAATGTGGTTTCTTGTGCGACAGCACCAGCGGCGACGCCTATGGTGGCGGCTGTGGCAATTGCGAGTTTGCGCATCCGGTTAACTCCCTGACATTCCAGTTCATGGTTTTGCCACCTGTCCGGCCGCCCGGACAGGGCGGAACTTACGCCGGACGGCGGAATCTGTGGGCGATAACTGCAACCATGGAAATTAGCAATGCGGGAACCGATATGAGAGGGATGGGCACCAGCAGCCCGATGGCAGCTGCCGTGCGGACGAGGCGCTCGTACAGGCGCAGCGGATGTCGTTCGAAGCCGGTCAGAGCCGAGGTCAGCAACCAGATCGAGATTGCAGTAGCGATGATGACCCAGCCGAATTCGCCCCAGCTGATCGTCGAGATGTCCAGCATTGCCGCGGAGTCTACAGGCTCGCCGCCGAACCACTCGAACAGCACCTGCAGCTTGTAGATCATCGCCGGGTGATAGACGATGATGAACGGGATGATGAATCCTGCCAGTGAAAGCCTGGCCGCCTGCAGCCCGGTTTGCATGGGCGGCGCCCCGGCAATCGGAGCGGCGGCAAATGCCGCGAGCGCAACGGGCGGTGTGACAGTCGAAATTACCGCAAAGAAGACCACAAACAGGTGCAGGGTCAGTTGTGGTATTCCAACCGCTTCAATGCCTGAACTCAGTGCGATCACAATGATGAAGTAGGTGGCACCGGGCGGCAGTCCCATTCCCAGTACTATGGCGCCCAATGCCACAACCACGAGGGTCAGCAACAATGGACCCGAGGCCAGTTGTGTCAGCAACAGGGACAGCCGCCCCGTGAATCCGGATACCTGTATCAGCCCGACAATGAGGCCGATTGCCGCCACGATCACTATGATGACAGCCGCCATCTTCCCTGCCCTGGCCAGGGCACGATAGACGCGTTCCACGGACCTGAATTCCGGAAATAGCGCCAGTGCACTCGCCAGCGCGGCAATGAACCCATAGAATCCGGCTTTCGGCACCGATGGCTGAACAAAGAGGAAGTAGCTCAGCACGGCCAGTGGAATGATGAACACCAGGCACTGCCTGCGTTCGGTTGCCGTGAGGGGCGGCCGTTCCTCCCGGGGAAGCGGGCCAATGCCGAGGCGGCAGGCCTCGAAATACACAGTCAGGAATGTCGAGAAGTAATAGAAGATGGCCGGCACAATCGCAGCGACGACGATATAGCGGTACTCAAGGCCGATCTGGCCCGCCACAAAGAACGCAACAACACCCATGACCGGAGGCATCAACTGACCGCCAGTTGATGCAGCCGCTTCGACACCAGCAGCGAAGGCCGGTTTGAAGCCCGACCTCTTGATGACCGGTATGGTCATGACGCCAGTTGAAACGACGTTGGAGATTGCGGCGCCTGAGAGTGTGCCGAACAGCGCCGAGGATGCGACCGCTGCATGGGCGGCTCCGCCGGTCAGTCCTCCTGTCAGGCGGTTGGCGACCCTCATCAGCAGGTCTCCGGCTCCCGAGGCCATCAACACGGCGCCGAAGACGATGAAGATCAGAACATTGCCGGACACGACCTGAAGCGGCTGCCCGAATATGCCGCCCGTTTGGGACCAGAAGTTCAGGACCATGGACCGGAGGTTCTGGGCAAAGGTGGCTTCCGAGCCTGCAAAGACGCCTGTCCAGTCCGGGAGGTGGCCGCGCACGAAGAAATAGACAATCCAGAACAGGCAGAAGGCAACGATGAAGCTGCCGAAATGGCGCCACGTCAAATACAGGGTCACTGCTGTGGCAACCGGGAACAGCAGGTAGTCGATGGAGCGGGCCCGGGGCAAGAGGCCTGCGTCGATTGAGAACAGGGCCGTGATCCACAGGGCGATCGTCCCGATGGTCACGCAAGCCAGCAGCCGGTTTGCCCAGCGCCCGGAAGCTTCGGCAGGGAGTGTCAGCAGGCAGATTACGAAGGAGAACAGGATCGGAAGACCGAGTATCAGCCCGGTAGGCAGCAGGAAACCGCGCTCGACGGCGCGGAAGCTTGCGCCAAGCCAGTGGTTTCGTAGCAGGAGCCTCTGGTCGCGCCGCGACAATTCCTCGAAACCGCTGGTGGTGGATTCAATGAGCCATCTGACCAGTTCGCCAAGTGGTCCTGAAGCCGCATAAACAAGAATAATGACGGCAAACACTGCCGAGAGCGCATCGGCCAACCGGCTGTCCAGAGACCGGGTCATCGGGACGATCCGGTGGTTTTTGGGAATTCAGGCATTCGGGGAACTCTGGGGAATCCCCGACCCGGTTGGTTCTGGCGCGCCATGATCAAAGAGCGCGGCATCGTGCCCCGATACCGATCGTCTGTGCTTGAGCGGAAAAAATCCTGATCCTCCGTTGAAGCGCCGGCAGGGCGAGGTCCCTTGAGCTTCAGGGTTTCCTCTCACTTGGCATGGGAAGATGTCAATAACCGCGCCGTCGGAAATGGGCACCTGTCTGAGAGAATTACCCGTAGCGCAAAATCCGGATTGCCGGCCGGCACGCAATCCCGGACAAGCCAGCCAGCGGTCCGGCCGGCGTCAGTACGACCGGGCGGAACCAGTACCGCCCGGTCGATCATGTCTTCAAGTTTGACCGTAATCAGTCGGCAAGACAGCCTGCAATCGAGTCTGCCAATCCGTTCATGATTTCAAACCAGGCATCAGGTCCGGCCTCGATTTCGGCGCCCAGCGGATCAAGCGCCGCTGTCTTCACACCAGTTCCTGAGATGATTGTCTGAACCAGGTCAGGTTCAAACTGGGGTTCAGTGAACACACAAATCACACCGTGTTCGGCCAGGGCCTGGCGAAGCTCGGAGATGCGTCTGGCTCCAGGAGGTCGGGAAGGGTCAACAACAACTGAGCCTGCCGATGCGAGTGAGAAATACTCCTCAAAGTACTGGTAACCGTCGTGGAACACGATGAAGCGGCGATCCCTTACAGAGGCAAGCCTACTCTCCATCGCGGCCACCGCTTCAGTCATCTTGCTGCGCATCTCGTTTGCGTTGGCCATGTAGGATTCAGCGTGTGAAGGATCTACCCGGCTGAGGGTGTCTGCAACAATCCCGACAAACCGGATGGCGTTGTCTGGATCCAGCCAGAGATGCAGATCGTATTCGCCATGGTCGTGGCCATGTTCATCGGTGTGGCCGTCTTCACCCTCATGATCATCACCGTCTTCGCTTTCATGGTGATCGTCTTCGTGATCATCCTCTTCCTTGGCGTCGTGATCATGCTCATCGGCGTGGTCGTCTTCGCCTTCATGGTGATCGTCTTCATGATCATCTTCTTCCCTGGCGTCATGACCGGACTCATCGTCGTGGCCGTGCTCATCTTCATGACCGTCAGCCTCGTCCCCGTTGGACCAGATGCCGCCCTCGCGATTGCGCAGCAGATGGATGCCTGAAGCATCCTCGAGTGTCACCACCAGGGAGTCTGCGCTCAGGTTTTGAATCGGGCGCTCGAGAAAGGTCTCCAGATTGCCGCCAATCCAGAAGACCACATCGGCGTTGCTGAGTGCCTGGGCATCCGAGAACCGCATCTGGTAGGTATGCGGAGATGCCGCTCCTTCGAGCAGCAACTTCGGTGAACCCGTATCGCCCATGACCCCGGCAACAAGCGAGTGGATGGGCTTGATGCTGACCACCACATCCGGTGATACGTCATGTGCAAATGCCACACCGGATGCCATACCAATGAACACGGCAGCAACTTGGCCAAAGAGCCGTTTCATTGCGCTTCGAGCACGTCTCGGAAGCTCTTCCGCAATTTCCGGGGCAGTCTGAAGTCCTTGAACCCGGCTTTGCTGCACGCAACTTGCCCGGTGACGCGTGCTGATTGCACGCAATCCATTGGCTGCAACCTGGCAGCGGCAACTGTCGGCTTTTTGTCCCGAGCCGAGGCGGGTAGAATTGCAAGATCGCATATCGACCTCCTGTTTTGCAGTGAGTTGGAGCAAAATCTCCAAGAAGAAATATATGGCTTGATCATTTACGGAATCGCAATGACAGAACGTGCCGATCAACAGCCTTCCCGCAGGAACTTCGACCAAGCCGAGATCCTCGTCGAAGCTCGGGCAGTCGGTTTTCAAATTGAATCACGGATTGTTCTGGATTCAGTCGACATTGCCGTCCGCGCTGGCGAAATCGTGACAGTTGTCGGCTTGAATGGCGCAGGGAAGTCGACACTCGTCCGGGTCTTGCTCGGACTTGCCCGTCCTGACTCGGGGACTGTCAAACGCAAGCCGGGGCTGGTTGTCGGTTTTTCGCCGCAGCACTTGCATCGGGATCGGACACTGCCGCTAAACGTTCAGAGCTTCCTGACTCTGAGTACGCCTGCCACATCGCGGAAGCTGGAGTCGCTGCTGGAGGCCGTGGGTGCAGGAAACATCCTTGGCCACCCGCTGGCGGCCATTTCTGGCGGTGAAATGCAACGGGTGCTGTTGGCCAGGGCACTCCTGCGCGAACCCGAACTCCTGGTTCTCGACGAACCACTTGCGGGAGTGGACATTGCCAGCCAGAGCGATCTCTACAGGTTGGTCGCAGACATCAGGGACAGCCAGGGCTGCGGGGTTCTCATGGTCTCCCACGATCTGCACCTGGTCATGGCGGCGACCGACCGGGTAGTTTGCCTAAATCGCCATGTGTGCTGCACCGGCCATCCGCATTCGATCATGAACGAGCCCGAATTCGCCGCACTATTCGGCCCGGATGTTTGCAAGTCGCTTGCCGTTTACGCGCATTCCCATGACCATCGGCACGACGCGTCAGGCAAGCCGATTCCCGGTCACGGATAGAGGCTGAAAGTTTGGAGGACTTCTTTCTGCGCGCCTTGGCCGGAGGCATTGGAGTGGCGCTTGCTTCCGGGCCGGTAGGTTGCTTCGTTGTCTGGCGCCGCATGTCATTCTTCGGGGCGGCGCTTTCGCATACCGTTCTCCTCGGCGCTGCCTTGGGGATACTCATGTCGGTCGAGCCGACGGTCACCATCCTGTGCACCTGCGTTGTGTTTGCCGGGATCATGGCATCAATGGAGCGTACCCAACTCGTTTCGCTTGATTCACTTCTTGGTGTTTTAGCCCATGTGGCGTTTGCGCTTGGACTGGTGGTGATCTCATTCATGGAGCGCATGCGTGTCGATCTGCTCGGATACTTGCTGGGGGACATCCTGTCGGTCGGCCCCGTGGACCTCTGGATCATCTATGGCACGGCTGCAGTTGCGGGAATCCTGGTTGCTTGGCAGTGGCGAAGCCTGCTCGCAGTTACGGTCGACAAGGATCTTGCTGCTGTCGAGGGTGTCAAGGTGGAACGAATTCGCCTGCTCCTGGTGTTCCTGGTTGCCTCGGTAGTTGCCATAGGCATGAAAATCGTCGGGATGGTGCTTGTAGTGGCGCTGGTGATCATCCCCGCAGCTGCTGCCCGGCGCTTTGTATCCACACCTGTGCAGATGGTAGTTGCCGCTACAGCCATCGGAGTGGCCTCTTCGGTCATTGGCCTGTACGCATCGCTAACCTGGGATCTTCCTGCAGGCGCTGCCATCGTACTTGCCGCGGGGGCGTTCTTCGCTGCCGGGCAGGTTTTACCTGCCCGGAGCAACTGATCCTCGCGAACATGAGTTTTGCCTGAAACTGTCGGCCACCATTGCCGCAACGTAGACCGGTACTGGAATGCAGGTTCGGTTCATGGCCGGCTGATGCAGCAACATGCGAAGACATGCCGGGCAAACGGACTGGCTCACCCGAAGCGGTTGGCTGATCGAGTCTCAGCAACCGGGGGCTGAGTCCCGTGAATCTCTTGAGTAACTGACGGCGTTTCTGGTCTTCCGGCCCAATTGCCGAATGATGCCAATCCCAGCCTGTCCGGTTCATTCAGCCTCTGCCGGAGCTTCCGGGAAGAAGTTCATGCCGCCTTTCGGATTGACCGGCGGAACCGGCCACTGATGTCCACGTGTCAGGGACAACTCACGGTTCGGGCCCGGCCTGAAGGTTCGTGCCGGCTCTCCAACAAGTTCGCCATTTTTGAGCCAATCCAGGTCAGAGCCGTAAAACTCATCAATCATCAGTTTCTTCAGGCGCCCGATGCGCTCGCGCTGGCCGCGATCTTGCGACAAATCCACCATTTCATCGGGGTCGTTTTCGATATCGAACAGTTGGAAGGTATTGCCGGTTGGGTAATAGATCAGCTTGTGGGTGCGGTCCCTGACCATCCGGGAGCAATGTCCGGATTCCCCGAATTCACCGTAAAGGGTTTCCCGCTGGCTGCCATTGATCATCGAAAGGCCTTCGACCGACTCTGGGACCGGTATCCCACAGAGGTCCAGAAGCGTTGGCATGACGTCTTTCAGGCAAACCAGCCGGTCATCAGTTCTGCCAAAGCCCACCTGCCGGCAGTTCCGGGTGCCCATCACGATCATCGGTATGCCTGCCGACCACTCGTAGAAGGTTTGCTTCGCCCAGAGATTGTGATTGCCGAGCATGTCTCCGTGGTCGGAAGTGAACATGATGATGGTATCATCCAGTATGCCTTCTTCCCTGATGGTCCCGATCAGGGATCCGATTTGCTGGTCGATGTGCGTACAGAGTGCGTAGAAGCCGCGACGGGCCGCTTCCTCTTCCCGTTGCGAATAGACCGAGCGCGCCGACACGCCCTGCAGATGGTAGGGCAGTTGCGATGTATCCCGCGCCCAATCGCCGACCACCTTCCGGTCCATTTCGACGCCCGCATAGTGTTCAAGTATTCTCTGAGGAGGAACCAGCGGAGGATGCGGATGCCGGTATCCGAGATACCAGAAGCCCGGCCTCTTGGGATCCCGTCTCCGGATGTACCGCGCGAGGGTGTCTGTTGCCCAGTTCGTGGCGTGAACCTCCTCCGGCAAGTGCCACGGCGTCGTGGTGTAGGCGTTATTGCTCATACCATGGCCGAATTGCCGTCCCAGAAATCCCTTGTCGCCAAGGAAGATCTCGTAGTCGTCGGTCACGCCGTGCAGTGTGCGGCCTTCGTCATCAAGCTGGATATCGTCAAAACCGATGCGGTCGCGTTGCGGATAGGTGTGGGTCTTGCCAACCGCATAGGCCTGGTAGCCTGCATCCCGGAAAGTCTGCGCAAGTGTTGGCAACGGGGGCATTTCGAGCCTGTCCTGAAACCGCCGGTCGCCGTGGGTGCGGGCTGACGTCCCGGTCATGAGCGTCCGGCGGGCCGGAATGCAGACGGGGTGTTCGGAATAGCAATTGGTGAATCTGACGCCATTCCGGCAGAGGCTGTTCAAGGTCGGCGTGTGTACGACCTGGTGGCCTGCCGCGCCCAGAAGCCGGGCCGGCCAGTGATCAGTGACGATCAGGAGCACATTGGGGTGTGTCAATTTGGACTGTCCTTTTGCTTGTTACGGGTCAGCCACCGTCCTGCTGCCGGGACCAGGAACATGAGTGCGGCCAGAGCCAGGATTGAAATTGCGAGGGGGTCGAGAATGAACTCGAGGAAGTCGCCGCGGGCGCTGATCATGCCTTGGCGGAGTTTTCCCTCGAATGTACCGCCGAGAGCCATGCCGATCACGACAGGTGCGACCGGATAACCCGCAAACCGCATCGCCAGTCCGGCGAGGCCCGCCATGACCGCCACGATGATGTCCACCGGGTTGCCGCGAACTACGAACGCTCCGACCAGGGAAAGAAGCAGGATACCGCCCATGAGCAAGGGTTCCGGTACCGCCATGATACGGGAAAGGAAGCCCGCTCCGGCGGCGCCGAATGCAAACAGGAGCAAATTGGCAATCAGCAGAACCAGGAATGCTCCAGTTAGCAATTGCGGGTTGTTGTTGATCAGGTCAAATCCAGGAACCACGCCCTGAATGGTCAGCACACCAAGCAGAACAACCGTGCCACCGTCTCCGGGAATTCCGAGAGCGAGCGTCGGAATCAGGGCGCCGCCAGTCACGGCGTTGTTTGAGGCTTCCGAAGCAATGATGCCATCGGGCTCGCCCTTGCCGAAATTTGCGCTCCTTGGAGATGTCCGGCGCAATTCCGAATAGCTCACAAAAGTGGCTGCTGTAGCGCCGGTGCCGGGCAGAATGCCGATGAATGTACCGATCACACTGCTGCGCAGGAATTGCGGCGTCCGCACGCGGATTTCGGACCAGGGCGGAAGGCGGAACCCGACATTGGCGACGTCTGGCGGTTTCGAGTCAAAGTAGAAGGACGCCCGGTGGAACACCTCGGAGAGGGCAAACAGGCCAATCAGCACCGGAATGAGGGACAGGCCACCGGCCAGGGCCGGGATCCCGAAGTCGAACCGGGTGTAGCCGGTGAGGTCATCCGGCCCAATCGTCGTGAGCCAAAGGCCGATCATGCCCGCCAACAGGCCCTTAACCGTGCTCCCCGCCGAAACCCATGCGATGCAGGTCAACGCAAAGAGGATGAGCGCAAAAATCGCGGCTGGGCCGAACGCCACGGACACACGGGCGAGTGCCGGTGCCGCAATAATGAGAACCACAAGTGAGAATATGCCCCCGACAAGCGAAGACAGTGTTGCCCATCCGATTGCCAGGTTGGCCTTGCCCGCCCGGGCCATCGGATAGCCGTCGAAGACTGTTGCCGCCGACTGCGGTGTTCCGGGCGTATTGATCAGGATCGCCGATATGGAGCCACCATAAACGGAAGTCACATATATCCCGAGAAACAGAGCCATGGAGGACTCTGTGGTCATGCTGAACGCGAATGGCAGAGCCACAATCAGTGCGGAAACCGTACCCATGCCGGGCATTGCGCCAGCAACCGTCCCCCATGCGCATCCGATGATGATCGCCAGCAGGACATCGAAGCTGGCGAACTGGTGGATGGCGGAAATCAGGTTGCTCATCGCGGATCACATCATGTGAAACCACGGTGATCGCGGCAGCAGCAGTTCGAACAGGTAGGTAAAGAGCGCCCAGATCAACAAGGGTCCGGCGATGCTCAAGATCGCCAGCTGGAATGGCCTGCGGTAGCCGAAGAACCAGCAAAAGAGAAAGAGGCCGGGCACCGCTGCGAAGACGAAACCGATAACGGTCATGGCGTAGCCGGTTCCGCAGGTGACGACGGCCACACCGAGCAGTTTCCGTGGGTCGGCCTTCGCATCCTTTGCCGGAGTGGATCGCAGGGCCTGCAGCAGCGCGACTGCGGCAAGCGTCATCCATGCAAGGAGATATGCCCGTGGAACTGCTGCCGGTCCGATGTCGCCCCCAAAGGTCGGAACGTCGAACTGGTCCGAGAAGGTTGCAGAGAACAGCAGAATGGCAACGGCGAGCAAAAACGCCGAAACGGCGATATCGAGGGAACGGCTCATGCCTTAGGACTGGTTGACAGACAGACGGCCACTCGCCTTGCGGGAGCGGCCGTCCCTCCTCCCGATTAACGGATAAGTCCGGCGTCCTTGAGAAGCTTGCCGTTCAATTCGAAGGCTTGCCTGAAGAATGCCGAGAATTCCCCGGTACCCATGTAGCGGATCAGGCGATTTGCACCTGCCATATTCGCATTGAAGCTGTCGGTTGCGACAGCCTGTTCACAAGCAGAAGACAACACATCAACAGCCTCGTCCGGTGTTCCTGCCGGCGCGAAGAAGCCGAACCAGACGGAAACCTGGGCGTCGTGACCCAATTCTGCCATGGTCGGTACATCCGGATGCTGGTTGGAACGCTGGTCGGACAGGATGGCAATTGCCCGCCAGCCATATCTGGATGCAAAGTCCGAGAACCAGACCGTGGCCTCAGCCCGGCCACCGTTGATCTCGGTGGCGATGTCCCCTCCGCCCTTGGTCGGAATGTACTGGGTCTCTATGCCCATGCTGTTGTCGAGTGTCAGTTGCGCCACATGCGCCATGGAGCCAGGGCCGGCTCCGGCAAAGCGGATTCCGTCGCCATTTGCAGCAGCCATGTAGTCTTCCAGCGATTGCACCGGGCTGTCTTCCGCAACGACAAGATAGAACGGTCCCTGGCTGACCATGCAGATCGGAGCCCAACTGTCGGCATTGTAGCTTGTGTTCTTGAGATGCGGCTGCGTGGTAGTCGTGCCGACTGGAAGAAATCCAAGATTGTAGCCGTCGGCATCGGCGTTTGAGAGTTGCGTGGCGCCAACCGTACCACCTGCTCCCTCTACATTGCTGACCACGATGTTCTGGCCCAGGATGGTTTCCATCTCGGCCGCAAAGAACCTCGCCGGGACATCAGTCCCGCCGCCAGCGCCGAAGGGTACAAGCATCGAGATTGTCCGGTCAGGATATTGCGCCGATGCCCCCGCGAATGAGAGCAGGAGAGTCAGCGCGCCAAAGATTGCTGCGATTGTACGCATGGTAGTCTCCTCCGTTTCGAATTGAGGAATGAAACTATTGCACGCACCCGGAATCTTCCAATGTTAGAATGTCAGACGCTAACAAGTGGACGGGCGGCCATGAACGAGACGAAGAAGCGGCGTACCCTCCGGGATGTTGCCAAGGAGGCTGGCGTCTCTGAAATGACGGTTTCCCGGGTCATGAGAGGCAAGGGAGCCGTTTCGGCATCGACCCGCAAACAGGTGATGAGTGCCGTGACGCGTCTTGGGTATGTTCCCAACCGGATCGCTGGATCCCTTGCGACATCGCGGTCGAACCAGGTTGCGGTGATCATACCATCTTTGCGCAATATCGTATTCTCGCAAGTCACCAGCGGAGTGACATCCGAACTGGGCAAGGCAGGCTATAATGGCATAATCGGCATCACCGACTACAGTCTTTCAAGGGAGGAAAGCCTGGTCGTTTCGATGATGTCCTGGAGGCCGGCTGCGGTCATCATCACCAATCTTATGCATTCTGAACGAACCCGGACGATACTGGCGAGTGCGCCCGTGCCGGTGGTCGAGATCATGGATGCTTCCGCACAACCGATCGACATGAGTGTTGGACTCGACCATTCGCAGGCGGGCCGGGTCTTGGCTGAACACCTGTTGTCCAAGGGGCACCGGCGTTTCGGTTACCTTGGCTGGAACACAAACGACTTTGCTGCTGCGGACAGATTCAGGGCTATCAAGGCCCGGTTGGCGGAAGCAGGGCTGCTGATCGAAGCGCCGGAGTGCTTTGATGAACCTCCCGATTTCCTCGCAGGCAAGGAAGGGCTGCGCAGGTTGCTTGAGGCAAATCCCGAACTTGACGCCGTGATATTCTCGAATGATCTCGCCGCCGTCGGTGGAGTATTCCACTGTTCCGAGGCCGGGTTGTGTGTCCCTGGCCGGCTGGCCGTTGCAGGATTCAGCGGCCTTCAGGTTGGCAGGGTGTTGCCGGGAGGATTGACAACGATTGCCACCGACCGGTTTGAGATCGGCAGACTTGCGGCAAAGAAGGCCCTTGATGCCATGTCTGGACACAGGACCAACCCCGTGCTTGATGTGGGGTTCGAGTTGATCAAGGGTGGAACCAGTTAGACCGACTGTTCAGTTGATGAGGGACATGCTTGCAATCTGAGCGGCATCGGTCCTGCTGTGAGCTGCCCATAAGGCCAGCAAAACAAACCCGAACTTGCCGGGATGCCTTGGTCAACGCATCTTTCGGGCAAGAGTGAACCCGGCCGGTTGCTGCTTCACATGGCGGAGTTCGCGGATAAGTAAATCCCCGAGTTCAGTGAATTGGTTACGAGTGATCCGTTGTCCTCTGTTGGCGCTGGCCAGAATCGAAGCACTGGTGCCGGTCTGGCTGTGATTGAACACGCGTGCAATTCCGCCTGTTGGGGGTGATCAGTGCAGGCAGTGTGCGAACAAGAGCTTCGCTACATTATCGAGGCTCGGCCGAGGAGTCTCTCACTGAAGATGTACTCGCCCAACATGGATGCGACTGGTGCAGACGGATGAGCAGTTTCTGCGCTGACCGCACCTACGGAAAGACAGGATCGTTTGCCGACTGCATTCAAAACGTAGAGCAACTGTTCTCAAGTCAGCACGCGGAGGGCAGTCTCAGGGGCTTTGTCGAGGATGCGCAACAGTGCGCGCGCTGCACCAGTCGGACCGCGCTTTCCCTGCTCCCAGTCGCTTATGGTCTGCTGGGGCACATTGATACGCCGCGCAAATTCTGCCTGAGAGAAGCCAAGACGCCGACGCACCCTGCGAGTGTATCGCGCTGTGTACTGCAATGCCTCCTCCTCGTCTTCCCGTTGCTGCTTTGCGATCTCGGCCTCGGTGGTGGCATCCACTCGTGCTTCGTCTATCCGCCCTTCTGGAATAGTGGACGGGGATTGGGGATCAATTACGAGGTGCGTTGTATTCGTAACCGGTGAAATTCTCATGTTTGGTTCTGCGGGATCAATCGACTTAGGTTGCTTGCGCCCTTCAATGTGGACAACGATGTGCATGTCGCTCAAGTGTTCCGAGGAAGCAACCTGCTACGGTGGCATGCAATGACCCCACCGACCATGCGGGTGATCTATTTCAGTTCGAGTAGGCTCAGAATGGCCGGATGGCGGGGTCATTTCGGGGCGTGGCAACCGAGCAGTCGTATCCTTTGCCTGGCTTCACTCTTTGCCACCCTTATCGCCTCCCAACGCATTCGCTTTGACATCAACAGGAATTCCTGCTGTTGCGGCTTCAGATCACCCCGCTTGAGTGGAGGAATCGCGTGCGACGGATTGGCGCCACACCAATTCAAGTTAAGCTGCCCCTATGGAATAGTCATGTGACTGGCAATGCAGGCAGATTAGCTCCAGCACTGTTGTTGCCCGAGCAGTTCCGTTCAGTAGCGGGTGATTTCAGGCGGTCATCTTGCAGGCCACAATCATTGCCACTTTTGTCGTGCCACTCCTCGGTTCAGGGTGCCGCCATGTGTGGTTTGAAATCAATGACCATATCCCGGATTCTGTGGGCAAAGAGAACAAGAACTTGGCAACCTATCAAAGGAGATATAGTAACCGGCAGTAGGTCCTTTACATTTTCTGTTGGTCCGCAACTGCAAGTGTATGGTCTGGAAAACCAAAGGGAGAGAAGGATGCAGGCTGATGATCATGCAATAGAAGTGATTTTAGCCGAAGGCCGGCGCTTCATGGTGCCACTCTATCAACGAAAATACCAATGGCATGACATTCAACTTGTTCCGTTTTGGGAGGATGTCGAAGCAAAGGCAATTGAGGTTCTAGAAGGAGAAAGCCGGTTCCAGCATTATATGGGTGCACTAATCCTTGCTTCCATGGGCGCGGCTGCACAGATCGGGATCACACCAAAAGTTCAAGTTGTAGATGGACAGCAACGTCTGACCACCTTTCAGTTGTTTCTTGCTGCACTGCGTGAGGTCGCAAGGAAACATGGGTGCAATGAGGTTGTCGATCATGTTCGTGACTACCTTTACAACAACCCGAAATCAAAAGATTCTGACAAACTTACACGCTTCAAGCTAACGCCGACACCATCCGATCAATCCATATTCTACGACTTAGTCGAGCACGAATATGACACCATCAAGTCCCGATATGAAAAGCACTATTGGGGGAATCGGGTTCCCAAGAATACCGGTCTACGTGCATTACGGGCATATGATGAGTTCTATCGCTTGATCGACTATTTCGCTCAATTCGGTTCTTCTGAGTTAGGCGAAAGTAATACAGAGGACGGGCAAGCACAAACAATCAGCGATGAGACAGACACCGTCGAGGCAAGGCGAGAACGTCTAGAAGCAATGCTAACAGCATTGTTAAACCGGATGAAAATGGTCGTCATCACGCTGGGAGAAGATGACGATGCGCAGGTCATCTTCGAGACGCTGAATACAAGGGGCGAGCCATTGTTGGCCATGGACCTTGTGCGAAACAACATCTTCTATCGCGCCGCAAGAGAAAACGCCGAAGTTGAATCGCTCTATGCGGACCTATGGGATCCGTTCGATCATGAGTGGTGGAAGGAACTTGCTCCCTTTGCCCGTCCCACGAGGCCACGCATCGATCACTTCTTGACCCATGTACTTGCCGCGGAGACGGGCCAAAAGATCTCGCTGCGTGAACTCTATTCCGAATACAGAGCTTTCACCGTTCCCAAGGGTATCCCAAGATTCCAGAGAGTTGAGGACGAACTCCAACTACTAAGTAAGTATGCACCGATATATGAGACGCTCGAAGGTCGCTTACACGAGGACAGAGATTTGCACTGGCTCGGACGCCACTTGGCGGCGTGGCAGGTCACAACTGCTTACCCGGTTGCAATGCAGATCAATGTTGCCAGCATCCCAGAAGAGGAAAAGTGCCAACTCTATCACTTCATATACTCATACATTGTACGCCGGGCTTTGTCAGGGTTAACCGCTAAGAACCTCAATCGCGTCTTTCAAAACCTCTCGCAAGTCTTCATTGAGAATGGACCATCGGTCGAGGCACTTCGGTGCTATTTCGCAGAGCGCACAGGCGATAGCACGCGCTTTCCTGGTGACCGTGAGTTCCGTAATGGCATACTCTCTAAGCCAGCATACAAGTTAGCACCGCAAACAAGGATCAAGAATGTGTTATGGGAGCTGGAAAATGCACACCGCACGAAGTTTTCGGAAGGAACTGCCATACCCAAAGATTTGTGGGTTGAGCATGTCTTGCCTCAGGCATGGACTGAGAACTGGCCATTTGAAACCGGGCAGTATGTCGAGCATTGGTCGGACCATCCAAGTGCTGAAGCCCGCAGTAGAGTTCTTCATACTCTTGGAAACTTAACCCTATTGACGAAGAGCCTCAATATCTCGTCCAGCAACAGGGGTTTTCTTCAGAAACGGAAGAATCTGGAAGATCACACAAACCTGCTTTTGAATCGATGGTTTATGAAGAAGGAGGTATGGAATGAGATGGAAATCGAGAACAGGAGTTTGAAGTTGGCAGACATGGCTATGACGCTCTGGCCGTCCCTTGAGCTTCCTGAAGTTGGAAGCGAAGTCTGGAATCCCCCAAGGGACCAAGAGTTCATGCAGGCTACAAGTTCAGTGGGCACCACATCGCGTAATCTTCCAAACCAGCAAGAATCCACAGCAGGTGTGTGGAAAATTGTACTCGAGGGCAACGAAATCACGGCGCACAATGGTGTGGAGGCATTGGAAGCAACACTAAAGAGATTGACCACTGGCAATCCAGCGCGCCTTGCCGCAGTTGCCAAAGTACGAGGTCGAAAACGTCCGCTGATAGCGCAATCACGAACGGCCCTATATCCGGACAGGCCCGATCTAACAGTAAATTCTCGAGAGTTTATTCCAGGGTGGTATGTTGGAACGAACTACAGTCACGCCGGTATCATTCGTCTAATCCGGGCCGCTACGGAGGAATGTGGTCTGGTGTGGGGATCGGACGCATTCATCTGCCGATGATCTATTGGGTAGAGTTGCTCTTTGCACAGTTCAAAGGGGAGAGAGGTGCATTTGACGCCAGACACCGCAAAACCCGCGGCAGCCAATTGCAGTGAGTCTCCTTTGATCAACTTGTGGTATCACTTGAAGGAACAGAAATGGACTTGGCACTCAGGATAAATGGCCGAGAGAGGCAAGTACATTCGGACGAGGACACGCCGCTACTCTTTGTCTTGCGGGATGAATTGAAACTGAAAGGCGCCAAATTCGGCTGTGGCCTTGAACAATGCGGAGCTTGCGCTGTCCTGGTCGACGGAGAAGCCGTCTACAGTTGCGTCACACCGGTTGCCTCTTTCATTGGCAAGGAGATCACGACACCAGAAGGCATTGGCGGGACTGAAGCCGGCGCCCGGGTTCAGGCAGCCTTTGTGAAGGCGTCGGCGGCCCAGTGCGGATATTGCACAGCTGGGCTCGTCGTCGCAGCGACGGCGTTGCTGATGCGTAGTCCCTCTCCCGACCGGGAAGCTGTGAAGGCAGCGCTTTCGCCACACATCTGCCGGTGTGGCTCCCATCCACGCGTGCTACGCGCCATCGACATCGCAGCGGACGACAAATGAACGACACGGCTCCGCTCGTATCTGCCTGGCTTGGTGTTGCGGATGGCCGCCTCGTTGTCCGGTCAGGCAAGGTCGAGATCGGTCAGCGGATCTCGACCGTCCTTGTGGAGATTGCCCACGAAGAACTGACTGTTCCGCGGCACTTGATTGAAGTGGCGCCAGTTTCAACCCATGGAAGCCCCAATGAGGGCATGACTGCCGGGAGCACCAGCGTCGAGCAGGGTGGCCAGGCGGTTCGTCGCGCCGCCGCCACATTGAGAATCCATGCAATCGCCATCGCTGCTGAACGCACCGGCAGCCAGGTCGGCGAGTGGACGCTGACGGACGGCATACTGCGGGGGCCGGGGCGTAACCGGCCAATTCCGTTGCTCGATTTCGCAGAAGATCTGGATCTTCAAATCCCGGTTGATCCGGACGCAGTTTTCCTTCCCCCGAAAGCGAGCCCCGCTGCTTCTCCTATGCGCGGCATTGATGGAATGGTTACGGGCGGCTACCGGTTTCTTCACGACATGGAACTGCCAGGCATGCTCCACGCGCGGGTGGTGCGTCCACCGAACGCTCATGCTTGTCTCATCAGCATCAATCAGTCGACTGCCGACACATTGGCGGGGCTGGGTATGACTGTGGTGCGTGACGGTAGCTTCGTTGCGGTTGTTGGTGCTCAGGAATGGCAAGTGGTCAAGGCCGCTATTCGATTGGCCGGAGCGTGTTCGTGGGACACCTCCCGGAAGCTAACCGAAGACAATGTGGATTCACTGCTGACCCGGAGCAATGCCCGGCGCATGATCGTCAAGGACGATACACCGCTTCCGGATGAGGCGATTCCACAGGAAAGCCGGCCACCCGACCATGGTGCACGCTATCTGCGCCCATTCACGATGCACGCTTCACTGGCCCCGTCGGCGGCAATTGCAGTTTGGGATGGGGGCAAGCTCTCGATCATCACTCATAGCCAGGGCATGCATGGTTTGCGCAACAGCATCGCCAGTTGCTTCGGTCTTGAACCGGGGCAGGTCGAATTGACGTATGCGCCGAGCTCGGGATGCTATGGCCATAACGGGGCAGACGATGCTGCATTCGAGGCGGCGCTACTGGCCCGCGCTCTGCCCGGGAAACCCATCCTGCTCAAGTGGACGCGGGAGGAAGAGCACTGCTGGGAGCCTTACGGGGCTCCACAGGCGGTCGAGATCGGCGCATGGCTGGATGAGAACGGCCCGATTGAGCGGATTGGCATCGAAGCAATTGGTGGAACGCACACATTCCGCCCGATACCGGGTCCCGGCACAACAGGCTATGACCGCCTGCTTGCGAACCGTTTCCGCGATCCGCCGATTCTGCCACCGGACCCTCTTTCGAACCTTGGCCGCAAGTCCGGTATCCGCCGCAATCTGGAACCGTGCTACGACTTTCCTGAATTATCCATGATCAAGAGCCAGATTGCAGACCTTCCTCACCGGACTTCGGCACTGCGCGGCCTCGGGTCCGTGCCGAACATCTTCGCCATTGAGTGCTTCATGGACGAAATGGCAAGGATACAGGGTCAGGACCCGCTGGAATTCCGCCGCCGGTATTTGAATGACGAGCGCGCTCTGGAGGTCATTGATCGCCTTGACGGGGCGATGGCAGATGCGGGCAGGATTTGGAACTCGGACGGACGCGGCGTTGCGTATGCGCAATACAAGAATGAGGCAACACAGGTTGCAGTCGGAGTCTTCCTCTCGGTCTTGGAAGATGCTTCGGTTCAACTCGATCACGCGATAATCGTCGCCGATGCGGGGAGGGTTATTGATCTCCACGGACTTGAAGCGCAGATGGAAGGTGGGTTCCTCCAGGGAGCGAGTTGGGCGTTGCATGAGGCAGTTGCCTGGGACCGGGATGGCATCTTGTCCCGCGACTGGGATTCCTATCCGGTCCTGAGGTTCGACAATGTGCCGGAGATCGAAACCACTATCATCAACAGGCCCGAATGCCGCTCAAGGGGAGCGGGAGAAGCTTCGAGCGGTCCTGCTGTGGCGGCAATCGCCAATGCTGTCTTCGATGCTACCGGTCTCAGACTCCGGCATTTGCCGATCACAGCTGAAGCAATACGAACCGCAGCCCTTGAACATGATGTTCCACCCGCATGACCATTTGACCGTATGGTCCTCAGGCGGGAACCCCTAGCGCCTTGGCATTGGTTTTGAGGCGGAGGCAGCGCCTCCAGTGGGGGCACCATTGCACGGTAACGGCCGACTGATCAGGATGCCCGATCAGCGTTTGTGAAGATACGCTGTTCACTCCCTCCACATCTCCAAGCAATAACACCAGCCCCGGGTGCCCATTGTGGCGCCATGGCCCGCAGTGCACGCGTGCGAGGGGCAGTTTGGACCCTGTAAATCCTGCCTTGAAGGCAGATCGTGCGCTGATGGTCGTGTCCTGATGCTATCGGTTCAATAATTCTGTCCCCCGGCCGGCGCTTGTTCCCGCTGCAAGAATTGCGAGCCGAACCCGTTTTCCACCGTTTCCGTCAATCAGGCAGTGAATTCAGGTTCGGTTGTACCATCGATGGCCGGTTATTCTCCGCCGATGCGCGGCCCGGATACACTCAAGGCCAGGATGAGCCAGGCCGCAAGCGCCTTCATCGCTGGCGTTTTGATCGCATCGCCTTCTTGCTCGCTGGCCAACCCGGTTCCCGGAGGAGGATGGGCTGACAACATAGCCGGACTGTTCGGCACCGAATTCGGCGATGCCAACAGCGCCAATCTTCTGAACCGGATATTTGGTCCGCTGTTTCCGGCGGAATCCGGTTCGGTTGACGCAACGACAGTTTCTGTCCTCGTCGGCCAGCTGAATGCGGCAATTCTCGTAATCGGCGGGCTCCTGTTCGCATGGAATCTGACCGTCGGAGTGCTCCAGTCGGCTCACGAGGGAGTGGTTCTGGGCCGCCGCTGGTCATCGCTCTGGGCGCCGCTCAGAGTGGTTTTTGCTCTGGCGTTACTTGTGCCCGTTCCAGGGCTTGGCGGCTACAATTCCATACAGGCGGGCGTCGCCTGGATCGTGAAGGGCTCAACCCTGATTGCATCGGAACTCTGGGGGCGGAGCGCCAGTCTGCTGGTGACCGGTGAACTTCCGATAGTTGAAGGTTCAACCCGCTTCGATGGCGAAATCCTCCGGTCAGTCTATCACAACCAGCTGTGTGTCTGGCTGGCCAATCACCAATTCGAAGCAGCAGGCAGCGATTTGCGCGTCCGGTTTGAACCGGTCGAGTCCCGCGGACCGCTGCGTATCGCCTCATCCATTGAGGGCAGGCAGCCGGAAGTGTGCGGTCATTACGAAATACCAGCGGTTCCCGACCACATTGGAAGCCGGAATTCGGATGCAATTTCAGGCGTTGAGGCCGAGTTCAGAAACCTCCACGCGGGAATCCTCGAGATTGCGATAGAGGGAGCGAACCGCGCCATATCCCGGCAGTGGCCGGCAGTGATTGCCGGCGATCGAGCAATCCCGGACATTTCCGGTGACATTGCAGGCACGTTGGCGCGCATCAATGACAGGCTCCGGGAGGGCAACCGCGGCCTGATTGCGCAGATCGCGGGAGGAGATGGCGAACGCAATGCTGCGCGCCGGGCCATTGAATCCTTCATGACCGGAGGCTGCTCAAATAGCCGCCAGGCACCGGACGGACAGCGCCAGTGCGGCGGGGAAGGCTGGCTCGGGGCGGGAAATTGGCACATGACACTCGCCCGCCTGAATTCGGAACTCATGGGAGTATCCAGCGCGTCGATTTCGGCAGGAGGGCCTGCATATTCTTCGCGGGATTTGGGATGGCTGAACCGGCAGGTCGTTGCAGAGGCGGACTCCCAAGGCTGGTTTGCCCGGTTGTTCAGCGCAACCGATCCAAACAAGTACATGCATGTGGATGAAGCCCAACGCATCTGGAGCGCCGCGGACTCGGGCCTCAGGGACGCGATGCTGAAGCTGGCCCCGCTCGGAACGAGCCTTAACGGCAGCATCATCGAAAATGCAGCGCCGGACAGCCCGACCGGACTACTTGGCCGCATCTGGCGGGTGGGCTTTGCCGATGAACTCGAGACTCTGGTCTCACTGCTCTCGCCTTCCGGCTTCGGTCAGGATCCGATCGTCGGCCTGATCAATATGGGGAACTGGTTCCTGGATGTCGCCGGAATCCTGATCTTCGGCGGGGCAACCGTGTCATTGCTCTCGGGAGGTTTGGGGACCACCGTGGTATTCCTGATCGCGGCTCCGATGGCCGCCATCGGGGTGACACAGTCATTCATCATCCCCATGCTGCCATTCGTCTATTGGATACTCGGAGTTGCCGGGTACTTTCTGCTTGTGGCGGAAGCAGTCGTGGCCGCTACGCTCTGGGCGTTGATGCATTTCCGGTTGGACGGCGAGGGCATATCCGGGGAGGCAGGCCGCAGTGGGTGGCTCATGTTGCTGGCGCTTGTGCTGACGCCGTCACTCATGATCCTCGGCTATCTCGCCGGAATGGTAATCTTCCGGGTCGCGGCCGGCCTGCTTGATCTCGGCATGCACTACGCAATGGGAGCGTTGGTCAATGCTTCCCCCGTGGTCGGCATCTTCGGGCTGATAGCGGCCGGCTTTCTGGTGGTCATTTCCCATCTTGTCATCATCGAGCGCAGTTTCTCCCTCGTTTCAGAGTTCCCCGACCGCATCCTGAAATGGATCGGCGCGGCTTCAGGCGCAGGCGATGCATCAAGTGAGCGGCAGTTCCGGGGGGTCTCCCAGACGGTTTCGTCCGCATTCTCGACTGCGGCGCGCCATGCGGGCCGTCTTTCGGCAGGTGGTGCCGCCACTAAAGCGGCGCAAAATCTGCCCCGGGGATGAGGCCGCAGTTGCCGCTCGCTCACCACCATCGGCGCGTTTGCACCGGCTGAATCAGGGACCTTTCTTGCGGATCAACTGCAAGCTTCACTGAAGCATCCACAACAAATCTATCGGCAGAGAGCTTGCACTTCCGAGTTTCACGCAATGGGCGGATCAGTCGTCCGGTCGTTCTGCGGGACGGCCCCATAATTCAGAAGGAAGGGTGGAAAGCGCATGAATATCGCTTCCGATGCAGCTCATCGATCAAATCCCGGGCGAAGGCTTGGCAATGTCGTACTCAGGGTCGAGTCCTACGACAATGAGGCGCTCGCCGAAAACTGCCACCCGGGCGCGGTCAACGGGACGGTCATGGGCGGGCCGCTGGACGGCCAGGAAATCACCGTGCACACGCGTATGACCCCGACCAATGCCAAGGTCGCTACGATTGCCGACCTGCAGGACGACAGCAGATTGGTGCATACTCTCCCGGGCGGATATCTTGCCCTGGAGAACCTCCGCTTCGAGGAAGGCAGGATCACCACTCAGTGGGTCAACAAGATGGGGGACCCCGACGCGATATTGCGAGCCGGGCTTCCGATGCAGGTCATGCCTGCGTTCGGTTCCGACGGATCCGTCAGGCGGTTCCGGTCGAATGGAGCAACTATCTACAATTGCAGCATGCTGCATGTGAGCCAGGCACGCCAGGTGGCCGATCCGGACTCGCTCAGGCAGGCGATGGCCGAGGTTGCCGGGCAAACCGGTGCGGCCACGATTGCCTTGGTATTGAAGATGGATCGCGGGATGCACAGGAAGACGATTTCAGCCGCACGGGGCTGGGTCGACGGCCAGCGCGAGCCAGTCGATGACACATTGAAGCGGTTCTTCTCGAGCCAACCGGAATCCCGATTCAGGCAGGTCTTTGAGCAGGGAGGCGTCGCTGATGTGATTCCGACGGAAATGATCAAGGCCGGGCCAAAAGTTGCCCAGTCGATGGATCTCGGGATCGGCAGTGCAATTCCCCTCGATTGCTACCAGACGGGAGGTCTTGGAGTCAGAATCGAGGCCGCGTTGCGGCGAGCCGAAACGCATGAAGCCGCGAGGATTGAACAAGGGTTTCTTGATCAGGCGCATGACAATGCCAAGTCAAGATTTGCGGAGAATGGGTGGCGGGGAGTCTGGAACAGCGACATCGAGCGCTACTTCAACAGGTTGGGCATATCGCTCCCCCGCATTCCAAGATACGGCTTTGCGGTCTCGACCGCAGTCCTCAGGCCATATGGTGGCGATCCGTCTGCTGGCTGCTTCCTGGCGAAGGCGCGCACAATGAGCGCGGCAGTACCGAGGAATGCAGTCCCAACACCCTCCGACCCCAAATCACTCGCGCGGCTCAATGACGCACTTTCCCGCGCTGTGGAACAGGCGATCGAACTTGCGCCCGACGCGCTCGCTGCACGATTGGAGATTGACAAGGGCAGCAAATTTGCGAAAACTCCGTCCTTGGGCAGCGAGCCTGAGGGTGGTGCCGAAACCGTCTTCAGGAACGTGGATGACAGGGTTGAGCCCGGATTTGTCGAACAATTGGACTTTTGAAGGCCAGCCGGTACTGCGCGGTGGCCGCATCGGGGGCTGAACCACCGGCTTGACGCCCTCTACGCCGGAAGGTGCGCGTGCCGAAGAAACAGTCAGTACGGGACTCCCTAGTCCAATGGGTGGTGTTCACGGATAATTGTGCCGTTCTGCGGCGCATGGTGCGGTCGAATGGCGCCAAGGGACTGCTCCTGCAGTTCACCCAGCGGGGAAGGCATGAAGATGTTCGCCGCCGGGCGGTAGCCGCCGGGTTTCATGAATTCGGCGACACTGGCGAACTCTACATCATGGCGCCCAAACGTCCGTCAAAATTCGATGCGGGGGCAATGGCGTCGCTGCTCGGCGGCGTTGTCTACGCGATGCCGAAGGCCAAGCTGCTGTCCTATCCGTGGACAATCGACTACTCCAAGCCCGACTGGGGCAAGAGCACCAGGTTCCAGGATGCGCTGACATCAGGCAAGCCCCGTTATATCGGGCGCAATTTCCGCGATGAACCCGTTTACCGCGCAAGCGACGGATCGCGATCGCGCAAGGCTGTCGCCGACGAAGGCAAGGCGCAGTTTGTCCCGGAACCGGAAGATGGTGGCGGCCCGGAATTCCTGAGACTCCGGCAGCCGGAGGAAATACCGGCCATCGCTGCCGGGCTGTTGTGCATGGCGGGTCACGGTTCCGTTGGAGAGCAAGAATTCCAGCAGGTCATCAAGGCTGTTGCCGAGCCCATGCGGAAAGGCAGCAAACCCTACTCTGCCGCAAACACGGCACAGTTGGTCAGGGATGCGATGCTGCGGCAGATCATCGATGTGACAATCGAAGATAACGGATCCCGCCAAAGTTATCACAAGGCCATGAGGCTGGCAGACAATGCGCTTGCGGTCCTGGACCAGGGTGAAGCTGATGATGCTGGCTTCAGCCCTTCGCCAGGCTTGCTGATCTTCCTCAGGCGCCTTCACATGCAGGCAGCTGAAGTTGAAATCACTGGCAGCTCCAGGCTCGAACTCGCTGTGCCGGCGACCGGCTCAGCATCGGGGAGCCCGCATCAACTGTTCGACTTGACGGATGACAAGTCGGGCAGAGTCCACGAACGCATTTTCAATATCCTGGCTCAGAGGAACAGTGATGGCGTGAGCACGCTGATCGTTTCCGGCCCCGCCAACTGTGCAGAGGTGGAAAATGTGCGCGCCTCGGCCGGGCTCAGTTACGCCATCGAGACAGTTGCCGAGATTTGTTCGCCGGTTGCCATTGGCCGGCAGGGGCGTCCGCCCTTCACCATGTTCGTTATTGGCGAGCGGCGTCCCGGACCGAGCGACGGTCTTCCGCAGGCGGCTCTCCGCACTTTCTCGGTGTTCAGCAGGGATGATCTGGACAGGCTGCATACAGAAATACTCCGGTCCCGGCGCAAGATCCGCCAATGGCACCAGGATCTCGACAGGGCTGCCGGCCGTCCCGACGAGGAGCGCGAGGACAACGAACGGCAGCGGCCGTATCTGGCTCTCTCGCGGGCGACCAGGCCCTTTACCATGATCCCCAAATCCCTCGAGGGCGCCACTGCCAGGGCCCTGCAACGGGTGGCCGGCGACTTCGAGCCGGAGGGGGGCGTAGACAGGGCGGTGGCCGCGTCTCTCGGAACCGAACCGGAGGCACTCCACCATCTGCTCACTGCCGAGCAGGTTGATTCCATAGCCATGCGCAGTTCGGCTCACCGCAGGAACCGGGGCTTCCTGCTTGCAGACCAGACCGGCATCGGAAAGGGAAGAAGCCTGGCGGCGATGGCGCGTCAGCACATCCGGCAAGATGGGAAGGTCCTCTATCTGACCGAAAACGCCGAGATCAACATTTCGGATGTCTGGCGCGATCTTGATGCGGTTGGAGCCCTCGCAGAATTACGACCGGTCATTCTTGCCGGCAAGCCGGTGAAACTGGCGACCATCGCAAGCTCGGGGGTGCCGCTCGGCAAGACAACCCGTCCAACACACTACTCAACACTCGGCGCAGCCAAGCGGCGGGAGGTTTTCGAGTCGGGTGAATGGCCGGCTGGCTGCAACATCGTCCTTACGAACTACAGCCTGTTCAACCGCGGAGAGAGCAGCCCGGCCTGGCGGTGGGCAACGACAGCGCCTGATGAACATACGCTGCTTATCCTTGACGAGTCGCACAATGCCACCAATCGGTCATCCAACACGGGCAAGGCAGTCAGGCGGATGATCGAACTGGTGGGCCGGCAGAATGTGGTCTTTGCAACCGCAACGCCCATGCGGAACCCTTCCGGGGCAGATCTGTACAAGCCACTGCTTCCCGATGCCGAAGGTGGACGGCTGGACAGAATCCTCGCCAATCTGGCGCCCGGTGGCGAGACCGCGCAAGAGAGCTTCACCACTATGCTCGGCGAGGATGGCACCTATCTGCGCCGGGACCATGATCTGTCCAATCTGGAGTTCGAGTACCGGCTTCCCGATGATGAACGCATCCGCAACTACCAGCAGACCATGAACCGCATGACGCCCGTTGTCGAACTGATGATCGACATATGGCTGAGGGTTGGCGCCCTGATAGGACGGGTTCAGAGCCAGCGCTACCAGCGCATGATCGATGAAGGAATTGATGAACAGACGGCCCGGACACAGTGCAATGCGCTCTATCAGTATTCTGGCGCCATCGGCAGCCCGTTGTCCCGGCTCGCCCGGCTGACGATCAATGCCATCAAGGTGGATCAGGTGGTCGAGGAGACGATCAATGAGCTGAAGGAAGGGCGCAAGCCGCTGATCACCTTTCATTCGACAGGGGCCTCACTCTTCAACGAACTTGCGACTGAAGGCGGGTTTGAGGGCAATGTGCCGCTCACCCTATCCGACCAGATCCGGAGGGTAGCCGAGAGCATCTTCCGGGTGAGGATCGAAGATCAGACGGAAGACGCAAGGACAAGGGACCGCGAAATCCGGGACATGTCCGAGAGGCTGGATGCACTGATCATGCAGCTTCCGGAACATCTGCCTGCATCGCCAGTGGATGACCTCATCGGAAGGCTCATGGAGCAGGGTTACACCGCCGGTGAAATCTCCGGGCGCGCCATTGCATACCGCAACCAGCGCATCGTCCGGCGCAAGCCGACGGATCGGAAGTCGACCGTTGATGCATTCAACCAGGGTGCACTGGATGTTCTGATCTACAATTCAGCCGGAGCAACCGGTGGCTCCTACCATGCAGCCCCGGAATTCGGCGACCGTCGGCCGCGTACGCTTATCGAAATGGAAACGCCTGTCGACATCATCAAATACATCCAGTCCCAAGGTCGTGGGAACCGGTATGGCCAGGTGGCCAAACCCCGGATTGTATCGGTCATGACCGGATTGATCCCGGAGATGAGGATCCTCCAGCAAAGAAACCGCAAGCTGCGGGCTCTCGGCGCCAGCGTTGATGGCAACCGGTCGCATCCCCTCCTGATGGACGATGTTCCCGATCTGCTGAACAAGGTCGGGGACCAGGCAACGGCGCAGATTCTGCGGACCAATCCAGACTTGACCAGGAGGCTGGGGTTCACCGAGTTCCTGTCCGACGAGACTTCCGACGAGACTTCCGACGAGGAACGGGCGCTGGATTGGATGAATCCGAACTCCGGGGCTTCAAAGAGCATTGTCGACTCGATTGCCAACAAGGCTCTGACCAGGTCGCTGGTTCTCTCAGCCACAAACCAGGAGCGGCTCGTTCAGCTGATTACCATCGAGTACGAGGCAATCATTGAGGAACTGGAGAGCCGGAACCAGAATCCCTTGCGGCCGAAGGAAATCCCGGGAGAGATCGAGTTTCATGCCACATCGCTTTATTCGGGAGTGGAAACTGATGAGGGTGACCTGGAGACATCGTCCTTTTTCGCGCCTCTCTACATGTCTACCGGCACACATCACATGAACGACGATCCGATCACTGGAGATCAGTTGATGCAAATGGTCGAAAGATCGATGATTTCGGACGGCATGGACGGATTTGCGTCCCACGCCGCCCAGGTCGAATCCATGCTGCCGACTCTGCTTGCACATCTGACACCGCCTGGGATGAGCATTGCCCAGGCTCTTGCAACCACGGGACGCTATCAGGTGCTGAAGAAACGTCATTCGACTTTGGCCCGTTTCATCGACCTGCTCGGCCAAATACGGCCCGGCGTGGCGCTGCGTTTCGATGGCGATGAGGGTGGTATCCAGGGGTTGTTGCGCACCGTCGTCAAGCTGTCAAAACCTCGTGACGAGCATGTGCACCTTCCACAGGCATACAGGGTTCAGACCGTTTGTCCCGGTGATGGCAGAACCGAAATATACACACTCAGGCGGCTATTGCCCCTGTGGCCAGGCAGGCTTCAGGTTCTGCCGGGACTTTCGATGGGAATGAACAAAAAGCACCTGAAGGAGTTTGCCAACCAGCTCAGGATAGGGCGGCGATACCCGGTTCAGGTGTTGACCGGCAACCTGCTTCAGGCGATCACGGAGGCGCAAAGCCATCGGCTCGGGACCATGTGCCTGTTCCGGGAACTTGACGGCAAGATGCAGCGCGGCGTTGTGGTCAATAAATCCAAAGTCGATCTCGACCGGCTTCCCGTCATTCTGCCGTCGCGCCGCGTGTTAGCCGGCCTGATCTGCAGAAAGTTGAGCGACGAGTTGCGCCATTCGCTGACTGTCTGGAATGGGAAGAGGCGGAACCCGGACTTCAGCATCCGGGTGACGCGGCACAGGTTTCCAGAGGACACCATCACCAGATTCATGCTCTGGGCCAAACGCGGCCTCATCAAGTCGAAACCGGAACTGAAACCAATCTTCGATGATTACAGATCGGCAAATCTTCGTTGGCCGGACCAGATACGGGAAGTGGAACAGGTGCTGGACGCTATCGATGGCCTGGATCTTATGGTAGATGGCGTGCATCGGGCGGTGGTCAACGAGGTGACCCGGATCGTCGAGGTGCAGGATGAACTTCCAGCCGAACTTGATCTGACGCGCCTTGCCGAGGCATGATCGGCGGGCGTTGCGCAGGTCCGTTCTTGGCTGAATTGCCAGATTGCCACGGCCGTTCCAGGAGCCACTCCTTTTCCTGCATTTGGCGGTATTTTCCGATGAAGTCAGGCCATTGCCGACTGCATGTCCCCGCCAAGCCTGCCCGTTTTGTTTTTGAGGGCCGTATTGGTGCGCATCTACCGGTAGTCCGAGACGCAATGGTTTGACACTGAACTGCCGTTCCCTGGCTGACCGGCATGCTGGGGAAGCCAAAACGTACCGCTCCGCTGGCAGCCGGATCAAGCCATGCGCTTCCCGTTGTCAGCATTCTGAAGAAAACACATGCAATGCCACAACACGAATGACTTGCATATGCACAGCACAATTTACTTGATATGATACGGCAGCATATACTTGTAATGATACGAACGAACGAATCCTTGGAAGTTGTGGAAGGGCTGGCGTGCCGGCACCGAATGAGAAACTTGCAGCGCCGCTTGCAGCACTCCTGCAGCTGCAAGACCAGGGGCGATTTGTTTTCCGCTCCAGCGAGTTTACGCGTGTTCACCGCGAGCGCCTGATCAGAGGGGGTTTCCTTCGTACTGTGCTGAATGGCTGGCTGATCTCATCCAGTCCGGATGCTGGCCCCTACGACTCAAGTCCTTGGTTTGCCTCATTTTGGGAGTTCTGTGCTGCCTATTGCAACTGCCGGTTCGGGCAGGACTGGTATCTGTCCCCGGAACTGTCATTGCTGCTCTGCGCCGACAACACCACCATACCGCGACGGGTGATCATTCATACGCCCCATGGCACAAACAACAGGGTTGATCTGCCTTTCGGCACATCGCTCTACGATCTTCGCCGGCAAGGGATGGTGCCTGAGGCAGACCTGGCAGTGCAGGATGGCCTCAGGCGTCTTGTTCCTGAAGCTGCGCTGGTCAAGGTTCCGGCAGCGTTCTTCGCCGGCCATGCCACCGAAGCAAGAGTTGCGCTTACTGGCATTCGTCATGCTCGTAGCCTGCTTGAACGGCTTCTGGATGGTGGTCATTCCGTGGTTGCAGGGCGTCTGGCTGGCGCTTTTCGCCGGGTTGGCCGCAGCGAACTTGCTGATGAGATTCTCGGTGTCATGAGGCGCACCGGTTATGACATCCGTGAAAATGATCCATTCGAGCCCGGACAGGCTTTCGGAGTACCTCTCCCTGCAAAGGCGCCGATTACCGCCCGCCTGCATTCGCTTTGGGATCAAATGCGAGGGCCGGTTATTGCAGCATTTCCGGAGACCCCCGGATTACCGGGCGATACTGGAGCCTATCTCGCCTCCATAGACGGAATATACGGTGATGACGCTTACCACTCGCTTTCGATCGAAGGCTACCGCGTCACGCCAGAACTGATCGACTATGTGCGATCAAGCAATTGGGACCACGAAAACACTGCGAACGGCAGGAGCAACCAACATGCCCTTGCGGCCCGCGGCTACTGGCAGGCGTTCCAGCTTGTCCGCACGGCCGTCAGCAAGATCATTGACGGGGCGGAGCCTAGTGCCTTGATCCGCGAGCCCCATCACGATTGGTATGCCGAGTTGTTTCAACCTGGGGTTGCTGCCGGCCTGTTCGCACCTTCGGCAATGGTGGGATACCGGGGTCATCCAGTGTATTTGCGCGGGTCGCGGCATGTGCCTCCACGATGGGAGTCGGTACGCGACGCAATGCCGGCGCTGTTCGAATTGCTGGAAGCCGAAACCGAGCCATCGGTGCAAGCCGTCCTTGGGCATTGGTTGTTTGGTTACGTCCATCCTTATCCTGACGGAAACGGGCGCATGGCGCGATTTGTCATGAATGCCCTGCTTGCCTCTGGAGGCTATCCGTGGACCGTCATCCGGGTGGAGGACCGCGCCGCCTATCTTGCAGCGCTGGAGGCCGCCAGTGTTGATCAGGATATTGGGCCATTTGCGCGTTTTGTGGCGGAGCGGGTTCAACGGCCCCTTGAGCGGCGGCCATAATGTCCTGCCCTACAGTAGAGAGAAGATGCATGGGCCAACCCGGCAAGACACCGGAACTTGCTCAACAGTCCCCTCGTTCGTGGGCACGAGTGCAGGCAAATTGCATGCTGCGCCGGATCAGGTTCACGCGGCTTGGTCCAATGACTGAGTGGGCATAACCGGCTTTTGCCTTCCTGAGGCAGGTAGTATTTGGTCCCTTGGCCTGTAGTGGTTGGAGGCAAGAAGTGACGGTGCGGGTCGCCCAGCCGGAATTCATCGCAAAGGGACTTGCTGTTGGGCATGCTGCACCTGTACGTCCGGGTCAGGCGGTTCGGGAATACTGCCACCACCAGGTTTGTGCCGTGAGGCATTCATCGTGAAACGGTCAGAATTCGGTTACCTTCTGGTTCTCGTTTCTGGTCCCGCCCGGGCGGGGAAGAACCGGGCCGCGACATGTCTCAGCGACCGTCTGGGTGGCGACCATTTTGCTCTGTCCAACCTCCTGAAGCGCATGACCCATGTTCATTACGGGATGAGCCACGACCTGCCTCCATTGCATTTCGAGGATATCAAGGATCAGGCAGTCCCGGAGTTCGACGGATTGTCGCCCCGTCAGGCCTATATCCGCTACAGCGAGGAAATAATGAAACCGCAGCTTGGCAATGGCTATCTCGGGTCGATTGCGGCGCAGCGGGTGGAAAGAAATCGCAGCAAGGGGATGATCTCCATCGTATCAGGCGTTGGATTCAAGGACGAAGTCCTGCCCATGATCAAGGCCGCAGGCGCCTGGAATACACTGCACATTTCGATCAGGCCGGCAGGCGGGAGCGGCGGGAGGGCCATTGACAGCCGCAATCCTCTCTTTCTTGAGCGGTTGGGCGTCGACACGGTTGAACTCAGGAATCTGAATTGCGAACAGTTCATCGAAGACCTTGAACAGTCTCTCGTGGAACTTTCCTCGGCAGCAAAGGATTCAGCCTGAGTCGAGCCGAACCGTGCGGTTTTCCGCGGCCGATCGTTCGGCAGCAACTGCAAACGCCAGAACCTGCCGTCCTTCCTCCGCTGTCAGCACTGGCTTTCCTCCATCTCTCACAACGCCGATGAAATGCCGGGTCGAGTGAATGAAGCTCTGTTCCCAATCGGTTTCGATGTCCGTGAATTCTGTCATCCGGCCATCCCGATAGATGGCCAGCGGTGGACTGCCGGGCAGGAGGCCGTGGCCGCAATTGATCCAGATCACGCCCCTGGTTCCGGTGATTTCAACCCGGTCGTCCTGCGCGTAGTGCCGGGAGTTGATTTCAAGTTCCGGAGAGTAGACCACTTCAAGACTGCCAACCCGGTTGCCTGGGAACCGGAACGAGATCATTGACTGGGCATCGAAGTAAAGGCCGTCGCCGCGGTCCGTGGCGCCGATGAACGCATGTACCTCCTGAGGATTGCCCATGAAGTGCCATGCCAGTGCAAACTTGTGGTGACCATCATCGAACACAAGCGGCCCGCCCCCGGATCTCTTCCCGCTTTGCCTCCAGTTCTCGGCATCCCGGGGAACCTCCCAGGCGGTCTTGCTGGTTCCAGGATTGCTCTTGATCCTGATCGACAGCGGCTCGCCGATGGCGCCTTCGCCGATCAACCTGGCCGCCTCGGCTACCGGAGGAAAGAACACGAAATTCTCGAAGATCTTGACAGGCCGTTCAGCCCCTCGGGCTGCTTCTACTAGAATGCCAGCCTCTTCCAGGGAAATGCACATTGGCTTTTGCAGCGAAACAGCCTTTCCGGCCGCAATGGCACTGAGGGCGATCGGCAGGTGGAGGTCATGCGGAACGAGGATTTCCACGATGTCCAGCCCGGGTGCAGCCAACAACTGATCAAGATCGTCGGTCACGAGGACATCAGGCACGCCCCATGCCGATGCCTTCTGCATTGCCCGGTTCCCATCCCTGTCGCAGACGGCAACGATTCTCGCATCCGGGTTGTTCAGATATTCGATGGCGTGAAGGTCGGAAATCCGGCCTGTCCCGACAATCCCGACACCGGTCGGCCCTCGTGCCATTGGCAATACCGCTTCAATTGTTGGTTGGCATGCGAGATTACGAAGTCCCGCGGGATTGGCAAGTTGTGTTCAACCGGGCGCCCGCCGGGGTTGCCAATTCCCCCGCACGCGGCAACAGCATTGGCGGCATATCCGCCCGGCGCCTTCCCTGGACGGATTGAATTCGTTCGGGGTGGAAGCCACTGGCAGCGGCCATGCTGACTGACTGGCTGCGTTTCTCCCATGGCGGAGTCTGTGGGTTGTGGATGATTAAATTGACCGATGGGGACTCTGTTCGACCGGCAATTCGTGCTAAATCCCGCCCATAGGCCGGGGATTGGCATATTTCTGGTATCGTAGCGCTGCTAGGAAGTATTTCAGGAGTGCTCAGATGACCCTGAACGCCCGTTTGCCGGACAGCTGCCCGCAGAATGGAGCGCCATCATGACGAAAACACCAAAACCACCTCCGAATTCGAGCGTCGACATCAGGGAATTCGACCCAAAGGTGATGGATCAAACTGTGGATGAGTTAGTCAACCAGATCAACAAAGAAATGGAAGCTCAGGGTGTCCGCAAGGACCTGCAGGAGGCGGCCCGGAATGACCCATCAACAATGAGGTTGCTCATGTTTAGAGCATTGGCCAATGCCATCCGCAACTTGGTGCAGGAGGCCGAATTGTCCGCAACCGATGGACTCCGCCCATCAGAGCGATATAGTTCGCAAGACAAACCACGAAGCCGAGGGAGGCAAAAGAATGAGAGTTCCTCTACGTAGTCTGTTGTTTGCGTTTGCGGCGGCCCCGATTACTGTTCTGTCCCTGCCTGCGGTATCTTCTGCTGAAGGTGACGTTACCATCAGCCACTATTTCACCGGCGAGCTCGGCAAGGCGGCGATCGACTCGATCGCTGGCAAGTTTGCGGAGGAAACCGGATATACCATGAAGGACAGCCCGGTGGGGCATGAGGACTTCAAGACGGATATTCTCGTGCGCGCGGCTGGCCAAAGTCTTCCCGATGTGTTCAGCTACTGGGCGGGCGCAAGGGTTCAGTTCGTTGTCGACTCGAACAGCCTGTCGCCAATCGACGGCATGTGGGCAAGCGAAGGCATGGACGATGTGATCGCCAAGGCCCTCGCCGACAGTGCGACGATGTATAACGGGAACCGTTACCTGATACCTGCGGGCTATCACTACGCCGGGATGTTCTACAACAAGAAGGTGATGGACGATGCCGGCATCACGGAGTTCCCGAGCGACTGGCAGGGGCTTCTCGACCTGTGCGAGAACCTGAAGGGTCAGGGCATTGCGCCGATTGCCCTCGGTTCGATGAACCGCTGGCCGGCACAGTTCTGGTTCGACTATCTGATCTTGCGCACTGCTGGTCCGGAATACCGGGCCAACCTGATGAATGGCTCGGCGTCCTATGAGGATCCTGAAGTTCTCAACGCCATGGCGATGTGGGCAGACCTGATCGATCGGGACTGCTTCGTGCCAAACGCGAATGCCGACAGCTGGACGGACGCATCGGATCGCGTGGCGAGGGGCGAAGCAGCCATGACCCTGATGGGCACATGGATCACCGGTTACTGGAACAGCCTCGGGCTGGTTCCGGGCGATGACTACGATTTCTTCGAGTTCCCGACGATCACGGAGGGTGTTCCGAACGCAGTTGTTGGACCGGTCGATGGATGGGTGATTTCTGCCAATGCAGAGAATGTCGCCGGTGCAGAGGCCTGGCTTGCCTATTTCATCAAGAACACGGACGCCCAGGTTGAATGGGCGAATGCGCAGGGCGCTCTTTCCGGCAACGTGAATGTCGATCCTTCGGTGTACACTTCGGTGATGCAGCGGGCATCGGCAGCAGTTGCCGCCGCGGAAGCCTTCGCATTCAACTACGATCTTGCGACGCCTCCGCCAGTAGCAGAGGTCGGCCTGTCCATGTTCTCGCAATTCATGGATGACTCCTCTGACCCTGCGGGGTTGATGGCGGATACACAGGCGGCAGCAATGGCCGCTTTCGCCAACTGATCATCTCCTGAAACATCCGGGGGAACGGGACACAGTGCCCGTTCCCCCGGCCTGCCTGCGGCACGCGGCCAATGGAGCAAAGCAACAAATTCTGGCGGATTGTACTCCTGGTTGCGCCGTTCACGGTGTTCGCAGTCTTCGTCATCTGGCCGCTCTTCAGTTCGTTCCATTACAGCTTCACCAACTGGAACGGTTTCAATCGCGATTTCGACTATGTGTGGTTCTCCAACTACACGAAGATCGTCACCGACAAGCTGTTCCTCAATGCAGCGATCAACACCGTCATCTGGATGGCGGCAGCAATCACGTTGCCGACGATGCTCGGATTGGGCCTTGCGCTGCTGATTGACAGCCGGGTGCCCGGCGGCACCATCTTCAAGTCGATCTTCTATCTTCCGATCTGCCTCTCTGCCGTGGTGGTGGGTCAGATCTGGGTCTGGATCTATCAGCAGGATTGGGGTCTCCTGAACACGGTCATCGGACTGGCGAGCGGAGAACAGTTCCGCTTTCCGTGGCTTGCGAAGCCCGACACGGCGCTTGGTTCGGTCATCGTTGCATGGGCATGGCAGCAGACCGGACTGTCGATGGTGATCTACCTTGCCGGGCTGACATCGATCCCCGAGGATCTCCTCGAGGTGTGCGAAATCGAAGGCGCCAGCTCCTGGCAGCGCATCCGCATGGTCGTGATACCGCTGCTGACGCCGGCCACCGTTGTCGTCATCGCTCTCAGCGTCATCAATTCACTCAAGGGTTTCGACATCCTCTACATCATGACGGGCGGCGGACCGTTCCATTCTTCGGACACGCTGGCCATGCACATGTACAACGAGTCCTTCAAGAAGTACCTGATGGGCTATGGCAGCGCCATTTCAGTCGTGCTGTTCCTGGTCGCCCTGACCATCATCCGCATCTATTTCCGGCAGTTGCGGCGGGTAGACGAAATCTATGGTTGACGCCGCCATTGACCGGCCGCCGAGGGAATTCAATCCCTGGCCTGCGGCAATCTTTGCCTGCCTTGTCTGCCTTGCGCTCTTGTTCCTGGCGCCGACCCTGGGCGTTCTCCTGTCGTCGATCAAGACAACCCGCGATATCGCTTTCGGGCAACTCTGGACGGTTCCGGACACCCTGTATCTCGGCAACTTCGCCGAGGTCGCCGGCAATCCCGCCGTGCACCGTTATATCCTGAACACGCTGCTGGTTACGGTCCCGGCAACGGCGGCGTCGATCACGCTGGGCATTTTCGCCGGTTACGTGTTTTCGAAGCTGCCATTCAGAGGAAGCGATCTTCTGTTTCTTGTTCTCGTGTCGGGCATGTTCTTCCCGCCACAGGTCATTCTGATCCCGCTGTTCAGGCTGTTCAACACGATGGGCCTGATCGACACTCTTTGGCCGATCGTGATCGTGCATACTGCGCTGGGCATCCCGATCTGCACCCTGCTGATGCGCAACTTCTTTGCGACGGTCCCGAATGCTCTCAGGGAGGCCGCAATCCTGGAGGGGGCCAATGAGTGGCAGGTTCTGACACGCGTCGCCTTGCCACTCAGCCTGCCGGCGATTGCGGTTCTGGCTACGCTGCAGTTCACCTGGATCTGGAACGATTTCCTGTGGCCGTTGATCTTCACCAATTCCGATGAAAAACGGACAATCATGATCGGGATTGTCAATCTGAAGGGTCAGTATTCGGTAGCCTGGGGCGTTCAGGGGGCGCTGTCATTGATTGCCAGCATTCCGACCCTGATCGTTTTCCTGTTCTTCCAGCGCTACTTCATCAAGGGAATGACGATGGGAGCCGTTAAGGGTTGAACGATGGTTGGCCTCCGCCTTGATAACGTCTCGAAGAGCTTTGGCGATGCGCAGGTGATAGACAGCATCAGTTTCGAGGCGTCCGACGGAGAGTTCGTCGTGTTTGTCGGTCCATCAGGTTGCGGCAAGTCGACGCTGCTGCGCCTGATTACCGGGCTTGAGGAGGTCAGCAGCGGACGGATCCATATCGGTGGCGCCGACGTGACCGCCATGAAGCCGTCAAGGCGGAGCGTGGCAATGGTCTTCCAGTCGTACGCCCTGTTCCCGCACATGACGGTGGCGGAGAACATCGGTTTCGGGCTTCGCCTGGCCAGGCTACCCCGGGATGAGATCAGCAAACGCGTGGCGGAAGCCGCCCGCATTCTCCAGGTCGAGGACTTGCTGGCCCGCAAGCCGCGTCAGTTGTCCGGTGGCCAGCGGCAGCGGGTTGCCATCGGCAGGTCGATCATTCGCGACCCGAAGGTGTTCCTGTTCGACGAACCCCTGTCGAACCTTGATGCGGCGTTGAGGGTGCAGATGCGTCTGGAACTGGCGCGCCTGCACCAGCGGCTTGGCACAACCATGATTTATGTCACACACGATCAGACCGAAGCGATGACGCTGGCCAACCGGATAGTGGTCATGAGCAAGGGGCGGATCGAGCAGGTTGGATCCCCGATCGACCTCTATGAGCAGCCGGCCAACCGGTTTGTTGCCGGCTTCCTAGGTTCACCCGCAATGAACTTCCTGGACGTCCAATACCAGGGCGGGAATGCAAGCGCCGTGTTCGCTGCCGGTTCGCTGCGGGTGGAGGCGCCTGCCGGTATGCAAAAGAAGGCCGTGGCGATTGGTATCAGGCCTGAGCATGTTGAACTTGCTACGGGGAATGCCAGTGACGGCAGTTTTCCTGCGAAGGTGGAAATTGTCGAGAAGCTCGGGGCGGAGTCGCTCGTCTACCTCCAGACGGATGCGTCAAGTTCGTCCATCACCATGCGAACGTCGCCCGAAGAACAACTGCGTGCCGGCGACGAGGTCCGCGTGCGTTTGAACAGGCACAGGATCCACTATTTTGGTGATGATGGCCGAGCACTGAAACGGACTCAAACTGAAGCCGCCGAATAAGGCAGGCCAGCAAAAATGCCTCAAGCAGCATCCAGGCTGACATCGGGCGTTGCCTCCATCTGACCTGATTGCCGGAGTGGCAATTCCAGGGCAGCAGGTCTCATCTGCGTGCCGGTTGCGAGGGGAGCGGGCAGGCCGGCTAGGCGCGGCCCGGCCTCCGGCTCAGAACTTTGGCGGGCTTCCGGGATTGGATTGGGACGCAGTTGCGGTGCCGGTGACTTAGGCGTGTCCAACGGAACCCGGAACTCCTTGAGATGAGCCAGTGCCGTCCCGATTGTCCAGCCTTGCTCCAGTGCGTCTGCGAGGTCCCAGCCATTGTCCGATCCTTCAGGCGGCAGTACCCTGGAATAACGGGCGCTCACGCCCAACGAGTTGAGGGAATTCCCAATCGTTGCAGCAATTGCTTGCGCAAAGTGCAACTGGCGATCCCGCACGGATCCATTGCGGTCTTGAGCCGGCTGGTCGGCGTCCGGCCAGACAATCACGTCGATGGTTGGGCGGGTGGCGTTTCCCATTGCCGCGCATGCGTTTGCCAACGGTGACCAATCGGCAAGGCGGGCGGCGTTTCCTCCTCCCATGGCAGAGAGGACCAGAAGTCCGGTATTCCGGACAGGAAGCAGTTGAGTTGCCGCATCGCGTGTTTTTTCGCCATCAACCAGCAATACACCAACGCCACCTACAGCTTGCCAGCTGGGAATGCCTTCAAGCCCGTAGACGGGCCGCGCCACATCCCTTGGAAACCTGGCCAGAACCCATCCCTGTTTGCCGGGTTCGTCGTTCCAGGCTGCTTGAATGAAGAATTTCCTGCCGTTGCGGGCGCGTGAGCGCAGCACGAGGCACAGTGTTGAACCATCCGGCTGGCAGTATCTGTGCACATGGCTCGGAACCAACCTTATGACACGCTTCCTGACCGGATCAAGGACCGAAACCTTCCGGCCAGGCTCCGGCAATGCGACATGGCCGGGAACAGGTTGCAGAAATGCAGAAGCCGGGCGCAGGGCGGGTTCGTTCCTGCGGGATCCCGAAATCGCAGCGTTCCAGGCCCGATGGTCAACCGGTGGCGGCAATCCTGGCCACCCGGAAGGCGGAATTGACTCAGGCAGGCAAGCAAGTTCACCGGCGAGCTTGAGCGCCTCTCTGAACCCGATCGAATACCAGTCGCCGAGGAACTGGATGACATCGCCGCTGACTCCGCAGCCGGCTCCGAAGCACTTGTAGCGGCCGGTAGACTCGTTGACATAGAAAGACGGCGTCGACTCGCGATGGAACGGACAACAGGCCTTGGCTCCGTAGGAACAGGGCTCCAGCCTGATGCCTGTGATTTTGGTGATCGTGTCTCCAAGACCCAAGGCCGCCTTGACCAAGGCGATCCGCCGATAGAGATCTTCCTTGCCGGCATCTTGGCTCATGTCATGCGGCCTGCGGCATTCCCTGCATGCAGCGTCTACCCGTGGGCGACACAGTCATTTCCGGAATCCCAGTCAGGATGCTGCTTGCAATGCGGGCAGATGCGGTTTCCGACTCCCTCGGAGAAGAACAGCCTCTTGCAACTGAGGCATGGACGGACCTTCCCGTTGCTTCGCCGCTTCTCTGCAACCTGGCTGTCCCACTGTTGACGGTCCGTCAATCCGAGCCTGCTGGCCTTGATCAGCACAGCCTTGCGCGAACGCCCCATGCTTCTTGCAATACGGTCGAACGGCATATGGCGCTTCCAGAGTTCGACCAGTTGATGCGTTTCGTCTTCCGACCAAACCAATCCCTTGAGATGTGCGTGGCGGCCAGTCCGGCGGATGCCGACGGTTTTGGGATGGGGGGCTGCTTGCGGATTCATGAGAACTCCAGACCGGTTTGAATTCGATCCGGCCAACATAACAGAAAAGAACAAATACGCAACAGATCAGCATCGGCTGATGTTGAGAAACGGGAGCGTTGGTTGCATCGCAAGCGCAGGCGCCGGGGATTTCCACATGAACGGGAACGGGGCCGGAGAATTGTTCGCTCAATTCTCACTGATGGCTGTCAAGCATTGCCCGGTCATTCGCCCGAGCCCGGAACGGATGCATGATCGTCAAGGAGGCAAACCATAATGAAGCTCGCATTCCATTCGATGCTGCTGGCCCTTGCTGCGCCACAGGCCTATGCCCAAGTTGCCGACCTGGGGGATGTGGCTGCCGGTCTGCAGTCGCAAGCAGGCGATATCGCCGACCTGATAGGCGCCGTCGCGTTCATACTGGGCATTTGCCTTGGCATTGCCGGCCTGCTCAAGCTGAGGCAGCATTCAATCAATCCCAACGACCCTTCTGCCCGGCTCTCGACCGCCTTCACCCTGATCCTGGTGGGAGCCGCTCTGGTGGCCATACCGACAACGCTTGGCGTCGGTGTCGGTTCCCTGTTCGGAAGCGGAGCATCGCAGCTCTCGGTCGATGGCTCACTTCGTAGCATCAACTGAACTGAATCGGCCGCCATGCTGTCGGAGATCATGGAGATACCGGCCGATATTGCGGCCATGGGCGCATGGACCCATGCCACTCTGGCACACGGAAATGGAAAGGCGATTGCCGATCGCTTCCAGAGGGATGACTGGACCTGCCACCGGTGCGGTTTCCGTTTCCACGGCTACATGGAAATCGATCATGTCCTGCAACATGGCGCCTGCGGAGCCGATGGACTCCGCACGATCTGCCAGTTCTGCCACAACCTGTGCCATCCGGTCTGGGCCGGCATCAAGGGGCGGCTGAGACTGATCTGGGCTCCATCAATGACGCAGGGCGCAATCAACCGGACTGCCTGGCTGACCATGCTGGCGTCCGAGGACCGGTCCGGCAGGATCATTGACCAGGAGCTTGCCGAGGCGGCCCGCGAGATCGCTCTGGCCACACAGCGCCGGGAACGGGTCTTCGCCAGCATGCTGTCGGCATCGCATCCGGAGGGCATGATCGATGCCCTGTTCGCGCTGAAGGCATTGTGCGGTGCCGACAGACAGAAAGAGGTTCTGTCAATGATCGATCCGGTTGCCAGATTCTGGCCAGTGGCGGCAGACCGAATTCTGGGCCATGCAAAACGGCCAAGCGAGTCCTTGAGCCGATGGGACGGCTGCGGGTTCATCGACCTGGCCGGCCAAGCAATATCGGACTTCTGGCTGCATGAGCAGGATATCGATGCAGTCCGCCGCCTCTGTGCCGCTCACCAGGCGGATATTGCCGGTTGACACTTCACCTCAAGCAACCCGGCCAATCCCATCCTCCACTTGGCTTCATGCCGGAAATCGGCATTCACCTTGCCGGGCCGGACCACCGGCCCATCGCTGCGACCCGGTTCCGCATGCTGGACAGCAAGGGAGGCAACGGGCGGCCACCGCCGAAGAGCGCAATCTGGCTCTCGGACCGCTCGATCCTCGACCTGAATGCATTCGGACCGACCCATCTGCGGACGCATGTGCGTGCCGATGGCTGGATTGGGCCGCGCTGGCAGCAAATCCTGGCTGAATGGAAGCTCGATCGCGAGCCTGAAGCCCGGCACGCGAAGCAACTGGCATCCATGGCATCGAGGGTGATTTCGCTGGGGTTTCTGGCGGCAGCCGGATTGCCCAGCCGGGCGCACACGGCAATGACGTTCAACGGAACGGGCGTTCTGCGGCGCCACAGCTTTTCGCGCGGCCTGCGGATTCTTGTCCGTGACCGCTTGAACGCAAGCCGGCCTGCCGAGGCCGCACTCGCACATGTTTCCAGAGACATACACCAATACGGAATGACAGGCTTGCACGGGCGCGGCGGGTGCGAACGCCGCATGATGACATTTGTCCGTTGCCGGTACAGCTACGTGTCAATGCTCGCCGGAACTGCAACCCCGGCTCCGGGGCCCTGGTGCCAGGTGAAACTGCCGCGGCAGCATGTTCCGCTATGCAGCCAGCTGTTTGACGAACTGGAGGCACTGGATCTGCCGATCATCATCATTGGCGCCTTTCAGCCATTCAGGCTGGTGCCGCCATCGTGGGTCTCTAGTTGGCTGTCCGGACCCGCCCGACCCTACGGCAGGAGGTGCTTTCTCCTTGAAGAGGCGCGTCGACTCCGAGAGCACGGCGAATTCCGGATACGCAGCGCATTTGCCGGATCCGGCTGGCAGGACAAGGAAAAATCGCTGTTGCGCATGCTCGTGCACAGCCATGAACGGCCGTGCGGTGGCAAGGAGATTGCCACGCTGTCGTGGTCGGCGGGACTTGCAGCCGAGAATATCCTGTCTGCGCTTGCTGAACGGCCGCCAGCGAAGGCGGAAGTGTTTCCGATCCTGTCAGGGTGGCTGGCAGCGCACGACAGGATTGCCGCGATTCCGGCGATCGAAGCTGTGGAGTCCTGCGGCGCCGGGTTGGTCAGTGTCCGTGCATGCACATTGAAGGTCAGTGTTCGCGACACGGAAGAGTCCTTGCAGGATATTACGTGCCGCTTGTGGCGGCTGGGGTGGTGGCCGGTTTCCGGTGGCGGTCCCTTTGAGGACGATCTGGCGCCGGGAATGGACGGTTTTGGCGGCAGCGGCCGGGATCGGGACTTCGCTCTGGCGATGCGTGGCGGCGCCGATGGCATAGCAACCGAGCTTGACCGGTTTGCGGACCCGCGTGGCCAGAAACGGCGCCCGATCAAGAAGGCGCTCCGGAAACTGCTCCAGCAATCTTCGGCCTGAGAATAGGTCCACCGGCCATGGAGTTTCTGTTCGGCGTTTTCGACCGGCTGCTTGAAGTCCCCTTGATCGAGAGGATCAGGCTCGAGGGAGTCGAGGACGAGAAGACGTTGGCGCTCAAGGATGGTGCGCTGATTTCCCTGATCAGGCTCGGGGGGTGCCGGGGAATGCCGGGGCCTGAGGAGCTGAGCCGGGATATCGAAGCAATCCGGGTTGCGCTGTCGCCGTACCTGTCACGGCCCGGTCACGCCATCGAATTCAATTTTGCCCGCGACCCGGTATCGGCCGAACGGGCGGTAGAGGAAGCAATCTCAAGATGCCGGAACCGGGCTGGCGAGCTTGGTCTTGATTTGGGGCCGCTTCTTGATGAGAGGCAGCAACAGTTTCGGGGAAAACTTGTCTGCGAAACAGGCATCCTGGTGGTCCATACACGTTCCGGTGCCACTCCGGTTGATAACAGTGCAGGCCCTGGCCGGAAAAACCGTACTGCCAACTGCGCTTTCGGCGAGCAACATGCCCGCCACCTGTCTCTGACTGACGCACTCTGCCGAGCCCTTCGCGCCAGGAACATGGATGCAGCCGTATTGGGCGCTTGCGATGCACTGCAGGAAATCTACGCCTCTCTTTATCCGGCAATGGCGGCCTGGAAGCATGAATGGACTCCACTGAATGGCCAAACGGAGCCGGCAAAGACCGGCGTGCCGGTAGTGCATCTGGGTGAAGAGCCGGTTCTCTGCAGCCGTTTCGCCAGTTCGGGCGGAATGGTCCTGGACAGGCAAACCGTTGCGATCGGGGATGCCATCATTTCCGCTGTCGATGTCGTGGTTGCCCCCGAGATCATCAAGCCGTTCAATGAGCTGGTCGATGCCGTCACGTCTGCGCCGGAACCGGTCCCGTGGCGCTTCTCGTTTCTGCTCGAGCCGGGCGGACTTCGGTCGGTCCGGTTGAAGGAGCAGTATGCGAGGTTGCTGACCCTTGCCGCTCCGGTTCAGAACCGGAGACTCAGGGAAGCGGTCGAGTGGTTGAGGGAAATCGACGGCTCCGGGGATACGGTCATTCGGCTGCGCATGTCGCTGGCCACCTGGGCGCTTGCCGGTTGTGGACCGCAGTTGCGGCGCAGCGCTGCAATGCTCGGCCGCGCCGCTGAGCAGTGGGGCAACCTCTCGGTTGATGGTGTCTCGGGGGACCCGTTGGCGACGTCCCTGGCGACTGTGGTGTCAATGGCGCCAGACTCGACGGCTCCGGTCGCAGCGGCTCCTCTTTCGCACGCGCTGGCCCTCATGCCCCTGGCGCGCCAGGCCAGCCCCTGGAACACGGGAGCCATGCTCTTCCGGACCGATGATGGCAGGATCTGGCCCTATTCTCCCGGGTCGTCGAAGCAGAACAGCTGGGTCGAGATCTATATCGGCGGTTCAGGACTCGGCAAATCCGTGGCCATGAACGCAGTCAATCTCGCGGCAGTGCTCGCTGCGCAACCTGGTGAGACAGGAACACCCCGGCTGCCCCGCATGGCCATTCTCGATATCGGCCATTCATCCAAGGGATTTGTGGACCTTCTCAAGGACTCGCTTCCGGCCGGCCGACGGCAGGAAGTTGCTCACCTGAAGCTCAAGATGACGCCGGATCTGGCGATCAACCCTTTCGACACGCCTCCCGGCATGCGGGCGCCCTATGCGGCCGGCAGATCGTTTCTGGTCAATTTCCTCTCACTGCTTGCCGGGGCCGAGAAGGACGATGCGGCTTGTCCAGTCACCGGTCTTGCCGGAGCGGTGGTTGATGAAGCCTACCGGAGGTTGTCCGATGCCGAACTGCCGAAACGGTATCTGCATGCCGAGGAGCCGGAGGTAGACGAAGCGCTCTCCCAAATCGGCTTCTTCGCTGGGGATTTCACGACCTGGTGGCAGGCCGCCGATGCCCTGTTTGCAACCGGAAAGCAGCGGGAGGCTGCACAGGCCCAGTTGCGGGCAGTTCCCGTGCTGGCAGACCTGATTGATGCCAGCCACGCCGGCCATGTGACCAACCTGTATGGGGACTCTCGCGCTGCGAACGGCGAGCCGGTACTGCAGCTTTTTCGGCGGTCCGTCTCCGAAGCTGTCCGGGACCTCCCGCTGATTGCCAACGTCACCAGGTTCAGTTCCGGCTTTGCCCGCATAGTTGCGCTCGACCTTGATGAAGTTGTTGCAGCAAAAACAGGCGGCGGCACACAAAGGCAGGCTTCATTGATGTTCATGATTGCCCGCCAATCGCTGGTCAGGGACTGGCTGCTTGATGCATCCGAGGCAACCGCGGCCGAGGCAGCCGGAATCCTGCCTCAGGCTTACCTCAAGCATCACTTGCAACTTGCCGAACTGGGGAGGCGGACCCCGAAGCTGCTGGCCATGGACGAGTTTCACAGGTGCGGCACCCTGCCGGGGTTCAAGCGGCAGATACTTCAGGACATCAGGGAAGGCCGGAAGCACAACATCCGGATCGCACTTTCCTCGCAGCTGCCGGAGGATTTCGGCAACGAGATTCTGGAAGCGGCGTCATCGGTGTTCATGTTCGGCGCACCTTCCGGAACGGCGACTGGCCATCTGGCGAGCCAGTTCGGCCTCACAGGACGGGAACAGTCCATACTCAAGACCGAACTGACCGGTCCTGGCCGGAACGGCACGCCATTCTTCGCAATCGTCAGGCACAGGGAAGGCACGAGCAAGCAGAAGCTGAACGTCACTCTGGGCGCAGCTGAACTCTGGGCATTGTCAACGACGCCGGAGGATGTCGCGCTCCGCGAGCGGCTCTACCAGCGGTTCGGAGTCAGGGAGTCATTACTCATCCTTGCTGCAAGGTTCCCTCTCGGTTCAGCAAAAGCCGAGATTGAGAGAAAGGCGGCACAATCACTTGAGAAAAAGGGCCGGGTTTCGATGCCGGCAGGGCGCGCGGGTATCATTGAGACGCTTGCGGATGAGTTGATCGACCGGTTCTGGAGCGAAGTGAAAGCGCGGGCCGGGCCGGTTCACGCATGACCAGGATTTGGCAGGCCGGAATACGGAACTGAGCCGTTCAGTGCCAAGGGCCAACCGGCCGTATCTTGATCAGTTCCGGGTTGCGTTCGGCGCTATCCATCCGATGTTGCCGTCATCCCGCCGGTACACAACATTGACGCCCCCATGGGAGTCATTGTGGAACACAAGAACCGGCGCATGCGCCAGTTCGAGCTGCAGGACCGCTTCCCCTACCGACAGGGTCGGAACCCGGGTTTCCATTTCGGCGATGATGACAGGCTGCAGCGTCTCCGGTTCGTTTTCTTCTTCATGCTCGCCAGAGGATTCGAGAACGAATGACGGCACCTCATGATACGCAACCGGGTCGGTTCTCTCGTGATGGTGGTTTTTGATCCGGCGCTTGTAGCGCCGCAGCTGCTTTTCCATTTTCTGGCAGCTGCTGTCGAATGCGGCGAAGACATCGCCTGCCGACGAGCTGGACTGCACCGTAATGCCTGAGGAAAGGTGGACGACGATTTCCGAAACAAAGCCACGTGAGTCCTTGGCAAGCGTTGCCACGGCCTCAGTTGGCCTCAGCTCGTATTTTTCGATTGCGCCGGCAAGATGTTCCTCGGCATGATCCCGCAGTTGCTGCCCAACATGCAGGTGCCTTCCTGTAACGGTATATCTCATGCTGCCTCCGAGTAGTTTTACCGGCCGGAACGGCCCCGTTTCAGACAGACTATGATAGCCCTGCAATGCCGACAACTGCATTCAATCCGCAGGCAGCAAGAACTCTTCAAATCATCCCGGCGAGGAGGCCATCATGCTTTCGGAAAAGAGGGGCGAGGCCGATTTGCCTGGCATGAGTGCCTGATGGAGACTGGCGGAACGGCAAGCGCCACGGCTGTTGTGTCCGCTGCCCGGCAGCGGCCGCAATTCAGTCGCCGGGCGCGTCGGGATCGTGGCCAAGATAGTCGCTGATGAAGCTCTCGTTTTCGCGGATTTCCTCCGGGGCGCCCCAAACGAGGATCTTCCCTTCGGACATGACATAGACACGCTCAACCAGCGAGAGTGTTTCGCGCCAGTTGTGATCCGTGATCAACACGCCAATGCCGCGCTGGCGCAATTGCAGTATCAGGCTGCGGATATCCCTGCCAACCACCGGGTCGATGCCTGCAAAGGGCTCGTCCAGAAGGACATAGTGCGGGTCGGATGCCAGGCAACGGGCGATCTCGACCCGGCGGGTTTCACCGCCCGAAAGGGCGGACGCGCGGGTGTCGATAAGATGTGAGATGCTGAATTCTTCCAGAAGCGAATTCAGCTTGTGAATGCGGAGCCGCTGATCGGGTTCGCTGAATTCAAGCGCCGAGAGAATGTTGTTCCGTACGGACATGCCGAGAAAGATCGACGTCTCCTGCGGCAGATATCCGAGGCCGAGCCGGGCGCGCCGGTACATGGGCAGGAAGGTTATGTCGATTCCATCAATGAACACGCGTCCGGCGTCGGGGATTACAAGGCCGGCGATGGAGTAGAAGCAGGTTGTTTTGCCCGCGCCGTTGCGGCCCAGTATGCCTACAACCTCGCCGCGATCAAGACGCAGGCTGACGTCTTCAATCACAGGCCGTTTGCGAGAGAACTTTGTCAGCCCCTCGACGACGATCCCCTGAGCGACATTTGGAAGCATGCCGGTGTCTTTTGCCTTCAGCGAGGGTCAGTCATCTCCACTGATGGCAATCTGTGCGTTGCTGATCAACCGGCTGCGGCCCGTGTTGACATTGTAGATAAGGCCCTCAGCGCTGAACCTGCTCTGGCCGGACTGGACAGTGACGGACCCGGCCATCCGGATGACGCCTTCAACAACATCATACTCGCCCCTCTGCGCCTGCGCAGACCCGCGGTCGGTTTCCAGATCCAAACCGCCTTCGAGAGTGATGCTGAGGATCTCGGAGTCTTCGACATTTGTATAGACCACAGCCTGGCTGCACCGCAGCTGGACTACTCCGTGCGTGACTTCGACGTCACCAGTAAAGTGCGCCAGGCCCTCATTCTGGTCGAACTCGACCTCTGCGGCTCTGACGTGAATCTGTTTCTCCTTCCCCTGATCGGCGGGACCGAAGACCATCTCGACGGCCTGCGCGTGCAGGGCAAGCGGCGAAACGGCCAGTAACAGGGAGAAGAGCGGGGCAAGGACACGAAGCATCATCATTGTTCCGGGAAGTTGCGCTTGAGGAAACTGACCTCTACACCATCGGTGAATTCTATGAAACTCCATGAACGGCCATCCTGGTTGTTCGACGGCTTGCTCGTGATGATCATCCGCCCGGCGCTTCCCTGGCCGCCATCGAACTGGAACGTAACCTCTCCGATGCTTGAGAGAACAGAGTCCTGCAGTCCGATCCGGAACCCTTCTCCACTCACCTCGAACCTGTTTCCTGCGGTAAGTGTCGCTCCACCTTGCATGAGCAGGTATTCCTGATCCTCTCCGGTGGCCACCCGGCGCGACAGCACCCTGTGAGTTGTTCCGTCCGGATTGGCCATCAATGCCTCAAATCCCTCGACCAGGGTAAGCTCGCCATCCTCGACAAAATTTGCGAGTGCGACATCTATGGCCGATCCGTCATTGGTCCTGCCGCTGAATTGCAGACTCTCGCCACCCGACATGGTCTTGCCATTTCCTGCAGTGGGCAAGTCGTCCGAGGGAAGCAGAACCAGTATTGCAACCAGTGCACAAGCGGCGAGCGGCAGGCCAACCCGTAATATGGCGACCCGCCTTGAGTAGTTCGAAATCTCCTCTTGCCGGTAGATCCTCATGCAATGCCTGCCCTGAGGCAATCATGAATATGCAGTAGTCCTTCGACCCGCCGGGAACCGCCGGACTCGACGACGAACAGGCAGGTGACCCTGCGCTCATTCATCAGGCCGACGGCAGTTTGCGCCAGTTCGCTTGCCTCAATCGAAACCGGGTTTCTAGTCATGACCTGACTGGCGCTGTTGGCAAGCAGCCCGTCCATGTGCCTTCGCAAGTCGCCATCGGTTATGATGCCATCAAGCCGGCCGTCGTCGGAACAGATGCCAACAACACCGAACCCCTTGCCTGTCATCTCAATGAGCGCATCGGACATTCCTGTATCGGCACTGACGAGCGGGAGCGCATCTCCGGTGTGCATCAGATCCCGTACTGTGGATAGCCGGGCGCCGAGTTGCCCGCCGGGATGGAATTCCCTGAACAATGCGGGCGTGAAAGCGCGGTGTTCCATCAGGGCGATGGCGATTGCATCGCCAACCGCCAGCATCATCGTGGTTGAAACAGTCGGAATTATGCCGTTCTGACAGGCTTCATCGGTCCTTGGCAGGATAATTCCCACATCAGCCTGGCGGATGAGTGTGCTTTCCGGATTGCTGGCGATGCCGACCAGCGGAATGCCGAACCTCTTCGTGTAGGCAATGATATCGGCAAGTTCGCTGGTTTCACCGGAATTAGACAGTATCAGCGCCGCGTCATTGACCGCCATCATTCCCAGGTCGCCGTGGCTGGCTTCTGCCGGATGCACGAAATGCGCAGGCTTGCCGGTCGAGGCCAGCGTTGCTGCGATCTTGCGGCATATGTGTCCGGACTTGCCGATCCCCGAAACTATGACTCGGCCATGCGTGCTTGCCAGCAGTTCAACAGCAGCTGCGAAGCTGTCGCCGATGACGCTGGCCAGTTCCGACAGTGCATTCGACTCGCTGCGGATGACACGCCTGCCCGTTTCGAGGAACTTTGTGCGGTCGGCACCCGAATTGTCCATTGCCCTGCTCGCGCCTGGTTTCCGACAGGTCTTGTTCAGCCTGTAGCCGAATCCACTTGTGGTTTCAAATGTTGCTTGCCGTATATGTAGCAGTCAGTGGGCGAATATGTCCCGGCCTGTCCAACCAGCGAGGTCGAGGCGAACCCTTGCGGGCAGAAACTCGAAACACGATTTGGCAAGGTCCATTCGTCCCTCTCTTTCCAGGATCCGGTCGAGAGCATCCCTGATACGGTGCAGGTGCAACACATCGTTGGCTGCATATTCGAGTTGGGCAGCAGACAATTCTTCTGCCCCCCAGTCGGTGGATTGCTGCTCCTTGCTGAGCTCGACATCAAGCAACTCGCGGGCCAGTGCCTTCAGACCGTGCTGGTCGGTGTAGGTCCGGGCAATCTTGGAAGCAATCTTGGTGCAATGGACCGGGCCGGTCATGACACCAAGTGTCTCCAGCAGGATCGCAATGTCGAAACGCGCAAAATGGAAGAGCTTGAGGACAGAACTGTCCTGCAACATCCTTTCCAGATTGGGAGCGCTGGTCTGGCCTTTTGCAATCCGCACGAGAACGGCATTCCCGTCGCCGGTCGACAATTGGACCAGACAGAGACGGTCCCGCCGGGACTGCAGTCCCATTGTTTCAGTGTCCACCGCAATTGAATGGCCGGCATCGAAGTTGTCCGGCAGGTCGTTCTGATAGAGGGTGATTGTCATGGAGGCCTTGCTGTCCTGTTCAATCATGCCGCCCGCAGGCGATGACCAGCCTAGAATTGCCAAGTTCCAGCACTTGGAGAGACAAGGCTGCTTTGCTCAACTGTGCCCGATTGTTGCCTGCCAGCCGCAACCGGTCCTGAATACCTACCGGTCCTCGCCTGCCGCATGATGCCGGAGGCAACGAAACGGCCATAGGCTGAGAATGTCTGGTGCCCAGGAGAGGACTCGAACCTCCACGCCTATACAGGCACTAGCACCTGAAGCTAGCGCGTCTACCAATTCCGCCACCTGGGCAGGCACGTCGGCGACACTTATTCGCGGCGTTACGCTGTGTCAATGCAGTCAAGGCTGCGAAACATCCTCCCGGATTGAACCGGGACTGGCGACCGGCAAATCCGCCCAAGACGAGACTCGGGCAGAGTTCCCTGGACCGGCAAATCCGCCCAAGAATTGTGCGTAATGACTGGCCATCAGGGGATCTGACCGCCGCTGATGTTTGGCCGTAATGCGGGACTATTAGACCAGGATCGACAGGAGTACGGCGGATATATTTCACGGCTCTGTGGCCGCAAGTACCAGCCAGTGTTGCACCGCCGCTTGATCGGCATAAGGCCCCATTGCAATGCCAGGCCGGTTTGCCGACGGCCGCTTAACTCTGAAACTGCCGGGTAAAGGCACTCGGATAACCGTCTAAGCAGTCGGCCGCGGCATCATCCCAAGTCCCAATCCACCCTGCGCTTGAGGCCATTCAGGTGAGACCAGGGCAAGAACTCCTTGTGCTGAAGCATTCCAACGATGATGCCGGGGGCCACGCCCTGTTCCGCGGCGAATTCCTTGATCGCACGCTCGCTGCGGGGCGAGGTCGAGGCAAATTTTGCAAAGGCTCTTGCGGGAACCAGCATGTTCGATGCCCAATCGTCGGCTTCCATCTCAAGGTCTTCGCTGCTTCCGTTGGCTTCGTCGACGAACACCTCTCTCTTGCTGTGGAGCAGAATGTGCGCCGCCTCATGAAAGAAGCTGAACCAGAGATGGTCATCGGATTTGTGCCTGGCAGTCAGTTGAATCACCGCCTTCCTGGGAGACAGCCACCATGCCGCGCCGCTGAGCGCTGTCCCTGGCAGGGGTGGGACCAATGCCAATGCAACACCCGCTTGGTTGCACAGCGCGGCGGCACTCTTCAACGCCACATCCGGCGGTTCAATGGTCAGGCCTCGTATGGCTTGCGCCGCGTGTCTAAACCGGGACTTGTCGAATTCTGCACATGCCTGGCCCTCGGCGTCGATTTCACCGAGCCGGAGCCAGGTGGTCAATGCCTGCTCATTGCTCTTGAAACTCCGGGAGTGGCGATAGGCCACATTGGCGCGGCTATAGCGAGCGGTCCAGGCGTCGATCGAACCTACCCGGAAAAAGGCCAGAAGTTGCGATACAGCGTCGATGTCTGAATCGGGATTCCGGAAGAAACCGCGCTCGACCAACTCCCGGACAGGAAAGGCCCTCGCCCACTCCACCGAAAAAGCGGCGCGCTGTTTCTCGGCCTGCCGGGCCCGGTGCAACTGGTAGCGGGACTCGATGCCAAGCCAGATGCTGGCGTCGAGTCCGAGCACTTTCTCGAACTGCAAGGCAGTGCCGGGTTCAAGCGGCGCCTTGCCCGAGACGATCTCGCTGATCAATTTTGGGGAGCGGCCACATCGCCGCGCGAATTCGGCCTGGGACATGCCCTGGGCTTCGAGGCGCTCCCCGACAATCCATCCTGGCGGGATTGCGTAGTCGGGGTCGTAGCCAATTGCTGCCTTCGCCATCTATCGGTCCTCCTTCAATGATAGTCTACAACTTCGATAATTGTAATTTCCATCACCTGCGCAGTGTCTATGCCGCCATCAGCCTTGCGTGGAACCGGACCGTGATTGGGAATGAAAACAAGCCGCTTCGGGTGAACAAGGTCGACAGCAAACTGTTCATTCCGATCCCCGCCGAGCTGGTGACACCGTTCCGGTGGCATAACCGGCACCATTGCGAGATTGGGGGCGGCCTCGAGTACCGCCATGCGCCGCATGATTGCTTTGGCCACTCTTGATCCAAACGTCGTGTTCATGGTGGATTCGCGGTTGAATGCCTTCGCCAGCCGCCGGGTCCGGAAGTCGATCTTCATGCTGGAGTGAATTTGATTGTTACCTGATAGGTAACGATTTCCGTCAACTCGTCAACCACGGATTGCACTCAGTGGCAATCACAACGCGGGCCAGCATTGAACCGATTTGGTCATGGCACTGGCTGAATGGCAGGAACATGACCTGACCGGATTGGCTCTCCGGCCTGCGTTGGACTTGCTGACCGGCATCAAGCGGCAATCCTGAAGAGAGGCCGCGCCGCCGCCACCTGAATTCAATTCAACCTGGCAGGATTCTGGGCTGGCTATCAGGGCACCAGATCAGCAATGCGAGGCCTCGTTAACACCCCATATCGAAGAATGGCATAAATATAGTTGACAGGTATGGAATCACTGGCATTATATGGCGCATGACGCAGAGAATCGACACCATGGCACACAAGCTCGTAAGACTTTCCTGCCCAAACCCGGCCGCGATTTCTTTGCGGCGCATCAAGACCACCGGGAACCCGGCAAGCCTGCCGCAGCGAGGGTTTGAGGTGCGCTGCGCATGACTCAACGACATGACCATTCACGAGCACTGGTGGCGCAATCTGGTTCACCGGTCTCGAAGCTCGGCAAGACCTTGCCGTCAGTTGACAACCTGAAACGCCGAGACTCCTGAAAATGATGAACTCGCCGCTCCAAAATAACTACCCATCAAACTGGATACTTCAGACCATGTACATGATCAGCTTACTCCGCCCATTTGGCGAAAAGAGTGCCGCTGCAACGGGCACCACAACAACAGCTTCCTGCGCCCGTTCCTTGGGTTCAACCGCGCATCAGCTGTACTCTGCTATCGCTCGAGCCATGTTCACGGTTTACTCTTCCCTTTCTTCTTCTCCGGGTCACCGTGAGATCCCGAAGAGTCGAAGCGGATTTTCGCCTGCCGGATGGAGAGTCTGGCGACAGGCCGCAAAGCGCTGTTCCGCAATTGGTGCCGCACTGCTGCTAAGTTTGGGTCTGTTTCCCGGGGGGGTGCAGTCCGCTGGGGCGGGAACGATTGTCGTCACTTTCACCGACGACGGCAGCACGTCAACAATTACGTCCTCGGGAAGTCTGGATATGTCGGGCTTCAATTTGCAAGGCGGTGGTTCCGGCAATGCGAACCATGCAATCACTCTTCCTACCGATCCCAATCGAAACGTTCAAGCCGACACTGGATGGTATCAGGTCTCAAGTAACAGAGGCACATTTGGCGAATATAGACGTGACGACGTTGCCTATACGGTCTCCGGATACTCTACCTTCACTGGCAAGAAGGGTAACGACAGTCTCGGCCGAGGCGACAGGTCATACTACATGGGAGATGATGCATACAGCTCAAACCTATACTTGGGAGTGAGGGGCTATGGCTGGAGAGGGGTTTCCTATGTCCAGATAACTGCATCAACACCCGAAGCAAATAGAGATACACTTGTTCTGTCAGGTAGGAAGGCTACATTTGATAAGACATTGTCAGAAAGATATGGTGACAACGATTTTCACATCGTTTTCCAATTCGATGGCCAGAATGTCATTTACACAACGAAGACGGCGGTGCCAGCCAGTCCTGAGGATGTGACTGCAAACCGCAGTGACGGTCAGGTTACACTGAACTGGACAGACCCGAAAGACATGACAGTCCTGTCGTATCAGTACCAGCAGAAGGCAGCTGATGGAGAATACGGCGAATGGACCCCCATGGAAGGCAGCGAAACAACCACCACCAGTCACACCATTGAAGGCCTGACCAACGGCGAAAGCTACACCTTCAGGATCCGGGCAGTGAACCATGTCGGCAACGGTCCGGATTCGAACGAGGCCAACGTGAGTCCGTTGGCTCCGGGTGCTCCAGATGCAGCAGAGTTGACCGCGTCGGCAGATAGAAGGACTGCCGTCCTGACATGGACGCATGCCGGCGACACCAGCATCACAAAATGGCAATATCAGCAGCGCGAAGGTGACACATCTTTTGGCAGTGAGTGGAAAGACGTTCCAGGCAGCGGCGCTGCAACGCGGAGCTACACTGTTGACCAATTGACCGGAGGGCACTCCTATGGCTTCCGTGTCCGCGCCGTAAATGATGCCGGCAACGGTGTCATGTCCAATGTGGCGACAGTTGGGACTCCTGTAGGACCAACGCCAGAAATGGAGAGTCAGGCGGCAAAAATGGTGCTGTCCGAATTGGGGCGTGTAACGATTGCCGGAGCCACGGATATCATTGATGAGCGGTTGCGTTCGGCGCCGCTCACAAACACCCTGATGCTGGGTGGGCAATTGATAGGTGGCGAAACATCCATGAAGGACCCGGTTGCCAGTCACAAGGCGACAGGCTGGTGGCAGGGCAACCGTGCCACGGAAGGCTATTCCAGTTCGATTGAAGAAGAACAGTTGCTGGATGGAAGTGCATTCGCCTTGTCGTTGAGCGGCGAAGATGCAGTCGACGGCAATCCTGGCATTACGGTTTGGGGCCGGGGCGATTTTCGGAACTTCCAGGGAGTTTCCGGAAATGACAGTTGGGATGGTTCAGTCAAGTCCGCATGGGTGGGCATCGACAACTGGGCAAACGAGCGTCTGCTTGCCGGTGTAGCGGTGTCAAGAAACCGTGGCGAAGTCGACCTGCTCACGCTTGATGTGAACAGCCGTGTTGAAACCTCGCTGACAGCCATCTGGCCGTACATGCAGATGACCTTGCCGAGTGGAACCGGGACAGTCAGGGTTGTTGTGGGCATCGGCAGCGGTGAAGCGGAGCATCGTCCCGAGGAGGGCGAGGACTCGAAAGCTGGCCTGTCGATGAAGGCCGCATCTGTTGGTGCCCGGTGGGCCGTGGCGAACCAGGGGCAAGTGACAATCTCGGTTCCGGTTGAAGCAGAGGTTGTTCGGCTCCGGACCCGTGGCGATGCATCGACGGCCATCGGAGGACTTTCGATCAAGAGTTGGCGGGTTCGCAGCGGAGTGGAATTCGCTCATGCCGGTCTTGCGCTTTCGGACTCTGGATGGGTGCTGTTGCCGCGCGGCTCGCTGTCGCTTCGCCAGGATGGTGGTGACGGGATAACAGGCCGGGGCGTTGAGATTGGCGGCGGTTTTGGACTGTATTCGCCGGACTCCCGTATGAGTCTGGATGCAAGCGGGCATTGGCTTGCCAGGCACGCAGCCGCAGGTCAACGCGAGTGGGGAGCCAGCATTGGTGTTCAGTTTGCTCCGGATTCCCAGGGTCATGGTTGGTCCGGCTCGCTGCGCCAGGAATGGGGAGTTCAGCAGGAAGGCATCCTGTCGGACGATACGCTGTTCCAGAATGGCACTGGCGGGCAGGTCACGGCGCCAGGTTCACTTGCTGCGCGGGCCGGCTACGGCTTCGGCGTCATGGAGGGCCTGATGACGGTGTCTGCGGACGCAAGGCTGGCAACTGGTGATGAGGAAGTTCCGCATTATGGAGCCGGGCTGGAGTTCACTCTGCCGCGTGGTCTGACTGCTACACTAAGAGGAGAGCATGTTGAAACCACCGACCCCGACACTCGCATTGGGGCAGGTATTCAGCTGCGCTTCTGATGGCAAATGACGCCTGTGGCCTGCAATGCTGATGGTGGGCGGCTCGTTTCCCGTGTGGCTGTGATCCTCATGATTGTGGACGCAAGCCTAATGGACCTGCCCTGGACAGCCAGAAAACAGGCCTTCACACACTGAGGCGCAAGTTTCAAAGGGTCTGGAAGCAATCATCTGAAAGCTCCAGGACACCCATGACTTGACAGGGTCATCAGCAGACTTGGCAGAGCAAATGGCCCATTTATGGTGCCCGGATGCGTACTGAAATGGGCAGTATTGCAGTTGCACATGTCGGCACTGGCACGGCGGTTGGCCCAGGCAGGCAAGATGTGCCCGGATTTGCGCGCGGCACAGGAACTGTGAGAGATCGCTGGTTCGGATTGTGTTCTGGGCCAGGGGTCAGGCAACAATCTGTTTCAATTCTGCAACCAGCGAATTGAGTTGCCGGTGCCCCGCTATATCAATGAGCGCTGGTCCGATGGGCCTCGCCTGCTCCTGGTCCCTCTGCGATCCCGGGAGGACCAAGGTTCGTGGCCCGGACGGTGCGGCGACAATATGCCACTGGCGCATGTGATCTCGTGTCCTTTGGCCGGGTTGCATGATGTGCAGCCTGTGCCTATCTAGCGGGAAGTTAATCAGCGGGGCATGCCGTGGCCGGAATTGCCACCATTTTCGGAGGATCCGGGTTCGTCGGACGCTACATCGCCGAACGCCTGGCGCAATCGGGATGGCGCGTGCGTGTTGCCGTTCGCCGACCCAACGAAGCGTTGTTTGTTCGCACGTATGGTGTGCCTGGACAGGTCGAACCGGTGCAGGCCAATGTAAGGTACCCAGAATCTGTCGATGCTGTAGTCAATGGGGCCGATGCGGTCATCAACTGTGTTGGCATATTGGCTGAAAATCGGCGGCAGAGATTTTCGGCGGTTCATGAAGAGGGTGCAGGCAACATCGCTGCGGGTGCAACCCGCGCCGGCGCTTCGCGCCTGGTTCACATCTCGGCGATCGGCGCCAGCCCCGACAGCGAGAGCCGTTATGCGCAATCCAAGGCGGCGGGGGAACTGGCGGTCACAACCGCATTTGACGGTGCGGTGATTTTGCGTCCGTCAATCATATTCGGCCCCGAAGATTCATTCTTCAACAGGTTTGCCGCCATGGCGCGCATGTCGCCGGTCTTGCCCATCGTCAGGGCGCATACCCGATTCCAGCCGGTGTATGTCGATGACGTCGCAAAGGCGGCGTGCATCGCTGTCGAGGATAGCAGCAAAGCTGGCGTTTATGAGTTGGGCGGACCGGAGGTGATGGAGTTCGGTGACCTGATGGCCAAGATGCTGGACGTGATCCGCCGCCGCCGCCTTATCCTCAATCTGCCTGATTTCATTGCCCGTGCCGGGGCATTCAAGCTGGAGTTGGCACAACTGATCACCGGTGGCCTGTTCTCCAACGATGTCCTGACACGCGATCAGATACGCCAGCTTGCCGTTGACAATGTGGTCGGGGAGTATGCCCGGACATTCGCGGATTTGGGAATTGATCCGATCGTCATGGACCTCGTGCTTGAGAGCTACCTCTACCGGTTCAGACCAGCAGGGGAATTCACAGCCATACAGGAATCGGCATCACGGACCGATACGCCCGACGCAACCGTGTAGCAGGAATCTCGAGGATTGATGCATCCGCGAGCGGTTTGGTCCGCAGGCGGCAACGGCCCGGCATAGTCATTTGTGACGGCCTTCCTGCGACGCACGACGATGGCCGGCCAATCCTCTTCCGAGAGTATCAATCGAGTGCGCCGAAAGACCTTTTCTTTCTGGTGCAGACCCGTCCCGGAAAGAGAGTGGCTTCACCGCACCAATGCCAATTCCGATGTACTTGAACGCGATCCCGGTTGCAGGGTGTTTGCGTTCGGCTTGGGACAGCCCTGGACCCTACGGGCTCATCCAATGATCCCACTCGGCGCCGAATTGCGCACACACAGCCCAAACGAAGGAGATGGGCACTTGGCCCGGATTTGCGCCGTCCTTTGCATGGCGCCGTCATCCATCCCCGTTCTGTCGCAGATTCATCGTCCCTTGGCGGCCAAGGCGGCTTGATCAACAGGGCTTGCTGACCTGAACCTGGTCAAGGAATTGCAACTCCGCCATAGTTGCTCGTCAAATGCGTGGCAGGCGACAACTTGCTGCATCCATGACTGGTTCGTTCGTAGACCTCCCGGAATTGCTGCTTTGCCGGACCTGAGCATTTGGACTGTACCGGATCCGGCAGCTCACTGGCTGATCTCGTCTCCATCAACGTTCAGGTGGGTTGAAATTCCCATACCCAGCCCGTTGTCTGTCGTCCCGCCGAATTCCAGATTGATCTTCAATCCGTGTACAGGACTGAACCGGTCTCCGTCATAGCTGATACCGATATGGCCTTCCCCTGATATGCGCAGGGGACCGGCACGGCTGCCGTTTCTGCGTTCCGGTTCCCGGAAACAGGAAGCCGCAATTGCCTCGCTTCCAAGGCATTCGTTCATGTCCGGTGAGATGACGCCAAAGGAACCCATTTCCTCAGCGGAGGCACTGGAAGGGGCCGCCATGATCGTGATGAACAGCATGGCCCACAACTTGCTGGTTCCTGACCAGGTCTTCGGGATTTGCCGGGTGGTCGGGATCGGTCGCACTCCTGCCGAATGTTATCGGCCGTTCTTGCCGATAACGCAACTCAAGCGTCGCGCTTGTTGCGGCCAGTGTCAAACCAGGATCAGCACCGCGACTCCGAGTAGTATCCGGTAGATGACGTAGGGCGTGAAGCGGAACCGGTCGATGAAGCGGATCATCAGGTGCAATGCCGCCAACGCCAACAGGAATGACAGGACAACCGCAACCGAAGCCTCGCCAAGTGCGCTGAATCCCTCGCTGGAGTAAGCGCTCATGCCCGTGAGGAATCCGGCCGCTGCAATCGTCGGCATGGACATCAACATGGCCACCCGGATGCTGTCGCGCCGGTTGAAACCGGCGAAACGCGCCCCGGTCATGGTCGCTCCCGACCGGGAGACTCCCGGCACCAGCGCCACTGCCTGCCAGAGTCCGAGAATAAGGGCGTCGCGAAAGCTCCAGTCCGGAAGGCTGCGCCGGGTGGCGCCCTTGCGGTCGGCCCAGTAGAGGATCAGGCCGAAGAGGATGGTCGCCCAACCTACAACCAGGGGGTCGCGCAACAGGTGCACCAGCCCGGTGGCGAACAGGATCGCGCCGACGGCGATCACCGGAATGGTGGCAATTACCAGCCTTGCGGCGAGCCGCGCCCCGTCTGTTCCTGTCCTGCCGGTCAACAGTTCGAATGTGCCGGCAAGCAGGGTGAGGACATCCTTCCGGAAATAGACGAGCACCGCCAGCAGAGATCCGACATGCGCCGCCACATCGATCGTCAGGCCATGGTCTTCAAAACCCGTGAGGACAGGTATCAGGACCAGGTGGCCGGATGACGATACTGGCAGGAATTCGGTTATTCCCTGCACGGCCGCCACGATGAAGAGGTGCAGCGGTGTCATTGGCGTGCGCTCCCCAGCCGGTATGGCGGCTTCCATAAAGGTAAGAGACTATGACCTGAAATACCGGCCTCTCTCGGGACAGCCATGCATTTTCCACAGAATTGCCAAATGTATGTCATAAATATTGACTTTTAATTCACGAATTCGTTAGCTATGATGGTCGGCCCGGCACAGGCCGGACCCCGCAATCAGGTGTGCGATCCGACATGACCAGGCAAAAGATGCTCTCGTTCGTCGACATTGGCAAGGAGATGCCGTTCAAGCGGCCCGCCGGGCTGAGGGCGGAGGACTTTCGCGAAATCTACGACCAATATGCGCCGGCAAAGGCTGCACAGCAAGCAAGCCGGTGTTCGCAATGCGGAGTGCCCTATTGCCAGACGCATTGCCCGCTTCACAACAACATCCCGGACTGGCTCCGGCTCACCGCCGAGGGCAGGCTGCGCGAAGCCTATGAACTGAGCCAGGAAACCAATACCTTCCCCGAGATATGCGGCCGGATCTGCCCGCAGGACAGGCTCTGCGAAGGCAACTGCGTCATTGAACAGTCGGGCCACGGAACCGTCACCATAGGCTCGGTAGAGAAGTATCTTACCGATCTGGCGTGGCAGGAGGGCTGGATTCGCCCAATCCGTCCACTGGTGGAACTTCCTTTCTCGGTCGGCATCATCGGCGCCGGCCCGGCCGGAATGGCTGCTGCCGACCGGCTGCGGCGGGCCGGGGTGCAGGCCAGCGTCTATGATCGCCATGACCGCCCCGGCGGATTGCTGACCTACGGCATTCCCGGCTTCAAGCTGGAGAAGGATGTCGTCATGCAGCGCTCCCGCCAACTGGAAGCCGGCGGGACCGAGTTCGTGCTCAATTGCGATATCGGAAGCGATATTTCCTTCGACGAACTCCGGCACCGGCATGATGCCATACTCGTCGCAACCGGCGTCTATAGCGCGCGCGACATCGAGGTGCCCGGTGTCGGTCTGGGCGGCATCGTCCAGGCGATTGAGTACCTCACCGCTTCGAACCGTAAGGGTTTCGGCGACGAGGTTCCCGATTTCGATAATGGAACCCTGGATGCCCGTGGCAGGAATGTCGTTGTCGTTGGCGGTGGGGACACCGCAATGGACTGCGTGCGCACCGCAGTCAGGCAGGGGGCGAAGTCGGTAAAATGCCTTTACCGCCGTGACCGGGTCAACATGCCGGGGTCGCGAAGGGAGGTCGAGAATGCCGAAGAAGAGGGTGTCGACTTCAACTGGTTGTCGAACCCTAGGGCTTTCATGGGCAACGGCTCAGTCTCGTCTGTCCGTATCGCCCGCATGCGGCTGGGGCCACCCGATGCAACAGGCCGGCGGGCACCACAAGAACGCAAGGGCGAAGATCACCGGGCCGATGCCGATCTGGTAATCAAGGCACTGGGTTTCGAGCCGGAAGATCTGCGGGAGCAGTGGGAGGCACCCGACCTGCCGGTGACGGGTTGGGGCACGCTCAAGGTGGAGTTTGGTACCGGCAGGACCACACTCCCGGGAATATATGCAGCCGGAGACATCGTCAGGGGAGCCAGCCTTGTGGTGTGGGCAATTCGCGACGGGCGGGAGGCCGCGGACTCGATATTGCGGCAGGCCGGACTTCAGATTCCGGCAGCTGCCTGAGAAGGAATGCGTCATGCAGTGCACTGAACCAAGCTGGGAATCGCGGCAGCAGGCAGCACGGGCTAATCTGGAAAAGCACGGCCTCTACCGAAGCGAAGACGAGCGCGACGCTTGCGGCGTCGGACTTGTCGTCGCCCTCGATGGAAGCAAATCCCGGCGGATCGTGCAGCATGGTATTGAAGCGCTACAGGCTGTCTGGCATCGCGGCGCTGTCGATGCAGACGGCAAGACCGGTGACGGTGCTGGCCTGCATCTGCAAATCCCGGAGGAGTTCTTCAGGGACCAGATCAGACGTACCGGGCATGTGCCCGATCCCGACCGGCGGATTGCCGTTGGAATGGTGTTCCTGCCGCGTGCCGACTTTCTGGCGCTGGAGTCATGCCGCGCCATCGTGGAGTCGGAAATACTCCGGATGGGCCACGGCATCTATGGTTGGCGCCATGTGCCGGTGAACACATCCGTTCTCGGGACCAAGGCCGACGCAACCCGCCCGGAAATCGAGCAGATCCTCATCAGGGATGAACGCAACGGTACCGAGGAGGAATTCGAAAGGGACCTCTACCTGATCCGCAGGCGCATCGAGAAGGAAGTGGCAGCCGCCCAGCTCAATGGCTTCTATATCTGTTCATTGTCCTGCCGGTCGGTCATCTACAAGGGCATGATGCTCGCCGAACAGGTGGCTGAGTTCTATCCGGACCTGAAGGAGGAGAGCTTCATCTCCGCCTTCGCCATATTCCACCAGCGTTATTCGACCAACACCTTCCCGCAATGGTGGCTGGCCCAGCCTTTCAGAACCCTCGCTCACAACGGGGAAATCAACACGTTGAAGGGCAATCTCAACTGGCTGACGAGCCATGAGATCAGGATGGCGTCAGTCGCTTTCGGGGAACATGCCGACGACATCCGGCCTGTCGTGGCGAAAGGCGCTTCAGACTCCGCGGCGCTCGATGCCGTGTTCGAGGTCATGGTTCGGGCAGGGCGCAGTGCGCCGATGACCAAGACAATCCTGGTGCCCGAAGCCTGGTCGAAGAAAGCCGAGGAACTGCCGGCTGCCTGGCGGGACATGTACAACTATTGCAACGCCATCATGGAGCCCTGGGACGGACCGGCGGCGCTTGCCATGACCGATGGGCGGTGGGTCTGCGCCGGAATGGACCGCAACGGCTTGAGGCCGCTCCGTTATGCAGTCACCAGTGACGGGTTGCTCTTCGCCGGTTCCGAAACCGGAATGGTGCCGGTGGACGAAACGATGGTTGCCGAGAAAGGCGCACTCGGTCCAGGGCAGATGATTGCTGTCGATCTTGACGGCGGCGGGCTGCTTCACGACAGCGCCATCAAGGACATGCTCGCGGGCAACCGGCCCTATGCTGAATGGACAAGCAACATCCAGGAGCTTGAGGAGGTTGTTGGCAGCCCGGCAGAGAGCCCGGTGTACACAGGAGAGGATCTGCGGCGGCGCCAGTCCATGGCAGGCCTGACGCTCGAAGACCTCGAGACCGTTCTGGCCCCGATGGCCGAGGAGGGAAAGGAAGTCGTCGCTTCGATGGGGGACGACACTCCACCAGCCGTGCTGTCCTCAAGATACCGCCCGCTCAGCCACTACTTCCGGCAGAATTTCAGCCAGGTCACCAATCCGCCCATTGATTCCCTCCGCGAACACCGGGTGATGAGCCTCAAGACCAGGTTCGGCAATCTTCGAAACGTGCTCGAAGAGGCCGGAAACCAGTATTCGGCCGCAGTCTACGACACGCCTTTCTTCAGCAATGGCGGTTTTGCCGCACTCATGGAGCATTTCGGGGACACCGTGTGCGAAATCGACTGCAGTTTCGCTGCCGACGGCGGCAGCGATGCGCTGCAATCTGCCCTCGACCGCATACGGGATGAAGCTGAGGACGCGGTGCGCTCTGGGGCTGGACATCTTGTGCTTTCCGACATGCGCCAAGGGCCGGACAGGGTTCCGGTACCGATGATCCTCGCAACAAGCGCTGTACACAGCTGGCTTACGCGGCGCGGACTGCGAACCTTTACCTCGCTCAATGTGAGGTCAGGCGAGTGCGTGGATCCGCACTATTTCGCCGTGCTGGTGGGTTGCGGGGCGACCACGGTCAACGCCTACCTCGCACAGGACTCAATTGCAGACAGGATCGAGCGCAACCTGCTGGACATGAGTTTGGGCGAGGCGGTGGCCAGCTATCGAGAGGCAATCGACCAGGGCCTGCTCAAGATCATGTCCAAGATGGGGATTTCAGTCATTTCCTCTTACCGGGGTGGCCTCAATTTCGAGGCGGTTGGACTGTCGAGAGCTTTGGTCGCCGAGTACTTCCCGGGCATGCAGAGCCGGATTTCCGGGATTGGAATATCGGGTCTCCAGAGAAGCCTCCTTTCTGTTCACAGCCGCAGTTGGGGACCAACGCCATCGACGCTTCCCATAGGCGGGTTCTTTAAGGCCCGTCATTCGGGGGAGACCCACGCCTGGGAAGCGAGGGCAATGCACACGCTGCAGACTGCCTGTGACAGGGCGAGTTTCGCCTTGTGGAAGAAATACGCCGAGCAGATCCGGTCAAAGCCACCCATTCATCTGCGCGATCTACTGGAAATCGGCAATGCAAGCGATCCGGCGCCCCTTGAAGATGTGGAATCGATCACTGCGATCCGGAAGCGGTTCGTGACTCCCGGCATGTCGTTGGGAGCACTAAGCCCGGAGGCGCACCGGACTCTCAATGTGGCAATGAACCGCATAGGCGCCAAGTCGGACTCCGGAGAGGGCGGTGAAGATCCGGCGCACTTCAAGTCCGACCCCAATGGCGACAATCCTTCGGCCAGGATCAAGCAGGTGGCCAGCGGCAGGTTCGGCGTCACGGCGGAGTATCTCAACCATTGCGAAGAACTTGAGATCAAGATCGCACAAGGTGCAAAACCAGGTGAAGGCGGCCAGTTGCCGGGGCTGAAGGTCACGGATCTGATTGCGCGGTTGCGGCACTCGACCGCTGGTGTCACCCTGATTTCACCGCCGCCGCATCATGACATCTATTCGATCGAGGATCTGGCTCAGCTGATCTATGACCTGAAGCAGATCAATCCGCGCGCAAAGGTCTGCGTCAAGCTTGTTTCGTCTACAGGCATTGGGACCATTGCTTCGGGAGTTGCCAAGGCAAAGGCCGATGTCATCCTGATATCCGGCCACAATGGTGGCACCGGCGCGTCGCCCGCCACCTCGATCAAGCACGCAGGCCTTCCCTGGGAGATCGGCCTTGCCGAAACGCATCAGGTGCTGACGATCAACAACTTGCGCGACCGTGTGACGCTTCGGACTGATGGCGGTCTGCGCACCGGGCGTGACATTGTGATTGCCGCCCTGCTGGGAGCAGAGGAATACGGCATCGGAACGGCCGCCTTGGTCGCAATGGGCTGCATCATGGTCCGTCAATGCCACTCGAACACCTGCCCGGTGGGCGTGTGCACTCAGGATCCCCGCCTGCGAGGGAAATTCACCGGCACGGCGGAAAAGGTCGTCAACCTCATCACATTCTATGCGCAGGAAGTCCGCGAAATCCTGGCATCGATCGGCGCAAGGTCGCTCCAGGAGATCATCGGACGTACCGATCTTCTGGCGCAGGTATCCAGAGGTGCCGACTATCTCGATGATCTCGACCTTAATCCACTGCTTGTCAGGGTGTCGGATGATTCAGGGCTGACACATTGCGCCGAACGGCCTCGCAGTGAAGTGGATCCGACGCTAGACGAGGAGATATTCGCCGATGCCCAGCCCTTCTTCAACAGCGGCGAGAAGATGCAGCTGTCCTATACAGTCCGCAATACCGACCGGACAATTGGCGCCCGCACCTCGTCGCGTATCGTTGGCAAGTTCGGCATGCGCAACCAGCTGCAACCGGACCATCTTTCCGTGAAGTTGACAGGTTCGGCTGGCCAGTCCTTGGGCGCTTTTGCAGTAAAGGGCTTGAAGATCGAAGTTGCCGGCGACGCCAATGACTATGTCGGCAAAGGGCTGTCGGGAGGCAGGGTGGTTGTACGGCCTCCGATTGCCGCCAGCTATGTTGCGGCAGAGAACCAGATCATCGGCAATACCGTTCTGTATGGCGCAACTGGCGGCTACCTGTTCGCTGCTGGCCGCGCAGGCGAGCGGTTCTGCGTCCGCAATTCGGGCGCGCGGGTGGTTGTGGAAGGCTGCGGCGCCAATGGCTGCGAATACATGACCGGAGGAGTTGCTGTCGTTCTTGGCTCTGTCGGGGCCAACTTCGGTGCCGGGATGACCGGAGGCATGGCTTATCTGTATGACCCGGAAGGGAAGGCCGGCATCTACTTCAATATGGCGACGATCACCGTTGTCCGGATGTCATCGGCGCATTGGGAGGAGCAGTGCCGTTCGCTGATCGAAATGCACTTGCAGGAGACCCGCAGCGTGAAGGCAGAGGCCATCCTCGACAATTGGGAGAGCGAATGCCGGAACTTTCTGCAGGTGTGCCCGAAGGAGATGGTATCCAGACTGTCGCACCCGCTTGAAGAGGTCATTGAGGCAAAACTTGCTTGAATCTGATTGACGTCAGCATGTGTATGGGAAAGTAAACTCTAGAGGCCAAATCGAACCATCTTGTAACAAGCCGCCGAATATGGCTTCAGTCAGCCGTTGCTTGACTGAGATTGAGTCGTTACGCCAAGTGACCCAGATCTCCCGCCTCGCATAGACTTGGAGTGACAAGCGACACCTGCGCAACTTGACAACAAGACTCGCCCTCTTCCGGGATTTGCATTGCAGACCAACAATTCAATTGGGTCAAGACAGAAGTCGCAATTAGCAAGACTTTTTCATGAAATTTGGGTACTAGCCACCTGAGAGCTTCTTTGCCAGTTTCTTTGCGCCTCGACGGTCTACAGAAACTTTGGAACCGTCCGGGCCGAACTTTACCCCGGAAATTGTCTCCAAGAGAGAGGACAAAGCGCTATTGGCATTCGAATCGGATTCACCTTCATCGTAGTCGCTGAACAGATTTCGGCTCACGCCCTCGACCCAAGCGTCGGGTACTTGCATGTTTCCCCGCTCACCAGCCTCCATGATTGTCTCTATGACGAAGCTGGCTCGATCAATGTCGTGTCCATATTTCTCGTAGCGCCGCTCGGTGCGAACATCGTCGAGATAGACTGACCGGAGCCATTTGATTGCATAAGCGACAAAGCCAATCGCAACAACTGTCAACACAACCCTACCGAATGCACCGACAACCGATAACCAGCTTTGGACTGCCTCGCCACTCGCCGTCGTTGCCAGATCGCCAAAACCGGTTAAGCTCATAAGACCAACCCCCCCGGCGGCGACTACCATTGATATAAGCACCAAGAGTCGCATCACAATTGTAGCTTTGGTTGCTACAGGTCGACTCAATCGCTTCTTGAAGTCCTCGGATATTTTGGCACGCAAGTCGCGGCGAGCATGTACGTGCTGCCGATCATCGAGCTTCTGCTCTCGTTGATCAAGCTCCTCTTGCTTTGTCCTTAGTCGGCCTTCCTCCCGCTGCTTGAATTCCTCAAACTGACGGCGCTGGTCGTCGACCTCCTCCTTCAACCTGTCTCTTTCAGCTGTGTATTCTTTTCTCGCGGTTCTTCGATCGTTTTCTGCTTCCGTTCGGAAAACTGATCGCTCCTTGGCTAATCCATCCAGCATGTTCCTGTATTGGGCAGACAACAGGGCAATTTCCGAACGCAGGACATCGATTGCATCCAAGCCCTGCGCCATCTCCTGCGATGGATAAGTCTTGGGAAGGACCGTTTCGATGGTATCGATGCAGGTAACCCATTCATGCACAGAAGCGCCTTTGTCTGCCCGCAAGAGCACCTCGTCAAAATGCGGTGATGCCTGACGATCCACACTGGGTTTTTGGAGATCTCTGCAAATACCCCTGTAGTATTGCACACTAATTTGTGACAATGAGCAGTTAACTTCCCGAATTGCGTGGCGATCACTGTCAATTTCCGATAACGGAGTCTCGGTTCGCTCCAGGGAAGAGAGATTGAGCCCAATTCCACTCCCCAGCTGGATTGACCCTGACAACTCCCCGTGCTCGGCGTGAAGGGCGCAAATCAAGTCTATTACTTGCCTGTCCGTGAGTCTTGCTGTCCGAATTGCGTGAAATTCTGCCATTTCCATTCTCCCTGGCAAACCGATCGATCAATCGGGTGTGCTCAGCAGTTGAGATCATGAATCACCGTGCTGACAGGAACAGAACCTCACGATGAAAGTCCATCAAAATTGAGCCGCTAACGCCCAAAACACTTCAGAAATCAGGCAAGCGTTTACCGATGGTCTCCCATATACCTATCTGTGGAACCAAGTTGGAGCAGCCCAGTTTCTGGGCACTTCTGGGGAATCTGCGTGTCCACCGGCAAGTTGTCAAGAGGATGAGTCAGTGTTTAGCGCTTTCACGTGGGAGCAACATTCGGGGAGTTTAACAGAGTGATTAGGCAGTTCGCGAAGGGCGCGACAATCCTGGGAAATTGCCCATGAGCTAGGGGTGATGCAATCCATTGTGCTAGTGCACGACATCAAGGGTAGGCGGGTCTTATGGAGTATGAGTTCATGACGTGTTTGCGTTCTTTATGAGTGAGTGGCACAAGAATAGCTCGCATCACCAGCAGCTCTTGTAACGAGTAGTACTTCTAGATGGTTGACAAAATTCTACACCCTAACCGAAGATTGCTCACGTTTACGTTTGTGGCGAGATGATAGAAGGCAGCAATTGTCTAGAGGAGTTGGGTCGAAAGTGAGTCAATGGAGTAATGGACCGGCCAATGGGCTGCCGCTGTAGAAAGGGAGAGACGGGTGTGTTGTGTAGTTCAACAAAGTTCGGATACTTATAGGTTGCGTACGTTCGAACTAATGTGCCATCACGGACTAATAGTAGTGTGCCACCACATGCCTGGCTTCGGCAAAAAACAACCAGCGCGAGAGCCCGGCGGCAACGAGGTGCAGCAATACTGCGATAGCGGCGAAGTATGGAACCAGCTCGAATGCAAGTCCGATGGCCAATGCTATCGGTACAGCGACGCCACCAAGGATCAGCGAAATCCGGCGCAGCTTTTGCGCATGCCGCCGGGCGACAACATAACCCATTTCGTCCAGCAGGTAGTTTGAGCCGGTGTGAGGCGATTCAAGCAGGCGAACCCGGCCAAGGCCGCCGAGTCCGGTAGCCGTTTCCGGTGAAGATGGTCCGGTGCCCGTGCTGTCAAGCCGTTGCCACCAAACCAGTTTGATTCCCCATGCAGCGATATTGAATGCAATCGCAGCGCTGACGAACCAGAGCTGATTGTGTGCCTGCATTCCTGGAATCGCGCAGGCCAGTAAGGCCCCGCCTGCGGCAGCGAAGCACAGGAACATGATCGGAGTGAGAGGCGTATTCCAGGCAGGAACCGCTTTGATCTGCGCATAGATCATTGATGTCGTGATGACTACGACAATGCAGATCATCGCTGCTGCCGGGCCAGTCCAGACCGCAGATGGTGAGGCTGTCCATAGAGCGGCTGCGTGGAGGAGCAAAAGCAGGCATGCAACGGGCGCCAGTATTCCCTCCCGCGACAGCCAGGAGGAACGCCATTGCGAAAAGGCCCGCCAGGCTCGCGAGGGCCGGCGGAGATGAAAGACAGAGCACAACAGACCGATGCCCGTCAGCACCAGCGCCAGGCCTGCTGTGATCACTATGCCTGCCGGACTACTGCTCCCCGAGACAATACCGAACCAGAATCCGAGACCGAGTCCAGCTCCGGACAAGGTTGTGAACAGAATGATGGAGGTCGCCGGATGCATCAGATCCGCTCAAGCATGCGGTCTGCCCAGGCCAGGATGCCAGTCAACTGTATTTCCTCTCCACCGGTTTCCGTGGCTCCGGTGCCTTCCAATGCGACTGCACCGCTGCGTTCGATCGGCAGCAGGTACTTGTTTGTGGGACGCGTGCCTTGCTCTGGCATCAGATCGATGCCTTCCCGTTCGCTGACGAGCTTCGACACCTCGGAATCCGGATCTGCAAGATCACCGAAGAAGCGGGCGTTGGCCGGACATGTGCGGACGCAAGCGGGTTCACGGTCCTCCTCGGGCAGATTGTCATTGTAGATCCGGTCGACGCACAGTGTGCATTTCTTCATCACACCGGCGGACGGGTCCATTTCGCGGGCGCCGTAGGGACAGGCCCATGCGCACAGGCCGCATCCCATACATTTTGACTCATCCACAAGGACGATACCGTCCTCGGACCGTTTGAAGGATGCGCCGGTCGGGCAGACCGTGACGCATGGTGCGTCTTCGCAATGCAGGCAACTTTTCGGAAAATGCACGATTGCAGCCCCGGCGCCTTCTCCGGCTTCGAAAGTGTGCACCCTGTTGAGCCACGCTCCGGAAGGATTTGGTCCCCATGGGTCGCTGTCCGCCAAGGGTGCGCCGTAACCGCCAGTGTTCCATGACTTGCAATTGACGACGCAGGCATGGCAACCGACGCAGACATCCAGGTCAATGACGAGTCCGAGCCTGCTTTGGGTTGATTCAGGTAACGAGGTCAAAGGTCTGCCTCCTTTACGGCTGCGCATGAGTTGGTGAGCAGCGAGCGGACTGCGGCTTCGGCATCAGGTTTGCGCATCAGGGATTCTCCGATCAGGAAGCCCCTTGCCCCTGCTTCCCAGGCCTTGGCCAGATCCCGGGGGGATTCCAGCCCGCTTTCGGCAATCACCAATCTGCCCGAGGCCGCCGCTATCGGCGCCAATTCGATCGTGGTCTTCACATCGGTCTTGAGCGTTTTGAGGTTCCGGTTGTTGATGCCGAGGAGCGGCGACCTGAGCCGCATGGCCCGCTCGAACTCCTCTTGATTGTGAACCTCCAACAGAACATCCATGCCCCATTCCAATGCCGCAGCTTCGATCTCGGCCGCCAGTGCATCTTCGAGAGCCGCCATTATGACAAGGACACAGTCGGCGCCCAGCATTCTGGACTCGGCCACCTGCCAGGGATCGACCATGAAATCCTTGCGCAGAACGGGCAGTGAAACGGCCTCCCGCGCTGCAACGAGGTCGTCATCGCATCCAAGGAAATGAGGCTCGTCGGTCAGGACAGAGATACAGGCAGCACCACCGCGCTCGTATGCGCTTGCAACAAGCCCGGGATCTGCGTCAACGCAAATCCGGCCTTTGCTGGGCGATCCCTTCTTGAATTCGGCAACGATGCCCAACTCGTTGCGGTCGGCCCGGGACTTCAGCGCTGCATGAAATCCACGCACTGGCGAGGCATGGCGGGCTCTCTCTCCGATTGCGGAAGTTCCGCCTTGCAGCTTGCGCGATGCAACATGCTCGCGCTTGTCGGCGCAAATTCGTTGCAGGGCACTGCTCATGCGGATCCTCTCCAGCCTGTTATCTCTTGCACGGCCAGGCGAGGGAGCGCCGCCGGAACGGGCTTGCTGCATTCGGCACGTGCTTCCACACGTTGATGGCGGCCGCAGTCAGTTGATGCGCAAGTGAACATGTTGATGCATTTGCCAGCCACTCAGTCGCTCCACTGGCTTCCGTATGCGAGTTCTTTTCGCCTGGTTCCGAGAGATGGCGGCGCCTTCTGAACGGAATGCTGTGGCCCTGCGACGCCGGTGTCTGCATCCGCCTTCGTCAGGCGGACGCGCAGATCAAACCAGGCCGCCTGTCCGGTTACGGGGTCGGAGTTCGACATCGAGTCATCGGAGTTTCGATCGGGGATCAGGTGGTTTAGGAGAAAGCCGCGTGTGGCTTCCGGAGAGTCGACACTCAATCCCCATGCGCCACGCCGCTTGCCGATAGCATTCCAGGTCCAGACTGTCGCGGAGTTCAACGCTTCCATTCTCTTGACCCGCACGCGGACCCGCCCGATCCTGGACTCGACCCAGACGAAGCTGCCATCTTCAATCCCCTGCTGGTCGCAGACCTCGGCGGGAACATAGAGATAGTTCTCGGAGTGAATCTGACGCAACCACGGATTTTGTGATCCCCACGAATGATACATGGCCATGGGACGTTGCGTGATGGCGCTGAGAGGATATTCGTCCGCGCCGGGTTCGCCAACCGGCATCCAGCGGGGAAGCGGGTCGAAGTTGTCAATGACCCGCTGGCGCAGCCGTTCCGGCGGTTGGACATGTCCATGCCCTTCCGCAGCCAACTGGAAGCGCCTTAGTGGTTCGCTGTAGAGTTGAAGCAGAAACGGAAATGGCTTGTCGGTCAGTCCCATCTTCACAGCCCATTCCTGATAGGCGGAATTGACATGCTTGAAGTAGAGAGCCTCCTCGGGGATCTCTGCCGTCCAGAAACCTCCAGCTTCAATGTATCGGTCCAGCTGCGCCTCGTTCGGCTCGCCTCTTCCTTCTGCGCCGCCGTCCTTGCCGCGCCAACCGGCCAGAGGCCCGACCCCGGGCCTGACCTCCCGTGTCGCCATGTAATGGGCGTAATTCCGCCATTTCGGCTTGCCGGACTCGTCGATGAACCCCGGAAGTTCGAGCCGGGCGCCGAGTTCGATGAGTACATCCTGAAACGGACGGACATTCCGGTTGTTCTTCACCACCGGGTGCCGGATGGCGTCAGCGATCATATCTGGCTCGCCTATCGGCCGGTCGAGCAGCGAAATGCAATCGTGGCGTTCCAGGTAGGTTGTGTCGGGAAGCACCAGATCGGCAAACGACACTGTTTCCGACCAGAATGCGTCGGCGACGATCAGCCTGGGGATGCGGTATTCTCCGTTGTCGTCGCGGGCCGACAGCGCCTCCATGGCTCCAGGAGTGTTCATTGACGAGTTCCAGGCCATATTGGCCATGTAGAGGAACATCACATCGACCGGATACGGATCGCCGCGCGCCGCATTCGGAATTGCCGCATGCATCTTGCCATGAACGGCAAGCGGCGCCTCCCACGAAAACGCCTTGTCGAGCCTGAGCGCCTCGCCTTGCTCATCGACCAGCAGGTCCGACGGCTCCAGCGGATATCCCACAGGCGGGCCGGTCAATGTGTCTCCGGCTGCTCCCGGTTTGCCGGGCCGCGGGTGGGCTTCCACGGGTTTCGGGTAGGGCGGCTTGAACCGTGTTCCTCCTGGACAGTCGACAGTGCCGAGCAACATCTGGAGCAGGTGCAGCGCCCGGCAGGTCTGAAACCCGTTGGCATGCGCTGAAATCCCGCGCATCGCATGAATTGCAACCGGCCGCCCAAGCGCTGTCTCGTGATGGACACCTCGAACATCGGTCCAGGGCGAGTCAATCGTGAAGGCTTCTTCAAACGCCACCCTGCCCAGTTCGGCGGCAAGTCCACGGATCGTTCCCGCCGGAATGCCGGTGTGTTGTGCCACTTCCTCTGGCAAGTATTGCCGGTCGAGATACTTTGCAGCCAGAAGTTCGAATACGGTCTTCGCCGCGACTCCGCCGGGACGGGAGCCGCTTGCAGACAGGGACGGACGAGTTCCGGGCGCGTCGTAGGGAACGGCGTCGCCCGTTGCGCTGTCGCTGACGAGCGGCCTGCCGTCCGGGTGCCGCAGGAAGAGGCCATTTTCGGGTCCCGGATCACAATTGACCAGCCATGCAGCGTTGGTTCTTTCTTGCAGCGCAGCAACATCAATCCACCGGTGCCGCAACAATTCGCCAACCAGCGAGAGTATCAGCAGTCCATCGGTGCCGGGGCGGATGCCGAGCCACGTATCTGCAATGGCCGAATACCCGGTTCGAACCGGATTGACGGAAACGATGCGTGCTCCGTTCCTGCGCATCCTGGCCAGGCCGAGTTTGATCGGGTTCGAGTCATGATCCTCCGCAACGCCGAACAGGAGCAACATGCGCGCCCGTTCCCAGTCAGGCTGTGCAAACTCCCAAAAGGAGCCGCCGATGGAGTAGATTCCTCCCGCAGCCATGTTGACCGAGCAGAATCCTCCATGTGCCGAGTGGTTTGGTGTACCGAACTGCTGCGACCACCATCCGGTCAAGGCCTGGCTCTGGTCCCTGCCTGTATAGAAGGCGAGTCTGGACGGGTCGCGGCTCCGGGTTTCGGCCAGCCACTCAGTTGCCAACTGCATGGCTTCGGGCCAGCCAATCTCCCTGAATTCTCCGCTTCCTCTTGGGCCAGTGCGCAACAGCGGCGCAGTCAGCCGGGCCGGGGATTCAAGGTGCAGCATGCCGGCCGAGCCCTTGGCGCACAGCACGCCTTTGTTGACCGGGTGGTCGCGATTGCCCTGGATGTAACGAACCCGCCCATCGCGCAAGTGCACATCAATGCCGCAACGGCAGGCGCACATGTAGCAGGTCGTCTTCCTGACTTCGTCAGAGACATGGGGCGACAGTTCCACCTTGGGCTGATTCATCTGGATGCCGATCTAAATGGTCAGGACTTGGTGGAACGGGTGTTGCATTTGATAGTCATTCATCTGTACTTGCAAGAGAATTGTCGCCGCATTGCAGGCATTTCCTGGCATTTTGCAAGTGGCAAACGACTACTGATCCGGTGCCAGCCGGATCATGCGGCGCGGTGCTCCTGTCCGGTTCATGGTCTGGCCGGAAACGGCTGGAAACAGGGGTTCAACTCTTCAAACCGGCGCTGACAGACCGGCCGCGAACGTAGCGCCCGGCCCTTGTATGTGGCGGTTCTGGACGGCTGGAAGCAACGGAATGAAACCCATTCACAAAAAATTGTTAGTACATCAACAATTTTTCATCCTTACCCCTTGAACCCGCAGTCATGAATCAATAGATGCCGGTTCATGGGCGCCAAAGGCCTTTGTGAGACCATTCACAGGCAGGCACGCGGCGCAACCGGGAGAAATGGTTTATCGCCAAATCCTCCTCCCTGTTGGCGATAATTGATGGCGGACCTTTCAGGTCCGCCATCTTCATTTTGGCTGCTTCCAGAGTCTTTGCTGCTGCCGTCAGAGGTCGAGATTCTCGACGCTCAGCGCGTTCCTGACAATGAAGTCGCGGCGCGGCTGCACCTCATCGCCCATCAGCTTTGCGAACAGGTCGTTGGCCTCGGACACATCCTCAATCTTGACGCGCATCAGCGTCCGGGCGTCCGGGTCAAGTGTTGTCTCCCACAACTGGTCCGGGTTCATCTCGCCCAGTCCCTTGTAACGCTGCAGTGACAGTCCCTTCGATCCCTCGTCAAGGACAGCATTGAGCAGAGCCGTCGGGGAGTCGATCCTGATACTGGTCTTCTTTCTCTCGAAGTGCGCGGATTGCTGGTAAATCTCGGCAAGTGGTTCGGTGAATTGGGCAAGACGCCTGCATTCCATTGATGCGAGTGCGGCACCATCCAGCGTCTGTACCTCCTCGACCCCGCGCAGCATCCTGACGAAGCGCAAACCGCCATCCTGGGACGGGCGGCCGATCCATCCCCGTTCGTACTCGGAAGAGATGGCATTGAGGCGATTGGCAACCGCATCGGCCGCTGCTTGCGGATTGGCGGCAACGGTACCGGAGACGAGGATTCCCGCTATGGCCGCGTGTTCCAGAATGGGACGCGAGTAGTAGGTCGGGAACGCCTTCAGAATGCCGAAAACTGAACGCGCCACTTCGATGACCCGCTGCAGGTCAGCACCAGCGATGGCCTCCCCGTTACCCAGGACAAGGGTTGCATCTTCCAGCCCTTGCCGGACGAGATGGTCCTCAAGCGCTTCCTGATCCTTCAGGTAGACCTCCGACCGCCCCTTCTCGACCTTGTACAAGGGTGGCTGGGCGATGTACAGGTAGCCGCCGGATATGAGCTCGGGCATCTGCCGGAAAAAGAAGGTGAGGAGGAGTGTTCTGATATGAGCGCCGTCCACATCAGCATCGGTCATGATGATGACCTTGTGGTACCGCAGTCCCTCAAGATTGAACTCGTCCCTGCCAATACCGGTTCCCAACGCAGTAATGAGCGTGCCGATCTGTTCGGACGACAGCATCTTGTCCAACCGTGCCCGTTCCACATTCAGGATCTTGCCGCGCAGGGGTAGAACGGCCTGATTGCTCCGGGCGCGACCCTGCTTGGCCGAGCCACCAGCGGAGTCTCCCTCGACCAAAAACAGTTCTGAATGGGCCGGGTCCTTTTCCTGGCAATCGGCCAGCTTGCCGGGAAGGGAAGCGATGTCCATCGGCGACTTGCGGCGCGTCAGTTCGCGGGCCTTTCTGGCCGCTTCCCGAGCCTGCGCAGCCCGCACGATCTTTTCGACTATGTTCCTTGCCGCCGCCGGGTTTTCCTCGAACCAGGTGGAAAGCCCTTCGGCCAGCAGCGACTCGACAACCGGCCGGACTTCGGATGAGACGAGCTTGTCTTTCGTCTGGGACCCGAATTTCGGTTCCGGGACCTTGACCGACAGCACGCAGGTAAGCCCTTCCCTGGCGTCGTCGCCAGTAAGGTTGACCTTTCCCTTCTTCGCAACGTTGTTTGCGGACGCGTAGTTGTTGATCGTGCGGGTGAGGGCTGCCCGGAAACCGGCGAGGTGGGTACCTCCATCCCTCTGCGGGATGTTGTTGGTGAAAGGCAGGACGGTTTCGTGGTAGCCGTCGTTCCACCACAGGGCAACCTCAAGGGTAATGCCTTCCCGTTCGCCGGATACGAAAATCGGTTCATCAAGCACTGGAATGCGTGAGCGGTCGAGGTGGCGAACATACTCTCGAACGCCGCCTTCCGAATGAAACTCGGCCGTAAGTGGCTCGACCGGCCGTTCATCGACCAGGTTGATGGTGACACCGGAGTTGAGAAACGAGAGTTCGCGCATTCTCTGTTCGAGGGTCTTCCAGACAAAGTTCCTGTCGCTGAAGGTCTCGGTGGAAGCCAGAAAATGCACCTCGGTTCCTGTCCTGCCGCCGGAATCGCCGATCGCCCTTACGGGCTCTACCGTGATCCCGTCCTCGAACCGCGCATGGTATTCCTTGCCATCCCTCCAGATCCTGAGTTCGAGCCAGGCGGACAGTGCATTGACGACGGAAACACCGACCCCGTGGAGTCCGCCGGAAACCTTGTAGCTGTTTGAATCGAATTTCCCGCCGGCATGCAGGTGCGTCATAATGACTTCGGCGGCTGAAACGCCTTCTTCATGCAGGTCAACCGGGATTCCACGCCCGTTGTCACAGACAGATACGCTCTCGTCCGCATGTATGCGTACGGTGATGGCGTCGGCATGCCCGGCAAGCGCCTCGTCGATTCCGTTGTCGACGACCTCATAGACCATGTGGTGCAAACCGGAGCCGTCGTCGGTATCGCCGATATACATTCCCGGCCGCTTCTTGACGGATTCCAGTCCTTTGAGGACTTGTATGGAGTCTGCCGCGTATTGCGGATCTGCCTGCTCAACCAATTCGGTCACCTTCTTCTTGAAGTCAAAGCGCAGACTACTACATCTTGCAGGCTGCTCCAATGATCATTCCAACAAATTGAACAGTTTGGTGTGGATTTCGCCGGGGTTGGCAAGGCTGCGGCAATGGGACCAGGAGTGAAATGCAAGAACGGCTTACACTGAGGCCGGCGGCGCTTCAGGATCGGAAAATGGTCTACGGCATGCTGGCTTGTTCGGAGGCCACTTCCCAGATGATGGGGCCGCCCGATTACAGCGATCATCCGGTTCCGGACTTTGCAGAATTTTGTGCAGACTACGATGAGGAAGCCTTCAGTCCAGGCGGCGACTTCCGAATTTACATCATGGTTGCGGATGGAAAGGACATCGGCGTCATTCATTACTGGTTGAACGGACAAGTTGCCGAAATCGACATGTGGATTGGCAGCCGGGAGCATTGGGGCCAGGGCTACGGCTCAGCGGCCATCGGGTTGGTTGCCGACCGGTTGAGATCTGAAACCTGCGCACGGTCGATGATCATACGCCCCTCCGCCCGCAACAAACGGGCAATCGCCGCCTATCGGAAGGGCGGGTTCGAGCCGTATGATCCTAAGACACACCAGCTGCCCGGCTGGTGCCTCTCGGAAGGGTTCGATTATGCCGACGCCGTCATTCTGGTGCAGGAGCTGATGCCAAGGCGCCAGGAAGGCGGCCTGTGACATCACTGGCGCCGGGTCTGCCAGCATCCTCGATCCCATTCCTGAAGGATACGCTTTTCGCCAATCCTACTCCTGTCAAGATCGCAGCGTTTACGGGGCAAATGAACGCAATCGCACACGCGGTCACATCTTTCATGATCGGGGGGGAATTCGGAGGATGGCCAGGGTTGCCTTGCCCAATGCCTCGCCAAGACTGCTTGCCGCCGGCAGCGGGCAGCGCCTGGCGGGGAGACCGGGCTGGCTTCAATGATCTGCTCAAGCCTGACATCTGGCAATACGTCAAACCCGGCATCCAGCAACTCAATAGGCGCAATACAAAGGGCTAAAGTTGGCCTTATGTTTCGCCTCTCGATCATTGAGTGCTTCAACTGACGGACTGAGTTTGCCCTTCCCATCCGGCCCGAGCTTAGCTTCAAGTTCCTGATGGCTGGTAGCGAGAGGGCGTCGGCGGCTGGTCTGCTATGCGGCAGGGAACTGATGAGGAGGCCAGGCGAGGCTCGCAGGCGGGTGTCAGTTTGCCGTGCTGAAGACCTCGTCAACGTCACTGGCCGTCAACACCTTGGCAAGCCAAGCATCAAGTTCATTCTGGCTGGCTTCAACGATCTGCTGACGCCGGGCATCCGGTACGGTGTCAAGCTTGAGCGCCATTTGGTTGAGCAGGATGCATATGCTGCCCTCCCTACGCTCCTCGGCTCTAATCTTCTCTGCAACCGTCTGCATGACCCTGTCCTTCTCATCCGGTCTGATTTCTGCTCCAGACCCCGTACCTCCAATGTTGTGTAGGGCTAAAGGCGAAGTGCCTTGCAACCGGAGATTGCCAGTGGAGTCTAGCATGAAGTCCGCAGGCAGGGGTCAGTTTGCCGTACTGAAGACCTCGTCAACGTCACTGGCCGTCAACACCTTGGAAAGCCATGCATCGAGTTCATTCTGGCTGGCTTCAACGATCTGCTGACGCCGGGTATCCGGTACGGTGTCAAACTTGAGGACCAAGAGGTTTAGCAGGATGCGTTGGCTGCCCTCCCTGCGCCCTTCCTTGCGTCCCTCACTACGCTCCTCGGCTCTAATCTTCTCTGCAACCGTCTGCATGATCTTGTCCTTCTCATCCGGTCTGACTTCTACCCCAGACTCCATGCCTTCTAAGGTGTGAAGCACTGAGGGCGGGGGTGCCGCGCGGTCGGAAAAAACCGCAGTGGAGACTAACGTGAAGTCCGCAGAAAGGTGTCAGTTCGCGGTGCTGAAGACCTCGTCAAAATTATCGGCCGTCAGCATTCTGGCAATCCACGTATCGAGTTCCTGCTCATCAGCTGCAACAACCTGTTGACGCCGGTTCTCCGGAACCGTTCCAAACTTGAGGACCAACAGGTTTAGCAGGATGCGTTGGCTGCCCTCCTTGCGCCCCTCCTTGCGCCCTTCCTTGAGTCCCTCCCTACGCTCCTCGGCTCTAATCTTCTCTGCAACCGTTTGCATGACCCTGTCCTTCTCATCCGGTCTGATTTCTGCTTCAATTTTCAGCATTCGTTCCTCCGAAGTGTTAGTAATCTGATACACATAGCGCGCAAGATCAAGGCCAAAGCCCTCCTGCGCAAAGCCGGCCGCTATAACCCTCAAAGGGTCGTCCAGCTTGTCGCTATCGGGCTTGCCGGATAGCGACATCATCATCAGTCCCGAAAGCACATGTTTATCACTCACCAAGTCCGCCAGTGGCATCTGTACGAGTTCGGTCAGGTGGTATTCGTCTGAAAACTCCATTCTTGCATCGTGACCATCGTTTTCCGGGACCAGTATTGGGTGGCAGGACCTGTCGATGTTCCAGGGCGCGTCCCCGTGGTATAGCACGAGCGATACGATTGGTTGGCACCGCTTGGGGTTGCCAGGAACCTTGAAACGGCTGGTTTCTGCGATTGCCAACCGGTAATAGTTCAATTGATTAGGCGTAACCGGATCTGGCCAACTCTTGTGTTCGACGAGCGCCAAAAACTCGAGACCGCTGGTCATGCGCATGCGGAACAACGCATCGCATTGCTTCTTGCCGGTGAACTTGCTGACGATTGTACCCTCGGCGTCCGCAGGCAGTGCGCCTTCGGCGATATTCCTGGAAATATAGTCCGGCAGAAGCAATTTGAGGATGGTAAACGCCCTGCCGGGGTCGGAGACCAGTATCCGGAAGAAATTATCGAATTTATCGTGCTGTAACATGAGGGCGCATTTCCTTTCGGATAGCGGATGAACGAACTGTCGGGGGCAATTTGAGCGGCGGGATTCGCCGCGCTGCCGGTAGTAGCGGAACGCATATATGTTCATATTATGCACATGTCAACATTTTAAGAACAGATTGCGAAAGTTATGAACAGACTGCAAGTTTCTGCCTCAAGGAAGCAGCCAGTTATGCCTCAACAGCAGACAAGTAGAGTAGGGTGCCAGGCATCCGGGCATCCATGCTCATGATTGGTGGAGTCGGCAGTCCGGCACGCGGAATCCGCAGTGGTTCCAGTTTCAAATGCGACTGGATGGCAAAGTGGGATGCCTTGTCTTGCAGCCGCCTCAACAGGATTACTGGGTCATACCAAGGACGGCAATTTATCCCCCGCATTATGGCGCCTTGATTGGGGGCGGTGTTTCATTACCAGAATTGGCGGCCCGGGCTTTGGTTGCCTGAAGTGCCTGGCATTTCCGGCTTCTTTGATCTGTTACATCTGCCGCATCTTGGTTGGAGCAGTGCCCTGTGGAGCAGCATTCCAGTTGTTGGAGCGATCCAATTGCCTGCTGGTTCCTTGGTTCAGCAGGGACAGTCCAGGTTCTCGCTGAGTTTGTTTGGGAGCCATCCATTGATGCGCGTGCGAGAGACACTTGGTTCACTGAACGCATTCGCGAACAATTGGATCTCGAAAACGGATGGAAGAAGGCTCAATGCCCTGGCGAGGCAGTTGCACGAACCTGGTATGCGATGATGCCTGTTGGCCGAATTCGGGAATCCCGGGTACGATGGAATGACGAACGCTCTTGTTCCTTGCGGCATTCTCATTCAGCGCATGTTATGCCATCCTGATCCACATGCAGACGCGCATGCCGTGACTTGAGGCTGGACGAATATTGGAGGTGGTGGAATTGGCAATTGAACCCAGGCAGGCTCTGATTGTCATTGACGTTCAGAACGACTTTTGTCCGGGGGGCGCACTGCCCGTTCCGGACGGTGACGCAATCGTGGTCAAGGTAAACCGTTTGGCAAGGCAGTTCGAGGTCAGGGTCTACACGCAGGATTGGCATCCGGCGGGTCACACCTCATTTGCCAGCAGCCATCCTGGCAAGGCGCCCTTCGAGACCATTGATCTTGCTTATGGTACCCAGGTTCTGTGGCCTGATCATTGCGTGCAAGGCAGTAGCGGCGCCGATTTTCACCCGGATCTTGATACCGGGCTTGCCGACATGATCATCCGCAAGGGTTTCAATCCGGAAGTCGACAGTTATTCGGCATTCTTCGAAAACGACAAGACGACACCCACCGGGCTGGAAGGTTACCTGAAGACCCGCGGTGTCGAGAGTGTCGTTTGTGTCGGCCTTGCAACTGACTACTGCGTGTGTTTCTCGGCAATTGATGCGGCCAGACTCGGTTTCAGGACCACCGTGTTTCAGGATTGCTGCAGGGCAATCGACATGGATGGCTCGCTGGTAAATGCCCGCCAGCAGATGACAGCGGCCGGGGTGCAGTTGAGCAACTGGCAAACAGTTGCAGGCTGAAAAACCGCCACAGGAACAGCCATGCACGCGAGCACCGTGGATATCGCCACCCGGGTCTACAACCACAACTGGAAGATTGACCCGATCGTTCGTTCACTGATCGACTCTGACTTCTACAAGTTGCTGATGTGCCAGTTTGTGTTCGGTTACTCGCCGGACACGAGGGTGCGGTTCCAGTTGATCAACCGTACGCCTGCCGTGCGTCTGGCAGACATTATCGATGAGGCCGAACTCAGGGAGCAACTGGACCATATCCGCACTCTCCGTCTTTCCCGTGGAGAGTCGACCTGGCTCAGGGGCAACACCTTCTACGGCAAGCGCCAGATGTTCCGCCCGGAGTTTATGGAATGGTTCGAACAGTTGCGTCTTCCGGAATATTCACTCGACAAGCGGGATGGACAGTTTGAACTGACCTTTGAAGGCAGCTGGCCGGAAGTCATGCTCTGGGAGATTCCGGCAATGGCCGTGATAACCGAGTTGCGGTCGAGAGCGGTCCTGAAGAGGCTGAGACGGTTCGAACTCCAGGTGCTTTATGCTCGCGCCATGGCGCGCATCTGGGAAAAAATGGAGCGGTTGAGAAGGCTTGACGGACTTCGGCTGGCTGATTTTGGCACCCGCCGTCGGCATTCCTGGCTCTGGCAGGATTGGTGTGTACAGGCCCTGATCGAGGGGTTGGGGAGGAGGTTTGTAGGCACATCCAACTGCCTGATCGCAATGCGGCGCGAAGTGGAGGCGATTGGAACCAATGCCCACGAATTGCCCATGGTTTATGCAGCTCTGGCCGAAAGCGACAACAAGCTGCTTGATGCGCCCTATGAAGTCATGCGGCAGTGGCAGCAGGAACATGATGGCAATCTGAGGATCATCCTGTCCGACACCTACGGAACTCCGGAATTCCTTCAAAGGGCTCCGGACTGGCTCGCAGGATGGACGGGAATCAGGATTGATTCAGGCGAACCCTCCCAGATGGCTGAACTCGCATTGAACTGGTGGAGCAAACAAGGCGAAGACATGTCCGAAAAGCGAGTCATTTTTTCGGACGGGCTGGACGTCGACCGCATAGAACAGCTGCACGGGCAATTTGGTCATCGGACCAGGGTGAGCTTCGGCTGGGGCACCCTCCTGACAAACGATTTCCGTGGCCTGGCCCCCGGCAACGGTCTTGCTCCGATGTCGCTTGTCTGCAAGGCGGTCGCTGCCAATGGCCGGCCTACTGTCAAGCTGTCGGACAATCCCCGCAAGGCATCTGGTCCCTCGGCAGAGGTTGAGCGCTATCACCGCGTATTCGGAACCGGCGAACAGACCCCGATGGAACTGGTTGTGTGACCGGATACGACCTCATTCGCCGCCCCTCGGCGTTTTGCGCTGGAGCAGTGCCGGGTATGTCGGTGATGACTGACAAATCAGAAGGGTTGAAGTTCAAAAACCTGGCGGCCGACCTGGCAATCGGTCGTCGGCGCGTCAACCAGTCGCAAGCCGCATACAGGTAATGGAAGTCTGGCCAAATTGCCGCTGATCAAGCACTTCCAGAAAGCCGGGTGCCGCTGATCCTGATGACTCTTCAAGCACAATGGTCGCATCAGGCGCGAGCCAGCCGCCGTCAATCAACCGCCGCAGGGCAGGGATCGCGAGGCGCTTCCCGTATGGCGGGTCTGCCAACACCAGATCGAAAGGTGCTCCAAACCAGTGGCCGAGGGAAGTTGCATCCTTCCTGAGCACCGAAGTTTCGGCCTGTAGTCCCGCCTTCACGGTGTTCGATAGAATGAGCCGGCACGCAACGGCGCTTTTCTCAACGAAATGCGCGCTTTGTGCGCCTCTTGACATCGCTTCAATGCCGAGCGCGCCAGTGCCAGCGAACAGGTCCAGCACTCTTGCATCAACGACCCGATTACCCAACCGCCCGTGGGTCAGGAGATCAAACAGCCGTGTCCTGGTCCGGACTGAGGTGGGCCTGAGGCGGTTATCAGCACCTTTTCCGACTGTGGCGAGTTTCAGTCCCTTGAGATGTCCCCCGACTATCCGCACTGCGCCGGTTATCCGTCTTTCCGGTCCTGGCCGTGTCAGCGCAACAAGGATTTCAGGTTTGCAGAGGGATCCATCAAGGCATTCGGATCGGCACTCTTGCCCATTTCCAGGAGACGCTTGCCAACCATGTAGCTCCTTGAATCGTTGATTGCGTCCACTGCCAACAGTTCCTGGCCAGCGAAGTACCAGAAACTGGCAGCATCGGCGCCGTCGGCCTTCCGGGTGACTATTCTGTCATGACCGGTTCCAAGACCGGCGATCTGCAGTTTTGCGTCAAACTGGTCAGACCAGAACCAGGGAACGGGTGAGTATTCCCTGCCGGCTCCCAGAATGTTCTCGGCGACAATTTCCGACTGATCGATGGCGTTCTGGACACTCTCGAGACGTATGCGCCGACCACCAAACGGGAATGATGCGCAGTCGCCGGTTGCCCAAATCCGCTCGATGGAAGTCCGCCCGGATTTGTCTGTCCAGATGCCGTTGTCGATCTTGATGCCGGCCTCTGCCGCCAGTGAAGTGGACGGTTCAATGCCGATCCCAACCACAGCCAGGTCCACATCGATTGGCTCGTGATTCCGGAACAGTGCGCTGGCAACCCGTCCGTCATCATCCGGATCAAGACGATCCAAGGCCGTGGATTCGAGAATGCGAACCCCATGATCCGAATGGAGGCTTCTGACGAAGTCCGAAGTCTCGGGAGCGGCAACACGTTGCAGTATCCGGTTGGCCATTTCGGCGACGATCACTTCGCAGCCCATCTCGGAGAATGAGGCGGCGGTTTCAAGACCGATATAGCCCCCTCCGACAACCAGCACGCGCATTCCGTCCTGGTGATCGTCCCTTATCCTGTCGATATCCCGGACCGTTCGGACCGTATGCACGCCATGCAGATTGCCTCCGATTTGCTCCGGCAGGCTTTTTGGAAAAGATCCGGTTGCCAGCACCAGATGGTCGTAGGCCAGTTTGCCTGAAACTGTTTCGACGAGACGTTCGGCAGGGCTGATGCGGGTGCAGAATTCACCAAGCAGAAGTTCGATTTCATTGTCATCGTAGAATTGGCGGGGACGAAGCGGAAGCCGGTCCCGCTCGAAGGTTCCGAGAAGGTATTTCTTGGATAGGGGTGGCCTCTGGTATGGGATTTCCTCTTCTTCGCAGACGAGAATAATCCTTCCATCGAAACCGCTGGACCGCAGTTTTGCTGATGTGGAGTGCCCAGCCTGGCCACCACCTACGATCACCACAGTCTGCTTCATTTTGCCCCACTCCTTTCGACCGATGCGGATTCACCCGGGACCGAGTATTCCAGCAAGCAGTACAGATTGTCCACCGATTGCCCATGGGCGAGCCGGTTAGGCTGCCACCCACGGCCAAGGAGTCTGTGCAAGGCCACTGGTCTCAGCGGGTGCAACCGGATAATACGACGCGGCAGAGTGCTGAAAGGAGAGTTTCAATGACAATCAAGATCGGTGACAAGCTTCCTGATACGGTTCTGTTGCGGATTGGAGACTCCGGTCCTGAGAAACTCGGACTGGCCGAACTCGCAGCGGGACGCAAGATTGCCATATTCGGGGTCCCTGGGGCCTACACTCCGACATGTTCCGAGCAGCATGTTCCGAGCTTCGTGGAGAACAAGTCGAAGCTGGAAGAGAAGGGCATTGAGGCGGTCATCTGCATTTCAGTCAATGATCCCTTCGTCATGAAGGCCTGGGGCCAGGCAACCGGAGCAAGCGATGCCGGTGTGATGATGCTGTCGGATGCGGAGGCCGCGTTCACCAAAGCTGCCGGACTGGATTTTTCGTTCGCGGATGCGGGCTTGTTCGATCGAGCTTCCCGGTTTTCCCTTGTTGCCGACGACGGGGTGGTGACCATTCTGAATGTCGAGGCCGGACCGGGTGAATGCGGTATTACCAGGGGCGACAACATCCTCGATCAGCTTTGAATTCCGGCCGTATACGTGCGGTCAAATGACCGCCAACTGGATGGCGAGGTTTCTTCGCCTGGGTCACACAATAGCGGTTGAATTGGTTCGGTTTCGTCCAGGGTAGCCTTTGACAGGTCTCGGACGAGGCCGTCGCAGGCATTTCATTCCGGGCGGCTTGCTATTGGTCCGACCGTCAGTGTTTGGGGCCCCTGAAGTTTGGCGGCCTCTGAGGGTCATGGCTCCACCCATCAAGGGAGCCGAACGCCGTATCTCCGGCACCGATCGTAGCGCTCATTCAACCGGCATCACAACAGATTCATGATCAGGCGGATCATCAAGTCCTTGTTGGCCGGCGCACTCTCGGCAATTAGCAGGGTGAGCGCTGTCAATGTCCTTGGGTCCAGCTGGTGCCGGATTCCCTCCTGTTGCATGTATAGCAAGAACAGGAGAGCGCCGATGCGCCTGTTGCCATTGGTGAATGGGCGATCCTTGACGACGAAATAGACCAAATGCGCCGCCTTTTCCTCGCAGCTGCGATAGAGGGCTTCGCCGAACATGGTTTGCTCAAGATTGCCGAGAATGGCTGCAAGCGTGTCCCCACGAGGATTGCCGAACAACGCAGTGTCTTCGCCTCTCGCAGCAAGGTCTTGCTTGAACGTATCGATGGCGCCAACTGCCAGGTTGAGATCAAGCGCACTCTTGGCTGGCACTCCGGCCGGTGGTGCCTTTAGCCGGTCCTCGTCATATTCCAGCAGCAGGCGCCAAGTGTCGGCATAGCTGGATATGAGGTCGTGTAAGGCCTGCCCGTCATCATCCACCATCGCCTGGCTCTTGAGCGTCCGGGCAAGCAGGTCGAGCGTTTGCCGCGCTTCACCGAGACCTCTCTCGACCAGCCGTTGTTCTTTTGCAGTGAAGCCGCGTACTAGATGTTCACGCAGTGTTTGGGTGGCCCATCGGCGAAACTGCACGCTGCGCCTTGAGTTGATGCGGTAGCCGACCGAGATGATGGCGTTGAGGTTGTAATGCTTTACTTGGCGGCGCACCTGCCGCTGCCCCTCGGTTCGAACTACCAAGAAATCCTTAGTAGTTGCTCCTACTTCCAATTCTCCAGAAGAGAGCAGTTTGCGCAGGTGCATCTGGATATTCCCTGGCGTCGTTCCGAACACGTTTGCCATGTCCCTCTGCGAAAGCCACACAGTCTCTTGTTGCAGACGCACATCGACGCGCACTTCACCATCAGAACTCTCATAAACAACGATCCCGCCGCCGACGGCAGTTGTTGAAGTATCGCCGCTCATCCGCATCGACCCTGCTCTTGCCAATCGTCGGAACCGCAGCACTGATTTGGGGCGCGGTTCAAAACTGCCGGACTGGCTAGAGAGTCGCTAGTTTTGTCACGCAAGACTTCTGCCCGAGTTTGCCGGAGTCCTTGGTGTTCCCGAGCACATGTGCTCGAAACGTGAATCCACCGAGCGCTTCCCACTAGCTCGTGCTTTCCGACAGCGCAAAAGTGAATCCTGCACGCCTTTGCTTCCAGCGGAAGGCGGCCCATTTATCAGCAAGCAGTTCATGAACTCTCGCTCTCCGCTCCCCCCATCTACGCCAGACATTTGCCTAACGGCAGCTCGGTCCGGCAAGGGACTGGAAGGCACCATCCGCGGCAAGATCCTCAACAACTTGATTCTCCGCGTTGCTACTTGTCTTCCCCGGTTCGTAATTCAAGCATTGCCGCTTGATACGGACTAATGCTCACCTTAACCTTTTCGCAGATGGGCTGAATGCCGAGCCTGCGTTACGCTACCAATTTTTGGCAGCTCAAGAGTGGACTTGCTCGGGGCCGAGTGGCGCAGCTTGCTCGATGTGCGTGTCTGCGGTGGAGTTGGCAGATCTTGCAGCGCCGTGTCCCGGTCTTGCGATCTCTCTTTGCATCACTGTGTTCATTGCACCTAGTCCTCATATCCGGGTCGTTTCGGACCGCTGGCAATAGCGGTCTCCGGCAGGAGTGGATCACCAAGAACCCAGAAAACACTCGTTTTCTGCTGTGTGTAGCAGCCAGTGGCGACACCGAGAAACATGCCGCCCGCCAAGACTGTTCCCAAGATGCCGTTCGGTATTCCCGGAAAACCAGGAGAACGAATGGATCAAGCTGGTTGTCCGCCGCAAAACTAGGGTTTGAACTGGCAAGGGATCTTTATAGGTTGCCCGGCTTTCATTTCCTCGACAGATGCGGGCAGTTGAGGCTTGCATGAGAGCCATTTCTGTACTAAATATAGAATATAGTCTATATATGGACATACCATGGCTGAACAATTGCGCCCCGCAGTGGCCATCGACCGTAAGGGCCTTTCAGGCCCGGCGCTTCGTACATTCTTTCGGATCGCAAGGCTCTGGAACCTGGCGGTAGAGGAACAGATGATCCTCCTCGGACTGACGGCAAGGTCAACCTACTTCAAGTGGAAGAAGGACCCCAGCACGCCGCTTCCCAAGGATACATTGGAGCGCATCTCTTACGTGGTAGGCATCTACAAGGCTCTCCAGATCCTGCTTCCCGACCACAAGGCCGCCGACGAATGGGTCAGGCGCCCAAACGCTGCGCCACTATTCGGTGGCAAGCCAGCGCTGGACCGGATGCTGTCTGGCCAGGTGGCCGACCTCTTTGTCGTCCGCCAGTACCTTGATGCGGAGCGCGGCGGTTGGGCATGATACCGCCCATTGCAAGAGTCGATTGGAGGCCCTGCTGGCGGATTGTTCCTAGCCGGTTTCCACCCATCCACCTCTTTGAGAGGGTCACCGATCCAGAGGATCTTGAAGCGGTTTTCGAGTTGGACGCGCTCACGAATTCCAGGTTGCGCGACGAGGTTGGGGATATCGCTCTGGTAGCGCCCCAGGATCGCGTGAGCGGACCGGGAACCTCGGTCATCATGGCGGCCTTTACTCACCTGAACCCGAACGGCAGCCGGTTTACCGATGGAAGCCATGGGGTCTTCTACGCAGCACGAGAACTCGGCACAGCCGTTGCAGAGTCCAGCTATCATAGGCAACGCTTCATGCGCGCCACCGCACAGGAGTTCATGGAGTTGGACATGCGAGTATACGCAGTTGACATCTGCGGAGAACTTCATGACCTCCGCGGGATGGGGTCGACATTACCGGAAGTCTACAACAAGGACAGTTACGCGGCCGGTCAGAGTCTGGCGAGAAGACTGCGCACAAATGGCTCAGTTGGGATCGCATACGACAGCGTCCGCCGGACAAAGGGCGAATGCGCGGCCGTGTTTCGTCCGCGACTTCTTTCAGGTGTCCGACAGGAGCGCCATCTCTGCTACGTCTGGGATGGAACACGGATAGCCAGGATATACGAAAAAAGGGAATTCGATGGAGAGTATCCCGACCTGACAGAAATATGACAGCATGATGCGAAGTCCCGTGCCATCCCAATTCCGCCGCCAAACTATGGCAGTCTTTCCGCGCCATTGTTTCAATGAACTACAGCACCAATCTTCGCAGGCTCCGTACTCGGGTGAGCGTGGACAGTTGACCAGCGGTGCAAGTACAAGTTCGGAATTCAGAATGTTGACTCATTCTCCCCTTGCTCATTTTGACCAAGAGCTTGAAATGGGAGCATTACGTGATGTTGCGGGAGTTACTGAAACAGGGAAAGAGTTATTGTTGGATCGTGCGGCGAATGGACCGATTTGGTCAATTTGCTTAAGCATCTGTTTCCTGTGTTTAGCGCAAATTGACGTTCGCAAGGGGGCAGAGTTTGTCACATGAGTTCGCCGACGGCTCCTCAAATCCTGCTTAGCATCAAGCCCCGGCATGCAGTGAACATCGTCAAGGGCCTGAAGACTGTAGAGTTCCGACGGCGATTTCCGTCCGAGTCACGCGTTCGCGGTTCGGTTATTTGGTTCTATTCTACGGCCCCGGTGAAACAGGTTACCTGCAGGGCGTTTGTTGTTTCCGTGACCCGAATGGCTCCACCAATGCTCTGGTCTGCTCACGGTGCGAACGGCGCAGTAGATCGAGCGTCGTTTGATGACTACTTCCTTGGCGTGCAGGAGGGGTTTGCAATAGCGTTATGCGGAGTGCGAGGGTTGACCCGCGGGGTAGGAGCGGACGAGTTTAGGAAGCTCAGCTTCAAGGTGCCACAGTCCTATCGCTATATTCCGGAGCCAGTATTGGACCTGCTCAATGATTGCCTTGGAGCTTCTACCTGATACCAACATGGCCAGAGTTCCTATGGGTCCCCAAGTTCGAATGACCCTTGAGGGTCGATTTGGGAATCCATTGTCGATAACGATGTAATCGACATTGAATATCTGGCGACTGTTCTGGAAGAGGCAGAAAGCTCAATGCTCAGAAAGGTCCGCAAACTGTTTGGTCTGCCAGAGATAACCGATTTGGAAGACCGGGTTGTGACTGCCCATGAAGCGTTGGCGTACTTGAATCGGCCTTTTTGTACCGGAATGGGGGGCTGGCATGCCCGAATTTCTAGATGCTCACTGGAGGCGGGACATTGAGCCTTTCCACAATTGTCACGGAGGTCGGCGCTCGCCAGTGTCTGCCAGGAAGTTGTCCATCGCCTTGGCGAGACGAATGTCCAGATCGGTTATTCCGCCAGCGCTGTGGGTGGTCAATTCGACAGTTACCCGGTTGTAGGAGTTGCTCCAGTCAGGATGATGACTAATCTTCTCCGCCATCAGCGCAACCCGGCTCATCCAGCCAAAAGCAGCATTGAATGTCCGGAACCTGAATTCCTTCTTGATCGCCTTGCCGCCGGTACTGGTGCTCCAGCCATTGGCCACCAACTGTTCGATCGCTTCGTCAAGTTCGTCCCGGTCCGGTTTTGCTTGCATGTCACTATGCTCCCTTTCTGAATGGACTGCGTTCGGACAGCAGTTCCATTACCCGGTCAATCTCCCGGTTCTCCACCTGGAGATACTCCAGGACTGCGCGCCTGAAGCCGGGATGCGCAATCCAGTGCAATGAGTTGATCTGGACCGGCATGTATCCTCGGGCAAGTTTGTGTGGCCCTTGCGCACCGGCTTCTACAGTCCGGAGGCTGTTTTCGATCGCAAACTCGATCGCGCGGTAGTAGCAAACCTCGAAGTGCAGGCAGCTGTGATGCTCAAGGCAACCCCAATAGCGGCCAAACAGCGTGTCGCGCCCGATGAAGTTCAGCGCGCCGGCAATCTGCCGGCCATTGCGTTCACACATGACCAACAGGATGTCGTCCCGCATGCTGTCATGGATTTCGTCGAAGAAGCGCCGGGTCAGATAGGGCCGCCCCCACTTGCGGGCGCCCGTGTCCTGGTAGAACTCCCAGAACGCATCCCAGTGCTCATCGCAAATGTCTGGCCCGGTAAGCATCCTGATCGTTCCGCCGAACGAGTTGGCCCGGCTTCGTTCCTGCCGGATGTTCTTGCGCTTGCGTGACGACAATTCACCGAGAAACTCATCGAAACTCGAGTATCCATGGTTCTGCCAGTGAAACTGCTCGCCGGTCCGGTGCAGGAATCCAAACTCGCTCCCGGCATGCGCTTCCGTATCGGTGCAGAAGGTGATGTGCAGCGAGGAAAGGCTGTTGTTCGATAGAATTTCGATCGCCGCCGCTGCCAGGGCCTTCATGGCGTCTTCATCGCCATTGTGGCGAGTCAGGAACCGCCTTCCTGTCGCTGGAGTGAATGGAACCGCCGCCTGAAGTTTGGGGTAGTAGTTTCCGCCTGCGCGCTCGAACGCGTCTGCCCAACCATGATCGAAGACATACTCACCCTGGCTGTGGTGCTTTGCGTAGAGCGGCATCACGGCTGCGATGGCTTCATCGCGGTAGAGCGCAACATGCAGGGGATCCCAGCCACTCATTCCTCCGACAGATCCGGATGTCTCAAGCGCCCGCAGAAACCTGTGGGTGGTAAAGGGATCAAGCGGGCGTCCTCCGGCAGCGGCTTCCGGACAGGCACATGCGTCCCACTCAGTTTCTGGAATCTCGGATATGTTCCGGTGAACGGCCGCCATGAGCCGGTCTGGCTGGGTGTCTGTTTCAGGTTTCACCGTAGGGAAAAAATCCCCTCTATTTCGACAGGCGCGCCGAAGGGAAGCGAGCTTACTCCGACAGCAGAGCGAGCGTGCTTGCCGGCGTCACCCAGCACTTCCACCAGGAACTCGGAAGCTCCGTTCACCACCTTGGGGTGGTCGATGAAGTCCGGTGTGCTGTTTACGAAACCTGTCAATTTGATGACCTGGTCCATCCTGTCCAGATCGCCGCCACATGCATGGCGCACCTGCGCAAGTAGGTTGATTGCGCAAACCCGGGCAGCAGCAGCTCCGGTTTCAATGTCGATGTCGTGGCCCAGTTTGCCTGATTGCGGCGTCCCGGCAATGATCGGAAGCTGTCCTGATACAAAAACCAGATTGCCGCTGGTTCTGACCGGAATATAGGCCGCCACGGGAGCTGGCGGGTCCGGCAGCACAATGCCCATTTGGGCAAGCCTGTTCTCGATCTCGCCTGTCATGTCGTGGCTCCATGGTATCTACCTATCCGACAACTCTACCGGAATTCCTGCGATCTTTCGAGAAGCGGATTGGCGTTTCAGGTGCTACCTGTGAAGGAGTGCCGGGACCTGATCCTCGCGTGGATATGGCTCAAGAACTGAAGGCTGGAAGCGGAAAATTGAGTTTCGGCTCCGGTCATTGTAAACTCACCTGGGTCGGATCAAGCGGGATGCAAATCGGGGCTTCCGGGGTTGAGTGTATCCCGTCGCAGAACTTGGAAGGGCATGCCATGGGAGGATTGTTTGTAGGCATAACCGGACTGTTCAGATCGGGCTGGAGCACAGGCAGTGAATGGAAGCGGCTGGCTTGGGCGGGCACAGTCGCGGCGGCTATTGGAATGGCCTCGATTTCTGCGCCGGGCGACGCAAGGGCCAACGAAATAGCTGCCAAAAAAACGGTCACAGCCGCATTGGAAGACTTGCGGAAACTTTATCAGTCAGCCGAATCCAGAGACCAAATCGCCGACGGCATAGAGGATGTGCTGGAAAAATACGCAAACATGGAACTCATCAGCCAGTCTGTGATCGGTGTCCCATGGCGCAGGGCAACAAAGGAACAGCGAGACGAGTTTACGGATGTGTTCACGCGCTACCTAGCCGAAAAGTATGCCCGTCACTTTCCCGAGGCACTCGGAGGAGACTTTGCGATTCTGGGCGCTCTGGAGATGAAGAAGAACCAGTTTGCGGTTGAATCCGAGATTACCATGACAGGCTCAAGCCCCTACAATTTGAAGTGGCTGGTTCACCGCCAACGCGGGAAAACCCGGATCGTCAATGTGGTGACTCACGACTTCAATCTGCTGACCCTCGAGCGCACAGTCATCCGCTCTCTGCTTCAGCAGCGAAAGGGCAATCTCGACCAGTTGATCGAATATTTGCCCACACGGTATCTGTAGGACGGCAAGGCAACTCATCGACCCTGCGCTGGTCGCGGCGCTGCGTGTATATTTGGCTTCAGCTTCCCGGCCCGGAATCCCCGGAGCCCGTTCCGGCGGAGTTTGCCATGCGGAATCCAGGCGGATCAATCATCGGAAGCGGCCTCGCGGGTATGCCTTGGTGAATCCGCACCATGACCTCCCGCCAGATGTCGGCCGGCAGGCCCCCGCCGGTGACTCCCGTCAATGGGGTGTTGTCGTCATAACCCATCCAGACACCGGTCACATAGTCGGCCGTAAACCCGATGAACCAGGCGTCCCGGGCCTCTTGGGTCGTTCCTGTTTTCCCGGCAACCTCACGGTCGCCGACCAAGGCGCGTCGTCCGGTTCCGTGGGTGATTGCACGATGCATCATGTAGATCAGCTGCCGGGACGTGGATTCCGAAAAGACCTCCTGACTTGCAGTTTCCTTGCGCGAAATCATGGGTTGATGGCCTCCCTTGAGGCCCATGCTGACCAGCCCGTAGGGCTGGATGCTCTGACCGCCATTGAGAATTCCGGCGTAGGCAGCGGTCATGGCAAGGAGAGTCGACTCTGAAGCTCCCAGCGCAAGCGCCGGTCCCGACGCCAGATGCTCTCCGGCGCCGAGGCGGTCTGCAATGCTTGCCACCCGATGCCTGCCAATCCCTTCAGACAGTTTCACTGCAACAGTGTTGGCGGACTCTGCCAGAGCTTCTGTCAGGGTAATTCGCCCCAGATATTCACCTGAGTAGTTTCTGGGCGACCAGGGGCCGGATCCCTTGACGTGATAGGTAACCGGTTCATCGACAATGAAATCGTCGAACCGGTAGCCGTGCTCGAGTGCCGCGGCAAACACGAACGGCTTGAACAGCGACCCGGTCTGGCGGAGCGCTCTCGTGGCCCGATTGAAGACGCCAGCCGCATTTACCTGACGGCCTCCGGCCATTGCCCGCACAGCGCCATCCCTGGACATGACGACAATCGCTGCCTGTGCTCTTGATCCGTCCCTGACCCGTGTCTCGAATACATGTGTCAGCGCTTCATCGACGGCCACCTGAATACGCCTGTCGAATGTGGTGCGGATCTCGAAATCCTCAATTGCCTGGCGGGTGAGGAACTCCGGACCAGTGTTCATGATCCAGTCTGCAAAATAACCGCCGGCCCTGTTCCGGGCAGAACGGGACAGGATTGCCGGATTGGCTTTGGCTGCCGCAGCCTCTGCACTGGTCAGATAACCTTCCTTCCGCATCCGCTCGATGATCAGGCTGGCTCGCCGGTTGGCCCGATTGATATCGCGGGTCGGCGAATAGACCGATGGCGCTGCCAGCAGTCCCGCCAGCATCGCAGCCTCGGAGACGGAAACATCGGTGACCGATTTGCCAAAGTACCGGTTGCTTGCCGCTTCGAACCCGACGGCGCCTGCGCCCAGATATACCCGGTTCAGATAGACGGAGAGGATTTCATCCTTGGTGTATTTCAGCTCCAGCGCAATGGCGAACGGGACCTCCTTGATCTTGCGCCAGATGGACGACCTGCGGCAATTGCGCTCGAACTCGGCCTCGGATTTGCCGGATGCCGTGTCAAACTTTGCGCCGAGGCACAAGAGCTTGGCGACCTGCTGGGTAATGGTGGAGCCGCCGTGACCGTTCAGTGGACCGCGCCCTTCGCGCAGGTTGATGTAAATGGCGCCAGCGATGCCCCGTAAGCTGAGTCCGGAGTGCTCGTAGAAGGAGTCATCTTCCGCTGCGATTACGGCATTCCGCAAATTGGGTGAGACAGCGGATGCCGGCACGGCCGAGAGCTGGTTCCCGCGCCAGGCGAACACTTCGCCGTTCCTGTCAAGAATGGCGATTGTACCGCTGGAACGGGTGTCCAGAAGCTCACTGGCGTCGGGGAGTTTCGCATGGAAATAGTAGACCGACAGTGCAAGCACGATTCCGCCTGCAATGGCCGACCGCCAACCAATCGACCAGGCAACCCGTGCAAACTTCCTGAACGCCCGAACTGCTCCCTGCCGGACGGCTGCGCGCGCCCGCGCCCAACGGCTGTTGCCTGTCTTGCGCTTGGATTTTCCGCCCGCAACCTTTGCGGAGGGCTTTTTGCCCTTCACACTCGTACCGGCGGCCATTTTCTTTGACCGCGCCACTGCCTGCCTCATTTTTTTGGAAATTCTACTGCACAGTCCGAGGCAAGTGAAGAGATTTTTGCGGTTGGCGGTTCTGTTCTGTCCTGCGGTCTAACCGGAAAGGCATTCGGTTGCTCAGTTGCGAAGATCCCTGAAAGCCTTCCGATGAGATGGGCCTTGGAAAGACTGTGCAGGCGATCGGTGCCAGCACTCTGTTGCGCAACTTGAACAAGGCCGAAAGAGTGCTGGTGGTGTCGCCCGCCTCGCCGAAGTCGGAATGGACAGAGCGGATCGAGAATGCCATCGATCTAGCCTACACGATCGTGTCGGGACGCCGCGAATTGCAGATGGCTCAAAACCAGTTGCGGGATGTCTTCACACTCACCAATTTCGAGCAGATCCTGGTGGACGGCGACGAAATCATGAGGACGCTTGAGCCGGATATCGTGATCGTCGACCCAGAATACTGCTGGATCAGGTCCTGACGCAACTCACCAGGCGGCGCCCATGATCATTCCTGTTATCGACTCCAGACCCTGTGGAGGTTGCACCGCAGGGTCCAAAAGTCCGGAACTCAGTTCCTCCTGCGAAAGGATTGCTGCCGATGAGCCCGCAAGCGTGTGCGCCTTGGGATCTCGGAACCCGTAGCAGTCAAGTCCACCACAGGCAGGTCGCAGCATTGTTCAGCCATCAAAAGTTCAGATGCACACCTGCTCCGATGCGGGTATCGGGATTGATGGCATCAACATGCTCTCCTCTCAGTGTGGCTGTGAGACCACGCGGCAGTGCAAATTCCAAGCCAACTCCGTAATGCGGCACTTCCTCTTCGCCAGTCACCAATCTTGCATCGGTAGAGAGCGTCATCAGGCCCTCCATCATGCCAAATCCGTAGCCGGCTCGCGCTGCCAGTGAGCCAAGCGTCGATGCAGGCCCGCCGGTGCTGCTCTCGAATAGAGTGTCGTCCGACAGGGCGTCCTCTTGCTGCAACCCCCATTCCTGTCGAAGAGAAGCAGACCACCCGCGTCCCTGGGAGTCCGGGGCAATCTGCACACCGATACTGGCGCCCCACTCGCGCTGGTTGTCATCCGAATGTGTGGCCAGCCAACGTCCGCTGGCATTAAGGCTCAAACGGGAGTCTGGCGCGTGCAGGCCGAAACCGCCGCCAACTTCAATGCCCTTGCCCGTGACACCGTCGCCGCCATCCCAGCGGAACGACACTGAGCCGCGTGGTATGAGAACCCAACCGGCGTCCAGTGCGACACCGGAATGGGCCGCTTCGAGGCCGCCGCTTGCTCGCCAGCTCTTGATCGAAAGGCCGCTGATCGCTGTTGTTCCGTCTCCATCGGTTTTGAGCTGAACAACTTCCGCCTTGACCGGCACCGACAGCGTCACCTGCCCCTGCTGCGCAACCGCCCAGCTGACGCCAACCGAAGCGGCCGTCATGGACAGGCCTGCCCTCTCGACTTCACCATCATCGGAATGATGCTCCGCATCACCGCTGCCGACCCCGAGCACAACCCGGACCGTTCCGTTTCCGCTTGGCATGGCCATCTGCATGTAAGGCCAGGCGGCTGTCAGTGAGGTTTCAGTTCGGCTGCCCACGTCATCCGTGACAAGATCGATATTGCCGCGGCTCTTCGATACCGCCAGACCTGCAAGCAGGCTTTCGTTCGTCCGGGTGTCGAATCCCAGCACCGCCGACTTGACGGAGCCGTCCCAGCTGTCCTCACCGGTTTTGCCTTCGAAACGTTGCAGGTCGCCATGGCCCCAGATGGTCCAGCCCCTGTCGCTGCCGCTCTCTTCACTCAACGACAGCGTGAAGGCGCTGCCGTCAAGCAAATCGGCATCGCCGACTGGACGGTTGAAGGACCCCGAGGCATGGTGACCAGACCACCAGCCGTCTGTTTCCTGGCCGGTTGCCGGGTTCATTGATGATCCAGTGGCAGCTAGCGACTGTCCACCCAGCACCAAGGCGCTTGGTCCCGGCGTTGATTGCATACGCTGGTCGATGATGTTGGTCACTCCCGCAAGCGTAGACTGCCCCGCCGCCGCCAGTGACTTTGTCAGCACCTGCTTCTCCATTTCCACCGTAGGCCCCGTAGGCTCCGGCTCCATCGGCTCCGGCTCCGGTTCGGGAGCTTTGGGAGTGGCCGTTGCCATTCTGGACGCCACACCATTGCCATTGCCGTTAACCGCTCGCACACGGAAGCCGTAGGTAACCTCACCAGACAGGCCGTCTATAGTGTGACTGCGTGTTGCTGCATTGCTGGGGTCGATAGCGGTCCAATTATCGCCAAACGCCGCATCGCCTTCGCGCTGCTGGAATTGCCATTCGGTAATGCTGGAGTCGTCGGCAAGTGTCCACGAGAGGACGACCTGACCGACCTCCTCGGTCGAAACTGCGCTGAGTTCCGCAGCAGCCGGAGCTCCTGGTTTCACTGGCGCCGCAGTGAGCTCTTCCGATTGGGCACCGGCGCCGTGAAAGTTAACTGCCCTGATCCTGAAACTGTATCTTTCCCCGTTTTTCAATCCGTCGATCGTGTGGCTGGTGGTGGCCTTGCCGCTACCCTCGATTGGCTCCCAATCGCTATAGTCACCGTACTCGGATTTCTGCTGGATCTCGTAACTCGAGATGCTGGTGTTCCTCGGGTCAGTCCAACTCAGCGTCAGCTGTCCGTCATCCGGTGTTGCCGAAAAGTCTTCCGGGGCGGACGGAGCGGTCGGCGCCGTAGTGAATATGACCATTTGGTCGTCTTCTTGGTCGATCTTGACCACATATTCGAAGTGAAAGAAGTCATCCCCAATTTCACTCTGCAACGTGCCGTCAAAAGTGGCAGAATCAGTGGGCTTGTAGACCCCTCCAGACAGGTGTTTTTCGTCACTTCTAATTACACCAGCTGTTCGAATTTCAAAATGGAATGGAGACTCGTAGTTGCGCATGTTGCTTTTGTATCTGGTGCCAGTATAGCTTCCTATTCCACTTACGGATACGTTCGTCTGGTCGTAGAGTCGTCTGCTATTACTCGATTTGCCACTCGACGCCCAAATCCGAACGCGCTCCTGGCTTGTATCTATTCCAAATTCAGATCCGATTTCATTCGCAGCGATCGTATAATTTAGTCCCGAGAGATCAATACTTCCCGATGGGGTAATGGTGGAGTTTGTGCCGTCATCAGCAAAGACAAAGGTCAGCGTGTTCGCATAGGCGGTATGTGTGCCCCAGAGCAACACCGCTGCACCGAACAGCAAACCCAGACTTGCAACAGAGATGCACCGGATTATCCGGCCTGCGGTTCTCGCAAAAGCAGGCGAACCACCTTTCAGTTCACTCAGGCCCTCAGGATGGGGATGGGTAGACCGTGAACATCTTCCGGGCACGAGCAGATTCAGTTGAGCCGCTGCCAATCGCAGGGAGCGCGTGCATGAAGCGAAGGCGAAGAGGCCAGATTCAGTCGTACAGCCCGAGCAAAATTGGCAGCAAGTGGAATTCATACTCATGGTGCCGAATACCCCATCTCGTAGAGAGCTCTGGGATGCAATTGCGCCCAGCGGCCTGACCCGGCCATCATGGAGCAAAATCGTCCCCTCCTCCAAAAAAAACATCACCAACGGAGTTTGCATTCCGCTCAAGCAATGCCAGTCCTGTTTACCAACCACCGATACTGCTTGCAGCAGCCGGCATGTCAACAGTGAGTTTAGCAATTCGCAAGTTGCTCTACAACTAGGGCAGGACTGTTGCAAAAGCGCAACTCAACGAGGAAGCGTGAGGTGGTCACGGCTGAGGTCGTAGCCACCATTGCCCGATCAACTTTGGTGAAGCTGGAAAACCCGGACTGTTGGCTGCATCAAGTTTGCGACAGGGCAGAACGCACGCTTGGAAAACCGGCAACTGGCAAGCCAGTTTCAGGTCAGACTACAAGGTACGGCAATCAGTGATGCGGCGGCCAGCCTTGAGCAATAACGCGATCACGCGCATTCTGGCAGCGCATCTATGGCTTCATACCAGCCACAAATTAGCCTCCAGCCAAGGCTCGCGAGAGTAAAGTCCCTACAAGCCCCGAAGGCACTCTGCTGTTGCCCAACCCTCAACGGCCACGCATTGTCGTCAAAAGCGCAAGTTCAAACCTGCTCCGATGCGGGTATCGGGATTGATGGCATCAACATGCTCTCCTCTCAGTGTGGCTGTGAGACCACGCGGCAGTGCAAATTCCAAACCGGCACCGTAATGCGGCACTTCCTCTTCACCTGTCGCCAGTCTCGCATCGGCAGAGAGCGTCATCAGGCCCTCCTTCATGCCAAATCCGTAGCCGGCTCGCGCTGCCAGAGAGCCAAGCGTCGATGCAGGCCCGCCAGTGCTGCTCTGGAATAGAGTGTCGTCCGACAGGGCGTCCTCTTGCTGCAACCCCCATTCCTGGCGAAGAGAAGCCGACCAGCCGCGGCCCTGGGAGTCCGGGGCAATCTGCACACCGATACTGGCGCCCCACTCGCGCTGGTTGTCATCCGAATGTGTGGCCAGCCAACGTCCGCTGGCATTAAGGCTTAAACGGGAGTCCGGCGCGTGCAGGCCGAAACCGCCGCCAATTTCAATGCCCTTGCCCGTGACACCGTCGCCGCCATCCCAGCGGAACGACACCGAGCCGCGTGGTATGAGAACCCAACCGGCGTCCAGTGCGACACCGGAATGGGCCGCTTCGAGGCCGCCGCTTGCTCGCCAACTCTTGATCGAAAGGCCCCCGATCGCTGTTGTTCCGTCTCCATCGGTTTTGAGCTGAACAACTTCCGCATTGACTGGCACCGACAGCGACACCTGCCCCTGCTGCGCGACCGCCCAGCTGACGCCAACCGAAGCGGCCGTCATGGACAGGCCGGCCCTTTCGACGTCGCCATCGTCGGAATGATGTTCCGCATCACCGCTGCCGATACCGAGCACAACCCGGACCGTTCCGTTTCCGCTTGGCATGGCCATCTGCATGTATGGCCAGGCGGCTGTCAGCGAGGTTTCGACACGGCTGCCTACCTCTTCCGTGACAAGATCCATCTTGCTACGGCTGCTTGACACCGCCAAACCTGCAAGCAGGCTTTCGTTCGTCCGGGTGTCAAATCCCAGCACCGCCGACTTGACAGAGCCGTTCCAGCTGTCCTCCCCGAGTTTACCTTCAAAGCGCCGCAAGTCGCCACGGCCCCAAATGGTCCAGCCCCTGTCGCCGCCATCCTCTTCACTCAGTGACAGCGTAAAGGCGCTTCCATCCACCAATTCGGCATCGCCTACCGAGCGGTTGAAAGACTCCGAGACTTCGTTGCCGGACCACCAGCCGTCCGTTTGCTGGCCGACCGCAGAGTTTCTGGCCGACCCGGTGGCGGCTACCGCCTGTCCCCCCAGCATCAAGGTGCTTGTTCCCGGCGACGACTGCAGACGCTGGCCGATGACATCTGTCACTCCGGCAAGCGTAGCCTGTCCTGCCGCCGCAAGCGACCGTGTCAATACCTGCTTCACCTGCTTTTCCGTCTCTTCTGGCTTCTCCATCTCTACTGGTGGCTGCGCCTCAGGCGTTGTTGTTGCCCAGTCTGATTCTGCACCAATGCCGATTTCATTCACTGCGCGGATGCGGAAGCTATGCGTGACTCCGCCGGTCAAGTCTTCCACTGTATGACGCCGCGTTGTTGCAGTGCTGCCTGGAATTTCTTTCCACTCACCAGCGGTCTCCTCGCCCTCTTTCTGCTGGTATTGCCATTCGGTGATGCTGGAGTCACCGTCATGCGTCCATGTCAGGACAGCAGACAGCGTGGCTGCTTCCGCTGACAATTCTGCCGCTCCTGGCGAACCGGCGACCAGGAGTCTCACCGTTACCTCGTCTGACGCCGGTCCTGTCCCGATGACGTTCACTGCCCGGATCCTGAAAGTGTACGTTTCCCCGTCTGTCAGGCCATCAATCGTGTAACTGGTGGTGGACGCGTTGCTGCCCTCCATGTCCTGCCATTCGCCATATTCGCCGCCCGCAGCTTTCTGCTGGAACTGGTAATTGCCGATCTTGCGGTTGTTCGGGTCGGTCCAGTTTAGTGTAACCTGGCCGCTACCTCGGGTTGCCGTAAGGTCTTCAGTTTTGGCCGGTTGCGTGGACACCGTAGCGAAAACGAGCTTCTGCGTGCCATACAAGAATTCGACGTGAAAATCGTCATCTCCCACGAGATCCTTCAAGGACTTGGTAAACGTAACTCGCGTGCCATCCGGAATACTGGCCATATTGTTTTCTACAAATATGTCGCTGAATGCAATATCGTTGTTCCGTTCAGAGCCTATTCTGAAGTTACCAGCGCTACTTCCTTGATTGAGCACTGGGTTACGGGTTCCAGTATAGCTATCTTCGCCGCTAATCTGGACAATCAGATTGTCTTGCTCGTAACGGGTGTTATCGCCTTTTGTGGCGACTGCCCAAAGTCGACCGTTGCTGTTAGTATGTCCAAGTGCAATCAAGTTTGATGTGCCTCCGCCAAGGGCGACATCATATCCTGATAGATCGAAACTGCCGGAAGCTTCTACTGCCGAGCCGTCTTCGGTGTCATGGAACCAGAGATAGACATCGGCTTGGGCATTCGGAGCCGCGGAAAACGCCGCAACGATGCAAGCCGCCGCCAAGGGGCCGGCGCGTGACGAACTGCTCCGCTTTCCCGGACTCTCAGCTGCTGGTCGGGGGGGGGGGTAAACCGTGAACATTCTTCGGGAAAGTACAGATTTCAGCCGAGCCGAAACCAAGCGCGGGGAGCGGGCGAACAAGGCGGAATCGAAGCCGCCAGTGCGGATTGGCTTGAGAGTGTCTGTCATGTTCATGGTACGAAAACCCGGTCTTCAAAGCGTTCATTTGCGGAAATTGGGATCAGCATTGCCGAGCACCAACCTCCCATCGGCCAATATTTTACTTCAAGGGCTATTCCAACTCAATACTGAGAGCCAAGGAGACTGAGGCCTTCGCCAGTTGTTTCAGGGTAATCGGCAACACAAGTCCGGATACCGGGACAAGCCCGTGAATTTCAAAATGATATTGGTGCAGGCCGGACTCGCATTGTCTCAAACGTGCCGCGTCGGGTTGCCGGATCCAGATTGAGTTTTGGCCCGGCCCGGCTCCGGACTTCTCATCAGGCCAGTCTTGTTTCGAGCGGCACCGTTTGATTGAGCGCGCTCGGTTTCAAGTGCATGACCAACTCCTTGCAAGCGGTCCGATCGAAGTTTGCATCACGAGGAAAATCGCAACATCATGACCGAAGACAGATGGCATCGATTTCCATACAACCCAGAATACTGCGAATCAGCTCCTAACGCCACTCACCAAGCGGCGCCCATGATCATTCCTGTTATCGATCCTAGACTCCGTGGAGGTTGCACCGCTGGGTCCAAAAGTCCGGAACTCAGTTCCTCCTGCGAAAGGATTGCTGCCGATGAGCCTGCAAGCGTGTGCGCCTTGGGATCCCGGAACCAGTAGCAGTCAAGTCCACCACAGACAGGTCGCAGCATTGTTCAGCCATCAAAAGTCCAGATGCACACCTGCTCCGATGCGGGTATCGGGATTGATGGCATCAACATGCTCTCCTCTCAGTGTGGCTGTGAGACCACGCGGCAGTGCAAATTCCAAACCGGCACCGTAATGCGGCACTTCCTCTTCACCTGTCGCCAGTCTCGCATCGGCAGAGAGCGTCATCAGGCCCTCCTTCATGCCAAATCCGTAGCCGGCTCGCGCTGCCAGAGAGCCAAGCGTCGATGCAGGCCCGCCAGTGCTGCTCTCGAATAGAGTGTCGTCCGACAGGGCGTCCTTTTGCTGCAACCCCCATTCCTGGCGAAGAGAAGCAGACCAGCCGCGTCCCTGGGAGTCCGGAGCAATCTGCACACCGATACTGGCGCCCCACTCGCGCTGGTTGTCATCCGAATGTGTGGCCAGCCAACGTCCGCTGGCATCAAGGCTCAAACGGGAGTCCGGCGCATGCAGGCCGAAACCGCCGCCAACTTCAATGCCCTTGCCCGTGACACCGTCGCCGCCATCCCAGCGGAACGACACCGAGCCGCGTGGTATGAGAACCCAACCGGCGTCCAGTGCGACACCGGAATGGGCCGCTTCGAGGCCGCCGCTTGCTCGCCAGCTCTTGATCGAAAGGCCTCCGATCGCTGTTGTTCCGTCTCCATCGGTTTTGAGCTGAACAACTTCCGCCTTAAACGGCACCGACAGCGTCACCTGCCCCTGCTGCGCGACCGCCCAGCTGACGCCAACCGATGCGGCCGTCATGGACAGGCCTGCCCTCTCGACTTCACCATCGTCGGAATGATGCTCAGCATCACCGCTGCCGACTCCAAGCACAACCCGGACCGTTCCGTTTCCGCTTGGAATGGCCATCTGCATGTAAGGCCAGGCGGCTGTCACTGAGGTTTCAGTTCGGCTGCCCACGTCATCCGTGACAAGATCGATATTGCCGCGGCTCTTCGATACCGCCAGACCTGCAAGCAGGTTTCCGTTGGTCCGGGTGTCGAATCCCAGCACCGCCGATTTGACGGAGCCGTTCCAGCTGTCTTCGCCGGATTTCCCTTCGAAACTCTGCAGGTCACCACGGCCCCAGATGGTCCACCCCCTGTCACCGCCATCCTCTTCACTCATCGACAGCGTGAAGGCGCTGCCGTCAAGCAAATCGACATCGTCGACTGGACGGTTGAAGGACTCAGAGTTATGGCTGTCCGACCACCAGCCGTCCGTTTCCTGGCCAGTTGCCGGGTTCATTGATGATCCAGTGGCGGCTACCGTCTGTCCACCCAGGACCAAGGCGCTTGGTCCCGGCGTTGATTGGAGACGCTGGTCGATGACATTCGTCACTCCCGCTAGCCTAGCCTGCCCCTCCGCCGCCAGAGACCGCGTCAATATCTGTTTCTCCATCTCCACCGTCGGCCCCGTCGGCTCCGGTTTGGGTGCGTTAGGAGTAACTGTCGCTGTGTTGGACACAAAACCATTGCCGATGGCGTTAACCGCACGAATGCGGAAGCCATAGGCAACCTCACTGGACAGGCCGTCAATGGTGAGGCTGCGCGTTGCGGCATCGCTGGGATCGACAGCGGTCCACTCGTCGCCAAAGGCTGCATCGCCCTCGCGCTGCTGGAGTTGCCATCCGGTAATGCTGTCGTCGTCGGCAAGTGTCCACGAGAGGACTACCTGACCGCCCTCCTCGGTCGAAACTGCGCTGAGTTCTGCAGCAGCCGGGAGTCCTTCAGGCAATGGTGTCGCCTCGGCTTCATCGGACTCAGGGCCAGCACCGATTACATTCACAGCGCGAATCCTGAAGGCATAGTTCGTGTAATTGGTCAGTCCTTCGACAGTGTAGCTGTTGGTGGATGCGTCGCTGTTTTCCATGTCCTCCCAGTCGCCATACTCACCGCCCTCTGTCTTTTGCTGGAACTGGTACCTGTCGATTTTAGGCGACACCGGGTCGGTCCAGTTCAGTGTCACCTGGCCGTCACCCCGGCTTGCCGTGAGGTCTTCAGGCGTGGCCGGGTTCGTGGACACCGTAGCAAAAACAAGTTTTTGCGTGCCGTACAACAACTCGACATGAAAATCGTCATCACCGAGCAGAGACTGCAAGGATCTTCCAAACGTAACTTGCGTGCCACTCGGAAAATTGGCAACATTGCCTTTTACAAAGTTGCTGGTGAGTTCAATACTGGATCCGATAGATGATAATCTCAAATCACCACTGCGAGTTGCCACATTTTCCTTTGAAGCTGTGGTTCCAGTATAGCTGTCTTCGCCAGTTCTTTCGACAGTCAGACCGCCTTTACTATATCGGTAGACGCCGCCCCTGACGCCAAGCCCCCAATATCGACCAGAAGATTGATCACCTTTCAGTTGCAAGTGATTGACACTGCCTCCTCTTAATTGGCTAGAATAACCTGATAGATCAAAGCTGCCTGAAATTTCGACTGCCGACCCGCTGTCGGTGTCATGAAACCAGAGATAGATATCGGCTTGGGCTTTCGGAGCCACGGAAGACGCAGCAACGATGCAAGCCGCTGACAGGATACCTGCGCGTGACGAGCAGCCTCGCTTCCCTAGACTCTCAGCTGTTGGTCGGGGGGGGGGGGGTAAACCATGAACATTCTTCGGGAAAGTACGGATTTCAGCCAATCTGCAACCAAGCGCAGGGAGCGGGCGCCCAAGGCGGAATCGGAGGAGCGCGTGCGGTTTGGCTTGAGAGTGTCTGTCATGTTCATGGTGTCAAAATCCCCGTGTTACACGCGTTCCATTGCGGGCAAGGAAATCAGCATTGGCAGAATCCAACCTCCCTTTGGTCAACTGTTTACTTCAATGGTGACTCCAGTTCAAGGTGGAGCGTCCGGGGCCTTCACCAGTTGTTTCAGGGTAATCAGCAACGCTAGTCCGGATACCGGGACAAGCCCCAGAATTTCAAAATGATATTGCAGCAGGCCGGACTCGCATTATCACAAACGTGCCGCGGTGGGTTGCCGGATCTAGATTGAGTTTTGTCCTGGCTCGGTTCCGGACTTCTTATCAGGCCAGCCTTGTTTCGAGCGGCACCGTTTGATTGAGCGCGTTCGGTTTCAAGTGCCTGACCAACTCCTTGCAAGTGGTCCGGTCGAAGTTTGCATCACGAGGACAATCGCAACATCATGACCGAAGACAGATGGCATCGATTTCCATACAACCCAGAATACTGCGGATCAGCTCCTAACGCCACTCACCAAGCGGCGCCCACGATCATTCCTGTTATCGATCCTAGACTCCGTGGAGGTTGCACCGCTGGGTCCAAAAGTACGGAACTCAGTTCTTCCTGCGAAAGGATTGCGGCCGATGAACCAACAAGCGTCCGCGCCTTGGGAGTTCGGAACCCGTAGCAGTCAAGCCCACCACAGACAGGTCACACCATGGTTCCGTCATCAGAAGCGCAAATGCACACCTGCTCCGATGCGGGTATCGGGATCAACAGCATGCACATGCTCACCCCTCAGTGAAGCAGAAAGACCGCCCGGCAAGGCAAATTCCATGCCGGCTCCGTAATGCGGCACTTCCTCATCGCCAGTCGCCAGCCTTGCATCCGCTGACACCGTCATCAGGCCCTCCATCATGCCAAATCCGTAGCCGGCTCGCGCTGCCAGAGAGCCAAGCGTCGATGCAGGCCCGCCAGTGCTGCTCTCGAATAGAGTGTCGTCCGACAGGGCGTCCTCTTGCTGCAACCCCCATTCCTGGCGAAGAGAAGCCGACCAGCCGCGGCCCTGGGAGTCCGGGGCAATCTGCACACCGATACTGGCGCCCCACTCGCGCTGGTTGTCATCCGAATGTGTGGCCAGCCAACGTCCGCTGGCATCAAGGCTCAAACGGGAGTCCGGCGCATGCAGGCCGAAACCGCCGCCAACTTCAATGCCCTTGCCCGTGACACCGTCACCGCCATCCCAGCGGAACGACACCGAGCCGCGTGGTATGAGAACCCAACCGGCGTCCAGTGCGACACCGGAATGGGCCGCTTTGAGGCCGCCGCTTGCTCGCCAGCTCTTGATCGAAAGGCCTCCGATCGCTGTTGTTCCGTCTCCATCGGTCTTGAGCTGAACAACTTCTGCCTTGACCGGCACCGACAGCGTCACCTGCCCCTGCTGAGCGACCGCCCAGCGGGCGCCAACCGATGCGGTCGTCATGGACAGGCCGGCCCTCTCGACGTCGCCATCATCGGAATGATGCTCCGCATCACCGCTGCCGACCCCGAGCACAACCCGGACCGTTCCGGCTCCGCTTGGCATGGCCATCTGCATGTATGGCCAGGCGGCTGTCAGTGAGGTTTCAGTTCGGCTGCCCACGTCATCCGTGACAAGATCGATATTGCCGCGGTGGCTCGATACCGCCAGACCTGCAAGCAGGTTTCCGTTCGTCCGGGTATCGAATCCCAGCACCGCCGATTTGACGGAGCCGTCCCAACTGTCCTCACCGGTATTGCCTTCGAAACGTTGCAGGTCGCCATGGCCCCAGATGGTCCAGCCCCTGTCGCTGCCATCCTCTTCACTCAACGAGAGCGTGAAGGCGCTGCCGTCAAGCAAATCGGCATCGCCGACTGAACGGTTGAATGACTCCGGGTTTTGGCTTCCCGACCACCAGCCGTCCGTTTCCTGGCTAGTTGCCGGGTTCATTGATGATCCAGTGGCAGCTAGCGTCTGTCCACCCAGCACCAAGGCGCTTGTTACCGGCGTTGATTGGAGACGCTGGTCGATGACATTCGTCACTCCCGCTAGCCTAGCCTGCCCCTCCGCCGCCAGTGACTTTTTCAGCGCCTGCTTCTCCATTTCCACCGTAGGCCCCGTTGGCTCCGGCTCCATCGGCTCCGGCTCCATCGGCTCCGGCTCCGGTTCGGGAGCTTTGGGAGTGGCCGTTGCCATTCTGGACGCCACACCATTGCCATTGCCGTTAACCGCACGCACACGGAAGCCATAGGTAACCTCACCAGACAGGCCGTCAATAGTGTGACTGCGTGTTGCTGCATTGCTGGGCTCGATAGCGGTCCACTCGTCGCCAAAGGCTGCGTCGCCCTGGCGCTGCTGGAGTTGCCATTCTGTAATACTGGCGTCGTCGGCAAGTGTCCACGAGAGGACGACCTGACCGACCTCCTCGGTCGAAACTGCGCTGAGTTCCGCAGCAGCCGGGGCTCCTGGTTTCACTGGCGCCGCAGTGACCTCATCCGATTGAGCACCGGCGCCGTGTAAGTTCACTGCCCTGATCCTGAAACTGTATCTTTCGCCGTTTTTCAATCCGTCGATCGTGTGGCTGGTGGTGGCCCTGCCGCTACCCTCGATTGGCTCCCAATCGCTATAGTCACCGTACTCGGATTTCTGCTGGATCTCGTAACTCGAGATGCTGGTGTCCTTCGGGTCAGTCCAACTCAGCGTCAGCTGTCCGTCATCCGGTGTTGCCGTAAGGTCTTCAGGTTTGGCCGGTGGCGAGGACACCGTAGCAAAAACGAGCTTCTGCGTGCCATACAAGAATTCGACGTGAAAATCGTCATCTCCCACGAGATCCATCAAGGACTTGGTAAACGTAACTCGCGTGCCATCCGGAATACTGGCCATATTGTTATTTACAAAGTTGTCGCTGAATGCAATATCGTTGTTTCGGTCAGAGCTTATTCTGAAGTCACCAACGCTGCTTCCTTGATTGAACACTGGGTCGCGGGTGCCAGTATAGCTGTCTTCGCCAGTAATCTGGACAATCAGATTGTCTTTCTCGTAACGGGTGATACCGCCTTTTGTGGCGACTCCCCAAAATCGACCGTAAGTGGCAGTATTTCTGAGTGCAACCAAATTTTGTGTGTTTCCGCCACCAGACCAAAGATATTCTGATAGATCGAAACTGCCGGAAGCTTCTACTGCCGAGCCGTCTTCGGTGTCATGGAACCAGAGATAGATATCGGCTTGGGCATTCGGAGCCGCGGAAAACGCCGCAACGATGCAAGCCGCCGCCAAGGGGCCAGCGCGTGACGAACTACTCCGCTTCCCCAGACTCTCAGCTGCTGGTCGAGGGGAGGGGTAAACCGTGAATATTCTTCGGGGAAGTACGGATTTCAGCCGAGCCGCAACCAATCTCGGGGAGCAGGCGCACAAGGCGGAATTGGAGGCGCCAGTGCGGATTGGCTTGAGAATGTCTGTCATGTTCATGGTACGAAAACCCGGTCTTCAAAGCGTTCACTAGCGGAAATTGGGATCAGCATTGCCGAGCACCAACCTCCCTATATTGTACTTCAAAGGCAATTCCAACTCAATATCATGGGTTGTGTCGAATATCATGGGTTGTGTCGGCTGACGCGCCGATACGTAGCAGAATTGAACGGAGCCACGCAGCGTGAGCGGCCTCTGGTAGAAAGTGGAGAATTCGCAGTCAACCGGACTGGTGTCTGAAGGCCTTTGAAGGCTCTCCTCGGCCGGTTTTTGGGCTGAACCGGAGGTATAGTTGTATCCGGCCAAGCCTGTTGTTTCCGGGCCTGCATGGATTTTGCACGTTAGCCGGCACCTGCGGCAATTGAGGACGAGTTGACTGGTTGCGAGGAGAGCCCCGCATCCGGATTGAGTGCATTCTTCCAGGCGCCTGTTTCATGCCGGGGCCGTGCTCTGCGGCGGCCCGCGCTGGCGCATGAACTGCCGGGCGAAGTCCTGTCTGGCCTGTGACGCATTGGCTCCAATGGAGAAGACGGGCCAGAGAGGCTCGCCGTATCCGGGACAAGCGGGCAGCCAGGGGTTGGCGGTTTCTTCGGCGTCGCCACCGTCACCGGGCGGCAGTGGTTTGCGTTTGGCAAGAGGTATGGCCTTGAGGTTTCTGAAATGGCGGATGCGGTGGAACCCCCTGGGTGGACGGTGCATGAGGAAGCGGCGGATGAACTCGTCGGAAGGCAGCGTCATGGAAGCGTAAGCCGGGCGTTCTGCGGCCCCCTTGGCCGGTTTGCGGTAGCGGAAGGTGACGGCTTTGCCATCGAAGGCGAGGATGCGGGCATTCGTGATGGCGACCCGGTGAGTATAGCGGGAGAGGTATCGGATGTCGGCCTCGGGTCCCTTGAAGGGCGGTTTGGCGTAGACGTTCCAGTCGAGCATGCGGGCCTGCCTCAACTCTTCGGCGAAGTTCCGATGATCGGCAAGGTGGGCACTGGCGCCGTGGAAGTTCAGCTTGCGGTGATGAAAGGCCTTTTCGAGTTCCTCAAGGAAGCGGCGGCGGAAGAAGCTTGCGAGCACCTTGACGGGAGCGAAGTAGCTGCTGCTTCCGGTCTTCCATTTTCCGGATTCGACATCGAAGCCTCCATTGGGAACGAGGCAATGGAGATGTGGATGCCATTCCATCTTCTGGTTCCAACTGTGCATGACGGCGGTTCCGCCGATGCGGGCGGCCAGGCGCCGGGGGTCGGCGCTGATGGTCTTCAGGGTCTCGGCGGCGGTTCGGAAGAGGATATTGAAGACCGGGTCGCGGTTGTGGAGTGCGATCCGGGCGATGGGCCGCGGCAGAGTGAAGACGACATGGAAGTAGGGGACCGGCAGGATGCATCCGGCCTGCTTTTCCATCCACTTGCGGGCGGCGGCGCCCTGGCAGGTGGGGCAGTGGCGATTGCCACAGGACCTCCAGACGGCATGGGGCCGGCCGCAACCGGTGCATTGATAGACGGTTCCGCCGAGCGCCGGGGTGCGGCAGCGCTCGAGGCAGTCGAGTATCCTCAGCGCACCGGCATCAAGCTTGCCGGAATGGCGGTTCCGGTATGCGGGAGCGGCCCGGCGGAAGATGTCCGCCAGGCCGGTCCGCTCGTCAATCACTGTTCAGACAGTTCGGGCGAAGCCGGCAACCGGATGATCGATCTTGCGGTACATGGAACCGGTGGTGCGGGCGTAGATGCGTGTCGCCTCGGGGGACTTGTGCCCGTGCACATCCTGGACCACACTGATGGACGCCCCGCGTTCATGCAGATGGGTTGCGACGGCGTGGCGCAGGCAGTGGAAAGTGACGTTGCGGTCGAGCCCGGCTTGATCGCGGCTGCGGTTGAAGGCAGCACGAAGGCTGGCAGCGGTGATCGGCTGGTCGGCTTGTTTGTGGCAGAACAGCCAACTGGTTGGCCGCGGCTCGGTGGATCTCCAGTAGCGCCTGAGCGCTTCCAGCACCGGGGCGGGCAGATGCGCCATCCGCTCATGACCGCCCTTTCCACTGCCGATGCGCAGCAACCCCTTCTCGCCATCGATATCGCTGATCTTCAGCGCCACCACTTCCGAGATCCGCAATCCGGCGCCATGGGCAGTCAGGGCTGCGGTGCGGTAGCGCAGGTCGCGGATCCCCCCGATCAGGCGATGGACATCGGCTTCGGGGATGGAGTGGGGAAGGCTGTCCTGAACCCGCCGGTAATGCAGGCCGGCAACCTTGCCGGCTTGGCCCACCACATCAGTGTAGAACAGGCGCAGGGCCGCAACATTGCCATTGGTGGTGCGAACCGCCAGTCCCCGCTCGATGCGGGCCAACAACCAGGAACGGACTTCCTCGGCAGACAAGCGATGGGGCGGGCGGCCATAATGGCGGGACAAGGCGCTCACGGTCGCCTGGTAATTGCTCTGCGTCTTTGGTGACAGCCCCTTGATGGTCATCACCTCGATCATCCTCTGGCGGGCCTTTGAAATCTTGACTTGCATGTTCATCTCCTTGGTTTGAAGCAGTCCCGACGACCAGGACAGCAAGGAGAGTGAACATCAACGCATCTTCAGGGGAAACCGGTTGAACCCGAATTCAAGACAGGCAAGACTGTCATACGCGACGGAGAGAGGAGCAGGGGCAGAAGGCGGCAATCAATACTCTGGCCACGCAAGTGGCCTTCGTTCAATACTGGGAGCCAAAGAGACTGAGGCCTTCGCCAGTATCATCGAAAAGTAGCGGGCATAAGGAACGCACTGCTATAGGGCGACATTCAGGATGACAGTGTTGTTGCCTAACCAAGATGTTCCTTTCCGAACCAGAAATTGAAATGAGTTTGCATGGTCGTCGGTCATGGTTCACCGGCCGTTGGTTCGTCCTGCTTCATTTCGCCAACCACCATGGATGCCGCTTTCTCCTTTCGCCAAACCCTTTCTCGCCGTTCTCGCGTTCGCAATAGCTTGTCAGGGTATTGGTCCGGATGCTCGTCTCGGAGCTTGTCAAGCAACTCGCGGTTGGTACGCCTCGGTTCGGCCTCAAACCTGGCGTGCAATAGCCCTGTCACCTCAACCAACGGGTCCGGACAGTGCCGACATGCCGGTCCCGTTTCGGTTTCTCAACTGGCTTGGCCGTCGGCCGGACTTCGCCTCCCGACCATACCGTACGCAGTCCGGCAAGAATCTGATCCAGAGGCAACGGCGTTGCTGGACCGGGATCCATTACAGGTTTGTCGGCGACATCGACAATGCGCTGTTGACGGGTAAGAGAGAAACTCAGGCCAGAAGGACCGCGGCGGCAAGTGATCAGAAAATCTCCATTACCTCACAGGGACCATCCTGCTGTTCCGTTTCCGGCAAGAATTACCTTGCCGGAACCGGAAACTGCTGTCCACCATGCAAACAAAACCTGTCCAAAATTCTATCAGCAGGTCCGAAGAAATCCTGCTGACTGAGACAACATAACCAGCGGCTATTGATTCTGTTAATGCTACCCGGCATCAACAGAGTCCCATCGGTTTGCCTCTGTTCCCTTGGCGGCACTATCGGCCGGGCAGCAAGGGTAAGTCTCTTTGGATCACTGCTTGTGTATTGATTAGCGCCTGCTGACGCGCCTTAATAGTTTGAGCATCCTCCGGCTTGCAAATCCGTCTGGTGGCAATCCGGCTGTACGCTGAAAATGCTGCAATGCCCTGGTTGTTGCCGGGCCCGCAAGTCCATCGAGGCCGCCAGTGTCGTATCCGAGTCTGGCCAGCATCTTCTGCATTTCATGGATCTCATTTCTGGACAGTGGAAAGAGTTCTATAGGCCAGCGAGGCAGTTCATACTCCTGATCGGTCACCAGGTTTGCCAGCAACCCGACAGACAGCGCGTAAGAGATTGAGTTGTTGTAACGCCTCAACACGTCAAAGTTCTCGGTCACCAGGAATGGCGGTCCCCTGCGTCCTGCCGGAAGGATGATCGAAGAAGGGCAGTCACCATGCCGCACGGCGCGGAAGTTCGGCGCTATGATTTCCGCCATGAACTCACCTATAGGTCTGCGGACCGAAAGACCCGTCTGCATCAGGTCAAAATCCCACGGCAACGTCCGACGCATTCCCCAGTAAAGGCCCGGCTGCCAGCCATGCGCCACAAGAAAGCTGGCAGCCGAGGCAAGCGCGTCAGCAGGATCGTCGCACCAAATGTCGGCATAGCACTCGCCATCAAAACTCTGTCCATGCGCGAGGTAGCTGGATGGCATCAGCTGTGTGTGTCCCATTGCGCCTGCCCAGGAACCCAGCATTCGATCAAGGGCAACGACGCCGGAGCTTGCAATTTGCAGAGCAGCGATCAACTCGCGTTGAAAGAACTTGGGCCGTGCCGATACACACGCGAGCGTGGCGAGTGCGTTCGCTACAGGGAATTCTCCGCGGACAGATCCGTAGGAAGACTCAACGCCCCAGATCGCCGTCAGTATGCCCGCATCTACGCCGAACCGGTTTTCGAGTTCAGTTAGAACAGTCCCGTATCGGGAATGCGCCGCGATCCCTTCCTTCCTGCGCTTCCTTGTAACGGTTCTCTTGATATACCGGCCAACCGGAAGCAAGAACTCGGATTGCGAAGACTCCCTGGTGGCAACTTCATCAAGGAAACCGGCAGAAGACTCGAATTGGTCAAGTACATCTGCCTCGATTCCTGAGGCCAACGCCGTTTGACGGAAACTCGTCAGCCAGGTGCTGAATTCCTTGTGCAAGTCACTTCCTTTTCTTCCCCTTCCGCCGCCGTAGAGGGCGTTGGCCTCGCCCGTTTGTTGCCTGCGGAGAGTCCGTTCCTGCCAGTTCGAACTGCAGGGTTCCCGAAAGCGGTTCTGCTTCGACCAACCTGACCCTGAGTTGCATTCCAGTGCGGATAATGCGCCCTGTTACACCGACTCGCAAGGTGCAGTTGGCGCGGTTGTAACGGGCGTGACCCAGTCGCGACCGGTGAATCATGCCTTCCGCTCCCGTGTCCTTCAACCTTACAAACAATCCCTGCCTCGCGGCGCCGACGATCGTTCCGTCGAATTCCGCCCCGACACGCTGCTCAAGAAACGCAGCAAGGAACCTGTCCCTCGCTTCCCGTTCTGCGGCCACGGAACGGCGTTCCGTCGCAGAAAGGTGCCGGGCTGCGCCCGCAAGTGAGGCCATTCCTTCATCGGATATTCCACCTGGCCCGAGATTGAGGATCCTTATCAGTATGCGATGGACCAGCAGATCTGCATATCTCCTGATGGGTGAGGTGAAATGCAGGTAACGGCGCAAGTTGAGACCGAAGTGACCAGCAGGGTCTGTCGAATAGCGCGCCTGTGCCATGGACCTCAATACAGCGAGATTAATGTGCTCCCGGCATGCTGCTGCATCTGCCCTTTGAAGCAATTCGTTCATGCGCCGGGTTGTTGCCCGCACTCCCGGTGAGAAAGGCAACCCGCAGGCAACAGCTGTTCGCGCAAGTTCTGCAATCCTCTCCCGTTCAGGTTCTTCATGGATCCGGCTGATACCAGGCGATCGCGCCTCATGGATGGTCTCCGCAGCGCACACGTTCGCCAAGATCATGAACTCCTCAATGAGCCGGTGCGAGTCCAGACGGTCCTCGAGTTGTACAGACTCGACTTCGCCTCGGCCCGACACGCGGATGCCGCTTTCGGCGAGTTCCAGTTGAAGTGGCTCGCGCCTGCGGCTTGCGTTTTCCAGGACTCTGTACGCTGCCCAAAGCCGATTGACGTGTTCAACCACGCTCGTCCTTCCTTTTGGGACGGCGCTATCAGCGATGGCCTGCGCTTCGGTATAGTGCAATGCCGCGCGTGACCGGATCAGGCCCCGCTGGAATTTGTGCCGCAAATGGTTTCCGTCGCGGTGTATGACAATACTGGCAACGAGGCAGTAACGGTCCTTGCCGGCTTCAAGCGAACAGGCTTCCTCGCACAGTGCCGGAGGCAGCATCGGCACCGTCAGATCCGGAAAGTAGGTGGAATTGCCCCGCAATTGCGCTTCCTGGTCGATTGCGCCTGCCTCAGTTACGAACCTGGCAACATCTGCGATGGCAATGTGGATGATATGGCCGCCCGGATTTTCGGGGCTGAGGTCAGGTTCGGCACAAACAGCATCGTCCCGGTCACGCGCGTCTGGCGGGTCGATCGTGACGAAGGGAATACTGGTCAGGTCTGCATCGGCCGGAAATCTTGCAGGAACGGCCTCCTTCGCCTCTGCCAGTACCCGTTTCGGAAACTCATGAGGGATGTCATGCGCCTTGATTGCCATCAACGAGTATGGCGGCCGGTTGGTGTCCTCATCAAGCTTGCCGATTATTCTGGCCCGCCTCTGCCTGCCGGGTAGCGCTTCGACAACCACCAGTTCGCCAGCCTTTGCGCCGCCTGCCTGACCAGGCGGGATTGAAACTCGTCTTCTGCCGCCCTTTTCGGCCAGCCGGACAACTTGGCGTCCCAAGCTGTGTTCGAAAACGCCAACCTGCCGGTGGCGCTTGTCGCGCGGCCCGTGACTCAACGCAGCTCTTCCGTTGTATGGGGGTTCCAATGCAGGCGGTGCCCGAAGGTCATTGAAGTGCCTCCGGCATGCTCCTGGACAGATAGGTGGAACTCAATCGTGGCTGGGCCGGTTTTGATCGAAAGTTGTCAGCTGTTCCCGGCTCGCCTCTGTCTGGTGCTTCGCTTTCCATTCGGCGAACGGCATCCCGTAGAACATCTCCCGGGACTCTTCTTTTGACATACTGATCCCGCGTTCTGCGGCGGCTTCCTGATACCAGCGGCTCAGGCAGTTCCGGCAAAAGCCGGCCAGGTTCATCATGTCGATGTTCTGCACATCCGTGCGGTCGCCCAAATGCTCGCGCAGGCGGCGGAACGCGGCTGCTTCCAGTTCGATGCGGTCATTCCGGTTCATGGTCAACTCTTCAACTGCATGCCTGTCAACTGCTCAGGCCGCTATGGAGGGCCGGCATGTCGAGCGGTGCAAATCCATAGTGACGAAGCCAGCGAATGTCGGACTCGAAGAAATCCCGAAGGTCCGGGATTCCGTATTTCAGCATTGCAAGCCGGTCGATTCCGATCCCGAATGCGAACCCCTGATAGCGCTCGGGATCCACCCCACCAGCCTCAAGTACCTTGGGATGGACCATGCCGGAGCCCAGTATCTCCATCCAGTCGTCACCTTCCCCGACCTTGAGGAGGCCATCCTTCCAGGAACAGCGGAGGTCGACCTCCGCAGATGGTTCGGTGAACGGAAAATGGGAAGCGCGGAATCTCAGCTCGGCCTTTTCGACTTCGAAGAACGCGCGGCAGAATTCCTCCAGCGTCCATTTGAGTTGCGCCATGGAAATGTCCGTATCCAGAGCAAGCCCTTCGATCTGGTGGAACATGGGCGTGTGCGTCTGGTCATAGTCGAACCGGTAGACGCGGCCCGGCGCAATCACTCGAACAGGTGCGCCTCTCGCAAGCATGGTCCTGATCTGCACTGGTGAGGTGTGGGTCCGCAGGACGTTTGGCTGCTTGCCGTCTTCGCTGGAAGACCGGATGAAAAAGGTGTCGTGTTCCTGCCGTGCGGGGTGTTCCGGAGGCATGTTCAGGGCGTCGAAATTGTACCAGTCTTCCTCGATCTGGGGGCCTTCAGCGACCTCGAATCCCATGCCAGCAAAGATGGCCGATACTTCCTCGGTGACCTGGCTGACCGGGTGGATGGTGCCCTGCCGCCGCGGCCGTCCGGGCAGAGTGATGTCCAGCCGTTCACTCTTGAGTTGCTCTTCGAGCGCCTGTTCCGCCAGTTGGGACTTCCTGGCAGAAATCGCGGCGGTTATCTCATCCTTGAGTGCGTTGAGCGCCGGTGCGACCCTGCTGCGCTCCTCGGGCGGGAGCCGACCGAGTTCGCCAAGACGGCTGCGGATCTCGCCCGCCTTGCGGCCGAATGCGGCAAGCCTCGCGGTCTCAAGCGCCGACTCGTCGGCCGCCTCAGCGATGCTTGAGAGGTGCCGCTCCCTGATTTCGTCCAGGGACTCCATCCGGGTTCATCCCTTTCTTGCTGCGCCGCCTGTCCGGCTAACCGCAGCACTCTTCAGCCGAGTGCTGCCTTGGCCTTCTTGACGACCTCCTCGAACAGTTCGGGGTCGTTGACTGCGGCGTCTGCCAATATTCTGCGATCCAGTTCAATTCCGGCGAGATTCAACCCATGGATGAATCTCGAATAGGTCAGACCGGGATCATGTTGCCTGACCGCAGCATTGATCCGTTGAATCCAGAGCGCCCGGAAATTGCGCTTGCGCACTTTCCGGTCCCGGGTGGCATATTCCCGCGCCTTGTCGACAGCCTGCCGGGCGGTCTTGAAGGTATTCTTGCGCCGGCCATAATACCCCTTGGCCAGCTTGATGACCTTGCGGTGCCTGGCATGGGTGACTTTGCCGCTTGTAACTCTCGCCATGATCCGTTCTCCTCAGCTACCGTAGGGCAAGAAGGACTTGACGCGCTGCTCATCCTTTCTGGATACAGTCGTCGTGCCCCTCGCCTTGCGGATGAACTTGTTGGTGCGCTTGATCATGCCGTGCCGTTTACCGGCCTGCGCTACCTTGATCCGGCCATTGGCGGTGATCTTGAACCGCTTCTTGGCGCCGGACTTGGTTTTCATTTTCGGCATTTCCAGACCTCGTCTTTCAGTCGGTTTGGACACGGCTCGGCATGCCGTCACGGCCGGCCGCGTCAAGGGAGGCAACCCTATAGGTTCGAGATTCTGCATTTGCAATGGAAAACAGGAGGAGGGGGCAGTGGCGGGATTGCGGCGAAGCTCACATGGATTTGAAGTTCCACACTGCCGAACCGGCCGGTCCGATGCAGGTTCTGGAGGCCGGTATCATCGTTGTGGTTGCGATAGGTTGAACCTGTAGCCAGAACTCGTCACCAACTGGCCATTCCGGCCTGAAACCGCTCAATCATCCCGGCCACGCGCAGCTCTACCAGCCTGTAGCGTATACAGGGTTCGGGACTGGCAAGTTCAACAGAGGTTTCACGGCGGCTGATGGCTGGACCCGGTTGCAGTGGCTCCAGCGTCTGGCCGGGCCGCGTTACCTGATCTGGAGGTATTCTGGTTGCTTGCTTGCGCCTTCTTGGTGATTTCCTGCATGAACACTTAAGCACCCCGGCGCCGGACAAACGCATCGGCGGCCTGGTAGCTGGCCGAGAACGGAAATTCGAGCCACAGCCCGGTACCGCCAAATTGCAACTGCCACACGGGTACAGGGTTCCCGGCTTTCCGGCAGATTTCCATAATGCGCTGGACACCGCCTCCCCAGGCTTCAATCAGCCCAGCCTGGAAGAAGGCATCGGCAATTCTTGGATTGTGGGGGCGTGACGGGAGCTTTCCGGCGAGTTGATCTTCAACCCAGTTTGGCGGTAACTTTGCTGCATTCCAGATTGCAATCCGGTCATCGTAGACACGAACCTGAATGGTGGTGTTGCTGGCATAGTCCCGGTGAATGATTGCGTTGACGACCGCTTCGCGCATGGCCTGCCGGGGAACCGGGAAGGTCTCCACACGGTAGTTGCCGTCATAGGAAATCAAGGCACGCGTATACTTGGTGTACAAGAAGTCCATGGTCCGGTCGACTTGAGTGAACAGATCGCCTTCAATCAGGTCGTGAAACAGGATCTCCGATCCCTGGAAATAGCCCACCTTCACGCAGGCCTCCATTACGTGCCGATGCGGTTCAGGGTGGAAGAGCAGCACCGCAGCGTGCTTGAGCATGCCGGCTTCCCGAAGTTGCAATTTCTCGATTGTGTCTTCATCGGACTCGCCGATGATGCCTTGCGGCTGCCGCTTGCTGCTTGCGGCCCGCTTGTGGAAGTCTGCGAAGGCACGAACATCAAGATCACCTGGTGCGACACCTGGTATCGGCATATCGTCCCAAGTGCGGCCGAACTTGCGCAAGAAGAGGCTGTTGAGCGCTGCGCCCTTGAGTACCTGCTTCTTGTTGTCGCTTCGGTAGTGGAATTCGCCCTTGCAGCTGATCGCGTTGGGACATGGATCCACGGAGACTTCCAGGTATTCCTAGCCTCCTTCCGACTTCAGATTCACGTCAACCTCTATGCCCAGAATGGACCGTGCCTTGCCGGGGATTTCCTCCAGACGCCGTAGAGGGTTCATGATCCCGACGACCTCGCCGCGATCGTTCTTGCCGACTTCCAGAACACCGCCATTGGCGTTGGCGAAGCCGCAGATCCACTTCAGATGCTTGTCCCGCCAGGCAGGTACTCTCCGGAGACACAGGGATTCAGGCGGCATGAGCATCACCTATCTGTTTGTGTGCTTGCAGCTGGGACGGCAGCAATCCACTGGCGGACGGGTCCTGCATGATGCACTGCTTGATGGTGCGGAATCTGCCAATTGGCCCATTCGCGGCATGGCTGCCCTGTCCGGGGCGGCCGGACTCGTCGCTGCCTGCACATTCGGGCATACTGCCCATACGACGCAGATCTGAAACCGCAATGACCTGCGAGTTCGAAGTGTGCCTGAGCGTCAACCTTGCAGACCGATCAATCTGTCAATCCCCTATTCGTTCAAAGAAAATGCCATGACTGTTCCGCCATGAGTTACCCCTTGGCAAAATGCGCGGCAATCGGGTTTCAGGGTTTTCAACATCTTTCAGCACCCAGGCTCACGCCCTCTGGCGGCAGGGTTTGGAACGGCAAACGCGGCAGTTTCCCAAGGCATGGGCCATTCTGGCTTGGCAGGGGAGTTCCAAGCTGCGTGGCAAGTGGGATCAAGATCGCCCGCAGCAGCCGGAAACGCGCTTGCCGCTCGGGGAATCCCGTCAGGTGCCGATCACACCCGCGGCCTCAATTGAACATCGTGTTGGGCAGGAAGAGCGCGATCTGCGGGAAGCTGATCAGTATCGTCAACGCCAGCAGCATAGACAGCCAGAATGGAAGTACGCCCCGGTAGATGTGCCCCAATGGAACCGAGGGTGCGACCGATTTCACGATGAACACATTGATACCAACTGGCGGCGATATCAGTCCCATTTCAAGCGTCAGGACCACGAGAACCCCGAACCAGATCGGATCAATGCCGAGCTGCAGTACAACCGGAAAGAAGACAGGCAGGGTCAGAACGAGCATGGCAAAACCCTCCAGGAAACAGCCAAGCACAAGGTAGACCGCAAGAATGAAGACAAGCGTCCCAAGCAGGCCGAGATCAAGCGCGTCAAGGAAGTTGCCGACCGACTCCGTCACATGCGTCAATGCCAGGAAAGGGATCAGAAGGTGCGCCGCGATCAGGATGAGCATCACTGTCGCCGTGGTGACGATACTATCGCGGATCGCATCCAGAAATGCAGCCAGCGATAGTTTGCGCGTCACTGCTCCGTAGAGGATTGCAAGGCCAGCGCCGACGCCAGCCGCTTCCTCCGGTGAGAATACACCCCGATAGATTCCGCCGATGGTGACAATCACCAGGACAAGGATCGGAACCGCACCCAGCATGGCGGTGCGCTTTTCTCCGAATGTGGTCTTGCGACCGCGGGGACCGTATTCCGGGCGCAAGATGCAAATGCACAAGGTCGTCAGAACGAAGATGGAGAGCAGCAGAAGTCCAGGAAACACGCCCGCCATGAACAGCCGGCCAATGCTCTGCTCTGTCAGGATTGCGTAGATGACAAACCCGGTGGAGGGTGGAATGAGTATGCCGAGTGTGCCGCCAGCGGCGACGCTACCGGTGGATAACCGGCTGTCATAATTGAATCTGTCCATCTCCTTCAGGCTCACCTTGCCCATGGTAAGGGCAGAGGCAACGGATGAGCCGGAGAGCGCTGCAAACCCACCGCAACCTATGAGCGTGGCTGCAGCAAGTCCGCCCCGCACATGCCCGATAACCGCATAGGCAGCGTCATAGAGCTGGCGGCTCATTCCTGTCGCCGAGGCGACATTGCCCATCAGGATGAAGAGAGGGATGACGACAAGTTCAGGCTTGGAGGCAAGCGTGAATGTCTCGGAAGCAAGAAGTCCAGCGGCCACAGCCCAGCCATTCATGGCCCAAAGCCCGGCAAACCCCACGAGAAACATGGAAAACGCCACGGGTACGCGGAACAGCAGCAGCGCCAGCAGTGCCGCGATGCCAAGCAGGCCGGCTGCTCCTTCGTTCAAGGCTGGTCCTTCCTGACATCATGATCAAGCAAGGCCAGTTCGATGGCGCGCAAGATCATCCCGGCAGCGGCGATGATAGACATCACACAAACCCCCCACTGGAACCAGGCGCGTGGCAGGCGCAGCAGGTTGGTGGACAGGTTCAGCATCTGATTCAGCTTGGCGCTTTCATGAACCGTATAGGCGATCATCAGGAAGATCACGGCGCCAAGCACAGCGGAGGCAACATTGATCCACCGGTTCAGCCCAGCAGGAAACCGCGGCTCCAGCAGGTCAACGGCGATATGCCCGCCATTACGGTCGCAAAGTGCCATGCCGCCGAAGACCAGCAGCGCCATGCCCATATTGATCAGATCCTGACTGCCAAAGAGCGGGCTTCCAAACCCGCGACCGATCACATCAACCAGGATGACGCCGACGAGTATGACAAGGCAGGAACCGCCAAGAATGGTGGACAGGCCGATGAGCCTGTCCACGAAGTTTCGAATTGTGGTCAAATGCCTATTGGCTGCGCATAGCGGCAAGGGCGTCCGCGCCGTCGACCCTGTCCACATAGGCGTCAACCACACCGGCAATGGCTGCCGAGAATGCTGCGGCGCCTTCCGGTGTCAGATCAATGAAAGTGTTGTCGCCCCTTGCCCGGGCCTGCTCGACCGATAAGTCGGCTGTCGCTCTCCAGGCATCTTCTGCCACCTTCGAAAAGGCGCGGGGATCCATGGCCGCCTTCACGGCGTCGTCCAGATCGTTGTAGGCGCTCTCGTTCATTGCCGCGAAGAAAGTCAGCCGCCCAAGATTGGCTCCGAGCGTGTAGCTGCTGGCAACCTCGTCCAGTTTGAAGTCGTTCAATGTGGATGAGCCGGTTATCACGCCGTCGATAAGGCCAGTCTGCAACGCGTTGTAGACCTGGTTGATGGGCATCTGAACCGGCGTGGCTCCAAGGGCTTCTGCGACCTCGGCAGCAGTGGCGCCTGCGACGCGGATCTTCAGCCCTTCCAGGTCTGAAGGCACGCGAACCACCTTTTCCTTCATGATGATGATGCTCGGTTCTGAAGTCCACAGCGCTATGGGTACGGTTCCGGGAAACTCGTCGGCGAGATGCTCATCAAAGGCGGCCCATAGGGCAGCGTAGCCGGGTGCGTCCAGCGGGATAGCGTCGGGAAGCTCGACGATCATCGTGGTTTCGAATTGCGATGAGGTATAACCGGGAAGGCCCCAGACAAAGTCTGCCACGCCCTGTACACCGCGCACATATTGCTCAACGGGGCCGGCACCCAACTCGCCGCCGTGATAGGCCCGGACCGTCACGTCGCCGCCGGATGCCTCCGAGACTGCTGTCTGGAGCGATGCGATCAGGCTATCGGTGACCGTGTGGGTCGGCGCAGTAAAGTTGGCGAAGGTGAGTTCTTCTGCCTGCGCAATCGAGACTGCCGCGGACAAGGCGGCCGAAGCAGTCATCAGTTTGAGTAGTTTCATTGTTTCCTCCTGGAAAAGTTGGCCCGGTTGGGCCTTGATTGAATCCTTGCGTCGCAGTGCAGTGGCAATTCCAGCCGGTCCGGATTGACCGGACTATTCGGCCGAAGAGTCCCTCGTGCGCCAGCTGTCTGCATAGTTCTCGCGCGCCTGTCTCGAGTAGGGCGTCGGCGAAACACGAACCCGGATGTCGGCTTGTTTGTGCAGTTCAGTCGAGGTCTTTGCCGTCGGTTCCGGCTCGCCCCATTTCAAGGTCGCAATGTCGCCGACCTCTACCGATTGATCGACCACTGCAAGACTGAGAAAACAGCGCTCATTGTAGCTGTAGCCGCTGAACATCGACATTCCGATCATGCTTCCGCCGCTGCCGCAAACCATGTCGGCTGAGGTCGATGCATAGTTGGGTTGCGGGAAGTCGATCCACTTGTAGGGGATGCCGTCCTCGAGGGCGGAGGCGATCACCTTGAGAACATCTTCCCGGTTCCATTCCAGAGTCACCCGCTTGCGATTGGACGGACTGCCCTTCATCGCTTCGAGAGCAGATTTGCCGATGAAATCGTCCTTCTTCCAGCCGATGTAGAAGCCGTAGCCGAGTTCAAACGGGTTGACGTAGTAGTCCTCGATGTTTGCGGAGACATAGGATCCGCCAATGGCGCCTGTGGCCTCATAGCTGTCGGCTCCGAGCCAATCGCGATATTCGGCAAGAATGCCGTCCCCAGTATAGATGCCGGGAAGCGGGGAGGGGATCCAGCCGGACTCGAGCGTGTTTGTCGAATAGGCCCGGCTGCCGCAACGGGTCAGGTCGACGCCAGCCTCGCTTGCCGACTGAAGGATCGTGGAGAGAATATACTCCTTGTCCTTGTAGGGACCCCAGATCTCCAGGCCGGGGGCGCCGGACATGCCATGGCAAAGGGCTCGCACCTTCTTTGAGCCGATGTTGATCCAGTCCACATGGAAGAAGCTGATGTCTTGTACCGGGCCGCCATTCATGCGCTCGAACACAGCGGGCGCATCGGGTCCCTGAATCTGAAAGCGGTAGTGTTCGCGGATTACTCGTTCGCCTTCGGGGCGCGAGTTTGAGCGCGGATGGTGGCGCAGCCTGACATTCCATTTGCCGTAGGCGGCGCAGAAGAGGAGCCAGTTTGAGACAGGGGCGCGGCCGACCAGCAAGTATGAGTTCTCGTCTTCGCGGAAGATGATGTGGTCGCCGATCACATGGCCGTTTGGCGTAACCGGCACATAGTGTTTGGCGCGGCTGAGGTCGAAGTTGGAAAAGCTGTTGATGCCGTGATGCGACAGGAATTCCGTAGCCTGTGGGCCTTCGACGCGCACTTCATCCATATGGTGCGACTGGTCAAACAAGACGGCCCGGCTTCGCCAGGCCTGTTGTTCAATCCGCCAGTTCGAAAACTCCGGCGCAACGACCGGATAGACATACATCCCGATCTTGGAATTCCGGAGCATTTCGACCGGATTTGCAGCTTCCCGCATGGCATCGGCAAGTGATCGGGTCATGACGTTTCCTCCCATAGACTGAACTGGTGCCACAATAGACCCTTTGGAACGGCTGTCCAACACGGCAGGACCACCGAACACCTCAGGGTTGCAAATTCGGCCATGCAGAGGCGCAAGCCATCATTGTGAGGCGTCTTGAGCAATCTCTTCCGGGGCAATCGGGCAAATCTGCCGTAGCCAGTGCGCATCTGGCGATTCCGCAACCCGTAGTGCCAGTCAACCGAATGGCGAAGGTAGATCGAATGGATCCGGCAGGTTGGTGCCTGTGCCTGCTGCTTCGGCAGGACCATTGTCTTGTGTTGGCTGAGGGCAGAGGCCTTCAAAGAGCCTCTGCGCTAGCCGAACGCAAATGCGATCCACATTCTTCCAGTCGGATAATTCAGGGGCAAGATCGCGAAAGTCGGTTGGCCCGACTTGATCAGAATCAAATGGCGCCGGGGCAGAGAGCTGGGCCAGAAGCTGCTGTAGCGCCGACTGCCCGCTATCCTGCGGGTAGAGCCTGTCGAAGGGTTCCATGGCCTGGACGCAATCTTCCTCGGCCATGCGGGATCCGAGTGCGGCAAAGTCCAGATAATCCCGCATGGCGTTCCGCTTGAGGATCAGGACGGCCTTGATGCGGAGTATCTCCTGTTCAGTCGGGACGGTTACTGTCTGGTCAAGATACTTGATTGCAGTCGTTTCAAGGGGGTCACTGCGAATGAGTTGCCGAACGCAGGTTTCGATCCCATAAAGAGAACCAGAAACGGGCACCGGGAGATGGTCCTGTGCCTTCTTGCATCCGGCGACCGACTCCAGCTGGGCAAGTACACGGTCGAACCTGTCCCGAATATCCGTGAGAGTGTGGTCGGTGTTACTGGACTTACGATTGCCGGATCGCGGTGCTGCTGCGGATCCACGGGCAAGGACCGCTTCAGGCAGGATACGCTGTAACCGCGAGGCGGCCGAGAGCAGATGTTCCCAGTCAGTTTGATCCGCGCCGGTATCGGACATGGTTCAGCCAGAAATGGTGGCGTTGGGCGAGCGGGTCGCGATTGGTATGGGCCAAACAGACTTTCTCGATGATATGCAGCAGTGAAGGGTCGGCGTCTATGGCCTGATACAGATCGACCCAATCTGCCCACAACCCGCGGGAAATGATGTCGTCAATTGACACGCCGTTATAACCCACATCGTCATTGAGATGGCGATGCCGCATTCGAACAATCCGCCTGCCGTAGCCTGGTTCATTCCGGGCCAAGCAAGACTTTAGCTGGTGCGCCTACGAGTTCCAAGATTCCGAACCGGATGCCGAAGTGCGGGTTAACACCAACACGCTGCCAGGTCATCGCAGGAACCAGGCGTAGGCGGATTGCGCGTACTGCGCCTTGATGCTCTGCTGGACCATGGCCCGGCCCAAGCAACCATTGGCGGGAGCGGATACTGTCATATTCCATTCCGCACGCTGCTCCGAGGTTTGCCTTGGGTATCCGGCCGATAAGGAAACTGCCTAGCTTGCCGAAGGGTCACTTGCCGATCCAGTGCCCAATAGGAGACGGCGAGCCTCGAAAGGTAGGCCATGCCGAACAACATCGGCCTGGCTTCGGGTTGTTCTGGAGGTACTTGCTACGGGCAGTGGCAACCGTGATGCAACAGCTATGTGCCTATCGGTCTTGCTACTGCCCGTTGCGACTCGTTGGTAACGAGTGGACTCTAACCGGTTTGGTTTGCCCCAGCCGGATCAGTCAGCGGCCGGCTGGGAAACGGAAGCGCCGCTCGCATCCTGGTTTGCCAGCGTAAGCGCCAGCCGGTCCGGACCGTAGAACTCCTCAAGGTAGTCAAGAACCAGCAACTCGTCCTGCGGATCAATCTCGGACATTCCTTGTTCGTCAACCATGTATTCGAGCACGTCGACCCAGGTTGATCGCGACAGGCCCTGCTGCGTGACGAGCTTCATGGAGTGACAGCTCCCGCAGTATCCGAGGACTTCGTCGCGGCCTACGCCGGGCGGCATCCCTTGATATTCGTCCTCGTCATCCTCGAGGGCCGCTGTCTGAACCACCAGGGAGGCGCCGGAAGCCGCCATTGCGGCTTCCATTGCTTCCGAGACTACGGGCACAACTGCAACAACAGTTGCGCTCTCCACCATCGGCCTCTTCGCCCCAACCAGAGCCACGGCGGACAGGAACAGAACGACTACGAGTGTGCCGAATACGGCAACGAACCACCCAAAGACACGCATGGTATTCAGGTGACCCGAACGGAAATCCTGTGCATCGAATTGTTCAGGTAGCCCTTCGGATTCCATGCGATGGCGAAAGGCTGGCTGATGCCATTGGTGTCGGTTGCCCGCGCCCAGACCTCATAATACCCCGACTGCGGGAACGTCAGGTCTGCGGACCAGCGTTGCCAGGCATAGGGATTTGCAGGAGCGTTCAGGTTGGCGCTTTGCCACGAAGCTCCGAAATCGATCGAAACATCGACGCTTTCAACTGCGTCATCTCCAGCCCAGGCATGGCCAGCGACCGTGAGACTGTTGCCGGAGATCGACAACCCCGTCTCTGGAGTGGTGATCAGGGACTTGACGGGCATCGCATGGATGATCTGCATGGCGCTGTCCGGGACTTCTTCTCCAGGCGCAACCGGGTAATCGGGAACACGGTAGGACGAACCGGTCATTTTCGGTCCGTCATGCTCGACATCCCTCAGCCAGATCCGCGTAAGCCACTTTTGCGAGCAAGAGCCCGGCCATCCGGGCACGACCAGACGCAGTGGAGCGCCGTTCATCGCATGCAGTGGCCCTCCATTCATGCCGAAAGCAATGAGATTGCTTGCGTTCATGGCCTTTTCGATAGGAACGCCGCGTGAAATCGGCAGCTTGCCTGCTTCACCGGACAAGTGCGTATCAGCGCCGACATGTGCCGTGTAGATGACGTTGTCCTTGACGCCCGCAGCCTTCAGAACATCGGCAAGGCGCACGCCTGTCCATTCCGAGCAGGCAACGGCGCCCAAGGTCCACTGATTGCCGCGTGCTGGCGGGTCGAAAAACGCACGGCCATTGCCGCCGCATTCAATCGTCAGGCGCTGCGTGACAACCTCGAACTGGTTCTTCAGATCCTCGATGCTGAGAGTCATCGGGTTGTCTACCAATCCGTCAATAGTCAACTCCCATCCTTCAGGATCCATGGACTCGGGGACGACGCCATTATTGCGGATGAAATGGCGCGCCGTCGGTGTGACTTCATCATCAAGCAGATGCGCTGGAGTTTCCGCATTGACGGGCCGGTCATTGAGCACGGTCAGCCCGTCCTTGCCGGTAATCTCGACCGGGTTTGAGGCAAGCGCTTCGGGAATGAACCCGGCTGGCATGTTGCGATGAAATGGGATGGCCGTGCCGATGGCTGCTCCCATGGCCGCAAGCCCGGCGCCTTTCAGGAATCCCCTGCGGTCGCCGTGCGGCTGGCGCCCGAACACAATGCGGTCCGCCTTTTCGGGATCTTCGGCATAGAGTTCGAAAATATCGGCACGCATGCCATCCCGGTTTTCTTTTGACATCTAAATCCTCCTTTCATTCATGTTCGACGGCAACAAAACCGACAGCCTAAATTCTGTCAAGAGCCGTTTCGTCATTCTATGGCTTGGAGGCAGGTCTGCGGCCGGCTCGGCAACCGGAACGCGGCCAGTTGGCAGCGGTGCAGGTCCATCCGAAGAACCATCCCGTTCCCAGCCGGGATCACGATGGTGCCAAATCGCAGTGAGGGGTCTCTATTCTCTCGAAGGGCAGTTGGATCGGCAGGGCAGATCGATTGCACGGCCTGGGCAGGCGCCTGGCGCACTCAGTTGGCGTCGATCCTGGCGATCCTGATGATGTTTGTGGATCCCGAGATGTTGAATGGAACTCCCGCCATTATGATTATGTGATCACCTTCCTGGCCGAACTCCTCGCGGTGTGCCGTTTGCACGGCGACACTGACGGCCCTGTCAAACTCGGTTACAACTTCGGTCTCGACGCAGTGAACGCCCCAGACCAGACTCAATTGCTGGGCGGTATGCGCGAAAGGAGTGAGAACGATAATCGGCACTCTTGGCCGCTCGCGGGCAACGAGCCGACCAGTCGTCCCCGAATGCGTGAAGCAGCAGATTGATGTGACATCAGTTGTCTCTGCAACTTCCCTCGCCGCGGCAGTGATGGCATCCGCAACGGTTGCCCGGCTCGCCTGTCGCGACGCTTCGATGACCTGTCGGTAGGTCGGATCGCTTTCCACAGCCTCGGCAACATCGTTCATGGTTGTAACCGACTCCACCGGGTATTTCCCGGCCGCCGATTCAGCGGACAGCATGATGGCGTCGACACCCTCATAGATTGCCGTTGCCACATCGGAGACCTCGGCGCGCGTCGGCGTCGAATTGTGGACCATGCTCTCAAGCATCTGGGTTGCCACGATTGCAGGTTTAGCGGCGGCCCGGCATCGCCGTATCAGCCGCTTTTGCAGGGAAGGGACATTCTGCAGAGGCGTTTCGACGCCAAGGTCGCCGCGGGCAACCATGATGCCGTCCGATGCATCCAGTATCTCGCTGAACCTCTCGACCGCTGCCGGTTTTTCGATCTTGGCCATCAGCGCCGCCCGTCCGCTCGCCAGCCTTCGGGCTTCTTCCATGTCCTCGGGCCGCTGCACGAATGACAGGGCAAGCCAGTCGATGCCCAGTTCGCAGGCATATTCCAGATCTTCCCGGTCCTTGGTTGAGAGGGCTGCAACCGGGACCACCACATCGGGAATGTTAACTCCCTTGCGGTCGGAGATCATTCCACCGACCTCCACGACACAGTCTGCCCGGTCGCGTGTGCACTCCAGCACCCTGAGATGAACAATGCCATCATTCACCAGCAACATGGAACCTGGCTTGAGGGCCTCGAAAACCTCCTCGTGTGGAAGGCACACCCGCCCTTGATCTCCGGGTGTTCGATCCAGGTCGAAAGTAAACCTGTCGCCGGTCTGCAACTGGATTGGGCCTTCAGCGAAGCGGCCGCACCTGAATTTTGGTCCCTGGAGGTCGACGAGTATGCCGATCGGGCGCCCTCTCTCGGCCGAAATTTCCCTGATATACTGGTGGCGTTTCCTGAGATCGTCGCGGCTGCCATGGCTCATGTTCAGCCGGAAGACATCTACGCCGGCATCGAATAGCCTGCCTATGGTCTCCTTGTCGGAAGATGCCGGTCCCAGGGTTGCGACAATCTTGACGTTTCGGTCCCGTCTCACCTGAACTCCCTTCATTCGAGCATTCATCAAGGACTGCCATACCTGCCATGGCGGCCGGATGCCACATCATCGGCCAAATGCCTCGGAAAGGAACCATCCTCGGCCGGAGACCGATCGCACCGCCCGCTCAATTGCTGCGAATGTGGGGATGGGCAGAATGAGGCCGTCTGCTTGGCGATGAATAGACATCGCCGCGCCGATCATGCCGGCAGATGCCGCCGGGTCCGGCGCATATGGGGTCCGGGCTATGACTTTAGTCCCTGCGGTCCCGCAATGAACAGCGCGGGAGACTCGAACTTGGCAGGTTGCTGCATCCTGCTTCTATGGCGACGCTGAGAGCTGTTTCAGGTGTTGTTCTTGGTAATGACCAAGAGTGTTGAATCCTGCCATCGCCAACGAGTTCAACCGCCGCGCAGGTTGTTGGGTTCTATCGCCCTTTCTACTTTCTGCCGGTTGAAGTAATGGGCTTGCGCCCGATACTCACTGGAACCACCACAATGAAGTTCACCCTTTCCTGGTTGAAGGACCACCTCGAAACCGATGCTGGACTGCATCAGATTTGCGAGGCGCTGACAGATCTCGGACTTGAGGTCGAGGGTGTGGAGGATCCTGCTGAAGCTCTTGGGGCGTTTACGACCTGCAGGGTTATTGAGGCCAGTCAGCATCCGGATGCCGACCGGTTGAGAGTGTGCCGGTTAGAGACTTTTCCCGATGGCCAGGACGGGGAAAGCCGGGAAGTCCAGGTGGTTTGTGGAGCGCCGAATGCACGGACAGGCCTCGTGGGCGTGTTCGCCCCAGTCGGGACCCGTATTCCCGGCACCGGACTGGACCTCAAGAAAGGAGTCATTCGCGGCGTCGAGAGCCACGGAATGCTCTGTTCCGAGCGGGAGCTGATGATCTCGGACGAGCATGACGGCATCATGGATCTGCCGCCGGATACGCCGCTCGGCGTGCGCTTCGTGGATTTCGCCGGATTGAATGATCCGGTCATCGATATTGCCATTACACCCAATCGCCCGGATGGCCTCGGTGTTGCCGGAATTGCGAGGGACCTTGCAGCCAAGGGGCTGGGAAAGGTCATCACACCGCCAGCGGAACGAATTGACGGGAAATTTCCCTGTCCCGTGAAGATGGTGATCGAAAAGGATACTGCCGGAACTGGCTGTCCGGCTTTCTTCGGCCGCGTGATCAAGGGAGTCCGTAACGGAAGTTCGCCGCCCTGGATGCAGCAGCGGCTCAAGGCGATCGGCCTCCGGCCGATCTCGGCGCTGGTGGATATTACCAATTATGTGACCTACGACCGCAATCGGCCCCTGCACGCCTTCGATGCCGATAAAGTTTCAGGCAATCTGCGCATTCACCGCGCCGCTGGTGGGGAGTCGGTGGCCGCACTCGACGGCGCCGAGCACCGCATGGAAGCAGGAATGATCCTGATTTCCGATGACAATGGTCCCGAGAGCATTGCCGGCATCATGGGCGGGATGGAAACCGGCTGCACGCAGGACACGCGCAATGTCATTCTGGAGAGCGCATTGTGGGACCCGATCACGACCGCGGCGACCGGCAGAAGACTCAAGGTGAATTCTGATGCGCGCTACCGCTTTGAGAGGGGAGTGGACCCGGAATTCACACTGGACGGCCTTGAATTGGCAACCCGCCTGGTGCTGGACATTTGCGGCGGCGAGCCATCGGAAATTGGCGGCGACGGGGAAATCCCCATTGATGAACGCCAGTTGGAATTGCGCAATGGCCGGGTCGAAGAACTGGCGGGCATGAGAGTCGAAATCGACGAACAGGTACGGATTCTGGAGTCTTTGGGGTTTGCGCCCGTCAAGGGCGAGAGCGCTATTTCAGTTGCGGTTCCCTCTTGGCGGCCTGATATCGGAGGTGAGGCGGATCTTGTCGAAGAGGTGGCCCGGGTGACCTCACTGTCCCGGCTTGAAGGCAAGCCACTTCCGCCCGTCAATCCGGGCGTGGCGCGTCCCATCCTCACACCGATGCAAAAGCGGGAGAGGACGGCGAAGCGAACGATTGCAACTCTCGGCTACCACGAATGCGTCGCGTATTCTTTCACGGACAGGGCGCTCGCCGGAGGCTTTGCCGGAGACAGGAAACTGGTTGAACTGGAGAATCCGATTTCTTCAGAGCTTGATGTCATGCGTCCGAGCCTGCTTCCAAATCTGCTGCGCGCCGCAGCGCGCAACCAGTCGAGGGGAGTTTCAAGCGTGGCGTTGTTCGAGGTGGGGCCGGCCTTTTCCGGCGCTGAACCAGGTGAAGAGGCACTGCAAGCTGCCGCCCTCATTGCAGGGGAGGCAGCCGCCCGCAGCCCCCACGGTCCCGCAAGAACCGTCGATCTCTATGATGCCAAGGCTGATGCCGAAGCGGTGATTGCGGCAATAGGCGGCCCAGCAAATCCCAAGTACGGTCGAAATGCGCCGGCCTGGTGGCATCCGGGCCGGTCGGGGATCATATTCGTCAGGCCGGGCTTGCCCATGGCGGAGTTTGGTGAAGTCCACCCCAAGTTACTGCGCGCAGCCGGTGTCAAGGGAAGGGCCGTGGCCTTCACCGTTCACCTGGAGACTGTGCCGATGCCGCGGGCTGCCAGCAAGACAAGGCCGGCACTCAACATCAACCCGCTCGTTCCAGTCGAACGCGATCTTGCCTTTATCGTTGCAAGCGACGTTGACGCCGCAGATCTGGAACGTGCCGTCCGCGGGTCCAAATTCCGGAAGATGTTTGGCGATGTTCAGGTGTTCGACGAATATTCGGGTCCTGATGCGGAAAGGCAGTTCGGAGCAGGAAACAAGTCGCTTGCGGTCGGTTTCCGCATCCAGCCAGTCCGGGAAACGCTGAAGATTGAGGAAATCGAGGAAATCTGTTCCGAAATCGCCCAAAGGGTCGAGGACGCAACCGGTGGCAGGCTTCGCAGCTGACGCAGAACCAGGCAACTAGAAGTCGGTCGGAGCGCCTCCCTCCCGCTTCCTGCGGCCCACGAATTCGTCAAGTTCTTCCCTGATTGCCGGATCCATTGGCGGTGGCTCGAAGTCAGCCAGGATGTCCTTGTAGATCTTGTTGGCCCTCTGCGCAGTCCAGACGCTCCCGCCAGCCTCCCATGCCTCGAAATTGCGCCAGTCGCTGGCGAATGGCTCATGAAAAGCTGTTGTGTAGCGTTCCTGGGTGTGGGCGGCGCCGAAGAAGTGACCGTTGCAACCCACCTCGCGTATGGCGTCGAGTGCAATGTCCCCGTCTCCGGTGGAGGTAAGCGCCGGTTCAAAGTAGCGCTGAATATTCTGGAGTATTTCGCAGTCCATGACGAACTTCTCCGGGCAGGCGATCAGTCCGCCTTCAAGCCACCCGGCACCATGATAGACGACATTCACCCGAGACTGGACTGCCGACCACAACGAGTTGGCGCTTTCCCAGACCGCCTGGCCGTCGGGGACGTTGGCTGCACAGGCGTTTGAGGCGCGCAGAGGAAGACCATAATGGCGGCACATCTGCCCGGTCATTTGCGTGGCTCGCATGTACTCAGGGGTGCCGAAGGCCGGGGCTCCGGAGCGCATATCCACGTTTGAGGTGAATGTGCCAAACACACAGGGCGCTCCTGGCCTTATGAATTGCAGGAGGGCAATTGCCGCCAGCCCCTCGGCCACGGACTGGGTAACCGCGCCCGGCATGGTTACAGGCGCCATGGCTCCCGCCAGGGTGAATGGCGAGACAAATACCGCCTGGCCCCTGCGGGCCATTCTCATGGCGCCATCCAGCATCGGAAGGTCGTGCTTGAGGGGAGAGGTCGAGTTGATGTTCGTGAAGACTCTGGGAGTGCTGTCGAATTCCTCCTCGCTCACTGCCGAAGTGATACGGACCATCTCGATGACATCCTCAACCCTTTCGGTCCCGAGCGAGTAGGCGTGGATCGCCTTGTCGGTCAGGGTGAGCTTGTCGAACACGCAATCGAGATGTCGGACCGACGGGTGAATATCTACCGGCTCCACAGGATAGCCGCAGGCGATATGGATGCAGTTGAAGTACTGGGAGAGCTTGACGAGGTTGCGGAAATTCTCCCGGTTGCCCACCTGTTTGCCATTGTCGAGATCATAAGTGTTTGGCGGCGAGGACACATTGCCGAACAGGATATGCTTGCCCCCGACGACAACTGTGCGTTCTGGATTGCGGGGAGTGATCGTGAATTCCGAAGGGCAGTGGCCGATCATCTCCATGACGAAGTCGCTGTCCATCCGGACATTCGTTCCTTCGACCTTGCATCCTGCCTTGGCAAGTATGCCAGTGGCTTCACTGTTGAGGAATTCGATGCCGATCTCCTTAAGGATGCGCATTGCACCCTTGTGAATGGCGTCAACCCCATCGTCGTCCAGTGGCTCTGTCGGGTTGTCGGTATTGACCGGAATTCTCCAGTCCATTTGCCGGATTGCCGCCTGGGTGCTGCGCTTGATGTTCGCCCTGCGTCCACCACTCCTGCGCCTAGTTTCCGCGGTCATCATTTGCCTCGCTATGCGGCCGTTTCCAATCTCTGGCAGTGTTTATGATTGCGCCCGCAAAAGGCGATTGGCAAGCACGGATTCTCGGTGAACGGAAATTGCCCTGGCTTCAGGCGGCCATGAAAATCCGTCCGGCCGGTTAAGCCTGCTGTGAATGGCGATTGGCTCGCAAGCGGCGGAAATACGCTCCTGCCCGGCACTTGACACAATTTATCCATATCAACAACATATTGCAGGACGCAGACGTGACTTGGAGAGTTGGCCCGATTGCTGAGTTGTTCCGTCGTGCCGGCGAAGGAGTTGAGGTATTGGCCCGCAGCAGTCGATGTCTGGGGTCAGCTACGATTGCGCCTCGTCTTGTTGCCGGTTGCCATGCGCTCAACCCAGGTGGCGCTCAAAATGACACCGGAAACAGGCCTATGAACCCTACTGTAAATGTGTCTCAGGTCAGGCAAGAGCCCCGGCAGTTGCCGTCCCGATAGAGGTCAGGACGGATCTTGTGCCGTTTCCAACCCCAGCCAGGCGGGCAACTCTCCGACATCCGGAAGCACGGCATCAGCCAGTGAGGACAGCATGGGCCTGGTTGCGGTGCCGGTCAGAACGCCAACGGTAGCCATGCCGGCCTCACGCCCTGCCATCAAATCCCATTCACTGTCGCCAACCATCACGGCGCAGCTGGGAGTAATCCCGGCAGAGTCGCAAAAGGCGTGCAGCATTCCCGTCTCCGGCTTCGAACCGTGGCCGCTGTCGGATCCTGCCACAAAGCTGAAATGATCGATAACCCCGGCGCGCTCCAGGTGCATCCTTGCGGTCGCTTCGTGATCGTTGGTGGCTATACCGAGAATGTAGCCAGCCCCCACCAACCTGTCCAATAGCGGCGCAAGCGGCACAACTTCCACCTGCTGCGCCTCAAGCGTCGTTTGATGGAGGCAATTCAGAACTTCTTCCTGTGTCCGCAGGGGGAAGCACCGGAAAAGAAGCGAAAGGGTCGACTCGGGCGTTCCGGCAACGAAAGGGCTGTCGATCCTGAAACTGCCTGCGTCTGCATCGTAACCAAGACTCTCTGCCGCATCGGCAGCAAGCTGGTCATCGGCTCCTGACAATTCGGAGATCACGGTTTCCATCCAGCTTGACCATGATAGCTGGAAATCGAACAGCGTGCCGTCCTTGTCGAACAGAAGTCCGCGTATGCGGCTGCGTCCGTTCAGGTCCATTCTGGCGCATCCCCGCCCGGGAGCGCCCGCCGCGCTTCCATTGGCGTTTCCGGTGTGATGCGGTTCTCGGCGCAAAAGGACTGCACAGCTTCATCCGACGACAGGAGGTGATCCATGACCGCCGCCAGGAATTCCGGTTCGGCAAGCCGGTGCCGGATGCCTTCAGCCGACTCTCCGGTGATGTTCAGAAAGTTCATGAAGAGGTCGTCATTCCCGGCAATCCACTCCAGAGCCATAATGGCAACAATCTCGGCCTCGTCCTGTTTCATGAAGCGCTGCCCTTCCGTGGGTGCTGCCGGACGCAATCAATGTTGCAATCCCGGGTCATTTCAGTCTGACCAGCCTCTACCCCATCCCCGCCTGTTACTCCATAGGCGGCCGCCGACGGATTGCAGCAAGGTGCAACAGCCAGGGGGCCTGCGATTGCAGCTCTGCATCAGAAACACCAATGCCCGCAATTTCAGCACCCGGCGGGTTGAATAATCCGGCTTGTTTGACATTTAGAGGCAATGACAAAACCTGCCCAAGCGCCCGCTGGCTACATCATTGCGCCGAACCCGGCTGACCCCAGGCTAACCCGGCAGATATCCGGCGTGAACCATGAAGGATCAGTCGTGGGTGTTCCGGTCGTGGAAGAAAGGCCGCTGACCATCTTCCTCAACTCGACTGAAATCGTGACCGCAATGACCATCGGCGATCATCCCGAACACCTGGCGATAGGGTTTCTACACAATCAGGGCATGCTTGACGACTATGCGAATGTCAGCTCGGTCGAGTTCGATCCCGAGAGCGAGGCAGTTGTTGTACGAACCGTGACTGTGACCAACCACGAGGAAAAGCTGCGCAAGAAGACAAGAACCAGTGGTTGCGCAGTGGGCACTGTGTTCGGCGACCTGATGGAAATGGTCGACGGTTTGAAGCTTCCTGAGGCTGAGGTCCGGACCTCATGGCTCTACGCATTATCAAGGAAGATCAACCTTACGCCGAGCCTCTATCTGGAGGCAGGGGCGATACACGGAACCGTCCTCTGCCGTCGCGACGATCCGATCGTCTACATGGAAGATGTTGGGCGGCATAATGCGGTCGACAAGATTGCTGGCTGGATGCTTGCCAACCAGGTCGGCGGCGGTGACAAGCTGCTCTACACCACCGGCAGGCTGACAACGGAAATGGTGTTGAAGACGGCGATGATGGGGATTCCGGTTCTTGCTTCGCGTTCCGGCTTCACGGCGGCCTGTGTGGAGATTGCCAGGGAGGTGGATCTGACCTTGATCGGGCGCATGCGCGGCAAGAGGTTCATGTGCCTCGCCGGTCAACACCGGCTGGTTCACGATGCCGAGTCCGGCCTGGTACCCGATGAGGATCCTCGCTTCGACCGCAAGGGAGCGGCCGACCGTCCTCCCGGACGGCATTGAGGCTCACGAAGGAAGCATCGCCGTGACAAGCAAAATAACAGGGCCGAACTGCGAAGGACCACCGGGCATCCTGGGCGTGGTGCTCGCCGGGGGCCTTTCAAGGAGGATGGGCGGAAGGGAAAAGACCCTCCTGGAGCTGGATGGCAAGCCTCTCCTGGCACACGTCATCAAGAGGCTAGCCCCCCAGGTTGGGTCGATTGCCATCAACGCCAATGGTGATCCGAGCCGGTTCCGGCAGTTTGGCATTGAGGTTGCCGGCGATGGAGACGATGAACGACGCGGACCACTGGCTGGCGTGCTGGCGGGCATGAAGTTGGCGGAACGGATGGGGAAACCCCGCATTGTGACCGTTGCCGGAGATACGCCATTCTTCCCCGAAAATCTGGTAACGCTGCTCGTGCGCGCATCGGAATTGCAGACCGCTCCCATTGTTCTGGCGGCGACCCGGAACAGCGAGCAACGGTTGAGCATGCATCCGACCTTCGGTCTCTGGGAAGCTGGCCTGGCAGGCGATCTCGAGTCTGCGCTGGATGGCGGCACCCGGAAGGTCCTGGACTGGACAGATTCACATTGGACGGTTCCGGTCGAGTTCACATCCGAAGGACACGACCCGTTCTTCAATATCAACAATCCGCAGGACCTGGCCGAGGCCGAGCGCATGGTGAAGGAACCCGAGCCATGAAGGTGCTCGGCATTGTCGGATGGAAGAATTCAGGCAAGACCCGGCTTGTGGAGCGACTGGTTGCCGAACTGACCCGGAGAGGCGTGACGGTATCGACAATCAAGCATGCCCATCACGGATTTGATGTGGATCAGGAAGGGACAGACAGCCATCGCCACCGTACTGCCGGTGCAAGGGAGGTGCTGGTTTCTTCCTCTCGGAGATGGGCACTGATGCATGAGGTGGAATCCGCCGAAGCCGGGCTGGAGGAGCTGTTGTCGAGACTGACGCCGGTAGATCTCGTTCTGGTTGAGGGCTTCAAACGGGGACCGCACTGCAAGATCGAGGCCCGCCGGCAGGACGCGGCCAGCGGGCCTGAGATTGCCCCGGAAGATCCAACAGTGATTGCGGTGGCAAGCGATGTCACCCGCAGCAAGCAGGGTCCAGTCGAGTTTCAGCTGGACGATATTGATGCCATCGCTGGTTTCATCGAGGGGTTGCTCGCCGACCCCGGATATCCGGAGTGGAGGCGATGAGTGAAGGCCGACTGCCGGACGACTGCTTTGCCCTGCCTCCCGGGGTCGACTGGACACCTGTCGACACCGCTCTCGACTTCCTGAAAGCGAACCTCGCCTGTGTTGCAGGAACCGAAAGCATTCCCGTAGGCGAGGCAACGGGCAGGATATTGGCCAGCCCGGTCATTGCGTTGCGTCCGCATCCTGCTGCCACCAATTCGGCGGTCGACGGATATGGTTTTGCCTATGCCGCTTTGGGCGAGGGCGAAGAGTGCCGTTTGAAGCTGGCAGAAGGCCGTTCGGCAGCAGGGCAACCCTTCGGAAAGACCTTACCTCCCGGTCATGCGCTCAAGGTTCTGACAGGAGCCGTGTTGCCCCGCGGAGTTGACTCGGTCGTTCTGGAGGAAAGCGTCTTGCTGGAGGGCGGTGATGTCCTGTTTCGCCGCCCGAAACGGCAAGGGATGAACACGCGGCAGGCGGGCGAGGACATCAAGGCAGGTGACCGCCTGTTCGAGCCGGGCCACAGGCTCGGAGCGAGGGATATCGGGCACCTGATTGCTGCCGGGATTGAGACGGTCAAAGCCAGGAAGCGCCTGCGGGTCGGTGTGCTTTCAACTGGAGCCGAGTTGCGCACTATGGTGGATCGGGTCGCGGACCAGCATGTCCTGGACGCAAACCGGCCCATGCTGCTGGCCGCAGCGCGGGAATGGGGGTTCGAGCCAGTTGATCTCGGTATTGTCACGGACGACAGGGAGATGACCGGTTCAAGACTCGCCGGATCGCTGGACCGGGCCGATGTGGTCGTAACGACAGGCGGCGTGTCGTCGGGCGAGGAAGACCATGTCTCGAAGCTGCTTGCGGAGGAGGCATCGCTCAACACCTGGCGTGTGGCTATCAAACCCGGCCGGCCGCTTGCGCTGGCGGTATGGCGGGGCAAGCCGGTATTCGGCTTGCCCGGAAACCCCGTTGCCGCCTTCGTCTGTTCACTGATCTTCGTGCTTCCGGCGCTATGCCTGCTCGCCGGAGGCAAGTGGCATCAGCCACAGGGCTTCACCGTTCCAGCCGCCTTCGAGAAGAACAAGAAGGCCGGGCGCCGCGAGTTCATCAGGGCAAGGTTGAACCAAAACGGTGAAGCGGAACTGTTCCGGTCGGAAGGATCGGGCCTGACCACCGGCCTCGCCTGGTCGGATGGGTTGGTCGAACTGGATGACGGCCCGATGCATATCAGGCGTTCCGATCCGGTCAGATACTTGCCATATTCAAGTTTCGGGCTTTGAACGGAGCACGGCCCTCAGGCCATTGAGTGTTCGATGAGCAGCAGTGCGCGATAGGTGCGCGTGTTGAGCATTCCCCGTATCTCGTCATCATCTGCCTGCTGCACGAAGTTCTCCAGAAATCCTGTTGCGCTTGAGCGGAACTGGCGTGCGGCCTCGGCAAAATCCGGCTGATCGGCAAGCAGTGCGTTCACTGGCTTCTGATACGCAGAGTCTATGAGCTCGCTGAGTTCGGCCACACGGATACCGTGGCCGGAGGCTGGCCCCTGGCGCCAGTCTTCAGGAGCGGCAACATGCGTCTGCATGTGATCTACAGAAATGCCGGCATTGACCAGTTGCACCAGCATCTGCATCGACAAGTCCAGAAGCTCCGCAACTTCCGGCATCCGGGACGCAGTATCGACCGCGGCAATCCCCATCACGTCATTTTCGTCCTCGGCAAAATTGAGCGCCCGGACCAGTGTGGAATTCGATACGGCTTCTTCTTCCGGTGGCTCGCCGGCCTCCTCCTCTTCTTCGCCGGGAGCGGCTTGCGGCTCGTCGGCAGAATCTGGATCCCCGGCGGCAGGGTCCTCGTCCAGGCCCTCGCCGGGCTCGCCGCCATCCTCCGCATGCGGTCCCGGATGAACATCTGAAGTTTCCTCATCTTCGGCGGTCCGGGTGCGGAGCCTGCTGCTGCTCGTCAGCACTGCCCGCAGATTGCGAACCTCGCTCTCCAGCGCCCACAGCCGGTCGTCAGTCTGCACGCTGGCGGCTATGGATGCTGCAGCAATCCAGATCAGCACGACAGGAAAGACGATCATGGCAAGGATATCGAGCGTTGCCGGTGAAACAAGGGACGGCTCGAATGGATCGTCCAGCAAAGCGACAAACACATAAAGGCAGATCCAGGCAACACTGAGTATCAGTGCAACCACTGCTGCCAGCCTGTTGCGTGACATTGCTTGGGCCTCCTGGTCTTGATCGACGCCCGCCCGCCTTGACTGCCCTAGCAGTACCGGATCTCCAGGATCGTGTAACTCCTGGTTCCGCCCGGAGCGTTGACTTCGATCTCGTCATCCTCGACCTTGCCGATCAATTCGCGGGCAAGGGGGGAATTGATGTTCAAGAGGCCTCGAGAAATGTCCGCCTCGGCCTCATGAACGATCTGATAGGTCTTGCGTCCTCCCGAGTCGTTGTCCTCCAGCTCGACCGTTGCTCCAAACTTGACCGGCCCGTCAAGCTTGGAAATATCGACCACCTCAGCGCGGCCGATGATATTGTCCAGTTCCTTGATTCTGCCCTCGATCCAGCTCTGCTGTTCACGCGCCGCGTGATACTCGGCGTTTTCCGACAAGTCGCCATGTTCCCTTGCGGTGGCGATTGCCTTGATGACCGCAGGCCGGTCGACGGTCTTCAGCTGCCTGAGTTCCTGGTCCAGTTTGTCGTAGCCGCCGGAGGTCAGCAGAATTCTGTTCATGGCGTGACTTGCTTTCTGCCGGACCTTGCCGGCCGTCGGGATTGGATCGGGATACAATTATCTTGTTTCAATTCCGCGCAAGTCAATAGGCAACTGGAGTGGACAAGGGAACAGCAGTTGCGAGAATTGACCCGCGCCGTACTATTCCGATAATCCTGCCCGCTGCAATTCACTCTGCCGGCGGCTTCGCCGGCCTTTCCGGAGGGAAGCCTGATGATGGATGCCGAACGGGAATCCATGGATTTCGATGTCGTTATCGTTGGCGCTGGACCAGCTGGCCTGTCCGCGGCGATCCACCTGAAACAGCTTGATCCCGATCTGTCCGTCTGCGTGCTGGAAAAGGGATCCGAAGTGGGAGCGCACATACTCTCGGGCGCGGTCCTTGACCCGGTTGGCCTCAATACGCTGCTGCCCGGCTGGGAGACGCGCGGCGCTCCGGTTGACAATCCCGTCACGGAGGATCGGTTCTACATTCTTGGCGAAGGCGGCATGCTGAAGGTCCCCAACTGGCCGATGCCGCCGCTCATGAGCAATCACGGCAATCACATTGTCTCCATGGCGAATGTCTGCCGTTGGTTGGCGGAACAGGCGGAGTTGCTGGACATCGACGTGTTCGCCGGCATGTCCTGTTCGGAGCTGGTCTTCAGCGAGGATGGAAGTGTTGCGGGTGTAGTTGCGGGAGAGTTCGGCAAACAGGCCGACGGCAGTCCCGGCCCCTCCTACGAGCCGGGTATAGAAGTGCTTGGAAAGTATGTTCTTCTTTGCGAGGGCGCCCGCGGCTCGCTCTCCAAGCAGGTCATTGCGCGTTACGGCCTCGACAGTGATTGCGACGTGCCAAAATTCGGCCTTGGCATGAAGGAAATCTGGGAAATCAACCCGGACCGGCATCACCGCGGCCGGGTCGTGCACACTGCCGGTTGGCCGCTCGGCGGCAATGCAGGAGGTGGTTCGTTCATCTACCACATGGACAACAACCAGATCAGCCTCGGTTTCGTCGTCCACCTCAACTACCGCAACCCGTACCTGTATCCCTACATGGAGTTCCAGCGCTTCAAGCACCACCCGATGATCGCCAAGCTGCTGGAAGGCGGCAAACGCATTGCCTACGGAGCCAGGGCGATCACGGAAGGCGGATGGCAGTCCATCCCCAAACTGGTCTTTCCCGGCGGGGCTCTTGTCGGGTGCGCTGCCGGGCTGGTCAATGTTCCCAGAATCAAGGGCAATCACAACGCCATGCTGAGCGGCATTGAAGCAGCCAAGGCGGTCCAAATCGCCATTGCCGCCGGGCGAGCGTCCGACGAATTGACTGGCTACGAGGCGGCTGTCCGGGAGGGGTTGGTCGGCAAGGATCTGAAGCGGGTGCGCAACGTCAAGCCGCTTTGGTCGAAGCGCGGACTTGCGGCATCAATGGCGCTGGGCGGCCTGGATATGTGGGTTGCCAACCTGACGGGCTGGAATCCGCTCGGAACCTTGGCTCATGGTGTGACCGACGCCGACGCAACCGGAAAGGCCTCACAGCACAAACCCATCGACTATCCCCGTCCCGACGGCATTCTGAGCTTCGACCGCAACACGAACATCAGTTTCTCGGGCACCAATCACGAGGAAGGGCAACCCTGCCACCTGCACCTCATTGATCCGGAGATTCCGATCAGGAACAACCTGCCCGGGTATGACGAGCCGGCACAGCGGTATTGCCCGGCGGGTGTCTATGAGGTCATTGCGGATGCGGATGGCGCCAATCCGCGGTTCCAGATCAATGCGCAGAATTGCGTGCACTGCAAAACCTGCGACATCAAGGATCCGGCCGGCAACATCGAATGGCGAACCCCGCAAGGCGGAGAGGGTCCAAATTACCCGAACATGTGATCAGCATTGCAAGGCCACCATTGCGACCTCATTTCCTTCGGCGGTCGCGTCGACTATGAGAGGTGGAAGCAAACCGCAGCTGCCGGATTGGAGTCTTTCGTGCTGCGCCTGAACCAAATCATGATTGCTCCGTTCGTGTGCATCCTTCTGCTGGCCATGCCGGGGCCGATTGCAGCCGCGCCTGCAACAGGCGACGCTTCGATCCCTCAACTTGGAAGATACCTTTCTGCCCGTGTTGCGGCCTTTGGCCGCGACTATGACAAGGCGGCAGAGGAAATGGCGTCGGCTTTCGAGGCTAGTCCGGAAGAGCCTCATCTGGCGCAGCAACTTCTTCGAATGGCGATCGGCGCCGGTGATTTCGAGAAGGCACTGAGAGCCGCCCGGGTCGTGGAGGAGATGTCGCCTGTAATGGATGAGGTCGCGGTCAACCTGCTGGCCATCGGCGATTTTGTCGATGGAGATTATCGCAAGGGCCTCGACCGCTACCAGCAATCGGGAATCGAAATCGTTCCGGCATTCTTCACGATTGTCGAGGCGTGGATGCACTTCGAGGATGGCGACCCCGAACAGGCCAAAGCGCTGCTACAGGATTACGACACAGGCGATCCGCTTCTGCCGCATATCAGGTTTCATCAGGCGCTGATCGAGGCCCAGCTCGGCAACTATGCGAGCGCTGACAGCCTGGTCCTGTCCATTCCCGGGATTCCCAATCCGGAAAAGTACATTCCCGCGTCCTTGCTCGGCGAACTTCTGATGCTGAGAACGCAGTTGCTGGCGGCGCAGGGCAAGACCGAGGAGGTCGCCAAGTTGGCCGAGTCTCCGGCGTCCGGATTGCCGGGTTATGTGACAGAGAGATTGCGATTGCTCCATGAAAGCATCGCCGGAGGTGGATTCGAACGGTACGACTACATCGACGGCGCCAACGAGGCACTCTCGTTGTTTCTCTCGGATATCAGCAACAACATCCTGGCGAGCAATGAATACGAGCTGGCCCTGATTTACGCCCGTGCGGCTTCGTTTCTTGATCCGGATAACGCGTCCTGCCTGCTGAGGATTGCCGGCATCTTCGAGAGTCTCGAGGGATGGAGAATGGCGAAGGCGGTCTATGCCGCTGTGCCGCCAGCTGATCCGTTATCGAGACTTGCCCGGATCCGGCATGCCAATGCCCTCTATCAACTCGGAATGACCAGCGAGGCATTGAGCGCGATTTCGGAGCTTGCAGAAACCCATCCAGATGACATTGATGTCCAGATGATGCTGGGTGATTTCCAGCGCTATGAGTCCGATTTTGCTGCGGCGCTGGATGCCTACGAAAGTGTAATTGCGCAAATTGAACCGGAAGGTCCCGGCGCGGGCGATGGGCCGTCAACTGGGCCTGTCGACGACTGGACGGTCTTTCATTTCCGGGCTGTCAGTCTGGAGCGTCTTGGACAATGGGAGGAGTCGAGACGGGAGTTTGAGCGGGTGCTCTCACTTTCTGGCAACAATCCGTACGTGCTGAACTATCTGGGCTACACCCTTGCCGACCGGAACGAAAATCTGGAAGAGGCCCGCCGCTTGATCGAGGACGCGGTGGAACAGGATCCAAATAACGGAGCCTTCATCGATTCACTTGGCTGGGTACTCTTCAGGATGCAGGATTACGAGGGCGCAGTTGAACAGTTGGAACGGGCAATCGTTCTCGAGCCTCACGATCCGATTGTCATAGATCATCTCGGCGATGTGTACTGGATGCTCGGCCGCAAGAGGGAGGCCCGGTATCAGTGGCGGCAGGCGCTGACATTCGAGAGCGAGTACGCGGACTTTGACCGTATCAGCAGAAAGCTCGAGATCGGCTATGAGCAGCTTCTTGCCGAGGAGCAGCAAGCCCTGAACCAGGGCGATTGATCTGCGCGGATTTGCGCCAGCCAAGATCAACCTTGCCCTTCACGTCGGCGGGCGCCGCGAGGATGGATTGCACCGGCTGGCGAGCCTGGTGGCGTTCTGCGATTTTGGTGATGATGTTCAGATTGCCGAAGGTGGCAAGGCCAAGCTTAGCGTTTCAGGTCCGGCAGCGCGCAATGTGCCACTGGATGGCAGCAATCTGGCCGTTCGAGCGGCTGGGCTGATTGCCGGGGGCAGGAGCGTCCAGATTTCGCTGTACAAACGCATTCCTGCTGCTGCGGGCCTGGGTGGAGGTTCAGCCAATGCGGCGGCCGTGTTGAAACTGCTCGCTCGTCACAAGGGCGTGCCGGTGCCCTCGACGCAGATGCAGATGGAACTTGGAGCAGACGTGCCGGTGTGCCTGGCAGGCGTTACCGCACTGGTCGAGGAAGCCGGTGAGAAGATCACACCGATCGCCTATGTGCCGCCGCTGGATCTAGTGCTGGTGAATCCTGGTGTGGAGGTTTCCACACGCGCGGTCTTCGAGCGATTCAGCAATCCCCGTGAAGCGGTTCTGGAAGCGCCACCTGATGAATGTTCAAGGGCGGGGTTCCTGGAGTGGCTGGCCTTGCAGAGAAATGACCTGCAAGCTGCAAGCATTCAGTTGCGGCCCGAAATCCGTGAAGTGCTCGATCAACTGGAGCAGCTTGGCGGTTGCCAGCTGGCGAGAATGACCGGTTCAGGAGCAACCTGTTTCGGGGTCTTCAGCGGAGCCGCGGAGGCCCGCAGCGCAGCCCGCTGGATCAGGTCCGAGCGACCATCCTGGTGGGTCGCCGTTACCTGCTGCGGGTTCAGGCCTGACGAAGGTTCAACTGTCCCGGTTGACGGCGAATGATGAGAGTTCGGCCAGCGTGCTGCGCAGAGGATGATCGGGCAGCTGTTCGAGTTCCTCGATCGACCTTTTAGACCATTGCCGGGCCTCGTGCTGGACCTGCTCAAGAATGCCCCGGCGAGTCAGGACTTCGAGCGCCTGTTCGAGGTCGCCATCCTGCTGGTCTCCGTCGGCGATGACACGCCGCCAGAATTGGCGTTCACTTGAGGAAGCCGTGGCGTAGGCGCGGATTATCGGCAGGGTCATCTTCCGGTCCCGGAAGTCGTCTCCGATGTTCTTGCCCAGCGTTCCTGAGCCGCCATAGTCCAGGATGTCATCCCGTATCTGGAAGCAGACCCCAAGGGCATTCCCGAACCGGCCTGCGGCATCCTGCTCATTCCTGTTGCCGCCTGCCACCAGCGCTCCAACTCTTGCCGCTGCAGAAAACAGTGCTGCCGTCTTGCCTTCGATGATCATGAAGTAGGCATCTTCTCCGAGTTCGACGTTGTGCGTTCCGGCAAGCTGGACAACTTCGGCCTCGGAAATGGTCGCGGAAGCGTTTGCCAGGACATCCAGCGCTTCGATCGAACCGGTCTTGACCATCAACTGGAAGGACCTGGCAAAAAAGAAGTCGCCCACAAGGACGGAGGACTTGTTGTCCCAGAGGAGATTTGCGGTCGGGCGTCCCCGGCGCTGCGTGCTCTGATCGACGACATCATCGTGAAGCAGGGTGGCCGTGTGGATGAACTCAACCGCCGCAGCCAGATGCAGGTGGTTGCTGCCTTGGTAATCGAACAGGCGGGCGGCAGCGAGGGTGAGTATCGGACGGATCCGCTTGCCGCCCGAGCCGATCAGATGGTTTGCTATCTCCTGGATGCGGGCCACATGTACGGAGTCGGCGCGCTCGCGGATAAGCGCATGCACGGACTCCAGTTCGTCATGCAGTTCTGTTGCCAGTCTGGCAAGCGGGTTTGGCGTTTGCGTCGTGCTTGCCATTCCAACCGTCGTTTTTTCTCGACAATGTCATGTGTCCGCTGTTACCACTCCGGGATGGAAGAGTTGTTTCGAACAACCGACCCCACGGAGATAGCCTGCGCTACGGCCCTGCTGGAGGGCGAGGGTATAGGGTGTTTCGTGATGGACGTCCACATGAGCGTTCTTGAAGGCTCGATAGGGATCCTGCCGCGGCGGATGATGGTTGCGGCCAGGGACCTCAGCCGCGCAAGAGTAGTGCTGCAAGACAATGGCATCGGGGTAACCGATTGACGGCGTGGCAAGCGGCGGCAAGCTGACGCTCGACAAGTTCCTTGGCGGCGTTGTCGAGGCCTGGCAGCCTGCCAGCGGTTTCAGATCCGGTGTGGACACGGTCCTTCTTGCAGCTTCAGTTCCGGCAGAACCGGGGCAACGGGTGCTTGAACTGGGATGTGGTGCAGGCATCGCCACGCTGTGCCTTCAGGCCAGAGTCGCCGGAGTCAGGGCAGCGGGGCTGGAGATCCAGCCGTTCTATGCGGATCTCGCCCGCTTGAATGCGCAACTGAACGATGCCGATTTCGAGATATTTGAAGGGTGCGTGACGGAGCCTCCAGAGGCGCTGTCCCGATCAACTTTCAGCCAGGTCTATGCAAACCCGCCATACCATCCGGCAGGCAGTGCGGTCCCGCCAACTGACCCAGGGCGGGCAGTCGCCGTTATGGAAGGCGCGACTCTATCCGACTGGGTCCAGCTTGCCATGGCGCTGCTTTCGGAAGAGGGTTGGCTCACAATGGTGTTGCCGGCAACCCGCCGCAACGAGGCAATGCGTGTCATTGCCGGCCCGGCAGGAAGCGTTCTGGTAAAGCCGGTGCTGCCAACGCAAGAACGGAGTGCCAGCAGGATCCTGTTGCGAGCCCGCAAGGGCGGTGTCACCAACATCACCGAACTCGAGCCGCTGGTGTTGCATGAGGGCGAAGGAAATACCTACACGGCGGAAGCACAACTTGTGCTGCGAGCAGGCGGAGCGGTCCGCTTCAGCACGGCTGACAGGACCGGCGATGGGTCAATCTTCAGCGTAGGAAAGGAATGTGCTTGAAGCACCCGTAATGACGATTAAACTGAGTGTGTGAAACCCTTCAGGCAAAGGAGAAGGATGTTGGAACAGGACCAACTCGCGGATTTGAAGAAGCAGCACGAAGATCTTGCAAGAATGGTTGAATTGGAACAGCAGAAGCCAGGGGCAGACCAGATGGCCCTGACTGAACTCAAGAAGAAGAAACTCCTCATCAAGGAGCAGATACACCGCCTTTCGGCGGCCTAGAAACAGGCCCGGGCCGAACTTTCGGCTCGAACACCACTTCCGATACGGGCCGGTTGCCGCGGCATGGCAACCTGCTGACCGGTACGAATTTTCTCGTCCCATTGGCGCGGGCAATTGCCGCGCTATCCTCAATCCCTTTGTTCCCGATTGGTTGAATGCGCCCGATCGCGGGATGCAACCACCGATCAATCGCAAGTCGCGAGCCCCCTTTTGCCTCACAGTTGCCCGCATGACGCGTTCCAGCGCTGGTCAGGCTGTCTTTCCCGCTATTGACTCTGGCAGAGTTCATTATTGCCCAATTGCCGGGCGCTCAGGCTATTGGCAGGAGATTGGCCTGGGGGAGGGTGCCTTGCGACATGAAACCGGGATTGCCCGTGGCATGTAGCGTTGAAAGTCACGCACCGTTGGCGGAGCTACAGGCAATTGGGCAAGGAAATGCATGCGGATAGGGTGTTGCCGGGGCCGCGCCTTGGCCAAGAACCCTTGCATGGGCGCCGGAAGGTTGCCGACAGGCGCCCTCCCGGAACCGGATTTGTGAGAGCCGGCCGGTATGGGGCCGGCTTTGGCACGGTACTCAGATCATGTACTGCCCGCCATTCGGGTTCAGTGTCGTACCTGTAATGAACCCCGCGTCATCGGAAGCCAGGAAGGCGACGCAACGTGCGATTTCTTCTGGTTCGCCGAGACGGCCGACCGGAATCTGCTTGATGATGGCTTCCCGAACATTCTCGGCCACCGCCATGACCATGTCGGTGGCGATATATCCGGGGCAGATGGCGTTGACCGTGATGCCCTTGGTGGCCCCTTCCTGGGCGAGCGCCTTGGTGAAGCCGATTTCGCCAGCCTTCGAAGCGGAATAGTTGGTCTGACCCATCTGACCCTTCTGGCCGTTGACCGAAGAGATGTTGATGACCCGGCCAAAGCTGCGTTCCCGCATTCCCGCCCAGACCTGGTGGGTCATGTTGTACGCGCCGGTCAGGTTGGTATCGATGACTTGGCGCCAGGCCTCCGGTTTCATCCTGTGAAACATCGCGTCCCTTGTGATGCCGGCGTTGTTGACGAGGATCTCGACTGGCCCCAGTTCCTGTTCGACAGCGGCGACACCTTCGGCGCACTGTTCGTAGTCGGCGACGGACCATTTGTACGTCCGGATGCCGGTTTCCTTCTCAAAGGCTGAGGCTGCTTCCTCATTGCCCGCATAGTTGGCTGCGACGGCGTATCCCTGTTGCGACAGGAGCCTTGAGACGGCGGCTCCGATCCCGCGGCTGCCGCCAGTTACCAATGCTACTCTTCCCATGATTTCTCTCCTCGATTGGGCTGTTTGTATCGAATGCGCAGCTGCGGTTCAGTTGCGCTCGACGCACATGGCGACACCCATGCCACCGCCGATGCAAAGTGTAGCGAGACCGCGTTTGGCGTCCCGGCGCCGCATTTCGTAAAGAAGCGTGTTGAGGATCCGGCATCCGGAAGCGCCGATCGGGTGGCCGATGGCAATGGCGCCGCCATTGACGTTCACTATTTCAGGATCCCAACCCATGTCCTTGTTGACGGCGCAGGCCTGGGCAGCAAACGCTTCGTTGGCTTCAACCAGGTCGAGGTCGCTTACCGTCCATCCGGCCTTTTCCAGCGCCTTGCGGGATGCATGGACGGGGCCCATGCCCATGACTGACGGGTCCAGGCCGGCAGTGGCGTAGGATACGATCCGGGCGAGCGGTTCAATGCCCCTGCGTTCTGCTTCTTCGGATGACATGAGCAGCACGGCGGCGGCGCCATCATTGATCCCGGATGCATTGGCTGCGGTTACGCTTCCTTCCTTGTCGAAGGCTGGCCGCAACTTCTGCATGCCGTCCAGGGTGGCGCCGTGGCGGATGTACTCGTCGCCATCGACAATTGTCTCCTTGCGTCGCGCAACCACGGTCACCGGGACGATTTCATCCTTGAACTTGCCATCCTTCTGCGCGGCTTCCGCCTTGTTTTGCGATGCAAGTGCAAATCCGTCTTGCTGGTCGCGGCTGATCTGCCAGTCCCGCGCCACATTTTCGGCTGTGACACCCATGTGATAGCCGTTGAAGGCGTCCCAGAGGCCGTCCTTTATCATTGAATCGACGAACTCGAGGTTGCCCATTTTCTTGCCGGAGCGGAGGTGAACGACATGAGGCGACATGCTCATGTTTTCCTGGCCACCGGCGGCGACGATATCCGCATCGCCGAGTTGAATGTGCTGCGCTCCGATGGCGACAGCGCGAAGGCCTGAACCGCAAACCTGGTTAATTCCCCATGCCGTGCTCTCCACGGGCAGCCCGGCTGCCATGTGCGCCTGCCGTGCCGGGTTCTGGCCTTCACCGGCCGAGAGCACCTGTCCAAGAATTGTCTCGGACACATCAGCCTTGTCGACACCGGCCCGTTCGACCACGGCTTCGAGCACTTTTGCGCCCAGTTCATGGGCGGGCGTGTTGGCAAAAGCACCGCTGAAACTGCCAACGGCGGTGCGGGCAGCGGATGCGATCACGACATTCGTCATTTTCTGGATTTCCTGCTGTTAAAGTCCGGGGCGGGGGGCCGGTTGGAGATTTGACCCGCCATCCACATGCAATAGGGTCCACCATAGTGTGATTCAAGCCAAAAATGCTGCATTGCAGCAATTTATTTTGCAGCTGTAGCAATTTCCGTTCCGTGAACACGCTTGCCGATAAGGGACCAACCTGTCGCGGTCCGCCCGTATTGCCTCGCCAGTTATCTGGGCAAACGCACTAACGGAGAATGGGCCAACGCATCTTCAAACCGGAAAGCCCGAATTCCGGATCAGTTATGCCGATGGCTCTGTTCGGGGGGCGGCACCTGCTTCAGTAAGTGGCTCTACCGCCAGACAGGTCGAATACAGCGCCGGTCGTGAAGCTGTTTTCCTCCGATACAAGCCAACAGATCATTGCTGCGGCTTCCTCAACCTCCAGGAAACGGTTGCGCGGTATCTTCGACAACATGTACTCGATGTGTTCCTCGGACATCTGATCGAATATCCGGGTTCTGGCCGCGGCTGGCGTCACGCAGTTGACCGAGATGTTGCAGCCTGCGAGTTCCTTGCCGAGTGATTTGGTGAAACCGATCACGCCTGCCTTTGACGCCGAATAGGCGGAAGCATTGGGATTGCCTTCCTTGCCGGCAATGCTTGCGACATTGACGATGCGGCCATAGTTGGCCTTGCGCATGACCGGAACCACAGCCTTGTTCACCAGGAATGTCCCAGTGAGATTGATTGCGAGTATCCGCTCGAATTCATCCACCGGATATTCTTCGACTGTTTCATTCATTCCGGCAATGCCGGCGGAATTGACTAGGAAGTCTACCCGGCCGAACCTTGCAATCGTGTCATTTGCAGCAGACTCGACGGAGTCCCGGTTTGCAATATCGGCTTGTAGCGCAATCGCTTCATTCCCGAGGTTTGATGCCGTCCGTTCTGCCAGTTCTTTGTCGATGTCCCAGATGGCAACTCTCGCCCCGGCACTCGCAAGGCGGCTGGCAACAGCCTTGCCGATGCCTTGGGCGCCACCGGTTATAACTCCCGCACGGCCTGTAAAGTCCATTTCAGGTGCCTCCTGTCAGATTGCGGGCACTCGCTCCAAACTGTCGCCTGGAACGGTCATCCGGAGCCAGCGCAACATAGTGCCTGCCGAAAAATAAACACTGCATCAGTTTGCGTTTCCATTCCCAAAGCCGCCGCTCGAAAGCGTGCTTTCCGCATGATGAGTCCTAGCCGCCTATCGCGGCAATGGGGTTCAATACAGTTCAGCCAGCATACTGACCGCTCTAAGGGCTTCCCAGGTATCCCATTCGGTATCACCAAGATATCTGGCAACTTCGTAGCCCTGCCGGTCAACCAGAAGCGTGACGGGTAAAGAACGGACCGAGTTGGCGCCAGAGAATTTTGCCAGCTGGTCGAATACCACCGTCAACTCCTCGACTTCGTGCTTACGAAGAAAGTGTTCGACCTTGTCTGGTGGATTGCGGCCGCTTGCGACAGCCAGAACAAGAACACTCTCACGATTGAATTGTTGCTGAAGCCGGTAGAGGGATGGCATTTCCTTGGCACAGGGGCCACACCAGGTCGCCCAGAAATTGACAACCAATGCCCTACCCTCGAAATCCCTGATCGTCATGGCTTCGCCTGACCAGTTTGTAAATGCGACATCCGGAACCAGACTGGGCTCATCATGGACAATAAGGCGATTCATGTTTCCGTCCCGGACACCCATCAAGTACTCCGTGTTGGGTGGACCGTTTTCCGCCGAAATTGCGCTGGCACCAGCCACTGCGTATAGAACCAACGCGATGCTCGCGAGGGCTGCTCGTTCAACAAGGCTTCGAAGCCGTTTCACAACGGACAACAGAATGGCAGACAAGATGAGAGGCGGCCGGTTCACGGATGGACCGGATGACCTCATGCAGGTGTTGAATGCTTCAATCCGGTACGACAAACGGCTCTGGAAGCAGGACATTGAAGGCTCCTTGGCTCATTCACGAATGTTGGCCCAACAGGGGATCCTCGAGTCTGGCGATGCCGAGGCAATTGAACAAGGCCTGCTCAAGATAAGTTCAGAAATAGAAGCGGGCAACTTCCCCTTTTCTGATGCCCTTGAGGATATCCACATGAATGTGGAGTCGAGGCTGGAGGAGATCATCGGCCGGCCAGCCGGCCGGCTTCACACTGCCAGAAGCAGGAACGACCAGGTCGCCACCGACTTCCGCATGTGGGTACGGGAGAAAGCGGACGCTGCCATTTCGGATCTCTCCGGCTTGATAGAGGCGCTGGTTGATCAGGCCAGTGAAGGCGCAGGCTTCGTCATGCCCGGATTCACCCATTTGCAGGCTGCACAGCCGGTGACCTGGGGGCACCACATGCTCGCCTATGCAGAGATGTTCGCAAGGGATGCGGGCAGGTTCCGCGACGCGCGCGCCCGCATGAACGAGTCGCCACTGGGTTCAGCGGCGCTTGCAGGCACATCCTTCCCGGTGGACCGTGACTCCACGGCACAGGAGTTGGGATTTGACCGGCCGATGGCGAACTCGATGGACGCGGTCAGCGCCCGGGATTTCGCTGCGGAGTATCTGGCGGCCGCAGCAATCTGCGCGTCAAACCTGTCGCGGCTGGCTGAGGAGATTGTCCTCTGGACCTCGACGCAGTTCAGGTTTGCCACGCTCGGAGACAGCTTCACGACTGGCTCGTCCATCATGCCGCAGAAGCGCAACCCTGACGCGGCTGAATTGGTAAGGGCGAAGGCCGGAAGGATCAACGGTTCGCTTATTGCGATGCTGACCGTCATCAAGGCATTGCCGCTCGCCTATTCGAAGGATCTGCAGGAGGACAAGGAGCAGGTGTTCGATGCCGCGGACACACTCGGCCTTGCCATCGCAGCCATGACCGGAACCATCAAGGATCTGACGCCCAACCCTGACCGGTTGGCGGCCGCGGCGGGGGCTGGCTATTCGACGGCAACCGATCTGACTGATTGGCTTGTTCGCGTAGCCAACATTCCATTCCGCGAGGCCCATCACATTACCGGCAGGCTCGTAAGACTTGCTGAGGAAAGAGAATGCGGTCTTGAAGAACTGCCGCTGGATGACCTTCAATCCGTCAGCGACGCCATAACCGGTTCTGCGGCCAAGGTCCTGGACGCAAGATATTCGGTTGAGAGCCGCACGAGTTATGGAGGCACTTCTCCGGTCCGGGTAAGGGAACAGGTCGAATTGTGGAGGGAGAAACTCAAATGCGGGGATTTCTGATCCTGATGACGTTGGTACTGGTCGCGTCCTGTGGCGTGAAGGGGGATCCTGTCCCTCCCGGTGACCCAACAGAGGAAGCCGAGACCGATGAACGGTACGGGGACGAGGGCTGAAGCCGCACCAAGCCGGCTCTGGAGCTACGATTTCACGTGAACTGTTTTGAATTGCGCAACGGTGTGCTGCACGCGGAAGATGTGCCACTGCCGGATATAGCGGCTGCCGTTGGCACGCCGGCCTATGTCTATTCGGCCTCGGGCATCGCCCGGCAGTACGAGCGGCTGTCCGATGGCCTTGCCGGGCTGGACCATCAGATCTGCTATGCGCTGAAGGCCAATTCCAACCAGGCGATCATCAAGCTCCTTTCCGGTCTGGGATCGGGGTTCGATGCTGTTTCAGGCGGAGAAATCGCCAGAGTGCTCGCCGCCGGAGTTCCGGGCGAGCGCATTGTATTCTCGGGAGTTGGCAAGACCCGCTCCGAGATGCGCTCGGCGCTGGATGCAGGAGTCCGGCACTTCAATGCCGAAAGCGAACCGGAACTTGCCGTTCTCAATGCGGTAGCGCTATCAACAGGACGGACTGCTCCTGTGGCATTGCGGGTCAATCCGGATGTCGATGCCAGGACACACCGCAAGATTTCGACTGGCAAGTCCGAGAACAAGTTCGGAATTCCTGTCTCGCGAGCGAGGGCGGTATATGCCGCGGCGGCCGCAATGCCGGGTTTGCAGGTTGTTGGCGTTGACATGCATATCGGCTCGCAACTGACTTCGCTTGAGCCTTTCCGGGAGGCCTATACCACAGCGGCAGATCTTGTGCGGGTGCTGCGCGCTGACGGTCATTCGATCACCCGGCTTGACTTGGGCGGAGGACTAGGAATCTCGTACGACAGGCGGCTGCCTGAACCACCTTCCGTAGAGCAATGGTGCGAACTCATACGGCAAACCGTCGGAGAATTGGGTTGCGAATTGGAAATCGAACCCGGCCGACTGATCGTGGGCGCGGCCGGCCTGCTGCTTGCATCTGTGGTCTACCTCAAGCAGGGGCAAGACAGGCAGTTTCTGGTGGTTGATGCCGCCATGAATGACCTGCTTCGGCCTGCCATGTATGATGCGCATCACGAGATAATGCCGGTTGTCCCAGGTTCATCAACCGGCGACGCGCCCCTGGATGTTGTCGGCCCGGTCTGCGAGACGGGGGACACCTTCGCAGTCCAGAGACAGATGCCGATCCAGCAGGCTGGGGACCTCGTCGCGTTCATGAGTGCTGGTGCCTATGGCGCGGTCATGGCGTCCGAATACAACACCAGGCCGCTTACGCCTGAGGTGTTGGTGAAGGGGAACCAGTTTGCCGTAATACGCCCCCGTCCGAGCATCGACGAGATGATTGCGCGTGATAGTGTTCCAGTCTGGGTTTGACAGTTGGACAATTGGGCAGTTGTGGTACTTTGGACAGCAGTGGCAAGAGTCCGCAGGGTGCACTCGAAATTTCGCGAGTCCACTTGACTTGTCATACGAGATTCAGGAGTGCGTCAATAGTCAGGGCAGTGCCGGCTCCAACACCCATCAGTTCAAGAGTTGCCCTCGCCTCTTCCGGTTCAAATTGCTTTCCTGTCAATATGGCCTTGGCTACCAACGCCCCGCCAACAATCGATGAAGTAACGACACCGTCTTGAAGGACATCTTCAAGCCCTTCTCCTGCGAGTTCTTCAAGCGCTTCGTTCGTGATCTTGGTGAGTTCCTCGTTGCTGATGCCCGAGCTCTCCAGCTGTGCTCCGAGCTGTCCATGTAGTTTCTGGTATACTTCTGAGGTAACCAAGACATCAATTTCAGGATATTGTTCGAAATGCTCCAGAATCTCTCGGGGGCTCGATACGGCCTTCAATTGAATTTCACGAATGACAGTGCCATCAACAAAGAACTCGATGTCTGCGCCAGGATGATTGGTTGACTCAAATATTTGGGCAGTTACCTGGTCGCCGTCAGTGTTTTCGAAATGCTCGACCAACAACTCGTGGAAGATGCCCTTGACGTTGGACGCGACACCGCTGATTTGCTCTGGGTCAAGACCCCTCAAATATTCACCAAGCTGTGCTTCCGAGGCGTCACTGAGTGAAGGACTGCTGCGACGCAGTGCTTGCAATACCAGTTGCTGCTCAAAGGTCCACTGGTTGTTGTCATCCATCATGAGTTGTTGGAAGGTCACTGCGATTGAAAGCACCACGCTCTTCTTGATCATTCTCACTACAGCCTTTCTTCAATCTTCTTGAGCACATTCACATCGCCGCGCAGCAGGAATCGGTTGTATTTGGTCAGCTTCTCAAAGCAGCCATTCGCAATTGCAGCTTCGACCTCCGTGATTAACGGTGACACTCCAATTCTCCAGAACGACTTAAGTTCCCGCTGACTGATTTTTTCATCTGTATACATTGCTCTGGTGATGGGTACCTGGAGTTTGCCAATCGCACAGAGGATCTTCACTTCGTGATCAGAAAGATCCTTGATGCGCCGCACTTTACCGTGCAGGGCCTTTTTAACCTTGGTTGATCCGTATATTCCTGCTCCGACCGCCCCAACACCAAGTACTACTGTGCCGGTAGCGACTCCACCCAAAAAGAGATTACCAATCCAGAACAGGGTTGCCGTAGTCTTCGCTGCTCCACTTAGCCCAGCTATCGCAGCTCCAGTCGATGCAGTTCCGAGTGCACCGACTGACCCTGTCAGGGTCGCATAAAAGGCTGTGCTCGTCAGAGTGCTGGTCGCCACCCCCGTGACAACGGAGGCCTTCCTATTCGGCAGTTGCTGTATTCGTGCAGCGATTAGAGTGAGTTGTCTTGAGATTCTCCCAAGGACCGCATTCGTCTTGGATGTTTCCCTTGTGCTGTTGTTGGATATCATTGGTAGGTGATGCCTTATTCAACCTACAGTCGGATGTAACTGGATGAAGCTAGGCGTGCAATCCGCAGCAGTTGGCCATCATACAACAACAAGAAGCAACCTGTCCTGCCTAGGATTGGCTTCGTCTTTGAGTTTGAAGCTGTCGCTGCATACTTGGATGTTCGATTGCCTGTCGGTTCAATTCCCGTATGCTGTGCATACTTTAGGCGAGCAGATTAAGGCGATCGGGATCGATTTCAGCGAGCTTCTTGCCAGACTTGGCAGAGCGGAAAATGTTAGAACTAGACAGGAAATTTGACAATGCCACACTAGCCGGAGTCCCCGGTCTGTCCCGGCGGATTCGGCTGACGCTTGCAGGTATGGTTGCCGAGCGTGTTGCAGCCTGCTTTTGGCCTGCCTGGTCAGCGCTCCTGGCCACCTTGGTCGTCTGGAAACTGGCACCGCTTGGCGGGATCGAGTTTGCCAACCTGGCATGGACAATTCCTGCCGTCCTGAGTGCAGCGCTCGCTGTTGTGGGACTTGCGAGGTTCCAAATTCCCATCCGCTCCGAAGCAGTTGCGAGAATCGACTCGCACACTCCACAACGGCCACTCGAAATGCTTGGAGACCGTCAGGCTAGTGGCCTTGACGATGCGGGTTCCAGGCAACTCTGGCTCCTGCACCAGGAAAGGACAGCAATCGCCGCTGGAACTGCCCGCCCGGTTCCCCCTGACATGCGTCTGGCAAGCCGGGACCGTTGGTCCTTGCGCTATATCGCTGCAACCGCCTTTGTGATTGCGTTTCTGTTTGCTCCTGATGTCCAAATGGTTGTTTCGTCCGATACATCGGCAAACGAAACAGCGGGCATTGTGGATGCGGTTCCGGTAGGAGCGTTCGATGCGTGGATCGAGCCGCCTCCCTATACAGGCGCGTCGGCAATCTATCTGAACGAAACGGCCGGGGATGCTCCATTGCCTGTACCAGCCGGGAGCCGGTTGTCAGTTCGAACCTATGGCAATCCGGAAGACTATTCGATCAGCGCCTCCGTGTCCCGGACTGCTGGAGCGGCTGAGGATTTGCCCGAATGGACAATCGATCAGGATGGCTGGTTTGAACTGGAAGCTGTTGGCGGCGAATTATTCCGTCGGGAGTTTATTGCGGTTCCGGACGAACCACCGACTGTGGCACTGACCAGCGACATACAGACTGGGCCATTCGGACGGACCTTTATCGGTTTCACCTTGGAAGACGATTACGGAATTGCCGATGCCCAGCTTGACGTTCGGCTTGATCCAACAATGGTCGAAAGATCTTATGGGCTAGAACTTGATCCGGAGGGAGAATTAAGCCGCCAGTACGGAATGCCCCTTCCCTACGGGAGGCAAGGCCGCAAAATTGAGACCGAGTTTTCCGGAGACTTCAGCGACCACCCGTGGGCAGGCCTTCCGGTCGAACTTGTGGCAATGGCATCGGATTCAGCTGGACAGACGGCTTCGCTCGCCTTTCCGGTTTCAGCCATGCCGGGACGGGTCTTTTTCAACCCCGCAGCAACTGCCGTTGTTGAACAGCGCCGCGACCTGCTCTGGAACCGGGAAAACAGCGATAGGGTCTCCAGAGTCCTGCGCGCAATTTCACAGGATCCATCAGAGGACTTTGAGAACTACTCCGCATATTTGACCACGAAAATCTCGATCAATCTGCTGGAGGCGGAACGGGGTGAAATCCTGAAGGACGATGTTCGGGACGCGGTCGAAGACCTTTTGTGGAACACTGCGATCGAGTTGGAGGAAGGGGATCTCGGAAACAGCCGGATGCGCCTTGCAGAAGCGGCGCAACGCCTCGCGGACGCAATTGATAGGGGTGCATCCCGCGAAGAAATCATGCGCCTTGAAGAAGAGTACCGCCGGGCACTTGAGCAATTCATGGCTGAATTGGCGAAAATGGCGCAACAGGCTGGTGAACAGGCAGGCCAAGATCAACAGAGCTTTGCTGAGTTCGGAGAGATGCGCGAAATCGATCAATCAATGCTCCAGAGGATGATGGAACAGCTTGCAAGGCTGCTGGCTGAAGGCCGGACTGCTGAAGCAGGCCTCTTCCTTGAACAATTGCGCCGCCTTACAGAAAACATGGTGGCATCAAGACGGTCGGGACCGGGCTCCGGCGGCGGACTTCAGCAGTCAATGCAGGGGTTTGGGGGTACTCTTCAACGTCAGCAAGGTCTTGCGGACGAAGCGTTCAGGATGCTGCAGGAAGGACAGGGAGAGGGCAGCATCGGCAGCGGACAGCCGACAGCACGCGAACAAGGTCAAGGCATGTCGGCAGATGGAGAACTTGGCCCCGGGCAAGGAAGCGGCGTAGCGGAACGGCAGGAGGCGTTGAGGCAAGAGCTTCGCCAACAGATGCGCCGCCTGGCTGACCAGGGTCTGAACAACCGGGACGCTTATCGGGATTTCGAGCAGGCCGCGCGCGCCATGACCCGGGCAAGGGATCAATTGAACCGGAACGAGTTTGAAGGTGCTCTGCTGGAACAATCCGAAGCACTGGAGGCACTCGGCAGAGGAATTCGCTCTCTGGGGAGGGAGCAAGACGAGCGGACTGGAGCAAGTTATGGCGGACCGCCGGGATCAGGTGAGGTCGCTACGGATCCGCTCGGAAGGCGCAGGGGGGGCAGGTTTGCCGGAGTTGGCAGTCTGCTTGTCCCGGATGAGCTGGTTCGGCGCCGTTCCCAGGAGCTGCGACAGGAGATCCGCAGGCGCGTTGGAGAACCAGAGCGGACAGAGTTTGAACGCGACTACCTGAAACGGCTGCTTGACCTCTACTGAGTGACAGTGATTGCTCGACTGGCAGTTCTTGCCGTCTCGAAGCCCGCAAGCAGGCCAGCCGTAGGCGTCATATGCACAATGCCCGAGCAGTGTTATCCGTCGCCACCAGTACGGAATTGTTCGACATACTCGGCGGTAGCCTGAGCACTCTCAAGGACGAATTCCTTGTAGGTTTGGAGCCATGGTCCCGCCTCAGGAAACTGCTCAATCAACTGTTCATTGAATTCAAACGCAATCCAAAGCGCTGCAACCAGCACCACGATGACGAAAGCTGGCCAGATGGACCCCCCGGTGCGTTTTGTGGGCGGCCTGCTGACGGCCTCCGATGGGGAACTCTTCTCTTTGCGGGCCGCAACGGCGTCGCCATCGGTGGTTTCACCGATGGAATGCTTGCGCAATTCAGTCGAGACTTTCGCTTCGTCGCGCAGCAAGCTGTACATGTCCGATGGTTCGCCACCGGTGTTTTCAGGAACCTTTCCCTCCGGTTTAGCGGACTGCTTTTCGCCTTCAGTCATGGCTGCATTTCTGATGGATGGCGGCAATCCGCATGCAAGCTGCTATTGGGCGGTTCATGCTGTCAGGCTCAATGGTCAATTGCTGGCGTCTCCATTCTGCAATCCCCGCCAGTGAAGCGGGAGTTGGATAGTTCCCTGCCGTGCCTTTCGCAATCCTGCTGACTCCCCAGCGCCGAATGATCCAAGATGAACCAGCGCAACAGGCAATCGGTTGGACGACCAGTGGCCAATCAGATTACCAACTCATAGCGAAGTGTTACAGACTCGCGTCGGTTCCCGGATCATGGGTGCCAGCAGTTCTGGCTTGATCAGTGCATTCAGGGGCGCGTCCAATGGCCCAAAGGGTCAGGGGTCCTTGACGCTCATGGCACATGTCGCAGCCGGAGCTTCATGAGCGTCGAGTAATGCGGTTCGCGAGTTTGCGCCGGATTTGAACTACTCTCAAGCATCCGTTCAGCAACTGCGATCCTTCATGCTCTCTCTGTTGAGGATGCTACGTGGCCATAATCGATGAGCTTCAGGCAATGGAACTCTCATGTCGGGTTGGTTTTTGTCACTGCCGTGGCAGTCCCATTGTTTCCTGTCACAGTGGCTGTTCATCAAGGTTCTGGTGTCCATCGCGAGCCGCTATACTGCCGGCCAGCAGCAGTTCGGATCAATGAAGGCGCCACGCTTGGCAAAGGATAACGACCGTATGTGTCTTCAGCACTGCGATGAAGTAGAAGCGGCAAAGTGACGGTACCCGGGCGCCGTCGTTTGAGAATGAGGCCAACTGCTTCAAGGACGCCAGATACATGGTGAGAAAAGTGAGTTCTCTTCAGTGGGTCCGCTCGCTGTTGTTTGTCTTCCAGATGTATTTGGTCATGGCATTCATGGCCATCTACTACATGCCACGCGCCATGATCGCTCCCGAGTGGGCATACAGGGGAATTCGAACCTACTGCCGTTGGGTCATGTCTAGCGCCCGGATAATGGTCGGCCTGAAGACGGAAATCCGGGGAAATGTTCCGTCTGGCCGAGTGCTTGTCTGTGCCAAGCATCAGTCGTTTCTGGACATCTTGATGATCTGCAACTGCATCGAAGAGCCTCGTTTCGTCATGAAACGGCAACTGCTTCAGGCTCCGATCGTGGGGTATTTTGCCAAGCGAATCGGCTGCATTGCAATTGATCGCAGCAAGGGCAGCCAGGCGGTGAGGCAAATGCTTGACGGGTTGACGTCGGCCAGTCGGGAGAATGCGCAGCTCGTCATCTATCCGCAGGGCACCCGCGTGGCGCCCGGTGCCTGGCTCCCCTACAGGATCGGCGCCTCCGTGCTCTACGAGAACATGAACGTACCGTGCGTTCCTGTTGCCACGAACGTCGGGTTGTTCTGGCCGCGATTGGGAATTCTGCGGAAGCCGGGAACGGCTGTTGTCGAGTTCCTTGATCCTATTCCTGCCGGCCAGCCCCCGGAGGAATTCTTGCAACTGGTGGAGGAAGTTGTTGAAGCCGGGTCAAACCGGTTGATGCGCGAAGCGGGCTATGACGGTGAGTTGCCAGAACCGGCGCCGGCAGTCAGCCATTCGAAGCTCCCATCGCAAGAAACTTATCGTGGCGCTGATTGAGTCTCTCTGTGGGCTTCATGCCACAAACCTCGTCCAGCATCTCCTCCAACGCTGCGCCGACTGCCGCAATGGCCTCCCTGTGATTACGATGGGCGCCACCGACAGGTTCGTCCACGATCCGGTCGATAATGCCCAGTCCATGCAGGTCCTGTGCTGTCAGGCGTAGCGCCTCAGCGGCCTCCTGCATCTTTTCGGCGTCCTTCCACAGGATGGATGCGCAGCCCTCGGGACTGATGACGGAATAGATCGAATGCTCCAGCATTGCAGTGCGGTCGGCAGATGCCAGCGCCACGGCGCCGCCGGAGCCACCCTCGCCAATGATCACGGAGACGATGGGAACATTCAGCATCAGGCAACGCTCGGTAGCTCGCGCGATCGCTTCCGCCTGGCCGCGCTCCTCGGCCCCCTTGCCCGGATAGGCGCCAGGCGTGTCCACGATCGTAACCACGGGCAATCCGAACCGGTCTGCCAAATCCATGAGCCGGATGGCCTTCCTGTAGCCTTCGGGGCGGGCCATGCCGAAATTATGTTCCAGACGCGATTTCGTATCGTGACCCTTTTCGTTGCCGATCACCACCATCGGCTTGCCATCCAGGCGGGCAAGGCAGCCAGTCACTGCCGTGTCATCCGAGAACCCGCGGTCCCCTGCCAAGTCGACATGGTCCGTGAACAGATTTGCAAGATAGTCCCGGCATCTCGGACGGGCAGGATGCCGCGCCACCTGGCATTTCTGCCAAGGCTGCATGCGGCCATAGAGCTTCTTGAGGAGCGTGTCGGCCTTGCGGTCCAGCGACTTCAGCTTGCGGTTGACCTCGGCCTTGCGCTGAGGGGCCTCAATGGCGCGCAACTGGTCAGCTTCGCTTTCAATTTCAGCAAGCTCTGTTTCGAAATCAAGATATTGCAGCACGTTCACTCACATCTGTTGCCCAGCAGGATTGGAATTCATGGGAAATGGCGTCGCAGTATGCACAGGTCAACAGTAGAGCACCGTGGCAAAATGCATGCCGGTTTGATCAACTACCGCATGAGCCAAGAGCCACGGTGTTGCCATGGCTGGCCGTCAGCATCCTGCCGACCCTGAATCCAGGCCCACAAATGCCGGCTTGCGTGGTCTGGCTCCATCTGGACCGGGATCTCCTCGCCCAACTTGTGCACAAAATGGCCGCAGCAATGCCGTGGCCCTGCTTTCCGGCAGTCCCATGGCTCTCAATTTGTCGCCTGTTGTTTGCATCGCTTTCATTCCGCGGCTTTGCCCATTCCTCCGATTGCGCCATTCCTTCCCACTTTCATAATGTCATTCGCGCCGCTGGCAAGGTCACAGCAGTAGCGCGCGATGTGCAACTGTTCCAACCGGTGGAATTCCAATAGGCCGCCGTGAATCCTGGCTGGCATCAGCTTCGTTCAATTCCAAAAGTTCGCAACTCGGGTGCAGTTGGTGCACTTGGCGGCGAGTTTCGTGCCGGGTTGATCAGGATCAACGAAACTGCCCCATCCTTCTTCTCAATTGTTCCACCCTCGCATGACCCGCGCTTCGGCCAAGGCTACAATTGCAAAGAGCGCAATCGAAAGCGACGACGACGCAACGATGGCCGCATAAAGCCGGTCGGACTGGTAGTTGAAGGTAGCCTGAATGATCAGGGCACCCAGTCCCTTATCGGCACCGATCCATTCCCCCACGATTGCGCCAATGACTGCGGTCGCCGAAGCAATGCGAAGCGAAGAAAACAGCATCGGCAGGGATCGTGGCAGATGCAGCCGAAGAAATGTCTCGAACCTTGTAGCCGAGAGCATATGGAACAGTTCCTCTTCGTGAACGCTGGCCGAAGCCAGTCCCCGGATCATGTTCACCAAAGTCGGGAAAAAGCAGATGATGGCAGCGATGATGATCTTGGGGGTCATGCCCAATCCGAAGATCAGGATGATGATCGGCGACAGCGCCAAAATTGGAATGGTGTTAAAGAACAGAACCACGGGGAAATAGGCCATGCGAATGAAGCGCGCGTAGGCAAAGACGATAGCGAACAGGACCGCCGCAAGGTTTCCGAAGGCAAATCCCGCCAAGGCTTCGGTTGCGGTTGGCCTGAAATTCGAGAGTATCAGGTCCGTTTGGTTCACGAACACCGAAAGGATCCGGGTCGGTGTCGGAGCGATGTAAGCTGGCACGCCAGACAGTGGCAACAGGAACTGCCAAGCGGCAATTATCGAAATGGCGCCGATCATCGGGGCAAGGAAGTGCACCAATCTGGTCATGATGCTTCCGCCAACAGCCGGCGTTGAAGGGCGATTTCCTCGACGATGGCGGGATCTTCGCGCCGGCAGGCATTTTCGGCCGACTTGATCGGACGCAGGTCGCGAATGCTGAGAATGCGCCCCGGATTGGCCCCCAATACCATGATCCGTTGACCGAGGTAGACCGCCTCCTCGATCGAATGGGTCACGAACAGTATGGTCGTCCCTGTCTTGCGCCATATGCTGAGCAATTCATCGTTCAACCGGTCCCGGGTAATCTCATCAAGAGCGCCGAACGGCTCGTCCATCAGGAGAATTTCCGGTTCGTCGATCAGGGCACGCGCAATGGCGACACGCTGACGCTGGCCGCCTGACAGTTGCGAGGGATACCTGCGCTCAAGGCCGGAGAGTCCCAATAGCGCCATGACGTCATCGATCCGGGAATTGCTGATCGGTTTGGCCTGTCGGCCGCCCACATCAGCGGGAAGACGGATGTTCTGTACAACTGAACGCCACGGCAAGAGGGTTGCATCCTGGAAGACGAAGCCTGTCTTGCGGGCGGTCCGTGCATTGGCCGCGGTGGTTCCAAGCACGGTTATCCGCCCGCCAATCGGATCCAGCAGGTTGGCGATGACGCGAAGCAGGGTCGATTTTCCGCAGCCTGACGGGCCAAGGATGGTCAAAAACTCGCCGCATGGGACCGTCAGGTCCACATCGCGCAGGACGGTCACGCCGAACCGTCCGTCGCGGTATCCGACCTCAAGCCGCTCCGCGCCGATCGCCGTTTCGTTCACGTTCAGACAGGTGCACCAAGCTTTGGACGAACGTCCGCCGTCATCTCGAGGATGGCTGTGGTGTGGACTTCATCAAGGCTCGGCCGCCCGTTCGGGTACTGTCCGATCTGGTCGTAGATCGACAGTTGTGCCTCCAGGCTCGCCGGATCGAACGTTCCCCAGCCATCGCGGGCTGTGTCTTCGTCGAAGCTGAGGCTCAACACGAGATCGATAGTTCTGTGCTCCCACTCAAGATCGAGCCCGTCGACTGCATTGACCATTACTTCCACAGCCTCGGACGGATTGGCATGTACCCAGCCCCAACCCTGTGCCGTGGCGCCGATGAAAGTGGCCAACTGTTCAGCATTGCTTTCAACCGCATCGTCAGTCGCGAAATAGACATCCGCATAGGATTCAAGCCCAAGGTCGCTGACGAGCAGGTCGATCCGGTCGTCGCCGACAACACTGAGCGCTTGCGTGTTGGTGATCCATCCACCGATAGCGTCGACCTCGCCTGCCACTAGCGGTGACTTGTCGAAGCCCACTGGCACGACGGTAATGTTCTCGACCGGTATTCCATGCTTTGCTGCGATTGCATCGATCAGGAACCTCGCCGTTGGCTGTACGCCGACACGCAAATTCTGCAGATCTTCGATGTTCCGGAGCGGTTTGTCCGGCTTGGATGTCAGCGCATACGGTCCCGTCCGGTAACCGCAGGCGAGAATCTTGACTGGAACTCCCCCAGCGCGGGCGTTGAACAGTTGCGGTGTCTCGGAAAACTGGCCCAAGGTGGCCGCGCCCGAAATCACCGGTGGAACTGTAGCAGAATTCGGTCCGCCTGGAGCGAATTCCACATCAAGTCCGGCCGCCTCGTAGATCCCTTTTTCGGCCGCAACGATATCGCCAATCTGGCCATTCGACATCAGCCAGTCATACTTGATGACAACCTTTGCGCCCATGGCGCTGGCCTTGTCCGGAAGAACCAGGCTGATGGCGCCTCCAAATGCACTTGCGACGACGACGCCACTGCCCGTTTGCATGAAGCGTCGGCGAGACATGTTCGAGAATCTGTTCATTTCAACCTCCTGTCGGTTTCTCGTATTTTTCCGGGTCGTGATAATCGCCAGGCCCCCCGTCAAGCCAGGCGTAGAGTTCCCAGACCGTTCCGTCCGGGTCATAGAAATAGGCACAGTGCGCGTTCCAGATGTGATCAGTCGGAGGACCCTGGAAAGGGACATCTCTCGCTTTCAGATCGGCATACAGCCGGTCGACGTCCTGGGGACTTGGCAGTTCGACTGCTACACAGGTCTTGTGGCCTGCGCGTTCGGGAATGTCGGGTACACCCGTGTGGGAACTGATGTGGCCGATTTCCCATGCTGCCAGTGTGACGCCTGGCATATCGAAATCGGCAAATCCTTCTGCGCGGCGGCGCAGGGTGAAGTCGAGCTTCGTGGTGTAGAATTCCACCGTTCGTTCGATGTCATCCACCAGCAGGCAAATGTCTGTGACAAAACGGAGTTTTCCAAGGCTCATGCTGCCTCTCCTCTCAAATGTACGGGAAGACGCGCACCGGCACGGACGCCCGAGCGCAGGATGTGGCGGCGCATCGCATCGCGAGCGAGTGCCTTGTCAGCCTTTCGCAGTGCTTTCAGGATCTCTTCGTGCTCGGCAATCGTTTCATCGACGACCACATCGATCGGTTGGGCACGTCGTGCAAGGTAGATCGTGTCCCGGATCTGGCCTGCGATGTAGGCGGTGAACGTCAGAATGTAGGAATTGCCGGTCGCCTTGCCGATTTCCCGGTGAAACTCCAGGTCCGCCGCGACGGAGTCATCGCGTGTGCGTTCACGGCCTCGCATGCGGGCGAGTGCCTGTTCCAATCTGCTCAGCCCGCTCCGCCCTATTCTCGTCGCTGCCATGCCGGCAGCCTCCGTTTCGAGGATGGCTCGCAACTCGAAGAGTTGACCGGCATCGGAAGCTTCGCCCAGCGACAAGGGATCAAGCCGGATCACTTTGCTGTCTTCGGGTGAGAGTGCGAACGATCCGGCACCCTGACGAACATAGACGAGGCCGTCGGCGCGCAGTTGTGACAGTGCCTCCCGCACGACATTGCGACTGACGCCCAGGTCTTCTGCAAGTGCGTGTTCGGTTGGCAGTCGGCTTTCAGGAGCAATTCGGCCCGAGCGGATCTCGCGACTCAAATGATGGGCCACGCGGACCGACAGTGGTTCGGGTGTGCCGATTGCTGTCGAAGGTCTTCTCAATCCGCAACCTCCTTGATCGAGACCATGCAACCCGGGTTCATGATACCGTTGGGATCAAGCACGCTCTTGTATCGCCTCAGCAACTCGTGACGATCGGGAAGGGCCTTCTGAAACCATGTTGCCTTGCTGCGTCCGATGCCATGTTCTGCGGAGAACGAGCCTTCAAGGTCGAGAACGATACTGAATATCCGCGCCTCGATAAACTGACCGATTGAACGCGCTTCAACTTCGGCCATGCCCTCGGGTGGCAGCGCGTTGAAATGCAGGTTGCCGTCCCCGAGATGCCCGTAGGACTGGCTGATCCAACCCGGAAACTCCCTGGCAAGCATAGCCTCGAGTTCAAGGACGGCTTGAGGCACGCTTCCAAGACGGAGTGAGACATCGCTGCGAACATGGAATCCGCGCCGGGAATGGCCTTCGACAAGGCCCTCGCGAATTGACCAGAACCGCCGCGCCTGTTCGTACGATTGAGCAATCGCCGCGTCCAGCACCAGCCGCTGATCCATCGCGGTCGCCAACTGGTCAACGATCAGATCTTCGAGGGGCAGATCCATGGCAGACGAGAGCTGTATCAGCACGTGAACCGGGGCAGCGAGTGGCGGTTTCAAGTTCGGATTGACCGACTGCGCAAGCGGCATGCAGGCTTCTGACATGACCTCGAATACGGAAAGCACTTCGTGGCATTCGCGTCTCAGATGCTTGAGCAGCGCCAGCGCATCCGCAAATGACGAACAGCCCGCATAGGCCGTGGCAAATCTCCTTTGCCGGACTGACAGGCGCAGGCACACTTTGGTGACAACCCCGAATGCTCCCTCGCCTCCGATTGCGATCCGTAGAGGGTCCGGCCCCCGGTTGTCCTTGTGCAGCCCCGAGATCGAGGAAACCACGCGCCCGTCTGCCAGGACAAGTTCCAGTCCCAGAACATTGCTGGCGGTCATTCCGTGGCGCACCACCTGCACCCCACCTGCGTTCGTCGAGACAAGTCCGCCGATCTGGGCAGTTCCCTGCGAGCCGATCGAGACGCCGAACTGAAGATCCTGCTCGGCCAAAACCGACTGCAGGTTTTCGAGCACGACGCCCGCCTCAACCGTGCAGGTCATGTTGTCGGGATCAACCTCTTCGATCGCGTTCATGCGTTGCGTTGACAGGAGGATGCAGTCACCGTCTTGTCGTTGCGCTCCCCCAACAAGGCCGGTGTGACCGCCCTGCGGAACAATACCGATGCCTGCAACAGTGCAAAGGCGGCAGACTCGCGACACGTCGGTCGTCGATCGGGGACGCACCACCGCAAGGTATTGGCCGGTGCGATCATTCGCCCAGTCCCGAGTGTAGGCCTCGGAAATCTGATCTCCCGTCAATAAACCTCTTGGCCCCAGCGTATCGGCAAGCGACTGCACGAGGGAGCCGGCTGGCAGGATTTCGGCAGAGTTCGGCATCAGGGTCTCTGTCATTGCGGCAGAGTTCACTAATTTGTCCGACAAGTAAACATATTTCTTGTTCGCCACTGATTGATCATCAAGCTCCGCATGCCAGGCGCTTCCGTGCTATTGAGAAAAGCGTTCTGGCGATGCTCCGGGAAGCCAGGGCTGCCGATTCATGACAACTTGACACAGCAACATGCAACTCAGCTTGCCTGTGCGTATGCCTTTGGCCGGCAAGTAATCCGATCCGGCGGTCCCGCGCCGGCAACTGCAGCTCAGCGTCCGGGAACCCTTCGCCGCCAGTCAGCCATACGCAGAACCGACAAGGTAGTGCGTCTGGGACCCGGCGAAGGTGGCCATCCCGTGCGGGTGTTCCCGCTCCATCAGCGTGTTCCACACGTCCCGCTCGCCAGCCGTGGTGACCAACCGGAAATCCAGTTTGCCAATTCCGGAAAGCCGCCGCGGAAGCCCCACCGGTTCTGCGACATTCTCATCCAGAAGACGGAGGCTGTTGTACCCTTGAGGCGAGCGGGTGGCAGCAGATTGATGGATGCTTCCCTGTCCGGTTGCGTCGCCAGTGCCTTCATGCAACCGGCAAGCTGCGGGCAGCTTCATCGAAGAAAGGGAAATTCTCGCAAATGTATTGGCCACCCGCCCGGCCGCTGTCAAACTCCTCCTGAGACAGGGTCGCTGCTATCCGCGATACCGCCGCTTCGCTCCGCAGTGTGTGGCTGATCCGGGATTGTGCCATAGTGCCGTCGGCATGGCGCAGGTGAATCGCATTGTCAGTCATTTCTGTCTTTGCATGGCAGGGCTCGGTAGCTTGGTTGCGCGCCCATTGCCGGAGACAAATGCAGCTTGAAATAGACCATATGATGGACCATATTTGACCAAGAAAAGGACTCCGAAATGCGACTAGCAGTTACTGAAGCAAAAGCCCGGTTGACCGATTTGGTCCGGCGTGCCGAGGCAGGAGAAGAGGTTGTATTGACTCGACACGGCCAAGCGGTTGCGCAGGTAATAGCTTTGCACAATCGTCCCTCTGCCAAGAGGCGTGCGAACCTTATTGCAAGTATCCGTGCCCGAGCCGCAAAGGCAATCAAGAAAGGTCCAAGCGCGGCCGAGAGCCAAGACTTCCTTTACGATGATGATGGTATGCCGGCGTGATCGTGGTTGATACTTCGGCGCTCATGGCGTTGCTCCTCGAAGAGCCTGAGGCGGGCAAAATAGCTTCGATTTTGGAAAGAGAGAGTGAATTCTGTATGTCGGCCGGAACCCTATCGGAGGCACTAATTGTTGCATCAAGGCGTGGCTTGCATGATGAGATGTTGGACTTGGTCAGAGGTTTGCGTATGCAAATCAAGAACCTGGATGCCGCGGGGGCAAGGTTGGTTGCAGAGGCCTACGACACTTGGGGAAAAGGTGTGCATCCTGCAGGGTTAAATTTCGGGGATTGCTTTGCCTATGCTGCCGCAAAGTCTGCAGACGCACCTCTGCTTTTCGTGGGCAACGATTTTTTGAAGACTGATGTTGTCTCGGCGATCTGAAGATTGGTGTTGCGCCGTCCGGCGCCAGTCCCTGTCAATACAATAGATGCTGCAATCTTAGGCCAAAATGAGCGGCCTGATTGTGGAGCGCCCCTGTTTTTGCGCCTTTCTGTTCAGCGACAACAGTATGACAGGGGATCCGGGGAGGTAGCGGCAGCAGGCCGCAACCGGCGCATTTGGCCGTCTGTGGTTGCACAAGATCGCAATGCCGCTCAGTTCCACTCCGGTAACCGCCGTCCGCTACACCTCCCAACTTCTCGACCTCTCAGGAATAGTCCGGAGGATCGCGCATCGGTTCGCGGTCGGGGAGTTCAAGCTCCACACCGCCCAGCGGCGCGAATAACCCGCTCGTAAAACTCGCCAGACCCCGTGAGCCAGCATTTCCATCCCTCACTGCAGCGTTGAGGATAACGCGCACCTCCTCCTCCATCGATCGGTTGTTCTTGGCGGCACGCTCACATAGGCGCTTCTTCACGTCATCGTCGAGATTGCGGATCGTGATTTTTGTCATCGCTTGCCCCTCCGGATGTTGCCGGCTGCTCGCACATAAACCTGCTGTCGCGGCAGTCAAGCGACAGAGGCGCCTGCAAGTCCTTGCAACGTGGTCGCAGCATTTCCCGCAGCGCTACAGTTGGAATTCAGTCTCAAGGGTTCAATCCAACATTGGAAGCCGGAATTACATCTGTGCCGCCAGGCGGGGTCAGACCTTGAATGCGTGCTCAAGACGCTGCAATGCGACCTTCAGCCTGGAACGGGGAAGCGCGAGGTTGAAGCGGTTGAACCCTTCTCCTCCGCTGCCGAACGAAGGGCCGCCGTTGACGGCTATGCCGGCTGCAAACTTGATGCGGTGCTCAACTTCCGCCTCCGGCAGTCCTGTGGGCGAAAAGTCTACCCATGCAAGATACGTGCCCTCCAAAGGCATGGAGTCGGCGCCAATCCGGTCCATGCTCGCATCGAACAGTGCCCTGTTCCCGTCGATGTATTCCATCAGTCGGTCCACCCATTCTGCCCCGCCCGGCGAATAGACCGCTTCCGCCAGAAACATGCCAAAGCTGTTGGGAGAGATGCCAAGACCCGCCATCCGTTGGGCAAATCGGCTTCTCAGGTTCTTGTCCGGGATGATCAGGTTTCCGGTGTGCGATCCAGCCAGATTAAACGTCTTGGTTGTTGCCGTCATGACGATCAGCCGGTCTTCGACATCCGGCGCGACCAGATGCATGACCGTGTGTGTGTGCCCCGGCAAGACAAGGTCATGGTGTATCTCGTCGGAAACGAGAACCAGATCGTGACGGACGCAGAAATCGGCTACGCTCCGCAATTCTTCCCGTGTCCAGACCGTCCCTCCGGGGTTGTGGGGAGAGCAGAGAATGGCGATCTTCTCCCGGCCTGTCATTTGACTCGAATAACGATCGAAGTCGAAGCAATAGCGGTTGCCCGATATATCAAGCTGGCATTCGACCACATTGCGCCCCGCAGCCCGGATCACTCTGGCAAATGCATGGTAAACCGGCGTGAACAACACGATGCCGTCCCCTGGATCCGAAAAGGTATCGACGCACAGGGCGGTTCCATTGACGAGGCCATGCGCGGTGAAGATCCAGTCGGGCTGGATTTCCCATCCGTGGCGGCTCCGCATCCACCACATTATTGCCTCGCGGCAGGAGCGGTCGTCGCCGTAATATCCGAAGACTCCGTTATCGAGCATTTGCTCGATTGCCCGCCGGGCTGCTTCCGGCGGCCTGAAATCCATGTCGGCCACCCACATCGGAATGGCGTCATCGGCAGAAATGCCAAACAGTGGTTCCAACATGTCCCACTTCATGGAGTGGGTCCCGCGCCGTTCGATGATCTCGTCGAAATCCATGCCGTCTCCTGTATCAATAGCAGGTGCTTGAACAGCGCAGGCGCAAGAACAAGCCCAATACCGACCATTGGCCATTACACGACTGAACATATCGGAACACCGGAATCCACCTCATGAAGCCCGAAAGCGCGCGCAAAACTCGAATTCAGGCGGATCGCGCACTAGATTGAGAGGTGGCAAGATCGTCAGCGAAGGCAACTCCTGGCTGCGCAGCAATGGCATGAGACAATACTGGAACAGAATCTGGGACGCGATCGAAAGCGGGGAGGCAGGTTCCGAAGCGGACAGCGAAACGGAAGCAGCGGAGCTGCCGACGGTCTGGCTGGTCGGCAAATCCGGTGCCGGTAAGTCCTCCATCATCAGGCTGATTACCGGCGCCGATGATATCGAGATCGGTTCCGGTCTTGAGCCCTGCACCCGGAACACAAGACTCTTCAGGTTCCCAGCTGAGAAACCGGTGCTGCAGTTCATGGACACCCGGGGCATCGGAGTGGAAGGATACGAGCCTACCGAGGATCTGGCTTCACACGCCCGGCAGAGCAGTGCGGTCATGGTGGTGGCGCGCATTGATGATCCGGCGCTGGAGGAACTCTGCAGTGTGGTCCGTTCCATTCGCAGGAGCCGCCCGCAACTTCCGATCATGCTGGTGCACAATCGTGCCTCTATTCCGTCAGGCCAAGCCGGACTGGACCAGTCCCGGTCCCGTAATCAACAAGCCATTGAATCCGCAGTTGGCCGGAAGCTGCCCGCAGCGGAGGTGGGCAATGCCAGCGAGCCGGACATTTGCAGGTCCAGGGTTGAGATTCTGGATCTGCTTGAACAGGAGTTGCCGCTGGCGGCGTTTCTCATGCAGAGGGAAGCGCACTCGTCGGCCGAACGGCAGGAATTTGCCAAGGTCCGGACATTGGTCGGGCGGCATTCGCTGGTTGCCGGAACGGCAGGAGCACTGCCGGCCGTCGGCCTCGTTACAACCGCAGGCATTCAGGGGCGCATGCTGGTCGAACTGGCTCGTCACTATGATGTGCGGTTGACCAGGGACATCCTGCTTGGGTTGGGTTCAGCCCTTGGCAGTGCAATTGTGGCAAAGGTCGGAATGTTGCAACTTGCCAGGCAGGTTGGCACGATGATCCCCGGATATGGTCAGACTGCTGGTATTGCGGTTGCGGGAGTGGGTGCCTTCGCCACCACTTTCGCCATCGGGCGGGCCTCGGCATTCTACATGTACCGGCTCAAGCACGGTGGCGAGTTGAACCGGCGGGAGATCAGGCAACTCTACAAGTCTGCTTTGAAGAATGCGCGGCGCTCGTTCAAGCCGGGTGAATAGGCTGTTCCGCCGGGCTCTGCTGCGAAGGCCTGACATCGCCGCATCCGTTCTGGTGCTCGGTGTTCCCTTGCTCCTGCTTTTGCTGGCCGGGGTGCGGCACATCATCAGTGAAGGTCTTGGCCTAGAGTTTGCCGCGATTTCGCTGGCAAGCGTGGTTGCCGTCGCCGGATTCAGGTTGGCATGGCAATGGCGCCGGGCGATTGAGGTTGGCGAGGATGGCGGCGATGCCGCTCTGCTGGCCAGCAGGGACTGGGGCCGCACCGAGACTGAGGCATATGAAGCAGTCTGCGGGAGCATCAGGGACCGGACGCGAGCGTTGCTGGATTGGGACTCAGAACTGCCCGGACTTTGCCGCGAAATCGCTGACGAGGCGGCGGCGCAGATGTCCGGTGGCAAGCGGAACAGCCTTGATGTCACGATTCCGGAGTTGCTTGGCCTTCTTGATCAAGTCAGCCGCGATTGCCGGGAGTTCATCAGGTTTGCAGTAATTTCCACGGCGCTCAGGCAATTCTCGGTCAACAACATCCGCTGGTTGCTGCGCAACCGGCGCCAATTGGCCAGAGTGGTTGAGGGAAGCAATCATCTCTTCAGGGTTGCTGGGTTGGTAGTGAACCCGCCTGCCGGTGCCATGCGCATGCTCGAAATGCTGATAGCGGACAGGAATACGGCCTATCTCACGGCCGAATTCCAGATCGAATTGCAGCGGAAGATACTGAACTATGTCGCCGCCAGATCGATTGACCTGCATTCGGGCCGCTTCAGAAGCGGCGCGTTTGCGGAGCCCGGGCTGGTTCCAGTTCAACCGGTCAGAATCCTGATCGCCGGACAAGCCGGAGCAGGCCGGTCGCAGCTTGCTGCCGCGCTTGCCGCTGGTGGGGCTCAGACCTTTGCCGATTCCGGTACAGGTGATGGAAAGGAGGCACGGGCGGTGATCGGTGGAACCCAGTGCGTTCTTGTCGAAGCGCCGGGGTTTGGTGGGATCAAGCAGGAAGGGCGAGGGTGGCCAAGGTTGATCCGGTCTGGCGCGCGCCGGAGCCAGGATGGCCGGGAAGGAAACGAGATCGGCAACCTGTTCCTGGATTGCGACATGGTGATCTGGGTCGTCAGGGCAGATCTGCCAGCAAGGCGGATTGATGCCGAGTATCTCAGATTGTTCCGCGACGTGTTCGACAATTACCGATGGCGGCTGGTTCCGCCGCTGCTGGTTGCGGTGACGCACGTCGATCACAAGCCGTTCATCAGCAACTGGCCTGAAAGCGGTGATCTCTCTCCCGCGCAGCTCATAAAGGTCGAACAGGCGGTTGAATCGGCGGCCCGCGCCTTCCAGGGCCACAAGGCAATTGCCGTGAAACCGGCTGAGCCAACTTGGAATATCGGCGAACTCTTCGAAGAAGTAGAGGCAGCCTTGCCAGAGGCATGTCTGGCGCAAAGCAACAGGTTGAGATCCGGCGGTAAACGGGCAGAAGGGAGTCGGCGGCTCTTCGGATCACGGAACAGGGCGCCAGGGGCCGTAGGTGAATCGCTTGAATCCGAACCGCAGGTCACGGAAAAGCAGCAATCCGGCCAGGCCAAGTTGATGCCCCGTCTGAAGGCGGGGTTGCGGCGGCCGGGGGCACTCAAGAAGAGGCTGGGCATCGGAAAATGGCGAAACGGCGAATTCTGATATTTCCCCATCAACGATTACGGCGCAAGGCGGCGCCGGTCGAAGAAGTTGATGCCCAGTTGCGGAAACTGGCCGAGGACATGCTGGAGACCATGTACGACGCACCTGGCATCGGCCTGGCCGGACCGCAGGTCGGCGCCATGCAACGGATTTTTGTCATGGACTGCTCACCGAAGGAGGAGGACCCGGATCCGCGTGTGCTGCTCAACCCGAGGATCATCTGGGAGTCGGATGAAGTCGAAAAGCGCGAAGAGGGCTGCCTGTCATTCCCGGGTCAGTTTGCGGACGTCACGCGGCCCTCGGAGGTTGTAGCTGCGTTCATGGATCTGGATGGTGTGGAGCAAGAGGAGGAGTTTTCCGGCCTGCACGCCAGATGCGTTCAGCATGAAATAGATCATCTGAACGGAAGGCTGTTCATTGATCATCTGTCGCTGGTCAAGCGGCAACTGGTCAAGTCGCGGCTGGCAAAGAGCCTGCGAGAGAAGCGGTCGGACAAATGAATGCTGCGAACCGCATGAGTTTCGGGAACTGAAAGCATGCGCCTGATCTTCTTCGGTTCGGGAGAGTTTGCCGTGCCTGCGCTTGAGGCATTGGCAACGAAGCACGAGATCGCAGCTGTCTACTCCCAACCTCCCCGCCCGGCTGGAAGGGGGAAGCGGTTGCAGCAGACACCCCTGGCAGAAAGTGCTGGCCGGCTTGGGCTGGACGTCCGGTGCCCGCAGGATGTGAACGACCCCGGTCTTGCCAGTGAGATTGCAGGTTTTGATGCCAGGGTGGGCATTCTGGTGGCCTACGGCGCATTGCTGCCCGGTGCGGTCCTGTCGGCGGCCGAACGCGGTTTCCTCAATATTCATCCGTCGCTGCTGCCGCGCTGGAGAGGCGCGGCCCCGGTTCAACGAGCCATCATGGCGGGGGATCAAGTAACAGGCGTTTGCGTCATTCAGATGGATGAGAGGTTTGATAACGGTCCCGTGCTGTTGCGCCGAGAAGTTCCCATTGGCGGGAACGAGTGCTTCACGGAGTTGAGTCCGAGGCTGGCCGGGATTGGTGCGGAGATGATCGTTGAGGTCCTGAGTGATCCGGACAGTCTTCAGCCAGTTCCACAGCCGGCAGTCGGCGCTACACCTGCGCCGAAGATCACCAAGCAAGAAACACAGATCGACTGGACATTGCCCGCAATTGAAGTTTGCTGGAAGATCCGTGGCCTTGCCCGGTCCCCAGGGGCATGGACATGGTTCGACGGAGTGCGGCTGAAGATACTTGCAGGCCGGGTTGTTGACGCTGAGGGTAGACCTGGCGAGGTGATCGACGGCAAACTGACAGTCGTCTGCGGCAGTGGCGCCGTCCAGCTTCTGGAGCTGCAAAGGCCGGGAAAGAGGATCGCGAGCGCTGTGGAGTTTCTGCGCGGTTGGCCCATCGGCTCTGGTGAGGTCTTTGGAGTACCCCCGGATATGGTCGGCTGATACTGAGCACTGAAGGTGTCCGGTCTGGACCCCGCAACAACCTTCAACAGCCAACTGCAAGCTGCCTTGCAATGGGCACGGCCAGCAGCCGGGTTGCCCAATTCACTACGGCAAGCCAGCTGACCGGTCCTCGCCAACTGCAAGAACCTGGCGCGGCGGGCCATGACGCTCGATGCCAGCCTTGCTGTGCCATGATGCGGCCGCATCGCTGGTGGAAGGCAGGCGTGCGCTGACTCCAGGAGGGAATTCCATCAACCGGAGGCCGGGCGATCGAAGGACTGGCAATGGCCGCTAATGCCGGAAGGCCGGGCAACCATCTGGCCAGGAAGCAAGTGATCTGCCGGACTGAATGTGGCAACCGGCTGCTTTGTGTTTCGCAGGTCGATACACTATGGTTTGATTCAACCTTGAGAAGAGAATGCATGCCTCCTGTTTCCTTGGTGGTTCTGCGTCGCACCCCTTGCAACCGCAACACCATGCAGCGAGCCGTTGGCTTAGGGCCTGAAATGCTGAATAGTCGTAGTTGCGTCGGCCAGTTTGCCATTCGCCCGAAACCGGGGCGGCCTCTGCCGGCCGTTCCGCCTCGTCTCACATCCATTACATGATCCGGGAATAACCAGGATGCAGTTTGCCAATCCGATCACATTGATGAGGACGGAGCGCTCGGCGCCTTACAGCTGGACGGCGTTCGTGAGCGATGCCAAGGCCGGTGTCATTCTGCTCATGGTTGAAATCCCGTTTGCGATGGGCATCGGCGTTGTGTCGGGAATGGGCATTGTCGCAGCCCTGTATTGCATGGTGATCGTCGGGTTGGTCGGGGCAATTCTCGGCGGCACCCGTTGCATGGTCAGCGGACCCGCCGTTGCGGTAGCCGTGATCGTTGGCCCGCTGATGACTTCGGGCCAGATCGGATTGCCGGAAATAGCGTTCATTACAATCCTCGCCGGTGCCATCCAGGTCGTGCTCGGGTTTGCAGCCGTGGGCCGCTTCATGGCCTATTTGCCTCACGTTGTGCTGACCGGGTTTATTTCCGGCATCGGATGCCTGCTTGTCTGGTCACAGGTCGTCAAACTGATCGAGCTCGGTTTTGCCGATGTGGCGATTGCCGGCATCTGCCTTGCCATCATTCTGGTTTGGCCCAACCGCCTCCATCAATTCGTGCCGCGCCAGCTTGCTGGCGTCATTGCAGGCTGGGCTGCGTCTGCCGCTTTCTTGCCAGGAGGATTGCTCCTCGGGACCATATCGACGGCAATCCCCAAGATCGCCGTTGCCATGCCATCCGCAAGCCTGCTGTCGATTGCGATCGGGCCTGCCATAACAATCGCCCTGATCAGTTCTGCCTACACCTTGATGATAGCCCAGTCGGTCGACTCGATGACTGGCGGAAGACACAATTCTCACCGGCAACTCGCCGCCACCGGCGTCGCAAACATTGCGGCCGGTGTGTTCGGCGCGGTCCCGGGGGCCGGGCAGTTCGGCGCGATGGCCACAGTTGTGCTGGGCGGCAGGACAGTTGTCGCCGGAATCGTAGTGGCGCTACTAACAGCCGGGTTCATTTTCGGCCTGAGTCCGTATCTGAAGACGCTTCCGATTGCGGCGATACTGGCGGTTGTCATCTGGATCGGCTGGGAGTTGATCGACTGGCACCTCGTCAAGAAGCTGCGCAAGGCCGAGCGCCGCCATGGGCTGGTATTCTTCGTGACACTGCTGTTCGCAACCGCAGGAGACCCGTTCTCTGCCGTTGTGCTTGGCCTGATCACTGCGTTCATCGGCAATGCGGCTTCGCTTGAACGCAAGGAGATGGACAATGTGCTGTCGGTCCCGTTGCTTGACAGTACGCTGCTTGAAGAGGACGAGGACGCCGATCCGTTGTCGGCGCGTGCTGGTCTGCTTGCCTTCCGGGGATCCTTTACAGCTGCGTCTTCCCGCAGGCTGGCCGTGCTTCTGGAAGAGGATATACGGGATCATGAGGTCGCCATATTCGACCTGTCCGGCATAACCCACATGGATGACAGTGCCGCTCACCTCCTGCAGTTGCTGCTGCGCAAAGCGGAGGCGATGGGTATTGAAGTTGTCGTGTTCGGATTGCCTGACAGCCTGCGCGGCATTCTCGAGGCCTTTAGTGTACTGAAGTATGTCCCTGATGGCCGTATTGTCGAGGATATGGAGGAGGCAAAAGCTGTCGCGGTAGAACTGTTGACTGGCGGCAAGGGCGGTCAGTCGCCGGCAACCTGATAGGGTCGGGAGGCCATGCAGTGGATCGGCTCCTTGCAGCTTGAGCACCAAGGAGCCGCCTGTTGTGGCCCGGCGCAACCATCACCGATTTCCGTTCATGCGGACGGCAGTTACCGGCGCAAGAGCGCTGCCTACTGGCGGCGATAGGGCTCCATTCCTTTTCTTGCCAGCTGGTCTGCCCGTTCGTTTCCGGGATTGTCGGCGTGACCCTTGACCCACTCCCAACGAACCTCATGCAACTGTTGCAGTTCGTCGAGGCGCTTCCAGAGATCGATGTTTTTGACCGGACCCTGCTTGCCAGGACGCTTCCAACCCCTTGATTTCCATTTCTGAATCCAGTCGGTAATGCCGTTTTTGACATATTGGCTGTCCGTGCGGACTGTTATGGCCGAAGGGGACTTCAGAGCCTGAAGGGCTTCGATTGCTGCGGTCAGTTCCATCCGGTTGTTGGTGGTCGCAGCATCTCCGCCCTCAAGCTCCCGTTCCTTGACCAACTCCTTGTCCTTGAATGCTTGCAGCAGAACTCCCCAACCACCAGGACCGGGATTTCCGGAGCAAGCGCCATCGGTATAGGCCAGAATTCGCATGGGCGTGGTCAATCTCAGGAGGGGCTCTTGTCAGTGGACTCACTTGCAGAAGTCCCGTTCGGATCTACTGCGTCTTGTGAATTTTCAATCATCTTTACCCCGGTCTTCGGATCCCTGGCTATTGTTTCTTTCAAGTCGTTCAGTTCGATGAAGTGGTCACAGGTGCGGCGGAAGTCATCGGAAATGGCGCCGGCGGTGGATTTGGTCGTTGAACAGATTGTGACGCGAACTCCCCTTCTCTTCAGAGCGGAAACGAGTGGCATGAAATCGATATTTCCGGAGAAGATTACGAAATCGTGCAATCGCGGCGCCAGTTCCAGCGCATCAACAGTAAGCTCGACTTCGATACTCCCTCTGATGTGCGTACGGCCCGCCGAGTCCGTATATTCGCGAGCCGGTTTGCAAGCCGTAGAATATCCATTGAAGTCGAGGAAGTCTATCAATGGTTTCACTGGGGTATAGCCGTCGGACTCCAAAAAGGTTGTGTAGTAGCTGGCTCTCAAAAGATTGCCGCGGAGGGCGAATTCGTCTTTCACCTTCCGGTAATCGACGTCGAAACCCAAACCCTTCGATGCAGAAAAGAGACTGACTCCATCAATTGCGATTGCCAGGCGGTTCTTATTCGAAAACAACATCTCATCCTCCTCCTTGTGGGTCAACTCCAACTGCTGGACCGGCACCCATCGGCGCGGGGCAGAAAGGAATTTTATTGATATTCTGCTTTATTAAACTGAGTACTGGCACATGGCCAATAAAATCAAATTGAAGAGCTGCCGGATTGAAATCAAACAAATATTTTGGAGGGCTGAAAGTTCAAGTTTGGGTTTGGTAGCTGCGGGGTCAAAAAATTGTGAAACCGCCGATAGCCTGCGACAAGATCGTCAAATGTTGCAAATCCCGGTTGGCTTGTAACAAAACTATTCACAAAATTGCTTGCCTCAGAATCTCTTGCCAGTAGGCGGGCACAAAAGCAAACGTTGTAATATGTGTGAAGTAAGGAGTCGTATTACTGGAATTTCCTGCAACCATCAGCGGCAGCCTTCGGGTATCCCATTATCGTGTGGGGTGAAAACTCATGCTCCAGGTTGCTGTGTTTGTTGATGCTGGCTATGCATATGCGCGCGGGCCAGTGTTACCTAACGTAAAGATGTAGGATCGTGAGCTGATATTCCTTTCAGTTGCCCGAGTGATTAAAAACTTGGCACCTGCCCTCCATATGAGCGCACCGGACGCCCGCTCTGTACGGAACTACTGGTATGATGTTCTGCTCAAATTCGATCCCCCCAATCGGGACCAGGCGCTGATCGGCCGATCCACAAGCGCCAAGTAGCGCCTTGGCCTTCTGAACAACCAGGGCCAGCAAGAGCGTGTCGAGTCCTTGATCATAACGGACCTGATTGAGCTTGCTCGCAACAACGCAATTTCAGATGCGCTGATCCTGTCCGGAGACGAAGACCTAAAGATCGGGGTTGAGATTGCACAGACGTTTGGTGTTCGGGTGCATCCTCTTGGAAACAAACCCGCAGCAAGTTCTCAGTTGGCGTCATTGATAATGGAAGCAGATACGTGCCTGGAATGGGGCAAGAGCGATGTAAGCCGGTGGATGTAATTCAAGAGCAAAGAGGAAATCGAGACAAACGCACCGGCTGAAATGGGACAAAAGTCGTGCGAAATTGTGGCGGCTGGCAGCTATGGTGATATTATCAATGCGAAAATCTGGCAGCCTTCTTCGACTTTGATCGAATCAGATGGTGATCAACGCTAGTTGCATTGGTGAAACTTCTGGATGCGTGGACCTGGGAATAGATCAGCGACGTTTGGCCAAATCGCGCAATCAGTTAGATCACAATTTCGTGAACGATGAATGAAGGAAATACCGGAATTGCTTGATCCGAGGCCTTGCAGGGAAAATGAGCTGCCTTTAGGGGATCGCAAGTCGGGGATCGTGCATTGACGATTGGTTTGCTTCAACTCGGGCATTGATGTGCAGGGGTGCTAACTGCGCAAGTAATGGCAAGTGGGAGCATGCGTTGGGGTCGGAGAGTCCTGGCTCAAGTGGCTCCTGGCTAAAACGGGATGCTCATCCATCTGGTTCGACGGTACTCCCTTCAACCGGAATTATGACATCCTGTGTCAGGAGTTTATCAGCCTGCGGGTCAACACGCCCGTGCCTGAACCCCAGTGACAACACACGAACTGGCGCGCCCCTTTTCCTAAATTGGTCTTGGTTCCCGGTGTTGACACGGCTTGGCTTGACTCACATCCAGGAATCGTTGTCGCGAGCGTATCGTAGAGTTCTTCCGGCACGTACTTAGGGGCGCCAGTGGGCGCCCCATTATCTTTTGTGACTGCAATTGGAGCCGCATGCAGCTTTGCTTGCGGATGCTGGCATCGTTTGCCGGCAAAGCTTGTTCATGCTCAATGCACATTGCTGCCATGTAGGTTGACGGACTACTGGCAAGTCAAGCGTTTGATTGCTGGGGTGCAGTCTTCGACCAGACTGCGGCTATTGCTTGCCTGTTGCCGTTAAGCGGCATAGCGCTTTTTGCAATGCCAGCTGCCACAACGTCGAACCGCCAAAGATCGGACGATACAGCCCTTTCAGGCTCCAGGCCGGAGACACGGACGGCCGCGCCCGATTTGCCCGGTTTCTGATCGCCGATCTTTGGTTCGCAATCGGCCACGGACCCATGCTCCCGGCCGGTGTACAGGTGTGAGTCCTAAGGTTCCCGTTCATGGGTTATCTTGCAGAACTCATTGCAAGTTACCGCTTGGCAACCATGTGGTGTGGCACACGATCGTTGTGCATGCCGTCCTCCGAGGCAGCAGGCCTGCCAGCCAGCTTCATGCAGGCCCAACCGGTCATTCTTTGTTTATGCGGCTCACTCTGCCACCCGGAGTAGGCTCCTGACTTGATCCGTCGCAGATTTCACGCCGCGTGTTCGTTCTTGAAAATGGGAGTGAATGAAAATAACAGGGCGGATTCATCCAGCCCATGATGGAGAGACTGATGGCACGGGTTACCACCGAAGATTGCATCGACAAGGTTTCCAACCGATTCGACCTTGTCATGCTGGCCGCATACAGGGCCAGGGAACTCTCGACCGGAGACCTGCCCACAGTGGATCGGGACAACGACAAGAACCCGGTGATCGCTCTCAGGGAAATTGCCGAGGAGACACAGTCGGCAGATGTCCTGCGGGAGCGCACAATCGCCAGCCTGCAGAAGCAGAACGAGATCGATGAGCCCGATGATGAGGAAATGAACCTGCTCAGCCAGCATTTTGCGCAGAATACCGGCCGGTCTCTCCCATATGCGGCACAACCCGACGAACGGGATGCCGACAAGAGGCTGGAGGAAGCGCTGCTTCGCCAGATGATTGAAGATTCTCGGGACGATGCGGAGTGATTACAGCACGGCGCGGGTTGGGCGGCAGGAAACCAGGTGACGGTAGAAGCGCTCATCGAGAAAGTTCGCCTCTACAATAGCGGAACCGATGCAGATCTGATCCGGCGCGCTTACGATTTCGCCAAACAGATGCACGGAGATCAGAAACGCGATTCCGGTCAGGGCTACATAACCCACCCTCTGGCGGTTGCCGAGACTCTGGCTGAACACATGCAGGCAGACCAGGTCATTGCTGCCGGGCTCCTGCACGATCTTGTCGAGGATACCGATGCTACAACTGACGGTTTAGCTAAACTGTTCGACCGGAGGATTGCCACGATTGTCAATGGTGTCACCAAGGTCAAGGCTGAACTCGAAGATGGAGCGCGGAACACCAACGATTTCGGCGAGTTCATGCGCAGCAAGAACTACAGGAAATTCGTCAGCGCCGCAGGAAGGTACAATGATGTAATGATGGTCAAGTGCGCTGACCGCCTGCACAATCTCAGGACTTCCCGGTACATCGCCATTGACAAGCGAATAAGTAAGGCGCGGGAGACACTGGATGTCTACGCCCCGCTGGCTGAAATGTGCGGATTCCAGCGTATTTGCAGAGAACTTGAGGATGCAGCATTTGGAATCCTGCAGCCCGAGGAACGGGCGGAAATCATGCGCAGGTTTGTGGTCTTGCGGGGATTGAAGCAGGAACCCTCGCCCGAGACTGTCGCTGCTGAGGAGTTTCATGCCAAACTCCATCGAAAACTGGAAGCCGCCAAGATACAGGCCGAACTGTCAGGCCGGTTGAAGTCGCCCTATTCGATCTGGAGGAAGTACCGCAGCAGTGTGGCGAATGCCGAACTGTCAGGCGGCGAACTCCGGCCAGTCCAGGAATGGATCGGATCGATCTTCGATGTTTTTGGGTTCAGGATTGTTACGGAAAACACGGAAGACGCCTATCAGGCGTTGCGGATCGTTCACACAAACTGGCGGGCGCTGCCGATGCGGTTCAAGGACTATATCAGCACCCCAAAGGAACCGAACAAGTACCAAGCGATCCATACCACGGTCGAACTTCCGGTAACCGGCGCGGTCGAGGTCCAGATTCGGACGGCAGAAATGCACATTCACGCCGAATTTGGCAGCGCCGCGCATTGGGCCTATCGCAACGGGCTGGTGCTCAAGGAGAATGAAACGAATTCGGAGAATGCCCTGCAGGTTCTCATCGACGAGACCATGGTTTCCGGAAAGGGTGAAATCTCCGATACCGAGTTCAAGAAAAAATTCAGCCGGGCGGTTACGGTCAAGCAGATTTCCATCGCATGCTACACGCCCAAGGGTCGGATGATCAGGTTGCCATCAGATTCGACTGCTCTGGACTTTGCCTTTTCCGTGCACTCAAAGCTCGGCGTACGGGCCGTGGCTGCCAGGATCCGTGGCAGGAAGGTGGAACTCGGCACGGTTCTGTCGGATGGCGATAGAGTGGAGATCCTGACGGCTGTCGATGCCACGCCCAGTGAGGAATGGCTGGGCTTGGCGAAGACAGCGCGGGCAAAGGCGGAAATCCGTCGGGCGCTGCACCAGCAGGAACGCAAGCATCTGATCAGTCTCGGTCTCAAGATCGCCGATGAGGCCCTCAAGTCGTATGGCCGCGAAGCCAGTCCGGAGGTCCTCAAGATTGCCGCTGCCAATGTGCTTGAGGAGGGAGGTAGTGTCGATCAACTGCTGCTTAGGCTGGGCAGGTCGGAATCCCTGAAGCGAAGCCGTCAGCAGTCGGCATCTGAGGCCATCGGAGATGCCGCTGCGGTTGCCAGAAGCAGTCGACGGGCCGCGGCCTCGAAAGGCGCAAAGGACGATGGAATTACCGGCGAAGATGTGGTTCGGGCTGTATTGCCCGAGACCTTCATGAAGGTTGATCCCAGGATAACCGAACCGGAGAATTTCTTTGTAGGGCTGCCGGAAAACAGCGATCCGCACATTGCGCCCTGTTGCCTCCCGGTGCCGCAGGAGGAAATTGTCGGTGTAGTCCGGAAAAGCGGCAGGCTGCGGGTTCACAGGGCGGGATGCAGCGAGATTCCATGGAACTCTACAGAGGAGCCAGTGATTGAGAAACTGGACTGGCATGAAGGTCCGTTCGTGCCCATACACCCGGCGGCCATTGTTGCCTCGCTGGCCAACCGCGCCGGCGTGCTGGGCCGGATCTGCAATCTGATCGGCGAACAGAACTCCAATATCTCCGATCTTCTCTTTCTGGAGCGGAAGCAGAAGGAGTATCTCATTCTGTTTGAGGTCCAGGTGCGCGATTGCACGCATCTCGAACATGTGCTTTCGGCGATGCAGACCGACATGGAGGTCAGGTTTGCCAACCGGTGCGCCAACGCCTTGTTGCTCAAGGAGGAAGCCCTGAAGGTGCAATGACGAACGGCGAGCGTAACAAGTCAGTGAGCAATGGTAGGAGGCGCCGCGGGTCGACCATCGGATGGGTCAGGTTCGGCAGATACCGCTGGCTTCGCCTGCTCAGGATTTCCGATTCACCGCGCAGACTGGCGCGGGGTGTATTTGCCGGAACCTTCGTGGCGTTCACGCCGTTTTTCGGATTTCATCTGTTGCTTGCGCCGATGCTGGCCCTGCTGGTCAGGGGCAATGTGCTGGCAAGCCTGGCAGCGGCATTCATCTGCAATCCGCTGACATTCCCGGCCGTGGCAGTTGCCTCTTATGGTGCAGGCGCACTGATCATTGGCGCGCCTGCGGAAGTACTGCCGGCAGAAGATACCGGAATGATAAGGAGCGGCTTGGTGACCATCCGCGAGGAACTGACTGCCTTGTTTACTCCGGCAGTTTTCGACGCGGCGGCATTTGCCGAGTCTGTCCGAATAATCCTTCTGCCATACCTGATCGGCGGCATCCTGCTCGGAGCTGTATCGGGCGCCTTTCTTGCCTGGCTTTCCTACAGGCTGATTTCGGCGTATCAGGTTCGCCGCAGACAGGCCGCAGCCAGGACTCTGAAGCTCGGAGGCCGGCGGACGGGCGGCAGGTTGTGAAGCAATTTCGCGATGGTGGAAATGATCATGCAGAGGCAACGGCTCGGCGTCAACATAGACCACGTTGCAACAGTCAGGAACGCGCGGGGAAGTTCCTATCCTGATCCCTTGCGCGCGGCGCTGCTGTCCGAAGAGGCTGGTGCCGACGGCATCACGGCGCACCTGCGCGAAGACAGGCGCCACATTACTGACGGCGACATCGACGCATTGATGAGCAAACTTCATTTGCCGTTGAATCTGGAGCTTGCTGCTACAGCAGAAATGCAGGAGATCGCACTGCGGCATCGCCCGCATGCCGTCTGCATTGTTCCCGAACGCCGCGAAGAGGTCACGACCGAGGCCGGGCTTGATGTGGTGCGGCTGAGAGACCGTCTGGCCGAGTTCATTGAGCCGCTGTCCGCTGCTGGTTCAAGGGTTTCACTGTTTGTTGGAACCGACCCCGAACAGATTGAATGCGCAGCAAGAGTCGGGGCGGCAGTGGTTGAATTGCACACTGGGACCTATTGCGATGCCCATTTCGAGGGCCGTACCGGCGACCGGGATGCTGAATTGGAGCGGCTTCGCGCTGCCGCTTCACAGGCGGCGTCGCTGGGTCTGGAAGTCCACGCGGGTCATGGCCTCACATACGACACTGTTCAACCGGTTGCGGCAATTCCGGAGATTGTTGAACTGAACATCGGGCACTTTCTGGTTGGTGAGGCCATCTTCATGGGATTGACCGGGGCCATCCACGAGATGCGCAAGCTCATGGACTCTGCTCGTAACGGGATGGCAAGCTGAGAGGCCGCTGTCGGCCTGATGCTGTTTCCATGATCCTTGGTATCGGTAACGACGTGGTGAACATCGCCCGGATCGAGGCGGTGCTTGAACGGCATGGCGACCGCTTCCGCAGCCGCATCTACACGCAAGGAGAACTGGCGCTTGCCAGAAGAATGGCTGACTCGGCTGGCATGTTGGCGAAGCGCTGGGCTGCAAAGGAGGCCTGTACCAAGGCGCTCGGGACGGGGATGACAAGGGGTGTGGCGCTGCGCGACATAGAAGTGAAGTCGAAGCCGGGCAATCCGCCGGTTCTTGAACTCCACGGCGGAGCGCTGGCCAGGTTGCGGAAAATGTTGCCCCCCGGTTGCCAGCCTCGCATTCACCTGAGCATGTCCGACGACCGGCCGTCTGCCAGCGCCGTTGTCGTCATCGAAGCAGTCCCAAGCAATAATGGGCAGCCGCAGCGGACTGCCATCCACTCCAATCGCGGCTGAGCGCACTGGCTCGAAGCCGCTCCGGCACTTTACGAGGCGACCACAGATGCAGGCAGTAATCGACAATCTGAAGACGGTCATCTACGCGCTTCTGCTGGCTGGGTTGTTTCGAACCCTGCTGTTTCAGCCTTTCTGGATCCCGTCCGGCTCGATGAAGGACACGTTGCTCGTCGGCGACTTCATGTTTGTCAACAAGATGGCCTATGGCTACTCGCGTCATTCGTGCCCGTGGTCGCTCTGCCCCTTTACCGGGAGGATATTTGCCAGCGAGCCTGAGCGCGGCGATGTAGTTGTATTCAAGCATCCGGTGTCGAACAGGGACTTTGTCAAGCGGCTCGTGGGATTGCCCGGAGACAAGATCCGGATGGTGGACGGAGTCCTGCACATAAATGGTGAAGCCGCTCCGCAGGAGCCAGACGGTGTATTCGAAGAGGTGTTTGGCATTGATGATCGCCGGACTCCCGGCCGTTTGCGGTGCACCGAGCGGGACGGCGACATTTGCATCAAGCAGAAATACAAGGAAACCCTGCCCAACGGGATTGAGCATTCGATCCTCGACCAGGGTGTCTCGGGCGCAGACTCGACCCTCGAAATCACCGTTCCCGAAGGCGAGTATTTCTTCCTTGGCGATAATCGGGATAACAGCAGTGACAGCCGGTTCTCGCAACTGCGAGGTGGCGTCGGAACGGTTCCGTTCGAGAATTTCGTTGGCCGTGCGGACCGGGTGATCTTCTCTTCTGCCGGCCGCAGCCTCTTTTTTGTATGGACCTGGCGCGGGGACAGGTTCTTCAAAGAGATACAGTGAGCAAGAAGCACGATACGCGGGAACTTGAAGACCGCATAGGCTACAGATTCAAGGACCGGAGGCTGCTTGTCCTCGCTCTGACCCATGCGTCGCAAACGATGGGAAGTAATGGGGACAACGAGCGGCTGGAGTTTCTCGGCGACCGGGTGCTTGGACTGGTGGTATCCGAACTGATCATGGAATTGCATCCTCAAGCGCGTGTCGGCGAACTCGCTGTTCGCCTCAACGCCCTCGTCAACAAGAGCACTTGCGCAAGCGTTGCGGAAGTGATCGGCTTGGGCAGCTCATTGCGGTTGGGCAAGGGCGTCCCGAACCCTGGCGGCAGGCCGGGAGACAGCGTGCTTGCCGATGCTCTGGAGGCATTGATTGCCGCTGTTTATCTCGACGGCGGGATCGCCGAGGCCGAAAGGCTCATCCGGGCGTTCTGGATGGACAGGGCGCTTAACGTATCGCCAGATGCCGAGGATCCGAAGAGCAGGCTGCAGGTTTGGGCACAGGCAAGGAAGATGGGGCTTCCAGGCTACCAGGTCATTGAACGCGTCGGGCGGCCACACAAGCCGCGCTTCACGATTCAAGTCGAACTGGATTCAGGCGAGAGCGCCGTCGCAACGGAGTCCTCGAAGAAACTGGCGGAACGCGCCGCCGCAGCCAGGCTGCTTTCCCGGCTCGAGAAACGGAATGTCTGAAACACGCGCCGGGCTTATCGCTCTGGTTGGCGAGCCGAATGCGGGGAAATCCACGCTGCTCAACCGCCTTGTCGGATCCAGAATCTCGATCGTAACTCACAAGGCCCAGACCACGAGATTCAGGGTCAGAGGAGTTCTGAATGAGGGCAATGCGCAACTGATTTTTGTCGACACCCCCGGACTCTTCAATCCCAAGAGCCGGCTGGATCAGGCCATGGTGTCATCGGCTTGGAAGAGCACCAGTGACGCCGACGTAGTTTTGCTCATTGCCGATGTCGCTGCCGGACTGCCGGACAGCCTGATTGGTGTTGTCGACAGGCTGGCACAGGACTCGGGATCCGGGCGCGTATTGGCCCTTGCGCTCAACAAGATCGACCGCGCCTCTAGAGAACAATTGCTGTCTGCGGCAGACCAACTTGGCAACCGGGCAGAGTTCGCCAGAGTATTCATGATTTCGGCCACAAGAGGTCACGGAGTGGACGATATCAAGTCGTGGCTCGCTGCAACTGTTCCAGCTGGCCCCTGGTTGTTTCCGGAAGAGCAGATTACCGATCTTCCCGTTCGTACAATCGCCGAGGAGATCACCAGGGAGAAGCTCATGCTGAGATTGCATGAGGAGATCCCTTACCGGCTGACGGTAGATACAGAGCGCTGGTCCGAAAACAGCGATGGATCCGTAAGGATCGAGCAGTCGGTGATTGTTGAAAGGGAAACACACAAGGGCATGGTTGTCGGCCGCGGTGGCCGGGTTGTGAAACAGGTATCGATTGCGGCAAGATCCGAGATCAGCAAGTTGCTTGACCGGGAGGTTCAACTCTACCTCAGGGTGAAGGTGCGGCCCGGATGGGCGGAGGAGGTCAGGCGGTATATTGCGTCGACCTCGGGCAGTTGACGGTGCTGAGGGGCTGGAATTGGCAAGGCTGAGGACGGATTTCTGGGTGTCTGCCTACATCAAGAGGCTCGGTGTTGCCGGAATACCGGCATTTGTAACGGCAAGGGGTGATCCCGAGGCAGGTTCGGTTATGGTCAGGGCCAACACGCTTGATGGCCGTTCCTGCGTGCACCAGAAGTCCTTTGATCTTGCGCGTGAGCAGGAGGTCTGGGTAGTCGCCGGTGAGGGGAGTGATGCGGAAATCGACGGCATGCTGTTGCGTCAGCGTAGCCGGGACACAGATCTCTGGATCATTGAGCTTGAGGATAGAGGCGGGCGCACATTCCTCAATGAAGATGACACACAGGGGTAGTGGGCAGTCATGAACTGGCGTGACAACGGCATTCTCTTGTCAGCCAGGAGGCATGGGGAAACGTCAGCCATACTTGAAGTTCTGACGGCATCGCATGGACGGTATGCAGGAGTACTGAGAGGCGGTGTTTCGCGACGCTACAAGCCAGTGCTCCAACCCGGAAACGAACTGGTGGTTGAGTGGCGGGCGAGATTGCACGAACATATAGGAACCTTCCGGATCGAGCCCGCCCGGACTCGTCCGGCATTCCTGTTCGGTGACAAAACCACACTGGCAGCGCTGTCTTCAGCCTGCTCGGTTCTGTCGTCGGTGATGCCGGAAAGGGAACCGGACGCAGAATGTTATGGACGAACCCTGAGGCTGCTTGAGGCCCTTGACACCTCGTACGATCTGCATGCCGAGTATCTTCGTTGGGAGCTTTCCCTCCTGAATGCGATCGGTTTCGGCCTGGATCTCGACAAGTGTGTGGTCACTGGAGCGACCAGCGACCTCGTCTTCATATCGCCGCGATCCGGATGCGCCGTGAGCAGGCGGGGGGCAGGCAAGTGGGCAGACCGCATGCTGCCCTTGCCACCCAGTTTCCTTGGTGCCGAACTGTCCGGCCTCGGCGAGATGTCTGATGGTCTTCGCACGATCGGACATTTCCTCAGAATGGGGGCGGCTCGGGGAGCTTCTCCCGGACGGTTACCTGCGGCAAGAATCCGTTTTGCTGATACGATTGCCCATATGGCCGAGAAGGAACGGGCTGCCTCGGAATTGCCCTGAATCGAGCTGGGCTGCTTGCTGGTATTGCCTTGGTGGCGGAGGTGCCAGTTAGGAGGCGGATTCGAATTCCTCTCGCCTGTATCCTTGCGGTTACAATTGTCTGGCAAGACGGCCGTCCCCGGTCAGGTTTTCAAATTTGGAACGCCACACTCCGACCTGTTCGGATTGTCTGAGATCAAGTGCCTTTCAAATGGCAAACGTCGATTTGAGAGCATCCAAACTGGCATAGAGTCGCAGGAGATTGGCAGGGTAAGGTTCAAATCCATAACGCCGGTAGAATGCGGCAGCTACATTGTCCTTGGCATCAAAAACGTTGAAGGCCATTGCAATCTCTGGGCGCCTGGCTCGGGTCACAGCGTCAGTGATCAAAGCCGCTCCTTGTCCCTGCCTCTGGAACCTCTTGTCAATCGCCAACCGCCCAAGCCGAGAATCCGACTTTAACATTTGGCGTGGCAACTTCTTCCGTCCAGCCTCGTCAAGGTCTGCCAATTCAATGCGACAGGCCGAGAGTGTGTGGTAACCGGCGACACAGCCCCGTTGTTTCTACCATCGCCAGCAAACCGACAAATACCTAGCAGCGCGGATCCTGTATGGCCTGCTGTTGCAGGTAAGTACGAAGAACGGATGACCCGCTGCTAAAGCCGTTCAAGTCTTGTTTGCCCAGCGATTCAATCGTGAAGCTAATCTGATGTGGTGGCAGCGCGGGTTCAACTCTTCGTAACCAGTTGATCGTATCGTTGCTTGGCCTCCTTCATGGCAGGAATTGGCTTGGCATCAATCAGCAAGCTGGCAACGAATGACGAACTCTCTGCATCCAATTTGATCGTATCGGTTTGCTCAAGGATGCGGTGCGCCTCAACGGTCGCAGCCTTCAATACAAAATCGGCAATACTGCATCCGTCAACTTTGGCGGCGCGTGTGAGCACATCATGCACATCGGGATCGATGTGCACGTCAATCCATGGATGATCTGCTGAGGCCATTTCCTTCCTCTAGTTCCTTGAGCAGGAAACACCGTGTCCCGCAGTAACAAAGCGGCCCTGCACGGGTTGAAACCGCTGGATACCTCGGAATCTGATAGAATTCCATGTGATCATCGTTTGGTCAGGTCAGCAGCTCTCTGCCCCTCTGTCCAAGACCGCCAACCCAGTAGTGCTCTCGGTCACCGCGGACATCTCGAGGCTCCGAACGGGGGTCAATCGGCCGTCTTCGAACAGCAGGCCGGTTCCAGAGGCTCAGCGGTCCTTTGGTTATTGCGGGTACCAAGTCAGGAACTCGGAATGATGGCCATTTCCAGCAAATTTTACGCCGAACCGGTTAAGATTGCAGTTTTGCATCACCCATTCAATGGAGGCGAACGTCAGGCAGTGATTTCGAATTCCTCTCGCCTGTATCCCTGCAGATACAGCAGTCCGGTGAGGTCGCAATGCCGGACTTGAACGTCAGTAGAGCGATTGACTAAGGGCTTGGCCCGAAAGGCCACGCCGAGTCCGGCCATACCGAGCATGCCCAGGTCATTGGACCCATCTCCAACTGCGATCGCCTCGTTGGAATGCAGCTTCAGTTGTTCCAGTATGCTGGAGAATATCTCTATCTTTGCTTCTCTTCCCAGTGGCGGTTCCTTCACGGTTCCAGTCAGCTTGCTATCTGCAGATTGGAGAATGTTCGCATGATGCTCGTCGAAGCCAAGCAACGATGCCACGCGCCCGGTAAATTCCGTGAAGCCACCAGAGATCAGAGCCGTCTTGGCACCGTGTCTCCGCATAGTGGCAACAAGTGTGGCGGAACCTGGTGTACATGTAATCCTGTGATTCCAGACCGCTTCCACTACTTCGAAGGGCAACCCTGTCAGCAATGAAACCCGTTCCTGAAGCGCATCGGCAAAGTCGATCTCACCATTCATTGCCCGCTCGGTAATTGCCGCGACTTGATCTCCAACACCGGCCTCGGCAGCAAGCTGGTCGATGCACTCCTGTTCAATGATGGTCGAGTCCATGTCGGCAACCAGGAGTTTTTTGCGGCGGCCGTCTGCAGGGAGAATATTCAGGTCGATGCCAAGCTCGTCCAGCCGGTGTCTCTCACCCTCGAAAGCACTTGGTCGCGCGGCGACCAGGAATTCGCAAGCAGTGCCAGGAGACAGCCAGACGGGGGTGGTTCCCTCCCACCGCCGTGCAAGCCTATTGACGAGGCTTTGATCCAGGCAAGGATTGTGAGGAGATGTAAGGAGGGAAACTGTCAGCATCATTGCCTGCAACGCACGATTGGATCAGTTAGGGGCAACTGCCATTTCCATCCATTGTTTACGGAAGTACCGCACCAACATTCCATGTGATGTTGTTGGCAGTGTAGCATTGGGTACCCAGCATTGATTGGCGTCGTCATGAATTCAGGAGATTGTGTGCCGTAAAGGCTGATACATGCATTCAAGAGCGACGGTTACTGCAATTTCTCAATGGCAGACTCAATAGCTCAATTGGGGAAGATTTTGAGCTGGTCCTGGTTCTTTGGACAGCATCGTAGCAATCACCGATCTGTGAATAGCGCCGTGTATGACCAAGAAATCCTCGTTGTGGTTTTGGGCAGTTGCCGTTATCTCTGTGCACAGAGGAGATGGTTACAAGTGGATGCGACCCGGCGTGTCTGGTGCAAAACAGGTCCTTGCAATGTTGCGGTGTCGTGCTGCGGGGGATGAAGAGCAGTTCCTAACCCTCGCGCTGCAGGTGGCGGCCGCCGAAGCCCGGCAGGGGCACCGTAGCATGGCACAAGAAATTAGGGAGGCCGTCGAAAAAGCGCGCGCCAGTTCTTGCAGGCGTCAAACTATCGCTGTCCCTTTCGCGACGCCGAGTGGAGAGCTTGCTAGTCTTATGGAGTTGCGTAGTCCCGCCTACCGGATTGATGATGTTATTCTTGAGTTATCGCTTCGTTCCCGGCTGGACGGCTTGATTCGTGAGCAGACACATAGGGACTGGTTACGCGAACATGGAAGGACTCCCAGCCGACGAGTCCTGTTTGTGGGACCACCGGGTTCCGGAAAGACCATGACTGCCGAGTCATTGGCGGGCGCCTTGAAGTTGCCGCTGTTTGTTGTCCGGTTGGAGGCGCTGATTACAAGATTCATGGGAGAGACGGCAGCCAAGTTACGTCTCGTATTCGATGAGACGGCGAAACGCCGTGGCGTATACCTCTTTGACGAATTCGACGCGCTGGGCGGGCATCGCGACGCAAACAACGATGTTGCCGAGATGCGCAGAGTATTGAACTCATTCCTTCAATTTATGGAAGAACAGAATTCGACTGACAGTCTGATCGTAGGAGCTACAAATCACCCCCGTTTGCTGGATCGAGCACTACTACGGCGGTTCGACTTGGTGCTTGCGTTTGCAATGCCTAGTGACGAAGATATCCGAAAGATCATCAAGGCTTATCTCAGGCCCATGAAGTACCCAAACATCGCATGGAGTCAGATAGTTGATGCGGGACGTGACTTGAGTCAATCCGAGCTTGCACTTGCGGCAGAAAAAGCAGTGAAAACAGCGATTCTTGATGAGCGCAATCATCTCACAACTGACGATATTGCTGATGCCCTAAATGAACGAAGTGATATGCGCGTTGCTTTCTCTGTTCCGGATGGGTCAACCTAAGAGTTGCCTACTCTCTACAACCTGCCCCACCTTGACTTGTCTGGACGTTATCGGGTTTCGCCCTTTACGCCGACGACTCGGAACCAGGCGGGAGCTGGTACGCCTCGTAGCCGTGTAGAGCATGGACAAAGGCTCCGCGACGAGCTTGCTGCGTCGTATAGAGCATTTGATGCTTCAAGACCACGGGACCCAAGGCTTGACCCGCCAGTGGGGGCTTTCCTTGAGGTTAAGTTGACAAAGAAGGCGAGGGTCGAAGACTACGAACGGAAGAGGCAGGGAATTGCGACAGGGGCCGTTCGTTCAGGAACTGATGAAGATTGGGTTGTAGTAGGACTGTACGTTCCCGATGCACTCCGCGCAGTGTTTGATGAAATCATAAGGGAATACCAAGAGGGAGAACTTACGACAGCAGGTAATCCAAAACATAAGGCTAAAGTTGAGCGCATCGAGTCTATTCGCGCAGCCCGCCTTGAAACATATTGGACGGATAAACCTTCAAGGCTTCCAAAACCCGGCCATGACATGTGGTGGGAGGTTTGGTGCCAGCGAGAGTTTGAGGGTAAACTTGATCAGTTAATCGCCCGGCTTGGGGCTGTTGCAGCCGACAGAGAGCAGCGCCTGTATTTTCCTGAACATGCTGTGGTGCCAGTGCTAGCCGACAGAACGACAATCGAGTTGATGCTGTTTGCACGTTTCTCCATTGTTGAACTCCGCAGAGCAAGTGACAGTCCAACGTTCTTTCTCGACAATATTGATCGGAATGAACAGTTAGCAGTCTGCGAAGACCTAGCAGCAAGGACTGTGTGGCCGGGAATGGATGTGCCCGCAGTTTGCTTGCTTGATACGGGAGTGAATCGTGCCCATGTACTAATTGAACCTGCGCTTGATCAGACTGATATGGATGCCGTGAACGCCGAATGGGGTAATGCCGACTCTCCGCACGGACATGGGACGGGTATGGCTGGTCTTGCGCTATTTGGGGACTTGACTTCGCATTTGGCTGGAACCGAAACACAAACTCTGACCCATCGGCTTGAGTCTGTGAAGATACTGCCGCCTGATGGATTTGTTCCAACTGAAGAACGATTGTACGGTACGATTACTAAACAGGCTGTGGCTCTTCCCGAAACACGGCAGCCAAATCGTGCAAGAGTATACTGCTTGGCAGTCACAAACAAAGAACAGTCAGGCAAAAGGCCAACAACCTGGAGCGCTTCAATCGATCAAGAGGCTGCAGGGGTTAGTTTAGTTGGTCAAAGATCACCTCCGAGACTCTTGACTGTGTCGGCAGGCAACGCTCCGAATGAGATTGACTTCAGCAGAATGTTGGCTTCAGACTGTCATGAAATTGAGGATCCCGCACAAGCTTGGAACGCCATTACGGTGGGTGGGTACACCGACCGGATTAACATCCAGGAACCTGAATTCAAAAATTACTCGCCATTGGTGGAGGCTGGCGACACCAGCCCATATTCTCGAACATCCACATTGTGGCCCCAAGGCAAGACTCCCATCAAGCCGGATATTGTAATGGAGGCAGGCAATCGTGTGGTTTCTCCAAACAGAACAGATGTATACGACGCCGATTCACTTGCACTACTGTCGACTGGGCCGAACACAGATCAGCATCCGCTTGTACCATTTCGCGCCACCAGTGCAGCAACTGCGCAAGCAGCACGCCTCGCCACGCGACTCATGGCTGCGTTTCCGCACTATTGGCCAGAGACCATCCGGGCGTTGCTGATCCATGGAGCACAATGGACTCCACTCATGTGGAAGCGTTTGAAGGGAGCACCCAAGAAAAAGCAGGCACATCAACTTCTGAGGTGTTATGGTTACGGTGTTCCGACTTTTGAACGTGCCGCAGCATCGGCACGCAATCACTTGGCAATGGTTGCCCAAGCAGAGATTCAACCATACAATCGGAAAAAGAGAGGGATCAAGGAATGTAATTACTACTCATTACCATGGCCGAGGGCAGCACTTGAGGGTCTCGGCGAGCAGGATGTCACACTAAAGATCACGCTTTCATATTTTGTTGAACCAAATCCCGGTTCCTCTGCTGCGTTTGATCCACATCGCTATCAGTCGTTTGGGTTGCGCTTCGACTTGAAAAGAAAAATGGAAACGCCAAGTGCTTTTGTAGCAAGGCTCGACAAAATAGCGCGTGAGCAACTGGGTGAGGGATTTCGTACAGAACGTGATGATGACCGATGGTTGTTCGGTTCACAGTCAATGTCCGCGGGATCGCTGCACAGTGATGAATGGACAGGACCAGCAGTAGATCTTCTCACTCGAAATATTATCTGTATCAAGCCAGTCGGTGGTTGGTGGAATAATCGTGCAAAAGCTGCAATCCGATGCCAAAAGGCGCGCTATTCTCTGGTAGTTTCATTGCGATGTGCAGATACTGAGATTGATCTATACACACCTGTTGCGTCTGCAATTGATACAGATATCGGACTTGAATCGATAGGGATTCCGACAGGATCTGGCGCCATTGGGTAACGTGTGTTGAGTCAGTGTGCATGGGTTTGCGGGCTGCTGGAGTAGGGCATGTGCGGACGAAGTTCTGGGTCTGTAGGTTTCGGAAGCGGTTCTGATACCATGTCCGGTTAACGCAGGATTGAGCGTCCGAGTTCTGGCAACCTCGCCGGGATCAGGAATCATGCTGGCACTTGTCAATGCCGGGCCAGAACTGTATCGGCCCGCCCGGGCACTCCTCCCCACCGAGGAGCATTTATCTGGAAGGATAACTCGAAGTGATCAAACCTCCCGTCAAGAGGCCGGCGAGGACGCGTTTCTCGTCCGGTCCAACCACCAAGCCACCCTCCTGGAACCTCGATCGCCTGTCAGGCGCCGTGCTCGGCCGGTCGCACCGGTCGCAACCAGCCAAGGCAAGATTGAAGCAGGTCATCGACCGGTCACGCGACGTTCTGGGTGTTCCGCCGTCGTACAAGATCGGCATAGTTCCTGCATCCGACACCGGAGCCATGGAGATGGCCATGTGGTCCCTCCTCGGCCAGCGGCCGGTGGAGGTGCTCGCATGGGAGAATTTCGGCAGGGACTGGATAACCGATATCACAACCCACCTTCCGGTTTCGGCCACCGCGCGCACTGCCGATTACGGTGACCTCCCCGATCTTTCGCAGGTCGATTTTGACAGGGATGTAGTTTTCACCTGGAACGGAACCACGAGCGGCGTACGGGTGCCGGATGGAGACTTCATTCCGGATTCCCGGGCCGGATTGACGATTTGCGATGCAACTTCGGCGGCATTTTCCATGGAGCTGCCGTGGAGCAAGCTCGATGTGACCACCTATTCTTGGCAAAAGGTCCTGGGCGGTGAGGCCGCGCATGGCGTGATCATTCTCTCGCCCAGAGCCGTGGAACGGCTGGAGTCCTGGACGCCTCCCTGGCCGCTTCCCAAGATTTTCCGCCTTGCCAAGAACGGCAAGCTCATCGACGGGATTTTCGAGGGAAGCACCATCAACACGCCATCAATGCTCTGTGTTGAGGACTGCCTGCTGGCGCTCGATTGGGCGGAGTCAATCGGCGGTCTCAATGGGTTGATCGCACGGACCAATGCCAATGCCGAGGCTGTCGCAGAATTCGTCGAGTCCAGGGACTGGATTTCGTTTCTTGCAAGGGAAGAGCGGTGTCGATCAACCACTTGCGCCTGCCTGGTCTTCGATCATGCCAGTATCCCACCCGACGAAATGACCGGATTTGCAAAATCCGTGGTGGCGCGACTTGCCGCCGAAGATGTCGCCCACGACATCGGGTCCTACAGGACGGCGCCGCCGGGACTGAGAATCTGGTGTGGCGCTACCGTCGAAGCCGAAGATATCCGGGCGCTGATGCCGTGGATCGAGTGGGCTTTCAGGGCTGAATTGCAAGAGCGCTACCCCGCAGCGGTTGTGAATTGAGGAACATGCGATGAAACCCAGAGTGCTCGTTTCAGACAAGCTGTCGGAAGCCGCCATCAGGATATTCGAGGATCGAGGCGTCGAGGTGGATTTCAAGCCCGACCTCGGCCGCGACAAGGAGGCGCTTCAGGCAGCAATCGGCGATTATGACGGCCTCGCCATCAGGTCGGCGACCAAGGTTTCCGACAAGTTGCTGGGCATGACCGACCGGCTGAAGGTCATCGGCAGGGCCGGGATCGGAGTCGACAATGTCGACGTCAAGGCAGCGTCGAGACGGGGCATTATCGTCATGAACACGCCCCTCGGCAACGCCATCACTACCGCAGAGCATGCCATTGCTCTGATGATGTCGATGGCCCGCCGGATCCCGGAAGCGGACGCATCGGTGCGCTCGGGAAAGTGGGAGAAGTCCCGCTTTATCGGCATGGAGATTTCCGGCAAGACTCTCGGCGTGGTCGGTTGCGGCAATATCGGATCGGCAGTTTGCAGGCGGGCCATCGGACTCGAGATGAAGGTGGTCTGTTACGACCCGTTTCTGACCGGGGAACGAGCGATGAGGCTCGGTATCGAAAAAGTGGAATTCGATGAACTGCTCGCCCGTTCCGATGTCATTACCTTCCATGTTCCCTTGACCGAAAAGACCCGCAATCTTCTCGACGCGGAAGCCATTGCCAACACCCGGAAGGGCGTGAGGATCGTCAATTGCGCCCGCGGAGGGGTGGTGGATGAAGCGGCGCTTTCAGATGCCGTCCAGAGTGGCCATGTTGCGGCGGCAGCGTTCGATGTGTTTGAAACCGAACCACCGGAAAACAGCCCGCTACTGGATCTGCCCGGGGTGGTGATGACCCCGCATCTGGGAGCCTCGACCACCGAGGCTCAAGAGAAAGTGGCCTTGCAGGTAGCGGAGCAGATGTCCGACTATTTGCTGCGTGGCGCGGTCAGGAACGCCCTCAACATGCCGTCGATTTCGGCTGAGGAAGCGCCGCGCCTGCTTCCATGGATCGCGCTGGCTGATCATCTTGGCACCTTCGTCGGCCAGATGACCGATGATCCCATTTCTTCAGTCAGGCTTCTCTATGACGGCGCTGTGGCCGAGATGAACACCAAGGCGCTGAACGCGGCCGCTCTTGCCGGGGTGCTGCGAACGTCCAGTCCGGACATCAACATGGTCTCGGCGGAGATTGCGGCCAAGGAAAGGGGTTTCGAACTCTCGGCGACGACAAGATCGCAGACCGGAGTTTTCGAGGCCTATATCCGCCTGTCTGTGACAACCGGCAAGGGAGAGCGTTCGATTGTCGGAACCGTCTTTTCCGACGGCAAGCCAAGATTCATCCAGATCAAGGGCATCTATATCGATGCGGAGGTCTCCAGGCACATGCTCTACACGACCAACAAGGATGTCCCGGGCATCATCGGAACACTGGGCACGACGCTGGCCGGACATGGAGTCAACATCGCCAACTTCAATCTTGGAAGATCAGGGGCTGGTGAAGATGCAATTGCCTTGCTTTCGATTGACAGTCCGGTGGAACGGCGGGTGCTTGATGAACTGGCAGGCACCGGCCTCTTCGGCCAGGTAAGGCCGCTGGAGTTCAATATAGGCAGCTGATCTGCGCGCAATTCTCATGCCGGATTCCGGATCAGGGTTCGGCAGTCAGCAACCGGATGGCAGTCGCTTCATCGGTGATCAGGACACTCGGCTTCAACAACTCCAGGGTTGCCAGAAGCATGTCGGTTTTTTCAGCTCCTCCGGAGATCAGGACCTTGTTCGAAATCCGGGCCAGGCGGTCAATTGAAATGGAAATCGATCTTTCGTTTACGGGATGGTCGACAAGGCGTCCGCTGCGGTCGAGGAAGTTGTAAAGAATATCTCCCACAGCGCCGGCCTTGATCAGCGACTGGCGTTCAGCCTCCGAGACATGGCCCACCCGGTAGGAGGTCGTCAGCGACGAGATGCCTCCGCAGGAAAGCAGGGCGATGTCGCAGGCGTCCGCCATGGCGATCACCTGCTCGAGTCCGCAATGCTCCATGAGCGCGTGTTTGGTTCGGGATGAGTCAACGATGGCTGGTGCCGGTATCAGGAAGCCTTCAGCTCCGAAGAGTTCGGCAAACTGCCAGGCGAACGCGGCCGGATTGAACCGGCGGGCCTGCGCAATTCCACCGAGCAGCGAAATCACTCTCACATTGTCCAGGGACCGGCCCTCAAGGAATTGAAGCATCGTGTGCAGCGTACGCCCCCAGCCGACGCCCACCGTCAGATTGTGGGTCATGAAGGCGGATACGTAGGCGCCTGCCGCAGCGGCGATGACGTGCGTCGGGTCTCCGTCCTCGTCCTTGAATGGCGCGATGATGGCCTCGGAAAGGCGGAAGACGGACTCAAGCCGGCGCTGCAAATCAACGAGCGGCGCAATGTCTGACTTTATCCTGATGACCACTTCGCCCCGCGCGCGTGCATCCGATAGCAGGCGTGTGATCATGATCCGGTTGACGCCCAGACGCTTGGCAACTTCAGACTGGGTCAGGCCCTCGATGTAATAGAGCCAGGCAGCGCGCATGCGGATCTGCTGGTGGTTGTCCAGCGGCGTTCGCCGGCCAACCGAGTCAGCCTTGCTGTCTTGAGCGTCCACTTCTTCCCTCCTCGCCATCGCCGGTGGCAGTACGCTGCCCGGATTGGCGGCAATCCCGTAACCGGCAGTACCGGCAGCCGGCCGCGGACGCGCCAGCCCCATTGCTCACTGTTGCAGATCCATGTGCCGGACCATGTCTCTGCAGGACCCGCTGCATGAAGCCCCCGCGATTCCGGTCAGTTCGTCAAGTGCAGCGCCATTATCTTTCCGACCTCGTCCGAAGCCTCGATCTGCGGCAGGTGGCCGACTCCGTCCAACAGGTGCAGCGCCACACGGCCCGGTGCCCTTAGGGCATGACGCCAGGGGATGATCAGGTCATTCTTGCCCCAGATTATCCGGGTGGGCATTGCCGCCCGGGCCAACGCATTTCCCAGATCAATGGCCTGACCGCCGTCGGGAAACAGCGCGCACGCCATGGCGAATTGGGCAGCGCGCAATTCCGGGTCTCCCCGCGACGCCATGACAAGGCGCACATAGGAATCGTCGAACAGGCCGCCATTGGCGACAAAGCACCTCAGCCAGGGGCCGAGGTTGCCGGTTTGCGACGCCCTTGCCACGCCGGTCATGGCTTCATGGTTGATTTCAGGGCCCAGCCCCGCTGGAGAGATCAAAGTCAGGCTGGCAACGGAACGGGGCAACTCGTCGGCCAGAGCCAAAGCGAGAGCGCCCCCTATATTGTGGCCAATCAGGTGCGCTTTCGGGATTTCAAGGCTTTCGAAGGCCCTCCGAACTTCGGCGGCCAGTCCGGCGAAGCTGGAAACAGGCAACCGCGGCGAGCGCCCATGGGCAGGCAATTCGATCCGGATTCTCGGAAGGTGGCATATGTACGGCTCGATTGGCAGCCAGGAAGGTGCGTCGCTTGCAAAACCGTGCAGCAGCACTGCCGGGGTCCCGCTGCCATCGGGCGACCGTGTGATTGCCAGTGGACCGGTGCCGGGAGTGAACCCGGGGGTTGAGGATGCCGGCAGCAGCGGGTGACTGGTGCGATTGCGCAGATCCCTGGCCTGCACCCGGCCCGATGGGCCGCTGCCCTGGATAGTTTCGAGGCTGATGCCGGTCTTTTTCGCCAGCAGCCGGGCAAGCGGCGTCGCACGCAACTGGCCGGGCTTCTGCTCCTGCGCCACGGCTTCTCCTGCCGGAATCGCACCGGGCAGGGAGGGTGCGGTTTCAGGGGGCGTCTCCGGCAAGGCAGGTTGCGCAGGCCTGGCTTCGGCATCCGGTTGGACTGCAATCTCTTCGCCCTCTGCATAGAGCCATGCCACGGTCTGGCCGATCGGCACATCAACACCTGTTCCGACCGGGCCGTGAAGCACGCCGGATTCCGGGGCCTCGACTTCCATGGCAGCCTTGTCGGTTTCGATGTCGAACAGCGGATCGCCCTTCGCAACCACGCCGCCAGGAGCGACATGCCATGCCGCTATCCGTCCGCTGGACATGTCCATGTCCACCTTGGGCATGATGACTTCAACAGGCATCAGATGCGGGCCTCAAACAGCCTCCGCGCTGCGTCGAGGATACCGGGAACCTGCGGCACCACCGCCTCCTCCAGCCGAGGATTGTAGGGGATCGGGCATTCGGCACCTCCGAGACGCACAATCGGTGCATCGAGGAAGTCGAAGGCATCGCTCTCGGCAACCATGGCGCTGACTTCGGCGCCGACGCCCAGCGTCTTCACGCTTTCATGGACGCACATGAGCCTTCCTGTCTTGCGAACCGAGTCCAGCACCGTGTTGCGGTCCATCGGCCGTGTTGTGCGCAAGTCAATCACTTCGGCCTGGATGCCCTCGCTTGCAAGGGTCTCCGCTGCTGCAAGCGCCTTGTGCACCATCAGCGATGTGGCAACGATCGTCAGATCCTGTCCCTTGCGCCGGATCTCGGCGGGCCCGATCTGCGTGAAATAGTGTCCTTCCGGAACGTGGCCGCGGGACTTGTAGAGCAGCTTGTGCTCGAAGATCATGACAGGGTCGGGATCATCAAGGGCTGCCAGGAGCAGTCCTTTCACATCCTGAGGCGTTGCCGGTTGCACAACCTTGAGCCCCGGGACATGGCCGAGCCATGCCTCAAGGCTCTGGGAATGCTGTGCGGCGGCACCCGTGCCGGAACCCGAAGGAAGGCGCATGACGAGGGGCACTGACACGGCCCCGCCCAGCATGTATCTCAGTTTGGCAGCCTGATTGACGATCTGTTCCATCGCCAGTGCGGCAAAGTCTGAGAACTGGAATTCATAGATGGGCCTGAGGCCGGTGAGCGCAGCACCGACGGCGACGCCCGCTCCTCCGAGCTCGGAGATCGGCGTGTCCATCACCCGTTCGGGGCCGTATTTGTGGATCAGGTCGCCAGTGACCTGGAAGGCGCCTCCATAGACGCCGATATCCTCGCCCATGAGCACCACGCGCTCATCGCTGGAGAGGGCAATGTCGAGGGCTTCGCGTATGGCTTCCGCGTAGGACAGTTCGCGCAGCCCGTTGGCCGCTGGCGCGTTCATGCGGCTGCTTCCAGCGTGTAAACGTTGCGGGTGGCTTCCTCGATCCTGGGATCCGGGCTCGACATGGCGAATGAGATGGCGTCCTTCACCTCCCGTGCCGACGATTCCTCCATCTCCGCAGCTTCTTCAGCAGTCATCAGTTCGTGCTCGATCAGCATGTCCGTCATCCGGCGGATTGGATCTCGCTCAATCCACTCGTCTATTTCTTCCTTGGTGCGGTAGCGGTTGCGGTCCGATCTGGAGTGGCCACGCACTCGGTAGGTCAGGTTCTCGACAAGGCTTGGTCCGTCGCCGGATCGCGCCCGGGTCACGGCCCGGTCCACTGCCTCGGCAACTGCCGAGAAGTCGTTGCCGTCGACACTGATGCCTGGCATTCCGTAAGCTGCCGCCCTTTCGGAGATGTTTGCGACAGCAGTCGACTTCTCGATCGACGTCGACATGCCGTACTTGTTGTTTTCGCAAACAAAGATCACCGGCAGCTTCCAGATTGACGCCATGTTCAGCGACTCATGGAAGGCCCCTTCGTTGTTTGCTCCGTCGCCAAAGAAGCAGACCGTGACCGTACCGGTTCCAAGCCGCTTTGCGGTGAGGGCCGAGCCGACAGCGATGGGCAACCCCCCGCCGACGATGCCGTTGGCGCCAAGATTGCCCCGGGCAACATCTGCAATATGCATGGAACCACCCCTGCCGCGGCAGTATCCGGTCTCCTTGCCGAAGAATTCGGCAAACATCTTGCCCAGATCCGCGTTCTTGGCGACGCAGTGCCCGTGGCCCCTGTGGGTTGAGGTGATCTTGTCCTCGTCGCTCAGCGACATGCAGGATCCAACGGCGGATGCCTCCTGGCCTATCGACAGGTGCATGGTTCCGTGAATGAGCCCCCGATTGTAGCAATCCTCTGCAGCCTCTTCGAACTTCCGGATCCGGTGCATCTTGCGCAGCGCTTCCTGCAGTTGTTCCGGAGTGTAGGCGCGGACGGCATAGGGGATGTTTGTTTCACGCATCGAACAGTGAACTCCCGTGCGCAGCGATGTCCTGCAACCGGCGCATTTCCACAATGCGCGAGCCCGCAGGAAGCTCGACATTCGCTGTCGTGATCAATTCGCCCTTGTCGATGGCCTTCGTGACTCTGGCTCCCTGGAGCAGTCCTGCGGGAACTGCGCGCGCGTTCCGGGCCCTGCCTGCTGCCATTGCCCATGCCCGGTAGCCGGTCTCACCTAGCTGGCCGAGCTGTTCACCGGGCTCCAGGCGCCTTTTCGCAATGGCGCAGGCGTCAGCCGCGGGGGTCTCGAGGGGAACCATGTCGGCTTTCTTGTGCAGAACGGCGCGGGCGCAGGTTAGCGGCACCTCAAGCGACGTTAGGTGGTAGGGACGGATGAAGGTGTAGTAGGGGCCATCGCCCATCTTGAGGTCCTTCATGCGCTCCCAGATCCTCGGATGCTCCGCTTCTGCCACGACGAACACTCCGGGCGCCATGCCCTTGCCGGTCGTATAATCGACCCGGCCGATGTCGGAGAGAATGCCACCGTTACGGGATGGCACGAGGGTGGTTGCGAGTTCCTTCGGACCGGCTTGCGGTCCGTGCATCCCGTCCACATCGGGAACGAGTCCGGTGGCGTTGGCGATCGCCGACATTTCGACCATTGTCTTGGAGCCGTCGACGAACTCGACCAGCAGCCGGGGGTTCATGTTCCGCTTTGCCGCTTCCTCGGCGTAGTCTTCCGGCATGGCATCGGTGCGAAGGGGATTGTTCTTGCCCTTGCCGGCACAGACAATCTTGTGGCCCATGGCGGAGACGAATTCGATCAGTTCCATGCAGGCGGACGGCTCGTCTCCGGCGCCGAGAGTGTAGACGACACCCAGCTTGCCAGCCTGCCGGCACAGCCAGGCGCCGATGGTGACGTCCGCCTCGACATTCATCATCACGAGGTGTTTGCCGCACTCCATGGCATTGAGGCCGATCTCGGCACCTACTGCCGGCACACCGGTCGCATCCACGACCACGTCGACAAGTCCGGATTGGAGGATGCCATCAGCGTCCTCGACGATGGCGGTTTTGCGGTTCTCGATCGCGGCATTGACCCCGTTGCTGCCTGCGGCATCCATCGAGTGTCCTGGCTCTCCCCGGGCGATTTCGACGGCGCGATGGGCCGCTTCAGGATTGAGCTCGAGAATCGCTGACACTTCGACGCCGTCCATCATGGCTGTCCTGGCCACGATATCCGTGCCCATTTCACCGCAACCGACGAGTCCGATGCGCACGGGATTTCCCGCGTCGGCCCGCTCCGCCAACTCCCTGGCAAGGCCTGTCAGGACCACATTCGATGGCATGGAGCGGCTTCCTTTCCCCGCATTCTTGCCGGAAATCAATAGCATGCAGCGAACGGTGGTTCAACCAGCAAGACATTTGTTCGCATAATTGGTGGCGGACTGGGACAGCAAAATGCCGAGATTGCGCCTTTGGCCCGTAAAACCGCTATGCCGATTGCACTTGACAAAGCAGGAGCATTGAACAACTGTATCATTGAGCATCATAATGTTCACGCTGCCTGACGTGTGCCGAAAGGGTGCCATCCGGGGTGGAGGCGCGGGCGGACCAATGGCAGCCAAACTGACCAAGGAGGTAATGGAATGAGTATAGCCAACAGAATTTCGCGCCGTAAGTTCTTCAAGACCGGCGCAGCTGCGGGCGTTGCCGCGGCAGGTGCCAGCTGGAGCAGGGGCGCTCTGGCCGATGGGCATATGCCTGACCCGCAGAGCATCCTCGACGATATCTCGATCGAGAAATATGTCCGTGAGGACTACCGCATGCTCTACGGCATGTCGGACAGCAAGCCGATCTGGGACAATGACAAGGACTGGATCCGCACAGTCGACTGGGATGCGGTTCGCAGTGAAATGGCTGGCTCGACCGTGCGTTTCGCCATCGGCGCCGCCGACACAGAGTCGGCAGCAGAAGGCCTCGTGCCCTTCGAAGCGCTATCCGGGATCAAGGTCGAACTGGTGCCGATCCCGGACGACAGCATGTACGACAAGGTGGTTGCCGAGTTCATCTCCGGGAATGCATCCTTCGATGCCCTGCAGTTCTTTTCCCCCTGGATGGGAGATTTTGCCGCTCCGGGATTCCTCTATCCGCTTGATGACTTTGCTGCCAAGTGGGGCCTCCCGCTTGACGATTTCTACGACACCTACAGGCTCAATTACGGTTTCTTCAACGGAACCATGTACGGAATTCCATTCGACTGCGACATCCAGATGGTTCATGTCCGCAAGGGCTATATGGAACAGCTGCTGGGTGGACCGGTCGACAAGGTGAATTCCATCCCCAGCTATGACGAGCTGATCCGGGTGGCAGGGGAACTGAACCAGATCGAACCAGGCGTCTCCGGCGTTGGCTTGATGGTCGCCCCGGGCTTCTGGTCGACCTACACCTGGGAGCACATTGCCGCACAGGCTGGCATGATGCTGTTCGACGAGAACTGGGAACCCATCTTCAACGGCGATGCCGGTATGAAGGGTCTCGAGATCATCCTTGAACTCGCCAAGCACGCCAATCCGGGCCACGCAGGCGCCGGATGGCCCGAGAACCGCGCGGCATGGCTGGGCGGACAGGTTGCCACCAATGTCAGCTGGCAGGACTCAGGAACTCAGGCGATGCGGCCGGACCAGTCGCAGATCGTGGACGACTTCGTCACGATTTACGAGCCGCGCATCGAAGGCGGCCGCTTCGCACCACCGAATATCGCGGGATCAACCTCCTGCGTATCGGCTGCTGCGCAAAATGCCGAAGGTGCGTTCCTCATGCTCGGCTTCCTGACGACCGCTTCAATCATGGCGATGAATGAAGCAAACGCCAATGGCGTGGCGCCGGGCTACAAGTCGGTTCTGGAGAACCCGAACCTCCAGGAGGTCTCGCAGCCGGCAAAGGTCTGGGGCGACTCACTGCACCATGCCTGGTGTGCGCCGCGCCTGCCGGGAGCTTTCCCGATCGAGCAGGCCATCGGCAATGAGATCAACCGTGCAGTGGTTGGCCAGATCACCGCCAAGGAAGCGCTGGACAATGCCGCTGCCGCCGTGCGCGAAATCATGGCCAGCAACGGTTTCTACCAGGGTAACGACCCGGTCGACTACGCTGCCACGGCACCGGGGCTCTATGTGGGAGAGGGCAAGGCTCTGCCATTCTGAGGCCGGAAGCCAATTCAGCGGTCTGATTGACCCTGATGAGCGATACGTCCCTTTCGGGAAGCGGGGCGGCCCCAAGGGCCGCCCCTGCTGTTGTTTCTCCGGGCGGATTCAGGAGGCGAAGCAAGCGTCTCAAGGCCTGGTTTCCCTACCTGCTGGTTGCACCGGCAGTCATCTACCTGATGTTGATCACGCTCTATCCGGGCGTGTTTGCCATCGTGCAGAGTTTCCACGCCGTCAAGTTCGGCCCGTGGCGGCCGGTTGGCTTCGAGAACTACGCCAAACTGCTCGGCGACTACCAGTTCTGGGGGGCTCTGCGGAACACTTTCATTATCGGTTCGATCTCGCTGGTGCTACAGTGCGCCATCGCTCTGGCGCTGGCGTTTTATGCGTACCGCGATCCCTGGGTGAAAGGTTGGAGAATCCTGTTCCTGATCCCGATGCTCTTCATGCCCTCGGCTGTTGCGTTCATCTACAAGTTGTCCTTCCTTGATGGGCGGGTGTTTTCTGACATTCTGATCCGGCTCGGACTGATCGAGAGCCATCTGGCCATTCAGTCCTCGACCTGGATGAGCCGGGCACTGCTGATCCTGGCAGATGTCTGGCAGTGGACGCCGTTCCTGTTCATCATCTTTGTCGCCGCCTTGCAGGGCCAGGATGAGGAAGTGGAGGAGGCGGCCCGGCTTGACGGCGCTTCGTGGGCCTCGATCTTCTTCAACATATCGCTGCCGTTGATGCGGCCGGTGATCATCATCGCCCTCATTCTTCGGGGGATCGACATCACGACGATGTTCGCAAATGTGTTCATCGTGACCAAGGGCGGTCCGGCCTTCGGAACCGAGACCATCAGCTATTTCATCTACCGGACGGGCTTCAAGTTCTTCAATTTCGGATACGCGTCGGCCGCATCGGTGATCATGCTGATCCTGACCATCATCGTGGCGCAGCTACTGGTCAAGCGCGCCTTTGTTTCGCCGAGGAGTTGAAGGTTGGCTCTGCGACGCAAATCCGGCGGTGGAAGCCTTGTCCTTCGGTATGCGGTGCTCGGCGCCTGGGGGCTGTTCTGCCTGGCGCCGGTTCTGTGGTTCCTCTCAATCGGTCTTCGTCCCCGTGTCGAGATCATCACTCCGCAGCCGATCTACTGGCCGACTTTCTCGCTCGATGCCTGGCACATGATCTGGGAGGACTGGCCAATGGCCAAATACCTCCGCAATTCGGTCGCGGCGATCATCGGTTCGGTGGCCATCGACCTCGTGTTGGCCATTCCGGCGGCCTATTCCCTTGCCCGATACAGTTACCGCGGCCGCGACGATATCGGGTTCTATATTCTCTCGACCCGCATGATGGCTCCGGCCATCGTCGCCATCCCCATTTTCTTTCTGTTCCGCAATTTCGGGTTGCTGGACACGATCTGGGCGCTCATGCTGATCTATGCAGCGATCAATCTATCTGTCGTCACCTGGATCATCAGATCCTACATGCTCGACATTCCAAAGGAGCTCGAGGATGCCGCAAGAACTGATGGCGCCTCCGATTTGCGCATACTCTGGGAGATCATCATTCCGGCAATCCTGCCCGGGATCATCACCGCAGCCGTGATCGCCATGATCTTTGCCATCAACGAATTCCTGTTCACCCTGCTCATTGCTTCGACGCCGAACGCTTATACGATGTCAGTGGCGCTGGCGAACTTCACTGGCGGCTCGGACGGTGTCATCTACAACGCGATCGCTCTGGTTGCGTTCCTGGCCTTTGTTCCTGTCTTCCTGGTGGTCGTTGCAATCCAGCGGCATCTCAGCCGCGGGCTGACAATGGGCGCAGTCAAGGGGTAGTTGCGAATGGCAAGAATCGAACTCAGGGACATCCAGAAGCGCTGGGGGGATTTCTGGGGCGTGCGCGATGTGAGTATCGACATAGCCGATGAGGAGTTCATCGTATTCCTTGGCCCGTCCGGCTGCGGAAAGACCACCACCATGCGGATGATCGCCGGATTGGAGGAGCCGACCGAGGGCGAAGTCCGCATGAATGGCGAACTGATGAACGATATCGATCCCAGGGACAGGGATGTGGCGATGGTGTTTCAGGGCTACGCCCTCTATCCGAACATGTCCGTCTATGAGAACATCCGTTTCCCGTTACGCATGCGCGGCGTTCCCAAGGAGGAGCAACGGCAAAGGGTGCACACGGCAGCCGAGCTGGTTGAGTTGACCGAATTCCTCGACCGCAAACCGGCAGCCTTGTCCGGAGGACAGCGCCAGCGCGCTGCCTTGGCAAGGGCGATAGTGCGCCAACCTCAGGCGTTTCTCATGGATGAGCCGCTATCGAACCTGGATGCCAAACTGCGCCAGGCAATGCGCGTCCAGATCAAGCACATACAGCGCGAATTGAGGATCACGACCGTCTATGTGACTCATGACCAGACCGAGGCCATGACATTGGCGGACCGTATTGCCATCATGCAATCCGGATCCATCCAGCAGATCGGCACGCCAGATCAGATCTACAATGATCCTGCCAACACCTTTGTCGCTGGGTTCATTGGAGCCCCGCCCATGAACCTCATTGAAGGCGAAGTGTCCGGAGGAGTCTTCACGTCAACTGGCGTCCGGGTGGAGGGGCTGCCGGAAATCGCGAGCGGCAAGGTCACCCTTGGCATACGTCCTGAAGACTGCCGCGTGGACGGAGAATCTGCGCACCTGAGTGGCGAAGTCTATGGTGTCGAGCCCACGGGTGATGTGACCTATCTCTCCCTGCGGGTGGGAGGAATGCTGGCGGAGGTCAAGGCCGGCCGCGATTTCAGGGCGGATCTCGGGAGCAAGCAGGGCGTGGCCTTTGATACCAGCCGCATCTATCTGTTCGACAGCACCAGCGGCGACCGGTTGGTGCCGGAGCATCAGGCATGACTTTCGACTACACCTCAATGGGGTTTCACACCTTTGACGCCCTGTGCCGCCCCGTCGAGGATCTGCCGGAAGGAGCCAACACGATCTTCGTTGAGGACTTTGCGCTGGCGGTTTCCGGAGCGGCTGGCGCCGCAGCAATTGTGGCTGCCAAGCATGGAATGAAGGTTCAGGCCGTCGGTGGGGTTGGCCACGACCTGATGGGCGACTGGGTCCTCATGCGGATGAAAGATTTCGGCATCAACACCGAACTGATGCAACGATGCGAAGGCTACTACACATCTTCCAGCATCGTCACCACGAGGCCTAACGGGCAAAGGCCGGCGCTGCACCGCCGTGGCGCCACGGCCGGGTTCTTTATTGATGATGAACAACTCGACAGGGTGCTGGACACCAGAATACTGCATGTCGGGGGCGTGGGCCTCATGGACCGCATGGACAAGGGGCGCAATGCTGAGGTTCTTGCGGAGGCAAGGCGGCGTGGCTGCATCACGACCCTGGATGTCTTCGCCTCGACTCCTGATGATCTCGACCTCATACGGCCGCTACTGGCCAGCACCGATTATTTCATGCCGTCGGAAGAGGAAGCCATGGCCCTTTCGGGCATGACTGATTTCGAGGATATTGCGCAATTCCTGCTCGACCAGGGCGCAGGCGCGGTGGTGATGACCCTGGGTGCGGAAGGTGTAATGTATAGGGACAGTCAAGGCCGGAAGATCGATATGCCCGCCTTCGAGATCGATGTCGTTTGCACCTGTGGCTGCGGCGACTGTTTCAATGCAGGCTTTGCAACCGGACTATTCCTTGAACGATCCATTGAGGATTGCCTACGTCTTGCCCAGGCGTCGGGTGCGCAGAATGCAACAGGTCTCGGTTCGCAGGCTGGCGTGACAGACCTCGAGGCGACCTTGTTCTTCGTGGAAGGCACGGCATCGAAAACCCACATCCCAAATGTGTGATCCCATCGGCGAGAGAAGACGGGAACATGACCATCTATTCGCATGCTGGACGCTGAAGGAGCAGGGACCCGCACTGGGCAGAGTGCACTCTCAACTCTTGTCGTACATATCTGTCCAACTCGCACCCGCCTCGGCAATTGCCGCCTGCCGCTCGAAGGGATCCTTGCGGATATTCCGGCCTTCCGAGGAGAGGTCATCATGAAGGGCTTCAGCTGACGGTAATACCCCCATCCGTTCCAGGCCAACCAGGAAAGACCAGGTCGTTATCTTTGCAATGCGAGGGCCGAAATCCATGCTCTTGACCTGGTTCTCCTCGAACAGCAGGAGCCGGTAATCCGAGGCTCCCAGGGTTCCCCTCAACCTGTTGGAAAACTGCCAGATGGATGTTTCTCCGGCATCCTTGATCCGTCTGCGTAGGGCCTGTTGATCTGGGGGCAGTGCATTCCAAAGCATACCGATGCCTGTTTCGATCGTCTGGATTCTGTTGCCGCCGTTCCGGAACCAGTCATGGAATATCATGGCGCCGGGGGCTCCTGGCATTCCCCGAAGCAGCTCGTCCAATGCCATGTCCGCGATCATGACCGGGCAATTGAAGCGGTCAAGAAGACCCAGCCGGCCTATTCTGGCCAGGGATATCAGCGGACCACTATCGGCAATCGCAATCCCAAGGCCAACGCTGGTCGTGTCCATCATCTGCAAGATCGGCATGGCGGCCTCAAGTTCGGCCTCGACCTGAGCCACCGGCGGCTTCGGGGGTGTAATTCCGCGGTCTGCCAAGGCGTTCAAGAGCTCCGAGTAAGACACCATGTGCAAATGTTGCATCGCTTCCTCGCGGGATATTTCTCCCGCCACGAAGCCATCCACGATGTGTGTTGTGGTCAGCAAGGGTTCCATCCCCAACTCTGCCTCGGACTGAATGACCGATTCAAGTTCGACAGGGAAGAGACCAAGAGCATTCCAGCAGGAGAAGGCAGAGTGAGTAATGCTGGTTACGATCGCCGGATGCACGGGTCGAAGCCAGCGGAACGAAGAGATATGGGGCTGAGATGATCAGAATTCCGTGGATCTACGACGCGGTCTGGCCATGCGTTGCGTTCGAAGTCGTGTAGATGGACAGATCGGCACTCCTGCAAGCGCTTCAGTGCAACCATTGAGGTTGGCTGGTGAGAAGCTGCGTCGTGTCCTGTGATGCATCGGCGGCATCAGTTGATCGGCGAACCGTGAATTACCAGTTGATGTCGACGCGGCTTGGCGTCTGAATGCCGATGCGTAACAGTATCCCAAGCGGACCGGTTTCGTGGACTGCACGCCGCATCGCGCAGGTCGCTATCATTCCCTTGATCATACCGCTGATCTAGGCTCCCAGATCAATCCAGGCATGATCTTGAGCTTGGCATCATGCCTGGATCTGTTCATCGATCGTGAATGTTGCAGCGATGAATTGTGATTGCCGTTGGGCAGCATCGACATTCAGCTTTGCCATTGCATGGATCACGGTGGCAAGGTCTGGCTTGGTTGGCAAACACCTTGTTGCTGATGTGGTGGAGCGGTGCCAGCCATGCCATCAGCAACAGTTATCCACCCGCGGCGACCATTTGATTGCTGAAGGAAACGAAGTCCGGCTGCACAAGCATCTGTGACGCCCGAATATCTTTGCCTGGCCAGCCCACAAGGAACTGTCCAATACACAAATCATCGTTGACAGCTGGCCGTCGAAAGGGAACTTGGCACAATCAAACCGGGTTCAAGGTGTCCCGGCATCATTGCACGGAATTGGAAGGGATTGGATCATGGGCAACACAAGGATAGCCAGTGCAGCTCTTCGGGCAGCAATCATTGCATCAATTGCCTGGGCAGCTGCACCGGGCGTCGGCTACGCGCGGGCCGATTGCAGAGACTGGAATAGCTCTAAGTTCTTTGAGGTTGCCAGCGCTGCTGATGTAGGGCGGTGTCTGTCCGCAGGAGCCGGCCATTCGGTCCGCGATGATAAGGGAGTAACACCTCTCCACAATGCAGCGAGGGCGGGCATGGCGGAGGCCGCAGCCGCCCTGTTGGAAGCGGGTGCCGATCTCGAAGCCCGGGCCAACAAGGGTCTTACACCTCTGCACTTTGCAGCGACAGCAGGCACTCCGGAAATGGTGGCCGTCCTGTTGAATGCTGGAGCAGACATCGAGGCACGCGGCGACAGCAACTTTACACCGCTCTATTATTCCGTGATGGCAAATAGGGCGGATTTGGTGGCCACCCTGATCAATGCAGGTGCAAGCATTGAGGCTCGTGGCAGTTCAGAACAATTGACACCTCTCCACATGGTGGCTGGGCAAGGCACAGCAGAACTGGTTGAGATTTTTGTTAATGCCGGTGCTGACCTTCATGCCCGCGACAAGGATGGATGGACTGCTGTTCACTTTGGAGCCATGTTCGGCGCAACGGAGACCGTAGCCGCACTGCTCGATGCCGGTGCTGACCTTCATGCCCGCGAAATCGACGGTTGGACCCCCCTTCATGTCGCGGTGTACGCAGGAAAATCAGATATGGTAACTGCTCTTCTGGAAGCCGGCGCTGGAGTTGAGGTCCATGACAATGGTGGTTTGACTCCTCTCCACTACGCTGTTCTGGAAGGCAGTGAAGAAATGGTTGCCACTTTTGTGGACGCTGGCGCGGGTCTTGACTTCGTTGATGATGATGGATGGACGCCTCTGCACCACGCGATTTGGAGAGACAGGCCAGAAATAGTGGCCGTCCTAATTGACGGCGACGCCAATCTCAATGTCCGCAACGATGATGGATGGACCCCTCTGCATCAAGCAGTTTGGAAAGACAGGCCAGAAATGGTGAATGCCCTCTTGGTTGCCGGGGCGGACCCCAATGAACGCGTCGAGGGTGTCCCATTGCCTTTTGAGTTCGCTGCTGTGAACGACAGACTGGCCGGTACTGAAGCCTTCGAGCGGCTCCGCAGTTTGACAGATGATGCCGATGCTCTCTTGAGGGGTCTGGAGAAAATGCGGAACTGAAGCCAGTAGTGTCGATAAGCACGGTGCTGGACCAAAAGAACTACTGTCAGGCACGAACCGATCACTGCTGGCTTGCAGTCACGAGCCGAAGGAAGAGCGCACGCGGATGGTCCAGCGCCTACTGGACCTGCGGCAGTTGGAATCTCTGCATCAATTGGGTTTGCCGTCAGGCTTGGCAATCTGGCACCATGTTGATGAGTAGGCCCGCAGTCCGGCCCACAGCAAGTAGGCGGCAGACGGTCCCCAAGGGCCTGCGTTCAGATGACATAAACCGGTCCTCTGGCTCGACTCGACCATACTGACAGGCTCGAGAGACTTCTGCTCAATTGGGCAAGTTGCATGAGCGCCACTGATTTTGAAAACTGATCAGTTTGTCCTTGCTGATTGAGGCTATGGATTGGCAAAACGAGTTTGTTGGCCAGGGTAGAGAACTATGTTCCGAGGGCCGTTTTGTACGTGATTGCATTTGAGGAAGTTCTTGAAAAACTGGATGTTTCAGCCGTATCGAATCCGGCTGTCCCAGTTAGCATTTCAGAATATCTACCAAACCCCCGTTCTTGCCGGCGAAATCTGCTCAATTCAATGGAATTATAGAGCCCGTTTGGACTTCGAGTTTCAATTGATTACACTGGCGTTGGAATCATTCGGATCCGGAAATTTCTGGACCGAACAAAGGAGGATTGAGAAATGAAAACTGGAGGAAAATCAGGTTTAGCTCTACGGAGTACATTCCTTGCATTGGTCGGTAGTGCAGTTTTGCCAGGGATTGGCCAAGCGCAGGCCGACTGCGGTAGCTGGAATACAGGTGAGTTCTTTGAGAGCGCTAGCGCTGCGGATGTTGACCGGTGCTTGTGTGCTGGCGCAGACCTAATGGCCCGTAACGAAAATGGCGAGACCCCTCTCCATTTGGCTGCCTCGTTTGGCAGCACAGAGGTCGTGATTGTCCTGCTGAAAGCTGGAGCGGACCTTGAAGCCCGGGACGATCGCGGCTGGACACCTCTCTTTCACGCGGGACATGCTGAAACGTCAACCGTAGCTGCTCTGTTGGACGCGGGTGCAGATCTTGACGTACGTGGCAACAACGGCTGGGCACCCATCCACGCGATGGCAGCGTTCGGCAGAACCGAGAACTTGACTGCCGTGTTGGAGGCGGGTTCCGATATTGAAGCCCGAGATCATCGAGGCAGGACACCGCTCCACCATGCTGCAGGATATGGTAGTGCTGAGGACGTGATCGCTCTTCTAAATGCAGGAGCAAATGCTGGTGCTCGCAGCCATGATGGTAAACTTCCCGTCGATTTCGCGAGATTCAACAAGAGACTCTTGGGTGCAAGTGGATATTGCGTATCAGCAGGCTGGAACGACTTCGGAGCCAATGTCATAATGGTCCCGCAATTTTGGAGCCATTACGATGAGTCCATGAGCTGGGGTTTTCCAGCGGTTTCAATCCATAACGATGAGTCCGCGGACTGGTATCCTCGAGAAGTTGGGATCAATTTCGGTAAGTCCACGGATTGGCATTTTCCAGATTTGAGCACCTGTTGTGCAGAGGATGCTGACAACGTGAAACTTGCGGTCTGGCTTCTGGAAACACTCCCCGTGGTGACAGTCTTCAGAAGTTCTGACCTTCCAAAGATCTTTGAGATCGCTCAAGATGCTCTGCCAGATTGTTCGGTCACAATCAGGTTTTAGGCGAGGCACATGTTGATCCCGAGGAAGATCATCGCGCTCTGATTGTGGACTCAGTGTAGACATGCGGTCGCACAGTCCGCGGCATTGCTGGCGGTTCCATGAGTATCCGCCAGCAACCTGAAGCTTGTGTGGTCTGTGCTGACTTTCGGCAACCGGAACAGAAGTGAGAGGTGAGGCTGCAATGGGAACAAAATTTGCTGCCGTGTGAATAAACGACAGCGGATGACTTTCGGGTCTCAACCTCGCAGGCAAGAATGCACTTGATGTCGAGGAGCATCCTTCGTGTGCCGGTTGCTTCCCTATTGCGGCCCTCCCAGCATGTGATTTCCCTGCAAATTTGAACTTCCGGCGCAGATTGAGACAATGAGGGGTTCAGTGGCATCGTCTGGAGCAGACAGGCAAACCAACGGCAATTCCTGACCACCTGCCACAAATTGTCCGAGCGGCTATTCTCGGCCGACAGAGGCTCCAACTCGCCAGAATACTCATTGATGATCTAGGGCAAGGAATGGTCTCACGGGGACCGGGCCTACACCCACGGCCGGAGTTGGCAACTCCAGACAAATTCTGTCGTACACAGTTTTGTGTCCTCCCTTGCGCACCTCAATTGCAACATGGGAAGTTGGTTCAGGACCAATTAGCTGCAACCTTCTTGGTCGCTGTTGAAAGGAGCAGATCATGGGCACCATAAGTATGGCGCGAACCACTTTCCGAAGTGCATTTTTGGCAACGGCTGCCTGGGCAGTGTTGCCCGGAGCCAGTTATGGGCAGGCAGATTGCAGGGCTTGGAATACCATTGAGTTTTTTGAAGTAGCCGACACAGCTGATGTTGAGCGATGCTTGTCTTCAGGCGCAAATATTGAGGAGCGCGACGACTCAGATTTTGCTCCGATTCATTTTGCCGCGCGGGTGGGCAATGTGGGGACAGTCGTCGCGCTCCTGAGTGCGGGTGCCGACCCCAATGTCAGCGATCTTAATGGTTGGAGTCCCCTTCACTACGTTGCGTTCACAGGAGATGTACAAAAATTTCACGCCCTGCTGAATGCCGGTGCTGACCTTTACGTTCGTACGAATGATGGAGAGGAGCCCTTTCATCTGGCAGCCTCGGATGGCGGCGCGACAATGGTGATTGCCTTCATTGGTGCCGGCGTCAATCTGGAATCCCGCGATGTTAACGGATGGACGGCTCTTAACCATGCGGCAATCAATAGTACAGCAGTTGTGGCCGTCCTGTTGGACGCTGGAGCCGATATTGAAGCTAGCGGCCGGGAAAGATGGACTTCCTTGCACCTGACGGCTGTATTTGGAAGCGCTGAGGGAGTTGCCTTTCTTTTGGATGCAGGGGCCGATATCGGTGCCCGCGATATTGATGGGTGGACCGCCCTTCACCTTGCGGCGTTGAGGGGTGACGAGCAGATCTTGGAGACCCTTCTGGAATACGGGGCAAGTACCAGTGCTCGTAACAGATCCGGAAAGCTGCCAATCGATGTGGCAAAAAGACTCCGTGAGCAGATGGACTCACGGATCTATGACCGGTTGCGCGATACAAGTTCTGGCGAAGCCGGACAGTGATTTGGACCAAGCATAAAGTTTGTGAACCAAGGTTTGGAATCAAGCGAAGGCTTGGCTACGTCACGCATCAGACGATGCTGTGAGGTCAGAGGGATTGCAAGGATTGCGCGCCCGGCCACTGAGGGCAGGAACTTGCGTCAATCAGTATTCGATGCCGTCAGTCGGTGTGCGAGAAACACTTGTCGATGAAAGCGCTCTTTGCATCAGATTTCAGTCAGGTCAGCCAGCTCTTAAACCGACTCAACGACAACCCCAGAAGACTCCACCGGTTGGATTTGATGCCTGGCAGGTTTTGGCGATGCCTGGCAGGTTTTGGCTATGGCCATGCGTGGCTTGGCGGACTGGAGAAGTCGAACCGTTCTATTTTCTGGTGACGCAGCGCGGCAGGTTATTCTGGCGTCCCTTGAAGCAGAACCCGGTCAGGCAATCATTCGCCTCAGGCCTGTCGTTACAAGTCAAGTTCGCAATCACCTGAACGAGGCCCTGGGCAACTGCGTTGTTCAAGACAACACACGCAATTTGCGGCCGGCTACTGGTCGTCTGGTTCGCATTGTCTTGGAGATCTGCCGGCGTCAGGCGCCTTTGATGGTGCCGCACAAGTCGTTTGGATGGCTGGGGTATTGTGATGTCTTCCTCAACCTGGCCAATCGGCTTTCTGTCGCCGGACCGTCAGTAAAGAATCCAGACCGGAAAACCCGAAAATGCTTGCCTTCAATGGCTCAACAGCGATCAAGTCGGCGCACGGGTTGGGCGCAGCCCGCCATGCTGGCTTATCGCCACGAGGTCCGGAACATCCTGCAGGCAATTGAATTGGAGTCGCTGCCACCCGGTTTATGGAAGGCAATTTCAGGATCGCCGAACGCCGGGTAGCACGGCCATCTGAGACAAATCCCAGCCTTGTTCAACTCACATTCCTGAATGCCGCCAAGAGCCGCCTTTCATAATGGGCTTTTCTTCCGGCAGGCTTGCAAATCCAACGGTGCCTGGCGATATCTTTCTCAATCATTTCCCGTTCAATCAGCACGGTACTGAGGTTGGCAAGTCCGGCTCCCGGGTCCGTCTCATGCCGGACCTCAAGGCCCAGACAAGAATACGGCACTTCAATACGAGACAGGAAACGGGCCCGAACAGCTGGCCACTGTGCATCACAACGCCTCATATCGCTGAAACAAGAGCAGAGGTTCCTGCAGATGGACTTGGTGATCTGTTGTTCCATGCGCTTCGAAACCGGGCACATGCTTCTGAGCAAGTGTCGTACCCATCGAGTTCTCCTAAAGCTGGTTGCAGAAACGTGTCTCAGTTGATCGGGACCCTTGCCATGCAGCAGTGCTTGAAGCGCCAACGCGCCAAAACCACGCCAATGGGGACCAGTTGGGTGCTGGGGTGTCCGATCAGTAGCCATTCCGCCAATTCGTCTGTTTTACCCTGGTAGCGTGAAGCGGAACCATAATTTTCGCACCCGGAATTGCCTTGAAGAAATCACCCGTGATCGCGCAAAAATGCATGGAGGTGGCCAACGAATAACCTGAATCCAGTTGCACACAACTGGGCGTGATTTACGTCATGACCCTGTATAGGCACAAAGGATAGTCATTCGATCAACGTCTTCACTTTTCTCCGCTCATAAAGGGGCTATCACACTTTGAAGATTATCATGACTGGCGTCAACATCTCCGGTCGCTGCTGAGCGATATTGGCGCTGAATTCCGGTTGACAGCTGCCAATCATCGTGGTGGCAACAGAGTGGCCAATCTGTTCACGAAAAAATGTAAACCATATTCTCTGGCAAACTGGCTCCCCGTTGCTTGCCCCGTCCTGTTCGACGACAACATCACGAAATGGCCGGCCTGAACAACATTTGCCAGTAGCATGAGCCGGTTGGTTGGAGTTGACAGTATGTCATTGCCAATCGTGTCCCAACGATTGGGATATATCAAAAATCTGTGCTCTCCCTTGCGCATACCTCCGAAATCGAATCGACTAACCCCCGGGGACAGAAAACCCTGGTATAGCCATTCGATGACCGGAGAGGAGCGCATCATGGACAATGTAAGGAAAGCAGGAGCAGTACTACGGAGTGCTCTTATTGCCTCGGCTGCCTGGGCAGCAATCTCGGGAGTTAGTCACGCGGAGGTAGATTGCAAAGATTGGAACAGCAGTGAGTTCTTCGAATTCGCCAGCATCGCCGATGTGGAACGATGTCTGCGTCTGGGTGCCGATCATTGGGCCCGAGACTCGGACGGTTGGGGACCCCTGCATCATATAGCGCACACAGGCACGGTGGGCATGTTGGATGTTCTGTTGGCTCACGAAGTCCGGTCCAGTACACCAAAGCCTGAAAACCCGACGCCTCTTCAACAAATTCTATATCCATACAGAAACGATAAGGCATTCAAGCTGTTGATGACGATGGATTATCTGGGAAGCCGCACCAATGATGGCTGGACACCATTATTTGTCGCTGCGCTGGTAGGCAGAATGGACATGGTGACTGCGTTTTTGGAAGCAGGTCCAGGTCTTTCAACACGTGCAAAAGATGGGAGGTCCCTGCTTCACGTATTGGCTAGGACTGGCAGTGAAGAAGTATTTGCAGCTGTGGTTGAGGCTGGCGCAGATGTTGAAGCACGCGACAACGATGGTTGGACCCCGATCTTCAATGTAGCCAGGTCAGGTAGGCAGGATTTGTTGCCTGTATTGTTGGCTGCGGGCGTCGATCTCTCGGCCCGTGATGACAACGGTTTGACTGCTCTTCATTATGCAGCGTTTGGCACAGTGGAGGTAATGAAAGCACTGCTGAGTATGGGAGCCGATTACAATGTCCGTGGCGATGCTGGCAGGACACCGCTCCATTTGGTTGCCTCTCTCGGCAGCGCGGACATGCTGACTGCGTTGGTAGTATTTGGAGCAGACCTTGAGGCCCGTGATAATTTTGGTCAAACTCCCCTGCACTTTGCGGTGGGAATGGGCAGAGAAGAGGTAGTGATTACCCTGTTGGTCGTTGGGGCCAATGCCAGAGCTCTAACCGACGACGGCAGGTTACCCATAGATATGATGGTACACAATGACACGCCGCTGAGCGCAGATGTTCTCGAGTGGCTGCGCGAGTTGAGCTTTGACGAATCCGGTTAGTCAAGAGGGCCGGATATCAAGTCTCACAATGAACGCTGAGAACATCAACGGGCCGAAGCAATTCATGTCTCGGCCACCTTCTTGAGAACGCCTACATTCCTATCCGCGCACGATGGCCAGGTAGCTAGTTCAAGGTCTGGAGCATTGAATTGGCAGCAGGATTTACAGGCGACAAACTGACCGGCATTGTACCAGGTTCCGTAGCGTTGCTCGTGCAAAATGGGATTTCAGCCACGACTCGGGGCCTAACAAATATCAGTCATGCACGGCAATATATCGTACTGTTCGCTTCCTTTCCGATTGCGCCAGTACAACCAGATCTGGACACGACGGCCATACTGTCAAGGGACAGAAACCGAGTTACCTCGGGCTTCAGTCGTTTCTAGGCAGTTTTGCCCCGACCACGCTTGCTTGTGGCATCACAATGAGACCGCAGGCCGTCCTGGCGCAAAAAAATGGACTGCTGTCCACCGGGGCCATGCCCATTGGATGAACGGGAATCGACCAGTCAGTCCGGATTACACCAATCGCCGGTCTGATTGAGAACTGTCACCGGCCATGGCCTCCAAGAGCGCAAAATGTTCCTCGGTGGGCTGTCGACAGTAAACCTTCTGATCTGGGACTGAAGCTGCAGCAAGACTGACCTGGGCTTGGCAATATTGACCAAAGGCACGCACAACGGTCCATAACATTTGTGAGCGATCCGAGTCATGTTGAAATTCGACAATGTGCCGTGAAATGGCTGACCCATTCAATGAACTCTTTGTACCAGCTAGGTATATGCCGAACCAGTTGGCTCGAACCTGAATGAGAGATCGCTGATGCTGTTGGACTATATTCAGGCGCAAAACATGGGCATCGGCAAAGTAAACCAGCCAGCAAACTCTGCGCGTAGACTCATGGCAATGTAAGCGGACTGAGCGGGACAATTGCGCCCAACGTTTTTTGAACCTGGTGGTCCTGACAGTGCGAGCGCGGCGCATTATTTCAAAACATCGTGATGTGCATTGCCTGCTGGCCATGAAGTAGGAAAATGCGATCAAGGAACAAATGAGCTTGATCATGTTGTTCGAAATATGGGAAGGAAAAACCATGGAAACCATCAAAATACTGGACAGGGCTCTCAAGAGAGCACTATTTGCTTTGATCGCTTGGATTTCACTAGTCGGAATGGGTTATGCGCAAGTCAGTTGCGAAGATTGGGCAAGCCGTTCGTTCGTTGAAACTTCCAGCCCGGCTGCCGTTGAGCAGTGCGTGTCGGCTGGGGCAGACCTCGATGCTCGGGACAATGATGGCTTGACTGTGCTGCACCACGCAGCAGCGGTAGGAGCAGCCAGAATTGTGATCGTCCTAATCGGCGCTGGTGCCGACTTTAAGGCCCGGGATAATGCCGGCTGGACGCCACTTCACCATGCCGCCAGTACAGGTAATCCGGAGACGGTACTCGCACTGTTGGAGGATGCCTGGGAGACTGCCGGTGCCCGCACAAACGACTGCAAGTTGCCTCTTGACCTCGTAAGAGAAAACGAAAAAGTGGTGGATACGGATGCCTACTACACACTGATGGTCTATACGTCTGTGCAATCTGGCTTTTGAGCAGGTCAGAACACCGGGAACTTGTATGTTGGATTGAATGACGCAAATAATAGAGCACGTTAGAGTCAGTTTGTCTTGGGTTGTTTGTTGTTTCCCAAGCAGGACCGTTCAGAAGTGGGTGATTTTAGATTGATGTCGGGTCCTCGTCAGACTGAACTTGCTGGAAGCACCCGGAAATGGCAGCGGCATGGTTGAGGAGAGCAACATGCCGCTGCCGCCGCTTCTAGGGTTCGCCTGACGGATCCCGCCAATTTTGACGCGTGATCGCTGTCTCTAGCTGAAATTGGGTGTACTTAAGGTTGGCAAAGCAGTGTCTGCATATCTGTCGTCGCCACTTGGTTCATGCGTCATTGTACCGGTGGAATACTGGGGGCATCGCCGGAAGTTCGGCGAGTCGGCGACGAATGGGGGAGCGGTTCAATATCGAAGCCGAACCAGGGTCCGCCTGTCCATTGGTACCAAATATGTATGTCAGTCCTCCGAGTTGGCTCGGCTTGAACTTCATGGAACGCCACGTTCCTCCCGCGAAGATGTTGACGAGATTGCAGCAATCCTATCTCTGGAAGAGCAAACGCCGCGGCTGCATAGGGTATATCGGATGCAGTGCTGGCAGCTTGGCCAGCTTGGTCCGCACAGCCGGCCATGGCGACACCAATGATGCAGGTGGGAATCGCCAGTTGATTGTTGACTCAGTCCCAACCTTCTGTTGCCATAGGATTGATGCGAATACAGCTTGGTTGATTCAGGGCACAGCAGCCCCGTGCTGATTCTCTACTTGTGTCGTACCGCCAAGAGCCCTTGTGTGCGCTTGCGATCCGGGATTGAACAGGCGCACTGGTTGGGTTCGCGTGACCTTGGCATCTTTGTGTGCAACCTGGGAGTATGGTGCATGGAGGCGAAGTGGTCGTAGGCAAAACTCTAAGGAGCGCAGTCTTTGCGGCGGTTGCTTGGGCAACGCTACCTGGAGTGGGACACGCGCAGCTCAGTTGCGACGCCTGGTATCGGATTGATTTTCTCTATTTCGCTACAGCGGCATATGTTGAGCGATGCTTGTCGGCTGGCGCCGATACCAAGGTGACCGTCTATTCTATCCTTTTTCCGCTTCATCATGCGGTAGTGTTTGGTACGGCTGAGACTGTCAATGACGTGTTGAAGACCGGTGTCGATATTTCGGCCCGACTCGCGGATGGCCGCACACCGCTTCATTATGCAGCTAAGTTCGGGACGCCTGAAATTATAGCCCTTCTTTTGGAGGCAGAGGCCAACATTTCGGCACAAACCGTGCGTGGTTTCACACCATTACATATAGCGGCGGGAGTTGGTAAAGTTGAAAATGTGAATGCCCTCTTGAGTACTGGTGCCGATATTTCTGCCCGTGCCAATAATGGCCGGACACCTCTTCATGACGCGGCATTGGGTGGCAGAGTTGAGAATGTGAACACCCTCTTGGAGGCAGGGGCTGATATCTCTGCTCGGGCCGGCGACGGCGGTCCTACACCTCTACATATGGCAGCGAGTAGTGGCACTGCTGGAACAGTGAATGCGCTGTTGAAGGCTGGTGCCGATATTTCTTCCCGGACCAAGCGTGGGGAAACGCCGCTGCACGAGGCAGCACTGTTTGGCACAGCAGAGACATTGACCGCCCTTTTGGATGCAGGAGCTGACACTACTGACCGGAACATGTTTGGTAGTACCCCTCTTCATGAAGCAGCAAAAAGTTGCTCAGTTGAGAAAGTGAAAATGCTGTTGCGTGCAGGAGTCGATTTTTCGTCCCGGGACGAGGACGGTCGGGCTCCGCTTCATAGAGCAGCAGATTGTAGCACAGTTGAGGTTGTGACCACGCTTTTGGAGGCAGGAGCCGATGTAACGGCTCAGACCATGCATGGTTCAACTCCTCTACATCGAGCAGCGAGGCACGGCACAGCGTTGACAGTCAATGCCCTTTTGGCGGCGGGGGCTGACACTTCCGCCCGGGACGAGTTTGATGGTACACCCCTACATCGCGCAGCGAGTTTTGGCACAGCCGATAGCGTGAATGCTCTCTTGGACGCAGGGGCTGACATATCTGCCCGGGACATTATTCGTACCACACCGCTGCATCGAGCAGCTGGTGCTAGCAACGCTGAGATTGTGGGTGCCCTTTTGAGGGCTGGAGCCGACATGTCATCCCGTGACAAGAATGATTGGACTCCACTTCATCATGCCGCGAGTTCTGGCACTGCTGACATAGTCAGTATCCTCTTGAAAGCAGGCGCCGATGTGTTGGTCCGTGACATAATCGGTTGGACTCCGCTTCATCATGCCGCTCGCTATGGAACTGCTGAGATGGTAGATGCACTTCTTGACGCAGGGGCGAATGCCAATGCCCGCACCGACGAAGGCGTATTGCCCTTCGATCTGGCTAGGAGAAATGCGAACCTATTCGGCACAGACGCTTACAGGCGGTTGAACAATTTGCGTTCTGACTGAGTCGGCATGTGAACAGAACCCTATGCTGAGAGCGCAATGCACAGTCTTGCATTGACGAACTCAGGGCAATCCCGGCTGATGTCTTGCTGACGGTGTTGTCCCCCAAGCAGGACCGGTCAGTAGCATGTGGGTTTGTTTGCTTTGGTCCGTTGTAGTTTTCTGAAAACTCTGGATCAGACCGGTACGGTTTCTCTTCCGGCTGTAGTTTTCAAGTAGACTGACAGGAGTTGGAGGACCGTGGTATTCGTCTGCGGACCGGTATTGAATCAGACGCACCGGTTGGGTGCACTTGATCCAGGCATTACTGCATGCAAGCAGAGAGTATGGGGTATGAAAGCTGAAACGGTTGCAGGCTCAACTCTGCAGAATGCAATTTTTGCGATTGTCGCCTGGGTAACTCTACCCGGAGTTGGCCACGCGCAGATCGATTGCAAGGACTGGTATAGCAGCAATTTCTTCTATTTTTCTACGGCGGCAGATGTTGAGCGATGCTTGTCCGCAGGCGCCGGGACTGCGGCGACCAACTCTTCTATCCTGTTTCCACTTCATCATGCGGTGGTTTTTGGTGCTGCAGAGACTGTGAACGCCCTGTTGAATGCTGGCGCCGATATTTCCGCCCCACTCAATGATGGCCAAACTCCCCTTCATTATGCAGCAAAATTCGGCACAACAGAGACTATAGCTGTTCTTTTGGATGCGGGTGCTGACATTGCTGCCCGCAACATGCATGGTCTCACGCCACTCCATGTGGCAGCGACGCTTGGCGGAGTTGACAATGTGAATGCCCTGTTGAGTGCCGGCGCTGATATTTCGATCCGCGACAATAATGACCGGGACCCTTTACATAACGCTGCAATGTTTGGCAGAGCTGAGAATGTGAATGCTCTTTTGGAGGCAGGAGCAGACATCTCTGCTCGGTTTTCGGAAGGGAACACAGCTCTGCATATGGCAGCGGCTAGTGGTTCAGCAGAGGCTGTAAGAGTTCTGTTGAAAGCTGGCGCTGATGTGTCTGCCCGACGCAAGGATGGCCAGACACCGCTTCATCATGCGGCTCAGTTTGGCACAGCAGAAACCGTGACCGTCCTTTTGGAGGCAGGGGCTGAACCTTACGCTCACAACGAGGGTGGTTTGACCCCGCTTCACTATGCTGCCCAGTCTGGCAATGCTGTGACAGTCAATGCCTTGGTGAGTGCCGGCGCTGACATTTCTGCCCGGGACAAAATCCTCAGTACACCACTTCATCATGCGGCCCAGTTTGACGCAGTTGCGACTGTCAATGCTCTGCTGAGTGCTGGCGCCGATATTTCATCCCGTGACAAATACGATCAGACTCCACTTCATCGTGCCGCAAGTTTTGGCGCTGCTGACACAGTCAGTATCCTCTTGAAAGCAGGCGCCGATGTGTTGGTCCGTGACATAATCGGTTGGACCCCGCTTCATCATGCCGCCCGCCATGGAACTGCTGAGATGGTAGATGCACTTCTTGACGCTGGTGCGAATGCCAATGCGCGCACCGACGACGGCGGATTGCCCATTGATGTGGCAAGAGGAAACGCTAACCTCCTCGGCACAGACGCTTACAGGCGGCTGCAAGATCTGCGTTCCGACTGAGTGTCTGCATGTGAACAGGATTTGATGCTGAGAGTGCAGTACACGGGCACGATCTAATGAAATCGGGGCAATCCCGGCTGATGTCTTGCTGAAGTAGCCAACCTCACCAATGTCCCGCATGCTCAGCGAGCCGCTCCCTGATGCCATACGAGGCGCATCCAGCGTTGCCGAAACCGCCGAAGATACCTTGGACCAGCTGCTGCCCGAACTGATCAGGCCGACACTGCAATCGGCCCTGGTGCGTATTGAAGGTGAAGTTTGTCTCCTGCTTGAATACGACTGGATCGATGTTGCAGAGACCCGGAAGGCAACAGCATTCTCATGTTGCTTCCTCGGCTAATCCTCTCCATTTGATGTCATCATCTTCGCTTGCGTGCCGGGATTGAAACTGACTTGCCGATAAGGTTCAATTGATCTTGGCATCATCGCATACAAGCCGGGAGTATCAGGCATGGAGGCTGAATTGGTTACAGGCGCAAATTTGCGGATTGCAGCTTTTGCGGCCTTCGCTTGGGCAACGCTGCACGGAGTTAGCCACGCGCAGGCCGATTGCGGTGACTGGAATAGCCGCAGGTTCATTGAGGCTGCCACTATCTCCGATGTAGGGCGATGCTTGGCAGCAGGTGCCGATATTTCAGCTCGAGACGAGTATGGCCGGACCCCACTTCATAACGCAGCGGTTGGTGGTACAGTTGAGACGGTGAATGCCCTGTTGGCTGCTGGTGCCGATGTTTCGGCCCGTTCCGAGAATGGTAGGACACCGCTCCATTCCGCAGCGGCTGGTGGTACGGCGGAGATAGTGAACGCGCTGGTGGCTGCTGGTGCCGATGTTTCGGCTCGTTCCGAGATTGGTGGGACCCCGCTCCATTCCGCAGCCGTTAGAGGAACAGCAGAGATTGTGATCGCCTTGTTGATTGCTGGTGCCGATGCTTCTGCGCGCGACGAGAAGGGTTGGACTCCCCTTCACAGTGCAGCAGGGTTTGGCACGGCTGAGACGGTAAATGCCTTGTTGAGTGGTCGACTCCTGCGAGCCCGAATTGCCTCTGACAGGTTTGGCATAGTTGAAACGGTGAATGCCCTGTTGACTGCGGGCGCCGACATTTCATCCCGCGACAGTCTTGGCAGGACTCCACTTCATTTTGCAGCGGACTATGGTAGTGAGGAGACGGTGAATGCCCTTTTGGACGCAGGTGCCAATGCCATGGCACGCACCGAAAAAGGCGAATTGCCCTTTGATCTGGCAAAGAAAAACGTCCACCTCATCGACACAAAGGCTTACTGGCGGTTGAACGATTTTCGTTATCAGTGAGCCAAAATAGGAAGACGCGGTAACGGGATAGTCAATGTGAGCCCGAGAGTTCACGAGATCGACGCAATACCGGTTGATGTCATGCTGAAGGTACCAACACCACCACTCCCCCGCATGTTTGGCATGCTGCTCAGGGATGCCGCGCGAGGTGTTTCCAGCGTTGCCGAAACCGCCGAGGGTATCGTTGACCCGATGCTGCCTGAACTGGTCAGGCGGCCACTGCAATCGGTTTTGGGGCGCATCGAGGGCGAAGTGCGTCACCTATTCCAACACCACAAGATAAGTGTTGCAGACATACGGAAGGCAGCAGCATTTCTGGGTGGTTCATCAACGGACTTGAAGGATGCCGGTCATTGCGCCGATGTACTTGCTTTTGCATGGGACCGGACACGGCCGGAAGGCGAAGGCTTCCGGCGGTTTTTGAGTGAGAACGTCACCGCTTTTCGGCTCACAACTACCAGGCAGGGTAAAGGGCTGATGCGGTACCGCCGTGCTGCCGAGGTGTTTCTGAAGCTTCGCCGCGCCAATGTGGCTGGCAGCTTCCCTGGCCTTCCAATGCCGCACAGCCGGCCCGAGGCGCAGTCGATTGAATTGAGGCTTTTTGCGTTTTCGGTCTGGCTCCTGGCGGAACGGGCATCAACGCTTGATGAGGAGATGAAACTGCTTGAACTAGCTCTTGCCCTCGCGGGGGCATTCGAGGAGGATGTGAAACGTGCCATGCACGATCCGATTGATTTGGCTTTGCAATTCGAACGGCTCTCAGGGCACATCTGACGTTGGGCGATGAATACCAGTCAAGAAACCAAGGATGCCGAGTTGCCGTTGCACAAGGCAGCACAGCGCCTGCGCTGGCTGCTCGCCGCATTTGAAGAACATGTTCAGGAAGCAACTTCAAAGACGGGTGTAGCCTTTTCGATCAACAGCGGTGAGCTGGCAACTGCGCTGGCCGACTGGCTGAAGGCGTTTCTTGAACTCAAACTGGAACAACCAGAAGAAAACGAGACCTTCGTCGGGTTCGCAGCAGGTCTGATGCTGCGCAGCCTGGTTCGCAGAAATCCGGTCCGGGTTGTTTCGTTGCCAGAATCGCTCGGGCCCGAAGACCCAGCAACATTCTGGCCGGAAGGATACCTTTATGTGGGTTTCTGCCTGAAGCTGCGAGGCGAGGTCATTGAGAAGGATTTCCAGGGCATTCAACAGTGCAGCGATGATATGAGCGATGTGCAGGTCTGGTGGAGTTTCAGGGAAAATGCGGGCCGGGATCCAGAGGTGGCAGTGGCTTTTCTCGAACATTTTGCAAGCGGCCGACCGGGCTGGGAGCTTCCTGGTGTCTTCGGTAAGACAGCAAGACCGGTGGCGAACAGGCCGGGCAACGGGGCTGTCTGAATAGGTCCATACGGGCGGGATCGCACGGCTGCATAGGAACATAAGGAAGGGACACATGATGCAGATTGACGCTCAATTCCATGATCTCGAAGGCAAATCGGTATTCATTACCGGTGGAGGTTCCGGCATTGGCGCAGCCCTGACGGAAGGCTTTGTAAGCCAGAAGGCCAAGGTTGCATTTGTCCAGCGATCTGACGCGTCGGAATTCTGCGATCGCCTGGAAGAGGAATACGGCACCCGGCCACTATTCATCCAGTGTGACTTGACCGACGTCAGCAAGCTTCAGGCAGCAATCGGACAGGCGGTCTCGGCGCATGGCCCCATCGGGGTTCTCGTCAATAATGCAGCGAACGACACGCGGCACAAAACTGAGGAAGTGACCGTCGAGGAGTGGGACGCCAACCACGCCGTCAACCTGCGTCCCTACTTTTTCGGAATTCAGGCTGTTCTCGGCGGCATGAAGCAACTGGGGGGAGGCGCCATCGTCAACTTCACGTCGGTGACATACTTGATGGGGCTGCCCGGCATGCCTGCCTATGTCTCGGCCAATGCAGGCATCATGGGACTGACAAGGGCGCTGGCAAGGGAATTGGGCCCGGATAATATCCGCATCAACGCTGTGGCGCCCGGCTGGATCCTGACCGAAAGGCAATTGCGGCTATGGGCCAGTCCCGAAGCTCTGGAGGAGTTTCTTGAGAAGCAGTGTTTGCGGGAACACCTGTATCCGGAGGACATGGTCGGAACCGTGCTGTTTCTGGCGTCCTCAGCCAGCCGGATGATGACCGCACAGGTGCTGGCAGTCGATGGCGGCGTGGTAATGACCGGCTGATTGCAGGTGGCGCCAGCCATCGTAGCAACTCCCAAGTCCTTCAAGAATAGCTTCAGGCAGCTGGCTGGCAGCAATTGGCAGACTGAATCCAACGGTTATGGGCAGGTGTCTGCGAACGCTGATCCCGATGGTTCCGTCACATTGGATCAGGATGAAACGGTGCTACAGGATTTGACTCAGGAATTCGCGGGTTCTTGGGTCCTTCGCCTGCTCAAAGAAAACGGATGGCGGACCGTGTTCAACGATTATGCCGTTGTCAGTGAAGTAGATGTGATCGGCTATTTCGCGGGCAAATCCCATTTCATGCGTCACCAGAATACAGGTCATGCCATCAGCCGCGAGGTCCTTGATCGTGACAAGCACCTCCTTGACCGTTTCGGGATCAAGGGCCGCTGTGACCTCGTCGAACAGCATCACGTCAGGATTCATTGCCAGTGATCTGGCGATTGCAACACGCTGCTGCTGCCCCCCCGACAACTCCCCGGGATAGCTGTGTTCCTTTCCTTCAAGCCGCACCCGCTTGATCAGTTTCAGCGCTTCCTGTTCCACCTCGTTGCGGTTCCGCCGCAGAACCTTGATTGGCGCCATCATGACATTTTCCAGCGCTGTCTTGTGTGGGAAGAGGTTGTACTGCTGAAAGACCATTCCGACATTCTTGCGCAATTCCAGTTTGTCGAGATCGGGGTCGTGAACCTCCCGGCCATGAACCGTGATTGATCCGGACTGGATGTCGTTGAGCGCGTTGATGCAACGTATCAATGTCGATTTGCCGGAACCGGAAGGTCCGATAATGCAGATGACTTCGCCCTTCATGACATCGAAGGAAACGCCTTTCAGGACCTCAAGATCCCCGAATGACTTATGCACATCCTTCAGCGAGACGATTGGTTGATCGGGTGTCCAGTCCATTTCGTACTACCTTCAGAGTTTGACGGCGTAGCGCTTTTCGAGGTGAAGCGTCAGACGGGCTATCGGGTAGCAGTATGCAAAGAAGATCAGGAGCGCAAAGCCGTAGAATGGAATGAGAAGAACAGGGCGGTTGTTCTCGGCCTCGATCGCCTGTTGCGTGAGGTTCAGGATTTCCTCGACGCCCAGTATCGAAACGATTGGGGTGGCCATGGTGAGAATGGCGTACCAGTTCATCCATGGCGGGATCATCCGCTTGATGCACTGCGGCAGAATGATCTGGTACAGTGTCTGACGCCGATTGAATGCCAGGCTCTCGGCCGCCTCCCATTGTGTACTGGGAACCGAGTTCACTGCGCCGCGGACGATTTCCGAGACATTCGCCATGATCGGCAGCGAGAGGCCAATCACCGCCTTGGTCCAGTCGGGTATCGGGATCAGTTGACCGAATATCCTGATCTGGAATGGGAAACTCAGCATCACGATGAACAGCAGGACAAGCCAGGGTGAATTCCGGAATATCTGGGTGAACCAGTAACTGACAAAGCGCACCAACCTGCTGCGCGAGATCTGACCAAGGCCCACCATTGCGCCGCAGACCGTCCCAATTGCCATCGTCAGCACACTGATGAGGATGGTGAATACGAAACCCTGAAGGACAAGAAACGGGATCCACCGCATCAGGGTGGCAATGGCATCGTCGAACCCGAATTCCGTTCCCTGGGCAAGGGTGGTGAATGGCCACAGCAGCAAGGCAGCGAGCAGTAATGGAGGCACCCAGACCGGTATCCCAGCCAGCCAGCGGCTGAACCGCAGGTCCTGAGGCTTGTGGTGGATTTCCGGCGGACTCAGCAGCACCGGGAGGTCGGTGGTCGCCCGGGCGCCGATGCCGGGAATGCTCCTGATCACTGCCTACACTCCGTAACCGGGAATTCGCATGGCGCGTTCCCACTTGTTCATGCCGAGCACCAGAAGTCCGACCAATGTGATGTAGGAGAGGAAGAGGACGAGCATCATCGGGTTTTGCGCCGACGGAAAGTCATTCCAGATTGTGATCGACTGGTAGAGCAACTCGGGCACTGCGATGACGAAGGCCTGTGTGGTGGTTTTGACGAGGTTTACGAGGTTGTTGTTCAGTGCCGGGAGGGACACGCGCATTGCCAACGGTAGCACCACATATCGGTAGGTCTGGAGTCGCGTGAATCCGAGAGACTCACTGGCCTCCCGGGTTGATTCCGGTACCGCCTCAACGCCGGCCCTGAAGATCTCGACATTGAAGGAACCAGCAAAGAACGAGAGTGAGATTATCGCCCATCCGACGTTGGAGATGATGGGAACTTCCAGCCAACCATCCGGGCTGTAGGTTGGCGTGTAAACCCCGATCGCAAAGTAGAAGAATAGCAGCTGCACGAAGGGCGGCGTATTGCGGAAGAACTGTACGTAGCCTGCTACGATGGCGCGGGCCAGCCGGCTGCGCGCGCCCTGCATTGCGGCTCCTACAATTCCAATGATGACACTGAAGATCACGCAGGCGACGGAGAGCCTGACGGTCATCCAGAGGCCGCTGACCACCTTGTCCCACTGCCGTTCGTTATAGAAGAATATGAAGTTCCAGGTAGGATAATCGGCGGCGAGTTGCCTGAAGAATTCCTGGAAGGCGGTCAGCACGGCTCGTCATGTCCTTGTCTGATCACGACTTTGGCTCCGCTCCCCCGATTGCCGGCTCTCCAACCTGCATTTCGGCAACAGGCTGTCACCGTGCGCATGGTTGATGGACAGCGTACCATGGAGACCTGGACTTTGAAACAGCCGGGCCGCAGCGCCCGCGGCTCGGCTGTTCATGCTTTTGGACAAACTGCCTTTGCGGCACCAGCGATGCCGCAAAGGCTGGTTGGGCTGCTTCAAGCTGCTACTATTCGAGCCAGTCCTTGAAGCGGTCTTTTTCGTTGGCCAGGTAGCTGGTGGGCTGAATCCCCCATTTTGCTTCCAGCTCAACCAAGGTTCCATCACGGTGCCAGTTGTACTGCATGCCAGACATGAAGCGTCCGAAGACACAGTTCTCTTCGGCCTTGGGAACCGCGAGCGCCCACGGGTTGTCGTCTTCCGTCTGCAGCGGCATGCCGAAGCCATCCCATTCGCCGGAAGCCAGGTCGGCCATGATGGAGCTGTCATCATAAACCCAGGCAACGCAGCGCTTGTCGCGCAGAGCCTGCTTGGCTTCGGCGTTTCCGGTGAATGCCATGATTTCCGCGCCATACCGCTCTTCAACGATCTGGTTGTAGAATGCGCCCTGCTTGCCGCACACAGGCCGGCCTTCAAGCTCTGTCCACTCCGTAAATCCGAGCTCGTTCGGAGCCAGGATATTCGTCCCGGAAGTGTAGTAGTTCGGACCAACGATGCCGACGATCTCGCGGCGGTCGGGACGGTCGGACATGGTGGCAATCATCAGATCGATCTTGCCCTGTTCAAGGAACTGCATGCGGTTGGACGACTGAACCGCCACGAGTTCCAGTTCGACGCCCATCTTCGCGGCGACATCCTTGGCCATGTCGATTTCCATGCCAATAATGTCACCATCCGTGTTCCTATAGCCCCAAGGCTTGTAGTCCGCCTTGACACCAACAACGAGAGTGCCCCTCTCCATGACACGGTTCCATGTGTCGTTGGTGCATTCGGCGTTGGCGGCCGACGCAGCAATTCCGAGCGCAATGGCTGCGGTTGAGGCAAAAAGCCTTTTCATCAAATCATTCCTCCAGATTACGAAGCGCCCTTGATTGTCCTCCCGGGCACATCGGTTGCAATAACCGGAAGCGGGTCTGCCGCTTACCGGACGGGCGGACAAGTACGAACGCGTTGGTACAGTGTCAACCAATCGCTCTGCATGCATCTGTACACCCACGCCGGGTGGCCGCAGTTGCGTGTCCCGGAACCGGATGCGTGGCATCTCTCCTGGCGGCATGGGAGTATTGAGGAGGCCTCCAGCCGCACTGCACTGGCTCTCACTGCCAGCCCTGAATTCGCAGCCCGGAACAAGCGCCGGGTGCAGGTGGCAATCACCAATGCCTATGAATTCGCATCATGCAACAGCGCAGCGGTTCGATAAAAGCCATGAACCATCTTGGAGTAGGGGATGGAGAGAAAGAAGGCGAGGACGAAACCCAGATGCAGCGGCAGCAGGAACTCGACTGCCGCAGTTCCAGTCGCCGCATACAGCACAAGGCCGGTAGCACTTACCAGGAAAAGCAACAGCACGAAGGCCATTTCACCGCCCCAGGTAGAAGGCGCGCCGAGTTCCGGGTTGGACTTCGTCTTCAGCCACGCCAGGCCAGCGGTGCCGACGCACAATATCACGCCTCCCGGTACGCCCAGCAGCTTGGGAATCGAGAACAGGCCATACGGCGCTTCCATCCCGAAACCGTAATGGAGAACCGTTCCTGAACAGGTGGACGCAAAGCACATCAGGAATCCATACAGCGTCGCCTGATGAAACCATCTGCGGGAATTCGTGTAACGGTCCTCATCCTCGAAATTGCAGCCTTCGCCATGTCCGCCCGACAGGTTGTCCATGTGCGCAATAGAGCGGATTGCCCTGGTAATCGCACGCCAGGTTACGGCGCGGCCGCCGATAGCCTTCCAGTAACACCGGAGTGACACTGCTACTGCGGCAAGCGGCAACAGGAACGCCGGAATGAAGATCATCAACATCAGCCCGTGCGACATGTAGGCATAGAAGCCTTCGCCGTCAGTCGGGCGGATTGCAGTTGCGATCCAGAACAGGAATGCGACCGAAATCGCCAGTAGGGCTGAAATGACTACGCCGGAGCGGTCGAACAGCCGTGCGGCGCCCGATGGCCATGCGTGAGACTTCCAGCCGTCTTGCTGAACCGATGCAAGCGCCCTGGGGAGATTCAGTTCGAACTCGTGCGGGGGTATGTACTGGCAAGCGTAATAGCACCCGCGGCAATTGTGGCAGAGATTTGACAACTGAAGGATGTCACCGTCGCTGAAAGTCCGTTGCCGGTGAATTGCCGGGAAGACCGAGCAATATCCCTCGCAGTAGCGACAGGCATTGCAGATCTGGACCTGGCGGCGGGCTTCGGCAATCGAGTCAGCGAGCATGGCTTGCGGCCTCCTTGCCTGCAATTCTGCCAAAGACCGTCCCGATGGTCATCCCGAAGCCGGCCAGATAGCCCTCCCCGAGGATCGACCCCGCCATGATTTCACCAGCCGCCCAGAGGTTCTCAACCGGTTGGCCGTTTGCGTGAACCTGGGCCGAACCATCAACACGCAAACCAAGATAAGTGAAGGTCACACCGGGACGAAGTTCGTAGCCAAGAAACGGAGGATCTGAAATCGGGCGTGCCCAGTTGGATTTTGGCGGGTGCAGCCCTTCTGTCGCCAACCCGTCCAGTTCAGTGGGATGGAAATTGCCGGTGCGGCACGAGCGGTTGTATTCCTCTATGCTTGCTACGACTGCCTCCTCAGGCAATCTCATCTTGCGCGCCAGTTCGGGAATCGTGCCTGCCTGCGTTGGGGGAAAAAGAGACGGCATGAAGAGGTCAGTACATTTCGAGTCAATGATCGCATAGCTGACTTGGTCCGGTTGCGCGGCGACAAGCCGGCCCCAGATCGCATAGCGTTTCGGCCATACGTCCTCACCTTCGTCATAAAACCTTTTGCCGTGCTTGTTCACGACAACAGAGAACGGAACACAATCGAGCCGGGTGACGATACCGCCGTCAAAGCGAGGCGCTCTGCCATCAATGGCCACGGCATGGCATTGCGTGGGATCGCCAATTGAATCGGCGTCCTGATCAAGCAGATCGCGCAGAACCGTGCCTCGGTTGTAGGGTGTTCCCCTGACGAGGAAATTGCGCGCCGCCGGTCCCCAGGCTTCAGCAAGCCAATCCAGGTTCGCTTCGAACCCTCCCGATGCAACAACGACCGAACCCGGTTCGAACGACCTCCGATTGCCGTCTATTTCAGCGTCAACTCTGGATACGCGGCCCATATCCAGTTCCACATGGTTGACATGGGCGCCGTAAGCCACGCTCACTCCCAAACCGGTTGCTGTCCGGTAGTATGCGTTGACGAGTGACTTGCCACCACCGAGGAAGAAAGCGTTGGTACGCGCAAGCGACAGCGTGCCCGATAGCGGCGGCTGAAAATGGACGCCGTGATCATGCATCCAGCCATAGCAGTCTTCGGAGGAACGGATCACCAGTCTCGCCAGATCCTCATCCGTATGGCCGCTGGTGACCTTCATCAGGTCCTCAAAGAATTCGTCTTCAGAATACTCGCCGCGTAGAACTCCCAGATCCCCCGAATGCATGCACCGGAAGTTCCTCGTATGCCGGCTGTTGCCGCCGCGATAGACCTTCGGAGCGGACTCCAGAACGAGAACATCAGCACCCATCTCTTGCGCGCTGATGGCAGCGGTCAGTGCCGCGTTGCCACCTCCTATAACAAGGACATCCACTATTTCGTTTGGTGAGGAACTGTTCACTTCAGAATGTGGTATTCGTCTGCATGCGGCGGGGTTTGGCATTCCTTGCCACACTCGGCAAGAAGTCAATTCGAAACGGAGCGTTGCCGACACGCAAGGTGGAGACCATTGCAGTCAAACTCGTACTGCATCGGCAATGATGAATTGCCCAACTACCATTTCATGCCAACTCCGCCTGTATTGTTCTTTCAGTAGCCGGGAAGGCCGGTGCCCTGCGCCGTTCAGCAATTCCTCCAAGGATATCAGCCGTTCGCGGAAGCCAAGTCGGATGCCGAAGCGCAAGCTCGCCTTGTCCGGCCCGCATAACAGCCACGCATCCTCTCGTGGAACGGCATGCGCCCAGAGTGCAGCCTCTCCGCGATCCAAAATGATGTCGGGCACCTGTAGGGCCAATTCAGCCCTTTTCCGATCGCTCACCGCATGAACTGCTGTCAGGGACTCTCGCAATTCCCGTTCGTCGATCTGTTGATCTGCCCTTCTACGTTGCAAGCCAGTCTGCGTTTCTGTGACGCAGTCGTCGACAGTTTCAACCTGATAACCGCCAGTCAGCGCCCGCCACGAAGCCGTACGGTGACATTCGAGGATTACATTTGTGTCGACCAGAACCGGTCCGCGATGACGCGCCATTGCGGGTCATAAGTCCAGAGGAGTTGTAAGGTCATGGGCTGCGAACAGGTCCGTCAGGTCGTCAAGTGTCATGTCGAGAAGTCTCGCTGCCCGCCGCGCCGAGACATGCCCCTGGTCAATTGCGTGTGCGAAGACTTCCACAAACGGTCGCGAGTAGGCGGCGGGCATTGTAGCGGTGACATTTTCAACTCCATTGTTGCGCAAGGCCGCTTCTGGCAGCGAGCGTGCCACAGACTGTTTCAATTTCCCGAGCGCTGCGAGTCTCCAGCGCAAGGCAGAGGATGTTACCCGCAGCTCCTCAGCAACAGCGTTTAACCGTGAGATCAAGTCTTCCTGGCCCAACGACTCCCAGCTGCCATGCCGCTCCAATGCAGCTGTCGGTATCAGCAATGCCCCAGCAAAATTGTTGGCAAGCTGCTCGACCCGGTTGCGGCTGGTTTCCTGAGCCTCCTCGGAATGCGAAGGTGGCATCGCGTCCCATGTCAGTATGTGAAACAGCTCATGGGCGAGGTCGAAATTGCGGCGTCCTTCAATCTCTCGACGAGCGATCAGCACCGTGTCCAGTTCAGGAAGACGGCATGCCGCACCAGAAATGCCCTTGTGGACATCAACCATCAAAACCAGGATGCCGAGCTCGCGCTCCATGACTTCAATCAGCTTGGTTGCCGGCACATTGCCGAGGCCGAATTCTGTCACAAACCGTTCCCCGGCTGCCATTGCATCCTCGAAACGGGATTGGCGGTTGAGACCCAAAACTTGGCGCATGAGTGGGGTTTCGTGGCCAACCAGCGGTGCCAGGGCCCGAAAAGCAGCAATCCAGCAACCAGCTTCAAATTCGCACTTTCCGAGCTGTTCTGTTTGGACACCGGTCTGGCGCCACGAGAAGCTGCCTTCGCCGACGAGCCGAAAAGGATCCGTGAAATACTCGAGTGTGACACCCAGTTCTTCCATGGCCAGCACGAGCTCATCGGCCGTGACACGACGCACACCCGTCTCAATGGCCGAAACGGTCTGCCGGTCCTTGAAGTCCAGCATCTGTGCAAGGTCGTCCTGGGTAAGGTTTCGTTCCTCGCGCAACGCTTTGAAGCGTTTGCCTATCAGAGGTGAGAACATGTCATCCTCCAAAACATCATTATATCTTGCATTGCTAATTGTGCAAGAAAATATTGCGATATTTCACGAGCAAGAAACTGCGTGATCGCGCAATCACCGAGGTCGACCGCTTTCCGGCGGTGACATTCAGGCATGTTTGCTCGGTATAGGCCACCAGCTAAGCTCGTTCCCTTGTTTCCTTGCTTCCAAGCCCCGCAGAGTCTCACCTTGAATGTCGCTGCATTCGCCTGAAGCGGAACAGTTGCAGATGGCGGCTGAACTCCCAGTTTGTGAGGCCAGAGTGGTTCCTTGAGTCACTGGACAATTGTTGAAACCATCTTGCACCGAAAACTGTCTCAAAGCGGCCAGAAAACAACCAATAGTGTCCCGTTTAGGCGCCATGCCCCCCGAACAGGCATCAACTGACGCAAGAGGTCTTGAGAGATGTCAGAGGGGCAAACGAATGGCGTCAGGAAGCTGGGTATGGTCACGGGATCTGGTGCTACAGGGCCCAATCAGGCCACACTTCGGTCGCAATCGAAACCTGATCGCATTGCCGAAAAGTGAACGACCCCAATTTCGCTTCTCGGCAGTCCAGAAGGTAGTTTCGATGCCGACTGGCAATTTCGTTGGACTCTCACCACATAAGCCCCGTAATTGCATGGCGTTGCTGGAAGGAATGGAGGCAAATCGTCAGAATGGCCAGTGAATCCAAGGAACCCCTATCGGCGGAAGCACAGGCCAGACGGAGTGGCTGGAGGACCATCCGCAATGTTTCCCCCTACCTTTGGCCTAAAGACAACTTGCCTGCCCGGGTGCGCGTCGTACTCGCCTTGGTCGCGTTGGCGCTTGCAAGAGTCGTTTCAGTTGTAACGCCGTTCATCCTCGCCGACGCGGTAGACTCGCTTGCTTCAGAAAACAGCAATTCAGAATACTGGGTCTTCACTGTCGGAGCAGTCGGCCTGACGGTCGCATTCGGCCTTGCCCGCGTTTTGAGCGTGGGCTTCGATCAGTTGCGGGATGTCCTGTTTGCAAAGGTAGGCCAAAGGGCATTGCGATTGCTTGCGTTGGAAACGTTCCGGCACATTCATCAGCTTTCCCTGCGGTATCACATCACGCGCAAGACAGGCGGCCTCTCACGAGTGATCGAGCGCGGTGTCAAGGGAGTGGAGTGGCTGCTCCGCTTCATGTTGCTTTCGGTTGGTCCGCTGATCATCGAACTCTGCATGATTGCAGTGGTTTTGTTCGTTGTTCTTGATGTACGCTACTTCGCCGTCATCGTTGGCACCATAAGCATCTACACTTGGTTTACGTTCAAGGTCACGGAGTGGCGTGTCCAGATCCGCCGCCAAATGAATGAACAGGACACTGAAGCCAACCAGAAAGCGGTCGACAGCCTGCTCAACTACGAGACTGTGAAGTATTTCAGCGCCGAGGAACGGGAAGCCTCTCGTTATGACGTCTCGATGCAGGGCTACGAGCAGGCGGCGCTCAAGACCAGCTATTCCCTTGCGGCATTGAACCTCGGGCAGGCTTGCCTGATTGCCGCAGGCACCATTGGAGTGCTGGTCATGGCTGCACTGGGCGTGTTGGACGGCACGCTCACAGTCGGCGACTTTGTTCTCGTCAATGCGTACATGTTCCAGATTGCCATACCGTTGAATTACCTCGGGACCGTCTACAGGGAGATCAGGCAGGCACTGGTGGATATGGGCGACATGTTTGACCTTCTTGATCAGGACTATGAGGTCAAGGACAAGCCAGGTGCCCCTGCGCTTGAAGTCCGCGGTGGCAGCATCGAATTCGACAATGTTCAGTTCGGTTATGATCCCAAGCGGCCGATATTGAAGGGCTTCAACCTCAAGGTCGAACCTGGGCAGTCAGTGGCAATTGTCGGCCCCTCTGGATCGGGCAAGTCGACGATTGGAAGGCTACTGTTCCGGTTCTACGACGTCAGCGGCGGTGCCCTCAGAATTGATGGGCAGGACATCCGCGACGTGACCCAGTCAAGCCTGCACGCAAAGATCGGTATCGTTCCACAGGACACTGTGCTGTTCAATGAGACCATCCATTACAACATCGCCTACGGCCTCCCTTACGCCAGCCAGGAGAAGATCGAGGAAGTTGCCGGCGCAGCACAGTTGCATGATTTCATCATGCAGTTGCCCGAAGGCTATGAGACGCAAGTCGGCGAACGCGGGCTGAAGCTCTCTGGAGGAGAAAAGCAGCGCATCGGCATAAGCCGGACATTGCTCAAGAACCCACCGATTTTGCTGCTTGACGAGGCAACCTCAGCCTTGGACACCGAGACCGAAAAGGAGATTCAGGGCAGTTTCCGGGAAATGTCCCGTGGGAGGACGGTCATTGCAATCGCGCACCGGCTTTCGACAATAGTCGAGTCGGACAAGATCATCGTACTTGAAAACGGCAGGATCACTGAGCAGGGCACCCATGAGGAGTTGCTTCGCCGAGGCGGCCGTTATGCTGCCATGTGGCAGAGACAACTCTCCGAAGACGAGGACCGCAAGGCAGCCTGAATTCCTTTAGGTGGTCGCCATAGTACGATAACTTGAGCTGCGTGATTGGGTGCTTGAATGCCGGCAATAGAGAGCAGGCAATGACATCAAGCTCTGCGCGAGATGAGGCACCACGGAAGAGCGAGAGGATTTCCATGAACAAACAACTCGACCGGCGGGTAGGATCACAGGCCGATGCAGGCTACTATCGTAATGAGGGTGACGTCGCTGACGATTTGATCCCGGAAAGCCAAATGCATGAGCATGAAACACCCGAAGACGTCGCCGCTATTCGCGCCGCGTTGATTGCTGCAGAAGAGAGCATCAAGCAGAGTGAATACAGCAAAAAGTCAGCTGACGAAATCTGGGAAGAGGCCAAGGGAGTGAATCTCGTATGGCGTGATTTTGGCTCTGTCTTTCCCGGCATTCCGAATCACGCAGCCATGGCCAGTTCCCGATTGTCATTGGCAGAATTTGACGGGTAGGTGGCCTGCCAGGTTTGCGCAACTCTCTCCCATGCGGCATCGAAACGACCTGACTGGTGGAGGGCTCGGAATGTCAGCACGGCCTGTCCTCCGGGCCGGCTCCAACGTTGTCCGCTGCGCTTCATCCGTTGCTGCACCAGGTTCTTGCAGGTGGATTCTACGGCACCGGAACCGATCACGTAGCCGTCTTCCCTGGCTTTCAGGTAACCCATGCGACAGCGGTTGTTGCGGAAGAATTCCAACTCCCGTTCCAGAACGTCCTGACCCTTGTCGTTGTCGCGGTAGACAAGATAACGGATGGCGTTGATGACTTGGGCGGCACCATCGGCCTCATGGCGAAGAATGTGCCGGTACTTCAAGAACCATTTCATGGCCTGATCACTGCCGCTGCCATATGCGGCGTCGGCGACATCCTTCAAATGCGCAATCGCATGAAAAATATCCAGGATTTCCTCATCCGGCATCAGATGGTCAAGAAACGTCCAATTGTCTGGTGCCCCGTCGGCGATGGCAAGCAGACGCAAGTCTTTGCCGCCTTGTCCCATCCAATAGGCAACCTCCTGAGCCAGAAGCCGCTTGAGATGCGTCTTGCCGGCCTCAGGCATCCGACCGAATTTCCGGCTTCCAAGTGTGTTGCCATCCTTGTCCAGGAAGGCAACGACCCCGCAAGAGGCCTCGCGCCAGCCGGCTTCACGGGTCTCGGAGCCTTGCTGTTCCTTATGCATGCGAAGCATGACCCCATCCAGTGCCACCATGATCGTCGCCGTGCCCTCGGGAAGCGCCTCCCGTCGGCGTTCTTCATCCAGGGCCTTGATTTCCATATCATGCCAACGCTTGTCCGCCTCCTGCGACAGCCGGCTGATGCTGCTGGCCGATGGGTTCTCGCCGACAAGCCGGTTCCATGCCTCGACGGCTTCTTCCGCCGTCAATTTGCAGAGCAGATACGTCGATAGCTTCGCCGCCAAAGGGGTCATGCCGCCCTCGCACAGGCCAATCAGCCGCTCCAGTGGAACCACCGCATCCCCCTTGCCGGATGGCCGGTAACGACAGCGGCGATAGGTGACTTCACCGAACAGCGACATCGCCTTGCCCACTGTCGGTTGCTTACAGTGAAATGACTTCTTGTCTTCGATGATCTGTTCACCGAAGTCGTCAAGCTCTTCGTAGACATCCTGCAACTGGTCACAGCCGGCCCTACGCAGCATCTCATGCAGTCCCCACTCCGGTGCTGACGGGTGAAGACGGATCAGGCCCGCCAGTTTCTTCGTCAATCCCGCAGCGGCAAATGCCTTCTTGATCATGCCGGCCCCCTCGCCGACAACTTCTTCCAACACTCTTGCGGCCTCATCTTCGGAAACATCATTGGAACTTGGAAACGGAATTGATAGGCTTTTCATTGGAGTGCTCCATTCTGTGGGCAGCAATTGGGTGTGCCGCGTTCAGGATCGTCGGAGCACTCTGCCAGACCTTCCTGACAGTGCCCCGATACGGACAAAATGACAAAATCTGCCAAATGTCGCGAATATTAGCACGAGAGACCGGTCGGGCGGAATCCCACTTCAATCAATTCAATGACTTACAGTTCGCAAATCCCGCCACCAGAGAAACGCACCCGAGGCCAAGGCAATACACAGGGTTCAGTCGACACGCATTTGAGAAGGTTCTGAAAGCAAGACAGTGTCTAGTAGGCCCATTTTTCTGCTCCGGTCTTGCCGGATTGGCGCGGTCTGAGCACTATCCCAGTCAGTTGAAGCTACGAATGTTGGAATAAGCGAATGCCTAATGTGATTGTTCCTCGGAGGAGCGAAATCTGCAGGAAGCTCGAATGGCAGTTAATCTCCCAGTATAGCTGCCAGAAGATGGGGGAACGTGGTTAGATGTTAGAACAGGACAAAAGACCTGGCTTCGAGGAATTGACCAATTCACTTGCGGATATTGCAGTCGAGTCGTGGCGTTTTGGTAAGATGTTTGATCGAATTTTGGCAAAACTAGACGTTGGTGAGCAGGGTCGGTATCGTAGCCAGTTCCGTTGGTTCCAGAAAAAGCTCAACCTCTCGCTCAAGGACGCTGGACTGTGGATCGCTGACTTGGAGGGTCACGATTTTGACCCAGGAATGGCAGCAACGCCGCTGAACATCGCGGAATTCGGGACTGACGACACCTTGGTGGTAGAGCAGATGCTAGAGCCAACAATCATGGGACCAGAGGGTGTAGTTCGGATAGGCACTGTGACGCTCAAAAAGGTGGAACCATGAAGAACTACGTCGGCATCGATCTTGGTACCACGAATAGTGCTATCTGCTCGTATGACAGCTTTCAAACCCGTATCTGGAAGAGCCCGGAACAAAACGATGTGACGCCGTCAGTGATCTATATCGATCGACGAGGCAACAAGTACGTCGGCAAGAGAGCATACGATACTGCATCGCATAGCCCTGACAACGCGGCAATGTTATTCAAGAGGCTGATGGGGACAAGCACCCCCATCAAGTTGTCGGCCGTCGATGTGACGATGACTCCTGAGGAGTGCTCGTCCGAGGTCCTTCGCGTACTATTTGGATTTTTGCCAGAGGAGCTTCGGAACGACTCCGATTTGGGGACTGTTATAACAGTACCAGCTGCCTTTAATCAGATGCAAAAGAACGCCACGATGCAAGCAGCGGAACTTGCTGGTATCGGGCGCGTCGCACTCATGCAGGAACCGGTGGCAGCGGTCATGAGTGTCTTGAAGGCTCGTAATACTGACGGTACATTCATCGTTTATGACCTTGGTGGAGGCACACTAGATATTGCCTTTGCGGAGAGCCTGGCAGGTAGGGTAAATTTGCTCGCCCACGGAGGAATCGCGATGTGTGGCGGTCGTGACTTCGATCGCTTGCTCGTTGACAACGTTATAAAGCCTTGGTTGCTTGACACCTTTGATCTCCCTGAAGATTTGTCAATTCATCCTGACTATAGGTCACTGCTTCGATTGACGGCGTGGGCCGCTGAACGGGCCAAGATCGAACTTTCTTCTCGGGAGGAGGCAGTCATTAGCCTTTCTGAAACAGAAACTCGCGTCCGGGATAGGGGTGGTAAGGAAGTATATGTTGATATTCCGGTTGCTCGAGATCTATTGGATGGATTGATTTCCGAAAAAGTTGGAGAGTCCATTGAAGCGGCACGAGAAACGCTTGCAAAGGCAGGTCTGAACTCTCACGACGTAGCGCGAATTGTTTTTGTTGGTGGACCCACGAACTATAAGCCGCTTCGTGACAAAGTTTCCTTTGAACTTGGCATTCCCGCGAGTTCGGAAGTCAATCCAATGACTGCCGTCGCTGAGGGAGCTGCACTCTTCGCTGAGTCAATCGAATGGGGTTCAAAGAACCGCAAGCGCAAGAGCAATCGCGGCAAATTGTCGACTTCAGGTGAAATTGACCTGACACTCAACTACACTTCTCGTACTCCCGACACGAAAGCTAAGATTGTTGTTCAAGCGTACAAAGGGGTAGTTTCAGGATCGGAAATACAAGTTGACAGCCTCAATACAGGCTGGACCTCGGGTCGGATGCCGTTGAAGAACGGCACTGTAATAGATGTATCGCTGTCAATGAGCGGTGAGAATGCCTTTAGGGTATTTCTATTTGATGAGACTGGTGGTCCACTAGTACTCAAGCAGGACAAGATTGTCATTACTAGGACTGCAGCAACGGTCGACGCCATACCGGCATCTCATTCAATCGGGATCGAAGTTCTTGAGAAGTTGGGAGGGGTGCCGGCAATAGAATGGCTTGTTCGTTCAGGAGATCAACTCCCAAAAACCGGCACTCGGACGTTCAAGGCTGGTGAATCACTAAAGGCCGGTAGCACTGGTTCGCTTAATTTCAAATTGCTGGAAGGCGAAAGCGACGAACCTTCAGATAATCGGTTCATCGGACTCCTGAAGATAACTGGAAATGATTTTGACAACGGGGTAATCCCTGCCGGAGGAGATCTCCAATGCGACTACGAGATGCATGACTCTGGAAATATCGTATTGGAAGTGTCTGTCCCAAGCATTGGAGGTACGTTTCATTCTGGAAGGAATTTCTATTCTCCGCAAGAGGGACAACTGGATTTCAGCAAGGAGGCAGCTCGGATTGCTGAGGAAGGGAATCGGACGCTCCGACGGCTCGAAGACATTGGGAAAGTCGCAACTGACTCAAAGCTGGAACAGGCGCGCAGAAAGCTTGCGATGTCACTAGGGCTTGATCCGGAGGAGCCAGAGATCGAGCACGTCCAGGAAGCTATGGAAGGCGTTGTAGAAGCACGCCGACTATTGGCTCAGGTTCGTAGAGAGAATCTCAACCTGATCAGGCAGTTGGAACTCGATCATGTGACAAAGCTGTTCGAAGAGTACATTCGCCAGTTTTCCCGTACAAGTGAAGGAACTGCATTCGACAACCTGGTAAGAACGGCGCAACGCTCCATCGATAGGAACGACAGGGATTTTGATAACCACTTGGATGAACTCAAGGGTAAGAATTTTGAGGTTCTGTGGCGTCAAGATTGGTTTATAATCGAGTGTTTCAAGGAGATGGCAGCATCTCCCCAACGCGCATCCGATTCGGCCAGATTCAAGGAGTTGGTATCGGAAGGAATGGTTGCGATGCGGGACGATGACATTGATGGGTTGCGGCAAGTTGTCGGTCAACTTTGGCAAAACCAGGTCGCTACGGCGTCGGATACAGAGTTGCTCAATATCGCAAACATATTGGTGGGTTAGCCATGGCCGAGGAGCGATGGTTTCCGGCGAGGCATCAGTTGCCTGATGGCCCAAGGCTCAGTCGGCTATTGTGCAGCGGTCCAGAGTGGCAGATATACCGCCTAGACACTGGCAACCTAATTCTGGTCGCTCGCCAAAGCTTGGCTGATAGATGGGTTGGATCCAGGCTTCTGACACATGCGATTCTGGGTTCGGTTGCATTCGGTGACGTGGAGTACAAGACCATTGTTTCAGGAGTGGACCAGAGACTCGAACCTGTTGCCGAGTGCAGGGCACCGGATGCGAAAGTGGAAGGGCTTGCATTTGCACAGAGTTTGAATGCAACTCGCAAAATTGATGAAGTAGTTCCGCTCCACGATGCCATATATGTTGAGCGCTATTCGCGATTGCTTCCAACCTGGACAGTGTCAGAAGGTCTAACCGACGCAGAGATACTGGGACGGTGGCTAACTGGTGGGGTGGTAATCCCGGCAACTTCGTTACGGCGCCTCTCAAGCCTTCTTGGATGGTTGGGAAGGCAAGATGTGGCGGACTTGGTTGAGGAGGCAGGTTTCAACACCCGGCAAGATTCTAGCCTTTCAGAAACAACCAGAACACCAGGTGGGCGGTCTCTTCAAGCCTCCGACGTCAAGGACATAAGTTACCAACCAGCTTCGGACAAAGGGTCAAGACCAGAAGTGTCTCCGGGGCAGTTTCGCCTGCCGGGTCGGGAAGTCCTTGAAGCATTCTTCAATGAACATGTCATCGACATCATTGTGAACCAAGAGCATTACAAGTTGCTCGGGATAGAGTTTCCTTCTTCCATTGTCCTGCACGGGCCTCCGGGTTGCGGGAAGACCTTTGCCGTGGAACGACTGGTCGAGCATCTAGACTGGCCCATTTTTCATATCGACTCTAGTAGCGTGGGCAGCCCTTACATCCACGAAACTAGCAGGAAAGTCGGTGAAATATTCGATAAAGCGATGGACGCTTCACCTTCGCTGATTGTAATCGACGAGATGGAGTCATTTTTGTCAAACAGGCAGAATCAAGGATCGACTAACTTGCATCATGTGGAAGAAATTGCGGAATTCCTGCGCCGCATTCCGGAAGCAAGCAGGTGCCATGTGCTTGTAATCGGCATGACCAATCAGTTGGAGATGATAGACCCGGCTATTCTTCGGCATGGCCGGTTTGATCACATTGTAGAAGTCGGGATGCCGTCTTCCACAGAGGTAGGAGAACTCGTAAAGTCACTGTTGGCCAAGCTACCAATTGATGGCGATATTGAACTTGAAGAACTCATTGAGCCGTTGACAGGAAAAGCACTGTCGGAGGTTGCGTTTGTTGTACGTGAGGCTTCTCGACTGGCAGTACGCGCCGGGAAGAATGCTCTGGACACAAATTCTCTGCGGCAAGCGCTTGCACGTCATTCATTAGTGGAACCGAAGAAGCGGTCCATCGGGTTTGTCTGGGATTAGGCCGTGGATCTAGTTGACAATCCGTTCCTGAAACTTGGTGCTACGATGCGGGATGATCGTCACCGCATTATGGAACTGGCAGAAGAGAAGAGCTTGACTTATGACGAGTCGGGCATACGGGAAGCGACGGCGCTTCTGACCAATCCACGACGCCGACTTGCAGCAGAAATCTCCTGGTTCCCTGGCCTCGGACCAGAACGCATTTCAGAAGTATTGTGGACACTGGCGCGAGACCCCACAGCAGTGAGAGAGTTGCAGGCCCTGCCAAGCCTTGTATTTGCCAATCTGCTTGCCAACGGTCTCGTAAAGGTGGTCGAAAAGTTGCCATTGCGTGATATAGCTCTGTGGGTAATTGAACTTGCAAGTGAGCATGACAAGATCGATGCCGAGAAAACGATCATTACACTGAACGAAGAACGATCAGTAGCAGGGTTCCCGGCAATTTCAGATCGTTTAAGCGTGGATGCTGAACTAAAGGCTCGGCGCCAATATTACCGGCACGCAATCAAGAGCGCGCTCGACAAATTACCGGCATCTTCAATAGTTGAGGTCGTGACCATTGCGGTGGATGAAGCAACTGACAACGGCAAACACCAAGCACCGATTCTGATAGACGATTTGATTGATAGTTTTGAACTTGAAGCGCAAGAATTTCTGGAAACTGAAACAACGAACATCTATGTTTTGGTGGAATTGGTACGAAGCACCGTAGAGTGCAACGATAATCAGGATGTGATAGACTGTCACGTTATTCAGCTCGAGAATGTTGTCAAGAATTGGGACCGGGTAGCGCAACCGATCCAGGTTAGTGCTCGTAGTCGAGGTACTAGTCACAAGCTGAGTCGCGACATAGCTACAACCATAAGAAATCTATCGATAAATCTGTTCAATGAACACGGTTTACTCGAGTTATCAAAGCGTCTAACCACACTCCAACAGGAGGTATTTGCAGAGATCGATCAAGTAGCAGAGCAGTCAGAAGAAGATGCGTCGGCACTTGATGAGATCACGGAACAGAGAGCACAGTACTATGCTGAGATCGAAGCACGTACGGAGTCATGGAAGAAGGAGATCACATACGAAGCAAATGTTGGTGGCTCCTCTAGAGACATGCTTCGAATTTCGCCTAACGGAGTTCAGTGGCAAGGAAGCCAAATCGCTCTAGAAGAGATCAATCGTGTCCGCTGGGGGGCTACGAAGCGTTCTTTAGTGGGTATTGGGACAGGTAGCGACTTTTTCGTTATGGTAGGAAACCAGGATCACTGCACGACGGTTAGGATCCGGAATCACATGGTCTATTCGAGGTTTGTTGACCGTCTCTGGAAGGCTGTGGGTGGGCGACTTTTGCACGAGATGCTTGAGGGCCTTCGAGATGGACGGCGCTATTGGTTTGGGAAGGCGGTTGTTATGGATAGTGTTGTTGAGTTGGAAAGGCGTAGGCTGTTTGCGGAGAATTACCGCGTGCCGTGCGAGTGGAGCGATGTGGCAATTGGAAATGGCACGGGAACGTTCTACATGGCAAAGAAGGGCCAAAGGAGTGTGGCAGTGGAACTGCCATTTGAAGATATTGACAATGTAAATATACTGGAGGTTGCATTACGCGTGTTTCAAACGGGTCACTTTTCGCGCTTGAGCGATTTGCTGGATAGGACGAGCTAGCTTTACTCAGGTTGATAGTTGAGAAACTGGTGAACACCAACAAGCAGACGAGAGGTTTCGCAGGATTGTCCTCGCTTGCGTCGAACGTAGACGAAACCGGAGCCGACAAGTTGGAGCAAGCCGATCAGGCAAGAGAGTCAACAGTAGAGAGCACGGCGGCAACTGAGCCGACGCCGGAAGTCGAACATCGTCCAATGTCAAAAACGGACGCCGTTGCGTTTGACCGTCCGAACAAGTCGAGATCGGGTTTGTTCAGGAGCAGATGGTTCTGGGGGGTTGTTGGTATTGGAGTACTTGTCTGGGGAATTGGTTCAGTTCGTGAGGGTGGCGGGCAACTGGAGTGGAATCCAATCCAAATTTCACCTAGCGCAGCTCCGTTGCTGCCAACATTGGAGAAATCGATCCCGGACGTAGGGGCTTCGTCGCAAGATAACAATCAGACACTGCCAACATTTGAGGCAATGAATTCAGTTACGGGGGGTTCCTCACAAGACCGCACCTCCACGCCGACTGCTTCTAGTCCAATGGTATCGGACCTGCAGTTTGTCAGGCCCTCTGTGGGAACCAACAATGTGCTTTCGCTCGTACAAATCCGGTGGTGCCTTCGGGAGGACATTCGGATTGAAACCTTCCGGCCCCTAACGACTACGAATTCACAAATCGAACAGTTCAACGCAATTGTGGACGACTATAATAGCCGATGCGGCAGTTTCCGTTATCGGCAAGGAACGCTGTCGCGAGCGCAACGGGAAATCGATCAAGTAAGGGAACAGATCGTCGCAAACAGTCGACCACCCTGGCAGTCGTCGATAGGCACCAAGATTTTTGACTCCGACCAAACCAATTCTCAACCTACTATCATTCTGAGCGAGCAGCAAACTGCAGCGGACATGAGTTCGCTGCTTGATGCAGCGCGTCAGGAAATGCAGGTGTCATTGGACAGGTCCGCCGAAACCCAGCAGGAGACTAACCGTGGCGCCGACCGGGTGACCGAACTCAATGCCGAACTAGAAGCCAGCCGCCGGCTGATTGTTGAACTGGAGGCTTCAAATCTGGAAGCGCAACAAGCGCTAGAACAGGCTAGGGAGACTGCGGCCGACAGTGATGTTCTACTCAGGATTGCCCAGGGTATGCTGGCAAGCAGGGAGGACCAACTGTACGAGAGCGAACAGGCGGCGATTGAATGGCAGCGGCAGGTCACCGCCTTGAACCTGCAACTCAAGGAATTGCAGGGCAGGCTGTTAGGCCTGCAGAGCATCTTGGACGAGGCCAACGAACACAACCGGCGGAAATTGGAAGGCAAAGAGACTCAGATCACGACACTCGAGGAACAACTGACCACAACCAAAGCGAACCTTGAGACTGCATTGCAGCGTGTACTTCAATTGGAAGAAGCTGAGAACCAAAGGCTTGGACGACCAAACCGAGAGCTCGACAAACTCCGTATTGAATTCCTTGCAAAGGCCCAGAACTACGTAGAAGGCAAAGTAAGCCCGCACATTGAGGACAACAGGATTGTCTTTGCATCAGAGAACCTGTTTGCCATCGGGCAGGCCGATCTTTCCGAAGAAGGAAAGACACAGATCGCTGGTATTGTTAAACTTCTTTTGGATTTGTTAGACGATTCCCCGAAAGAAATCAACTGGCTACTACGCGTTGATGGTCACACAGACGACCAACCCATTACCAATCAGGAGCAGTTCTCAGATAACTGGGAGTTGAGTCAGGCAAGATCTCTCTCTGTCGTACGATTTCTCATCAACCAACTCGAATTCCCAGAAGACAGACTAGCTGCTGCTGGATTTGGTGAACATAGACCGATTAATCCGGGCGCATCAGCTGCCGCTCGATCAAAGAACCGTCGGATTGAACTCAAACTGACCGAACCTTGACCCCGTGCAGTAATCGAGCTTCCAAAACTGACATTGGGACTGGTGATAGCAATACTCATATAACTAACCAATACACCCAGAATTCCGTCATATGAAACTGCAAGCAACGATGGGAATAGCAGCTCGAGATAGCACTAGTTCCGAAGGTCAGATCTCTGCCCATCTTCGGTGACTTGTCCCTGAATTCGAGTAGCCTCATAATTCACTAGCAGTTCCTTGAGTTTCCAAAGATGTGCGATGATAATGAATGCAGTCGCCAGATTAATGAAGGACCAGATCTCAGGAGTCAAATAAACCGGCAACACAGGATTATATAACAAAGCCATTGAAATAAAGACGACGACCCAAGCGCCGACCGATCCATCATGTCTCATTTGCTCATAAGCCAACCAAATGCAAGCTGTGCAGACGCTAAGGCGAAGAAAAAAGTAGAATCCGTAAGGCAAGGGGAGAAGAGCCAGAAGGAGCAGTCCGGTCGGAAGTAGCCACACAGATGAGTGATGTCGAAGCCTTACAAGCCCAGATCCTTTTGTGTTAGGTTTGTTGATCTGGCCAACAATTTTGGCCATCACGTCGTGGGGTCGGAACTTTTGCAGATGGTTTCTGTCCATACTCTTGATTCTAGAGTTCGTGTTGAACATAGTCATTTCACCTTGATCTGAACATCAAGTTTGGATTCAAGGCGAGCGAGATCAGATGTGAGAATATGAAACTACAATATCAACATCAGCTGCGCACGTCTTGATCGTCGGTCAGGATAGATTCCATTGAGCGCAATTATTGTTGGCTGAATTGTCCGAATTCTCCTGTTGCTGCCAAGTTCAATGCAAGATGGTGCCGCTCGCTTCGCTGCCGAGTTGCCATTTCCGCAGACGAGCCAGACAGCCATCTATGTCGTCGCGCACCTCATAGACCCAGAACCTCTGAACATCGTATCCGAGTTCGAAAAGTCGCTGGTTGCGGATTTGATCGCGGCGGCACAATTCGCCGGTCCAGTTGCGATGATAACGTTCGCCGTCGATTTCGATCACCAGACTTCGCTCCCCATCCATCAACAGGAAGTCGACGACATACTTCTCGATGTTGAACTGGGGCATCAGTCGAAAGCCAGCCCGATATGCCGCGACATAGAAGTGCCTTTCCCAATCGGACACCAATTCGGGGTTCGCTACCTTCGGATAGGTTGGGCCAAAATCCTCGGGCCTCGGTTCAGTGCCTTGAGGGGTTCGTCTATCCTGAGACGTAGCGTAAGCTGCAAAGCGTTCCAGATAGTCAATGCCGCAAGAACTGCAGGCCGCTTGATCGCCCACCACGACAAGCTGGGCCCTAGCCCGTGTTATTGCGACGTTGAACAGGTTGCTATTGGTGCGCAAGAAGCCGAGCGCTCCCTGAGGGATTTCAGAAGACACGACCGAAGAGAAGATCATCACATCCCGCTCGTCTCCCTGGAACTTGTGGACAGTATCCACAAGGAACTCGCGCTGCGTCAATTCTGAGCTGAGTCGTGCATCCCGGTTTACAGCTTCTCTGATGGCATTGGCCTGCGCTCGGAAGGGTGTGACAACCCCGACACTTCCCTTGTACTCCTTGTCCAAGACAAGATCCCACAATGCATCGACGACAGCTTTCGCCTCAATTGCATTCATGGCGCTGCCTGTGTTGGGTCGAACCATCTTGCCCTTCACATTGATCCAACGAATGCCCGGTTCTGAACGGCCGGGAAATCGAAGTTTGTCGTAATTGGTCGCGACGCGAAGCCGCTCTTCATAAAATTCCTTGTTAGAGAAGCCGATTATGTCAGCATGGGAACGATGATGGTCGACCAGATTGACAATGCTCTCTCCGCCAACCTGAGTGGTCCCCAACCCGAACAACGATCTGTACGAATATGACCAGTGCAGAAAGTCCTCAACCAGATCGTGCCGTTCGAGCAAGGCTTGATCCTGTCCCCGCGGCAGACTGCTGATGTGAGATAGCTGGTTTGGGTCGCCAATAACGACGGCCGACTTCGCACGGTATAGCAGCGGGAGAGCTGACGCGATGTCACACTGGCTTGCTTCGTCGAACACCACCAGATCGAAGATGCAGGGTTCCAGGGGAATTCGTCCTCTTGTGGAAAGCGAGGTTACCGCCCAGCAAGGCAAGAGATGCGATATTGAGCGCAGCAACTCATTGTATTTTCCGTAAATCCGATTTGAGGGCTTTCCGCCCTTACCGGCGTCGCTAATCATCTCCAGGAGAGATGTATATTTCCCCAGCTTGTTGCGTTCTTTTTCGGACAGGATTGATGGTTGAAGGCGTAGCCAGAGCTTCCAAAGTTGTTCCGAATGCCGAGCTAACCTCTGAAGCATCCTTGCTTCCTCTTTTGCAATCTCTTCTAGAGGCCTCAAGGACTGGAGTTCATTCAGTGCTGAAAGGTATCGGGCAGACTTTTTCAGGCCGTTCAGGTTCCCGGCTGCCATTTGAATCGCCGCCCGTACGCCCGGGACATCTGCTGCCTGGCTCGGTGCGGCTGGAGGATCGACGTTAAGCTCAACAAACGAAGACTGCGCTTCCCGAATACGTGAGGCCAGTCTCTCCATGCGTCCACGTCGCGAGAGCCGCCAAAAGACCTTGGAAATCGCACCTGCCAGAGAGCGGTCCGCGCTGATCAATGCCGATGAAACACTCTCCAGTTTGGTCTCAATTCCGCTCACGTTGATGTCCATGGCTTGCCCAAAGAGTTTCGGTCCCAGTTGTTCCCTTGCTTCTTCCGCAATCTGTTCCAACCCGTCGACTTCGTTTCTGAGGGAAATCAGTTTCTCAGTCTCTTCAGTCAGCTTGGCGTGTTCTTTGAGCAGGCGCTTATGGAATGATCTGGCATCCTCGAACTCTTCCTTTTCCGCGGCAGTTGTCGTTGCTGACAACAGTGCCAGAATGTACTTTGCTACCCGAGCTTGATATTCGTCCCGACCTAGTCGGAGGAGGATGGGTCTTGATCCCAACGCATTGACGCGGGATTCGACGACATCCACAGCCTTGTTGTTCTTGCTTGCGAACAGGACACGCTTTCCAGCCCACGCAGCGTTTACCAGCAAGTTTGTTACGACCTGTGACTTGCCGGTTCCCGGTGGGCCAGTGATGACCGTAACGGGCTGGCTCAGCGCAGCCTTTACCGCTTGCCGTTGCTCGGCGTTCATGGGCAGGACTTCAACCAGCGAGGGAGGCTCCTTTTCGGCCGATTCCGTTGCCGATGGGGATCCGGCAATCCACCGGCCCAGAGCTGTTGATCCGTAGTCTCCGGCTTGGAGCTGGGCGAGCGAGCGCAGTTCTACCTCAAGACCCTTTGTGAATTGCGACTTCTCGGCCATGAGGAGAACAGCCCGATTATAGATGCCGGGGTTTGCGATTTCGCCTAACGGTGATCCATCTTCGGCAAGGGAGTCCGGATCAATATCGTCCTTCCAGGGCCACTCTGGCCGAATTGACTGCAGCCGCATGGCAATCTCGTCAATGCCGGGCTCTTTGTCTTCACCGGTGAGACCTAGCTCATGCTCCAGCTGCACGACTTCATTCATCAGCAAGCTCGGATCGATATTGGTGAAGCTCTGGAATGGCTTTTGGTTGACAATCGGGAAGAGCATATCGATGGCAAGCTGGCCAGTTCCGGGCTCCTCCTCAATCGGGAACAACAGGATGGGCTCGACTGTCAGCAACTTGCGTCGGGCCTTTGGAGACCACCTTGACGCAACAAGTGTCGGGTAGCCGAAATACAGGCCGAATGAACCCTGCTCAGTTCGCTTTCGACCCAGCAGCATCCGGGCGCTGCCACTTTCTGAAAAATCATTGGGTGAGTGCGGAATTGCGCTCACTTCCACGTAATCCGGCTCTCCCTGTTCGGGTTTCAAACTTACTGAAACGCCAGAATAATCGAAACCAAGGCAAGCAAGATAATACCGGCACAACCGGGCCAGGTCGGTGTCTGCAAACTTCTCCTTTGACCCTGAGCCAACCGAATTAGATCGACCCGACTTCGCCGCTGCAAGGGACCATCTGTAGTTGCGGTCCTGTTCGACCCTGCCCTTGAGTGAACCGTAGAGGAGCTGCTGCACTTCCTTACGGGAGCATCCAAGCTGGCGGGCAAGGCCATCTACCCCTTGGTTGGGTCTCGACTTGAGACTCTCGACGATCTTCGCCTGCAGTTCCGTGGTCATTGACTACGAGCTTCCATCTGAAGACCATATCTTCTCAAGCCGCAGCAGGATGCCAATTCCGTGGTTTTGAACATCATCGCAAATTCTGAACCCATGCAAGACGAACTGGGTAAGCAGCCGGGCTAGATGCCCGCCTCCAGGCGATCGACAAGCCGCAGCATCATTTGCTCGCACTGGCCGATCTGGTCGGGCAAGATATACTCGTCGGGTTTGTGCCCCTGCTCCATGGAGCCGGGGCCGCAGATCACCGTTGGGGCGGCGATGCCCTCGGAAAACAGTCCCCCTTCAGTGCCAAATGCAACCTTGCCCAGTGTTTCACCACCAACCAGAGATTGCACGAATTCCACAGCCGTGCTGGTTCGCGGCGTAGACAGGCCGGGATAGGAGTTCTGAACCGAAACCCGAATGTCCGCTTCCTCTGCAACTTTCCGGTGATTGCTGATGACGGCCTGTGACATTTCCTGCAACTGTTCAGTGAGTTCTTGCGGGTCGTCCTCCATGATGTTTCTGATCTCGAACCAGACGGTGGCGCGGGCGGGAACGATGTTCGGAGCCAGCCCTCCGTCAATTCGCGCAGTATGGATGGTTGTGTAGGGTAGTTCATAATCGGTGTCGGATTTGCCGCATTCGGCAATCTGCTTCTGCAGGTCCCGGGTCAGGAGTACAAAGTCGCTGGCGAGATGAAGCGCATTCACTGCCCGTGGTGCATAGGCACTGTGCGCCTCGGTGCCGATGCAGGTAGCCTTGAGCGCTGTCTTGCCCTTGTGGCCAGTGGCAATTTGCATGGAGGTCGGTTCGCCGACGATACAGACCACAGGCAAGAGACTCTCCGAAGCCATCACATCGATCAGTCGCCGCACGCCGATGCATCCGATTTCTTCATCATACGAAAATGAAAGCCAGAGCGGAGTCCGGAGTTCCCGGCGCGAAGCGAGATCCGCGGCTCGCATCGCGCAGGCAAGAAACCCTTTCATGTCTGCTGTGCCGCGGCCATACAGGCGGCCGCCCCGCAGTGTCAGACGGAACGGGTCGTGGGACCAAAGCTGTCCTTCGACTGGCACGACATCAGTATGGCCCGAAAGCAATACGCCAAGCACCTCCTTTGGACCAATGGATGCAAACAGGTTGGCCTTAGTCCCGGCTTCGTTGTGCACCAACCGGGTCTCGATATCTCGCCGTTTCAGGTATTCATCAACGAACCCGATGAGTTCGAGGTTGGAGTCCCTGCTGATCGTTGGGAAAGAGATCAGCCGCTCGAAGATTTCAAGGCAATTCAAGCGCGCTGCTCCAGGCTGGATTCTCGTGTCGCCGCAGTCGATTCGACCGTTATCGCAGGCATAATGCCATGGCGGAACTTCATGCGTCCAGAAGTCACGGGCGGCAATGGCAGCAGGCTTCACCCACGGATCCAACGTGCCAACCTGAAACCAACTATTATGCCAGCGCCGACGTCCATGCTGCTGCCGTGCTGAGGCGTGGTATGCATCATTGACGGCTCCCCGGTGGCGCTCGACAGGTCGCCGCCAAGGACTTACGACTGAAACGGCGACGAGTTGGTGGTTCGTAGCCATTGAACTTCCCGGTGGTTGCATCGAACGGCTTCAGGAAGCAATCTGATGCAAGGGAGTATGAGTCCTCTTGGAGGTTCGTCGAGACATGATTGAAATCGTTACTGCCGGCGATGCCGAACCACTGCTGGACTGGGTCGAACTGGCCGATGTGCTGGAGGCCGGGCATTCCTTGCCTGAGGCCCAGGTCGGTGATCAGCTTCTGCTGCGTGGGACGGACACAATTCTGTCACGGGCGGCTGTTGTCGACGGGCTGGGAATTGCGGTCAAGACCGGGACGATCTTCCCATCCAATGCAGAGTCCGGGATCCCAACGATCAACGGCGCCGTGGTTCTCTTCAGCGACCAGACTGGCATGGCCGAGGCGTTCCTGGATTTCAGACTTGTGACTAGATGGAAAACGGCCGGTGACTCACTGCTGGCTGCAAGGCATCTCGCCAGACCCGACTCCCGACAGATCCTGATCGTCGGAGCCGGTACTGTGGCCCGATCAATGGTCGAAGCCCTTTCGACCTGCTTCCCGGACGCCCGGTTCCTGGTCTGGAACCGGACAGAAGCCCGTGCTCGCCAGTTGGTCGATGAAATGGCATCGCGTTACAGAATTGAAGTGGCGAGCGATCTGGAAGCTGCGGTTCGCGAGGCCGAGGTGATTTCCTGTGCGACGATGTCCTGCGATCCGCTAATAGAGGGTGATTGGCTGGTTCCCGGAACCCACCTTGATCTGATCGGGGCATACCGGCCCGACATGCGGGAGGCCGATGATCGCGCAATGCAACGATCGCGCGTGTTTGTCGACTCCCGCAAGACGACCATTGGCCATATCGGTGAGATCACACGGCCATTGGAGCAGGGTGTCATTCGGCATTCCGACATAATCGCAGACTTCTACGATTTGCCCCGCGGAAAATTCCGCAGGACAAGCAACGACGAAATCACGCTGTTCAAGAATGGCGGTGGCGCCCATCTCGATCTGATGACGGCAAGATATATTCTCGACCGCTGGAAGCAGCGTTGATCCTGCCGGAACGGCAGCAGGGACGCCATTCAGGCGGGCTGTCTTGAAACCAGCGGCCGTTCATTGATCGGCAGGTGGACAATTGCCGAGAACGCTCCGACGCCAACACCGATCCACCAGACAAGGTCATAGTTGCCATACGCGTCGTATAGCAGCCCGCCAAGCCAGACCCCGGCAAATCCGCCAAGCTGATGAGAAAGGAAGATGATCCCGTAAAGGGTTGCCATGTAGCGAAGCCCGTAGATGTGGGCGATCAGCCCGCTGGTCAGGGGAACAGTTGCCAGCCACAAAGCTCCCATGACAGCTGAAAACAACAGCACAGAGGCCGGTGTGACCGGATATAGGAAAAAGAGGGCGGCGGCGATCGTGCGTCCAAAATAGATTGCCGCCAGCAGGTACTTCTTGGAGTAGAACTTGCCGAGCCAGCCGGCCAGAATGGTTCCAAAAATGTTGGCAAGGCCGATGAGCGAAATTGCCACCGCACCCAGTGCAGAAGTGGTCGAGATACCGAAACTCGACAGCGTTCCCGTGGGATCAATCGGCCCGCACATCTCGGTCACGAGCGCTGGAAAGTGGGCCGTGATGAAGGACAGTTGGTAGCCGCAGGAGAAGAACCCGACGAAGATGAGAGTGTAGGAAGGGTCCTTGAACGCGTCCAGCAGGATCCGTCCCATACTCTCTTCAAGCTGCTGCTTCGGCACTGGTTCCGGTGACCGGATCAGCGGCAGGAATGCCAGAACGGCGATGATGGAAGCCGCAAATACGAAGAACACCGATTGCCAGGACATGAAGCCAAGCATCCATTCGGCAGCCGGGGCGCCCACAACTTGACCTGCTGAACCGGCGGCAGTTGCAATACCCAGTGACAGTGACCGGTTTTCGTCGGAACTGGCGCGGCCGACGATGGCAAGGATGACGCCGAACCCGGTGCCGGCGATCCCCATTCCGACGACAAATTCCAGCATTTGGTGGGCGATAGGGGAAGTTGAGAAACCGGAAAGGACCAGCCCGACAGCGTAGAGGAGAGAGCCGAGGATTATCGCAAACCGATCGCCGATCTTCTCGGCAATTGCCCCGAATATCGGCTGGCCGATACCCCATGCGAGGTTCTGAATGGCGATTGCCAGTGAGAACTCGATCCTCAACCAGCCGAATTCGTCGGCAATCGGTATCTGGAACACCCCGAAGCTGGCGCGGATAGCAAAGCTCACCAGAATGATGGCGCAACCGGCAATCAGCACAGGAGTGACCAGTGGCGCAGGCCGCGATCGGTTACTTGTCAATGCCATTTGCGCCGCGCACCTGCTGCCTGGTCGTGTCGAGGAAGGCCGTTGCCCGGCAAGGGCAAGGTAATCCGTCTGGCCAAGCTATATTCCTACTCTGCGCCACGGCGCAATGATTCAGCAGCGTGGCCTGCAGCAGAGGATCGAGAGCAGAACGAGCCCGGGATCAATCGGCGGTCGCGAAACTGCGGGGGAGTGTCTGGCATTCCTGTGGCTGACGCGAGCTTTCCCCAAGCCAGCCTGGATTGTCCACAAGGATGAAGCGTCTGGCCTCGGGACCGATGAACAGAAGATCGTTCCCTTTCACGTCAGCTGCATATGCGACTGCGATAGCTGCTTGCCCCCTGCTGGCAGCATCCGGATCGGGGAGACACAACAGTGTCGGATCAGAACAGCTCGTCCGCACAGGATCCATTGTGGATGATCCTGCTCTTGGTCGCAGCAATGGCAATCGGTCTTGCCGTGTTCCAGACCCTGTCGGATGAGTTTCGCCGGGTTACGGCTGTTGCTGCCTGGCTTCATGTCTTGCCGGTTGCCAGGGTTGCATCTGATTTCCAATGGCTGGCGGATGCCCCGGCGATCGGCTCCTACCTGTTCAAACCCGCCATTACAGTTGAAGAGTTGCTGAGAGGTGCATGGACAGACGGAATAGGCTGGGTGGCCTGGGAACAGGGCCAGCTGGTGGCAGGACGGATTGCGGCGCTCCTCTATGGTCCACTGCTGCTGGCATTCGCCTGGCGGGTGCGGCGAGGCAGACCGGATCTGTTGTACCGGCGGGTCCACGATCTGGAGAGCCTCATTGAGACCCAGACCCCAATCTGGCCGAATGCAGCCAGCACCAGGCAATTTCGCGATCTTGGCGCTCGGTGCAACCCGGATGACCGGATAGTTTCAGAGCGTGCGAGGCCTGCGAATGATCCGGGCAAGACTCCGGTTGCGGTGAGCAATTTGCTGGTTCCGCTTGCTCCGCCGGTTCAGCCATCGGCAACAGAAATAGCACTGCGCCCGGAAACATGGTTGCGTGCCCAAGGGCTCGCGGCTCAACTGGACCGAGACCGAAGCGATGTAGTCTTCACGGACGCCACTGAACCCGCAGAAGAATGGCATCACCTCTCGGTTGATGCTGTTTGCGAGGTCTTTGAGAGCCGGCTTGGTCCTCCCTGGACAGGCCTTGCAGGATTGCGTCCATCCCATCGCGGCCTGGCGGCTTTGTTCGCCCTTCGAATTGTTCACAAGGAAAGCGAAGCCAACGAATTGCTGACCGTTCTGACCCACCTTGCGGATCGGGCGTGGGCAGCAGGGGCCTCCCTTGACAGAGAGTTGCGCAAGGACGGCACTTCCCTCGCCGCGATCGACTGCATCCTTGCCGGTCCGGCAGGCGTCGCCATCAGTAGAGTTGCCGGCATGCATGCGTGGTTGTTCACGGCGATGATGGGGATGCTGCAGGCGGCCAGAAAGGACCGTGGTGTGATTTCAACGGCCTCGTTCCTGTGGCTCAAGCGCGAAGACCGCGATCTGTGGTACGCGCTGAACTCCACGGGGAATGCGGTGGCGGTTGCGGAGGCCGCAGCGGTGTGTGCCCAGTACCGAGCCGAACGGCAGTGCCGGCAACCGTTGCGGCGGCCAGCAGTGTATCTGGCTGCCCGTTCATTGATTGACGACTATCTCGATCTCGAGAACCCCCGGATTGCGCAAAGAAGAGCGGCTGCGAGGGAACGAAGGCCAGTTGGACGGAAGCTGGCCGATGCGGCGCGGGAAGTTGCGCCAGACCGCAACCATCCAGGCTGAAGACCGCTTCATGCTGATACTTGTTCCCGTGATGCTGGCCTCCGGATTGATCGCCGCATTGGTGGCCGCAAGTTCCGTTCTGCCGGGGGGCGAAGCCAGGACTGATGTATTGCTGTCCAACATGATGCTGGCGCACCGTGGCGCAATTGGGGTGGCTTCGCAATCAGGTTTTGCGCCAGGTCCGGTCGCTCCCGCACTCCCCTGGCCATTCATGGATGTGGGAGGATGGAGAAGCCTGATCGTGGCGGATGACAACAGGTTGCTGTTACTTACCTGGCCGTCAGCCGGTGACCAGCCTGCACAAGCCGGCCGCATGGCCAGCAGAGCGCTCGCAGACTACTCGCTGCCCGGCCGGAGCGGCGGGCGGCCATTGTGGCATTTTGCAGGAGCGGCTGAGGTCTCGGAAGACGGTGCTGTCGGCGTGGGCGGCAATGATCTGCCGTCTCTGGACGTCAGCATTGCCGCTGGTGTCCCGGTTATCGGAACCTGGGTACTCCCATGAGCGTTGCTACCATCTTGATATGGTGCGCAGCAGGTCTGGCCGTTCCTCCGGTTGCCGCACGGTTTGGCCTTCGGCGCTTGAAGTCCGTGGACCAGGCCGGCTGGTTGACCCTGATCGGGATTTCGGGATGCGCCACGGCGCTTGGCGTATGCCTGCATGCTGCCGCAAAGCAGAGGGGCATGGATGCGGGGCCAGGCAGTCCGTGCCTCATGCTGTTGGTTCCCCTGTTGGCAACTGCCGGTTGGGTCGACCACCGGACTGCCTGGGCGCCGCGGGAGCTTGTCGCGCCAATTTGCATTCTTTCCGGACTGCTCTCTCCGGCCGCCTCGGACTACGGTTCGCCAGCCGGTATCGCTGCTGGTCTGCTCTTGTTTTGCGGGGCGCATTTTCTGTGGCGGATGCAGCAATGTGCTGATGCAATGATCATGCCCCCTGCGGATATTGTTGCCTTGCTGCTGCCAAGCCTGTTGTTCGGGCTATCCTGGATTGCCGTCTCGGTACATCTGGCCCTGGCACTCTTGTTGCTGCTGGAGGCTCATGCCGGATCGGGCGGGAGACTGAGAGGCAACCGCTATGCGCTTGCCGAGGCTGCAAGGGACTTGACGCAAGCGCGCGGCGCACCGGTCGCATTCCTCGGAATTACGGCAATTCCGACTGCCGCCGGCATGGTTCTTCAAGTTCTGGTCGGTTCGGCCGGGACTGGCGGGTAAGTGCACATGCTGGCGAAGAGTACCAAACAGGGGCGCGCGGAAACAGGGACTGCCGAGCGGGGAGCCACGCTGCTTGAGGCTGCACTGGCGCTCTCCCTGATTGCTTCGACCATAGCCCTCGTCAATGTGATCCTGTCAGAGGAGGCGGAAAGGCAAAGGGATGTTCTCCTAGGCCGGGATTTGCGACTCATGACGACGATCGCGAGGTCGTTCGCCTCAGATCATCATGAAGACCTGAAGACGGAACTTGCGGCGTTGCCGCAGGATGATGCGATAATGGCGGTCGGCATGCAGCGGCTCGCCGATGCAGGTTACCTCCCTGCAGAATTCCTCAGCAATGGCATGCGCAAGAACAGTTTTGGGCAGGAGTGGTTGCTGCTGGTCCGGGCAGTAGACCTTGCAGATGCCGACCGACCGCGGCCGACCCTGGCCATCGCCGAAATCGACGCCGATGATGACGGAGCCATAGATGCAGAACTTGCCGACGGCACAAGCTCGAATGGCGAGCTTGATCTGGAAGTTCTGCTGGTGACCAGTGGCGGTGAAGCAGTTCCTGCCCGCAACGGCAATCCGGCAGTGATTGCGTCCGGACTTTCCGTCGCTGGATTCGTGCAGCAGGAGGGCCATGCGCGCGGGCCTCACGGGAATTGGGAGATGGACATTACTCCTTTCACTGCCCTTGATGGCGATCCGGCTCAGGGGAGTTTTGCTTCAATGATTGCGCTGGCGGGTCTTGGCGTGCTTGACGGAAATTGGCCCGGTTCGCAGGCGGGTGGACAGACAGGACATCTGCTCGACCGTTGCCCGGGAGCAAGCGGCAACTTGCTGTTCGAGTGCCTCGCCGACAACGAAATGTACTCCGAAATTGCCTTCGATACGGCCCCGGATGCAAGTCCGGACCAAACCGCGGCAATTCGCAACCTGTACACTCTCGCCATGGGACCTCCGGTTGATTCAGACGAGGATGGTGTGCCTGACATCCTGGCAGTCATTTCGGGTGTCGACGGCATTGGTTGCAACGAGACAATGCCGGATGAACTCTCTGTTGGCACCCTGATTGTCGACTGCCCTTCAGTGAAAATGGAAGGCGATCTGGAAACTTCCGGTTCAGTGACCGCGGATAGCTTCTATGCACGCTCGCTTGCGGGCCAAAACCTCGCAAAGGGGATCTACGCAGCCCATCTCGTTGCCCTCGACCCGGAACCCCAAATCGGCAAACCCAGTTGCGAAGGCGATGCCGGAAGTCCGGCAATCTATACACTGCCAGTCTCCTACATCAGTCCCGGAGGAGATCCCCTGGTTGGTGTTCAGACCTTCGCCGAGGACCATTCCGACCCGGGCAAGTGGAAAGTGCGAATGAAGGCCGCAATTGATGCGGATGAGGATGGAGATGGCTATTCCGATGTGGTCGAGCTGAATTCGGAGAGCGATCTTGTTCTCGCCCTGACCAAGTGCGACTGATTGCCTTGCCGGCCGGGTGCGCGCCGCCCGGGACTCTCTGTGGCATTGCCGTTTGCCCGACGGATTCAGGAAGGCTCATGCTCACGCACAGTGAAGGCATGGTTTGTCGGACCGGAACAAGGTGCGGTTGGCAATACGAGTTGCCTTCGGGGTCATGCCGGCGTTCAAAATGAGCCTGAAGCCGGCTGCAGATTGAAGCAAAAGCCGACTCTTGAGTTGGACTGCCATCCTTTTTCCACAGAGATCCATGTTCCTTTGCGCAACCAATCTTGCGCAATGGCCGGATGGTTGCGCACAAGCACCTATTGATTGCGCATAGGCATAGTGCAGATGCGCATCCAGGCCTCCTGAAATGTGAACTGACATGCCAAGATCCATAGATGAAGAGGAACTGAAGGCCATTGAGGCGGCCGTAGCAGCCCATCCCGGAGGAATTTCGCTTCAGGGCATCCTGTATGAACTGGAGTTCAAGACAGTTCGCCGAACACTCCAGTTTCGCCTCAAGCGCCTTGTCGACCAAGGCCGCCTCACCAAGCAGGGCGACAGGCGCTGGGCCAGATACTCTCTGCCTGAAACCGCCAATCAGACGAAGGTGGATCCGGGTCAATCCGACGGCAGGCTGGCAGGCGGACTGACACTCACGAGGCAAGCGCTTGATATACGGGAACGCGTCCGCCAGCCGCTCGCCGCCAGGACGCCTGTCGGCTACCGGCGCGCATTCCTGGATGCTTACAGGCCCAATGAATCTGCCTATCTTTCAGCATCGGAAAGAACGCATCTTGGGAAGGTTGGGAACCAGATTGCAGGCGAGCAACCGGCCGGTACTCATGCACGGAAGATATTGAACCGCCTGCTCGTAGACCTTTCCTGGAACTCAAGCCGGCTCGAAGGAAACAGCTACTCGCTGCATGGTGCAAAGCGCCTGATTGAACTGGGTGTAATGCCCGAAGGCAGGACTCGACTCGAAGCGCAAATGATCCTGAATCACAAGGACGCAATCGAGTTTCTGGCGGGATCGGCGGAAGCAATCGGGTTCAACCGTTACACGATCCTGAACCTGCATGCCCTGCTTGCAAACAATTTGCTGGCAGACCCGTACTCTACGGGGCGCATCCGCCGCATGCCGGTCGGTATTGGGGGGTCGGTTTATCATCCGCTTGAAGTGCCCCAACTCATCGAAGAATGCCTTGATCAAATTCTGGCAACTGCCGCCGCCATCAATGATCCATTTGAACAGGCGTTATTCGTCATGGCGCAGCAGCCATATTTGCAGCCCTTCGATGACGTCAACAAACGCGTCTCCCGGCTGGCCGCAAACATTCCATTGATCAAGGCGAACCTTGCGCCGCTATCATTCACCGGCGTTTCGGTCAGGGCATACACTGACGCGATGCTTGGCGTCTATGAACTCAACCAGATCGAGTTGCTCAAGGAACTGTTTATCTGGGCTTACGAGCGTTCCGCAGCCGTCAGGCAGAAAATTGGCGCTCCCGATCAGTTCCGGATCAAGCATCGCGAAGCCTTGCTTGAAGTGGTCCGGCATGTCGTGATTGAGCGCAAGAACAGGAAAGAAGCCTACAACCTTGTCGCGACGCAGGCAGGAAGATGCGTCGAGGTCGGCGAAGTTGGTCAATTCAGAGAAATCGCCGAAAATGAACTGTTGAGTCTCCATGAGGGCAACTTCGCCCGCTACCGGATTACGCCGTCGCAGTTCAAGGCGTGGCAAGATGTGTGGAACAGCAAGGGGGATGTGCGTCCAGCTTCATCGGTGTGATCGTCAAGGTGCTCAGGTTGAATAACAGTGGCCGATTTTCTGGGCAGGGCGTCCTGAATGAAACAGGCCCGAAGACTCCGGACAGCAGACACGGGCAAGTATTGAAGGGCTGTTCCCTAATGCCGATCACCTTCCGGATAACCGGCTCCAGAAGGTCCGGAAGGGCGGCGAATCCCAAGTGTTGCCATTCCAGATTGGCCTGCACTGGAGCCGCGGTGCCGACAAGTGGCAGTTCACATCCGGAAGAGCCGTCCGGTTTGCAATACCCTTGAACCTCTGGCTGCCGTCCCGTACGGGGAACAGCCATGAATGATATTGAGCCAGCTCGATGAGGAGGCGACCACCGTATTGCTTGGCAAAGAGAGTGAGCTTTTGCATCGGAATGCCTTCGGAGAAGCGCTTTGCATAGGCCAGGAAGCTCGGAAACAGCTGTGAGAAAGACCAGATTCGGACGGTCTGGATTGGCTTCTGGACTCGACATTGGCGTTCCGGAGTCTGGACATGCTGTGTTGTGCTGGCGCCTGAAAGCAGAACGCGGATCCACTGCCGCCGGCTTGGCTGGTTCAACGCAGTTTGAGGTTCTTGACCAAGAACCGGAAATGCATGCCCCTTGCACAGGGTCGATGGATTGTACGTATCGGCCCACCGTCGCGTTGCGCGGCTGCACGTCGCTTGAGCGGCAAGGCACGTATCTTCTGATTGGTTGCCCGCCCCGCTTTGGCAATTGGCTGAAAGACGGCGGCGATTATCCGGCAGTGATACGTCATTGCCGATCACGTTCCGGCGCACGAACCACGCTGCGGGTTATGTCGAAGAGGGATTCATGAAGTTCAAGGTCAATTTCCCAGGAGACATCTTTGGCGGCGTAACGGCTGCTGTCATCATGCTGCCGATGGCGTTGGCTTTTGGTGTCGCTTCGGGCTTGGGGCCGGTTGCTGGACTCTATGGCGCCATCGCGGTCGGATTTCTTGCAGCTGTATTTGGTGGAACTCCGTCGCAGATCTCAGGCCCCACCGGACCAATGACAGTCGCCATGGCAGCGGTTGTCGTCCAATATGCCGACAGTATCCCCGCTGCCTTTACCATCGTGATGCTGGCAGGGCTGCTGCAGATCGCTTTTGGGCTTCTCCGCATCGGCAGTCTCATGAGTTACACGCCATACTCTGTGATCTCCGGCTTCATGACCGGAATTGGCGCCATCATCATCATTTTGCAGATCAAGCCCCTGCTTGGTCTTGATGCAGCTCCGGGAGGCCCGCTCGACCAGTTGGCAGCCTTGCCGGACGCCATACCGAATTTCGACCAGAATGATCTCATTGTTGGAGCAATCGCACTGGTGGTGTGTTTTCTCTGGCCCCGCCAGATCCGCCGGTTTCTGCCCGCCCCGCTTGCCGCTCTCGTGATTGGTACGTGCGTTTCAATCTTCTACTTCGCCGAGGTGCGGACAATCGGTGCAATCCCCGATCAGTTGCCGACACTTCAGTTGCCGACGTTGGAATGGGGATTTATCGGCGGCTTGTGGAAGCCGGCACTTATCATTGCCATTCTCGGTTCGATCGACAGTCTGCTGACTTCGCTAGTTGCAGACTCGCAGACCCGTACCCGTCATAATCCAAACCGGGAACTTATGGGTCAGGGCCTCGGAAACCTGGCGGCTGGCGTTGTGGGTGGGCTGCCTGGCGCGGGAGCTACGATGGGCACAGTGACCAGCATCCGAGCCGGGGGTCGCAGCCCGCTGGCTGGCGCACTCGCCGCCTTGATTTTGCTTGCCCTGTTGCTTGAATTCGGTTGGATCGCCGAACCGATCCCGCTTGCCGTTCTGGCCGGCATTCTCATCAAGATCGGCTGGGACATCATCGATTGGCGTTTCATTTTGCGTATACGCTCAATTCGCCGCGAGTATGTGTTCATCATGCTGCTGACATTCACATCGACCGTGTTCATCGAATTGATCACAGCCGTGGCGATGGGGCTCATAGCGGCCGGGATATTGCGGGCGCGAGATCTGGCAAAGAGCGAAATCGACAATGTGCTCAGCGTGCCGCTGTTGGACGAGGCCTTCGTTCCGGATCTGGAGAATGCCGATCCTGTTCATTTCCCGGTCGGGCTGGTCAGGCTGAAGGGGCACTTCTCGGTCGGATCCGCCAACGACCTCGTCCGGGCGGTCGCTGCTGACATTGAAGACCATGATGTGGTCATTCTCGATTTTGCATTCACTACCGAGGTGGATGACAGTGCCGCGTTGGCGATTGATGATCTGATAGTGACAGCGATTGAACAGGACACCGACGTCATAGTGGTCAGTCCGTCAGGCGCAGTGGCCGATATATTGCATGCGCTATTGGTTTTCCGCCATGTCTCTGACGAGCATATCGTGGACGATTTGGACGAGGCCAAACGGTTGGCCAGCCGACTGCTCCAGGACGGCTCCGTATCCTCAATGGCGCAAGGCGAGACGAAGTAGCTTGCTGCGCGGTCAACGCCTGCGCTCGATAGGCTTGCCCCAACCTGTAATAGTGAATTTCTTCTTTCGCATGCTGGCCTTCACGGTCGCTGTCGAATTGGTCAGGTACGAATTGAATGTCGGTGTGGTCTCCGGGCCGCAGTTGACGCCATAATGCACCGCCCCCGTATCGGTGAACAAAACCCATGATCTACGAGGGTCTCGAGCACTACACCCATCAATTTGAATTCATGCAAAAACGGGGGACCTACCCGTAACCGCCAGCTGTCACCCGATCCAGATAGGCATGAACCATCCAGGCATTCCCGTCACAAACCAAACGGCGCGGTGTCTGGTTGCCAATTCCCGGCAAGGGTTCGGAACGAAACCAGGCATAGGCCGCAGGAGCCGAGCCAGTTCGAGGTTCAACCCGGTCCAATACCTCCAACATCTCACGTAGGCGGATCTGGGTAATGGCCGCCTTGATCCGCTCTGGCCGCCACAAGGCATCCTGTTCGAGTTCCAAGGTCCGGGCAATTTCGTCCCTGGTTGTCTGCAAGCAGTGCGCAACCCGCACAGGCCAGAACAGCCCGCCATCGGTGAAATCTGACATTCTCATGACTATCTCCAAGAACAGCAACTCAGGATAGCGTCACAATCTGGAGACACAAATCTTCCATCGAATGCGCCAGCAAGTCTTGGTCCGGCGGACAGGATTGACCGAGGACGCTGTCGTGGGCGTGCCTTGTATGCATTGCGTTGGCAGCGCGCGAGATGAAGAAGTTGCCTGCGGCCAACTATAGTCCGGTCGGCCCGGATACATGACAGTAATGGACGAACAGCGCATTCGCCGGAAGCAAGCAGTCTTCAGGACATTACGCGCCCGCGGCCGAACATGCCGAATTGTTCAACTTCCAAAACCGGTATGTAAGCGCCAGATCGAAAACTGCCCATCTTTGCTTGGCTTGCAGCTGCGTTCGGTCTGATGCCAGAAATACAAATGGCCATCGGCACTTGAGTTTCTCCGCGCCCTTCCGATAGCGGGAGTGGTAACAGCAGACAGCCCAAGTGTTGTTGCCCAACTTCCATTTTGGAAGCTGCGCAGTTCTGCAATCAGTTTGGATGGCCGCCCGGACTTGTCTGAGATATGCACTAGCGAACCCTTGGCTGCTCGGGTCAGAAAATGAGCTTTGCAGAGCACATGACGAAACAGCGCCGTAAGGCAACTTACCAGGATGTGTTGGACGCTCCAGCCCACAAGGTCGCTGAAGTCGTCGACGGCACACTGTACACGCATCCGAGACCGGCCATACGCCATAGTCTGGCGCGCTCGGCATTGGGAGCGACAATTGGCGGGCCATTTGTCTTTGGCGATGGTGGTCCCGGCGGTTGGTGGATCATTGATGAGCCGGAGTTGCACCTCGGGGAGGATATCGTTGTGCCAGACATTGCGGGTTGGCGGATCGAGACCATGACCGAGGACATGGAGGGGGATTATTTCACGCAGCCGCCGGAATGGGTGTGCGAGGTCCTTTCGCCAACGACCAGTCGGCTTGATAGGACCAAGAAACGCGCCGTATACACTCGTGAGAGAGTTTCCGATCTCTGGTTTGTAGATCCGGATGCGCGGATACTTGAGGGCTTTGAACTTCGTGGTGATTGTTGGGTCTTGCGCGCAACGCTCTTCGATAATGCCCTGGTTTCGCTGCCGCCCTTCGATGCCATTTCTTTTCCTCTCGATCGCCTCTGGCCCAAGACAAAGCGGTCACAACTGGCGGAAACAGCAAATGGCGGCCGAAGACAGTCAGCGTGACTCCATCGCGCTTGTGGCTCCGCATCCGGTAGTCTTCGGCAATACACAACGCGCAATCATTGTAGCAGGATTGGACACCATGCCGCGCCGCCAGCATGCCATGGATGTCTGTCCCGAGATCGAGATTTGAAACAGCACCGCAAAATGCGTTCCTTTTTCTGAAAGCTAACTCGCCGCGCACTCTTACTGTCCAGTCGAACCCGGCCACATTTCGGTTCAGGGTGAATTCGACGGTGGCAGATTGAACCTCCCGCAATTCCTCATCTGCAATTGCTGCGGGTACTTCTGCCTTGGGTGTCTTCCTGCAACAGAGTATTCTGACTACAGGTCAACAAGAACCCGGCCGTTCTCGACCTTCGCTGTGTAGGTGCACAAATCCTCGAAAGCGGGGGGAGTCTCAACCTCGCCAGTGGTGAAGTCGAAGATGCTGGCGTGCTTCGGGCACTCCACCGTGTTTTCCATGACCAGTCCGTCGGCCAAATGAACCCGCTCATGCGTGCACAGCCCATCAGTACAGAAATACTGGTCCTTGTCGTTCCTGAATATGGCGAAGGTTCGGCCTTCGTGGTCGAACCGCAAACCGGCTTCCGCCTCAATGTCATCGGTCGAGCATGCATCAATCCACGCCATTTCGTATTCTCCTTGTAGTTCCCATTACTGCGGCGTGCCGTCTTGACCTCGTGCATGCCGCCGATGCGAATGCCTGCACGGAAGGCGTGCCCGAATGTGACCTATTGCATTGGCCGGGCAGTCTTTGCTGAGGCAGCGTATGACCCATGAAGCACCCGTAACTGCCGCCATGTGTCCGGCTTGATTGCTGCGTTGCCCGGGCAAGGCCGCCGGGTCTGCGAACAGCGCCAAGACACCTGCTGCTTAAGGCAACTCTTTCAGGTTTCAATCGTAGAACTCCGGCTTGACGGTCAATTCAATAGCTGTCTTCCGGCCGTCCGCCAGCGCCCGGACACCAGTTTCCGCAACAACTGCGGCGCAGTAACCATCCCAGCTGCTTGCGGCATTGTCCGGGAATTGACCGGTTGCGGCGAACCGCACGAACTCGCGATCCTGGGCACGATAAGCATCGGCAAATCGGCCGCGCCAGTCCTTATCGTAGGTCGTACTGTTTGCCAGCTTCATGTCGCTGCGGGTGTAGGCAAGATTATTGGTAGAGATGCTGCCGGACTCGCCCACCAGCTCGGCGCGTACATCATACCCGTAGTCCGCATTGTTGTTGACCTCGATGGTAACAAGCTGTCGGTCTGCGGTTTCGAGAACCATGACGACAGGCGCCGCCAGATCATCCGATCTCCGGGGTTGGTATGCGGACATCCATTTGTATTCGGCATTCAGGACATGGCGCGCTACATCAATCTCGTGCGGCGCTGAGTTGGTAATGGCCATCGCCGCTGTAAAATCGGCCGTGGGAGTTTTAACGTTGCGGTGAAAGTTGTGCATCATGAGGGGTCGGCCCAATGTGCCTTCCGCGATCGCCTGTTTCATTTCAGCGTAAGATCTGTCGTAACGGCGCATGAAGCCGACCTGGACAAACCTTGCGCCCGCGTCCATTTCAGCCTGCATCACCTGGGAGCATTCCTCTGGGGATTGCGACAGCGGTTTTTCGCAGAGCACCCTCTTTCCTGCTCGGATGCAGGCGAGCGACAGTGGCGCATGCGTGAAATCCGGGCTTGCAACAATCACTGCGTCCACATCGCTTCGGGCAATGACAGCTTCCGGATCCGTGCCTGTATCGGCGGCATCATGGGCATCCGCAACCGATTGGGCCTGCGATTCATCAATGTCGCAGACCACCTGCAGTTTGGCGCCTGGCAGATCTTCGGCGATGATCCTGGCATGGTCCGCTCCCATGATGCCGGTGCCGATCACGGCAATGCGGATGGACATGTCTTTTCTACCCTTCGCAATTCGGGAACTGTCAGCAGGTTGATTTGCCATCCGGCCGGAGTTGCGGGTGGTGCGGTCCGGGCTCGGTCAGTTCCTCGCGGTTTTGGTTTTCTGCACACCCGACCACTCATGTGTGAAACGAGCGCAGAGTTCAAGTTCGGCCATTCCTCCATCCCGATCACATGAGCTGGGCCTTTTCCCCCTGTTCAATCCATCTTTCAAGCATTGACGGATTGGGGCAAGTAGTTCAATATAGCTCATACTTGCATGACAAGAATGTGCCATTTCATGCCAGAAATGAGGCAAGATGATACGAAGTGAGATCAAGCCGGAATGGTAAGGCGGCCAACCATACCCGACCTCGCCGAAGCGTCCGGCGTTTCCGTATCGACGGTGAACCGGGTGATCAACAACGGAGCCGCTGTCAGAAAGCCGACCCGCGAACGGGTGCTGCATGCTGCTGAGAGAATTGGCTTCTACGGGTTGGGCTCTCTCGAACATTCAATTCGCATGAACCGGGAAACGCACCGCCTCGGGATATTGCTGCAGCAGGGCAGCCGGGTCTTTTACCGCGACCTTGGTACGGCACTGGAGCGCGCAGCCGAAGGATTTGCGAATGGCAAGGTCGAACTGGAACTGGAGTATATGGACGATCTCTCTCCAGGAAATGTCGCAGGCCGGCTGCTTGCCCTGTCGGAAAGATGCGAGGCACTCGGGGTCGTTGCGGCCGAACACCCGCTGGTTTCGGACGCGATCGATGCGGCGCTGGACAAGGGTGTTCCCGTGGCAGGGCTCATCGCCCCTCTGACTGCCCGGGGCAATGTTGGTTTTGTCGGCCTGGACAACTGGAAAGTGGGGCGAACCGCAGCCTGGGCATTCGACAAGATTTGCAGGCGCCCTGGAAAGATTGGAATTCTCGTAGGCAATCATCGCTACCGCAACCAGGAACTCAATGAGAGTGGATTCCGCTCCTACTTTCGCGAGCACAATTCGGCATTCCAGTTGCTGGAGCCCTTGTCGACTTATGAATCCTCGGCCGTGGCCCATGAACTGACCGAAGGACTGCTTGCCCGCCACCCGGACATGTGCGGTCTGTTCATTTCCGGTGGCGGGATCACTGGCGCCCTCGCTGCGCTGCGTGACCGCAAGCCAGATGACGGTTTCGTCAGTGTCGGTTATGAACTGTTCGAGACAACACGCGCCGGGCTGATTGACGGAACTCTCACCCTCGTCATCTCCCATCCGCTTCGAGCATTCGCCAGTGAGACAATCGAGGCGATGATCAGAGCCAAGAAGGCGGGACCTGATGCAGGAACCCAAAACGTGACGCTCGGTTTCGAACTCTACACACGCGAGAACCTGTAGGTGCGCTGATGGACGATCTTGCTTTTGGAACCCGGAACAAGCGCGGCGACTGGTCGCCAAACGAGCCGCTGGAGGTCGGACCGCTTCTGGACCGGCCATGGAGCCCAGTCCGTATCCTGAAATGGCTGCCCGGCTATTTCCTGCCCTGGAACGTAATCTTCATCTCTCTCGCGGCGGTGTTCTGGTTCTGGCTCACACCACCCAAGGAAACACTGCAGACGCTTGAGGCCGGGTGGATTGCGTTTCTCCTCTTTCGCAATATGGCGCTGGTTGCATTGCTCTACGGAGCGCTGGAAATCCGCCTCTATGTGAGGCGGCGCCAGGGCAACCGCTTCAAGTACAATGGCAAATTCCCGGGCGAGACACCGTCCGATGTTTTCATGTTCAACAGCCAGAACATCGACAACGCCATCCGCACGTTTCTTTTCGGCCTCCCGATCTGGACTGCCTACGAGGTGTTGTTGCTTTGGGCGTGGGCGAATGGTGTTGGTTCATGGGTCAGCCCCGGTGCCGGACTGATCTGGCTGATCGGGTTTGGGCTGGTCATGCCTCTCCTGCATGAAGTGCACTTCTACTGCATCCATCGCCTGATCCATGTTCCGTTTCTCTACAAGTGGGTGCATTCAGTGCACCACAATTCGGTCAACCCTTCCCCATGGTCATCCCTGTCGATGCATCCGGTCGAGCACTTGCTCTACTGGTCAGGCCTCCTTCTTCACCTGATCGTGCCTTCGCATCCATTGCTTGTGTTGTATCACCTGCAAATCAGTGGAACCGGAGCAGTGATAGGTCATATCGGGTTTGACAGGATTGAAGTCGGCGACGAGGAAGCAATCGGCACCCACGCCTATGCACACTACCTTCATCACAAGAATTTCGAGGTCAACTATGCCGATGGGGCGCTGCCGCTCGACAAGTGGATGGGCACCTGGCACGATGGCACGCCAGAGGCGGAAGAAAGAATGAAACGTAGGTTCAAGAGCAGGAAATCCCGGAGGAATGCGTAGGCCGAATCGCGCATCCTCTGAACGCAAGCAGGAACTGCTGGCATAGGCGGGCAGAGCACCCAACCCTGCACCAAGATCTGTTCTTGAACGAACTGCAAACGGCAGCGGCCGTTACAGGCTGCAATCCGTGCCTTCAATTCTTCGGCATCGCCATGGACGCGAAGCCCCCGGTGAATATACAGGCATGACCAACCTGCATGCGGCAGGGGCAGGCCATCAGGAGCCTGATAGGGGCTACCATATTTGCCCATGCAGGCAATATGTGGAAGATTGTGCTTGGAAGTCTCCCACATACGGGTTATAGGGACACTTCGTTCGTTTGTGGGAGCAGGTATCAGCGGGCGGTACTATCGAGCAGTAACAATTGCACTTCAAGAAACTCAAAATAAGAGGCTTCAAGGGCTTTGCGGATCCGGTTGAACTGCCGATCCGCGAGGGGCTAAGCGGAGTTGTTGGGCCGAACGGGTGCGGCAAGTCCAACCTGGTCGAGGCTTTCGGCTGGATCATGGGCGAAAACCGCCCGACCGTCATGCGAGGTTCGATCGAAGATGTAATCTTCACCGGCGCCGCAACCCGGCCTGCAAGCGCAGCGGCGGAAGTCGAACTCGAAATCGACAATTCAGACGGCAGGGTTTCTGCCGAGTTTGCCCGGGGCAACGAAGTCGTGGTGACACGGCGAGTGGAGCGCGGAGGCGTATCAAGCTTCCTCGTTGACGGGAAGGATGTGCGGCGGCGCGACGTGCAACTGCTGTTCGCCGATACGGCAAGCGGCGCAAGATCGTCTGCCCTTGTCAAGCAGGGACAGATCAACGAGATCATCAATGCGCCTCCAAGCGCGAGATCGGGAATTCTTGAAGACGCAGCAGGGATCGGCGGGCTGCACCAGCGGCGCCACGAAGCCGAACTCAAGCTGAACGCAACCAGCCAGAATCTGTTCCGCATCAATGATGTCATCGAACAGCTGAAGGGCAGGATTGAAACCGTCACCCGCCAGGCCCGGCAGGCGGCTCGCTACAGGAGACTGGGCGAACAACTCCGGCGGGCGGAGGCCATCCTGCACTACCTGAACTGGAAGAAGGCCGAAGCCGAACTGGCGGATTGCGAAGCCGGGCTTACAGCTAAGACACGTGAATCAGCACGGCTATTCCAGGAAGCGGCCGCCGCCGACAAACGGAAATCGGAACTGGATTCCAGCCTCCCGCCGTTGCGGCAGAAATCGGCGGCCGCGAATGCTGCCGTTCAGCGCTTGCGGGCAGAATCCGACGTCATTGTCGAGAAACGGACGGGCGCGGAGCGCACTCTGAAGAACCTCCAGGACCAGATTGCCCAGATCGAAATCGACATCGGGCGCGAAACTGCGCTCGAAAGCGAGGCCTCGGATCGGCTGCGTCAGCTTGAGGATGAACGTACGAAACTGGCCGGCGCCTCTGTCGGACATACCGGCCGGCACGCAGAGGCAGAGAGCAGATTCAAGGAGTTGCAATCGGCACTGGATGACGTGGAAGCCGAACTCGACTCCGCCAACCGCGTTTTGGCGGGGATACTATCGAGGCGCGACATGGCAGAACGCGCCAAGGTCCAGGCTGATGGTGCGCTTGCGTCATGGAAGCAGCGCCAGGAGAAAGCTCGGGAAGCAGTGGCGGACGGCGAAGCAAGGCTGGCCCAGGCCACGATACACCTGAAGTCCGCCGAGGGTGCTAGGCTGGAGGCAGAACGCGAGGTGGAAATCGCTGAAACCGCCTCCGAAGAATCCGAAACAGCATGGCGGTCAGTGCAATCAGAACTGGGAATTGCCCGCGAAGCCCTGTCACAGGCTGAAGGGCGCGTGGCATCGCTCACTTCGGAGAAGGAAGAGCTGTCAAGGTTGCTTGCAGATGACGATGACGCAGGTGCCCGCATCCTCGACAGGATTTCGGTTCGCATGGGGTATGAGGCGGCGTTCGGAGCCGCTCTCGGAGATGATCTGTTCGCTCCGGAACTGAATGGCACTGGTGACTCGGGGTGGCGAACCCTGCCATCCTACCCGTCGGACACCCCGCTGCCGGAGGGAGTAATACCGCTTTCTGAGTTTGTCACCACGCCCGGACTGCTGAAGCGGAGGATGAGTCAGACAGGCATCGTCGAGGACGGGGAGAACATCGATCAGATCCAACCCCTATTGAGTCCGGGTCAAAGGATCGTTTCAAGGAGCGGTGATCTTTGCCGCTGGGACGGATTCAGAATTGCCGGCAGCAAGACTCCTTCTTCGGCATCGTTGCGATTTAAGCAGCGCAACCGCATTGAAGAGGTCGATGCTGCTCTGGAGAACCTGCAAAGGGATGCCGAACTCGCTCAATCAGAGCATGAGCGGCTGAAATCACTAACTGCCGATCTCCTGACGGCCGACGAACAAGCCCGCGGCAGTCGGCGCGATGCCGAACAAGCCCTATCGGACGCGAGCCGCGAACTTTCTGTGGCTGAAGCGGATGCCAGCATTGCGGACCGGACGCTAGAGTCGCTCAAGCAGAGCAGCCAGAGAATTCTGGAGGAATCCAGGGTTGCAGAGCAAGCCGTAAGGGAAGCCGAAGCCGCTGTGACCAACGTCGAGGATGCAGAGCTCGCCAATGCCGAAGTTGTCCGGATCAGGGAACTGGTCGCCAACGCCCGGACAGAAATGATGGAGGCACGGGACCGCAAGCTCGAACTCGAAAAGGAGCACTCTTCCCGAACGGCGAGGCTGGCGGCGCTTCCGGACGAAATCAACAACTGGAAGTCCAGGCTGCAATCCGCTGGTGACAGGCTGGGGGAACTCAAGGAACGGACTGAACGCAACGAAGCTGACGCAGCGGAGGTTGCTGCATTGCCAGAGCAGTTGCGCATTCGCCAGGACGAACTCGCCGATGAGATAGAAGCTGCCGAGGCCCGGCGGGTTCAGGCAGACGCATCTCTCAGCGAGGCGGAAGAAGCTGTAAGGAAGGCAGAGGCGGAAGCGCGCGCACTCGGCAAAGACGCATCGGGTTCACTGGAGGACAAGGGCCGCGCCGAGGCAGACGAAAGAAACGCCAGGACAAGGCTTCAGGAGGCGATCGGCCGCACCCTTGAAGAAATTGGCCTTGAGCCTGCTGAACTGGCGGCAAGATACGAGATTGATGCCGACCAGTTGCCGGAAGTCGATGAACAGGACGCCGTGGTGAGAAGATTGCGGCGCAGCAGGGAGGCGCTTGGCGCCGTAAACCTGCGGGCCGAACAGGACATCGAAGAACTGACGGCGGAACTTGAAGCTATCGACAAGGAACGGCTTGACCTTGACGAGGCCGTATCCAGTCTCCGCAATACCATCTCGACATTGAACAGCGATGGCCGCAAGCGCCTTCTCGAGGCTTTTGAACAGGTCAACCGGAACTTCGAGGCGCTCTTCCAGGATCTGTTCGGCGGCGGGCGCGCCAGGCTTGAATTGGTCGAAGGCGACGATCCGCTGGAGACAGGCCTGGAGATACTCTGCCGACCGCCTGGCAAGCGGTTCTCAAATATCTCGCTGCTGTCTGGAGGCGAACAGACGCTGACAGCCCTTGCCCTCATCTTCGCGTTCTTTCTTGCAAATCCTGCGCCTGTCTGTGTCCTCGACGAGGTTGATGCGCCGCTTGACGACACGAACGTGCTTAAATTCTGCAACATGGTGACAGAGATTTCCCGCAAGACCGGCACGAGGTTCCTGATTGTCACTCACCATTCGATCACGATGGCCCGTATGGACCGCTTGTTCGGTGTGACGATGCAGGAAAAGGGCGTCAGCAAGCTCGTCTCGGTGGATCTGGGAGAAGCGGTGCGGATGGCGGCGTGAGCGGTAGCCGGATACGAGTCCGGTTGGCGCAATCGCGTGCTTGATGTAGTTTTCTCTCGACGCCGAAGCTGGCAACTCCCAATATCGGATGCTGTCGCAAGGCGTTGCGAAGAGACGCCGCTTCCTTCCGGGGTGCCACAATGACTTCTCCGTTCAGCCTGCCCTCAGGGAACTTTCGCGGTCACGAGCGCCAGCATGTCTGGAAAGAGGAACCGGATCCCGAACTGACCGAAGTCGGGCCTGGAACTCCATGCGGAGAGTATCTGCGCCGCTACTGGATGCCGGTGGCAATGACGAGCATGATCAGCGATCTGCCGTTGCGGATCCGCATTCTTGGAGAAGACCTGGTTCTGTTCCGCGAGAAGGGCGGGCGCCTCGGACTGGTTCACCTCCATTGCTGCCATCGGAACATGTCGCTCGAATTCGGGATCATTGAGGAAGGCGGGATAAGATGCAGCTACCATGGCTGGAAGTATGGGCTGGACGGTACAATACTCGAGACCCCCTGTGAGCCTCCGGCAAGCCAGGTGAAAAACCGTACGTGCCTCGGGGCGTATCCGGTCATCGAATACAAGGGGCTTGCATTCTCCTACCTCGGCCCGCCTTCCACCACACCGCCATTCCCGGTGATGGACACCTTCGACGAAGAGGGTGACAGGATGATCCCCTACCTTATCGAGTCGCCTTGCAACTGGTTGCAAGTCATGGAGAACGCATGGGACCCCTTCCATGTTGTCTATCTGCACACCAAGGCGGTGCGAACCCAGTTCATCGAGGCCTTTGCCGAAATGCCGAAGATCGAATTCCACGAACGGGAATGCGGCGACTTCTATACCAATACGCGGCGCGTCGGCGACATCATCTGGATCAGGATTCACGACAAGATGCTGCCGAGCTTCACACAGAATGGTGGACACTTTCCGGTACCCGACGACTCCCGGTATTTCGGGCGTTGCGGGCTCAGCCGGTGGGTGACTCCTATCGACGATACGAACACCATGGTCATTGCCTGGAGGCATTTCAGGGAAGGTGACGATCCGCGAGGTCTAACCAACCCGGATGAAGTGGGCTACGGGAAGACGGATTTCTATGGGCAGAGTGGCGATCGAAGCTACGAGCAGCGCCAGCGCGATCCAGGCGATTATGACGCCTGGGTATCCCAAGGACCAAGGAACATACACAAACGCGAGAATCTTGGTTTCACCGACAGGGGCGTGGCAAAAGTCCGCCGCAAACTCAGAGCCGCGATCAGAAATGTGGGTTCGGGCGGTGATGCCCTGCAACTGGCCGCGCCTCACGATGGGCCCATTCCGACCTATGGCGGCGACACCATGCTGAGGATCAGGCTGCAAGATGGCCGGGATGACTCGGCCGTGCTCAAGGAGGTGGCCTCAAGGGTTGCCGAAATCTACCGTTCGGCGGATGCGCTGAAGGGCGCCGAAAGGAAACAGGCCATCATCAGGGCGTTGAAGGAATACGAGGCAAGTTGGCCATGAACAGAACATCGATCAATCCGGGCCGGGTGGAATGGTGTGGCGAGAACCCCTTCATCCAGCTTCAGGAAGGCGGCAGTGTTTCGGCGCTGGCGCTGTTCTTCCGGATCGTGCTTTCGCCCTATGGAAGAGGTTGCGCCGGGCTGGTGCTGGGCGCTCCACACAGGGCGGCCGGATGGCCGGATGCGCCCAACCTGCTGATGACCGACAACCAGAGGTTGCTCCGCAGGATTGTCGATGGCTGGGTAAACGGCATGCCGGCATTCAGGGATTTGCCTGGGCTTGGTGGCATGACGTGGATTGATCTTGAAGAGTCATTGCGCATTCCCGACCCTGCGGCTGGCCGCCATACCGAGAGCCTGAGCGGAGCAGGTGTGTCGGTCGAATTGATCTGGGATGGTCTCGGAGCCCCGTTTGCTGTGGAAGCCGGCGAAACCGGCCTGCCGTCCGGCCCGCATGATCTCTACGCCGTGCTGGCGGAGGCAGCTGATGCGCGCGTGCTGGTCGATGGTGAAGAGATGCCGGGTCAGGTTGTGCAGATGGAGCATTTCGGCCGAAGTATGAAGTCGGCCCAGTTGGCACTATCGGTGACCTGGGTGGCGTCATCTGGTGAAGAGGACTGAATCCCATGCCGCTTGCAAACCCGCTAACGCCCGGACGCATCGACTGGACGGGCGAGAATCCCGGCATCCTGCTCAAGGACGATGACGGCAGCTTCACGGCCATGTCGCTCTTCTTTCGAGTTGCCTGGTCGCCAGCCGGTCCTGGACAGTTGTTGCTGCTCTATGGCGACCCTGGCCATGCCGGCAGCGGTGTGTCTGCGCCTAACCTCCTAATGGGTGACAATCCCGAACTGGCCGAATTCCTCATGCAGGAGTTTATCGGCAGACTGCAGGCATTCAGGGAGGCTCCGCCATTTGATCACCTGAAGTACAGCGCGGCCAGAACCATCAGGAGTTCAGGTGATCCGTCCGGGCACCGCTATACGGAACTTGTCGCCGATGCGAATGTGGCTGTCGAACTAGTCTGGGAAGAACTGGAGCCGGCAAGGGCCCTGGAACTAGTGCCCGAGCAGACAGGCACCAAGAGGCATGTGATGTTCACGGTGCTGGTGCCAGCGAAGGAGGCAATGATCCTTGTGAACGGCCGCCGTCTGCCAGGACAGGTTGGAACGCGTGTGCAGGCCGGAATGGAGACCACGACAGCTTTTCTGTATTTCTCGGAAACCTGGATCATCCCGGAAGCGGGGTAGCGGAGTGGCAGTGCCGCTGGAGACTCATCCTTCTGACAGGCTCGCATTTGACAGGGCCCAGGTGGCGGAACCGGTATGGAACCGCCTGAGGACGGCAGCAGAGGCGATTGGCCTTGACCGCTCAACGCTGTTGCATGCCGGGCCGCCATTCGACGATCCGCATGACGTTACATTGCCAATCCTCAATTCAGCTTGCGCCGCAGCGGTCTGGGAGGGGCTCGCTGACGATTTCGATGAGGCACGGAAGCTGATCGGCGGAGGAGAGTTGCGGCTCGCTGCTGCGCAGGATCATGGGGTGGTCGTTCCGCTGGCGGCAGTTGTGTCCTCGTCCATGCAGCTGCACTCGGTCTACGACGCCCATCGTGGCAAGAGCCTAGTTCATACACCAATCAATGGCGGCAACGGCCCGGCAATGCGCCTTGGCTTGTTGTCGATGGAGGTGGTTGAACATTTTACGTGGCTCAATGATGAGTTCGCAGAGGCGTTGAGCGAGGGCATCGCTGAAGGAATTCCGCTGATCGAGATTGCAGCTGCAAGTCTGGCGGCGGGGGATGATTGCCATGGCCGGACCCCAGTGGCGACCCGGTTGTTGGTCAAGGAATTGCTGGTCCGTTCCTCCCGCGGCTGGAACGAGCGCGTGACCAGTTTCATGGACAATTCACCGAGCCTTTTCCTGAATCTCTGGATGGCCGCCACCAAATGCGCTCTCAGTGCCGCGGAGGGGGTCGAGGGCTCCGGTCTGGTGACTGCAGCGGGCGGAAACGGGCAAAGAATGGGCATCCAGGTTTCGGGCATTCCTGGTGTCTGGTTCACCGCTGATGCTACGCCACCCTGTGGGCCGATCGGCGAATTCGGCCCTGAACGGGCGCTGGGCGCCATTGGCGACAGCGCCATTGTGGACGCATTCGGCCTTGGGGCGATGGCATTCAATCTTGCGCCAGAGCAACAGCGCGCCTTTGCAGGATTCCTGCCTGATGATGCAGACCAACGCCGGAGATGCCTGACATTGGGAACCCACCTTGGCTTTGCCGGCATCGACGCGCGTTTCGGCATTTCAGCCAGGAAAGTTACCGGCAACGGTTGCCGGCCGCTGGTGAGCCTCGGAATTCTCGACCGGCAGGGCACAGCCGGAAGGATTGGAGGCGGCATCTATCAGATGCCGCTTTCCGTTTTTGAGGCTGCAATGGCGGAAGTGGGCGCCCGGCCAGGCTGAAATTTTGACCGGCTGATCCGGGAAAATATGGCCGCCGGGATTGGTCCCGTGGACTGGCCGCTGCCGGAGGCGAGGAAAGCGGAATTTTTGGAGTTATGGGCGAATGTGCAATCTCTATTCCAATCTCACCACGCATGAAGCCATGCGCCAGTTATTCGATGTGGATCTCGAAAACAGTTTGCTTCCCGCCGACTGGCAGCCGGCTGCCAGGCTGTACCCGAAGAGCCGGGCGGCAATAGTCCATCTCAATGAAGGCAAACCCAGCCTGCGGGAAATGCAGTGGGGCTTCTTGTTGCCCCAGCAGTCGAAACGGACTGGCAAACCGATACTTCCCAGGGCGGTGACCAATGCGCGCTCGGACAAGGTCACGACTTCACCGTTTTGGCGTGACAGTCTGCGGATGCGCAGGTGCCTGGTACCTTCGACGGCCTATTGCGAAGCAGTCGGGCGCTCCCCGGCAGTCAAACACTGGTTCGCATACACGCCAAACGGCGGGGACCCTGAACCGTTCGGTTTCGCCGGATTGTGGACCGTCTTCAACGGGCTGATCCGGGGCGAGGTGCAGAGGATTGTTACCTTTGCAATCGCCACTACTGACGCGAACAGTTTCGTATCCGGTTACCATCACAGAATGCCGGTTATACTCTCAAGGGAAGACTACGGGCGATGGCTTCATGGGAGCGTCGAAGATGCTGCTGGCCTGCTGGCGCCGGTTCCCGATGGCAGCGTCAGCCTGTTGCCTTCCGGCAGCGGTCCTGCGCCAGAAATGGCAGATGAAGTTCTGTTCTGAATGAACTGGTATTGTCCGGCCGCCTACAGCATGTTCAGCAATTCGATGGTTGGCCAGGCATCAGCGGGCAATCCAAGCCGGACCTGTTCTGCTTGAACAGCAGCCCTTGTCTTGCTGCCGACGATGCCGTCCACTTTGCCAATGTCATGGCCGCGCGCCAGCAGGGCCTCCTGGAGCCTTCTGATATCCTCGTCTCCAAGCGGCGGTGGCGGGGTTCCTTCAAGATACATCGGCTCGCCGGAAAGCAGTGTGGCAAAGAAAGCGGAGGTGGTGGCGTAGACGAATGACCGGTTCCATTCGAAATACAGCCGGTAATTGTCGAAGGCGAGGAATGCCGGTCCCAGGCGGCCGTGGGGAAGCAGGAGTGAAGCCTCCAGCGTGCCATCGACCGGTTGGCCCGAGCGGGTTTCAATACCTTGACCCAACCATTCCGAAACGGGCTTCCTGTGGTTCAAGCCGGTTTCACTCCAGTCAAGTGGCTGGGTGACGACAGCTTCGACCAACCATGGCTGGCCGGGCTGCCAACCGAGTTCCTGCAAAACCTCTCCTGCAGTCATCAATGCGTCCCAAACTGACCCGCGCAAGTCGACCCTGCCATCTCCATCTCCGTCTTGGCCGTGGAGCAGGATGTCGGCAGGCAGCATCTGAATCATGCCGATTTCCCCGGCCCAGGCGCCCGTCATGGTGGCGGGGTCGAAGTCGCCTCTGCGGTAGAGCTCAAGTGCGGCAAAGATGTGCGGCCTGAACAGCCACGGCCTCCGGCAGTCGTGAGCGAGGGTCAGAAGTGAATTCAGTGTGTTGTGGTCTCCCTGAACAAGTCCGAAGTCGGTTTCGAGCGCAAGAAATGACAGGAGCACACCTCGAGGAACACCGTAGGCCGTCTCGACGAGATCAAAGACGGGCCCGTGTTCCTGCTCGAAGCCAGCCGCCTGGACGATGCGGTATTCCTGCATGACCAGCTTGGAGAATTCGATGAACGACTTGCGAAAAATCCCTTGGGCGCGATCACGTCTGATGACATCCGGGTCCCGGGATACTTCGGCAAGGAAACCATCAATGGTTCGCCGGTCAAATCCCCGCTCCAGAGCCTCACGTTTGAGGTCGCCGATGAAGTTCGGGAACGGTCCACCGCATGGAACGTTCTCATTGGCTGTCAATTGGGCCGGTATCAGCATTCCCGTTGCAAGCAGGGCGGCCGTAGCGGTGCGCCTGGCGGAACTGTAGCGGTCCTTCATTCGTTGCTCTCCCTTACGTGACACGGGGCAGCCCGGTGCGTTTTCCGATGCATTGTGATGCCGAACCGGCGTTGCGTCCACCAAATTGCCTGCGTAGGCGGCAATGCCGAACTGGCAACCACATCTCGCAGTCCGGTAGTGGCGTATCTCAAGTCTGGCGGGTTTGCCCAGCGCAATGACAAAAGCATGTCGTGTCGGCGACCTGAACAACCATGACGAATGTTTGATTGAGTCAGCAAGGCCGATTGGCTGAGGTGCAAAGTGAACAACTGCGACATGGCGGATAGTCCGCAGCCGGGAATTGTCCAGCCGATTGGCAAGACCGTGGTGCTGATCGTTCAAGCGATGGTTCCGGTGAATGAGCGACAATCTATCTGCAAGGCTCAAGCCAATTTACCGTGCATTCCCGATCGACGACGACCGCAAGGCGGAGTTATCGGTTGCACATCCTGCCACGCTTGCAGCCGAGGCCGGTCATGCCTGCCAATGCGGCCCCTGGCTTGACATGGACGGCATCTACGTCACCATTCGGACCGGTTGAACGATGCAACGGCAAATGGGAATTCAAACCAATGCGGCATCTGCACCGGACACGAAATGCGATGGTCTCGGATTCAAGCTTTCTGGAAGGAACAACCACAAACTGATCGCCACTTGGTGCCATTGATGCTCTTCGTGCCTGAGTTGCCGTTCACCGAGTGCGAGATCCGGTGATCAACACCGGATAACTGGCAATGCAGCCATGCTGCTGGTGGATGCCGTTGCCGAAATTTGAACGCAAGGATATTGCTGAGAGTCGGTTGGGAGTCCGGCAGCGCAACGGCTTGGCCCGAATGGGCACACGACGCAGGTTGCAAAGCCGAAGGGAGATATAGCGTGAACACTCATGCTGCCGACATAGCGCTCGCCGGCACTGTCAGACCACGAGCCATACATTCGTATCTGGCTGCCAATGGTTGGAAAAGACTCGGCCCTCACCGAGGCGATACGGGTGACGTGTACTGCCTGCGTGACGACCAAAGAGAATTCGTCCTCGTGCCCTCATCGAAAGAGTTTGCAGATTATACAACCAGACTTTTGCAGCTCTCGGAGACGCTTGGACGCGTTGAGAACCGACATTTGTCGATGGTTCTTGCTGACTTGTCTCAGGCTGAGGCAGATCGGGTTCGCGTGCGCTTGACCGAGGCACAAAACGGCACCTCAATCCCACTCTCCACTGGCGTGTGCCTGCTTGAAGAATCTCGAAAGCTCCTGTTGGCAGCTGCCTGTTCGGTTTCCAGGTCCCAGCACATGTTCCGAGACGGGCAAGACCAGCAAGCAACTGCGTTCATCGACAGCGTGCGATTGGATCAGACCGAACGCGACGGCTTTGTCGTCAACCTGTTGGTCCCGGTCTCGCCGCCTCTGAACAAACCGGAGGCGACACGGCTGCCAATAGAGCCACTTGAGCGGAAGGCCACCCGCATGCTCGTCTCGGGCTTGCGAGCGGCACAAGAGGTAACGAGACAGGCCAATCGTGGCGAGAGCATCCGATCATTTCACGATCGGATACATAAAGGGGTGAGCGCGAACCTGTGCCAGGCTCTCGCCAACTTGGTCAACACCGGCAGTGGGTTGGAAGTGTCTGTCAGTTGGTCTCTAAGCAGGCCGGCTCCGGGGTGCCGGTCAAATGAGCGCGCCGTTGTGGCATTTTCACAGTCCGATGCTCCTGTTCTTCAAGAGGTCGCTCGAGTCCTCGGCCACAGGCAAGTACACCATGACGAGCGGATCGAGGGATTTGTCTCGGCGCTGGAGCGGGATCATTCGGACCCCAACGGCAGGGCGACCATCAAGGCTGTCATCGACGACGCGATGGTGTCCGTGAAGGTAGACTTCGACCAAGGTGATTATGACCAAATTACCAAGCCTCATAACGAGAGATTGGGCGTGTCTCTCGAAGGCGACTTGCGCCGGGAAGGTCAACGCTGGCATCTTGCAAACCCCCGGGACTTGATGGTCATTGAGGAAGACGACTGAAGATCACCCTTCTGCCACCACTCGACGGCTGATCTTTTTCGATGCTGCGTTAGACGGTCAGCGAGAGTTAGCCGTTGTCTTTGTTGATCCCGCCCGCCGGTGCGACTTGAGTGATAGCAATCGTTTGTCGTGCTTGACCTGGTTTCTGACCGATATGCCGGAATCTGCCGTCGCTGCCGTGGATGCGGCGGTGCGAGGCTGCGCTCATCCGGACATGCGTGCGCCGCGCAACCAAGTGCTGCCCGGTTTATCAGGTCTGGGATGCAGAACTGATAGCGCTTATTGAGAATGCCACAGCCAGCCGTGCATGCCTCTGCGGTTCATACCAATTTGGTAGTCGGTAGTGGGGGACACGAATGTGTGCTGGCCTGACCAGCAACCTTGGTCCCGGCGGCAGGACGGTTGCTCGTAGCGGCTTGGACAGTGAACGGAACCTGATAGCGCTGTGCTCGGAATTCATGCAGCCGGATGCCGGTCGGCTTAGTTGAAATTCCTCAATGAACAGCCACAGTTCGAGCGTAGTCTTCAGATTCAATCTGATTGCTCATCCTCCAGATTGGCAACTCGGCGTTCTGCCATAATGCGCTCGTGCCTCAGGCGGAATCGTTCATATAGCTGTTGGCGAGTATGGTTGGCCAAAGGCCTGACGTCACGGATATGCGCATTGGTGGGCCAGTCGCAGTCTGCATCTGCTGGCATGAGTCCGAGTTTGACCGACCAGAGAATTCGAGCGCGCCGCGAGATTTCACCAGGACGGGCATCCGACAATGCGGAAACCCATACAGGGCGTTCGATGTCACAACAAATGAAGGCGACCTGATCGTCGGTACCGAAATCAAGCACCTGCCGTACAAACTGCGGCCCATTGCGAAGAATGGTCCAGGGAGGGCCGTTCCACCACACCGCGCCTGCGATGTGTTCCCGCTCCGGACTCGGGCTCAGTGGCATCTGGACGGGTGGGATAGGTGTGCCTCGCCAGACAAGGATTTTCGGCCTGAACCAGCAATCGCCTGTCATGGTTCTGGACCCGGATCGTTATCGAATTCGTAGTCCGGGGTGATGGAGTCGGAGAATTTGCGAAGTGCGAATACTCTTTCTTTACCAAGCATCTTCATTGCATCTGGTGGTGGGTCGGCAAGGCAGGCTGCCAGTCGCGCCACTGGTTGGCCGGGGACTGCCTTTACTGCCTCGCGTCCCATGCGAGGCCAGGCTTCAAAAGCTGACGCCAGGTCGAAATAGTCGCGAGACGCACCCCGAGAAACGCAGGCAATGCACTTTGCGATGATCAGATCATATGGATGGGCAACGAGTACATTATTCTTTGAAGCAATCGGCGGACGGACGGGCGGTGGTACCATCGGTCCAGATTCCATTAGGGTAATTTGCAGTTCTCTGTTCTGCCCCCTGATGGTGGCATCCACCATCCCGGGTCCTCCATTAAGTGTCGCGCCATGTAACCAAGGAATTCTTCGGGCGAATTCAATGTCTACAACGCCACGCGTTGTGACGAAGTCAAAGTCCGTAGACTCTCTGTGGCACAGGTAGAGGGCTAGGGCGGTTCCGCCATACAGGTGAAGATGTCCCTCCAAGGGTCCCTTTAGCTTTGCCCAGAACCCACGCATGTCATCATCCATGAACTCATCACGACTGGGTATCATCGCCCTTCCTTAACGTCTGACACGTGACTGTGAGTATTGTACACCCTTGGGCCAATCCGCAAGCAAAGTTCAGAATTGCGCAACCGGATGCCATTCACCCCAAGCCGTTCGCAATGATCTCCCTGATTGAGTCGCAGGGTTCGTCCAGCATTGCGGCAGACTGTCGTCTGACCAGCAGCGAGTGCTCAAGCAACAAGTCTGTCGTACAACGGCAAGGTCCGAGTTGCTCAAGCCGTCAGTTTCTTACGTCAAGCATGAGCAAAACTCCCGGCAGCGCCATGCGAAAACAGAAAGCAGCTGTGTCATGGAATGATGCATGCTGAGGAAGGCATGGCGTCTCAAGAGCATGATGTTGCTTGTCAGTAGGTTGAGTTACAAGGAGCCGGTGTGGCCAGCGGCCAACTCGTGGGCATGCTTGGGCCAGATACAGGCCGTAGCGGTGTCTTTTGCAATTGTGGTCAGATAGTAGAGATGCATGGCTCAGCCAAAGAACATACTGATCTTTTCTGGGCCCAACGGGGCAGGCAAGACGACATTTGCGACTGAATACCTGCCAAACGAAGCACAGATCCCAATCTTCGCAAACGCAGACTTGATCGCTGCCGGCTTGAGCCCATTCAGTCCTGATTCCGCAATCGTTCAAGCTGGCCGTTTGATGGTCGACCTCATTCGTAGGTATGTGGCCAGGAGTGAGAGCTTTGGTCTCGAGACAACTTTGAGCGGGCTTGTCTATGCCCGATCGATTCCGCAGTGGCAGCGGCAAGGATACCGCATAAAGTTGTTCTTCTTGCGCTTGCCAAGCCCTGATATGGCGGTCGCACGGGTAGCCCAACGGGTGTTGGAGGGAGGACACGATGAGTCCGAAGAGTTAATCCGGCGGCGATTTCGTACGGGGCTGGCAAATTTCGAAAACATCTATCGGGATCTGGTTGACGAATACGAAATACATGACAATTCAGGGGGCTTCCCTGTTCTGCTACGCAAGGGGCGCAAGAAGTGAAGAATACCAATACCAACGATCAAGAACCTGCGGCCCATCCGAGGGAGCAGGGATTTGCCCCTGCAGATGAGGCGATGCGCAGGGCTGCAAGGCGCGCCCATCTTAGGGCGGCCAAGAATGGGACACCTGTCGCAATTTACAAGGACGGCAAGGTCGTCTGGGTCAAGGCGGATGAACTCTTGGTGAAGTAGCAACAGCGTGATCCCGTCGAGATCAATTCCGGAGCGTCATTCTGCACTTCTCAGCAATGCACTCGTGACTTCGGCAATCATTTGCCTGACGTAATCTTGCTAAGAGCGGCAAAGAGGCTAGGTCAGTTCCGGCTGCCGGTTTTCAGATTGCAACCCCGTCAAGTGCTGCTGTTACTTTGCGGTCAGGATCATATCGAAAGCAAGAGTCGCCCTTTATTCGGTGCTCAACTTTCAATTTCGAACACCTCGTCGACATTACCGGCTACCAGCAACTTGCAGAGCCATGCGTTGAGCTCATCTTGGCCTGCATCTGCTATTTGCGTCCGCCGTTTCTCCGGCACACTGCCAAACTTATGATTAAGCTGGAGCAGGCGGCCTTCGCCCTTACCCCGAGCTTCAATCTGTTGTGCAATCGTCGGCATGATACTCTCCTCTTTGTTGGGCTTGATCTCTGCTTCCATCGCAGTAACGCGTTCTTCCTTCACATTGACAATGGAACAAACCCTCGCGGCAAGTTCATGGCCGAACCCGTCCGGCGTAAATCCCCTGACAATAGCCATAAGCCGATCGCCCAAAAAGTACACTGCGACAATCAAGGCTATGCTGATATCGGCATAAACAGGATGACAGGGGAACCGGAGAGGTAGCGGCGGCAGGCGGTAGAATCCGGGAATTCTGTCTGTTACCATCCTGCGTGGGTCAGTGACCGGACCGGACCACACAGAGATCAGCAAACAGGAGAACACCCATGGCCAACGAAAAGATCGGTGAACTCCAGATGGAGATTTACAGCTTGACCCAGAAGTTGAGCAGCCTGATGAAGGAAGTCGAATTGCAGCAGGTCCCCGACTACACCTTCACAACGCTGGAGGGGGAGGTGAACCTGTCCAGCCTGTTCTCGGGCAAGCGGCACTTGCTGGCGATCCACAATATGGGACAGGCTTGCCGTTACTGCACAATCGCAGCCGATGGAATAAACGGAGTCTTGCCGCATCTTGAGAACGCCATGGCCGTCGTTTTGCTGTCGAAGGACCCGCCGGAGGTGCAGCGGAAATTTGCCCAATCCCGTAACTGGAATTTCCGTCTCGCCTCTCATGGCGGTGGCGACTACATCAGGGAACAGACCGTGATGGAGGGGCAATCCAACATGCCCGGGGCTGTTGTCTTTGAGCAGTCCGATGGGCATGTGTTTCGCAGAATGGGAGCTGTGTTTGGACCCGGTGACCAGTTCTGTCCGGCGTGGCACTTTCTGGCGATGGCTGGAATTGGTGCAGACGAATGGACGCCGCAGTTCAGATACTGGCTGCCGCCGAAGGAGATGGAAGACGGCGGAGCCAACCTGCTGGAATGAGTGGAATTACGGTGTGACGGCAAGCAGGTCTTGGAGTCCCCGGATTCAGGCAGTGGCGTGCTGAAACCAAAGACCAGAGTAGTGGGGTTCTCTCACGTTCGGAGCAGTTCGGTCTGCTGCTGCGGCCTGGTCCCTATGGTCAGCTTCCATTCAGGCTGGCGGCGCGCAAGTCCTGAATGGTGGCAGTGCTCGAAATCGCATCGGGGTGAAGCTGCAGATCAATTATCGCAGGCTTGCCGCTATGGGCAGCCCTGAGGAAAGCGTCTGGGAATTCGTCTGTCCTCTTCACCGTCTCTCCATGACCTCCATGCGCCGCCGCCAGCGCTGCAAAGTCGGGATTTCCAAGAGAAGTGCCCGAGACCCGGCCCGGATAGTGTTTCTCCTGGTGCATTCTGATTGTGCCATACATGCCGTTATTGGCGATTACCGCCACAAGGTTGGCGCCAAACTGAACCGCAGTGGAGAATTCATTCATCACCATCTGGAAACAACCATCGCCCGCCATGCACACGACCGTGCGATCCGGGTGTTGGAGTTTTGCCGCAATCGCGGCAGGAAGTCCGTAGCCCATTGAACCGGAGGTTGAGGCAACCTGTGTGCCGAAGCGCCTGTGGCAGAAGTAGCGATGCAGGAATGCAGCATAGTTGCCTGCGCCATTCGTGACGATTGCCTGCTCGTCCAGATTTTCGGAAAGCCAGGCAACCACCTCTGACATCCGGACATCCCCTGGAAGCTCATCTTGCCTTAACCAGTCCCGGCGCAACGAACGGCAGTGTTCAAGCCAGGCTCCAGACTTTGCCTGGCTGCTGCGACCCAATCGGACAAGGGTCTTGATGACCCTTTCCGGCCGCGCGGCGATGACAATTTCGGTTTCCCAGAGTCTTCCCGTCTCTTCCGGGTCCGGGTGAACCTGCATGATCCGCTTTCCGGCGCCTGTAACATCGACGAGCTCATAGCCCCTTGTCTCAGTATCGCCAAACCTGGTTCCCAGAAGGAGTATGCAGTCCGAGGCCTTGACGGCTTCGGCAAGCCGGGGGTTCATTCCAGCAGTCAAGTCGCCCGCATAATTCGGATGCTTGTTGTCGAAGTAGTGCTGGCGGCGGAATCCGGCTGCAACCGGGACACCGAAATCTGTTGACACTCTCGCCAAATTGTCGGCAGCCTTTTGCGACCAATGTGAACCCCCCACCACGATCAGCGGCCGTTCCGAGGATTGCAGTGCATCGGCTATCCTTCGAACATCGCGATTTCGGACAGACTGATCGGGAATGGGGCGAGGCTTGCTGTCGGGCGTGTCGCATTTGGCATGCAACATGTCCTCGGGCAGAGACAGCACCACTGGTCCCGGCCTGCCGGATTGCGCGACCTGGTACGCCCTCGCAATGAATTCGGGAATGCGCTCCGTATCGGAAATCTCTGCCGCCCACTTTGCAATCGGGCTGAAGAACCTCTCGAAGTCGATTTCCTGGAATGCTTCCCGATGGCGGTGAACTCGCGCAACCTGGCCAACCAGTAGCAGCAGAGGCGTGGAGTCGTGCCGGGCGACATGAACGCCACTTGAGGCATTGGTTGCACCTGGTCCCCTTGTGACAATGGCTACTCCCGGCTTGCCGGTCTGTTTGGCCGTCGCTTCTGCCATCATGGAGGCCCCACCTTCATGGCGGCAGACGATATTGCTGATCGAACTGTCGTGCAGCCCGTCCAGCAGCGGCAGGAAGCTCTCGCCTGGAATTGAGAAGACCCGCTTGCAACCATGAATCGCCAGTTGGTCTGCGAGTATCTGTCCGCCATGTCTGATTGGCATGTAGAGCTCCACCTATGCTGAAGAACCTTGGTTCGGGCGCACGCGCAGCAGTGCCGGCGTGCTGAATGCAGTAGCCGGGATAGACTATTTCGGATTGATTCCAAAGCCACTGCTTCCAACGGTTGGCGGTTTCTCCGACTACACAACTCTGGCGGCCAATCTCTTGCGGCATAATCCGCAAGCGGCGGTAGAGTGAGAAGGGGAAAGGAGCCACCTCGCGGAACAGGATTTCTACTGTGCGCTTGGGTAAATCCCTCAGGCAGTAGCAGGCATGACAGCCTGGCCGCTCGGCAGCCGCCCGTTTGACATGAACCAAGCAATGACCGGTCATGGCAGGAAGGACTCAGCCATTCCGGTTTCTGAGGCCGCTAATGGACTGGCTCCAGGCTTCTTCAGGAGCCTGCCGACCTGTTCCGATGCCGGGACTTTCAAAGGCGGCAATGGATCATGATCTCTTAGTAACTGCCGGGTTCTTATCCCCCAGTTTCATTGCAGTTCCGGCATTCTGGCCGATGCCATGCCGCAAGAGGAACTCGTCCAACGGCCGCACCAGTTGCACCTGAGGCAGTCATTTTGGCAAACACTTGTCGGGCAACTAGTCACTGCACGAGGCAAAAATGCGCCGCGGAGTTTTGCGGCAAGTTCCCAGTCCTGAGTTGGCCGCAGACCCGCATCATCCCGGCAGGGCGTGCTCTTCCAGCCGTTGCAAGCCCTGTTCAGGCAGATCTTTGACTTGAGCTGGCAAGTTCGATTTGCCTTCGATTTCCGCATGCGGCACGAATGAGCCCTTGCGAATGGTTGAACACAGGAGAGTTCACCGATGAATGACGGCGGTGAAAGGTCGAAGACCACAGCGGACAATCTCGACCCAGTTCGGGCTCAGGCGCTGCACGCTGCACTGGACCTTGGCGGCGCCCCACCGGGAATTGGCTCGCGGTTGCCGGCGTTATGGCATCAGATCTATTTTTGGGAAGCGCTTCCGGCGGGCCAGTTGGGGCCGGATGGCCATGGCCGGACCGGAGGCTTCATTCCCGATTTGGGTCTGCCACAGCGGATGTGGGCGGGCGGCAGTCTCGAATTCGAGCGTCCTCTCGTCCTGGGTGTCAACGCGGTCAAGACATCGGTAGTCGAGGACATCTCGGAGAAATCGGGGCGTTCCGGGCAGCTTGCCTTTGTTACCGTCAGGCATGAAATCCGCCAGGAAGGCGCTCTGGCACTGACCGAACGCCAGAACCTTGTATACCGCGAGGGCGGCAAGCCGCCCGAGCCGAAGCAGAGCGAAATGACTGCCGAAGCGTCAAGGCCAGCCGTGTTCGATCCCGTTCTGCTCTTCCGGTATTCTGCCCTGACCTTCAATGGTCACAGAATTCACTACGATGCCGACTATTGCCGCGACATCGCCGGCTATTCCGGACTCATCGTGCACGGTCCGCTGCTCTCGACGATGCTGGCCGGAGAAGCAGAGGCCGTGCTTGGCCGGCTGCGTTCGTTCGAATACCGGGCGGTGGCTCCGGTTCACGCGGGCGAAGAGTTGCTGATTTGCCGTAAGCGTGATGCGAATGGCCTCCAGCTATGGTTCCAGGATCCGAGCGGTGGCCTGCGCATGATCGCAACTGCTCATGGAGCTTGATGCAGTAGATCGACCGCTACATGCGCCCGGTGCGCTCCCGCCTTGTTGATCGGTTGACAACCGTTCTGCCTGCGGCCCTTACCTGAACAGCTTTCGCCGCAGGCCCAAACCGATAGATCGGAGTTCTGGAGGCCGATCCGGGGATCCTGCGGTGCATCTCCCTTGCTGACTTCCGAGCAAGTGAGCTCAGCGTAACATCATCTTTGGAGCCTGGCCGGAATTCAGGTCTGGCTGAACGTCACGATGGCTGTGGAGCGTCGTCCCACACGCGCGGTCCAGGGCCGGGGTTCGGAAAGCGGCTCTTTCCACAATAACGGCAGCATTGCCCGGCAATGGACTGGGGATGCCTCACGAAACCCGGTTAGTCGACGGTAGGCGGCGCGGCAGCGGGCAAAAGTGAGGCAATGGGCGAACATGCGATGCACACGGTTGTCGTTGAGACATCGCAAATCAATGCTTGCTGCGCAGCGCTGCCGTTCTGCTGATGAACGGATGCAATGGAATACCATGGGCGCTAGTCCCGGCAAACCGGGACACAGCCAAACCAAACTCTCCCTTATCTCCAATGAAATCCAACCAAGACGCTGCTGCCCCGCTCTCGCGGGATCGATTGGCAGCGTTCGATCTGGCGGTTGTTGGTGCCGGACCGGGCCTAATCGCAGGGCAGCCTCATTGGCAACAGCAGCCGCTCTGTCCTTGATGGCCCCGGGTTGTGTGGATCCGGACTTCACCGCCGGAACAGTGACGGCCGATCCGGCTTCAATTGTTGAAACAGGATTGGAAGCGGCGGGTTCTGCCTCGCAGGGCAGTTCCGCCAAGGCCAGTGTCCCAGATTCAATTCAGCATTACGCTTCCCCAGACCCTCTACAGGCAGCACGCTTGAAAGCGCTGGGCGAAATCACGATCAGGAGCCGGGTGCAACTCGGACTGCCCGAAGTCATTGACCGGGTTTCGGAGCTGACAGGGCTTCAGTTCATTGTTCTTGCAGGGCCTGAGAACCGGGTTTTGGCTGCGAACGGATCCGGGTTGGCAGACCCCGTGTTGCCGGCGCAGGAGGCGCCCATTGGTAGCCGGCCAGTTGCCGGATACGGCCTGAAGGAACGGTACCGGTTCAATCTCCGGGGTTCGGTCCCGGATGTCCTTGATGCAGTCGCTTCCCGGTTTGGGCTTGACTGGGAATTCGACCGCTCGACTGTCATTTTCAGGGAGTTTTCCACTAGGGTCTACCAGGTCGCCGCCTTGCCGTCGCGAACCGAGTTCTCCGGCAGCATCGGCAATTCAACCTCGACCGGCTCAATTGATCTGCAGGCAGACATAGCCGCGGCAATGCATGCGATTGCAGGGGAAGAGGCGGTTGTCACATACGGCAAGTCCACAGGACATTTCGTGGTGACGGCCCGGCCAGAAGGTCAACGGCGCGTTGAGCGCCATGTGAAGGCACTGAACGGGTTCCTTGGAGGTCAGATCGCATTCGACGTGAATGTGCTTACCGTTGCGCTCTCGGAAAGCGCAGGGGCGGGAATGGAACTTGATCTTCTGGTCGACGGGAAACAGGGCGCCATCGACTGGACCGGAACTTATGGAGCAGCGGGCTCCCAAGCGTCCTTCAATGTCGGAGTGCTCTCCGGAGAAGTGGACCTGGAGTTGTTCATTGGCGCACTCGACAAACGCGGCCGCGTAACGGTCGAAACCCGGACTGGCATCACGACCTCCAACAACCGGATGGTACCCGTTCAGGTCATCAATGACACTGCATACGCGAAGAAGGTCGAGGCGGTAGCCGGGCCGGAGGGCTCAACCCGGACCAGCATTGAACCGGGGACCCTGAAGACCGGCTTTGAACTGAATCTGCTTCCCCGGCTGCTGCCAAACCGGAAGATCCTCGTCAGCTACAGCGTCAAATTGTCGGACCTCAACGAATTGGTGGAATTCACGTCCGACAGGCAGAGCATACAACTTCCTCGTGTCTCCACGACTTCATTCGAACAGCAGGCAATCATTGGCGACAACCAGACCCTTGTGTTGATGGGATTTGAGCGCAACCGCAACTCAAGGGACAGATCGGGGGGATATGGCCTTGCGGGCGTGCTTGGGGGCCGCCAGGCTTCTGCTGCCGAGCGCATTGCCACCGTCTTGATGATCCGCCCCTCGATCCTGCCCTCCGGGCAATCGGCAGGATCAACACCAGACGGCAAGGGTGCTGACGGTGCCAGGTGAACTTGGTTCAAGTGGACACGCTCCGGCAGGAAGATCCCGGATCGTCGAACCCTGCAAGGTTGCGTTCGGCAGCAAGCAACTCGCATTGGGGTTGTTGTGGCAGCCAGTGAAGCAGGGGCTGGCGCTGCGTGCCCAGGCCAGAATGGCCGGAGGCGGCAAGGGCGGGTTCGATCTTCATGCGCGTCCGGCCGGCAATCGCCAGATTGGATTTGCAAGAACGCAGGATGAACTGACCCCGGGCATGCTGGCTGGAGCAACCGCCGTGAATGCTGTCGGATGGGGGGACAACTGGCTGGCTGCCATGAAGCTGCCCGGCAGCAGAGGATTGTGGTGGATCGTCGCCATGCGTGACTCCCTGATCTACGAGGACCAGTTGCATGCTGCCGAAAGCGCAGCGCTCGCAGCGTTTCGGCGATCGCTTGAGGCGCCGCACTGGGAAAAGGTCGTAGCTCCCCCTGCCTGGGAAGTTCCAGGATCGGCTCCGGCCGAGTTCGCCGAGATTCTTGCCCTCAACTCCGCGGTGCCGCTCCGACGCGTCAACCGTTTGCCGGGAATGTTGATTTGGGCGTCTGCGGTGGTGCTCCTTGCGGGGGCAGTAACCTTTGGTTGGTCCGAATGGTCGAAACTCAGGGAATCCCGGGAAGCGCTCCAGCAAACCGCCAGTTCGGTTGCTGTCTTGCGTCCTGCTCCACCATGGGAGGGTGCGCCGTCTCTGCCTGCGTTCGTGCTCGCCTGCGCAACAAGGATGAACAAGCTGCTGATCATGCCGTCCGGCTGGCTTGTCGATGCCTTGATGTGTTCCTGGGACGGGTCGTCGGCTGATGCGAAAGTCATCTGGCGCCGCCAGAGAGGGAGCCCTGCCTGGCTCAGAGCCGCAGCCCTTGAAGTGCCTGACGGCGTGCTGACCTTTGCGGAAAGGGACAAACGCGCCGAGTTGGCAGTTCCTGTCTTGATCGGGAAACCCGATCCGGTTGCCCAGCAGACAGCCGGAGACCTCCGGTTCATTGAGTCCGTGCTCCGTCACAGGCTCCTGTCGTTGGGACTTGAAGCCAATCTCGTGCGCAGGAGCGGAAGTGCAAGCGGGCGTAGAGGCTATTCGCCAGCCCATATCGACATCGGGATCAAGACATCGGCTGCGATTGCCGAGTATGCCCAACTGATTGCCGATCTTCCGGGTCTGGTTCCGGAAGCTCTGGCTTATCGCCCTGCAACCAACATCTGGCACCTGACTGCCAAGGCATACGGGACACCGGATCGGGAGACACAATCCAGATGACAGACCGGAAACGTGCAACTGTGTTGAGAAGACGCTTATTGGCATCGCCCGCGCGGGCGTCATTTTGCATTGTGGCGGCGGCGTTGCTCGGGGTGGTTGCAGCCGCGGAAACAGGTGGCCTGCTGTCCTTGCCTGAATGGCCCGCCGAACTGCAGGAGTTGACCAACAGCGAAGCACAGGCAGACAGCAGTCGGCGGGTTCATTCTGAACGGTCGCCGAGTGCGGAAGCAAGGGAAGCGCCTCAAAATAGCCGCATCCAACAGCAATCGGATGCGCACGCTGCCAAGGATGCGAGTACTGATCACGGCAAAGCGAGGCAATCGGCAGCTGAAACGGCAAACGGTGTTCCATTGCCAAAGGGCCTGCCTACCGCTGACTCCGCAGATTCAGTGACAGAAAACCCTCGGCAACTCGCCGCTCCAACCAATCCTGGAGAATTGGCAAGTGGAGATCCTTCCCACCCAGATCCGGTCACAGCGTCACGTATCAGAATCCTGCAGGAGTCGGGGTTGCTTGGCCGGCAGGCGGAGATTTCCGAGAGCATCATCATGATGGAGCGCCAGTTGAAGCAGGCAGAATTGCTCAATCGGCTGCTTGCCTTGCGCGGACCTGAAACACTGATCGAGATAGCACCCGGACGCTTCGAGTCATTTGCCGATACTCCCGAGGGCAGGCGGCTCTCTCACCAGATCGAGGAGAATGAACTCAAGGCCAGGATCAGGATACTCGAACTCAGGCTGCAGGAGGCAAGCCTCAAGGCGGCGCTTTCGCCAACGAAACCGAAACCGGCGCCAGAACAACCTGCATCGGAACAGGCTGAGCCTCTGCCGGCCCCCGGCCGTTCTGCGAAAGCAATCTCGGTTCTTGAGGTGTTTGGCCGGAACGACCGGCATTCTGCGATACTTGATCTGGGCGGAATGGGAATTCAGGTGGAGGCAGGCGACACTCTTCCAGATGGCTCCAAAGTGCGTTCGGTGAGTTCCGGCGGTGTCGTCATAGTTCGCGATGGCCATACCATTGAACTGAACATTGATGATTGAGTCCGAAGCGGAGGCAAGGGGGCAGCCGACGGCGAGCCCGGCAGTTGGCAGGCAACTCTCCGGGCAGGAGTTTCTTGAACAGCACGGCGCAGGCAGTCTGATTTCCGGGCCGGGCGGGGAGCTTGAAGTGCCGCCGGGCGACCGCCGCCTAGTTGCCGCATTCCAGGGCGGGCTGCTCGTCATAGCAAGGGGGAGCAGATGGTCGCCTGAGATCAAGGCGGTGCTGGACCGTGCGTTCAGGGCAGAAATTGACATCCTGCGGATTGTGGAATCCGACAGCGGGACAATCCTGTCTGCATACGAGCCAGGAAATGCCACAGGCGATCCCGCCGCAGCCAAACGGAGTGAAATCGAACGCCAGAGGGAGTTACGCCGCATCATCGCCGAGTCGGCGGAACTGGCGGCATCGGATGTGCACTTCAAGGTGCTGGCAAGCCATTGCGAAATCAAGGTCCGGGTGGACGGCAGGTTGCGTCAGTTGACCAGCAAGACGCCTGAAGATGGGATGGCGCTGATCAACGCGGCGTTTGCCGTGGCAATCGATCAGGGTTCTGAGGCCGGGTCGGTGCACTTCATGAAGGGAGCACTGACGCGAGCTTCCGGATTGCTGCCTCCGAATGTGGACGGGGCCAGATTGCAGTACTCGCCAACCTCGGGGCGAAGGGCCTTCCTGGCAATGAGGCTGAAATACGCCTCAAGCAGGGATGAGGCCGATCTGGCTGCGCTGGGCTACCATCCCGGACAACTCGCCGACCTGGCAATCATGCGCCGCAGAACCGGAGGGCTGTATCTGCTTTCGGGTAAAGTCTCGTCGGGGAAGACCACCACCTTGCAGCGGCTGCTCACAGCCATGGTCAGGGAAAAGTCGCACGAGATATCGGCGTTCGCCATTGAGGAACCGGTTGAACTGGACATCGACGGGGCTGTGCATGTTGCAGTGGCGCCCAGATTGGGCCAGCCGCGCAATGAGGCGTTTGTTGACGCCATCAAGGCGGCCTTGAGATCGGACCCCAATGTGGTGGTCCTGGGGGAATTGCGCGATCGCGAACTGGCTGCGCATGCCGTGGAACTGGCAATGACCGGGCACGCCTTGTGGTCGACGATCCACTCCGGCTCGGCATTGGGCATACTGGATCGCCTGATTGATTTGGGAGTGCAGAGCTGGAAACTGGCCGATCCCTCGATCGTCCGGGGGCTGGTCTACCAGCGACTTGTCGGGGTCCTTTGCCGCGTTTGCCGGACAAGTTACCGGGATGCGGTTCGCAGTGGCCAACTCGAAAAGAGCCTCGCCCTGAAAGTCATGGACCTGACCGGACGGCGTGCCGATAGCCTGTTTGTCAGGGGCGTAGGTTGTGCGAACTGCCGGAACGGTCTTGCTGGCCGCACAGTTGTTGCCGAGACTGTGCTTCCAGATCCGGCACTGCTCGAGCTTCACATGCGCGGCGAACGGACGGCGATGCGCGCCCACTGGTTGTCACCATTACGCAAGGGAGGGTTGGGCGGAATTCCGGTCATGCATCATGCCATGCTCAAGGTTGGACAGGGCGCTTGCGACATCAATGAGATCGAGGAGGAGGTTGAACTGGTGAGTTCCTACATGAGGGATCACCCTGACCATGCCGCATCGCTGGCAGCCGGGTTGAACGGCTCTGGTGGCTGAGTTTCTGCGGGCGGACTGGCCTTCCGTCAAAATCAGGCAGCGATTGACCGCGCTGAGGTTCGGGTTGCAGCAGAGGCAGCGCTTCTACCGTGATCTCGCAGCCTTGATGAAGGCAGGCCTCTCAATGGGGGAAGCCATTGATGCGATCAGGGCGGTTTCAGCTGCCAGCAGACGCTCAACCGCCCGCAGGCTTGCTGCAATTCTTGATGGTGTCCGCAGCAGGATGCGCAATGGGCTGTCCTTGTCCGCGGCGTTGGACGGTTGGGTACCCGATGAAGAGAGAATGGCAATCGCGGCAATGGAAGCAGGTGACGGTCTGTCCGCCAAGCTTGATGCCTACAGCCGGTCCTTGAAGCACCGGGCCGAGGATCGGACCAAGATTGCCGGCGAACTTGCCTATCCCGGCTTTCTGCTCTTGATGGTCTACGGACTTCTGGTGCATTTCCATGTGCGCATTGCCCCTGTACTGGGAGACCTTCTTCCCCGGCCGGAATGGTCCGGCATTGCGCGGCGGCTGGACTCAGCCAGCGGCCTTGCAACATCAAACATGCTGGTGGTTGCCTTTATTGTGATTGCGGCCGGCCCGGCATTTGCCTTCACTCTCCGAAGGTGGGCCGGGGCAGGAAGGGCGGCAGCTGACGGGCTTCCAGTCTTTTCCGGGTATCGCGCCCGTACCGGTATCCTGTTCCTGAAGTCAGCCGGTTCGTTGATGGCAAGCGGAATGACATGCGTGGAGACAATCGAGCGCATCAGGCCGGGCTCTAGTCCATACATGCAACATCGGCTGGATCTGATCCGTTTGAACCTCCTCAATGGATGCAGCCTCGGTTCCGCTATTGAACTCTCGGGAGCGGGTTGGCCGGACCGCGACATGGCGATTTCACTCAAGATAATGGCAGGGGTGCCGGATTTTCCGTCAAGGCTGACCGAGCTTGCAGAAGACTGGGAGAGGGAAAAACGGGAAGAACTCGGTCGTGATCTTGCCCTGTTACGATCGCTGGCGTTCCTTGTGGTCTTCCTCGTGGTTTCGGCAATGGTGCTGTCAATTCACTCGATTCAAGGCCAAATAACATCAACACTGGGTTGGTAAACCAGGACAGCAGGGGCAGTATCGGACAAGATCTGACTACCCGGCTGTCGGAATTCCTTGCTGGTGAACATCTGCTTGCGTCCGGCTTGAAAGCGCTTCTTTCAGCTTGAAACTGCGTTGGTGCCATCCGGAAGCCTGCCCGATGCCTTTTTCAGAGGTGGCTCCGGGTTGCATTCAAGGAGGCAAGCAGCCTGTGCAGCCCCAGTTCCCTACCTGCCCGGCAAAGACTGTCCGCAGGCCATGATGTTCACACCCGGATCAACTGCGGCAGGTTCAGTGCCGCCTACCGGCCCGCAATCAGGCAGTGATATGAAACTGCCGACCGTATGGATTGCTTCTATTACGAGGCCGCTAACGCGCGGCCGTCAGAAGTTGAGGTGCACGCCTGCTCCAATGCGGGTGTCGGGGTCGATCGTATCCACATGCTCTCCCCTGAGTGTGGCAGTGAGGCCCCGCGGCAGCGCAAACTCCAGGCCGGCTCCGTAATGGGGAACTTCCTCGTCGCCCGTTGCCAGCCTCGCATCGGCGGAGAGCGTCATCAGGCCTTCCATAATGCCAAACCCGTAGCCTGCTCGTGCCGCAAGTGAACCCGGTGCCGGAACAGCCCCGCTGGCACCGTTTTGGAACAGCGTGCCGTCCGAAAGTACGCCCGCCTGCTGCAATCCCCATTCCTGGCGAAGCGAGGCCGACCAGCCATGGCCCTGGGAGTCCGGCGCAATCTGCACACCGATGCTGGCACCCCACTCGCGCTGGTTGTCGTCCGAGTGTGTCGCAAGCCAGTGCCCGCTTGCGTCCAGGCTCACGCGGGAGTCCGGTGCATGCAGGCCGAAACCTCCACCGACTTCAATGCCCTTTCCTGTGACCCCGTCGCCGCCATCCCAGCGGAACGACACTGAACCGCGCGGCGTGAGGATCCAGTTGGAACCCGATAGTGGAACACCGGAATGTGTGGCTTCCACACCGCCACTCGCCCGCCAACTCTTGACCGAGAGGCCACCGATGGCCGTTGTTCCGTCCCCGTCGGTCTTGAGCTGGATCACTTCCGCCGTGACCGGAACCGACAGTGCCACCTGTCCCTGTTGAGCGACCGCCAAGCGGGTACCAACAGACGCCGCTGTCATCGACAGGCCGGCCCTCTCGACTTCGCCATCATCGGAATGATGTTTAGCGTCACCGCTACCGATGCCGAGCACAACCCGGATTGTCCCGGAGCCATCCGGCATGGCCGTTTGCATGTATGGCCAGGCGGCTGTCAGTGAGGTTTCGACACGGCTGCCCACCGTTTCCGTAATCAGGTCTGTAGTGCTGCGGCTTCTCGACACTGCAAGCCCGGCAAGCAGGTTCTCGCTGGCCCGGGTGTCAAATCCGAGTAGCACCGACTTAGCGGAACCATCCCAGCTGTCTTTACCTGACATTCCTTCGAAGCTGCGGTAATCGCCCCTGCCCCAGATCGTCCAACCCCTGTTGCTGTCGTCGGCATCATCACCGCTCAGCGACAGTGTGAAAGCGCTGCCATCAAGCATCCCGGCATCGTCAACCGGACGGTTGAAGGACTCCGATACATGGTTGCCGGACCACCAACCATCCGTTTGCTGGTCAATGGCCGGACTCCTTGACGAACCAGCGGCTACCGACTGCCCGCCCAGCATCAAGGTGCTTGTTCCCGGCGTTGATTGCAGCCGCTGATCGATGACATTCGTAACTCCGGCCAGTGTGGCTTGCCCCACTGCCGCCAGCGAACGCTTCAATACTTGCTTCTCCATCTCCACAGGTGGTTGCGTCGAAGGTGTTGTCGTTACCTCGTTTGAATTCGCCCCAACCCCGGCGTCATTAACCGCGCGGATGCGGAAGACATGGGCGACCCCACCGGTCAATTGACCCACCGCATGTTGCCTCGTTTCCGCGTTGCTGCCTGGTATGTCTGTCCATTCTGCACCGAAAGCCTCTTCGCCCTCGCGCCGCTGGAATTGCCATCCTGTGATACTGGAGTCCCCGGCATGCGTCCATTTCAGGACAGTTCCCCGGGTGCCCGCCGTTGCCGTCAACTTCGCTGCTTCCGGAGTCCCAGCAGCCAGTGGAGTCACCTCAGTCTCGCCGACTCCACCATCACCGTGGAAGTTGATAGCGCGAATCCTGAATGTGTACTCCGTACCGTTGGTCAGTCCGTCGATGGTGTGGCTGGTGGTGTTTGCGCCGCTGCTGTCAATAGGGACCCATGCGCCGAAATCACCGCCTGCCTCTTTCTGCTGGATCTCATACTTCGTAATGCTGCTGTTTTCCGGTTCGTCCCAGCTCAGCGTTGTCTGCCCATCACCCTGGGTTGCGGCGAGGTTTTTGGGCATGGCCGGAACTGACCCTGCAGTCGTAAAGATCACGCTTAGGCTGTCGTTGATTACAGCTTCGATGTGAAATTCGTCGTCGCCAAGCACGCTTAACAACGTGCCAGCGAAAGTGATATTCCAATCGGTAGGCTCGTAGGTATCTCCAGAAGCTGAAATGTGATCTGTGTCGACCTGAAGGCTATTTTCGTCGACTTCAAAATAGATGGGCGAGGTGTACTGGGAAATGTTGCTGATTTCTGCATTTCCAGTGTAGCTGGAAGACCCAATAAAGGTCGTGCTTACGGCGTTACCGCCACCATAGACACGTCTACTCCCACTGCTTTTCGACATTCTCAATTCAATTGTCGGGACAAACCCTCCCGTGCGATTTTCGGGATCGATCGTCATGCGGGGTCCTACTTGCGGAACAAGATCTCTATGAGCTCCCAGATCCGTGAGGGGCAGGCTTCCCGATGGTGTGATGGTAGAGTCGGTGCCGTCGTCAGCGAAGGTGAAGACCAGCGTGCTTGCACTGGCGCTCCATGCACTTGCAATCAGCAAAGCCATACCGAGCACCAGTGCCTGATAGGTACCTGCAAAGTTGCGCATTATCCGGTCTACAGATCGCCGATTGACAGGCGAGCCACGATTCTGCGCTCGCAGGCCGTCAACAGTTGCGGGAAGAGAGGAAACCGTGCCCATGATCCCGGCGAGTGCAGAAGTCGGTTGACACGCTATCATACGCCGAGAACTTGTGCCGGCGGCGAGTTCCAATTTGTCGACGGCGGCGGAACTGCCGGTGCGAATAGGTCGGAGAGTGGTCATCCTGTCCATGGCGTGAAGTATCCGGTCCGATGAGTGTCTGACAGAGGCAGACGGATTCAGCATTTCAATGCATGATAGTTTACGAAAAATCAACTTAACTACAATACGCTTTCCGGGGTCATGAACCGAGAGCCAATTGGCCTCCTCTGCGACCTTGAGCGAGAGCCGATCATGGCAATTCTCTGCTCGTCTCACACTTCCCCGTCGGCATGCCGACGAGTTCGCTTATCCTGGCTTATGGACACGTGAACCGACTGTCTGAAATACACAACGCAGCCGGGATATGGTTTCGACCTCAAATGTCTCAACACATAGTTGGTGAGGGGAAACAGAACTCTGCGGCACTTCAATCCGAACCGGCTCCGTCTGCGCGTGCGTGGTGCAGAGTCCTACGGAGTGGGCAGTTGCCGGAATACGAAGCGTTGCCTTATGGGGTCTCATACAAGGCCTGCCAGAAGCTCTTGAAACTCCCGGCCTCGGTGTTCAGACCCAGCAGCGCATTTGCCACGGAGTGGGAGAGGGATACACTCGCCTGTCAGCGCCAGCAGCAAGCGCATGGCCACCCAACCCTTATGCATGAGGCCCGGAAATGCGAGCCTCAAGCCAATTGCAACCGCAGCAGGTCACTAATGCGGTTTTGCCGTCAGAACCGCAGCTGCACACCTGCACCAATACGAGTGTCGGGGTCGACGGCGTCAACATGCTCTCCCCGCAGTGTGGCGGTGAGGCCGCGCGGCAGTGCGAATTCTAGCCCGGCACCGTAATGGGGAACTTCCTCATCGCCCGTTGCCAGTCTTGCATCTGCCGACACCGTCATCAGGCCTTCAATCACGCCAAACCCGTAGCCTGCTCGCGCCGCAAGTGTACCCGGTGCCGGAACAGCCCCGCTGGCACCGTTTTGGAACAGCGTGTTGTCCGACAGAACGCCCGCCTGCTGCAATCCCCATTCCTGGCGAAGCGAGGCCGACCAGCCATGGCCCCGGGAGTCCGGTGCAATCTGCACACCAATGCTGGCACCCCACTCGCGCTGGTTGTCGTCCGAGTGTGTCGCAAGCCAGTGCCCGCTCGCATCCAGGCTGACGCGGGAGTCCGGTGCGTGCAGGCCGAAACCGCCACCGACTTCAATGCCCTTTCCTGTGACCCCGTCGCCGCCATCCCAGCGGAATGTCAAAGAGCCGCGAGGAGTGAGGACCCAGCCAGAGTCTGAAAGCGCCACGCCAGAATGGATGGCCTCGACGCCGCCACTCACTTGCCAGGTTCTGACCGAAAGACCTCCGATCGGCGTTGTTCCGTCTCCATCGGTCTTGAGCTGAACCACTTCCGCCTTGACCGGAACCGTCAGCGTCACCGCGCCCTGCTGCGACATGTCCCAACGGGCGCCGACCGATGCAGCCGTCATCGACAGGCTGGCTCGCTCCACATCGCCGTCTTCGGAATGGTGTTCTGCGTCACCGCTACCGACACCGAGTATGACCCGAACAGTCCCGGTCCCACTCGGCATGGTCATCTGCATGTAGGGCCAGGCGCCAGTCAGCGAGGTTTCTACGCGGCTTCCCACTGCTTCCGTCACAAGGTTGATCTCACCACGGTTTCTGGAAACAGCAAAACCCGCAAGCATGCGGTCGTTTACTCGGGTATCAATTCCCAGCCAGGCAGACTTGACTGAGCCATCCCAGCTGTCTTCGCCTGTCTTCCCTTCGAAGCTCTGGTAGTCGCCCCGGCCCCAGATGGTCCAGCCGCTGTTTCTTGCGCTCGTATCCTCCTCGCTCAAGGACAGAGTGAAGGCGCTGCCATCCAGCATCCCGGCGTCATCGACAGGACGGTAACCTGCTTCCGATACGCGGTTGCCGGACCACCAGCCACCAGCTTTCTGGTTGTCCTGAGAGCCCCTCGACGACGCGGTACCGGTTACCGTTTGCCCACCCAGCATCAAGGTGCTTGGGCCGGGCGTTGATTTCAGCCGCTCGTCAATGACATCCGTCACTCCGGCAAGTGTCGCTTGTCCCACTGCAGCCAGCGTCTGCTCCACGACCTGCCTTTCCTCCTCCAGCGACGGTCCCCCCGCCGGTAGCGTCACCGTTGCTTCGTTCGAGCGCAAGCCGTTGCCGGCGGCATTCACTGCGCGAACACGGAAGCCATGAGTAACACCAGCCGTCAGTTTGGCGATCGCATGATCGCGCGTTGTTGCGCCGCTATCCGGAATGTCCTCCCAGCTGGTTCCGAAGGCCTCATCGCCCTCTCGCTGCTGGAATTGCCATTTGGTGATGCTGGGGTCGTCGGCGAGTGTCCAGGACAGGATTGCTTGACCGTCTTCCAACGACGCGGTCAACTCCGCAGCCGCCGGAGCACCCAACTTGGCAGGCGTTGCCTGTGACTCGTTGGATAATATGCCATCGCCGTGGGCATTCACTGCGCGGACTCGGAAGCTATAGTCGATGTCGCCGGTCAGTTCGTCCACGGTGTAGTTGCGCGTTGCTGCGCCGCTGTCCGGAATGTCTTTCCATTCGTCACCAAAGTCGGCATCGCCCTCGCGTTGCTGGTATTGCCATTTCGTAATGCTGGTATCCTCGGAAATCGTCCACGACAGGCTAACCTGCTCGGTGCCCGGCATCGCCTCCAGCTCTGCTGCCAATGGCACTCCCGGTGTAGCCGAGACCTCGTCAGACTCTCCACCGCTGCCGGTGGGATTTACCGCCCGGATCCTGAAGGTGTATTCTGTTCCGTTAGACAGGCCGGAGATGGTGTGGCTGGTTGTCGCCGCGCTGCTGGGTTCAATGTCTGTCCAGTTGCCGTAGTTTCCGCTCCCTGCTTTTTGTTGGAACTGATATTTGGTGATGCTGCTGTTTCCGGGGTTCGCCCAGTTCAGTATCACTTGGCCATCACCTGGTATTGCCTCCAGGTCGACCGGCTTGGCCGGCAGAGGATCAGGCGTAGCTGAGACCTCGTCCGATTCAACGCTGTTGCCGGCAGGGTTCACTGCCCGGATCCTGAAGGTGTATTCTGTTCCGTTGGACAGGCCAGTTATGATGTGACTGGTTGTCGCCGCGCCGCTGGGATCAATGTCTGTCCAGTTGCCGTAGCCTCCGTCCCCAGATTTTTGCTGGAACTGATATTTGGTGATGCTGCCGATATTCGGGTCTGTCCAGTTCAACGTGACTTGGCGGATACCCGGAACCGCCGCGATGCCGACAGGCTTGGTCGGCGTGGTTGCAAAGATCACCGTTTTGCCGCCGAACTGGAATTCGATCCGGAAATCGTTGTCGCCCAGCACAGTGGCCAGCGTGCCATCGAATTCGGCCTTCTTGTTGCCGAAATCCAGTTTGTCGACATCATCAACATCAGGGTTGCTGACGTACATGGTCAAGGAAGTCTGTACCGAACTCAACCAGAAATAGAATCCTGAGCTGTAGGAATCCCCTATGACGATTGAATTATTGCTGCCAGTGAATGTTGATGCGCCGGAAACTGTCAAATTCGGCAAGGTAAAGCCTCTTTGCCTCAACGAGCTGGAGGCCGAAATTTCCCAAAACTGCCCGGTGTCTTCATTATGTTCTGTTTCGTTTATCATGACCCTGCTCGCGCCGGATTCAGTTGTACCGGCACGACGGGTGAAATCGGAGACATCCATGGTGCCGGAGGGCGTAATGGTTGAGTTTGTGCCGTCATCAGAAAAGGTAAAGGTCAGCGTGTTTGCATCGGCGCTGTATGCGCTTCCAAAAAGCAATGAGGTGCCCAACAGCAATGCTGGACAAATTCCGGCGAGTTGCCTCATTGCCAGTCTTCCGGTCTGTTGATTGGCAAGTGAGCCATCGTCTTGCCGGCTTTGACCGCCGGATGATTGGGGAAATTGGTAATTCATAGGAATTGCTCTTGTGAAAGCAGAGGCCAGTTGAACCATGGTTGAACGCAGAGTTCGGGTAAGGGAGGCAATAATGGAGGCGCGTGTCGCAAGGGGGTTGCAGGTGCGACTGGCACGCAGATTACCTGGCTTGTTCATGATGCTCAGCGGCATGACTGATCCAACTTGATTGGGCAGTGATGGATTCACTGGATTGTTTTCGTTTTTCATTTTGAATGACCCGGCTCTTCGACCCGTTCGGTGCTCCAATTCTTGAACCTGAACCGGCTTTAGAGAGGGGGAAGGAACTTTCATCCAAGAAGGCGAGTTCGTCGAAGAGCGACGAGCGTGGCCGATTGGTTTTGCACCCTGTCGAAGCCGCAAGGACCGGTGGCATTGCCGTACAACTGCACCGGAGTCTGATCGGGCGCGTTGTCAATTCCATTGAGTTAACCGAGGCCTCTCGAAAGGCACTGCAGGCTACAATCATCCTGGCGCCAAACCGGCGAGAATCCGGGCAGTCCTTCGGCGGGCGGGTAAAGGCCCCCGTAGGAAAATGCGCAGTCCAGTCTACAGTCTGTATCGATCAACAGTGACATACGCCACATTTCGCAAGAGTTTTGTCAATTGTCAACCAAATGTTGTGATTGATGCAACATTTGGCGGATTCCAATTTGCGCCGGGTTAGTCAGACGCTTTGTGGTTGGCATTGGCTTCCTGGCCCGCGGCGGCCGATGGCCGCATCAGTTGCCATTGGTTGGCAGTGTAACCAGGCGATTGCGATCAGTCAGTTACCGGGCATCCAGATCAGGTCAGTGGTACGCAGTCGCAATTGCGTGCTGGTCGTTGCATCGTCGGCCCGAAATCCAATGTGATGCGACCAGGCCCCGGCGCGTTACGTGATGGAATGGCAATCGCAGTGGGATAGCGGTACAGGGACAAGAACAACCACCAAGAGACTGCCTGAAGCGAACAAGGCTGAGAATTCTCTACTGAAAGATGGTTCACAGCCGGCGCCATGCCGTGCACAGTAACCGGCATCGCCCGGATGGATGAGTATTCAATGCTTGGCATTTGCGCGGTAGTCCCTGAAAACGCCCATTGAGTTTGTATCGGGGCTGTCACATGAACCTGCGCCAGCTTGAGGCATTCAGGGCTACAGTTCGTTGCGGCTCGATAACCGCCGCGGCACGCATGATGAATGTCTCACAACCGAGCGTCAGCCGTCTCGTTGCCGACCTGGAGCGTTCGGTCGGGTTCGCGCTCTTTGCGCGGGTCGGGCGCGGGCTGACGCCAACTGTGGAGGGGCAGAGCTTCTACCAGTCGGTTGAAGGGATGTTCTCGGGTATTGGCCAGCTCCAGGAAATAGCGACGTCCATCCGGACCTCCAAGGGTGCGACCATTTCGATTGGGACCATACAGTCCATCGCAACCAATGAACTTCCGGCCGCAGTCGGCCGGTTGCTGGGCAAACGGCCCGACGCACGCTTCATCATTCATTCTCGCAATACGCCGGCCATTCTGGACGCAGTCCAGTTGAGGCAATTGAATCTCGGTGTGGTTGGCCGCGATCCCCACCACGAAGGAGTTGACATACTGCACCGATACTCGGCGCCATATGTTTGCCTGATGCCCGAAGACCATTGGCTGGCGGACGAAAAGGGTCCAGTCGATCTGGAACGGATTGCAGATACAGAACAGTTCATTACCACTGGTGGCGCCTATCCTGACGAGATGATGTCAATCGACAGCGTTCTTTCCGGCAAGTTGCGGGAAAGATCGCACCTGTCAGCCACAAATATGCCGGTAGCCGCGGCGCTGGTGCGAGAAACCAGGGCTCTCGCAGTCGCTGACCCGTTCTCAGCCGATCAGGCCGTGCGCATGGGGGGAGTGGTGTTTCGCCCGGTTGTCCAGAAACTGACCTACTACGTTACACTGATCACTAGCGGGCGGGAGCACTTGCCCCGGCCAGCGCTTGAGTTTGCCGGGATTCTTGCGGAACAGCTTGAAGAGCGCGTCACTCAGGTCAATTCGCTCGCCGGCACCTGAAAGCGTCAGTTCAGAACACCGGGAAGCCAGGTTGCCGCCTGCGGAAAGGCAATCATCAGTACGCCGAATACGATCCCGATTGCGACAAAGGCCGGGACCTCGCGGAATGCTTTTTCTGGGCTTTCCTGAGCCACGCCCGCAGCAGTGTAGATGCCGACGCATACCGGAGGCGTGATCATGCCGATACCGGCGAACGCGACAAAGACAATGTACAGATGAAGAATGTCCAGATCGAGCGACAGTGCCAAGGCGGCAAAAATCGGAACAGTGAGGTAGAAGACCGGAACGATTTCGATGAAGGTGCCGAGTATCAGGCAGATGACGGCAACCGCCATCCAGAACATCATTGGAGTTCCGCCCATTTCGGTGAAATAGGAAATGATGCCCTGTGGCGTGCGCGAGTAGGTGAGAACCACGCTGAGGAATGTGGCCATCGCAATGATTGCAAATATCACGGCCGTTATCCGCGCCGTCTCGTACAAGGCCTCGATCAACCCCTTCAGTGTAAGTTCACGGTAGATGAACACACCAATAAGGACGGCCCAGACACCGGCGACCGCTGCTGACTCCGATGGCGTCAGCAAGCCGGCATAGATGCCGCCCAATATGATGACGGGCGTCACAAGTCCCGGCACGGAGTCGCGCAAGGCCAGCAGCCGCTGCCGCATGCTTGACCGCTCCGGATTACGAAGGTGACGGCAACGCCAGGTCACTACTACTGAGAGCAGCGCCATGAGCACAAAGCCGGGAATGAAGCCAGCGGCGAAGGTCCGCGACACGGGAACCTCCGTCAGGGCGCTGAACAGGATGGCTGCGTTCGATGGCGGGATGAGCGACTCAAGAAACGCCGCGGAGGCAGCCAACGTGATCGCAAACGGCTTCCCGTAGCCTTGCTCGACCATTTTCGGAATCATGATCGTGCCGATGGCTGTAATCGCCGCCAGGATTGATCCGCAGAATGCAGCAAAAAACCCCATGGCAAGGATCATTGCCAGACCAAGCCCGCCCGGCCAGTGCCCGACAAGTGTGGTTGCGAAATGTACCAGGCGGCTTGCGGCTCCGCCCCTCAGCATCACCATCCCGGTGAAAATGAACAATGGAACGGCGATCAGGACATGCTTGGTCATCGACCCGAAAGACACCTGAATCAGGGTAGACCATGGCAGGTTCATACCCCAGATGGCGGCAATTGCGCTGCCCAGGCCGAACACCATGAAGATCGGAACGGAGAGCCCAAGAAGAACAATGGACAGGACAATCGGCAGGGTGGTCATGCCGCGCCCTCCTTCCCTGCGACCAGGTCCCGCAGGGTTTCAAGCAGGAGTTCGGCAGCGAACAGCGCCAGAATTCCAAATCCGACCGGGAATGCAAGATACATCCACCAGATCGGAAGCTCGATCTCGAGTTCCATCAGTTGACCAAGCCGCATGAACAGCGCCACCGCCTCGTTTCCGGCAAAGCAGAATATCAGGGCGCCGGAAAGCACCGTCGCAAAGACAAAGAGCTTCAGCAGGAGAAGGTTCCGGCCTTCCAGAAGTGTAGGAGCCAGATCTACCTGGATGTGAGAGCCGGAGCGTAGCAGTGGGCCCAGCAGAGGAAACACCATCCACGGCACCAGCGCTGGAGGCAGTTCGATGAACCAGTCATAACCTGTACCACTGACGTAGCGTGTCAACGCGCTCAACGACAGGGCAAGCACCATCACTGCCGCAATGGCTGTCGACACAGCGGCAGTCAGGCGTTCAAGTGCGCGATTGAGAGTGCGAATGACGAGCAGGATTTGCCGCATGACGCCTGTAAATCAAGCCAACGGAAGTCGGCCGGCTCTCCTGCTGGAAGAAGCCGGCCGCCCCATCAAGCGTTTCAAAGTCACTCGATGTCGAATGCCTTCGCTGCTGCAAGAACATCAGCATCAATTGTTTCGGAGACGACAGGGAACACCTTTTCGTTCATCAACGCGTCAAAACGCGCCTTTTCCTCGCCCTCGAGTACGGTGACGATCCCGCCGCGTTCCTGAAACTCGGCCAGGGTTTCCTCGCCGGTCTGCATGATGGTGTCGGTGGAGATCTTGCCGATTTCGGCACCCACATCGAGCAGCAACTGCTGCAGGTCTTCGGGCAGGCCATTGAACCAGGTGGCGTTCGCCATGACGTACGCGTCTGCAAAATACTGGTACGGCTTTTGCGCAAACTGCAGATATTCCCACCAACTGTAAGCGCGGATTGATCCGGGTGGGCTGTTGATCGTGTCGATCATTCCCGATTGCAGGGCGGAATAGACCTCTCCGGTCGGAAGCGAGATCGTGTTCGCTCCCAAAGCCTCCCACATCGGACGTTCGGCGGAAATCAGCGCCCTGGCCTTGAGGTCGGCCATGGCGTCGATGCCGGTCAGTTCCCGTGCGGAACTAAAGGTCATGACCGGGCCAACCGGGTTGTACATCAGCAGGACCGAGTCGGACTTGGTTGTCAGGTCGTTCCAGACTTCGCGCCCCTCTTCGGTGTCGGTAAAGAATGCCCGTTGCTCCTCATAGCTGTCGAAAACACCGGTCAGCGACACAACATTGAAGTTTCTGTTGATCGGGGGAAACGCCACAACCGCGACGATGCCGCCCATTTCGACTGCGCCGGAGGTCACAGCGCCCAGTTGTTCGCGTATTCCGTAGAGTTGACCCGAAGGAAAAGTGTCAATCCGCAGGCGCCCCTCGGCGCGCTTGTTGACTTCGTCGGCAAAAATCTGCGCATGGATTGCGCTGTGGTGAGTGGGCGACCAATGCACTGAAAGGCGCGCAACATGTTCCTGCGCGGCTGCGCCACTGATGGCGAGGCCGCTCATGCAGGCAGCAATGCCCGTGCAAACTGCCATTCGACGAATTGAAGTGGCGATTATTGTCATCATCATCTCCCTTGCTGTTCATTGGCGCCCTTTACGGCGCCCTCGCGGGCCCGGATGGCGGTCAACCGGAACCAGACGGCCGCCAAACCGGGTTTGCTAGGATAGTGCGGATGCCCGCCTTCCAGCCAATACAAAATTCTGAAGAACCCATACTGGCAGGCTATGAATGAAGTAGGAGCGGCGAAAGCCTGTTGTTTGTCATAGTCCCCGTGCATGAATGGCCCAAAAACTTTTATTGGCCGGATACTGGCGGAGAATCCATTCTGCGCCGGGACAGGCGGACAGGAGGCGTCATGCCGCGGCGTAGCCGGATTCATTCATGCGAGGATGCCAAGCGGCTGGCACGCAGGCGCCTGCCAAGGCTCGTCTTCGATTTCATCGACGGGGCCGCAGGCCGCGAGACCGCAAAGGCGGGCAATGAGTCACGGTTCGACGAAATAGAGCTGAATTCGCGCATACTTGCCGAGCTCGCAGCGCGCAGCCTGTCCACGCGATTGATGGGAAAGAGTTATTCGGTTCCATTCGGCATAGCGCCCATGGGCATGTGTGGACTTGCCGGCCGCGGAGCCGACCGTTCGATGGCCGAGGTAGCGAAGCAGTTGGACATGCCTGTCTGCCTGTCCTCGGCAGGCTCGATTCCCATGGAAGACATGCAAGGCTGGGCCGAGGGCAGGGCCTGGTTCCAGCTGTATTTTGGCCGGTCGGAGGCGGCGACCATGGCGGTGGTCGACCGGGCAGAAGCGGCAGGTTACGAGACGCTGATACTCACCGCAGATGTGCCGCAGGTTGCCAGCCGGCCGCGGGACCTCCGCAACGGCTTCAACCTGCCCTTCCGTATTTCGCCAAGGATATTCCTTGATCTTGCGCTTCACCCCCAATGGTCCCTGCCGATGCTGGTTGGGGGTGCGCCTGCGCCCCGGAATTTCGACATCACTGGTGACGCCAACGCATTCGACCGGAATGCGGGACGGTCCGGCGCAGATTGGGGGTTCCTCGAGCGATTGCGTGCCCGATGGCGTGGCTGGTTGATTGTCAAGGGCGTCAAGATGCCGGAAGACGCTGCGCGCATCGAGAGCCTTGGAGCCGACGCTGTCTACGTTTCCAACCATGGCGGGCGCCAGCTGGACAGCGAGCCCCCGGCAATTGACCTGGTTCAGCCGGTACGGCAGGCTGTGTCTCCGGGATTTCCGGTGTTGTTTGACAGCGGTGTGCGCAGTGGGGAGGACATACTGAAGGCTCTGGCACTGGGTGCAAACTTTGTGATGATCGGCCGCCCTGTGCTGTTCGCCCTCTCAGCCGAAGGCAAGAACGGGTTGATTGCGCTTCTGGAGAGTCTCAGAGCGGATTTGAGCTCAGCGATGGCACAGGCCGGAGCAGATTCAATCGACAGCATCGGGCCGCACCTGCTGCATGTTTCCTCTGGTGGCTTACAGCGAGGCGGGCCGCCACCGAGTTAGTAGAATGACAGAAAAGGAGTTGCAGATGACAGGTTCGGCCCGGGTCAGAGGTGGAGTGTTGCTGGCTCGCGCACTCAGGGACAAGGGCGCAGAGCGCGTGTTCACATTGGCCGGTGGCTTTTGCAATCCTGCGCTCGAAGGTTTCATGGAATGCCAGATTCCGGTTGTAAACTGTCCCCATGAGCAGGTGGCCGGGCACCTCGCCGACGGACATTCGCGTATCAGCCGTAAGCCCACGGTATGCCTGGTCGGCCCTGAGGGCTTCGCCAACGCTGTTCCCGCCATGCTGGAGGCGGCAGGGGAACGGTCACCCGTGATATTTGTCACAGGCTCGTCCACGCTCAAGCGGCAGAGTGCGGGCGGTTTCAAAGAAATCGACGATGTGGCGATAGCAAAGCCGCTGGTGAAATACTCGGTGCAGGTGACCGACGGGAGCCGCATCGGCGAGTTCGTCGAGCGAGCCTGGCAGGCCGCAACTTCGGGGTACCCGGGCCCTGTCCACATCAGCATTCCGGTCGACATCATGTTTTCGTCCTTCGATGTGGATGCCGGAAGGGATGAACGCCCATGGAAGCGGTCGGCACGGTCCCGGTCGCGCGCTTGGCCCGACCCCGAAGCGCTTACTCGCATATTGAACCTGATTGTCCGGGCCAAACGGCCGGTAATCATCGCCGGTCATGGAGTATGGTGGTCCAGGTCTGAACAGGCACTGGAAGAAACTGGGCGTCGGCTGCAAATCCCCATCTTCAATGTGCCCTACCATGCAAAACTGCTCAGCGAGTGCAGCGAAGCCTATATGGGCCTTGCCGATTTCCATCAGTACCACCCATCAAGACAGGCCATTCATGAGGCGGATGTTATTGTTATGGTCGGCGGCCGTCTCGACAACCAGATGAATTTCGGCAACCCGCCCTTCATCAAGCGGGAAACGACGCTCATTTGTGTGAATGGAAGTTCTGAGGAACTGGACTGGAACTATGCGGCTGACGAGGTCCTGCTTTCGGATCCGGGAGCGTTTCTTGAGGCGCTCGGCCAAACCGGAACCACCTGGCCGGACTGGTTTGCCGCGCAGCGAAGCCGCCGTGAAGGCTGGGTCAACGAATGGGAAGATCATGTTGCCGCCGAGACGGCCCGGGACGAGTCGAATGGCGGGCCTATGCATCCGTTGCAGCTTGCTCTTGATGTGCAGTCGGCGATGGATGATGGCGACTGGCTGGTATTCGACGGTGGCAACACGCATTTCTGGAACGAAATTGCGACCAATATGGCTGGTTGGCGCGGCCGGGAACTCTCTGGCGTCATGCATCCTGGCAATTACTCGCTGCTTGGAGTCGGGGTCAGCTTCGGTCTTTCGGCAAAGGCGCTGCACCCGGACCGCAATGTTGTGGTCGTGTCTGGCGACGGCGCGTTTCTCTCTGGTGGGCTGTCGATAGAAGTGGCGTTTCAGGAACGGCTGCCGATAACCGTGGTCATCGACAATAATGGCGGGCTGGACTGTATCAGCCAGCAGCAGGAGAGGCTGTTCGAAAGCGGGCGGCATTTCGCTACCGACTTCCGTGACATTCCCTTCCATGGGATGATTGAGGGACTGGGCGGCCATGGCGAACTTGTCACCTGCCGTTCGGAACTTGCGCCAGCGCTTCGGCGGGCATTTGGTTCTGGCCGCCCTGCATGTGTAAATGTGAAGTGCCGGGGGGTTATTTCGCCAATCGTTGCTGCAACATCGGACAAGCGCGACAAGGCTTCGATCGAATAATGGCGCTTGTAACCTCGCATCTGCTCAATGGCGCCGACGGCACGCACGCGGGCCTGATTCCGGTTAGGCTCATGAACCTGAACAGCGGAGCGACCCTGTTCGCTACCATGCTCGACACGGCCGGGCGGTTATCCGAGACCGTGAGAGTTGAGGGCAAGGACCAAGGAGACCGCTTCGAGCTCGTTTTCCTGACTGGAGCCTACTGGAGCGTACGCGGATATTCGGACCCGCGAGTGCTCGACGAAATCGTGCTCAGGTTTGCGATGCCTGATCCGGACGCACGTTATCACATGCCGATCATCTTCTCCCCATTCAGCTATTCCTGCTGGAACTCTCTGGCTGAACGTTGAACTGAAACCGGGCTCGGGTTGGATTTGCCAATCCGCCCCAGCGTTGCAGGGTTGCCAGAAGGCTGAAGGGTTCTTTTCCGTACAGGCTTCGGGCCGATGAGCAGCGCCGTCGATGGCCACTGCGCTGGCCGGACAAATTATTGGTCGGCGGGGACAGTCACTGGTAACAATATCTCGGCAATTGTGAAGTAATGCCGAGCATTTGAACCATGAGCCAGGTCTATCCAGGATCCCGAAGAGAACGAGCAATCGCTGTTACCAGAGACCGCGGAATTGCACGCACGCGAGACTTCGAGATGGCAGGCATTCCGCGCTCGTATCTGACCAGGCTGCAAGAGGAAGGACAACTGCTACGCATTGCTCGCGGCCTCTATCAGCTTGCGGATGCAGAATGGTCAGAGTCCCACAGCCTTGCCGAAGCCACCCGGGTCGTGCCGCACGGTGTCATCTGCCTGCTCTCCGCTCTGCGGTTCCACGAACTCACAACTCAATTGCCCCACCAGGTGTGGATGCTTATCGGTCACAAGAAATGGGCGCCAAGAAACCCGCCAGTGTCCCTTCATGTTGTCCGCGCCACGGGTGAATCGCTGACAGCCGGGATTGACTTGCATAGCATCGGGCAAGTGCATGTGCCTATTACCACTCCTGCAAAGTCAGTTGCCGACTGCTTCAAGTATCGCAGCCGGGTCGGCCTGGATGTTGCAATTGAGGCGCTCCGGGACTGCCTTCGGAAGAGGGCTGCCACGGTTGATGATCTCTGGCGCTTTGCAGGAGTTGATCGCGTGCAGAATGTCATGCGGCCGTATCTCGAGGCTCTGGTATGACCCGGATGCCTGGCTCAATAGTGCCGGAGCTCTGGTGAAGGCGCGATTTGGCGGCAGGCCTACCCAGACACGGAGTGTGATCATCCGGCCTCAACTTCACGCGGAGTCGAACCGCTTGGTCGCCAACTGTGCCGGCCGGTGCAACGAGATCGTCTCACGCTGAAGGGTAAGGGTTCCGCGTTGCTCAACTTCGGGACAATCCCATCAGGATATGCCCTGGGTCTGACAAATGAGGTGTGCGTTCAGAATTAATACCCGCAGAACGGTCTGCCTGTCAGTTCGCCATACCCGCTCCGCCCATCTTGCGTTGGCCCACATGGATTGTAACGGACAGATCATCATTCAGGGCGGAAATTGCCTGCATCAACCGGTCAAGGGTGATCCCGCCAAGATCGGCGTTGCGGATGCGCGAGAAGTCCGCTTCGGCAAATCCGGTCATTTCCGATGCCTTGCGGACGTTGAGTCGGCGCTCGTCGAGTTCGGCGATGATCCTGGCCGCGAGGACTGCCTTGGCCTGCTTCAGATCGGCTTCCGGTTCGCCAAAGTCGCGAAGGACATTGCCGCTCCCCTCTACAAGTTCGAAGTCTCTATTCATCGGTCTGGTCCGTTCTCAAATGTCCGTGTTGCGCAGGCAATATCATTCCCGGTTTGCGGTGTCTTGATACCGGCTTTGGGATCCATTGAAAGTCATGAACTACGTGTAGCCACCAGCGATCTCCAGAGCTGAATTGGCGCAACTGCAGACTGTTACGGGAAATGCGGAACGGCACCTTGCGATGCTCGAACACATCCCGCCGGACGTATTGCATCAATGCCCGCAGGCTGCCGTCCAAGGCTGCGACCTCCGACTGCTGCCTCTTGCTTTTGTTGCCCACAACCCTGTGCAGTCCGCCGGAGACAGCCCCATTCGAACTGTCTCTCCAGGGCGCGGCTGTGGCTCTCGAACCTCCGGAAAGCCACAGCCGGATCGTCATCTCGGCACCATCGTTCAGCCAGTGTTTCCTGGCTGCCGATCCGGCGCGCCATTGCCATCAAACAACCGTCTCATTATCTCTGGTTCCGTTATCGGCGGTGTTTGCGGTCCGGCAGTTCAATTGCAACGGGTCCCGGCAACTGTTCCGCCGGGAGGCACTATTCCAAAGGAGAGCAAATGGGCGAAATCCAGACAATCCCGGCGCGGCGCGGCAAGGCTGCCCGGCTCGCGGCAGGGCAATCCATACGCATCATCAACGCTACAGGCGAACAGGTGGTCGACACCTGGGCGTTCAACACCGACGATTTGGGCGAATACATGGCCATGGACGCCACCCGCGCCTTCAATCTTCGGATACGACCGATCGTCGGAGACCAATTCCTCACCAACCGGCGCCGGCCCATCCTGAAATTGGTTGAGGATACATCATCCGGCACCCACGACACGCTGATGGCGGCATGCGACCGTTGGCGCTACCATTTGCTGGGATATGAAGGGCATCACGACAATTGCGCCGATAACCTTGCTGCCGGACTGGCTGAGCTCGGGATGAAGGCCAGCCATACACCCTCGCCGCTCAATCTGTTCATGAACATTCCGTGGACCGGGGAAGGCGGGCTGAGCTTCGACCCTCCTGACAACACGGGCGGTGTCCATGTAGTGCTCAAGGCAGAGATCGACTGCGTGGTTGCCATGTCGGCCTGTCCGCAGGACATACTTCCCATCAACGGCAAGACCGGCAATCCGACCGAGGCGCATTTCGAGATAATCGGCTGAATTCCTGCTTCCTGTTCTGCATTCCGGCGTCTGCCGGTTGCGCCGCCTGCGGCGGACTGGAAGTGCCCGATCAGATAGCCTGATCACCCATAGGCCAATCCCGTACGCAGCCCAGGCTTGCCGCGTCTCCATGAATTCCGCGTCGGCGGTGAGCAGGCACTGAGCCCACCGCCCGGAGTTGAAGAACTCCGCTCGGAACCGGAACGGTGCAGGCCACCGGATTTCCCACACGCAAGTTTGCTCTCCCAAAGAATGCGTCCGGCGAGTTTCCCGCTGGAGGTTCATGGTGCGTCGAACTGTGCGCAGGCAAGGCGCTGCCGATACGGGCGCTCCAAGGCTGTGCAGCAATGGAGACATCATATGAACCAGACATTCCGACAACACAGAAGCGTACCATGCAGGCACCAGGACGAACGGGGCGCCACACTCATCGAAGCCGTTCTGTTCACCGTTATCGCCCTCGGCCTCATTACCGGCGGTATCGTGTTCTTTGAGCAGGCCTCCAACTCCGCCAGAACCAACGCGTTGATCCGGCAAATCGCATCCCTCCAGACCCAGGTCAGATCGCTTCATCAGACTCAGGCGGATTTCGGAACCGCCGAATTGACCGACCTGCTGATCGCAAGCAACGCCGTGCCGTCATCCCAGCAGAGGGACTCTGATGGCGACGGAGACGCCGACACCATAGCCAGCACGACGGGTGGAACGATCACCGTTACCGGAGCAACGGCCCGGTTCACGATCGAAGTGGAGGACATACCGGTGAGCATCTGTTCACGGATCCTGCCCTTCGACGGGCTCGGCAACGGACCACTGGGGTCCGGAATAGTCTCGGTCGATGATGGCACCGATACAGACACAGACGGACTGACGTCAGCCGAAGCTGCCACTTTCTGCACCACCAATGCGACTGATGGCGAGGTCGGGATCACCTGGACGTTCGACCGGTAGTTTCCTGACAGAGCACCGGGCCGCGGTTTGATCCGCGGCCCGAATTTCGAACCTCCCAACTCGACCGGGTAGCGAATGACACGATCTGGCAGATACAGCGCTGCGCGTTACGCGCGCTCGCGCTACGAAACCTGGATGCACAGCCACCGGCGGATGTCTGTTGCCCTGATCATCATGACTGTGGTCACCGGCCTGTCTGTTGCCGCAGCCGTTGTCACTATCGCTACCCGGCCGGAGCCCCGCTACTTCGCTGCAAGGAATGACGGCGGGATCCTGCCGCTGGTGCCGGTGTCCTCCCCATTCCTGACCGATGGCCAAGTGACCAACTTTGCAGTCGAGGCCGTCACGCGGGCGCTCACCTTGGATTTTGCCAATTGGCGCAGCGACCTTTCCGGAGCTTCGGCCTATTTCGAGCGTCCGGAGGGCTGGAACAACTTTCTCGATGCAATCGAGGAGTCGGGCATGTTGAGCTATGTCCGGGAACACCGACTCGTGACCACGGTCGTTGCCAATGGCGCTGTCATCGTTGGAACCGGTCTCGACAACCGGAAGCGCTTCAATTGGACTGTCCAGATCCCCCTTACTGTGACCTACGAGTCCGCCAGCGAGATCAGCCGCGACAGCCTGGTGGCAGATGTGTCCATCTCGCGCCTGCCGACCTGGGAAGCCCCTGAAGCGGTCGGCATTACCCGGATTGTGGTGCGGCCGGGCCGGGCGGCAGGACGATAGCTTTGCAGGCCAACCAGTGACAGGGCTGCCGATGCGAATGCGATACTTGAAATCCGGCGCAGTCTACATTGCCTGTCTCGCGCCGTGCGCAGCATCTGGCGAAGGCGAAGCCGTTGCCTCGGAGGCGATTGAAGGAGCGGAGGGGTCCTTCATCACGCCACACACCATTCCACAATCACGACAGGGTGCTTTCGATGAAGCGATATCAACGGTGTTTCCGATGACGCCAGAGATGGTTCGGCAGTACAAGTCAATCCATCAGCAGAACGAGCAGGCAGTAAGGGAAGAAGCGGCCCCTCTGCCGATGGTCGATGCCGTCATGGTTTCACTCGAACCCGGTGAGATGCCTGCCGAACTGCGTTTGGCGCCTGGAATTGCTTCGGCCGTCGGGTTCTTTGATGCTGCGGGAAATCCCTGGCCCATCCGGCAATTCGTCATCGGAAACGGTGACGATTACCAGGTCATGCAACTGGGGGAGGGGTCCGGTTCGCTGGCAATAGCGCCGCTGGTGAGAGTTGGCTGGACCAATCTGATCGTCGCGTTGGCTGATGAACCAACACCTGTAGTGCTGCGGATTGCCGTTGACCGTGAGCAAGCCCACTTCCGCCGCAACGTCAGGATACTGAAGTTGGGCCCTTCATCACCGTTGGAAGCTGCACAGATCGTATCGGAACTGCCGCGTGCCGGGGACAAGGACATGCTTGCGGCTTTGGCAGGTCTGGACTTGCCGGCCGGGGCCCGGGAAGTTCCGATTGACGGCGTTGATGCGCAGGCCTGGCTCGTCGGCGACCAGCTTTATGTGCGTTCAAGCCATCCCCTGTTGTCACCGGCCTGGAAGGCCATGCTCGCCTGGCCTGGCGGGCTTCGCGCTTACCGGCTCTCCCCGGTGTCGAGCCTGCTCTTCTCGGTGGAGGGGCAAGTTGTGCTTGCAGGATCAGTTCTGCCGTGACCTGCTACCGGACTCACAAGATGCGCAACCCGGATTGCGACGATCCCTGCGCTGCCGGAACCGGTTCCAAAGCGGCAGCCAGCCATCGATTAGCCGGAACGCTAGGCGCTTCGGATTGATGTTCAGGCTCGGAAACAAGAGTTGGTCAGGGCCGCGTCTTGGCAAACTCGCGCGCATGCTGGCATTCGGCCGGGCGCTTGGACGGCCCGCTGGTGGCGAAAGTCCTGGCGATCAGGAAGACACAACCGGAGTTGGGCCTGAGGGCAACGATACCCAAGGCCGCAGCAATGTGCATTCGGACTTCAACCTGGGCAAGAGGACGGTTCGCCGCCGGCGCGTAGTTGCGCTGCTGGCGCTGGCCGCTGCTGTTGGCACCGCCTACGCGTCATTCGGCTTCAGGGAGATTGATGCCTCCCGCCTGTCGCGGATACCGGGCATGGATTCGACGCCGGGTGGTGCCAGGCAGGCCGAGTCTGAGCATTACCGGAGCACTCTCCAGCAGGCCAACACCATCAATGCCGATGCAGCTGCTGCCAGCGGGGACTCGTTTGTCTCGATTCCGGAGGCGTTGCCCGAAGGGTTGGAATTCGGGAGTGCCGAGTCAGTCCCAGTCGCCGCTCAACTGGCGGCAGACACGAAGCAGCCGGATCCGGTTGCTGCAGCCAATGCCGTTCTCGTCAATTCCGCTGACGTTGTGCAGTTGCCGGTGGAAGGCACCCTGTCTTCATCCACCGCACGCGATCAGGCCCCGGAAGGTGCGAATTCTCCCAAAGTCCGACAGCAACCTGGCGCCTTAGACAACGCCGCCATTGAAGCCATGATCAAACAGATGGGCGCGGTTGCCCGTACGATGGTGATCCCGAAGGCTGGCAGCACGGTTCTCGCGAACGATGCCAAGTTGCAATCCCGGGAGAGTGTCCGGCCGGTCGGCTCGGGAATGGATGCGCAGCTGGCAAACGGCGGCACGGCAGCGGGCTCCGGTAACGAAAGCAGGTTTGAGAGCATTCAGGCCGGGACCATCCTCTACGGAGCCACCGTGACAACGGTGACCTCAGATCTGCAGTCGCCTGTCGTTGCAGAGATACCGGAAGGACCACTCTCCGGATCCCGACTCCTCGGTGGTTTCTCGCCTGCCGTTGCCGCTGGAGGCCTCGCCGTTGAATTCAATCGCCTTGCGACTCCCGATGGCAGGGAATTTACAATCAACGCAATCGCCGTTGATCCGGTGACACTGCGGCCTGAAGTCGTCAGCAGTGTCGATCAGCGGTTACTGAAGCGGTTTGGTCCCGGAATGCTGGCATCGCTCGTCTCTGGATTTGCAGAGTCGGCGGCAAGGCCGGCAACGGACCTGACCGAGCTTGGCGGAAGCCTGATGGTAACCTCGCCGGCAGCCACGGCCCGGCAGAACCTTGCCGCCGGAATTGGCCGGGCGGCCGAGCAGGTTTCCTCGCAAATGTCAGGAACTGTTCCGAATTCACCGCAGATCATTCTCGAAGAGGGACACCCGATCGGGATCCTGTTCCTCGATACGGCAACCATACCCTACTGAAGTGGAGGGATCGAAGCATGCAAAATGACCAGCCGGACACCAGGCAGGCGGCGAAGTCCAGCGAGAAGAGAAGAGCTTCTTCCAGAATGAGCCAGCCCTCCGGTTCTTCTTCGGCAGACTTGCTGGCCGAATTTTATGAACAGACCTGGATGGCAGAAATCGACGAGAGGCTCTCGGTTTCCGGCTGGAACTTTACGGCGGGTGAGAGGTCCGATCAGGAAGATGACACAGCTGCACTTGAAGCCTGGCTTCAGGAGACTGACGGAACGGACAGCATGGAGCAAATGGAAGACTTCGAGCCGGATCCACAGCATCGGACAGGCGAGCAGAATGGTGGTTCAGCGGAAACGATGAAGAAATCCACTCGAGTGGGTCAAGAAGAGGAGGGCACTGGACTGCAAGACATCGGCAAGGCTGGGCTGGAAGAGCTCAGTGTGTTTGGACCGGATGATCCGGGTTTCATGGAAGAATTTGGCGAAAAAAGGGATGGCACCGAGTCGCAACAGGAACTGTTCGATTGGTTTGCGCTTGAGACTGACGAGCCAATCGAGATGGATGGCAACATCCCCGGCGAACCCACCCACCTGTCTGACACGCTGGCAGAGATGTCGCACGAGCGGCGGCATGATGGAACGCGATCACCCGACAAGCTGTCCCGGCCGGACCCGGAGGTGTTCCGGCGTGCGGATTCCGGAGCTGCAAGGATTGATGAGTTCGGGCTGGACAGAGGCCGCGGCCCTGATGAGCCTGTTGGCGCGATAGAGAACCAGCGGCAGCAAAAGGGGCATCAAGGCCAAACCGATGCCGGAAGTCGTGTTGCGGGCGAGCCACCGGAAGCTGCCGCAGCCAATGACCCTGGCATCGGACACGAAGGGAACTCCCCCGGCGGCATTGTCACATGGGGACGCAAATTCTCCTCTGCCAACAGGAGATTGGCGGTCTTCTGTGCCGCTCTGGTTTCAGGACTGGTTATCCTGCTGTCGACCGGTGATGGTGGCCTGAAAATCATGGCCAGGGAAATCCTGTCCAGCATTGCCCAATCGACGGGTATCGGGACTTCCGGCACCGTTGCCGCCAATTCCAGGGATGCTTCTGAGATTCTGCCGCAACTACCAGAGGCCAGACCTCCGGGATTCCGGGCCGGTGAAGTTGCCGCCTTTCCGGCTGAAATCGGCCAGGATGCGAGTCCGAACACACCAGCGGGGGTTTCAAACGGTTCTGCTATGGACTGGCGGAGTGGAGTTGACGATCAGCGGGAGACCTTGATCCGTCTGGTGCTTGAACCGGTGAACGGGTCGGCGGGAATTCCGGTCCCGATCGATCCAGCAGAAATGGAACAATGGAATCGACTGTTCGATTTGCTTGAGCAACCTACAGGTACACTGACACTGCAAACGGCCGCTACGGAGCAACGGGTCGCGGACACAGAAAAGCATGATCCAGAGACCTCCGCCGGGAGCAATCATGAAGTGCCGGAAACGATTGCTGCACAGCCGGCAATGCCCATGGCGATCCCGCCGTCCAGTAACCGCCCGCAAGCAACCGAGTTCGGCACGGCAGATTATGGCTTCTTCGATGCCGGACTCAATGAAGCGGCATCTACAAGAGTGGCGGGTCAATCAATTGAATTTCTGGGACCAGACTTGCCGGTCCGGGATTCCGCAACTGCAACAGAGCATTCCCCCGAAGCAGAGATCGAACCCTCCGCCGGGGTTGCTCAGGTTGCAGGTGCCACATCAAGGGACAGGGAACAGGATTTCGTGCCGGGATTGGCGGCCGTGGAAGAAAGGCTGACTGCGATTGAGGAACTGCTTGTTCAACTGTTGGGAAAGGAACCTGTTGAAGCCGGGCAGGGTTCAAAGGACGCACTCCTGCAACTTCCACTTGGCGGTCCGTTGTCCTCATCGAAGATTGACGCCCAAGTTCCATTCGGTGTGGCAGAGGACGAGTATGTGATCACGACCGCATCGGGCAGGCCATCCCTTGCTGCGTCATTTGAAGGAATTGCCGTTGGGGATCATGTCGAAGGGTTTGGAATGGTACTCGAAGTTGCAGAATATGGCGGGAGTGGACGCCTCTATGTCATGGAGCGAGGTTCGGTTTACCTGAACTGACTCCTCGCAATTCCGGACGATGCTTGATCCTCTGCAAGCACTTGAGGCGTTTGCTGGACAAATCTCCGCATTCGAGTGGTTGCTGCGCGCAATCCTCTACGTGGTTGGCGCAGTATTGATCATCCAGTCCTTGCGCCTTGCCGCGAGGCGATCGGAGTTCGGGCCTCAAACTGCCAGTTCTGCCAGAATTGCTTCTACCTTCCTGACAGGCGCCGCGCTCGTGGCATTCCCATCCACAGTCTCGCTTCTCCTGGCATCGGTGTTCGGTAGTGGTGAGATTGCCGGCCCCGAGAACATGTTTGCCTACGATAACGGCCTGCTCTCACCGGTTTCAGCCCCGGAATTCCGCGCCACGGTAAGCGCATTTGTAATGATCATTCAGTTTGTCGGTTTTCTGGCAATTGCGAGGGGACTGCTCTTCCTGAATCTTGCATCAAGGCCCGATGGTCCCCAGACACTGGGGCCGGGATTTACCTTCCTGCTGGCCGGTTCATTGGCAGTAAACTTCCCGGTATTTTTCGGCCTGGTTGCTGAACTGTTTGTCTAAAGCTTGCAACTGTAGGCCGCAACTGTCGCGTGGACACTGCGTGACCACTTCTAGGACCTTCCCGGCTGATGCCTCGCGTTTGCAGACTCGCGGATTCTTGAACTGGCGGCCGGCAGCAACAATCTGAAGCTCAATTGGCAGCATAAGCTGCCAGATCCCGAAAACGCCGTCTGTGCATTGTGCTGATGTCCATTAGTCAGAAACAGGATGCTGTACTCGGATTTGACGGCCACAAATTGTCTTCTGTGCAAACATAGCCCTGGCCCGTCCGCCATAGTTTACGACTTGCCGGGTGACGAATTCTGAGAGTTGAGCGATTTCGCGCCAAGAGATCATGTATCCTGCCAGTTATTCATGACCTTCGCATTATTGATCCCGCTGCCTACCCTGTTGTTCATCAAACTACTCTCTGCAGGCGTTCGCAAGTTGAGCATCACTTCACAGCAACGTTATTCGAGTCCTCGTCACTCTGCCACTAGACTCGGCATGATCGAGAATTTGGGAGTGTCAAGAAATGAAAACCTCATTAGGACGGATCACGTGCAGAGTTCTTGCAGCCTTGGCGGTTGCCTTGCCCTCATGCCTGATTTCTGCGAGCGCTGGGGAGGTTCGGGAGGATACCCGGTTTGGCCTGGATGGGCTATTCACTGGTTGCTTGCCCCTTAGAGTCAAAGTGGAAGAACTGGGTGGCAACGGCCGCTCGATTGGTTTGAAGGAGAAATCTATACTGGCAGCCGTCGAAAACCAGCTTGGCAGCGCCGCCCTCGACAACTACTCATACGATCGGTCGCCCTACCTGTCGGTCGACGTTGATGTAATCAGACCTGGCACTGTCTACATAATCAGTGTTGAGTTGGATATGCTAGTCAAGAGCCCTTACAATCCTGAACAGTCCAAACTGATCAGCTCCCTCCCGTATTCGGAGTCCAACAGATTGCTCAGAGCGACAACTTGGAGCATGCAGCGGGTGGAAGTAGGCCAGCAGGATAGCCACGAGCATATCATGCATCGGCTCGATCATGTCATCGAAGGCTTCTTGTCCGTATACAAGCAGGTCAACTCGGGCTGGCGAAACTGCAAGTGACTCTCTGATCGAGTGGTTGAATTGGCTACACCAGTAAATCTGTAGCCGCATTGCCAGCTCCTGCCAGTCTACTTGAAATCAGCTGCTGGGAAAGAAGAACCGTACCGGTTTCGTCCAGTGTTCCTCAGAAAATTACACTGGACCAGAGTGAACAAAATCACCCGCTAATGAACGGTACTGCTTGGGATACAACAATTGGCGGCCGTGGAAGTTAGGCTAACTGCGGTTGAGGAACTGTTTGTTCAATTGTTGAGAAAGGCACCTGTTGAAGCCGGTCAGGGTTCAAAAGACGCACTTCTGCAACTGCCACTTGGCGGTCGGCGGTCCTCATCAGAAATTGACGCCCAACTTCCTTTCGGTGTGGCAGAAGGCGAGTATGTGATCACGACCGCATCAGGCGGTCCAACCCTTGCTGCGTCCCTTCGGGAAATAGCCGTAGGGGATCATGTCAACGGGTTTGGCGTCGTGCTGGAGGTAGCAGAGTATGGCGGGAATGGACGCCTGCATGTCATGGAGCGGGTTCGGTCTGCCTGAGTTGACAACCTGTCGCTCTGGACGGTGCTTGATCCTCTGCAAGCGCTACAAGCGCTTGCCGGATATGTTTCCGCACTCAAGTGGTAGCTGCGCGCAATCCTCTCCGTGGTGGGCGCAGTATTGGTCATCCAGACCTTGCGCCTTGCCGCCATGCGGTCGGAGATGGGGCCGCAGGCCGCGGGTTCAGCCAAAATGGCCGCTGCCTTCCTGACAGGCGCCGCGCTCCTGGCATTACCATCCACAGTTTCGCTTCTCTTGGCATCGGCGCTCGGCAGTGGGGAGAACGCTGCCCCGAGAGCATGCTTGCCAAGCATAACGGCCTGCCCTTGCTGGCTTCAGTCCCGGAATTCCGCGCTTCCGTAAGCGCATTCTTACTGATCGTTCAGTTTGCCGGCTTTCTGGCAATTGCGAGGGGACTGCTCTTCCTGAGTCTTGCAGCGAGGCCCCAATGATCCTCGGCCACTGGCTTGGGATTTGGTTCCTGCTGGCCTGTTAGCTGGCAGTCAACTTCCCGGTAATTTTCGGCCTGGACGCTGAACGATTTTCTGAAGGATGTAACTGTAGGCCGCAACTGTTGCGTGGACGCTGCGTGACCACTACATGACCCTCCTGGCCGATACCTAGCGTTCGCAGACTCGCGGATCCTTGAACCGGCGGCCGGCGCCGACCATCGGAAGCCCAATTGGCAGCATAAGCTGTCAGAATCCGAAAACACCGTCGGTGCATTTTGCTGACGGTTATCCAGCAGAAACAAAATTCCATTCCTGGATGTAGCGACCATAAATTGACGTCAGTTCCAATGCTCCTGACTCCTCTGCCAGCTGGCCATACTTGGCACTGTCTTGCAAGTTACTCTGAACGTCCAGCCACGTTATGCCAGATAGCTCGAGTGCCGCCGGGCAATCCCAAGCGTTTCTCCACGACTGCCGCTGTCCACCACATTAACTGAGCAGGTGGCTCACGATAATGTGATTCGAGACCCAGGCGTGCTTCCATTAGAATTCGACCATTCAAGAAGCGGGGAGTTAAAAATGAAAAACACACTACGTCGAATTGTCCGCAGGCTACTCGTAGCCCTTTCAGTCGTCATTTCCCTATGTGTGATTGCGGCCAATGCCGGGGAATCTCGAGAACTCTCGCGGTATGAAGAGAATGCGCTATTCACCCAATGCTGGCCACTCACTCCCAAGGCCGAGGAATTGGGTGGGAATGGCCGTTCGCTTGGCTTGACGGTGGAAGACATCCTAATTGCCATCGAAGACCGGCTTCGCAACGCCAATCTCTACGAAAGAATATTTCATTGGACGCGAGGGGGACCACCATACCTGTCGGTTGACATCGATGTATTCGGGCCGGGCACTCTCTTCATAATTCACGTTGAGCTGGTTAGGCAGTTCGAGAACACATTTCGTGACCCAACTAGATCCAACAGTATCCCATATTTCCACTCACACCCATGGCTCTTTGCAAAGACCTGGCGTACTCGGCATGTCGAGGCAGGGCCACGGCATAGCCGAGAGTATATCATGCGGCGACTCGATCAGGTTATAGACGAGTTTTTGTCGGATTACCGGCGTGCCAATGCGTATTATGGAGTCTGCAAGTGACTCTCTGAACACGCATATTTAAGAAGACAAACCACTAGAGTTGTCAAGAGGGCATCTGCAGTGTCACCGGTGAAATTCCCGTATTGGAACTGCATCTCGTATTTGGAGAATCACTGTTGCGATAGTGCTGCCAATCAAAGAGTCGGCTGGCTATCCTCCTCAGGTCGAGCTGAAGCCGTTTTGGTCATCGTCGAGTGAACATTCTTGTCCTAACTGAGAACACATTTGGGAAATCGCCGGGCGCGGGTGTTGTGTGCAAATCAACGCGCTGGTAGTCTGCGATGAGCCCTCCGAAGGGACATAATCGTGGGGTGTCGATAGTGTTGGTTGCTTAAATTGTCCAAGTTGTGAATCTCCTTTCATGGAACTGGTGAAGACTGACAAATGATGAGCCACGGGATGACTGTGGTGCCGCTGAGGACCAACTTTGCCATACAAGGCTTGCCAATGCGTCTTCTACCTTCAATGGTCCGGGCACACCAACTGAACGCAGAACCGCGCCAGGGGATAATCGTCAAAAGGATCACTGATTTCGTAACCGGGCAAATTGGTCTGCTTCAAGTTCGTCCAACAGTTGATTGAAGCGGTTCCTGTCGACACCCGGTTCGAAGCCAAATTCGTGGGTTTCAATCGTAAACGGTGAGTGCATGGAATGCACACTTCTCGGACGCAACCCACGGCGGAGTGCATCGTTCATTACGACTTCCATGCTTTGGCCCGTTCGACATGTCTCGCGCCGGAGGAGTTGTTCAACGTCCGGATCAATGGTCACAGTGGTTCTCGTGGACGGCAAGATGATGCTCTTCTGGCCAGATTTCAAAACCCAAGCTCGCTGACCGGACTCTGCACCTTGCGGACTCAGTACTGCATTGGTTGTCTGGAGCAACTAACAGCCAATTGGTACCAGTTCATCGACCGTCCATACGCGCAGCTCCTACCGTGTGGTTACAATCGCCGACAATTGGTGGCGGTGGAGGGAATGCCACTTTGGATTGCGTCACTCGCCGGATGATGGCTTGGGCAAGGCGAGTGCATTGCTGTCTATGTCGCGAACGCCCTTTGCAATGTGCACGGTCCTGCAAGACAACCCCGAAGCGTGGCATCGGGCGTCTACAGTTGGTCGATGACAAGGGAGCCGACGGACACATCATGCTATTGAATTTGCATCCACCTGGCTTGCACCGGTACCGTGTTGGCAGCTTGGCGATTGCCAGCCTGAGTATCTTCACCGTTATGCGTATGGCATGGGATTATGGAGATTATGTTAGAATTGCGGCCGGTTAGGATCCAGTGTCCGAAGGGAAGAGCGCATGTTGTTCCATGCAACGATTTGGCGCGCGTGGCAGATTATGGGAGTCCGCCGGCATGATGTTGATTTCGTGATGCAGCAACCGGAAAAGCCAGTCTGTTACAGATTTTCCCAATGCCAATTGGCTGCCGACACAAGGGGAAACTGCGACTAGGCCTGTGCAAGTGACGCCAGTTTGTCCTGGAATCCGGAGCGCTCGGCGACCTCGCGATTCACCAACCCGGCAGGCAGCCGTCCTGCCCGAACGTCCAGGACCGAGGCCACATCGGCTGCGCCAATTCCACCAAAACACTGATCGGTCCAACAGAGAGAGTGCGGGGTCAGGATCACGTTTCCCAGTTTCAGTATTGGATCATCCGCTTCAGGAGGTTCGGGTTCGAAGACATCAAGGCCAGCTCCGGCGAGCCGCTCATTGCGCAGTGCATCGGTGAGTGCTGCCTGGTCGACGATTGGACCACGCGCCGTGTTGATCAGGTATGCCGTCGGTTTCATTAGTGAGAGCCGCCTGGAGTCAACCAGATGCTCGGTATCAGCGGTAAGTGGGCAATTGACTGCGACCACATCAGACCGGGCAAAGACTGTATCGAGATCGACAAGGTCTACGCCCAGTTCAGATATCACGGTCGGATCAGCATACGGATCGTGTGCGATGAACTTCATTCCTAAAGGTGCTGCCAAACGGAACATCTCTGCGCCGATATTCCCAACACCGATGGAGCCGAGCACTCGGCCTTCAAGGCCTACGCCCATATGCGAACTGCGGGCGGCGAAACCGTCTGGACCTTGCCGCGTTAATCGGTCCTTGATCAGGAGTTTGCCGGCCAGCGCAAGCATCATGGTCAATATTGCAACCGCCACAGGGCGCCGTACACCGTCCGGCGTGATGCAGACGGCAATATCGTTTCGCGTACACGCTTCAACATCGACCGTGTCGTAGCCTACGCCGAAGCGGGCAACGACGCTAAGCCGTCCAGTTTCTGGAACGCTGTCTTCGGAAAACCGTTCGGACAGCAGGATCAGCGCGTTAATGTTCTCAAGATCCTTGGCCCGGATCGGATCTCCGGGCTCAAGAAACATGACCGAAACGCCTTCCGCAGCCGTCAAGGGCGACAGATCGAATGAAGGAAAGGTCTTCGAACCGTCCGGTTGCCGGAAGCCCGCAGACAACGCCACACGGAAGGATTCAGCCATCTTCCGCAGCGCTCCTTAGCTGCGAAATGCCTGAAATCAGCGCTTCCTGATACAGGCCGGTGTCAGTGGCGTAGCAGCAAAAGTCGAAGCCTTGTTTCAGGTGTGAGCGGCCTTCTTCAGGTGACCCGACGAGCCGTCCCAATCCAATGTTATTCTTGACGGCTGCCTGAATAATCTTGTCCAGGGCTGCCAGATAGTCCGGATGGTCAAACTGGCCAGGAATGCCCAGCGAAGCGGTGAGATCGAAATGGCCTAGCCAGAGGCAATCGACACCAGGAGTGGCAGCAATCTCCTCCGCATTCTCTGCCCCGTCCCGTGTTTCGATAAGCGCAAAGAATGTCATGCGGTTGTTGGCTCTCTCAAGACGGTCTGCAACAGACATGCTGCCGGTCAGATAATTGTCGTGCGCAATTCCCAGTGCCACACCGCGACCGCCTGTTGGAGGGTATTTCATGAAATGCACGACTCGCGCCGCTTCGGCTGCATCCCTGATCATGGGCGCGATGATCCCTTCAGCACCGGCATCGCAAATCCGCGCAATCACGTCATAATCCTTCGATGGAGTCCGGACGATGACCGGAATGCCGGCTGCTTCGAAATATCTCAAAGCCTGCTTGAGCGTTTCAATAGTGAACCCTGAATGCTCCATGTCAAAAAAGACGAAGTCGCATTGGGCCGACGCCAGCATATGGCCGATGCCGGGAGTTACGAATTCTCCGACATAGTGCCCGAACTTGGGACGCCGGGACCTTACAAATCTTGCCAACCTGTCGTCCGTCATTCCAACTGGCTCCTTTCTGTTCCTCCGGTCCTGGCGCCCTTGCAATCAGTCCTGATTGGCAGGTTCTCCTTGCTGCCAGAATCCGCTCCCGGGACTGCATCGAACTTTCGAACGCGCCTAAGACTCAACAGCCCAGAGAATGAATTCTCTTGCTGGTAGATTTCGTGGAGCAGGATGGGAATGTCACAATCATGGGCCTTACTGGCGTGAGTTCGGACGTGCCAGGGCTCGTTCCGGAGCTGAAGGGCAGTACCCTGTGTCAAAGCCCCCCTGCCTCGGGGCCAGAACAGGCCCGGGTTCAACCTGGTTTGAACGATGACGGCGGCCGGGTCAGCTGTGGTCATTGCGACTTCCATTCTCAAACTGCGCCATGACATCCTTCAGATGCTGGTTCATTGCATGCCAGGCCGCCTCCGGTTGGCGGGACGCAATTGCTTCAAAGATCTGTTCGTGACTGTCGAGGGCCCGTGCTTCCACACCCGGCACACGCAGCGAAACCGTACGTTGGCTCGTCAGCCATTCGGCAATTGCCGTGTGTAGTGCCGAAAAGACAGGATTGCCTCCGATCCGGGCAATCGCCAGATGAAACTCGACATCTGTTCGCTGGAACGCATCACGGTTTCCAATTGCCTCCCGGTTGGCAACAAGCGCGTCTTCAAGGGATTTGATCTCATCCATCGTCGCAATTTCCGCGGCATTCCTGGCAATGGCGGATTCAAGCAACCGGCGTGCGTCCTGGAAGAAGTGCTCTCCTTCCCTTGACGACAGCAAATATCGAGCGGAACCGGACAATTGCTCAACCACATTGGTCGCGGTTGGCCGGGCGGCAACTGGCCGCCCAGTGCTGGACACTTCGACAAAACCACTTCGCTGCAACAGAAGCAGGGCTTCCCTGATTGCGGGGCGGCCAACGTTGAACGCCTCCATCAGATCGCGTTCCGATGGCAAGCGGGCGCCTTCCTCCAGCCCTCCCGAGATTATCTGGTTCTCAATCTGCTCGGCGACATCTTCGTGGACCTTGCGCCGTCTGACACTCTTGAATTCCATACTGTGCTTCACCCGCGATCCGGTGAGCTGTCGGCGGCAGTTGCCAGACTCACCTCGCGCAGACGTACGCGTTGCGCATCCAGGAACATGGCGACCAGAATGATCAATCCCTGGATCACCTTGACCCAGAACACCGACACGTGAGTGAGATTCAGGCCCCGGTCTATGGTTGAGAGCAACAGGACGCCGCCCAATGCGCCCAGCATGGTTCCGCGGCCGCCTTGCAGGCTGACCCCTCCAATCACCGCCCCCGCAAAGACTGTGAAGATGAACCCTTCGCCGAGATTGGCTTGTATTGAAACCACTCTGCCAGCCAGCATCCAGCCTGCAAAGGCAGCCAACAATCCGCTGAGCAGGTAGACTTGCCGTATCCGGCGGGCGGCATCAATGCCAAGCGCCTCGGCAGCCTTCCGGTTGCCTCCGATGGCGTAAAGTTCGCGACCGAACCTGTGGTGCTGAAGGATGAAATGGCCAACCAGGAAAAGCAGTCCTGTGGCAATGACCGCCACCGTTATGGTGCCGATGCCCGGAAGAGCAAATGCCTTCTGATGTCCAAGCCAGTAGAAGACGTTAGCGTCAGGATTGTTGAATCCGCTGACAGGTGCTCCTTCGGCAAAGGCAAGCATGAGGCCCCGAAGGATAAGAAGCACTGCCAGGGTAACGATAAAATTGTGCATCCGGCCGATCGTGACCAAACAGCCGATCGCGTATCCGATTGCAGCGCCCGTTGCGAGGACCGTGCATATGGAAAGATAGGGATTCAGGAACACGCCCCCACCAAAGGTTGGCGCACCTGCGGGGACGATCAGCCAAAGACCCATCAAGGCCGACAGGCCCAATGTTGACTCGGTCGAGAGATCGAAGTTGCCACTGATAAGGACAAAGCTCTGGCCGACCACCAGGACACCCAGAACCGCGGCAGCGGTCAGGATGTTGGAAATGTTCCTTTCAGTAAGAAAATGCTCTGATTGAAATGCAAAGTACGAGAACACGAGAATGAGGATGATCCAGATCAGGTGATCAATCAGGAATGTCATTTGCTTTTCGGAGAGCATCACTTTCTTTCCGTGTCAGTGGCCGGGGAAGACAGGACTTGAAGATTCAGATCTTGGCCTCACGCAGCCTCAACAGCTCCTGTAATGAGGCCGGTGACCTCTTCTGGGTTGGTATCGGCGATGGGTTTGTCTGCTATCTTCCTGCCTCGGCGGAGCACCGCTATCCGGTCGCAAACTTCAAAGACATCACCCATGCGGTGACTCACCAGAATGACGGCGTGGCCGGTATCCCTCAGCTGCGCAATCCTGGCCAGGACTTCGGCCACCTGGCGTATTGAAATCGCTGCAGTCGGTTCATCTAGCAGGACCAGTTTCGGGTCCGATAGCCGAGTGCGCGCAAGCGCAACGGCCTGGCGCTGTCCGCCGGACATGCGCTCAACCAGGTCATCAGGCCTCGTTTCCGATTTCAATTCCTTGAAAAGTTCGGCCGCACGCTCTTTCATCGCTGTATGCCGGAGCTTGTGGAAGACACCCGAGCCCGAGTGGATTTCCCGGCCCAGAAACACATTGGCGGCGGCCGTCAGATTGTCGCAAAGAGCGAGGTCCTGGTAGACAATCTCTATCCCATGCCTTCGCGCATCCAGTGGATTGGAGAAGGCTGTCTTGTTCCCCTGGACCGATATTTCACCCGAAGTCGGTCTCAGGTTGCCAGCGATAATCTTCACCAGTGTCGACTTGCCGGCGCCGTTGTCACCCATCAGGCCAACGGACTCGCCGGCCTTGATTTCGAGGCTGACATCCTTCAGCGCATTGATCGCGCCGAAGTTCTTGCTGATATCCGTCAACTGCAGAAAACTCATGCCCGGTTCCCGTGCACCGCACACCAATCGGTCGGATTGGAAATCATGCCAATCATGTCTTCGAGCCTCTTGAGTACATCATTCGAGGCCTCAAGGTACATACATCCTGCCGGAACTAGAGACCAATCCGGACACCCGGAGCAGCACCAATTTCCAACATGTTGGCCGGGTGCAACTCCGGGTCGGCGGGAACGCGCGACGTTGCGCCGCGCCCTCCCTTTTTGGTGCCAATTGTCAATTCGGGGGATTGCTACTGGTTACCCCACAATCCCGGATGATCGACATTTTCCCTGGTTATGGATGTGGTACTCAAATACAGCATCATTCCGACATTTGACATTTCCAGGCGGCCGGGCGACCAAAGCGCACCTTCCTGGAACACCTGACCTGGTTCGATTGCTTCGCCGGCAAACTGTTTTTCCATGAAGTCAGCGACCAAGGTACCAAAGTCAGGAATTGGCTGGCCCGATGTCTGGTCGGTGGCGCCTTCACGGATCAGGTCCAGATTGTCACTGCAACCATCAATGCCTGCGATGAAGATGTGACCATCTTCGCCAGCGGGTGCGAATTGGCCGATTTCCCGCAATGTCTGGACAACCCCTGCGGCGTAGACGCAGTCGGAGTGCATGTAGATGCCATCCACCTCTCGTGAAGACACCACGTCGCGCACGATTTCAGTTCCCTTTGCGGCATCCCAGTCGCCGGGCCGGATGATCAAGTCTATGTCGGGATACTGATTGATGACATCATCAAAGCCAGCGCCTCTCAGTTGAGCGACGTTTTGTGCAAGATTGCCCGTGATTTCCAGGACAGTTCCTCTCGGCTCGCCATACTTTTCGGTCAGGTGGGCAACCATTGCTTCGCCGGCCTGTTTGCCACCGAGATAATTGTCGGACAAAACGACCATATCGATGACGCATCCCGAAGGTGCCCGGTCGATCGTATAGAACGGAATGCCGGCCTCCTTGGCAGCTGCGACAGCAACACAGATGCCGGCACTGTCATCAGGGACTGCAACAATGGCAGCCACGTTTTGCGTGATGAAGTCGTTGACATCGTTGATCTGCTTTTGGGCATCTCCACCTGAGGTCACGGAAATGACCTTCCAGCCACGCTGTTCGGCGCCTACTACAAATCCGCCCTGGATCTGCGCCTGGGCGCCATCAAGCGATGGCGCTGCATAGCCGATGATCACCTCATCAGCAGTCACCGCGGAGCCACCCAGAAAAGCGCTGAGCAGTATAGTGGTGGTGAGTTGTCTAGAGTTCATTCTGTCTTCCTCCTCTTGTTTCAAGGTACAGCCGGTTTGACGGCTGCAACTATCGCCTCCACAGAAGCGAACTTGTTCCGGTCTGTTAACATGATGCCATGATGATGTATACTGTTATACCAATTTCCGGATGTGCCGGGGGCGCAGTACAGTGGTAAAAGTCGCGGTCGTAGGTTGCGGGTTCTATGCGCAGAACCATCTGCATGCCTGGGCAGATCTGCGTGCCCAAGGCGCGGAACTGGTTGCCGTGTGCGACCTTGTTCAGGAAAGGGCACAGGCAGCAGGCGGCCGGTTTGGCGTCCCCTGGTTCACCGATCTCGGCCTCATGCTGGACGCCACTGCCATCGATCTGCTGGACATTGCCACTCAGATGCGCAGCCACCAGGCATTGGCCGAGGTTGCAACGGAAAGAGGAGTTGCGTCGATCCTGCAAAAGCCGCTGGCACCAACACTCGATGAAGCCTGTGCGATTGTAGAACTGGCAAGGAAACGTGGTGTGTGGCTGGCCGTCCATGAGAATTTCCGCTTTGGCTCGGCAATGCGGCAGGTGAAGCGCACAATCGACACGGGCGCGATCGGAACCCCGAATTGGGCACGGATTTCATTCCGGACCGGCTATGACGTCTATGCGGGCCAACCCTACCTGGCGAAAGAAGAACGGCTTGTGGTCCTGGATTCCGGAATTCACGTTCTGGACCTGGCCCGTTTCTTCCTCGGCGAAGTGGAACGCCTCTCCTGCGAAACCCAAGCACGGAGGCCGGGAATCGCGGGTGAAGACACCGCAACGATGCTTCTGCGCCACAAGTCCGGCGCGGTTTCGGTTGTTGAGTCAACCTACCAGGCGAAACGCGAGCCGGATGTCTTCCCCGAAACGATGCTGGAACTGGAGGGAACAGAGGGATCGATCATGCTCACACCGAACGAAACGATGGTGCTGACCTCAGAGGGGCGTTCGGAGTCCCGTCCGGTCGGCTCGCCGTTGCTGTCCTGGACAAGCTATCCGTGGCACGTCTCACAGGAGTCGGTCGTTGGCGCAAATGCCCATTTCCTTGAGTCCTTCGGCCAAGGCCGCGAGGCCGAGACTTCGGGAACAGACAATCTCAAGACGTTTGCGCTGGTCGAAGCCGCCTATGAAGCGGCGGAAACACACAGAGCGGTTGTCCCCAGATTTTCATGAATTTCGTTGGCCGGTCAGATACGGAAGCAGTCCCGCTCTTTGGAACGGCGCAGCCGGTTGAAGAGCGCAGGGAACTGAGGGCAGGCAGGCTTGCGGCCATCTGGGACGACGGTGCTCTTCGGAACATCCGCATTGATGGCATTGAAGTAATTCGCGGTATTGTGTTCCAGTCCCGGGATGAAGCTTGGGGCAATATCGAGGCCGGGGTCGATAACCTTGACATCGTGGAAGACAACGGCGGCTTCCGGGTCCTGTTCGACCTGGAAATCTCGAACAGCGTGCAGCAGATGACGGCAGCCGCCCGCGTCGAAGGAGGCCCGGACGGCCGGTTGAGATTTTCCGTAACGGCTACCGCTGTGACCGACTTCAGGACGAACCGGACTGGCCTGTTGGTCTTGCATCCCCTGGAGCATGTTGTCGGGCAACCTGTCGATGTGGTCCATACGGATGGCACAGCCGAGCAGTTGCGGTTTCCCGAACTGATCAGCCCCGGTCAGCCAATATTCAACATCCGGTCGTTGACCCATGAAGCTGCACCGGGGCTTCGCGCGACGGTTCTGTTGGAGGGCGCGAAATTCGAAATGGAGGATCACAGGAACTGGATGGACGCCTCCTTCAAGACCTATTCCGGTTCCCTGCTGGATGCCTGGCCGTATACGATTGCCCGTGGCGAGACCGTGACACAATCGGTGACGCTCACCGCGGCAGGCCGTGCGACTACGCCGAGCACCATTTCCGGCAATTCCACCGCTGTCGTGACCCTCGGCGAGCCGGCAGGACGGTTGCCCGAGTTTGGAACCGCGCTGCCACTGGCAGATCCGGCAAGCGCGCTGGAAGTCCTTGATGCACTGGACCAGGCCTCTCCTGCCTTTCTGGTGGGGCGCATCGACGGGCAGCAATCCGAACTGGACCGGCAGGTGGCCGGTCTGGCGGAGGTCTCTCGCCGGACGAATTTACCTCTGCAACTTGAACTGATCCTCTCTGCAAGGAAATCTGCCGACGAGGAGGTCACAGAAATCGCAGCAGCGCTCGATCGGGCGGGTGTCGCCCCCTCAGCGGTAATCGTTACGCAAGCCCATGACATGAAGTCCTTCCAGCCAGGAGATCCCCGTCCGGCCGGGCCAGGCTATGCTGAAATGGCGTCTGCCGCCCGTTCCGCATTCCCCGGACTTCCCATTGGCGGTGGCGTGGTAGCCTTCTTCACAGAGTTGAATCGGCTGCCGGTTCCCCGAGGATTGTACGACTTTGTGACCCACTCCGTGTGTCCGGCGGTTCACGCCGCCGATGATCTGACTCTCATGGAGAACCTCGAAGCGGCAAGGTGGATATTCGCGTCGGCACGAACCATGATCGGAGGCACGCCGTACCATCTCGGGCCATCCTGGGTATCCTCGCGGGTAAACCCGTATGGCCTGTCGGTGACGCCCAACCCGGAAGACGAAAGGGTCTGCCTTGCACAATCCGACCCACGGCAACGCGGTGTGTTCGGTGCGGCATGGCTGTTGGGACTTGCAGCGGCGGCGGCCGAGGCCGGACTTGCTTCAGTGTGCCTCGCATCGCTCTGCGGTCCCCAAGGGCTCGCCTTCGGATCAGAGGATCGCAAGCCACCCGGATATCCCGGCGCAGGGGTCACACCGGCCTTCCATGTGTTAAAGGGACTGGCGGCCCACAGGACCTGTCATCGCCTCGCGGCGACATGCAATGCGCCTTCGGCTCTGTCGGTGTTGGGAATCAGGACTGGAGATGGGGACGAATTGTGGGTTGCCAACCTTACGGGGTCGGGACAGCAGTTACAGGTAGAAGGGTGGCACGGTCCTGCTGAACTTCTTCGGATCGATCAGGAGAGTTTTGAAGCCTCATTGCAGGCTGATTTTCTGTCCCGGCCCGGCGAGAGAATTGAACGGGTGGATTGTCTGTCCTTGAGGCCATATGCGACTGCTCGGCTTGCAACCCCGTCTTCATGATGGACCGGGTTGGACGATGCCAATGTATCATTCTCTCTGGCGGTACGACAACAGGCAGGATGTTGGGTGATCAGGGAAATGATGCTGCGGGAAGTTTGTGACCTTCCAGCATTTGCAGTCAGCATAGGTTCCTGGGGCCAACTACAGGAGCGACCCGGCCTGTTTGCTGGCTGCCAACTGCTGTAGTCAAGTTGCAGGACGCCGCGTAGTCAAGCAGGTCCGAACGGAGTTGCCGGGGGCACATACTGGTCGGCACGATCTGTAAGATGAGTTTTGCGTGGTGCACGGTCCTCGCATTGCCCGCCGCAATTCAGGATTGCTTTCTCAGGTCGGATGCGATGTGGATGGCAAGGGTCAACAGGTGCGTGGTGAGCACAAGCGCCGCATGGTATTGCTGTTCGTGGCTGTGGTCCCTTCTCAAGCGGCGGCCATTCCTCTTGACGTTGACGTAGTTCCGCCTGGCGGTTCGATCTTCCAATCATGGGTGACCAAGTGAATTCATTGCCTTCCACGCCTGAACTGAATGCATCGAACAAGCGCGCTATTGAGCCACTGTTGAGGTCGCTAGCCGAATTCGAACTGGGTCCGGTCAGGAGTTGCCTCAATGGGCTGTTCCTGCCCGGCGCCCCCGTCCATCTAGCATATCCGTTTGAGACCCTGAACGGGCCGAAGGAGTTCCTCGAGACCGCGCTGGCGCCACTCGCGGCGGCGATCCCGGATCTGGAACGGCGTGATTTCATTGTGATGGCCGGCAGGTCAGGGGCAGGGGCGGACTGGGTAGGCTGCGCAGGATACTACACTGGTGCTTTCGTGAGGCCGTGGCTCGATATCCCGCCGACCGGCCATATGGTGTCAATGCGGTACCACGAGTTCTTCCGGGTCGAACATGGCCGGGTGGCCGAAATGCAGGCGCTCTGGGACATTCCTGAAGTGATGATGCAGGCGGGGGCATGGCCCATGTCGCCGAGCCTGGGCCGTGAGTGGCTTGTTCCGGGACCCACCACGCAGGATGGCCTTTCAATTGACGGCAGCGATCCCGGCATGGCCGATGTGAGTCTCAAGCTGGTTGGCGACATGCTGGCTGCCCTCAAGAATTTCGCCGATCTTGGTGTCGAAGCCATGCGTCTTGAGCAGTATTGGCACCCGAGATGCAGCTGGTACGGACCATCCGGAATTGGCACCTGCAGGGGCATTGCAGGTTTCCGCAATTGGCATCAGATACCGTTTCTGAATGCAATGCCGGATCGGACAGCCTTTCTTGAAAAGGGGCACCTCTTTGCCGAAGGCAACTATGTGGGCTTTACAGCCTGGCCGGGCATGCAAATGACGCTTTCGGGCGACGGCTGGCTCGGCATTGCTCCTTCTGGACAGGAACTGACCATGCGGAGCCTCGACTTCTGGCGGTGTCAGGATGGCATGATCTGGGAGAACTGGGTCCTGGTTGATATCCTTGATGTCTATGCCCAGATCGGCGTCGATGTCCTTGGCCGGATGCGCGAATTCAACAAGGCCCGTTATCCGCAGGCGTGAAGCCTGGCGGATAGGGCCAAGCCCACAACTTCCGTGACCGGCAGGTTGACCCGGCCGGTGTGCGCTCCTCCGGCCAGGGCAATTCGGGGTTCAGTAGATCACGACCGAACGGATCGACTCGCCAGCGTGCATCAGGTCGAACCCCTGATTGATATCGCCTAGCGGCATGGTGTGGGTGATCATGGGATCAATCTCGATCTTGCCGTCCATGTACCAGTCGACGATCTTCGGTACATCCGTTCTTCCCCTGGCGCCGCCGAAGGCCGTTCCCTTCCAGACACGGCCAGTTACCAGCTGGAATGGTCTGGTGGCGATCTCGGCGCCCGCAGGCGCAACACCAATAATGATCGACTGTCCCCAACCGCGGTGACTGCTCTCCAGTGCAGCGCGCATGACTTCGACATTGCCTGTGCAGTCGAAGGTATAGTCGGCTCCGCCCATCGGGTCTGACGGCGATGCGGTGAGGTTCACAAGATAGGGAACGAGGTCGCCCTCCACCTCCGTCGGGTTGACGAAGTGCGTCATCCCGAATTTCTCGCCCCATTCCTTCTTGCCTGGATTCACGTCCACGCCAACGATCATGTCTGCCCCGACGAGCCGCAGGCCCTGGATGACGTTCAGTCCAATACCTCCAAGGCCGAATACGATTGCCTTGGCGCCGGGTTCCACACCGGCCGTGTTCATCACTGCACCGAGACCGGTGGTAACGCCACACCCGATATAGCAGATCTTGTCGAAGGGGGCGTCTTCCCGGACTTTTGCCACGGCGATTTCTGGCAAGACCGTATGCCCGGAGAAAGTCGAGCAGCCCATATAGTGGAGTATGGGATCCCCATCGAGCGTCGAGAAGCGCGATGTTCCATCCGGCATTACCCCTTGACCCTGGGTGGCCCTGATTGCGGTGCAAAGGTTTGTTTTTTGGGAAAGGCAGGAAGGACACTCCCGGCATTCCGGTGTGTAGAGCGGGATAACGTGGTCGCCCTTCTTCACAGAGGTGACGCCTGACCCGACATCCACAACCACGCCAGCGCCTTCATGCCCGAGAATTGCCGGAAACAGGCCTTCGGGGTCGGCGCCCGAAAGGGTGAATTCGTCTGTATGGCAGATCCCCGTTGCCTTGATCTCGACCAGAACCTCCCCGGCCTTGGGACCTTCGAGATTGACATCCATTATCTCTAGCGGGCTGCCAGCACTGGTTGCTACTGCGGCGGTGGTCTTCATCTGTAATCCTCCTGAAAATGGTGCGGACCGGCACGGCAACCGGGCTGCATGACAATGCCCTCAAGCTGTGGCGCTGATGCGCCAACAGGTTGTGAACTTGAACCGTGGCACAGCATCAGCATGCCCACCAATTCACTGTACAGCAACTCCAGCAATGCACCGGCAAAGATAGCCCTTGGTCCCTGAAACACTCCGCAAATCCTGATCGGCACTATAGGAAGTGAAACTTCGCAAATCAAACCGCAGTTGGATCGTGGGCGGCTCCCGCCGGGCAGCCAGCCGTCAAACTCATGCCTGCGCTCGCTGGCAGGCCGGTTCAGGTGGTGCTTCAATGCAACCGTCAAGGAGTCAAGTTCGCAAGCAATCCCCTTGGGGCCAAGGGTTGCAATCCGGTCAAACTCCCTCAGCTTGAGATCGCCGGACGCCGTTTCAGATGCAACGTTTGCGGTGCAGTGCAACTGAGGCGGCAACCGCAAACGCTCATTGATGGCTTCGTTGAGGGAGCGCTTGTATAGAGGCAGGTTGATGCCAGGCAGATTATCGAAGCGCAACCTGTTGGCGGCACTCCGAAATTCTCAATGAGGGTTCAGTGTCGCCAACTCGGCAGACCACGCCGGGCAGGCGTTGCCCCCTATTCCACTTTGCCATCCGGATTTTCGTTCAATTGTGCATTGCCATCTTGGTATTCCTGGTAGCCGCACCCCTCGCAAGTGTGCCGGAATGCCGTCTGCGGATGGGAGAGCGGCGTTAACGGTTGCAATGTGTGCATGAACGGTTTCGCATGCCAGGAACTCTGGATTTCACATGGATGCCAGATGGGGAATTCTGCAAACACGAATAACTGGAGCGAAGAGCGCCTGAAGTCGGCCGGTTTGCTACGGTCTTCGCTCCAGGGTCTTCCCATTACAGTCAATGGATACAACTGCTTGCTGCATTGTCTGACCGGAACTTGCCAGATTAACCTATGCCCTGCCCATTCACAATCCGGCCTAATGGGAACTCTAGTCCTCCAACAGCCTGTGGGTAGTCCCGCCCATCAAGCCGTCGTATCTATCCGCCAGATCCCAAGGTGAATCGCCATTATCGTTGCGGACATCGGCGTTCGCACCAGCGCTAAAAAGCTCTGTCAGCATTTCAACTCTACCCTCATCCGCTGCATAATGAAGCGCAGTCCAGCCCCATTTGTCGCGAGCCTCAATGTCAGCCCCGGCCTTCAACAAGGCAGTGGCCATTGCTGCTGTGCCGTACGCGGCCACAAGGTGAAGTGGTGACCTTAGATAATCGTCGCGGACATTGGCGTTCGCACCAGCGCTCAAAAGCGCTATCAGTATTTCAGCTCTACCTTCACGAGCCGCACGATGAAGCGCAGTCCAGCGCCATTTGTCGCGAGCCTCAATGTCAGCCCCGGCCTTCAACAAGGCAGTGGCCATTGCTGCTGTGCCGTGCGCGGCCACAAGGTGAAGAGGTGACCTTCCATTATTGTCGCGAGCTGCGGGGTCCGCACCTGCGTCCAGCAATAGCCTCACTACTTCTGCCGTATTGAGCGCCGAATAGTGAAGTGCCGACTTGCCACGATTGTCGCGAGCCTTGATGTCAGCCCCGGCCTTCAACAAGGCAGTGACCATTGCTGCTTCGCCGTCCGAGGCTACAACGTGAAGTGCCGACCTGCCACCAAGGTCGCGAACTGCGGGGTCCGCACCTGCGTCCAGCAATAGAGTCACTACTTCTGCCGTATTGAGCACCGAATAGTAAAGTGCCGTCTTGCCACCATTGTCGCGAGCCTCAATGTCAGCCCCGGCCTTCAACAAGGCAGTGGCGATTGCTGTTTCACCGTCCACGGCCACAACGTGAAGAGGTGTCCATCCATCTTTGTCGCGAGCCTCAGTGTCAGCCCCGGCCTTCAACAAGGCAGTGGCGATTGCTGTTTCACCGTCCGCGGCCACAAGGTGAAGAGGTGACCTTCCATCATTGTCGCGAGCCTCAATGTCAGCCCCGGCTTTTAACAAGGCGGTAGCCATTGCTGCTTCGCCGTCCGCGGCCACAAGGTGAAGAGGTGACCTTCCATCATTGTCGCGAGCCTCAATGTCAGCCCCGGCCTTCAACAAGGCAGTGGCGATTGCCGTTTCGCCGTATGCGGCCACAACGTGAAGAGGCGACCTTCCATCAATGTTGCGAGCCTCAATGTCAGCCCCGGCCTTCAACAAGGCAGTGGCGATTGCTGTTTCACCGTCCACGGCCACAAAGTGAAGAGGTGTCCATCCAACTTTGTTGCGAGCTGCGGGGTCCGCACCTGCGTCCAGCAATACCGTTGCTACTTCTGCGGCATTTGCTGCCGAATAGTGAAGTGCCGTCATGCCACGATTGTCGCGAGCCTCAATGTCAGCCCCGGCCTTCAACAAGGCAGTGGCCGTTGTTGCTTCGCCGGCTGCGGCCACAACGTGAAGAGGTGTCAATCCATCTCTGTCGCGAGCTGCGGGGTCCGCACCTGCGTCCAGTAATACCGTAACTACTTCTGCGGAAATTACTGCCGAATAGTGAAGTGCCGTCCTATCTCTTTGGTCTCGGGCAAAGAGGTCAGCTCCAGCGTCAAGCAGTGCGCCAACTACGTCCAAACTGCCATACGTTGTGGCCCAAAAGATCGGGGTCCAACCACTATCATCGCGTTCCTCCAAAGCTGCTCCCAATGACATGCATAGAGAGACATCATAGGTGCTGGCAGTTTCAAAGAACTTGCTGCTATTCCAATACTCGCAATCGGCCTGGCCATGACTAGCTCCCGTCATCGCAGCCCACGCGGCCGTTGCAATGAGCACACCTCTCAGAGGTACACTTGTATTTCTTGCAATTTCCATGATCCCGGTCCTCCCAGTTCTGCCAGTCTGAATCGCTACAGGGGACAAGAGCCCGGTTTCATTGTGACCAAGTCTATCTGGGCAGGCAAGCAGGGACACGAAACTGTGACTTGATCAGGCCACTTCAGTGACACCAGAATCTGACGGGGGTTGCCAGCCTGCGATTGTGCAATCGCGCATGTCACTATCGGCACGCGACCAACCATTTTGGGGAAGGCAGTTTGTTTTGGCGGTGGGTCGGACAGGCAAGCTGCCTTGGAAGGAAAGCAATTCAGCAGATGGCCAATAGGAACCCGGTAATTGTTTGCTGTTCGGTTTCGCCTCAGTTCAGTGTTCCTGCAGGAATCCTGTCCCTGGTCCGCAATTTTTCCATTCCCGTGATATTCCACCAATCGGAAGTTGCAAGTTGCCTGCTGAAGCTGCGGCAACGATCTGAATTACAAGGAGATGAGGTTGGCTGGTCCATTCAACGTGTTGATCCTCGGCCACTTCACCGGAACACGAACAGCGACGGCTACGGCGCCCATGAGGCCTTTGTCGAAACCCGCAATGGCCAGGTCACTCAACATCATCGTGCCGATATCGGCATAATGACTTCGAAAATCCCCTGCGCTGGCCCAAGTTCGGCCAAAGAAACTGGCCTTTTGCCTGGAGCTAAGCGCGCGCACAGAACGACGGCATCATCAACGGATTGATCAAGACCTGCGAGTTGCAGGAGATCGATCCAATCGTATTGCTGACCGGTGTGCTGTTGCGCATCGACACCTATCCGGAAAGCTGGGTCGACGAGTAGACGCCACGGCTCACGAAATGCTGCTAAGCCGATCAACCGATGACCTCCGAAGTCTCGAACTTCGCCATCCGGGCCGGTTGCAATGCGTGCAAGAACGGTCTCGCATGCAAGGATCTCTGGATTTCACATGGATGCCGGATAGGAATATCTGCAACCTTGAATACCTGGAGCGAAGATCGCCTGAAATCGGCCTGTTTGCTACGGTCTTCGCTCCAGGATTTCCCCACTACAGTCAATGGATACAACTGCTTGCTCCATTGCCTGGCAGGAACTCATCAAATGAACCTATTCCGGCCCATTCACGATCCGTCCTCTTGAGAACTCAAGTCGCGCAACAGCCTGAGGGCATCTGTGTCCACCAATCCGTCGTGTTCCAGCGCCAGATCCAAGGGTGATTTGCCCACGTAGTTGTAGACATCGACGTTCGCACCAGCGTTCACAAGCGCTGTCAGCATTTCAGCTCTACCTTCACGCGCCGCATGAAGAAGCGCAGTCCAGCTACCATTATCGCGAGCTTCAATGTTAGCCCCGGCATCCAACAGGGCAGTGACCATTGCCACTTTGCCATACAAGGCCACAGCGTGTAGGGGCGGCCTTCCATCAATATCGCGAACGGAGTGGTTCGCACCTGCGTCCAGCAATGCCGTTACCATGTCTGCTGTATTGAACGCCGCATAGTGGAGCACGGCCCAATCCCATTGGTCTCGGGCCAAAACGTCTGCGCCAGCGTCAATCAGTACACCCAGAACATCCTTAGTGCCATGGTTAGCTGCCCACATGATCGGGGTCCGACCAGAATTGTCGCGAACCTCAATACCGGATCCAGCATTCAACAGTGCGGCAGCCATTGCGGCATTTCCTTCCGCGGCCACCACATGAATGGGTAGCCTTCCATCGTTGCCGCGAGCATTGATGTCGGCGCCAGCACTCAGCAGGGCGATCATGGTCCCTGTTTCACCAAGTGACGCCAGAAACAGAGGGGTAAAGCCGTCATTATCACGGACTTCAATATCGGCTCCGGCGCGCAACATAGCAGTGACCATTCCGGCGTCGCCATATGCGGCCACAAGGTGCAGAGGTGATTTCCCGACATTATCGCGAACCGAGAAGTCCGCACCTGCGTCGAGCAGGGCGACCAGAACTTCCGTATTGCCATGCCTTGCTGCCCAGAAGATCGGGGTCCAGCCTTCATTGTCCCGGGCCTCGATTGCGGCACCGGCATTCAACATGGCATCAACCATTGCGGCGGTTCCCTGCGCGGCCACCGCATGAATGGGTAACCTTCCATTGTTGCTGCGAGCATTGATGTCGGCGCCAGCATTCAGCAGGGCGATCATGGTCCCTGTTTCACCATGTGACGCCAGAAACAGAGGGGTAAAGCCGTCATTATCACGGACTTCAATATCGGCCCCAGCGCGCAACATGGCAGTGACCATTTCGGCATCGCCATATCCGGCCGCCACGTGAAGCGGTACTCTCCCTTCATTATCGCGAGCCGAGAAGTCTGCACCTGCGTCGAGCAGGGCGCCCAAGGCTTCCGCATTGCCTAACCTTGCTGCCCAGAAGATCGGGGTCAAGCCATCATTGTCGCGAGCTTCGATTTTGGCGCCGGCGCTCAACATGGCAGCGATCATCTCTGCTGTGCCGCGGGCGGCTATGAAGTGAAGAGGTGACCGTCCGTCGTCCATGCGCGCCTTTATGTCAGCACCGGCGTCCAAGAGAGCGGTAAGGGTGCTCATGTTATCAAGTGACGTATAAAACAGAGGGGTAACACCACGGTTGCTGCGAGCATTGATGTCGGCCCCGGCCCTCAGCATGGCAGCGACCATTTCGGCATCGCCATTTTCGGCCACCACGTGAAGCGGTGAAACTCCGTTTTTGTCGCGAGCCGAGATGTCTGCTCCTGCGTCAAGCAAGGCAACCAGAATTTTCGTATTGCCATACTTTGCTGCCCAGAAGATCGGAGTCCGACCATCTTTGTTGCGTTCTTCCAGATCCACACCTGCCAAAACGCAGCGTTCGACATCGGAGATGGTGGCATTTTCAAAGAACTCTCGTCTATTCCAGTCTCCACAATCGGCCTGCCCATGACTGACTCCGGACATTGCTAGCCACGCGGCCGTTGCATAGATTACACCTCGCATTGGTGAGTTTGCGTTTCTTGCAGTTGCCATGACCTGAGTCCTCCCATTTCTGTCTCATTGCTACAGTGGCCAAGAGCCCAGTCTCGTTGTGTCTGCTTCAATTCGGACGGACAAGGAGGGTCGCGAAACTGTGAATTGGTCGGCTCATTTGAATGATGCCGGAATCCGAAAGGGAGTTGCCGGCCTGCGATCGCGCAATCGCTCTGGCAAACACGGCACCCGACTGGCAATTGGCTCAAGGCAACTGGTTTTGGCGGTGGGACGGACAGGCAAGCTGCCTTGGAAGGAAAGCAAATCAGCAGTTGGCCAATAGGAACCCGGTAATTGTTTGCTGTTCGGTTTCGCCTCAGTTCGGTGTTCCTGCAGGAATCATGTCCCTGGTCCGCAATTTTTCCATTCCCGTGATATTCCACCAATCGGAAGTTGCGAGTTGCCTGCTGAAGCTGCGGCAACGATCTGAATTACAAGGAGAAGAGGTTGGCTGGTCCATTCAATGTGTTGATCCTCGGCGACTTCACCAGAACACGAACAGCGACGGCTACGGCGCCCATGAGGCCTTTGTCGAAACCCGCAATGGCCAGGTCACTCAACGTCATCGGGCCGATATCGGCATAATGATTTCGAAAATCCCCTGCGCGGGCCCAAGTTCGGCCAAAGAAACTGGCCTTTTGCCTGGAGCTAGGCGCGCGCACAGAACAACGGCATCATCAACGGATTGATCAAGACCTGCGAGTTGCAGGGGATCGATCCAAACGTATAGCTGACCGGTGTGCAGTTGCGCATCGACACCAATCCGGAAAGCCGGGTCGAGGAGTTGACGCCACGGCTCACGAAACGCCGCTAAGCCGATCAACCGATGACCTCAGAAGTCTCGAACTTCGCCATCCGGGCCGGTTGCAATGCGTGCAAGAACGGTCTCGCATGCAAGGATCTCTGGATTTCACATGGATGCCGGATAGGAATATCTGCAACCTTGAATACCTGGAGCGAAGATCGCCTGAAATCGGCCTGTTTGCCACGGTCTTCGCTCCAGGATTTTCCCATTACAGTTAATGGATACAACTGCTTGCTCCATTGCCTGGCAAGAATTGACCAAATGAACCTATTCCGGCCCATTCACGATCCGTCCTCTTGAGAACTCAAGTCGCGCAACAGCCTGAGGGCATCTGTGTCCACCAATCCGTCGTGTTCCAGCGCCAGATCCAAGGGTGATTTGCCCACGTAGTTGTAGACATCGACGTTCGCACCAGCGTTCACAAGCGCTGTCAGCATTTCAGCTCTACCTTCACGCGCCGCATGAAGAAGCGCAGTCCAGCTACCATTATCGCGAGCTTCAATGTTAGCTCCGGCATCCAACAGGTCAGTGACCATTGCCACTTTGCCATACAAGGCCACAGCGTGGAGAGGCTGCCTTCCATCAATGTCGCGAACGGAGTGGTCCGCACCTGCGTCCAGCAATGCCGTTACCATTTCTGCTGTATTGAACGCCGCATGGTGAAGTGCTGTTCGATCCTGTTGGTCTCGGGCCAGGATGCGAGCGCCAGCGTCAAGCAGTACGCCCAGACCATCCGTAGTGCCTTGCTGCGCCGCCCACATGATCGGGGTCCGAGCAGAATAGTCGCGAGCCTCAATATCGGCACCGGCTTTCAACATGGCATCAACCATCGCGGCGGTTCCCTGAGCGGCCACCACATGAATGGGTAATCTTCCATCGTTGCCGCGAGCATTGACGTCGGCGCCAGCATTCAGCAGGACAATCAAGGTATCCGTTTCAACAATTGACGCGTATATCAGCGGGGTCCAGCCTTCATTGTTACGGGCTTCGATTTCAGCACCAGCGTCCAGCAATACTGCCATTGCTTCTGCCGCATTGAACGCCGCATAGTGGAGTACGGCCAAATCCCATTGGTCTCGGGCCAAAACATCTGCGCCAGCGTCAACCAGTACACCCAGAACATCCTTAGTGCCAAAGTTAGCTGCCCACATGATCGGGGTCCGACCAGAATTGTCGCGAACCTCAATGTCGGATCCAGCATTCAACAGTGCGGCAGCCATTGCGGCATTTCCGTCCGCGGCCACCACATGAATGGGTAGCCTTCCATCGTTGCCGCGAGCATTGATGTCGGCGCCAGCATTCAGCAGGGCGATCATGGTCCCTGTTTCACCAAGTGACGCCAGAAACAGAGGGGTAAAACCGTCATTATCACGGACTTCAATATCGGCCCCGGCGCTCAACATGGCAGTGACCATTTCGGCATCGCCTTCTACGGCCACCAAGTGCAGAGGTGATCTCCCGTCATTATCGCGAGCCGAGAAGTCTGCACCTGCGTCAAGCAGGGCGACCAGAACTTCCCTATTGCCTTCCGCCGCTGCCCAGAAGATCGGGGTCCAGCCATCATTGTCCCGAGCCTCGATTTTGGCACCGGCATTCAACATGGCATCAACCATTGCGGCGGTTCCCAGCGCGGCCACCGCATGAATGGGTAACTTTCCATTGTTGCTGCGAGCATTGATGTCGGCGCCAGCATTCAGCAGGACGATTAAGGTATCCGTTTCATTAATTGACGCGTACATTAACGGGGTCCCGCCACTATTGTTGCGAGCTTCGATTTCGGCGCCGGCGCGCAACATGGCAGTGACCATTTCGGCATCGCCATGTGCGGCCGCCAAGTGAAGAGGTACTCTCCCGTCATTATCGCGAGCCGAGAAGTCCGCACCTGCTTCGAGCAGGGCGCCCAAAGCTTTCGTATTGCCCAACCTTGCTGCCCAGAAGATTGGGGTCCAGCCATTATTGTCGCGAGCTTCGATTTCGGCGCCAGCGCTCAACATGGCATCAACCATTGCGGCGGTTCCCTGCGCGGCCACCGCATGAATGGGTAACATTCCATCGTTGCTGCGAGCATTGATGTCGGCGCCAGCTTTCAGCAGGACCATTAGGGTATCCGTTTCATTAATTGACGCGTAAATTAACGGGGTCCCGCCATTATTGTCGCGAGCTTCGATTTCGGCGCCTGCGCTCAACATGGCAGTGACCATTTCGGCATCGCCATATGCGGCCGCCGCGTGAAGAGGTACTTTCCCGTCATTATCGCGAGCCGAGAAGTCTGCGCCTGCGTCGAGCAGGGCGCCAAAAGCCTCCCCATTGCCTAACCTTGCTGCCCAGAAGATCGGGGTCCAGCCATCATTGTCGCGCGCTTCGATTTCGGCGCCGGCGCTCAACAAGACAGCGATCATCTCTGCTGTGCCGCGGATGGCCATGAAGTGAAGAGGTGACCGACCATCGTTCATGCGCGCCTTGATGTCAGCGCCCGCGTCCAAAAGAGCGGTCAGGGTGCTCATGTTACCAAGTGACGCATCAAACAGAGGGGTAACACCAAGGTTGTTGCGGTTCTCGATTTCGGCCCCGGCCCTCAGCATGGCAGCGACCATTTCGGCATCGCCATATTCGGCCACCACATGAAGCGGTGAATTTCCGTTTTTGTCGCGAGCCGAGAAGTCTGCACCTGCGTCGAGCAGGGCGACCAAAATTTTCGTATTGCCATACCTTGCTGCCCAGAAGATCGGGGTCCAACCATCGTTATCGCGAGCTTCGATTTCGGCTCCGGCCAAAACGCAGCGTTCGACATCGGAGATGGTGGCATTTTCAAAGAACTCTCGTCTATTCCAGTCTCCACAATCGGCCTGCCCATGACTGACTCCGGACATTGCTAGCCACGCGGCCGTTGCATAGATTACACCTCGCATTGGTGAGTTCGCGTTTCTTGCAGTTTCCATGACCTGAGTCCTCCCATTTCTGTCTCATTGCTACAGTGGCCAAGAGCCCAGTCTCGTTGTGTCTGCTACAATTCGGACGGACAAGGAGGGTCGCGAAACTGTGAATTAGTCGGCTCATTTCAATGATGCCGGAATCCGAAAGGGAGTTGCCGGCCTGCGATCGTGCAATCGCTCTGGCAAACACGGCACCCGACTGGCAATTTGCGCAAGGCAACTGGGCTTGGCGGTGGGACGGACAGGCAAGCTGCCTTGGAAGGAAAGCAAATCAGCAGATGGACAATAGGAACCCGGTAATTGTTTGCTGTTCGGTTTCGCCTCAGTTCGGTGTTCCTGCAGGAATACTGTCCCTGGTCCGCAATTTTTCCATTCCCGTGCCACCAATCGGAAGTTGCGAGTTGCCTGCTGAAGCTGCGGCAACGATCTGAATTACAAGGAGATGAGGTTGGCTGGTCCATTCAATGTGTTGATCCTCGGCGACTTCACCGGAACACGAACAGCGACGGCTACGGCGCCCATGAGGCTTTTGTCGAAACCCGCAATGGCCAGGTCACTCAACATCATCGTGCCGATATCGGCATAATGATTTCGAAAATCCCCTGCGCGGGCCCAAGTTCGGCCAAAGAAACTGGCCTTTTGCCTGGAGCTAGGCGCGCACACAGAACAACGGCATCATCAACGGATTGATCAAGACCTGCGAGTTGCAGAGGACCGATCCAAACGTATTGCTGACTGGTGTGCTGTTGCGCATCGACACCTATCCGGAAAGCCGGGTCGACGAGTTGACACCACGGCTCAGGAAAAGCCGTAAGTCCGATCAACCGATGACCTCCGAAGTCTCTTACTTCGCCATCCGGGCCGTCCACTGGCCAACAGCAACCTCCATAGCGGGGCTGCGGCGCTGGCTGTGGCGCCGCACCGTGATGTCAATTCCTTCCAGCAAAGCCGAAAGCTCTATCCTCGACAGCGAGAGTGCCGCATAGCCCCGTCCAGGGACCGGTGCGAACGGACCCTGTTCGAGGCGCTTGGATCAGATGAATAACCTGCCATGCTTAAAGCCAAACAACCTTGACGATGGTGCGGCGCCAATTGAAGAAAGCGAACCACTTGCAGTTGGCAGGGTTCTGGCCGGGATGGGTTGAAACTTGCGCACTCAACCCGTCAAAGCTGCAGCGCATATCCGCAGGTTCTGTCGCAAGCCAGATGCTGCCGGCAGGCCATCCGCCAAGAATCAGGATCGCCTAAGGCGAAGAACAACACCATCGCCCAGCGACAACTCGACATCCCATCCCGAAACCGTCGGCGGCGAAAGTTGCACAAATCCAACAGAACCGGGCGATGCCGACCCTGAAGCCAGGCCAAGCCGACCGCGCCAGAGGTGGAACGTATTCAGTGCCACTCCCCGGGTCTCGCAAAAACTTGCCTGCGTACCGTCGCAGCGCTCGAATTCCGCAAACAGCACACGCCATTCAGACCCACTGCGACGCTTGCGAACACCACGCTGCTCAGGTGTGGCTGAATTCACCAAATCAGTCGACATATAGATGCCCTCCAATTAAGCTGGAGGCATCTCACGCAGACAGTTGCGCCGGTTCAAGCAAAACAGCCCACGGCGTGTTTTGATCGCTTACGTACCCCCTGCAAGTGTGCCGGATTGCTGTCTGCGGATGGGGGAGCGGCGTTAACGGTTGCAATGCGTGCACGATCGGTATCGCGTGTTCGACTCTCTGTATTTCTCATGGTTGCCAGATGGGGAATTCTGCAAACTTGAATGCCCGGAGCGAAGATCGCCTGAAATTGGCTTGTTTGCTACGGTCTTCGCTCCAGGATTTTCCCAACACAGTCAATGGATACAACTGCTTGCTGCATTGCCTGGCAGGAACTCATCAAATGAACCTGTGCCCGGTCCATTCACGATCCGTCCTCTTTGGAACTCAAGTCGCGCAGCAGCCTGAGGGCATCTGTGTCCACCAATCCGTCGTGTTCCATGGCCAGATCCAAGGGTGATTTGCCCACGTAGTTGTAGACATTGACGTTCGCACCAGCGTTCACAAGCGCTGTCAGCATTTCAGCTCTACCTTCACGCGCCGCATGAAGAAGCGCAGTCCAGCTACCATTATCGCGAGCTTCAATGTTAGCCCCGGCATCCAACAGAGCAGTGACCATTGCCACTTTGCCATACAAGGCCACAGCGTGGAGAGGCGGCCTTCCATCAATATCGCGAACGGAGTGGTCCGCACCTGCGTCCAGCAATGCCGTCACCATTTCTGCTGTATTGAACGCCGCATGGTGAAGTGCTGTTCTATCCTGTTGGTCTCGAGCCAGGATGCGAGCGCCAGCGTCAAGCAGTACGCCCAGAACATCCGTGGTGCCGTGATTAGCCGCCCACATGATCGGGGTCCGCGCAGAATAGTCACGAGCCTCAATATCGGCACCTGCCTTCAACATGGCATCGACCATCTCGGCGGTTCCCTGCGCGGCCACCACATGAATGGGTAATCTTCCATCGTTGCCGCGAGCATTGACGTCGGCGCCAGCATTCAGCAGGACGATCAAGGTATCCGTTTCACCATTTGACGCGTATATCAGCGGGGTCCAGCCTTCATTGTTCCGGGCTTCGATTTCAGCACCTGCGTCCAGCAATACTGCCATTGCTTCTGCTGTATTGAACGCCGCATAGTGGAGCACGGCCAAATCCCATTGGTCTCGGGCCAAAACGTCTGCGCCAGCGTCAATCAGTACACGCAGTACATCCTTAGTGCCAAGGTTGGCTGCCCACATGATCGGGGTCCGACCAGAATTGTCGCGAACCTCAATGCCGGATCCAGCATTCAACAGTGCGGCAACCATTGCGGCATTTCCTTCCGCGGCCACCACATGAATGGGTAGCCTTCCATCGTTGCCGCGAGCATTGATGTCGGCGCCAGCATTCAGCAGGGCGATCATGGTCCCTGTTTTACCAAGTGGCGCCAGAAACAGAGGGGTAAAGCCGTCATTATCACGGACTTCAATATCGGCCCCGGCGCTCAACATGGCAGTGACCATTTCGGCATCGCCTCCTGCGGCCACCAAGTGCAGAGGTGATCTCCCGTCATTATCGCGAGCCGAGAAGTCTGCACCGGCATCAAGCAGGGCAAGCAGAACTTCTGTATTGCCATGCCTTGCTGCCCAGAAGATCGGGGTCCAGCCTTCACTGTCCCGGGCCTCGATTTCGGCCCCGGCGCTCAACATGGCAGTGACCATTTCGGCATCGCCTCCTGCAGCCACCAAGTGCAGAGGTGATTTCCCGTCATTATCGCGAGCCGAGAAGTCTGCACCTGCGTCGAGCAGGGCGACCAGAACTTCCCTATTGCCTTCCGCCGCTGCCCCGAAGATCGGGGTCCAGCCCTCGTTGTTCCGGGCCTCGATTTCGGCACCGGCGCTCAACATGGCAGTGACCATTTCGGCATCGCCATGTGCGGCCGCCAAGTGAAGAGGTACTATCCCGTCATTATCGCGAGCCGAGAAGTCTGCACCTGCGTCGAGCAGCGCGCCAAAAGCACTCATATTGCCTAACCTTGCTGCCCAGAAGATTGGGGTCCAGCCATTTTTGTCGCGAGCCTCGATTTCGGCTCCTGCGCTCAACATGGCCGTGACCATTTCGGCGCCGCCCTTTGCGGCCACCAAGTGCAGAGGTGATCTCCCGTCATTATCGCGAGCCGAGAAGTCCGCACCAGCATCAAGCAGGGCGCCGACGGCATCCGGATTGCCAATCCACGCTGCCCAGAAAATCGGGGCCCAACCATGTTTGTTGCGTTCTTCCAGATCCGCACCTGCCAAAACGCAGCGCTCGACATCGGAGATGCTGGCATTTTCAAAGAATTCTGGTCTATTCCAGTCTCCACAATCGGCCTGCCCATGACTGACTCCGGACATTACTAACCACGCGCCCGTTGCATAGATTACGCCTCGCAATGGTGAGGTTGCGTTGCTTGCAGTTTCCATGACCTGAGTCCTCCCATTTCTGTCTCATTGCTACAGGGGCCAAGAGCCCGGTCTCGTTGTGTCTGCTTCAATTCGGACGGACAAGGAGGGTCGCGAAACTGTGAATTGATCGGCTCATTTCAATGATGCCGGAATCCGAAAGGGAGTTGCCGGCCTGCGACAGCGCAATCGCAATCGCTCTGGGATACACGGCACCCGGCTGGTCATTGGCGCAAGGCAACTGGTTTTGGCGGTGGGACGGACAGGTAAGCTGCCTTGGAAGGAAAGCAAATCAGCAGTTGGCCAATAGGAACTCGGTAATTGTTTGCTGTTCGGTGTTCCTGCAGGAATCCTGTCCCTGGTCCGCAATTTTGCCATTCCCGTGATATTCCACCAATCGGAAGTTGCGAGTTGCCTGCTGAAGCTGCGGCAACAATCTGAATTGCAAGGAGATGAAGTTGGCTGGTCCATTCAATGTGTTGATCCTCGGCGACTTCACCGGAACACGAACAGCGGCGTCTACTGCGCCCATGTGGCCTTTGTCGAAACCCGCAATCGCCAGGTCACCCAACATCATCGTGCCGATATCGGCATAATAATTTCGAAAATCCCCTGTGCGGGCCCAAGTTCGGCCTAAGGAACTGGCCTTCTGCCTGGAGTTAGGCGGGCGCACAGAACAACGGCATCATCAATGGATTGATCAAGACCTGCGATTTGCAGGGGATCGACCAAAACTCATTGCTGACCGGTGTGCTGTTGCGCATCGACACCTATCCGGCAAGCCGGGTCGACGAGTTGACGCGACGGCTCTGGAAAAGCCGCTTCGCCGATCAACCGATGACCTCCGAAGTCTCGTACTTCGCCATCCGGGTCGTCACCGGCCAACGGCAACCTCCATGGCGGGGCTGCAGCGCTTGCGGTGGCGCCGCACCGTGATGTCAATTCCTTCCAGCAACGCCGAAAGCTCTATCTTCGACAGCGAGAGTGCCGCATGGCCCCGTCCAGGGACCGGTGCCAACAGACCCCGTTCCAGGCGCTTGGACCAGATGAATAACCTGCCATGCTTAAAGCCAACAACCTTGACGATGGTGCGGCGCCAATTGAAGAAAGCGAAACACTTGCCGTTGGCAGGGTTCTGGCCGGGATGGGTTGAAACCCGCACACTCAACCCGTCAAAGCTGCAGCGCATGTGCGCAGGTTCTGTCGTAAGCCAGATGCCGCCCACAGGCCAACTGCCAAGAATCAGGATCGCCTCAGGCGAAGAACAACACCATCGCCCAGCGACAACTCGACATCCCATCCCGAAACCGTCGGCGGCGAAAGTTGCACAAATCCAACAGAACCGGGCGATGCCGACCCTGAAGCCAGGCCAAGCCAACCGCGCCAGAGGTGGAACGTATTCAGTGCCACTCCCCGGGCCTTGCAAAAACTTGCCTGCGTACCGTCGCAGCGCTCGAATTCCGCAAACAGCACACGCCATTCAGACCCACTGCGACGCTTGCGAACACCACGCTGCTCAGGTGTGGCTGAATTCACCAAATCAGTCGACATATAGATGCCCTCCAATTAAGCTGGAGGCATCTCACGCAGACAGCGGCGTCGGTTCAAGCAAAACAGCCCACGGCGTGTTTGGTCGCTTACGTACCCCCTGCAAGCGTGCCGGATTGCTGTCTGCGGATGGGGGAGCGGCGTAATCGGTTGCAACGTGTGTACGAACGGTATGCGTGTTCGGCTCTCTGGATTTGACGTGTTTGCCAGATGGGGAATTCTGCAAGCTTGAATACCCGGAGCGAAGATCGCCTGAAATCGGCCTGTTTGCTACGGTCTTCGCTCCAGGATTTCCGCAATACAATCAATGGATACAACAGCTTGCTCCATTGCCTGGCAAGAATTGACCAAATGAACCTATGCCGCCCCATTCACGATCCGTCCTTTTGGAAACTCAAGGCGCGCAACAGCCTGAGGGCATCTGTGTCCACCAATCCGTCGTGTTCCTGCGCCAGATCCAAGGGTGATTTGCCCTCATAGTTGTGTACATTGACGACCGCACCAACGTTCACAAGCGCTGTCAGCATTTCAGTTCTACCTTCACGCGCCGCCTGAAGAAGTGCAGTCCAGCTACCATTATCGCGAGCTTCAATGTCAGCGCCGGCATCCAACAGGGCAGCGACCATTGCCACTTTGCCATACAAGGCCACAGCGTGGAGAGGCGGCCTTCCATCAATGTCGCGAACGGAGTGGTCCGCACCTGCGTCCAGCGACGCCATTACCAGTTCTGCAGTATTGAACACCGCATGGTGAAGTGCTGTTCTATCATGTTGGTCTCGGGCCAGGATGCGCGCGCCAGAGTCAAGCAGTACGCCCAGAACATCCTTGGTGCCGTGAACAGCCGCCCACATGATCGGGGTCCGAGCAAAATAGTCGCGAGCCTCAATGTTTGCACCGGCCTTTAACATGGCATCAATCATCTCGGCGGTTCCCTGCGCGGCCATCACATGAATGGGTAATCTTCCATCGTTGCCGCGAACATTGACGTCGGCGCCAGCATTCAGCAGGACGATTAGCGTATCCGTTTCACCAATTGACGCGTATATCAGCGGGGTCCAGCCTTCATTGACCTGAGCTTCGATTTCGGCCCCGGCCCTCAACATGGCAGTGACCATTTCGGCGTCGCCATGTGCAGCCACCAAGTGAAGAGGTGATCTCCCGACATTATCGCGTGATCGCGTGCCGAGAAGTCCGCACCGGCATCCAGCAGGGCCCCCAGTACCTCCATTCCGCCATACGTTGCTGCCTAGAAGATCGGGGTCCAGCCATTTTTGTTGCGAGCTTCGATTTCGGCGCCGGCGCTCAACAAGACAGCGACCATATCTGCAGTGCCGTGGGCGGCCATGAAGTGAAGAGGTGTAACTCCCAAATTGTCGGGAGCCGCGATGTCTGCACCTGCGTTGAGCAGGGCGACCAAAACTGCCCTATTGCCTACCCACGCTGCCCAGAAGATCGGGGTCCAGCCATTTTTGTCGCGAGCCTCGATTTCGGCACCTGCGCTCAACATGGCCTTGACCATTTCGGTGTCGCCATGTGCGGCCACCAAGTGAAGAGGTGATTTCCCGTGATCATCGCGAGCCGAGAAGTCTGCACCTGCGTCGAGCAGGGCGACCAGAACTTCCCTATTGCCTTCCGCCGCTGCCCAGAAGATCGGGGTCCAGCCATTTTTGTCGCTAGCTTCGATTTCGGCGCCGGCGCTGAACATGGCAGTGACCATTTCGGCATCGCCATGTGCGGCCGCCAGGTGCAGAGGTACTATCCCGTCATTATCGCGAGCCGAGAAGTCTGCACCTGCGTCGAGCAGGGCGACCAGAGCTTCCGTATTGCCTTCCGATGCTGCCCAGAAGATCGGGGTCCAGCCATTTTTGTCGCGAGCCTCGATTTCGGCTCCTGCGCTCAACATTGCCGTGACCATTTCGGCGCCGCCCTTTGCGGCCACCAAGTGAAGAGGTGATCTCCCGTCATTATCGCGAGCCGAGAAGTCCGCACCTGCATCAAGCAGGGCGCCGACGGCATCCGGATTGCCAAGCCATGCTGCCCAGAAAATCGGGGCCCAACCATGTTTGTTGCGTTCTTCCAGATCTGCTCCCGCCATAACGCAGCGCTCGACATCGGAGATGCTGGCATTTTCAGAGAATTCTCGTCTATTCCAGTCTCCACAATCGGCCTGCCCATGACTGACTCCGGACATTACTAACCACGCGGCCGTTGCATAGATTACGCCTCGCAATGGTAAGGTTGCGTTGCTTGCAGTTTCCATGACCTGAGTCCTCCCATTTCTGTCTCATTGCTACAGGGGCCAAGAGCCCGGTCTCGTTGTGTCTGCTTCAATTCGGACGGGCAAGGAGGGTCGCGAAACTGTGAATTGATCGGCTCATTTCAATGATGCCGGAATCCGAAAGGGAGTTGCCGGCCTGCGACAGCGCAATCGCAATCGCTCTGGGATACACGGCACCCGGCTGGTCATTGGCGCAAGGCAACTGGTTTTTGGCAGTGGTTCGTACAGGCAAGCTGCCTTGGAAAAAGGGCAGTTCAGCAGAAGGCCAATGAGAACCAGCCATGGGTTTGGGAGTTAGCCTCAGTTCGGCATACCAGCAGGACCCATGGCCATTGCCCGCAAATTTGCCATTCGGTTGATATGCCACTAATCGGAAGTAGCGAGTTGCCCGCTGAAGCTGCGGCAACGATCTGAATTACAAGGAGATGAAGTTGGCTGGTCCTTTCAATGTGTTGATCCTCGGTGCTTCCTACGGTTCGCTCCTGGCGACCAAGTTGGCCATGGCCGGTCATTCGGTCAGCCTAGTCTGCCTGCCGGAGGAGGTAGAGAAGATCAGTGCCGACGGTGTCAGGGTCAGGTTCCCGGTCCGGGGGTTGGACAGCCAGGTTGAGGTGAGTTCGAAGGATCTGGCGGGCAGTGTTTCCGCAGTATCCCCGGACGACGCAGCGCCGGGATCCCGGGATCTGGTTGTTCTGGCCATGCAGGAACCTCAATACCGGCATGAGTCAATCCGCAATCTCTTGGATTGCGTGGTCAAGGAACGCCGTCCCTGCATGTCGATCATGAACATGCCGCCGCTTCCGTATCTGAAGAGGATCCCGGGCGTGAACGCCGAAGCCTGCCGCCACTGTTTTGCTGACGCTGCTGTATGGGATGCGTTTGACCCGCAACTGGTAACTCTGTGCAGCCCTGATCCGCAGGCGTTCCGGCCGCCGGAAAAGCCGATTAATCTGCTCCAGGTTCGCCTCCCGACCAATTTCAAGGCAGCTCGGTTCGAGTCTGAAGAACACACTGCAATGCTGAGGCAGATGGAAGAAGACATCATCGCTGCCCGGTTCGAACATCAAGGCAAAATGATCGAGATCCCGGTCAAGCTAAGGGTGCATGAATCCGTGTTCGTCCCGATGGCGAAGTGGGCGATGCTTCTCGCAGGCAACTACCGTTGCGTGCAGGAGCAGGAGATGGTGCCGATCCGGGACGCCGTTCATCGCGATCTTGGAGAGTCCCGCGGGGTTTATGAGTGGGTTTCCGATCTGTGCGTTTCGCTCGGGGCGGCGAAGTCCGACATGGTCCCCTTCGAAAAATACGCCAAGGCTGCGGAATCCCTCATTACGCCATCATCGGCTGCCCGCGCCCTGGGTGCTGGCGCTCCTTTCATTGAACGGGTCGACAAGCTGGTGCAGTCAATAGCGGCGGCTCGGGGAGAAAGTCATCCAACTGTAGACAGGACGGTCGGCATGGTGGACCAGTGGATTGCAAAGAACCGGAGTTCGTCCTGATCCTGCCTGATGTTCAAGGCAGGCCCTGCCCGAACTGAAGTTCCGGACTCCGATACTGCATCAACCTGATCTTGAGTTTGTGCGACAGATTTGGTTGGACTCCCCGGGTGGTTGCTCCTGAATGACCGAACGGCTGATGGACCGGATACACCGGATGCAGAGCAGGAGACTTCCGGCGGCAATCCACATCGGCGGGCCAACGGGCTAAGGGGCGAAGAGCATGGCATCACAGGCTGGCATCCTGGCTATCGACCAGGGAACAACCTCCAGCAGGGCAATCCTGTTCGATGCCGATCTCAAACCGTCGAGTGTTGGACAGCTCGAGTTCACGCAGCACTATCCGCAGGGAGGATGGGTCGAGCACGACCCTGAAGAAATCTGGTCATCCACGATAAACTCATGCAAGAAGGCGCTTTCCGGGGCCGAAGGCGGGGTTGCCTGTATCGGCATCACCAACCAGCGCGAAACGGTTGTGGTCTGGGAGAAGGACACGGGCAAACCCATCTGCAATGCGATCGTCTGGCAGGACCGCCGGACCGCCGGCTTCTGCCGCGAATTGCAAGAGGAAGGCAACGAAGCCGACGTTACCCGGCGGACGGGACTTTTACTTGATCCCTATTTCTCAGCCACCAAACTGAACTGGATTCTCGGCAATGTGCCGGGTGCAAGAAAAAGTGCTGAACAGGGCAAACTGCTGTTTGGCACCGTCGACAGCTTCCTTGTCTGGCGGCTTACAGGAGGCAAGCGTCACGTTACCGACGCAACAAACGCCTCCCGTACAATGCTCTTCAACATCGAGTCCGGTCAGTGGGATCCGCACTTGCTGGATTTGTTCGGCATACCGGAATGCATGATGCCGGAAGTTCTGGATTGTGCGGCAGAGTTCGGCATGGCCGACGCGTCAATCCTTGGCTCGCAGATTCCAATCTGCGGCATCGCCGGTGATCAGCACGCAGCTACGGTCGGTCAGGCCTGTTTCAAGCCCGGCATGCTGAAATCCACTTATGGAACAGGGTGCTTTGCATTGATGAACACCGGGTCCGACCGTGTCGACTCCACCAGCCGGTTGCTGACGACGATCGCCTACAGGCTTGACGGCAAGACAACCTATGCCCTTGAGGGATCCATATTCATAGCGGGCGCTGCCGTCCAATGGCTGCGCGATGGTCTCGGCATTGTCTCCGATGCTGCCGAGACCGGCCCAATGGCAACTGCCGCCGATCCAGGGCAGCGGCTGTATCTCGTTCCGGCATTCACCGGTTTGGGGGCTCCTTATTGGGACGCCGAGTGCAGGGGGGCAATCTACGGACTGACGAGGAACTCCGGACCAGCCGAGTTTGCCCGGGCAGCTCTTGAATGCGTAGCCTATCAGACCAGGGATCTTGCCGAAGCAATGCAAGCCGACATGCCGGCCGCAGCCGGAACTGTACTACGCGTTGACGGAGGCATGACCGCCAGCGATTGGACCATGCAGGCGATTTCCGACCAACTCGCAGCCCTTGTCGATGTTCCCGCTGTTACCGAAACAACCGCCCTGGGCGCCGCCTATCTTGCAGGGCTTCAAACGGGCATCGTGCCTGGTCCGGAGAAATTTGCCGGCCAGTGGCAGTTGGCAAGGCGATACATGCCGCAAATGCCGGCGCCAGAACGGGATGCCCGTTATGCCGGTTGGCGCGATGCTGTCGCAAGGACGCTCTCACGCAATGCGGCGTAAACTGCAGAGAGGAGCCATCCGCTCTTTGGGGGCGGTATCTGGCACTCGGTTGGCCAGCGGTTCTGACCCTGGACTAGCATCTACGCTGCTCTTGCCTTGCAGGCCGTGTGGGCTTCAGGCAATGCCGCACACGGTCGCAGCAGCCTGAGGCAACATGTACCTCCTGATGATGGCGGCTTCTGACCGGGGACAGCCCACTTGAACCACGAGCTTTCGGACAGACTGCGCGAGTCCACCGAACTCATCGGCTGGCTCTGGCATTCATACATGAAGCGGCATACGCCGAAGATTGTCGCCGCATTCGTGTTCATGGCCATTCAGGGCGGCTGCCTGGGTGTTCTCAGCTACCTGATTCAGTTTGTTTTCGACGATGTTCTTGGCCCCGGGGACAGTGGCCGGCTGCTGCTCGTTGGCGGAGCTGTACTCGCCGTCTTCGCAGCGCGGGGGCTGTCGGGGTTCATCCAGCGGGTCATCATGATGTCCATCGGCGCCCGCATGCTCTACGACCTTCAGATGACGGCAATGCGCCACACCCTGTCACTGGATCCGGCATTTTTCGATGCCAATCCTCCTGGGCAGTTGATAGCGAGGATAAACGGCGACACGAGGGCAATCCTCGCATCCTGGTCAGGCATGCTGGCGCCTTCCATCAGGGACTCCGTTGCAGTCGTCTCGCTGTTCGTCGCCGCGTTGCTCATCGACTGGCACTGGACTTTGATGGCGATCATTGGAGTGCCGCTTATCGGGCTGCCGGTATGGCTATTTCAGCGGTTCCTGAAGCGGATTTCAATGAATGCCGCCTCGATCCAGGCGGATATCCTGGTCCGTTTGGACGAGATCTTCCACGGCATCCGGACAGTCAAGCTCTACGCTATTGAACAACACCAGCTTGAGCGTTTTCGCCGGGCGGCGAGAAAAGCGCTCAGTCTTGCGGTCAGGATTGAGGCCAGCGTTGCTGCTGTGCCGGCTCTCGTCGACATCATTGCCGGCTTCGGTTTCCTTGTCGTCATGATCTTTGCAGGTTCCGATGTGATTGAAGGGAAGCGGACGCTGGGAGAGTTCATGAGCTTCTTCACTGCAGCGGTTCTGCTGTTCGACCCGATCAAGAGGCTTGGCGGGCTGACGGCAGCCTGGGAGGTCATGAATGTCTCGATCGGCAGGGTGAAGACCGTGCTGGAAGCCGAGCCAACCATACTGGAGCCAGTTGCTGAGGCAGGCGATGGGGCAGTTTTCGAGGAGGATGATCTCGGAATCGAGTTCCGGAATGTCGGATTTGCATTCGGAGACAATCAGGTGGTTGAGGAGCTTGGCTTCTCCGTGGAGGCGGGCAAGACGACAGCTTTGGTAGGCCGTTCAGGGTCTGGCAAGACCACCATATTCAACCTGTTGACGAGAATGATCGAACCGGATGCCGGCAGCGTTTGCATCGGCGGGGTGGACGTCAAGGACATTGAGGTCAAGGAACTTCGGCGGATGATCTCGGTTGTCTCCCAAGATAGCGGCATCTTCGATGAATCCATCCGGGAGAATGTGCTTCTCGGGAAGAGGGATGCCAGTGAGGCAGAATTCCTGGCGTCTGCGAGGGCCGCCCGTGTCGACGAATTCGCCGAACCATTGCCGCAGGGATATGAAACCCGCTGCGGACCCAAGGGCGGCAACCTTTCCGGCGGTCAACGGCAACGCGTGGCTATTGCCCGGGCGCTTCTCAAGGACTCGCCCATTCTGCTGCTGGATGAACCCACCTCGTCGCTTGACTCACAGTCCGAGCATCTGATCCAGGAAGCGATTGCGTCGCTTTGCCAAGGCCGGACACTTCTGGTCATAGCCCACCGTCTCGCGACAGTACGCAACGCGGACAGGATACTGGTCATGGATGGCGGCAAGATTGTCGAGGAAGGCGCGCACCATGAATTGATGGGCAAGAGCGGCCTCTACAACCTGCTCTACACGACGCAACTGTCTGCTGGGGACTCCGGTAACTGATGAGGGTGCGGAGCTGCAGCACCACCCTGCCTGCTGGCGGGACGGTTTATCAGCATCAAGTGCGCTTCCCGCACGATTTCTGAATCTGATTGTCAGTTCCCGCAGACGCAGACGGCATGCCGGCGTTGTGAGTTGACGTTTTCTCCACACTGAACCGTCCATGCGGGACGGTTTGCGGACCTCACTTGCCGGTTGCACTTTGCAGTTTCACAAGCGCCCGTTTGTCTGTCGCCAGTCTGGATCACGAAGACGGAGACACGATGAGACGGGAATTCCTGATGCTGCCAGTGTGTCTGGCCATGCTGGGGCCAGCTGCGGACGCAGACTGGATCAATGACATGATCATTGACGATTGCACGCCTGAGTCGCGCGAACGGATTGCAAGCTCAGCGAGAAGAGGGATCGAGCACTCTGTCCGCCGCGCCGAGGCTGCAATTGAAGCACCTGCTTCGATCGGCGATTTGGGATGCCTTGACGGGCTGATGGACATGAGTATCGACCGCTTTGCTCCAGTCGGTCCCTTGACGTCACTGTTTTCCGGTTCCTTTGATGGCCTCCTGACCTCGCCGGAGGGCTCGCGGCGGATTTGCCGGTTTGCCTACAGCAAGTGGAATGAGGTCACGCGTCCCCTGTTGGAGCCGTTGGCATCCTTCGAGACTGGATTGCCGCCCGAATTTCTCAAGTCATTCAATACAACCCAGGAAGATAACGGCGCAGGCATGGAAGGCCAGCAGTCCGGACAGCAACCCCAATCCACCGGCCGTCCGGAAGCGCAAGTGCAGGATAACCCGGCAGACCCCGGCGGCGCCAACGCAATCAGTGAAATCTGGAACCTGCTCTATGGCGAGGACAACCGATGAAACACAAGCCGTTTGCAACCCGCGAGACCGTACGGACCATTCTGCTTGCCAGCGTGTTTGCATCAGCAGCCTTGCTGCCTCACTCCGCCCAATCCCAACTCGCTGGCGGATGCAGGTGCAGCACGATCGGTGGATTCCATACCGAGACCCGCCAACACGTCACCGAGGAGACCACGGAAGCCGCCGCAACCATTGTCGAGGCGTTGAGGCAGCAGTCCCGTCAGAACAGCAACTATCTTGACCGCCAGGTGGAAGCGAACCGCCGGATGGCCGACGGGGAGGCGCAAAATGAAGCGCGTCTTGCGAGGTCGCTGGTTCGCGCCGAGGCGGAGAGCGGAAGCCATGATCCGAACCCCGACTATTGCCTGCTGGTAGACGCAGCGCTGCAACCCCGATTGCCGGAACGCAATCTGCTCCCGGGCATACAGAACATCATGGCGTCAGCAACGGACTGGTCGACGGGTAAATCGCCACCTGTCCAGGAAAACGGTGTCCGCATGGCAGCCTGGCTGAGGTCGGAACGTGAGCGGCTGCATGACGCCGGGGGCGCGCGGGACGCCACAACCGACTGGGAGTTTGCTCTTGGCGAGGCAACCCTGCCGATGGAAACAGCCAGTTACAGGGAAGCCCTGACCCGCCTGATTGCCAATACGGTTGATCCATTTCCGCCACGGCCACTTTCCGAAGATGATCTCGCGACTCCGGCCGGACTGGCCGAGGCCGTGCGCAGGAGCACGACTGAAGCAAGGAACCGGGCCGCTATGGCTTCGATCGGCTTTGCGCTCGCCCTGGCGGAGCCGGTGCATGCAGCCGAGCCATACCGGACCATTGCTGCGAGAAGCCGGCGTGACTTTGAAATCCCCGAAAAGCTGAGCGAGGTGCAGGCGCTTGATATCCGTATTTCGGCCTATGATCTCCCGACTGCCGATGCCCTGGAACTCCGCCACTCCAAGACCGAACGGGCGCTGTTACAGGATCTGGTCGATATTGGCGCATTGAACGCCAGGCTGGCACATCTCAGGCTTGTTCAGGAAACGCGGAACGCAGTTGTCCTGGCAGCCATGCTCGGGATGCTCACCGACGGAACCACATCGAATTCGATCAGGTAAGGGAACCATGGATCTTTGATCCAGTAATCAGGCCTGTCTAATCGGCCAGGTTGCAGGGGACCGGCCCGCCAACGTGCCGCAACTCTGCCTGAGGGAGCATGACCAGGCACAGTTCTGACCACAATGCATGGGAGCAGGATACCGGGATGGACGCCCGCCGGGTCCGGTCCATTGATGCAGGCGAATTCGTACGGCTGCTGGAAAGCCCGGATACTGCCGTCATTGCTGCGGTATCTGCTGTTGGCGTGTGCATTGCCGTGCCCGGAGGCTGGCTTTTCGCCATTCCCTGTTGCGCCGGCCTGATCATCTGGAATTCCACACGGCGGTTTCGGCTTCCATTCCGGATTCCGACCAGTTGGTGCCGGGCCGACTATTCCAATCCCGAGCCGGGTCACTCCCGGCGCTATCGCATGGGGCAGGGCCTCATCTATCTGGGCAACGAGCAAGCAACCAACGAAGAGTTGTGGATTTCGAACAGTGATGCGCGACGGCACGCGCTGGTTCTGGCAACGACAGGAGCAGGCAAGGCGCTTCCCCTTGATACCCTGGTCCTGACGGAGCATGGGTGGGTGCCGAATGGTGATATCTGTCCCGGCGACCGGCTTGTACACCCCAAAGGAGGGCATTCCAGAGTTCTGTCGGTTCATCCGCAGGGACGGCTGCCGGTCGTGCGATTGCACTTTGCTGATGGCCGCTTCGCCGACTGTTCGCGGGACCATCTATGGTTGGCGACCATTCATGGTGATGCTGCCAATGAAACCGCAGGAACCTTTGAACGTTCATCCTTGATGAGCGCTGAGAACATCGCTCTGCTGGTTGAAGCAGGTGCAACGGCAAGCAGTGGGTTTGGTCCTGCTCGGGTCTTCCTTCCGTTGGCCGGCCCGGCAGATGGGCCATTGGACGGCCGGTCTCTCACCGGCCGCCTTGCCCGCAAAGCTGGACGGAAGGGTTTCCACAGGCTGAACTTCATGCCCTCTCTTGCCGGAAGTGGTGCCGCCCGGAGCATTTGGTTCCGAAGAGCGCTGCGCGAACGGCACGAGTTGTTCCCGATCAGGGTCCAAGGAGACAGGTTGAGGATTCCTGTCCTTTGCGAACAGGATGGTCACAGGCTCCGTCACGTCATCTGGTCGCTGGGAGGCACGGCAATAGAGTTGTGGACCGCAGGCCGATGCCACCTCGTGGCCGGTTTCCCTGGTCAGGAGGAGAGCTTCGATGAAACTCCACCCTTCAGTTCAGAGTCGTGCTGCCGCGGTCTCGAAGTAACGGGAGTGGATGTCTTCAACTCAAGCGCCGAACAGGCGGCCGGAGCTGATTGTGCGATGGGCACGCCGGTTCGGGAAGCCAGGATGTCATGCATCAGAACCGACGCAGCCGACGGGCTGATGGTCATCGAAAACCATGTCGTGACCCACAATACCGAACTGCTTCTCGGGATCGCCGCCCAGTCCATGATCTGGTCCTCCGGGTTCATGTTCATCGACGGCAAAGGCACAACCGAGTTTCACGCAAGGGTGTGGTCACTGGTGTCCCGGTTCGGGCGCCAGGACGATTACCGGGTGCTCAACTTCACCGATGCAGGAGGACACCCGGACGATCCCGCAGGTGGACCCGCCGTGCATTCCAACACTCTCAATCCTTTTTCGCATGGTTCGGCCGACCAGCTGATGAACCTGATCGTATCGTTGATGGGTGAGTCCGGCAACGCCGGAGACATGTGGAAGGGCAGAGCCATGTCACTCGTCACTTCAACCATGAAGGCGCTTTGCGAGATGCGCGATGCCGGAGATGTGCTGCTGGATGTCCAGTCGATCAGGGACTACCTCCCGCTTGGCCTCGGCGTCAGGAAAGAATTCGTCGGGGAAAACAAGATCGGCAGTGTTGCCGAAATCCCCCAGGCAGCGTGGGAGGACATGAAGTCGCGTGGCGGCATGATCGAACTCCATCTAAGGGCCGAGCGAGGAGAGTTTTCCGAGCGGTCCAGACTTGCTCTCAAGGGTTTCTTTGACTCCCTTCCCGGCTTCAACCTGGAAGCAGCGCTCAATGGCGAGCCACAGGTCGGCAAGGCAGTCGAGCAGCATGGATTCCTGGCAATGCAACTGACGAGGCCGCTCGGCTCGCTGGCGGACGATTTTGGCCATATCTTCCGCACGCCGTTCGGCGAAGTCGACCTTGATGATGTCGTGTTGAACCGGCGAATTCTCGTCGTTCTGCTACCCGCTCTGCAGAAGGCTCCGGCAGAGATGCGCAACTGCGGCAAGATTGTAGTTTCCATGCTCAAGATCATGATGGGCAGGGCGGCGGGATCTGCGCTCGTGGGCAGCAAACGGTCCCTGGTCGATGCTCGTCCTACACGGTCAGCTTCACCTTTCATCGCCGTCCTTGATGAAGCCGGCCACTACATGGTCAAGGGCATAGACACGATGATGGCCCAGGCGCGTTCCCTGGGTTTCATGATCATCATCGCCGGTCAGGACATGGCGGCCATGCAGTCGGTTTCGCCCCAGATTGCTGAAACTGTAGCCGCCAATGCACGGCTGACCGCAGCCGGGGCTACAGAGGATGCGCAGCGGACCTGGACGTTCCTGCGGAACAAGTTCGCCACAAGAGCTGTTGCTGTCTCTCCGGGCCGCTCCGTCCGGGCGGGCTTCTTCGGGCGGCGCTGGGTTGAGCGGCCGGATGTGAGTTTCAGCGTAGAGGAACGGGTCAAGATAAGTGACCTGCAGAAGTTGCGCGAAGGCGAGTTCTATTTCCTGATGGAGTCCCGTCTGGTGAAGGCGCGGGCGTTTCATGCAGGTGATATCTGGGTGCCTTGGATATCGTTGAACAAATTCCTGCTGATCCGAGGACCCACCGACCGGGCTCCAGGCCTTGATCAGTCGCATGAGACCCGGTTCGTTTCCTCAATGGAGGCTGCCGGAAAGTCGATGCTGGATGTTGAGAAATTGCGGCGAAGGCTTGACGAAGTTCCCTTCGACCTGCGCGATGCCCTCTTTTGTTCAATCCGCTACGGTGAAGAGACCAAGCAACGGCGTGCAGCCAAAGGATTGCCTGCCCCATCCGCACGCGATCTGGATCTGCTCGGCATTGTCTTTGGTGTCTCTTTGAGAGTTCGCGGCCACTGAAACATGGTCAGCGATGCAGACCGCTGCCCGTTTCCGAACCAAACTGAGCGGTCTGGAACAGGCGCTCGGAGGACATGATTGACCTGTCTTGTTGTGGTCCGGATTCAATCGCAATACTGTTCAAAATGTGACTGGTTTTGCGCCTGAATTCGGAGTTGCAATGTCGAGTGCACGAGCCTGGGGTCCAGTCAGGACGACCCGGCGGCCCACCAGTGACTGGTAGCCGCCAGGTCCGATTTTCAGAGTATACGCCTATTCGACGTATTTGTGCACTGCCCCGATCTTCTCGTCCCAGAGTTCGAAAGCGCGGTTCTGCGCCTTACCGGAAGGCACGGCGGAGAAGTCTCCGTCTGCAACAAACTGTCCGAAGCTGATGCCGAAGACAGCCTTGGTAGTCGCATCCTTCATGTCCGGGTCGGAGACTTCCCAACCACTCAGTGTCAAGGGAAAGTGGAAGGTGTTGGTAATCAGCGCCTGAGCTTCGTTGGAGAGCTGGAAATCCAAAAACATCAGGGCAAATTCAAATGAATTGCCGTCAATGTTATCGACGATCGCCATTCCGTGGGGATCAACAAAAGTGATGCCGTAGGGGTTCACCAAATGGCTGTCCGCCGGGATTTCACCCTTGTGGCGAAGTTCGGCCTGCCAGCCATAGTTCATTGGAATTCCCAGGTTTTCGCCTGCGGCAAGTGCCTTGATCGTCGCACCGGTCCCATTGGTGAATTCACGCACGCAATTTGCGTATTCGCCCATGTAGTCCCATGCAGCGCTCCAGCTGTCAGGATCTTCCAGATCCTCGCCGAGGGCAGCCGCAACCGCCAGCTTGTGACCGTTGCCAGGCCCCGAGCGCCCACCGGCTCCTTCCTGCCAGCGTCCCTTGTTGGCGCAGATGAAGTTCTTCAGTCTGTCAAGCGTGTTGACGCTGGCGGGATCAACGGAACTCGCAAAGAGACCTACAGGGGTATAGTCAGCATGGCTCGGGATGGCGAGACGTTCCCAGCGATCCAAATACACTTCTGCAGGCGAGCCGTTCAGCAATGCGAGATTAGGTACATGGAACTCGCTGTATGGCTGTAGCAGACGCTCGTCGGCCAATTGCGCAATCAAGCCTTCACCAGCGATGACCAAATGAATGTCGCTTCTGTCGGAATGGACCTGAGCAGAAACAGCGTCTACGATCTCATCATCGCCGATGCTCACCAGTTCAACGTCAATGCCGGTTTTGGCCTCAAACAAGGGAACGAGCTGTTCAGCGTAGTAGCTGCTGAATCCCGCTGCATTATAGATGTTCAAGGTTTGGGCCTGAGCCTGGCCAAGCGCCAACGCCGTAAGCAGGGCGCCAATGAGGCCACAATTCCTGATGCTCTTCATGGTATGTTCTCCCATAGTCTGCGTTGACTCAAGCACTTCGAAAGCCCCGCTTGCAAATCAAGCTTATGTTACGCAAATTTTGCGCCAGCAGTCTTCGGACTTGATGGATGCCAGGGGTAGAACGGGTGATCCTGACAGACATTGCCGGGTTGACCGGCCTGTCGATCAGTTCTGTCTCCCGGACATTGCGGAACAGCCGCGAGATCAGCGAGGCAAAGAAGATCCTTGTCCGGGATGCGGCTGCCAGGCTGAGCTGCCGCAAGCATTTGCAGCGGCCTGCGCCCAATTTCCTGACGGTTTCGGCGAGCAGCGATGGCAAAAACAAGCTGGAGCCGGGCTCGATTTGCAGCGGGATCATGCAGGGTATTCTAGACGAAGCTGCCCGCCACGATGTGCGTGTGATCAGGTTGACGGAATCCGAACTTAACAAACAGATTTGCAGTCCCGTCGGCCGGTTCGAGAGCCTCATACTGTTGGGTTGCGACGATGAGGAACAATTCGAGGCGCTGGCTGCAACGGAGCGCCCAATTGTGCTCGTCAATTCGCAGGATCCCTTTGGCCGAATTGACTCGGTTCTCCCTGACAATGCGGGCTGCGGCGACAGGGTGGCATAATATCTCGAACAAGTGGGCAAGGTTTCCACGCTCCACACTGTTCACTGCGCCCGGCAGACCATCGAGAGGCGGCTGGAAGGCTACTTCGCACGGCGTCGCGTAGTCGATGGAAGGGCATGTTGTGACGAGATCATCGATCCCGGATCGTTCGATGAAGAGGATCTCGATCAGATCATGACCAACCTGGGCAGTTCACTCCGGCAGATCAGGTCAGCGGATTTTGACTCGATCGTCTGCTAGGACCCCTGATGACGCGAGCGACTTGCGATCTTGGTTTTCCTGGAATGGACAAATTGACGATGGTGACCGTCGACGGTGCGGGGGAAGGTCCTCATCCGGACAACCAGATTGCTGCTGTTGAATTGCCCGGCCGCGCTATCGGTTCAAAGGCATTCCAGCAACTTGTGCTACGCCAGTTTTATCGGGATGCACCGGGGTCGCGCCTGTTGCTGTCAGTGCACCTTACGCAATTCTGTGATGCGGAGCCGCAGCGACAATCAGGATGAGAATTCATCTACGAACACGATAGGGGCTACGATTGGTGGTGGATGCGTCAGACAGCAGCGTACAGAGTGGAGTTGCATAACCCAGATCTCAGGGTTTGCGGAAATTCGGACCCGAGAGAACTGCAGCCAGTTACTTCAAGACTCGCTATGCGGGAGCTTACCTATAGGCTTCTCGGTCGCTCATGCGCCTGCCCAGTTCGCGAGCCGGAATTCCCAGGCACTCGGCAGCCTTTGGTTCCGAGACAGCCCCCTCCGAAACCGCCCGGTAGCAGAGCCGCATAAACCGGGTTGAGTCTTCGGACGCCGGAGGCAAAGATCCATGCTCCTTGTAGGGGGGCGAACGCCAACCCATACGCTTGAACTGCCTTAGAAGTTCTCTGTTCAGAGACTCACCGGTTATGTTCAGATCTCTGCAGCGAGCCGCAACCGCCTGGCAGCTGGCGCCAAAACGCTGCTTCAGGCACAGCAGTTCAGCCAATTCAATGGAGGTCCGATGCTTGCCGACAGCGGTCCACATTGATTCAGCCGGCATCAGAAAAGCCCTGCTGAAACGGCGGTCTGCCTTTTCCGGGTCCAACTTTGGATTGACCTGCATGATCAATCGGCCCAGTTCGTGTGCCAGATTGAATCGCTTGCGCTCAGCCCAATCTTTCTGGTTGATGACGAAGACCGGAATGGACCGTTGGGCGGGGCGCATGATGCGCACCGTAAACCCGGCAGTGTTGCCGATGTCTACGGCCAATATCTTGACCCCTCGTTCCTCCAGCAGCTCGGCCATGTTCAGAATTGGGCCTTGTCCGAGACCCCAGTGATCACGCAGGCACATTGCGGCAGAGTCTGCCTCGCATATGCCTCTGGTGACAGGAAAAGGGGCGTTCCGAGGCTCATCCCAATTCGTTTCCAGGCCGAGCAATTCTTCGATTGCCAGATAGCGCTCGGCCAAATGAAGCACCTTCGCTTCGATCTGGGCTTTCTCTCTGCGGCTCAACAACCTGTCCTGTGAGAACTCCACTCTTTCAAGCGCTGTCGCCTGTTGGCTAAGCAGGTAATCCTCCGGAACCCCGAGTGCTTCGGCCAACGCCATCAGAACCCTTGATCCCGGCATTGACTCGTCACGTTCATATTTGCCGATGGCTTGGGCTGTAACCAGGTTTCCAATACTGCCCTGCAATTCCCTAAGGGAGAAACCGGCGGCTGAGCGGGCTAACCTTAGTCTTTTCCCTATCATCGTTACATCCCCGCAGTAGCCATATTACAAATGGGCAGTAGAAGAACGAATTGTAAACCAGTAGTTTGCCATTCACAATTGGGACCTTCGTTTCTTGGGTGCCTGCACAAGCCGGGTGAACATGTTGGAAGAGCTCGGACATGGTCGCAGCATCATCGGCAGGCGAGTGATTGACCGGCACGTCCGAGGCACCTGGAGAGAAGAAACGCCAGGGCAAACGCGTTTCCCGGCCCCGGTTCAATCGTCTCCCCTAACAGACAGGGAACCCTTGTGCGTGGGCCTGCGGCGTCGAAAGACCCGGCATTCATCCGGATCTGCGGCCACCTACCAAGCGATCATTCAAGATCAAAAAATCTGATTGAATTGGGCCAAGTGCAATTTCTCAAGAGTTCTGGATAAAACTGAACCTATACATCCGCTCTCCGGGAAGCCCATTTGAGTGTCAGCAGGTGGCAAGGCGGTGCCCGGTCCGGCCATACATTACTACGAAGACCATTCAGGCTCGTCGGCATGTTTGACACCGGACAAGACCGAGTTGCAGGCACGACTGATCCAGGTTTGGTTTCAGGTAGTCAACTCGCAATCCGCAAGTCGAGTCTCAACAGTTCTGTCCCTGTCGGTGGCTGGAACTACGATGCCTCGCAGTCATCGCGGCGTTACTTGGCAAATTCATGCTCGCGGCAAATCTGCGTCCAGTTCCTTGATCATCCTGTTGCGCATCACGAATTTCTGCGGCTTGCCCGTGATCGTCATCGGCATCTCGTCGACAAACCGGAAATGCTTGGGGACCTTGAAATGGGCAATTCGGTCGCGGCAGTGGTCGCGCAGTTCCTCTTCCGACAGTTCCGTCCCGGGCCTGACGATGACCCAGGCGCACACTGCTTCCCCATACTTTGCGTCGGGCACGCCAAATACCTGAACGACGCTGACCTTGGGATGCCGGAACAGGAACTCTTCGATCTCCCTTGGGTGGATGTTCTCGCCACCCCGTATGATCATGTCGGTCAGGCGCCCGGTGATCGAGCAGTAGCCTTCTTCATCCAGAACAGCGAGGTCGCCGGTGTGCATCCAGCCGTCCTTTATTGATGCCGCCGTCTTGGCTTCATCCCCCCAATAGCCCTTCATCACCGAGTAACCATGGGTGCAAAGTTCGCCCTGTTCTCCTACTGGTACCGTCTGGCCGTCTTGATCAATGATCTTCACATCCAGATGGGGGTGGATGCGCCCGACAGTCTCGCAGCGGCGGTCAGTCGGATCATCGACAAAACTCTGGAACGAAACGGGTGATGTTTCGGTCATGCCGTAGCAGATGGTGACTTCGGTCATGTTGAGGTCTTCGTTAACGCGCCGCATCACGTCTGCTGGGCAAGGTGCTCCCGCCATGATGCCGGTGCGCAGGCTTGAGAGATCGCGGGGTCGCTTGTCGAGTTCCTCGAGCATAGTCACAAACATCGTCGGAACGCCGTACGTAGCAGTGCATTGCTCTCCTTCCAGGGCATTGAGTGTTGCAATCGGATCGAACCCTTCTCCGGGAAAGATAAGCGCAGCTCCCTTGTCGACAGCGCCGAGCACGCCCATCACCATGCCAAAGCAATGGTAAAGTGGCACGGGGATTGCGAGCCGGTCCTTTTCCGTCAATCGGATCCGGTCGGTAACGAAGCGGGCGTTGTTCACGATATTGAAGTGCGAGAGCGTGGCTCCCTTCGGATGGCCTGTGGTGCCCGAGGTGAACTGGATGTTGATGGGATCGTCAGGGTCCAGCGATGCTTCGATCTCATGCAGTCGAGACACTTCTTCTGGACCGGCGATTCCGGCTACCTCGCCAAAACTCAGCGCCCCTGGTCCTGGATCGTCGTCGGTAACGATGACATGACGCAGGGCCGGAAGGCGGCTGCATCGAAGATTGCCGGGTTCGGCGTCGGCGAGTTCAGGAGCAAGAGTGCGGATCATTCCGGTATAGTCCGAACTCTTGAATGAACGGGCCATCACGATGGCCTTGCATCCGACCTTGTTCATGGCGAATTCAAACTCGGTAACCCGGTAGGCCGGGTTGATGTTTACAAGAATGACGCCGATCCGTGCTGTTGCAAATTGCGTCAGCATCCACTCGACGCGGTTTGGCGCCCAGATGCCAAGCCGGTCGCCCTTGGCAAGGCCAAGTGCCAGCAGCCCAGCGGCAATCCTGTCAACTTCCTGGTCGAATTCGCCATAGCTCATCCTGATGCCCTGCTCGCAGAAGACAACAGCATCGCAGTGGCCATGCCGGACGGCGGCATTGCTCAGCAGTTGGGATACCGTGCAGTTCAGGAGCGGCGGATGTTTTGGACCGCGCACATGCGAATATCCATTGATCGGTGACAGGCTGCTGGCCGCAGCCGAGCCGCCCGGTGAACTGATGGAGTCCGGTTTGCTGTTTCCTGACCCGTAGGTGCCAGAATCCTCGCCATCCATTTCATTCATGGATCGTACTCTCCTCTCCGCTGTTCCTGCCGTCCATAGCCAGTTTCATGGCCGCTCTGCGCTGGAGAATGCCCCCTTGGTCACCACAGAAGGAACGGGTCCGAACAATTGGCTGCCTCCTCTGTCCTGCTGTTTCATATTCGCACAGGACCCTGTCCTGTAAAGGCCGATAATACTCACCGCCTTTCATCGAAACGGCTTGCGGTTACGGCATGCCATGGAGTCAACCCTTGCCAGACTCGGTCTTCCACTGGCGCGCAGCCCGCATGAAGGATCTGATCATGGGCGACTCCCTTCGGTTTCTGAGATGCACAAGCTTCTCCTCCATCACAAACCGCGGGTCGGCAATCCTGATCCTTGCCAGCCCCGGACTCCTCGGCAGTTCGTTTTCAGCAACGAAACCGATCCCTAGTCCTGCGCCGACGATCTCGAACATTGCCTCGCGTCCTTCGGCTTCCATTGCCTGTCCGGCATCAATGCCGATTTCCGCAGCCGCCGCCTCGACAATCTGCCGTGTCTTGGATCCCGGCTCCCGGACAACCAGTGGGAATTGCGCCAGTTCGCCAAACTCCGAAGTTCCCGCCGAGGCCAGCTGGTGGTCCGCAGCAGCAATGGCAACCACAGGTGAACGTCCCAGCGCCATGAATTCCAGCCGGCTGTCATCCGGGAAATTCCCCCCGACACCGATGTCGGCATCGTACTCCATGAGCGCCCGAATGACTGCATCGGTGTTGCCTGAACGCAGGCTGGCCTGCACTTTCGGATGGGCCTTGCGGAATTGCCCCAGCAGCCGGGCCACATGGCGGGCGGAGTCTACGATGAGCCTTAATCTCCCGGTCAGTTCGCTCCGGGTGGTGGTCAGGAATTCGCGGGCGCGATCCTCAGCCTCGAACATGCGGCTTGTGTGATCGAACAGCTGTGCGCCTTTGGCGGTTAGCGCGGCCCGGTTGCCTGAACGGTCGAACAGCAACGTGTCATATTCGGCTTCGAGCCGCCGGACCTGGTCAGAAATCGCCGGTTGAGTCAGGCACAGTCTTTCCGCCGCCCGCGAGAAGCCTCCACATAGGGCGACATGATGAAATGCCCGCAATTGTGCGTAGCGCATGACGGTAATCTCCCCGTGGCCTTGTTGCTGGATACCATCAGTAGCACTTATGGACCCATACGAACTAACGATTTTGTAAATGTTCGTGATGGTCCTATTGGCGGTGCAGCATGGCAACCCCGGAAAGAGGCCAACATGAACGGCCAGGCACGCTTGTCTCATTCCCGCCCAAGCGGTGAACCTCTGCTGCTGACACCAGGTCCGCTAAGCACTTCAGTGCACACAAGGGAGGCAATGCTGCGCGACTGGGGGTCGCGTGACCAGAAGTTCATAGCCATGACAGCCTCAATCCGCCAACGGTTGCTGGAGTTGGCTGGGTGCACTGCCGGTTACGAGTGCGTTCCATTGCAGGGAAGTGGGACCTATGCGGTAGAGTCAATGATCGGCACCCTGGTGCCCGCCGATGGCAAGGCGCTCGTGCTTGTGAACGGAGCATATGGAAAGAGGGCCGCGTCAATCCTCGCCGGAATCGGGCGAGCATACTCTGTGATCGACAAGGGCGATTACCTGCCACCACGCGGCGTTGAAGTAAGCCGGGCGCTCTTGCAGGATCCGGCGATCACTCATGTCGTTGCCATCCATTGCGAAACCAGTTCCGGCATCCTGAACCCAATCTCAGAAATTGCCGCCGCGACTGCCGGCGCTGGGCGCAAGTTGCTGATCGACAGCATGAGCGCGTTTGGCGCCATTCCGATAGATCCGGCTACCGTTCCGTTCGAGGCAATGGTCTCGTCGTCAAACAAGTGCTTTGAAGGTTCGCCCGGCTTCGCCTTTGTCATGGCCGAGACCGAAGCCCTCAAAAGGGCTGCCGGCAATTGCCATTCTGTCAGTCTGGATGCCCATGCGCAGTGGGAGGGGTTCAACAGGAATGGCCAGTGGCGGTTCACGCCGCCAACCCATGTGGTTGCGGCATTTGCGGATGCTTTGCGTCAGCATGATGAGGAAGGTGGTGTGGCAGGGCGGCATGGCCGTTATAGCCGCAATCGCGACGTGTTGGTGTCGGGCATGCGCTCTATGGGTTTCGAAACCCTACTCAGCGATGAATGGCTGTCCCCGATCATTGTCACATTCTTCAATCCAGCAGATCCTGCATTCGACTTTGAGGATTTCTACGGATTGATGAGCCGACGCGGTTTCCTGATATATCCGGGGAAACTGACTGGCGTGGACAGTTTCCGCATGGGCTGTATCGGTCACCTCGACGAACATGACATGAAGGACGCCTGTGAGGCGGTAAAGGAGGTTCTCGAAGAAATGGGAGTCCGGAGCGCGAAACCTCCCGAGGCGGTCATCAGGGAACGGGACCGTGAACTGGCGGCCTGACCGATGAACACGCGATCAGCATTTTCTGTCAACGGGCGCGATTATCCCGCCCCCCGCCAGCCAGCTGTGGTCATCTGTATCGACGGATGTGAACCTGAATACATCGATCGCGCGATAGCTGCAGGCGCCATGCCGGCCATGAAACGGATCATTGAGTCGGGCACATCTACTTGCGTGCGCAGCGCCATGCCGTCCTTCACCAATCCGAACAATCTCTCGATTGCAACAGGCGCGCCTCCTGCGGTTCACGGTATCTGCGGCAACTTTTTCCTGGATCCGGAATCCGGGAAAGAGATCATGATGAATGATGTCCGGTTCCTGAGAGCAGGCACGATATTCGCGGCAGCGCACGATGCTGGCCATCGCGTCGCTGTAATCACCGCCAAGGATAAACTGCGGGCGCTGCTGGGTGCCGGACTCGATTGCCGGTCTGGCCGGGCCTGGTGTTTCTCGTCCGAACTCGCAGGCGATACAACTGCCCCCGAAAACGGAATAGACAACGCCGCAGCCTGGCTCGGAAGGCCAGTGCCGAATGTCTACTCTGCCGAACTCTCGGAATTTGTAATGGCCGCTGGGGTCAAACTGCTGAAGGAGCAGGCTCCTGCTTTCATGTATCTTTCGACGACCGACTACGTGCAGCACAAGTTTGCTCCATCCGACAGGGAAGCAATCGATTTCTGCGCCATGATCGACCGCTACCTCGCTGAACTCGATGCATCCGGTGCCGCGATTGTGGCCACCGCAGATCACGGAATGAAGCCGAAACACCTTTCGGATGGAACCCCGAACGCCATCTTCCTGCAGGATGTTCTGGACCGGATGCTGGGGGTCGGAAACTCGCGGGTGATCCTGCCAATCACGGACCCTTATGTGGTCCACCACGGCGCTCTCGGTTCATTTGCGGTCATTCACCTGGAACCTTCAGTCGATGTCAACTGGCTTGTACGTGAACTCAAGCGCCGGACTGGCATCATGCTTGTACTGACCGGTGATGAGGCAGCGAGCAAGTTCGAACTGCCGCGCGACCGCATCGGGGATGTTGTGGTTGTTTCGAGCACTGGAACAGTGCTGGGCACATCGCGTGAGCGTCACCAGCTTGATGAACTGGATGCACCATTGCGGTCGCACGGAGGGCTGACTGAACGGTGGGTGCCGTTTATCGTCAATCGGACAATCAACCTCGGGCGCCCCGAATACCTGCGAAACTATGATGCGTTTCACGTGGCTGCCCGAGCAGCCAGTCTGGAGAGCTAGTATGAAAACCGTCGCCAGTCCACTTGCCGAGCAAATGCGTATTGCCGGAGAAAATGTCGGAACAGACGAGACAATTCCGGTGCACTACCCCTATACGGGCGAGGTTATCGGTACGGTTCCGCAGGGGCGGGCAGAGCATGCAGCGAAGGCATTGGCCAAAGCAGCCAGCTACGAGCCCAAACTGACACGGTATGAGCGTCAGCGCATTTTGTTTCGTACCGCCGAACTCCTGGAAAGCGAAAAGGAGTCCCTGTCTCAGATACTTACGCTTGAGCTCGGGATTTCACTAAAGGACTCACTTTATGAGGTTGGCCGCGCCTGTGACGTGTTCAATCTGGCCGGGCAGCTTTGCATCCAGGATGACGGAGAGATCTTCTCCTGTGATTTGACGCCGCAAGGAAAGGCCCGGAAGATCTTCACATTGCGCGAGCCGTTGCGGGCCATCTCGGCAATCACGCCCTTCAACCATCCGCTGAACATGGTGGCGCACAAGGTGGCGCCATCGATTGCAACCAACAACTGCCTGGTTTGCAAACAAACAGAACTGACACCTCTGTCCGCACTTCGCCTTGCAGACCTGCTGATGGAGGCCGGGCTGCCCGCAGAGATGTTCTCGGTAGTGACAGGCTGCCCGGAGGTGATCGGGCCTGAGATGGTCACCAATCCCAACATAGACCTGATCACATTCACGGGCGGGGTAAGGGTCGGCAAGCTGATCGCCGAGACCGCCGGTTACAAGCGGACAGTACTTGAACTTGGAGGAAACGATCCGCTGATCGTGCTCAATGATCTTGATGACGACGACCTCGCCCGGGCGGCCGATCTGGCAGTGGCTGGCGCCACCAAGAATTCCGGCCAACGGTGCACGGCTGTCAAGAGGATCCTGTGCCAGGAGAGTGTAGCTGACCGCTTTGTTCCACTTGTGCTGGAGCGCGCCAGGGCAATCAGGTTTGGCGATCCAATGGACCCCGAAACCGACCTTGGAACGGTTGTCAGCGAGGCGGCGGCAAAGCTATTCGAGGAGAGGGTAGAAAACGCTGGAGAGCTTGGGGCGGAGATACTGTACAATCCTGGCAGGAGTGGCGCCTTGCTGCCGCCAATCGTCCTGGACAGAGTTCCGCCTGCTGCCGAGCTTGTAATGGAGGAGACCTTCGGGCCGGTCATTCCGGTCATCAGGGTTCCTGATGACGACGAGCAGACGATCGCTATTTCAAACTCGACGGCGTTTGGTCTATCCGCCGGAGTTTGCACGAACCGCTTCGACCGCATGCAGAAATACATCCAGGGATTGAGGGTTGGAACGGTGAACATCTGGGAGGTCCCTGGCTACAGGATCGAGATGTCTCCTTTTGGTGGTATCAAGGATAGTGGGCTCGGCTACAAGGAAGGCGTCATCGAGGCCATGAAGAGTTACACGAACATCAAGACGTTCTCGCTTCCCTGGAGTTGACCGGGGTATGGGCCGAAAGCCAATAGGATTGAATGCGGCACACTGAAGGAGAATCCAACCGCTCAACTTCCAGGCTCGCCTGGAAGGGCGCCACGCAATCAAAACAGTCCCATGAGCTGATCGAACGGGACTCCGCTGTCTTCATGCACCAAAGCCTGTCGACGCCATGTGCGATGACTGCAGCGAAGGCGGAAGGCATCTGGATCGAGGATGCCGAAGGCAACCGGGTGATGGATTTCCACGGCAACTCCGTCCATCATGTCGGATACGGGCATCCGAAGGTGATTGCTGCAATCAAGGAGCAGCTTGACGAACTGCCATTCTCACCCCGCAGATTCACAAATGAACCGGCCGTACAACTGGCTGAAAGGCTCGCGGCGCTGGCGCCGGATCCACTCGGCAAGTGCCTGTTTGCGACTGGCGGCTCTGATGCGATGGAGATTGCCATAAAGATTGCCAGAGCGGCGACCGGCAGGTTCAAGACCATCTCATTTTGGGACTCCTTCCACGGCGCCGGTTTCGGAGCCTCGTCGATCGGGGGAGAAGCAACCTTCCGGTCACACATTGCCGGTCCATTGCTGCCAGGGGCCGAGCATGTAGCTCCCTTCAATTGTCGCAACTGCCACTATGGTCACAAGGATCCGGCCACCTGTGGCCTCGCCTGTGCGTCCATGGTGCGCTACGTTCTGGAAAGGGAAGGCGATGTTGCCGCTGTGATCGCCGAGCCGATGCGGGCAATACCTCACCTGGCGCCAGATGGCTATTGGCAGCAAGTGCGTGAGGCCTGCGACGCAAATGGATCCCTGCTGATCTTCGATGAGATTCCGACGGGACTTGGAAAGACCGGCAAGTTCTTTGCATTTGAGCACGAGGGTGTAACTCCTGACATGGTTGTAGTCGGCAAGGCGCTGGGAGGCGGAGTTCTGCCGATCGCCGCGGTGATTGCTCGAACAGACCTTGATGTGTGCGGTGAATTCGCAATCGGTCACTATACGCACGAAAAGAACCCCGTAACAGCGCGTGCAGCATTGGCGACACTGGATGTGATCAAGGAGGAAGGCCTTGTTCAGCAGGCGGCAGAATTGGGTGCAAGGGCACATGACCGCCTGAAAAGCTTTGGGAAAACCAGCCCTGTAGTCGGTGATGTGAGCGGGCGCGGTTTGCTATTCGGAGTTGAGATCGTCGATGACAAGAGCAATGGGGTGACTGCTCCCGAATTGGCCGAATCTATTTTCTATGACTGCCTTGATCATGGCCTATCCTTCAAGATCTCCCAGGGATCGATGCTAACGCTTTCGCCACCGCTGACGATTACGGACGAGCAGTTGGATGCTGCGCTAGGTATTCTTGAAGCCTCCATAGTTCGTGCAACCGATGCTTGCAGGTGCAAACTGGAATCTTGATGATCGGCTTCGTGCAGGGGTCAACTCTGAATGACAGATGAGCTTCCTTCTAGCTCTAGAATACATCTTTACGACCCGCATTAGCGTGGGATATTCTCAGTCCATCCGTTGATTGTCAAAATCATAGGACACAAGCTCCAGTAACCTACTTGCTCTCTCATATTTTCGTCGCCACTCCAACATTTTCTCAATAGTGTTGTGTTGAACCATATAACTGATCACGCTTGATGAATTATGGCAAACGTATAACGTCTCATTTGAGCGTGACGTGGATTTTTTTGTCATGCTTCTGCATTGGGAAACAAAGGGGGACTCCACGCTGGAACTGTGCTCACCAGTGGACTGGTTACCCCACGCTGCCCCGATTAGGCGGAGTACAAAATTCTCCGCATCGTCGCTGCGATACCAAAATTCTTCGCTCGCCCACTCAAATAGAGAGTTTATGACTTCATCATCAGTAGCGGTTCCTGCTTCAAGCCGATCGTAGAGTTCGGGTTCAAGCGTGCGGAGGATTATCGCGATCGTCGCCATCAGGTGCGTCTCGTTGTCATCTCTTTCGTCCAGCATGGCGATGACCAACCCAAGTCGCTGAAGCGCCTGCTGCACAGTACGTAGATCAGGTTTTTGATTTCCAAAGAACTCTTCAAGCCACTTTCTGGGCATACTGCTCCAGCAGTCTCTTGCCCGCCAATCGTTACCGCCTAGTTGTTGTTCAATTTCGTCCATATTCCAGTCAATGAAACTCTGTCTTGCCGCTTGTGGAAGGCGAAATTCGATGTCAATAAATCGCCTCAAGTATACACTTGCATCAAAATCAGCGCCGTAGAGTGACCGAATGGACGTCTCCAATTGGCTGCGATTTATTCCAAGGATGAAGATAATACACTCAACCGAAAACAAGTGCTTTACGGTCTCCAATAGTTCGACCGCGTAGGATGGCCGGCATCGATCCAACTCATCCACAATGACCACGGTTGGTTGCCTGCTCGGGTGCTCACTCGCAAGCCTTTGCAAGGTGTTGCGAAAATCATTAATGGCTGCCTGTGCCTCGCCATATCGTGAAGAGTCCCCATCTTCACCGTTGGTCCAAGCGTTTGCCGCCTCTACTACAGCATCTGCTAAGTTGTTTCCTACCGCAGAAGCTAGGAACGCCTTGAGAAGGGCCAGGCCTGCAGTAGCGCGTACCTTCGCAATTCGTCTTCTAAGTTCTTGCGCCGTAGTGGGGTCGAATCTGTTGGTATCGTGATCAACATTTGACATTAGCGCTGCGGCCAACTCTTCAGACAGTGCAAGAAATGGTTCGTTTGCAAAATCGGTTTCCCATGCATTGAACATGGCGACGGGAGTACCGTTTCCTTTGAGATGCGCACTGCACATATCCAGGAATGTTGTTTTTCCCATCCCCCACCCTGCGTCAACAGCGACAACACAGGGCCCGCTGACAGTTCGAACCAACCGAGCCAATGCTTCGACTGGCTCCTTTCTTTCTAGTTGATCGTTCTTAAACGGGTTGTCTTCGGGAACAACTAGGGCTGGTGGTCTAATCTTGAATGACATTGGCAGACTCGTCTGTGAGGTTGTCGGGTGTGACCGGGCAAGTCAGTGGCTGAATTTAGCCGTCAAATGCATACATGCCTTATGTGATGCAGTCTCTATTCCTAGTGCGGTGGAGAGGTCAATTTCCTCCAGTGCCAAGGCGGTGTTCATGCTGCTCTCCTGGAAGTTCGAAGTCAGGGACAGTGATTGGGCATTGAAGAGCGAGGCTGAAGGCGAATTGCCACAGCGCCAGCATCGCTCGGCGTAAGCGCGTGGTTTTCAACATTGAATGCGTTGACACTCGCCTCTTCGTGAGGATTGACGGTCGTAAACACTCCCACTGGAACTGCGTCATCGGAACCCACGCCGTACATGACGCCCTGACATGAAGGAGATACAAGATGGTTGGAGGTAAGGTCAAACCTATCCCAACCAAAGCGGAATACGAAGCCGCGCTATTGCGAATTGATGCCTTGATGGATGCGGAGTCTGGCAGCCCTGAATCCGAAGAACTCGATGTGCTGGCCGATCTTGTCGAGATATACGAAAACGAACATGTGCCGATGGGCTATCCTGGACCAGTGGGTATGATCGAATTCTACTTGGATCAACGAGTATTGAGCCCAAGCGATCTGATTCCGATTATCGGAAGTCGTACCAAAGTTGCGGAAGTGCGTTCCGGCAAACGCACTGTCACAAGACAGATGGCTCAGGCACTTCATGAGCATTTCGGAATCCCTTTGGATGCGCTCCTGTACGGACCTGGAGGCGTACTCGGTGATCCGCCGATAGATCAGGAATAGAGTCGGTTTCATATTAGGGCGGCGCTGGCATCGGGATGAAATCCCGGCAAGACCCGCTTGGCCTCTGGTGCTGAAGAAGTCATTTTGCACCTGATTGACCGCCCGCGTAGGGTGGATGTTGCAGCGGTCGTAAACTGCCGAAGGAACGGTCGCGAGCGTTTCAATTACGTCATTGGACAATCTGCAGTGAAGGCATGGTGCTGTCAGATTTTGGTGCTGGCCAACAAGGACCGTCTGATTGGCGGGTATTAACTTGTTTGGGGCGGTTCCTGAAGCTCACGTAGCCTAGCAATGATATCGTCGAGCTCGAGATTGCAGGCCCGGATCAGGCTGTCGTGGACCCGCGGCAGGTCGCGCGGGTTCTCTTTTGGCAATCGTCCCCGTGCGACAAGTTGTGTAAGCGAGGCTTCGAAATACTCATCGAGCACTCGAACCGCGTATCCTCGCATTCAACTCGGCGCGTTCCACCTCCAAGAGTTGCGCCAGATCTTTGAGTTGCCCCATTACACCGTCCGACGCATCGCAGCGATCGATCGCATCCGCGACCTCAGACCAGTCGGCTCGTTGCTGTGCCTTGTTCTCGCAGAGTACGTTCCACAATAACGCTGCACTCACATTCGATGCGGGGGCCGCTTCCAGCGCGCGGAAATAGCCGCTAAGCGTTCGGCGTCGCTTTTCAGTGCTCACGCGTCCCGCTGTCTCAAGATCGACGATCACGTCATCGATTAACTCGGCGCAGTCGCGAAGCTGGCCGTAGAGTGCGGAATATAGACCGCGATCACTCATTACTTGGCCCTCCGTTGTTTCATCTCTATCTTCATCATCAAATTCGCTTGCTTCCTCACCAAGTCACCGATCGGTGAGCTTCAAGGAGATAGGATAGCGTGAGCAGTTTCCAAGCCGCGTCCAAGCAGGCAAGGTCGTGTAGTTGCACTGTCGTTGGCAGCGTTCGAGCATAATGAACGTGAATATGGACCAGATCACGAGCTAGGCTCCGCCCTTCTTCCGTGAACGCAGGAACATCAAGCAAGCGTGCTTGGTCAAGCTGAATGTGAACCAGCTGGCCGCCAAGCCTTTACTGCCCCGCTGCCAGTCCAAATCCAGGGTCCATGGCCCAACGTGTGCTGAGGACATGACCGGACGTAACGGATCCGTGTCTTGGCGGCATTACGGCATACAGCTATCAGCCGCGATACCTGCCCCATGCGCAGTGGCGCCCGGTGGCGCAGTTCCCTTGCCCGAATTCCGGCCCCGGAACGCGAAACTAACGGCAGTTTCGAGCAGCAAACGGCCTGTAACTGACTCAGGTCAAGAACATTCACTCAAGCTTCATGCAAGCATGCTTGACTCTGGTGGCAATCTGGATGCAATCCCGTATCCGGTGAATTCCGGGGGGACGGATAGATTCAACCGATTCACAAATTGCAAGAAAGGAAAACGACATGAACAGGAAGTTCTTCCTCGCGTTCATGGCCGCAGTTGCGTCCGCCGGTACGGCGCTCGCCAACTGCCCAGCCGTGACCGTCGCAGACCCGATGGGTGTTCCGGCGGGTGAGTTCCCGCAGCAATACGAACTTGCAGAGTTCGAGGCGCTCGCAAACTGCACGATGGAGTTCAGCACAAACCCGGAAATCGGGGATCTGAACGCCCGGATCCGGGGCAACCCGGAGCTGCCGCCGCTGGCGGAGCGTATCCCGGAGGAGCCGCTCGTCTATGCTCCCTATGACTCCATCGGCAAGTATGGCGGCACGCTTGATGTGCTGTCCAACGCGACCGAGGCCGGCACCTCCGACTTCCTGTCGGTGCGCCACGTCAACCTCGTACGCTATCTGGATGATCTCGTGACGATCGTCCCGAATATCGCCAAGGGTTGGGAATGGAACGACGACTATACCAAGCTGACCTTCTTCCTCAGGAAGGGTCACAAATGGTCGGACGGCGCTCCCTTTACCGCCGAGGATGTCAAATTCTGGTACGATAACCTGTCGCTTGACCCGAATGTCATCCCGAAGGCCAAGGATTACGTCCTGGTTGCTGGCGAACGGATGGAAGTCGAAGTGGTTGACCCGCAAACAGTCACCTTTCATCTTCCGGCTCCCAAGCCCGGACTGCTGGCGCACTTTGCGACTTCATTCGCACAGGGCTTCCAGCCGAAGCACTTCCTTGGACGCTACCATCCGGACATCAATCCGGACGCGGACAGCCTTGCCCAGGAAGCAGGCTTCGAGAATGGCCTCGCGGTGATTGCTGCATATTTTGGAAACTCGGACTGGACGGATACGCCCTCGCCATTGCTGAGCCAGCCAGACCTGGTCGGCAATCTGCCGGCTGATGTGGTCCCAACTCTGGAGTCGCACATCTACACTGCCGACACGACTGAAGGCAGGCACCTGGTTGCGAACCCGTACTTCCACATCGTTGACACGCAGGGCAATCAGCTCCCGTACATCAGCGAGCAGGACGAGGTCTACATCAACGACAATGAAGTCCGCATCCTGAAGCTGGTCAATGCCGAGGTCGATTACAAGTCGCAGTCCCTGCAACTGCCTTCGGCGCCGATGCTGCTCGAAAACCAGGAAGCTGGTGACTACACCATCCAGCTGAAGCCCGAGATCACGATCCCGACGCTGGCCTTCAATGTCACTTCCGAAGATCTCGCGAAGCGGGAAGTCTTCGGTGACCTCAGGTTCCGGCAGGCCATGTCAGTTGCGATGAACCGCGACGAAATGAACGAGATCGCGTTCTTCGGACTTGGTGAACCTCGCCAGTATATCGGTTTCTCGCCGAAGCCGGATTTCATCGACGACAGCTGGCTGTCCCACTACACCCAATACGATCCCGACCTGGCGAACTCGCTTCTTGACGAGGTCGGCATGGTCGACACGGATGGGGACGGATTCAGGGAACTGCCCAACGGCGACAAGATCGTTCTGAACATGCAGTTCTCGACTCAGGGCATTGCCGGGCAACTCGTTGAACTGGTTGGACAGTATTGGGCTGATGTCGGTGTCCAGACTACTGTCAAGGAAGTGACGCCGGACGAGTACCGGTCGGCTCAGTCTGCAAACCAGCTTGATGTCCTGATGTGGCGCAAGAGTCAGCCTCTGGCGATCGTGTTGGGTAACAACGAGCTCTGGGTGCCGCCGTTCGAGAACTATTTTGGTATCAGGACGGGCATGCTTTGGGCTGAGTGGATCGACTCCAATGGCAGCGCCGGTGTTGAACCGCCGGACTACGTCATGCAACTCGTCGATGACATCAACGCTCTCCAGTCGGCCGCAGTCGGTTCGGCGGAATTCGAGATGCTTGGTCAGCGTCTGGTGGAGAACATGACAGGCAACCTGCTGTTCATCGGAACGGTTCACGGGCCGAACCCGGTCTTCCACCGGAATGCCCTCAAGAACGTCACCGAGTTCAAGACGCACTCCTACGAGTTCTACCGGACCTATCCGTACCGGGCGACTCAATGGTACTTGGACGAGTAATCCAATAGCACTATGATGGCGGCGGGCGGGACTTTCCGCCCGCCGCATCCGCTGTCCAGCGGAACTTTTCTTGGCTGATCCCAACCGGGGGAGGAGCATGCTGCAGTTTGCCAGATTCACGCTCGTGCGCGCAGTCATGGCCTGCATTACCCTCTTCCTTGTTTCGCTTATCGTATTCAGCCTTATGGAACTCGTTCCGGGCGATTGCGCCGAGCGCTACCTCGCCTACAAGAACACTCAGGGCCTCCAGATCACCACCGAGGACATTGACGCGGAACGGGCCCGTCTCGGACTCGACAAGCCATTCCTGGTCCGTTGGACAACCTGGGTTGGTAACGCCTTCCGCGGCGAGTTCGGCGACAGCTGCATCCTGCGGGTCAACATCAACGATCTGCTCGGCGACAAGTTCTGGATTTCGTTCGGGATTTGCATAACGTCGCTGATACTTGCCTACGTCATCGCAGTGCCGGTGGGCATCATCTCTGTGACGGCCAACAGTCCGTTGCTGAACAATACTCTCCGCCTGGTCAGCTATCTGGGACTGGCCCTGCCGAACTTCCTGCTTGCGCTTCTGATCATGCTCTTCTTCACCGTGCAGTTCGGTGAGAGCCTGACCGGGCTGTTTTCCAGCGAATTCCGCGATGCCGAGTGGTCGTATGCGCGCGTCATGGATTTTCTCGGCCATGTCTGGCTGCCGGTCTTCATTCTCGGCTGGTCGGCGACAGCATTCGCGATCCAGACAGTGCGCGCCCTTATGTCCGACGAGATCGGCAAGCTCTACGTGACCGCCGCTGCGGCGCGAGGCGTATCAGGGCGCCGCTTGATCATGCGCTATCCGGCCCGTCACGCCCTCGGACCGATCATCAATTCGCTCGGGTTCGACCTGAACCGTATCTTCAACGAATTGCCGATTGTCGCACTGATCATGACGCTGACCGAAGCGGGTGCGCTTTTGATCGAAGCCCTGGCTCGCTCGAATGATCAGCAATTGGCCGGCGCCATCATCTTCTTGTTGACCGCCAGCATCGTCACCCTGAATTTCCTTACCGATATCCTGCTGGCGCTGATCGACCCGCGGGTCCGCAGGAGCATACTGAGATAAGACCGATGACGGAGATCGCCCAACCAGAAAACACCACCGACCCGAATGTCGACCAGAAGCTGAAGGAAGCCTATTTCACCGCATCCCAGGGCCAGCTCATCTGGGCGAGGTTCCGGAGGATCCGGTCGGCAATGATCGCCGCATATATCCTTTTCTTCCTGGTGATATGCGGATTGGCTGCGCCATTCCTGTCTCCATACGATCCCACGGTAGCCGGAAGGAACAAGGATTACACCAACGGCGCGCCGCAGATCCCGAAGTTCTGCGACGAGAATGGGTGTTCATGGCGGCCCTTCATCTATTCCTATGAGCGCACGCGCTCCATTCAGACCAACTTCCGGTGGGTCACCGAAGTCAATCGTGACAAGCGCCGCTACCTGACCTTCCTGCCCAAAGGATCGGAATACACCCTGTTCAGGATTCCGTTCCTGACGTTCGACCGGCATCTCTTCGGTGTTGAGGAGGGCAAGATCCATCTCTTCGGAACGGACGCCAGCGGCAAGGACATCTTCTCGAGAACACTGCACGCCATCAACACGTCGCTTGCGGTTGGCACCATCGGTGTTCTGATAGCCTTTGTTCTGGCGCTGATTATAGGAGGGGTATCCGGCTATTACGGCGGTTATATCGACTCTGCGGCGCAGATGTTCACTGATGCCGTCAGGACGGTACCAGCAATCCCGCTGTTTATGGCGCTGGCCGCTTTCGTGCCGGACGAATGGAGTGCCGAAACGAGGTTCTTCTTCATCTCGATCATTCTGGGATTCATAGGCTGGCCGACGCTTGCCCGGAGGGTGCGCACGCACCTGCTGTCCGAAAGGAACCAGGAATATGTGCTCGCGGCCCAGCTCTGCGGCGCTTCCTCAAGCCACATCATACGCCGCCATCTGCTGCCCAGTTTCACCAGTTACATCATCGTCGATCTGGTGATCTCGTTTCCCTATATGGTCCTGTCCGAAACGGCATTGAGCTTCATAGGACTTGGCCTCAAGGATCCGGTTAATTCGCTCGGGGTGATGCTGCAGAACGTCACCAATGCCGATGTGCTTCTCAACTACCAGTGGTACTTCATCCCGGTCCTCTTCTTCATCACGTTGGTAATGGCCTTCGTTTTTGTCGGGGACGGGTTACGGGACGCTGCTGATCCCTATGCGGATATCCAGAAATGAAGCCGCTTCTGGAAATCGGCAATCTGACCATCCAGTTCGATACGGACGAGGGAAGGGTTACGGCAGTTGACGACGTTTCGGTCAACCTGCAGCGCGGCAAGATTCTCGGACTGGTCGGCGAGAGTGGTTCGGGCAAATCTGTCACTGCCAAATCCCTGATGAAGCTGAACTCCGGCAACGCCGTTTATGGCGACAACACCCGCATCATGCTGAATCTGGATTACGGCCCGGTGGACATCATGTCCCTGAAGACCAGCCGCGAGCTCCAGGTCGTCCGCGGCGGGTCGATCTCAATGATTTTCCAGGAACCAATGGCCAGCTTTGCACCTGCGATCACCATCGGCGACCAGATGGTGGAGCAGTTGCTCATACACAGCGACATGTCCCGCTCGGAGGCCGAGAGCCATTCGGTCCAGATGCTGGAGAGGGTCGGCATTGCGGATGCTTCCAAACGCTTCCGGCAGTATGCGTTCGAACTTTCCGGAGGCATGCGCCAGCGCGCCATGATCGCCATGGCGCTGTCGACCCGGCCCAAGTTGTTGATCGCCGACGAACCAACGACTGCCCTCGACGTTACGATCCAGGCGCAAGTGATCGACCTGATGAAGGATCTGGTTGCAGACTTCGGAATGGCAATCATCTTCATCACGCATGATCTCGGGGTTATCGCCCAGACTGCCGACGAGGTCGCGGTCATGTATCTCGGGAAATTGGTCGAACACGGCCCCGTGCGGGAGGTTATCCGGAACCCGGCCCATCCCTACACCCAGGGACTGCTGGCGGCGCTGCCGAAGTTGGAAGATCTCGACGCACCACTGACCCCCGTCGCCGGTGATATTCCGTCGCCGCTGGAACGGCCCGCCGGATGCGTCTTCCATACAAGGTGCCCGTCACTGATCGGCGATGTCTGCATGCGGTCGATGCCGGTCTTCAATCCCGTTGGCGCAAACCACAGTGCCGCCTGTCACCTGATAGAAGCAGCGCGGGACGCGGCATGAGCAACGACATCCTGATATCGGCGCGCAATCTCTCTGTCCGCTTTCCTCTGGGCGGTGGCCTGCTCTCTGAGAAGACCTTTGTCCATGCTGTCGAGGATGTCAGCATTGACATCGAAAAGGGGAAGTTCTTCGGACTGGTGGGAGAGTCAGGGTCGGGCAAGACAACACTCGGGCGCGCCTTGCTGCTGGCCAATCCGATCACCGAAGGCAAGGTGACTTACACTGATGATGAAGTCGATTACGATCTGGGTTCGCTGACCCGCCAGCAACAACGGGATTATCATTCCCGCGCCCAACTGATCTTTCAGGACCCTTATGCGGCATTGAGTCCGCGCATGACAGTCAGGGACATCATCGCCGAGCCTCTGGAAGTCATGAAACTGACCTCGTCGCGCCAGGAAACCGACGAGAGGGTCAGGGAGATCGCAGCAAAATGCCGGCTGAACCTTGAGCATTTGCGGCGGTTTCCGCATGCGTTTTCCGGCGGGCAGCGCCAGCGGATATCAATCGCCAGGGCGCTGGTTTCGCGGCCGCGCTTTGTGGTGGCGGATGAGAGCGTTGCAGCCCTTGATGTGTCCATCCAGGCGGACATTCTCAATCTGCTCAAGTCGATTCAAAGCGAACTTGGCCTGACCTTCCTGTTCATCAGCCACGATCTGAGCGTGGTCGCCCACACCTGTGATCATGTGGCGCTGATGTATTTTGGCAGGCTGGTGGAAACCGCCCCGACGAGGGAACTGTTCTCTGCGCCAAAGCACCCCTACACCAAGGCGCTGCTATCGGCCATTCCGTCACTTGATCCGGATGACCGGGGCAAGGCGCAGAAGCTTGAAGGCGAAATCCCTTCCCAGACCAATCCACCCCCAGGCTGCAAGTTCCAGACGAGGTGTCCGTTTGCGATCGACATCTGCCGCACCAGCGAGCCGGCTCTGGAGAATGTCGAGGGACGCCATAATGTTGCCTGCCATCGTTGGCAGGAATTGCAGGAGGTGGCAGCGCCCCCTGTGACAGAGAGCGTCAGCGCCGGTAGCTGACGGTTCCCTCGCCCGTCACTTTCAGGTCCGACAGCGCGTGGTCGGCATGACGCATCTTGTGATCCAGCATCTTGCGCGTCAGGCGCAACAGTTCGCCTGAATAGGCTGAATCTTCGGCCAGGTTCCGCGTTTCGCCTTCCGGTGACTCCATGTCGAAGAGCAGGGGCGGCAGTCCACCGTTGAAGTGGACAAGCTTGAATCTGTGTTCGCGCAGGATGGCCAGATTGGCCTCCCGGAAGCCGATACGCAGTTCCCGCTGTCTGCGGCTCGGCTTGTCCGGCTCGCCATAGTCAAACTCGGCAAAGCTGCAATCCTTCCAGTCGACAGGTCGATGCCCATCCAGATGTTGGAGTAGTGACAGCCCGTTCATGGCGGTCGGCCAATCCTCCCCAATCCAGTCAAGGACAGTGGGCGTCAAATCAACCGACTCAGTGAATTCATCAACCTCCTGGCCGTGCATCGCGCTCCGTTCCGGATCCCTGATCAGCAATGGCACATGGAAGGCTTCCTCGAATATCGTTTGCTTGCCCCAATGCCGCCGGTCGCCAAGCATTTCGCCATGGTCGCTGGTAATGGCAATCAGCGTGTTGTCGTACATTCCTTGTTCCTTGAGGAACCGGATGATGCGGCCGATGTGATGATCGACCTCGCTTGCAAGCCCGTAATAGACGGCCCGCAGAGCGTTGACATCGCGCTCCGACTCATTGTCGAGGCCGTTCCCGTAGCCTTGGACCGTGGACCCGATCGCTCCGTCTGTCACGCCGGTGGCGATGAATGGATGAACGCCAGCCTCGCTTTCTGCTGTCGGCATTCGCTTCGGCTGCGCAAGCTTCGTCGGATCATGCAGCCGATTGTATGGCTCCGGGGCTATGAAGGGCGGATGCGGGCGAATGAAGGTCAGCAATGCCAGCCAGGAAGAGGATGAGCGAACGGCCAACTCCCTCAAGCAGGCATCTGCCAGAAACGCGGTGTCGCTGTCTTCGGCCTTGTAGAAGGAAGGGTCCTGAGGCTGCGGGCCAGTTTGAGCGTCGAATGTCCGGGGCGCATAGAATTCGCTGTATTCCGGAAGGTCGTAGCCCCGCTCGAACAGGCTGGCCCTCCAGGGGTAGCTTCCCGACTCCATCCGCATTTCGACGATCTCGGTGAAGCCCGGCATGACGCCTTCATATCTTCTGATGCCGGGATCGTTCGGATGGTGGTTGCGAGGGTCTCCTGAGCTGTCGGTGTATCCGAACAGCAATGGCTCATAGCCGTGCTTGCGCGACTCGATCGCAAGGTTGGAAATGTCCGCGCGCAGCGGTGTACCATTGCGCAACGCCCGGTGGTTCATGGCATAGAGGCCGGTGAGAAGGCTTGCCCTAGACGGACCGCAGGGAACCGTGACGCAATAGTGGCGATTGAAGGTTGTTGCCGACCTCTTGAAGCCGTTCAGGTTCGGCATGGCAAGATTGCCGCCGATTGCCAGGTTCAGGCATTCGGCTCTCAACTGATCAATGACGACAATCAGGACGTTTCTGGGCCGTTGGAGATCTGCCATCCCTGCGCCAATCCGGTTCAACTGCCTGCCGGGTTGCTGGCGTTGCCACCCAGCGAACGGGCGGCGGTACCAGCTTCGCGGCAACCTTGACAGTCAATCCGGGCAGGTTGCAAGCGGTTTGAGGCAAGGCGGCCGTCCGTGAACCGTGCCGGGTTTCGCTCGGGTCTTCCAAGGAAATGGTCAATTGCCGGACCTTCATCAGATCCGGCTGTGGATGTGTTGAGGCTCTGCTGCCAATCCCAGAAGCTGGTTCCTGGCCAGTAGATCGCATCCATCGCCGGTAGCGGCAAAGCACCAATACTTCCGGCTGCCGGAGCCATCATTCCATCCGCCTGATGGGTAGCAATTCTGTTCTATCGGTTGGCTTGCGCCAATCGCCGTTCTGGCCGTCTGGCAACAGCCTCTTTCTTACGGCACACCAATAGCTGCAGTTGAAACGCAGACGCAGTCCGCTCCAGTGAAGCGATTGCTTGAGACGATTGCCGGCAGTGGCAGCATTCTTGGCAAGCGGGGTCGGGTCGGATAGTGGCATCGCAGGCAGCGGAGGGGAATTCCGGCATGGGTGTACTTGGCAAGCTTTGGGGCGGTGTTCTGGGATTTGCCATTGGCGGGCCGATTGGGGCCCTCGTCGGAGCTGCCGCGGGCCACATGGTCGCCGACCGGAAGTCCCGCCGGACCAAAGCTGCAGAACGCATCGACTCGCCGGAGCAACGGCAGGCTGCGTTCATGTTTTCCGTCGTTATCCTGGCAGCAAAGCTCTGCAAGGTGGATGGCCGGGTCACTCGGGACGAGATTGCTGCGTTCAGGAAAGCCTTCGCGTTTCAGGAGAGCGAGATCGAGGCTGTCGGGGTTATATTCAACCAGGCAAAACAGGATGCCGCTGGCTATGAAATCTACGCCCATCAGGTGTTTCAGATCTTCGGGCACGACCGTGAGATGTGCAGGAACGTCATCGCCGCGCTGCTCTCAATCGCCAGTGTCGACGGCAACTATCACCCGGCAGAACGCCAATTCATTGCGGATGTGGCCGGCATTCTTGGCATTCAGGAACACGATCTTCGCCGCCTGGAATTCATATACGGAAGCCGCCGGGCGACCCAACAGGCGAAGGACGATCCCTACGAGATTCTTGGAGTGCGGCCCGATGCCAGCGATGAGGCAATCAAGCAGGCGCACCGGAAGATCCTCAAGGAGAACCATCCCGATCTGGCGATGGCGCGTGGATTGCCCGAGGAGATGCGCAAGATCGGGGAACGCAAGTTGGCCGCCGCCAATGACGCATATGACAGGATCAAAGAGCTTCGCGCCGCCGCGTAGCGTGGGCCAGCCCCGTGCCGCCGGCATAGGGGGACAGGCTGGCAATTCGATAGCTGAACGGCAGTGACCCACTGGTCAGATCCGAACCCGGCGCAATCGCCATCGAGTCTTCTGGATGGTGAATATGACTTTGTCATTGTTGGAGCAGGGTCCGCAGGCTGCGTGCTCGCAAACCGCCTGACAGAGGACGGTCGCCGCAGGGTGCTTCTGATCGAGGCCGGAGGCTCGGACCGGAGCATATGGGTTCGGATGCCAATCGGATACGGCAGGTGTTTCCATGACGGCCGGGTCAACTGGAAATACGAGACCGAACCCGAAAGCCGGCTTGGAGGGCGTTCGATCTACTGGCCCCGGGGAAAGATCCTGGGCGGCTCCAGTTCGATCAACGCAATGGTCTATGCGAGAGGACTTCCGAATGATTATGCGGACTGGCAGTCTGCTGGTGCCGACGGCTGGTCCTGGGCGGATGTCGAGCCGTGGTTCAGGAAGTTGGAGGACTGGTCGGGGCCCGCCAGTTCAGCGCGCGGGATCGGCGGTCCACAGCCAGTGGCCGACAGGTCCGGCGAAGTTCATTCGCTGTGTGGTTCATTCATCAAGGCCTGCATTGAGGCCGGACATCCATTCACCGAGGACCATAACGGGACGGATTACGAGGGCGCAGCATACTACCAGACGACCACACGCGGTGGCTTCAGGGCTTCGGCTTCAACCAGCTATCTGCATCCTGCATTGAAGCGTCCCAATCTCCGTGTGCTCAAGCATGCGCTTGCCGAGCGCATTGAGTTTGAGGGCAGTCGCGCCACGGCTGTGCAGTTTGTGCAGGCTGGCAGGCGGCTGGTCGCACGGGCCAGAAGGGAAGTCATCCTGTCGGCAGGTGCTGTGGACTCGCCGAGACTGCTGCAACTCTCTGGTGTCGGCCGGCCGGATGCGCTCAAGGACGCGGGTATCCGGCCGATAGTGGACTCGCCGGCAGTCGGTCAGAACCTGCAGGATCATCTGTGCGTAGATCTTGCATTCAAGAGCAGATTTCCCACGCTCAATCAGGTGCTTCGACCCTGGACAGGGCGGGTGCTGATCGGGTTGCGCTATCTCATCACCAGGCGCGGACCGTTGTCGATGAGCGTGAACCAGGTCGGTGGTTTCGTAAGAAGCGCGCCAGAGCAACGGCATCCGGACATCCAGCTTTATTTTTCGCCCGCAAGCTATACGAGAATGCCTGAAGGCAAACGCCCGCTGCTGCTGCCGGACAGTTTTCCGGGGTTCCTTCTGAGCTTCAATCCCTGCAGGCCGACGAGCACGGGAAGCATTTCCATCCGCTCTCCTTATCCGGGGGAACCGCCAAAAATAGCGCCGAATTACCTGGCCACCGAGGATGACCGGAACCAGATGCTCGCCGGATTGCGCTTCATCTACCGACTTTCGGAAACCGATGCGATGAAGGGGATCATAGATGAGAGAATGGGTGATGAAGGGCTGGATTCAGAAGACGCAGAACTGCTCGGCCTCATCCAAGAGACCGCAAACACTGTCTTCCACCCCTGCTGCACATGCAGAATGGGCAGTTCGGTGAAGAACTCGGTGGTCGACAGCAGGTTGCGGGTTCACGGCGCCGCTGGCCTGCGCGTCGTTGACGCTTCGGTGTTTCCGAACATCACTTCCGGCAATACCGGCGCGCCGACCCTTATGGTCGCCGAAAAGGCATCCGACATCATCATTGAGGAAACCAGAACATGAAACTCTGCAAGCTGGAGACCTTTGCTGACGTGAATGTCGGGTTTGTAAGGGCCACTTTCGATTGCGGAACCACTGGGTGGGGGCAACTCTCTACCTACAATTCGGACATATCGGCGCTGGTTCTGCATCGCCAGGTCGTTCCCTGGATGCTCGGAAGAGATGTCAGCGAAGACCTTGATGACCTGCTCGACCTCGTTACCGAACGCGAGCACAAATTCCCGGGATCCTACCTGCGCCGGGCAATGGCTGGAGTGGACACTGCCATCTGGGATGCCCGTGGCAAGATTGCAGGCAAGCCGGTGGTGGAATTGCTTGGCGGCTCGCCGGGATGGATCAGGGCCTATGCCTCGTCCATGAAACGGGACATCACACCGGCTGATGAAGTCGAGCGCCTCAAGCGCCTTCGCGACGAAATGGGATTTACGGCATTCAAGGTCAGGGCGGGGGCTGAAGTCGGCCGCGATCAAGACGAATGGCCAGGCAGGACCGAAGAACTCATACCCGCCATGCGCGACGGCTTGGGTGCCGATGTTGAACTGCTGATTGATGCCAATTCATGCTACTCGCCGAAGCGGGCGGTTGAGGTTGGCAGGATGCTGGAGGATCACGGATTCTGCCATTTCGAGGAGCCGTGCCCATACTGGGAACTGGATCAGACCCGGCAGGTCACGGAGGCGCTCGAAATTGATGTCACAGGTGGTGAGCAGGACTGTGACCTGGCGGTCTGGCGGCAGATTATCGACGATCATGTGGTCGATATTGTTCAACCTGATGTACTTTATGTAGGAGGCATCTGCCGGGCGTTGCGTGTGGCCCGCATGGCCTCGGAGGCGGGTATTCCGGTGACGCCCCACTGCGCAAACCTTTCGCTGGTGACTCTGTTCACGATGCACCTTCTGAAGGCACTTCCGAATGCAGGCAAATATCTGGAATTCTCGATCGAGGGCCCCGACTACTATCCGTGGCAGGAGGGGTTGTTCAGGCGCTCGCCCTATGAGGTCGTCGACGGTAAAGTCCGAGTAGGCGACGCTCCAGGCTGGGGAGTGGAAGTCCACCCGGAGTGGCTGGCTCGTTCCAGCTATCAGGCCAGCAGCATCGAGTGACGCTCAGAGCCTTCGTTATCCGTTGGCGGCCCATTGGAGCATGCAGTAACCGCCCGAAGGAACCCAACGACAGCTCCGAACGAAGTGAGGGTTTCTTGGCCGAAATTGGAAGCCTGCACCGCACTCAACTTCCAGGCCTGGATGGCCTTGACGGGAATGCCGCCGAATGGCCAGCAATTGAAGGAAAATCGGCCAAGCGGTTGGTCAAGACTTGATGCTATCTGTTACTGCGCGGTCCGCTTTCCGGGCTGAAGACCAAGACCTCCAGACCAGAAATTCCGCTGAACGCTGCGTCAATCCGGGGACGCACATCGTCCCAATTGAGTCCGCCGAGTCCGCTTCCAAGCGCCGGGATGGCGATCGACTGGATGGCGCGCTTCTGGACCTCTTCGGTCAACGCGGCGAGCCCAGAGTCGATGTCCTCGATCCGGCTCATGTTGCGCCAGTGGCGCTTCGTCGGAAAGTTGATGATGTACTTCGGGTTTGTCAGCGTTCCTGTCTCGAATACAAGCATCTTGCCGGGCTGAACCTCACTTCGCTTGCAGGCATCCTTGTATGCGGCGAAATTCGCCGGGTGGGCATTCTTGAACTGAAGTGCAATCCCGCGTCCCATGACGCCAACACAGTTGACGGCGTTGACGATTGCTTCCGCGTTTGCCTTCAAAATGTCACCAGTCGAGTATTTGATCATCGGCGAATTCCCAAAACGCTTCGTTCTTTTGAGGCTCAGGAGCATGGCTTGCCCAATGAGTCGCGGCATCCATCCCTATACGTGATACCTGAGCAGCACAGGACCTCGGTCAATGTGCTTTGGGCTTGGTATGTTGCGTCACGCGGCGAGAAGTGGACGGTTTGAATGCCGGTGCAGGGGCCACAAGTTGCCATGACACAAGCACTCATGATCAATGCCACGCTTGGGATTGCCGGGCTGTGGCGCAAGGACCATCTTTTTTGGCAATGACCGGCGTAGCTGCGAGAACCCCGCAGAAAAGGACTCGTTACTGCCAAGTAAGTCGCCAGCGGCCTTGAATCGCCAACAGCAATCACGTTGCCGTAGCGGGTTTGCCGGTTGATGAAGGCTATATTCTTCTGTCGCAGTTGCGTCCCAAGGCCGTTGATCACAGCCAGACAGTTTGAGGCTCATGGACGCCGCATCAACGGTGCCTCAGTTGATCCTGCTCCTCAGCTGTTTGTTGCCGCTTTCAATGGCTGCCGCGTCCCAAACAAATGCCAGGATCCCCTTGAAGATCGACGAACCCTGACCGGATTGCGCGTGCCGTCACGCCGGGTCGTGACAGCAGTCAATGGAGTTATTTCTTGTGCCGGTGGGGTAGTTGGGCTCCGAATTCGCGGCAAGAGAGTCAGAAACAGATTGCAAACCCCCGGAATTGCATATCTGAAAGAAACTTGCATATACTGCAGCCAGTCTTCAGGATAGGAAGTTGCCTGTCCGGAAGAAACCCGCATTGGCGCAAGCATCTGGAGGCCAACCAATGAAGACAGCTGTGATCACCGGCGGAAACAAGGGCCTGGGAATTGCCCAGACGCGGCGCTTTCTGGAAGAGGGATACAGGGTCTATGTGGTGGCCCGCTCGAGAGGGGAACTGGACAGCCTAGTGGGCGACGTCCGGCATGTTGAAGCGGATCTCGGCCAGGGAATTGCTTTCCTCGACGAAATTCATGTCGAGGCAGGCAACATTGACGTCCTCGTAAACAATGCCGGGATGCATCTGAAGAAGCCGATCTGGGAGGTAGCTGCGGAGGAGTTCGATCGTGTGACCGGGGTTAATGTGAAAGCGATGTTCATGACCTGTGGCCGCTACGTTGAACTGCAACGGGATCGCGGCGGGGCAATCGTCAATATTTCGTCAATGGGCGGATTGCTGGCGCTGCCGTCCGCCGCTGCCTACGTGACAGCCAAGACCGCTGTCATCGGCCTGACACGCTCTGTATGCGTTGACGGTGCGCCCTACGGCATTCGCTGCAACGCAGTGGCCCCCGGATTCATCGATACCGACATGACACGCGCAGTTCTTGAGAAGGATCCGGCGCGCCGGGCAAAAATCGAAGGCCGTATTCCAGGCGGCAAATTCGGCCAGCCTGAAGATATTGCAGATGCTGTCTATTTCCTGTCGTCTGATCGGGCTGCTCACATTTCGGGCGTGACTTTGCCGGTCGATGGCGGATTTTCGGTGGGGTTCTGACAAGTGGGCTACACCAGATCGCTGCTGACCGCCGCGCGTGAAGTTCGGATTGAAACGGCGGAAATGCCGGAGGACATTCCTGATGGTCATGTGCGGCTGAAGCTCGCAACCGCAAGCATTTGCGGTACGGACATGCATTACTTCAGGCATTTTTCCAATTCAGGTTTTCGACTGAAGAACCCTGTGACACTGGGCCATGAGGCCTGTGCATATGTCGAGAATCCCAATGGGCATGATTTCGCCGTGGGCCAGCTTGTCGCAATCAACCCCGTGATTGAATGCGGCCAATGCGAGGCTTGCCAGAACGGAGACATCAACATGTGCCCGGTCAAGCTCTTTCCGGGTTCAGCCTTGAGCAGGCCGCAAATCAATGGTTTTTTCCGCGAGTATTTCGATTTTCCGGCCAGATGCTGTCATGCCGTAGCCGATGGGGTGGCTCCCGAGCACCTGACATTTGCCGAACCGCTTGCCTGCGCAATGCATGCACTGAATCGCGCAGGGGTCGGGCCGGGTAATAAGGTTCTGGTTACAGGATGCGGCCCGATGGGTTTGCTGACCACCGTGGGGGCGTGCGCAAGGGGCGCCAAGGTTGACGTCGTCGATTTGAAGGGCAAGGCGGTTGAAACCGCTTTGGAGGTCGGCGCGCGGAAAGGGTTTGTAGTTGGTAACGGCAGCATGAATCAGATTGCCGACAGCTACGATGCAGTGATCGAAGCGAGCGGCTCTCCTCACGCACTAAATTTGGCTCTCGGCGCGGTGCGCAAGCAGGGCGTTATCTCGGTTCTGTCGATCATCCAGCCCAGCGAGGTGGCGATCAACCTGCATTTGACTGCGCTCAAGGAAGTAACAACTGTAGGCTCGATCCTGTTCACGTCTGAATTTGGCCAGGCGGTGAAACTCATCGAGTCCGGTACGGTCGACTTTGAAGCGATTACTGCGGCGCGTTTCCGGGTGTCGCAGACGCAGAAGGCCTGTGAGATGATGGCCGAAGGCCATGCAATCGGAAAAGTGCTCATCGTGCCCGAGTGAGCGGCGGACACGCAGGTTTCGATGAGTCTGAGGCGAGGCCAATAGCAGCTTCGGTGGGGCGGCAATTGCCCCGTTCATGCAGTCAAATCCGATTGGCTGGCTGAAATCCCAGCAATCTTGACAGTTCCGCAGCCGCGAATTTGATCTCCGTCAGGGCTTCCTCGGCCGAGCAGGTTTCCTGATACAGGCCAATGAAACCCGATGTGATTGCCGCTGCCACACCCCGGCTGTCAAAAATCGGCACGCTCAGGTTCCGCACGCCGGTCACCATCGTGCTTCGGATGTCCTCGAACCCATCGGCCCTGATGCGGCCCAGCCTCTCCGCAATGGCGCTGCGCTCCTGCTCGGGCTGACGCGCCAGAAAGCGCTGCTGAATATCCTCCGGAGAAAATGCCAGGATCACATGGCCCGAACTCGTTCGGTTCACAGGAAAGAGGGCACCGGTTCTGACAGCGTACCCCGCAGGAAGCGGGCTTTGGACAGAGGTCAGGACAAGCACATGGTCGCGATTCAGAACGCTCATATGGCATGACTGATTTGTCCGTGCCGCGATCCGTTCCAGCAACGGCAGTGCCGCATGGATCAGCCGTTCGGTGGGATCGTAGCGGTGCGAAAGTTCGAACAGCCGGAGTGTCAGCGTATAGCGATTGGAATCCGGGTTCTGTCTCAGGTAGCCCCGTTCGGCGAGATACACCACCACCCGATAGATCTCGCCCATGGTTCGTCCCAGCGCATCGACGATTTCGTTCATCGTGAGTCCGGCTGGCGACTCGGACAGCAACTCCAGCACATCCAGCGCTTTTTCGACTGCCGGAACTGTGGAGTTGCTCTTCCTGGCGCGACCTTTTGAGCTCCTACCTGGCGGGCTCATCTCGCTTTCCGTCCGGTTTGGTTGAGGCCCGGGAACCGGCCTGTTCGGCCTTTGCGAGGCAGAGCGACATCAACTCGTTCTCGTTGCGCAAGCCCTGTTCGACACTCAGATCCATTGCTCCGCGCACGGCCGCCTTGACGGCTTGCGTTGCAACTGTGGAGTAACCGGCAATTTGAGCAGCAATCTCGCGGGCATGGGCAAGCTCCTCTCCATCATCGACAAGATATTCCACCATGCCGATCCGGTGGGCTTCTTCCGCAGAGAAGCGGTCTCCGGTCAGCAGGATCTTCATGGCTTGGCCATATCCGCACATTCTGGTCAAGTGCTGGGCCGCACCGCCCGCTCCGTTCCATCCGAGCCGGACTTCAGGAGCTGCAAATACCGCAGACCGCGCCACCACGCGCAAATCGCAGGCCAGCGCGATTTCCAGGCCACCGCCCAATGCCCATCCCTTCACAGCAGCGATCGCCGGTTTGCGCAAAGAACGGATAGGCGGCAGATAGTCGAACCGGTTGCGCCAGGCCCAGAAGTCCTCGTAACGCTCCAGTGCCTTGATGTCGGATCCCGCGCAAAATGCTCGCTCCCCGGCTCCCCGAAAGATCACGGCATGTATCGATCCATTTTCATTCGTCTCGTCGCAGCACGCCGCAATCTGGCGGTACATCTCCGGCGTCAGGGCATTGTGCTTGGAAGGGCGGTCAAGCACGACTTCGCCGACAGATCCGTCAACCTCCAGGCGGACGCACCCTTCATCGCTGTCGCTCATTAAGGCCTCAATTGAATTGCAGATCGGGCAACCAAAGCGAGAGTTGGGGCACAAATGTTAGCACAAGGAGCATGCCGAACAACACAACGTAAAACGGCAGCGATGCCCTGATGAATTTGGCGATTGGCACGCCGGTTATCGAGCAGGTCGTGAACATGAGCGTCCCAAGTGGCGGGGTTACACCTGCAACTGTCAGATTGAAGACCATTACGATGCCGAAATGAACCGGGTCGATTCCGACCTTGGTAATGACCGGCACCAGGATAGGTGTAAGCAGGATCAGCGCGGCCGACCCCTCAATGAACATCCCGGCAACGATCAGCAACAGATTGATCAGTATCAGGAGCAGGAAGGGGTTTTCGGTGAGCGTCAGCATGGCCTCTGCAACAAGTGCAGGGATACGCTCCCAGGTCATGTAGAAGCCGAATGCGCTTGCCGAGCAGATCACGAACAGGATGACGGCGGTTGCCTGCATCGTCTGTTCAAGGATCGGCTGGATGTGCGACAGCTTGAGTTCACCGTACATGATGCCGACTATGACCGAAAACAGGACGGCCATTGCTCCGGCCTCGGTCGGGGTGAAGAACCCAAGTCGGATTCCGAGCACAATCCCGACTGGAACCATCAGCGCAAGAAACGCTCCTATGAATGCTCGTCCGCGGTTGGACCAGGACATCGCACGCTCGTAGGCGGGTTGCAGGTCCAGTATCCGCGACTGGATGGCGACTGCCCCCATCATTGCCGCGCAGATCACAATTCCCGGAATGATCCCGGCGAGGAAGAGCTTGCCGATCGAAACGTCGCCCATGAAGCCGTAGAGTATCAGGCCGATCCCGGGCGGAATGATCACTGAAATGATCGAGGACGAGGCCGTTACTGCCGTCGAAAATGCCGGATCGTATCCCCGGCGTTTCATTTCCGGGACCAGCACCTTCGATTGCATTGCGGCGTCGGCATTGGCCGAGCCCGATACACCGCCGAGGAGGGTCGAGAGCAGTACGTTTACTTGCGCCAATCCGCCCTTCCAGTGCCCGGTCATGGCCTCGGCAAAAGCCATCATTCGCGACGTTATCCCGGCAAAATTCATGACGACACCGGTCATCACGAACAGTGGCACGGCAAGGAGCGGGAAGGAATGTGTGACAGCAACCATGCGCTGCACAAACAGTTCTGGCGGCATGGCTCCCGAAATCAGGAAGAAGGAAAGCGCGGCCATGCCGATGGCCAGCGCCACTGGAATACCGATCCCGATACCCAGTAGCAGAATGAAGACAGGTGCGAGGGTCATGGGTCATCTCCTGCCGAGGTGGGATCCGGCCGGTCGATCAGTCCAAACAGCATCAGGGCTGAGGTTATCGACATGCCGACAAAGCAGATCGCTGTCGCCAGATAGACATAGAGAAACGGAATACGCAGTACAGGCGACGGGCGCGTTGCGCCGTTCTGCATCATTTCGAAGCTGAGATAGGCGACATAAATCAGGAAGACGAGGACGATGATCTCACTGGCCTTCACCACATGGCGCTGTGCCGATTCCGGAAGAATGTCGATGAGCAAGGTGACACGAATGTGCCGGCCTTCGCGTTGGGCGCTCATGACGCCGATGAACACGACCCAGGTGAAGAGGATTCCTGAAAGCTCAGTGGTCCAGACGGCAGGTTTCTCGGTGACATAGCGGGTGAGCACACCCCAAAGAACACAGCCGGTCAACATAGCAAGCGCTGCAAACGAAATCAGATTGGTCGCCCGGCGTATCCACGGACCGATGGTTTTCAATTCGTTTACTCCAGAAAGGCTGAGCGCCGTTGCCGGCGCTCAACTCTATGGTTTCTCAGTTGTCGAGGATTGAGCGTACCTGGTCGTAGAGGCCCTCGGACCACTCCGGGAACTTGGTGTACACATCTGCAGTTGCAGCCTGGAAGGCGGCGACATCAACATCCCGGTTGAAGGTAACTCCCTCGGACTCCAGCGTGGCGATCCACTCTTCCTGGCTGTTCAGCATCAGGTTGGTCATGAATACACCAGCCGCAAGCGCTTCCTCATTGATGGCTGTCTGAATGTCAGCGGGCAGTGAGGCGAACAGGTCGGCGTTCATGATCAGGCCGGTGAAGCCCTTGAAGTGACCCGTAAGCGAGATCACCTTCTTGGTCTCATGCAGCTTTGCGCCGTAAATCGAAGGCAGCGGCGCTTCGGCGCCGTCAACGACGCCAGCCGACAGAGCGGAATAGACCTCGCCCCAGGCTACCTGGGTCGGACGGGCGCCCATGGCGTTGAACGTCTCGACCCACATGATGTTCGGCGGCGTGCGGAAGGTCATGCCGGCCGTATCGGCTGGTCCGCTGATTGGCTTGTCCGACAGCATGTGACGAGAACCAAAGAACCAGTTGAGGGCAAGGAGTTCGATGCCGCTTTCGTTCCGCAACCGGTCCTTGAGGCCAGCATACAATTCGGATTCCACGACCTTTTGGAAGTCAAGCGGGTCCTCCATCAGGTAGGGCCCACCCATGACGCCGAAGTCGGGCACGAAGTCACTCAGATAACCCGGATCGGAGATCGTGATGACAGGCGCACCGGACCGCAACTGTTCGAAGACTTCCGGATTGGATCCCAACTGGGCATTTGGAAACAGCGCAAACTTAACTTTTCCGTCTGTGCGTTCAGTTACCTTGGCCGCAAACTCCTCAATCGCCTGATGAATTGGCTCCTTGTCGGTTGTCACATGAGCGATGCGGAATGTGTAGTCCGCCGCAGACGCTGCCAACGGGGCCAAAGCAATTGCTGCGGCGGCGGCAATGCGGCCTGTCAGGTTCAAGTGAAAAGGCATCTTGATCTCCTCTATCGTGATGTGCCCGGCTGGGCAGGCAGCCCTTTCCGGCTGCTGTTGAGAATCGGATCTATAGCACAACCATTTCTTCTGTAAAAGTAATTTTCATACTTGCAAGTAGATGCCTCGGTGTGACATCAAGGCGAACTCATGAGAAGGCGGCAGAAATTGGAACTCAAGGGGATCACATGGGACCATCCGCGCGGCTATGACCCGATGGTGGCCGCGTCACGAGCGTATGCGGTTTCTGAAGGCGTGGAAGTCTCCTGGGAAAAGCGCTCGCTCCAGGCTTTTGCGGACGAACCGGTTCCAGGGCTTGCCCAACGCTACGACCTGATTGTCCTCGACCACCCCCATATCGGGCAGGTCGCCGAAACCGGCGCACTCTTGCAACTCCCGATGCCAGAGGACGCCGAGGCCTCCCTTGGCGGGTCGGCAGAAAGCTATCTCTGGAACGGAGAGTGCTGGGCTTATGCAGTGGATGCGGCGTGCCAGATGGCCGTAAAGCGCCCGGACCTCAAGACGCCAGTGCCCTTGTACTGGGAGGATTTTCTGAAACCTGATGCCGGCCGGTTCCGCCCTCTCACGCCGCTGTTGCCGGTGGATGCATTCGACATGTTCATGACATTGGTTGCAGGAAGAGGCGGTGAGCGCATGCCGCACAGTTCCGGCAAGTTCGTGTCGGACGAAAACGGGCTTTATGCGCTGAATATTCTCAGTTCGCTCTACAACCTCGGACCAGACCAACAGGTGGAAATGAACCCGATTCAGGTGCTGGAAGCCCTGACGGCAACAGACGAGTTTGCCTGCTCCCCTTGCCTGTTCGGCTATGTCAACTACGCGCGGCCGGGTTTCCGGACTCACCGCGTCGAGTACTTCGACCTGCCCTTGTGCGAGGGATACACTTCGCCCCGCGCTATCCTCGGCGGAGCCGGGATCGGTGTATCTGCAAGGACCCGTTATCCAGAGGAAGCCATCGGGTTTGCAAGGTGGATCACGTCGCAGGAAGTGCAGTCCGGATTCTATCTTGCAAATAACGGGCAACCCGCGAACCGCCATACATGGCTGGAAAAGTCCCGTGATCCGGATGTTTCCGGGTTCTTCAGGGGCGGTTTCAGGACAATCGACAATGCATGGACCAGGCCGCGCTACAGTTGGTTTCCGGGTTTTGTCGATGACATTTGCGAGATCATGCCGGGTTACTTTCGCGGGGGCATCGGCGCCGATGACCTTCTATCGCAGATAAACATGACCTACCGTTGTCATGCACAACGCGCCTGATCCAATCTCACCGCGGTCCGGACTAGGAAAAGCCAGGTCACGGGCCTCCTCCGACAACCGGCGCCACGCTTCTCATGTTCGCGGCCGGCAAGGCTCAACGCAGCGGGAGGCCGGAAAATCCGTTGGCGGATAACTGGTTGGTGCAAGTTCGACCTTGGTCTGACTCGCATTCTGCCAGGACAAGTGCCAAGCTGCACAGGACAAGGGCGCACAGGGCGGTTGGGTATCACAGTGAGGCCCTCTACGGCTCCGCCTTGATGGTTGAAAATGGAATCAGGACTCTTGCCTTGCTAAAGACGAAGGCATTGTGAAGGGCACCATGTCGAATATCAGCCAGCTCGTACGCGAACGGAACATCATCTTCGTGACAATCGCGTGCTGCATAATCTTCTACCTCATCAGCCCGCGTTTCCTCAGCCTCGACAACGTTTCCGCCATTTCGCGGCAGATCGTGCCGATAGGTTTCATTGCCCTTGGCCAGTTCTTTGTGGTCGTGTCCGGCAACATAGATCTCTCGATGGGCATGGCGTCTGTGCTCTTCGCGATAGTGCTTGGTGTCTTTTTCGGCCTGACCGGGGGTGCCGGTGTTGGCGTGCTGGCTGTCGTGATCGGATCGTTGGCACTTGGTTACTTCAACGGTGTGCTGGTCGCCAAACTCAGGCTACCGTCATTCATTGTCACACTTTCCACCCTGTTCATGGCCGCGGGGCTTTCCGGGCTGATCGTGCCGCGCCGTCAGATATTCCTGGTTGGCGATTTCTTCAGATTTGTCGGCGCCGAGAAGTTCATGGGATTTTACATCTCTTTCCTGTTTCTCGTTGCACTCTTCGTTCTGGCTTATGTCGTCTACAACCACACGCGTTGGGGAGGCTACATCATCGCGATCGGCAACAGCGAGGAAAACGCCAAACTTGCCGGCATCAATACCGATCGGGTCAAGATCGGGGTTTTCATGTTTTCGGCTTTCTGCAGCGGAATTGCCGGGATCATGCTGACCCCCCGCATGGGTTTCGTTCAGCCGGGCCTCGACGGAAACGGATTGCTCCTCGACGGGATTGCAGCGATCATTATCGGCGGCACGCTGATACTTGGCGGAAGGGGCACGGTCGGCGGCGCTTTCTGGGGGCTTCTCTTCATCGGCATCATCAACAACAGCCTGAACCTGCTGAATGTCGAGGATGTCTGGCATCAGGTCTTCAAAGGCCTGGTGATCCTTGTCGCATTGGGCGTCAACTGGGTGCTTTGGCAGTCCCGGCAGCGGGCCATCCAATAGCTGGCGCCGGAGGCATCAGACCAAAGTTGTATCAGACCTTGGTCTATTTGTTCGGGCCACTTGCCCGCACTACTATGAAGGTCATCCAAACAAGGAGGATAATCAGATGGCAAAAATCCATCGAATCGCCGCAGCGTCTGCTGCTGCCTTGGGTGTAAGTGCTGGGGCTTCCTCGGCACTCGATATCGTTTTCATCAACGACGGGCATGTTGCGCCATATCACGTTGCATGGCTTGGCGGGTTTGAGGATGCGATTGAGGCCTACAACGACGAATTCGGTAACGTGACCGGTCGCTGGCTGAGCGCCGAGGGTAGCCTCGAAAAGATGATTCAGCAGGCAGAGGCCACGATAAACGAAAAACCCGACGTCATGTTCGTGAATGCGATAAGCCCGGATGCGTTTGAGCCACTTGTGGCGCAAGCACAAGCTGACGGCATTATCTGGATTGCTGTCCACAGTCCCATGGAGTCTGCCGACTACAGCTTTGTCCTGGGAGATGTCGTGAACGGCCGAAACCAGGGATTGGCGATCTGCGCACTCTCCGGCGGCGAGCCCTATCAGATCGGGATCATGCTTGGTCAGGCGGGCAACCCGTCGGGCGATGCGCGGCATGCCGGAATTCTTGAAGGCCTCGAAGCATGCGACAATGTCGAGGTTGTGGCGGAACAACCGGCAGACTGGGATACGGTGAAGGCGCAGTCCATCACTGAAAACTGGCTAACCCAGTTCCCGGATCTCGATGCAATCTCGGGCGTCACCGACGCTTACATGTACCCTGCAATTGCGATCGCGCAGAACAGTGGCCGCGACCTGGACTTCTACGGTTATGATGGCGACATTCCAATCTTGCAACAGATGGAAGGCGGTTCGGTCAAGGCCGATATTCTGCTGAGCGGCACGCGTGAAGGTTGGAACTTTGTCCAGATGGCCTATCGCCTCAGCCAGGGCGAAACGCCGGAGAAAGTCTATGACTTTTACACGCCGCTCGTAATGAGTGAGGAGAACCACCAAGAGGCGTTGGCCAACGGCTTCCCGGCCGACATTCAGGTCTACTATGTGGATGAAGCGCTTGAAGTTGCCGAAAAGGGTTATCTCGAATTCGGCCCGGACTCGGTCAAGTAGCCAACAGGGATCAAATAAGCCGCCAGCGTAGCTTCTCCACGCTGGCGGCTACAACTTCGCCGGGGCCAGGGGCATGACCAGCATCTCTGCCGAAGAAACCCCAAAACGCGGAAATCTGTTCGAAGGACTTGGGGTTCGATACCTCTTTCTCGTCGGGCTGATACTGATTGCCTCCATCGGTTTCAGTGTCGCCAACGAGAACTTCTATTCGCTGACAAATATCGGCATCCTGCTTCGCTCGGTCTCGGTGCTGTTTCTGCTTTCCATGGGCATGACGTTCATCATGCTGACCGGGGGTATTGATCTCTCGGTTGGTTCGAACGTCGCATTCGCAGGTGGTGTCGGCGTATTGGCATTGCTCGCAACTGGAAGCCCGGTTGTCGGTTTTGCCGCAACCGTTCTGGCGGGAATGAGCATTGGCCTGCTCAACGGGGTCTTCATCGGATACCTGAAACTCAGCGCCTTCATGGTGACACTGGCCACCATGGCACTGGCTCGGGGGCTGGCGCTGGTTCTTTACGACGCCACTCCGATCAACATCGACAATCCGACATTTCTCTGGCTCGGTGCCACGTCCTGGGGCAATTTCCCGGTGGTTGTGCCTTTCGTCGCGCTGGTTTTTGTCGTGCTCTGTGTCGTTCTCTACCGTACGACCTTCGGCCGGGATGTCTATGCCGCAGGCAGCAATGCCGACACGGCCTATGTCTTGGGGCGGCGGCCAGACCGGACCTTGATCATGGTCTATGTCCTGACCGGGTTCCTTGCTGGCTTGAGCGCCATCATCACGGTCGGGCGTGTGTCTTCGGGACAGCCATGGGCCGGACTGTATCTCGAGTTTGACGCGATTACCGCGGCGATACTGGGCGGTACAAGCCTGTTTGGCGGCCGCGGCAGGTTGTTGGGCACTATTCTTGGTGTCTTGCTCTACGGGATTATCGTGAACGGGCTGATCCTGACCGGGGTGAATCCGTATCTGCAGAGCCTCATCAAGGGCATGATACTGTTGGGCGTCGTCCTCCTGGACACCCTGGGGCAAAGGAGGCGGGCGCAATGACAATAAGCAGGATCGAAATGAAGGGGATCGGGAAGAGTTTCTTCGAGACCCACGCGTTGAAGAAAGTCGATTTTTCCTGCCAGTCAGGCGAGGTCCACGCGCTTGTTGGGCTGAACGGCGCCGGAAAGTCGACACTCATGAAGGTTCTCGGTGGCGTGATTGAGGCCGATGAAGGCTCGATCGAACTGAATGGCGAAGAGATACACATTGGCAGCCCTTCGGACGCAACCGCATTCGGCATCAGCATGATCCATCAGGAATACTCGCTGATCAACGAGTTGACCATTTGGGGCAACATCTTTCTTGGGCGGGAAATCCGCCGCGGCAGAACACCCATTCTCAAGAAGTCTGAAATGGCCCGTTTGGTGAAAGAGCAACTCGACCGGTTCGAACTGGATCTGGATCCCCGGAAGCCGGTCCGGGAACTGGACTCGGGCGAAAAGCAGATTGTGGAGATCATTCGCTCGCTCATGTCCGACAGTTGGCTGATTGTGATGGACGAACCCACATCGGCCCTGTCGGAAGAAGACAAGCTTCGCCTGTTCGGTTTCATAGACCGGATGAAGGCCCAGGGCATTTCGATCATCTATATCTCACACCATATGCCGGAGATTTTCGGGATCGCCGACCGGGTTACGGTCATGCGCGACGGGGAGATCGTGCTGACTGCCAGAACCGGAGACTCGAGCGAAGCTGAGGTCATTCACGCAATGACCGGGCAGGAACTCGAGAACTTCGTCAAACCGCACAAGGAGATCTCCGGAGAAGCGCTTCTGTCAGTGGAAAACCTGTCGAAGAAGGACACGTTCGAGAACGTGTCGTTCGAATTGCGCAGGGGTGAAATCGTGGTTCTGACCGGATTGCGCGGCTGCGGTGCGCCGGAACTCGCCAAGGCAGTGTTCGGGCTGGATAGTGAATATACAGGGGTCGTTCGCTACCGTGGCAACGTTCTCCGTCCTGGCCGTGGACCTGCCGCTGCGGTTCGCGACGGTATGGGGCATGTGACCGAAAACCGCGACAAGAACGGCATTCTTGCTCCGATCTCCGTGCGCGACAATATCGCCTTGCCATTCCTGGAGAAAAACGTGCGATCAGGCCTGATCGACACGGAGTCGGTCAACCGGGTTGCCAGCAACGCAATTCGGCAAACCTCGACCAAAACCTCTTCACCCGAGCAGGAAATCAGGTTCCTGTCAGGCGGCAACAAGCAAAAGATCTGTTTCTCGCGTTGGCTTGACGACGATATCGAACTGCTGGTTCTTCTGGAGCCAACACGCGGCATAGATGTGCATGCCAAAGCAGACATCTACCGGATCATCGAAGGACTGGCTGAACGCGGCGTTGGAATTCTCATTCTGAGCTACGAAGTCGATGAGGTCACCATGCTCGCCGACCGGGTGATCACGATGTACCATGGGCGAGAGGTAGGAGAGTATTCCTATCCGGCCCTCGACAAGCAGCGCATCCTGGCCGATGTCTCCGGCGCCGCCCAAGATGACAGTCAGGCCATCGACGCGCTGCCGCCAGGAAAGTCCAAAAATGGAGAATAGGCAGTTTCGCCCCGCTGCACAGCCATGGCTGCCGCGGCGGGAGAGCTATGCGGAACCTCAGGGCGGCCGCGATGCAAAGGTCAGGAATGGAATTTCGATCCGCACTCATCGTTGATGACCATCCACTGTTTTGCGACGCGCTTTCGATGACGCTGAGGGGGATAGCCGGCATCGAGACAGTAAGGACTGCCGCCACGCTGGCAGAGGCACTGGAAACGGTGGGTGAGGGACCACCTGTCGATGTTATAGTGCTCGATCTGAATCTGCCTGATGTCAACGGGATGGACGGCTTGGTCCGGTTGAAATCGATAGCTGAAAGCCCGGTTGTTGTTGTCTCATCGATGTCGGATGACCGCGTGGTCAGTCTCGCTCTCAGGTCAGGCGCATCAGGGTTTGTACCGAAGCATAGCCAACGCGATGTGTTCAACACCGCCCTCAACGAGATCTTGCAGGGACGGCGCTATGTTCCCAAGGGATTTGTCGAAACCGAAGAGCAGAATGATCCTTCCGGCGCGGAGGCTGCGTCCCGGCTCGCCAGTCTCACAGATCAGCAATCAAAGATCCTCAGCCTGATTTGCGAAGGGAAACTGAACAAGCAGATAGCATTCGAACTTGCCATTGCCGAAGCGACCGTAAAGGCGCATGTCACTGCGATCATGCGGAAACTCGGTGTGCAAAGCCGAACCCAGGCCGCGCTCTTGGTCAAGAACAGCAGCTTTGCTAATCTGTTGCATGATCGGCCTTGAGAGCCTTGGTTCGAGGCCTGACCAAGCCTTGGGAAGACCGTGGATCAAGCGCAAATCGGACCCTACGTTTCAGCACGGGCGCATGACATACTTCCTGCGGCGTCGGTCGGTTGCGACGCCGATCGTCCCATTGATGCGCTTTCAGAGCAAATGGGTGCGGCCGAACTAGAACTGGTCATCCTCTTTGTTTCACCAATGGCGGACATGGAGCGGCTTGCTGCCTCGGCCAAGAGGAAATTCGGTACCGCTACAGTCATCGGTTGCAGCACTGCGGGCGAGATCTCCCGGATTGGCTATACTGAGAATTCCATAGTAGCTCTTGGTCTGCCAAGAAGCCACTTCCGGGCGCGGACCATCCCGATTGAGGATCTCGACAACTACGAAACCAGGGCACTGGTCGACCGGTTGGTCCGTTTCAGGGGAAACCTCGCAAGCGAAGTTCCGGATTGGGCCAATGAGTTCAGCTTCCTGCTCATTGATGGCATGTCGGGCCATGAGGACAGTTTCGCTGTAACCCTGTCTTCGGGATGGGGAGCGGCTCCACTGTTTGGAGGGTCAGCCGGCGACGGGACGCGTTTCGAAAAGACGTTCATCATTCATGATGGCCGGGTCTTTGAGCGGAATGCAGCGGTGATCTCTCTGATCAGGACGCGGTGCCCGGTCAGGGTCTTCAAGACGGATCATGTGGTTCCGACCGACCAGAGAATGGTCGTCACCGGCGCGGATCCCGAAACCAGGCGGGTCTACGAAATCAATGCCGAACCTGCGGCTCAGGAATATGCGCGCATGGTCGACATTGAACCTGAGAAACTGTCAGCCGCCATACTCGGCACCAATCCAGTTGTCGTTCGCATTGCAGGCCAGCATTACGTTCGCGGTATTCGCAACGTTACCGAAGACGGAAGCCTGGCATTCACCGCGGCAATCGACGAGGGGCTAGTTCTGACGCTTGCCAAGTCTACGGACATTGTTTCGCATCTGAAGAAGGAAATGCTGGATCTGGCCAGCGACGGCCAGCTTGTAGGTGTTATCGCCTGTGATTGCCTTTACCGCCGCACGGACGCGGAGGAAAACAATGTCCTTGGGGAAGTCTCAAGGATCCTCAGCGAATTCCGTGTTGTCGGGTTTTCCTCCTATGGCGAACTGTTTCATTCGATGCACGTGAACCAGACACTGACTGGCGTCGCGATCTACGCACCAGCATTGGACTGATGGCCAGCGAACTTGTCGATACCAAGGATGATCTGAAGCGCCAGAATGAGAAGCTTCGGAAGATAAACGATGTGCTCATGCGCCGGATCGAACGCAGCACGGAAGTCACCGGCGAAGCCTATGCCCAGTTCCAGCGGGCTGCAACGCTGGAGGAAGAGGTGCGCAGGCGGACCCGTGATCTGGAACGCGCACTTGACCTCCTGAATATCTCAAACGCACGTCTCTCAGACGCAAACAAGGAGACTGAGGCTGCACGGTCGGATCTGGCAAATGCCATTGAAGCCATTCAGGAGGGCTTTGCGTTCTTCAGTCCGGACGACAGGCTGGTCATGTGCAACAGCCGCTTCGGCGCTCACATGCCGGACTTGGACGGGATCACAAGGCCTGGTCTGAGTTTCAAGGACTATGTTTGGAGCGTCAGCCAGAGTTCCAGCCTTGATTTTCCGGACAGGAAAAGTGCCGAAGACTGGGCGGAGCAGCGCCTTGCCCGGCACCAGGATCAACACGTACTCTTCAATGTCCAACTTGTCGGAAACCGTTGGATACAGGTTGGCGAACACCGGACTCCGGATGGCGGCACAGTCGTTTTGCAAACCGATGTCACCGACATGATGCGATTGGAGCGGCAAGAGCGCGACCGCATCCTGGATGGTCAGGCCCGGACAGTGCAGGCCACGCTGGACAACCTGAATCAGGGTGTCTGCATTTTCGACAGTTCGGCGAGGTTGGTCGGGTGGAACCAGCGCGCAATCGACTTGCTTCCTCTTCCCGCGTTGCAGTTTCGTATCGGGACACGGCTCGAAACGCTGCTGCACGGGTTTCCGCCGGAAATGACCTATTCTGGAGGGGCAAACCCGGAGAAGATACTGGACTGGGCCGGTGGAGCCGACGGCCGCCCGAGTTTCAATTTCGAGATCATTCTCGGGGAGTCACAGATCATCGCCGTCGATGCGAAGGACATTCCGGAGAACGGCTTTGTCTTCAGCCTTTCCGATATTTCGGCGGAGCGTGCGGCTGTCAAGGCAATCCGGCGAGCCAACGAACAGCTGGAGGCAAGAGTGACCGAGCGCACGCTGGAGCTTGAAGATGCGCTTGCCGAGGCGGAACGGGCAAACACATCGAAATCGCGTTTTGTTGCTGCGGCGAGCCACGACCTGTTGCAGCCGCTGTCCGCTGCCAAGCTCTATCTTTCCTCAGTTGGATGCGACACCGCAGACTCCGATGTAGAACTTGTGGTGCGCAAGGCCGAAAGCGCCCTGGCGAGTGTGGAAGACATACTGGGAGCCCTGCTGGACATCTCAAAACTGGACTCGGGGAAAGCGGCATTCCACATCGCGCCAATTCGGCTCAATCCTGTCTTTCGGCAACTTCTCGACGAACTGGCGCCGCAGGCAGTCCGTAAGGGGCTGGATCTGCGGGTTGTGGAAACCGGCGCGGTGGTGATGACAGACGCCACCTACCTGCGGCGCATACTTCAAAATCTGATATCCAATGCGATCCGATATACCGCCAAGGGCAAGGTACTGTTTGGTGTCCGACGTGCAGGCCCTTCGGTCCGTGTGGAGGTCTGGGACACCGGGCCTGGTATTCCGGAGGAAGAGCAGGAAACGGTCTTTGGCGAGTTCAATCGTGTGAACTCCACGGTCAGTGCAGCTGAGGGCATGGGGTTGGGACTGGCCATCGTCGATCGAGCCTGCGCGCTGCTGAATCATCCTTTGGAACTGCGGTCCGAGGTTGGCAGAGGCACGGGATTCCTGGTGACCCTGCCCAGAGCCCGGCGTTTTGGCCGCCCAAACGCTGGTACCGAAAGACAAGGCGAGCACAGCTCCTCCAACATGGGGGATCTGATTGTTGTACTTGTCGAAAATGACAAGAATGTACGCGAAGCGCTTGAAATGGCATTGCAAACGCAATGGGGAATTGGGGTCGTATCCGCTTCTTCAACGGGGGGCGCCATGGACGCCATTCAGGATCTCGGTGTGAGACCTGATGCAATAATTGCGGATTTTCAGCTGAATGAATTCGAAACCGGAGTCGAGACCGTTTCGGAGATCAGGCGCCAGCATGGCAAGATACCGGCCTGCATCATATCGGCTGACAGGTCGCCGAGCCTTTCGACTTTGTGCCGGGATGAAGGGTTAGAAATCGTTCACAAACCAATCGATCTTGACGATCTCGGAGCGTTTCTGGAAGCGCTCACGGAAGCAGGGCAGTCACTGGAACCGGCTGCTTGAGTTACCGCTAGAGGCGCCCAAGGACGAGGTCCGCGCAACGGTCGCCGAGCATCATTGCCGGTGCATTGGTGTTCCCTGCTGGAATGTCCGGTACCGCCGACATATCGCAGACCCGAAGCCCTTCTATTCCCCGTACGCGCATCCTGGCATCAAGCACTGCCATGGGATCTCCATCGGCGCCCATTTTCGCAGTGCCGACCGGGTGGAAATTGGTCTTGACCACGCGCTTGCAATGTTCCCGCAGTCCGTCGTCCGAGTAGTCAAGAGGTGCGACGATTTCCGTGACCTTGTCTGCCAACGGGCGTGTCTCCATTGTTTGCTTGAAGTAGCGCAGCCCGGTCAGCATGGCCTGCATGTCGCGATCGTCCTGGAGGAAATTCGGTGACACTGCCGGCATTGCCGAAGGATCGGCGGAAGCAAGCCTGACCTCCCCAACTGAATGCGGCTTCAGCAGGACCATTTGAATCGAAACCCCAGGTCCGTCGCCGACTTCCTTCAGTTTCTCGTCATCAAGATAGAGGACTGGAATGCAGTAGGCCTCATGCGTCGGCGGGGCCTCGGGATCCACAGGGTTGACAAAACAGGCTGCCTCCAAACCGGTTGTGGTGATCCTGCCTCGTCCGAACAGTTTGAATTCCAGGCCGTTCCGGATCATGTTCCATCCCCGGTCCTGAGTAAAATACCCATAAGGGCCGTTGGCTTTCGCAACCACGGAGACATCCGGATGGTCCTTGAGATTCTGACCGACGCCGGGCAAGTCCTGATTAACTTCGATCCCGTGTGTCTTGAGGTGGTCAGCAGGCCCAAGCCCGGACAGCATCAGGATCTTTGGCGTCATGAATGCACCGGCAGAGAGAATGATCTCTCCATTGGCGCGGACTTCGTGCAGACCTGATTTGTCCCTATACACCACACCGACGGCGCGATCGTCCTCAATGACGATGCGATGCACCTCCGCTTCCAGCCGTACTGTCAGTCTGGGATTTTTCATCAATGGATCGATGAAAGCATACGCCGCCGATATCCGTTGGCCCCGGTTGTAGGTGAACTGAAAATACCCAACGCCACGCTGGTTTGCGCCATTGAAGTCCGGGTTGAAGGGTTCGCCCTGCGCCTGAAGCGCCTGAACAAACCATCGCGCCATATCATCGATGTACCCCGGGTCGGAGACAATCAACTTGCCGTCGCTGCCATGGTACTCGTCGTTGAACTTCTGGTTGCCCTCAAGGCGCTTGAAGTGGGGCAGGACTTCTTTCCATTCCCAGCTGATTGCGTCGTTATTGCCGCGCAGGGTCTCATGCCATTCATCATAGTCGCTTGGACGGCCACGCACATATGCCTGGCCGTTTACCGTTGAGCCGCCGCCCAGCACATTCCCTTGCGGGATTTCGGCGCTGCGTCCGCCAAGCTGTTCCTGTGGCACGGACCTGTGCATCTTGAAGAACTTGGATCCATTCTTGAGCAGCTTGAAGACGCCTGGCGGCATGTCCAGCAACGGATGCCGGTGATGATATCCGGCTTCCAACAGGAGGATATCTCCTGCACCGTCCTCAACCAGTCTCGAGGTTGCGACACAACCAGCACTACCGCCTCCGATGACGATATGATCATAGGTCTCCAATGGACTATGCCTCCCTTGACTTGCCGCCACCTGTTGGCGAAGCTCACCAGCTTGGATGGTTGCACCAAATGACTGTATCCGATTCTGCCGCATTGGACATCCTGAACTCTGTCTCTTCCCGGCTCTGTCAGGGGGCCTAAACCTGAATTGGACCGGTTTCACTCCACCGGTCCCGTCAAGAAACACTGGGTTTAGAGGGCATTCGGTTCGCAAGGCTGACTAGTTGTGGCTCGGACAGGTCTGGGTCAATATGACGGTCTGCGCCGGCTGGATCGCCGATTCCAGGCAGGCTATTGCCAGCATATATGTGCCCCCCGTGTGCTTCGTGGTAAACAACTTCCAGACAGTACCGGAGATCAGATCATGGGCACCAAAGGCCTGCATGTCGTGTCGCGGGGCAAAAAATGGGCGGTTCGCAAGACCGGTAATGTCAGGGTCACGCGCCGCTTTGAAACTCAGCAGGAGGCGATCAAGGCAGCACGCAAAATTGCCCGAAAGCAAGGGAGTGTAGTCTACATCCACGGGCGGGATGGGCAAATTCACGCGCGCAATTCCTTTGAAGGCTTTGCCGATTTGACTGGTGGATAGCACCTGTTGAATGAAGCCGACGAATTTGATCGAAATGTATTCGTAAACTGTCCCCTTGATGGACAGTACGATTAGATTCTTCGGGCAATGCTCTTTTGCCTTGTGAAGTTTGACCTGAAACCTCGAGTCGCCCCCAAACAGAATGATGTCGGTGAGCCCCGTAACAGTAAGATTCTCGACTCATCCGGTCTTCCCCCTACTCCATTCACGACCTCAGCCGTTGCCAAGCACGCGTGGAAGGCGAATACTACCACCTCAATATGCCATTCGAGCTTGGACTGGATTTCGGATACCGCAGTTGTGGCATCGGTCGGCTTATGGAAAAGCGCAGTTTTGTGCCGAAGGAGCAGAAATACCGCTACCAGTCGGCAGTTTCAGTTCGCGCGGGTTCGGATGTAATGGACCATCAAGTCTTCCTGAGTTGGCCAGCATTGGCAAACCGAGGTCAGGCATGTTCGTTGCGAGGTCCTCAAAGAGTAATCCCGTAGTAGGGTTGTAGCTGAAAGGCGGCTTCCACCGCCAGCCGGGCAACTGGAGCAATCTGCCATAGGACGAGCCACCGGTGGACGTTGCGTGCCAACGGGTATTACTGCATCTCAGACACAGCATTGAGCAAGTCGATGACGGATCTTCCGGTCAGGGCAAATCTCGCAACCGACCAGCTCGTCTACGTTTCTGGCAAGCGCCGACTACCGAGCAGAATCCATGTTGGTCCGGAAACAACTGCCTTGGCCGGATACGGGGATACCGCCGGTACGGCCTAGGAACCGGTCGGGGACAGCCTTCAAAGGCCTTAAGTGGCCAGTCCAGTTAGCTACGAAATCTCCACCTTCTCCCAGTGGCCGCTGACGCTATGTGACTTTGTTCAATCCTGTTTGCATCGGCGATTCAGCCGACACCAACCAAGATACCTTTTTTGCGCCCCTGTCTTGCTGACCGCGACGGAAACGCTGGGCCACAGCGTTAATGATACGTAAGCGGAGTTCTGATCATGTCCACACTCAAATCAATCTGGGATCATCCCTATACCTTCTGGCTTCTTCTCAGCCTGCCCGCCATTCCCATGATACTTGGCCTCACCTCCGGCGACCCAGACGCGGTGCATGATCTGCTGCATCCGACTGGCGAGTTTGCCGCGCGGTTCATGATCATTGCCATGATGATCACACCGCTGACTATGCTGCTCAAAGGCTGGCGTGGGCCTCGTTGGCTGATGAAGCGCCGTCGCTATCTTGGCGTCGCCGCCTTCTTCTATGTTTTGGCACATACGGTGCTCTACTTGGTTGACATAGGTTTAGTGGCCTTCACGATCGGTGAGCTTTCCAAACTCTACATCTGGACCGGCTGGCTTGCATTCCTGGTCCTTGTACCACTGGCTGTGACTTCCACAGACGGGTGGGTCCGCAGCATGGGACCGAAGTGGAAAACGCTGCAACGATTTGTCTATGGTGCTGCCGTCCTGACGCTCATCCACTGGGCCGCTCTGCACGACTGGGGCGGAATCGGCCCGGCGCTGGTGCATTTCCTGCCACTCGGGTTGCTTGAGGCATACCGAATATGGTCGAACTTGCAGCGACGCAGCACACGTGTTGCCGCCTGATCCGTATGTGGTCCTGGTTTTGGACGGTCCAGGGGCAGGGCTGTAGCTGAAAGGCGGTTTCCACCGCCAGCCGGGCAACTGGAGCAATTGCCCCGTAGGCGAGCCAATATTGGACGATGCGTGCCAATGGGTGTTATTGCGTTGCCAACGCAGCATTGAGCAAGTCGATGACGGAACTTCCGGTCAGGGCAAATCTCGCCACGCAGCCGCTCGGCATCTTCCAAGTGGTCAAGACCGCAAGGCGTAATCTTCTCGAGATCATTCCCGAACTCGCCACGCAACAGTTGATGGTGTCTGGCAGGACTGGCAGGCGATGGCACATGGTCATGGACCCCACGGCGCTGCGGCGCGTACTGCTCGAAAAACCGGATCAGTATCCCAAATCCGAGGTGGTCCGGAATGTGCTTCGACCGGTCATTGGCGAAAGCCTGTTCCTTGCCGAGGGCCGCAGTTGGCTATGGCAGAAGCGTGCGGCCTCCCCGGTATTTTCCCGCCGCAACATCAGTTCACTGGGGCCTGTGATGACAGGTTCTGCGGCAAGGCTTGTGGAGCGTCTTCGAACTGTCGAAGAGGCGGTAGTCGACATGCATTCTGAGTTTACCGCTGCGACCTTCGAGGTCATCAGTGATGTCATGTTCGCAGGCAAGGGTGCGATCGACCGGTCTGTAGCGGGGCGGGCAATAGACATCTACGTCTCGAGGAGCGCACGGACCTCGATCCTTGACATCATGGGTGCACCGTCATGGATCCCGCGCACGGGCAGAGTTCTTCCGGCGAGCCAGGTACGCCACCTCAAGGCCGCTGCTGATGAAGCGATACGCCGGAGGCGGGAGTCGGAAGAACCGTCCAGTGGTGATCTTCACGACCTGCTGGCCAATGCGACAGACCCGAAGTCGGGGCGCAGGATGAACCCGCAGGAACTCAGGGACAACTTGCTGACTTTCGTGGTGGCAGGCCATGAAACAACGGCCCTTGCTCTTTCCTGGACACTCTACCTGCTCTCCGTAGATCAGGCTTCGCAGGAACGGGTACGCGAGGAAGTCCGGGCCGTGCTCGGCGATGAATGTGCGACCGCCGAAGATGTGGAACAGCTTCCGTTTACGACGCTGGTTTTGATGGAGGCACTGCGGCTCTACCCGCCAGCGGGGCTGTTGCTCAGGACTGCTCTGGAGGAGGACGAGCTTGGTGGGCGAGAAGTTCGCGCCAAGGATACCATACTGATCCCTGTGTACGCGTTGCACCGAAACCGTTGCCTATGGGAGAATCCGGACGGATTTGAGCCGGGACGCTTCAAGCGGCCAAGAGACATCGACCAGTTTCAATACTTGCCTTTCGGCGGCGGCCCGAGATCCTGTATCGGTTCGAACTTCGCCATGCAGGAGGCGGCAATCCTGCTGGCCTCACTTATTGCAAACTTCCGGTTCACGCCGGTTCCGGGAAGGCCGCCTCAACCAGTCCTGATCCTGACCACCCGGCCGGAAGGAGGGGTTTGGCTCAACTGCATTCCTGTGGAGCATTGACCACGCAGTTCATGTGAACTTGTTGTCCTTTGGGAAGCCTCGCGGCGGTTTGCTGCCAACCTGGCTGCGCTTGCCAATCCACCGCTCCAGTTCCGTAACGCGCCGTGTCCGGCCGCCGCGTTCCTTCCATTGCAGACCGTCCGCAATCGAGAAACTCTTGAGGTCGGACAGCCCGCCCTTGCTGTATTTCTGCAGTCGAACGCCCTTTCCTCTTGCCAACTCTGCAAGTTCGCCGACAGGAAAGATCAGCAACCGCCCGCTGTCGCCTGCCACCGCGATATGGTCTCCATCCAGTATCGTGCAAACCTTGGCCTGATCGGGCGCCTTCAGGTTCATTATCTGCTTGCCGTTGCGTGTGGAGGCTACGACATCGGCTTCCCTTACGATGAACCCGTAGCCCGATGCGGATGCAAGAACGAGCTTCCGGTTTCCGTCATGAACGAGGAGGGAAACGATCTCGGCGTCGTTGGGCAGATCCACCATGACCCTGACTGGCTCTCCAAGTCCGCGCCCACCTGGGATTGTGGTCACGCCAATCTGGTAGAACCTTCCGTTCGATCCAAACAGGGTGAGCTTGTCCGTGGTATTGGCGTGCAGGACAAACCTGCCTTCATCGCCGTCCCGGTGCTTGAACTCCTGATCTACGGGCAGCGTGCCCTTCATCATTCTGATCCAGCCCATGCGGGAGCAGACGATGGTGACTGGCTCCTTCTCAATCATGACCTCGGTGGAAAGCTCTGCGACTTCCGGGGCCGACTCGAAGGTTGTCCGCCGCTCGCCACCAGACGCCGACTGGCCGAACCGCTTCTTGATGTCCTTGATTTCCTCGGCAATGCGCTCCCATTGGAGATTGCCGTCCTGGATGAGATCATCGATCTCCGCCCGCTCGATTTGAAGCGCTTCCTGTTCCTTCCTCAACTCGATTTCCTCAAGCTTGTGGAGGCTCCTGAGCCGCATGTTGAGTATTGCCTCCGCCTGGTTGTCAGTGAGATCGAATTCGGCGATCAGCGAGCTCTTTGGCTCATCGTGGAACCGGATGATTTCGATAACGCGATCAAGGCTGGCATATGCGGTAATGAAGCCCTCGAGTATTTCAAGGCGCTGGTCGATCTTGCCGAGCCGGTGCTTTGACCTGCGTTCCAGCACTTCACGGCGGTGGTCAAGAAATGCCCGCAGCAGTTCCTTCAATGAACAGACCCTCGGCGTGTAGCCGTCGATGAGTACGTTCATGTTCAGGGCAAAGCGCTTTTCGAGGTCGGTCTGCCGGAACAGGGCTTCCATGAGGACCGTTGCATCGACGTTGCGTGAACGCGGTTCGAGGACGATGCGAATATCCTCGGTGGACTCGTCCCTTATGTCCACGAGCCATTGAAGCCTCTTTTCCTGAATGAGCGAGGCAATGCGCTCGATAAGCCGGGACTTGGGCACCTGAAACGGCACCTCGGTCACGACGATCTGCCAGATTCCTCTTTCAAGCTTCTCGATTTCCCATCGTGCCCGGACCCGTATCGATCCCTTGCCGGTCGAGTAGGTTTCCTCAATGGATTCAGGAGACTCGACGATGATGCCCCCTGTCGGGAAGTCAGGGCCCTTTACGATACCCGCCAGAGTCGAGTCGCGGGCGTCGGGAGCCTTCAGTAGCCGGAGGCACGCATCGCACAGTTCACCGAGGTTATGCGGCGGAATGTTTGTCGCCATCCCGACTGCGATCCCGCTGGCGCCGTTTGCCAAGAGGTTGGGAAACGCTGCTGGCAGGACAACCGGTTCGTCCAGTGTACCGTCATAGTTCGGCCGGAAGTCGACGGCATTCTCGGACATGCCCTCCATGAGTGCCTCGGCCGCTCGCGCCAGGCGCGCCTCGGTGTAGCGGGAGGCTGCGGCGTTGTCGCCGTCGACATTTCCGAAGTTGCCTTGCCCCTCCACCAGCGGATAGCGCATGTTGAAGTTCTGGGCCAATCTGACGAGGGCATCGTAGATCGCCTGGTCGCCATGCGGGTGGTAGTTGCCCATCACATCCCCGGAGATCTTTGCCGACTTGCGGAAGCCGCCCGAGGATCCGAGCCGCAACTCGCGCATGGCGTGCAGGATTCTCCGATGCACAGGTTTCAGCCCATCGCGAGCGTCCGGTAGGGCGCGGTGCATGATGGTAGAGAGCGCATACTGGAGGTAGCGCTCGCTGATCGCCTTGCCGAGCGGTTCGCGGGTTTCAAGTTGGTCCTGCATGGCGCACCAGATACCCTTGCTGGGAGAGAAACGCCACACCGGACGCTGCATATTGTGTGGGGAGTGCCCATTTTCTGCCAGGGTGGGGCGCTTGGGAAGAGTAGGTATCCGGCCTGAAAGTCCGGAGGTTGCGTGCGTTCGACTCCGGTTAGCCGTCTGGCACCCCTGCAATGCCCGGAATTGTCGCTAATGACGGCCTGCAGGAGAAGCGGTTGGCTATGAATCCCTGTTGCGCGCGCTCGTGCATTGATGTTGAAGAAGCCGCTCTGGCAGCAAGGCAAATGCGCAACTGCTGCGTCAACACCGCTGCAGCGAAGCGGGTAATTGGGGCCGGGAACCGCCTCGAACAACAGACTGGAAGATTGGCCGATGGCGAAGCCGAACGGAACTGCCCACCGCGGCACCATATTGATGACCGGATGTTCCTCCGGGATTGGCCATGATGCCGCAACCTGTCTTGGATCCCGCGGCTGGCGGGTGTTTGCCACCTGCCGCAAGGAAGAGGATTGCGAACGGCTGCGGCAGGCCGGACTGGAGAGCATGAGGCTCGACTACGAGGACGAAAGCAGCATTGCGGACGCAGTCGAGCAGGTGTTCGACCTGACCGGTGGAACGCTGGACGCCCTCTACAATAATGGTGCCTACGCGGTGCCCACTGCCGTAGAGGACGCTCCGCGCGGGGCTCTGCGCGCAATCTTTGAAGCCAACCTGTTCGGATATCATGACCTGACCCGAAGGGTCATTCCTGCCATGCGGCGGCAGGGTCACGGACGCATCGTGAACTGTTCGTCGATCCTCGGGTTTGTGACCCTGCCCTACAGGGGACCATACAACTCTACGAAGTATGCTCTTGAGGGTTTGTCAGACACTCTTCGCATTGAATTGCGGGGTACAGGGATACATGTTTGCCTGATCGAACCAGGACCGATCACCACGCGCATCAGGGAAAACTCGCAGCAGCATTTCGAGAAGTGGATCGACTGGGAGAATTCTGTGCATGCCGAATTCTATCGGAACTTGCTGATCCCTCATCTTTACGCAAACACGAAGAAGAAGGACAAGTTCGAGCTGCCGCCAAGAGCAGTAACGAACAAGTTGATCCATGCACTTGAGTCGCGCAATCCCCGGCCGCGCTATTACGTCACAACCCCGACATACATCATGGGAGTGGCAAAGCGCCTGTTGTCGACCCGGGCGTTGGACAGGCTCATCGCAAGGCTGTAGGTCTTGCGGGCATCGGCGGTGGCAAGCCCGCCGGCCAATCCACCAGTTGGGCAATTGAAATGAGCGACCCACTTTACATCATCGCAACCATCGCGGTTCTGGTGGTTCTGGTTATCCTGATGATCGGAATCGGAGGTTATGCCGCGGGCGGCGAATTCAACCGGAAGCATGCCAACAGGATCATGCGCTTGAGGATAATCGCGCAGGCAGCGGCCGTTGCGCTGATACTGATCGCCGTGTTCTTCAGAGGTGGAGACTGATGGTCGTTCTGAACAAGATCTACACCCGCACTGGCGACACCGGTGAAACCGGGCTTGGCGACGGAGCGCGGGTCAAGAAGTTCTCACGGCGCGTTGAAGCCTATGGCACGGTGGATGAGTTGAATTCGGCGGTAGGTGTGGCAAGGCTGCATGCCTCCGGCAGGCTCGACGATCTGCTTGCAGCGATTCAGAATGATCTGTTCGACCTTGGAGCCGACCTTTGCGTTCCGCAGAAAGAGGGTGAAGACGAGGCAGAGCATCCACCATTGAGGATAGTCGAGGGCCAGGTGTTGCGGCTCGAGACGGAAATCGACGAATTCAATGCAGAACTTGAGCCGCTTCGGAGCTTTGTTCTTCCGGGTGGCGCAGCTACGTCCGCTCACCTTCATCTTTGCAGGACAGTTGCGCGGCGGGCGGAGCGGCGGCTGGTTGAACTAGGCGAGCACGAGCAGGTGAATCCATTTGCCCTGCGCTACCTGAACCGGTTGTCCGACTGGCTGTTTGTGCTGGCCAGATGGGAAAACGGCAAGGGTGCCGCCGATGTATTGTGGGTGCCTGGGGCCGGACGATAACCCATAGAGTCTCGTTACGGACCGTCAGCATCCAAGAGTCCTGCCAACCAGTTGCCGATTGGCTTGGAGCAATGCGCTGTCGTTCAGAACGGCCGATTGATGGTTGAAGTTGTCAGCCGCAGCAATCGCAAGAAGAGCCCCCCAACTCCCGGAACCAAACTTGATTGCAGAAGTTGACCTGCTGCCCGAGTTGCTGCCGTTGTTTCGTGCATCCGGACCGGTTTCGGCAGGATAGGAGCGAGAGGCAGGAAGTCAGCCGCTGTGTCCTTTGGCGGACAAATCCGGAAGCTCATCCATACGCGGCAACTGGAGGCCTGATCGGATTATTTCGACAAGCACTTCCAGGCCGGCGAGACGCTCGCGAATATCGCCAATCTGCTGAAGCATGGTGACTTGCTGCTGCTGAATCAGATTCATTCGCTGGTCCATCAGATTCATTCGCTTGTCCATCTGGTCCATGCGCCGGTTCATTTGCTTTTGCATCTGATCCATGCGCTGAGTCATCAGGTCCATTCGCCGATCCATCCGCCGGTTGAAGGAAACACCCTGGATCAGGATCAGCCCGGCAAGAGCCACAGCCAGCCCCGCCATCGCCCAAACGGTGTCCACCTCAGACTCCATGCCAAACCTTTGCCAAGTACAGCTGACCATAACCCAGAAGACCGGGAAATGCGATTTTGCTCACGGGTATGCCTCCGAAGCAGACACGGTGGCAAGGCAACTCGCAAGTGCCGGGAATAGCCCTCCGACGGTATATGGCATCAGCAGTCGCGCCATGCTTGGCGGGGTCGAAGCAGGCCCTCGATTGCCTGCAATTGGATTCCCCGGGTGCCAAGCCAGGGAAGCCGAAGAATAGGGGATAGTACAGGGCCTCGCCTGCGGTAGAGGCAGGAAATTCCGAGCATTTGTCCCAAAGTGCCAGCGGACACTGGCCGTGCAATCAATATGGCCTGTCCAGGGCGGTCCTGGAGCAATTCACTGCCAATTACTGTAGCGGTGGGCATCGCCCGGCTTGCCCGAAACCATTGCCTGACCGTAGCCTGCGGGTACTGTATTTGTGTGCCGCCAAGCCGTCGACCGGCTGTTACGGTGCTACCATGACACTCCGGTCCTGAGAAAGAAGGTGCGGCCCCGAACGGAATCGAGGCTCCTGCTCGTGAACGAAGGATAGGAAGCAGTCATGGGCGGTCCCTTGTCCGCGACATTGAGAATGCCGGCTGTGATATATGTGTCCTGGCTGTCGAACGGATCATCCCATTTCACCGACAGGTCGTGACCAACCCATGCCTCCCAGGTGCCAAACTTCCCCGCGCTCGTGACAAGGTCGTAGCCAGAAATCGAGTGCACATCCCAGCCCACAGTTGTTCCATGTTCAGAGACACGCAGCGAGGCGTGCATACGATCCGAAGGGTAATCTCCTGGTTGGGTGACGCCACTAACCATCACCTCGTAATCGGATACGTGAAGCCAAGAAAGGTCCATGGAAACGTCTACCTGTCCCAGTTCCCACTCTGCACCGACCTGAAAGTCAACGCCCGAGATGGCCGCATCGCCTGCGTTCACCCAAGGAGAGTCAATGCGCGTGATCTTGCCGTCGCCTGCCTCGCGGTAGACCTTGGCCCCCGACGGCAACGGCTCTCCGGCAGCTTCCATGTCCACGATCCACTGGGACGGGAGAGTTGTCGGGAAACCGGATGAACTGGTTCGGAACCAGCTTGCGTTCCAGATCAGTGGACCGGTTTGAGTTGTGACGCCCACACTGCGCGACTCTCCGCGGTCCGGTTTCAATTCGCTGTTGCCACCGCTCCAGTGCTGCACGGTGACCCGGTCGCAAGTCTCCAGCGGCCCATCATGGTTTTTGGTATCGCAGATCCGGACTGCGCTCTTCCTCAAGTCCGAATTCAGTTCCTTGATCGTGGGCGGTTGTGATCCACGAGCCCAGGTTCCATGTACCGTCAATGTCGGGGTGACATGGTACGCAGTCGATACCTGGCTTGAGTACGCCGCACCCACATCATCATAGTCGTCCTGGCGCGCCGCAACTGAAACTGTCCAGTCCGGCGCGGGCGGAAGCAGCATTTCACCGAAGACCGAAAAACGGCGGCGTTCTCCGCTGTAGGTGAAACCGGAACTTCCAAATCCCAGGATGTCCTCAAACGTATAGATCGTGGACGGATCGTCCGGATTGAAGAAATCGACAAAGTCGTGATGCACGGCCTCTTCTATTTCAGCGCCCATGACCCAGCGGGTATTGCCACCCGGAAGCGCGAACCCTTCACCGTCGACAGAAAGGCCCGCCGACCTGTGCTGTTGTTTCAGGTCGACATCCACCTCTAGGCTGGACTCGCGCACGGCCTTCAGATGATCAGGATCATCCGACAAGGGGTCGGCTAGGTCGTAACGCCCGTCTTCGACCGCTGACTTGAACTTCTCCTGGTGAACCAGAGTGCCGCCACCCTGGGTAAGCTTGTAAGTGTTTGAGCGAACGTAGGCATTCCAGCCGGGGCCTCCTGGTGTTCGAGTCCTGACACCAAGGACGAAATCCTGTTCCTTTGCCGCTGACCACACGTGAATGTCGCCGTGACCGAGCATCGTCAGATATCCTGTCACTGTGTCCGGAACTTCGTCGATGTCCGGATCCGCAAGCAACGAAGCTCTCAGATCCTGAGTAGGCGCAAAACTGAGAGCCCCGTATGCCGCAGCTCCTTTGAAAGCGGTATCAAGCCGACCAAGCCGGGCGGTAGCATAGAGGCTGGTGTGTTCGGACAGTGGGTGTTCGAAACTGGTATAGACACTCTCCCGGTCCATGGGATTGGCGGTCCATCCGGTGTTCCCGGTGGCAAGGCCGCAAGCAGCATTAGCACCGAAACGCAAAGAGTTCGTCAGAAGTCCTGTATATCCGTCGCCACTGCAGTCGCTCAGAGGTTTGACGACACCGCCTACGACGACTGTATTGCCAAATTCCGAAACACCGATCGTATCCCGGAACGATCCTCCAGGCGTCCACGAAGCGCGGCTATGGTCCCGGTCAGCGCTGTTGATTTCATCGCGGGAGAAAACATCGGCGGCAATGACCAAGTGCCCGCGGCCAATTGTGCCGCCCCAAATGGTCCCGGCCTGTTGGGCATCTGCGCCAGGTGAGTCCGGAAAATCAAGCCCGGAGTGAAACTCAAACCCGTCGAATTCGGATCTCAAGACTATGTTGATTGCGCCGCCGATGGCACCGCCCTCGTAGATCGCTGCCGAACTGTCAGCCAATATTTCAATCCGCTCAATGGCGGACAGCGGGAGAAGTTGCAGGAAGTAGTCCGAAGTGCGGGAAAGGAGGCTGTGTCCATTGACAAGGAATGCAGTCCGGCTTGACCCCAGTACCATCGAACGGCGCAGTCCAAAATTGTTGAATGCGCCCCGGGAAATCAGCAGATCATTCAGGCTCGTCAGGCCCGATTGCAAGATGTCCTCCCGGCCGATCACCCGGACAACCCGTGTTCCGGAGCTTGAGGCCGCTGGAATGTGGCTTCCCACCGAAGTGGACAGTTCCGCTGGCGGAGACTCTGCCATGCCGGGAGCTGCAAAGGCAGCAAGCGATGCGGCAGCAAGACCGCAGATGAAGCGGAAGCCACGAGCCGGGCGCATCCTCTGCGTGGTATCGAAAGGACTGCGTAGGCTCGCCGGTTGAGTCCTGCACTCCAAGACTGGGGATTTGGGGACCCCGCCCGAAAGCTGCAACGCATGTTTCTTGTATTCGGACCGTGAAACCAGCTTCAGCGACAATCTTCCAAACCACGGCGTTCCGCGTTTTTGGCGCGTTGGCTTCCTTGCTGCCCCGCTGTTCGTTTGATCCGGTCTCAGGACGGCAAATTCGTGAGTTTCCATCGCATCCAGTTCCTCCAGTCACGCGGCCAAGTTTGGGGAAGCGGCCAGCAGACTCGTACGCATGCTCATGATTACACTTTCGGCCTGTACTGCCAATCAGGACGGTGCCAATCCTCACAGCGGATTGTTGTCTACCGTTCCGGACGAGGGTCCATAACACCAACTGCACATGTAAGGCAAAGACCCCCGGTAGTTCGGGTTCTACAGGCCAGAAACATCAAAATTGACGACATCCTTGTTTCGTCTTGAAGCGGTTGGGGTCGACCAAACAATCTGAGGTCAGAGCTCTGCTGGAAGTAGTTCAACTGGAGTGCTAGGCTGGTCTTGCTGGATCTCCTACCAACCAACTGCCCCTAGTGGTGCCGAGAGCAACTTCCGTAAATCGTCGAAGGTGTGTTTACGGTCGCAAGTGGTAGGCAATGGGAATACAGAACTGTAGCAAGGGTCTCATGGGACTTAAGGCTATGTGATGGCAACACTTGAGGATTTGAGGGCGGGTGCGTCATTCGATGGTCTTGCCCCTGAAGGCCCGGCAACGATCATTCATCTGGAATGGTACGGCGATAGCGCACTCAAGGTCATCTTTGAGGACGCAAGTGGCAATATCGGCAATCGCCTCGTTTATCGCGATGAAGAAACTGAAATTTCGGAGGCACAGTCAGGGCACAACTGGTCTTTCGAAGGAGACGGATATCTGCTTCGTCTTGTCTCCGAAGCGTGGCGCATTCGGTTGGCACATCTGTTCGATCCATACTTGGCGGTCAACACAGCGCTTATAGAGCCATTGCCTCACCAGATTACGGCGGTTTATGGCGAGATGCTCCCGCGCCAACCGTTACGTTTCCTGCTTGCGGACGATCCGGGCGCAGGCAAAACCATTATGGCAGGACTGTTGATAAGGGAGCTGATGATCCGGGGGGATGTCGTGCGCTGCCTTGTGGTTGCCCCGGGAGTGTTGGTGGAGCAGTGGCAGGATGAACTTCATGAAAAGTTTGGTCTCGAATTCGACCTGCTAACACGGGAGCAGATTGAGACAACGCGTTCAGGTGACTTCCTTGCAGAGCGGAACTTGGTGATCGCTCGTCTGGATGTACTCGCCCGAAACCCGGAATTGCAGTCCAAACTGGAAGCGGGCACGGACTGGGACCTGGTTGTCGTTGACGAAGCACACCGGATGTCAGCAAGTTTCTTTGGCGGCGAGGTCAAATTCACCAAACGTTATCAGTTAGGTCAGAAGCTCGGCGGTTGTACCCGGCATTTCCTTCTGATGACGGCAACGCCCCATAATGGCAAGGAGGAGGATTTCCAGCTCTTCATGGCGCTGCTGGATGCTGACCGCTTCGAAGGCCGATTTCGTGGCGGCGTGCACGAAGCGGATGTGTCGGATCTGATGCGTCGGCAAGTCAAGGAAGAACTGTTTCGTTTTGACGGCACTCCGCTCTTCCCCGAAAGGCGCACTGAGACGGTAAGCTACACACTATCCGAGGCAGAAGCGGCACTCTATGCCGAGGTTACGACTTACGTTAAGGAAGAGATGAACCGGGTTGAACGCTTTGCCGAGGGCAACGATCGTCGACGCCAGAATGTCGGTTTTGCGCTCGCAATATTGCAACGTCGTCTGGCTTCCTCTCCGGCAGCAATTCATGAATCGCTACGGCGGAGGCGTCAACGATTGAAAGACCGCTTCTCCGAGGAACAGTCGTCCAGGACTCGAAGGGATACAATTCTCTTCCCTGATCCGGGGTCATCAGTTCGAACACTTTTCGATGAGGAAGAGTTTGAAGAAATTCCGATTGGGGAGGCTGAGCTTGCTGAGGACGAATTCCTGGACCAAGCAACAGCAGCCCGGACCATTGCAGAATTGGAAGCCGAGATTGAAACACTCCGCCATCTTGAGGAGCAAGCAGCAACTCTCAGGCACGCCGGCACCGACGCCAAATGGACCGAGCTCAACAGCATTCTTGACAATCCGTTGATGATTGATCGCGAGGGAAATCGACGCAAGCTGATAGTGTTTACTGAAGCGCGTGACACGCTTGTTTATCTGGCTGACCGCATTCGAACTCGGCTCGGTCGAGGAGAGGCGGTTGCCGTGATTCATGGTGGTGTTGGACGCAAGGAGCGGCGCAAGGTGGTCGAGGCGTTTACACACGACAAGGATGTACTGGTCTTGGTCGCCAATGATGCAGCGGGTGAGGGCATCAACCTTCAGCGAGCTCATCTAATGGTGAACTATGATCTTCCCTGGAATCCCAATCGATTGGAGCAACGCTTCGGCAGAATCCACCGCATTGGGCAGACTGAAGTTTGCCATTGCTGGAATCTTGTAGCAGCTCAGACACGCGAAGGAGAAGTTTACGGACGGCTGCTGGAGAAGATCGACACCGCCAGTAAGGCACTGGGAGGCAAAGTATACGATGTACTGGGACAGTTATTCGAAGGTAGCCCGCTGAGCGAACTGCTGATGGAGGCCATTAGATATGGCGAAAGGCCCGAAGTGCGCGAACGATTACTGAAGGCCGTAGACGAGATCGCGGGTCGGCAACAAGTTGTTGAATTGATCAAAAGGCGAGCACTGGCATTGCGCTCAATGGGTACGGAGGAACTTGCACAAATACGCGAAAAAATGGAGCGTGCTTCTGCTCAACGCCTGCAACCATTTCACATTCAGACTTTTTTCCTTGAAGCGTTTCAACATCTGGGCGGACGTATTCACCGGCGCGAGTACGGTCGATGGGAAGTAACGAGAGTTCCGGGTCCTGTTCGAGAGCATCACAGCTTAAGTCGAAGCGGCCCTTCGATCCAGGAGCGCTACGAACGCATCTGCTTTGAGAAGGATTTCATCAACAAGCCGACCATGGCAGCGTGGATCTGTCCCGGCCACCCTTTGCTCGACGCCACTCTTGACCTTGTAATGGAACGATATCGATTGGTGCTCAAGCAGGGCGCGATACTAGTCGACGAAGCTAATGACGAAACTGAACCAAGGGTACTTTTCTTTCTGGAACACTCAATTCAGGATGGCCGGATGACCCAGGCCGGACGCCAACTAGTCGTTTCCCGAAGGCTTCAGTTTTTGGAGGTTGATGCTGCTGGGCATGTCGTCGACGCTGGCCCTGCCCCTTATCTTGACTATCGGCCACTTGTTGATGGTGAACGGGACTATCTAGCAAGATTACTGGACGCCTCCTGGTTTGCTGGTGACTTGGACAAGCTGATAGTTGAGCACGCGATTACTGCAATCGTGCCACGCCATCTCGAAGATGTACGTGAGCACAGAATACCTAAAATCGACAAAGTAGAGAGGGAGGTAACTGCTCGCCTAAAGAAGGAGATCAACTATTGGGACCGGCGCGCCGAGGAACTGAAGGCGGCCGCCCGATCAGGTAAGCGAACCCGCCTTTCTGCGGACCAGGCAAAGACACGGGCCGATGGCCTTGAAGGCCGACTTAGACAGCGCAAGGAGGCTCTTCGGCGCGAACGGGAGATATCCGCACAACTTCCTAGAGTCTGTGGTGGAGCACTGATTGTTCCTGCCCGGTTTTTGAGAGTGCAAGCCAAGGAAGAGATTGCTGTGCAAAAACCAAACACGGCAGAAGGAAGGGCGTTGGTTGAGCAACTTGCCATGGATGCGGTGATGGCCGCTGAGCGGGGATTAGGCAATGAACCAAGGGATGTTGGTGCTGAGCGCTTGGGTTACGATATTGAATCCCGAGAGCATGGTAGCAGCCGATTGCGGTTCATCGAAGTTAAGGGCCGTGTAGAGAGTGCCGACAGTGTGACGGTTACCCGCAATGAGATCTTGACTGCACTGAACAAGCCGGAGGCGTTTATTCTGGCTATCGTAAGGGTTGAAAAAGGTGTGGCCACTCCACCACGATATGTTTCCTGTCCCTTCACACGAGAGCCTGACTTCGGTGCGACCAGCGTAACCTACAAGTTGTCGGAGCTGCTGGAGAGATCAACTTGTCCCCATTGATCGCAGCCATGATTCCGGGATCCACTGGCAAGAACTGGACAGCAACTACGTCTAGACATAAAATGTGGTTACAAAGGCAGGAAACTACCGATGAAGACGATCGGAGCAGCCAAATTCAAGGAGCAGTGCTTGTCACTGCTTGATGAACTAGACAATGAAGGCCTCGTTGTTACAAAGCGCGGTAAGCCGGTCGCGCGCGTGGTCCGTTTCGAAAGTGAACATGGCGAGTTGATCGGTTGCCTGAGCCACAAAGTAGAAGTTCGAGGCGACATTCTAACCACTGGTGTCGCATGGAACGCGTGTGCTGATTCTTGACACACACATCCTGATCTTTGCTATCAGCGGCGGTCTCAGGCCAGCTGAAGATTCGATACTGTCTGGTGGCCGGTGGTCGATTTCAGCGATTGTTCTTTGGGATCTCGCCAAACTCGTCCAGCTTGGACGAGTGGCCTTGGATTTCGATGATCGCGAAGTGAAGCAGGCGTTGGCACCGCTGCATGTCTGGCCTATCGACCTAGACGTGGCAAAGACATCTACCTGCCTCGACTTTCGAGGTGACCCGGCAGATGAACTGATCGCTGCTACAAGCACCTTTCATGGCATTCCGCTGGTCACTCGTGACCACATCATCAGGGGTTCGAAGCTTGTACCGCTGGCGATTCCAGCATGACACAGCCACGCAAGAAACTCATTGAGGTGGCTTTGCCTCTAGAGGCTATCAATGCTGCCTCGGCTCGGGAGAAGTCAATCCGACACGGGCACCCTTCGACCCTGCATCTTTGGTGGGCACGGCGCCCGCTTGCAGCCTGCCGGGCGGTGTTGTTTGCACAGTTGGTTGATGATCCTTCGTCGGTGCCTGAGGAGTTTCCCACGGAGGTAGAACAAGAGACCGAACGCCAGAGGTTGTTCAGGATCATCGAGCGACTGGTAGTTTGGGAAAACTCAAATGAGGTGTCGGTCATCAACGAAGCAAGGCGTGAAATCGCTCGCTCGGTAGCACGCATCCTCGGAGAAGAGCCACCGGAAGAGGAAGATGCTATCAATAGATTTCTTGCAACAAAGGTTCCGCCTGTGGTTGATCCATTTTGTGGTGGCGGTTCAATTCCACTGGAAGCTCAGCGCCTCGGATTGCGCGTCCACGGTTCAGACTTGAACCCGGTAGCGGTACTTATCACCAAGGCACTGATCGAGATTCCACCGCGGTTTGCCGGTCAGCCGTCTGTTCATCCGGAAGCACGTGCACAATTTGTAGGCGTTGGAGGTTCAGGGTCAGCTGGATTGGCCAAGGATGTTCGCCTTTATGGCAAATGGATGCGCAACGAGGCAGAGCGACGTATTGGGTTCTTCTATCCGAAAGCAAGAGTCACGAAGGGCATGGCACGAAAGCGCAAGGATCTCGTACAATATGAAGGGAAAGATCTAACAGTAGTCGCGTGGCTTTGGGCACGTACAGTTTCAAGCCCCAATCCCGCAGCAGGGGGTGCGCACGTACCTCTAGTGAGTTCGTTTGTAATATCATCGAAGAAGGGTCGTGAGGTCATCGTAGTGCCCGTAACTGAGAGAGATGGATATCGATTTGAAGTTAAGATCAAGGGCGTTACATCGGAAGAAATCAAAAAGGCAAGATTTGGGACAAAGGCAGGGCGGGGCGCAAGTTTCACATGCCTGCTCTCAAATACACCAATTCCGAGCGAGCACATTAGAGCCGAGAGCATGGCAGGTCGAATGAGTGAGAGATTGATTGCCGTTGTTGCAGAGGGAGAACGATCCCGCGTTTATCTGAACGCGAGCCAGAAGATGGAAGAACTTGCACGGTCGGCTGTGCCCGCCTGGCGACCGGAACAAGAGATGAACCGAGAAACTCCTAATTTGGTAAGCGGCCGCGGATACGGCTTTTTTTCCTGGGGCGACTTGTTTACTGATCGGCAGCTAGTAGCGCTAAGTGTGTTTTCAGATCTGGTGGGCGAGATACGAACAAGGATACTTGCAGACGCAATAGCAGCCGGTATGGATCCGAGTGCTGGCCAACTTTCGAACGGCGGCAGCGGTGCAGAGGCCTATGCCGACGCAGTAGCAACGTATTTGGGGTTGGGGCTCGCGCGGTTCTCAGATAGGAGTTCCTCGCTTAGTGGATGGGATTCCGGTTACGAAAAAATCAGAAATACCTTCGGTCGCCAAGCCATTCCCATGGTTTGGGATTACGCTGAGTCGAATCCGTTTTCTAACTCTACTGGAAACTGGAACGCATGTGTCGACTGGATATCGAAAGTAGTTGCTGGGCTCCCCGTCTCTGTCGTGTCCACGGCCTCAGTTGTTCAGCGGGACGCAGCCTCCCGTGCCACGGCCGTCTCGGGTACAATCGTCGTCTCCACAGACCCACCCTACTACGACAACATTTGCTATGCAGATCTTTCTGACTATTTCTACCTTTGGTTGCGCAAGTGCATGGGTTCCTTACATGGTAATCTCCTTAAGACACTTCTCACGCCGAAGGCTGAGGAACTGGTCGCAGCCCCCTATCGCTTTGGTGGCAACAAGAATGAAGCGCGACGGTTCTTCGAGAATGGACTTGGCCAAGCAACCAAGATTATTCGTACGTCCCATGCTGCTGAATATCCCATGACTATGTTCTACGCATACAAACAGGCAGAGACGAGTTCCAGTAATGGTATCGAGTCGACGGCATCAACAGGATGGGAAACACTACTTTCTGGACTCATAAAGAGTGGTTTTACGATTACCGGCACTTTCCCGGTCCGCAGCGAGCTAGGAAATAGACTGTTGGCGAAGGGAACCAACGCACTTACCTCTTCCATCGTGCTTGCCTGCCGGGCACGTTCCGCGGATGCACCTATTGCTTCCAAGCGTGACTTTATGACTGCCTTGGGTCGTGAACTCCCGGAAGCAATCCGACAACTTCAGCGTGAGAATATTGCCCCTGTTGACCTCGTACAATCTGCGATCGGGCCCGGTATGGCAGTTTACTCGCGTTATTCTGAGGTTGTGGAGGCAGATGGATCACTGATGACGGTGCGGCAGGCACTGATCGATATCAATCGAGTGCTTGACAAGACGCTTGCTGAGACAGAGGTCGATCTCGACAAAAACACCCGATTTTGCACAGCATGGTTCGAGCAACACGGATTTGCAGAACGTCCTTATGGTGAGGCTGAGGTGCTATGCTTGGCAAAGAATACTTCCTTTTTGGGTTTGGAGCAGGCTGGGGTTATCATGAGCAATTCCGGAAAAGCACGTCTGAGACATTGGGATGAACTCGACCTGAGTTGGGAGTCGGTTACCGATTGCAGATTAACTGACTGGGAAAGCGTTATGCAAATGGTGCGTGCAATGATGGCACAGCACGGTGGCGGAGTAAAGGGCGCAGCAAGGCTCGCTCAGAGAATTGGACCGTCACGCGCTGAAACCGCTCGCTCGCTTGCATATCGGCTATATACGATTTCTGAACGGAAGGGGTGGAGCGAGGATGCGCTTGCATTCAACGTCCTAGTTACTTCTTGGCAGCCAATTCAAGCCGAAATTGCCAGCATTGTTCTGGATGGCGAGGATCAGATGCTGGGGCCCGTTGCAACATGACGACAACCAATCATCAACGCGTCACAGTGGGTTTCGATATCCTAACCCGGGTACTTGCTCCCTATATCTCGGAGGAACTAAGGGCCCGATTTGGTGACGAATGGTGGGAACGAGGAGTGCTCGGAATTCTACATGAACACCAGAGACGCAATTTGCCCATTTGCGGTGAGGACACTGAACTCATTACCACACTAGACGTTGCCCGCTGCTTGATCCTTATGGATGTTCAGTGGAATGATCTTTTTCGGCGCAAGCTCGATCGCGAGTATCGAACATGGATAAAGGAACTTTCAGTTACTCGAAACAAGTGGGCACACAAGGGACTCCTTGACGTGGCTGACGAGGACGCTTGGCGGGCGCTCGACACGATGACCAGAATAACTGAACATATGGACTCAAGTGCAACGGAACAGTTGCGCAAACTTGCCCGACAGGTACGATACGGAACGGATGGGCCATCTACATCGGTGCCCGGAAGCAAGGAGTCTCAATCAGATAATGAAACCCCAAGCTCATCTGGGGAGGATCAATTTGTTGGAGTTTTGGCCTCAGTGCCGCTCAAAGGCCTAAAGGCTTGGCGAGATGTGATAAAGCCACACCCCGATGTAGCTGCTGGTCGCTACCGGCAAGCCGAATTCGCCGCCGACCTCTCCCAAGTTGCACGCGGCACGGCTGAGGTTGAGTACCAAGATCCAATCGAGTTTTTTGCCAGGACCTATATGACAGTGGGAATTCGTGGGCTCTTGCTTCAGGTCTTGAGACGACTTGGTGGAATTGGCGGCGAGCCGATCATCCAACTAAAGACATCATTTGGTGGCGGCAAGACGCACTCATTGCTGGCCCTGTACCACCTGCTGAGTGGTCGAGCCCCAATTGAAAAGCAATCAGCTTTAGTTGAATTGCTTCGCGACGCGGGACTTGAGCGTATTCCCAAAGCATGCGTTGCTGTCGTTGTCGGTACAGCTCTAAACCCTTCGAAGGAGCGGCGGCCACCCAACCTTCAGGGCATTACGATTCGTACGTTATGGGGAGAGATCGGTGCCCAACTTGCTGAACAAGCTGGTAACCGCAAGCTCTACAACCACATACGGAATTCTGACCGCAAGGGCGTTCCGCCAGGCTCGGAGGCGCTACGGGCGCTGTTGGATGAATGTGGACCTTGCCTTATCCTGATTGATGAACTCGTAGCCTATGCGCGCAAGATACGTGGTGTTTCCGGTCTCCCTGCTGGTAGTTTCGATGCCGTACAGAGCTTCATCCAGGAACTTACCGAGGCAGTTCGCTCCAGCAAGAACAGTGTCTTGGTTGCTACGATTCCCGAGTCCGATATCGAGATTGGCGGACCGGCTGGACAGGAGACCCTGGCACGCATTGAGCACACTTTCGGTCGCATGGAGGCAATCTGGAAGCCAGTCGGTTCAGAAGAGGGATTTGAAGTAGTTCGTCGTCGGTTGTTCCTTCCTCCCGACGATGAGCCGGCACGCAACGATGTTTGCGGAGCATTCAGCCGACTCTACCGTGACGGCAGGGGCGATTTTCCAAGTGACTGCCAGGAAGGCCGGTATTTGGATCGTCTGAAGGCCTGCTACCCGATTCATCCAGAGGTGTTTGATCGCCTCTTTGCAGACTGGTCGTCATTGGAACGCTTCCAGCGCACTCGTGGCGTATTGCGGTTGATGGCGGCGGTTATTCACGATCTTTGGTTTCGCAATGATGCGGGATTGTTGATCATGCCAGGTTCACTCGGTCTAGATGATGCAAGTGTGCGCGAAGAATTGATCCGCTATTTGCCTGAAGGGTGGACACCTGTAATTGAGAGTGATGTTGATGGCCAGAATTCTGGGCCTCTTCAATTGGACCGGGCAAATCCGCGGTTTGGCCAGTTCATGGCAGCGAGGAGGGTTGCGCGCGCAGTTTTCCTCCGTAGCGCACCCCATGTGGTGCAGCAGCAGGTGCGGGGCATTGAGGATGTAAGAGTGCGTCTGGCAACAGTCCAACCTGGCGAACCTGTGTCCGTGTTCAACGACGCCTTGACGCAACTTTCTGACCGGCTCACCTATCTGTATAAGAAGGATCGGCGCTACTGGTACGACACGAGGCCCAATTTGCGCCGGACTGTCCTGGATCGGACAAGCCAATTGGAGCCTGATCTGGTTGAGGCCGAGATTGAGGGGCGTTTGCGAACGGCTGCGCGAAAGAAACAGGACGATATTGCTGGTGTGCATGTCTGCCCAAAGTCGACCGGCGATGTATCAGATGAACAGGAAGCAAGGCTGATTGTTCTGAGACCTTCAGAAACATACAAGCATGGTGACGAACAGTGCTCTGCTTTGGCGACCGCCAATGAAATACTTGCCAGTCGAGGTGCTCGGCCGCGCCAATATCGCAATATGCTTGTCTTTCTTGCAACTGACAGCGAAGCAATTGAGAGGTTAGAGCATGCTGTGCGACTGTATCTTGCTTGGCAGTCTGTGGTTGATGACCAAGACGCGCTAAACCTTGATGCACACCAGCGCCGTGAAGCCACCGACGGGGTAAAGACTAGCGGTAGAGATGTTGACATCCAGTTCAGTGAAGCATGGCGCTGGATGTTTGCGCCCGTCCAGGCTGTAACCGATGCCAATGTCGGAAACTTGAAATGGGAGATTTCACGGTCAACCGGAAGCGATGACTCTATTTTGGCGGAGGCAGTTCAGCGATTTGTAGCTAGTGATCAACTCATTTCCCGCTGGTCGCCTGTCTTGCTGAGGAGAGAACTGGACCGATGGTTCTGGAAGAACCAGGATCACGTGCCGGTAAAGCAAGTTTGGGATGCACTTACGGCGTACTGTTATCTACCACGACTTCGTGATCGAAAGGTATTCGAGGAAACGATACGTGAAGGAGTCTTGGGCGGTGAGTGTTTCGGCTACGCCACAAACGTAACTCAGGATGGAAACTACGAAGGGCTTGTCCTAGGCACCTTCGCCACTATCAATGTCGACTCAGCAAGCCTACTAGTCAAAACTGATAGCGCTCAAGCTCAGCTTGATGCTGCAATACAAATCGAACCATCGAATCCACAAGATCCCGCCCAGCCACCAGTTACGTCACCAAAAGATAACAAGACTGAACCACAATCGCCAATTGCCGTGCAGCCAATGCGTTTTCATGGCACAGTCCAATTAGACGCTGATCGGGCAGGCCGCGATATGGGACGAATTGCCGAAGAAGTACTGCAACACCTGACGATACATCGCGGTGGAAGGGTCGTAGTGACGGTCGAGATTGATGCGGAAATTCCTGAAGGCCTTACAGAAGATGATCGTCGTGTGATCAGTGAGAATTGCCAAGTTCTGAACTTTAAGCATCATAGCTTCGAACCTCCCTGACGCCAAAATTGACACCGACCAGTCGTTGGCCTTACCGGCACTTTGCGGAGTTTCAGCAGACCATATCTGGCACTTGGCAGTATGAAGGATTGGTTGAAGGGTTTGTGAAATACCCAAGAATGCCAACAATAGAACGACTCCGGTCAGATGCTAGCGTTACTTGATTGCCAATAGATCGTTCTCATCACCACCGATTGCAACGGCTGTAGAAAGCTGTATCGGGCCTATGGGGTGATCGGTTATGGCTGGAAGGTAAGAAACGACAAAGAAGATGAGCACGAGCCCAACTAGTCGCACTCAACTATTCCTCTCTGTAATGGGTTATTATATGGAAAAGAAGCCAAGCACCACCATTTCCATTCCAGAACAATTTCTTCCCCGTGTTACATATCCCCTTGATGTGGTCCGCAAACATTAACCACCTTATCACCCGCAGGTTCAACCTCAACAACCCTTGACTCTCTGAAGCAACTGGTCAAGTCCATTTGCTCCTGAGTATCAGTCAGATTAACAATGGAAAAAGTATTGGATAATATAATGACACAAGATCCGATGATGGAACGCATGGATTCGAATGTGTATCAAATAATGCGGGCCTTTTCTCCCCATCGCCTAGATCAACACTCAAGAGTCGTGAGAGAGAACAAGAGATTCGTTCACTATACCAGTGCTCATGCCGCTGCAAGCATAATACAAAATCGCGAGGTCTGGCTAACAAATATTGGGTGTATATAGGGCGACAATCAGCATGACAGAGGCGACAATCAGGATGACAATTTGACGCCACGGCAGGAAGCATGATGCTTTGTTTGTTTTCGGAGTTCAAGAGGTAGTTTTTCGGCCTAAGAACAGGCGGCCGGCTGTTGTGGATTTGCCCCGCCGTTTTCCGGGGGTTTTGTCATCCTGTTGATGAGACCCTTGAGCGATAGCCTGGAGAATTCGCTGTTTCTTGAGTTTGCCACTGGCTCGAGTCGACCGGAGAAGCCGGTCCTGGAACCAACTGTTGGTTTATTCCTGTAACGGGATCAAGATGGGTGTTGCGGACCCGGTCACCAGTCAGGGTTCGTCCGGGTCCGCAAGTTCGTTGTCACCGGATCGTCATGATCAGCGAGGTGCGGGGCTGGCACTCATTGGTCCGGCCTACCACCCGGCCGTGCGGCCTTTGCTTGCGGCGGTTTTGTTGTGCGCCGCCCGGCCCCCTTTCCGCTCTTGACGGCGAGCGCCTGCCGCCGCCGGTAGCTTTCGACATTCATTTCGAGGATTGTTGCGCGGTGCACCAGCCGGTCGACCGCTGCCACGGCGGTTGTTTCGTCGGGGAAGATTTCGGTCCACTGTCCAAAGGGCTGGTTTGCGGTGATCATCAGCGAGCGTCGTTCGTATCGGACAGAGATCAACTCGAAGAGGGCGCTGGTTTCGGCCTGGTCCTTTTTGACATAGGCGAAGTCGTCGAGGATGAGCAGATGGTAGCGGTCGAGCTTTGCCAGCATGTTTTCAAGAGCAAGCTCCCGCCGTGCGGTTTGCAGGCGCTGGACGAGATCGGTTGTTCTGGTCATCAGCACCCGGTATCCGCTTTCGACCAGGGCCTGTCCGATTGCCGAAGCGAGATGCGACTTTCCAGCTCCCGGTGGTCCGAAGATCAGGCAGCAGGCGCCTTGAGTGAGCCAGGCATCGCCAGCGGCGAGCGCCATGACCTGGGCCTTTGAGATCGTCGGCACGGCCTTGAAGTCGAAGTTTGCCAGCGATTTGCCGGCCAGCAACCTGGCTTCCTGCATGTGCCGCTGGATGCGTCTTCTGGCCCGGTCCTCGAGTTCGTGTTCGGCGAGCGCCGAGAGGAAACGGGCTGCCGGCCAGCCTTCGCGGTCGGCGCGGCTGGCCAGCGGGGCAAACAGGGCTTTCATGCTGGGCAGCCTCAGTTCGGAGAGCATCAGTTCGAGCTTGACGATGTCGACGCTGTTTTCCGGTTTTCTGGTCATGAGGGGCCTCCTGTCAGCAGATTGCCATAACCGGCGAGCTTTCCGGACATGACGTTGACTTCGGGAAAGCTCCGGCTGCGCCTGGTGAAGCGGGCCCGCAGAGCGGTTATATCCGGCAGGCTGCCGGCATCGAGATGGCGTTCGATCTCGGCGGCGAGTGCGGCCTCGCAGTTTTCTTCATGCGCCAGCGCCAGCAACTCCACGGCCAGGCGGCAGGCCCGGCGGTCGTCGCACTGCTCCTGGGCTCTTTCAAAGCAGAGCCGATAGGCGTCTCTGGGAAAGATCTCGTCCCGGTAGACCAGGCGCAGCAAGGCGCCGGGTTTGGTTTTCAGGGAACTGATGACATGGCGGTAATTGACGACATGGGCCCGGCCTGCCTTGTGCTTCGCCGGTTTCCGCGGACACTCGAACATCGGGCTGTCGCCAAGGAAGACCTCCAGACGATCATCATAGATGCGGATAGTGAGCCGCATGCCGATCAGGCGGGACGGCGCCGTGTAGAAGACGCGGCGCAAGGTGAAGCCACTGGACGAGGACACCTTAACCGATGCCTCGTCGTAATCCGTGCTGCGCCGCTCGGGAAGCTCCTGCAGGGTCTTGCGTTCGGCGTCGATGGCCGTCTTCTTGCGGGCATTGATTTGACCGGCAAGAGTGGCGATGAAGGCGCGATACTCGTCCAGAGAGGCGAAGTCGCGGCTCCGCCTCAGTGCCAGCGCATCCGCAAACTCCTGCTTGAGATGGCGGTGCGGCGCTTCGATGGCGCCATTCTCATGGGCCTTGCCCGGATTGTTGCGGCTTGGCGTCATGCGGTAATCCTTGCACAGCGACCGGTAGCGGGCCGTCTGATCCTCTTCCTCGTTGCTTGAGAGGTTCTTGAAGGCCGCCGACAGGCTGTCGGTGCGATGCTCCCGGGGAGCGCCACCCAGCGACCACAGAGCGTTCTGGAGGCCTTCGGCGAGCGCCGTGAAGCTCTCGCCGCCGCAAACCAGTTGGACATAGGTGAAGCCCGACCACGGCAGGCGGAAGTGATACAGCTTGTGGTCAAGCTTCTCGCCGGCGATGGTCACACCGAACTTGTTCATGCTGGTGAAGTCGGAAAAGCCGAAATGGCCGGCCTCCTTCGTCTGGCGGAACATCACTTCCTTGTCGTCGGGACCAAACTCCGCCTTCCAGCGGCGGACCCGCCGTTCCAGCGTCCGCCGCAGGCTCTTATCGATTTTTCCAGGGTAGAGCTTGTCCAATTCGCGGAAGATCGACACAGCTCGCAACCCGGGCGACGCCTCGAGCATTGGAACCACATCGCTCTCGTAGAACTCGGCGAGCGGGTCGGGGCGCCGACGCCCCCGAACCGCCTTCTTCTGTGACGGAAGCCGTGGATCGCGCAGAATCCGGTATCCGGTCGATGTGCTGAAACCGGCTTTCGCCGATGCAGTTTCAACCCGGTGTGTCTTGGTGTAGGTCATGAAGAGCCTCATTTGTGCGTCGTTGATGTGCGATCCGGGCATCCTGTGCTCCTCACTGCGAAATGAGTGCGCAGTTGATGACCGAACCGCCGCAGACGTCAAATGAGGCGCCGGAAGGACTTCAATTCAGCGACGCCGCAGGCGGCAACTCCAGTCGGGCTACGCCCTTCCTTCCGTTGCCGCCTGCCGCCGCTACCTCTCCGGTTCCCCCGTCATCCTGTTTGTCGCAAAATCTTCACCTTGATTGTCGCTGCATAGGTGTATGAACGACTACTTGGAGGCAGAGTATGGTCTACAAATGATCCATGATATTTTTAAGGGTGATCTTGGGGATGGTTTCCGGAGGAAATGTGAAGAATTGAAAACTGGACTGGGAAATTGGATAGTGGATGCGTTTTCAGAATATGGCGAGAGCCTCAAAAGCGGATGTTACGCCTTTTGTGTATCAGAACACAATAACTGCGAGGATCCAATTGGTCGACTCTCGATGTGGAGAGCATATGGCGGACCCGATCGCGTCGCAATTGTGTTCAGGAATGAACCGTTTACTCGGCAAAACGATGCACTGATGGTAACTGCACTTCCTGTACAGTACTTGTATCGGGACGATTACGAAAGGCACTTTAGAAGTTTTGTTGAGAATATTGCGAGGCACCAAATTTGGCTAGGTGGTGTGGAGCTACAAATGTTAGCTAGCTGGCTACTGGGAGCGCTGCTGGCTGAAGTTGTCAGCATAAAGCACCCTGGTTTCGAGGAAGAAAAGGAGTGGAGAGTGGTATATTGGCCGAAGTTGGCGCCTTCTAGCTACGTGAGCCAAGAGATTGCGTCGATTGGTGGCAGCCCTCAACTAATTCACAAAATTCCACTGAAGAAGATTCCCGATAAGGGGTTGAACGTGATAGAAATTGACCAAGTCCTTGACCGAATTATCATTGGCCCAACAACATTCCCTGACGCGCTACGGGAAGCATTGATATACGAACTGGAGAAAGTCGGGGTGGGCGAGGCGGGCAATAGGGTGGTTGTGTCTGACATTCCGTTGAGGTGACTACTGGTGGCGAGGGACTCAGGGAAGGGCCAGTTCGAGAGGTAAGGTACAACATTGGAGTTGCCGCGGGATTGCTGGTGTCGCGGTTTTCAGTGATAAGTAACGGAAAATGGTGTGTTCTATGCAATGACAATCAAGGCTAGGCCGACAGATGGAGGCAAACCTTCTTTTCTTCAATGAGTTGGTCTCCGATCTGTCGGCATAACACGGTCGGCATCGTCGGCCTGCACCATCGAATCGAAGCCCGCATCTTTTGACCATGGCCTTTCCCTGACCGTCAATCATGGCGTTCCGGACTGCCGGACGATAGCGTTTTCCTGCAAACCTTTCGCTTTGATCAAACAAGCGAGAGGCTTTTCTCATGACGATTCAAGAACACGCTCCGTCTTCGGAGCCATTCTGGCTGCATTTGCACCAAACCGAGTTTCTGCACTCGTTGGCAGAGCAGGGTTTGAGCAAGCACAGCCTCGACTTCTACCGCCGCCAGTGCCGCCGGCTCTGCGATCTGGCGGAAGTGCAAGGCATCAGTTCAGACAAGTGCGACATAGCCGCCATGCACAACCTCGCGGAGACTTGTCCGGCAACCGGCGCCGCACAGGTGAGAAGCGGCCTGACCAGAGTCATGCGCCGCTTCACGGCGCATCTGATCGATGCGGGCGTGATTGTCAGGCCGGAACCGTCTCCTCCACCCGGCGGGAGCGTGGAAAGTCTGTGCATCGAACTGGACAGCTGGCTCCGATCCCAGCGGGGAGCATACGGATACAGGTTGCAGCAGTATCCGAAGGTCCTGAAGGGACTTGTCAGTCACTGTTGTCGCGACACGGGTACGCTGCAGGACCTCGCCTCGGCGACCCCCGAGGATGTTCTCGGCTACATGGACCGGATCACCGGGACAAGCAACTGGCGCATCCACTATCTGCGCACCGTTCTGCGGTTCCTCTTCTGGAGCGCTCGCATGCCGCGAGACCTGTCGGCGATCATTCCTCCGATGGGAAGGATCCAGACTGACGGAATGCCCCGGCACCTCGATCCGGAGACGGTCGACAGACTGCTCGAGGCGAGCCGGGGCGAAAGCCCGCGAGACAAGCGTGGCCACGCAATGCTCTTGATCATGGCCCGGCTGGGGCTGCGCGCTCAGGAAGTGGTTGCCATGCGGCTGGAGGACATGGACTGGCAACTCGGCAGGATGCGCATCCGGGGCAAACGCGGCCAGACCGACCACATGCCCATCCCCGTGGATGTCGGAGAAGCCGTCGTCTCCTGGCTGCGTGAAGGCCGCCGCGGACAGGCGCAGCACCTGTTTGTCAGCCTGCTTCCACCTTTTGCGGGTTTGTCGTCGTCCCGGCCTGTCCATGATGCTCTTGAACGAGCCTGGAGACGGGCCGAACTGCCCCCGCCGCAGGGCCAGTTGCGAACCCATGCACTGCGTCACAGTCTGGCGATGGACCTTCTGAACCGGGGATCGTCCCTGGAGGAGATCGCAAATGTCCTGCGTCATCGCTCCATGTCGGCAACGACCACCTATGCCAGACACGATGTCGAAAAGCTGCGGGAACTTGCGCGACCCTGGCCGGACCGGAGGGCGGACAGATGATCCCGATCAACGAGCGCCTGGACCAGTATCTCGCACAGCGCCAAGCGTTCGGCACCGGCCTTTCGCCAAGTGCGGCCCGACCCTTGAAGGCGTTTGCGGCCTTCGCGGTGGCGCAGGGAGCCCGGCATGTCAGCACGGACCTGTTCATGCTCTGGAAGGAGCGGCACGGATCGGCAAGCCAGAAGACATGGTCTGGTCGGCTCAGCCTTGTCCGCACCTTCGCCATCTGGCTGCACGCTCTGGATCCCGAAACCGCAGTCCCGCCGCAGGGTCTGATCCCGGCGATCAGGAGCCGTCCTCGGCCATACATCTACACAGACGAGGAAGTCGCCGACATCCTCGTCGCCGCCGCCCGGTTGCCTTCGCGGGCGCGCTGCGGCTTGCGAGCGCCAACCTGCGAAACACTGTTCGGTCTACTGGCGGTGACCGGATTGCGCATCAGCGAGGCCCTGCATCTCGACGACGATGATGTCGATGTCGAGGCTGCCGTTCTGCAAGTCCGGCAATGGCCCGCGCCTGCACGACATGCGACACACCCTCGCGGTCAGAACGTTCATCGACTGGCACCGTTGCGGCCTTGATGTCGATCGCGAACTGTACAAGCTGAGCGCTTGGCTCGGACACAAATGCCCCACGGAGACCTACTGGTATCTCGAGGCTGTGCCGGAACTGCTCCACATCGCCGTTCAGAACGCCGAACGGGCCAGAATGCTGGGGAGATCGCCATGACCGATCTTGCCCTTCCCGCCCAAGTGGAGCGCTTCTTCGCCGGACATCTCGTCAGCCAGAAGCACGCCAGCCCGCATGCCGCCATGACGCTGCTCCGAAGCGGGGCCGGATGCACCACGATCGCGCTTTGGCTCGGGCATGAAAGCATCGAAACCACTCAAGTCTATCTGCACGCCGACATGGAGATCAAGAGACGAGCGATGGATCTGACGCGGCCAACCGGTGTCCCCGAGGGGGTCTACAAGCCCAGCGACGACATTCTGTCGTTCTTTGCCTCGATTCAACGTCGACCGAACCAAGACGGAAAGGGCAGCCAGTCATGAACCGATAGTCAGGTCACAGGCCGCCACAGAGCCAATTCGCTAACCGGCAGCCGACGATGCCGTCCGTGTTATGCCGACAAATCGGAGACCAACTCATTGAAGAAAAGAAGGTTTGCATTCATCTGCCAGCATAATGAACTTGTCGACATGGCCTTGATTGTCGTCGAACAACCGGAACAGACGAGCACTTCGACCGATTGCCAACTGCTGGCCTTGAGGATACGAGCCTCCCTGGATTCATTGCTTCTCCGGCAGGCCATTGCCGCCCGGCCGGAAAACAGGCAATGACCGGTCAAGTTTTGCTGTTTTTTTCCCAATCGTTTTTGTAAGCGTGTCCGCCGCATTCCGCACTTTCGGGAAGCCGTCGGCTACAACATCGGAGTTCGCTAAATGAAGGTTCTTGTCCCAGTAAAGCGGGTCATTGACTACAACGTGAAAGTCAGGGTGAGACCGGACGGGTCTGGCGTCGATCTCGCCAACGTCAAGATGTCGATCAATCCGTTCGACGAGATCGCTGTCGAAGAGGCAGTCAGGCTAAAAGAGGCCGGTAAGGCCGAAGAGGTGGTTGTCATCTCGATCGGAGTGCAACAGGCGCAGACTGTATTGCGAACTGCGCTTGCTGTCGGAGCCGATCGTGCAATCCTCGTGCTTGCCGCCGACGATCCGCATGTCGATATCGAACCCTTGGCGGTCGCAAAAATCCTCAAGGCTGTCGTCGACACCGAGAAGCCGGATATCATCCTCATGGGCAAGCAGGCGATCGACAACGATCTCAACGCTACCGGGCAAATGCTGGCGGCGCTTATGGGTTGTGCCCAGGCAACCTTTGCATCCGGTCTTGAGGTTGAAGACGGTGAAGCCACCGTGGTCAGGGAAGTCGACGGCGGACTGCAGGTGGTCAAGGTTAAACTGCCTTGCGTAGTCACAGTCGACCTGCGCATGAACGAGCCGCGATATCCATCGTTGCCGAACATCCAGCGGGCCAAGCGGAAGCCGTTTGACACGATGACGCCTGAAGATCTCGGGGTGGATGTGACACCGAGGCTTGAGATTCTTGAGACTGTCGAGCCACCGGCGCGCAAGGCTGGACAGATCGTCGGTTCAGTCGACGAACTGCTCGAAAAACTACGTGACGAACTGGAGATTGTCTGATGGCGGTGCTGCTTCTTGCCGAACTCAATGGAGACCAGTTGGCGACAGACCTGACCGCCAAGGCGCTGACGGCCGCTCGTCAACTCGGTGAGGTGACCGTATTATGCGCTGGCGCAGATTGCTCGTCCGCTGCTGACGAAGCCGCTGGCCTGGAAGGGGTCTCGAAGGTGCTTTGCGCCAAGGATCCCCACTACGGAAATGGAATGGCGGAGCCCGTCGCCGAACTTGTCTCAGGATTGGCTGATGGCTTCGGGCACATCGTCGGCCCTGCAACAACTTCAGCCCAGAACATCCTGCCCCGTGTTGCGGCACTGCTGGACTCGATGATGATCTCGGATGTCTCCGCAATCATCGACGAAGAGACCTTCGAGCGACCGATCTATGCAGGGAATGCAATTCAGAAAGTCAAGTCGAGGGACAGCATCAAGGTTGTGACGATCAGGACGGCCGCCTACGATGCAACCGGAACCGGCAATTCCGCTCCGGTCGAGTCGCTGTCGGCGGCAGGCGATCCGGGCGTCAGCGAATGGGTCGAAGATCGGGTTGCGGCCAATGACCGGCCGGAACTGACATCGGCCAAGGTTGTCGTGTCGGGCGGGCGCGGCGTAGGTTCGACCGAGGATTTTGCCCTGATTTCGTCGCTTGCGGACAAATTGGGCGCTGCCGTGGGCGCATCGCGTGCCGCAGTTGACTCGGGATACGCCCCCAACGACTGGCAGGTGGGACAGACCGGCAAGGTTGTGGCTCCGGATCTCTACATCGCAGTTGGCATCTCGGGCGCAATCCAGCACCTCGCCGGAATGAAGGACTCCAAAGTCATCGTGGCGATCAACAAGGACGAGGAAGCGCCCATCTTCCAGGTTGCGGATTACGGACTTGTCGCCAACCTGTTCGATGCAGTTCCTGAGTTGACCGAAAAACTGTAGATTGGGCCGCTGGTTCCGGCCCGTCCGGTTCCAGCTGCCTCAATTCCGGCAGTCCCGCAATGGCCATGCGGAGGCCGGAGAATGGAGAGACCCAAGTGGAAATCAACAAAGTCGGAGTGATCGGCGCCGGTCAGATGGGTAATGGAATTGCCCATGTGTTTGCGCTTGCCGGTTTCGAAGTCGTCCTGCACGACACTTCCGACGAAGCACTGTCGTCGGCCTTGACGCTGATCGAGAGCAACATGGGCCGGCAGGTGGCGCGCCGGAAGATCAAGGCCAAGGACAAGAACGCGGCGTTGAAACGGATCAAGATCACCCGGAAACTTGAGGATACGGGCGATGTGGAACTGGTCATTGAGGCGGCGACGGAACGCGAAACCATCAAGTCGGCGATCTTCGAGGATCTGGTCCCACACTTGAGACCTGACACGATCCTGACTTCGAACACATCCTCGATTTCGATCACGCGGCTGGCATCGCGGACCGACCGTCCGGGGCGCTTCATGGGATTCCATTTCATGAACCCGGTGCCGGTCATGCACCTCGTGGAACTCATTCGCGGGATTGCAACGGACGAGGCCACATACAAGTCATTGGTGGAAGTTGTTCACAAGCTCGGCAAGACTCCGGCGTCTGCTGAGGATTTTCCGGGCTTCATCGTCAACCGTATCCTCATGCCGATGATCAATGAGGCCGTGTATGCGCTGCTGGAGGGCATTGGCACCGTTGAGTCGATCGACAGTTCAATGCGCCTCGGGGCGAACCATCCGATGGGGCCGCTTCAGCTCGCGGACTTCATCGGCCTTGATACGTGCCTTGCAATCATGAACGTGCTTCATGACGGGTTGGCCGACACTAAATACCGCCCTTGCCCGCTCCTCACCAAATACGTTGAGGCCCAATGGCTCGGCCGCAAGACCCTACGCGGATTCTACGACTATCACGGCGACGTACCTGTCCCGACACGGTAAGTGCGCTGGCTGCTGGCCAGCAACAGCACATCATTTTTGGAATTTGGCCGGACCGGTTTGGCCTCAGCCTGTAGCGAAAGATCGGTTCTACCTGCCCGGTCGCCTGGTCTGGATGTTGTCAGAAATCCTCGCCAAAGCGATCCGCCACCAGAGCCTCCAGCGCATCAGCAAGCGCCTCGGCATCGTCTCCGCTGACCCTGATTTCAATGGTTGTGCCTTTCGAGGCGGCCAGCATCAGCAGGCCCATGATCGAGTCTCCTGACGCAGTCATGCCGCCCTTGCTAACCTCGACCTCCGAGGAGAACTGTTCGACAGTCTCCACGAACTTGGCCGATGCCCGGGCATGCATGCCCTTCTCGTTGACGATCGGCAAATTGCGTACGACTTCCATGGCTTCAATCACACTCCAGGACAGTAATGTACTTGCGTCCGGCCTCGGCCACGGCCTTCGCAGCCTCCGGCAGCTTCATCCGCCTGACCTTCGCAAGCTTGAGCAGCATCGGCATGTTGACTCCTGAAATGATGACATGGTCCGAACCGGAGCATGCCATTTCGCAAAGGTTGAATGAGGAACTGCCCTGGACGTCCGTTATCACGATCACGCCGGAGCCGGTGTCGACCTGACTTACCGCCTCGCAAATCCGGTCCTTGAGAAACCTGTACTCGCCATCGGTGACCGGGACCGAAAGCGCCCACTTCAACCTGCCAACGATCTGCTCGGCATTGACGAGCATCTCCTGTCCCAGGTTTCCATTTGTCACAATGACGATGCCGATCAAGTCCGCATCCTGCCCATGATCAATCGACCGCCGCTACGGCGCCGACCTCTAGACACTTCTGTTGATGAATGCGCAAGCAATTTTGCTGGCTGGATCATTCAGGCAGCCCGCCCGCATTTGAGGTACTGGATGATGGCTGGAGCCAACTGGCTGTTTCCAGCGCCATGCACGAGATCGATTTCCATCCCCAGCAGTTCCCGCTTCCGCAATGGAGGCAACCGCTCGGTTTCGCTCTGCCCAAGGTCGACGATCAACAACAACCGGGCCTGCTCCGACTGCGCTGCGCCAAGAATGCCTATCCCGCTGGCTTCGATGCCGGCAATGGAATCCGGCGGTGGCGCCACCAGGACACAATCTCCTGCGCATTGAAGCATGATCATGTCGTCGGCAACCAGCGTTGCACCCATCGACATGAGTTCAAGAGCGAGCGTGGATTTACCGGACTTCGACGGGCCCAGTATCAGGACCGCTCGGCCCGCCAGTTCGACGGCGCTGCCATGGGCAGTCAACGGGTCGGCAATCCCTCCAACCGACATCACTTGACTCTTTGGGAGCGCAGTCCGGGGCGCTTGTAGCGGAAAGCGCCGGCGAGTCAGTAGCTGCCAGCTTCCACCGCCGCCTTGCCGCCATCCGATCCCGCAAGCAGTTCCCGTATCCGTTCGATGCGGTCCTTCGCAAAGGCTGCGAGCAGCCGGGCATCACTGGATACGGTCACAAGGCCAAATCCCCACCCAATTGCCTTCGTGGCGTATTCCGGGCTGCCGCAATGCAGGCCTGCCAGAATGCCGGCCTTCGTCGAGGCATCGAGGATCCGCTTGATGGCTGTAACCATCTCCTCTTCTTCCCGGTCAAATCCCGGCTGCAAGCGGCCGTTCGTGATGCCAATGGTGAGGTCGGCCGGGCCAATATAGACGCCGTCCAATCCGGGCGTGCTGACGATCTCGTCGATCTTCTGGTAGCCTTCCATGGTCTCAACCATGGCAAGGCACATGACCTGGTTGTTCGCATGCGCATAGTAGTCGGCGCCCGCTGAAATCAGTGCACGGGTCGGTCCGAAACTGCGCACTCCTTCCGGGGGGTAACGGACGTAGGATACAAATTTCTCAGCCTGTTCCCGGTTGTTGATCATGGGGCAGATCACGCCAAGCGCGCCCGCGTCCAGCGACTTCATGATGATGCCGGGTTCCAGCCAGGGGACTCTTGCAAGCGGAGCCACGCCGCTCGCACGTATAGCCTGAAGGATCGCAACGGCGTCGCGAATGTCGTTCATGCCGTGCTGCATGTCCACGGTGAGGCTGTCGAAACCCTGTTCAGCCAACACTTCCGCGGCGAATGCGCTTCCCATCGAGAGCCATCCGTTGATAGTCGGCCTGCCTGCCTCGTGGTTTGTCCTGACAGCGTTCTCAATCATGAATTTCTGTTCCCTGCTTCCAACTTGATTGCAGCATGGGCGGCGAAGCCATCAGCCGCCTGCCTCCCGTACTAGCCGGTTGCGCCTGCCCGCAGCCGCAATGGCCGTGTTGCAGACATACGGCGATGTCAATAAACACCTTTCGCACCAACAGGAAGCGGGAGAGCGAAATGAGCAGTGGTACAGTCCGCCTGACGATGGCGCAGGCGCTGGTCAGGTATCTGTCCAACCAGTTCATCATGAACGACGGTAAGAAAGTTCCGCTCTTCGCCGGAGTGTTCGGGATATTCGGGCACGGCAACGTGACCTGCCTTGCCGGGGCACTGCACGCCGAAGGCGACAGGCTTCCGACCTGGCGGGGCCAGAACGAACAGTCCATGGCTCTCGCAGCGATCGCATTCGCCAAGACAAAGAAGCGCCGCCAGATCATGGTAGCGACCAGTTCGATCGGACCGGGAGCCACGAACATGGTGACGGCCGCTGCGGTTGCTCATTCGAACCGTCTGCCGGTTCTCATTCTGTCGGGGGACATCTTCAACAACCGCCGGCCGGATCCCGTGCTTCAGCAGGTCGAGCATTTTGGCGCGCCCACTACTTCCGTGAACGACGCGTTCCGTGCCGTCACCCGCTATTGGGACAGAATCACGCACCCGGAACAGATCCTGTCTTCGCTACCACATGCGGTTGCTACCATGCTTGACCCGGCCGACTGCGGCCCCGCCTTTCTTGGCTTGTGCCAGGACACTCAGGAAATCGCATACGACTACCCGGCGGTCTTTTTCGAGGAGGCATTGCACTCGATCCCTCGGTCGCGTCCCGACCTCGTAAGCGTTGAGCGCGCTGTCGAACGTTTGCGGCGAGCAGAACGCCCACTGATCATCGCTGGTGGCGGCGTGAAATATTCACTGGCCGAGTCCGAAGTTGCCGGATTTGCGCAGTCGCGGGGCATTCCGCTTGCCGAGACAATTGCGGGCAAGGGCACCGTTACGCATGACCATCCTGCCCACATCGGACCGGTTGGTGTGGTCGGGTCGACCTCTGCCAACGAACTGGCTGCCGAGGCAGATGTTGTGCTCGCCATCGGCACCAGGTTGCAGGACTTTACAACGGGTTCCTGGACCGCCTTTGCTCATGATGCCGACTTCATTGCGATCAACGCTGCGCGTTGGGATGCCCACAAGCACCGGGCAATCGCAGTGGTGGGGGATGCGCGGGAGAGCGTGGCCGAGATTGATGCCCGGCTCGGGGATTGGCGGGTGGACGGCGCCTGGATGGAACAGGGGCGCCGGGCTTTCGCCGGATGGAACGAATTGCTGGACGGCCTCCAGAAACCGACAAACGCGCCGATTCCGACCTATGCTCAGGTCGTGGGAGCGGTCAATCGCTGGGCAGGTGACAATGACCGCATGATCACGGCTGCTGGGGGACTGCCAGGAGAGACTTCGAAGGGATGGCGGGTCAAGTCGCCGCACACCTTCGACTGTGAATTCGGATTTTCCTGCATGGGATATGAACTCGCTGGCGGCTGGGGAACGGCGATGGCTTGCGAGGATGGTTCCACGCCCATCGTTCTGGTGGGCGACGGATCCTACCTGATGATGAATTCCGACATCTATTCCTCGGTCCTGACCGGACACAAGATGATCGTGGTCGTCTGCGACAATGGCGGATTTGCCGTGATCAACCGCCTGCAGAACTTCAAGGGCGAAGCGTCATTCAACAACCTCATTGCGGACTGCCGGGTCAAGGAACCGTTTGCCGTCGACTTCGCAAAGAACGCGGAATCGCAGGGTGCGCTTGCCCGCCATGTCGAGAGCCTTGCCGATCTCGAGGATGCGCTGAACTGGGCGCGCCACAACGATCGCACGACTGTCATATCCATCGTCACCGACGCCTACACCTGGACACCTGGCGATGCGTCCTGGGATCTGGGCGTGCCTGAAATCAGCGATCGCGACGAGGTACGGACTGCAAGGAAGGAGCAAGAGGAAATCCGCTCCCGGCAGCGTGTGGGGGTCTGAAGATGGAAGCCAAACTCGGGATTGCGCCGATCGCATGGTCGAACGACGACCTTCCCGAACTTGGAGGCGAAACACCGCTCGAAACCTGCCTTTCCGAAGCCAGGGAAGCCGGATTTTCCGGGATCGAGACGGGAGGGAAATTCCCGCCGACCAGCAGCGAACTGAGGCCCTTGCTTGAGGAGCATTCGCTTGCTCTCTGCGGTGGCTGGTATTCTGGAACTATCCTTGGCAACGAAGTTGCAGCGGAAAAGGACCAGGTGCTTGGCCAGCTTGAACTGTTCCGGGACCTTGATGCGCCTTGCCTGGTTTACGGTGAAACCCACGGAACCATCCAGAATGTGAGGACAGCTCCATTGGCTTCCCGCATCCGCCTGGATGACGAGCAGATGCGCGGCTATGGCCGGAAGCTGACAGAATTTGCCGAATGGTGCGCGGAGCAGGGGATGCCGATCAGTTTCCATCACCATATGGGAACGGCCATCGAGTCTTCGGGCGATGTGGACCGGCTTGTGAACTGGACAGGTGATGCTGTCAGTCTGCTTCTTGATCCCGGCCACATGGCGTTTGCCGGAGGCGACATATCCGGGATCATTGACCGGCATGGCGGCCGGATAAGCCACTTTCATGCAAAGGATGTCCGCCAGCAGGTGCTGAATGGACTGGACCGCCACAGGGAGAGCTTTCTCGATGCTGTACTCAAGGGCGCCTTTACGGTACCTGGCGACGGGTCGCTGGATTATGGCGCAATAATCCAGCGAATGGCGGAGGCGGGCTATGAAGGCTGGTTCGTGGTGGAAGCAGAACAGGATCCGGTCAAGGCACCGCCAGCAGAATACGCCGTGATCGGTTATCAAGCACTGTCAGAGGCGCTTGATGCCGCAGGATACAAGATCAGGGACATGGGTGATGAACAGGCTTGATGGAAAGATCGCAGTGGTTACCGGAGGCACGCAGGGGCTTGGCCTGGCGGTCGCCCGGTTGTTTGCAAATTCGGGCGCAAAGGGCATCGTTACTTGCGGCCGGAGCGCCGATAAGGGGCTTGCCGCCGCAGAAGAGATTTCCCGGTCAACCGATGCAGAGGTTGCATTCGTTACAGCAGACCTGTCCTCGGTGGATGATTGCCGCAGGGTCATTGCCACCGCCGGGGAGAAGTTCGGCAGCCTTGATGTGCTCGTGAATGCCGGAGCCATCACCGACAGGGGAACGCTGCTGGACACATCGCCGGAGCTTTTCGATGAAATGATGGCGGTTAACTTGCGCGGGCCATTCTTCCTGATGCAGGAAGCCGCAAAGCTAATGATCAGCAAGAAGGCTCACGGATCGATCATCAATATCGGTTCGATGTCAGCCCATGCGGGGCAGCCATTCATTACCGTCTATTGCGCGTCAAAGGGCGGCTTGGCGACATTGACCCGCAACGCAGCGTTTTCGCTGCTCTGCAACCAGATCAGGGTGAACCAGCTGAACATAGGTTGGATGGCATCGGACGGTGAAAACGTGACTCAGCGGAAGTTCCATGGAGCAAAGGATGACTGGGCCGAAGAGGCCGGCAAGCAATTGCCTGCCGGGCGGCTGCTGGATCCTGCGGAAGTGGCGCGCGCAGTCGCGTTCCTGGCCTCGGACGATTCCGGAATGATGACCGGCTCCGTTGTCAATTTCGACCAGTCGGTTTGGGGCGCCTTTTCTGGTGTTGCGCCTATGCCGCTTGGCCCGATGACATTGGAGTAATTGCTCGATCTTTCACAACGATGCTGCGCCCATCCGCGGCAACCATGATCTACGGACGGAAACGGCCGTGCAACTTCGCTGCGTTGCGCCGTACCAAAAGCAGCGGTGGCGCAAGGAGGGCAGCAGGTAAACCGGGTAGCGAGCGGACGGGTCGCTATCGGAGTATTGGCATGGTGCCGGCTGGGTCAGTTTGAAACATCAACTCCAAGCAACTCAATCCAGTCACCCCCGACTTCTCCGACCGTGTTGGAATTGGCATCGCCAAGAATGGTGAGACGCGCGTCTTCCGGGCGGCAGCCCCTGCTTCTCCCATCTTCAACCCCGAATTCCGGACGGGCAGGATATCGCCGAAGCGATTCCGGATGGCCCGGATCGAAGGGGTCGGCGGTCCGCCAGCGCATCGTGCCGTTTATTTCACCCGTCCATCTGCCGGATACGGACAGATCGGCAATCCCGTCCGCGTCGGCATCGACGAGTGCGCGTTGCCCGTCTGGTCCGTGGCGCAACTCTTCATGCCAGATCCAGAATTTCTGGCCAGTTGTCGTTTTGAACTTCAGGGCAAGGCGGCAATGGGTCGAGTAGTCGTTGCCAATTGTGTGTGTCTCGGTCTCGCCGTGTGCGAAAGCAAAGTCGGCATCTGGCACATGGTCGAACAATCCTTCTTCCACCGTGCCAAATTGCGGGAAGTCCGGCTCGACACGGCTTTCAGCGACATACTCGGTTGCGGTGCTGCCGCCATAAACGCAGTGGATCTTGCCGTCTGCACTGAGGTAGCGGCAGGTCATTTCATTGCTGGCGCTGCCAATGATCGAATTGGAGGGCCTAGCGGCAACCCTGAGTTCGGGCGGCGCCGCAGTGGAGTCCGCTGCCACTGCTGCCTCCAGGCCCATTGCCGAAAGCACCAGCGTGGCGACCGCGACTGAAAGAGACTGCGTGTTTCGCAGAGGTATTCCCATCTTGCACCAACCTGCTTGCGACAAATCCGGGCGAGTGTTGCCGGATGCCGTGAAACTCGAAAGCGCGGCGACAGCCCGAACAATCCGGTGAAGCTGGCGAATGCTGAAGTGCCGAATGCAACCCGTTCTGCTTGAGCGCGCCACCAATAATGAAGATCACTGATCCGGAAGGAATCGATAGGGGCGTGCGCATGTCTGGTTTCAACATCGAGTATGCAGAGTGCTGGCAGCGGCTCGAAACTCTGTTGAAATCAATCAAAAGGCCGGTCGGCTTCTGCTTCCACGGACGCGAATATGTTCCCATGCCAATTCTTGTCGGCCCTGAATCTGTACGAACCAGGTCAATTGCCTGCGAATAGCGCAGTCGCTTCGGAAAACGAACCTGTGAAGCGCGGTGCTACCACGGATGCGCAAGGTAGCCCCGAGCAAATCGTGATCAAAGATGTCTACGAGTCCCCGTGAGATAATGAGATCCTGCTCAACCTGCAGCGGTTCCGCCAAGTCAACGACCTCACTCCAAGCAGTGATGCCGCTTTCCCGTATCACTGCTCGTCGATCTCAAGTGGTCGCCGAATGACAACATTCCAACGTTGGTCGCGGTGAGGGGCCTCCCCGGTGACGATTGTACATCCATTTCCTGGTTCGAGCTCGACCCATTGCCTGTTGCCGCTCTCGACATGGTTGCGCAGGACAGCAGTAAGCTCGTCATATCCCAGTTGGTCCAGAACATAACCGAGTCTTTGTACGACTGATCGCTCGAACGCTGGCGCAAGTGCCTGGAGTTGTTCAGGATCGATTTCAGGCGCAAGTTCATTGAGAACACTTGCAGCATGGTTAGGTCCGCCGCTGGCTTGGGGATAGCGGATCAGATCAAGCGCGGTGAGCCCCGGAGAGGAAACGCACATCGACCCGTTAGTGGTCTTGCACTGGGTAATGCCTGCTTCAACCGGGGCGCAGTCCTTGCGGTAATAGAATGCAATCCTGGAACGGCCAGCGCGGATCGGCCGCCATTGACGGTCTGTCACGACCTGGAACTCCATTACGGCCTGGTGCGCCGAACCGTGCAGTTCTGCCGCTTTCAGCAGACCCACATAATATGGCTGCCCAGCCACCTTCATCATCCTGTCGATATACCAGTTGGGCGGTGGCGCGCCCCAATTCAAAAAACGCATTGGCGTAATGACGTAGAAGCCCCGGCGCGGTGCGAAGATGTAACCGCGTTTGGCGAGGCGCTCAGCAGCATCGAGAAATGCACCGTGACTGATCCCAAGCGCGTCCATCGCATTCTGACGTGTGAAGCAGATAGTGCCGGTCGATGCCAAGTCTTCGGCGAAGGCTGCCAGACCGGAAGTGCGGCGAAATATCATATGCAAAACTCCGCATATTCAGCGGAACTACTAATACGATGGTGGAGTCAAGGTAAGTCCGCCTCAGTACAATTGAAGGAGTCCGTTACGGACTCGCCAAGCCATGCTGGATAGCCTCTTGCTGTCTGCATGTCTTTGAACAGCCAACACCGGCACTGGCCTTGACCCAGGACCGCGAGGTTATAGTGGCGGTGCTCACCTGCATCGAAAGGCACAGTTCGGGAGGCGTAGTCAAGCAAATGAAGCCAGGGAGGCTACCAGCCCGAAGCTCGACAACAGTTACCTGAAATCCGCACGGTTCCATAATGGTCCCGGCAATGCAGGCCGGACCGCAACACGCTCCCGAAGTAACCAAAACCAGCTGGTTTCCGGTAAGAATTGCTTCGAAGCGCCAAGCCATGCCGGACACCGATTCATGCCCAAGTCAGGAGTCCTGTTCGGGCAGTCAGTCCGACCTGTGCGCTGACCATTTACGAGCGCTACGGAAGTTTGAGTGTCATGTTGTCCTGCAAGCATCCAGTTTCGGAGCCGGTGCCCGGTTGGTCTGCCAAGACTTCTTCTGAATTTTCGCGATACGCGATTTGCTCTCCGCGTTCGTAGTAGGCGCGTTCGATCAGGTCCTCGTCTGTTGCCGTCTGGCAAGACAGATCCCAAACATCCATCTTCTCAATCAGCCGTTTCTCGGTGTCCTCATGCTTTTCCAAAGTCCCGTCAGCCAGGATGTGCTGCATAATCAGGCCGTAAGGTCGCAGTGACCGGCAAACCAATATTGCACGGTGGCAGTCCAATGGGTCCTTCTCAGCACACACCAGTGCGATCCTGAAACGCTTCATGCCCATGAGGAGCCGCTGGATCCCCTCATGGAAAGGGGGCAGCTGAGCCACCCGTTCGTACACCACCTGACCGTCGACGTAACACTCACGTTCCACGCGACGTGCTCCCAGTTCCCGGCCAAGCGGCACGTATCTGATGCCTTCGCTCCCAAGTGCCCCTGAAAGCGTGTCACGGTTGTATGCCGGCAGCCGGCTGAAGGGGTAAGATCTAACGTCGGCGATTGCGTTCACTTCATGCTGCTTCAACAGACCGGCAAATTTGTCAAACTTATGCGTTGAGTGACCGATGGTGAACAAGTCCCGACCCGCAACACTCATGTGACCTCCCGTCTGATCTTCAATGTTCGCGTGAGTGATACGGGAACAAGAAACGTACGATTTTGAATTCTGGCTGATGGCGCTTCCACCTGTAGTATCCCGCAAAACCGTGCTGTTCATAAGACATCGCCGTGTCTCCGCTTATGTTGCCTGGCGGACTGTGCTGCTGTCGCAGACCGGGATTCACTTTGCCAACTGTTCCGGGAATGGCAGATCATTTCAAGGCCGACTAGAGTTCCGCCTACTCTGCTGGTCAACGGCAAGCAACCTGCGTACGGCACCCCTATCGGAGTCCCGCCTGTGATATTGTCTGAATGTGACGGGTTTCCCAGTCAACGCAGGCTGCCTCCCGTACTCTTCGGAAGCAGTTGGCAATTGCAGCTGTTGCTCACCCAGAGTTTCGCCCAGTGTCCAGTTCTGCTAGGTTTGCTTCCGTTGGCCGTCGAACTGCGTTGGTGTGATGGCCGCTAAAGGAGGTGATCAAGTTGGCCAGCAGAAAGACAACAATCGGTACCCTGATCTTCGGGGCAGTTGCATTGGCGCTCAGCGCGTGCGCTCCGGGCAACCTGGAGGACTCTCCACCGCCCATCGGCGACTTCAGGCTTGGCTACACAGTTATCTCCGAAGAGGGCGCGCAGATGTCTCCGCTTTCTCGGGAGGCGGGTGAGGGCTTGCTTGAGGAGCAGCTTGACACTGCGATCCGGGACCGGTTGGGACGATACAGAGGCAACAAGTGGTACCATCTGTCAGTAGCGGTCGGTCCATACTCGTTGTCTGGAGGCGGAGTCCCCGTGGTCGCATCGCCTCGCTCGGCGCTGATAATTGAAGTGACCGTCTGGGACGATGAAGCCAAGGCCAAGCTCAACGACGAGCCGCATGCCATCACTGTCATTGAACCGACTTCGGTCGAGACGTTTATCGGGTCGGGATTCTTCAGAACTCCGGAAAAACAGGCGGAAGTCCTGGCGCTTTCCGCAGCTGATGCGATCGAGAGGTGGCTCAAATCCGCCGAGAGTCCGATTCCAGGGGTCGGCACGGGCAGCTGAAGCAGAGAGGGCGGCAGCCGGTCGCGGGGGAGGCCGTGGGTCAAACAAGCCACAGCAAGGACGGCGCCTACAAGCTGAAGGATGTCAGCGCCCACCGGGAGTACTACGACGAGTGGGCGGAGTCTTACGACACAGGGTTCGTCGAGGAGGTCGGTTACATATATCCGCAGGTCGTGGGCCAGCGCTTTATCGAACTCGCCGCAGCCGGAGATTCACCGGTTGCGGACCTCGGCTGCGGGACCGGCCTTGCCGGACGCGCTTTTGCCGGAACCGGGTTCGAGATTGATGGTTTCGATGTCTCGGAAGGCATGCTGGAGCAGGCCAGAGCCAAGGGGTTCTACCGGGACCTGAGGGTTGCCGACCTGACCAGGCAGGAAGGGCTGCCTGTCCGCAAGTTTGGCGGTCTTATCAGTTGCGGAACGTTTACTCTCGGACATCTTGGGCCTGCCGATCTTGAGGTCTCGCTGGTCATGGCAAGGGCCAATGCCTTGTGCGTCATTGGCGTAAACGCCAGTCACTATAGGGAGCAGGGATTTGCTTCTCATCTTCAGTCGCTGAATGACAAGAACATGATCAGCGGATTCCGTGCCGAAGAGGTGCAGATTTACGAGAATGAAGACAATTCTGAATCCATCAACCGCGCATTGCTGGTGATCTTCCGGGTTATTTGACCTTCGGCCCCGGGAAATCCGCCGGGAACGGGAATAGCCGGGTGAACAGCCAGCTCCTTTGGCAACGAATGCCGCAGCCCGCAGTGCCGGGCGGATGTTCTTGCAAGTTTGCCTCTTGGGAAATAAATGGGTCAGGCGGTGTCCGCAGGGGTGTAGCTCAGTCGGTAGAGCATCGGTCTCCAAAACCGAGGGTCGGGGGTTCGAGTCCCTTCGCCCCTGCCAGCGCATCGCACTGAATTGGGGTGTCTTGTCGGGCCAGGGCGGCCTTGCCTGCCAAAATGCCTGTGCGGTGCTTGCACTCGCCTGCCGGAGACCCTAGCTGACACGCTTGGCGTCGCAATTGGAAGGAATCATGGCCGGAACATCGCCTCTCCAGTTCATGCAACAGGTCAGAACCGAGGTCTCGAAGATCGTCTGGCCATCCCGGCGGGAGTTGCTTGTAACCACCGCCATGGTCTTCCTTATGGCGACCCTGGCGTCGATATTCTTTTTCCTCGTCGACAAGGTCATCCAGTTCGGACTCACATCGCTCCTGGAAATGCTCTGACCTGCCGGAGGCACAGCCGGAACACGGCCAGTTCGCGAAGAGTTGATGCGGCAGGCCGGCTCGGCATCCGGTATTAGTAAGGCAGTCCATTCAGGAAATTAGTGCTTGAAATCACAATTGAATTGTTATAGGCAGACCATCTTCACTGATTCGCGTTGCGCATCCGGCAGGATGCGTGCGTTTTTTTTGCTGTTTCGGTCGGTTGACATCTGCTTGTCGAGTGCGGATTGCGGTTCAATCCAAGGAGCGCGTTGAATGGAAAAGCAATGGTATTCAATCAGCGTGCTGTCGAATTTCGAGAACCGGGTGGCGGAGCAGATCCGCGCAAAGGCGCTACAGAGCGGCCTTGCGGACGAGATCGAAACCGTGCTCGTCCCCACCGAACAGGTCACGGAAATCCGCAGGGGCAAGAAAGTTCCGAAGGAACGGCGCTTCATGCCGGGCTACGTCTTGGTCAAGATGGAGATGTCGGACCGCAGCTATCATCTCGTCAAATCCGTGCAGCGGGTGACAGGATTTCTCGGGCCTCCGGGAAAACCCACGGCCATGGAAGACAGCGAAGTTTCGACAATTCTGCAGCGCGCCGAAAAGGGCGCAGAACATCCGAAGTTCCTGATTTCATTCGATGTCGGAGAGGTGGTCAACGTGACCGACGGGCCCTTCGAGGGATTTTCAGGAATGGTTGAGGAAGTTGATGAGGACGCAGCGCGTCTGAAAGTGTCGGTCTCCATTTTCGGCAGATCGACGCCGGTGGACCTGGAATACACCCAGGTCTCGAAGCAACTTTGACGGCCGGATACGCCGGATAGAGTAACAGGAGAGGCCGCATGGCAAAAAAGGTTGCAGGTACGGTTAAGCTGGAGGTCGCTGCCGGCCAGGCGAACCCGGCACCGCCAGTCGGACCGGCGCTGGGTCAGCGCGGGATCAACATCATGGAGTTCTGCAAGGCATTCAATGCCAGAACTCAGAAGATGGAACAGGGTGTGCCCTGTCCGACCATCATTACCTACTACCAGGACAAGTCATTCACGATCGACATCAAGACACCGCCTGCCTCTTATTTCCTGAGAAAGGCGGCAGGTCTCGAGAAGGGGTCGCAGACTCCCGGCCGTGAAACCTGTGGCCATGTTTCCGCCGCACAGGTGCGGGAGATTGCCGAAGCAAAGATGAAGGATTTGAACACTGACGATGTCGAGGCAGCGATGAAGATCGTGCTCGGGTCAGCCAGATCCATGGGAATTGAAGTCAGGAGCTGACAGGATGGCAAAGAGCGGTAAGAGATTGAACGCAGCCCGGGAAGCCTTCCAGGGCCAGTCCAACCTGACGGTTGAGGAAGCGATTGCGCTGATCAAGGCCAATTCGGCGGTCAAGTTTCCCGAGACGCTGGAGATTGCAATGAATCTCGGCGTGGATCCCCGGCATGCCGACCAGATGGTGCGCGGAACGGTCGTTCTTCCGAACGGCACGGGAAAGACTGTCCGGGTGGCTGTATTTGCCCGGGGTGAGAAGGCTGACGAGGCCAAGGAGGCAGGAGCCGATATCGTCGGAGCTGAAGATTTGCGCGACGAGATATTGAAGGGAGAGATCAATTTCGACCGCTGCATCGCGACTCCGGACATGATGCCGGTGGTCGGCAGGCTCGGAAAGATCCTCGGACCACGCAACCTGATGCCAAATCCCCGTGTGGGAACGGTGACGCCCGATGTCGCCTCGGCAATCAGCAATGCCAAGGCTGGCCAGGTGCAGTTCCGGGTGGAGCGCGCCGGCGTCGTGCACGGAGGGGTCGGCAAGGTCAATTTTGATGACGACAAGCTTGCCGAGAATGTGCGGGCCTTTGTGGATGCTGTCAGCCGTGCCAAACCGACTGGCGCGAAGGGCAGGTACATCAAGAAGATTTCGCTCAGCTCCTCAATGGGGCCGGGCGTGTCGGTCGACATCGGGTCGGCCACGTGAGTTTAGGTAATTCCTCCTCCTCGTTAACGGGGAGGGGAATGTGGCGGGCCGGTTCCGGCCTGCCAAACTGTCCGAGATGGCGGGTATCCTGAAGCCGCTGGCTGAAGGAGGAAATCCTGCCTGAGACGGGACTCGAATGGATCAAGCGGAAGCATCGCTTCCGGGCGGGACTGTTCGGACCCCGGATTGAGGACCGAACGCCGGGACGTTCCCGGCAAACGAGCCGGAGGGGTTTTCCCCTCCCTGAACTGGAGGGAAACTGTGGATAGAGCCAGGAAGGAACAGGTGGTCAGTGAAATTGGCCAGATCTTCGACAGCTCTGGTGTTGTCGTGGTTGCACAATACGCCGGTCTCACAGTTGCCGAGATGGAGGACTTCCGCGGCCGCATGCGGACCGCAGGGGGCTCCGTCAGGGTCGCCAAGAACAGGCTCGCCAAGATCGCACTGAAAGACAAGCAATGCGAGGGTGTTGCATCATGCCTGAACGGGATGACCGTTCTTGCCTATTCCGAGGATCCGGTGACCGCCGCCAAAGTGGTCGAGGATTACGCCAAGACCAACAAGAAACTGGTGGTCATCGGCGGCACGATGGGCGAGTCGGTCCTTGATGCAGCAGGCGTGAAATCGGTCGCCGCCATGCCGTCAAGGGAAGAGCTTCTCGCCTCCCTGGTCGGCTGCATACTGGCGCCCGCAGCGCAAATCGCCGGGGCTGTGGGAGCCCCTGCGTCCGCATTGGCTTCGATCATCAGTACGGTCGAGGAGAGACAGGCGCCGGAGGCAACGGCATGAGGCTGGCGGATCAGGCATCCGCAACACTCCAGGCCACATCAAATCATCAGGAAAGACAACATGGCAAATCTCGAAAAGCTGGCTGAGAACATCGTCGGATTGACGTTGCTTGAAGCCCAGGAACTCAAGACAATCCTGAAGGACAAGTACGGCATCGAGCCCGCAGCCGGAGCTGCGGTCATGATGGCCGGTCCGGGCGGTGATGGCGGCGGCGGCGAAGCGGCCGAGGAACAGACGGAATTCAACGTCATCCTCAAGGCGGCTGGATCGCAGAAGGTGCCCGTCATCAAGGAAGTCCGGGCAATGACCGGACTTGGACTGAAGGAGGCCAAGGATCTGGTCGAGGCTGGCGGCAAGGCGGTCAAGGAAGGGGTCTCCAAGGAGGAGGCCGAGGAAGCCAAGGCCAAGCTTGAGGCAGTCGGCGCCGAAGTCGAGATCCAGTAGGCGGAAGACAGAAATGAAAGCCGGAGCGGCAGCAGCGCTGCTCCGGTGACCTCTTCTTCCCGGGAATTGCAACGGTTCAATTCCCTGGCAGGCGTGGTCAGCGGCTCGGGAGCGGACAGGTGGCAGTGTCCGCAGGAATGGAGCCGAATCATCACATAATGACGCGGTGCCGCCGGCCCGGCCGGCGCCGTCAGCGGATTCAAGAAGAGGATGGTGCCAATGGCCCATACGGCAGTCACCGCAGCAGGTAGAAGGCGGATCCGGAGAAAGTACGGCAAGATCCGGGAAGTCATCGACATGCCGAACCTTATCGAGGTTCAAAGAAGTTCCTACGAGCTGTTCCTGAAGTCAGGAGAGGGCGAGGTCCACAATGATGGCGAGGGCATTCGCGGCGTGTTCCAGTCGGTCTTCCCCATCGAGGACTACAACGAGACCGCCTGCCTGGAATTCAAGAGCTATGCGCTCGAACCCCCGAAATACGATGTCGAGGAATGCCAGCAGCGGGACATGACCTATGCGGCGCCGATGAAGGTCAAGCTGCAGCTCGTTGTCTTCGACGTTGACGAGGAGACCGGCGCCCGCGAGGTCAAGGACATCAAGGAGCAGGATGTCTTCATGGGCGAAATGCCGCTCATGACCAGGAATGGCACCTTCATCGTCAAGGGAACCGAGCGCGTCGTCGTGTCGCAGATGCATCGGTCGCCGGGCGTGTTCTTCGACCACGACAAGGGCAAGTCCCATTCTTCGGGCAAGATCCTCTATGCCTGCCGGATCATCCCCTACCGGGGTTCCTGGGTCGATTTCGAATTCGATGCCAAGGATGTTGTCCATGTGCGCATCGATCGCCGCCGGAAACTGCCGGTGACGACGCTGCTGTTCGCGCTGGGCTATGATCAGGAAGGGATCATGTCCACTCACTACGAACCGGTCACCTACCGGTTGTCAGAGGACGGGGAGGACTGGATTGTCGATTTCTTCCCGGAGCGCTGCAAGAACATGACGCCCGAGATCGACATCGTTGATGCCGAAACCGGAGAAGTCATTGCCGAGAAGGGCAAGAAGATCACGCCGAGGACCGTCAATGGCTGGGTCAAGGATGACGCCGTCCACAAGGTCCTGGTTCCTTTCAACAGCATCCTTGGCGGCCGCATCATGGAAGATGTGATCGACGAAGAGACCGGCGAGGTCTGGCTTGAGGCCGGTGAGAAGCTCACGGCTGAATTCGACAAGAACGGGGTTCTTGTCGGGGGAACTGTCAAGCTTCTGCTCGACAAGGAAATCAGGGAGTTCCCAGTCGCCGACATCAACGGCATGACCATCGGTACGCACAACGTTGGCCCGTACATCGCTGATACCATGGAGGTCGACAAGAATTACGACCGGAGCACGGCCCTTCAGGACATCTACCGGATACTAAGGCCGGGCGAGCCTGCCACCGAGGAAACGGCGGAGGCCATGTTCGTGCAGATGTTCAATGATCCCGACAGGTATGACCTCTCGGCGGTCGGTCGCGTGAAGATGAACATGCGCCTCCAGCTTGAAGCCGAGGATACGCAGCGGACGCTGCGTCGGGAGGACTTCGTCGCCTGCATCAAGGCGCTTGTCGATCTGAGGGATGGCAAGGGCGAGATCGATGACATCGACCACCTTGGCAACCGCAGGGTTCGCTCGGTCGGCGAATTGATGGAAAACCAGTACAGGATCGGCCTCGTGCGCATGGAGCGCATGATCCGGGAGCGCATGAGTTCGGTGGAGATCGACACCGTCATGCCGCAGGACCTGATCAATTCAAAACCCGTGGCAGCCGCGGTGCGGGAGTTCTTCGGATCGTCCCAGCTGGCCCAGTTCATGGACCAGACCAACCCGCTGTCCGAGGTCACCCACAAGCGTCGGCTTTCGGCGCTTGGTCCGGGCGGGCTCACCAGGGAGCGCGCCGGGTTCGAGGTCAGGGACGTTCACCCGACCCACTATGGGCGGATCTGCCCGGTCGAAACGCCGGAAGGGCCGAATATCGGCCTGATCAATTCGCTGGCCACCTTCGCCAAGGTCAACAAGTACGGCTTCATCGAGTCGCCTTACAGGAAGGTCGTCGAAGGACAGGTATCCGACGACGTCGAGTACATCTCGGCCACAGAGGAGATGCGTCACACGATTGCCCAGGCCAATGCCAGGCTTGATGATGATGGCCGCTTCGTGAACGAGATCGTGACCACGCGCCGCGAGGGCGAGTTCAAGTTCAGCCCGAAGGAGTCGGTCGATCTGATTGACGTCTCCCCGAAACAACTCGTCTCGGTGGCGGCCTCGCTCATTCCCTTCCTTGAAAATAACGACGCAAACCGGGCGTTGATGGGCTCCAACATGCAACGGCAGGCCGTGCCGCTGCTCCGTGCCGAGGCACCCTTTGTGGGGACGGGCATTGAAACCGTCGTTGCACGGGACTCGGGAGCAGCGATCACTGCCGGCAGGGCCGGTGTGATCGACCAGGTTGATGCGACCCGCATCGTGGTGAGGGTAACCGAGGAGTTGCAGAGAGGCGACCCGGGGGTCGACATCTACAGGCTCAGGAAGTTCCAGAGGTCCAACCAGAACACCTGCATCAACCAGCGGCCGCTGGTGAATGTTGGAGACAGCGTTGAGAAGGGCGAGGTGATCGCTGATGGCCCGTCGACGGATCTGGGTGAACTGGCGCTGGGCAAGAACGTCCTTGTCGCGTTCATGCCCTGGAATGGCTACAACTTCGAGGACTCGGTGCTGATCTCCGAGCGCATCGCCAGGGACGATGTCTTCACCTCAATCCACATTGAGGAATTCGAGGTCGACGCGCGCGATACCAAGCTCGGCCCCGAGGAAATCACCAGGGATATCCCGAATGTGGGCGAGGAAGCCCTGCGCAATCTTGATGAATCCGGAATAGTCCATATCGGCGCCCAGGTTGGTCCGGGGGACATTCTCGTCGGCAAGATCACGCCCAAGGGCGAGTCTCCGATGACGCCGGAAGAGAAACTGCTCAGGGCCATCTTCGGAGAGAAGGCATCTGATGTCCGGGACACCTCGTTGCGGCTGCCGGCCGGCGACTACGGAACCGTGGTCGAGGTCCGGGTGTTCAACCGCCACGGTATCCAGAAGGATGAGCGGGCGGTGCAGATCGAGCGCGAGGAAATCGCACAGCTGACGAGGGACCGCGCCGACGAGCAGGCAATTCTCGAACGCAACACCTATTCCCGTCTGAAGTCCCTCATTCTCGGCAAGACCGCGGTCAAGGGACCGAAGGGTGTTGCAGCCAATTCTGAGGTCACAGAGGAACTGCTCGGCAAGCTGTCCAGGGGCCAGTGGTGGCAATTGGCCATGGGTGATGAAAGTGACGCCCTGGAACAGGAGGCGCTGAATTCGCAGTTCAATGCCCAGAAGAAGGCGCTTGAAGCCCGGTTCCGGGACAAGGTCGAGAAGATCCAGCGCGGCGACGATCTGCCGCCGGGGGTCATGAACAAGGTCAAGGTCTACATCGCGGTCAAGCGGAAGCTGCAACCGGGTGACAAGATGGCCGGGCGTCATGGCAACAAGGGCGTTGTGTCCAAGGTCGTTCCCATGGAGGACATGCCGTTCCTCACCGACGGAATGCCGGTCGATATCGTGCTCAACCCGCTCGGTGTGCCTTCGCGCATGAACGTTGGCCAGATCCTCGAGACCCACATGGGCTGGGCCGCAAGGGGACTCGGCCTGGCAGTTGAGGACGCGCTGGAAGAGTTCGACGGCAAGGGCAATGCGGTCCCGTTGAGGTCGGCCATGCGAATGGCCTACGGCGACGATACCTATTCCCAGGAAATCGAGAGCCTGACCGACGAGGAACTCGCCGACACGGCGCGTAACGTCACTTCGGGTGTGCCGATTGCGACACCAGTGTTCGACGGGGCGAGGGAGTCGGATGTCGACCGGGCGCTGGAACTGGCGGGTTTCGACGTATCAGGGCAGTCGGTCCTCTATGATGGACGGACGGGCGAGCGCTTTGCGAGGCCGGTAACGGTCGGCATGAAGTATCTTCTCAAACTCCACCACCTGGTGGACGACAAGATTCACGCCCGCTCCACCGGACCATACAGCCTCGTGACCCAGCAGCCGCTCGGTGGCAAGGCGCAGTTCGGTGGCCAGAGGTTCGGTGAGATGGAGGTGTGGGCCCTTGAGGCGTACGGCGCCGCCTACACGCTGCAGGAAATGCTCACCGTGAAGGCCGACGATGTTTCGGGCCGGACAAAGGTCTACGAGTCCATCGTCAAGGGACAGGACAATTTCGAAACCGGAATCCCGGAGAGCTTCAACGTTTTGGTCAAGGAAGTCCGGGGTCTCGGATTGAACATGGAATTGATTGAGCGCAACCCGGAATGACCCGGGACAAGCAGCTCATCGCAAGCATTCAAGAGGCATGACATGAACAGAGAATTCAATCCGCAGGCCCTGCAGACAGGCGCCATCCCGGCTTCCTTCGACGAGATCAGGATCTCCCTCGCATCGCCCGAGAAGATCCTCTCCTGGTCCTATGGCGAAATCAAGAAGCCGGAGACGATCAACTACCGGACCTTCAAACCGGAACGGGACGGGCTCTTCTGCGCCCGGATCCTCGGGCCGGTGAAGGACTACGAGTGCCTGTGCGGCAAGTACAAGCGCATGAAATACCGCGGCGTCACCTGCGAGAAGTGCGGTGTGGAAGTCACGCTGCAGAAAGTGCGCCGGGAGCGGATGGGGCACATCCAACTGGCGGCGCCGGTTGCGCACATCTGGTTCCTGAAGTCCCTGCCGAGCCGGATCGGCCTGGCATTGGACATGACGCTCAAGGAGCTTGAAAGTGTCCTTTATTTCGAACGGTTCGTAGTCACGGATGAAGGGCTTTCCGAGTTCAAGTTCGGCCAGCTCATCACCGAGGAAGAGCTCAAGACCGCTCAGGAAGACAAGGGGCCCGAGAGCTTCAAGGCAGGGATCGGCGCGGAGGCGATCAGGGACATGTTGGGGCGGATCGATCTCGAGTATGAGGCCGAGACGCTGCGGGCTGAACTTGCGGAAACCACCAGCGAGCAGAAGCAAAAGAAGATCGTCAAGCGCCTGAAGCTGTTCGAGCACTTCATCGACTCCGGCAACAAGCCGGAATGGATGATCCTCACGGTGATCCCCGTGATTCCGCCAGAGCTGCGCCCGTTGGTCCCGCTTGATGGAGGGCGGTTTGCCACCTCCGATCTCAATGATCTGTACCGCAGGGTGATCAACCGCAACAATCGCCTGAAGCGCCTTATCGAACTCCGGGCTCCAGACATCATCATCCGCAACGAGAAGCGGATGCTGCAGGAGTCCGTCGATGCGCTGTTTGACAATGGCAGGCGCGGGCGGGTCATCACCGGGACGAACAAGCGGCCTCTCAAGTCGCTCAGCGACATGCTCAAGGGCAAGCAGGGCAGGTTCCGCCAGAACCTGCTCGGCAAGCGTGTCGATTTCTCCGGCCGCTCCGTGATCGTCACCGGTCCCGAACTCAAGCTGCACCAGTGCGGTTTGCCCAAGAAGATGGCGCTCGAACTGTTCAAGCCCTTCATCTATTCGAAGCTTGATGCCGGGGGGTATTCCTCGACAGTCAAGCAGGCCAAGAAGCTGGTCGAAAAGGAACAGAAGGAAGTCTGGGACATTCTTGATGAGGTGATCCGGGAGCATCCGGTTCTGCTCAACAGGGCGCCAACGCTGCACCGCCTCGGCATTCAGGCCTTTGAACCTGTATTGGTCGAAGGAAAGGCCATTCAGCTGCACCCGCTGGTCTGTTCGGCCTTCAACGCAGATTTCGACGGCGACCAGATGGCCGTTCACGTGCCGCTCTCCCTGGAGGCGCAGCTCGAGGCCCGGGTCCTGATGATGTCGACGAACAACGTGCTGTCGCCGGCCAACGGCGCGCCGATCATCGTGCCGTCCCAGGACATGATCCTCGGCCTCTACTATCTCAGCATGGAGCGCGCCGGCATGGAAGGCGAAGGTTCCGTGTTCGGTTCGGTTGAGGAAGTGGAACACGCAATGGAGGCCGGCAGCGTGCACCTGCACGCGCGGATCAAGGCGCGGCTGCCGCAGATCGACGAGAATGGCGCAGAGGTCGACAGGATCTTCGATACGACGCCCGGGCGGGTTGTCCTCGGGTCCCTGCTGCCGCTGAATGCAAAGACTCCATTCGATCCGCTTGTGAACCGGCTTCTTCGCAAGAAGGAGGTTCAGGAGGTCATCGACACCGTCTACCGCTATTGCGGCCAGAAGGAGTCCGTCATCTTCTGCGACCGGATCATGGCGCTCGGATTCCGCGAGGCATTCCGCGCCGGCATTTCCTTCGGCAAGGATGACATGCTGGTTCCCGACGAGAAACTCAAGATCGTCGAGGACACGCGCAGCCAGGTGGCCGAATTCGAGAACCAGTATTTCGAAGGGGTCATCACGCAGGGCGAGAAGTACAACAAGGTTGTCGACGTCTGGTCGAAATGTTCCGAGCAGGTTGCCGACGAGATGATGAAGGAAATCTCCTCGACACGCCGGGACGACAGCGGCGCCGAGCCGGAACCGAATTCCATCTACATGATGTCGCATTCCGGTGCGCGGGGTTCCGCCGCCCAGATGAAGCAGCTGGCCGGCATGCGCGGCCTCATGGCCAAGCCCTCCGGGGAGATCATCGAGACTCCGATCATCTCGAACTTCAAGGAAGGCCTGAATGTGCTTGAGTATTTCAACTCGACGCACGGCGCGCGCAAGGGTCTTGCCGATACCGCCCTGAAGACGGCCAATTCCGGTTACCTGACCCGGCGGCTCGTGGATGTGGCTCAGGATTGCATCATTCGCGTCCAGGATTGCGGAACCAAGAATGCCATTACGGTAAGGGCGTCAGTGACTGATGGTCAGATCGTGTCCCCGATTTCGGAGAGGATACTCGGCCGGGTAGCGGCTGAAGATGTTTGCGACCCCGAGACCGGCGAAGTCATGCTCAAGGAAGGCAGCCTCATAGAGGAGAACACAGCCGAGGCCATCGAACGGCGCAGTGTCCAGTCGGTTCGGATCCGTTCGCCGCTGACCTGTGAGGCCGAGGAAGGCGTTTGTGCGCAGTGTTACGGCCGTGACCTTGCACGTGGAACGCCCGTGAACATTGGAGAGGCGGTCGGTATCATTGCCGCCCAGTCAATCGGTGAACCGGGAACGCAGTTGACCATGCGGACCTTCCACATCGGTGGGATCGCCCAGGCGGCCCAGCAATCCTTCACCGAAGCGGTCTCGGATGGCGACGTCCGGATGATCGAAGAACGGACCCTCACGAATTCCTCCGGCGATCGGGTTGTGGTCGGCAGGAATACACGGGTAGAGATCGTCGACTCCGAAGGCCGCGTCCGCGCAAACCACAAGATTGGTCACGGATCGAGATTGCTGGTTGCCGACGGCCAGGCCGTCAAGCGTGGCGAACGCCTCTTCGAGTGGGACCCCTATACGATACCGATCATCGCTGAGAGCGCCGGAAAGGTCAGGCTCAAGGATCTGGTGCTTGGAATTTCGCTTCGCGAGGAAACAGACGAAGTCACCGGCATGCGCCAGAGGATTGTTTCGGATTGGCAATCGGGAAGAAAGGGTTCCGATCTTCGTCCGGAGATTCAGGTGCTTGAGGGCGTCGATGCGGATGCTCCTGCCGACGCAGACGCACACGCTGCTTCCTATCCCATGTCGGTTGATGCGATCCTGTCGGTCGAGGACGGTGCAATGGTCGAGGATGGTGACGTCATTGCCCGTATTCCACGGGAGGGTGCAAGAACCAAGGACATTACCGGGGGCCTTCCGAGGGTTGCCGAACTGTTCGAGGCGAGGCGTCCCAAGGACCATGCCATTATCGCTGAGGTCGACGGCCACATCCGCTTCGAGAAGGACTACAAGAAGAAGACGCGGATCATGATCGATCCCGATGACGAGTCGCTGGAATCGGTCCGCTATCTTGTAGCGAAGGGCAAGCACATACCCGTGCAGGACGGCGATCACGTCAAGGTCGGCGATTACATCGTTGACGGGAATCCGGCGCCGCACGACATCCTTCGGATCCTGGGCGTCGAGGCGCTGGCGGACTACCTCATCAATGAGGTTCAGGATGTCTACCGGCTGCAGGGCGTGAAGATCAACGACAAGCACATCGAGGTCATCGTGCGCCAGATGCTGCAAAAGCTCGAGATCACGGACGCCGGGGAAACTACGCTGCTGGAAGGCGAGCAGGTTGACAAGCCCGAATTCGATGATGTCAACGAGCGGGCCGTCCGCAATGGCCGTAAGCCTGCCAAGGGGGTTCCGGTACTGTTGGGGATCACCAAGGCGGCGCTGCAAACGAGATCATTCATCTCGGCCGCTTCCTTCCAGGAGACGACCAGGGTGTTGACCGAGGCCGCGGTGCAAGGCAAGCGGGACAATCTCATTGGCCTCAAGGAAAACGTCATAGTCGGACGGCTGATCCCGGCCGGCACTGGCGGCGCTGCCAAGCAGATCGAGGGCATTGCCGATGAGCGTGACCGGAAGATCATCGAACAGCGGGAAGCCGAAGAAGCGGCGGCATTGCCGGCGGTGGAGTTTGACGCCCTCTTCTCCGAGGAGGCTCACGCCGACGCCGCTTGAGCGGCGCTGCAGCCAAGCGGGCTGCCGGCGCGTTTGCTCGTAACAGGATCAGGCCAAACCGGCAGGGCCGGTTTGGCCTTTTGCGTCATTCGGCGGCAAGAAAAGCCAGGATTGCCTCGTTCACAACTTCCGGTTGTTGCCAGTGGGCGAAATGGCTGGAGTTTCCGATCAGAAACAATTCCGCTCCCGGAATGAGTTCGGCCATCCGTTTGGTGTGCGCCTCGTCGATTGCTTCCTCATAGACACCGGCGGCGACCATGAATGGAACCGTGATCGCCCGCAACTGGTCCTCTTCGAAGTTCGGCTGACTTCCCCAGAGTGCGAACAGCCTGCCGGCAAATGCCTCGAACTGATCCGGCGTTGGCGAGATCTCATTGTAGAGTGCTCCGGCGTGGCCAACGAATGCGCCGATCAATGCATCGGTTTGCACTGATGGCCGCGCGGCGCTCGTGTTGTAGTTTGCGCCCAGTGCAAAGACCTTGGTCAGCCGCTCTGGATGAGTGATGGCCAACTGAAGGCCGATATTGCCACCATCGCTCCAGCCGACTATGGCAGCTCTTTCGATGTCCAGACTGTCCATGACGCCGATGACGTCTGCCGCCAACTGTTCGTAGCTGAGCGGGCCCCCGTCGTCAGTTGAACGGCCGTGCCCGCGACTGTCTATGGTGACAAGGCGGTGTTCGGCGGCAAGCGCATCAATCTGGCTGCCAAAGTCCTCGGCAGCTCCCATGCCGCCATGCAGCAGCAACACGATGCTTGAGTTTTCGGCTCCGAAGATCTTGAAGTGAAGGTTGGCGCCATTCACTTCCACATTTCCTTCCATATCAGCCGCGGGAAGCGGCGCGGGAGCGCTGAGGGTGCGCCAACCGTCCGATGCCGCCGCTGGTCCTGCCATGGCGAGCATCAGTGCAGCGCAAATGCTGGTGGTCGCGCGATGAATGTGCCTCATGAGGGTCTCCTGAATTCCAGTTTGTTCCAGTGGATCAATCCCGCTACGCAGGGTTGTAGGGGCCCGACTACGACTCTGCCCCTGCCAATTGCGAGGAGGCAACCATCATTGACGGCGTTCAACCTCCCCGCAGGTGAATCCGTGCAAGCCGTTGTTCGGAACTTGTTCTACGGAGAGTATATCAATCTTACGGCGCTGGTTCAATTATCTGCACTATGTGAAACTGGCGTTCCGGCCCAGTTTGATCGCCGGCATTGCCACCGAACACACGTCAAGACCCTGTCGATTTACTTGCCGAGTTCGTCCTGACCGGTTTGCAAGACCTGGCAGCGATTTGATTTGGGAATATTGCCAAGCCTTTGTGCAAGAAGACGCAGAATCGTGGTAACCATTCCTTGCAGGCGACCCCATGCCGTTCCTTCGGCCTCGAATTCGTCAGGTACCATTACCCCCCCTCCCTATCCCGCGGCCTTACCCGGCTTTCGGTCTGCATCATCCTTTTCCTTCCCGCATCAACGATGCTGTGTACGCTCATGGCCAGGCACTTGCCGGAACAGGGTTGCGATCATTGCAAGGTGCCTGCCCGTAGATTGATGGTTGGTCATAACGGCTCTCAACTACCGGTCTATAGAATTGCCGTGGTCTCGATACCCGTCCTCGCGAGTTTCGTGGGCAAGTCACGCAAACTGCCGTTCTCAAGTGAATGATTTTGGTCGGATGATGCGGAGAATCCCAACTGCCACATTTCGAGGCAGCAAATCAGAAGAATTCCATGATCTCTGGTGGGGCGGGGTTCGCCAAAGTCGGTGCTAATCTGAACGTCTGCCGTCATGGGTCCTTATTCCACCCGGGGCAAAGCTGCGACAGCCGGGTTCCAGAGGATGTTCAAGCTGCCAACTGTCGTCATGGTGAGCAAACCCGGCAATCCGGCCGGGGAAGGGCCGTCAATGCCGCTACAACAGGGCGCAGAATGTCGCGTCCCGGATAAACCAGAATCTACAATTGCCGGGCGGAATTACCTGTGACATACGGCGCGCCAACCATGCGTTTCAATAGGGAGTAGGTTGATGAAAAAGTATCTTGGTCCTGCGGCCGCCTCAATGCTCATTGCTGGAGCAGCGCAGGCGGTTGATCTTGAGGTCACTCACTGGTGGGTATCTGGCGGCGAATCCGCTGCGGTTGCCGAGTTCGCCAGGGCGTTTAACGAGAACACTGAACATAACTGGGTGGACGGGGCGATTGCCGGTTCCGGCGGAACCGCCCGCCCGATCATGGTCAGCCGCATACTTGGCGGCGATCCGATGGGAGCGTTCCAGTTCAATCACGGCCGGCAGGCGGAAGAGTTGATTGAGGCCGGATTGCTGCTGGATTTGACGGATGTGGCCGAGGCCGAGGACTGGAGAAATGTCGTCTATCCGCCGAAGTTGCTTGAAGCCTGCACCTATGAGGGCCGCATCTACTGCGCTCCTGTAAACATCCATTCGTCGCAATGGCTGTGGTTGTCCCACGCTGCATTCGAAGCGGCCGGACTTCCAGTTCCGTCAAACTGGGATGAGTTCGTAGCTGCTGCCCCCGCCCTGCGAGATGCGGGCATTGTTCCCCTGGCGATGGGACAGCAGTCCTGGCAGACAAACCTGGCTTTTGGCGCCATCGCCGTTGGATTGCTTCCGAGAGATGTGTGGGCCGCCGTCAATCTGAACAAGGATGCGGATGTGGCTGCCGGGCCCGAATACACGCGCGTCTTTGAGGCTTTCGACGATGCGCGGAAACTCTCCGAAGGATCGAATGTGAATGAATGGAACCAGGCCACAAGTTTGGTTATTTCCGGCAAGGCCGGTGGACAGATCCATGGTGACTGGGCCCAGGGCGAGTTTCAGGTTGCGGGACAAGTCGCGGGCGAGGATTATAGCTGCCTGCCCGGCCTTGGTTTCGAAGGTGTGCTCGACACGGGCGGTGACGCGTTCTACTTCCCTGTTGTCGATGACGAGGAAGTGACGGCCGCGCAGAAGGAACTCGCAGCCCTCCTGCTCAGCCCGGAAGCGCAGGTCGCTTTCAACCTGAAGAAGGGATCGCTGCCGATCCGCGGCGATGTCGATCTCGATACCGCAAACGACTGCATGAAGAAGGGGCTGGAAATACTGGCCTCTGGCAATGTGCTCCCTTCGGGGGACATCATCTTCTCGCAGGACACGTCAAACCAGTTGAACGATCTCATGACGACATTCTGGAATGACCACTCGATGACCGTAGAGGAAGTACAGGCGACCTACGTGGACATCATCAGAACGGCCGATTGACCAAAACCGGTTCAGACTAACCCGTGCCACCAATTCCGGTGGCGCGGGCAACCTCTCCCGCAACCCGTTCAATGCCTGCTCTGTTATCCGGCAACCATGCCGTCGAACTCTGGTTCATGCGCGCCGTCCAAGTCGCGTGCGGAGCATTTGTACTGTCGATAGTTGGCGTATTCGAGACAGTTACCCGCGGGATCGCTTGGTCAGCATTGCTGGCAGCCGTCCTTCTGACCGGGTTGCTCTTCCATCAGGGGGCAAAATTCCGTTTGCTGGAGCATCCTTTGGCAAGGCATGCTTGCGGATGGGCCGTCGCTGCAGCAGCAGCCATCCTCGTGTGGACATTCGCTCAACCGTGGTGGCAGTCGGCATTTCCGGTATTCAAGGGCGGCAAAAAGCTCTTTGACGTCTTTGAGCCGCTGGCGCTGTTTGGTGCGGCGTTCTTTCTGATTGCCGGGCTTGCGATCCTGGCGGCCGGCAGCATTGAGAGGGCACAGGCAAGGCCAGGGCGGATCGAGCGCAGCCTTGTCAGCAACCTTCCGGCAAAACTGGCGGCCATGCCCATGGCGTTCACGGCAATCGGCATCTTTGTCATTGCCACCCTATGGACTGTGTATCACTCCTTTACTGCATCGAAACTGCTGCCAAGCGACAGGTTGGTTGGACTGGACCAGTATGAAAGGCTCTGGTCCTCGGACCGGTGGTTCATCTCGATAAAGAACCTCGCCATCTACGGGGTCTGCGCGCTGGTATTCTCCCTTGTGATCGGGTTTGTGCTGGCTGCGCTGATGGATCAGAAGATCAGGTTCGAAAACACATTCCGCACCATCTTCCTCTATCCGTACGCCTTGTCCTTCATCGTCACCGGCCTGGCATGGCAATGGATCCTCACTCCCGAATTCGGAGTACAGAACATTGTGCGCGGCCTTGGCTTCGATGATTTCGAGTTCAACCCACTCTTCGATCCCGACATCGTCATCTACGGCATACTGCTTGCCGGGTTGTGGCAGGGGACCGGGTTGATCATGGTTCTCATGTTGGCAGGCTTGCGCGGGATAGATCAGGAGATCTGGAAGGCCGCCCGGGTAGATGGAATTCCCGCCTGGAAGACTTACCTGTTCATAGTCATTCCGATGATGCGGCCAGTATTCATTACCACCCTCGTCATACTGTCTTCGGGAATTATCCGGGTCTACGACCTCGTTGTCGCCCAGACTTCTGGCGGGCCGGGACTGTCATCGGAGGTACCAGCGAAGTATGTCTTCGACTACATGTTCGGCGGCCAGAACCTCGGTCAGGGATTTGCCGCATCAACCATGATGCTGCTCAGTGTGCTCATCGTACTAGTCCCGTGGGCATTGTTGGAGTTCGGGGGACGACAGCGTGTCTGATGTTGCACCCATGACCGATGGTCCGCGTGGTCCGATTCCAAGGCGATCCTTCTCCCGAAGAAATATCCTGCTTTACGGCATTCTGATTGTGGTGGCCGTATACTATCTGGTGCCGTTGTATGTGATGGTTGTCACGAGCCTCAAGGGCATGCCCGAGATCCGTGTCGGCAATATCTTCGCACCTCCGCTGGAAATTACGTTCGCGCCATGGGTCAAGGCCTGGTCGGAAGCTTGTACCGGCCTCAATTGCGATGGATTATCCCGAGGATTTTGGAACTCGGTACGCATAACTGTTCCTTCGGTCATCGTCTCGATCGCCGTGGCGAGCGTAAATGGATACGCCCTCGCGAACTGGCGGTTCAAGGGGGCCAATCTGTTCTTCACCATCCTGATCTTCGGGGCATTCATACCCTATCAGGTCATGATATACCCGATCGTCATCATGCTGCGCGAAATGGGGCTTTATACCAAGCTGCTGGGCTTGGTGATCGTCCATTCGATTTTTGGCATGCCCATACTGACGCTGCTCTTCCGAAACTACTTTACTTCGCTTCCGGAGGAATTGTTCAAGGCAGCACGTGTTGATGGCGCCGGCTTCTGGGGAATCTACTTCCGTATCATGATGCCCATGTCGCTGCCCATATTCGTCGTGGCCATAATCCTGCAGGTCACCGGAATCTGGAACGATTTCCTGTTTGGCGTGATCTACTCCAAGCCAGACAACTATCCGATGACAGTTCAACTCAACAACATCGTAAACTCGGTCCAGGGCGTGAAGGAATACAATGTCAACATGGCGGCGACGATCCTGACGGGGCTTGTTCCGCTGACGATCTACTTCATTTCCGGAAAGCTCTTTGTGAGGGGGATAGCGGCAGGAGCGGTCAAGGGCTAATGCAATGACGTATTCGGTCGAAATCAGGCAACTGGATCTCAGCTTCGGCTCGGTTGAAGTTCTAACGGGACTCAACCTTGGCATTCACGAAGGCGAGTTTCTTGTTCTGCTTGGCGCCTCGGGATGCGGTAAATCGACCCTCCTCAACTGCATTGCGGGATTGCTCGAGGTCACTGACGGACAGATCTTCATCAACGGGCGCAACGTGACTTGGGAACAGCCTTCAAGGCGTGGTATCGGCATGGTGTTCCAGTCATATGCGCTCTATCCGCAGATGAGCGTCAAGAGCAATCTCAGTTTCGGGTTGAAGAATGCCGGGCTGCCCAAGGCGGAAATCGAGGAGCGGGTGGCGAATGCGGCCAAGCTCCTGCAGATCGAGCCATTGTTGAAACGTCGGCCTGCAGCCCTGTCGGGAGGCCAGAGGCAACGAGTAGCGATTGGCCGGGCGCTCGTCAGGGATGTCGATGTCTTCCTGTTCGATGAACCGCTAAGCAATCTTGACGCCAAGTTGCGCTCCGATTTGAGGGTTGAGATCAAGCGGCTCCACCAGAGGCTCAAGAACACCATGATCTATGTCACTCATGACCAGATCGAAGCCATGACCCTTGCCGATCGCATTGCAGTTCTTCGCGATGGGCAGATCCAGCAGCTTGGATCTCCGGACGAAATATACAACCGGCCACGCAACAAATATGTAGCGGAATTCATTGGTTCTCCCGCAATGAACTTTCTGAGCGGCAGTATTTCTGACGGTGCCTTCCGCAGTGGTGATCTTGGTGCGCGACTTGAGGATTATGGATGGAGAAATGGGCAGGTGGACGGTGATGCCTGGCTTGGAATCCGGCCAGAGCATGTGGCGAGCGGACCAACGGCTACCGGGATGCCCTGTTCGGCTGAAGTCGAGGTCGAACTGTTCGAACCGATGGGGGCGGATACTCTCGTCTGGACCAAACTCTGTGGCCAGTCCTTTCATTTTCTTCTTGATGGAAGCGTCAGAGTGTCGGTGGGTGACCGCCTCAGAATCGGATTGAATATCGGGCGCGCATCGCTGTTCGACACGTCGAGCGGGCGGCGGCTGTAATCAACCGGCGAAACCCCTAATTCTCCAATCCCGGTCAAAGGCGGATCCAATGCAGGAATACTACTACCAACTCTACTCGTCCCGGAAGTTCGGGCCATTGCCAGACACGCTCGAAATGTTGTCGGCTGCCGGCTATGCGGGTGTCGAGTGCTTCGGCGACCTGATTTTCGAAACCGGACTTGCTGAAGAACTGTCCGGGAACGGGCTTCGGGCGCCGGTTGCGCATGTTGCTCTTGAGGCGATCGAAAGCGTCCCGGACCGCATCATTGGGGCGGCGCTACAACTGGGCATCAAGCAGATCTATGTGCCCTACGTGATGGCTGGGGAACGCCCTGCCGACTCGCAAGGCTGGAAAGAATTCGGGCACCGTCTTGCCGCCGCCGGGCAACCATTTTTCGAAGCTGGTATCGGTTTCGGCTGGCACAACCATGATTTTGAGTTCCAGGCCTGCGAAGATGGCCTCATGCCGATCGAGTGCCTGTTGGAAGGCGATAACCGGCTCCTGCTGGAACTGGACATTGCGTGGGTGCGTGTGGCAGGCGAAGACCCGCTGACCTGGATCAACCGGTTGGCAGGCCGGATTGCAGCCGTGCACATCAAGGATATCGCCAGAGATGGCCAATGCGAGAATGAGGATGGTTGGGCTGATGTCGGGCACGGGACACTCGACTGGAGAACGCTGACCGCTGCGCTCGATCCGATTCCGGGGCTGGTCCGTGTATTGGAGCACGACAATCCGAGCGACGACCGGCGCTTTGCTGAAAGATCGATGGCCTCATTGCGAGCAATGGAGGGTTAAGCCGTATGGACCGGTTGGGTATTGGATTGATCGGCTGCGGCAACATCTCGTCGGCTTATCTCCGTCTGGTGCCGATCTTCACAGGTATGGAAGTTCGCGCCGTTGCGGATTTGGATATGAGCGCTGCCCGCCAGCGTGGCGAAGAATTCGGGATCCAGGCACTGCCACCGGATGAACTGCTGGCATCGGAAGGCATCGATGTTGTGGTCAATCTGACCGTGCCATCTGCTCACTATCAGGTTTCGAAACAGTGCCTTGAGGCGGGCAAGCATGTCTACTCGGAAAAACCCCTGACGCTTTCGCTTGAAGAAGGGCAGGATCTTCTCCGCACTGCGACCGGACTGGGTTTACGTGTCGGTGCGGCGCCCGATACCTTTCTGGGTGGCGCCCATCAGTTGGCAAGGGCTTGCATAGATGAAGGCCTGATCGGTGATGTTGTGTCAGGCACATCGCACGTCATGAGCCATGGCATGGAGCATTGGCACCCGAACCCGGAGTTTTTCTTCCAGCCGGGTGGCGGGCCAATTCTTGATGTCGGACCCTACTACATAACCAACCTGATCCAGTTCATTGGCCCGGTGCGGCGTGTTGCTGCGCTTGCGGGTGCAGCCAGCCCGACGCGAACGGTCAGTGCCGACGGTCCATTCAAGGGCAGTCTTATCCGGGTCAATACGCCGACCAGCATTCATGCTTTGCTGGAGTTCGTGTCCGGTGCAATGGTCACGCTTGGGTCCAGTTGGGACGTCTGGGCGCATCGCCATGGCAGCATGGAACTCTACGGAACCGATGGTTCGCTGTTTATACCCGACCCGAATTTCTTCGGAGGCGCGGTCGAATATGCCGGCCGCGACGGGAGCATCGTCGAACTGGCCGGCCGGGAACATCCTTTCGGGCAGCCAAACTCCGAGCACCACGTACTGGGCCCGCTGGCGAACTATCGTGCCGCAGGCCTGGCCGATATGGTCCAGGCAATTGCCACCGGCAGGCCACATCGCTGCTCGATCGAGTTGGCCATTCATGCCGTTGATGTGATGACATCCATTCTCAAGGCAGCGGAGTGTGGGGCATGGATGCAACTGTCATCGACCTGTAGCCGGCCTGAGGCACTGGATCCGCAAGCGGCCCGGTCCCTGATGCGGCAAGAGCCGCAAGGGAGTTGATCGGACCAGGGGTCTGTGGGGTCCCGACTGGGAGTATGCTCCTGCGACCGGAAGCCGCTATTGTAAGTGATTGCATCAGTTGTCCGACTGCATAAGGAGGTCCAAACAGGCCGTGGCAGCCTGTTCCAATGCCGGTGCGGCACACCGATCAGTTCTCGCGGACCAGACCGGCATAGTGTTGAGTTCATGGTGCTGGAATTCGAACTGGCTTCAGGCCGGTTCAATTCCACCGGGCATTGCTGCGGTTGCAGGCCGGTTTCCGAAGCAAGAAAATGGCACAGGCCTGCAACGCTGAAGGCCTTTGCAGCAACCGTTAGCATGTTCGCGATGCAGCAGGACGCGACCGCTCGCCTTCATGCGTCCTGACTGTTGACAATGAACCGAATCAAACCTAAATGCCGCCACACTGTCGGAAGGCCCAGCCTGTCCGCCTTTCAAGCTGTGAAAATGGTAAACATGATCCCGGCAACAGCCGCGATCCTCTGAGTGCAAGCCGCCAACCTGTGATGGGGCGGCAGGGTATCTTTTTCACAGCAGGTCAGGAGGACGGGAAGGCGTCCGGAAATGAAGTCAGGATCGGCAATGCCAACGATACAGCAATTGATCCGAAAGCCCAGGAAGCCGAAGGTGAAGCGGCAGAAGTCCATGCATCTGTTGGGCTGCCCGCAGCGCCGCGGCGTCTGCACGCGCGTCTATACAACAACCCCGAAAAAGCCGAACTCGGCCATGAGGAAGGTTGCCAAGGTTCGCCTGACCAGCGGTTACGAGGTTATCTCCTATATCCCGGGCGAAGCGCACAACCTGCAGGAACACTCGGTGGTCCTGATCCGCGGCGGCAGGGTAAAGGACCTGCCCGGAGTCCGCTACCACATCCTCAGGGGCGTGCGCGATACCGAGGGTGTCGCCAATCGCCGCCAGCGCCGGTCGAAATACGGCGCGCCGCGGCCGAAATAGGGAGGCACTGATGTCGCGAAGACGACGTTCCGAGAAACGCGAAGTGCTGCCCGACGCCAAGTTCGGTGACGAGACTATCACCAAGTTCACCAACAACCTCATGAAGGATGGCAAGAAGTCGGTTGCCGAGACAATCGTCTATAATGCGCTTGACCGGGTCGAAGCCAAAATGCGCCGGGCGCCGGTGGAGGTCTTTCACCAGGCGCTTGAGAATGTACGGCCGGCGGTTGAAGTCAGGTCGCGCCGCGTCGGTGGATCAACCTACCAGATTCCAGTTGAGGTGCGGCCGGAACGGCGCGGTGCGCTGGCAATCAGATGGCTGATCGCTGCGGCGCGCAAACGCGGCGAGCGGACCATGGAAGAACGCCTCGCAGGTGAGCTCATGGATGCTGCCAACGAGCGCGGCGCTGCCGTAAAACGGCGGGAAGATACCCACAAGATGGCCGATGCCAACAAGGCATTCAGCCATTATCGCTGGTAAACCGGGTAGGAGTAGGGTTCCATGGCGCGCGTATTTCCACTCGAGCGTTACCGCAATTTCGGGATCATGGCGCATATCGACGCCGGGAAAACCACGACGACGGAACGCATCCTCTACTACACCGGAAAGTCTCACAAGATCGGGGAGGTTCATGATGGCGCCGCCACCATGGACTGGATGGAGCAGGAGCAGGAGCGTGGTATAACAATCACCTCGGCCGCGACCACGACCTTCTGGAACAGAACCGAAGACGGGCAGACTCCGCTGTCGGACCAGTTCCGTTTCAACATTATCGATACTCCTGGACACGTAGACTTCACCATTGAGGTCGAACGGTCGTTGGCCGTCCTCGACGGTGCAGTGTGCGTGCTGGACGCAAATGCCGGTGTGGAACCGCAGACCGAGACCGTCTGGCGGCAGGCCGACCGCTACAAGGTTCCCCGGATCGTGCTCGTGAACAAGATGGACAAGCTGGGTGCCGATTTTGATGCCTGCTTGAGGCAGATCAGAAATCGCACCGGTGCGGTACCGCTTGCCGTGCAGATCCCGATCGGAGCCGAAGACCGGTTCGAGGGTATCATTGACCTGATCACAATGGATGAGTGGACCTGGGTGGGCGACGATCTTGGGGCCACCTGGACCCGCCAGCCGGTGCGCGACGAACTCAAGGCCAAGGCGCAGGAGATGCGCGCGGCCATGGTCGAAACCGCTGTCGAGATCGACGACGACGTGATGGAGCGCTATCTTGAAGGCGAGGAACCGGATGACGACACGCTCAGGCGCCTGATCAGGACAGGAACCCTCGAAATGACCTTCGTGCCCGTCCTGGCCGGCTCGGCGTTCAAGAACAAGGGTGTGCAGCCGCTGCTGAACGCCGTGATAGATTATCTTCCGGGTCCCCTGGATGTTCCCGCCTATATGGGCTTCCGGCCCGGTGACAAGGAAGAGACCCGCAATATCGAGCGCCGCGCCGATGACGGCCAGCCCTTCTCCGCGCTGGCATTCAAGATCATGAACGACTCTTTCGTCGGATCGCTGACCTTTGCCAGGATCTATTCGGGATCGATCCGCAAGGGCGTCACCATGCTCAACTCGACAAAGGGCCGGCGCGAACGGGTTGGCCGGATGATGATGATGCATTCGAACAACCGCGAGGAGATCGAGGAGGCTTACGCCGGAGACATCATTGCGCTTGCCGGACTCAAGGAAACAACGACCGGCGATACGCTTTGCGCCCAGGCGTCACCTGTTGTGCTTGAGACAATGACCTTCCCGAACCCTGTCATCGAGATTGCTGTCGAGCCCAAGACGAAGGCTGATCAGGAAAAACTGGGGCTGGCCCTGCAGAGGCTTGCCGCCGAGGATCCGTCCTTCCGGGTCGAGACCGATATCGAGTCCGGGCAGACCATCATGAAGGGTATGGGCGAACTGCACCTCGACATTCTCATTGACAGGATGAAGAGGGAGTTCAGGGTCGAGGCCAATGTCGGCGCGCCGCAGGTCGCATACCGCGAGACGATCTCGCATGCGGCCGAGATCGACTACACGCACAAGAAGCAGACGGGGGGCGCCGGGCAGTTCGCCCGCGTCAAGATGATCGTGGAACCGCTGGAGCCTGGCGAGGGCTTCCAGTTCGAGTCCCTTGTGGTTGGTGGCAATGTGCCCAAGGACTACATTCCCGGGGTCGAGAAAGGCGTGCTATCCGTGACCGACTCGGGACCGTTGGCGGGCTTCCCGGTCATCGATTTGCGGGTCAAGCTGATGGACGGCGCCTATCATGAGGTCGACTCTTCGGTGATGGCCTTTGAACTTGCGGCCCGGTCGGCGATGCGGGAGGGCCTGCGCAAGGCCGGGGCGAGGCTGCTGGAACCATTCATGAAGGTCGAAGTGGTCACCCCGGAGGAGTATACCGGCAACGTCAATGGCGACCTGACCAAGCGAAGAGGCCAGGTTCAGGGGCAGGAGATGCGCGGAAACGCCACAGTCATCACTGCTCATGTGCCGCTGGCCAACATGTTCGGGTACATCAACAATCTGAGGTCGATGTCTTCGGGCCGGGCAAGCTTCACAATGCAGTTCTCGCATTACGAGGCGGTCCCGCAGAACATATCAGAGGAAATCCAGGCAAAATACGCGTGACGGGCAGCACCCGGCGCCTGCATTCAGAAGGAGTCAATCATGGCCAAGGCAAAATTTGAACGCACCAAGCCGCATGTCAATGTGGGAACGATTGGTCACGTCGATCACGGCAAGACCACACTGACGGCCGCCATCACCAAATATTATGGCGAGTTCCAGTCCTACGACAAGATCGACGCAGCTCCCGAGGAGCGCGAGCGCGGCATCACCATTGCGACCGCTCACGTCGAATACGAGACCGAGACAAGGCACTATGCGCACGTCGACTGCCCAGGGCACGCCGACTATGTCAAGAACATGATCACCGGAGCGGCGCAGATGGACGGCGCCATCCTGGTGGTGAGCGCGGCCGACGGTCCCATGCCGCAGACACGCGAGCATATCCTGCTTGCCCGCCAGGTCGGTGTTCCGGCGCTGGTGGTCTACATGAACAAGGTCGACCAGGTGGATGACGAGGACCTGAGGGAACTCGTCGAGCTGGAGGTCCGCGAACTGCTCAGTTCCTACGAGTTTCCGGGCGATGATATCCCGGTCATTAGAGGCTCGGCACTGTTTGCGCTCGAAGGTGGCGACGCAGAACTGGGCGAAAACAGCGTTCATGAACTGATGAAGGCGGTGGACGACAACATTCCGACGCCCGAGCGCCCGATCGACCAGCCGTTCCTGATGCCGATCGAGGACGTGTTCTCGATTTCGGGCCGCGGCACGGTTGTTACCGGACGGATCGAGCGGGGTGTCGTGACGGTCGGAGACGAAATCGAGATCGTCGGCATCCGGGACACGAGGAAAACGACTTGCACTGGCGTCGAGATGTTCAGGAAGCTGCTCGACCGTGGCGAGGCCGGCGACAATGTCGGGACGCTGCTGCGCGGTGTCGACAGGACTTCCGTGGAACGCGGCCAGGTGCTGTGCAAGCCGGGGTCGGTCACGCCGCACACCGAGTTCGAGGCCGAAGCCTATGTCCTTACCAAGGAAGAAGGCGGACGCCATACACCGTTCTTTACCAACTACCGTCCGCAGTTCTATTTCAGGACAACGGACGTGACCGGAACGGTCGATCTGCCGGAAGGGACCGAAATGGTCATGCCGGGCGACAATGCGACCTTCACGGTGGCGCTGATTGCCCCGATTGCCATGGAGGAGAAGCTTCGCTTCGCTATCCGGGAAGGCGGCAGGACAGTGGGCGCCGGTATCGTGTCCAAGGTCATCAAATAGCAATGATAGGCGGCGCGGGAACTTCGGTTCCCGCGTTTTCTTTTGAGGAGCGGAATGATGATTCAGAACCAGAACATTCGCATCCGGCTCAAGGCGTTCGACTACCGCGTGCTTGATCAGAGCACGAACGAGATCGTGGAGACCGCCAAGAGGACCGGAGCGCGGGTTAGGGGGCCAATTCCGCTTCCAAACAAGATTGAAAAATTCACTGTGCTGCGCGGGCCGCACATCGACAAGAAGTCGCGGGAGCAGATGGAAATCCGCACCCACAAGCGGCTTCTCGACATTGTGGACCCGACACCCCAGACCGTCGATGCTTTGATGAAGCTCGATCTGGCGGCGGGCGTCGCGGTGGAAATCAAGATCTAAGGGAGTGATTCCGCATGCGTTCTGGAGTGATCGCAAAGAAGGTCGGAATGACAAGGCTGTTCATGGATGATGGACGGCAGGTGCCGGTGACCGTGCTGCATGTTGACAAGCTGCAGGTCGTGGCGCAACGGACAACCGACAAGGACGGCTACACCGCAGTGCAATTGGGCGCTGGCGCGTCCAAGGTACGGCGGGCCGGTGCGCCAATGCGCGGCCACTTTGCCAAGGCGGGCACAGAGCCCAAGCGCAAGGTCGCGGAGTTCAGGGTCAGCCCGGACAATCTGATCGATGTCGGCGCCGAGATCACCGCTGATCATTTCGTGCCGGGCCAACGGGTTGACGTGTCGGGCACATCTATCGGCAAGGGGTTTGCGGGTGCGATGAAACGGCACAACTTCCGCGGCCTCCGGGCGTCGCATGGCGTTTCGATCAACCACAGGTCGCTTGGTTCAACCGGCCAGTGCCAGGAACCGGGCCGTGTCTTCAAGAACAAGAATATGGCTGGGCAGATGGGCAATGCGAAAGTGACAACGCAGAACCTCGAAGTTGTCAGCACCGATGTCGACAGGGGCCTCATCATGGTCAAGGGCGCCGTGCCGGGATCCCGGGGAGGCTGGGTGACCGTCAGGGACGCTGTCAAGAAATCGGTCCCGGAAGGCGTGCCTTTCCCCGCGGCATTGCGGCTGGTGGAAGACGTACCGGAAAGCAGCGAGCCCGAAGGCACCGAGCCTGATGAACCGCAGATCGAAGATACGACGGATGATCAGGTAGATCAGGAAGAGCAGTCATGAAGCTGTCCGTAATATCGCTAGATGCCGAAGAGACAGGTTCGGTGGAACTGCCGGATGACATTTTCGGATGCGAGCCGCGTAGCGACATCCTCCATCGGGTTGTCCGCTGGCAACTGGCCAAGGCGCGGCAAGGCACCCACAAGGTGAAGACCCGTTCGGAGACCAGCTATTCGGGCCGTAAAATATACTCGCAGAAGCGTACCGGCCGGGCGCGCCATGGCGACCGCAACGCCCCGATCTTCCGGAAAGGCGGCGTGTATAAGGGTCCAGTGCCGCGCAGCCATGCCCATGACCTTCCCAAGAAGTTCCGCCGTCTGGGCCTGATTCACGCGCTTTCGGCCAAGGCCGGGACCAACGAACTGGTTGTGCTCGACTCGGCGGCGATGGACTCGCCCAAGACCAAGGACCTGGCAAGCGCTGTTGCAAGGCTGGGTTGGAAGCGGGCGCTGATCATCGATGGCCCTGAGACCGACAGCAATTTCAAGCGCGCCGCTGCCAACCTTCAGGGGATCGATATCCTGCCCGGGGAAGGGGCCAACGTCTATGACATTCTGCGCAAGGACACGCTCGTGATCACGCAGGCTGGACTGGAAGAGATTTACAAGAGGCTCCAATGAACGCTCAGGTCAAGCACTACGAGACGATCATAAAGCCGATCGTCACCGAGAAGGCGACCATGGCCTCGGCTGCCAACGCTATCGTCTTCGAAGCCGCAATCAGCGCAAACAAGCTCGAGATCAAGGAGGCGGTCGAGAACCTTTTCAATGTCAAGGTCAGGTCCGTCAATGTGCTCGTTGCCAAGGGAAAACGAAAGCGTTTCCGGGGCCGGCCCGGAAAGCGCAAGGATGTGAAGAAGGCTTATGTAAGGCTTGAAGAAGGCTACACGGTGGATGTCGAAACCGGTGTCTAAAACCCGGTTCGCCCGCCTAGCCACTTCAGTGAAGCCGCTGGACAGAGAGACGCAATATGGCACTTAAGTCATACAACCCGACGACCCCGGGCCAGCGCGGCCTGATACTGGTCGATCGATCGGCGCTTTGGAAGGGCGGGCCCGTCAAGTCGCTGTCGGAGGGCCTGACCTCGAAGGGCGGGCGCAATAACGCCGGCCGCATTACGGTTCGCCGGAGAGGCGGCGGCGCGAAGAGGCGGTACCGCGTTATCGACTTCAAGCGCCAGCGCATGGACTCACCTGCGAAAGTGGTCCGCCTGGAATACGACCCGAACCGTTCGGCCTTCATTGCGCTTGTCGAATATGAGGATGGCGAACTGAACTACATTCTCGCTCCGCAGAGGCTGGCAGTCGGTGATGTCGTGGTGTCGTCGGCCCGGGCTGACGTCAAGCCGGGCAACGCCATGCCGCTTTCAGGGATGCCGGTCGGAACCATCATCCACAACATTGAACTGAAGCCCGGCAAGGGTGGGCAGATGGCGCGGGCCGCCGGAACCTATGCCCAGTTCGTGGGACGGGGGGGAGGCTACGCCCAGCTGCGGTTATCGTCTGGAGAATTGAGGGTGGTGCGCCAGGAGTGCATGGCGACTGTGGGCGCCGTCTCCAATCCCGACAACGGCAACACCAACTTGGGCAAGGCAGGACGGAACCGGCATCTGGGCAGGCGGCCAAGCGTGCGCGGCGTCGTCATGAACCCAGTCGATCACCCACATGGAGGTGGCGAGGGCAAGTCCAGCGGTGGGCGCCACCCGGTCACGCCCTGGGGCAAACCGACCAGGGGCATGCGCACCCGCAGCAACAAGAAAACCGACAAGTTCATTCTGCGCAGCCGCCACGCCAAGAGGAAAGGACGGTAGGTCATGCCAAGATCAACCTGGAAGGGCCCGTTCGTGGACATGGACGTGCTAAGGAAAGCTGAGCGCGCCAGGGAATCAGGAAGAAAGGACGTGATCAGGATCTGGTCGCGCCGTTCCACGATCCTGCCGCAATTCGTTGGCCTCACCTTCGGTGTCTATAACGGAAGAAAGCACATTCCGGTGTTTGTGACTGAAGAGATGATCGGCCAGAAATTCGGTGAGTATTCGCCGACGCGGACGTTCTACGGACACGCGGGCGACAAGAAGGCAAGGCGGAAATAGCCATGGGCAAGCCAAAACGCGCAAGGGAACTCGCCGAAAACGAGGCGATGGCGGTCAGCCGGATGTTGCGGATCTCTCCGCAAAAGCTGAATCTGGTTGCGGCCATGATCAGGGGCAAGCCGGTGAGCCAGGCAATGGCCGACCTCAAATTCTCGAAACGGCGGATTGCCGTTGATGTGAACAAGTGCCTGAATTCGGCAGTGGCGAATGCTGAATTCAATCACCAGCTTGATGCCGACCAGTTGTATGTCGCAGAGGCATATGTAGGAAAGAGCATCCAGATGAAACGGATCCGTACGCATGCGAAGGGCCGCTACGGACGCGTAATCAAACCGTTCTCGCGACTGACCATCAAGGTCCGCGAGGCAGAAGGGGGTAATTGATGGGTCAGAAGGTCAATCCCATTGGCATGCGCCTCCAGGTCAACCGCACCTGGGACAGCCGCTGGTACGCCGACCGGCGGGAATTCGGCGACTTGCTACTCGAGGATATCAGGATCCGGAAGTTCATCAAGGAGTCTTGCGCCCAGGCGGGTGTGAGCAAGGTCATTATCGAACGGCCGCACAAGAAGTGCAGGGTCACGGTGCACACCGCCCGCCCGGGCGTTGTCATTGGGCGCAAGGGGGCGGAAATCGAGGCGTTGCGGGCACGGCTTGCCCAGTTGACCCAGTCCGAAACCCACTTGAACATCATCGAGGTCAGAAAGCCCGAGATTGATGCGCAGCTGGTTGCCGAGTCCGTGGCCCAGCAACTGGAACGCCGGGTGTCCTTCCGGCGGGCGATGAAGCGCGCGGTGCAGAATGCCATGCGTATGGGAGCGCTCGGGATCAGGGTCAATGTGGCCGGCCGTCTCGGCGGCGTGGAAATTGCAAGGACTGAGTGGTACCGGGAAGGCCGGGTCCCCCTTCATACCTTGCGCGCCGATATCGACTATTCGACCTCGGTTGCATCAACGCCCTACGGAGTGATCGGCATCAAGGTCTGGATATTCAAGGGCGAAATCATGGAACACGATCCGTCCGCCCGCGACCGCAGGGAAGCGGAACTGAGGGATGGAACGGTCCTGCGTCAACGCTGACCGAATGGTGGGATAGGCAATGCTTCAACCTAAAAGAACCAAATTCCGCAAGCAGCACAAAGGCCGGATTCACGGCTGCGCCAAGGGCGGTTACCAGCTGAACTTCGGCTCGTTTGGATTGAAGGCGGTTGGCCCGGAGAGGATAACCGCCCGGCAGATCGAGGCGGCCCGAAGGGCGATGACCCGTCAGATGAAGCGCCAGGGGCGGGTCTGGATCCGGATTTTTCCGGATGTTCCGGTCTCGAAAAAGCCGACCGAAGTCCGGATGGGCAAGGGCAAGGGTTCCGTCGAATTCTGGGCCGCCAAGGTAAAGCCCGGGCGGATCATGTTTGAGATTGACGGCGTTTCCGAGTCTGTGGCAAGGGAGGCGCTTCGCTTGGCGGCGATGAAGCTTCCTGTGAAGACCCGGGTCGTGCAGCGAGAGGACTGGTAGGCCGGTTTCTCGCTGGGGAGCGGGTTCGCCCTGATACGGCGGCCGTAATGGGATGTTTGGAATGAAGGCAGAAGAACTGAGACAGAAGGCGGTCGAGGAACTCCGGGAGCAGCTGCTGACCCTGAAGAAGGAAGCGTTCAACCTCCGGTTCCAGAGAGCCTCCGGCGATCTTGAGAATACAGATCGCATAAGGCAGGTCCGGCGCGACACGGCGCGCGTCAGTACTGTCCTCAACGAGAAATTGCGGGCTGGCGGCGCCAGTGGCGATCCGCAGGCGGTAACAGGAAACGCATGATGCCCAAGAGAGTTCTGACAGGCCAGGTAATCAGCGACCGCAACGACAAGACGGTAACCGTCATCGTCGAGCGGCGGTTCACCCACCCGGTCCTCAAGAAAACCATCCGCAGGTCCAAGAAGTTCCGCGCGCATGATGCTGACGGGCAAGCGAAGACCGGTGACATGGTTCGCATTCGCGAATGCCCACCCGTGTCGAAAACCAAGCACTGGGAAGTAATCGGGACGCCACAACTCTGAATGACGTCCCGGTTTGATCGAAACCATGGGGCCAATTGCGGTCCCCGAAGGTCGGGAGAACCAACATGATCCAGATGCAGACGAAACTGGATGTCGCCGACAACTCCGGAGCCCGCAAGATTCAGTGCATCAAGGTGCTGGGCGGTTCCAAGCGGCGCTTTGCATCGGTCGGCGACGTCATCATCGTATCCGTCAAGGAGGCGATCCCCCGTGGCCGGGTCAAGAAAGGCGATGTCAGGCGCGCAGTCGTGGTGCGCACTGCCAAGGAAGTCCACCGGGAAGACGGAACGTCGATCCGGTTTGATCGCAACGCCGCGGTGATCCTGAACAACAATGACGAACCCCTGGGAACAAGGATTTTCGGTCCTGTGGTCCGGGAATTGCGTGGCCGGAAGTTCATGAAGATCATCTCGCTGGCGCCGGAGGTGCTGTGATGGCGGCGAAACTCAAGACGGGCGACCGGGTTGTCGTCATGACAGGCAAGGACAAGAATGTCCGGGGTGAGATCACCAGCGTTGATCCGAAACGGGGCAAGGCCACTGTTTCCGGGGTCAATTCGGCGATCCGGCATGTGAAGCCGCAAGGAGGCAACCAGGGCGGACGGCAGGTCAAGGAATTGCCGATTCACCTGTCCAACCTGATGCTGGAGGATCCGGAACAGGGCGGTCCCACCAGGGTCGGGTTCCGTGTCGAAGACGGAAAGAAGGTGCGTTTCGCCAAGAAATCGGGAGCCAGGATCGATGGCTGACTATGAGCCGCGTCTCAAACGGCAATATACCGAAACCATTCGCGCAGCTCTGCGCGATGAGTTCGATTACAAGAACGACATGATGATCCCCAAGCTTGAGAAGATTGTCCTTAACATGGGGGTTGGCGAAGCGATCAAGGACTCCAAGAAGGCAAAGTCCGCAGTGGAGGACCTGACACTGATCGCTGGCCAGAAGGCGGTCTCTACGCAGGCTCGCAAGTCGATTGCTGCTTTCCGCCTGCGTGAAGGCATGACGATCGGGGCCAAGGTGACGCTCAGGGGAAGCCGGATGTATGATTTTCTCGACCGGCTGATCACGATTGCCATGCCAAGAGTTCGCGACTTCAGGGGCGTGTCCAGCAAATCTTTCGACGGCAACGGCAATTTTGCCATGGGGCTCAGGGAACATATCGTGTTTCCCGAAATCGACTATGACGCAGTCGACGAAATCAGGGGGCTGGATGTGGTCATCTGCACAACCGCCCGGTCCGACAAGGAGGCCAGGAGCCTGCTTGCCGGATTCAACATGCCCTTCACCACTTAGACCGGAGGCGGGAATATGGCCAAAAAGGCGATGGTCCAGAGGGAATTGAAGAGACGCAAGCTCGTGGAACGGCATGACGCGAGCCGTACAGCGATGAAGGAAAAACTGCGGGATCGCGAACTGCCACTTGAGGAGCGGTTTGTGATCACCATGAAACTGGCAAAGATGCCGCGCAATTCGTCCAAAACCAGGCTTCACAACCGGTGTGAACTGACAGGACGCCCCAAGGGATACTACAGGAAGCTGAAGGTTTCGCGGATTGCGCTCAGGGAGCTTGGCGGCTCGGGACAGATCCCGGGCATGGTCAAGTCCAGTTGGTAGGAGAACAGGCAGATGTCGTTCAGTGACCCCGTCGGGGACATGCTCTCCCGTATCCGAAACGCCCAGACCCGGGGAAGGTCGACAGTAAAGACACCAGGCTCCAAACTGCGCCGCTGGGTACTCGATGTGATGGAAAGCGAGGGATACATCCGCGGCTACGAGGTATTGGAAGATGATAAGGGCCGCCCCGAATTCGAAATCTCGCTGAAGTATTTCGACGGCGCCCCGGTGATCAGGGAACTGCAGAGGGTCTCCCGCCCTGGCAGGCGTGTCTATGCCGGGGTGAACAAGCTGCCTTCGGTCCGGCAGGGGTTCGGGATCGCTATCGTGTCGACCCCGCAGGGGGTCATGTCCGATGCCGACGCACGCGCCCGGAATGTCGGCGGCGAAGTGCTCTGTACATTGTTCTGAGGCAACCGGTCATGTCACGCATAGGAAAGAATCCCGTAGCGCTCCCCGATGGAGTCAGCGCAACCGTATCCGGCCGCACGGTCGAAGTCTCCGGTCCCAAGGGAAAGCTGGGCTTCACTGCCACGGATGATGTCCACATCGAGGTTGCTGATGCAGCTGTCAGTGTGACGCCGAGAGGCAACTCGAAGCGTTCCAGGCAGCAGTGGGGCATGTCCCGGTCAATGGTTGCCAACTGTGTTGCCGGGGTTACCTCCGGGTTCAGGCGGGAACTGGCGATCACCGGTGTCGGTTACCGGGCGCAGATGCAGGGCAATGTCCTCAACCTGTCGCTTGGACTGAGCCATGATGTGAAATTCGAGCCGCCGGAGGGCGTGTCGATTTCGGTGCCGGCTGCGGGCCGGATCGTGGTTGAGGGGATCGACAAGCAGAAGGTCGGCCAGACCGCGGCGGAGATCAGGGCATGGAGGCCGCCCGAGCCATTCAAGGGCAAGGGCATCAGGTATGTCGACGAGGCGATCTTCCGCAAGGTCGGCAAGAAGAAGTAGGTCGGACGAATGGCATCAGGAAAGACTGTAAGGTTTCAGCGGCGCCGCACGCGCGTGAGGAACCGGCTGCGCAAGGTGTCGGCCGGCAGGCCGCGCATGTCGGTTCACCGCTCTAACCGCAACATCAGCGTGCAGCTGATTGATGATGAACGCGGCATGACGCTGGCATCGGCATCCTCGCTCGAGGGCTCGATTGAGACCGCCAAGGGCAACAACCGGGACGCAGCGAAGGCGGTGGGTGAAGAATTCGCCAAGCGCGCAAAGGCTGCGGGCATCGAACAATGTTACTTCGACCGCGGCGGCTATCTTTTTCATGGACGCATCAAGGCGCTTGCGGACGCTGCCCGCGAGGGCGGGCTGAACTTCTAGGAGCTGATTGAATGGCACGAGATGAAGGCCGCAGGTCGGCCAGGTCAGAAGCCCCCGAATTCAACGACAAGCTTGTCGCGATCAACCGGGTTTCAAAAACCGTCAAGGGCGGAAAGCGGTTCGGTTTCACCGCCCTGGTTGTGGTCGGCGACCAGAAGGGCAGGGTCGGTTTCGGCAAAGGCAAGGCGAAAGAGGTGCCCGAGGCAATCCGGAAGGCAACCGAGCAGGCGAAACGCAAGCTCGTCAGGGTGCCGCTCAGGGAAGGGCGCACGCTTCACCACGATGTGGAAGGGAAGCATGGCGCAGGCAAGGTTGTGCTGCGCACGGCGCCGCAGGGAACCGGCATCATTGCCGGTGGACCGATGCGCGCCGTCTTCGAGATGCTGGGTGTTCAGGATGTGGTGGCCAAGTCAATCGGCTCGCAGAACGCCTGCAACATGATCAGGGCGACACTTGATGCGCTCTACAAGGTGTCGAGCCCGAGATGGGTGGCGCAGCGGCGGGGCAAGAAGGTCGCCGAAATCCTGCGCCGGCCCGAGGCCGAGCCGGCACAAGTCCAGGGTTGATCGACATGGCGGGAACTATAGTTGTCAAGCAGATCGGATCGCCGATCCGCCGCCCGGCGAAACAGCGGCAGACGCTGGTCGGGCTGGGACTGAACAAGATGAACCGCGTGCGGGTGCTGGAGGACACGCCAGCAATTCGCGGCATGGTCTCCAAGATCCCTCATCTGGTGAAGATTATCGAAGTGCGCGACGAAACCGGCGCGCCAGTGGAATGAGGCGGCGAACTGCCGCGGCAAGGCCAAATTGCGGATGGTGACATGAAACTCCATGAATTGAGCGATATGCCGGGAGCTACCCACCGGCGCAAACGGGTCGGAAGGGGCGCAGGCTCCGGGAAGGGTGTGACCGCGGGCCGCGGCATGAAGGGGCAAAAGTCCCGTTCGGGCGTGGCTCTGGGCAGTTTCGAGGGTGGGCAGATGCCCATCCACATGCGGCTGCCGAAGCGGGGCTTCAACAGGCCCGGCGCGAAACGCTACGCTGTCGTCAATCTTGGCCGGTTGCAGGGTTTCATTGATGATGGCAAGATTGATGCAGGCAAGCCGATAGATGCAGCTGCAATGCTGGCAAGCGGATTGGTCCGGCGCCAGCGTGACGGTATCCGTATCCTGTCGAAGGGCGCCATCAAGGCGCCGGTCAATATCGTGGCCGTGGGCGCGTCGAAGGCTGCCATCGCCGCAGTCGAGGCTGCTGGCGGATCGCTGAAAATTGAGGTGCAATCACCGCCAGCCGATGGCAATGAGACGGACGAGGAATAAGCGGTCGCCGCCAGCCGGCTTCGCAGTAGAGGATTGATCGATGGTATCTGCCGCCGAGCAAATGGCTGCCAACCTGAGTTGGAAGACTCTGGGAAAGGCTACCGATCTGCGCCACCGGATCCTGTTCGCGCTCGGCCTGCTCATCGTCTACCGGATCGGCACCTATATTCCGGTCCCCGGGATCGACACCATCGCCCTGCGGGAATTTGTCGATGCGGCCTCGACCGGACTCGGCGGCATGCTGAACATGTTCACCGGCGGCGCCATCGGACGGATGGGCGTGTTTGCGCTTGGCATCATGCCTTACATCTCCGCATCCATCATCGTGCAACTCCTGGTAGCGATGGTTCCCCAGCTTGAGCAACTCAAGAAGGAAGGGGAACAGGGCCGCAAGAAGATCAATCAGTATACCCGCTATGGAACGGTGTTTCTGGCTTCGTTCCAGGCCTACGGGCTGGCGGTCAGCCTTGAATCCGGTGGACTGGCGCTCGATCCGGGCTGGTTCTTCCGGATTTCCTGCGTGGTGACCCTGGTCGGCGGCACCATGTTCCTGATGTGGCTCGGCGAACAGATCACCGCCCGCGGCATCGGCAACGGCATCTCCCTGATCATCTTCACCGGCATCATTGCCGAGATTCCTGCGGCGCTGGCGCAGTTCCTCAGTCAGGGACGGTCGGGCGCACTGTCGCCTGCGGTCATCATCGGGGTGCTGCTGATGGTCGTGTTCGTCATCGGCTTCGTTGTCTATATGGAAAGATCGCTCAGGAAGATCCGCATCCAGTATCCGCGCCGGCAGGTCGGCATGAAGATCTATGATGGGGGCTCCTCACATCTGCCGATCAAGGTGAACCCGTCGGGCGTCATTCCTCCGATTTTTGCGTCGTCGCTTTTGCTGCTTCCGACCACGGTTTCGACATTTTCCGGCAATTCGACCGGCTCGGTCATGTCGACGATACTGGCGTATTTCGGCCCCGGACAACCGCTCTATCTGTTGTTCTTCGTGGCGATGATTGTCTTCTTCGCCTACTTCTACACGGCAAATGTCTCCTTCAAGACTGCGGACGTCGCGGACAATCTGAAGAACCAGAACGGCTTTATTCCGGGCATCCGGCCCGGCGCGCGCACGGCCGAGTATCTGGACTATGTCGTCTACAGGATACTTGTGCTTGGCTCAGCCTATCTCTCGGCAGTGTGCCTGCTGCCGGAAATCTTGCGTTCGCAGCTTGCCATCCCGTTTTATTTCGGAGGCACTTCGGTTCTGATTGTTGTCTCAGTGACCATGGACACCATCACCCAGGTCCAGTCGCATCTGTTGGCGCACCAGTATGAAGGGCTGATCGAAAAATCACAGTTGCGTGGCAAACGGAGGGGCGGAAAGCGCAATCCGCGAACCGCAAAATGAACCTCGTGCTGCTGGGACCGCCCGGTTCGGGAAAGGGAACCCAAGCCAATATCCTGATCGGCAATCGCGGCATGACGCAGCTGTCGACCGGCGACATGCTGCGCGAGGCGCGCCGGTCGGGAACAGAACTCGGCCAGCGCGTCGCAAAGATCATGGATTCCGGCGAACTGGTGACGGACGCAATCGTCAACGAATTGATTGCCGAACGCCTGCGCAGCGGCGAAGGCAAAGGATTCATCTTCGATGGATTCCCGCGCACCCTGGCGCAGGCGGATGCGCTAGATGAACTGCTGGAGCGGGAAGGGCTGAAGCTGGACGCTGCCGTGGAATTGGTCGTTGATGTTGACGAGTTGCACCAGCGGATTACCGGGCGGATTTCCTGCGGCAATTGCGGCGCAGTCTATCACAAGGTTTCGAACCCGCCTGCGGAGGCGGGAGTCTGCGACAGGTGCGGTTCTACGGACCTGCGCCAACGGGCGGATGATACGTCAGAAGTGCTGAATACCCGCTTGCTCGAGTATTACCGCAAGACGGCGCCTTTGGTTGGCTACTATCACCGCGCCGGGTTGCTGCGGCAGGTGGAATGCTCGGGAGGTCCCGGCGAAGTGGCAGCAGCAGTAGAAGCCGTTCTTGACGGTTGACCGCCGTTTCTTTCTCAGGCCAGATCTTCGAAGACCCGGTTGTGCGTGTTTGAACAACGCACGAAACTGGCCTTCTCCGGCAGGTCGGAAAGTTCGTTCGCGCCGACATAGCTGCAGGTGCTGCGCAGCCCACCGAGCAGATCCAGAATGGTATCGTCAAGCGAGGGCTTGAGAGGTAGCAGGACAGTCTTGCCTTCACTCGAGCGGTAGTCCTGGAGGCCGCCAAAATGCTTGTCATTGGCTGTCTTCGAACTCATGCCATAAAATTCGACAAAGCAGGATTTCTCAATGACAGGTTTGCCATTCTTGTCGACTTCGTTGCTCTGGAAGTAGCGGTCGACGATCCTGCCGCCCCCTTCCGTGTGGCCGGCAAACATCCCACCAAGCATCACGAAGTCGGCACCAGCCGCGAGGGCCTTGGCGACATCGCCGGGCGAGCTGCAGCCACCGTCGGCGACGATGCGCGCACCGGCGCGGTGAGCGGCATGCACGCATTCGAGTATGACGGAGAATTGCGGATAGCCGACACCGGTCTTGATGCGGGTCTCGCATACACTGCCGCCTCCGATCCCGACCTTGATGGCGTCGGCGCCTGCCTCGATCAGCCGTGTTGTCTGTTCGGGCGTGACCACATTGCCGGCGATGAGCACGATATCCGGGAAAGTTGCGCGAAAGCGCCTGACACAATCGATGAAGCGGGTCGTGTACCCGTTGGCAACATCAATGCAGGCGTAGCGCAACCGTTCGCCGAGAGCTGACGCGACAGTATTGAAGCGGTTCCAGTCCTCGTCGCTTATTCCGATCGACACGGCGCAGAAATCGCCGCGGGACTCGTCGCCGGAGAAAAATCCGATGAGTTCGTCCTCGCCGTGGAACTTGGTGAGGCAGGTGAAGAGGCCGTTGTCTTTCAGCCGGTCCGCCATTTCGAATGTTCCGACTCCGTCCATGTTGGCAGCCATGATCGGCACGCCGCGGAATTCCACATTGCGTCCCGGGAAGTCCACGGACATCTCGAGATTGACGTCCTTCCGGCTGGAAACTGCGCTCCTCCCCGGAATGATCAATACATCGTCGTAGTCGAGCTTGATATCGTCGCTGATCAACTCGTCGGCTCCCTTTGAGCGAGCGCCCGCGTGAAGCGCCCGATCCGGCCTTTTCGCCGGATTCCCTTCCTTTGCCGCAAAATACTCGGGAGATTGCCGCAGCCCAGTTGCCGTGCGAACTGGAACCACACTGCCCCGCCAGGAAAGCGGAGCCGACACTCCGGTTCCGAATGTCTTGCGAATGATGACTAGCGAAATGGGCCGCCACTGTCAAAGAAAATCCGTGTTCCGTAATCAATCGGGCGAACGCATTGCTCATGGAAATCGGCGTATGGGTGCCAAATGCTCCAAGACTTGCCTGCTACCGCCTGAGCGGACATGAGAGGTGTTTGTGGATTGAGAGCCAGTCACGGTCGCTTGACCGGCAGTGGCGACCTCGGCCGCCTCAACCAGTTGTTCCAGCATCCCTGAAGCCGCGGGCCTGAGCAGCTCAGAGTTCATCACTTCAATGCCGTTGACGCAGTTTCAAATGGCGCCCGGCCTATGCCATGCCAACCGGCGTTCCAACCGGTAGCATGTCATCCGGACGGTCCATGATCATCTGCTCAAGCGATCCCCTTAAGCCCCGCGATGAAGGCAGGTCGTAAATGTTCGCGAGTTCGTGCGGGTCGCTCACAAGATCATAGAGCTCTCCGGCGCCGCTGTTCATGTCCATTGTCATCCTGTGGGTCCCGGTTCGAACCGTCCGCAGGCTCAAGGCCACTCCGGCGCGCCCGGGCAACAATTCCCACTCGTTGAACGCATGGCTGCGGGTGTCTCCATGGTTGATAACTGGCTCCAGGCACTGGCCATGCATGGAACCGGGGACTGAACATCCGGCAAAATCAAGCAAGGTCGGAGCGAGGTCGAGTGTCGACACGGGCGTGGTCGCTATCCGGCCTTGGGGAATGCCTGGCCCGCTAATGATCAGCGGCACCCGGAGCAGGCCATCGTAATGCATGGGACCCTTCAGCACGAGGCCGTGGTCGCCCAGCCAGTCCCCGTGATCAGAGAAATAGATGACAATCGTGTTGTCCGCGAGGCCGTTCTCCTGCAACGCCATCAGCACCCGGCCCACATTATGGTCGATCAAGGCAATCTGGCCATATGTGTTGGCGATGATTTCGCGCAGCTGGCTTTCCGACTGTTCCGGTATGCGGCTGTAGTTCTTGCGTATCTCGACGCTCTCGGCCGATCCTTGCGGCTCTGCCGTCAGCACCTTTTCGTGCCACCAGGGCCTCCCTTCAAAAGACCGGTTGCGGAATTCCGGGATATCGACCTCGGAGGGAGGGTGCAGCCGGGACCAGGGCAGGGGGCAGTCGAAAGGATGATGTGGATCCGGGAAACTCACCCAGGCGCAGAACGGTTGCTCCCGGCGCGTGCGCAGCCAATCGATCGCCCTGTCTGCGGTCCAGCTTGAGTTGTGCCATGCGACCGGAAGCTCCGAGTGCCAGGTCTGTGCAGCTCCTCCCGTATCTCCAGCATTGCGCCAGTATGCTTCCAGCCGTTCCTGGCCCTTTCCATCGGCATGGAACCAGCGCTCGTAATGGTGGCCCTTCGGCGGCTCCTCTGGCGGGAACCAGTTGTGGCCAACCAACATGATCTCGAGATGATTGAATCCCATGTAGGGTCCGTTCCAGTCATCTCCATAGTTTGCAGACGAAGCGATGCACTCCGGCGTGCCGGTGGGCTCGAAGGTGTGATAGGTCGAGAAGTGCGCCTTTCCGAAGAAAGCGGTGTCGTATCCCTGCGACGACAGCATTCCGGCAAATCCCTGTTCACCGATTCCGGGGTCCAGGTCTATGCCGTTATCGTGCACCCCGTGCGTTCGTGGCAGCAGGCCGGTCAGAATGGAGGCGCGTGCCGGCTGGCAAATAACGCAGGGCGTGATTGCCGTGGCGAAGCGGGTTCCGCGCGACGCCAGCGCGTCAAGATGCGGGGTCCTGATCCTGCGTCCCTCAACACCAAGGCAGTCGGCGCGTTGCTGGTCCGCCGAGATCAGCAGAAAGTTGTAGCGGGTCATGTGGCTTCTTTCTTTCGGCGGTAAGAGACGATCAGGACGACCGCGACTGCCATCAGCATGAACGCTGAGGAAATCCAACTCGAAAACAGGAAATATGGATCGCCTCCTGTGGCCGCGAAGGCCTGGCGAACTGTCCGTTCAAGGGTTCCGGCCAGGATGAAGGCAATGACGAACGGAAGAACCGAGACATCCAGCCTTCTGAACAGGTAACCGAGGAATCCGAAGCCGAGCGCAAACAGCATCACTTCGAAACGGGATTCCTGCGCATAGATGGCAAGCAGTGTCACCACCAGGACAGACGGGAGTAGCACCTGTTTTGGAATGCGGATCATGATCCCCATTGCACGCATGAAAGCCCCGCCGATTGTCCAGTTAAGGAGGTTTGCCACGACCATTGCGGTAAAGATGCCGAAGGCGATGACCATTTCCCCGTTCATTCCCTGTGAAGGCATCCGGAACACGGCGGGACCGGGGTTGAAGCCGCCAATGCTCTCCATGGCCAGGATCAGAAACACGGCGGCCGCGTTCCCCGGAATCCCGAGGGACAGTACCGGAATGAGATTGGCGCCTGAAACTGCGGAATTGGCGGCCTCGGTGGCGGCCACGCCTTCAGGGACGCCCGTCCCGAACTTGCCACCGCCCCGGCGAGCCTGCAGCCGTCCTCCGGATGCATAGCCGAGTGTGGCGGCCAAGGTGGAGCCGACACCCGGCAGAGCGCCGACCATGGTTCCGATCAGCGCAGAGTTGCCAATAAAAGGAAGCAACCGGATGCGTTCATTCATGGAGAGGCGGTTGTCGCCTCCATCCCCTATCCTCTCGATTGCTCCCTTTTCAATGCGCTCGCGTATCAGGTCTTCAAGCCCCTTGAAGACTTCTCCCAGGATCAGCATCCCGAGGACCACTGCAACGATCGGAAAACCGTTTGCCAGCGGCTGCCAGCCACCGGTCAGCCGCGGATAGAAGTCCTCGCCGGTTCCTATGGCAGCCACGAGCAAGCCAAGAGAGGCAGCAATCAGCCCTTTCGCGACCGAACGGCCCACCACCGAAGATATGAAAGACATTGACAGAATGATCAGTGCCGCCTTCTCCGGCAGATCGAGATGGGCTTCCACAATCACCGCCAGGAATGGCGCGCAAACAAACAGGATGATGTCGGAAACCGTGTCGCCGGTAACGGATGAAAAATGCGCGATGCGCAGGGCTTTCCCTGGCATCCCCTTCCGTGTCATGGGATAGCCGTCGAAGGTCGTCAGCAGCGCATCCGGTGTGCCGGGTGTGTTGAACAGGATGGCGGGAACCGCGCCACCGACGGTCGCTCCCTTCATGACGCCGATCAGGAACCCCAGCACCGGCAGCAAGGCATCCTGGCTGTATCCGAAAATCGAAATAAGGATGGGCAGGGAAACCGCCATCGCCATCGGCCCGGCGAGGCCCGGTGTGGCGCCGACGGCAATCCCCGCCAGAAACCCAAAGAATACCATCACCAGAGTGATCGATACGGGAACAGCGCCGATGTGAAACAGAGCGGGACCGTTCAGAACGGCAAGGATACCGGCCAAAACATGATCCCAGATGTCCATCAGACATCACCATTGGGAGGGAGCAGCAGGTCCTCGAAAGGCAGGTCGTAAAGGAGTGCAAGGATCAGGACGCCCATCAAGGCAAGAGCAATCCGGCGCCAGTTTGTCTGCCCATCGACAATGAAGTTCATTCCGGCAATCAACACACCACCGCCAAGCACGAATCCAAAATACTTCCAGGGCACTGAGTCCCGGAGTGGCCGGTACTCGCCCACTGTCAATGAGGCAATTGCAGGTCCTGCATAGCGTATGACGGCCAATGCCGCTGCCAGGCAGAGCAGCAGGCGCAACATGAAACGCAGATTGTCAAAATCGAGCCGTTGCCGGCCGGCTAACGGCATCGAGCGCACTGCCAGGGCCAGTCCCGCCACTGCCAGCAATGTCCCGGCAACGACTGGCGCCAGCGCATCTCCGATAGACCAGCGCCCGCGCACCTTCTCGGCGATTCCGGTTTCGCTGTCGATCGGTCCCCAAAGTATGGCAACCGCCAAGCCGAAGATCAGCATGGCGGCGCCGAGAACAGTGTCCTGATTTGCCCGCAGTTTCACGGGGAGCCTATCTGGGGCACGGTCGGTGTCGCGGGCAGTTGGCCCGCGCCCGTTTTCGTTCGGCCGGCCTACTCGGATACGGCTTCAAGCAGCATGGACGAAGCGGCTTCGTCGGCCGCCAGCAAGTCGACCAGTTCACTGCCCTGGATCACGACCGGGCCACCAAACCCCCTGTTGATGAATTCACCTGCCTTTGTCGACGCGTCGGCGGCAATCTCACCAATGGCGGTTGCCAGCCTGTCCCGGGCCTCTTCCGGAAGCCCAGCTGGGGCCGTGAACATGAAATAGCCATCCGCATTGAAAGGCACGCCGAGTTCTTCAAAGGTCGGAGCATCGGGAGAGATGTCCAGCCTTGTGGACAGGCCGGATACCAGGTTGACCATATCACCCGCCTGAACGGCTCGTGCCTGGATGCCGGCGCCCCATCCGATGTCGATATCCCCGGCGTTCAACCCGTCCATGACGGCCCTTCCGCCGGCAAGGCTTACGATGTTGAATTCGATGCCGAGTTCCCTGCCAAGCATGTAAGCAAGGTCCGCAAGTTTCGGGCTCATTGCCCCGAACCGGATGCTCTCTCCTGCATTCGCCGCTGCAACCACATCATCAATGGAGTTCCAGCCTTTGCTGGTCAGGGCAACGATCCCCATCTGGAAGCCGGCGGTGGTTGTCAGCGGGGTAAAGTCCGACTGCTGGTACCCGGCGTTGCCGGCTGCGACCATATTGTATCCGAAGGTTTCGGTTACGAGCATTCCGATCGCGGACCCGTCGGCCGGTTCATCCTTGAGCGCTGCCGCCAGGACAGCCCCGCCCTTGCCGGTAAGCTCTTCTGGGATGATCTGCCAGCCGTGTCGTGCTTCGAGTTCCTCGGCGATCAGCCGTGCCTGGGTGTCGGCGCCGCCTCCGGCGCGAAACCCGATCAGCATCTTGATCGGACCTTCGGGGTTCCATTCCGCCATTGACGGAGTTGTTGCCATTGTGACTGCGGCAAGCGTGGTTGCTGCCGCCAGCAGGGTCTTTTTCACGTGAAATCTCCTCTCCAAGCGGGACCGGGATCCCGCTTCCCGACTATTCCACAAACTTGATAGTTGACGCAATCAATAATTGTCTGCAACAAAGAACCGGAAGGAATGGAGGCCCGGAATTCAAGAAACTGTTTTTCAGGAAAAGGAAGCGGGACTGGCGCAGCGCAGCGACGACGGGTCGGTCACCGGGTTCCTGACCTACCGGATTGCCCGGCTGCACTTTGCGCTCAACGCTCAGGCGGTTGCGATCCTGAGGCGAGGTTGTGACCTGAGCCTCAGCCAATGGCGCGTGCTGGCAGTGGTGGGATCAGATGGTCCCGGAACCATCCGCGACTGCGTACGCCAAACAGGCATGGATCCATCAGTATTCAGCCGGGCCGTTGCCAGCCTGGAGTCCCGGGGGTTGATCGTGACGTCCAGGTCGGGTTCCGATCGAAGAGTCCTACAGGTGCGCCTGTCGGATGCCGGCCGGTCTATGTATGAGCGGATGTTGCCAAGAATGAGGCAAAGGCAACAGAAACTGCTCGACGAACTCGGGCCTGAGGAAGGCGAAAACCTAGCCCGTGCGCTGAACAAGCTGGAGGCGGCGGCAGGTCTTGCCCGGACGGCGGAATGACCGGCAATCTGCTCGTGATCATGTCCGATGAACACCAGGCGCGGGCTCTGGGTTGTGCGGGCCACCCCTTTGTCCAAACTCCACACCTGGATGCGCTGGCCGCTGGCGGCCTTCGATTTGCCAACGCCTGTACGCCATCCCCAATCTGTGTCCCGGCGAGGGCGTCCTTCGCGACCGGAATGCATGTCCATCAGACCAGGCTGTGGGACAACGCCATGCCCTATTGCGGGCAGATTCCGGGCTGGGGTCATGCGCTGCAACAGAAGGGTGTCATGGTGGAGTCAATCGGCAAGCTGCACTACCGGGCGCCGGGAGATCCCGCCGGTTTCGACGCGGAGCATTTGCCGATGATGGTGGTCGACGGCGTGGGAATGGTCTGGGCATCCATACGTGATCCGCAGGAAAGGCACATAACCGGCCGGCGTATGCTGGGCGAGTATATCGGTCCGGGACAAAGCAGCTACACTGCGTTTGACGAAGCCGTCGTTGAACGATCCTGCTCATGGCTGGCGGAGCGGAAGCAGAACGACGAACCATGGTGCCTTTTTGTCGGTTTGGTTGCGCCTCACTTTCCGCTTGTGGTGCCACAGGAATTCTTCGACCTCTATCCTGCCCGCCTGTTCACGGATGCCAAACTGCACCCATCAACCGGCTACACGCGGCACCCATGGGTCGAACTGCAGAATGACTTCATGGACTCGGAGAGCAAGTTCCAGAGCGAAGAGGAGAGGCTTGCAGCGTTTTCGGCGTATTACGGACTGTGCAGTTTCCTTGACTCGAATGTCGGTCGCATACTGCATGCGCTTGGCGAAGCCGGACTCGATGACAATACGACGGTGGTCTACACCTCGGACCATGGCGACAATGCCGGGGCACGAGGACTGTGGGGCAAGTCCAACTTCTATGAGGAGTCGGTTGCCGTCCCTCTGATCATGGCAGGTCCCGGCGTCCGTCAGGGTATCTGCCAAACGCCGGTCAGCCTCATCGACCTGTCTTCGGCAATCGTCGACCATTTCGAGGCGGATTGGGATGCACCGAGGCCGGGCCGATCGCTGTTTGCCATTGCCGCTGAAGATGATGATCCGCATAGGCCGGTGTTCAGCGAGTATCACGCGGTGGGTTCAGTTTCCGGCGCCTTCATGATCCGGACAGGCAGATGGAAGTATATTCACTATTCCGGATTTGAACCCGAACTCTTCGATCTCGAGTCCGACCCGGAAGAGACGGTCAATCTTGCCAGCAGTGCTGACCATGCCGCCATCAGGGCGCGGCTGGAGGCGTTCCTCCGTGATGTGTGTGACCCCGAAGCAGTAGACAGGCAGGCTCAGGAAGACCAATCGGCGTTGATCGAAATGCATGGAGGCCGGGATGCCGCCCTGAAATTGGGTGCGCGGGGTGCTACTCCGGCTCCGGATGTGCGCTGAGCGCTGGCCCGAGTGATCAGATGGAGTCAGATTTTGACGAGTCGAGGTCTGTGGCAGCACGAGTTCGCTGCTGCTGGCAGTCTCTGGGGGGACATAATCACTCGCACCGGTGAGTATAGTTTAGGTTCACGAGAGCCGTGATGGTTTCGCTGCAGGTGTGTCGGAGACTGCACAACCCGCGAACCCGCAGGTCGATGCCCTGTTGGCTTACCTGAAGGGGGGCAGACCGCGTCTGGATGTCAGCAGAGAGGAATTGCCGACTTGTAGATTCAGCCGTCTGCAGAGAGCCGTCCAAGTGTTGCGATAGCCAATCTGGCAGCACAATCCGGGTCAACCGGGAAAAGCGGCGGATGTGCGTTCCCGGTTGGATTTCAGACAAATCCGATTTGGGCCTGGTGCGTTACCTGCCCGGCCGTGCCACATGCCGCAAATGCAAATTGTCAGAAGAATGCGGCCTTGAGCGCAAGGCTCGCAGCTCCGATTGCTGCAGTTTCGCCTCGAACCTGCGATACGCACAACCGGGGCATCCGGCGATAGATGCCATGGCGCGGCAACTGGTAATGAACCGTTCGAGCGATCAGGGCCTCGGCCAGCGGTGGAGGTATCTGCCCGCCAAATACGACGACCTCCGGATCAACTACAGCGCTTAGGACATTGATGACGCGATTGTGCTGGTCTGCGACTCGGTCCACCCAGTCTGCGACACCGGGCCATGACATATCGAAGTGTTGGCTCAGTTCGTCGATTGTCTGGACGTCGACACCTCTGGCCTGGACCATTTCAAGGAGTGTCCGCAGTGCGGGGCGGTGGGGCTTTTCGGATCTGGTGAACATTCCGCTCAGTTCACCGGCATTCCCGAAGCCGCCCTTGATCAAATTGCCTCCAAGGATGATGCCGGCGCCAAAGCCATAATTGAATGACAGATAGACAAAGTCGTTTATTGTCCTTCCGACGCCAAGCATACGTTCGCAGAGCGCTCCGGTGTTGGCTCCGTTTTCCGTCCAGACAGGCAGGCCAAACCAATCGGCGAGAAACGGTCCGAGATGAATTGAGGACCAGTGCGATAAAGGCACGGGTGGATTGTATCTGGTGCCCTCGACGACAAACCCGCTGATCGCAAAGCCGACGCCGAATACCAACTCCCTCTGCAATCCTGCCTCGGTCAACAACCGGTTTGCATGGTTGTCGATTTGGCTCAGGACTTCTTCCATCGCCAGGTGTTCAATACGGATCGAGTGGGTCCACAGGCTGCCTTCAAAATCCAGTATGGCCAGTCCTGCACTGTCCGTATCAATCGAAATGCCGATCGCGCAGGTGTAGCCCGCGTTGAGAACAAGCCTCGGGCTTGGCTTGCCCTTATAGGCGGGAGGTTCCGGCTCGCCGAGAATGACCAGGCCACGGTCCACGAGTTGGGTGATGATCCGGTGAATTGACTGTTGCGACAGGTCAAGCCGGGTTGAAAGTTCGGATCGGGCAAGACCTCCACTGTCCCATATCTCCATCAGAATCCGCCTCTCATTCCGGGAAACAGCCTGGGGTGGTCCGGTGTTTCGCAGGAAGCGGGAAGGGAGCGGGGCAAACGGTTCGTTCGGTAACATGCTCACTTTGGCACCTTGGTGATTGTGTGGCGGCCCGGAAAGGCATCGCGCTGTCCGGCGCAATGGCCGATGGCCAAGGTTCAACGTTTCACTATCAAATCATGATGCAATTGTTACACATAAAGTGTAATAATGGATTCTCTACAATCGGGGTTCTCATCCTGACAAGCAAAGGGAAGACAATCATGAAGACCAAGAAATCAGTTGCATTGCTGCTGGCCATGATGGCGGGCGCTACAGCCGCCGGAGCCGCAGATTTCGAGTTCTGGTACGGAAACACCGGCCGGCCAGAGATGGCAATTCAGGCCCATTGTGAAGCATTCAACGCATCGCAGGATGAACACAACATACTCTGCGTTGGCCAGGGGGGCTACGAGGCCGGCATGCAGAAAGCAATTGCTGCCTACCGGTCTGGCAAGCATCCCGTGTTGATCCAGTTCTTCGACGCGGGCACGCTGGACCTGATGCTGTCAGACGCCGTGATCCCGGTTTCGGACATTCTTCCAGATGTCGACTGGTCCGATTACAATGTGGGGGCGCGGTCCTATTACGAAACGTCAACCGGCGAACTGTTCTCTCAGCCCTACAACGGTTCGACGCTCGTATTCTATGCAAACATGGAACAACTGGCCGAAGTTGGGGTCGACCAGCCTCCCGAAACCTGGGAACGTGTTGTGGAAGTTGCCCGGCTTCTGAAGGACGCAGGTCATACCTGCCCGTTCTCGACCGATGCTCACCCCTGGCGCGTACTTGAGCAGTTCTCGGCACGCCACGGCGTGCCGATTGCCTCGAACCATAACGGTTATGGCGGTCTGGATGCTGTCTACACCTTCAACGAGGGTCCAGTGGCCGAACACCTGAACAACCTCGCCAACTGGCGCAACGAGGGGTTGGTGCGTTTGAATGCAGATACCGAAACTGGGCACTATGCGCGCGCATTCAATGTAGGAGAGTGCGCAATGATGGAAGCGTCAACCGGGTCCTACAGCGACGCGTACGAAGCGCTGGGTAGCAAGGTAGCCATGACAATGGCGCCCATGTACGAAGGAACCGAAAGGAGAAACACACTGATCGGTGGGGCCTCGATCTGGGTCATGAAGGGACACGACGAGGATCAGATCGAAGCCGCAAAGGCCTTCCTGGATTTCGTGCGCCAGGACGACCAGCAGATCGAATTCACAAGAATGACTGGTTACATGCCTGTCACGATGTCGGCGTTGACCGCCCTCGTTGACAGCGGCCGTTCCAACGATCTCGAATTTGCTACCGCAGAAATGGGTGTGGCGTCCCTGAACCAACCGGGCACCGAAGACAGCCGTGGCATTCGACTCGGATTCTACGTGCAGTTCCGTAGTATCTTCCAGGAAGAAACGCAGAAGGCATTCGCCGGTGAACAGTCGATGCAGACGGCGCTTGATAATTCAGTTGCTCGTGGCAACGAGTTGCTGCGCCGTTTTGAAAGCACCTATCAGGGTGTACAGCTACCGTAAGACGGCTCTGAATACAGGGCCGGTGGTAGCTGCCGCCGGCCCAAACTCTGTTACTATGGGTCAGGCGTGAGTATGCGGTCAGCAACCTTTAGAGGTCGCGCACTTCCGGTTCTTCTGGCGCTGCCGCAGTTGGTCCTCATCTTTCTGTTTTTCTACGTACCGATCTACATGGCGTTTTTCTGGTCGCTCTCGCTTGAGCGGCCCTTCGGCGGCGGTTCTCAATTCGTCGGGCTTCAGAATTACATTCGTGTTCTCAGCGACCCGGAATTCTGGCTGGCGGCCCAACGAACCGTTGTATTCATGCTGATCGGGTCTTCCCTTGCGGTTGCGATTCCGCTGATCCTGGCGCTAGCGGCGGACCGGAAGGTGAGGCTTGCCAATCCTTCACGCAATATCCTGGTTTGGCCAAAGGCAATCGCCGGTGCCTCGATAGGGGTCGTGTTCCTTTTCATCTTCAATCCATTCCTGGGAATTCTTGCCCCGTTGAATGATTTGTTCCCCGGCATTTGGCAGCCGGGACTCGACGGAACCGATGCCTTTACCATGCTGATAGTCGCCCATGTCTGGGGCGGCATACCGTTCAATTTCGTCATCCTGCTTGCCGGACTCCAATCCGTTCCGCCCGAGATGCACCATTCTGCGGCACTGGATGGGGCCAGCAACTGGCGCCGGATCCGCGACGTGCAGATCCCGATGATAATGCCGCATTTGTTTCTGGTGTTTGTTCTTGAGTTTACCGAAAGCGTTGTTTCTGCCTTCGGGCTGATAGACGCCATGACCCAGGGCGGGCCTGGTGGCGCCACAACGCTGCTCGTCTACAAGATATATGTTGACGGTTTCAAAGGCTACGATCTGTCAGGTGCAGCAACCCAGTCCACGATTCTGATGGTCCTCGTCATCATCCTTGCCGCGTTCAAGTTCATGTACCTCGAAAAGAAGATCCGATATGAGCGTTGAACCGTGATTGAAAACACCAGATCCATAGACCGCGCTGCCAATGCAGTGCTGGCTATCGGCATTCTCTTCATCCTGTTCCCACTGGCAGTGGCGTTGATAACCGCCACCCAGTCTTACGAGTCCTTCATCGCCAATGGATTCAGCATGTATCCCAGCTGGCACCTGCATGAGAACATCCTGCTGGTCTTCGAGACGACGCAACTGCCGCGCCAAATTCTGAATTCGATCATCGTCTCCACAATGACAGCCACAATCAAATGCGTCATTGCGTTCCTGACCGCATTCGTAATCGTATATTTTCGCATCCGGTATGGCGGAGCACTGTTCGCGGTGGTCCTTGTCACCAACCTGATGCCCCTCGACCTGCGATTCATAACAACCTACCAGGTGGCAGCTAATGTGATGCTGCCGGTCAATGCATTCTTTGAAATATCCGGCTTGGCCTATCTGACGGATATGCTGTTCGGTGTCCGGCCACATTTCGAACTGTCGGTTCTGGATACCTATTTTGGGCTGGCGGCACCGCTTCTTGCCAATGGAACCGGGACATTTCTGTTTCGCCAGTTCTTTCGGACCATCCCGGCCGATCTGAACAAGGCGGCCCGGATAGATGGCGCGGGGCCGCTCAGGTTCATGTGGGACATTCTGCTTCCCTTGTCGCGTTCGACCTTTGCGGCTCTCTTCATCCTCATGTTCCTTGGAGGATGGACGCAATATCTCTGGCCTCTCATTGCCGCATCAACCCCGGAGATGCACACGGCAGTTGTCGGCTTGGCGCGTCTCACCCCCGGCGACCCCGGCATCGTACCTCACTTCCCGGCCATCATGGCCGGTGCATTGATGGTCGCCATAATCCCGCTAACCATGGTGGCGGTGCTCCAGCGTCAGATCGTCCGCGGACTCGTAATGACAGAGAAGTAGCAATGGAAGACAACGCAATCCGGCTTGATCACCTGTCCAAGAGATTTGGCGATATGGAAGTCGTCAAAGGAGTCAGTGCCGACTTTCCAGCGAGCGAATTCATAGTCATTCTGGGGCCATCAGGCTGCGGCAAGACAACGATCCTGAACATGATTGCCGGTCTTGAGGACGTATCGTCCGGACGCATACTCATTGGTGGCCGGGAGGTCCAAGACAAGGAGCCCAAGGATCGCGGGTGCGCGATGGTGTTCCAGAATTATGCTCTCTACCCGCATATGAGCGTGGCCGAAAATATCGGCTATGCTCTCAAGGTCGCACGTGTGCCGGTACCGGAGCGTTCAAGGCGCATCGCAGAGGCTGCGCGTGTCGTCGATCTGGAATCGTATCTCGAACACAGGCCCGGGCAGTTGTCAGGTGGCCAGCGTCAGCGCGTTGCGATTGCCCGGGCAATTGTGCGTGAGCCGAAAGTCATGCTGTTCGACGAGCCGCTTTCAAATCTGGATGCAAAGCTCCGCCACAGCATGAGGCAGGAATTGACCGAATTGCACCGGCGCATAGGCGCAACCAGCGTGTTTGTGACCCATGACCAGATTGAAGCCATGACACTGGCAGATCGCGTTCTGGTCCTCAACCGCGGGCGCGTGGAGCAATTTGCCAGGCCCAAGGACATTTATCACAAGCCTGCCAGCACGTTTGTTGCCGGATTTATCGGAACACCGCCGATGAATCTCATTCCTGCTGTTGGAGAGAGTGGATGCTTGCGCCTAACCGATGGAACCGAGATTGCGCATCATCAACATGTGGGTCCGGTCACGGTCGGAGTGCGGCCGGAGCGGATCGCTATCGGAACCGGGGGTCTGAGCGCGCAAGTATCCTATCGTGAGGATCTTGGCTCGCACACCGTTCTGCTTGCCAGGCTTTCCGGTGGGCAGGAACTCAATGTGGTGACGCCGCACGGGATTGATCTGGAGTTCGGAGAAACTGTCAGCCTCAGATTCTCGGAAACGGACTTGCACATCTTCCACCCGGAAACCGGCCTCAGACTTGACGAAGGAGCTATGGGACAAGATGCCGGAACGACGTGATGCAATCGAATTCCTCACAGGACGACTGAAGGGCAGCCGCTATCCGACTGGCATTTCCCTGCCCGGATGCGGTGGCAAGTTCGCGACCGACGGGACTGTCCAGTACTGGCCCGGAAATACGTTCATTTGTCATCTGGATCCGGAAACAGACGCATGGCGGGCTGTCCGCGACCTGCAAGAGGAGGTCAAGTGCAGCAGTTACGCGCGCCTATATTCCTTTCTCCCGCCACCTAGCTTTCACATGACGATAATGCCGGGAATATCGCCAGGAAATCACTTGGCGCAGGAGGGCAAGGATCCATCCGATGCTGAAGTTGACCGGAAAGCACTCTCAAACAAAATGTTGGATCAGGTGTCTGGCCTCGATATTCCGCGATCATTCCAGATCACCGCAACCGACCTGTTTGCGCTTAAGAGTTTGACGGTTACCGGATTGAATTCGGTCCAGGAACGGTCTCTCAGGCAGGCCCGAACATTGCTTCGCAACTCGACTGGACTTGAGAGCGACGATTTCGACGATTACGTCTTCCATATTACTCTAGCTTACCTGGTCTGCTGGCTATCTGACAGCCTTGCAGAAGAAGTCTGCGAACACAGCGCCGGCCTGTTCGAGCGTTATCGCCACAGATTGGCGGAGATCGAACTGGGCCCCGTGGAGTTTTGCGAGTTCAACAGCATGCATCATTTTGAACCCTTGATCAGGCTGGAATGAGCATTTTGCAGCAAGCAATCCGCAACCATCTTGTTGCCGCTGCAAGGGAAGCATCCCGGCGAGAGATCATGCCCCGGTTCCGCTGCCTGTCGCCCGCAGACATTGCAACGAAGTCCGCACCCGACGACTTGGTCACAGCTGCAGACCGGGCCGCAGAGCACTCCATCTACAACAGCATTTCGGGGCGATTTCCGGACGTAACAGTGATCGGTGAGGAAGCAGTTGATTCAAATCCTGAACTTCTTGATGAGCTTGGAAGCGCCGAAACCGCAGTTCTGATCGACCCGATAGACGGGACCAGGAATTATGTGGCCGGTATTGCCTTGTTCGGCATCATTTTGGCTGTACTCGAAAGAGGCCGTACTGTATTCGGGCTGCTATACGATCCTGTAATGGATGACTGGGTATTGGCCGGTAAGGGAGAAGGTGTTTGGTACTGTCGTCCAAACCATGATCCGGTAAGGTTGCAGGGGCCTCCCCAAAAAAGGGAACCGGGTGAACTCCTGGTTCATGTTTCCCTGCACCTGTATCCGGAAGGCGACCGCAGCCGCATCGCGTCGCAATTCCCTCATTATGGCCGTGTGTCGTCATTGGGGTGTTCCTGCCACGAATACAGGATGCTTGCATTTGGCCATGCAGACGCAATCGTGTCGCCAATGCCGAAACCGTGGGATCATGCTGCCGGGGTTTTGGTAGCAGAAGAATGCGGTGGCCGGTCATGGATGAACGGTAGACCGGGCTATGATGCCGGTGCGCCGCCCGGACCGCTCGCGGTTGCCGGCAACGCTCACATCACCCTTGATGACATTCGGAAACTCTACTGAGTTCCGTTGTCTGGCAAGAACTCCGGTTGTTCTTCACTGACACGAAACGGATTTGACCCAATTCGGGAACTGAAGCGCTGCCTTGCAGCAGTGCCTATCTCCAGAAACCGGTAAAGAAGCGAGGATGAGTGCTTCGAACCCGTGCCGGGTGGATCAGGTCGGTTCTCTCTCGGCCCAGCCCGCAAAGATGCTCTCGAGGATCACCACGACATAATAGAGAACGATCCCGAGGAACGCGAGGGCAATCAGCACTGCAAACATCAATGGATAGTCCGAGTTCGTCTTGCCGCTGTCGAACAAGGCTCCAAGACCGCGCCCGTGCGGACTGACAATCTCCATGAGGTTTGTGCCTATGAACGCCAGGGTCACCGATACCTTCAGTGCGCCGAAGAACTCGGGCAAGGTCTTTGGCAGGGCGATCTTCCAGAAAATTGTCGACTGGGAGGCGCCCAGAGACCGAAGAATGTCGCGATATTCCGGCTCCAGAGTTGAAAGCCCGATTGAGACCGAGACGGCAATCGGAAAAAACGAGATCATGAAGGCGATCATGATCGTGTTGAAGTTGTGAGCCCCGACAAAGAGCAGCGCAACGATCGGCACAACCGTTGCCTTGGGAATGGCATTGAACCCCACCAGAAGCGGGTAGAGCGCATCCCGCATTGTTCTCCAGAATCCCATGATCATGCCGAATGCCACGCCGACAAGAATGGCGATCAACAGTCCGACGACGGTGCGCCAGAGTGTCTGCCAGCCCATGATCAGGAACAGGTTCCAGAATTTTGTGACGGCTGCGGGCAAGTCGGACGGTGACGCCATTACGTAGTTTGGCCAGCCGTTGACCCAGACGAGAAACTCCCAGAAGATGAGGAAGACGATCATTGCTACGATCGGCACAAAGATCTTGCGGATCATGATGCGGCCTCCTGCTCGGCAGGGGCGCGGCCCTGAGCGATCTCGATCTGGTGGCGCAAGATGTTGAGCCTATCGGCGGCTTCAGGCGTGTAGAGTTCGTCGAGAACACGCGGGCCAGAGGATGGAACATCCATGACGTACTGCGCAGTCGCAGGCCTGTCCGAAAGAACGATCACCTGATCGGCAAGGAAGATCGACTCCCTGAGATCGTGTGTGATCATCACGCCGGTGAATGGTTCCTCTGCCTTGAGATTGTGCATGGTCATCCAGAGATCCTCCCTGGTGAACGCATCAAGCGCACCAAATGGTTCGTCCAGGATCAGCACTTCGGGTTGATGGACGAGTGCCCGGCACAGCGATGCCCGCTGGCGCATGCCGCCTGAAAGCTCCGACGGGCGTTTGTCTTCGAACCCTTCAAGTCCGACCAGGGACAGCAACTTGAGAGCTCTTTCTTCCTGCTCTTTGGCCGATAGTTTGGTCGGCACGATTTCCAGCGGAAGCATGACGTTTTTCAGGATTGATCTCCACTCAAGCAGCACAGGATTCTGGAATGCCATCCCGACAGTTGCGCGAGGGGATTTCACTATTTCGCCATGCAGCCAGACTTCACCGGCATCGGGCTTCATCAGACCGGAAATCAGCCGCGTCAGTGTGGATTTGCCGCATCCTGAAGGACCGACGACCGCCACGAAACCGCCTTCCGGGATCGAAAGGCTGAGATCGCGCAACACAGGAAGCGTACCAGTTTCCGTGACGTAGGCATGCGTCACGTTTCTGATATCAATCAATCCGCTCAAGTCAGGGTTCTTCTCTGGAAGATGAGGGGGAGGTGGGCCCCGAAGGGCCCGCCAGGTTTCAGTTGATCATGAAGCCGCCGCTGTCCGGCAGGAAGGCGTCCGTGAAGTAGAGCGAGGCGTCAGGTGTACCCTGGAATTCGTAGGTCTGAGCCAGTTGCTCCAGTGCGGTCGCCATGCGTGCGTCATCAATGCCGCCAATCCCGTTGGCCCGCGTGTAGTCTGTAACCACATTTGCGTCGACGGCCAGCTGCAGCCTGCGCTTCTCCAGATCGGCGTCAGCCGCAGGATTACGCTGGATCAGGGACGCAATTGCTGCGTCGGGATCAGCGATTGCGTCTGCCCAACCCTTGGCAACGGCGCCCAGGAAGCCCTTGACCGAGTCCGGGTTGTCAGCTGCGTAGTCGGTGTTGACGATGATCGCATTGCCGTAAAGGGCGAGGCCATAGTCGGCCATCAGGATAGTCGAAATGTCGTCTTCCGGCACGCCAAGCCTGACGAGGTTCAGGAAAGACGAGAACGAGAAGCCTGTAACCGCATCGACCTCTCCTTGCGCAAGCATCGGTTCCCGGGTGGGGAAGCCAACGGGTTCCACGGTAATCTTCGACATGTCGAGGTCGTTGGCCGTGGCGAATGCAGGGAACTGCGCCCAGGCGCCATCAGGCGGAGGCGCGCCGAGAATGCGGCCTTCCAGATCCTTGGGCACCATGACACCCTGACTCTTGCGGCCAACCACCGCAAAGGGTGGCTTGTCGTAGATCATCATCACGGCGGTAACCGGGGCACCTGGGTTCTGGTCAAGGAACTTGATCAGGCTGTTGATGTCGGCAAATCCGATTGGAAAGTTGCCAGTTGCCACTTTGGGAATGGCATCCAGCGAACCCTGTCCTGCGCTGATTTCAACGCTCAGACCGGCATCGGCGAAGTGACCGTTGTCGATCGCAGCAAAATAGGGAGCAGAAGGGCCTTCAAACTTCCAGTCCAGTGCGAATGGCATCTGTTCCTGGGCGGAACTGATGGACGCGGCGAGCATGCCGGCAGCTGCAAGGGTGGCTCTATAGTACATTGGCTACAGTCTCCTTTCACGAAGAGTCGATGAGCGGGCACCACCTCGATCATGCAATCGGCCCATGGCGGAATTGGCCCGCGCCTTATCAATTTACTAATTGCAACTTTACCAAAAACAAAGCGGAATCAGACATGGGCAGGCAGCACAGTCCGTATTCTGCGTAAGTTACGGTCGTCTTGCCCCGGTTCTGCACTCGTTGAGGCAGTTCGAGGACGATACTGGTGCTATCGGTTCAGGCAATCGCGGCATCTGTTGGAACTGTCTTGCGGGAGTGCAAGAGGATCAACCCGTCCTCAGTCCGGTGGTTGGCAAGTTGCACTGACAGTTTTCGTCCGAGTTGACGGAAGAGTTGGCTTCCAGGAATCCATGAGCCGGTGCCAGGCAAGGTATCGCCGCGAGGTACGGCCAATGGCCCGGGTCAAACCCGGCATTCGCGGACAGCGTGACAGGGCAACGTTTGCGGGTTGCGATCGGGCCAGTAGCAAAGTGCCCGCGGGGCTCGACCGCAATGCTCCGAGCGGCGAAATTCAATGGTGTCTTGCGCATGGCTCCCGGGCTGCCTGCCAACAGTACGGAAACGGGCACGGGCAAAGATAGGTGGTCTGTAGCGTGCGCATGTGCAGACGGCCGGAAGGCTTGCTGGCCGATATCGTACCGCCGCATGTGCCGGGGGGCTCCGTGCGGAAACAAGCCCCCGCCTGTACGAATCACTTGGCAATTGCAGCGCCAAAAGAGCGAGTTAAGTGCACTTGCATCGTGCGGAAAGCCCCGCGCTCATCTAGCAGCAATAGGAAGATCAGCTTGGTCTCGTTCGAAACCAGGCACCGGGATCCGTCTCCAGCAGAGTGAGTCTTATCGCCACCAGTAGTAACTCTGATTCAAATTGTTACCATTGGTTGCGATATATTCAATATATAGACAGAATATAGAACAACCCTGAAATAGCAAAACGGCGCAATGCGGAGATCATATCTTATGATCCATGGCAGTATTTCAAGGAGGGCGTCCCTGTTTACTCAAAATTGCCGCGAGTGTACCCTGTCACCCTCGTTTTCTTCGGTGAACGGGCCCCGTGAGGATTGGGGATCGATATGGTTGGGGGTGGAGCGTGGTCTTCCAGTTGAATCTCAGGCGGTTTGATCCGCTTCCGGGTGCAGGGCCAGGGAAGCTGGACAGGAGTCCCAGTAGGAGGGAGCGTGGAAAAACTGCGGTGTTTCCCGACCCCCGCTGCAAGAAGCGCACCGTTCCCGGAACCGTGCAGGCTCCCGGATTGCTGTTCGCGTCCATTACGCGATGGCTGGCATTGAAGCGCATTTCGTTCTTGGAGCATCGTGCCAAAGGAGTCCGCAGCACCACTTCAGGCGCGTTGTTTCGCGCCAGTCAGAGTCTGGCCGGTGTCTGCTTTCATTGCAGATCTCAATTTCTGACCATTCTACACATGTTTGTCGCCGCATATCGGCACCTGATTTTCTGGAAGTGGCCAAGAAGCAGGACTTTCGGTTCCGGCCGCAACAGATATTCAAAGTGCTTTTTCCGCGGGTCGGCCGCAGCGGTACTTGCTTTGCTGATGATCAATATTGGGCAGGTGGCGCATGCTCAGTCCTGGACAGTTCCGGAAAGAGCATTGACGATCGAATGGGGACAGACAAAGAAATCCGGGACCTTTGTGGTTGATGACCATACGATTATTGGTGACTGGAATATTTGGGTCACAAACCACGATAACTTCAATCCACCAAGGGGACAGAGTCATCCACCGGTTCGACGTTCGGGTTGTGATTGGTACTCCCCGCAATGCAGATTCGAGATTGAGTTTACCGGGCTGCAGCCGACCGGAAACAATCCCATAAGATATCAGGTTTCTGCCAGGGCGGGCAGATATGGTGAACTTTTTACTACGTTCTACAATTTGACTGTGCGCGATGCGCTTGGCAATCAAGCAAACATCGTGGCCGAACCATCAACGCCTCTTCAAATTAGTGAACACACATCTGCTACAGGTTCGGTAAAGCTGTCAGCCGAGCCGCGTTCGGAAGTCACGGTATCAGTCAAGAGCAGCGATACCAGTGCCATGACGGTCAGTCCATCCAGCCTGACATTCACGAAAGACAACTGGTCCACTCCCCAGACAATTACAATTTCAGGTAAAGGGGACCCGGATAATTCAGATGACAACGTAAAGGTAAATCTCGAAGGGATTAGCGGCGGATACCACAAGAAGACGGCAGCGATCGACGTCAAGGTAAAGGAGTCGGGTTTTGGCCTTGTTCTGAACAGTACCGACACGCTTTCGATAATAGAAGGGTCGCAAGGCACCCGCTCGGTTAGGCTCTCTCACGCCCCGCTTTCGTCGGACGCTGTGACGGTGTCGGTGGCCAGCACGAACAAGCTTACAGTTAGCCCGTCCAGCCTGACCTTCACCACCGCTAACTGGTTCACTCCCCAGACACTGACGATTGCCGGTGCCGAGGACAGTGACAATCAGGACCAGCATGATGAGTCAGTGACCCTGACTGCGGCAGGTCTTGGCTACGACAACAAGTCCGCAACAATCCGTGTCTTCGTGGATGACCTTCAAAGCCCCGGTGTGATCATCAATCCGAGCAGCCTGACATTGCGTGAAGGGGATGGCGGCAAGAAGTTGCGCGTCAGGATGCGGACGCAACCCACGGCAACCGTGTACGTCAACCTCCGTATTGACCCTGCCAGCAAGGCCACTACAAGTCCGACCGCAATACAATTTACGTCAAGCGACTGGGCGACCGAGAAGGAGTTCACCATCACCGCGAGTGACGATGATGATGGTCGCGATGAGCAAGGCGAACTGATATTTCAAGTTACGGGAGGGGGCTACGGCACCGTACCCAACTTTCACTCTAGTTTTGATGTCGATGACGACGAAGGCCGGTACGCGCCGGGCAAGCCGACGAACCTCTCGGCCTTGCCTGGCAATGCTCAGGTGACGCTGGGTTGGCAACCAGCCCCCCGCGTCGATCCTTCCGATGGAAGCCCGGTAAGCCCTACTGCAAGTTTGCAATTCCGCCACCGCCTGACTGGAGGTAGTTGGAGCGATTGGTCCGTCTTGCGATGTGGCAATTCCGACTGCGACGAAGACGACACTAGCGCCACCATCAGCGGCTTGCAGAATGACAGTGAACACGCTTTCCAGTTGCGCGCGGTGAACGGTAACGGCGAGTGGGGGCCAGGCACGGACAATATCAAGGCGACGCCGACAGTGCCGCCTACCAAACCCGATCTTTCGGGCGACGCGCGCCACGGGCATGTCGTGCTTTCGTGGACCGCTCAGCCGGGGGTGTTCAATTGGCAGTATCGGCAGAAGAAGGGAAGCGACGACTACGGGGACTGGACAGATATCGCCGGAAGCAACTCAGAGACGACCGGGCACACTGTAACCGGGCTTGAGAATGGATCCGGATACAGCTTCCAGGTTCGAGCGCAAAAGAGCCACCGGGTCCTGATTGGAAACGAACTCAGTACTTTTATCACTGATGGCGTGGCATCAGACGATTTGAGTACTGCGCCGCGCATCGTAATGCCTGGAAAGCCAGCCAATTTCACCGCTACCGCTGGCAATCGGCAAGTTACACTTAGGTGGAACAATCCCCAGGACAGCAGCATCACCAAATACCGAGTTCGGCACAAGGCGGGCAGCAGTTTTGCGGCGGGCGATGACGGTTGGGTGGATATCATCGGCAGTGACTCAACCACCACGCAGTACACAGTCACCAATCTGATGAACCGCACAGCCTATGTTTTCCAGGTAGTGGCCGTAAACGAAGCGGGCGCAAGCGCCACCTCTGACACCGCCGCAGCCACGCCAATGACCTATGCTACCATCACGAACGAGGTGTATTTCCACTTCGATGACGATGGTGCCAACAGTCAAATCGACGCATCAGGCAGCCTTGATATATCGCTGCTAAGCTATGATCGGGGTGTCCAGTCCGGTGTAGCACAGAATTCGGTCAGGTTTGACAATGAGTCCGATTGGCATGTGGGCGGGACAAGTGGCGACCTGAGGCTGTATGACACTCCGAGCATCAGCATCACGGAAACCAGCCCCTACACGGGCAACAGGGGGACTATATCCCCGGCCAATTACAGTTCCGATGCGTATATTTCGATCCAGTTACAAAATGACCAGCTGGGTTTGAGCCCGCAGCTGATCAACAGTGGAGCTCAAACCTATGTACTGGACGGCAAGAAGGCCACCTTTAACGGGACATTGTCCAGTGTCATGGGCGACGATGATTTCCATATTGAAGTCCGATTTGGCTCACAAAAGATCGTGTTCTCGACGCGCGATCCCAACCCGGCCGGACCGGTGGCGCCTTCGCAACCGGACTGGTTCGCTGCCACTCCCGAAGATGGTCAGGTGTATCTGTATTGGGAAAACCCCAACGACAGCAGCATCACCAAATATCAGGTTCGCCACAAGGCGGGATCGGCCTTTGACGACAACGATGGCAACAGGTGGACAGACATTGGAAGCAGCGGAGCAAACACGACCAGTCATACTGTATCAGGCCTGACCAACGGCACGGGTTATGTCTTCCAGGTGCGTGCGTTCAATGCAACCGGCAGTGGCATTGCCTCACGGGAAGTTACGGCCACGCCACAGAAGGCGAAGCCGCAGAAGCCGTTTGGAGTCTCGGCAACTGCGGGAGACGGGCAGGTTTCGTTGAACTGGGGAGATCCGGTCAACAGCACCATAACTGCATACCAGTACCAGCAGAGAACTGGCAACGGTGCCTTCGGAAGCTGGACTATCATAACTGGCAGTGGCGCCTCTACCACCAGCCACAAGGTGGATGGCCTGAGCAACGGCACGACATATGGTTTCAAGATCCGGGCTGTGAACGCAGGTGGAGAGGGTCCTTCTTCGGACGAGGTAACAGCGCGGCCAGTTCCGAAGCCCAAAACAACAGGCGAGTTGTATCTCTATTTTCATGATGACGGCACCGATAGTACGGTCGACGGTTTCGGCAGCATTGATATGTCAGGATTCACCGGTGTTAACGTACAAAACTCCAGTAGCTCGTGGCTCGAATTGAAGTATGACGGCCACAGGTACGGCCTCATGGAGAGGGGCCCGTGGACTTATTATCAAGGTGCTCCTTTGGTTTTTAGCGAGGTTGAAGCCTACGACGGACATAGTCGTCCTAGTCTGCAAGGATACAGCACAAATCTGTCCTTTGTTGCACATTCTAATCGCTTAAATTTTGGGTTACGAGATGATAACGTAGACACCGAAAACGGCATCTACTCGATTGAAGGCAAAAGAGCCACGTTCAACGGTACCTTGAAGCAGACGTTGAACGATGACGACTTTCATCTCGAATTCACACTCGGCGGCCAAAAGGCCATTTTCTCGACAAGGCATCCAAACCCGCCAGCTCCGACGGTGCCGGATGCTCCGACCGGCCTATTGGCTACGCACACCGGCTCCTCAGGCGGGGTGTCTCTGACCTGGGATGCTACCGAAGACACAGCCGTTACCGGTTACCATGTGCGTTACAAACAGGGGTCGCATGAGTCGGTTTTCAACAGTGGCGATGGCGGCTTGTGGACAGCCATAACGGGCAGCGATGCCAGCACCACTGGCCATACCGTCACCGGTTTGATCAACGGACAATCATATGTGTTCCAGGTGCGAGCGGTGAGCGGACTTGGTGACGGCACGGGCTCTTCAACATCATCAGCAACACCGACCGGTGTTCCAGCAAAACCGGCCGGACTTGCAGTAGAGAGTGTTGGAGACACTCACCTTGCGTTGAGTTGGGACGACCCAGGAGATCCCAACATCACCAGATACTGGATTCAACAGAAGGAAGGTGATGGCCAATTCGGCAACTGGACGGAAATCGCCGGCAGCGGTGCAAGCTCCACAACTCACGCGGTTACCGGTTTGACCAACGGCACCACCTATGGATTCAAAATCCGTGCGGTGAATGCCTCCGGCAACGGGGAGGCATCAGACGAGGTGACGGCCTCGCCTGTGCTTGCGGTTCCCGGCGCGCCTACGAATTTGAGCGCCACCGGCGGTGATGGCGAGGCGGATCTGAGTTGGGACTTGCCGACAAACGCAAGCGTTATCAGCAAGGTTCAGGTTCGTTCGAAGCGCACAAGAGATCTGCCATTCGGTTCAACCGACACTTGGACTGACCTTGATTCCACAGCGACCTCCTACAAGGCGGAGGGCCTGAGCAACCGTGTCGACTACACCTTTGCCGTCCGCGCAATCAACAGCGCTGGCGACGGCGAGGCAGCAACTACGACAGCCACGCCGAAAGCGCCTTTGACGGTGGCGATCACGGGAGTCCCGGCGACTACGAAAGTGGCGTTTACGGCGACTTTCACCTTCTCTGAGGCCGTCACTGGATTTGTGCAAGGCGACATCACGGTGAGCGGAGCAACACTTGGCGACTTCACCGAGACGACGCCCGGAACCGTTTGGACAGCAACGATTACGCCGACTGGTTTGCCGCCGTCTCTGGATTACAGTTTGTCTGTTGCGGCGAATGTGGCGGTGAACGCGGACGGTGTTGGCAACGAGGCTTCAAGTGTGGAGAGTGGCATCCATGATCCGCCGCCTGTTTTGACGATTACCGGCGTGCCGTCGGCGGCGAATGGGCCGTTTACGGCGACGTTCACCTTCTCGGAACCGGTAACGGGTTTCGAGGTCGGTGACATCGGCTTGACCAATGCGACATTGGACGATTTCAAGGAAGACACGGATGCTACGGCGGGAACGGTGTGGACGGCGGAGATCACGCCGGCCGGTGCCTATGCTTTATCGGTTGCGGCGGGTGTTGCGACGGATTCAACTGGTAACGGCAACACAGCCGCGGATGCCAATGGCACTTACGATACGGTTGCTCCCAGCATAACCATATCCGGTGTGCCTGCCACAACGAACGGGCCGTTTATGGCGACCTTCACCTTTGACGAACCGGTAACGGGTTTTGAGGAGAGTGACATCGGCTTGACCAATGCGACGGCGGACGAGTTCCGGGAAACCCAGGACCCGACGGCGGAAACGGTGTGGACAGCGAAGATTTCACCGAGCGGAGATTATACCGTATCGGTTGCGTCAGGCGTTGCCACGGATGCGGCTGGCAACGGCAACACGGCGGCCACTTCGGCGACAGGCGACTTCGACACGACGAAACCGGATGTGACGATCACGGGTGCTCCAGCGGTCACGAATGGGCCGTTTACGGCGACCTTTACCTTCACGGAGCCAGTGACGGGTTTCGTGAAGGATGACATCGGCCTGGTGAATGCCACATCGGACGACTTCGAGGAGGACACGGAAGCGACTGCGGGAACTGTCTGGACGGCGGAGATCACACCGAGCGGGGACTATACCGTATCGGTTGCAGCAGATGTTGCCACGGATGCCGCGGGCAATGGCAACACGGCGGCCACTTCGGCGACAGGCGTCTATGATACGACGAAACCCGATGTGACGATTACGGGTGTTCCAGCGGTCACAAATGGGCCGTTTACGGCGACCTTTACCTTCACAGAGCCAGTGACTGGTTTCGTGAACGATGACATTGGCCTGGTGAATGCCACATCGGACGATTTTGCGGAGGACACTGAAGAGACGACGGGAACGGTGTGGACGGCGGAGATCACACCGAGCGGAGACTACACGGTATCGGTTGCAGCAGACGTTGCCACGGATGCGGCTGGCAACAACAACACGGCGGCCACTTCGGCGACTGGCGACTATGACATAGCGAAACCGGATGTGACGATTTCCGGCGTGCCGGCTATAACGAATGGCCCATTTACCGCGACCTTCACCTTTACGGAGCCGGTGACCGGTTTCGTGAACGATGACATTGGCCTGGTGAATGCCACATCGGACGATTTTGCGGAGGACACTGAAGAGACGACGGGAACGGTGTGGACGGCGGAGATCACACCGAGCGGAGACTACACGGTATCGGTTGCAGCAGACGTTGCCACGGATGCGGCTGGCAACAGCAACACGGCGGCCACTTCGGCGACTGGCGACTATGACATAGCGAAACCGGATGTAACGGTTTCCGGTGTGCCGGCTATAACGAATGGCCCATTTACCGCGACCTTCACCTTTACGGAGCCGGTGACCGGTTTCGTGAAGGATGACATTGGGCTGATCAATGCGACGTCGGACGACTTCGAGGAGGACACAGAGGCGACGGCGGGAACTGTCTGGACTGCCGAGATTACACCGACCGGAGCCTATACCGTATCGGTTGCTGCGGATATTGCGACGGATGCCGCGGGCAACGGCAACACGGCAGCCACTTCGACGACTGGTGTCTATGACGCGACGAAACCGGACGTTTCGATTTCCGGTGTGCCAACGCTGACGAACGGAGCGTTTACGGCGACCTTCACATTCACGGAGCCAGTGATGGGTTTCGAGGCGGGTGACATCGGTTTGGTCAATGCAGCTTCTGACAAGTTCGAGGCGGACACGGAGGCGACGGCTGGGACGGTCTGGACTGTCGAGATCACACCAAGCGGGGACTATACCGTTTCGGTTGCTGCAGATGTTGCAACGGATGCCGCGGGCAACGGCAACACGGCCGCGACAACGGTCAGTGGCAACTATGACGCAACGGCACCGACGGTCACGATCAAGGGTGTGCCAACTGCGACAAACACATTGCCTTTCACGGCGACCTTTGAATTCTCGGAGGCTGTGACCGGTTTCGAGGCAGGTGATATTTCGGTGAGTGGAGGGTCTGCGGGCAACTTCACCCTGGTGTCGGCGGGAACGGAGTGGACGGCAACGATCACACCGTCTGGCACGGGCGATCCGCCTTCGAACTACAGCGTGTCGGTAACGGCGGATGCTGCAACGGATGCAGCGGGGAACGGCAGTACGGCGGCGTCGGCGAGCGGCGTGTATGACACGCAGAAACCTGGCGTGACGATTACCGGCGTACTTGCGACAGCGAATACTGAATTCACAGCGACCTTTACCTTTTCGGAGGTTGTGACCGGATTTGAGGTTGGCGAGATCACTCTGACTGGAGCAACGGCGAGTGAATTCACGGAGGCAACTCCTGGCACTGTGTGGACGGCCAAGATCACTCCAAGCGGTACAGGAGATCCGCCTTCAGATTATACCGTGGCGGTAGCGGCGAATGTTGCCGAGGATGCGGCAGGCAACGGTAATACGGCAGCGACCACGATCACCGGAACGTTTGATGTTGTGCCGAGTGTGACGATTTCCGATGTACCCGATGCTACCAACGCACCGTTTACGGCAACCTTTACTTTTTCGGAGACCGTGACCGGTTTCCAGATCGGCGACATTACGGTGAGCGGCGGCACTGCGGGCAACCTCTCGGTAGTGACGGCTGGAACGGTATGGACGGCATTGATCACTCCGGATGGCGACGGCGATCCACCAACGAATTACAGCGTTTTGGTGGCTGCCGATGTTGCGGCGGATGCGACGGGCAACAGCAACACGGCATCGGCGACGGAGAGTGGCGTCTATGACACGGTGGCGCCGACGGTGACGATCACGGGCGTTCCGGCCGCAACGAACGGCGCGTTCACGGCGACCTTTACCTTCTCGGAGGCGGTGACCGGCTTCGAGGTTGGCGACATCACGGTGAGTGGAGGCACTGCGGGCAACTTCGCGGTTGTGACGGCGGGCACGGCCTGGAGTGCTGAGATCACGCCGACGGCTGACTACAGCGTGTCGGTTGCGGCGGATGTTGCAGAAGATGCTGCGGGCAACGGCAACACGGCGGCAACAGACGCGAGCGGCGTCTTTGACACAGCATCACCGACGGTGACGATCACGGGCGTTCCGGCGGCGGCGAATGGAGCGTTCACCGCGACCTTTACGTTTTCGGAGGCGGTGACCGGCTTTGAGGTTGGCGACATCACGGTTGGCGGCGGCACGGCGGGCAACTTCGCGGTTGTGACGGCGGGCACGGCCTGGAGTGCGGAGATCACGCCGACGGCTGACTACAGCGTGTCGGTTGCGGCGGATGTTGCTGAAGATGCCGCCGGCAACGGCAACACGGCATCGGCGACGTCAAGTGGCGTCTTTGACACGGCATCCCCGACAGTGACCATCACGGGCGTTCCAGCGGCAGCGAATGGAGTGTTCACGGCGACCTTTACGTTTTCAGAGGCGGTGACCGGCTTCGAGGTTGGCGACATCACGGTTGGCGGTGGCACGGCGGGCAACTTCGCGGTGGATGACAATGCGGCGGCCGGAACTGTCTGGACGGCGGAGATCACGCCGACGGCTGACTACAGCGTGTCGGTCGCAACGGATGTTGCGGAAGATGCCGCCGGCAACGGCAACACGGCATCGGCGACGTCAAGTGGCGTCTTTGACACGGCATCCCCGACGGTGACGATCACGGGCGTTCCAGCGGCAGCGAATGGAGTGTTCACGGCGACCTTTACGTTTTCAGAGGCGGTGACCGGCTTCGAGGTTGGCGACATCACGGTTGGCGGCGGCACGGCGGGCAACTTCGCGGTTGTGACGGCGGGCACGGCCTGGAGTGCGGAAATCACGCCGACAGCGGACTATACTGTTTCTGTTGCGGCGGATGTTGCGGAAGATGCTGCGGGCAACGGCAACACGGCATCGGCGACGTCAAGTGGCGTCTTTGACACGGCATCCCCGACGGTGACGATCACGGGCGTTCCAGCGGCAGCGAATGGAGTGTTCACGGCGACCTTTACGTTTTCAGAGGCGGTGACCGGCTTCGAGGTTGGCGACATCACGGTTGGCGGCGGCACGGCGGGCAACTTCGCGGTTGTGACGGCGGGCACGGCCTGGAGTGCGGAAATCACGCCGACAGCGGACTATACTGTTTCTGTTGCGGCGGATGTTGCGGAAGATGCTGCGGGCAACGGCAACACGGCATCGGCGACGTCAAGTGGCGTCTTTGACACGGCATCCCCGACGGTGACCATTACGGGCGTTCCAGCGGCAGCGAACGGCGCCTTCACGGCGACCTTTACCTTCTCGGAGGCGGTAACCGGCTTCGAGGTTGGCGACATCACGGTTGGCGGTGGCACGGCGGGCAACTTCGCGGTCGATGGCAATGCGGAAGCCGGAACTGTCTGGACGGCGGAGATCACACCTACAGCGGACTATACTGTTTCAGTTGCGGCGGATGTTGCGGAAGATGCTGCGGGTAATGGCAACACGGCATCGGCGACGTCAAGTGGCGTCTTTGACACGGCATCCCCGACGGTGACCATCACGGGCGTTCCGGCGGCGGCGAATGGAGCGTTCACGGCGACCTTTACCTTTTCGGAGGCTATGACAGGGTTTGAGGTTGGCGACATCACGGTTGGCGGCGGCACGGCGGGCAACTTCGCGGTGGATGGCAATGCGGCGTCGGGAACTGTCTGGACGGCGGAGATCACGCCGACGGCTGACTACAGCGTGTCGGTTGCGGCGGGTGTTGCGGAAGATGCTGCGGGCAATGGCAACACGGCATCGGCGACGTCAAGTGGCGTCTATGACACCGGTAGGCCAGGCGTGACGATTTCCGGCGTTCCGGCTGCGACGAATGGGGCCTTCACCGCGACCATTACCTTCACGGAGGCTGTGACAGGGTTCGAGGTTGGCGACATCACGGTTGGCGGCGGCACGGCGGGCAACTTCGCGGTGGATGGCAATGCGGCGGCCGGAACTGTCTGGACGGCGGAGATTACGCCGAGCGGCACCGGAGATCCGCCAACGAACTACAGTGTGTCGGTTGCGGAGAATGTTGCAACGGATGACGCTGGCAATGGCAACACAGCTGCGACGGCGGTCACAGGCGTCTATGAAACGGTGGCGCCGACGGTGACGATCACGGGTGTCCCAGCGGCGGCGAACGGTGCGTTCACGGCGACCTTTACGTTTTCAGAGGCGGTGACAGGGTTTGAGGTTGGCGACATCACGGTTGGCGGCGGCACGGCGGGCAACTTCGCGGTGGATGCCAACGCGGAGGCTGGAACTGTCTGGACTGCGGAAATCACGCCGACGGCTGACTATACTGTTTCGGTTGCGGCGGGTGTTGCGGAAGATGCTGCGGGCAATGGCAACACGGCATCGGCGACGTCAAGTGGCGTCTATGACACCGGTAGGCCAGGCGTGACGATTTCCGGCGTTCCGGCTGTGACGAACGTGGCCTTCACGGCGACCTTTACCTTTTCGGAGGCTGTGACAGGGTTCGAGGTTGGCGACATCACGGTTGGCGGCGGCACGGCGGGCAACTTCGCGGTGGATGGCAATGCGGCGGCCGGAACTGTCTGGACTGCGGAAATTACGCCGACGGCTGACTATACTGTTTCGGTTGCGGCGGGTGTTGCGGAAGATGCTGCGGGCAATGGCAACACGGCATCGGCGACGTCAAGTGGCGTCTATGATACGGCATCACCGACGGTGACCATCACGGGCGTTCCGGCTGCGGCGAACGGTGCGTTCACGGCGACCTTTACCTTTTCGGAGGCTGTGACAGGGTTCGAGGTTGGCGACATCACGGTTGGCGGCGGCACGGCGGGCAACTTCGCGGTGGATGGCAATGCGGCGGCGGGAACTGTCTGGACTGCGGAAATTACGCCGAGCGGCACAGGTAATCCCCCAACGAACTACAGTGTATCGGTTGCGGCGGATGTTGCGGAAGATGCTGCGGGCAATGGCAACACTGCGGCGGCGGCGATCACTGGCGTCTATGACACCGGTAGGCCAGGCGTGACGATTTCCGGTGTTCCGGCTACGACGAACGGGGCCTTTACGGCGACCTTTACCTTCACGGAGAAGATGAACGGCTTTGTTTCCAGCGACATCACGGTGAACGGGGGTTCTGTGAGCAACTTCGCGGTTGTGACGGCTGGAACGGTATGGACGGCCAGGATCACACCGACGGCGAATTACAGCGTTTCGGTTGCGGAGAATGTTGCGACGGATGATGCGGGCAACAGCAACACGGCATCAGCCACGGCAAGCGGCGTGTATGACACTGCAAGGCCAGGCGTGACGATTTCCGGCGTGCCGGCAGCGACGAACGGTCCGTTTACGGCGACCTTTACCTTTACGGAAAAGGTGAACGGCTTTGTTATCGGCGACATCACGGTGGATGGAGGCACGGCGGGCGACTTCACGGAGGCGACGACGGGAAGAGTATGGACGGCAGAAATCACGCCGACAGCGAACTACAGTGTATCGGTTGCGGCGGATGTTGCGGAAGATGCTGCGGGCAATGGCAACACTGCGGCGGCGGCGGTCACTGGAGTGTATGACACTGATAGGCCAAGGGTGTCGATTTCCGGCGTTCCGGCTACGACGAACGGGGCCTTTACGGTGACCTTCACCTTTACGGAGAAGGTGAACGGCTTTGTTTCCAGCGACATCACGGTGAACGGGGCTTCTGTGAGCAACTTCGCGGTTGTGACGGCTGGAACGGTATGGACGGCCAGGATCACCCCGACAGCGAATTACAGCGTTTCGGTTGCGGAGAATGTTGCGACGGATGATGCGAGCAACAGCAACACGGCATCAGCCACGGCAAGCGGCGTGTATGACACTGCGAGGCCAGGCGTGACGATTTCGGGTGTTCCGGCTGCGACGAACGGACCGTTTACGGCGACCTTCACCTTTACGGAGAAGGTGAACGGCTTTGTTCTCGGCGACATCACGGTGAATGGAGGCACGGCGGGCCGGTTCACGGAGACAACGACGGGAACGGTATGGACGGCGGAAATCACGCCGACAGCGAACTACAGCGTTTCGGTTGCGCAGAATGTAGCAACGGATGATGCGGGCAATGGCAACACAGCTGCTGCTGCGGTCACTGGCGTCTATGACACCGGTAGGCCTAGCGTGACGATTTCGGGCGTTCCGGCAGCGACGAACGGGCCGTTTACGGCGACATTCACCTTTACGGAGAAAGTGAACGGCTTTGTTGTGCGTGGCATCACGGTGAGCGGTGGCACGGCGGGCGATTTCAAGGAGACGACGACGGGACGGGTATGGACGGCCGAGATCACGCCGACGAGGAATTTCAGCGTTTCGGTAGCGGCGAATGCTGCGACGGATGATGCCGGCAATGGCAACACAGCAGCAACAGCGGTCAGCGGAGTCTATGACACTGCAAGGCCAGGAGTAACGATTTCCGGTGTTCCGGCTGCGACGAACGGAGCCTTTACCGCGACCTTCACCTTCACGGAGGAAGTTAACGGATTTGTTGCCAGCGACATCTCGGTGAACGGAGGCTCGGTGAGCAACTTCACGGAGACAAGGGCGGACACGACCTGGACGGCGGTGATCACGCCGACGAGGAATTTCAGCGTTTCGGTTGGGGAGAATGTCGCGACGGATGATGCCGGCAACAGCAACACCGCATCAGCCACGGCAAGCGGAGTCTATGACACTGCAAGGCCAGGCGTATCGATTTCCGGCGTTCCGGCTACGACGAACGGGCCGTTTACGGCGACCTTCACCTTTACGGAGAAGGTGAACGACTTTGTTGTCGGTGACATCACGGTGAGTGGAGGCACGGCCAGCCAGTTCACGGAGGCGACGACGGGACAGGTATGGACGGCGCAGATCACGCCGATAGCAGACTACAGTGTCTCGGTAGCGGCGAATGTTGCGACGGATGATGCCGGCAACAACAACACGGCATCAGCCACGGCAAGCGGTGTGTATGACACCGAAAGGCCGGGCGTCACGATTTCCGGCGTGCCGACCGCCACGAACGGGCCGTTTACGGCGACCTTCACCTTTACGGAGGAGGTGAACGATTTTGCTGTTAGCGATATTTCGGTGAGCGGAAGCACGGCGGGCGACTTCAGAGAGACCACGACAGGACGGGTATGGACGGCGGTGATCACGCCGACGAGGAATTTCAGCGTTTCGGTTGCGGAGAATGTTGCAACGGATGATGCGGGCAATGGCAACTTAGCTGCGACGGCGATCACTGGCGTCTTTGACATCGATAGGCCTGGCGTGACGATTTCCGGTGTTCCGGCTGCGACGAACGGAGCCTTTACCGCGACCTTCAACTTCACGGAGAAAGTTAACGGATTTGTTGCCAGCGACATCTCGGTGAACGGAGGCTCGGTGAGCAACTTCACGGAGACAAGGGCGGACACGACTTGGACGGCGGTGATCACGCCGACGAGGAATTTCAGCGTTTCGGTTGCGGAGAATGTTGCAACGGATGATGCGGGCAACCGCAACACGGCATCAGCCGCCGCAAGCGGAGTTTATGATACTGCAAGGCCGGGCGTCACGATTTCAGATGTGCCAGCTGCCACGAACGGGCCGTTTACGGCGACCTTCACATTCACGGAGAGGGTTAACGACTTTGTTGTCGGCGACATCACGGTGAGCGGTGGCACGGCCGGCCGGTTCACGGAGACGACGACGGGACAGGTATGGACGGCGGAGATCACGCCGACAGCGAACTACAGCGTTTCGGTTGCGGAGAATGTTGCGACGGATGATGCGGGCAATAACAATACGGCATCGGCCACAGCAAGCGGAGTTTATGACACTGCAAGGCCTGGCGTGTCGATTTCAGGCGTTCCGGCCGCGACGAACGGAGCCTTTACTGCAACCTTCACCTTCACTGAAGAGGTTAACGACTTTGTTGCCGGAGACATCACGGTGAGCGGCGGCACCGCGAGCAACTTCACGGAGACCACATTCGGGAGGGTGTGGACAGCCAGGATCACACCATCGACAGACTACAGCATTTCGGTAGCGGCGGATGCCGCAATGGATGCTGCGGGCAACGGCAACACAGCATCGGCAACGGCGAGCGGCGTCTATGACACGGCATCACCGACGGTAACGATAACAGGCGTGCCGGCACTGACGAATGGTACGTTTACGGCGACCTTTGCCTTTTCTGAGGCAATAGATGGCTTTGAAGTGGGTGACATCGGACTGAGCGGGGCTACCGCCAGCAACTTCACCGAGACAAGGGCGGGCACAACCTGGACGGCGACAATAATGCCGACGGCGAACTACAGCGTATGGGTTGCGGCAAATGCAGCGACGGATGTAGCAGGGAATGGCAATACGGCAGCGGAGGCGGTCAGCGGCACCTTTGACGCGATAAGGCCAGGCGTGACGATTGCCGGTGTGCCCGTGGCAACGAATGGACCGTTTACGGTGACGGTCACTTTTTCCGAGACGGTGAACGGCTTCGTTGACCGTGATATTTCGGTGAGTGGAGGATCAGTGAGCGAATTCACTGAGACGACAGCGGGAAGGGTGTGGACTGCAACGGTCACACCAACAGAAAATTTCAGTGTATCGGTTGCAGAGTATGTCGCCGCAGATGATGCGGGCAATGGCAACACGGCTGCGGAGGCGGTTAGTGGCATCTACGATATCACGCCGCCTACCGTGGAGATATCCGGCGTGCCGGAGGCGGCAAGTGAAGCATTCACGGCGACCTTCACTTTTTCGAAGGTGGTGAGTGGATTTGAGATTGACGACATTACGCTGACTGGCGCAACGGTAACCGACTTCGAAGAGACAACGGCGAATACGGTGTGGACGGCGACGATCACACCGACGGCAAACTACAGCGTTTCGGTTGCGGCGGATGTAGCAGTGGATGCAGCAGGAAATGGTAATGCTGCAAGCGAAACGATCAGCGGGAGACTCGACCTGTTGCCGTCATTTGCCGGAGTATCGATCGAAGACAAGACATACACGGTAAACACAGAGGTTGAGGCAGAGGCATTGCCGGAGCCCGCAGGCGGCGACAATCCGTTCACCTACAGTTTGGCACCGGATCTGCCAGCAGGATTGGCATTCAAAGCCGGGACACGCGAACTCTCGGGCACGCCTACAGTTGCGCAGCCGGCAACCACTTACACCTACACAGCCACTGATGCGGATGGCGACGCAGTCAGCTTGACATTTGCCATCACAGTGGAGGCCGCATCGCTGGAAGATGAAAAGCAGTCGGCAAGGGTTGTGCTATCCGAGGTCGCCAGGGTGACGCTTGCAAGCATGAACAGTGTCATCGATGTGCGTTTAGGCTCGACGCCAGGAACCAATTCCTTGACGTTAGGCGGCCGACAGATCGACGGCTCAACAGCGTTGAAGAACTTGAACTTGACACCCGGACAGGAGACTGGCGGCTGGTGGTCTGGAGGCCGGGCGTCGGATGGGTATTACCGTTCGATTGAAGATGCAGAGATGCTTGACGGCAGCGCCTTCACGCTTTCGCTGAGCGAGGAGGATGCAGGCGAACATTACGGAGGCTGGACAGTTTGGGGCCGGGGCGATTACCGGCGCTTCCAGGGAAGAACCGAACTGGGCAGTTTGGACGGCACTGTAAAGTCGGCTTGGCTTGGGTTTGACACATGGGCGAGTGAGCGTCTGCTCGCTGGCGTTGCGATTTCAAGGAGCCGTGGCGAGACTGACTCCCTCACAATGGCAGGAAACGCTCGTTTCGACACCTCGTTGACAGTTGCTTGGCCGTATATGCAATTGACACTGCCGAATGGCTCCGGGTCAGTCCGGGCAGTGGTCGGGTACGGTAGCGGTGAGGCAAGGCACCGTTCTGCGGATGGTGAAGTATCAACTGCCGACCTGGACTTCAGGGCAGCTTCGCTGGGGGCCCGTTGGGCCGTGGCAAGGCAAGGCCTGGTGACTTTCTCGGTGCCCGTTGGAGTAGAAATGGCGCGGATGGAGACCCAGGGGCCGGAGACATCAGCAATCGGAAATCTCGACGCAACAAGCTGGCGGGCAACTGGAGGCATTGAAGCTGTACATGCTGGAGTTGCGCTTCCGGACTCCGGGTGGATGCTTTCACCGCGCGGCTCGCTGTCGCTGCGTTGGGATGGTGGCGATGGAGTAACTGGCGCCGGAGTTGAAGTAGGTGGCGGGCTTAGGCTGCACGCGCCTCACTCCCGGCTTAGCGTTGATGCCAGCGGAAATTGGCTGGCAACCCACACGGAAGATGGCCAACGCGAATGGGGGTTGAGCATCAGTGCGCGGCTTGCGCCAGAAGCTCGTGGCCGTGGGTTGTCTATGTCGCTTCGCCAGGAATGGGGGACGCAGCAAGAGGATGTCTTGTCCGATGACACGATATTCCAGCAAGGAAACGGCAATTCACAACTGACCCCAGGTACATTGGCGGCGCAAGCTGGCTACGGTTTCGGTATGATGTCGGGTCTGCTGACGCTGTCTGCGGACGCTAGGCTCACGACAGGTGAGGAAGAAGTCCCACTCTATGGGGCAGGGGTTGGATTTGAACTGCCGGGCGGTCTGGCTGCCACATTTAGAGGTGAGCATGTTGAGTCCGTCGACCCTGATACCCGTATTGGCGTTGGGGTGCATTGGGACTTTTGATCGGGGAGACGGCACGCACTTGCGATCGTTGCGACCCGCTTTGCGGTCAAACTCTCTGGCTGAGGGCCGGTGTTCGGCAACGACTCCGGGGCCGGCCAGCCAATGCCGGCGACCTGTTCGGGAGTAACTGTTTCCTGACCGGTTTGGAGGGCGCCGCGACCAAGTGGATGTCCTCGGCAGCAATGGGCCAAGCTCTGGGGCTTGGGATTTGATCCCCTGCAATTCGATCTCACGCATTGCCACCTGATGCCTTCACTCAAGGCAGAGGTTCACCTTCGAGCATAGGACGGATAGGGTCAGCCCGTCGTATAAGCAGCGCAAGCGATCCCGGACACCTCAAGCCTTAACCGCGGGCATGACTGCTGGCCGCGTTCGCTGCCAGTAGCCGGTTGGGCAGCAATACTTCAGATACGGCGTCCGTCCTTGAAGCAGTGTTCCATCCCGGCCTTCGGCTTGACCTTCAGTTCGGCGCCTGCCTCAAGAGTCACCAAGCCGTCGGTACGCATGGTAAGGTCCCCGAATTCCTCGGATCGCAGATAGATGATGGACTCGGCTCCCAGTGTCTCCACCAGTTTGACCCGGACCGCCCAAGCATCTTCCGCATCCGAAAACTCGATGTGCTCCGGGCGGATGCCGTAAACTTCGCAATTGTGCTGCTGCGCCAGCTTGCCCTCTTTCAGGTTCATCTTCGGTGAGCCGATAAAGCCCGCAACGAATGGCGTGAGTGGCTGCTGATACAGCGCCATCGGCGGGCCCTGCTGTTCAATCCTGCCCTCGTTGAGGCTGATGATGTCATCGGCCATCGTCATTGCCTCGACCTGATCATGTGTCACATAGATCATCGTTGCTCCGATCCGCGCATGCAGTTCTGAGAGTTCAACCCGCATTTCGGCGCGCAGTGCCGCATCAAGGTTTGACAGGGGTTCATCAAACAGAAAGACCTTGGGCTTCCTCACGATTGCGCGTCCGATGGCAACCCGCTGCCGCTGGCCGCCTGACAGGGCCTTCGGTTTGCGGTCGAGCAACTGTTCCAGCCGCAAGATGCCTGCAGCCTGCCTGACGGCTTCCTCAATCTCAGCCTTTGGCCTCCTGGCCAGCATGAGTCCGAAGCCGATATTCTCCGCTACTGTCATGTGTGGATAGAGTGCGTAGGACTGAAAGACCATTGCAATCGATCGCTCTGATGGCTCCCTGTCGGTGACGTCGGTATCGCCGATAAAGACCTTTCCGGATGTTGCGGTCTCCAGGCCCGATACGATGCGCAACAGCGTTGACTTGCCGCAGCCAGAGGGGCCAACAAGCACCGAAAACGAGCCGTCCTTGATTTTCAGGTCGAGTTTTGGGACTACCTGCACCGTCCCGAAGGACTTGGTCACCCCTTCGAATTTGACCTCGCCCATCTTCGATTATCCCTTGATTCCAGTGTTTGCTACCGACGCGATGAAGGCGCGTTGCAGACTCAGATAGAAGGCCAGTACGGGTATTGTGATGATCGAAAGGTAGGCCATCACTTCCCCCCAGGCGACATTCAGCTGAAAGAAGTACAACAACCCAACCATGATGGGCCTCAGTTCTTCCTGCTGCACGACCATGACCGGCCAGATGAACTGGTTGTTGTACATCATCAGGAACTTCAGGATCGCTGCTGTTGCAAAGATCGGTCCGGATAGGGGAATGATCACGCGGCGGTAAATCTGGAACCATTTCGCGCCATCCACGCGCGCAGCCTCGACCAGCTCGCGCGGCAGATCCTTGAAATACTGGACGAACAGGAAGATCGTCAGCGCATCAGCAATCCAGGGGATGATCTGAACCTGGTAGGAGTTCAGCCAACCCCATCTGAACCCGTCAAACCCCAGCCAGGGCAATTCGTTGACGATCAGAAGCAACGGAATGGCGATCGCTTCGAACGGAACGATGTAGGTTGCTAGTATCACAGACATCACCACGGTTCGTCCGCGCCAGGTCAGGAAAACGAAACTGAATGCAGCCAGCGAACACAGGAACAGTGACAGGGTCATGGTCACGGCAGTGATGAATATCGAGTTGCCGATGAAGCGCAGGATGGGCGCCCGTTCGAAGGCGCTGGCGTAATTGTTGAGGGAAATGTCGCCTACAGGCAGGAATGCAGCAAATGAGGAACTGTCCCTGAGCAACTGAAGGTCAGGCTTCAGCGACGAGACAATCATGAATACAATCGGAAACAGGAATACGAGGGCAATCCAGCAAAGCAGAACGTAGCGCAGCATGAGGCTGGCCATGGTCGCTTTCATTCCATCCATCAGTCGCGCTCCCGCGAAACATATCGCTGGATCAATGAGATTGTCAGGACGAACAAGAACAGGAAGACCGATATGGACGAGCCTGCGGCGATGTCCTGCTTGCCATATCCTCTCTGCACCATTTGGAAGACAAGCGACTGCGTCGAGTCCAGCGGTCCTCCGTTGGTCATGATCGCCACCTGCGGGTACAGAGTGAAGGCCTGCATGGTTATGATCACCATGACCAGGACCGCAGTGTTGCGAAGGCCGGGCCAGGTGATGTAGCGGAAATTCTGCCAACGGGTTGCGCCTTCGATACGAGATGCTTCGTAGAGGCTGACGGGTATCGTCTGCAGGCCGGCAAGCCAGATCACCATGAAGAATCCAACGCCCTGCCAGACCGACATGGCGATGATTGACCCCAGGGCAGTGGATGTCTGGCCAAGCCAGTCGACCGGCTGCATAAGACCGGCGCTGAAGAAACCAAGCAAGGTATTCAGCAACCCGTTCTGACCGTCATAGATGAAACGCCAGAGCATCGATACGACGACCATCGAGATGACGACCGGCATGAAATATATCGTACGAAACAGATTGATGCCGCGGCAAGGCTGGTTGATCAGCAACGCGAGGCAAAGTGCCAATACCGACTGGACCGGAGCCACAATTGCCACGAACAACACCGTGTTGACGAAAGCCTTCATGAAGATGACGTCGCGCGCCAACACATAGAGGCGCCTTTCACCATCCAGGTTGAAGTGCATCCACTCCCGGGTCCGGTTAAGGGACGGGTATTCGGGGTTGTTTCTGGTGAAGTTGCGCAACCGCGGGTAGGTCAACTCGCCGTTTTCGTCGAGGATCAGATTGCCGTCGTCGTCGCGCTCGGCATCCAGCGTCAAGGTGTAGACCCCGAGCATGCGCTTGAAATTCTCAAGGCCTACGAATTCGGTAGGATTGGGTGAGAACAGCCTCTGATTGGTGAACGAAAAGGCGAATGCCAGGAGAAACGGCGCGACAAGAAAGAAGCACACCAGCAATACCGCAGGCGCCGCCATCAGCCAGCCTGTCAGGTTTTGCCGCCGCTCAAGCCGGGTAGCTCTTGCCATTTGCCTCCCTCGCCGCGTGTATCATGCGGCCATTGGAGGGGGAATCTGCGAGAGGGCACTGTGCCGTCCAGTCGGCCCGGCCTGAGGCCTGGTTCCATCCCGTTGCCGGTGGCTACCGTCCTCGAGCCGGCAGTCTCGCAGCAGCAACCGGCCGGTTATGCTGTCCGGTCTGCCATCCCCCTTCCAGCATGCCCGCCCGGTTCAGGCGGGCATGCGCTTTGATCGGGCCCGGTGGGCTACTGGTACCCGCCGTTCCTCTCAACATCGTCGTCGATTGCGTCGGCTGCTGCGTCAAGCGCATCGGCCACATCAGCGCCGTTGGCGATATCGGCCATAGCCTTCTCGAATTCCTTCGATGCAACGACATAGCCCGGCGTCACCGCCCGCAGAGTCGCCTGCGCTTCCGAAAGTCCGAAGAACACTTCAAGCGGGCCGCCAGGACGGTACTTTTCGGACATCGCCGCGGATCCTACTGTGGGCGGGATCAGGCCGATACCGTCCGAGAATGCAGCAAAATACTCGTCCTGCAGCATGAACCTGATGAACTCGTTGGCGCCTTCCTTGTTTTCGGAAGTTGCCGATACCCCGAACTGCCAGGAGGCAGCGCCGATCTTCGGCCCGTTTCCAAAGTCGACGGCAGGCAGGAAGAGCATGTCGTCTCCGACCGAGTCCAGAGCCGTGACCGCTGCCCAGTTGCCGTTCAGTTGGAGGGCATACCTGCCATCGAGGAAGCCGGTTTCGCGGTCGGCCCCGTCCTGGCTGGTTCCCGGCGCATATTCGTTGGTGAAGAGACTCTGCCACCACTCGCCGAACATTAGGCCGGCGTCACCATTAAGTGTTCCGTCAGCCATGTTTGTTTCGGTGTTGAAGAGGTCTCCTCCGGCCGATTGAAGCATCGGCCCGAAGGCATAGGGGTACCATTCGCCAGTCCAGGCCATGCCTACATCGAACACATACTCGAATTCACCGGTTGCGTGGAGCGTCGCAAGGATGTCGTTGAATTCCGCCAGTGTCCACGGATCAGAGAGTGACGGGATCCGGACGCCATTGGCTTCAAGCACGCTCCGGCGCGCATAGATCGCGACGGCTGCATCCCAGAGACCAACACCATAGACATTGCCGTTCCAGGCCCCGATCGCCCCCGGGAGCATCTGGTCCAGCACTGCCTGGTCAATGTCGAGCGGTTGCATGTAGCCTGCCCAGGCCCAGTTCGGCAGGATTGGGCCGTCCACATCAATGATGTCCGGCAAGTTGCCTGCCAGGGCGGCAGCGGACACAGAGTCATTGTAGGACTCCTGCGGAAACTCCTCCACAACCACCTCGTAATCGCCCTGTGAAGCATTGAAATCGTTGATGATGTTCAGCAACAGGCTTCTTTCGACCTCGTTGCCGGCACCGTGATACCATAGTGATAATTGTGTCTGCGCTTGCGCTGCGCCGGCAGCGAGCAGCGTTGCCGCGCCGGTCGCCAGCAGAACTTGTTTCAAATGGCTGATTAACATCTTGGGTTCCTCTCCCTTTACCTTTGGTTGCAAGATGACAATGTTGTCAAATATCATGAGTCACGGGAGAATCAAGTTCGGGTCGTGCGCTCTCAGCCAATTTCCTGCATGCAGCAAGGGAATGGGCTTGCACGGCTCGCAGGCGGAAAAACAATGGCAACGATCCACGACGTAGCCCGGCAGGCGGAAGTTTCCATAAAGACCGTTTCGCGCGTGCTTAACAAATCGAGCCAGGTGCGGCCGGAGACGCGCGCGGCTGTGGAGCAGGCCATGGAGGTGCTGGATTACACGCCACATGGCGGCGCGCGGTCGATGCGGTCGAAACGCAGCGGGCTTGTTGCCATGATCACCAGTGGCATTTTTGCCGAAGGCTGGATTCCGTACCGGACTGGTCTCACATCGATCCCCATCCTGCATGGCGCCCAGAAGACCTTCCGCACTGCGGGCAAGACGCTGCTCTTTGCTGACGCGCAGGGGGCTCCCGATGAGATAGCTGAATTGGTCAGGGCGTTTCATGCGCACCGCGTGGAGGGCTTGGTCTATTCGACCTATCACCACAAGGAAGTTTCCCTTGATCTCAATCTTCCATTTCCGCTGGTGCTTGTGAACTGTTTCGACGCCGCAGGCACGCCTGCGGTGGTTCCAGACGACGAGGCGGCGCAGCGCCTGGTCGTGCGCGAAATGTTGGCAGACGGTCATTCATCGATTGCCATGATCGGGTTGCCCCGGACTCTGGTAGCCGGACAACAGCGTCATCGCGGATTCCTGGACGAGGCCCGGGCAGCCGGCCTTTCCGGGGAGTGCGTCCATTTTGCAGAAGGGTTGGAGCTGGAAGGCGTTCGTGAGATCAATGTGCTGCCAAAGGCAATCGACGCGGTCACCTCGAGCGGAAGGCCACCGACAGCAATCTGTTTTGGCAACGATCTGATGGCCATGCGTGCCTTGCCTGTTATGGCCCGGAAGGGCCTGAATGCGGGACGAAACATCGCGGTCTGGGGCTTCGACAACGATCTTACCATCTGTGAATCGGTTGTTCCCCGGCTCTCCACGATCAGCCTTCCCTACTACGAAATGGGCGTCGCAGTGGCGGAATGCCTGCTTGCGATCATGGAATCCGGTCATTACCCGCACTCCGTCCGGAAGATTTGCGGTGACATCGTCCGGCGGGACTCCTCCCCGTTCAGCCGCCCGCGCCTTGCTGCTTCCTGACATTCAACGACGGACTGCCCGCCATTCTTGCTCTTGACGAAAAGTGGATTTGGGACTTCTGGCTTGCCCAGGGAGACGACTCCCGTTGGCACTGCTATTTCCTTCAGGCGGACAAGTCGCTCGGTGAGCCCGAACTCAGGCACTTCAACGTCACGCAAGGGCATGCTTCATCCTTCGACCTGGTGAACTGGACCTATCACGGCACCTGCTTTGTCCCGGCGGCCGCCCCGGCATGGGATGATTACACGACATGGACGGGATCGGTTCTCAAGGGGCCAAACGGGGACTGGCACTATTTCTACACGGGTACGCAACGCTCGGAACAGGGGCTCAAGCAAAGGATCGGCCACGCCATCGGCACCGATCTTTACAACTGGCAGCGGGTTGGAAGCGGCCTGGCGCTTGACCTCGACACGGAGCGTTACGAGGAATACCGGCCAGGCTTCTGGCATGATCGGGCGCTCAGGGATCCGTGGGTCATGCCTCACCCTTGCGGCACTGGCTGGTTGATGGCCTACACTGCAAGAATGGCGGGTGCCGATGAGCCCAACGATGCAGGCGCAATCGGGTTGGCGGTTTCGGGAGACCTGAACGAGTGGACATCCATTGATCCGCTTTTCTCGGGCGGGTTTGGCCAACTGGAGGTTCCGCAGATCTTCAGGATTGGCAGGCGCTGGTATTGCCTGTTCTGTGTAGGGCCTGAACACTGGTCCAAGTCAATGCGGGAGGGTTTCGGCCACCCTGCCGTTCGCGGCACGCACTATCTCGTTGCCGACAGCTTCGATGGTCCCTGGCAACTGGCGCCCGGTCCCTTCCTGACGAGCGCGAGCGAGACCGAACTCTATGCCTGCCGGGTGGTCTTCTTGTCGGGACGGCCTGTAGTGCTGGGCTTCCTGCATGATGAGCCCGACGGGAGTTTTGTCGGCGCGATTTCGGATCCGATCAGCATGGAAGTTTCAGACGATGGCTGGCTTTCGCTTTGCCTGTAACCTTCGGGTAGCCTGCACGAGCGCGCGTCATGCCACAATAGGGCCTGCGGTCGGGCCATCCTCTGGGCTCAACCGCGGCGAATTGCTGTTGCGCCACAAGCAGTAGCGGGCGTAGAGGCCGGGGCATTCCTGCGGCAACTCAAGATTGTCGCCAGAAAAATGCGGACTTGCCGCTGCCAGGTGTTGACCGCCCGCCAATGAATCACTATGTGAACGCGTCCCAGTCATCGGATGCATCAATTTCGATTCCGCAGTCACCTGTTCTTGAGAAGAAACCCGCCCAAGCGGGCACATTGCGCCTGACGGCAAGTCCGGAGGGCGCCGAGTGGTGTTTGCGGAACGAACATATTGAAAGGAAGGAAAGTTGGCGCGGATTGCAGGCGTGAACATACCGACCCGGAAGCGGGTTCCGATTGCGTTGACCAGCATTCACGGAATCGGCTCCACATCGGCAAAACAGATTTGTGACGCGGTCGGAATTGACCAGTCCCGTCGTGTGAACGAACTCAACGACATGGAGGTGGTTAGCCTCCGCGAACATGTGGACCGGAACTTTGTGGTTGAGGGAGATTTGCGGCGGGAGGTTCAGATGAACATCAAGCGCATGATGGACCTCGGTTGCTACAGGGGATTGCGGCATCGGCGCGGTCTGCCGACAAGGGGACAACGGACCCATACCAATGGGAGGACCCGGAAGGGGCCAGCGAAGCCGATTGCCGGCAAGAAGAAGTAGCGGAGCTCAAATTGGCAGTTGACAGGTCGCGCGTTCGCAGAAGGGAGCGCAAGAACATTGCTACGGGGGTTGCTCACGTCAGTTCCTCGTTCAACAACACGAAGATCCTGATCTCCGATGTGCAGGGCAATGCAATTGCCTGGTCGTCGGCAGGAACAATGGGGTTCAAGGGATCGCGCAAATCGACGCCCTATGCCGCCCAGCTTGCGGCCGAGGACGCTGCCAGAAAGGCGATGGAGCACGGGGTGAGGACACTGGAGGTTCAGGTCCAGGGGCCTGGTTCCGGCAGGGAAAGCGCTCTCAGGGCTCTTGCCGCCGCTGGCTTCACAATAACAGCAATTCGGGATGTGACACCCATCGCTCACAACGGATGCCGGCCGCCGAAGCGGCGCCGGGTCTGACTGTCGAACCCGCCGGACTCCGGCAATTCAGCTTTTTTCTCGGGCAGTTCCCGGCCGTGGATCCGGCCGGGAGCAGGAATGGAGATTGACCTGATGATCCACCAAAACTGGAACGCGCTTATCAAACCCAGGAAGTACGATGTCGTACCTGGCAGCAACCGGCTTCGGCAAGCGACCATTGTCGTTGAGCCGCTCGAAAGAGGTTTCGGCCTGACACTGGGCAACGCCTTGCGGCGAGTGCTGATGTCGTCACTGCAGGGTGCAGCAATTACGAGTGTGCAGATCGATGGCGTTCTGCACGAGTTTTCCTCAATTCCTGGCGTCCGCGAAGACGTCACCGACATCGTGTTGAACCTCAAGGACGTCTTTCTGCGCATGGAGATCGAGGGCCCGCGCCGGCTGACGCTGAAGGCCAGCAAGGCCGGGGCTGTTGTTGCAGGCGACATTACCGCGCCCGCGGGCATCGAGATTCTGAACAAGCGTCACGTGATCTGTCATCTGGACGATGGCGCATCGCTGCGCATGGAGATGAACGTCAATACGGGCAAGGGTTATGTCTCGGCGGAGCGCAACCAGCCGGATGAGTCCGCTATCGGCTATATTCCAATTGATGCCATCTATTCGCCGATACGCCGGGTGTCATACGATGTCCAACCGACGAGGGAAGGGCAGAGCCTCGATTATGACAAGCTCACGATCAAGGTCGATACCGACGGGTCGATAACGCCCGAGGACGCAGTGGCCCTGGCAGCCAGGATCATTCAGGATCAGTTGCAGACCTTCGTCAACTTCCGCGAACCGCCGGTGGTCGAGGTGACTGAGGAAGAGGAAGAGTTCGAATTCAATCCCAAGTTCCTCAAGAAGGTCGATGAACTCGAGCTCTCGGTCCGTTCGGCGAATTGCCTCAAGAACGACAATATCGTCTATATTGGCGACCTCGTGCAGAAGTCCGAGCCGGAAATGCTCCGGACCCCGAACTTCGGCCGAAAGTCACTGAACGAAATCAAGGAAGTTCTGGCGAGCATGCAACTCCATCTCGGCATGGAAACGAAGGGTTGGCCGCCGGAGAATATCGAGGAACTGGCCAAGAAGCATGAAGGCGACTTTTGACGGGCCGGCCTGGCGCTGCCGGCAATCCTGCCGGCATGGGCTATTCCGCCTTGTTCCGCCCCAACCCGGGATCTGAAAGAGGATAACAGGACGATGCGGCACGGAAATGGTTATCGCCGTTTGAACAGGACGAGTGAGCACCGGAAGGCGATGTTTGCAAACATGGCCGGATCGCTCATTGAACATGAACAGGTCCGCACGACCCTGCCAAAGGCGAAGGAACTCCGCCCGGTCGTCGAAAAGCTGATCACGCTTGGTAAGCGCGGAGACCTGCATGCCAGGCGCCAGGCTGCGTCGAGGCTCAAGCAGAACAAGCATCTGGCCAAGCTGTTCAGTGTGTTGGGGCCCCGATACAGTGATCGCAACGGTGGCTATGTGCGCATTCTCCGAGCAGGCAACCGGTATGGCGACATGGCGCCAATGGCGATCATCGAACTGGTTGATCGCGACCCGGATGCCAAGGGGCTCGCCGACAGGGAAGCCGCTGCTACCGAGGCCGTTGGGGACGAAGCCGAGGAATAGAATTTGCCGATTGCTGAAGCAGGGCAGACCGGGAAGCACCTGGCGATGCCCTGTTTGCAGGCAAGCCGCAGCATGGTCTTTTTAAGCAAGCATTGATCCGGCAATAGACCGCATGATCACATGGAGGCAATTTGTTCCGCCTCCAATCCCGGCGAATGCGCTGTCTCCTGCACCCGCCGAACCACGCCAGCCTGGCGATGGCGATCGCCACTCTTGCCATCGGGCTGAACACACACTACTCTCCCTGCCAATGCTCACGGGGAGTTTCTTTCGAAACTGAGAAGCGCAGAATGCGTTGACCCGTTGAACCTGATCCGGATCATGCCGGCGTAGGGATTGAGAAGATGGACTGCATTACACCGATTGCCATTCCGATTCCCTCGCCTCAAAAGGAGGGAATTCGTGAAACCTGCCATCCTTGCCTGCTTTGCATTCTCAATTGCCGCGCCGTCCGTGTTTGCGGAAGAGTTGACCGTCTACACTTATGACTCCTTTGTGAGTGACTGGGGACCTGGTCCCGAAGTTAAGAAACGATTTGAAGGCGAGTGCGGATGTACAATCAGGTGGGTGGCGGAAGGCGACGCTGCCACCCTGCTGACGGCTCTGCGCCTTGAAGGCGCGTCAGGGCGGGCGGATGTCGTACTTGGTCTCGATACCAACCTGATGGCCGAAGCCGTCGATGCCGGTGTTGTTGTCGAACACGAACTCGGCAGCCTTGCGTTCGACCTGCCTCTGGCGTGGGATGATCCCGTTTTTGTTCCGTTCGATTATGGATACTTCGCCATCATCTACGATAGCGCTGTACTGCAAGAACCGCCTTCTTCCCTTTCCGAACTCTTGTCTGGCGCCAGCGGCAAGGATCTGATCATCCAGGATCCGAGAACCAGCACTCCGGGTCTTGGACTGCTTTTGTGGATCAAGGCGGTCTATGGAGACCAGGCAGCGAGCGCCTGGAGCGACCTCTCGGCTCGCCTGCTGACTGTCACGAAGGGATGGAGCGAAGCCTACGGATTGTTCACGGCCGGCGAAGCTCCCATGGTCCTGAGCTATACCACATCGCCAGCGTATCACCTGCTGGCCGAGAATGAGCCCAGATACAAGGCGGCGATGTTCCCTGAAGGCCACTATATGCAAGTGGAGGTTGCGGCCGTTGCGGCATCGACTGACCAGCCGGAACTTGCCCGGGAATTCCTGTCATTCGTTGCGTCCCGCGAGTTCGCTGAGGTCATTCCGGCCACGAACTGGATGTATCCTGCGAGAGACATCGGAAGCGAACTGCCAGAGGTGTTTCGCGACCTACCGAAGCCCGATGTGACGCTGTTGCTGCCGCCGGAGGAAGTTGCAGCCAACCGCAAGGCGTGGATCAGGGAGTGGTTGGAGGCCGTCGGCGCCCGATGATCGTTGGCCAGCGGCTGGCGCTCTGGCCGGGCGCCATCGCACTGATCGCATCGCCCGGACTGGCCATCACCGCCATGGTGGCGCTTCTGGCAGGCGCCAGCCCGCCCGATGCAGCCGCTTCATTTGACAGCTACACATGGCATGTGCTGCGTTTCACAGCTTATCAGGCAACCCTTTCGACTGTTCTGTCGCTGCTGTTTGCCTTGCCGATCACCCGCGCGCTGGCGCGACGTCGCCGTTTCCCGGGCCGGGCAATAATCATCCGGCTGTTTGGATTGCCTCTTGTGCTGCCGGTGATTGTTGCAGTCTTCGGGATCGTCGCGATCTGGGGCCACAACGGCATCATCAGCCGTTCTCTGCTCAACGCCGGGCTGCCCGGATTGGCTCCGCTATACGGTCTGAGCGGCATCCTGATTGCTCATACCTTCTTCAATCTGCCGTTGGGCGTGAGAATGCTGCTACCGGTGTGGGAGTCTATTCCGGGAGAATCCTGGAGGCTGGCAAGTCAGTTGGGAATGTCTTCCTGGCAGATCTTCCGGCTGATTGAGCTTCCACGGATCATATCTGCGCTTCCCGGTCTGGCCTTGCTCATCTTGCTGCTGTGTTTTTCCAGCTTTTCGATTGTTCTGGTGCTTGGGGGCGGCCCAAGGGCGACCACGCTGGAAGTTGCGATCTGGCAGGCATTGCGGCTGGATTTTGATATCCCGACCGCCGTCGCACTGGCCGGACTGCAAGTGGCGGCGTGTCTGGTCATCGGCGTGGTGTTTTACATGCTGCCCGGTTCTGCTCCCACTGCTCCAACTGAAGAGCGCCGTATCAGCCGCCCTGACACGCTGTCCTTCATGGGCCGCCTCAACGACGTCTTCTGGCTGGGCGCGGGAATCTTCTGGGTGGGAGCTCCGTTGGCGGCAGTCGTCGTGGCCGGCATCACGGGACCCTTTCCTGAAGTCCTGGCTCGCGGTGAAGTCTGGGCTGCAGCAGCGCGCAGTGTGGCCATCGGAATATCCGCTGGCTTCATTGCCCTCGTATTCGGAGTCATGTTGTCAGTAACGTCCAGGGATCTGGCTGTTCGGGCGCGGCGGCCTGGTGCGGGCAACTGGATTGAAATCCTGGGCAGCCAGACGCTGATTGTCTCGCCGGTTGTGCTCGGAGCCGGACTTTTTGTCCTCCTGTTTCCTCATGTTGCTGTATTCGACTGGGCGCTCCCCCTGGCGATCGTACTGAACGGATTGATTGCCATCCCCTTTGTCATCCGGTTTGTGAGCCCGGTCATCCGCAGGAATGCCGAGCATCATGACCGCTTGTGCGCCAGCCTTGGCGTTTTGGGGTGGAAGCGGGTGGCTCTGGTTGAATGGCCGGCGCTTGCGGGCCCGGCAACGACTGCCACTGCAATTGCAGCAGCTCTTGCAACTGGCGACCTTACAGCAATCGTCCTTTTCGGCGCTGGCCAGTCCGACACACTGGCAAAACTGTTGTTCAATTCACTTGGGACGTACCGAATGGACGAAGCTGCTGTCCTGGCCCTGTTGCTGACCGCAACCTGCCTTGCGGTCTTTCTGCTAATTGAGGGAGTTGGTCGCGTTGGCCGCCGGACTTGAAATTCGAGACCTGCGGTTCAGGATCGGCGGATTCTCCATCCAGGCCAGTCTCGAGGCGCCGCCGGGTGTCGTGACAGCGATCCTCGGGGCAAGCGGGGCCGGCAAGAGCACACTTCTGGCTCTCATTTGCGGCTTTGAGCAACCTGAATCTGGTGAGATCTTCGTCGGCGGGCGCAACATCACCGCACTGCCGCCAGCGAGGCGTCCAATCACAACCGTCTTTCAGGAACACAACCTGTTTGCCCATCTCTCGGCTTCGATGAATGTCGGTCTTGGCCTTGAACCGGGCCTGAAACTGACGGCCGAACAACGGGCCGATATTGATGATGCTCTCAATCGTGTCGGCCTTACGGGCCTGCAGGATCGGTTGCCGCGGGACCTATCGGGCGGCGAACGCCAGAGGGTTGCAATTGCACGCGCCCTGGTCATGCGCAGGCCGCTCCTTGTGCTTGACGAACCGTTCGCAGGGCTGGGGCCTGCGCTGAGACGGACCATGCTGGATCTTGTTTGCAGATTGAGTGAAGATACGGGAATGACGGTCATCATGGTGACCCATGACCCGGCAGATGCGCAGCGTATCGCCGGATTCACGGCCTTCATGCACGAGGGCCAGATTCAGGCGTTCGGGCGGACCGGCGCCGTCCTTGGCAGTCCGGAGTCTCCGGATCTGCGCAGTTACCTCGGGGTCGAAGACTTCATGCCGCGACACAAGCCTGAGTGATCCGGTGCCCTTCCGAAGGGAACCGCGGATGAGGACAATGACATCGACATGTTATAGCCTTGGCATTACCGGGCCCGGGTGAGCCTGCCGTGGTGCTATTCCGTTGCGTAAAGCCGTCCACAATTGCTGGCAAGGTTGACGCTGGCATCCGCCGCAGCCATGCTCCGAACAGGCGAAGGGAAATCAATGACGCGCATCGTGCCGGAAAGCGGCCTATTCGCAAGACGGCCGAGGCCGAAAGTTGCGATCGCAGGGTTTCAGCATGAAACCAACAGTTTCTCGCCCATTCCGACGACGCTTGCCGATTTCATCAGGATGGACGGATGGCCGGGCCTGACCGGGCCAGCGGATTTGGTTGAGACGTTTCGGGACGTCAACATCCCGATCGGCGGGTGCATTGGCCACCTCGAGGGCCGGGCGGAGGTGGTTCCCATACTCTGGGCGAACGCTGAACCGGGATACCTTGTGCAGAGAGAGGCTTTTGAGACGATTTCAGGCAGGATCCTGGACGGTTTGGCAGCTGCAACGCCTCTGGATGGGGTTTATCTCGATCTTCACGGAGCCATGATCACTGAAGACCATGAAGATGGCGAGGGCGAACTCCTGGCCAGGATCAGGCATCTCATTGGCTCCGATGTTCCGGTCGCCATGAGCCTTGATCTTCATGCCAATGTCACGCAGGAAATGGCGGAACTAGCCAACGCGGCAACGATTTTCAGGACCTACCCGCATCTCGACATGGCGGAAACCGGGGCTCGAGCTGCCAGCCTCTTGCTGGAGATCATCGATAGCGGCTGCAAACCGCATACGGCATTCCGGAAACTGCCCTTCATGATTCCACTGCAAGCGCAGCATACGAAGACTGATCCGGTCCAAACGCTTTATGGGAGCCTTCCAGAAGGCGGCTCCTGTGCCAACGGCAATGCAGAAATCGCCATGGGCTTTCCTCCAGGAGACATTGCCATGTGCGGACCGGCGGTCATTGCCACCAACAATTCACGCGAGGCCGCCGAGGCGGCGGCTGACGCTCTCCTAAGCCAGTGTCTTGAGGCTGAAGCACGGTTCCCGGTGGCGCTGGCATCGCCATCCGAGGCGATCGCAAGGGCTGTAAAGGTTGGCCGGCCCGGCCGTCCGGTTGTGCTTGCCGATGTACAGGACAATTCGGGCGCCGGCGCCAGTTCCGACACGACGGGGATCCTGTCTGGACTGGTTGCAGCCGGGGTTCAAAACGCCGCCTTGGCCGCCATTTGCGATCCCGAATTCGTCGCGCTGGCGCACGCGGCGGGTTTGGGAGCGGAATTCGAGGCCCGGCTGGGCGGCAAGACAGGTGGCGCCAGAAACCCGCCCTTTCACGGCCGGTTCATTGTCACTTCGATCAGCGGCGGACGTTTCCCCTGGCGTGGCGAGATGATGAGGGGCGTGCATGCCAATCTGGGTCCGACTGCAGCAGTCTGTCTTGCCGGTTCGCGGTGCGACGTCCGGATCGTTGTCACCGGGGAAAGGGTTCAATGTCTAGATCGGGCGTTGTTCAGCCATCTCGGTATCGAACCGGCGGAAATGGCGCTCTTGGTCGTGAAAAGCACAGTTCATTTCAGGGCGGATTTCGAGGAGCTTGCTGCCGAGATCATCCCGGTGAAGGCGCCCGGATACAATCCGTGCCAGCTCGGCGAGATTCCCTATTCCCGGCTGCGGGATGGTGTCCGTCTTCTGTAGGCTTCAATCAGCAAGCCAGACACGGGGAGGCATCATGTTTTGGCAGGCTGGCCAGCAGCAACCCGGCCACGCCGGCAATCCAGACCGGTAGCGACCAGGACGCCCAGCATTGGCAGAAAGCCGCAGAGCAAATTCCGCGATGCCAGGGCAGCAATGATCATCCACCCGGGGGAATTCAGTGCCGGTAACTGTAGAATACCGGGGAACCGGCAAGGAAGCGCAAAGGCATTGGCGGCGCTGTGGCCCTTCACGCATTGACTCGGCCCGCCGGCAATTCTACAGGCACAGGTCCATTCAATATCTGCGGCCCCGGCTGGGGAACTGCCAAGAGGGAACAGGAAAATGCGGCACGGAAAAAGCTATCGCCGCTTGAACAGAACCAGTGAGCACAGGAAGGCGATGTTCGCAAACATGGCCGGGTCACTCATTGAGCATGAGCAGGTCCGCACGACACTGCCAAAGGCAAAGGAACTGCGCCCGATTGTCGAAAAACTGATCACGCTCGGAAAGCGCGGAGACCTTCATGCCCGGCGCCAGGCTGCATCCCGGCTTAAACAGAACAAGCACTTGGCCAAACTGTTCAGCGTGCTGGGTCCCCGCTACAGCGAACGCAACGGAGGTTATGTGCGCATTCTCCGCGCAGGCAACCGGTATGGAGACATGGCGCCAATGGCGTTAATCGAATTGGTTGACCGCGACCCTGATGCGAAAGGGTTGGCCGACAGGGAGGCTGCTGCTGAAGCTTCCCCGGAGGACGAAGCCGACGCCTGAGCGCTTGCCGGCGCGACGGCATAACAGGCATGATCCAGCGCCAGCTGATTGAATGAGCGGCACCGAAACACTGCCACTCAAGAATGCCGGCGATCCGGCAGACCGGCCCATGGACCTTGGTAAGGGCATGATTGACGAAGGGCGAGGTATGCTGCCTGGTGAGGCAGCAGAGGCGCAGCCGCTGCGCCCGCTGGCCGACAGGATGAGGCCTGCTTCCCTCAACGAGGTTCTGGGGCAGAGACATCTTCTCGGACCTGATGGCCCATTGGGCACAGAACTGGATGCCGGCCCGTTGCCTTCGACCATACTCTGGGGGCCGCCAGGCGTTGGCAAGACTACGATTGCCCGGCTGATTGCGCAGAAGACCGGTCATGAGTTCGTCCAGGTCAGCGCCGTCTACTCGAACACCGCTGAAATCAGGCGAATAGTCGCGGCTGCCCGGGACCGGCGGCTGAACGGCAGAGGCACGGTGCTCTTCGTTGACGAGATTCACCGGTTCAACAAGGCTCAGCAGGACGGATTTCTTCCCTATATCGAAGATGGCACGATCGTGCTTGTCGGAGCCACCACGGAGAACCCATCCTTTGAGCTGAATGCTGCGCTTATGTCGAGAACCCGGGTTCTCGTGCTTGAGCGGCTGGACAGGGAGGCGCTTGGACAACTGCTCTCGCGGGCGGAGACGCACCTTGGCGCAACTCTGCCGCTGACCCCGGAGGCGCGCCACACGCTGTTGGACTTGGCTGATGGCGATGCCAGGGCGCTGCTGAACCTGGTTGAGCAGTTGGCCGCCGTCGATGCCGGTGAGCAGATGGACAGCAGTTCATTGCTGCGGCGGGTATCGCAACGCGCAGCCATCCATGACAAGTCCGGAGACTGGCACTACAACCTGATTTCGGCGCTTCACAAGTCGGTGCGCGGTTCCGACCCCGACGCGTCGCTCTATTGGCTCGCCCGCATGCTCAATGCGGGGGAGGATGCAAGATTTGTGGCGCGGCGGCTGACCCGGATGGCAAGTGAGGATGTCGGACTGGCCGATCCGGATGCCTTGCAGGTCTGCCTTGCCGCCTGGGAGGCCTACGAGCGCCTTGGCAGCCCTGAGGGCGAACTGGCGCTGGCTCAGGCAACGATCTACCTGTCTCTGGCTCCCAAATCCAACGCTGCCTACCTCGCATACAAGGAAGCAACTTCATCCGCCCGCCGAAGCGGCTCGGAGCCCCCTCCCAAGCACATTCTTAATTCGCCGACTGGACTGATGAAGGACATTGGCTACTCCGCTGGCTACAAATATGATCACGACGAACGCAATGCCTTTTCAGGACAGAACTACTTTCCGGATGGAATGGAACGCAGCAGCTTCTATTCGCCTGTCGAGCGGGGTTTCGAACGCGAGATGAAAAAGCGGATGGAGTATTTTGCCAAGCTGCGGCACAGGGCCGGAACCGGCGGGTCAGGCTGATGAGCCGGCCAGCAGCGATGGATTCTGGATCTTTGCCGGAAGGCGAAGGCTCTTGACCTGGTTGCTTGTCCAGATTGGCGCTGGCGGTGCGCTGGGCGCTGTATGCCGTTATCTGACCGTGCTCGGAACAGCGCGGCTGCTTGGCGCCGGATTCCCCTATGGAACACTGATGGTCAATGTCGTTGGATGCTTTGCGATGGGGGCGCTTTTTGTTGTGGTCGCAGGCAGCGGCGGAGTGCTTTCGAGGGCCGGCCCGCTTGTTCTCACCGGATTTCTGGGTGGCTACACCACTTTCTCGGCGTTTTCTCTGGACTTCTGGCAATTGTTGAACAGCGGACGGGCTGGCGCGGCAGTACTCTATGCGGCTGGCAGCGCATGCGCTTCGATTGCGGCTCTGTTAATCGGCATCATGCTGGCAAGGCAGGTATTGAGTTGAGTGCCCCGCAGAAGTTCAGCGTAGGTTGGGAGGACGCCGACCAGCGCCTGGACCGTTGGATGAGGCGAAGATTCAAGGGACTTGTCCAATCCCGGATAGAAGGGTTGTGCCGGAAAGGACGCATCCGGGTCGATGGCAGTAAAACAAAGCCCTCAACTAGGCTGCGGGAAGGACAGACTATTGAAGTTCCTGCAATCGACGAGGGAAGGCGTGAGGCCGCAGTTTCCGGGCAGAACGCCGGTGGCAAAGCCGGCTCGCTGTCAGGCAGGATACTCTTTGCTGACGAATTCCTGATTGCAGTGGACAAGCCGGCCGGTCTGGCCGTGCAGGGCGGCACTGGTCAGAACCGGCATATCGACCGCATGGCGCCTGAACTGGGCCTCGGCGAGGAGGAGACCCTCAGGCTGGTTCATCGCCTCGACAAGGATACCTCAGGCGTGCTGGTCATGGCACGGACCAGAAGGGCATCAGCTGCCCTTGCGGAGTTGTTTCGGCTACGCCGCGTGCACAAGCTCTACTGGGCGGTTGTTTGCGGGGCACCGGCAGAAGACAGCGGCGACATTCGTTCGGAGATGGAACGGCGGCAGGACGCATCGGCAGGAAAGCAGGTCAGGAACCATCCAGCGCTGACCAGATTCACGGTTGTTGATCGCGTGGGCAACCAGTTTGCGCTGGTTGCTCTCAACCCGGTAACGGGCCGTTCCCACCAGCTACGCATCCATATGGCCGAACTCGGAACTCCGATTGTCGGCGATCGGAAATACGGCAGCAACACCGCAGCCAAGCGCAGCGGGTTGTTTCAGAACAGGCTGCATTTGCATGCGCGGGCCATATGCATGGAGCATCCCTTCACGGGCAAAAGGCTCGAAATTGCGGCACCGCCGCCGCCGCACATGGCGGATGCCTTCCGCCTGCTTGGCTGGAGACCTGAAGCCCTTGCGCCTTCCGATCTGTTTGAGGAATTTGCATGAGCGAATGGCGAAAAGTGCGCCACTGGTCGCGGGCGGATGTTGCCGCAACAGCAGACGGATACGCTGTGATGCTGGATGAACAGCCGGCGCGGACACCAGCAGGAAATCAACTGTTGTTCCCGTGCCGCCAGCTGGCTGAAATTGTCTCAGGAGAATGGGCACTGCTTGAGGACGAGGTCAATCCCGCCGCAATGCCCTATACTCTGCTTGCCAATACGGCGCTGGACAGGATCGGACCGGCGCGGCATGAAGTCGTCACCGCAATCTCGAACTACGCCTCTAGCGACCTGTTGTGTTTCCGGGCAACGGAACCAGCAGGCCTGGTTGTCCGGCAGAGCAACGCTTGGGATCCGGTGATCGAATGGGCGGCCAGCAGGTTCGGAGCCCGGTTGAAGGTCGGCACCGGTGTCATGCCGCTTGGCCAGGAGGCTGAGGTCTGCGGATTGCTGGAGGCCGAGATTGAGCGTCAGGATCGCTTCATCCTGGCCGGACTCTCGGAAATGGTGGGCCTTACGGGGTCCATTCTCCTCGGATTGGCTGTCCTGCACGGCCGGATTGCGCCGCAAACAGGTTGGAACCACTCGATGATTGACGAAGACTGGCAAGCCGGGAAGTGGGGAGTTGACGAAGAAGCTGCATCAGTTCGTCAGCGACGCAAGCAGTCGTTTCTTTCCGCTTGCGATTTCGCATTTGCTGCGCAGGCGCCTGATCTCTCCTCAGTGGAGCGCTGATGCCGGACAGCAGGCAAGGCCAATATTCATCAAATCTTCATGTGCCCCTGGGGACGGTAACTCGAGCTTGGATCACCCGGCCGCGCCGCTGTAATGGTAGACTTGGCTGGTAGAGTTGAATGGATCGCACCAGTTGGTGGCAATGGCCGGTAGACCTGCTGCTTGTCAGGAGCGGTCGATGTCTTTTTGGACCTGCCGCCTGGTCTTGACAGGGAAGACCCCGGCACCAGGCTTTGAGGTAAAGTGTTGTTGTACGGACTTTGTGCCTTGATCAGCGCATTCTGTCAAAGGCCGGAAGTGCCTTCGCCAAGTTGCCTAAAGTCCTGAATTCTGGGTCCGGACAACGGAATTGGCAGGGGTTCATGCGATCGCTGTCGGCCGCCGCACGCACAGCTGCCAGTGGTTTACGGCAGGAAGCTATCTTGACCCCGGCATCCGGGTATTCTAGTTAGCAATAACGGACGGGTTCTGAACTGACCCGGTCCCCAAATTCCAGATAGGAGCTACCGATGATAAAGAGGATTATGGTTGCCGCGGCTGCCCTTGCCGGCATTGCAGGCATGTCCGCTGCTGCCACGCTCGACGACGTCAAGGCCAAGGGCCATGTCCAGTGCGGCATCAACACGGGCCTGGTTGGGTTCGCCTATACAGATGCTGACGGCAACTGGCATGGGTTCGACGTAGACTATTGCCGGGCGATGGCTGCGGCCATTTTCGGCGACGGTCAGGCGGTCAAGTTCACCAACACAACCGGAAAGACCCGTTTCCCCGCGCTGGCATCAGGTGAGATCGATGTTCTGGCAAGGAATACGACCTGGACCTTCTCGCGCGATACGGACCTGAAGCAGACATTTGCCGGGATCAACTACTATGACGGGCAGGGTTTCATGATCCACGCCTCGCTCGGTGTCGAGTCTGCCTATGATCTCGACGGCGCGACGATCTGCATTCAGACCGGCACGACCACAGAGTTGAACCTGGCCGATTTCTTCCGCGCCAATGACATGACCTACGAACCGGTGCCGATCGAAACGAACGCCGAAGCCAAGGAACAGTATTTCGCCGAGGCTTGCGATGTGTATACGACTGACCGTTCTGGACTGGCCGCGACCCGGGTTGCCGCCGAGGATCCGGAAGCGCACATCGTTCTTCCCGAGATCATCTCCAAGGAGCCGCTTGGACCGCTGGTAAGGCATGGCGACGATCAGTGGGCCGACATCGCCCGTTGGGTGCTCAACGCCCTGATCATAGCCGAGGAAAAGGGTCTCACGCAGGAGAACGTTGCTTCAATGGCTGAAGGCACCAACGACCCGGAAATCAACCGGCTGTTGGGCACGGAAGGCGAGTTTGGGGCGATGATCGGACTCGAGCAAGACTGGGCTGTTCACGTCATCTCGGCTGTAGGCAACTATGGCGAGATTTTCGAACGCAACATCGGTGTCAATACGCCAGTCCAGTTGGTACGTGGCGTCAATGAACTGTGGACCAATGGCGGGCTGATCTACTCGCCGCCCTTCCGTTGATCATCAGGTGAATGACTGGGCACTGCCAGTGCGATGCCTGGTCATCACATCAGGATCAATTACAAGTTGTGGAAGCCGCTGTCGGATGCGACACGCGGCTTCCTTTTTGACAAGCGTTCTCTAACGGCACGCCATGATTGAGAAGACGCCGCCGGCACAGGGCTTCCGCCTTGGCATGCTGCTCTCCGATACGCGCTATCGCGCCATCACGATTCAGGTCGTGGCGCTGGTTGGCTTCATGTTCCTGGTTGCATGGCTGATCTCGAACACGATCCAGAATCTCAATGCGCTCGGGCAGGGCGTGAGTTTTTCCTTCCTGACGCAGCCGGCGAGCTATGACATCAACCAGCGGCTGATCGACTACACGTCCCGGTCAACACACCTGCGAGCTTCTGTCGTTGGGTTGATGAACACCATTCTGGTGGCGGTGATGGGGTGTGTATTGGCGACGGTCGTCGGCGTCTTTGTCGGGATATTGCGGCTTTCGCGCAACTGGATCGTCTCGCGGCTGATGACTGCCTATATCGAAGCGTTCCGGAACGTGCCGGTGCTCCTCTGGATCGTGTTCTTCATGGCGATACTGATCGACACCCTGCCAAGGCCGTCGGACTTCAGAGGCGATGACCCTGCCGCCTCAATGCTGCTTGGCGACAGCGTCGCAATAACAAATCGGGGCGTTTACGTCCCGGAACCATTATTTACCAATGGCCTCGGTGATTTGTCGATCTTCGGCCTGTTCGAAATCAGCCTTGATCTTCTGGCCATACTGATCGTGCTTGCGGCGGGCATCTGGGGCGCCAGGCTAGTCAAGCAGCGTGCGGACCGGATTCAGGAAGCAACCGGCGACCGGCCCACCACCTGGCACTTTCGGTTGCTGCTTATCGCCGGGCCGGTGGCCGTGCTGCTGTTCCTGCTGGGTTTCACGCTTGGCTATCCCGAATTGCGGGGATTCAATTTCCGGGGCGGCATTCACATGCGCAATTCGCTCATTGCTCTGTGGCTGGCCCTGTCACTCTACACGGCGGCCTTTATCGCCGAGAATGTACGTGCCGGGATCATGGCGGTGTCAAAGGGGCAGACGGAAGCGGCCTATTCGCTCGGATTGCGTCCAGGACGCACCATGAGCCTCGTCATTTTGCCTCAGGCCCTGCGTGTCATCATCCCACCGCTAATTTCGCAGTATCTGAATCTGACCAAGAACTCTTCGCTTGCCATTGCCGTTGGCTACATGGATGTCACCGGGACACTGGGCGGTATCACGTTGAACCAGACAGGACGGTCGCTGGAGGCGATCATTCTCCTGATGGCCTGTTATCTGGCCATTTCTCTCAGCGTATCGGCAGTGCTCAACTGGTACAACAACAGCGTGAAACTGAAGGAGCGCTGAGGTGGCAGGGCAAGGATTTGTACGTACGGAACTGGTGGCGGAACGGCCACCGCCGCTGTCAGACGTTGGTGTTGTCGGCTGGATGCGGGCAAACCTCTTCAGCGGGTGGTTCAATTCCGCTCTCACCATCGTCTCGGTGCTGTGCATCCTGCTTGTCCTGATCGGGATCGTTCCGTGGATCTTTCAGTCCTCCTGGACTGCCGTATCCCTGGCCGAATGCCGGACGGTTATTGCCGAAGCCTATGGCGAGGGCACTCATGGTGCCTGTTGGGCCGTCATCCGGGAACGCTATCTGCAGATGCTCTACGCATTCTATCCTGCAGAACTCTACTGGCGTCCTAATCTCTGTTTTCTCCTGATGCTGGTGGCGCTGTCTCCGGTACTGTTCGCAAACGTGCCGCGCCAGTTGCTCTGGTTCTCCGCCATCTACCCGTTTCTCGGATACTGGCTGCTCTGGGGAGGCACCATCTGGTTTCCCGTTTCGGTCATACTCGGATTTGTCGTCGGCTATGTCCTGATCGCAGCGCTCTCCAGCAGGGCGGGCCTGCTCGCCGCCTTGATCTGCGGTGTAGCCGGGACGCTGCTCTACTGGATCTTCGTTGCGGGCTGGTTCGCACAAACGGCGCACGCAGTGCTTCCGATGGGTATCGAGGCGGTTGAAAGCGCGCGGTTTGGCGGCTTCATGCTTTCGGTCACCATCGGCGTGACAGGCATTGTCTGTTCCCTTCCACTGGGCATTCTACTTGCTCTGGGCCGCAAGTCAGACCTGCTGATCGTGAAGTCGCTTTGCGTGGGGTTCATTGAGCTTATCCGCGGCGTGCCGCTCATCACGCTCCTGTTTGTCGCTTCCACGCTCCTGAACATCTTCATGCCGCCCGGTACCAACTTCGACATCATCCTCAGGGTCGTCATCATGGTGACGCTGTTTTCCGCTGCCTATCTGGCGGAAGTCATCAGGGGAGGGTTGGCGGCGTTGCCGAGAGGCCAGTACGAAGCAGGCGATGCGCTCGGGCTTGACTACTGGAAGTCGATGCGGCTTGTCATCCTGCCACAGGCATTGAAAATCTCGATCCCGGGGATCGTTTCAACCTTCATCGGCCTGTTCAAGGATACGACGCTGGTCTCGATAATCGGATTGCTGGACCCGCTTGGCCTTACGAATACAATCAGGTCCGACACCGCCTGGAACGGCATCGTCTGGGAACTTTACATCTTTGTGGCGGTGCTCTTCTTCCTGTGCTGCTTCTCGATGTCGAGATACTCCATGTATCTTGAGCGCAAACTTCAGACGGAAAATCACTGAGGAGGATTCAATTGCAGCAAGCCGCATCTGCTGTGCAGACCGAACCCTCGGACCACTCGCAATCAATCGCGGTGGAAATCACCGGCATGAACAAGTGGTTCGGGTCATTCCATGTTCTGCGCGACATAAATCTCAGGGTATTCGAAGGCGAACGCATCGTCATTTGCGGGCCGTCCGGATCCGGCAAATCCACTCTCATCCGGTGCATCAACCGGCTCGAGGAGCACCAGGAGGGCAGGATCATGGTTGAGGGCACGGAACTGACGTCGGATCTCAAGAATATCGACCGCATCAGGTCCGAAGTCGGAATGTGCTTTCAGCACTTCAACCTGTTTCCGCACCTTTCAATCATGGAGAATTGCACCCTGGCGCCGATCTGGGTGCGCAAGGTGCCGCGGTCGGAGGCCGAGGAAACGGCAATGTACTTCCTTGAGAAGGTGAAGATTCCGGAGCAGGCCTACAAGTTTCCCGGCCAGTTGTCCGGTGGACAGCAGCAGCGGGTGGCGATCGCCAGATCTCTTTGCATGCGCCCCAAGATCATGCTGTTCGACGAACCGACATCAGCCCTTGACCCCGAGATGATCAAGGAAGTCCTCGACACCATGATTGAACTCGCCGAAGACGGCATGACCATGCTCTGCGTGACTCATGAAATGGGCTTCGCCCGCCAGGTCGCCAATCGTGTGATCTTCATGGATGAGGGGCAGATCGTGGAGGAGAACATACCTGCGGAGTTCTTCGACAATCCGCAGAACGATCGCACCAAGCTGTTTCTAAGCCAGATCCTCGGGCACTGACATTTGCCTGGGAGCCGGTGTTTCAGTCCAGGTCGCGCGGAACCGTAAACGCCACAGCTAGGCCAGTGGCTTGGGTCAATTCGGACAGGCCCGCAGGATCAATATCGCAGACAAGTGTTGCACCCGTAGGATAGCGGCGGAAGTCGATGTGGCCAGGAGGCTCTGAACACACCCAGTTGGCAAATTCGCCTATTCCGGGATTGTGGCCGATGAGCATGACCGGTGAAGCCTTGGCAGTGGCGGCAATCCCAATCAGCCCTCTCAAGCCGGCATGATAAAGTTTCGGCATGATGTCCAGGATCGGAGGATCCTCGGCATGCCGGCTGATGCCCTTCCAGGTTTCCTGCGTTCTCCTGGCTGAGGAACACATGACGTGGCGCGGCATGTATCCTTTTTCGGCCAGCCAGGCGCCGATAAGGTTGGCAGATCGAATTCCTCTCGGGGCAAGCGGCCGGTCATGGTCGGACAGCGCCGGTTGCGACCAACTGGATTTTGCATGCCGGACGACAATGAGGCGCATGTCAGTTCACCCCTCTGATAAATGCAAGCTGGTGAAAGCGGGACTGGGCTGTTGAACGCCCGAATGCAGCGCTGACCGGGCACTTCCGGCGCACGATACAACCGCGATCAAGGCAGTCCTGCCCTTCCTTGCTCGAAACATGTGTCTTGCAGGAGGCAGAGTCATAGTTTTGCCCGTCAATTGCGCCGACAGGGCAGGAGTCTAGGCAAGGCTGGTCGGCGCAGTCGAGGCATGGTGAAGTGGAATTTGCCAACGGCAGATTGATCTTCGAGCCAAAAGAGAGAGCGCCCCTGAAAGAAACATGCAATCCGGCGACCTCGTGCACAAGGAAGCGAACAGGAGACTGCCAGCACCGTCCCGTACGAAGTGCCCAACTGAAGAACGGAAGCCAGGGAGGCCCGCCGAACGGGTAGCAGGCCGTGGCACCGAATTCGGTCGCAATCCTGTCGATGACCCGCCGGGACCATCGGTCGAGCGGATGAGGCTGCCCGTCAGTAAACTCCGGCTGCCGGGATACCTTCCCCCAGAAACCAGGTTCGTTCGGGCCAAGCATGATTAGCGTCTGCCCCCCGCCGGGAAGGTTGTCGCCCGCTTCCGCATGAAATCCACCATAGATCCGTAGTCCGGCTGCCTCTACGGCCGCCTGGATTTCGTCATGGCCGGGGCATTGGACGCTCCCAGTTGCGCGGCACTCACAGTTCATGCCCTGATGAGGCTCCCGACTCCATGATCGGTGAACAGTTCGAGCAATACAGTGCTGGGTATCGTGCCATTGAGGATCACAGCTGCCCGAACGCCATTCTTGACTGCCTCGACCGCTGTATCTGTCTTTGGCAGCATGCCGCCTTGCAAGGTTCCGTCCTCCCGAAGCGTCTTGATGTCCTCCGGCGTCAGGCGGGTGATCAGGTTGCCGTTCTTGTCCTTGACGCCATCGACATCAGTCAGCAGCATGAGGCGGTCGGCCTTCAGTGAAGACGCTATTGCTCCTGCGGCCGTATCGCCATTGACATTCAAGGTGGTGCCATCCCGCCCTGCGCCCAATGGAGCAACAATCGGAATGAAATCGGAGTCGAACAGCGTCTTCAGGACACCAGGATTGACCTGGGAGGGAATGCCGACGAAACCCAGTTCCGGTGATGCCAGATCGCAGACCATCAGGTTGGCGTCCTTGCCGGAGAGGCCAACGGCTCTTCCCCCCTGGCTGTTGACGGCTTGAACTATGCGTTTGTTGATGAGGCCCGATAGCACCATCTCGACCACTTCAACTGTGCTGCTATCCGTCACCCGCCTGCCATCCACAAAGCTCGACTGGATGCCTAGCCGCTCAAGAGTGCGATTGATCATGGGACCGCCGCCATGAACAATCACCGGGTTCACACCGACCTGTTTCATGAGAACAATGTCGCGCGCGAACCCCTCGAGCACGGAACTGTCATTCATGGCGTTTCCGCCCATCTTGATGACGACGATGGCGCCGTCATATCTCTGAAGATAGGGCAGGGCCTCGGACAGCGTCCGGGCAGTGGCTAACCAGTGCTTCTTCACGGTGGGCTGCTTTATCATTTGGGTCGCTACAGAAAGATGTCCCTTCTATCCGCCATCGCCGGCGAATGCATCCCAGATTGCTTCCGCGGGGCCGTATTGTCATTTGCTGACCAGGTCGCAACGAGGGCAGATGCCCAGGAACTGGTTCCGCCAGAAGAGTGTCAGAAGCAGAGCCAGCGGCGAACAACAAGCGCAACAAGTCGGCGAGGAGAAAAACTGTGCTTACAGTCGCAAGTGCTCTGGCAACCGCTTCAGCGGTTCAAGGGTGCAGGAGAACCCAAGCCCGTGGACTGCTGCAACTGCTCCGAGCCGCAGGTCTGTCCGCTTGTCAGAATCGAAAGTGCACGCCTGCCTCAATGCGGGCATCGGGGTCTGTGTCATCAATATGCTCGCCCCTCAGTGAGGCAGACAAGCCGCCCGGTAGTGCGAATTCGACACCGGCACCATAGTGAGGAACTTCCTCCTCGCCCGTTGCCAGTCTGGCATCGGCAGATACTGTGAGCAATCCCTTCATCATCCCGAATCCGTAGCCTGCCCGAGCCGCCAGAGAACCGTGAGCCGGAGCCGACCCGGCGGCGTCATGCTGAAACAGCGTGTAGCTTGACAGTGCGTCCTCCTCCTGCAAGCCCCATTCCTGGCGAAGCGAGGCCGACCATCCGCGGCCTCGGGAGTCCGGCGCAAGCAGTACGCCGATGCTGGCTCCCCATTCGCGCTGGCTACTGTCCGAGTGGGTAGCCAACCAATGTCCACTGGCATCCAGGCTCAGGCGGGAGTGTGGAGCATGCAGACCAAAACCGCCGCTCACCTCAATACCCTTGCCTGTCACCCCGTTGCCGCCATCCCACCGGAACAACATTGAGCCGCGTGGCAAGAGAGTCCAACCGGAGTCTGAAAGCGGGACGCCAGCATGAGCAAATTCCACACCACTGCTCGCTCGCCAACTCTTCACCGAGTGTCCCCCAATCACCGTCGCTGAATCACCCTGGGTCTTGAGTTGCACCACTTCCGCTTCAATCGGTACCGACAGCGTCACTTTCCCTTGCCTCGACACGGCCCAGCGGGCGGCGATTGATGCTGCCTTCATTGACAGGCCGGCTCTTTCGGTCTTGCCTTCGGCAGCATGATGCTTTGCTTCGCCGCTGCCTACTCCGAGCACGGCCCGAACTGTCCCGGTCCCGTTCGGCATGGTCATCTGAAAGTACGGCCAAGCGGCTGTCAGGGAAGTTTCAACAAGGCTGGTCACTTGATCCGAAACGAGGTCAGTCTTGCCGCGGTTCCTGGATACGGCAAGACCGGCAAGCAGGCGCTCGTCTGCCCAAGTGTCAAATCCGAGCCATGTTGACCTGATTGAGCCGTCCCAGCCATTCTGCCCTGTCTTCCCTTCGAAACTCCGAAACTCGCTGCGGCTCCAGATTGTCCAACCATTGTTGCTGTCGTCGGCATCCTCTCCGCTCAAGGACAGGGTAAAGGCGGAGCCGTCCAGCATCTCGGCATCGCCAATCGTACGTTGGTATTTGTTCAAGGAGCGGTTGCTCGTCCACCAGTCTCCTGTTTCCGTATCAACAAATGAGTCCTTCAAGGATGCTTCGCTGGCCACTTCGTGCCCGCCCAAACTCAAGGCACTTGTGGCCGGTTGCGATTTCAGCCGCTCATCAATCGCATCACTTGTTCCGGCAATCGTTGCCTGACCTATACTCGCAAGCGCGGTCCTGAGAACCTTCCGTTCATTCTCAAGCGACAATTCCGGAGGATCTTCCGCCAATGGTTCCACCGTTGCCTCTTTCGATGCCGCTCCGTTGCCGACAACGTTCACAGCCCGGACGCGGAAGCCATATGTGGCATCTTCATTCGGTATGGTGACCGAATGGCTGCGTGTTTTCGCGCCGCTTCCTGGAATGTCTTCCCATTCATCACCGAATGCCTCTTCACCCTCGCGCTGCTGGTATTGCCACTTGGTGATGGTAGGATTTTCGGCGAGCGTCCATGACAGGGCAACCTGCGGGGTGTCTTCAGACCGGGTAGCGCTCAGCAATGCAGCTTCAGGTGTCCCCGGCGCGGCCGTGACTTCGTCCGATTCTTCGCTGAATTCGGCTTCTTTGGCTGAGCGGATCTTGAATGTATATGCTGTTCCGTTTGTCAGGCCTTCAACGGTGAAACTGGTGGTGAAGGCATCACTATCTATGTCCTCCCAGTTTCCGTATTCGCCGCTCCCGGCCTTCAGTTGGTACTGATATTTTGAAATTGAACTGTTGATCGGGTTCGTCCAGTCTAAGGTTATCTGGCCGTCGCCAGGCGTTGCTGTCAAGCCGGTCGGCTTGGCAAGTGGCGGCGTTCGGAATACAATCTTTTGGTTGCCGAACGCGTGCTCTACATGGAAGTCATTGTCTTCAAAGACAGTGGTCAGTGTGCCCGTGAGGGTGACCTCCTCGCCGGTAGGATCGTAAGTCGTTCCGGCATCGTTGATGTGCTCGTTATCAAGCTCAAGAGCGCCTGCTTCAACCCAAACATAGAATCCTCCCTCGAATGAGGGCACATTGTTTACAACATCGTCCCCGGTGAAAGTGTTCAGACCGCTGACAGTAGCACTAATGGGCAAATACCTAGAGTAGGACATGTGCCGAGAAGGAAAGATTGCGGACGCAATTCCTTGCCCTTCCGGCAAATCGAAACCGATCCCGACTAAGCTTGAACCAATATTGGGCTCGAGGCCTGCTCTGCTGGGTATATTCTCGATATCCAAACTTCCCGATGCGGTGATGGTGATGGTTGTGCCGTCATCGGTAAAGGTAAAAGTCAGCGTTCCCGCCTCGGTGGCCGGTGATCCTACCAACAGCACCGCCGTGCCGAGCGCCAGAGCCGAACCGGACCATGAGATGAACTTCCTGATCCGGCCAGCAACTCTCAGGAGGAAAGGCGAGTCGCTTTCTTGCATTTTAATGCCAGCAGCAATTTTGGGTTTGTGGTGAACTGTAGGGATCGCCTTGCCAATGGCAGATGTAACCTGACCTGTGTTCAAGGAGAGGTAGCGGGTAAAGAGGGCAAGGGCTGTGGTGCTGGTCGCGGCAAGGCTGGTGTTACGGAATGAGCCTGTACTATTCATCTTGTGAAACACTCTGATTGGTGAAGATTGAATCGGGGTCGAGTAGTTCAACACTCTTGACCGTCTTGACCCTATTGACTGACACTTGACCGCAATGTGCTGTCCGGAACCCGTATCGGGGAACCGAGGAGCGTTGCCTGCGCTCTTGACCGGTGGCGGTCTCGAGAATAGTCCGAGCGAGGACTTCGTCAGTCCAGCAGCGCTCGTCTTGTTCTTGCCGCTGAACCCTCGCTTGCCGGTCGGCGGCTGCGGAAATGCACTGTAACATGGACCGCATACTGCATAATACTAATGCGAAGTAAACAACATATATGCACGAACTCTATATCGTGCGAATGTGGGGCTCAAATTTGCTGTCCTCTGTTCATACGGTGAGTCTGAGATCCCGGGCTGAGGGCACTCGCGCTTTGCAGGGAGCGAGGTTGTGGTCTGGCGTTTCAACTCATTGCCACATGGACGAGCAACGCTTGGCAGAACCGGCAGTCATTGACCCGCGGCACGAGTTGTCAGTGCCTTGAACACGGGCGGGCGTATGACCCGGCGGCTGCTAAACATCATCCGCCATGTTTGATCGTGTTCGGCACCCGTTTGACAGAAAGGGCAAGCAAGCTGATTGAGGCTTGGTCGGCTTCGAGGCAATTCTGTAGGCGGCTGCAATGCCTGTTCTGCTACCAAACTGGACCGCTACCTGAGCAATAGTTGCCTGCGATATGCCCCGAGCGGCATTCGGAATTCCCTCCAGGAGCTGTCCCGGAGTTGCAGGCGCTCAGGACTTGCCGAGGACTGGCGGTGCCGCAGGGATATGGCGCCTCAACCCTGAAACGCTGCCGCTAAGCCAATTGTAAGCCTATGCCTCATTTGCAAACATCCCCGGCGGGCAGGAGGCTGTCGATTGCAGCGATTTCATTTGCCAATTGGTCCAGTCCCGCTCGCGTGACTGATGAGGTTGCGATCAGTGTTGGCAGTGCCGCAGGGTGTTCGGCCAGCCGCTCAGCGACCTGAAATTGTGCCTCGCTCAGTTCATCACGGTGCAGCTTGTCTGTCTTCGTCAGAACGATCTGGAAGGCCACCGCCACTTGGCCGAGTTTTCCCATGAACTCCTGGTCGACAGGCATAATCCCCCTGCGGGCATCAATGAGAAGGAACAGCCGCCGCAGCACCGCCCGATTGCGCAGATAGTCATCGATCAACAGGCTGCATCGCCGCAGCTCCGCCTTCGGCATTCGGGCGTAGCCATAACCCGGCAGATCGGCCAGAATATGGCTGCTGCCGACAGTAAAGAAGTTGATTTCCCGGGTTCTACCGGGAGTGTTTGAGGTGCGCGCTAGCTTCTTGCGCCTGGTCAAGGCGTTGATCAGTGATGATTTTCCGACATTCGAGCGACCGGCAAACCCGATCTCGGGGAGGTTGGTTGCAGGATAGTCACCGGGGTCGGCACTGCCACGGAGGAATTCGCAAGTCCCGAACGACGTTTCGACAGCTGTGCTCATTTGCCGACCTGCGATTGACGCATGGAAAGGGTCAGACCCTACTTGCGCTTCCGGCGGTTTGCTACCGCAATGCGTCCAGGTTACTTCCGGCGCCGACGGGGCTTGCCTGACTTGCGGCGCGCTTCAGGTGGTTTGGGATCGGGCTTGGGAGGCGGATCCTTTTCCGACTTTTCTTCCTTCGGTTTACCGCGGATCATGCCGGCTGTCTTGCTCATGCCTTCGGCGATATTGCCAATTATGTCCGGTTTCACCCCCTGGCTGCGCATGATGATATACTGCTGGGCGAAGGTGATCACATTGTTGGCGATCCAGTAAATGATCAATCCGCTGGCAAACTGTCCAAGCATGAACATGAAAATCCATGGCATCCATGCAAATACCGCCGCCTGGGTTGGATCCGTCGGCGCTGGGTTAAGTTTCTGCTGAAGCCACATCGAGATGCCCAGCAGAATTGGCAGAACGCCCAGCGAGACAATTGAGAACAGAGAACTGGGGTCTGGTGTTCCCCAAGGCAGAAGCCCAAACAGATTGAGTATGGAAGTCGGGTCGGGCGCCGAAAGATCGTTGATCCACAACATGAACGGTGCGTGCCGTAACTCGATCGTGACGAATATGACCTTGTAGAGCGAGAAAAAGATCGGGATCTGTGGCAGGATTGGCAGGCAACCGGCTGCAGGATTGATCTTCCTGGTCTTGTAAAGCTCCATGGTCTTGGCCTGCATGAGCTTCCTGTCGTCCCCGGCCATTTCCTTGATCTTCATCATCTCCGGCTGGAGTTCTTTCATCTTGGCAATCGAGACGTAGGACTTGAAGGCAAGCGGAAACAAGACGGCCTTGATGACAACCGTCAGGCAGATGATTGACCAACCCATGTTGCCGATAATGGAGTTGATCCAGTGGAGCAGCATGAAGATCGGCTTGGTCAGGAAAAAGAACCATCCCCAGTCGATGGAGTCTACAAACCGATCGATGGAGTGATCTTGCTCATAGGCCCGGATTGCTTCCCATTCCTTTGCACCGGCGAACAGACGCGACTCGACAGAAACACTCGAACCGGGCGCAATCTCCAATGTCGGCAAGCGGGTTTCCGTCTGATAGATGTCGTGGCGGGCGGTATATTTGGAAACTGCATTGAATGATTGGCCCGGAGCAGGGATCAGGGTTGTCATCCAGTATTTGTCGGTGAATCCAATCCATCCATTCTGTTGGATTTCCGTGAAGTCTGCATTTGCACCCTCACGCGCATCGGATGGGAAATCCTCAACATCGCCGTAGTCGGATTCCTTGAGTTGGCCGTCGGCCATTTGGATCACGCCTTCGTGCAAGATGAAGAAATTGTAGCCGTCCGGCTCGCCGTGGCGGGCAATAATGCCGTAGGGCGCCATCCTGACCGGGTCGTTGGAGGAATTCACGACGCTCTGGGTAATCGAGAACATGTACCTTTCGTCAACCTCGATCCTCCGACGGAATTCGAGGCCGCTTCCGTTTTTCCAGACAAGCGTGACCGGATTGTCCGGCGACAATTCTACGCCGCTTTCGAGGTCCCAAGGTGTCGTTGCGCCAGGAACATCGGCATATTCGAGCGAACCGGCAGGCGCCCAGCCGAACAGGGCATAATATGGCTCCGCAGTTCCTGAGGGAGACAGCAGCCTGACAATCTCGGAGTTAGGGTCCACCGTTGACCGGTATTGGCTGAGTGAAAGATCGTCGAGCCTACCACCAGTGAGAAGTATCGAACCGACCAGGCTCGGTGTCTCAATGGGTAGCCGGCGGGCACCGGTTTCAGGCTCCGACTCTGCTGCCGTTGGCGTTGCCGGGCCGGCTTGGGTTACCGGCAGATCCTCAGCCATCGGGGGGGCGGCAGCAAAATCGCCCGTTACCTGGGCAGTCTCCTGGGGCTGCGTCTGCACCGCTTGCTCGACCTGTGGTTCTTCAGGCGGAAAAATGAAGAACCATGCGAGCACGACCAGAAAGCTGAGCGCGGTTGCAAGAATGAGGTTCCTGTTCTGCTCGTCCATCTTATTGGGCTGCCCTTGGCTGTTCTAACGCCGGCCCGTTCAATAGAAGATGGGCATTGAAGGTCAAGGGAATTGACCATTGGTTCAGCAATCTAATGGCCGGGTTCTAATGAATTTGCTGTTTGCATGACAGCGATCTCTGCGCCAGCCGCGAATTGAGGCAGCGTCGCGCCGGCCGGCATGGCGGAATGCTGATGAACGCAATCCAGCCAGCAAGCGAAACCACAGGTGCAGCCCATCCTGTTTGGCGGTCAAGGAAGCAGTCCTGGTTTTTCATTCATTGGCGTCCATGAAGTCCTGCCGAATTTCCGGAGCGGTTGCGGACAAGATTGCAGTTGCGGATCTTGCGGCCGCGCAACTGCCCAATCAGGAAAGGACATTCGCGCGCTAGTGGATGCCATGAGAACAGCAGCCCGTTTCAGTCTGGTACCGGATCCACTCCTGACCCTCCCCATGGGTGACAGCGGGCCAGTCGCCTGATGGTTAGCCATGATCCCTTGGCTGCGCCATGGCGCTGGAGTGCCTCCATGGCATATGCTGAGCAAGTCGGTTGAAATCGGCAGTGCATGCCAAGAAAGGGGCTTCCAAACAGCCTGTAGATGCGGACTGGAATCGAAACTACGAATGCCAGGGGGGTCAACAGGGGCCTCGTTTTTTCGTATCGCGACCGCTGAATGGCCGATGCACTCCGGCAAGGGCCGCCTTCAGGTCGCTGGTCAACTCCAGGAACGGACGTTCGGCGGTTGCCTTGAACCTTCCTACCAGGACATAGTCCCAGCCTCCCTTGCCATGGTTTGGAAGGATTGACCGGGCTGCCTCGCGCAATCTTCTTCGTGCCCGGTTTCGAACCACGGCGCCACCGACTTTCCTGGAGCAGGTCAAACCGAGCCGGATTTCGTCTTGAGGTCCGCTGCCTTCCCGCCTTCGAGCCTGCAGCAGCAAGGTTGGTTTGGCGCTCTTTTGGCCACGCGCCGCCCTAAGAAAGTCTCGCCGATGCTTGATCGCAACAATTTTGGCGGGGTTATTGCCCGGTTGTGAGTTCTGCATCTTGCCGACATCCGCTTGCCCGGCAGACGGAGGCAGGCTGCTAGGCGCTGAGTGTCTTGCGTCCCCGGGCGCGCCGTCGGTTGAGTATCCTTCGGCCAGCGCGATCGGACATTCTTGCACGGAATCCATGACGGCGCTTCCGCACCCTGTTGCTTGGTTGAAATGTCCGTTTCATGGTTCACCCCGCAATATTCGAAGTCCCGATCTGCCGCGCAATACCACACGATCGGAACGGCGGCACCTACAGGTTGCCATAAACACTGTCAACAAATTCCTGACTATTTGCTCAACGCTAAACCGGCATCAACGATCAGAAGCGCAGATGGACGCCTGTACCAGTGAGGGTATCGGGATCGATTGCATCAATATGCTCTGCTCTCAATTTTGCGGCGAGACCACGCGGCAGTGCAAATTCCATGCCAGCTCCGAAATGGGGCACATCCTCTTCGTCAGTTGCGCCAATCTCGCATAGGCAGAGAGCGTCATCATGTCCTCCATCATGCCAAATCCGTAGCCGGCTCTCACTGCCAGAGAGCCAAGCGTCGATGCAGGTCCGCCAGTGCTTCTCTGCAATAGAGTGTCGTCCGGCAGGGCGTATCCTTGCTGCAACCCCCTTTCCTGGCGAAGAGAAGCCGACCGGCCGCTGCCCCGGGGGTCGGTGCAACCTGCACACCAATGCTGGCGCCCCATCCGCACTGAGCGGCGGCCGAGTGTGTAGCAAGCCAACGGCCGCTGGCATTCAGGCTCAATCGGGAGTCCGGCGCGTGCAGGCCGAAACCGTCGCAATCTTCAATGCCCTTGCCCGTGACACCGTCGCCGCCATCGCAGCGGAATGGCACTGAGCCGCGTGGTATGAGAACCCAACCGGCGTCCAACGCGAGACCGGAATGGGCCGCTTCGAGGCCGCTGCTTGCTCGCCAGCTCTTGATCGAAAGGCCTCCGATCGCTGTTGTTCCGTCTCCATCGGTCTTGAGCTGAACAACTTCCGCCTTGACCGGCACCGACAGCGTCACCTGCCCCTGCTGTGCGACCGCCCAACTCGTGCCAACCGATGCGGCCGTGATGGACAGGCCAGCCCTCTCGATTTCGCCATCGTCGGAATGATGCTCTGCATCACCGCTGCCGACAAAGCCTGGTCGTCCAGTTGCTAATCTGCGGATATTGGGATCAGCATTGCCGAGCAGCAACCTCCCTATGGCAGACAGTTTGCTCAATTTTCTTTTTCGATCCGATGCCTGATGGCCAGTAAACCAGAAAGCCAGAGGGCTTCGTCCACTATTTTGGGCGATAGCGGGCAAAAGGGATGAACTGCATACCTCAAGCTCTCCCGGCGGCAGTTTGATGAGGTTCGAAACAGCCGTGAAGCGATCCAGCGAGGTGTTCTTCCAACAGGGTGGTCGCAGGAGAGTTCGTGGCCATGCATGCCGACTTATGATCGTGTCAATGCTTGAGACATGGGCTGCATGCTTCATGCCAGATGCGCACTGCCGGCAACCAGGCGTAATCAATCCCAACTTTGGGGTGCATCACGCCAGTTGGCGCTGCGTCCATGACCTGCATTGGTATCAGTGTTTTGGACAGGCAGATTTCCGTGACTGAATTCGGCTGAATTGATCTACCCAACCGAAGCATCTCCAGCACCACCCGCCTCCGGGAATCCTTTGCAATGCGCCGTCTCACTATTGCAGTCCCATTGTCTCCTATCGGCATCGGAGTCCGACCCAACGACTTGGCCAAAGAGTGGGGTCACCTCATTCCACCCCGTTGGCAATTCGTGAAGCGCGGTGCGCTGCCGGGCAGATTATGTAGGGCCAGCCATGAAGCGCCAGCGGTAAAGAGAATTACGCCGAAACCTGGCATGAACCCGGCCGGAATCTGTGATAGTTGCTGTCAGCAACCAGGTGGAACAATCACTCTGAACAGGAATTGGTAAAGTGAACGATCAATCAGGAAGACCAGGCCTCAGCTTCAAGCGGCTATTGCCACTGCTTGTCATCATCCTCGTTGCCCTAGTCGTGTTTGTTGCCTTCAGGGACAACCTGTCCTTTGAGGCTCTCAGCCAGAATCGGCAGTTGCTGCTTGATTTTCGCGACACCAACTTCCTTGTAACTTCACTGGTATTCATCCTTGTCTATGTGGTCATTGTCGCGTTCTCCCTGCCTGGAGCAACCGTGGCGACCCTGACAGGCGGGTTCCTGTTCGGTCTGTTTCCAGGGGTAATCTACAATGTCGTCGCTGCGACGATTGGCGCATCAGCGATATTCGCCGCAGCCAAGATGGGGCTAGGCGACTATCTTTCCGGCAAGGTCGATTCAGCTTCCGGACGGGTGCAAAAACTGCGGGAGGGTCTGCGGGAGAACGAAATCAGCGTACTGTTCCTATTGCGGCTGGTGCCGGCCGTTCCGTTCTTTGTCGCCAACCTGCTCCCAGCACTTGTAGGAGTTGGTTTCCGAAACTTTGCCATAACAACGTTTCTGGGCATCATTCCCGGCACTCTGGTCTATACTTGGGTCGGCGTCGGCCTCGGAGAGGTGCTTGAGGCAGGCGGGGTGCCCGACTTCGGAATCATCTGGCAGTGGAATATTCTCGGACCAATCCTTGCCTTGTGTGCCTTGGCAGCATTGCCGATCGTGATCAGGCTGGCGCGGCGAACCCGGTAACGCCAGCCCGAAGCCTTGCATCAGGGTTCGATGGAGCAAACCCGGCTGCACCTCGACTTGCCGTCGAGTGTCCAAGGCCATGCGGTTGGTCGACTTACCCTTGCGCCAAATACTGCTAGCGTTTGAGACATTGGCAGTTGGCTAACACGAACTGTTGGAAGGGAAGCCAGATTGTGGTATCGCGGCAGATGCCTTAGCTGGGCATATTGAAGGAAGTGACACTCCGGCCTGTGTGTAAATGCCAAGGCAAGCCGAGTTTTCTACTGGATCTTTCCTGAATTGATCCAGTTGGCGGCCACATCGAGCAAATCTAGCCGTGCGGCGGGCAATCCGATCCAGAATTGTCAGTCCGGGTAAGGTGATAGGGAGGTCAGGTTGTTTACCAAGATCAGAACGCATTTTCTTGCAAAAGGAAGAAGTCGGCAAAGCGGTGGGAATCCTGACCGTTCGACCAGCAATAATGGTTCCAAACGAGAACTGTCATCTGTTGGTCGTGGATTATTTATCCGGACGTTTCAATTTGTATTGTTTGCCCAGGTACTGCTGTTTGTCATGCTGCTATCGATATTTGAACGCTTTCAGCTGCAGAATGCTGTTGCAAGCGCCGATCTGGCTGGGCAATTTGCCGTCAAGATTTTGTACATCAGCACTGACGACCAAGAGGAAACAGGCGTTAAGTCGACAACTGCCGACCAAGGGGAAACTGGAGGCAAAAAGGAGACCGACGACCAACAGAGAATTGATGGTCAAGAAGAAACTGGTGAACAAGGGGAGGCTGATTGTCAAGAAGAAACTGGCGAAACACAAAGAGCTGACGCTAACAAAGAAGAAGGGAGTTCGAGCGGCATAAGCGAGAAGCTCAAGGAAGAAATTACCAATATGGTCGAAGAAACACGCCTGTTGCTTTGGGACCGTTACGGGGTCGAGCCATCCAGATATCGAGTGGACCCTCCGGATGATAGAATAGTTTTTGCGAGATTTGTTAACTCGAGTGTCGAACCGACTACGCGAAGCGATACAATTGAGTTAGAAAACCTAGAACTGTACGACTATTTCCTAAATGCCTCAAGACGGCTGCTATGGCCGGGAGAAGGGGGCATCGTCCAACTCACAAATATCAGAGCCATGCCCCCTGAGAGCGTAGAGGAATGTGATATCAGTGTTGCGATTGAGACGGTTACTCTCAACGGGTCCAAACTCCGCAGCGATACGGTTGACTTTGTCGGGACATTTCTAATCCAGGCTGCGGTAGTTTTGCTTGTGGTGCCGTTGCTAATGTACTTCATCGGAAGCCGGCTAGTAACAGGTCAAATCGAAAATTTTATCAAGAGGACTGCCCATTTTGTGAAGGACCCGATTGGGCGATCCGAAACAAAGTCAAGTAATGGGAGTAGCCTCCGGGAGTTTCATGAGGCAAACGCCAACATGGATATTTTGAGGGGTGAATTTCGAAAACTGTTGGAAGACAGGAGCGGCGTCGAGCATGACATAAAGGACGAATTGGTAACCCATAGCGAAATCGCAAAAGTACTTATAGAGGGTGTCAAGAAGAGTGGAAAGTACCTCAAAGACCAGGCGGCCCAGTTCAAAGACATGCAGCATGCAAACCCAAAGGAGTTTAATGCTACCGCCAAAGAGACTGCTAGTACTGTCGACTCTGACGTGCGTGAACTCCAAGAGTTGGGAGACTTACTCATCGAATTGCAGGATGATACGCTGGTCTTTATGTATGATTTCTTCCAATTTGTGTCGATGGAAGATCCCTGTGACGGGGCTAAGATTATTGAATTGCGCAAGTTTTGTTGGACCCTGCTTGACAATAATGGTTACATCAGATTTGCTGACTACGAACCCAGGGGTGATGTAACTGAGAAGTTCATTGTCCTCAAGGCGGTTCTAAGTGTTCCAGAGGAACTGCGAGTATATTTGAACAAGGCCCTTTTGCGCAGTATTATTTCCAATTTGGTCAGAAATTCAGTCAGTGAGTTGAGGAAGGGGGAGCCCGGGAGAACTTGGCAGAACAAATTCCTGGAAATCCACGCTCGACAGGAAGACGGCGTAGTTTCGGTGTCGGTCAGGGACAACGGTCGAGGGCTCAAGGAGACGTCCAATCGTAGCCGTAGTTCGGGATCCAAATCGAAGAAATCGAAGATTCGCAGCTGGGGGGTTGGCTTGCAGATGACCAAGCACAGGATTCATACGATGGGCGGTACGATGAGAATTGCCAAGAATCCCATTCCACCTAAAGGTTCCGACACCGCCGGAGCCGAAGTCATATTCACTTTGCCTGCAACCGCGGAGGCTGCTAAGCGGATGTCCAAAGCATAGAGTTGATAGTGGGTTTAGCTCGCGTTCCAGTGTTGCTTACAAATTGAGACTTGTTGTGCGGTAAAAGCTCTCTTGTTTTAGTAATGTTGTTGTTGTGCGGGTAAGATGGCGTCATTGGAGTTGGTCGGGCTGCAGCGTTCGCAAGGCAATTGTCAGAAAGAGACTGACATCCCGGACGCCCGCTGCCATTCAGTCAGTCGTCATGGCCTAAGCGAATATCGGTTCGCCGAATTCCCATATGGAATGAACCTGCAAGCCTTTGCCATCCATGTGGGGTCCGGCCGGAGAATGCCGAAATGGTTGGCTGTTCCCGTCAACTCGGCCGTGCTCCTGATAGTTTTCGAGGCATCGAACATTGCTAACACAACGCAAGCCTGCCTGTGCTGGATGAAGTGACTTGAGCGGGTCGCAGATGACCAAACGTGTCAGCTAGCGTTGCCAGCCGCGGAACTAGGCTCCGTATGCGATGCGACACGGTACCATTTGCCAAACGCTGTCGGTTCTTCAAGCCAATTGTTAAATCACAGCTGGCAACGGTGTTCCCGCCCGTTTCCAGACACAAGGCTTCTTGCATTCCGACCTGCTTGGGATTAACCCACCGCTTCGGCGCTGGTAGCTCAGCTGGATAGAGTACTTGACTACGAATCAAGGGGTCGGGGGTTCGAATCCTCCCCAGCGCGCCATCTGATCCTAAACCTGTCCTGTACGAATGGTACTCCCGGTCCCGTAGCGCAAGTTTCTTGGACCAGTGATCTTATTGTACTGCTGGGAGTGGAACTGCTCACTGTCTGGCGGCGCGTCATGGCAAACATCGGCGGCCGCTACGCAGCCTCCCACCAGCAGGCGGCTTCATGATTGCGAATGCCGGCAAGTGACCGGGGGATACCCGGGCCGCAGGCGTCGTTCATTTCAAGATATGTGACTTTCTCAAGATCGGCTCAGGATGGAGCACGCAGGTCTCGAACGGTCCGTTGGCAGTCTGCCCGAGACGGGCAATCATGACCTCAGATAGTCTTTCTGCCACCATCCTGTCTTCGGTGGAAAATGTCGAGAGAGGCGGCGCAGTGTGCTCCGACCCCGGGAAGTTCTGGCCACCAAATATCGACATGTCGCGGCCGACAATTCGTCCGTTTTGCGCTGCTGCGCGGTAGAGGCCGAAGGCAAGTGCATCCTGAATGCACGCAATCGCATGCCGCCTGCCGGAAGCAAATAACTTGCCGGCGATGCTCTCACCTGCCTCTTCGGTCATTTCGGATCGCTGGACCACTGGTTCCGGTACGCCAAGTTCCGCTGCAGCCTGTTGCGCGCCCGTAACGTAGTTATCGGCAAATTTCAGGCCCATGGGCGCCGCCAGAACGAACACTTGCTCCGGGCCGCTCGGTGCCAGCGCCTCGATGGCAAGCCGGCCGGCCACTGTATAGTCGATCTCAACCCACGGATGCTGGTCCGGCCAGTCAGTGCGGCCGAAAGTGACGAACGGGAAGCCGGTCTCAATGAGATAACTCACCCGGGTGTCGTTTTCCCGAGTTCGGCCAATCACCACAGCATCAGCCAGGCGGTCCTCGACTATGGACCTCACGATTTCGTATTCTTCATTGCGGTGCCGCGCAGCGAATACCGCGAGCGTCATTCGCAGGTCCCTCAATCGCTGGTCAAGCGTGGCCAGGAGCTCAAGAAAAATCGGGCTTGCGAAGCGTACCTGCGGCGGGGACAGCAGGACAGCTACGCGGCCTGTCTTACCGCCGCGCAATGCCCGGGCATTTGGATTTGGGCGATAGTTGAGTTCTTGTGCCTTGCGCCGGACCAATTCCGATGTTCTGGCCCTCACCCGAGGGTCGTCTCGCAAGGCGCGCGATACCGTGGAGACATCAAGTCCGAGTTCCTGGGAGATTTCCCGGAGTCCAACCCGCTTGTGCATGTCCATTCCAGTCCTACAGCTGGTTCACCGATGATCAGGCGATCCGCGTTGTCCATACAAACGATTGTAATGTCCATGCCTCAAGAATAGGTTTCTGCCTTGCAACGGGCAAAGAGACGTCAACCCATGATCAAACTTGTGGCGCTGGTAACCCGGAAGGCTGGCTTGTCGCAGGCAGAGTTTCGCGACTACTGGCTTGGAGTTCATGCACCGATTGCATCGAAAATTCCAGGAATGCTTGGCTACAGGATCAATGTCGCAGCTGAACCTGGCGAAATGCATCCGGCACCCTACCACGGCTCAGCAGAAATCTGGTTCAGCGACCGGGCAATGATGGAGGCCGGCCTGGCCTCACCGCAAGGTGTGCTTGCAGGCAACGATACCGGGAACTTCGCTGATGGGATAGAATTCCTTGTTACCGAAGAAACGGTCGTGATTCCGGGATCTTCGCAATGACGGCAAGATACTTCCCTGTGCCTGACCGCCACAAGGACCGTGTCTATGTGATCACTGGCGGTGCCGAAGGCATTGGTCGGGCTTGTGCCGAACGATTTGCCGAAGAGGGCGCTCATGTAATGATTGCCGATATCAATCCGGCGGGAGCCGAGGTTTCAAAGAATATCGGTTGTGCGTTTCACCTGACAGACATGTCCGACCCCGAACAGGTCAGGAGTTTGGCCGGTGCAACGGTCAAGCGTTTTGGCCGCATCGACATCTGGCACAACAACGCGTTTTCGGCCGTCTTCAAGCCAATCCACGAGCAGTCCCTGGACGAATTCGACGCCATTACGGCAGTCGGCATCCGCGGCTACTGGATGGGGGCCAAAGTGGCTGTAGAGCAGATGCGGGCGCAGGGTGGCAAGGGCGTCATCCTCAATACGGCGAGCGTTCAGAGTTTTGTCGGCGAAAAGGGATTCTCCGCCTACCAGGCCACCAAGGGTGCCGTGCTCGCCATGACAAGGTCGCTGGCGCGTGATCACGCTCCCGATATTCGCTCAGTTGCAATTGCTCCGGGCCTCATATTGACCCGTGCAGTCGAAGGCATTCCGGAAGACGTGATGCAGGACGTATTGGCTGGCATTCCTGCCGGGCGGGGCGCAGATCCGAGAGAGGTGGCATCTCTTGCAGCTTTCATTGCGTCGGACGAGGCGAACTACATGTCAGGTACTGCTGTCATACTCGACGGCGCCTACCTGGCGATCGGCTAGTCATGGCTTCTATTTTTTCCTTAGAAGATGGCGCACTCGTTTGCAGGTTTGGCGGTGAGACAATCCGGGTCGAAGCCTGGGGCACAGACGCAAACCGGGTAAGGGCCCGGCCTGGCCGTCATGTCGTTTCTCCATTTGTTGATGCTTTGCTTCCGGCTGCAGGCGGGGAGCCGGAGATTGAACTCGGTGCGCTATCTGCAAGCCTGACCAACGGTCGCCTCCGCACGGAACTCAATGTCGCGGAGCGCTACGGCGCGGACGTGCGGCGGGAGGTTGTCATCCGGCATGTTCGCGCTGGCACCGGAACAGAACTTCTGGCTGAAACGCGATCGCACTTTGCTGGCCCGAAGCCGCGCAGATTCAAGGGCATTGCTTCGACGTCCTGGCAACTTGAGCAGCTATTCAAGGCATACGCAGACGAGCATCTGCACGGACTTGGCCAGCCACAGCATGGGCAAATGGATCTCAAGGGCGTTTCAACTACACTGCTGCAACAGAACGCTCATGTGGTGATCCCGTTCGTGCTGTCATCCCGCGGCTACGGATTTCTCTGGAACAATCCGGCAACCGGGCGCGCAGAATTTGCCAATAACATCACCCGCTGGACAGCCGATGCGACTGGCGGGCTGGATTACTGGATTGTCGCTGGCGACAGTCCAGCTGATATCGTCCGCGCCTATGTCGGAGCCACTGGCAAATCACCGGAAATCCCGTCTTGGGCGCTTGGTTACTGGCAAAGCAAGCTGCGCTATCGCACGCAGGACGAACTGCTTGAGATTGCTCGCGAGTACAAGCGGCGCAAGTTGCCGATTTCCTGCATTGTCATTGATTTCTTCCACTGGACTCGGCAGGGCGAATGGAAGTTTGATCCGGAGGACTGGCCTGACCCCACAGGGATGGTGTGCGAACTGCGCAGTATGGGCATCGAGACAATGGTCTCGGTCTGGCCAACCGTATCGGCATCTTCCGAACACTACCGCGAGATGATCGATTCCGGCCAACTACTGACAACCGAGCGCGGCGTTCCGGTAGTCATTCCATTTCCCGACAAGGACCCGTTCGGTCCCGGCTTTTTCACCTATTATGATGCATTCAACCCGGAAGCCCGCGAGCGTCACTGGGAGGTCGTCAAGGAGAACTACGTCGATCACGGCATCGACCATTTCTGGCTGGACGCGTGCGAACCCGAGATGCGTCCTGCTCACCCCGAAAACGTGCGCACCGCGCTGGGCAACGGAGCCGAAATGTTGTGCGCCTACCCGCTGTTGCATGAGGAGTGCTACCGCGAGGGCCTCAATGCTGCCGAACGCAACAGCGTCCTGCTCTGCCGCTCGGCCTGGGCGGGCTCGCAGCGTCATGGTGTGATCCTGTGGTCAGGAGATGTCTGGTCGGATTGGGACTGGTTCCGGGCGCAAATCCCTGCCGGCCTTCATGCCGGGATTGCGGGGATGGGCTGGTGGACTACGGACATCGGCGGATTCTATGACGGCCATGGTGGCAGTGAGGACTTCCGCGAACTGTTGATCCGCTGGTTCGAATTCGGGGTCTTTGCGCCAATTTGCCGGATGCATGGATTCCGGGTGCCGGAAGGGGTGCCGCCACCCGGGAAGGGTGAGCCGGTGTCTTATGGCCGGGATACTTTCAGCCTCTTTACGAGCACTGGTGGACCGAACGAGGTATGGTCGTTTGGTCCCATGGTTGAAGGCGTACTGACGCGACTGCTTTCGATACGCGAGGCGCTGAGGCCGTATCTGGAGAGAACCTTCGCGCATTATTCCAATACTGGCGATCCGGTAATGGCGCCATTGTTCTATCACTTTCCGGATCAATCAGGGCTGCACGGAGAAGGGCGCGCATACATGCTTGGCCGGGCGCTTCTCGTGGCGCCTGTGCTGGATCCGGGCGTGAGCACTTACCGGGTCAGCCTCCCTGAAGGGCCGCGCTGGCATCATGTCTGGACGGGGACAGTTCATGAAGGCGGAACCGATGCTGAAGTCGCTTGTCCATTCGGAGAGTGCCCTGTCTTTGCGCGGGAGGACTATATTGACGACGTTTGCGATGTATTCGATCAACTGGATGGCCTCTCATCGACACCACGGAGGGGATGAGTCTGGCGCTCACGCCGCATTGATGTGGACTCTACATGCCCTTCGCCGCTGGCTCATTCTGGGAATGGACGGTCTTGAAACCGTTATCCAGATTGTGCTCACCAGAACCGGCACCAATCCAGACCAGCACTTCCCTTATGGCCACATTGTCCATGATGGCAAACCCGCAGTCCCGTTTCTACAATTCTGATGCCCGTCCACCGGGGATCCTGGTTCGAACCAGGTAGAGTGAACTCGTCGCCGTTATGAATAGCGAGCGGTGATCGGCAGATCCGAATTCGATATTGGTGACCATCTCGGGCACCGGGACATGCCCGATATTCTCTCCGCCCGGGTTGTACACATATACACCGTCTCCGCCGGCGACCCAGAGGTTACCCTTGGCATCAACCCGCATTCCGTCTGGAACTCCGACCGGCATCACCGCAAAATCCCGCATCCGCGAAAGCGTCCAGTCCTGACCCACTTCGAATGCGACAACCTTGTGATGTGTCTCGGAACTGTCGCTGACGTAGAGGGTCTTCTCGTCAGGAGAAAGGCACAGCCCGTTCGGACGATACACCTCACTTGTCAGTGAGACCGGAGCCTTAGGGTCACCGGTCGTGCGGAAGACATGACAGGCAGCAAGCTCGCTCGCTTGCTGATAGCCGTGCAGCCCTCCATCAAGCGCTCGAACTCCAAAGGGAGGGTCGGTGAACAACACATTTCCATCCGAAGTTGTGATCACGTCGTTGGTCGAATTCAGCACGCAGCCCTGATATCCTTCGGCCAGGACATGGCGTCGGCCTGCAGAACCGTCTTCGTTGACTTCGATTGCTGCCAGTATCCGGGTCGAGTGCTCACAGGCCAGAATTCGTCCTCCAGGCCCGCGGCAAAGCCCGATCGCAAAGTGTGAATTGTCAATCCAGGTTGACAGGCTACCGTCCTGCCAGCGGAGAATGACGTTGGCCGGAATGTCGGTGAAGAGTAGTGCACCTTGATCGGAGAGCCAGACCGGGCCTTCCGTGAAGCCAAGTCCTGTAGCCAGCCGTTTGACCGGACCTTCAACCAGTTGAACCATGTTCCATTACCTTTCGCCTGGGCGTCCACCGGTCGACGAGGACAACGGTGATCACAAGGATGCCCTTGATGACCTGCTGGCTGTTGAAGTCGACATTCATGATTGCCAGCCCGTTGTTCAGAACACCTATGAGCAAGACGCCCGCAAATGTCCTGAGCAGCGATCCGTAGCCACCTCCGAGCCGCGTTCCGCCAAGTACCACCGCAGCAATTGCATCGAATTCGAGGCCGATTGCGCCGTCGCTGCGAGCGTTGCCGATCCGCGCAATAAGGATCATCCCGGCAAGGCCCATCAACCCACCTGTCATTGTGAATATCCAGAGCTTCGCCCGATCGACCGGTAGCCCGAGCATTCTGGCATTCTCCTGGCTGCCGCCTATGGCATGGACATTGGCGCCAAACCTGGTTCGTACCAGCACCCACCAAAGGCAAAAGAACGTGGCGAGCATCCAGAGAAACGCTGTTCGAAATCCGCCAGAGCCGCCAGTCGCAAAGGCTAGCCTGAACCAGTCCGCCGAGAACAAGACCGTCTGTCCTGTCGTCAGGGTCAGTGCCAGACCCTGTGCGACAAAGTATGTCACCAGCGTTGCAATGAAAGATGGAACCGCCGCATAGACAATCAGAAGTCCGTTCATCAACCCGAAGCCTGCACCAACGGCAAGACCGATGGGTACCGCCAGGGGGCCAAATCCTGCGGCAAACGCCATGGCTGTCAGAACGCCAGCAGCCGAGGCCACGGCGCCGACGCTGAGGTCGATCTCCCCCAGAATGATTACGAATGTCATCGCAAATGCGGCTATTCCGAGGATCGCAGTCTGCCGGCCGATATTGACGAGGTTTGCCGGGTCGCGGAATGCCGGGCTGAGGATCATGAGTGCGACGACAAGAGCCGCAAAGGCAAGGTAGATGCCGGATGCTGCCAAGCGCGCCCGGGTCACGGGGAGCGCCTCAGGAAAGACAGTCGTTCCAGTACGACCGCGATTAGGATAATTGCCCCCTTTACGATATACTGGGCATCCACATTGATGTTCAGAAGCACCATCCCATTGCTCAGCGTAGCGATGAGCAACGCTCCGAGCAGTGTGCGCAACACGGAGGCATGGCCACCGAACAGGCTGGCGCCACCGATGATGACTGCGGCAATGGCGTCAAGCGTCAGCGAAGGCGCGGACCCGGGCGCACCGCTGCCAAGGCGGCATGCTGACAGTATGGCGCCAATGCCGACCAGAACGCCCATCAATACAAACACGAGGATCTTGTCGCGCTGGACTGGCACGCCAGAAAGCCGCGCCGCTTCCATGTTGGCGCCAATAGCAAAAAGCTCGCGCCCGAAGGGAGTCCTGTGCAGCAATAGGATTGATGCGCAAAATGCCAGTATGCAAAGCCAAAGTGGCACTGGCAAACCGAGGATTGAATCGGAATAGAACAGGTCCAGAAAAACCTCGTCATGGATCGCAACCGAGATTGAGCCGGTGAAAATGAATGCAAGGCCGGTTGCAATCGCAAGCGTGCCAAGCGTTACGATGAATGACGGGATCTGGCCGATTACCGTAATCGCTCCGTTCGCAAAGCCGATCCCGGCGGCAAACAAGACGGTCAGCAAAACCGCAACAGGCCAGCCCAACCCGGCAGCCATCATCTGTGCAAGGACCACCGAGAGCAACGCTACAACTGCTCCAACGCTCAGATCGATTTCGCCCAGGAGAATTACTAGGGTCATTCCCATGGAGACGATGATCAGGGTTGCACTATCTGTAATCAGCCGCTCGAAATTGCGCGCATTGAGGAAGTAGTCGCTTGAGATTGAGAAGAAGACCACAAGACCAATGAGCCCTGCATAGGGCAACAGGTTGCGGATGAGGACTATCGGACCCACCGCGCTCATGCCGTACCGCCTTCAGTCAAGGCAAGCCTGAGAAGATTCTCCTCGTTTGCGTCCGCGGCAGCGAGTGTGCCCACAATGAGCCCTTGCGCCATCACGGCAATCCGGTCGCTGACCGCCAGCAGTTCCGGCAACTCGGACGATATCACCAGCACCGCGGTGCCATCACTGGCCAGTTTGCGGATAAGTCTGTGAATCTCTGCCTTCGCCCCCACATCAACACCGCGTGTCGGCTCATCCAGCAAGATGACCCTGGGCGAAACCGAAAGCCATTTGGCGATGACGACCTTTTGTTGGTTGCCACCTGAGAGAGTCTCGACCTGCGCCTGCTCAGATGTAGCCCTTATGTCCATCCGCTTCATCCAGTCGAGTATCAATGCCTGCAGTTTCGGTGTTGCGAGGATTCCTGCACGAGCAAACCGCCGCAGGCTGGGCAGAGCGATATTGTCGCCGACCGGCAGGGAAAGTACCAACCCCTCCTTCTTGCGATCCTCAGGCACATAGGTGACGCCCGCGCGTACCGCTGATGCCACAGTGGGGGGGTCGTAGGGATTGCCAAACAACTCGACCGATCCACTTTCAGGCTTTTCGGCTCCAGCAAGCAGGCGGGCGAATTCGGTCCGCCCTGCTCCCATCAGTCCGGCCAGTCCCAACACCTCGCCTGCGTGCAAGTCGAGATCGACGCCCTTGACCTTGCTTTGCCTTGTCAGTCCACGGACTCGCACGGCAACTGGCAGGCTTTCAGGATCAACTCCGTGCCGGGCTTCGTCAATATCCCGTCCGACCATGGCGCGTACCAGGCTTGAGCGTTCGAACTCCGATACCGGGCCAGTAACCACATGGCGTCCGTCTCGAAGCACGGTGATCCGGTCTGCAATGCGAAAGACCTCTGACATGCGGTGAGTGATATATACGATGCCAACACCCAATTTCTTGAGCCGGCCTATCAACTGGAACAGCAATTCCTCTTCGAAGCGCCCCAGCGATGAAGTTGGTTCGTCCAGAACAAGCACACGCGGTGTCACCGCGCAGGCGCGAGCGATCTCCACCATTTGCCGCTGACCGGTTGACAGTTGTGCCATCGGCGCACGCGCATCCAGAGCGATCTCAAGCCGATTCAGCACCTGTCGAGCCTGGCTGTAGAGTCGGGAATGGTCCAGCCACAGGCCGCCCAGCGTGACGGGCTCCCTGCCGATCATGACGTTGCGTCCGACATCCAGATTCTCAAACGCCGTCAGTTCCTGAAAGACCGTTTGAATTCCGTGGCCGGTGGCGTCCTTCGGCCCCCTTGACAAGACCTGCTTACCGGCAATTTCAAGCTTACCGGTGTCGGGTTGGTAGACACCGGCTGCAATCTTCATGAGTGTGGATTTGCCGGCCCCGTTCTCACCCATCAATGCGTGGATTTCTCCGGCTTGAATGTCGAAGGATACGTCGTCAAGCGCCGTTACGCCGGGGAATGACTTCGAGATTCCGGAAAGTCGAAGAAGGGGAGCGGGAGCGCTGTGCGCTCCCGGGTTGTTTGTGTCTATTGCACCCAAGGGGGCGATACGCCGGGATACTGTATATCCCACATGCTCTCGTAGTTGTCCGCCGTGACCAGGAGGTTTGGAGTGATAATCTCCTCGCAAAGTTCGGCGCCGAGGATCGACTGGCTCAGGCCTTCAATCGCGGCGCGGCCCTGCAGTGCCGCTTGCTGGCCCGAGAGCGCGACGATGTTTGTATCGCCACCAGCGAACTCCAGATACCCGGCCGCTTCCGAGTCATAGCCGGCAATCGGGATGTCCCTTCCAGATTGCTTCACCGCCTCGGTCGCAGCGTTGACTGCGAGGCTCCAGGTCGCAAAGATACCGCCCAGATCCGGGTTTGCCTGGATAACATTTTGGGCCAGTTGCAGCAGCACATCCTGGCTGAAATCGGATTGCAGCGAAATCATCTGCCCGCCATTTGCTCCAATGGCGTCCAGGATACCCTTTTCCCGGTCCCGAATGGTTTGCAAAGCGAAGGGAATACCGAGGACCGCGATCTTGGCATTGGACTCGCCAATGGCATTCATCAGAGCGTTTCCGGCATCAAAGCTGCCTTGGTACGAAGCCGCATTCATGACCGAGATGACCTCTCCCCGGGTTGGAGCTCCTCCGACGATGAAAACGGGAATATTGGCGTCATTGGCTCTGCGCACCGCCTGGCCGATCGAGGCTGCATCGACGGCGGTCAGGAAAATGCCATCGACCTGTTGTTGCACCAATGCGTCAAACTGACTGAGTTGGGTATTGGCGTCGAAATCAGCGCTGTTGACAAGAAGATTGACACCAAGTTCGGCGGCGAAAGCCTCGCCACCTGCGATCAATGTGCGGCTGAAATCATCAGAAATGTTGTTGGTGAGGAACCCGAAAGTCAGGTCGCTCTGGCGGATTTCTTCCCGCTGTGCGTCGCTGAGGTTAAGAGCCTTGGCAGTGCCAAGGCATGACTGGGCAAGTGATTGTACTGCAAGCAATGGCACCGCGGCCATCGCCAGGGCGGCTTGCCTGAATGTGAATCCGACACGTTTCATTGTTCATGTCCTCCTACATTTGACCAACGAATAATCTGCCCTCACCAAAGCCAGATGAGGCCCAAGAGTCAATACAAACGTTTGTAGTATCGGGCGCCCAGGGATTTGGTTGGTTGCGTGCACCGGATCCTGTTTGCTCAACCGCAAGTTGGATTGATGGTGTCGTGAATTTAGTTTCCGGAGATGAATCCACGGGTCTTCAGCCAACTCAACCATCATCAAGATGGGAGCGTCCGCATTGGGAGGTGGCAACAGATCGATTGCTGTGCCGGAGCGAAGGGTCAGCGAACCTCGTAGCGTGGCGGAAACGAGGCTGCCAAGACCCCAGGAATTGAAGCCTCAAGTCTGAATCAAACTGCGAGCTGGTGGTGGTAGGATAGGCCCCACCAATTCAGAAACCAAATCCTTGGTACTTCTTCTTGAACTTGGAAACCCGGCCGCCAGTGTCCATGAGGTGGGTGCTGCCACCGGTCCAGGCAGGATGCACGGACGGATCAATATCCAGGGAGAGCGTGTCGCCCTCTGACCCGTAGGTCGAGCGCATTCTGAGGATCTCGCCATTCGTGAGCTTGACGTCGATCTCGTGGTATTCTGGGTGAATGCCGTTCTTCATGATTGGCGCCTCATTCAGTCGTTTCGGTTTTGGCCCGGCGCGGGCGGTAGTTGCTTCTTTCGGCAATTCTCGCCGACTTGCCACGGCGCGACCGCAAGTAATACAGTTTGGCCCGCCGGACCCGGCCACGGCGGACTACGGAGATCGACTCGATGTTTGTCGAATGGAGAGGGAACACGCGCTCTACACCCTCGCCGAAAGAGATCTTTCTGACGGTAAAGGTCCCGCCAATGCCATCACCTCCCTTGCGGGAAATGCAGACACCTTCGTAATTCTGGATCCGGGTACGGCTTCCCTCGCTGACCTTGAAGCCCACGCGGACCGTATCTCCTGCCCTGAAGTCGGGAATCGAATGATCCAGTTTGCCGACCTGCTCGGCTTCAATTGTCGCTAAGATGTCCATTGTCATGTTCCCCTTGGCCGACGGGCCACATTCGGCTTCCAACCGTCAGTCACTCTTCTGAATTTGATCCTGTCCTGCGTCCGAACCTCTCCCAGAGATCGGGACGCCTCCGTATGGTGGCCTTTCTGGATTCCTCAAGCCGCCAGGCGGCAATCTCTTCATGATGTCCAGACAAAAGTATGTCCGGTACGGGTATCCCTTCCCAATTCCTTGGTCTCGTATACTGGGGGTACTCAAGCAGTCCGCTGCTGAAGGACTCCTCCAACACGGATGCCTGATTCCCGAGAACGAGCGGTATAAGGCGCACAGTTGCTTCAATCAAGGCTTGAGCGGCGATTTCGCCGCCAGCCAGAACAAAGTCGCCAATGGAGACTTCCCGCACGGGAAACCGCTCCAGGAACCTCTCGTCAATCCCTTCGAAGCGTCCGCAGACAAGAGTGACCCCAGGCCCTTTGGAAAGTCCGGTCACCAATTCCTGAGTGACCGGAATTCCGCGGGGTGACATGCACAACACAGGCCACTCTTCTTCCGAATGAGACGTATTATTGCTTGCATGGCGAAGCGCCGCCGCAAGAACATCGGCGCGCAACACCATTCCAGCGCCGCCACCGAAGGGGTTATCATCAACTGCTCGATGCCGGCCAATGCCAAAATCCCGCAGGTTGATGGTCTCCAGTTCCCAAAGCCCCTTGGCGAGCGCCCTGCCGGTTGTCGATAGCCCCAGGATTCCCGGGAAGGCCTCCGGCAGCAGCGTGATGATCTTCGCGCGCCAAGGCCGGACTGGTTGGTCTGCTCCGGATGATGTGTTTTCCGTGTTCATTGAAAATCCGCCAGATCAGGTTCGCCATAGGCAAGGGCGCCAGCCAACCAGATAGTCAGGGCAATCGTCACATGCGGAAGGCCTGACGGATTGGTGCATTCAACACAGGTTGCCGTGAATAACGAGCAACCCCTCGGCTATGCGCACTTCCGGAACGGTTTCCTTGCTGAACGGCACCAGCCAATCCCTTCCATCTTCGGCCTTGATGTCAAGGAAATCTCCTGCGCCATGGTTCTGCACATCCCGAATGTGGCCCAACAAAACGCCGTCGCCATCCCTCGCCTCCAGACCGATCAGGTCCGCCAAATAGAACTCTTCGTCACCGGCTGTTGGAAATAGGCTGCGGTCCGCGTAAAGCCGCGTCCCTTGCAGCCTCGCTGCCTGTTCCCGGTTTTCGACTCCTTCCAGGCGCGCCGTGAGGGATTTGCCTGATGTACCGGTCAATTCGATCCGGTAGGAGACAAGCCCATCTTCTGAAAACAGCGGCGAGTAGCCACCGATCGCATCCGGGCTTTCGCAGTAGCTGACTATCTTGACAGCACCCTTGACTCCAAATGGGCCAGCAATAGCTCCCACGCAGACGAGTTGTCCGGCCAGCCCCGGTTCTGGACTGCTGGTGCGTTCATCAAGATCTGCGGGGGCCACGATTCAGCTCGGGTAACTGGGGCGCTACGTAGCTGGATGCTGCTGCTGATGGTCAGGCTTCAGCTTCTTGGGCTTCCTGCTTGCGCGGGATCGCCTTTTTCGGGTTGTTCCGGGTCTTTGCCGGCAGCAGCCCGGCGCCTTCCAGCATTCTGGACACCCGGTCTGTCGGCTGCGCGCCGTTTCCGAGCCAGTACTGGATGCGCTCCACATCAAGCTTGACGCGACCGTCGCTGTCTTTGGGCAGCAGCGGGTGGTAGATTCCGAGTTTCTCGACAAACCGGCCATCCCGCGGCATGCGGGAGTCCGCTGCGACGATCCGGTAGTAGGGCCGCTTCTTCGATCCCCCCCGGGCGAGTCTGATTTTCATTGCCATGGCGTTTACTCCTTGAATTGATCCTATTTCTGGTGTCGTTGCAGTTGATGGTGCCTGATCACTTCGTCGATGATGAAGCGGATGATCTTCCTGGCGAATTCGGGATCCACATTTGCGTCCAGTGCAAGTTCCTGCAGCCGGGCTATCTGTTCTGCTTCTCTTTCCGGGTCGGCAGGTGGAAGGTTCTGTTCAGCCTTGAGCTTGCCGATAGCCTGCGTGCGGGCGAAGCGCTCACCGAGGGTGTAGACAAGCACCGCGTCGAGCCGGTCGATCGACTCCCGGTGTTCTTGCAGAACCCGGCCGGCATCGTCACCGCCGCTCATGATTGGCGCCGTTTTCCGGTAACAGGGCGGACCGTTGCAAGAGGCCCGTTCACTTCTTGATCCTCGGAGGCGCCAATCCGTCCGGCAGTTCCATTCCGGACGGCATGCTGCCCGCTAGTCCTGGCGGCAGGTTAAGGCCTCCCGGCAATTGTCCGGGCGCACCTGGCAGGCCCCCGCCGCCGAACATCGAAGATGGATTCAGTCCTGATGGAAGCCCTCGGCCAGCAAGGGCAGCCAGCGCGCCTCCCATTCCCCTCTTGGACATCGCCTTGCCCATTTGCGCCATCTGCTTCTGCATCTTGAGCAGCTTGTTCAGGTCGGAAACCTCCTGACCGGCACCGGCCGCGATGCGCCGCCGCCGGCTTGCCTGCAAAATGCCAGGATTGGCTCTTTCTTTTCTGGTCATGGAGTTGATCAAGGCTATCTGCCGGCTGACGAACTTCGAGTCGAGGCCTGCGGATTGCAGATCGGGCATGTGTTTCTTCATGCCGGGCATTGCCGACATCACAGATTCAAGGCCGCCCATCTTCTCCATCGCCTCCAGTTGCTTCCGCAGGTCATTCATGTTGAAGAGGCCCTTCTGCATCCGGCGAATGGCGCGTTCATTGACTTCGGCCTCAAGCGTTTCCGCGGCCTTTTCGACAAGTGAAACGATATCGCCCATTCCGAGGATTCTTCCGGCAATTCTGTGCGGGTCGAACTCACCGAGATCTTCCAGCTTTTCGCCGGTGCCGATGAACTTGATCCTCTTGCCGGTAACCGCGCGCATGCTCAGCGCGCTGCCGCCCCTGCCATCGCCTTCCATCCTGGTGAGGACGACGCCGGATATTCCAACCCTGTCCCTGAATTCCTCGGCGACGTTGACGGCGTCCTGTCCGGTCAGCCCATCGACGACCAGCAGTGTTTCCCGGGGCTCTGTTGCCTCGCGTATGTCGACAACCTCCCGCATCAGCTCGTCATCAACATGCATGCGGCCGGCCGTGTCCAGCAACAGGACATCGTAGCCGCCCATTCGGGCCTGACTTGAAGCGTTCCTGGCAATCTCAACGGCGCTCCGTCCCGGTACAATCGGCACGGTATCGACCTCCGCCTGCACACCAAGCACGTTCAATTGGTCCATCGCAGCCGGCCTGCGAGTGTCGAGGGAGGCCATCAGCACCCGCTTGCCGTAGCGCTGTGTGAGCCGCTTCGCCAACTTTGCGGTCGTGGTCGTCTTGCCCGATCCCTGCAGGCCGACCATGAGAATTGTAGCGGGTGGATTGTCGATCCTGAGTTCTGATGTCTGACCGTCATCTCCCTGGAGCGTCTGGACGAGTTCATCATGAACTATCTTGATGACCTGATGGCCGGGGGTCACTGACCGCATGACTGCCTGCCCGGTTGCCTTGCGGCCGACCCTCTTGACGAAGGACTTTACGACAGGCAGCGAAACGTCGGCTTCAAGCAGGGCGAGCCGGACATCCCGGAGAGCGTTCTCTACGTCCTCCTCGCTCAGAACACCGCGTCGCCGGAGTCCTTCAAAGACATCGGACAGGCGGTCTGATAGGTTTTCGAACACGGCAGTATTTCCCTAGCCTCAGTTTCCTCGTCCGTTCCAGCCTGGCCATCCGCAAACAGGTATCGCACCCGCGGGCGAACCTTCGCTGACGGGTGGCGATCCGGGTATCGAACTGCGGACCGGAATAGGCCGGAACTCAATGACGATGCGGAACCGCCTAATGCATGTGAACGCCGCGGTCAAGCTCAAGCGCAGTGCACCTTCTCGCAAGTGAACCCTCCAAGAGGCATGACTCAATACGCGAGTGCCGTGCGATGATTCTGCTTCGGCCAGATGCGCGCAGAGTGTTGCCAGGTTCCATTCTGTGCCTGTTCATCATTCGAGATTTGTAGGCAATCCCTGAATGGTTTCTGCGCCGCTGTTCCAGACAGCGAAATCATTGACCAGATTGCAGCCGTCAAGGCACCGCAAGGCCAGGTTCCCGATCCGGTTTTGGGGCTTCTCCGCTGCTGGCGCTGGCGACAGAGCATCCAATTCGCTTTCTTGCCGGACGGTCATGGTCTACACGCTTGCGCATGATCACCCTCGATCAGGCGGCCCGCGGCCACATTGCCATGCTGGTGTTTTCCGTGTCCATCGGGGGCTCGTTTAGTCTAGGCTCCCTGGCCGCCAACGAGATCCACCCCATAACCCTGACCACCCTGCGGTTCATCGGAAGCGCTGCAATCATGGGCGGGGCAGCCGCCGCGGCTGGCTTGCTGAAGTGGGAGCACGCATCGGCGCCTTGGCGCTACGTTTTGACCGGCGCGCTCATGGGAAGCTATTTCGTGCTGATGTTTGAAGGTCTGAAGACCGCCTCCGCAGTTTCAACCAGCGCCGTGTTTACTCTCACTCCGATCATGAGCGGCGTATTTGGCTGGATCATCCTCAGGCAAGTCACAACCCGCAGAATGGCGCTTGCGCTCTCAGTCGGCGCCGCAGGGGCGCTGTGGGTGATATTCAGGGCAGATCTCACAGCCTTGCTGACTTTCAGCGTCGGCCGGGGAGAGATGATATTCTTCGTCGGGTGCATTGCCCATGCGCTCTATATTCCGTTGGTACGGCTGCTGAACCGGGGGGAGTCACCTATAGTGTTCGTGTTCGGCATGTGCACTGCCGGTTCGTTGGTGCTTGCGGTCGTCGGATGGAACGCCATTGTTGCAACAGCATGGTCGGAATTGCCGCCAATCGTCTGGATTACCCTCGCATATCTGACGGTCATCGCCACATCCTTGTCGTTCCTGGCGGTCAATTACGCGTCGTTGCGGCTGCCATCCGCCAAGGTCATGGCCTACACCTACCTCACGCCGACCTGGGTCATCCTGTGGGAAGGCGCGCTCGGGCACGGCTTTCCACGCCTTGCAATTCTGGCAGGTATTCTGGCGACTATCGGCGCGCTGTTGTTGCTCCTCCGCAACGAGCACGACAATTGACGGTTTAGCCTGCCGGGTTCACTCCTGATCTGCGGTATCCGGCTGGAGTTCCAGCAGCCACTCAAGCTGGTCAAGATGTTCCGGGTCGAACTGCCCAAACCCTTCCAGCCAGACTGCTGCCCTTGCAATGGAGTCAGGTTCGAGCCGGCACCAGCGTATTCTCCCGGTGGACTTGCGCGAAATCAGGCCGGACTCGCCGAGGACCGCCAGGTGTTTGGAAGTCAGAGCGACCGATTTTCCGATCTTCCGGGCGAGTTCCGTTACGGTCATGTCGCGCTGGAGCAGCAACCGGAGAATAGAGCGCCTGGTGCTGTCAGCCAGCGCGCCGAATACCCGATCGAGTTGCTCGTCCTTCTGGATACCAGTCATTTCCGATCCTTGTGCTTGAAACCCCGCATCTTCCAGGTCGCTTCCCGGGAGCCGGCTGCCGGCCAGAGGCGCATAAGTCGGCGGCAGACGAAATTCAACCAGATGGTTGAGTGAAATTCCAGGTGGATCTGCATAGGCTGAAAATAGCGAATAATGATCGACCAATTGCCGATATTCAATGATTTCAGTAAGTTGCACATCGCAAGAGACTGAACGATGGGCTTGACAGCTTAAATGGCCGACTCTAGTTTCCCGCCGTCCGAATCCTGAGGCGCGGAACCAATGGCGAGCCCGTCCGATTCCGATAGTGATGGAGATCCTTCGATCCGCGACCGGATCAAGGCAGCCAGATCGGAGTTGGAGCCGGGCCAACCGGAACCTGGCCCGGTTGCCAACATGCACCTTGCCTGGCGCATGGTGGTGGACCTGGTGGCCGGTACTGGTCTTGGAGCCGCATGCGGGTACGGGCTGGACGTTCTTTTCGGCACCCTGCCGATCTTTCTGATCGTCCTTACATTGGTTGGGTTTTGCGCCGGCGTGAAGTTGATGATCAGGACGTCGCGTGAGGCTGGAGAAAGTGCCGGCAGCAGTTCAGCGTCGCCGGAAGATTGAAGACGGATGGTACCAGTGGAGGATCAGACAGGTGGCAACTGAGGAATCCGGTCTCCAGATCGATCCGATGGGTCAGTTCATCCCCAAGCCACTGTTCGGCGACGGGCCATTGATGTGGTATACGCCCAGCAATGTCACCATGTGGATGTTCCTGGCGCTGTTGGCGGCGATGGCATTCTTGGTTCTCGGTACCCGCCACAAGGCGCTCATTCCGGGCAGAGCGCAGATGTCGGCAGAGTTGGTGTATCTATTGATCAGGAACATGGTCGAGAATGTCGCCGGCCGGGACGCTCTTAAGTTCTTTCCTTACATCATGACCGTGTTCACGTTCATTGCCTTTTCGAACATTCTTGGCCTCATACCCGCCAGCTTTACAACAACCTCGCACGTTGCGGTCACCGCAGCGCTCGCACTAGCGGTCTTTTTGTCGGTGACAATCATTGGCTTCGTCAAGCACGGCCTGGGGTTCCTCGGACTCTTCTGGATCTCTTCAGCCCCGCTTCCGCTGCGGCCTGTGCTGGCAGCGATCGAAGTGTTGTCGTATTTTGTTCGTCCCGTCAGCCACTCGATCCGGCTTGCCGGAAACATGATGGCAGGCCATGCCATGATAAAGGTAATCGCCGCATTCGCGGGCGTGCTCGGTTTCGGCGCGTTCGTGCCGATCGTGGCAGTCGCCGCAATTTACGCGCTGGAACTGCTGGTCGCTGTCGTCCAAGCTTATGTGTTCACGATCCTGACATGCGTTTATTTGCGTGACGCCCTGCATCCAAGTCACTGAACGTTTCATTCACTCAACTGTAATTCCAGCAAGGAGAAGCAATATGGCACTGGAAGGCGACATCACTACCATGGGGGCACTCATCGGGGCCGGACTAGCCTGTACCGGGATGGGAGGGGCCGCCATCGGCGTCGGTCACATTGCGGGCAGCTATCTTTCCGGAGCACTCAGGAATCCGTCAGCCGCCCCGTCGCAAATTACATGGCTGTTCGTCGGCATCGCCCTTTCCGAAGCACTTGGGATCTTCTCGGCCCTAGTTGCGATCCTGTTGATGTTCTTCTTTTGATTTGCCGCCGTAACGGGCAGGCTGACATCAGCGGAGAGGCATGATGGCTGAACAGGTTGAAGCGGCAGCGGCGGAACAAGCCAATTTTCCGCAACTGGATTTCACGACGTTTCCGAACCAGCTCTTCTGGCTTGCGGTCTTTCTCGTCATTCTGTTTCTGATCATCAGCAGGGTTGTGCTGCCGAGGATTGGTGGAATTGTCGAACAGAGGGAAGAAGCGATCCGCAGTGACCTTGAAGAGGCTGAACGCCTCGACAAGCAAGCTGAAGAGCTGAACCGTCAAACGTCTGAAACACTGAGCAAGGCCAAGTCGGAAGCGGATGCGCTGGTAGCGCAGGCAAGAGCGCGCGCCCGTGAGTTGCAGGATCAGGCGCTTTCGCAAGCTGCCGAGGCGATTGCCGAACGTTCTGCGGAAGCGGAAGCCAGAGTGGATGAGATCAGAAGCAGCGCCAGGGAAGCTGTGCGCGAGATTGCCGGTGTTGCAGCCACCGAGATCGTCAACCAGTTGCTGCCGGGCCGGGACTGGGCAGGGCAGGCTTCTGCCGCAGTGGACGCACGCATGAATGGAGTGAAGACTTGAAACGCGTTGCTGCAATAGCGGTTCTTTCCGGGACACCGGCAATGGCAGCCACCGGGCCGTTCTTTTCACTGCAGAACACCAATTTTGTGGTGTTGATTGCCTTCATCATCTTCATCGGCGCGCTGGTGCGGTTCAAGGCTCCGCAACTTGCCGGGCGGTTCATTGACAGCCAGATTGCGGCAATTCGTGATCAGATCGAAAATGCGCGCCGCATCCGTGAAGACTCCGCTGCAGCATTCGAGGAAGCCAGGAAGGCGAATGAAGCCTCGCTTGATCAGGCCGAAAAAGCCGTGGAAGGCGCCAAACGGGAAGCTGAACTTTTCATCGAAAGCGCCGAGACTGCAATTGAGCAGACAGTGCAAAGACGGCTGCAAGCCGCAGAGGAACAGATCGCCAGCTTAGAAGCCGCCGCTGTGGCAGGTGTCCGGAATGAGGCAATCGTTGTTGCCGTAGAGGCCGCTGGCCGGGTGATCGCCGACTCCATGAGCGCCGATGAGCGCAAGCGGGTCATGGACAAGGCAATAGAGGATGTCAGGTCGAACCTGAACTGAGCAGCAAACCGCTCACAGCCGCGGGCACGGCAGGTCATCCAGACCACAAACATGTGCCTTGACGCCGCCTGATTGCGGTTTGCACGGCCTGCAACAGATTCAGGCCGGTGCAGCCGCCTCGCTTCTTGCGGATTCCCAAGCCAGCATGGCCCGCTTCACCGGCAGACCCCAGTGGTATCCCCCAAGTTCGCCCGATTTGCGCACGGCCCTGTGGCAGGGGATCAGCCAGCTTACGGGATTGCGGCCAATGGCAGTGCCCGCGGCACGCGTAGCTTTCGGGACGCCGGCAAACCGGGCGATGTCCGAATATGTCGATACGCTGCCCGCAGGAATGGCGAGCAACGCTTCCCAGATCTTGATCTGAAATGGCGCTCCAATGACATGCAGCCTGGCTTCCCCGCGCTGATCGAGAGCAGCGTCAACCCAGGCGCGGACAGCTTCAGGGTCATGCCGGAATTCGGCGCTCGGCCAGCGGCTGCGCAGGTCCAGGTAGGCCGCCCTGCGGCCGCATCCATGGGTAAAGGCAATGCCGCAGAGTCCCTTGCCGGTGCCCATGGCAAGCATGCCGCCGAAGGGACTGTCAAACTGACCCCAGTGGATTGTCACGCCGGACCCACGGCTGGCGAATTTGCCCGGACTCATGGCTTCCCACTTGATGAACAGGTCGTGCAGCCGTCCGGTTCCGGAAAGGCCCAGCGCGTGCGCTGTTTCGAATGTGGTCGCATTGTTGCGAAGCAGCCTGCGGGCATGGTCGAGTTGCAAGTGCTGCTGATAGCGCTTGGGGGAAATACCAACCCACTGTGAGAACAGCCGCTGGAAATGCGACGGGCTCATGTTCATCTGTTCGGACAGTTCGTCGAGAGGCAGCTCCCTTCCGCCAGCCTCTTCGATGATCTTCATCGCACGAAAGATGACGTTATAGTGGTAGCTGGATTCAGTCATTGGATCACTCCGTTTCCCGCCATGGGAATTAAGTCCATCAAGGATGTTCAGTCGACCCGTTTCTTGCTAATTCGGCGACGCTCGAGAGGGAATATAGTCACGTCCATGACCGGCAGTGCTGCAGCCGAGTACCGGCGCATTTGCGAGATTTTCCGGCGCTTCCGGAACCATCAGGCTGAGCCTAAGGGCGAGCTGAAGCATGTGAACGAATTCACGCTGCTGGTTGCGGTGGTGCTTTCGGCGCAGGCAACGGATGCAGGTGTGAACAAGGCAACGGCCAGCCTCTTCAGGATCGCCGACAGCCCTGAGAGCATGTTGCAACTGGGTGAAGATGGGCTGATTGAGCACATCCGGTCGATTGGCCTGTACCGGAGCAAGGCGCGGAATGTCCTGAAACTGGCGCGGATCCTGCTGGATGAATATGGCGGTCAGGTTCCTTCGTCCAGGACGGCCCTGCAGTCGCTCCCGGGCGTAGGGCGGAAAACTGCCAACGTTGTACTCAACATGTGGCATCGCCATCCGGCACAGGCCGTGGACACACACATTTTCAGGGTAGGCAATCGTACCGGTATCGCGCCCGGCCGGTCGGTGGAAGAGGTCGAACGCTCGATCGAAGACAATGTGCCCGCCGAGTTCCAGCAGCATGCCCATCACTGGCTGATCTTGCATGGGCGCTATGTGTGCAAGGCGCGCAAGCCGGATTGCGGGCAATGCCTGATTGAGGACCTTTGTCCATTTCCCGACAAGCCCGGAGGGCAGGCAGATGTGGAAGGCCGATGAGTCCGGCCGCTAGATCCCGGTTCGAAGTGGTCGGCATCGGCAATGCAATCGTGGATGTGCTGTCCGATGTCGAGGACAGTTTTCTTCTGCAGCATGGTGTTGCGAAGGGAATAATGCACCTGATTGACTTGAACAGGGCAGCATTCCTTTACGGCGAGCTTGGCGCAAAGAGGGAGGTAAGTGGAGGATCGGCTGCAAACACGGTGGCGGGTGTCGCCATGCTGGGAGGCAAGGCCGGTTTCCTGGGCAAGGTGTGCACGGATGCCCTCGGGGATGTATTTGCTGCCGACCTCTCGAACCTGGGAGTTGCCTTCAGCACGCCGAGACCCCCGGCAGGAACCGAATTCGAGACAGGCCGCAGCATGGTGTTGATTTCGCCGAATGGCGAGCGGACCATGAATACCTATCTCGGAGCCGCCGAGTTCCTTACGCCAGAAGACATTGATGCCGATATGGTAGCAAATACTCGCTGGCTATTCCTGGAAGGTTACCGGCTCGACGGGCCCGACAGTGTAGAGGCCTTCAACAAGGCAGTTGCTCTCTGCCATTCGGGCGGCGGGTCTGTAGCGCTGACCCTTTCAGATCCCTTTTGCGTGGATAGGAACAGAATTGCCTTCGAGCAACTGATCGCTGCAGGAGTCGAGCTCTTGGTAAGCAATCGGGCTGAATTGACTGCGATGTATAACACAGACGATCTGAACACGGCTCTTGACCTTGCTGTTGCGGAAATACCTGTTGTCGCATGCACCCTGTCGGCGGAAGGGGCAATCATAGCTGAAGGCGGAAACAGGATCTGCATTGAGGCGTTTCCTGCAAATGTGGTTGATGCGACCGGGGCCGGGGACCTCTTCGCGGCCGGCTTCTTGCAAGGCATGGTGGGTGGCCATGATCTCGGAACCGCAGGCCGGATGGGTTGTGCGGCAGCTTCGGAAGTGATCAGTCATGTCGGGGCGAGGCCCCAGCAGGACCTTGGTGCTTTTCTCAGCCAGTTGGGGTTGCCCGCGGGCTGAGCATTCCGGCTTCTGCGTCGTGGCGCAGACCTCGCCATTTGCCGGGTTGGTTGCCGGGGCCGCAATCACAGCCACGGGCTGGATACAGTTTGAAGGACCGTTGGGAGTCTTCCGGGCGGGGCCACTTGTTCCGCCGGAGGATGCATGAACAGCCAGCTGCGCCGTCCCCTGGAGGGCTGATGGATGAAGGGCCGGACTGGCGCTACCCCGTGCGTTGTCACAAGCAGGTTCCGGGCATTGCGTGAATGCATCCAGGCCAATTTTGCAATGCTTGGGACGGTTTGACCAGAATCTCCCGGGACCCTTCGGCCCCGGGATCGTTAAATCTCAATCGCAGGGGTCTACTCGACCCGGGCAAGCCTGCCGTCTACCATTGGTGCGACTTCGCCAGCGGCCGAGATGTAGTCGAACACCTGCACGGTCATCAGGACAGCTGCGTATTCGTCCACGATGCGGCGCTTGTCTTCGAGCATCGAATACCCGTCACCACCGCCAGCAACATAGTCATTGATCGCCAGCGTATAGGTTGCCGCTGCATCGATCGGAGATCCATCCTTGGTCACCTCGACCACACGGCTCCCTGGTTCCTGTGACGGATCAAACACGACTGAGATTCCGGAGACATGAGGGAACCGGCCGGCACCGTTCTCGATCTGGCTGAAGCCGTTTTCCAGAGCATCAATCACATCCTGTCCGGTGACCTCAAGCACGACCGTCTTGTTGCCAAATGGAAGCTCGCTCTGGATGTCCCGGCGGGTAATGACCGTACCGGGAGCATAGGTGCGGTTTGCCCGAATGCCGCCGCCATTCATGATGGAGATGTCGGCGCCGGTTGCCGAGCGAATGGCATCGGCAAAGAGATTTGCAATCGCTGCCTCCTCGGCGCGGATGATCTCGCGCCGGCTGTCGAGTTCAGTCGAGGTAGTCCCCAGTTCGACATCCAGTTCCGCACCCAGCTTGTCTTCATATGCAGCTACCGCAGCAGCAAGTTCGGCATCGGGCTCGACATGTGCCGAGTCGATGATGCTGTATTCGGCGCTCCAGACGAATTCAGTGCTGTCGCCATCTTGCACCTCGTCAAGCAGCAGGTCGATGACAGTCACCCGGTCGGCCTGCTCGCCAGACTCGATATAGAGCAAGTCGTCGGAGTAGACCGCAGTCTGCAGATGGTCATCTCCGCTCAGAAGTATGTCCACCGCCCCTTGTTCCCGCAGCGCCTGGTCCTCAGCAAGGTCGGTGTGGGCGAGCGCAATGACGAGATCGGCGCCATTCTCACGCAGCGAAGCTGACAGCTCGGCAGCAACTTCGGTCACGTCGCGGAATTCAAACTCACCGGGGCTCGACTTGACTGCCGTGCTAACGGTCGTCAGCCCCAGAACTCCAATCGTGAATTCGCCGGCATCAAGCGTCATCGTCGGAAGCACGCCTTCAACCGGGTTTCCTGCGGGGTCCATGTGGTTTGCGCCCAGGATAGGGAACGCGGCCTCGGCTACCCTCTCCTTCGTGACTTCCGGTCCGAAGTCAAACTCATGGTTGCCGAGTACCATGGCGGTGAGATCAAGCCTGCCCAACAGGTCGATCATGTGGGCCCCCTCGTCGAGGGCAGACAATAATGACGGCGAAATCGTGTCCCCGCCGAACATGACCAGGACGTTCTCGTTGTCCTGGCGCTCTTGCTGGATGATCGCCGCAAGCCGGGCAATTCCGCCCCGGCCGTCGCGTTCTCCCATCCGGTCGGTATCGTTGAAATACACAATGGTGACCGCCTCGGCTGCAATCGTTGCCGAGGAGAACGCCATTGCAACGGCGATTGCCGTGGCTCCGATGAATGTGCGTCGCATTGGATTTGGTACCTTTCCCTTGATCGCCGGAGTGCTGGATGCTCCGGTGGGGGTTGAATAGGCGATGGATGAATCCAGTCAACAGGATACAAGCCCGGAATGGTTCTGTTCAGTCATTCGTCACAGAACATTCGTGAATCGCCCAAGCCTGCCTCATTGGTACTTGCATCAATGTAATGGCGCAATGCCGCAGCGGTCGGTCCAGTCTTGACCGGCACTGGTATTGCAATCATCAGTCAGCACTGTCCCGGCTCGAAAATTGGGCCAGCCGTATCGAATTCTGCATCAAAGGCACTGGGCCGTGATACTGCCTGCCATCGGCGGGACGCGCCCGATGATGCATGAGCTGAATCGCCTATGCCAGTTTGCCGTTTCTCCGGACCGGGGCATTGCCGAGTTCCGGCCATACGGGTGGATTTCGCGAACAATCAAAGGCGCATGTTCCGGCAACAGGCGGCTTCATTCCGCAAGCGGCCAGAGCATCTTCCGTTCGAATTCGTCGCCTTGCGCAAATGGCGTGGCTGACTGGTTTGCCATTCCGGTTTTCACAATCGAATGAAGAACTTGAAGTATGCATCAAAACTAATGCAATAACGCCAATTATTGCTTATAAGGCATCAAACTTGATGTATACAACAATTCCAGTCAATTGACAGAAGGCATCACAATTGATATGTTAACGGCATAAATCGATCACAAAACATCGGAATTGATGACTTATGAACATCTCAGGTGCAATTTCTGACAGCGCGGCGCTAGGGGAACTTGGCAGCCGCATTGCCCGCCACCGCCTGAACAGGAACCTCACGCAGGCAATGCTGGCGGCCGAAGCTGGCGTCTCAAGACCAACGGTCCAGCGGATCGAGCGCGGAGAGTCCACCCAGATGTCGAACTTCATCAGGATACTGCGGGCCCTCAAGCTCCTCGAAAACCTTGATGCAATGATCCCGATGCCGGCGGCCAGTCCCGTTCAGCAAGTACGGATGCGCGGAAGAGTCAGGCAACGCGCATCGACTCCATCGGCAAAAGACAAGCAACCATCAGAATGGACCTGGGGGGAGGAATCTTGACCGTTGCCGAAGTCAAGCTGTGGGGACGGACCATCGGCGCCGTCAGTTGGGATCAAGACCGAGGATTTGCGAATTTCGAATACGAACCCGCTTTCCTTGACAGCGGCAGGCAAATCGCCCCGCTCACCATGCCGCTTTCAGATCAGATATATTCATTCCCGGCACTGGCTCGCGAGACATTCTTCGGATTGCCGGGGTTGCTCGCCGATACCCTGCCTGACAGGTTCGGCAATGCCCTCATCAATGCCTGGCTCGCCAGGCAGGGGCGCAGCCCGGCCGATTTCAATTCCGTCGAACGCCTTTGCTATGCTGGAAGCCGCGGCATGGGCGCCCTCGAGTTTGCCCCGGCAACAGGACCGAGGTTCAACAAGTCCAAACGGGTCGATGTGGAAGCGCTTGTAAGGCTGGCAAGCGATATACTGACCAATCGAAGCGCCTTCGAAGGATCCTTTGCCGAACCCGGTCGCGAAGAGTCTCTGCGGGATATTCTGCGTGTGGGCACATCGGCAGGTGGCGCGCGCGCCAAGGCCATCATAGCCTGGAACCCCGGAACCAATGAAGTGCGTTCAGGCCAAGTCGACGCAGGGGAGGGGTTTTCCTACTGGCTGCTGAAATTCGACGGGGTGAGCGGCAACAAGGACAGGGAGCTTGAAGACCCACAAGGCTACGGACTGATCGAATTCGCCTACCACAAGATGGCCGTAGAAGCCGGGATCACGATGTCCGAATGCCGGGTCTTGAGCGAAAACGATCGAAATCACTTCATGACCAGGCGCTTCGATCGGACCAACGATGGCCGGAAGATCCACATGCAGTCACTTTGCGCAATGGCCCATTTCGACTTCAATCAGGCCGGGGCCTACTCCTATGAACAGGCCTTGCGGGTCATCCAGCAACTCGGATTGCCAAAATCTTCCATAGAGGAGCAGTTCAGGCGCATGGCCTTCAATATCGTTGCCCGCAATCAGGATGACCATGTCAAGAATATTGCATTCCTCATGGACCGGTCTGGGATTTGGTCGCTATCTCCGGCTTTCGATGTGACCTACAGTTACAACCCGTCCGGGCTCTGGACAGGGACACACCAGATGTCATTGAACGGCAAGCGAGACGGCTTTGACATCCATGACTTCAATGCTTGCGCCGCAGGCGCTGCCATGAAACGCGGCCGTGCCTCCGATATCCTGCAGCAGGTCTGCCACGCAGTCTCGCGCTGGAACTGCATTGCCGAGGAAAGTGGTGTTCCTGGAGATACAATCAAGAAGGTCGCGGCTGTCCATCGAACGGAGATCATTTCCTGAAATCAAGGACCGGCTTCCTTTATTTCGACGCAGGGCACATTCCATGTTTCGATCCGGCACTTTCGAGGATGAAAGTGCTGAACGTAAGGCGCGGCGTTATCTGCGACAGTAGCCGGCAGGTCGGCGAGACGTTGAACGACAAAACTTCGGTGCTGACTTTCCGGCATCGACCTACGCGCCATCGGCCCGGAATTCGAATTCTTCGAAAGCCTCCCATATGCCTGAAGACAGAGGAAGACCGAGTGCCTGGCTCTCCAGGTCAGGAAAGGAAGGATCGATTTGGGCCCAGCTTGCCGGCTTCCCATGACCCTTGGCAAGGTCACGGAAACGTTGCTCGCCCGTCAGCTCGAAAACCGGTCCGTCGATTGCGTTGGCTACAGCGCAGCGGTCGTGGCCAGTCAGGCCGGCGTCCAATACCGCAGTCGCCTAATGCAGCGCACGGACCTCCGACCCGGTCACGGCCTGATCGTAATTCAGAGAACCGAGACCCTCCTCGAAAATGCCCCGCTCGGCAATCCAGACCCGAGACTCATCGAACATTTCCCGCGAATAGGGTTCGAAGACGATCCTCTCGCCTGGGCCGAACAGGCGCGTGTCAATCTGGTCGCGGAAGCGCTCCGGAAACTCGTTGCGGTAGTAGTGCGTGTACTTTTCCGGTCGCAGATCGATGTCGGCCTGGGCCTTCCGCAGTGCTTCATGGTATTTCTCGATGTCGTCGGGGTCGGCGTCTTCCGAAACCATCGCGGCCATCATGAATGATGAATCGATGACCTTGCGAAAACCGAGCTGTTCCATGAAGTAGTATGGTCCGCTGAACAGGCTGGCGGCCGGAACGTTGCCGTCAATCAGATGTCCCATGCGCATGAACAGCAAACCGTCCGAAAAGGACAGCTTGATGTCGTCCAAGTCAAGGAACGGTTCAAGCGCCTGAATCGTCGAATAGTGGCTGCCTGACTGGTATCCGACCGAGATCGGCACGCCCGCGAGATCTTCCGGGCGCTTGATATCCGAGTCCGCCGGAACGAAAACCCCGCACGGCGATACCGAATACGCATCGGCGTAGAGTTTCCCGTGCCCGGAGGCAGCGGCAACATTTACGGTCCAGTGGCACGCCGAACTCACGTCGCAGGTGCGGCCGCGTTCGAAGGTCTGGTATGCGCCGACCTTGTCGCCAAGATCATACAGTCCCGATGCCATCTGATCTTCAAGCACGTAATCGAGACCGACCTCGGTGAAGTAGCCTTTCTCGATCGCAACCCATTCGTGCAACCGCATGTGCGGGCCAATGACAAACTTGCTCATGTCAAACTCCCTATTTCGCGTGAATTCCACTCTATCTCACACAACCTTGGTGCGTACATTCAACGACAGACTGTTCGTGCGGCGTCCACGCCAGCCTTCCCACTTTTCTACCGCATCGTGTCGGGAAGGAACAATGCGATCTCGGGGAAGACGACCAGCAGCGCGAGGCACGCGGCCATCGCAAACCAGAACGGCAGGACGCCCCGGAAGATGGTGGCCATCGGCACGCCTGTTGCGACGCCCTTGACCACGAAGACGTTAATGCCAACTGGCGGGGTTATTAGACCCATCTCAATGACGATGACACAGATAACGCCGAACCAGATAGGATCAAACCCCAGACCCGAAACGATGGGAAAAACGACCGGCATGGTAACGACTAGCATAGCAAGACCGTCGAAAAACATGCCGAGAATGATGTACCCGACCAGGATCATTAACAGGGTCGCGTATGTCCCGAGGCCGAGTTCCTGCAACGCCAGCGCAAGCGTTTCGGGAATGTGGGTCAATGCCAGAAATGGGCCGAACACGTGCGCCCCGATGATGATCAGGTAGAGCATCGCAGTCATCGTCACCGTCTCGAGCAGAATCCCCGGGAGCTGGTTGAACCGAACAGCGCCGGTTGCAAGAGCCATGGCGCTGACCAGGGTAGCGCCGATTCCGGCGGCTTCGACAGGGGTGAAGACCCCGAGATAGATTCCGCCGATGGAGATCAGGATAACCCCGATCAAGGGAAGCGACCGCAAGGTCGACCAGAACTTGTCCGCCGCACTCGATTTGGGACCGGCCGGGCCTTCCGAAGGCCGGAAGACCGTGATTGCGGTGACGACAAAGACGAAGAACAGCGCCAGAATGATGCCGGGCAGAATGCCCGCGATGAACAGCTTGCCGATGCTCTGCTCGGTGAGGATAGCGTAGAGCACGAAACCGGTCGATGGGGGGATCAGGATCCCCAAGGTGCCACCGGCGGCGACGGCTCCGGTTGCCAGACCGTCAGCGTATCCGAAACGCTTCATCTGCGGCAGCGCGACCTTGCCGACCGTGACCGCGGTCGCCACCGACGATCCCGACACGGCGGCAAAGGCAGCACAACCCAGCACAGTTGCCGAGGCCAGGCCGCCGCGCAGGCGGCCGATCCAGGCGTAGGCGGCCTCGTAGAGCCGCTGCGAATAGGCAGCAGCGCCCGCCATGTTTCCCATGAGTACGAACAGTGGAATGATCGAAAGGCTGTATGCAGTGACTGACGAATAGGTCTCCGACGACATGGTCGCGATCGCCGCCCGCTGGCTATCGATCACCCAGATGCCGCCGAAGCCGACGACAAGCAAAGCCATCCCGACCGGCATTCGCGCGATCATACAGACAAAGAGCGCAATTATCCCGCCTACGCCGATGAGGGTGTCGGTCATGACTCCGAGAGTCCTGAACGGAACTGCTGGACAAGTTGAACGGCCAGCACCACCATGAACAGCCCCATCCCCACCGAAATGGATCCATACGCGATCCAAACCGGAATCTCGATCATGTTGGTGACATCCCCGTACTTGTGAGCATCCCAGGCCTTGTCCCAAGTCTTCTGAACCAAAAGGACAAGTACAAGGCACGACACGACGCGGGTGAACGCGTCTCCCCAGAAGCACCCCACCTTGCCAATCGCCTCGTCGAGGATGTCGACGCGAATGTGGGCCCCTGCCATCGCCGCGTAGGGCATTGCCATCATCACGACCAGCGACATGCCGATTTCGACCAGTTCCTGATCACCAAGAATAGGCTGATTCAGGACGTAGCGGTAAAACACCGAGGTACTGACCAGCAGCATGATCACGAACAGAACGAAGCCGCCAATGCAGGCGACTACGCGCAGAAGGCGCCCGGGGATGTCCCGGGCGCCTGTCAAACTGTCAATGATGGAGGCCATCAGTTCCTCAGGGCGGCAGCCCATCCAGATGCATCGATGCCCTCGCCCTCGAGTTCGGCGATAACGGCAGCTGCAAGGTTATCGCTCGCTGCGTTGAACTCTGCGGCAGCTTCGGGTGAAAGCTCGATCACTTCGCCACCATCCGCCAGCCATGCGTCGAGTGCCTTGACCGATGCGTTCGTCATCGTGACGCGGCCGCCCTCGGACATTTCGGCGCCAGTGAGGTCGCTCAGAGTGTCCCGGGTTGCGGAGTCGAGGCCATCCCAGCTGTCCCGATTCATGACCAGCATGAACATGGAATTGGTCGCATTCATCCCGACGGTCACGTACTTGGTCACCTCACCCAGCTTGAAACTGGTCAGCACCGACGTATCGACAAGGGTGCCGTCGACAACCCCGGTCTCCATGGATTGATAGACCTGGGTGATTGGCATGGAGACGGCCGTTGCCCCCCAGGCCTCCACCAGTCGTCCCGTGTTTTTGGAGGGAACGCGGATTTTCAGGCCTTCGAGATCGGACAGCTTCTCGATCCGCTTTTCTGCCATGAGAAGAACGGCATCGCCCGATGTCCACAAACCAAGAAGCTTGGTTCGCTGGAACTCTTCGTCGAGCATCTCGATGTTGTTCCAGATCGCCTCGGTCTTGTTCGTCCCCGGCTTGACGATTCCGGGGAGTTCGGCCAGCAGCGTTTTCTTGAATTGAGAAGCCGTGTATCCGGGGAGCGCATACACGATATCCGCTACACCATCGATAGCGCGGTCATACTGCTTGGCTGGACCTGCGCCGAGTTCGCCACCGGGATAGATGCGGATCGTCGTTTCGCCACCCGTGGCCTCTGCAAGTTTTTCGGCGAGAGGCACGAACATCTCGACATGCAGATGGTATTGAATGGACGAGAAGTGGGCGAGTTTCAATTCATCTGCTTGCGCTGCAAATGAAATCGCCAACGCTGCGGCACCGCCCAATGCGGCTTTCAGTGTGTTCATGAGTGACATTGAATCCTCCTTCCAATAGTCGTTGTGTAGCCCGCAATTGTCACGGGCTGGTTCGCTTTATCGCAATGTTCAGAAGACATTGCCTTTTTTCTTCCGTCGCCACCCTGATCGCGCGATCAAGTGCGGCGGGAAGCTCTGCACCGTCCTGGACGGTTTCCGTGTGCGCGCGACTGGCTTCGGCAGTCTTGCAAAAATCGGGGCTCGGTTGAAGTGAAGTCAGTGGGACATCGTTCGAGCGCGATGCAAGCCCACTCCTGTAAAGGCCTTCCACCGAGTGACGCACCGCGCCCCACTCTTCGTTGTTCAGGACCAGGGTGATGACCGGAAGTCCCAGTGCCTCGCAGACCTGGTGGCAAGCGGTGGGATTGGCAAACATGTAACTGCCATCTCCAACCGTGGCGAAGACCAGGCGATCGGGGCACGCAAGGCTTGCACCCATGGCGGCAGGGAGGCCCCAGCCAAGTCCGCCCGAATGCGGCTCCTGAAAATAGCCCAGGTGATCGTCGGGTTCGAGGGCGGGCAGCGGGCAACCGAGTTCGTGAAAGACGCTGGCCGGTCGGCCGCTGTCCTTGATGGCATTGCCAAGACAATGACTGACCCACTCCTTGGACATCGGGCTCGTGCAACCTTGCCGGGCATCCTCTCGAACACGCTCGCGCTCGGCCTGTGATATCCTGGCTATTGCTGCTTGTCGGGGTTCGATCACTTCTTCGTTCCGCGCTTTTCGATCAACGGCCGCGATCAGTTTGCGAAGGGCCAGTGCCGTTTCTCCCGGCAGGGTCACGTCTGAACGGAAGCACCGCATCGGCGACGACCTTGCGAACAGCGGGTCCGGGCCGATCTGGATGACGCGCGCACTATCTGCCGGGGCCGCTCGATCCGGCCACCAGGGGGCCAGAGCATTGATGACGAGAACCACATCGGCCTCGCGCAGTAGGTCGTCTGGCAGCCAGCCGACATGAACCAGACTCGAACTCCGGATCGCAATCCGGTTGGCCCAGTAGTGAGAGACCGGAATTGCCCATCGTTCTGCGAAATTGGTCAGTGCCTCGAACGCGTCTGGCGACCCTGCCCCCCGCTGGGCGATGATCAACGGCCGCTTTGCGTCTGCAAGCAACTGGGACGCGCGTTCGATTTCGCCTTTGCACGGCTGGCAGACGGCTGGCGCCATGGCTGGAGGTGCCGTGATGCCCGCGTTATCGGGACACGGCTCGCAAAGCACTTCTCTTGGCAAACTCAAATAGACCGGACCCTTGGGTGTCGAATTGGCAATGGCCCACCCTCGGTCAAGCGCCTGAGCCAAATGGTCAGGGAACCGCAACTCATAGTCCCACTTGCATGCTTCTCGTACCAAGGCCGACTGATCGTACATCTCTTGCCCCCAACCAATCGGAACGGTCCTTGCGCCGAAGCGGCCGCCTTCAAGAACAGGGGTTCGCCCCGACATCAGGAACATGGGTATCTGATCGCATGCAGCGTTGATGGCGCCAGTCGCACCGTTCGACAGACCGACATTCGTGTGCAGCATGACAGCCTGCGGCCGACCCGATACCAGATAGTAGCCATGTGCCATTCCGAGTGCTACATGTTCATGCGGAACGGTGATGGCTGTTGGCAACTCGATCCCGCGATTCCGGGCGTCGATCAGTCCCTCGATGATCGGAGGAAAATCGGTCCCCGAATTTACGAACACATGGTCAACCCCGAGCGCCTTGAGCTTGGCGAATAACGCACCTCCTGCCGGGATTGCCGCAGAGGTCTCGCTGTCCCTTGGCATAGGCTCAGTACCTCTGATGTTCGTTGCGAAGCCCAGCGGCTCCTTGAAGTTTCACATTCATTGCAAGAGCCGAAGACGCAGGTGCCGTGTAAGATCTGCTCCGAGTCCCGATTGCCGCAAAAACCGAAGAGGACGCAGAGGGGATGATTGGCTTGATGCAGAAAGCACTCGTGACCTCGATCGGCTTCCGGGGGTTTCGGATCTCTGATTCACTGGAATGCCTGCTACGGTTCACAGGACCCTCCCATTCCTGGCCAATATGCGAGAAAGACGAGCACATCAGGTCATCTTGGCCTTTATCTCATTATTCAAGATGAGTATCTTTCATTGTGAGTGAAATGGTTGCGACTGTCAAGAACGCGAAACCGTTCACCATCGATCATGGGACCAGGTCGAAGGGGGACACGATGAACACGCCGGTCAACAATTCGGTATTGAAGGGATTCAGGATCCTGTCGCTGTTTTCGAACGACCAGCGGGAGATCTCCACCCGGACGGTCGTGGATCGTCTTGGGATGAGTCATGCAACGGCACACCGGTTTCTGATCTCGCTCGAACGCGCCGGTGCCCTGCGCATGACCGGGCGCGGCCGGTTCGCGTTGGGCAGCAAGATCGAGGAACTCGGTTCGATCGCTGGGGAATTCGGTTCCCTTTCCATCATCGTTCAACCCGAGATAGATCGTCTCAGCACCGACTTGAACGAGTCGGTCATGGCCTGCCGGCTAACCCGATACGGTCCAGCCTGTGTTGCGGTTGCCAATTCACCACGACCGATTTCGGTCAACATCAGCGTGGGAACATTGCTCCCGTTGCACAGCACGGCTCAGGGGCAACTCTGGCTGGCCGAGATGTCCCAAGGCGAACGCCGTTCGCACCTCTCTTTGACCGCGATCGCAGGCGCACCAACAACATCGATCGATCTCGAGTCCCTGGACGAAACTCTCAATTCCATACGACGACAGGGGTATGCCTTGAATCTCGGTGGCAACGAGCCTGACATCGCTGCACTTGCGGTTCCCGTGAGGGACAACAGCGGCACCATCAGACTGACGATCTCGGTGTTTGGAATGCTTAGCCGGTTCAACGGTGATTTCCTTGATCGGGCAAGACCGCGAATGATCGATGCAAGCCACTCGATTGGCAGGAAACTATGACCGGTTACCGGTCACCGCTGTCCCGGACCGAGTTGTTGCGGACCGAATTCCGGCTCAGGTGCCCTCTGCGAGATTGCGCAGCCAGACTGTGAAGCGGCTTCCTACTATCGGCGGCGAGGTGAATTCCAGCTTTCCCTGGTGACGGTTCAGTATGCGTTTGGTGATTGCAAGGCCGAAACAATAGGGCACGACAATGTGATAGCCACAATTGAAGCCCAACAATAGGAAAGAGTACGATCAGTCAAGAGCACGGCAAATCGCCAAAGTCCCGAACACAGCCTGCGGTATCGTCGGTAACCCGGGCGGGTTGCAATTGGGCGCCACTGCGCCTTCGAGATGTTCTTCAGACAGCTGCCCCGGATGCATCAAGAAAGCAGGTCCTGTCCTCGTCGAAGGACAGCCCGATCTTCTCACCCGGTTTCAAGTCGGTATTGCCTGTCACCCGTACAGTGATGCTTCCGGCTTCGGCGCAATCGACGATGACGAATGTATCTGCCCCCAGATACTCAACCACGTCAACCGTGCCGTCGCATTGGCCGCTCCCCGAACCACCAATCGAGATATGCTCAGGCCTGATACCGAGTTCGACGGCCTCCGCCTTGCCGGAGAATGGTCCCTGGCGTCCACCTGGAAGGCTGTAGGTTCCGCCGCTCGTGCTGCAGGGTACAATGTTCATTTTTGGGCTTCCGATGAACTGGGCAACGAAACGGTTGACCGGCCTTTCGTAAAGTTCCCTCGGCGAGCCAACTTGGGCAATGAGGCCGCCATCAAGCACCACGATCCGGTCGGCCAGTGTCATGGCCTCAACCTGGTCGTGGGTAACGTAAATCATGGTTGATTTCAGCGACTGGTGCAGCTTGGCAATCTCATAGCGCATCTCGACCCGCAAGGCGGCGTCAAGATTGGACAAGGGTTCGTCAAACAGGAACGCCGTCGGGTCCCTGACAATAGATCGGCCGATGGCGACCCTCTGGCGCTGCCCGCCGGACAGTTCCTTGGGCTTTCGCTGCAGGAGTTCCTCGAGCTTGAGGATCCGTGCAGCCTCCCCAACCTTGGCGTCGACTTCGGACTTCGGCGCGCCGGAGACCTTGAGCGAAAATCCCATGTTCTCGCCGACCGACATGTGCGGATAGAGGGCATAGGACTGGAACACCATCGTAAGTCCGCGCTTTGCCGGAGGCTCGCCGGTTACATCCCTGTCATCGAGCAATATCTGGCCGGCACTGGCCTCCTCAAGACCGCCAATCAGCCTGAGAAGGGTAGATTTGCCGCAACCGGATGGCCCGACAAAGACAACGAACTCGCCGTCCTCGATCTCAAGGTCCACACCCTTGATCACTTGTACGTCGCCGAACCACTTTTCCAGGGATTTCAGTTGAATTGTGCCCATCCGCCCGTTCCATTTCTCTTGGAGACCCAGGCCAGCCAAACGGCAGCGGTCCAGGTAAAGTCCTTTCCGCCTGCGGCAGAACCGTCGCAGGGGTCGAAGTATTCGGCAAATCCGCCGTTCCTGACGAGTGAAGCGGTAGACTCCCGAATGGATTGCGCCTCGTCGTCCAAACCCGCTTCTTCGAGGCCGATACCGATCAACGTATTCATGAATGGCCAAACAGGCCCGCGCCAGTAGCGCCGCCGGTCGAATTTGTCGCTGTCCGGGTCATGACTGGGGATCCAGTACTGAACCGATTGCCTGATCCGGCTCAGATGCCGCAGCATTCTGTTGTCGCGCAGCCCGGCGTACCAGCAAAGGAACGAGGCATTGGAGATGCAGCCCGACCACTTGCCCGAGCGTACGTCGCGGGCGTCGTAGCTTTCGATCAAGGGATTCCACAGTGACTCGGCACCAGCTACCAGCTGGCCGGTCCATTCTTCCAACTCCCGTGTGTCTTCGCCGAGATCCTCGCCCATGGCAGAGAGGTCGCGATTTGCCCTGAGCAGGATGAATGTCATTGTCGGGTCGGCGAAGCGGAACGGATTGCATTCAAGCAACCGGGCTTCGTCCCAACCGCTGTTCCGGCCGAGGTTTATCAGCCACAGATACCGATCATAGTCGTGCTTGCGCGGTCGCATGGCCGGATCGACCGCCAAGGTGTCGCGCCGCTGATATTCCCCCACGTCAAAGGGGTCGATGCCCGCAAGGCTGTCGTCCCATTCCGGCGCATTATCCCGGCCTGCTTCCCAGGGGTGTGTAACGCACGCTGCTCCCTGGTCCAGCCGCCAGTTGATGAACCAGCGATGCCAGGCAACCAGCTTGGGATACAGTCTCCGAAGCCTCTCTTCGCCTGCGGCGCGGTCGGCATGCCAGATCTGGCGGATGATGGTGGCAGCCACAGGGGGTTGGCTTACGCCGGATGATGGGACTGCACCATGGCAGCCCCATACATCCGGACCGGGAAAATAGCCGTCATTTTGATTGTGGAACAGGATGTGTGGAACCATCCCATTGGCCCATTGCCCGTTGAACAGCGTCTCCAGTTCCGTCCATGCGCGATCGACATCAAACATGGAGAACCCAAGCGCTGCAAAAGCGCTGTCCCAGTTCCACTGGTGGGGGTACAGGCCCTCGGTTGGTACAGTATAGCTGCCGCGATCGTTGCGGCGCAGAATCGCCCTTGCCTCGGCGTCGAAATCCCTTTGCTCAAGCATACTGGTTCAACCTTTGACCGAACCTGCGGTCAGCCCGCGGGTGAGGAATCGTTCAAGCCCCATAAACAATGCCAGAACGGGAACCGATGCGATCACCGCCCCAGCCATGAGGTGCTGACGAGGGATCTCCGACGAGTTGAGCATTGCAACGCCCCGCGTCAGGGTGAATTTCGACGGATCATCCAGAAGCATGAAGGCGAGAAGGAACTCGTTCCACGCGATCATGAAGACATAGAGCGACACCGAGGCCAGGGCCGGCAGGCACAGAGGCAGCGTAATCCGGCGGATGACTGATAGCCTGCCGAGGCCGTCCATCAATCCGGCCTCTTCGATTTCGACAGGAATGCCGCGGAAGTAGCCCTGCAGAATGTAGAGTGCGACCGGAATGGTCGTTACCGGGTAGATGAGAATGATGCCGATGATGGAGTTTCTCAGCCCCGCAACCGAAAACGCCATGTAGATCGGCAGGGCAAGGACGATCATCGGAACCATGTAGATCAGAAGGATCGATTGAGAGAACTGCCGCTGCCCGGCGAAACGCAAGCGCGCCACGGCGTAGGCGCCAGGTACACTGAAGAGGAGCGTAACGAATACTGTGATGACCGAGACATAGAAGGACGTCCAGAGATAGCTGCCAAAATTGAAGTCGGCGAACAGTTCCCGGTAACTGCGCAGAAGGCCCCAGCCCTTTGAAAAGTCAATCGAATAGTCGAGCGGGTTCTGCAGCAGTTCTTGCTGGGACTTCAGGCTGGTGGCCACCATGACTCCGAAGGGGATCAACACCGCAGCAGTGAAGACGACAAAGCCGAAGCCGGTCAGAAACCTGATGATGCAGTGTTCGAATTCGTGTCGATCCACAGCGCCGAAGGGCAAGTCGTTCACAATGCGGGCTGCGGAATACGCGACAGCGGCGCCGGTAACCGCACCGGCCAGCGCAGCACCAAATATTCCGATTTCCTCACCGAAACTGATGGGGCCGATCCCAAGGACGGTGAGCACGGCAAACACTGCCGCTGTTGCCAGTGAAACCAGATTGTGCCTGCCGAATAGCGGCAGGCACAGGCCGACCGCAGCTCCGGCAACAAGGGAGATGAGAGAAGAGGGGCGCGTGGCGATGCCTGTCGCGAGCGACAACGCCACGGCAGCAGTGATGACGATGGTGACCGTCCAGAGCGCCGTGACCAGCGGCCCGGCAATATATCCGCGATGCAAGGTCTTCACAGTTCTTCCTCGTGTCTGAGCGCCCGGAAGTAGAGGGTGCTGAACGCCAGCAGGCAAAGGAAGATGACAACGGCAACGGCAGCGCCTGCGCCGATATCCGCCACAGCAAATGCCTGTTCGTAGACGTTGACGGTTAGGGTTCTGGTGCCCGCGTTTCCTCCGGTGAGAAGGAAGATGTCGTCGAACTTGTTGAACGTCCAAATGAAGCGCAGAAGGAACAATACACTCAGAATTCCGAAGAGTTGCGGCAGCAGGAGATAACGGAATTTCTGGAAGGGGGACGCGCCGTCCATGTCGGCGGCCTCAAAGATGTCCGTGTCGACAGCCTGCATCCGGGCAAGAATGAACAGGAAGGACAGAGGGAAGTAGCGCCAGATCTCGAAGACGGTCACCATGATGAGCGCCAGTGGGCGCTCACCAAAGAAGTTGATCGGACCTTCGGTGAATCCCATCTGCAGCAGCAACGCATTTGCAGAGCCCGAGAACGGGTCAAACAGGGTTACCCAGGTGAAGGCGGCGGCGATGACCGGCGCGACATAGGGAAAAAGAAAGAGTCCCCGGAGGAATCCGCGTCCACGGAATGTCTGATTGAGCAGCAGTGCTGCGAACAGCCCCGCAACAAGAGCCCCGACGGTACCTACGACGGTGTAGAATATGGTTGCCCAAAGGACGCTGACAAAGTCCCTTGCGTCAAACACGGCAATGAAGTTCTCAAGCGTGAAATCAAGACCGGCCAGTACATTCTCACCGGTTCCACTCGTTTCGGCGTCAGTGGTTCTGGGGTTAGGTGGGCCGTCGGGAAATGCCTGATCGGCAACCACATTGAGTTCGAGGGTTTCGCGGTATCCGCCTTCCCAGTCGCCCAATGCGCAGGAAATCTGTTGTCCGGAGAGTTCGCATCTTGGGTCCAGGTCCAGGACGGTCAGCCCTGCCGGGATGGTGTCGACCAGCGTGACATCGCTGATCCCGTTTTCCGCATGGGAATTCCGCAGGCGGTACTGGATGATTGCCGTATCGCCGGGAGAGACCAGGTCGCCGCGCAGCCGCTCATTTGCGATGGCGGACGGTGGCCGCAGGTCTCCGAGCGAGACCGGTTTGAAGCTGATCCAGAAGATGGCAAGCAGGGGAAGGATGACGATCAGCGCAACGCTGACAATTGTCGGCATGAGCAAACCCCAGGCCAGGCGTGCTTCCTGTTTCTGAAGCGGCTTGGATGCCTTCGGAGGTGTTGCTGTAGGCATGTAAATCCCCTTGCCTGCCCTTGTGTTGCCGGCGCAGTTGATGCGCCGGCAACGGAGCAATCAGTGGCGGCTTAGTTGATCTTCGCCAGTTCGGCGTTGAGTTCTGCGACGGTCGCGGAGGCATCCCTCTCGCCGTCGATATACTCGCGCACCAGGCGGTTGATCGCCTGACTGTTGATGATCTTCGAAGCCAGCGCCAGCTGGCCTTCCTCGACGCCCCAGCGCTGGGCGACGTCCAGACCGCCGACGATCTCGTCGATCATGTCCTGACTGTAGAGGTCGGCGAGCGGCGCCTTGCGGTCGACGCCCACAGGCAGCATCGACCACGCTTCCACGAATGCGGTCATGTTGTCCGCGGTCCCGCGGCGCACCGGGAACTTGCCTTCAGGGGCAATAGCCAGTGTATCGGTATAGCCCTCATCCATTGCAAAGCTCACGAATTCCATTGCCGAGTCGACATCCGCATCTGCCGTGATGCCGAAATACCGCACATCGCCCCAAGCGGCGCCGTCAGCATTCGACGGGCCGGCGAAATTGGTGACGATACCCGTTTTCGAGGCCAATTCGCTCGAGGTCGGATCGTCATTGATGGTCGGTGGCGCAGAGTCCCGCAATCCGGCTAGTTCGTCCAGAATGAAGGGTGACCAGATGATCATTGCGGCCTGACCAGCAAAATACAGCTCGCGAGACTGCTTCCAGTACAGTTCGCCCGGAGGCGAAGCTTCGGCAATCGCCTTGTAGAAGTCGAGGACTTCGGTGGTCGGTCCCTCTTCAAGAGCCTTGAAGCCGTTGGCATCGACGGGTGTCACACCATTGGCAAGGAACACATGCTCCAGCACCTGGCTCATGAAGTTCTCGTCGACCTTGGTTGCGGCGACGAAGCCATACATTTCAGGCGGATTGTGCAGCGCCTCGATTGCAGCGAGGACGTTTGCATATGAGGAAGGAGCAGCGAGTCCAGCTTCGTCGAACAGGTCCTTCCTGTAGACGATCATCTGGGTCCAGCCGTCGACGGGTACGGAGGCATAGCCATCCTCGACAGCCGCAAGCGCAAGCGCGCCCGACGAGAAAGTGCTCGCGCCCAGGCCCTCTATGACGTCCGTTGCAGCGTCGGTGTCAAGAATGCCGGCTTCGGTCCAGGGCAGGGCGTATTGCAGGGTGTGATAGATCACGTCCGGCAGATCACCGGCAGCAAAGGCTGCTGTTGCGCGGGTTCCAAGTTCCGATTCACTGACCGGGATCACTTCAACCGAAATCCCTGATGCGGATTCAAACTCGGCAGCCATGGTTTCCTGTTTGGCCAGCCGGTCGGGCTGTTCCTCTGTTGTCCAGAAGCGAATGTTCTGGGCATTTGCAGTGGTCGAGGCCAGCAGCAATGCTGCTGCCGAAGCCGCCAAAACGCGGCTTGACCGGTTAGTGTGCAGTTTCATCAATCTTTCTCCTTTATCTTGACGGTTGCACTGGGGCGGCCTGCTGGAGCTTGGCCGCAAGTTCTTCGCTTGTGCGAATGGGAACACCATCGGATCCGCGATGCAGGAGCACTGCCTGTTCGGTTTCGCGCTGCGACTCTGGCGTCGCGCCGCAGATCCGGTTGATGAGTTGGGTCGCAAGCCGTTCTCCGGCTTTCATTCGGTCGACCGAGAACGTGGTCAGTGACGGTTTGACGAATAGCCCCTCCGGGATCCCGTCATAGCCGATGACGGAGATATCTTTGCCAACCCTTAGTCCGAGTTCGTCTGCCGCGTGGTAAAGCCCGAGTCCAGCCATGTCGATGGCGTAGACGAAGGCTGTTGGTGGCTCTTCGTGGCCGAGGAGCGACAGCGCCGCCAGGCGTCCCTGTTCGGTTGTTACCGCTTCGCATACGGACAGGTCCCGGTCGAACTCGATGCCGCATTCTTCAAGGCCGTCCAGGTAACCCCGCAGTCGGAATGCGCTGTAGCAGTAGGCGGAACCTCCATTAACGAAAGCAATCCGCCGGTGGCCCAGCGAGTGGAGGCGTATGACGGCGTCCTTCATCGCCTGCTCGCCGAGAATGTCGTACCAGGAACATCCTTCCGGATCTTCCGTGCGGCCGAAAAGGACAAAGGGGATGTCTTCTTGCCGGAGCAAATTGATCCTCGCATCGTCCTTTAGTGGCCTGGGCAGGATGAACCCGTCGGCCTTGCGCTCGACCGACAGCCTCCAAAGCAGGTCCAGCGTCGATTGGTTGGTCTCGGCGGTTGCCAGCGTGAGATCCCAGCCCTGCGCGTTTGCCGAGCGGGAGATGCCTGCAAGGAAACCTGCAAGGAAGGGGCGGTGGGAGTCGTGTTCATGAGTTTGAAGAACAAATCCCAGGGAACGCACGCGGCCAGTGCGGATTGATTGCGCCTGGCTGAGAGGGCTGTATCCCAGTTCGGCGGCGCATTGTTCGACCCGCTGCCTCATCTGGGGTGAAATGTCCGGATAATCATTGAGCGCCCGGGAGACGGTTCCTTTGGTCGTCCCGGCGAGTTCGGCAACATCCGCGATTGTCGCGCGCTTCATGATCTTCCTGCCATTGAGCCGATCTACAGCGCGTGCGGTCACAGATTTTGCCCGGTGATTCGCCATAAGGCCCCGCGTTCTAGTTTCCGAAACCGATTTCGTCAACGAATATTGAAGCTGCGGCGGCACTGCCGTGCCTGCACAAGCCGTATGCAGTCATGAGGCTTCATGCCGGTCTGCTGGTTGCGGGGGTGGAAGCACTTGTCCTAGCGCAAGGTTCGGTGGCCATGGAATTCCGCCTGCGCAGCATAGCTGTTAGGTGTCTACAGTCGATTTGGGTCGACTAGGGGAGCGGCCGCAACATCCGTTTGGGACAGTGTCTTGCCTTGGGACATGCAGTCACCTGTGGGAATTTCAATTCGAGGTTTCATGAACCCCCAGCCTCCTGCATTGTGCTCCAAGAGAGGCAACTTAAACCCGGGATTGGCATATGGAGGTTGGCATAACCAGTGAACACACAATCGGGCGACCGGGGGACCAAATGCACACCCGTACAGCCGGGTACGCGTGGAGATGAACCGCTTGGCACACGCACCCAACGAGCCGGCGGCGGATACAGTGCTCATTCCGGGCGGGCTTGCCCATCTGGGAACCGATCATCCGGTTATACAGGTTGACGGTGAAAGCCCCATGCGGACGAAGAAGGTCAGGCAGTTCCGCATGGATGCAACAACCGTCACAAACCTGCGCTTCGGTGCGTTCGTCGAAGCAACCGGATACCGTACCGAAGCCGAGCGCATTGGCAATTCCTTCGTGTTTGAACGCCAGTTGCCTCCAGATGCAGCGCCGAGCCGCGCTGTGGCGGCAGCGCCGTGGTGGCGGCAAATCGAAGGCGCCGACTGGAAACGGATATTTGGACCGGGAAGCGAAGACGCGTGGAAGCCCGAGCACCCGGTTGTCCATGTGACCTGGAACGACGCATCAGCTTTTGCCAAATGGACCGGAGGAAGATTGCCGACGGAGGTGGAATGGGAGCATGCAGCACGCGGAGGCGCACGGGATATCCGTTTCCCGTGGGGTGAACGTGAACCGAATGACAGGGATTTCTTCCCCTGCAACATTTGGCAGGGCAGGTTTCCCGATGTCGATCTGGGGTTGGACGGGTTTGCAGGGGTAGCACCTGCGCAATCATTTGAACCAAACGCCTATGGGCTCTTCAACATGGTCGGGAATGTGTGGGAGTGGACTTCACAACCCTTCACGGCACGCTCGCTCAAGCGGCAGTCACGGGCAGCTCATGCTGGCAAGCGCGGTTTCAAGGTCACCAAGGGGGGATCGTTTCTCTGCCATGCCAGCTACTGCTTCCGCTACCGGATTGCTGCCCGAAGCGGAACGTCCGTTGACAGTTCCACAAATCACCAGGGGTTTCGGCTGGTCTATGATTGAAGCCCAAGCGGGCCTTATACAATCCTCTTGACCGGGTTGACGGCTGCCAGGCACCATCCAGTGACTGCAAACCCCGCAGTCGCCAGAAAGGCCGCGCGGAATGCGGATGCCCAGACTTCGCGGTCAGCAGGCTCTGTATTGCCGCCGGTTGAAATTACGCTGCCATCGCCCGCAGAAGCCAGCGCGAACAGGATCAGCGTCACCAGAGCCGTGCCCAGCACGGCTCCGATCGAGCGGAAGCAGGTTACGGAACCGGCAGCGCGACCGCGCAGGTCGTCCGGCGTAACAAACTGAACGGCGGTATGAATTACGGGCATCGTGGTGCCGATTGATGCGCCTGTGACCAACAGGACCGCCATCAGCAGCCAGGGGCTGAACCCGCCGCCTGAGAACGCCAGGGCAATCATCCCGCAAACAGCGACAGGAAGAGTAGCAAGGGGAAAAACCGTCACCCGGCCAGTGACAGAAACAAGGTTGCCTGTGACCATCCCGCTCAGTCCGAATGGAACAGTCAATGCCAGAAGCGCAACCGATACAAACAATGCGTCCTCGCCGCGCACGAGATGCAGGAACAGCGGCAGGAGTGTGACCATCGAAACCAATGTGGCGCCATGGCAGAACATCATCGTACCGGTGATCTGGACCGCCGGCTTTCCAAAGAGACGAGGTGGAAAGAGCGGGTTTGCGCTTCGGCGCTGGGCACCGATCAAGGCCACGAGCAATACAGCGGCAAGTCCGCCTCCGATCGCTACAATCCATGCTGGCCCTGATGCCTTCAGGACTTCGACGGCGCCCGTCAGCAGGCAAACGAAACCAGCCAGGCAAACAAAGCCAATAGTGTCGAAGCTCCCTTGACGCGCCATTGGTTCAGGCAGGCCGCTCCGCCTGACCAACAGGATGGCCAGCCACGCCAATGGAAGGGTTGACAGGAACATCCATCGCCAACTGAGGAGTTCGACCAGCAGCCCGCCGACGACCGGTCCCAGTGCCGATGCGCCTACGCTTATCGTTGCAATGAAACCATATGCCTTCCCCCGGTCTCTGGGTGACAGCATTTGCCCGATCAGGGCTTGAGAAAGAGCCATCAGGCCACCTCCACCGAACCCCTGTATGATCCGGCCAGCGGCCAGAACTTCCATTCCTGGCGATGCGGCGCACAGGAGGGTTCCTGCGATATGGACCCAGACGGCAAGTATGAGCATTCGGGTCTTGCCGCGGTTGTCCCCAAGCATTCCGTAGGCGGGACCGGCCAGGGTCAGAGCCAGCATGTAGCCGATGACGACCCACGGCAACCTCACGATATTGCCGAGATCCTCGCCGATGGTCGGCAACGCGACCGCCACCATTGTCTGATTGGAAATTGCAATGAATATCGGAACTGCAACCGTGGGCAGAATTTGCCGTGGCGACAGAGTCTGATGGGCAGACCCGTTCATCGCGATGGTCCGGAATGGACCCAACCGCCGGATCTACCCCGCAGTGAGAATAGCGCGTGCGGCCCGGGTTTCCTCCGGGGTCCTGCGCTGCAAGCCGGGTCATGCGGCAGTTTTGTCTGCAGGCATGACATGCCCGCGCTTGTGTGTTCCATACCGAGTCAGCGGCCGCCTGGTTCGATGCCAATGACCAAAGGATCGTGGTCCGACGAACGGAACGCATCGCCCTTCAGTTGCACGATATGCCGGTCCGACTTGTACTCGTGGTTGTAGTCCAAGGCCCTCGGCTCATCAGCGTTGATGCTCCAGATTGCCGCGCCCGTAACCTTGCTGGCCAGCGACTCGCTGGCGAGTGCATGGTCGAGCGTGCTGCTTTCGCCCCGGTACACATAAGTCGAGTATCGGAAATGCGATGAGCCTCCGGCATGCCGATGCAGGAGGTCGACAAACCCGGCATCGCGCAACCGCTCCAGCACATCCTCTCGGGAGTGGGCATTGAGGTCGCCGATTACAAGGAAGTCCGGGTCGTTTGCTCCTGTGGGATCCGAAGCGATCCAGTCTATCATGGCCTCCGTGGCGAGTGTTCGCGTACGAGCACAATTCCCCTGTCCGTCGCCCGTGTCTGGATCGCCAATATCGTCACATGGCCGGCCTTTTGATTTCAGGTGGTTGACCACTACGGTGAACTTTTCTCCTACGCCGCCCGTCTTGCTTTCAAATGTCTGTGCCAGCGACGGCCTGTTTTTGTCGGAATTGAAACGGCGATCCACATTCTGGTCCAGTATGGCAGGAGCACCAACAGGAAGAACGTTCGCCGGCCTGTAGATCAATCCGACGCGGATTACGTCGCCGCCAATGGTCCCAGTGGCAACAAATTCATACTTGATTGAGCCTGTGTGCTCATTCAGCTGTTCAACCAACAGCCGGATCGCGGTGTCGCGATTGTTCTCCAATTCTGAAAGTCCGATCACATCGGCATCAAGCTGTTCAATTGCGGCCACGATCTTGGCGCTTTGCAACTCGAATTCCGCATTGCTGTTGGCCCCTCTGCAATCAGAATCCTTTTTCGGCCCGCACCTGTTGCCTCCACTGTCAAGGGTCGAGAAGAAATTGAGGACATTGAAGGCTGCAACCCTGATGGACCCGCCTACCTGCGGAACATCAGGCCGAGGGTTGCTGTTGACGAACGACACTGCGTCGCGATCGCCTGCCGGATGCAGCCTGTAAGAGAGCGGCGAGCGGTTAGACCGCGTGCTTCGGCCCTGCCCAAGAATGGCTGCACTGACGATAGCGGTGTCGCCGACACGGCGGATGCCGCCTGGACCAAGAAATGGTGGCAATTCCGGGTTTTCCTGAAGCGACCCGTCATCAAGCAATACGCGGCTACGGTTATTCTCGGCCTTCAGATTGACGGCGTCCAGTCCGGGTAGTGCGAGTTGCGCAGGCGCAAACAAGCGGCTGGCAGCCAGTGACAGTTCACCGTACCGGCCGAGATTGTAGTTCTCGATTACGACCAGTTCACGATCTATCTTGACCAGCATGCCTTCCAACTGCTCAAGATCGTCTATTGAGGCCAAGGGCATTTCAAGGGTCGCGGCGCTGACCTGGTTGCGTTTCGAACACACATCGGGCCTTCCGGTTGCGCGGATTTGCGTCTGATTGTTGTATTCGCCTACTTCGCCCGTAACCCTGACAAGGTTGCCGGATTCTACATCAACAATGGTTTCGGGATCATAGACGAAAATGCCTTCCGACGTTGCTGGATTGCCGTCAGTGTCTGAATCCTCCTCCTGAAGATAGTAACCGTTCAATCCGTCTCTTCCCTGGAAGTCTCCCACGACCACCGCTTCAACGACAGCATTGCCAGTCAGAATTGCTGACTCGGATGACCCCTGAATTGAGCTTATGGGTGTTGCCGGGTCGCCGCACTTCCCGGGCATTGCTGCCGCAGCCGTGACGGGCGTTGCAAACCCGAGCGCGAACGCAAACATTGCAGCGCAGGACAAACCCAAGTTGGAACAATCCAGGCCACGAAGCGGACGGCCGGTCAGATGCAAGCGGTAGCCAGTTGAACCTGATCGGAGCGGTGGTTCGCAACCGCTATCAAGCTGCATACTCATTCGTGCATTTCGCATGGCTCACCTGAAGCTGACTTGCAGTAGGAGGCGCAGCCCGTGGCCCGTTCCGAAAGGTCCAATCCGGGAGTTGCGATATTCGGATGCTGGCGATCCATTGCCACGGACAACAATTCCTCAACGTATTGACAGCCAAGTAACGAGCCAACTGCCCGCGCCTTCAACTCACAGCGAGGCATTGCCGCCATTCTCTGGTTGACTATGCCAAGTTGGCAGAGCGTTGCAATTGTGGATAGGGGAGTTTCAAGTCCCGTGTGCGAACCACATGCCTGCCAGCCAATCGAGGTTACCGGCCTGGCAACCTAATTCCCTTCTGTTGCGCCTCGATCTCAGCCCTTCACCGCTCCGGTTGTCAGTCCGCTCACGATCTGCCGCTGGAACACCATGACCAGGAAGAACAGAGGAACCGTGACTGACACAGCTGCAGCAACCGCACGTATCTGGTCCGTGGACGTTGTCTCGCGGTTGAAGAAACCGGTCAATGCCGGGACCATTGTCTGGTTCTGCGCATCAAGCAACAGCGAGGTCACAAGGTAATCGTTGTAACCGACGAGAAAAGCGAAGAGCCCTGTGGTCACGACGCCGGGCCACATCACCGGAATTATCACCAGCCGGAACGCCTGAAAGTAGGTGCATCCATCCACGCGGGCAGCCTCGTCAAGTTCTGCCGGAATGTTGGCGAAGAACGCTCTCAGCATCCAGATCGTGAATGGCTGATTGATGGCGACAAGCACCAGGATGACAGGAAGCCGTTGCCCATAAAATGTCGGCGCTGCATCGCCGAGGATCGGCCGCAGGATCTCGGCCGAGTTGATGAATACAGGCAGGTAACCCGTAACCAGCACCGAATGCGGAAGTGCCCGAAAGACAAGCGCTGCTATCAGTATCCAGAACGCAATGCTGGTTCGGGTGCGCGCCAGGCCGAAACCGGCCAACGTGCCGAAGGTCAGCGACACCAGCACAACGCCCGAGGTTATGATGACGGAATTGAGGAAATTGCGGTAGAACTCACCTTCAATCCACACCGTCAGATAATGGTCGGCCGTGAAGCCGATCACCGGCCGCCCTAAAATGCCGAGCATTGGGTCAAGCGCTCCGACCAGCGCCGGCAGAACGGCCAGCACCAAAATCAGCAGGATCAGCACATATGCCGCAGCCATCATCAACCAGGCGGGTATGCGGCCGACTGTCCCGGCCAGTACTGCAGTCCCATGTGGGATGGCCTCCCTTGCTGTCCGTAGCGCCAGATAGATGGTCAAGGCGCCCGCAATGAGGCCGAAAGTTGAAATCCCGACACCGGATTCACGGGTTATGTCCCCAAAAAGCACTATGAAGGGGTTGGACGAAAACGCATCAACAGGATGCTTGAGGCTCATCACCGAAATCCAGAAGATCGGAAATGCAGCAATCAGGCACCAGAATGCCACCGAACCGATTGCTAGGGATTTGAGAGCAAGGGAAGGGCGCAAAGCCGCAGGCAGTGCCATCTCATACCTCCCTTTGCCGGTATTCGCGCCAGGTTTGGCGCAAGGGCAGCATCAGAATGATGACGATCCCAAGCATGGTCAGCATGGAACTGGCGGAGGCGCGACTGATGGAACGGTTGCCAGCATCGTCTGGCCGCAGAAAATCGTAGGTTATCCACTGCAATGAAATCACATGGCGTTCTGCGCCAAGGCCGACGATTTCCTCGAATACCCGGTAGCTGTCCATCAGGTGTATGACTGCCAGGAAGACGATTTGCGGCATCATGTACGGGATGACCACGTATCGCACCTGCTGCCAGCGGGAAGCGCCATCCACGATTGCGCTTTCGACCGTGTCGCGGTTCAAAGTCTGAAGGCTCGCATAGAAGACGATGAACGCAAACGGGACAATGTGCCAGACCCTGTAGAAGATGATCAGGATTTCGATTGTCCAGGCTTGGGCAAACATGGCGATGTCGCGTTCCAGCCACCATTCAAGCGCTGCGGTCAGGATGCCATCACCAATGAACAACCAGCGGATTGAAAGGGCGCCGATCACTGGCGTTATGATCAGAGGGAGCAGCGACACGAAGATGATCTGACCACGGAAGCGGCCGGCGATCAGGTTAACCGCCAGTGCTATTCCGAGGCCCAATGACAGCATGATTGGCAGCGTTATGAAGGTGAAGGTGAGCGTGAACCTCAAGGCCTTCCAGAAGTCGATCGTGAGCAGCGACCGGAAGTCCCATTGGCTCAAGTATTCGGCCGCCTTGTCCAGTTCCAGGACGTTCCGGTAGCTTTGCAGCCCGACGAAGCGTGTTTGCTGGATGACCTCGCCATTAGCGTCAGTCAACGGCCGGGTTCGCAGTTCGGTTGTGCAGATTTCTTCTGTAAATCCAGGTGTGCAGGTCTCGGTCTCGACTGTCTCGAAGACCGGCGCCGTGACCAGGAAGCTCTGGATCAGAACGAGAACCAGGGGAACGGCGATAAAGGCAAGCATCACCGCAACCGATGGCCCTACGAACCAAGCAAATGTCCTTCCTCTGATGTCGCAACTCCTAGAGTTGTGCCGGGGCAGGCTCGCCAGGCAACTTCGCCATCAGGTCAACACCGCAGTCAGCGGCAAACCTGATCAGATCGATCAGCACCCAGTTTTCCAGGAGGCGGTCGCCCCTGCGGAGGTAGAAGTCCATGACCGTCTGGCCGATAGGGCCGTTGGTAGGCTGGATTCCACGGAAGGGTTCACCGGTGAATTCTCCTATCAATCCCGGCCAGCCAGTGAATGCCGCAACAGGACCTTCGGCCGGAAATGCCAGTTTCGGCCAACTTCCCTTTCTGCCGGGGAATGAACGCACCGATGGGCCCTGGGCAAATTGGTAGTATTCTTCCATTCCATAGCTTGAACCGACTCCCCAAGGGCCGTGCCATGCCATGTCGCTGTGCCAGAACCGTTCAAGGCGCTGGGAGGCAAGATCGCTGCCAATAAGCTGGTTGCAGCCACCAGTGATCATTTCCGTTACCAGGCTTCTGGTCAGTTCGGTTTCCGCCGGTTCCTGCGGGTCCCGGACGATCGCGATTCCATCGGCAGGCCCGTCCGGAATTTTTGCAACCCCGCCGAACTTTGGCAGCATCTCTATACCGGCTTGTGACGCCAGGCCGGGAATGTCGTAGAGGCATCGTACTTCTACGACTTCCCGGCCCTCCACCCTGTAGAATTCGCCAAATCTGAGTTTCCTGAGTCCTGGGCCGGAGGGAATTCCCAGCCAGGGGGTTTCCATACGTCCGGTTATGTTGCCGGTAGTCGCGATCCAGATCGCTCCGTGGTACTCACCACCGAGAAATAGATATGGATGCTTCCGAGCGTTTGGCATGGAGCGGCGAAGCGGATCCAGCACGGTTCCAAAGAGTTCCACCCGGCCGGTGGCGCGATCAAGCGGACTGGGCCCGAAGAACCACACCCCGTTCGAAATAACCGCGTCACTGGGCTGCAGTGAAGTCGCCAGTTGCCAGGCTATGTCCTTGGCACTCTGAAGATCCATGTGTGTGCTCGGTTGAATTGAGAGATTTGCCGGGGCGCTGTTGGGCGCCCCGGACAGTAACTGTGGCCTGCGGCCTGGTCAGTTGAGGATTCCGGCTTCCTTGGCCGAGACAATATAATCCTCTTCAATGCCGGCCAGTGTGGTGGCGGCATCGGTTTCGCCATTCATGAAAGCCGAAATATTGTTGGCGATAGCCGACTGCATCAAACCCATCTGTGAACTGGCCGGGTAGGGCAGGGCGCCGTTCGCAACAGTCGCTGCGGCTCCTTCGGCGTATTGGCCCGGCGTGTATCCCTTGATCAGCCAGATCGCCGCGCCAGCATTGGCGAGGGCCATTTCAGCGTCGAGGCCTTCCATCGCCACCCGAAATGCTGCATCTGCTTCCTCGTCGGAAATGCCTGATGCGATTACGATGCCGTCCCACCAGAGCGTTGCAGCCGGGATCATGCCTTCTTCCGGCGCAAGCGCCGAGGCAGGCTTCACCAGCCCGACCACCTGGGACTCTTCGGGGTCATCCATCGCCTGAGCGCGTGAAGCCCACAAGGTGGCCATGGCGATCTTCTTGGTTTGCAACTGACGGGCGGTATAGGTCGTGTCGCTCGCCAGAAACTCAGGATCCATGTATTCGCTGAGGCGTTTCAGCATTTCGAGTGAGGCAACTCCCTTCTCGTTGTTGACTGTCGGGTTCCACTCTCCGTCGAAGAAGGACCCGCCATAACCGAGATACATGTTGACGAATTCCAGCCAGGTTGTCCTGAAGTTGCCGCCGAACACGTAATCGACCTTTCCGGACGCCTGGATCTTTTCTGCGGCATCAAGGAGTTCGACATATGTGGTGGGCACATCGATGCCGAGCTCATCAAGGATGTCCTCGCGGTACATGAGGTGCTGGGCATTAACCATCATTGCGATTGCCATTGTCTGGCCGTCGAACTTGATGAGCTGATTGGAGTTCAGGTTCTGCCCGTATTTCTCGACGAGGTCGTCAAGCGGGCGAATGAGGTTCGCATCCATAAGCGGGACCACGGCTGTGCCGTAGAGGCCGCCGATGTGGTAGAGCGGCGGGTTGGCGGCAAAGCCCTCCTGCATCTTTTCCAGAAACTCGTTGTTGAGTTCCGCATCGACGTTTCCGCATTCCTTCATGGCATCGGTCACGCCGACCCAGGCCGGGAAGCTTGCCGACAGCATCCTGATTTCAACCTGGTTTTCGAATGCGCATTCCGCATGCGCCGCGGTGCCGAGCGCGACCGTGGCAGCGGCTGCAAGAGCTCTCTTGAGAATCATGACATCTTCCTCTCGGATTGATTTCTGCCGCCAGATTATCGGCCGGGGTGGAATTTATCCAATGAATAAAATAAATCGCAGATATGAAGAATGTTAATCTCAAGTTGCTGGACGGCACAGTTCTTCTGGTCTTCCTCGCGGTCATGCGTCACCGGAAGACGACGCTTGCGGCACGCGAACTGGGACTGTCTCAACCTGCCGTGAGCCATGCGCTCGGCCGGTTGCGCCGGTTATTTGATGATCCGTTATTCCTGAGGAAGTCGCAGGGAGTCGAACCGACTGCGTTGGCCCGCGAACTGGAGCCGAAGATGCGCAGGATAGTCCGGCTTATGTCCGAAACGCTCGACGAGCCGGCGAACTTTGATCCGGAGAACAGTGAGGTGACGGCCCGTATCGCCGCCTACGATTACGAACTGGCGACGGTGCTTCCCCAACTGATCTCGACGACATCGAAGTTCAATCGAAATGTGCGGGTAGAGGCGTTGACCCTGTCCAGCAATGACGCACTTGATGCTTTGGTCAGCGGCCGGATTGACCTGGCTCTTGGCTTCTTTGAGACGTTGCCCTTCCGCCATTCAACCGCGACATTTGTGCACGAACAGCTCTACGAGGAGTCATATGTCGTCGCTGGACGACGCGGACATCTCCTGTTCGCGGGAGAGTTTTCGCTGGAACGGTATGCCGCGGCACTTCATCTGCTGATATTGCCTTCCGGGTTTGGCAGGGGCCTAGTCGACCATGCCCTTGAAGCCATGGGCCTCCACAGAACTGTCCATGCGACGGTGCCGCTATTCTTCCCTGCCTTGAGCCTATTGGAAGGATCCGATCTTGTCGCAACGCTGCCCAAACGCGTCGCAGAGCGTTACGCAGAGCGGTTCAATCTCGACTTTGTGCCCTTGCCATTGAAGGGCACGACATTCCCCGTCCGCGCAGTCCGGCATGTGCGCGACGCCAACAGCCCGTTCCATGATTGGCTCGTGAACCTGTTGGCTTCGGCAGGCGATTGACGCTCCATAGAGGACCGATACCCGTCCCTTTCGAACCAACTCGCCCTCGTCTCAAACCAATTGCGGGAACGGAGTTGCTGTTGGAGCCGCCCACCGGAGACTTCGGTTGAGGGGCAAGCGAGGCAGAGCATTCGTACTTCGATGGCTACCAAATCGGGCGGATGTGCAGCCTTCTTTCCTTTGCTGAGAACTGCCGTGGCTTAGATCTTCCAAATCAATCAACTTGCCGTTCATGTTGCCTGGTGATCAAGGGCCGACTGCTGAATTGAACTGGGCGATCCAAACAGAATGCCTTCGCGATGTCCAAGGCGTCGCTCCCGCAAGATCGCGGGCTGGGTCAAGCATCGGTTTTATTGCGTCCTCTTGCACAGATCCGCTGAACTCAAACCATTTCGCAAAGAGTTTCTTGTCGGATTCCGTGCCGGCGTCCATCGCAATCGCGGCAAGAAAGTCAAATATGCATGTATCGTTCACGCAATACTGGCTACCTATGTCAAGCTATCTGTGAAAGCCCCAATCTAAATTCTGACTGAACCTATCCGCGCTCCGATACGCGCGCCTGATAGGCATTCAGCTCGTTGATAAAAGAAAGCCCAGTTGGTCTGTCCAGTCGCCCACAGAATTCCGCCCAGACCTCTCCGAAAGGAAGGTCTTTGTGTTCTTCAGTCACGGTCAGACGTGTTGTGAAGTCGAGCCTGTCTTCTGCCAACCGCAGCCTTTCCCACGGGGTGAGAAGCGCGCGCAAAAGCGCCTTCTGCAAGTTTCTCACTCCGATCGCCCAAGCCGCCGTCCGGCTGATCGTCGCGTCGAAGAAATCGAGCCCGATGAAAGTTCGATCCAATAGATCCGCACTTACCAACTCGTGGGCCATGGCCAAAATGTCTTCATTCTGCAAGATCACGTGGTCGCTGTCCCACCGCATCGGGCGTGAGACGTGCAGCAAGATCTGCGGCAGCGCCAGCGCCACCGCACTCAGCTTGTCAGCGATGTTCTCTGTTGGATGGAAATGCCCCATGTCGAGGCAAAGGAGTATGCCATTGCGGATTGCATATCCCATGTAGAACTCGTGGCTACCGACTGTGCAGGCCTCGACGCCAATGCCAAAGAGTTTTGATTCCACAGCGTCAAGCATTTGGGCCGGGTTCCGTTCCGGTGCGAGCATCGCATCCAGCGACGCTTGCAACCGCTTGCGTGCGGCCATCCGGTCGATGGGTATGTCCTTGTATCCATCTGGCACCCAGATGTTGTTGACACAGGGGCTGCCGAGCTTGGCGCCTATGGCTGCGGCAATGTCCCGGGTGCGTTTGCCATGCTCGATCCAGAAATCCCTGATGCCCGCATCGGGATGCGACAACGTCAGATTGTCGTCCGCCTTGGCATGGGCAAAGAATGTCGGGTTGAAATCGAGTCCGATGCCTTGTTCCCTGGCCCAGTCCACCCATGGCAGGAAGTGCTTGAATTCAATCTCATCCCGATCCGGCGTCTCTTTCGTATCCATGTACATGGCGTGCAGGTTGAGGCGGTGCCGTCCCGGGATCATGGAATAGGCAAACTCCAGGTCGGCGCGCAACTCGTCAGGATTGCGTGCGCGACCTGGATGGTTTCCGGTAGCCTGGATGCCGCCGCCAGAGGAGCCTGTTCTGTTTTCAAACCCCACGACATCGTCGCCCTGCCAGCAGTGCACCGAAATCGGGACCGTCTTCAGCCGCTCTATCGCGGTTTCGGTGTCCACACCCCATTCAGCAAACTTCGCCGTCGCAGTCTCGTAACCCATGACGTTCCTCCCTTCAGTGGCAATCAGCGCGTGAATGCCAGCACGTTGCCAGCATCCACGTTAAGGATATTGCCCGTGGATTTGGACGAGGTCTCGGCAGCGAAGAAATAACAGGCTTCCGCAATGTCTTCGGGTAAAACCGAACGCTTCAGCATCGAGCGGTTGCGATACATCTCCTCGAGGCCTTTCTTGTCCGTGCCGTAAGTCGAAGCACGCTGCTCTATCCACTCCCCTTGCCAGATCTTGGATCCGCGCAGCACTGCATCAGGGTTGACGACATTGACGCGGATACCAGCTCCTGCTCCCTCAAGCGCAAGGCAGCGGGCAAGGTGGATTTCCGAAGCCTTGGCAGTGCAATAGGCTGACGCATTTGGTGAGGCGGCGAGACCGTTTTTGGAAGCGACGAAGACGATGGATCCGCCCATGTCCTGCGCCCGCATCAGTTTGAATGCCTCGCGGCTGACAAGAAAGTAGCCGGTGCTGAGAATGTCCATGTTCTTGTTCCAGAGCGCCAGCGATGTCTCTTCAACGGGCGCAGAGGTTGCAATCCCGGCATTGGAGACGAGAATGTCGATCCCGCCGAACTCGACAGCGGTCTCGGCGAATGCCTTCGACACAGCGTCTTCGCTGGTGACGTCCATCACGACAGACCGAACCATGTCCGCACCGTAGCGCTTTGTCAGACTGTCCTGCGCGATCTTCAGGTTGTGTTCGTTGATGTCCGCCAGAACGACGCAAGCCCCTTCGGTCAAGTACCGCTCTGCCGTTGCGGTGCCAATGCCGCCCGCGCCACCCGTTACCAATGCGACGCGGCCCGCAAGCGACTTGGGTTCAGGCATACGTTGCAGCTTGGCTTCTTCGAGCGGCCAGTACTCGATATCGAATGCCTCCTGCTCGGGCAGGCCTTGGTACTCGCTGACGGCAGATGCGCCGCGCATCACGTTGATGGCGTTGATGTAGAATTCGCCCGAAATACGCGCCGTCGCCTTGTCTTTGGCGAAGGTGATCATGCCGACGCCGGGAACGAGGTAGACGACGGCGTTCGGGTCGCGCAGCGCGGGGCTGTCATCGCGTCTGCAACGTTCGTAGTAGGCGGTGTAATCCTCGCGGTAGGCTTCGATTTGTGCGGGCAAACCGGTCAGAACCTCATCGAGATTGCCCTTCGCTGGATCGAAATTCACGACCAGCGGGCGGATCTTGGTTCGCAGGAAGTGATCCGGGCAGGAAGTGCCGAGCGCGGCCAACGGCTCCATGTCCTTCGCATTTACAAATTCCAGCACTACGGGGCTGTCGCTGAAGTGACCGACCATGTGTTGGTTTCCACTCACGAAGCCGCGGATGGCGGGCATCAGTCGGGCAGCCACCGCGCGGCGCTCGGCTTGGTCCAAAGAGGCGTGCTTGGCGCCGCCGAAGGCCGGCACGTCCGAGGTCCGAACTTGCAACCACTCGGTTGCGCGATTGATGACGTCGATTGTGGTGTCATAGCACTGTTTCGCCGTGTCGCCCCAAGTGAACAGTCCGTGACCCTCCAGGACGACACCGTCGGCATTGGGGTTCTCGATGCAAAATTTCTCAAGCCAGAGGCCCAGTTCGTAGCCGGGGCGTTTCCAAGGGAGCCAGCCGATGCGGTCGCCGAAGCTCTCTCGCGTCAGCGCTTTCGAGTTCTTCGATGCAGCGATGGCGATGATCGCGTCCGCGTGCACGTGATCGACATGTTTGCGCGGCACATAGGCGTGCAGCGCCGTGTCGATTGAGGCTGCGCGCGGGTTCAGCTTGAAAGTGCAATGGGGCAAGTGGCCAACCATCTCGTCTTCATGCTCGACACCACGGTAGAGCGTTTTCAGGGCGTTGAGCTTGTCCAGGTAGAGCGTTGCGAAACCATCCATATTGATGGAGCCAATGTCGCCGCCGGAGCCCTTAACCCAGAGCACCCCGACATCTTCGCCCGTCAGCGGATCCGTCTGCATCACTTTGGCCGAAGTATTGCCACCACCGTAATTGGTCACGCGCTTGTCGGACCCAAGGATGTTGGAGCGGTAGAGAAGCAACTCTGACTCGCTCATGCTTTTCGCCGCGTCATCGTCCCAGCGGTTCTCAAGCAACGGACTGCCGACCGATTTCGACATGTTTAGCTCCTGTTCAGACGGACCAAGCCGCAGTTCACTTGACGCGCATCGTGATGGTGGCGCGGCACTTTGTCAATCGTTTTCCATCATTTTTGGTCAGACTTCGGCAAATTTTGATTGATTATGATGGTTTTTGATTGACGGCTTGTGTGAATCTGTGTAATTCAGCATCAAGGGAGGTCTCCATGCACGAATCAGAGCGCCACAGGGTCATTCTGTCTTCAGTCCAGGATCGGGCCGTGGTGACGGTCGTTGACCTGTGCGACCTGACCGGCGCTTCCGAGGCCACCATACGCCGAGATATCTCGACCCTGCACTTGCAGCAAAAGGTTCGACGCGTGCGGGGTGGCGTGGAATCACTCAACCCTCCGCAATTCGTAGGCCTTGCCGGCCGCACCTTCGCAGTCAACGAAACGCTTCGGATCAAGGAGAAGCGGACGATCGCGCGTGCGGCCGTGGGTCTTTGCGAAGATGGGGAACCGATCATCATCAACGGAGGGACAACGACCTTTCAGATGGTGCATCCCCTGGCGAACCGGCGTTGCCAGGTTTTTACGAATTCCTTTCCCATTGCCGAACACCTGCTGAAGCACTCGAAGAACACGGTGATGGTGCCAGGCGGTGCGATCTATCGCGAGCAGAACATCATCCTGTCCCCTTTCGAGAACGACGTGACGCGCCATTTCCATGCCCGCCACATGTTCATGGGGGCACAGGGCATCGGCCCGCTGGGCCTGATGGAAGCGGACCCCTTGCTGATCCGGGCTGAGGAAAAGCTGATGGGCCAGGCCGACGAGCTTGTCGTGCTCGTTGACAGCACCAAATTCGAACGGCGATGCAGCCTCAGTCTTTGCGGGCTCGATCGCATTTCAACACTCATCACGGATGAAGGAATCTCGGACAAGGCGGCAGCCATGCTGGACGCTGCGGACGTGAAACTGATCGTCGCTGCATCCGGCGGCGCTCAAGAGGAAGTGGCTGCCTCATGAATCAGCCTCATCAAATCGTCTAATTGGAAGGACATGAAATGCAACGTCGGACATTTACTTCGCTGGTGGCAGGATTCAGCCTCGCGGCCAGCCTTATGGGCACCAGCGCCATGGCGCAGGACAGCATGCGCATCGCGCTAGTCGTCAAGGCGCTTGGCATCGGCTTTTTCGAAGCTGCGGCTGAAGGTGCCGAAGAAGCTGCGGCCGAGCTCGGCAATGTCGAGATCATCTACACCGGCCCGACCGACACCACCGCGGAAGGCCAGATCGAGGTCATCAACTCGCTCATCGCGCAAGGCGTCGACGCCATCGCCGTCTCGGCGAACGACCCTGACGCCGTTGTGCCTGCCCTGAGCCGCGCGATGCAACGAGGCATTACCGTGATCTCTTGGGATTCCGGTGTCAACGAGGACGGACGGATGATGCACTTGAACCCGTCCTCGACGGAGCTGATCGGAAACACGATCATCAAACTTGCCTCTGATCACATGCCTGACGGTGGCCAAGTGGCGATCCTGTCGGCATCGGCCACGGCAACGAACCAGAACGCCTGGATCGCGGCCGCCGAAGGGGTTCTCCCGAACTACCCCGGGGTCGAACTTGTTGCCACGGTCTATGGCGACGACCTTTCGGACAAGTCCTACCGCGAAGCGCAAGGTCTCATGGCATCCTATCCGGACCTGAAAGCCATCATCGCGCCCACGACCGTCGGCATTCTAGCCTCCTGTCAGGCCGTGTCCGATGCCGGCAAGATCGGCGAGATCAACGTGACCGGCCTCGGTCTGCCGTCTGAGATGGCGGGCTGCGTGGAGTCCGGTGCGACCGTGAGCTTTGCGATCTGGAACCCGATCGACCTCGGCTACTCCGCGACGATGATCGCGCACGCCTTGGCCTCGGGTGCCTCGACCGCAGAGCCGGGAGCGGAGATCCCGACAGGCCGCATGGGCTCCGTGACGCTCGACGACACGAACTCGGCCGCCATGTCGGATCCGTTCACCTATGACGCCTCGAACATTGATCAGTTCAAGGACATCTTCTGATCGCTGAATGAGATCGGCGCAGCGTGTACGCTGCGCCGACGACCTGCAGGCACGGCAGCCAAACCAGATATTGATGGAACCCAATCAAAAATCCGACCTTGACACCTCACAGTGCGGGAACCCGATCCTGTCGCTGAACCGGGTGACAAAGACGTTTCCCGGCGTCACGGCGTTGTCGGAGGTGTCGCTTGAGCTTTTTCCGGGTACGGTGACCGCTCTAATTGGCGAGAACGGCGCGGGCAAATCGACGGTCGTCAAGATCCTGACCGGCATATACCAGCCGGACGGCGGAGGCATCGAAATCGATGGGACGCCGACCCGTTTTCCGAGCGCACAGGATGCCGGCAATGCAGGGGTCACCGCGATCCACCAGGAGACGGTTCTGTTCGACGAGTTGTCGGTGGCGGAGAACGTTTTTCTGGGCCATGCACCACGCGGGCGGTTTGGCCTGATCGACACAGCCAAGATGGTCGACAAGGCCCGGCAAATTCTGAAGGGCATCGGCGCAAATATCGATCCCACGCACAAGTTGAAGGACCTCGGGATCGCAAACAAGCATCTCGTGGCAATCGCGCGGGCGCTCTCCATAGACGCGCGAGTCGTGATCATGGACGAGCCGACAGCGGCGCTCAGCCAAAAGGAGATCGAAGAGCTCTACGAACTGGTACAGGAGCTGAAGGGCCAGGGAAAAGCTATCCTCTTCATCAGTCACAAGTTCGACGAGATCTTCCGGATCGCCGACAACTACACGGTGTTCCGAGATGGAGCGCTGGTCGGCAACGGAGCGATCGCCGATGTGTCCGAAGCCGAACTGGTCAAGATGATGGTGGGCCGGGATGTCAGCCAGATCTTCCCAGATCGACAGCGCAATGTGGGCGACGAGATCCTGGTGGTCGAAGGCTACGAACATCCGACCGAGTTTGCGGACATAGGCTTCACGCTCCGCCAGGGAGAGATCCTGGGTTTCTACGGCCTCGTTGGTGCGGGCCGTTCCGAGTTCATGCAGGCGCTGTTTGGCATCACCCGCCCCTCTGCAGGCGAAGTGCAAATCGATGGTGAACGAGTCATCATCCGGTCCCCTGCCGATGCGGTGGGCAAGGGCATCGTTTATGTTCCCGAAGACCGCGGTAGACAGGGGACGATCACGGCGCTCCCGATCTTCCAGAATGTGACGCTGCCATCGCTTGGCCGCACATCGCGCAACGGTTTCTTGCAGTTGGCGGAGGAATTCAGATTGGCGCGGGAATACACGGAACGGCTTGATCTACGCGCTGCCTCACTGGACACGGACGTCGGCGATCTGTCCGGAGGCAATCAGCAGAAGGTCGTCATTGCCAAGTGGCTGGCCACACAACCGAAGGTCATAATCCTCGATGAGCCCACGAAAGGCATCGACATCGGCTCGAAGGCCGCGGTGCACGAGTTCATGGCCGAATTGGCGGCTCAGGGTCTGGCAGTCATCATGGTCAGCTCGGAAATTCCCGAAGTCCTCGGCATGTCGGATCGGGTGATCGTAATGCGCGAAGGCCGGATTGCAGCGGAGGTTTCGGGCGGCGACATGACCCCCGAAACCCTTGTCCGGCACGCAGCCGGAATCTGAGAGAGGCCAAGCATGTCAAGACAGATTCTCATGTCGCGCGAAGTGCTGTTGACCTGCGCGATTGCCTTGCTCCTGGCCATCATTGCATCGCGGTTTCCCGCTTTCATTGCGCCGTCGAACCTCGCCAACGTCTTCAACGATACCGCGCCCCTGGTACTTTTGGCCATTGGCCAAATGATCGTTATCCTGACCCGGTGCATTGATCTGAGCGTCGCGGCCAACCTTGCGCTCACTGGCATGGTCGTCGCGATGATCAATGTCGCCCTACCCGGTCTGCCTGTGCCGGTGATCATCGTCATCTCCGTTGCGTTCGGCGCGCTTCTGGGAATGTTCAACGGTGTCCTTGTCTGGAAACTCGCCATTCCCCCGATCGTCGTGACCCTCGGAACGATGACGATCTTCCGCGGGACCATCTTCCTGCTGTCCGAGGGCAAATGGGTCAACGCCCACGAATTCAGCGATCCGTTCAAGGCGTTTCCAAGGGCAGAACTTTTCGGTTTGCCGGTGATGAGTTGGATAGCAATCGCCGCCGTTGTGTTCTTCTCTCTCGTGATGACCCGCACCACGCTTGGACGCGCGTTCTATGCGGCCGGCGGCAACCCCCATGCCGCCACATATGCGGGGATCGACGTCGGGAAGACACAGTTCTGGGCCTTCACGATCTCAGGGGCTTTGGCGGGTCTGACCGGATACCTGTGGGTGTCGCGTTTTGCCGTCGCTTTCGTGGATCTCGCCGGCGGGTTCGAACTGGATGTCGTGGCGGCCTGTGTGATCGGCGGCGTGGCAATCATGGGAGGCATCGGCACCGTGGCAGGCGCCATGCTCGGGGCGCTGTTCCTCGGTATCATCAGGAACGCGCTGCCCGTCGTCGACATTTCTCCCTTCTGGCAACTGGCAATCTCTGGCGGTGCGATCATCATTGCCGTCGCTCTGAACGCGCAGGCCAATCGTGAGAAGGGACGGATCATTCTCAAACGCGCGGAGCATGCGACATGAACGATACGATCCGCTTCGTTCCGGACAGACTGCGATCCCCGCTGGAGCGTCGCCTGAAGAGATGGGAAACGCTCCTGTTGGCCGTCGCCATTGCGATTTTCATCGTGAACAGCTTCACTTCGCCGTATTTTCTGAACGCGTGGAATCTCAGCGACATGACGTTCAACTTCACGGAAAAGGCGATGATCGCCTTCGCTATGGCTCTTTTGATCATCGCGGGTGAGATCGACCTCTCCGTAGCCTCGATCATCGCGCTTGCGTCGACGGCTATGGGAGCTGCAGTGCAAGTCGGGGTCGGCACGCCGGGCCTGGTGCTGATCGGGCTCGGTGTCGGGCTGGTCTGCGGCACCTTCAACGGCTTTCTCGTCACGCGGATGGGCCTGCCCTCAATTGTCGTGACCATTGGCACAATGAGTCTGTTTCGCGGGATCAGCTACATCGTTCTCGGCGATCAGGCCTATCGCGGCTATTCGTCTGACTTCGCCTTCTTCGGTCAGGGTTACGTGTTCTGGGTGATCTCTTTCGAGTTCGTGCTCTTCGCCCTTCTCGCCATGATCTACTTCGTTGTCCTCCATACGACGAACTTCGGCCGGGCGGTGTATGCCATAGGCAACAACCCGGTTGGCGCCGAGTTCTCGGGCATCCGGGTCGCCCGCGTGAAGTTCATTCTCTTCATGCTCACTGGCCTCATGTCAGGGGTAGCGGCCATCTGCCTGACTTCGCGCCTCGCCTCAACGCGCCCATCGATCGCGTTTGGTTGGGAGCTGGAAATCGTCACCATGGTGGTTCTGGGCGGGGTCAGCATTCTCGGCGGCTCGGGCTCGATCCCAGGCGTTGTGATCGCGGCCTTTGTGATGGGGCTGGTGACGTTTGGTCTCGGCCTGCTCAACGTGCCGGGCATCGTGATGTCGATTGTCATCGGCGCGCTTCTGATTGGGGTCATCGCGCTGCCGCGCTTGTGGGAGAAATGGCGAACGTAAGCGGAAAAGCGATAGAGTCAGGAGGGATCGGGATGGAAAAACATGCTTTCAAGATGCGCCTCAATCCCGGTGCGAAGGAAGAGTACATCAAGCGCCATGATGAGATCTGGCCGGAGCTAGTCACGCTCCTGAACGAGGCAGGCATTTCGGATTACTCTATCCACCTTGACGAAGAGACGAACATCCTCTTCGGAGTCCTTTGGCGCAAGGACGACCACAAGATGGACGATCTGCCGGCCCAAGAGGTCATGAAGAAGTGGTGGGCACACATGGCCGATATCATGGAGACACGTGACAATAACGAACCGGTTGCGACGGCGCTCACACCCGTCTTTCACATGCCATGACCAACGGGCACATTGCCGTCATCGACATTGGCAAGACGAACGCCAAATTGGCGCTCGTTCGCCTGTCAGACCTGTCCGAAATTGCGGTCATCACGCGGCCGAATGCCGTTTTGCCCGGCCCGCCATATCCGCATTTCGACGTGGAAGGACATTGGGACTTCCTGCTCGATGGGCTTGAAAGCTACCAAGCTGAACATGGCATTGACGCCATAACGGTCACTACCCACGGCGCGGCAGGAGCGTTGCTTTGCAGCGACGGATCGCTGGCGGCTCCGATCCTCGACTATGAGCATGCTGGACCTGACGAAGTTGCTGCCGCTTATGACAAGATCCGGCCACCCTTTTCCGAGACCGGGTCACCGCGCCTTTCGATGGGTCTCAACCTCGGCGCTCAGATCCATTGGCAGTTCGAGACCGACCCGCAGTTGCGCGAAAAGGTCCATCAGGTTGTCACTTACCCGCAGTTCTGGGCGCACCGTCTCACGGGAGTTCATGCAACGGACGTAACGTCTTTGGGCTGCCATACCGACCTGTGGAACCCATTCAACGGCGTGTTTTCGTCACTTCCGGAAACTCTCGGCATCAATGAAAAAATTGCACCGCCCCGCAAACCTGGCGATGTTCTTGGGCCTGTCTTGCCAGAGATTTCGCAGCGAACCGGGCTAGATGCGCGAACTCCCGTCCATTGCGGCATTCATGACTCGAATGCATCGCTGCTTTCGCATCTTGTCACACTTGAGCCCCCCTTTGGTGTCGTCTCGACGGGCACTTGGGTGATCGCCATGACGGTTGGCGGCAAGACTGTGACTCTCGACCCGGCGCTCGACACGTTGGTCAATGTCAACGCCTTCGGTGAGGCCGTGCCGTCAGCGCGCTTCATGGGCGGTCGGGAATACGACATTGCGCTCGGAGGGAAACCGGTTGACGCAAATGACACGGAAATTCTGGAGGTGCTAACCCGACGTTCAATGCTGTTTCCCGCTCTTGTGCCCGAGACCGGCCCTTACGCCGGCGAAAATGCCTGCTGGCGTGGTGAAGAGCCTCCAATTGGTTCCGGGCAAAGGTCCGCAGCAGTCGGATTCTATCTCGCGCTCGTGACGGCGCGCTGCCTCGAACTCGTCGGACATGAGGGCTCTGTTGTCGTGGAGGGTCCATTCACTCGAAACAAACCGTACCTCTGGATGCTGGGCGCAGCATCCTCCTCGCACGTGATTCCGATGGACAGTACAACCGGGACAAGCCACGGGGCTGCACTGCTTGGGGTGCCAAATCGCGGTTTATCCTCTCAGGGTGTCGCCTATCTGAATCCGACTTCAGAGACATGTTCGTTGATGTCGACGTATGCCAAAGAATGGAACTTGGCAGTTGCCTCAATCTGAATGCTGGCGAGCGACTGCGGAAACCGAGAATGCGCTTAATCGCGCATTGCGGATTTCCGCGTTGGATTGCGTGGGTACATCCCGGTTTCTTCTGCTGGATCTTGAAAGACCCAACCAATCGTTCGGCTTAGTTTTTGCGGGAATCGTGGGGTCAGGGGTGGATTTCAGCACCTCTTCACGGTTGTCGTGGAGTTGCGGACCAGGTTGTGTCCAGGACGCCGGTTTTTCCGTCCACATCTGTCGTTCGAGGGGAGTTTCGGCAGGCCACGCCGTCGGCAACCGCTCTGTTGCACAGATGCTGGACCAGGTTCGCAAACCGACCAGACAACGGCTTGCCTTCGGACAGATTGACCGCATGAACGGACTGCCGCAGCAGACGGCACCTGGCAGTTGAATTCGCAAAGCGCAGCCCTGTCGACGCTGTCAGGCACTGGCCGCAAAATCCTTGCCACACATGCGCACTGCAAGACCCGGTGAAACCGTTACTCGCGACATGTCACGAGGTGCCGTGGTCTCCAACTTGATCAATCCGTCAATATGGAGATTGCGCCGAATATCCTCTATTTTCGGCATGCCGGTTCTTCTCGTCAGTGATGACCTCCTCATCTGCTAGATCCCTGGAAGACGAAGTCTGAACGATCGGTGCGGGAACCGACACCGCCGGACCGCGAAGCCAATTCCAACTTCGTTCTGAGGTTTGGTTTTGGTTACGGAGTCCTGATCAAGACCAAGCGTGAGGGCAGCGACATAGTCAAAATCTGCAGTGTTGGTTTCGGCGAGGCGGCCATGGCGTTTGTGGCAGGCTGGCGTGCGGCGGATGCTTCTGTCTCCGCATTTGACATCAAAACGCGCGACCCAAGGACTCGCGACGCGAAGCTGAGCGACTACGCTACCCATGGCGTGGCGGGGGCGGACAGACTGGCTGATGCGCTCTTGGATCGCGACATCATTTTTTCTCTGGTCACTGCGGACCAAGCGCCCGTCGCTGCAAAGTGCGCAGCTGAGTGCGACCTCGGAAACAGTCTCTGGCTCGACTGCAATTCCTGCGCTCCGAGCACCAAGCAACTTTCCGCGCATTCCATTGGCCAAGCATCAGGGCGATATGTCGACGTTGCCGTCATGACACCCGTCTATCCCAATCGCCACGAAGTGCCGCTGCTACTCTCGGGCCCTCATGCGGAAGATGCGGCGGACACATTGTCGGGCCTCGGGATGCGGCCCACCGTCGTGGGCGCGGAAATCGGTCGGGCCTCAACCATCAAGATGCTGCGATCCGTGATGATCAAAGGGACAGAAGCTCTCTTTGCCGAGTGCTTCCTGGCCGCTCAGAGAGCCGGTGTGTTGGAACATGTGGTCGAGTCCCTGAGCGGATCAAATCCCGACATCGATTGGACCACCCAAGGCAGCTACGTGTTGGAGCGCATGATCGTGCATGGAGAACGTCGCGCCGCCGAAATGCGCGAGGTGATCACGACATTGAAGGATCTCGGCATGCCCAATGCCTTGTCGAAGGCCACGGTACGGTGGCATGAGCGGCTCGGTGATCTGGGCCTTGATCCGGGCGATGATGCTTTTGCCGATCGGCTCAACCGCGTTCTCAAGGCCTTGTGAACTCACGGGACGTTCATGATGCGATAAATTCGCACACTATTCCAAAAACCGCAGTTCATGACCGCAACAAGGAGGGCGAGGCGTATGGAGGATTCACTCACACGGTTTGACAATTTGTTCTGGCTGCTCATCAAAGACCACAAGCGGGCGAGGGATTTTCTCTGCGAACTCCTGCCCAAGCAGATCGCCGAGAACTTGCGTAGCTGGTCTACGACATAACTGATGTCGATGCTGTGTTCGGCAGTCAGGGTGGTTTGCTTTTGCGTCGCAGTTGACTGACCTCAGACAGCACTGGCAGACTTGGGTTATCTAGCCCTGCTTCGATTGGTTTGACAGTCCGGATTCCTGAATTTGACAGAAGATGCCCCGATTTTGCGCGTGACGGCTGCGGACTTATCGCCTTAATTCCGCCCATGTTCATTCGTCGAAAAGAGCTTGCCGATGGCAAGAGGACAAAGGTCCAGATCGTCAGGTCCGTTCGTAATGGCAACAAGGACATCCAGCGCGTAGTCCGCCATGTCGGTACTGCAACCAATGCGGTCGAGCTTGAGCAGTTTGAAGCCCTTGCCCGCTTTATCATTGAAGAGATCAAGTCCAAGCAGGCGGGCGATGAGGCCTCTTTGAAACCGAAACAGTTTGTCGGCGAGGCCGGGCGGCCACTACAGGCCGACGTAGACTCCGGTCCGTTCGATGTAGACCTGGTTGAATGCCGCGAAGAATCCCGAAACGTTGTCGGGGTAAGAGAGGCAGTGGGCGAGGTCTACGACCGGATTGGCTGGGACAGACTGTTCGGTGCCCGCCAGATGAGCGCCAATCGTCACATCAGGGAGTTGGTGATGGCGCGGGTTGCCCTGCCGCAATCGAAACAAAAACGGACTGGTGAGTCCGAGTTGCACAGCAATCTGTCACTGAAACCGGATCGCGTCCACAAGAGCATGGACCTGTTCGACGACACAAGGGTTGATGAGATGTGCAATCGCTCACTGGCGATGGCGCAGACACTCCTTCCGCAGCCGATGACATCCCTATTCTATTGCACCACTACGCTTTTCATCGAAAGCGAGTGGGAGAGCGACCTGCCGGAATTTGGGTACACCGAGGACGAAGGGCCGCTGCACATGCAGGTGGTGCTGGCTCTTCTGATGACGCCTGAGGGTCTTCCGGTAGGATACGAGCTGTTTCCCGGCTCTGGCTATGAAGGTAACACCCTGGTTGACGCTCTTGACCGGCAGGAGCAGAGGTTTCCAGGCACAACGATTACGTTGGTGGCAGATGCGGCGTTGATCGGTGAGAAGAACCGGGCGGCACTGGAGCAGCGGGGCACCCCTTATGCCCTTGGCAACTTTCCGATGACGAAGTTCAGCGCAGAGGTGCAACAGAAAATCCTTGATCCGGATGGATACGAGGCGTGGAACAGGCAAGAGCACTCAAACTCGATCAAACGCCTGCGCAGCATTGAGGATGACAATAGCCAGCTTGTGGTCACATGGTCGTCGCGCCTTGCCCAGATGCACGCTCGCACCCGGGCGAGTCAGCTTGCAGGTTTGCGTAAACGGTTGGCTACAGATGCTGTGTCGATCTCAAGGAGCAAGAACGCCGCGGTCCGGTTTCTCGATTTCAAGGAAGGAAGGGCGATCCTGAACGAAAACAGGATTGCCGAGGCTGCCAAATGGGACGGTCTGGAAGGAGTCTTGGCCTGGGGCTGCAAGGACATTGACCCAAGTGAGTTGGTTGTCCAGTTCCGGCGCTTGGCGGAGATCGAAACCAGCTTCGCAACGAACAGGCAAGACATGAAACTCCGTCCGGTCGTGACGTGGAGTGACCGCCGGGTGCAGGCGCATATTGCCATTTGCTACATGGCGTTTTGCTGCATGCAGCATTTGTGCCACCGTTTGACTGCGCTGGGAAATGCGATGGATCCCGACCGGATCCGCCGAGCACTGGCAAATCTGCAAATCGGTATTGTCAGTCATCGGGCGAGCTGGCGGAAATTCGGGATGCCGAGCAAGGCAACAGCGGACGCACACCAAATCTACCGGGCACTGGGGCTGACTTGGCACACTGGGCCTTTCGAACTGGAACCGATACGCAGGTAGGAAGGTGTTTCTACCCCGAAGGCCGGATTGCCCCTTGAGGCGCTGTGTCCTGTGTCCCGGCTTTTCGGATGGGGCCATGCTTCCAACCGTTTCCAGAATGCGCGGAACTGTTGCGGCTGCATTCAGCAGGAGTAGGTCAGTGCAGCAAACAAGAACAGGGCACCGCCGCCTCAATGGATAAACAAGCAGCAGGCGAACAGGGCAGTGCCGGGAGCGGTGCACAGCGACAGAATTGTACCGCTGTTTCTCAGGTTTGCCGATACGCCGTTTTCGAGACCCCGCCGGACCCTTCTGGCCTGTCAAGGAAGCTCCGACAGCTTAGTCTACAGGGCATTGGCGATCAGCGAATTCGGCGGCATTGCCAGGCGCAGGGCTGGCCAGCAAATCGTCAATGAACAGTTCCGCGGGCAGCAACCGGAGCCATGCATTTGTCAAGGTTCCGGCCGGTTGTTCAGGCTTGGCAAGTTGACGCGCTGGTTGACCCGAATTCCCGGTTGGGTTGCCAGAAACGGAGGTCGAATAAGTGAACAGATTGCCTTGGGAGGGGTGTGTCCAGTTTTCTCCAAGTTCATGATGCGCTCTGCACGCTGTTGTTGCCGTAGGCGTGGGCAGAAAGTATAGATTGCCCGGAATCCAGCGACCGGCAGTTTGTGGCTGCCTTAGGGGTTCGGCCAGGAATTGCGGAGCAGATGGTGGGCTACAGTTACGACAAAGACAACATTTTCGCCAAGATCCTGCGCGGTGACATTCCCTGCGACAAGGTACTGGAAACAGATCATTGCCTCGCCTTCAATGACATTGCTCCAAGAGCACCTGTACATGTGCTGGTTATCCCGAAGGGACCTTATGTCAATTTCGACCATTTTGCTGCCGAGGCATCTGCCGAAGAAATGGCAGATTTCGTAAGGGCGGTAGGCGAGGTCTGCAGCCGTTCGGGCGCGGCCCAGTCCGCTGGTGGCAACGGCTACCGGCTCGTCGCCAATTCGGGACCTGATGGTGTCCAGGATGTCCCTCACATGCACGTACATGTCATTGGCGGACGGCGGCTTGGCATCATGATCCAGTCGCAAGGGAAATAGCGGCATGAAGGACGCGAACGGCGTGACGCCTGATGTCATTGATCCCCCGGAGATTGAGATTGTCAGTTCAGTGAGGGTTTGCTGTGAAGGTGGTGGAGTGCTTGGCCACCCCCGCGTATGGTACACTATTCCCGAGGATACGGGTTGGGTGGAATGCGGATACTGCGACAAGAGGTTCGTGCTGGCAGGTGGCCCGGCGGACCCGGGGGGTTGACCATCGGAAACCGCGCCGGATTCACCATGCCTGAATGGCGGATGCGGAACGGCTGAAATGGCAGGGTTCGGCAAGGGGCATCATCTGCAACTGATTGACGGTTCGGGCTATGTGTTCCGTTCCTTCTTCATGGCCGAGAGGAGCTTGCCGGCGCGGAACCGTTACCGGAGCGACGGTACGCCGGTCGGGGCGGTTCATTTCTTCTGCAACATGCTTTTCAAGACCGTTCAGGATCGAACGGGAGACCACCCGGCAACGCATACCGCAGTGGTATTCGATCATTCGGGCAGGACTTTCAGAAACGACATCTTCCCGGAATACAAAGCCAACCGGCCTCCTCCTCCGCCAGATCTCATACCCCAGTTTCCGATGACCCGGGAGGCAACACGCGCCTTCAATTTCGCCTGTCTTGAACTCGAGAATTTCGAAGCAGACGACATCATTGCAACGCTGGCAAGCCGGGCGCGCCGCGCGGGTGGTGAGGTCACCATTCTGTCTTCAGACAAGGATCTGATGCAGCTGGTTGGCGACGGAATCAGTCTTCATGAACCGATGAAGAATGTCTGGATCGGACGTGAAGAGGTCAGGGAGAAGTTCGGCGTAGATCCCGAAAAGATGATAGATTTGCAGGCCTTGGCCGGTGACTCGACTGACAACATCCCAGGGGCCCCGGGCATCGGCGTCAAGACAGCGGCGCAGCTGCTTGACGAGTTCGGTGATCTGGACACGCTGCTTTCGCGGGCCGGCGAGATCCGCCAACCCAAACGGCGCCAGTCTCTCGTCGAAAATGCCGACCAAATCCGCATGTCGCGTGAACTGGTCACTCTCGCCTGCGATGCGCCGCTGGACCTCGAACTGGACAGTCTCGAAGCCAGAGAACCCGACGCAACGCAACTCATGGAGTACCTGCTTGAGCAGGAGTTCAGAACCATTGTTCGGAGAGTTGCCGAGCATTACCAGGTGCCGGTTCCGGAATTCCGCCAGCTTGCGGGCGCTGCTGCCGCCGAGGCTGATGCAGGCACTGGCGATGCCGGGGAGTCACCGCCGCTTCCGTTCAATCCCGAGTCATACGAATGCGTGACCAGCCTTGAAGCGCTTGAAGAATGGATCAGCAAGGCGCGTGATCGGGGTTATGTGGCCGTTGATACCGAAACCGACGGCCTTGATGAAATGAGAGCCAGGCTGGTCGGCATCAGCCTTGCTGTCGAACCCGGCGAGGCGTGCTACATACCGGTTGCACATGTGTCGCCAGGTGAGCCTACGCTTGAGAACCCTGATTTGCGTGTCGCGGAACAGTTGGAACCAGAGGTTGTTCTGACTGCGCTGAAACCGCTTCTGGAGGATCCGTCGATCCTCAAGATCGGGCAGAACATCAAATACGATTTCAAGATTTTTGCCCGGAACGGAATCCGGATTTCGCCTGTCGAGGACACGTTGCTGATCTCATATGCCATGCATTCGGGTCTGCATCGGTTTTCCATGGACGCGCTCTCCCGCGAATATCTGAGTCATGAGCCGATACCGATCAAAAACCTGATCGGATCGGGCAAATCCGCCATCACGTTCGATCGCACCGACATCGCCGAGGCTACAAAATACGCCGGCGAGGACGCCGACATCACACTGAGATTATGGCGGACCCTGTCGCCGATGCTCCACCGTCGACGAGGCAAGACCGTCTATGAGACCATGGAACGCCCACTAATCCCGGTGCTGGCCGACATGGAGATGGAGGGCATCAAGGTCGACAGGCGGCAGTTGGAAAAGCTGTCAAGCGAGTTTGAGTCACGGATCAGGGAACTGGAAGGTGAAATCCACGAGCTTGCGGGCGAGAGCTTCAACATTGCCAGCCCCAAGCAGCTCGGAGTGATCCTCTTCGAAAAGCAGGGATTGCCGGGAGGAAAGAAGCTCAAGACGGGTGGCTACGCAACCGGCGCGCAGATACTCGAGGACCTGGCGGCGGAGGGCCATACGCTACCTTCCAAGGTCCTCGATTACCGGCAGATGGCCAAGCTCAAGTCAACCTACACGGACTCCCTTCAGGAGCACATTCATCCGGAAACCGGCAGAGTTCATACCTCGTATGTGATCTCGGGGGCTAACACCGGACGCTTGGCGTCGACCGACCCCAACCTCCAGAACATTCCCATCCGTAGCGAAGAGGGCCGACGCATCCGCGAGGCATTCACGGCGGAAGAGGGCCATGTCCTGCTATCGCTGGACTACAGTCAGATAGAACTCCGGGTTCTGGCCCATATCGCCGGCATCGACGCATTGAAGCAGGCTTTTGCCGAAGGCCTCGACATTCACGCCATGACCGCATCCCAGATTTTTGATGTACCCATAGAGAACATGGACCCCCTCACCCGCCGCAGGGCCAAGGCAATCAATTTCGGAGTGATCTACGGGATCTCGAGTTTTGGCCTTGCCCGGGACCTGAAAATCCCCCGCTCCGAGGCCAGCGAGTTCATAGACACCTACTTTGAGAGGTTTCCGGGCATCAAGGACTATATGGAACAAACCAAGTTGGCTGCGCGGAAAGAGGGGCTGGTCAAGACGCTGTTCGGCCGGAAAATCCATACGCCGGGCATTAACGACAAGGGGCCTGCACGAGGGTTCGCCGAACGCGGCGCCATCAATGCGCCGATCCAGGGCACAGCCGCCGATATCATCCGCCGCGCAATGATCCGCATTCCGGCTGCCATCGATGGCATGCCGGCCAGAATGCTTGTCCAGGTTCATGATGAGCTGCTTTTCGAGGTTCGCGAGGATGCGGTTGGAGATGTTGCCGAGGTTGTGAAATCAGTCATGGAACGCGCCGACAGGCCGGCAGCGCAGATCTCGCCGCCGCTGGTGGTGGATTCAGGCTGGGCAAAGAACTGGGCTCAGGCCCACTGAAGCCCGGCTATTCCAATTCCCGGGAGGGTATGAAGGGGAAGAACTCGCCTCCCGACCAGAGTCCGAACCAACTTTCGCCGTTGACGGGTTCATGGACACAGAGTTCGACCAGCCGGTGGAAACTCTTGCGGTCGATCAGGGCTTCAAGATTGGAGCGAACCAGCACATAGGGCGATACCTCGTCGGTCTCGGGATCTCTCAGCACGCGTATCGGTTTATCGGGACCGGCGATGGTTTCCTCGTCAACGTTGGTCGTGAACGTGACAATCTGGTCCCGGTCCTGCCCGTCGGCTTCGAAGTCGATGGCGACAAAGGGAGCGTCATCGACACGGATGCCGACTTTTTCTACCGGTGTTACGAGAAAATACTCGTCGCCGTCCTTGCGGATGATTGAAGAGAAGAGCTTGACCATTGATTTGCGGCCAATCGGTGTTCCCAGATAAAACCAGAGTCCGTCCCGGGCGATCCTCATGTCGAGATCGCCGCAGAATGGCGGGTTCCACAGATGAACCGGGGCAGGTCCCCGCTTGGCGGACTTGCCCGCCTGAGCGAGGATATTCTCCGCCGATGGCGCATTTCCGGGTTGGCGTTTGTCTTTCAGTTCCGGCATCGTTCAGTTACATTTCCACTTGTCGGGCTTGCCCGCACCAATTCTAACCATTTGCGGGGGAGCTGTCATGACCGACAGTGCCGACGATATACAACACCAGTTCGAGGAGCTGGGATCAGGACTTCGCTCGGCGCGGGACATGATCGAAAGGCGGATCATCGGGCAGGGCGAGGTCGTCGAACTTGCGCTGGTTGGGCTTCTTTCAGGCGGGCATACCCTGCTTGTCGGCGTGCCGGGGCTTGGCAAGACTAGCCTGGTTTCGACGATTGCCACGGTCATGGGGCTGTCGTCGAGCCGTGTCCAGTTCACTCCTGACCTGATGCCCGCTGACATTCTCGGTTCGGAAGTTCTGCAAACGGACGATGAAGGAAAGCGGAGTTTTCGATTCCTGGAAGGGCCGGTGTTCTGTCAACTTCTCATGGCAGACGAGATCAACCGCGCAAGTCCTCGCACCCAGTCCGCGCTGCTGCAGGCGATGCAGGAAACATCCGTTTCCGTAGCGGGAGCAACCAGGCCCCTGCCGAAGCCATTCCATGTGCTTGCAACCCAGAATCCGATCGAATTGGAAGGTACATACCCGCTGCCAGAAGCCCAGCTGGACCGTTTCCTGCTCAGAATTGATATCGGCTACCCCGACAGGGAAGCAGAACGGCGCATCGTGGTTGAAACGACCGGAACGACGGAGACCCCCATCAGCACGGTGTTCGACGCCGGCAAGTTGCTCAAGGCCCAGGAACTCGTCCGCAGATTGCCCGTCGGGGAAACGGTTGTTCACCGCGTTCTGGATGTTGTGCGATCCCTCCGCCCCGGTTCTGCCGATGCATCCGGGAATGCGGAAGAAGCCGTAGAGTGGGGAGCTGGCCCGAGGGCAACGCAGGCTCTGATGCTTGCGACACGCGCCCGGGCGCTGCTTCAAGGCAGGCTGTCTCCCTCGGCCGATGATGTTGCTGCGCTGGCCCGGCCGGTGCTTTGCCACCGGATGGCACTGACGTTTGCGGCAAGGGCCAGAGGTGGCACGGTGGAGGATCTGATAGCAGAGGCGGTTCGCCGCCACGAGTGAGGCCCATGCTCCCAGACTCGACTGCGAATGCGCAGAGCGAAGTTGATCTCAAACGGCGGGCCTTCGCAGCGGTAGCCGGATTGGAACGGTCCCTTGCTGAAGCACGGCAGGCTGACGCAAGTCTCCGTCCCGGGGCGCATGGCAGGCGCCGTCGCGGTGTCGGTGAAGAGTTTTGGCAGTTCAGGCCAGCGCAGGAAGGTGACCCGGCGCGGCTAATCGATTGGCGCCGCTCGGCGAGGTCGGACGACCATTTCGTACGCGACAAGGAAATGCAGACTTCGAACGCAGTGATGTTCTGGGCCGACAACTCCAGGTCCATGCAGTTCAGCGGCGACCAGGGCCGGAGAACCAAGGCGGATAGGGCACGGCTGATTGCATTGGCTCTCGCAATTCTCTTTGCACAGAACGAGGAACGTGTTGGGGTGGTAGGCAGCCCTGAACAACCGCGTCCAGGCTTGCGGCAGATAGACCGGATGGCATTCGAACTGTTCGGCCGAGAGGACACGGAATACGGAGTTCCAGGCCGGGTTGAACTGCCACGCGCCGCTCGCCTGGTGTTGCTATCCGACTTTCTGGCGCCAATGGACGATCTGACTGCTTCTCTTAACGGCCTGGCGGACCGGGAGGTTGGCGGGGTGCTGATACAGATCCTGGACCCCTTCGAGATGAGTTTCCCGTTTGACGGAAGGACATTGTTCAGGAGCATGGGTGGTAGGCTGGAGTTCGAGTCTTTGCAGGCCAGGCGGCTGAAGGACGACTATTCCTCCCGGCTGAAAGAACGGATCGAAGCAGTTGCCGCGTTGGCTGGCAATTTCGGCTGGAGCAGCAGGTTGCATGTCACCGATGGCGACGTCCGAGGCACACTGCACTGGCTGTGCGCCAGTCTGGGCAGCGAGGGTGGTCTTCTGTGTTCGTGATCGGTCCGATCGGGTTCACAGAGCCGCTGGTGCTTCTCGGCCTGCTTGCGCTGCCGCTGCTCTGGTTCCTGCTGCGGAACTTGCCGCCGCCAGCGCGCATGCAGGATTTTCCGCCGGTAGCACTCCTTGGCGGCTTGCGGGACAAGGAAACCGAGACAAATTCCATTCCACTATGGCTTCGCCTGGTCCGGTTGGCTGCGCTCGCAATAGCGATCATCGCCTTCGCTGACCCGATTGATGTCGCCAACGCGCCAATGGTCGAGCAATCCGACAACCCGGCTCTGCTTGTGGTGGATGGCAGTTGGGCCGGGGCACCAGGATGGGAAACCAGGCAGACCGCAGTTCAACAGACGCTGGATAGTCTCCGCCGGGCTGGCACGCCGGTTTTCGTTTTGCTGGCTTCAGATCCACCAGACAGCTTCGAGGGATTTGGCGATGCTGCTGCCTGGAGTGACCGCTTGCCCGTCCTTTCGCCCAATCCGTGGCTGCCGGATGGAGGACAGGCCGGGATATTCATCAACTCGCATATTGAAGGACCCTTCGACACCTGGTGGTTTTCAGATGGGGTCAGTTACCCGGGTCATGACAGGCTTGCGGGCCTGTTGCTGGACCGGGGAACCGTGACCGTATTGAAACCGTCCGAACCGGTTGTTGCACTCGGAACTCCCGATGCGGCCGGAGGCAGTATCACTGTACCGGTTGCGGCCCTGATGCTTGAAGAACCAGTAGCCATTCCGGTTCAGGCAGTCGGAAACGTCCCGGCAGGTGGGCGTGGCATACTGGCGGCATCAGAAGTATCGCTCTCGCCTGCGACCAACGAGGCAGTTGCCGAGTTTCGGCTTCCCTTGCAGCTTCGCAATCGGATCTTCGGTTTCGAGGTGGCTTCCAGCAATTCTGCCGGTTCAGTGGTTCTGGTCGCCGACAGCATCTCGCAACGCCGTGTCGGACTTGTGACGGGACGGCGGGCGGAGGAGGCTGGTGCGCTGCTCTCGTCGATTCATTACCTTAAACGGGCTGTCGAGCAGTTTGCTGAACTTGTTCAGGGCAGTCTGAACGAGGTTCTGCAACAAAAGCCGGATGTTGTCGTCATTGCTGACGGCGTTCCGGTGCCGATTACGGAACTGCAGGAGTTGCGTTCCTGGGTAGAACAGGGTGGCCTACTAATCAGGTTCGCAGGCGCGCAACTTGCTGCGCAAAGTGATTCAACGGCGGCGGCAGATGACTTGTACCCTGTCCGGCTTCGCCCCGGTTCCAGAGTGCTTGGTGGCAGCATGTCCTGGGATGAACCCAAGCCGCTCAGCGAGTTTCCGGCGGACTCCCCATTTGCCGGTTTGCGGGGGGCTGGCGATGTCACGGTAACCCGCCAGGTTCTGGCCCAGCCGGGGCCGATGCTCTCAGAGCGGACGTTGGCCCGGCTTGAGGATGGGACGCCCCTGGTTACGGCGCGGGGGTTTGAGGCTGGGCTGGTCGTGCTCTTTCACGTTTCTGCAAATGCGGAGTGGTCAACCCTTCCCCTTTCAGGACTGTTTCCGCAAATGCTTGAACGTCTTGCCATGTCAGCTGGCGCATCCAGCCGAAGTGCGGAGATGATGAATACCGGTGCACCATGGGTTCCGACAGGCTACATCGATGCATTCGGGGTGCTGGGCAATGCCGATGGGGCTCCGGCTGTATCCGGCGACTTGATGGAGGAAGGCAAGGCCTCTTCCCGTTTGCCACCTGGCATCTACCAATCCGGCGGTCGCATGGCTGCCATCAACGCCGTGTCCGATCCAACCATGCTTGCCGAGGCGTCATGGCCCCCGGAGGCCACCGTCCTGTCGGAGTCAGCCGGCCACACAACAGCTTTCAAGGGACCGCTGCTGGCGCTGGCGTTGTTGTTATTCCTGCTCGAAGCCATTGCAACGGTCAGGATTGGCGGCAGGCTTGTATCGCAATCCCTTGCGGCTCTGGCACTAGTTTTCCTGATCCTGCCTTCATCCGGCGAGGCCGAACTCACAGATGAACAGGCAGTGGAAGCCGTTCAGAACACTGTGCTCGCTTACATGGTAACTGGGGATTCAAGGCTTGATGCAGTCTCGAGAGCCGGGCTCAGGGGCCTGTCCCGCATGCTCGAACTCCGCACAACCGTGAGGCCTGCCGATCCGATTGGAGTCGATCCGGAAAGCGGTGCCATCGCCATGTTTCCCTTGATTTACTGGCCGGTTTCGCCGGTTGGTCCCGAATTGTCGGAGGAAGCCGTACGGAACCTGAGAAACTACTTGCGAACTGGCGGCATGATCCTGTTTGACACGCGAGATGCAATCGTCGGCGGCTACAGTTCTGCCAGTTCGAATGCCGACCGGCTTGTCGAGATAGCAGGACCGCTAGGGCTCCCGCCACTTGGTCTGCCCTCTTTGGGACACACGCTGACCCGCAGCTACTATCTCATTGAGCAGTTTCCTGGCCGCTACGCCGGCAACATCTGGGTCGAGCAATCGGGCCCGCCGGAGGCAGCAGTGGCATTGCAGGAGGCCGCCAAGGGAGTCGATGGCGTTACTCCTGTTGTGATCGGAGGCAACGACTGGGCTTCTGCCTGGGCAATGAACGAGGATGGAACCGCGATGTTTGCGGTGGGTGCCGGTGAAGCAGGTGTTTGGCAACGTGAGCTCGCATACCGGTTCGGAATCAACCTGGTCATGCATGCCTTGACCGGCAACTACAAACTGGACCAGGTTCATGTTGATGCCCTGGTCCGTAAGCTGGAAGAGTGAATGCTCTTCGAAGTTCTTGTCGACCCGCTCCTGCCTTGGCCATTCATAGCTGCTCTTGCGGCAGCATCATTGGCGCTCGTTCTCTACAAGGTGTGGCGCCGGCAGCCTGGCATCGTCACTCGGGCGCTTATGCTGGCCCTGCTGCTGGGAGCTGTCCTCAATCCGTCGCTGAGCCGGGAGGTGCGGGAATACTTCGACGACATCATTCTGGTGCTTGAGGACAGATCGGCAAGTCAGGAGATCGGTAGTCGTACAGCCGATACCTCCAAGGCGGCATCCGCCATCAAGGCTGGCGTCGAGAGGTTTGACGGGATCGAATTGAGGGAATTTGTTTTCGAAAACCGGCCGCCACCGGCTACTGAAGGCACCGAATTGATGGCCGAGCTGGATCAGGCCCTTTCCGGGCTGCCTCTGGACCGGGTTGCTGCCGCAGTGTTGATTACGGACGGACAGATCAGCAGCCGGGAACCACCAGGCGATTTTGAATTCCCCGTTCATGCGTTGATCACTGGTCATCGGGGCGAGTTTGACCGGCGATTGTCGATCTCGCGTGCGCCGGCTTTTGCGGTTGTGGGACAGGATCAACCCGTCACCGCACTGCTTGAAGACACCGGAGACTTTCCTGAGCTGACCCAACGGCCGATGATAGAGGTCTCGGTAAATGGCGGACCAACGGCAAGCTACCGTGTAGGCGAGGAACTGGAATTGCCGATCGGTCCGATCAGGCGCGGCCGCAATCTTGCCGTTTTTTCCACGCCCCCGGTTGAGGGAGAAACGACGGCGCGCAATAATGTCGCTTCTGTCATCATCAACGGAGTCAGGGAAAGGCTTCGGGTTCTGCTTGTTTCCGGGTTTCCTCACGCGGGACAGAGAACCTGGAGGAATTTGCTGAAGTCCGATGACTCGCTTGAATTGATTCACTTCACGATCCTGCGCCATGCCGATAGCCAGGATATGGCTGGCAATGACGAGCTTGCGCTGATCCCGTTTCCGGTCAACGAACTCTTCCTGGAGAAGATCGACACGTTCGATCTCATTATCCTCGATCGATACGTGCTGCAGGGATTTCTGCCTTCCGTGTATTTTCATTACATGAACAGGTACGTGGCCGAGGGCGGAGCTCTGCTGGTTTCCGCTGGTCCCGAATTCGCAGAGTCCGAAAGCATCAGCAGCACGGCTCTGGAATCGATCCTCCCTGGACAGCCGACCGGCACGGTTTTCGAGACCGGGTTCCGCCCTGGGCTTACCGAAACCGGCTACCGGCATCCGGTCACATCCGGGCTTCCTGGTGTGGAAGCGGACGCAAGCGGAGATCCGGTTGAACCTGAATGGGGCCGCTGGTTCCGTCAGGTCGACATTGAACAGGCGAGCGGACACGCATTGATGAGCGGGGTGAAGGACGGCGGACCCCTGCTCCTGCTCGACAGGGTCGGTGAGGGCCGGATTGCGCTGCTGGCATCCGATCAGGCGTGGCTATGGCACAGAGGAGTAGAAGGTGGCGGGCCCCAGATTGAATTGCTCCGCCGGCTGATCCATTGGCTCATGAAGGAGCCTGAACTGGAAGAAGAAGCGCTGCGGGTGGAAGTGAAGGACGAACGGTTGGTGGTTGAGCGCCGCACCGTTGAAGACAGGGAACCCGACTTCCGGGCGATTGGTCCTGACGGGAATGAGATCAGCTTGGAGGCATTCGAGCGTTCGCCAGGCAGGATCATTGCGCAGTCCGAGGCGGTTGAGCCGGGACTCTACAGGGTTGCGGACGGCGACAAGGTCACCACGGCGGCCGCCGAAGTGGCGTATCCGGTTGAGTACGCCTCAACCGCGGCAACCGGTGAACTGGTAAGGGCTGTCGTAGAGAACTCCGGAGGTGGAGTATTCTGGATTGAAGACGGCGTGCCGGAAGTGCGGCGTGTTGAAAATGGGCGTATTGCGTCCGGTAGGGACTGGTTGGGGCTGGTCCAGCGGGACGCCTATCGGGCTGCGGCTCCGGAAATAGTACCACTCATGCCGGCGTTGCTCGCCATGCTTGCGGTCGTCCTTGCAACAGCTGCAGCCTGGCATCGCGAGAGTGGGTCGTCCCGGTCCTGATCGGAATTACAGCCTCTTCATGCTCTCGCCGGTTCAGCCGTGCGCTCAGCCGCAACAGTATACAGTCAGTCGCAACGGCTCAGAATGGCCAAAAGACCTGAGCCTGCGCGCCGCAGCCTGAAATGGTCGATCCGGATACCGGTTGCGACCGACCATGATGCCGACCAATCAACCCGGAACCGGATGGGCTCTGCCAGGCCAGGCCGCCTTTACATTGAGAGGGATTATGTCAGGGTTCCAGGAATTGTGATCAGTGGCCGGTCGGCTTGTGGTCCGCAGGGCCGTTGGACCCGAACGGACGACCACCGGCATTGGTCTTGCCGTGGAGGTTGATAGCAGTCTTGGAAGTTGAAACTGTCTTTCGTAATGCGCTGGTTCATGATGGCACTGGTTCGCCGCCATTTCGCGGCCATGTCGCTGTCCGTGATGACAGGATTCAGGCGGTTGTACGTGACGGCCAAGCTGCGCATTTCCAGGCGGACAAGGAGGTTGATCTTGCCGGGCTGGCTCTTGCTCCGGGGTTCATTGATGCGCACACGCATGATGACAGGGCGGTGATCGACAATCCCGACATGCTTGCCAAGCTCAGCCAGGGCGTAACGACGGTCGTTGCCGGAAACTGCGGGATTTCGCTGGCGCCGGTTACGTTCAATGACGACCCGCCACCACCAATGAACCTGCTGGGCGGCGCAGGCGCGTATTCGTTTCCGAGCATGGCTGGGTATGCAAGGGCCTTGGAAGCAGCCCGGCCGGCCGTCAATGTGATTGCCCTGATTGGCCATTCCGCGCTGCGGTTGGCAGTCATGGAAGACGTGACCCGGTCGGCAACCGTTGCCGAAATCTCCGCCATGAGAGAATTGCTCGCAAGATGCATGGACGAGGGCGCCTCCGGCTTTTCTACCGGCCTGTTCTATGCGCCCAATGCAGCTGCCGATCCCGGGGAAGTGGCAGCCGTGGGTTCGGCGGCAGCAGAGCGCATGGGGATCCATACCACGCACATGCGGGATGAGGGCGCTCACGTCATGGAGAGCTTGCAGGAATCGGTTTCAACGGCAAGGGTTGCCCGGTTTCCTCTCCTCATCTCCCACCACAAATGCACGGGTGAATCGAACTGGGGGCGGTCAAGGGAAACACTCCCGTTTCTCAAGAAGGCGTCCACCACTCAACCGGTTCATCTGGATGTCTATCCCTATACCGCAGGTTCAACTGTCCTGACCGAAGAACAGGCTCTCGGTTGCGAGCGCATCATGATTTCGTGGTCCCGGCAGCGGCCGGAGGCCTCCGGCAGGTTTCTTGCCGATCTTGAGAATGAATGGGATGTCAACCGGGCCGAGGCCGTCGCCATGCTGGAGCCAGCCGGGGCCGTCTATTTCCAGATGCACGAAGATGATGTTCAGCGGATTCTCCAGTTCGAGAATGCAATTATCGGATCGGACGGATTGCCGCATGACACTCATCCGCACCCGCGGTTGTGGGGGACTTTTCCCCGGGTCATAGGCAGATATGCAAGAGAGTTGGGGTTGTTCTCCATCGGTGCGGCAATCCGGAAGATGACGGGCCTGTCGGCTGCAGTGTTTGGGTTGGCGGATCGCGGCATCATCGCTGCGGGCAAGGCTGCAGATCTGGTGGTCTTCGACGCGGACCGGATCCTGGACCGGGCGACCTTCGACAATCCTTGCGCAATGGCGGAGGGCATCCGGTCAGTATATGTCAACGGGGTATTGGCGTTCGACGGAAACGCGCCTTGCGGCAGGGCAGGCCGGTTGCTCAAGGCTCAAAGCCAGTGGCACTGACACAGCCGTATCATGCGACTTTCCCCCGGGCGTCCACTTTCGAATAACCGATAACCCGGCCAGCCTTCGCTATGGCGACACGGTCAAACAGGTTGATGACCGGACAGACATGGTTGGGAATAATGCGCACATGGTCTCCGACATCCAGTTTACGGCCGGGGTTGCTGGCGTCGAGCATTCCATGCTCTTCGGTCAGACCGTACAAGCGGGCATCTGAATTGCGCAGTCGGCCATAGCCGGGCTCGCCCAGCTTGTCGGAAGTGAGTGACTTCGATCCGGCATCAATGATTGCCCGGCTTGCTGTCGGCCGGCTGACAACCGTCGCAAGAACGTCGACGGCACAGTCGTCCTCGGTACACGCCCCGGAGGCGATGGTTGCAAGGTCATTGAAAATATAGGTTCCGGCCCTGTATTCCGTAACGTGTTCGAGGCCTTCGCTGTTCCACATGTCCGGTGTGCCCCCGGCTGAAACGCAACTGACGGTCCCGAGCATTGTGGCTGCCTCTGCCAGAAACTCGGCCATTTGCCTCCTGCCTCCGGGCCTCGGAAACGTCATCAGCCCCTTGAAATTCAACATGGGTGCGGCGCCGATGCGTTCGGCCAGAACAACGGCTTCTTCCGGAGTCTGAACTCCGTTGCGGCCACCTCCCGTGTCACATTCGACCAGCACATCGATACGATTTCCTGCGGCGGCGGCAGCCCCGGCAAGGCCATCGACCACCGTCGGGTTGTCAGCGACAGTGGACATGCGGGTTGTTCTGGCAAGTCTTGACAGCCGGTCGAGCTTTGGACGGCCCACGATATTGAAGGTCACCAGAATGTCCGCGATGCCCGCCTCCGACATGACCTCGGCTTCACCAAGTTTCTGGACTGTGATGCCGGTTGCACCGAGCGCCACCTGGTATCTTGCCAGCGCCGTCATCTTGTGCGTCTTGACGTGTGGCCGGTTGTGAATTCCGGCGTCATCGCATCTTTTCTGCCAGCGGCGAAGGTTGCGTTCGGCCACATCGAGGTCAATCAGCGGGACCGGGGTTTCTGGAATACCCGCATGCAGCTTAGCAGGCTCTATGGCGAAAAATGTCTCGATTGCGGCTGGGCTCATTATGCAGGCTCCGATCAATGCTGTGTTTTTGAGCGATTCCGGCTTGCAAGGGAAGGCACGTCTCACGTGGCATTACAACCTCACCATGCACATCGGGAATTGGCCTTTTCGACCCGGAACCATGGTTGGGACGGTAATCAATTTCGTCATGTGCCGAATGCCTGTATGTGGCGGGTTGTATCGTGGACCGGCGGCAGCAATGACGAAATCGACTGGCAAGGGCTACAGTGGGGAAAGCGAGGCGGTCGCTTTTGCGCATGAGCGGAACCCGGATCGCTTCAGGTGGCACTCTGCCAGTGCAATTCATGGACCGAATGAGCGGCGGACAATTGAGGGGGGCAACTCCGGCAAAAACCTGATTGCGGAAGAAACAGGACAAGTTGTTCAGCTGGTTGCCGAGGACGAAAGCCCGGCGGAAACGCTCACATCGGCGCTGGCATTGGCCCGAGCCGGGCGCGAATTTGCAATCGTCACAAGCGAGCAGCGTGGCGCATGGCCATCGGAGCCAAGTCGAAGCAAACTCGCCAGCGGCTGCTTCCAGTGCATGACGTCTGGATCCAGCGGTACCGGAAAGAGGGTCAGGCGAACCCAGCGTTCCTGGATTGCCAGCTTCAGCGTAAATCAGCAGCGCTGGAGCATCGGATCCGAAGACCGCTATGCGGTCCTTGGCGAATTATCGAGTTCACTGTCGCTGTATGGCGCACTGGAGGCGGTTCATTTGGGAGCTGACTTGCACATGCTCTCGGGCATGAATCCTGGTGCGCAAAACAGGGAGCTTTACGATCGCAAGATCACAGTGATCTACGCAACACCCACACTGCTTCGCCTGTTGGCGGAGGATGGAGAGAAGCGGCACAGGCAGCCGGTGGCTTCGGCAAGGCTTGTGCTTGTTGGAGGCTCCAAGCTCGACAGCGGGACGCTTGCGTCAACGCTCCGGTTGTTCCCCCAGGCGGCGGTTCACGAATTCTACGGTTCTGCGGAAACCAGTTTTGTCACGCTCGGCGACGGCGGTAGCGAGGTCGAGTCTGTGGGTCTTCCTTATCCGGGCGTGAAGATCAGGATCGGGTCAAACCTGCAGCAGGGCAGGACTGGCGAGGTCTGGGTGCAGAGTCCCTATCTCTTCGAAGGATATGCGGGCACCCGGAACGGGCCTGCTCGTTGGGACGGCGATCATCTGTCGGTCGGTGAGGCCGGTTGGCTAGACGGCAGCGGCAGGCTTCACCTTGCAGGCAGGATGGACCGGATGGTCAAGATTGCAGACAAGATAGTCCACCCGGAGGAAGCCGAACGGTTCCTGTCAAACCAGCAAGGCGTTCGCAATGCTGCAGTTCTGGTGGAGCCGGATCCTCTGAGGGGCAACAGGCTGGTAGGCATGATCAATGACGCCGGTGGCGCAGTAGATCTGGATCGCCTATTGCAATTGTGCCGGGCGGAGCTTGGCCCGCACAACTCTCCTGTTCGGATCGTGCGCAGAGAGGGCTGGCCTCTCGTGCCTTCAGGCAAGACCGATTTGGCGTCTCTGGCAGAAGAACTGAAGGCTGAGCGGAATTGAGCCGCCCCGCCTATATCATCGCTGGGAGAAGAACCCCGGTTGTGCCCAGAGGTGGAGCTTATGCGGAAGTGCCTCTGCATGAACTTGGGACAATTCCGGCGGCAGAGGCTCTTGCCGACGCGGGTCTGACCATTGGGGATGTCGATGAACTGGTGGTCGGCAATGCGCTCGGCCCTGGCGGCAATCCGGCACGGTCGATTTCATTGGCGCTCGGATTGCCGAATCGCGCTGCGGGGCTGACGATTGATCGGCAATGCGCAAGCGGGCTGGATGCCGTGTTGCTGGCGCAGGCAATGATCGCTGGAGGAACCGCAGATGTGGTGCTGGCTGGCGGTGTGGAGAGCTATTCTCAGAGGAAGGTTTCCGGCAGCGATGCAACCGGCAAAGTTGATCCCTACAAGCAGGCGGCATTTACACCATGGCCCGATAGGGATCCCAACATGGCAGTGGCCGCCGACAGACTGGCCGGATTGTTGGGAATCTCACAGGAAGAGCAGGATCAATGGGCAGTTGAAAGCCACAGCAAGGCAAGGGCAGCGCACAGCAGGGTCCGCGAGGAACTCTCTCTGAATCCGCAAGTCCAAATCGCCACCGATCCGTTTACCCGCAGCCTGACGATGCGGCATTGCCAACGCGCACGGCCAGTTGCCGGCACCATCACCGCTGCAAACTCCTCAGTGGCGGCAGATGGCGGTGCGTTCTGCGTGGTTGCCTCTGAGGATGTGGCTCTTCGAGCCGATCGAACCGCGCATCGGATCGTTGGGGGCGCCGGGATTGGTGGCGATCCCGAACTACCTGGACTTGCGCCAATCGCTGCAATCAAGCGGGTTCTGAACAACGCGTCGGTTTTGCCATCAGACTTGTCAGTTGCGGAAATCATGGAGGCTTATGCAATTCAGGCGATCGCCTGTGTCAGGGAGACCGGAATAGATCCGGTTATCGTGAATCCTGCGGGCGGCTCACTGGCGCGTGGGCATCCGGTCGGTGCATCAGGCGCCGTGTTGGCCGTGCGCCTGTTTCACGAAATGCGCAGTTCCCGGCAAGCGCTGGGTATCGCCGCAATTGCGTCAGCTGGTGGTATTGGGACAGCAATCCTACTGGAGTGCCAAGGCTGAACCCGGCAAGTTCCGGCGGTGTCAAATCCTGACCATAACAGGGCCGGCCTGTGTTCCAAGACTCTAAATCACCCCTTTCCGATTGGGCAGTTCCGCCAGGATTGGCTGAAGCTGAACAGGCATCTGCATCCACTCAGGAATTGAATCAGGCTTCGGCCCCCTGCTTTGCCGTCAGCCTGACTCTTGTTGACAATCCGGACCACGCGGGCATAGCCTTGCAGACACATGATCGGTCCGGTCGCCGCAGCCGGAGTTGCGGTTGCAGACTGCACTAGCTGCCTCAAGTTTGGAGTGGCCGGCCGGTTCAACAAGGAGAATATCAATGAAACTGCTGATTAGATCTGCGCTCGCCGCCGTGCTGTTGGTTTCGCATCCGATGGTGATGCAGTCGCAGGCGGCTGAGACACTGCGCATGGGACTTCTGGTATCCAACAAGTCGCTTGCCTATCGGGCAGCGGAGAAATTCGCACAGCACATCGAGGAAAAGACCGAGGGTGCATACAATGTGCGGCTGTTCCCCAGCCAGCAGCTTGGCAGCGGCAGGGAAATGATGCAGGCACTCAAGCTGGGCACGCTGGATTTCTATCAGGGCACCAACGCGCAACCGACCTTTTTCGAGGAAGGCAGAAACTTTAGCACGACTGCAGCGCCGTATTGTTTCCAGAGCCAGGAAGAGTTCGTCAAGTTCCTCGGCAGCCCGCTTTTTGCGGAAATGGCCGAGCAATTCGCCGAGGGCGGAGTGGAACTCGTCGGTTACATGGGTTCGCGTTCACCCCGGGCGATGACCACGACCGATACTGAAGTGCGAAGCCCCGCAGACCTGCAAGGGCTGAAGATGCGAGTCCCCGGATCGCCACCGTTCGTGTCATTCTTTACAAATCTCGGAGCCATCCCGACACCGATGCCGTTTTCTGAATTCTTCACCTCAGTCCGAACCGGCTTGGTCGAGGGACAGGACAATGGCATTGATGTCGTTCATCCGCAGGGGCTTCATGAAATCCAGAACTATTTCATTCGGACCGATCATGCCCTCGGAGCATGGATGCTGTTTTACGGCAAGGACAGGGCTGCGCAATGGCCCGACAGTCTGAAGGAAGCCATCCGGGAAGGGCTGGAGATTGCCGCCGCATTCAATGATGCCGAACTTGCACAGGCGACCGAAGAAGGATTTGCCAGCATCCAGGAAGAAGGCATGACCATCATCGATGTGGACAAGGGGCCATTCATCGCCGCTGCCATGAAGACCTGGGAAGAGCTAGACGGCACGAACTGGGATGAAGGGTTCATGGACAGGGTACAAGCCCAGCTCGCCGAGTATAGGCAATAGACATCAGGCGCCTCCCGGCTCCAAGGAGAGTCGGGAGGCGTCCCTGCCGCAGTTCCAAATGCAGATATGGCCGTGACGCAGGAGGCATCTTCCCCGCTGAATAGAGTGATCCGGGTGTTTGACAGCGTTCTGGACCTGCTCGCCGCATGCACATTTGCAGGCATGATGCTGGTGTTGTGCCTGCAGATATTCTTCCGGTATGTTCTGGAGGAGCCACTTGTCTGGGCAACGCCGCTCTCCCTGTTTCTGTTCATCTGGGCAACCTGGCTTGGGGGCGCTGCTGGTATTCGCGACCGGATGCAGGTCAGGGTCGAACTGGCAGAGCATTTTCTGCCGCGCAGGGTTCTTGCCATACTGATGCCGGCCATAACGGCTGCCTGCGCTCTCTTCATGTTGCTGGTGGTTCAGAAGAGCTTCCGGATTGTCGAACTGAATACGACAGCCATCTACGATACACTGCCTTTCACCCGCGCCTATCTGTTCATGGTCGTTCCCGTCGTCGGCAGCGTGATCTTCCTGCTGCTGATCAGGGTCTTCCTGGCGCAGATCCGCGAGTATTTCCCGCAGGCCAGAATGGGGTGACTCCATGGATGTAGCAATACTGTTTGCCTCGCTTATTGGCCTGATGATGCTCGGCATGTCCGTCACTTTTGCGATGGGCATTGCGGCAACGTTTTATCTGCTTGTAACCGGCCAATTCGGAATGCTGGCTGTCTTGCCCCAGCAGATGGTTGTGGGACTGGAACACTACGGGCTGATGGCGATCCCGATGTTCTTTCTTGCAGGCGCTATCATGACATCGGGAGGAATGACGGCCAGGCTGTTGCACTTCTCGCGTGTATTGATCGGTCGCGTGCCGGGCAGCCTGTCTCTGGTGAATGTGACCGGCAGCATGTTCTTCGCCGGAGTTTCCGGTTCTTGCGTGGCTGATACGTCGGCAATTGGAAGCGTCCTGATCCCGGCGATGAAAAAAGAGGGTTATCCGGCTGCATTCGCGGCGGCAGTCACCGGCGCATCATCCACGATAGGTCACATCATTCCACCCAGCATCGCGATGATTGTCATCGGGGTGATGATGGAGGTTTCGATCGGTGCACTGTTTCTCGCCGGAGCAATTCCAGGCCTGCTTCTTGGATGCGGCCTGATCCTGGTTTCGCTTTGGTTGAGCATCGTGCGCGGATATCCGCGAGCGGAACGCCGTTCGACCGCGAGAGAAATCGTTCAGGCAACAATTTCCGGACTGTCTGCGCTCGCCATGCCGGTGATCGTGGTTGGCGGCATTCTCGGTGGCGTTGTCACCGTGACCGAAACCGGTGTTCTCGCCTGCGTGTATGCTCTGTTGGTATCGCTCTCCTACCGTGAACTGACCTGGAAGAACGTGAGGGACTTGATGGTGTCGACCAGCCAGGGAGCCGGTAATCTGCTCATCCTCCTTGCGCCGGCGTCGTTCTTCAGTTGGGTCGTTCTCAACACTGGCATGGGCGCCCAGTTGCTGGAACTGATCAGCGCGATCACGTCCGACCCGCAAGGTGTGATGCTGCTGATCATCCTCTTTCTGCTTATCATTGGTTGTGCGCTGGATACGCTGGGGATGATCTTCATATTTGTCCCGATACTTTTTCCTGCCGTGGAAGCAGTCGGTATTGATCCGTTGCACTTTGCTCCGGTGTTCGTGCTGTGCCTGGGTATTGCCCTGCTGACACCGCCCGTCGGCATAATCCTGTTCATGGTCACCAACATGTCCAAGGCGCCCTTGACACAAGTCATCCGCGAGATGATGCCGTTCTTTCTGGTTCAGATTGTCGTGCTGGCGCTGGTTGCCTTTATCCCGGCCTTGTCGGTCTGGTTGCCGGAAGTGGCGCTGAATTAGGAGGCCGCCTGCAGGCGGAAGGCGGTTCATGCAATACGGCAAGTACAAGCCCGATGCGAAAGCGCCGCTTGACGGTGTTCGCGTGGTTGATTTGGCCCGGTTGGCGGCCGGGAACATGGTCACGCGCATGCTCGCGGACTTTGGCGCCGAAGTCATAAAGGTCGAGCGTCCCGGCATCGGTGATGACCTGCGCGGATTTGGCGAGGGCGGCGTCTGGTGGAAGGAGTATGCCCGCTCCAAGAAGAGCATGACGCTCAATTTCCGGCGGCCTGAAGGCGAGGCGATTTTGCGCGACCTGGTGGCCCGGTCGGACATGCTGGTCGAGAACTTTGTTCCAGGAACGCTGGAGAAGTGGGGGCTTGGCCCGGAGGAGTTGTGGCGGGTTCAACCGGATCTCATAATTGTCCGGGTATCCGGGTACGGTCAGACCGGCCCCTACGCCAACAAGCCGGGCTTCGGCACACTTGTGGAGGCGCTAAGCGGCTTCGCAGCGATGACGGGTTTCGAAGACAGACCGCCCTTGCTTCCTTCGATGGCGCTGGCTGACATGATTGCCGGAATTGCAGGTTTCGGTGCGGCAACCGCTGCTCTGGTCGCGCGCGATCGCAAGCAGGCACGGGGGCAGGTGGTGGATGTATCCCTGTTCGAACCCCTGTTCAGTGTTATCGGCCCGTGGGCTGCGCATTACCGGATCAATGGCAAGATCCCGCTGCGCGAAGGCAATACAAGCGAGATTGCCGCTCCTCGGAATGTCTATTCTAGTTCCGATGGCGGGTTCCTTGCCCTGTCTGCGTCCATGCAGTCCATGTGGGAAAAGGTTGCTATCGCAATCGGCCGTCCGGAATTGATTGAGGATGAGCGGTTTCGCGGCGGTCGCGATCGGGTCCGCAACCGGGACGAGCTTGATGCAATCATCGGCGAATTCATCGGCGGCCGGACGCTTCAGGAAAACCTGGCACATTTTGGGGCGGAAGGAGTCACGGTTGGGCCGATCTGCGACCCAACGGATCTTGTCGATCATGAGTACATCCGGGGTCGCGCCGTTCTGGAGGATTTTCCGGACCCGGACCACGGCCAGATTCCACTGCACACTCCATTTCCGCGGCTCAGCGAGACTCCGGGTGTGATCCGCTGGCCAGCTCCTGAACTTGGCGAACACAACGATGAAATACTTGCTTTGCTCGGACACGGTGAAGATGAACGCAACCGTCTGCGCGAACTGGGCATCGTGTAGGCGAAGCAGGCTGATGGAGTTCGACTGATGTGGCGTTCACTGCTTTTCATGCCGGTTCTCGAAGAGCGCTTTCTGGCGCGGGCCGCAGAGCGCGGCGCCGATGCCATTGTACTCGATCTCGAAGCAAGCATCGCCGCCACACGCAAGGATGAAGCGCGGGCTGCTCTTGCCCCTGCGGTCGAACGGCTCCGTTCTGCGGGTCAGGATGTACTTGTCAGGATAAACCAGCCTTGGCGACCGATGCTCAAGGACCTTGAATTCGCGGTCCAACCGGGGGTTGCAGCCATAGTGATCCCCGTTTGCGAGTCAGCCGAGCACATTCGGGTAGTCGATAACTGCATTGGCGAACTGGAGACGGAACGCAGTATTCCACATGGCAGTGTGCGGCTTGTACCGACTATTGAGACTGCTCGCGGGGTACGGGACGCTGACGGCATTCTTCGCGCCAGCAGCCGTTCGATTTGCGTTGGATTTGGTGTCGAGGACTACCTGAATGACATGGGAGCATTACCCTCGGCCCAACTTCAGACTGCCACCGGACTCGCTATTGCTGAGGCGGCGCGCGCAGCGGGGCTGATCCCGCTGGTGGTGCCCGAGACAATTGGCAATCTGGCAGAACTGGACAGTTTCGAGGCTGCGGCGTCCCGGGGCCGCGAGATGGGTTCAGAAGGCGCGTTCGCTGTCCATCCAACGCAGGTCGAGCGGTTGAACCGGGTTTTCACTCCATCATCCGAAGAAGTTGCAGCAGCCGAGCGGATTGTTGCTGCTGCACGGAAGGCAGAAGAGGAAGGGCTGGGAGCGGTTCGCCTTGACGGCGGAATGATCGACGGACCGATCATCTTGCGGGCTGAGCGGCTAGTGGAGCGCGCCCGCAAGTTTGCAGCAAGCCCGGCGTGATACCGGGTTGGATTCGCCTTCATTGTTGCCGGGAGAGCCCCGGCATTGCGGTTCGAGTTTGAACCCGGCGCAGAGCCGGATTCATGAATGCATGGCAGCGGGTTGGCATTCTTTATGCTCGCCTTCAGTCAGGCGGCCAGCCGATTTCTGAGGCCACATGAGTTGGCCAAGGGCTTTTCCAGCTGCGATCGTGTTCGGATGCACAGAATGCCGACGAACAGGATCAACCAGCCGCAATCGTCGACTGGTTGCTGTCTGAAGCAGGTGCCGCAACTTCAGGCGAGACCGGAGAGGCGCATGCCCCGTTTGCCTGAGTGTGGGTGGCCGGGAGCCTCAGTTAAGCGGACTTGAGGCTCCCGGGATCCTTATGCTGCCGCCTTGCCGGATCTCGAGCCGAAGAACCAGGTGGCGAACAGTGTCCCTGCGACACCGATCAAGCCAATAATCAGCAAAATCGTACGGAACGCGGATGCAGAATCCGCCGCGGCAGCTTCAACCGTTGTGGAACTCTGGCGAATACTGGCTACCACTTCATCCACTTCTACGAAGAGTTGCTGAAGAATGCTCTCGTTGGCAGCAATCTGCCTGGTCTCTGCAGCAGCCAATTGCAGTTTGGTAGTCGTCCTGTCCCAGATATTGTTATCTCCTTCGCCGTAGCTGATGATCTGCTGCAGCCCCGGGACTGAATCGGGGTGCAGGTTGGGAGCGCCGTTTTCGGACAGGTATTGGATGCTCCTCTGTATACTTCGGACTTCGGACTCGAAGTCTTCCTGTATGTAGGGAATCATATGCGCAAAGGGCAACACGGCTGCTCCCCGCAACTTGATCATGGCCACACCTTGGGTGCTCATCAGATTGGCCATATGAAACAACCGTCTTACTTCTACGGATATTGGATCTGATGTTGCCTGAATAGGCATTCCGAAATCATCGTAGCCGGTCATCAAATGGTAGATCTGATCGTCCATGCTGGTCGTCATGGCCGCTTCAAGATCCTTGCTGAATCCATAGCGGAAGTTCCTGAGTTCCGACTCTCCATCTTTCAACATGCTCAGCAGTTCCGGCCGCCCGCTCCTGATGAGTTCGGCATTGGCTACCAACGCATCGACATGTTGCCGGATTTGCGCTCCCTGGCCAGAAGCCTCAAGGATCTCCAGTTGCTCGTAAAGCGCCGCCTCAATTCCGGCAACGGAAGCAGAAATTCCTTCCAGACTGTCGGGCGTCATTCGAAAATTGGTTCGAACGGCACTCGCAGATACCAGAGAGCCGGCGTGACGGGCGACTCCAAATGCAGCAGCGAGCGTTTCGGTGTTGTCGCTTGTGGCAGCGCGGCTGTCGAGCCGGTCAGTTGCCAGCCAGCCAGTTGCCACGGCCGCTATAACAATTACCAACGCAGTCACAGCTGCAAGCAATTGGGATGCTGAAGTGCGGAATCCATTCATTGTTGTGCTCCTGTCATCTTGTCGACCAGGTGATATTCTCCATCCTCGCCGATCACTGTCAGCAGCACGGTGTCTGATCCCTGGTTGTCGTCCGGTCCGTACTGGAGCCGGAACCCGTCAATGTCGATTTCCTCGCCGCCGCGCACCGAGTTGACGAAGCAGTCCCGGCTGACTTCGCGGCCACAGGCTTCTAGTGCGGCAATGGCCAGCCGTCCGGCCAGATAACCTTCGAGTGAGACGAAAGTTGGCGCGGCAGTAGCATCATGGTCTGCAAGTGCCTGGTGATATGCGGCAACGACCGGTACGCTGGTGTCTTCGGGCAGTGGAACCACCTGGGTCACATATACACCGGTTCCGCTCGGCCCCAAGGCTTCGGCCAAAGCCCGGCTGCCCACGAATGAAACCGTTGCAAATACCAGGTCAGGGTCCGCACTCGCCAAGGAGATCATCTCTGCCACAGGCGAGTATGCGCCAATCATGATCAGAGCTTCCGGTTCGGCTGCCGTGATTTCGAGCAGTGCGTATTTGACCGCCGAAGTATTGCGTTCGTAGTAGCCTGAAGCGACCAGCGACAGCCCACGCCTTTCCAACGCCAACTGCGTGCCCGTCAGGCCGTCTGCGCCAAAGGAGTCGTTCTGATAGAGCACTGCTACCCGCGTTATGCCCAAATCCTCAGTGAGACGGTCGACTATCTCTTCGGTTTCCTGATGATAGGATGCCCGCAGGTTCAGAACATTGCTCAATTCGGGACTGCGGAGCAGCTCGGCACCCGTGAATGGAGCCACGTATGGGACTCCAGCTGCGGACGCTACTGGCACGCTGGCGCGCGAAGTTGGCGTCCCAACTGCGCCGATCAGCGCAAACACACGATTTGCATTGATCAGCCGCATGGTGTTGTTGAACGCTGCCTCTGTTTCATAGGCGTCGTCCAGCGTGGTGAGTTCCAACTGGCGGCCATGAACCCCGCCATTTCCGTTGGCTTCATTGAACGCTGCTTCAATACCCAGCCGCATATTGGTTCCGAGTTCTTGCGCAGGGCCGCTGAACGCCGCCGATTGTCCGAACAGGATACGGTCATCGAAAATTCCGGGATCAGCTCCCGCTTGCGACGAACCGGTATCCTGTGCTCCGGCGTGCCAAACGCCGAGGGCAAACAAAGCCGGTATGGCCATGGTCGCCCGGGAAACGGCGCGAAATGCCGTAGTGCACTTTATTGTCATATTTGCATCCTTGTCTCTCGGCTTCCTGCTTATCGCTGTGATTGATCCAGCGGTGAGGTTTCGGCAGGTTATGGGTTGGACCGGGGCGGCACCGTTCGCGAAAAGCGACTATTGCGACGGCTTCCTGCGGTGCATTCGAAAAAGTCCGGGCAGCGGCGCAGGGCTGCGATCAGGCGTGTCTGCGTCTCTTCACCAATTGCCAATCTGGCTATGCCTGGAACAGGCGGTATTGGCTTGGCGTCTATCATGTGCCTCCCTGTCCAAGTGTTGACTAAACTACCGTCTCATGCCCAATCAATCAAGGTCCAGAATTTGTGTGATCTGTCGCGAAAGCCTCGATCTTGGCGTTCCATGGCACTTCGGTCCAAGTCATTCGATCAGGTTCGGGCCCCCGGATAGTTCCTGGTTTCGATACGCATGTGATGTCAAGTAAACCCTACTGGCTTCCAGGCAGTCAAGAATATGGTTGGGTTGCAGAATTTCGAGAGATCTGAGTGGCGGGTTGGCTATCCGCCTGGCAGAAGCAAAACCAGTGATGCTAGGCTGTCGCCTCTTTTCGCTTGAAGCCATTCAAGCTTCACAAGACGTCAGCCCCCGTTCAACGGCCTTGGGCCCGTGGCTTGGCTCAACCGCCAATTCCCGCTAGGATTGCAGTACGGCCTGGCAAATGTTCTGGAATGGGTGTTTGTGCCGGGCTTCCAATTTCGTCAACAGAAGAGGGAGTGAAACGATCATGGGCAGATTGACAGCAAAAGACTTCGACCAGGAGTTGCTCGACCTCTACGACAACTACGCCCACGGCAGGATCACAAAGCGCGAATTTCTCGACAAGTCTGCAAAATGGGCAGTCGGAGGGACCACGGCGGCCGCCCTGCTTGGCATGCTGAGTCCAGACTACTCCCTGGCCCAGCAAGTGTCATTCAACGATCCTGATATCCTGCCCGAGTACATTTACTATTCCTCTCCCAATGGGCATGGAGAGGTACGCGGCTACCTCGTCAAACCGTCTAACGGACCTGCCAAGCTTCCTGCGGTCCTGGTTGTGCACGAGAACAGGGGTCTCAATCCTTACATTGAGGATGTTGCGAGGCGGGTTGCAAAGGCCGGTTTCATGGCACTTGCGCCTGATGGTCTGACCACGGTGGGCGGCTATCCGGGTAACGACGCGGAAGGGCGGGAACTGCAGCGGTCGGTTGACCGGACCAAACTGATGAACGATTTCTTTGCCGGTTTCGAGCACCTGCTCACCCGGGAAGACTCAACTGGCAAGGTGGGTTCAGTCGGATTCTGCTATGGCGGAGGTGTTTGCAATGCACTTGCCGTCGCCTACCCGGAGCTTTCGGCATCAGTCCCATTCTACGGAAGGCAGGCGGCAGCTGAAGACGTGCCGAGGATCAAGGCACCGCTTCAACTGCATTATGCCGAGCATGATGATTGGGTCAATGCCGGGTGGCCCGAGTATGAGGCAGCATTGATCGCTCATGATCGGGTGTTCGAGGCTCACATCTATCCGGAAACCAATCACGGCTTCCACAATGACTCGACTCCTCGTTATGACGAGGCTGCCGCAAAGCTGGCTTGGGAGCGGACCCTTGGCTGGTTCAATACCTATTTGACCTGAAGCCGATGCGAGGGCGCGGGCAGTGCAATGCCGCTGGTGCCCAAACTTGTGGTCTCGCCGGCCTGAATTGGCCAATCCAGTTCTACACCGCCTGCCTCCCGTCGTCGCAATCAGGTCATTAGGCGGAAAAACGGGACAAGGCCGGTAGAAAACCAAGCCTGTCGACCGCAGAGATGCCGGTTCCTGCCCGGTCAATCCTCCACTGTGCGTTGGAGCGCGGCCGCAAAACTATTGTCGGGACATAATGCTGTTCGGGCGGTTCCGGGCAAGTTCGGACGTCAATAGTCCCGCCACTATTGCCTTGATGATGTCGCCCGGCAGGAATGGCAGGCCAAGCAGCGCTGCCTCGGACAGCGTCTTGTCCAATGTGATCGACATTCCGATGACACCGGCAATGGTCAATGCAACGACGCCACCAGCCAGGGAAGCCAAGCAGGCTACGAGAAAGACGGAACGAGGTTGCCATCTTTCCATGACATATCCAGTCACGAACGCTGCCAGCGGGAAACCGAACAGATAGCCCGCCGACGGCGATACGAACACACCAAGTCCGCCCCGCCCGCCTGACAGCAGGGGAAGACCCAATGCAACCAGGAACAGAAACAGCAATACCGCGAACGCTCCCCGCCGGGCGCCCAATACCGTTCCACAGAGCATGATTCCAAGGCTCTGCGCAGTAATCGGGACGCCCGAGGCCAAGGTCAGTTTGGGCACAAGTCCGAGCACTGCAATCAGTGCCGCAAAGAGCGCTACCATGGTCAGACTGCGTTCCATTGAGGATTTGCCTTTCAGTATCAAACGCCGCCGCGCGCCTTGAGCGCTTCGGCAACGCGGTCGGCGTCGTCCAAAGCAATCGATGACAACGGCACGAGTATCCGCCATGCTGGCCTGGAAGCCGCTCTGCTGCGCCAGCTTTCAATCAACAAACCCGCCCGATGCAGGAGGACGGGAGTAAAACGCACAACCAGAGCAACAGATAGTCCGATCGTCTTGCTGCTGATCCCAAAACGCCCGAGTGGCCGTGCAAGATGTCCAGCGACTTCGGCAAGCTCGTCAAGGCGGGTTGTCATGGTGACCAGGTTGGCAACAGCAACCGCCGAAGTCAGCCGGAGTCCGATGATGAGCCCGGCCTCGTGATCGCCGGTCGCAAGATGCCAGACGAGAATGACTGCGAGGAACGGCAGGATAGGCAGCAGGCGTTTGGCTGCGATGAGGAAGAACCGGATGCCTGGCGCAAAGTGCAATGCGCCTGCCAGAAGAGCAGCAGCGACCAGAAGAACTGGATCGCGTATCAGGAAGACCACGCAGGTAAAGCAGCAAAGTAGCAGCAGCTTAGGAACTGCGGGAATGCGGTGGTAGATCGTCTTGATCGGGGAAGTCAGTGAAAGCATCAAGACCGTCCAGATTGTCAATTTCCTGCGAAAACGCGCTCAGCACGCTGCTTGCCGGCCCATTCAAGCGAACACATCCCCTGTCCAGCCAGATCACCCGGTCGAACCCTTCCAGATATTGCAGGTCATGGGTGATAAGCAATTGCCCTACATTCAGTTTGTCGAGTTGGCGGTGCAGCTGCCTTACCGTCGGAAGATCGGGGCCAGTGAAAGGTTCATCAAGAACCAGCAGGGCCGGGCGCATGGCCATGGCTGCCATTATGCAAACCAGGTGCCGTTGACCCTGAGACATGTTGTGGATTGCCCTCTCAGCCCAATCCGCCCGGCCGAATTCATCAAGAATGGCAAGCGTGATTTGCATCGCCTCCGGTTTCGGGACTCCCGATTGGATCAACCCGAAGGCAATTTCTTCCTGCACGGTCGGAAATATGATCTGATGGTCAGGGTTTTGAAAGACAATGCTGACCAGTTTGACCGCCGCCTTGCGGTCGCTGCTTACATTTGTTCCGTTGAGCAGTACCTGCCCGCTGGTGGGTTCAATCAAGCCGCATGCCAAGCGGGCGAAGGTTGTCTTGCCGGAACCGTTCAGTCCGATCACACCGACGCGCTGCTCGGTCAAATCGAGCGAAATGCTGTCAATAATGGCTTTGCCGTCCCGCGCGTAGCTGGCGCCGACGAATTCCAGCCGGAATGCGCCGGTGGTTCGTGATCCGGCAGCATCCGGGCTGTCGGAATTGTCCTTCATCGGGAGGCGGGTGCTGGTTTGCTGCTATCCGGTGCGCAAACAACTTCAGGCCAGTGCGATTGCCTCAATCTCGACGTCAATGTCGATCATCAGATCGCACTCGATTGTTGACCTGGCGGGCCAGGGCCGGTTGAAATACTCGGCATAGACTGCATTCATTGCTGCGAAGTCTGACTTGTCTCGCAGGAACACGGTGGTCTTGACAACATCCTCCATCGAACTGCCGGCCTCTTCCAGCAATTGCCTGACCTTGTCGAGAACCAGCCTGGTCTGTGCGTCAATTCCTGCCACGATTTTGCCATCAGAACCGGTTGGGACCTGCCCGGATACAAAGACCATGCCACCTGCTTTCAGTGCTGGAGAGAGCGGGATATTGGACGACGCTCCATAAACTTCCTTGTTCGGCATTTGGTTCGGCTCCTCTGCATTCAGAAATTCTCGGACTTGGCTGGATCAACTGGCTGGGCCTGCCCCTTTTTGCCGGGGCCGGGCGATTTGCAGTCCACCACAGGCAAACTCCAGCGCTTCCATAACGCATTGCATGCCCCCGCGGCAAACTCTCCAGAACGCACGATCCGGCACATTGCGCCCGTCCTGCGTTACGGATCTTCCGGATGGCGATGGTGCAGCACTTGACAGCTCCAGACTGGCATCCACATTTGTCTTTGAGTTTCCCGGTTGGTGCTTTGTCTTTCGGCAAGTTCAAGGTAGGCGCAGCTGACTGCGGTTTGCATCTGGTTCAGGAATGGACAAAGTGGAGTGGCCGGAATACGAAGCGGCACCATAACTCCAGTCGTCAAGGTGAATAGCGCATGCGCATGCCGTTGCCTAACTCAAGGGTCATCGAACGGAAGCAGGAGATTATCGCCCAATTGAGGGCTGTTGTTCCGGGCGAAGGGATCATTGATGCAGTGGAAGAGACACGGGTATACGAGTGCGACGCACTCACGGCGTACAATTGCCGGCCTCTTGCCGTAGCGCTTCCCGAGACCACGGCGCAGGTCTCCGAAATCCTGAAGATATGCAAACGCGAGAATGTACCAGTCGTTCCACGTGGCTCCGGTACATCTCTTGCCGGCGGCGCATTGCCCACATCCGACAGCGTTGTGCTGGGGGTGTCGAAGATGAACGGCATTCTCGAGGTAAACTACGACGACCGCTACGTACGGGTGCAGGCGGGCAGAACCAACCTTTCGGTTACTGAAGGCGTTCAGGATCAGGGTTTTTTCTACGCGCCTGATCCATCAAGCCAGTTGGCTTGCGCAATCGCCGGGAATGTCGCCATGAACTCTGGTGGCGCGCATTGCCTGAAATACGGAGTTACCACGAACAATCTCCTCGGTGTCACCATGGTGCTCATGGACGGAGAGATCATCGAGCTCGGCGGGTCCCATCTCGACGCCGGAAGCCTGGACCTTCTTGGCCTGGTATGCGGCTCTGAAGGGCAATTGGGTGTAGTCACCGAGGCCGTGCTGCGGATCCTTCCCAGCCCGGAAGGAGCGCGGCCGGTGATGCTAGGGTTCAACTCAAGCACTGCTGCCGGTGCCTGTGTTTCGGGGATCATCAAGTCCGGAATGCTGCCAGTGGCAATCGAGTTCATGGACAGGCCGTGCATCAGGGCTTGCGAGGATTTTGTCCAGGCGGGATACCCCGATGTCGAGGCACTGCTCATTGTCGAGGTTGAAGGGTCAGACGCAGAAATCGACCGGCAACTGGCAAGGATCAAGGAAGTAGCCGCCGAGCACGGGCCGGAAGTCGTGCGCGTGAGCAGTTCCGCGGCGGAATCCGACCGCATCTGGGCCGGACGGAAGGCTGCATTCGGGGCCATGGGCCGGATTAGCGACTATATCTGTCTGGACGGGACAATTCCGGTTTCGGAACTGTCTGTTGTTCTTGAGCGGATCGGGCAACTATCAAGCAAGTTCGGCTTGCAAGTCAGCAATGTCTTTCATGCTGGTGACGGCAACCTTCACCCGCTTATCCTGTTCAACGCCAACAAGCCGGGGGACCTTGAGAAATGCGAGGCGCTGGGAGAGGAAATACTGCGTCTTTGCGTCGAGGTTGGCGGCTGCCTGACAGGCGAACATGGCGTGGGAGTCGAAAAGCGGGACTTGATGCACGCGCAGTTCTGTCCCGATGATCTTGATGCCCAGATCAGGGTCAAGGATGTCTTTGATCCGGGTTGGACCCTCAATCCTGCCAAAGTGTTCCCCTTGGAACTGACCGAAAGCCGCAGGGACGCGTGAAACCCAAAAACGAAACCGAGCTCTGCGAGATCATTGCCCAGGCGCAAGATCCGCTGGAGATCCGTGGCGGGGGAACCAAGTCGCAAGCGGGTCTTGTCAACCGCAATCCGGTCGAGACTGCCGGCCTGACCGGCATCAGCATGTATGATCCGGGTTCGCTTACCATGGTTGTGGCCGCCGGGACCCCGGTTGCCGAGATCGAGTCCACGCTTGCAAGCGCTGGTCAGTGTCTACCTTTTGAGCCCATGGACTATCGAGGGCTGCTTGAAACGACAGGAGAACCGACGATTGGTGGTGTTGCGGCCGCAAATGTTTCCGGGCCGCGCCGCGTGTCCGCGGGCGCGTGCCGGGATTTCATGATCGGTGTGCGGTTTGTAGACGGCCGCGGCAGGGTCATCCGCAGCGGTGGCAGGGTCATGAAGAACGTCACCGGTTATGATCTGGTGAAGCTCCTTGCAGGAAGTCGCGGAACCCTTGGAGTGTTGACCGAGATCGCCTTCAAGGTTTTGCCGGTTGCCGAGTTCCGTGCGGTACTGCTGATTGAGGAACTGCCGGATCATCAGGCTGTTGCCGCCCTCTCCAAGGCTCTCGGATCGCCCTATGATGTCAATGGAGCGGCTCATCTCCAAAAGGGACTGGACGGCAGGCCTGTCACCATGATCCGCATTGAGGGATTTGAGGAGTCCGTCCGCTACCGCGCCGGAAGGCTGCAGGAGTTGTTGCGGGAATTTGGTGCCTTTGCTGTCGAAGCTGATCCCGGGAACACGCAAGCCGGTTGGCAACATGTGCGCGATGTCGAGTGCTTTCATGGAAAGGCCGGGGATGTCTGGCGCTTGTCGGTAAGGCCCAGTGACGCTCCGGACCTCGTTGCGCGCGTCGCTTCACAGGAGGACATCGAGGCTGCATACGACTGGGGTGGAGGCCTGATCTGGATGCTGGTGCCCGAGGCAACAGATTTGAGGTCGTTGTCTGGCCAGTTCGATGGCCATGCAACCTTGGTAAGGGCAAGTGAGCGGACGCTGGAGACGATCCCGGTCTTCCACCCTCAACCCCCGCGAATTGCCGAATTGATGGATGGGCTCAAGCGTCAATTCGACCCGCGCCAGGTGTTGAATCCCGGCATCATGGTTTGATGGAAGGCAGCAGGCTGAAGAGTCGGATGGATATCGGAAATGCAAACCAGTTTCACTGAGGAGCAACTGCAGGATCCGGCCATTCGGCGTTCGAATGAGATCCTGAGATCCTGCGTGCATTGCGGCTTCTGCACTGCAACCTGCCCGACCTATCAGGTCCTGGGAGACGAACTCGACAGTCCGCGAGGCAGGATCTACCTGATCAAGGACATGCTGGAGAATGGACGGCCTGCCGACGCAAAGACCGTCAAGCATATTGATCGATGCCTTTCATGCCTGGCCTGCATGTCGACTTGTCCGTCCGGTGTGCATTACATGCATCTGGTCGATCACGCGCGCGAACACATCGAACGCACCTACCGGCGCAGTTTGTATGATCGTGTCCTCCGCGGAGTGCTGAAGGCGATACTGCCCTACCCGACCAGATTCCGGCTCGCGCTGCTTGGCGCCAGGATCGCCCAGCCGTTCCGGTTCCTGCTGCCGGACCGCCGGTTGCGGGCGATGCTGGACATGGTGCCTGACTCCATCCCGCCTGTGAGCCGGAACGACGATCCTCAGGTCTTCGAGGCCCATAGCGAACGCAAGGCAAGGGTAGTCCTGGCCACGGGATGCGCACAGCGGGCGCTTAATACCGACATTAATGATGCAACCATCCGGTTGCTCAACCGGCTGGGAGTCGAAGTTGCCATAGCCGAAGGCTCAGGCTGTTGCGGCGCACTTGCGCACCATCTGGGCGATGCAGGGGCAGGGCGAAAGGCAGCATTGCGTAATGTTGATGCCTGGATGCGCGAGGAGGAAGGGCTTGATGCAATTGTGATCAATGCCAGCGGATGCGGCACAATGGTGAAGGACTATGGTCACTTGCTGCGACATCACGAGGAGGCTGCCAAAGCTGAGCGGGTCTCGGAACTGACATTGGACGTGACCGAACTGCTCTGCCGGCTGGAAGTTCCCGAATGCTCTGGAAACGGTATCCGGGTCGCGTACCACGCTGCGTGCTCGCTCCAACACGGGCAACAGGTCAAGCTTCCACCCAAGCAATTGCTCCAGAAGACCGGCTTTGATGTGGTGGAGCCTGCGAATTCGCACCTGTGCTGCGGGTCGGCAGGGACCTACAATCTCCTGCAACCGGAAATTGCGGTCGAGCTGAAGGCAAGGAAGCTGGCAACCATCGAAAGCACGCGGCCGGACGTGATCGCAACCGGCAACATCGGCTGCATGGTCCAGATCGGATCCGGAACCGGTATCCCGGTTGTGCACACGGCGGAACTCCTCGACTGGGCGCTTGGAGGACCGGTTCCTCCTGCCGTCCTGGGGACTTCCGCCGAAGCAAAATTCATCGGCCCGGTGGCAGAAGAAAGCTGTTCTGCAAACACTTGAAACCGGAAATCTCGGTTACCATATCGGTTTTGTCGGAACGCCGGAAACACGGGTCCGGCAAATCAGGTGGCTCGTCCGAAATGGAGAGCCGACAGCATAAACATCGCTCAATGGAGGATACCATGCACGGATTTGATCTCTCACCCCTCTACCGCACCACGGTAGGCTTCGACCACTTCGCGGACCTTCTCGACAAGGCGTTTTCCCAGGATGTGGTCACCAACACCTATCCGCCTTTCAATATCGAGAAGACCTCGGAAGAAAGGTATCTGATCTCGGTCGCAGCGGCAGGATTCACTCCTGAAGAACTCAATGTCGAGATCAGGGACAGGCAGTTGATTGTCTCAGCAACCAAGTCCGAAAATGCGGATGATGGCAAGTTCCTGCACAGGGGCATCGCCCGCCGCTCGTTCGAGCGCAGGTTCCGGCTTGCCGACCATGTTCTGGTGAGCGGAGCAACCTACGAAAACGGTATGCTCAGTGTCGAACTGGTGCGCGAGATTCCGGAAGCCTTCAAGCCCCGACGCATCGAGGTCAAGACCTCGAAGGCTCCCGAGGTGAAGGAAGCCGAACAGCCGGTCAAGATCGCAGCCTGACCGGATCAGGCCAACCTCATGATTACATGCGCGCCTCAATGGCGCGCATGGCTTTTGTAGAGTGATTGCGTGGCCGAACGCCGGTTCGAACCACGCAAGGTGCCCGTCAGATCGACAGGCAGAGATACTTCATTTCAAGATAGTCTTCAGTTCCGTGGCGCGACCCTTCGCGGCCCAGCCCCGACTGCTTGACCCCTCCGAACGGCGCCACTTCGGTCGAAAACAGGCCGGTATTGATGGCGACGATACCGTAGTCGAGCGCCTCCGCAACCTTCCAGACGCGTGAGACGTCCCGGGTGTAGTAATAGGCGGCCAGGCCATGAATCGTGTCATTGGCCAGTTCGATGACCTCTTCTTCGGTCTCGAACTTGAACAGGGGCGCCACCGGCCCGAAAGTTTCGTCCCGGGCGATCAGCATCTCCTGAGTGACGTCGGCCATCACGGTCGGTTCGAACCAGTTGCCGCCGAGTTCGTGCCGGTTTCCGCCCGTCAGAACCCTGGCGCCCATTGAGGTGGCGTCGGCGATATGGGATTCGACCTTTTCGACCGCGTCCTGGTTGATCAGCGGCCCGGTGTTGACGCCATCAGCCAAGCCGTCGCCCAGATGCAACCGGCCGGCTGCCTTGGCGAGTTTTTCGGCAAACTCCTCGTAGACGCCCGACTGAACGTAGATCCGGTTGGCACAGACGCAGGTCTGGCCGTTATTCCGGTATTTGGAGATCATGGCGCCTTCGACTGCAGCGTCGACATCGGCATCATCGAAAACAATGAACGGCGCATTGCCGCCGAGTTCCATGGACACCTTCTTGACCTGTTCTCCCGCCTGCTTCAGCAATATCCTTCCGACCTCGGTGGATCCTGTGAAGGTGATCTTGCGCACGATCGGGTTGCTGCAGAATTCCTCACCAATTTCGCGGGAGCGGGTCGAAGTCACGACCGAGAACACCCCCTTCGGAACTCCGGCGCGTTCGGCAAGCACGGCCATTGACAGTGCCGAGAGCGGCGTTTCGCTGGCCGGCCGGGCGACGAACGTACAACCCACAGCCAGCGCCGGGCCGACCTTGCGGGCAATCATGGCGTTCGGGAAGTTCCATGGAGTGATCGAAGCGACAACCCCGACAGGCTGTTTGATGACGAAAAGACGCTTGTCCGCCTGGTGGCCGGGTACTGTTTCGCCGTAGATTCTCTTCGCCTCTTCGCCGAACCACTGCAAGAACGAGGCTCCGTACATGATTTCGCCTTTGGCCTCGGCGAATGGCTTGCCCATTTCCGCTGTCAGGATCGTCGCCAGGTCGTCGGCGTTCTCGAGCATGAGGCGATACCATTTCAGGAGGATCTCCGACCGTTCTTTTCCGGGCCGGGCCGCCCAGTCTTTCTGGCAGGCCTGACAGAATTCTATCGCACGGCGCGCTTCTGCCACGCCGAGGTCCGGGATGGTCGCAACGACATCTCCCCGCGCCGGGTTTGTGACATCGAATTCTGCGCCGTCATCGGCGCCAATCCATTCACCGGCAACATACGACTTCACTGCAAGCAGCGAAGGATCCTTAAGCAATGAAACAATGTTTGTCTTGTCCAGCATGATTTCCCCGCAGATATTTCCCGTGCCGTGCCATATCGGCAGTTCCATTTCAAGGCGGGTTTCGCCCGGTTGAGTTTGAGCAGGTGCAGCGCCTGCTCGCTTGCAGGCCGTAATTCGGCGATTTTTCCTGGCCCGGCGGACGCAATGCGAGGCTCGGCAAACATGGCTGGCAGTCTTTGAGCATCAGTAAGATGCTGGCAAGTTGGCCCTGCGCCGTTTGGTGCCACCAAGAGCCAGTTCGCCTTGAATGAAGACTGAAAACCCTGCAAGCCATTGCAGCAGCCTGCATGTTGCATCAGCAGTCATGGAGGGCGGTCTGCGGTCGTGTTTCCTCCATTTCAGCGGCTATCACCGCGAGCGCCATTGCGTCGAATGCCCAAGCAACCGTCACCGGCCGTGCGTCAGGTTGGGCGGTTGCTGCGATTAAGGAGAGAAATGTCAGGAGTTCAATGCAGTCATTCAATCGCGCCCTAATTCTCGGAGACGGATTTTGCTGGCAAGATTGCGGGCCTGGGTTTGTCACCGCAGCTTCCGGTTGGGGTGATAGCTCCACCGGGCGGATCAATGGCGGCCGAAATCAGTTCATCTGCTGATACGGCAGGGCTATCGGCCCACAGTCACATCTTCTTGCCACGGCTTGAGTATGAACTGACGAACATCAGCCCCGGTTTGCTCGAATGCCTGAGTGAACAGGGTCTGTCTTTCCGGAATGGCTCACGGCATTTTCGCAACCTTGTACCCGGCTGCGGAACGCTGGTTCTCAATCACCTTGAGTACAAATATCGGGAACAGGGACCTGGTCAGGAAGCTCCGTGACTGAACCGCGTTTGTTGAATTTTGCCAGAATAGGCCGGCACTTCGCGCCTGGATCAATGCGTCGGCTCCTGCAGGCGCAGTTCGGCTTTACCTCAATCCACGCAATTGCTGGAATCTGGGTGTGTTCGAAGATGGCGGAATGCCACTTGACTATTTGGCGATAGGAGATGCGCTGGCAACCACATGCCCGTCGCTGGGCGCAGGGTGTTCGTTTGCGGCGTCGTACAACAGGATCATGGTTGAGTGTTTGAACAATCCGGCCGGGGACCTCCATGACCATTTTTCGCGCAAGGTCAGACACGAACAGTTCGAGTTCTTTATGAACTCAAGAGATAAACTGCCTCCTTCGATCTGCTGTCCGGATGAACTCGACACACGGGTCGGGAGCAACCTCCGGGCGAAGGCAAGGCGATTGCGTCATGCAATAGGAATTGAACGGCGGCGGACAATTCGCCGGTTGTCGGAAAACTCCACGATCTGAAAGATATTTCTGGAACCGCGGGTGCATGTGTTATGTTCCTGTCAAGTCAATGGTTTCAATGAGATGCTACATGGCGGCAAGCGGCTCCAAAGCGCATGAGAATTCCGATTACGCCGCCAACTACCTGGACACGTATGAGTTCGAACGCGTCATGGTGCACTATCGCCAGAGGTTCGTGTCGCAGCGGTTGAATCACCATTCCTCGATGCACATTGTTGAAATCGGGTGCGGGGCAGAGCTTCAGTCGCTGGCCTACCAGGAAGCCGGAGGCAAATGGGATTCCTGGACAATAGTTGAACCGTCTTCCAGGTTTGCCGAAATTGCGAGGAAAGGTTGTTCAGGCAGTGTCGTGGTTATCGACGGCACTTTTGAAGATTCAGCTTCCAGAATTGGACGCCTGCTTACGCCGGACATGATTATCTGCTCGAGCTTGTTGCACGAGGTTGCAGACCCCCAAGCGCTCCTGAAGGCAATCGCGTCGGTCATGGGGCCTCGGACAGTGTTACACGTAAACGTTCCCAACGCGCATTCGATGCACAGGCGTTTGGGCGTTGCCATGCGTGCAGTGAAGACCGTCCATGACCGGAGTCAACGCAACGAATTGCTGAAGCAACCGAGAGTCTACGACTGCGGAATGCTGGAAAACGAGCTTGGCGCCGCCGGGCTTCGCATTACCGCAAGCGGTGGGTACTTCGTGAAGCCATTTTCCCACGATCAGATGGCAAGGCTCGAAGACTTCCTCGACCGTGACCTGCTTGATGGACTCGACACGCTTGGCCGGGAACATCCGGAGTGGGCCAGCGAAATCTATTGCGAAGCTGTCAAGGATCCGTGAAGCTACGTGTTTCTGGGGACGCGGAAGTGTAAGGTGTTTCAGGATATGCCGACGTCGGCATGATCGTGGCGAGCAACAAATCAGAATGGCAAAGGCCAAGGTGTTTGGGTTCTCGCTAGCACAACTTCTAACCGTGGCCTAGTGTCGGATCTCAAGCTACTAGAGCTCGATCGCTGAACACGGATGCATTCCAGTTTTCGCCATCCAGATAGCGCTCGACGTGAACGCGATGCAAGCGATGGAGTCGCATTTCGAAACACCTGCTTCCAAAATGGGGTAAAGCAGTTACAGAAGCTTAGTTTGATAGTCCGCAAAGAGACCGGACAAAAATAGCTGAATCTTGAATGAAGGCGAAATGAAATTGGCATGAAATACCGGTCGCTGGCACAGAAGCTTTTCTGCAAGTCACCGTGAAATGACGATAAGACATTAGCCCGCGTCACTTCTCAGAACTCCTCAAGTTGCAAGCCTTTCAGATTTGATTCAGCAAGTATCTCCCACGACTCGTTCTGATGGTCCTTGACTGCCTGCTGGAAGCGATACCAATTCGTTTGCTGGTAGTTGTGCCGATCTTTCCAGGTGTACTTGTCGGCTATTGGATCGTAGCGCAGAAGTGCAATGTCTCCACGGTCTCGTAAACCTCGGACATGCTCGTTTACCGCTTCATCAAACCAAAGCTCCTCATCGTAGTATGGCAGCGACTGGTCGCCGTACTCGACATGTTGGGCCAGGTCGCAATAGCGTGCAATGCGTTCGTCCTGCCGCTCGTTTGCCTGATCACGCTCACCGATTGCAGTTCGTAGGTCTTGCGTAAGTTCGCTCTGCCTTTTCGCAACTTCTTTATCCGTAATCGATTCATCGACAAATCTTGCCAGTTTTTCGAGAAGATGCCTCGCGGCGTCCAGAAAACGCTCTGTATTGTCGACGGCTTCGTTGATCAGGCGAGGGTCACGCCAAACTAGAGCGGGCCAGTCTGGGTTAAATCCGGCTTCTGCGTGGCCGATATTCGGCGCGAATCGACCCAATCCGACATACATGGAATTGAAGTCGTCCCAATAGCCAGTGAAGTTCTGGTGCGCCCATGTGTCCACGTAGCCATGCGCTGCGACACCGATGCGATACAAGCATTTTGAACGGATTGCAGCGTCAATGATCTCGTTAGCGTTGTCGCCATTTGGGGTCGTGCAGAGCCAGTGCATCTTCCCGTCCTTGCGCCACGCGGTCTCACTTCGAGGGTCGCCGGGAATGAAGTGGAAGATGGGATATATCCGTAGCAATTTCGCTTTCGGTTTCAGGATATTCATGGTCTGGCTAATGTAGTTCCGGTAGGCAGATCCCTTTCCCTTGTCCACCTCGAAGACGATATCGTTGTCGTCGGTGAATTGCGATGAGTAAGCCAGCACAATGGAGTCATTTGGATCAAAGCCCGCTTTAGTGGCAATGAGGTAAGTCATGTAGTAGTGGAATTCGACATTCATGGTCTGTCTCCTTTAGAGTCGAAATCTGCAACAGGTTACCGCTCGGTCCTGTAACCGAAGAGTTGGCGTACGGTTTGGAACCGATTTATTTCCTTGCTTCGGCGAATTTCTGGACTGCCTTCGGAGCAAATGCTGCCACAAGGAAGTACAGAACAAGTTCTGTCTTGCTCTCGCCAGTTCCCCATCCAAACGTCTCGATACCTGCCAACGCAGCTGCCACTATCAACGCCAGCATCGACATCAACCGCATTGCCGAAGGGCTTCCATTATCGTCCGTTAGCCAACGTTTGCCGACACCGCTTGGTTGCCCATTTGGATCTATATCTGTCATGCCTGTATCTCCATTTCTGCACACCCCAACCGTATCGGCAGAGGCAAAGCGAATCTAACTTTCCCCCAGCGGTACGAATGCAATGTCCGTGACCCAACCAATATAGTGTGGTCAATTCAGTATACAACCCCACATATGACCCGACGCAGGCAGTTGGCCACTGGAAAATCTCCCACTGTCCGGATTCTGCGAGTTTACGCTGGCGCTCCGCCTTGACCTGAACCTGTAATGGTTCCTTTGTGGCGGGTTGGTTTCAGCAAACGCCTGCGTTGGCCGTGGTAGGATGTGGTTAGATAGCCTGGTGCGACCAGACGGTGTGCAGCTGAGTATAGCTCCATTTCAAACCGTTGCATGAGGATGCCACGGTTCCCGGCTGTTGGTTGCCTGCAGGAAACGCAAAGCAGCTTAGGAATTGGCCCTATGGCGAACTCAGCAACCGGGCCAGTAACTTAGGTTTCGGCAACTTGATCCTGTTTGCTCAAAGTGATTGAACCCAACCATATCCGGCCAGACCGGAAAACCTTGACGCCAGGTCATATGGATTTGGCAAATGCAGGGAGGCGAAAATACAGACAGGCGCAAGAAACCTCATAACCGACGTCGAAGGACTTCTCGTCGGCAGTTCCGATGACCCCTTCATCAAGTCGGGAGCAACGGTGGTCGTTGGCGAAAAGCCATTCACAGCCGGCGTTCATGTGTTGGGGGGCGCACCCGGAACCCGGGAGACCGACCTGTTGGCCCCGGACCGGTTGGTCCAGCAAGTTGACGCGATCGTGCTGTCCGGGGGCTCGGCGTTCGGGCTTGATGCTGCCTCGGGTGTTGCCGATGCGTTGGCGGAGGCGGGGAGGGGATACGCCGTTGGACCTGCGCGCGTGCCGATTGTGCCCTGTGCAATTCTGTTCGACCTGCTCAATGGAGGAGCAAAGCAATGGGCTGTGAATCCCTACCGGCAGTTCGGCAGGGACGCGTTGCAAAACGCCTCAACGGAATTCCAGATTGGGACAGTGGGTGCGGGCTGTGGCGCTACGACGCTTGACCTCAAGGGTGGCCTTGGTTCGGCATCGGCTATTACCGAGAGTGGCCATACGGTCGGGGCAATCGTGGCCGTCAATTCGGTTGGTTCAGTCGTGCGGGGCGGTGGGCCGGAGTTCTGGGCCTCGCCATTCGAAATCGGCGGCGAGTTTGGTGGAGTTGCGGGTGGCAGCCATCCCGACCCGTGCTGGGAGCCCGTTCTTGGATTGCCCGAGGCGGCCCCGAACGCAAATACGACTATCGCTGTCGTAGCCACAGACGCAGATTTGAACCAGGCACAGGCGACGCGCCTTGCCGCGGCGGCTCATGCGGGCCTTGCCCGTGCAATCGTTCCTTCACACACTATCTTCGATGGCGACCTTGTGTTTGCCGTATCAACCGGCGTCCGGCCGGTTGCTGAAGACGGGTCGGAGTTGTTTGTATTGGGGCATGCGGCGGCATGTTGCCTTGCGCGGGCGGTGGCCCGCGGCGCTTATGCTGCGCAGACACAGGAAGAAGACATCAAGCCGGCATGGGCAGGGCTGTTCGGCAAGCAACAGTGATCAGGCATTGCATTCCGGATTTCTCGGCCATGCGCCGGCACTCCCGGTGAACCGACTCAGGTCAAGCCGGAGCGGCTCTGGCAGTTGTCAGAGGAACTCCGTCCTGCGCACGCCGTCCTCCATGAACCGGAACGGGACCCGCTGCGGTGGTCCATCCTGATCGATCAGGCTCTTCAGTTCGCCGAGGACCAGCGAGGTTACGAAGGGAATATTGAAATCACAGGCATCGCTCAGGCGTATCCACTGAAGGTCGGCCAATTCGTCGGAAGCAAGGCCAAAGTCGTCCGGGTCACCCACAAGCGGCAGGTCGTCGATGTCTCCGTAGAGGAATCGTGCGTCAAACCGCCGGACGTTTCCGGGAGGCGTTATCGCCCGGTAGAAGAAGACCAGGCCCCTGGCGCTAGGAAGCCATCCGGGACCGCAGAAATCTCTCCAATCGGAGGGTACAGCTTTTGGAACCATTGGAGATGCCGGCTTCTCAGCCAATCGGAGTCCGGTTTCCTCCCAGACCTCCCGCACGGCGCAGAGCAGGATGCTGGTTGCAGATTGTATGGCGCATCTTTGCTGCATCCGGTCAAGACACGCCTGGCCCGGCGTGCCGAGCAAGCGCATTGAGTCGTCCTCGGCATCAACTGCCCCTCCGGGAAACACATACTTGCTTGGCATGAACGCGGCACCACTGCCCCTGCGGCCCATCAGGATCATCGGGTCCATCTTGCGGTTCCGGACGAGCACGACGCTGGCTGCGTCCTTGACAATGCTGCTCACGGTCGAATGCCCAGTATTGCGACTGTTGTGGTACGTTCCACCCTTGAAACCGGGTAGCATGGAAAGGTCTCCGACTCCACTTGGCACCCGCATTTCATCCCGAACCCATCAAGTGCGGCGGGAGCACCCAATCGACCTGATGGGAGCGCTTCGAGTGGCTTGTGCATCTCGCTGCTGGCCCTGTTGCGAGATTGATATGCGGAACTTGCTGGCGGCAGCGAAGGCAGTTTGCCCCGCATTCCTGCGTCGCACCGTGGCCTGACTGTCGGGAAGTTCGAAGCCCGCTTGACACCTTGTTCATCGATCCAAGGTTGGCACGCGCAGCGCAGCTGAGCAGACATGTTGCCCACTCCGGCCCGGATTTCTGGAGAAGTGGAAGACCGCATCGGATTACCGAGCTTTCGGATTGCCGGATTTGCGGTTACAGCGACACACTTAAGAGACGGCCCCCGTCACTGCGCGTGCGAGAGCGGGCCTAGGCCAGAAACAGATGATTGAGGTGCCGGAAATGCAGGATCAAGAACGGATTGCCAGATTTGAGCAGGGAAACGGATTTGTTGCTGCGCTCGACCAAAGTGGCGGTTCAACCGGAAAGGCGTTGTCGCTCTATGGTGTCGGAGAAGACAGATACGCCGATGAAGAAGAGATGATGGCGCTGATCCATGCTATGCGTGTGCGGATCATGACTTCGTCCAAGTTCAATGGAGAGCATATCATCGGCGCCATACTGTTCGAGCGTACCATGCTGGAAGAGGTCAACGGGGTTCCTACGCCCGAATATCTGTGGTCCGAGAGGGGCGTGCTCCCCATCTTGAAGATCGATGTGGGGCTGGAAGATCCCGATGAGGGGACCAGTCTCATGAAAACCATTCCCGACATGAGCGGGGATCTGCGCCGCGCCGCCGGCCTCGGAATGTTCGGAACGAAGATGCGGTCGGTCATACATGAGCCGACCCGGGAAGGTGTCGAGCGTGTGGTCGAACAGCAATTCGAGTTCGCCGACCGGATTATTGATCACGGCCTACTTCCGATAGTCGAGCCCGAGGTTTCGATCATTTGCGAGGACAAGGCTGGCTGCGAAGACATGCTTTTCGAGGAACTGCTCCGAATGATCAATGGCCTCGGAGAGGGCCGCAGGATCGCTCTCAAACTCACCTTGCCCGAACGCCCCAACCTGTATGCGGACCTCATTGCCCACCGGAACGTCGTTCGTGTAACAGCCCTTTCCGGGGGGTACGATCGGCAGGAGGCGTGCCGGAGATTGCGGGCCAATAAAGGCATGGTTGCAAGTTTCTCGAGGGCGCTTGCTGAAGGGCTGCTCGAGTCAATGGATGACCGGACTTTCGATTCCGAACTTTCTGCTTCGATAGGCATGATCCACGAGGCGTCTTCGACCTGAGTCCGCAATCTGCTTTCTGGCGCGCCGGAATTCTTGGCCCGCTGCGTTAATTGTCCTGAAGCCGCCGATCATGCAGCGGCAAGAACCTACTCAAAAGGGAAAAGACAATGAACAAGCAGGTATTGAGGCTCGTTTTGGCAGGCACCGCGGCAGGCGCAGTTTATGCAGTATCGGCAACCACATCCCTGGCGGACTCCAGGGGCTGGCATTCAGGCAAGGGAGGCCACATGGCTGCTGACATCACCTTTGCCGATCTGGATGCTGACGGTGACGGCCAGCTCACCGAAGAGGAATTGGCTTCTGCGCACCAGGTCTGGCTGGCAAGCAAGGATGCTGATGGCGACGGGATGTTGTCCCAAGAGGAATTGAATGCCGCAATCGCCGAGAGGATCATGGCCATGGCAGAGAGTCAGACCGCCAGGATGATCGAAAGAATGGACGATGATGGCGACGGGATGATCAGTGCCGAGGAAATCGGAGATGGCAGGAATCCTGGCAAGGCCTTTTCGCGTCTCGACAGTGATGATGACGGGATGATTTCCGAAGAGGAATTCAGCCAGATGATGAACAGGGATGGCCGCTGGAAGCGCGGCAAGGATGGCCGGGGCAAGCGCCACGGCGACCGGAAGTAGTGCAACGCCGGCCGGCATTCAGAATGGATGCCGGCCAGGCCGCTCCTTGACCAAACCTGCCGGTTGCCGAGAGGGGCATGAAACGGACGACTCGTGGAATTGATCAATCGTCGGATGAAGACTTGCTGGCCGCCTATGCCGATGGAAATCCGGAAGCCGCGCGAGAAATCATCGACAGATACGCTGGGGGCATGCTGCGGCTTTCGACCAGGATGCTTGGCAATCATGCTGACGCGGAAGAGGTCACGCAGGAAGCCATGTTGAGGCTGTGGAGGATCGCGCCGGAATGGCGGTCAGGCCAGGCCAAGGTCTCCACATGGCTGTGGCGGGTGACCGTCAACCTTTGTACGGACCGGCTGCGCAAGGCAACCACCGCAAGTCTTGATTCTGTTCCAGAGCCCGAAGACGGCCGGCCGGCAGAAGTCGACCGGATGATTGGCAATCAGCGTATCAAGGCGCTCTATTCCGGGTTGGACCAGCTTCCGGAACGGCAGCGCACCGCGGTGGTGCTCAGGCATATTGAGGGGATGTCTAACCCGGAGATTGCCGGTGTCATGGAAACCAGCGTCGAAGCCGTCGAGAGCCTCTTAACGCGCGGTATGCGGCAACTGCGTAAACTCCTCGGTCCATCGAGGGCGGAACTGGGGTGGACAGCATGAAGCGAGTGAATGAAAGCCCGGGGCCTGAGGTGGACCTGGATTTCCTGTTTGCAGAAGCGCGGGACCGGAGCGCTGCCGAACTTTCTGAGGCGTTGCGCCGCACACTGTTGAGTGCTGCGGAGGAAGTAAGCAGGGCGCGCAAACCTGTCCGGCATGCTGATACGAATTCTTGGTGGTCACGATTGCGCATCCATGCGTTTGTCTGGCGGCCAGCGGCCGTGCTGGCGGGGTTCACATTGGCTGGATTTTGTATTGGAGTGGTGTTTGCCGAGAGCTTTGAACTGGTGGCCACAGAATTGCTGACTGCGAATGCAGAGGAATCTTCACTGGATGTGTTTTCCGGGTTGGAGCAGTTGGTTCTGGAGGGTTGAGAATTGGCGGAACCGGACGATACCAAGAGGAAAAGGAGAAGGTGGGTCGGTCCGCTTCTCGTGATTTCCCTGGGATTGAACCTGCTGGTAGCGGGTGCTGCGGTCGGATTGATTGTCAAGTGGCGCAGCCTTCCGTTTGCGGCCGGTCAGCATATTTTCGGTGCGGCCGGACTTGGAGTCTTGTCCGGTGCTCTGGATGATCATTACAAGCGGGAGATTGGCGTCGAACTCAGGGATCGGGGCCGCAGCCTCGGCCGGCAACGGGAGAAGGCTAACTCGGACGCGCTCACCTTGATCGAGTTGCTTCGGGCGGATCCGTTCGTACCAGAAACGCTTGAGGGGTTTTTCCGGGCCCAGAGGGAAAACGCCATGGAAATGCTGGAGGAGGGGCACAACTTGCTTGCTCCCAGGATAATGGGCATGACCTCGGACGAGCGGAACGAGTATGCGGACCGCATTGAACGGCGGCTTGGCAAGCGCGGCAAGTGGCACCATGACGGTGACAGGCGGTAGGCTTTCACTGAAAGGGCGGTGTCGATCCCTATCTCAGAACTTGACAGGCAAAGGCAGATTTGCCTGCAATTGAGCTGGTTGGACCTATTGGCGCATTCCTGAGGTGGTTCCATTGCCTCCCGGCCGCCGATGGCTCACGATGTGAGGTCACCACAGTCAGCAAGAAAGTCATCGGCAAGCATCTTCGCTACCTCTCGGAATGCCTCCCTCTCGTCAGCTCCATCACCCAGTGCCTTCTTGAGTGTCTGGCGCTGGCGAGTGGCAGAGTTGCCTCTCTGGACAATTGACTGTGCCCAGCCCACTTCAGCCTCGCTCCCGAGTTCGATTGCGTCCTCGCGGATCAGTTCGGTGAGTTCCTGCAAGAGATCCGGGAACGGGACCATGACTGTCTTTCCGTGATCGATCAACGGTTCGCTGGTGCCATATCTCCGCGCCCGCCAGCGGTTTTCGTTGATCAGTGTGTTTGGATAATGACGCCAGCGCTGATTCAGGGTCCGCAGCCGGTAAAGGTAGGCTACGACAGCCTGAAAGGTGGCGGTGATCGCGATGGCGTCCTTCAGCCTGCTGCACACATCGGTAATTCTCTGTTCCATGGTCGGAAATCTGGCGGATGGCCGGATATCCCACCAGATCTTGGTGCCATCCTCGAGACTGCCGGATGCCACCAACTCGCCGACCAGCCGCTTGTAGGCAGCGAAGGAATTCAAGGGGTCAGGCAGGCCGGTTCTGGGCAGCGCGTCGAAGATGGCGATGCGGTAGGAGGCATGCGACGTGTCCTCGCCCTCCCAGAAGGGGGATGAACAGGACAGGGCCAACAGATGCGGCAGAAAATAGGCCGCCTGGTTCATGAGGTCTATGCGTAGATCTTCGTCTTCGACCTCGAGATGCGTGTGCATGCCGCAAATCAGCAACCGGCTTGCTGTCATGCCAAGCTCGTGGCGAAGTGTGATATAGCGGTCTTTCAGCGTGTGTGTCTGTTCCCTTCGCCTGGCGAAGGGATGGGTCGACGCGGCCATGATCCTGTAGCCGAATTTGGCGGCGGTGCTGGCGGTGAGCAACCGGAGTTCTGCAAGTTCCCGGCCTGCGTCGCCAATCCTCAACTGTGGCCGCGTCCCGACTTCGATCTGGCATTGAAGATATTCGTTGGTGCTTCGTCCGTCCGACAACCGCCGGCATTCCTCAATGAATCCAGGATCGGGAGCCGGGACGAGGTCCAGGCTTGTTTGGTCGACGATCAGATATTCTTCCTCGATTCCGATTCTGAATGTGGGCGCGCTGTGCATGATCAGGTTTCCCTTATCCCTCTAGGTAGGCAGCCACCGGGGCCATCATGGCTTATCCTTGATATCTGGCAAGAATGCCAATCGCTCGTGACGATTGCGCAACTGCGCGGTTTGCCGGTCATCGGCTGACAGGCACCGGAACCGGTTCACCATAACAGCTTCTGCTCTCGACCCGTCCTCGCGACTATGTCAGGATCGGTCTGCGTCAAAATCCGGAGGAATGATCGGTATGCCCTGCAAACACAGGGACCATCTCCCCTATCTGGATCTGGAGGCGCCAGGTTTCTCTACCCGTTCAAGCGAAGTTGCCGTAGCCCGCGAAGCGGAATGGTGCGCCCGGACTCCCTATGGCCTCGCTGTGCTTTGCTACCGCGAAGCAGGTCAGTTGATCAGGGACCGTCGCCTCCGGCAGGGCAGCTATGCGTGGCCTGAAACAACGGGCCTCACGGGCAGTTTCGCCGAGTTCTGGACCCGCAGCCTGATTTCCATGCAGGGTGTCCGCCACCGGCAGGTGAGGTCAATTGCCGAGCGAGCACTATCGCGGGAAAGGATTGAGGGGTTGGTTCCAGCATTCAAGACAATCGCCAGCGAACTTGCCGACGGATTTACGCCTGACGGTAAGATTGAATTCATGGACGCATTTGCCACTCCATTCGCCTCCCGTGCGATCTGTGCCTTGCTCGGGACGGAACCAGGGAGTTGGAAGCAGATCGCAGCTGACGCTTCTGCTCTCGGGCTGTCGATGGGGATCGGCTGCAAGCAACACGAGAAAACAATCAACGATGCGTGCGATCGCCTGATGGAGTTGGCCCGCGACCTTGTGCGTGTTGTGCGCCAAGATTCCGGACAGGACACCTATGTGGCCCGTCTGGTTGACGGATTCAGCCAGAACCAATTTCTGAATGAACAGTGCCTGCTGGACCTTGTTGTCATCACCATCTTCGGCGGGGTTGATACCACGAGGTCGCAACTTGGCGCAGCCATGGTACTGTTTGCCGAGAACCCCGGGCAATGGGAGGTGATCCGCAAGAACCCCGACCGGATACCGAGCGCAATCGAGGAGGCAATCCGTCACCGGCCAGCGACCACTTGGGTGACCAGGGAAGCTCTGGAGAGTTTCGAGTTTGGAGGTGTGGAAATCAAAAGCGGCGAAACCCTGCACATTCTGGTCCATGCTTCGGCTCTTGATCCGGAGATCACGCAAATTGCGGGATTTGATGTGCAGGCAAGGAGGCGGACTCACTTCGGTTTTGGCGGCGGCGCACATCACTGCCTCGGGCATCTTGTCGCCCGAACGGATATTGCGTCCGCTCTGCATGTGTTGACCAGGCGGCTGTGCACCATCGCCCTGCGCAGGCCGCCACAATGGCTGCCTGAAACTGGAAACACCGGCCCGGTTCAAGTGCCTCTCTTTTGCGCTCTTGACAGATCTTGATGAAGCAGACGAAAACCGGTCAAGTCAGCCAGCCATCAGTACCAAGGGGAGAGTGAAAATGCTTATGCGAGCCGTCCATCCGGGAAGAATCCTCAAGGACGAACTGGACGAGTTGGGAATAACACCGGCGGAGCTCGCACGGCAAATGGCAGTTCCGCCAATCCGGGTTGGCCAGATTATCGCCGGCAAACGCGCTGTTACCGGCGACACAGCTTTGCGCTTGGGACACTGGTTCGGGACCAATCCCCAATTCTGGCTCAATCTGCAGAGTGCCTACGAATCGCGCATGGCAGAGGAAAAGGCGGGACCGGAAATCGCCCGGCTGCCTATCCGGGCTGGCGCAGTCCGCGCGGACCCCGCTCAAATAGCATGACGCGTCAACCAACTGCCTTGAAGTCTTGCGATTGCGGCCGCCCAGTGCCTGGCTTTGATGCTATCTTGCACTATCGGTAGCTTGTCAGAACCAATACCGGGAAGCAGGTTCCAAGTATTCGAGCGTCTCATCAATAGGTGGTTCTGCCGCCTGACATGTCGAATACGGCTGCGGTTGAAAACGAACAGGCATCCGAGGACAGGAACATCACCATTTCGGCCACTTCGTCGACGGTCCCCATGCGTCCCATGGGTATTCTCGAAACCATGTAGTCGATCTGGGCCTCGGTCACGTCATTCAGCATTTCAGTCTTGATGACTGCCGGTGTTATTGCATTGACGCGGATTCTGGACTGGGCCAGTTCCTTGCCAAGGCTGCGGGTCAGGTTGATCACGCCTGACTTGGACGCCGAATAGGCTGATGCGTTGGGATTTCCCTCCTTGCCTGCCACCGATGCAATATTCACGATACGTCCATACTTCCTGGCCTGCATGAAGGGTACGATTTCCCTGCAACACAGAAACACGCCGCCGAGATTGATGCGCATCACCCGGTCCCATTCCTCAACCGGAAACTCCGCCACAGGCGCAACCGGGCCAGCAATTCCTGCGCACGTCACAAGGATGTCGATACGGTCCATTTCCTCGTGAGCGGCATTTGCCGCCGCGTGAACCTGATCCGGGTCGGAGACATCGACCACTCTTCCTGAAACCTTGCCCCGTTTCGACAACTCGCCCACGGTTGAAGCAAGCAATCCGGAATCCACGTCCCAAAGTGTTACTGAAGCGTTCGCGTCAAGAAAGTGCCGGGCAACCGCTGCGCCCATCCCGCGGGCTCCGCCGGTCACCACTGCGGCTCGTCCGGTCAAGTCATAGGTGCTCATAAGATTTCTCCGGTCTTACGGGGCTGACGGGTCTTGCCGAGAGAGACTGTCCGGCAATAGCTGGCAGGCGCCTTCACGCTGGGGCGGGGCAGCATCAGCGGTTTCATGGCCTGGCCCGGTCAGCCTTTGCCCCACCAGGTATCAGCAAGTGAAGTTCCACCGGCAAATCTACCCATTTCAGCGTGTTCGCTTAGCCTAATGCACTCATTCCACTTTGCCATGCGTTCCGACCGGGCGAATGATCCGACTTTGAGTTGGCCGGCATTCAGGCCAGCGGACAGATGACAGATTGCAACATCCTCGGTTTCGCCGGAACGGGCGGAGACAATCGTTCCGAAGCCGGCCATCTTCGCGGCCTGCATGGCCATGATCGACTCGGAAACTGTCCCCGCCTGATTGATCTTGATGAGAACCGCGTTGCAGGCACCCGCCTCAGCGGCGTTGGAAACGAGTTTCGCGTTTGTGACCAGGTAATCGTCGCCGACGATCTGGACGCGCTCCCCGAACAGCCGTGTAAATTCCTTGGTGCCGTCCTCGTCATCCTCCGCCAGCGGATCTTCGACCGAGGCTATGGGATATCTGTCGAGCCAGTCCGAAATCACTTCAATCATGCCGTCTGTGTCAATCGTCCGGTCTTCGAGAGCAAGCCGGTAGCCATCCTTGCTCCCGAATTCGGAGGCGGCGATGTCAAGTGATATGACCACCCGCTCGCCAGGTGTTTCACCGGCGGCCTCGATTGCAGAGACAAGGGTATCCAGAGCCTCGCGGTTGCTCTTGAATTGAGGCCACCATCCTCCCTCATCGGCAACTCCGGCGGAACCATGGCGTTCTTGCATGATGGCCCCGGCAGCCCGGTAAACCTCGGATGTGACTTCCAGCGCTTCGCTGAAGGACTCTGCTCCAGGAACCATGATCATGAAATCCTGCACATCGACACGCCGCGCGGCATGGGCGCCGCCGCCAAAAATCTGGATTTCGGGAAGTGGGACCGTCGGGTGTGCGCCAAAGTTATTGACCAGATGCGCCCAGAGCGGCAGCGAATTGCTGGCGGCGGCTGCCTGCAGCACCGCAAGCGATGTTGCGACTGTCGCATTGCCGCCAAGCCGTGATTTGTTTCCGGTGCCGTCCAGGCTGCAGAGCGTTTCGTCCACGGACTGTTGGTTGTCCGCAATCATGCCGGACAGGGCCGAAGCAATGGGGCCGTTCACATTGGCTACGGCCTGCCGCACATCCATGCCTCCCATGCGTACGCCCCCGTCGCGCAGGTCGACCGCTTCCCTGGATCCACGGGATGCTCCCGCAGGAGCAGCGGCCCGGCCGCTGGCGCCGTTTTCAAGCTCGACGTCAACCTCTACGGTCGGATTGCCGCGGGAATCCCATATGCGGCGGGCGGATACTCTCTGAATCTTTGTCACTCTGCACTCACTCCATCACTGAAATCCTGGACAGGACCGCGTCCAGATTTTCTGGCGCCTCTTGGATCAACGGCGCCGCCAGTCTGCGGACCTTCTCCTGACCTTGGATTGACAGGTACTCGACAGGCGACTTTCCGTCGACCCGTGCAAGCATGAGTGCGGGGAGCAACGCAGCAATGCGGGCCTCCAGTTCGCCGACGCGCTCCCAGTCGACATGGCGCTTGTATGACGTCCAGAATTCGAGCATCGCATTGATCAGATCGTGGCGGTGCTGCGGAAGGTGCAGCGACTTCAGAGCCAGGTGATTCAGGCAGAATGCCGCATCGAATGCGGGATCACCCATCGTGGCGCACTCGGCATCAAGAATGACAGGATGGTTTCCCCGGAACAGGATGTTCTTGGGGCTGACGTCACCATGAACAAGTGCCGCCTGGGTACGGTGAAGGCTCTCGCCAAGCCGGTTCAACCGCCCGGCAAGGGCAGGGTGTTTCCCGGCAGTAAAATGAAGGTAGGGTTCGATACGGATTGCAAGAAAGTCATCTTGATTCTGGAAGCCGGCGCTCTGGAATTCCGGACGGGCAGACGCTGCATGAATCTTGCCCAGAACAGTCCCCACTGCGGCGGCATGTCCGGTTCGTGGAGCTTCATTCAGAAGCATGTCCTTCCACAATCTGACATCCGGTCCCTGAACCAGTTCCATGGCAAATCCACCGCTTGACCTGCCGAATAACCGTGGAACGGCGGTTGGCTCGATTTCCGAGGCAAACTGTAGCCAGTCGTATTCCGCCCGGTTGCGATGCACTGGCACATGCCATTCTTCGGCGACGCGCAGCTTCTCCAGCGCAAACTTGACGCAGTAGGCCTGTCCTGCAACCACGACCCGGGCGATGTCCGAAGCCACGCCTCCGGTCAGCGGCATTATGTCGATCGGGTCGTCCGCCCTGGCAAGTCCAAGATCACACAGAAGATCCCTGCACCGTGCTTCCAAAGAAACGTCCGATCCGGTCGAGCCGTTCATGTGCAGGCCTTGCCCATGTTCAGGATTCCGGGTGCTGCATGGAGGCCAGGGCATGACGCATTCCTGCTATCTGGCGCTGGTTGTTGCGCAGCAGCAATTGCATCCGATGCCTGGCTTCGTCTGGTTTCCGGTCCTTGATAGCCTCTGCGACCAGCCTGTGTTCTTCGAGGAACCCGATGACTTCCAGATCTGCCCTCAACGCCATTTCGAAATTAGCTCTCAACACCGTGACAACCGTACGTAGCAGCGCCGACAGGAACTTGTTGTGCGCAGCCTCGAACATCCTCCGGTGGAAAAGGATATCAGCCTCTACGGCCCGTTCAGGGTTGTGCCTGTTTGCGTCCATCATCTCCCAGGCTTCGAACAACCGGAGGACTTCCGTGGTCGTGGCCAGCTCGGCGGCAATTGCCGCGACTTCCGGCTCAAGAATGTAGCGCAGGGTGCTCAATTCGTCGATCAGCCCTTCCCGCAGCTCATCTGACTCCATTGCCCATCCGAGGACACGCCGATCAAGATGTTCCCAGTTGCGGGTGGGCTGCACAGTTGTGCCGGCGCCTTGGGCGACGCGCAGCAGTCCCATGGAAGTCAGGACTTTGGTCGCCTCCCGTACAACATTTCGGCCAACACCTGCTGTCCGGGCGATTTCGCTTTCGGGGGGCAACAGGGTGTCCGGCGCGTGTTTGCCATGGACGATCTGGCGCCCGAGCATGTCGATCGTGCGCTCCACCAGCGGCGAGGTTCTGTCGCCAGTAGGCGTCACTGCACTACCTCGGCTGGCGGGTTGCCGGAGTTCGTCATCAGCGACACGGCCCGGTCGGCAACGGCCATCGCTGGTGCGTTCGTGTTGCCGGACGGGATCTGTGGCATTACCGAGCAGTCAATCACACGCAATCCTTCAACGCCCCGAACCCGCAGCCTGGTATCGACGACTGCCATGTCGTCGCCGTCCTTGCCCATGCGAGCTGTGCCCACCGGGTGGTAGTTGGTCTTGACCATCCGGTTGCTGTAGGTTCGCAATCCTTCATCCGTATCAACAGCCGCCCCGGGTAATAATTCTCCGGAAATGAGTGAGGCAGCAGGCTCGGTTGCCAGGACTTCCCTTGCGATCCTGACCGCTGAAATCGTAAGCCTGAGGTCGTCGAGGTGGCCGAAGAATCGGCAGTCGACCAGCGGCTTGTCGAGTGGGTTTGATGATCTCAGCCTGACAGTGCCGCGTGCCTTCGGACGCAGCAGGCATGATGTCAGTGTCACGCCGTGTGAGGGCTTCAGGTCAGTATAGTCCCGGTCCAGATAAACGATCGGCGCGCAATAGAGTTGGATCGTCGGGCGACTCCCGCCATCCGGATCGTGAAAGGCGCAGGCTTCCACCCCAATTGTGGTCACCGGCCCGGATCGGAACAGGATATACTGCAACCCGTTCCGGATCATCCGCCAGCCGCGATCCTGCCGGAAGTAGCCGGCCGGTTTGTTCATCGAGCAAATCAGCGGCACTTCATGGTGGTCCTGCAGGTTTTCGCCGACTCCCGGCAGATCGGCCAGGCAGTTGATGCCGTGCTCCCGGAGTTGATCAGCAGGGCCGAGGCCGGAGAGCATCAGGAGCTTGGCTGTGTTGTATGTCCCGGTTGCTACCAGGACCTCTCCATCGGTATGAACCGAGGCCGTTCTGCCACCCTGCATGTACTCGACACCAGTGGCCCGGCCATTCTCGACCAAGATCCGCGTGACCGTTGCATTTGTGATGATCTTGAGGTTGGGATTGCCCTGCACCTGCGAGAGAAACGCCCTGACCGCGTCGCAACGCTTGTGTCCGCCAATGGTGTTCTGCATCAGTCCGACACCGGCTTGCCGCTCACCATTGAAGTCAGGATTGAAGGGAATGCCGTAGCCCTGGGCGGCCAGCACGAATGCGTCTGTCATTTCGACCGTGTAGCCGGGATCCGAAACCCACAAGCCCCCGTCAATACCATGAAACTCGTTGTTGAATTTCGTGTTCCTCTCAAGCCGCCTGAAGTGTGGCAGGATGTCTTGGTATGACCAGCCTGATGCACCACCGAGGAATTCGTCCCAGCCGTCATAGTCCTGGCGCTGGCCGCGCATGTAGACCATGGCGTTCACTGCACTCCCGCCCCCGAGGGCCTTTGCCTGGGGGATGATCGGCGCCCGTCCGTCGAGCTGCTCCTGCGGCACGGTGCTGTGCATTTCCAGAAAGTCGTCGCGGGCGAGATACTTCATGTAGCCCGCGGGCATTTGCATGAGCCAATTGGTCCGGGAGGGACCCCGCTCGATCATGAGCACGCGCGCGTTGTGGTCCCGTACCAACGCAGTTGCAGCAACGCATGCAGAAGACCCGCCACCAGCAATGATATAGTCGTAATCCATGCCTGCCCCTGCGGTTACTGGTTCATGCCGGCAACCTGATCCGGTTGCCGGTTGGGGGATCGAACAGGAACGTCTCATTGCGATCGATCCTGAGGCCGATGCTCTCGTCGATCCTTGGCCGCCGGTCCAGATTGCTGGTCAGTGTTATACGCTCACCTCCGACATCAACGACAACCAGCAGTTCGGATCCGGTGTACTCCACCGCAAACACGGTGCCCGAGAGATCAGGGTCCTGACCTGCAATCGTTACATGGTCAGGGCGGACCGCCAGGATCATGTCGCCCGACTGGTCCCGGGAGAAACCACCGAGTCTCGCCGTGGCGGTGTGGAATTCTCCGTCTTGCATGTGCCCGCGCATCATGTTGATCGGTGGGGTGCCGATAAAGGTGGCCACAAACGAGTTTTCCGGGTCGCTGTAGATCTCCTCGGGCGTTCCGATCTGCACGACCCTTCCCTCGTTCATCACGACGACCCGGGTGGCCATGGTCATTGCCTCGATCTGGTCATGGGTGACGTAGACCGTCGTTGTTTCCAGTTCATGATGCAGGTGCTTGAGTTCGGCCCGCATCGAAACCCGGAGAATGGCGTCAAGGTTGGACAAGGGCTCGTCCATGAGGAACAGGTTCGGTGTACGAACGATCGCCCTTGCCAATGCTACTCTTTGGCGCTGACCTCCCGAGAGGGCGCGTGGCCGGCGGTCGAGGAGTTCGCCAAGATGCACCTTCTCAGCCGCCGCCAGAATCCGCCTGCCAAGCTCGGGTTCACTCACCTTCCTGAGTTTGAGTGGATAGGCGATGTGCTCGCGCACGGTCAGGTGCGGGTAGAGGCCATAATTCTGGAAGACCATCGCAATGTCGCGATCGCGCGCTGGCCTGTCGTTGACCCGGACTCCGTCAATATAGATGTCTCCCGAGGTGACCGTTTCGAGTCCGGCGATCATGCGCAGTGTCGTGGTCTTGCCACATCCTGAAGGCCCCAGCAGAACCAGAAACTCCCGATCGGCAACAGTCAGGTTCATGTCCTGCACGGCGATGAACTGTCCCCACCGCTTTTCGACGTTCTTGAGCGTGATCTCTGCCAATTCGTCAGTTCCAGATTGAGTTCATTGCCGAATATGCGGTCATATGTTTGCTGCGACGCCAGCAGCGATACTGAAAGTACCGAGCTCGGCGGCATATTTTTCTACCAGCTGCAGTCCACGGGGTGTGGGGCGAAGTGCTGGCGAACGATCGAATATCCTGAGTCCGGCACGAGCTCCAAACAGCCGCTTTCCGTAACAGATCAGCGTTTCAATGCCCTGCATCTCGAATACGATCGCGGGCAGCATCTTCCTGTATATTGCGGAGGCGCTGTCAGGCTCTCCGTTTCGATGGTGATCATATGCCCTGACTGCATGGTCTATGCAGTCGGGAGCCAGGATCAGGCCCTGGCAACCGAAGTCGAGATTGTCGATCAGTTCCAGTCCGGCGCGGCCGTTGAAGACCGGCAGGGTTCCATGCGTTGCTTCAATCAGCCCGGCGGTCTCCACCGCAGTGCCTTCTGCCTTGATGAGTTGAAAGTTCGGACACCTCTGGCGCAAAGCCGTGACGTCCTGCGCATCAAGGCCCCGGCCAAGGAAGGCAGGCGCATTTTGAATGGCGACTGGCAGTTTGGTTGACTCCGCAACTGCGCAATGAAAGCTGATGAACTCGGCCGCCGAATAATGCCCGGCAGCAGGTGGTTGCAGGATCAGCCAGCCGGCTCCCGAGTTTTCGGCATGACGTACTTGCCGCACCTGTTCCGCTACCGACGGGCCGGAAATAGTGACCGCCAGCGGGACCTTGCCGGCCGTATCCTCAGCCGCCCATTCGACAATGGTGTGGCGTTCGGCCTCGGAGAGCTTGGCAACCTCGGTTGCGAGGCCGAGCACGGCCATGCCATGCACTCCTGCCTCCAGGCAGATGTCGACCTGCCGTTTCATGGCCTTGCGATCCAGCGCCTCGTCCTCATTGAAGAGAGCGTAGAGGATGGCATGAATGCCATGGAGTGAAGCAGGATCAGCAGCCGTCATGGATATTCCTCAACTCTGCCAGTACACACGGCCGCTTTCCCGGATTTTGTCGCCTGCGTGCGACGCGGGCATGCGGAGTGACGGCGGCTGGTCGTCATTTGATCGCACCCAGCGTTAACCCCCGAACCAGCTGGCGCTGGAAGACGAACACGAACAGGAGGACCGGCGCCAGCATGATGACTGCGGAGGCTGTCAGTTCACCCCAGCGGATCTGCTGGTAGCCGACGAAATTGTAGAGGCCGACCGGTACGGTCTGGACACGGTCGGCGAGCACCAGCGAGAAGAGGAACTCGTTCCACGAAAAAAGGAAGGTCAGGATCGCTACCGCGGCGATGCCGGGCAGGGTAACCGGCAGGCTGATTTGCCTGAAGGCCTGGTAATATGTTGCACCATCCATGAATGCGGCTTCCTCAAGCTCCTGGGGGAGATCCTCAAAGAACCCTTTCATGAGCCAGACAACGATAGAAATCGTAATCGCCGTGTGGGCGAGTATCAGGCCGAGATGCGTATCGAACAATCCGGAACGGATATACACAACGAAGAACGGGATCAGCATCGCCACCGGGGGTGTCATCCGGGTTGTCAGTATCCAGAATCCGAAATCGGCGTTGCCTGCGAAGCGGTAGCGCGCCAGCACATAGGCCGTGGGAACCCCGAGCAGCAGAGATAGGGCCGTTGTGCCCAGCGCCACGATCAGGGAATTCTGGAAGTACAGCCAGACTTCGCCACTGCCGAGCACGCTCACATAGTTGTCCCAGATCGGCTGAAAGATGAACTTTGGCTTGCGTGAAATCGCATCGACCTGCTTCTTCAGGCTCATCGTGAATAGCCAGTAGATCGGAAACAGGCACCAGACTGCGAAAATCCAAAGTACAAGCCGCCTGAACCACGGCTGCAGGAACCTTCCAATCCTGACCGCTGGCGACAGGGGCTTCATCGATTTCACCATATCCTTGCCAGGCCCTTCCGCCTACAGAATTGCCTTGGGGCGGAACATGTCGATCCGCCTCAGGAATATCTGTGCGAAGATGATGGTCATGATCAGCATGATGATGGCGATTGCGGCGGCGTATCCCATCTCAAGGAATTCAAGGCCCTGCTTGTACGCCAGGAGGTTCAGCGTGCGGGTGGCAATTCCGGGTCCTCCTCCTGTCAGCACGAAGATGATGTCGAATGTCTTGAACGCGTCGATGCTGCGGAAGACCACCGCGACCGCCAGATACGGATAGAGCATCGGCAGCGTGTGGTGAAAGAAGATGGCGAATGGACCTGCGCCATCCATCTGGGCAGCCTCGAGAGGCTCTTCGTCCATTGCTGCAAGACCGCCAGCCGCAATCAGCAGAATGAATGGTGTCCATTGCCAGGCATCCACCGCCACGAGCGTTGCCAGTGCCATCCCGGGAGTTCCCAGCCAGTCCTGAGGCGGAAGTCCCATCAGGCGCATCAGGTAATTGAAGACGCCGAGGCTGGGGTTGAGCATGATGCGGAATGTAAAGACTGCCGCCACCGGGGTTATGGCAAGCGGCAGGAGGTAGATCAGCCTGAGCGCCGGGACAGCTTTCGTTTCGTGGTGCAGCAGGACTGCAATTCCGACTCCCAGGACCAATTCGACCGCAACGGCCGCAATGGTGAATAGCACGGTAATCCGGACTGCGTTCCAGAATTCCGGGCTTTCGAACATCTTCCCGAAGTTCTCGAACCAGATGTAGGCAAAGTCATCTGGTGTAACCAGGGACAGGTTCGAGAACGAGAAGGCGAGGCTGACAAGGAATGGAACAAGTGTCAGGCCAAGCAGCAGAACCGTGGCCGGCGCAAGCATGAGCAATACAAACCGCCTGCGGTGGCGACCCGTCGGCGACATCATTGCTACCTGTTACTCCTGACAAACAAGGCTTCTCTCAACGGGCCGGCCAGTTGATGAATCTGTGCTGGCCGGCCCGGTTCAATGCGGTCAATTCCCGCGTGTCAGCCTGCGAGCGCCGTCTCGATCTTGGCAGCGGCGGCATCCATCGCCGTCTTGGCATCGCTGGCCCCGGTCGCAACCTCGTTCAAGGCTATGCCGAATGCGTCGAGAATTTGCGGGCCCTTCGGGTGGAACCAGGTGGCCTTGAACAGGTCACCATCGCCCGCCTTCAGGCTGGCAAGAGCGGTATCCGCTGCCTGGGAGCCGAAGCGGTCCTGGAATGCCTGGGATGCCCATGCGGAAGCCCGCGGCGTCGCCAGTCCAGCCGCCGAGGAAAGCAGGCAGGTCGGGAGCGATTCAGCCCACATCAGGAACAGCCAGGCCGCGTCCTTATTGGCCGAGTTGGAGTTGATGCCGGCATTCCAGTGCCACATGTTCGGCTTGATGGGATTATCGCCTGCCTGAGGAACTGTGCCATATACGGTCTTGCCAGCAGCCACGCTCTTGTCGGGATTGGCAATATCGGTTGCGAAGTTCGAAGAGTCGCATCCTATGGCCACAGCGCCAGCCATGAAGTCGTTCAGGCACTCGACCCATTGGTAGCTGCTGATGCCGACAGGTCCTGCCTGATGCAGCAATCCTCCGTAGGATTCCATTGCCGCGATGGCTTCAGGCGAGTTGATCGCCACATCACCGTTGAGGTCGATGATCGCCCCACCATAGGTGAAGATGAACCCTCCAGCGGGCCAGGTGCTGTCACCAGTGGACTTGGCTCTCATGGCGATCCCGGCGACATCATCGCTGTTCAACGCCACTGCAGTTTCCATCAATCCTTCCATGGTCGTTGGAACGGAAAGCCCTTTCTCCTCAAGCATGGGTTGATTGATGAACAGGATCTGGGACTCGGCTGTGATTGGCATCAGGTAGCGGACGCCATCAGACCAGGTCTGGAAGGACCGTGCGGACGGAAACAGGTCGCCGTCATTCCACCAGGCAGCGTCGCTGAGCGCGCTGTTCGCGTAGAAGCCATCGAGCGGTTCCAGCCATCCTGCGGTGATGGCCTGACCGATTGCCCAGACCATATAAACATCAGGCGTCGGGTTGCCCGCACCCAGCTTGACAGGCAGTTCTGCCGTATATTCTGTTTCCGATTGAGTCTGTACATCGACATTGATGCCGGTCAGTTCAGTGAACAGCGGCACCAGGGGCGTAATCGCGTCGGTCCAGGGGTGCTGGACCGCGTTCAACACAATGGTGCTGCCTTCCTGCGACCTCCAGTCGATATCGGCTGACATCCATTGCGAGCCGACCTCCTCAAAGGTGGCGGCAAGCAATTGTGTGGCGGTCGATCCCAGGAAGCCGGCGCCTGCCAGGGCCGAAGCCGATTGCAGAACGCGTCGACGGGACATCTCCGCGCGCGAATAGCGAGTATGTGAATTCATGAACTCCTCCTCATGCCACCCGGGCAGGCGGCCTCCCGTTTGGGCACTCCTCTGAGTTGCTCATTCACCGCCTGAAGCAATGCAGGCTGAACTGATGCTTCAGCCTCATATTCGAAATTCAACCCATGTTTGACTACAAGTCAACCCATATGTGCTGCCGCGTCAGCCGATGTCTTGCAAGGCGCCCGATCCTGCCGGACGGTGATTGCGCGGAAACCGGTGAATCCGGCTGTGCCGCAGACATCGCAGAATCTTGCCTTAGACCAATGGGAGGTAGTTTCATCTGGCTTGGAAGGTAACGCATTCGCACCCATAATGAGAGTTCAAGGCCCGATTGGATGAATCCGCTGGAATTGGTGTCTTCGACATGACTGCACACTTGAACAATTCAGATCTGAGGTTGGCCGTTCGTGAGGATGTGGGAGCCTCCATTCCATTCAGCGAATGGTTCGATGGGGTGGCTTGGCAACCGTTGATGCGGTCTCCTTCAGGTGATGGCAACTCCGCTGGCGCATTCGCCTCGGCAATGTTCTTGATGGTTCCATTCCCCAATAGAGCCAGAGCCAACACTCTTGCCGCTTCGGATGTCTGTTATGGCGTCCTGCCCAACACCGAGGAGGCCTTTGCCCTCCATGGAACCGGATGGGAACGAGGCTGGGCAATTGTCAAAGCCCTACCTGAAGCGGCTTGTTTCCGTCTCGAGGTCGGGGCGGGATACGCCTTTCCTTTCGCTTGCGAATTCCAAATCGCCATTGCCGGGCGGACAATGAGGTTTGTGTTGGCAATGGAAAACACTGGCAATGAGCCCATTCCAGCCGGGCTTGGCTTTCATCCATATTTTCCCCGCTTGCCGGATACAGGACTCGAATTCGTCGCAGAGCGCATTTTCCCGCAGGGGCAGGACCTGCTTCCACTGGATCCAGATCCTCTTCCGCCTGACTGCAATTTCGCGGACCTGATGCATCTTCCGGATAAGCACCTGGATAACGCCTTCGGAGGGTGGGATGGCAAGGCGCGCATTTCGCAACCATCGCTGGGCTATGTGCTGGAGATGACTGCGTCTCCAGGATCAAGAGAGTTGATGCTGTATGCTCCCTTGGGAGAGCCGTACTTTGCGTTTGAGCCCCAGAGTTCAACTAGCGGTGAAACGATCGTTCCCGTTCGCTCTGGGCGGAAGGGGCTGTATTGCCTTCAACCCGGGCAGGAGTTGCGCATTGGCATGGAACTCGGCGTAGCACCGATTGAATGAACGCTCTCCCGCAAGAGTATTGGCAAGGTGGTCGTGGCAGCGGTCCCATACGGTCCGGTGCGACCGGAAACGCTACATTACGCCGAACCGGTTCCAGACATCCCGGAGAAAACCACCATTGAACAGGAGTTCCCGGGCGTTGTCCTCGGTTGCAACCTTGTTCAGGGCAAGTTCAACGACACTGTCGATCTTGCCTTTGGGCACCACCGTGACACCATCCGGGTCGCAGACGATGAGATCGCCTGGATTGATCCATTGCCCGAAGGCACAAACAGGAATGTCCATTTCCGTGATCCCTATGCGTCCAAGCGCATCCGTCGGGCGCGCGCCTCTTCCGTAAACGGGGAATCTGCCAAGTTCGTTGATCTTTGCTGTATCGCGGATCAGGCCATCAATCAGCGCGCCGCGTGCGCCGCGTGCGCTTGCGGCAGTCGAGAAGAGTTCACCCCAGGCAGCAGCAGAACTGCCAGTACAGTCAATGACCACGACATCCCCTTCTGAGAGGCTGTCGACAAACCGGATTTCTCCGGAGTAGGGTATTTCGGGGATTGAGGACTGAGGCTTGCTGATCGCTGTTCGCGCGTAGCCGACCAGTACGTGTGTGGGGCCAGCAAGATGTTGCATTCCGGGTTCCAGAGTTTGGTCCCGCATGCCTTCTGCATCGCAGATGTCGGCAATCACAGCGGAATACACAAGTTCCTGGAGCCGGTTGAGATCGTGTCTTTTGCGTTGATCGGTCATGGGCAACACCTCAAGAAGATGGGTTCGGCGATTGAATGGTGCGCGATCCCTGATGTCCGGTTACGGGAACATCACTCCCTGTAAACTGGCAATAGGGCAGGAGCCGCCCATGCAGGTTTTTCAGGAAAGCCGTATCATGCTTCGCCGCCGGTATGGCGGAAACTTGTATTGGGATCATGATCATTCCTCGTCACTGTGTCTTGGTAGCAAAGTCAATTCAACCGTACAGCCGACCCCGCTGTTGCGTTGCAACAGAATTGACCGGTCGAAGAGTGTGCCATTTCATTTCGCCTGGCACCTGGAGTGAGTGGCTTTCCACCGAATGGCTGGATTGAAGCTACGGAAACAGAGGCTCGGCGGAAACTGTCCCCCGGATTCACATGACAGGGTCCGTTTCAGCAAGTATTGCAGGGATTTCCTACGTAGGATGTCTGAACGAGGAGGAAATGATGGCCAGAGAGATCAGGTGCGAGGCGCCCACTGGTGACACGTGTGGTGAAGGTGTGGTCTGGTGCGCTGAAGAGTCTGCTGTCTACTGGACTGACATCAACAGGTTCCTGATCCACCGCTGCTTTCCCGAACGGGGCACGGTTGAGAACTGGCAATTTGAGGAACCGGTCGTGGCAATTGCGCTCAGCTCGGTCGAGGGCCAATTCATGGTTGCTCTAGGCTCCAAGCTGATCTGGTGGTGGCCGGAGGGCGACCGCCGCGAGGATCATGGATTTGTGCTGCCAGGATCCCCAGCCGTTCGCCTCAATGATGGACGGGCAGACCCATGGGGCAATTTCTGGATCGGCTCGATGCGCAATAACGTCGCGCCGGATGGGGAAGGCATGGAAGCTGGCGGCAAGGACGGACTGCTCTACAGGATCACACCTGACGGAGAAGTGTCGGAGCAGTTCAGCGATATCGGCATATCCAATACGATTGCCTGGAGTCCGGACCATGGGACCTTTTATACGGCCGATAGCCTGGCAAACGAGATCTATGCTTTCGACTCCTCACCGCAGGGGATTTCCAACATGCGGGAGTTCTTCCCGGCAGATGCAGCCGGAGTTCCGGATGGCTCTGCAATTGACTGCGATGGCGTGATCTGGAACTGCCGCTATTTTGGCCGTTCGATCCTGCGGATTTCACCTCAAGGCGACCTGCTGGAACGTGTCGAAATGCCCGTAAGGAACATCACTACCGCAACATTCGGGGGGGCCGATCTCAAGACACTCTATGTCACTTCAGCAACAGCTGAGCGAGACAAGGGAGACAGGCTGGCGGGTTCGCTCTGGTCACTGCGGACGGAAGTCGCCGGGTTGCCCGAGAACAGGGTGAAGGTGAGCTGACCGTTGGTTGCTCATCGTGACTTTGGATTGCTGAGTAGGTGCTTGGGGTAGAGAGATTTGAGCAATCCCGGCTGTGCGCAACACTGGAGTGACTCATCAACCCACGCTGCATGAGGATCATTTGGGCAGGGAAGGTTGGCAGTCCCTAGGGGAATCGAACCCCTCTTTCCAGGTTGAAAACCTGGCGTCCTAACCGATAGACGAAGGGACCGCACTATCCGGGTCGGCGCTTGATACAGTCCTCATATTGCTGGTGCAAGAAGAATTGCGGCCCGGTGCGCGGGCATCCTGTTCCTTTACCGCTTGGAAGAGGCGGCAGTTCTGAATGCGGGTTGCTGAATTAAACCGGGGCAGTTGTTCGTTGCGCCAATATACCCAATCACGGCAAGAATTGACGGCTGCTGGCCATAACTGCCGGTGTTGGTTTGGTCATTGCAAAATCTACGCGACAGCGTCCTCAAGCTGTCTCTTGGTGGACTTGCCGCTGGTGGCAAGTGCGGGCAAGCAAATTGAAGCCGCTTGCGTCAAAGCGGCAGACGGAGTGTTCTGGTATCCGGATTCGAATGCCCCGGCTCTAGGTTCCCGCGATGGCCAAGCGCACCTGGTCGTGAATTGGCAGTGCATGTGGCAATGACCAGATTGAACAGGTCGGGGATTGCAGTCAACAGAATTGACAGGGAGGCAAAATGACACAGTTACTGGAGCGGCGCCGGTTGCAAGCGGCGGAGTTGATCTCGAAGGCAGGGATGGACGCTGCCTGCTTTATACCAGGTCCAAACTTCTACTACCTTACTGGACTGACATTCCCCTTGATGGAGCGCCCGACGATCCTGATCCTGACCAAAACTGCGGAAGTCGTCGGGATCATTCCGGAACTTGAGCGCCTGAAATGGTCGGAGACATTTCCTCACGCGCATGCGCATTACTGGCAAGACAAGGATGGATTTGACAGCGCATTTGCCGCAGCAGCTGCCGGTCTGGGCAAGGTTTCACTTGGTGTCGAGGGCGGCCGGATGCGGATGTTCGAATATGCGGCGCTTTGCCGTCACTTTTCGCCAGACGCAGTAACCGATGCCGACCAGGCATTGGCAGCCCTGCGTGTGGCCAAGGATGCCAAGGAGGTCGCCTGTCTCAAGCGCGCGATTGAGATCAGCGAAATCGCTCTTGATGAGACCATCGCAGAAATCGGCGCTGGCATGACGGAGGCGCAAACCATCAGTTTGCTGAAGACCCGTATGCTGGCCAATGGCGCTGAGGGGTTTTCATTCGAGCCCATTGTCCTTTCAGGAGGCAAGGCAGCAAACCCGCACGGCATGCCGGACGCAACCGTGTTGCGAGCAGGTGATGCTTTGCTCTTCGATTTCGGTGCCCGCAACCAGGGGTACAATGCTGATATTACCCGGACGTTCTTTGTCGAGCGTGTGTCAAGCGAGCATCAGGCAGTCTACGAGACGGTGCTTGCTGCCAATGCAACCGGAAGGAAAGCCTGCAGCCCGGAAATGACGGCCCACGATCTAGACGAACTGGTCACCGGTGAATTGCAACAGTCTCCCTTTGCCGACATGATCGTTCACAAGACTGGTCATGGGCTTGGGCTCGATGTTCATGAAGTGCCCCAAGTCATGGTAGGCAACCACTCTCCTCTGGTTCCGGGCACCGTCATCACGATTGAACCCGGGCTCTATCGCGCGGGCGATGTCGGTGTGCGTATCGAGGATAATGTGCTGGTCGAGAAAGAGGGGTCAAGGTCGCTTACCAGCTTCCGCCGCGAGCTTGAGATCATCGGCAAACGGTAGCAGCAAAACAGGCCATAGCCGGGATGCTATGGCGTCCTGGCGATAGGGGCACTGTTGTCGAGGCAGGCCGCATCATTCGGTGCATGCCAACCAGTTGACCTACGGCCCTGGCTGCGTGCGAATTCAATTTGTGCGTCGCATCGTTGATGAGTTGGCTTTGTCAAATGGCCTCCACAAGCTGACGCAGAGGGCTTCGAACACTCGTCCCTGCTCAGGCAAGAGCCGCATCGTCAACATGGAGTTTCGGGGTTGCCCTTCCCCGGTAGTGATCGACCTCCAGCCGGCCCATCAGGTGCACCTGACCGATATTGCGATCATTCAGGGTCTTGCCAAGCGGCTTGTTCATCACGCGGAACGCTATGCAGTCCATTCTGTGGCCTGCATCAGACTTTATGGTCAACTGCAGATGGTCGTCGCCAACTGGCCGGCGGTAGACAATCCTCTGGAAGGGCATGACAACGCGAGGGTGAGGCGCGCCTGATCCGAATGGCCCGGCCTGCTCGAGTTGCTCGATCAGATGCACGGTTGCTGCCTGCGGCTGCAATTCGCCATCTATCTGGACAACGCGCGGTGCATCCACCGCCGTGCCCTGAACTTCCAGCATTTGACCTATCCGCTCCATGGCTGCTTCCAGGAGCGGTTCCTCGACTTCCAGGCCCGCCGCCATGTTATGGCCTCCGCCGTTCAACAAAAGACCTTCATCGCGGCAACGTACCACTGCGGTTCCAATGCTCACGCCCTTTATCGAGCGTGCAGAACCTCTTCCCTTGCCGTCGGACAAGCTGATGGCAACCGCCGGACGGTTGGCGGTCTCACAGAGGCGAGCAGCAACAATTCCGACGATTCCGGGATGCCAGCCTTTTCCCGCAGCCCAAACAAGCGGTGCTTCCAACCCTCGCCGGTCGGCCTGCGCCAGTGCTTCTGTGAATGCAGATTCAACCATCTCCCGCCGGACGACGTTCAACTCATTCAGTTCTCTTGCCAGGCGCTCGGCCTCTTCCAACTTGCTGGTTGCCAACAACCGGGCTCCGATATCGGACTGGCCTATCCGTCCACCAGCGTTGATCCGCGGGGCCAGCGCAAACGCAATGTGCCCGGAATTCGGCGGCGACCGGATGCCTGTCAGATCATGGAGCGCACGCAAGCCGGGCCGCCTCCGTTGGCTTATGACTTCGATGCCTACCCTGACGAGCGCGCGATTCAATCCTACGAGCGGAGAGACATCTGCGACTGTTGCAAGCGCCACCAGGTCGAGCATCTGCTTGAGGTCGGGCAGATCTTTGCGGTGCCTGCCGTCTGCACGGTTGACTGCCATAAGGAACAGGAACACGACCCCTGCGGCGCACATATTCACAAATTCTGATGTTTCATCTTGCCGGTTGGGATTGACCACTGCAAATGCAGGAGGCAACTCGGCATCTCCAACATGATGGTCGATAACGATCACATCCGCTCCATCAGCCGCTTTGATCGGTTCGATAGCCGAAGTTCCACAGTCAACGCAGATGATGAGGTCGTGCTCGCTCGCCAGGCGCTTCATCGCCGCCACATTCGGGCCAAACCCTTCCTTGACCCTGTCGGGCACGTACAGTGTGGCGCCGATGCCTGAATGCCCCAGCCAATCCGAAATCAGTGCGGCTGAGCAACCTCCATCGACATCGTAATCGGCAAAGATTGCAATCCGTTCCCGTTGCCTGACGGCTTGCAGGAATCTCGACACGGCCTTTTCCATGTCCTTGAGACTCATCGGGTCGCCAATCTGGCTTCGTACTGTCGGTTCAAGGTAGGTCACAGCTGATTCCGGCGTATTGCCCTGCCGTGCCAGAACTCGGCTCAACAGATGGGGAAGCCCGGTCTGTTCGGAGATCGCATAGGCCATCCGGTCCTGTTCGGCAGACAGCCCAATCCATTTCTGTCCGGCAATCGAACTCTCGACGCCATGCAAGGCAGGTTGTTGATCCTGCCTGTCATCGGAATTCACGGCAGGCAGCGGGCTCATCAAGTGATGTGCCTGTAACGCATCAGCCGCCGCGATCCGGTCCGGGAGCGCAGCAGTATTGTTTCGGCTTCGACATGGCCGGGGCCTTGGCGGATTCCACGAAGCAACGAGCCATCCGTGACGCCCGTCGCGGCGAATATGACATGATCCATGACAAGGTCCTGCCTTGAATAGGTCCGGTCGAGGTCGGTAATTCCCAGGCTTGTTGCCCGGTTCCGTTCATCGTCATTCCGGAAGAGCAGCCGTCCCTCCAACTGGCCGCCCATGCATTTGAGCGCAGCGGCCGCAAGCACTCCCTCCGGTGCGCCCCCGGTTCCCATGTACATGTCGATGCCGGTCTTCCACGGTTCGGTGCAATGCATGATCCCGGCAACGTCGCCATCCGAGATAAGCCTTATGGAAGCTCCGGTTGAGCGCACTTCGCTGATCATTTCCTGATGCCGGGGACGTTCCAGAATGCAAACGGTAATGCTGCTTGCCGGGCATCGTTTTGCCAGCGCAAGCCGCTCTACGCGTTCCCGCGGCGACATTCCGAGGGAGACGACACCGTCAGGATAGCCGGGACCTATCGCCACCTTGTCCATGTAGACATCTGGCGCCTTCAGGATCGAGCCGCGAGGTCCCATTGCAATCACAGTCAATGCATTGGGCATGTCTTTTGCGGCAAGGCCAGTACCTTCCAGCGGATCCAGGGCGATATCCACGGATGGCCCCTCGCCAGTTCCAACTTCCTCGCCGCTATACAACATGGGCGCTTCATCGCGTTCGCCCTCACCGATCACGACCATGCCCTTGATTTCCAGCAGGTTCAGCTGATTGCGCATTGCGTCGACCGCAGCCTGGTCGGCGGCCTTTTCGTCGCCGCGCCCGATAAATTCCGCTGATGCAAGCGCTGCTGCCTCGGAAACCCGTGCCAAACCGAGAGACAGCATCCGGTCCCTGAATTCTACCTGAAGGCTCATACCGGCCTGCTGGCAGATCCGACGAAATCCGCCACGCCTCTCATAATTCCTCTATCCGCAGTGCCACCGGGTCCTTGAGGGAAACTTCCGATCCCCTGATGACGTGCACGGCCCTGTCGATACGGTCCCGGGTTGTCTTGTGGGTGACGATTATCACCGGCGCGGCGGTTGTCTCGTGGCCATACTGACGCATTCGGTCAATCGAGACTCCGGCGTCGCCGAGCGCTGACGCCACCTTCGCAAGAACCCCAGGTTGGTCGAGCAGAAGCAACCTCAGATAGAATGGGCCTTCCGCGGCAGTCCTTGCCCGGGCCACAGATTGGAGCGATGCGGCCGGCTGGCCGAATGTGGTCATCCGCCTGCCCCTTGCGATGTCGATGATGTCTGCCAGCACAGCAACCGCCGTGGGTCCCTCACCTGCTCCTGCGCCCCGCAGCGAAATCCGCCCGGTTGCTGCCCCTTCCAGAACGACGATGTTTGTTGCGGCTTCGATCTGTCCTGTCGGTGATGCTGCCGGAACCAGGCAGGGTTGCATCCGCTGTTCCAGGCCATCTTCCACCATGCGGGAGACCCCTAGAAGCTTGATGCGGTAGCCCATGTCACGCGCCTGCTCGATATCCTCGATGGTGATATTCTGGATGCCCTCCAGCTGGATGCCGGCAAAATCGACCCTTGTTCCGAATGCAATCGACGAAAGGAGCGCCAGCTTGTGCCCGGCATCAATTCCACCGACATCAAGGTTCGGGTCGGCTTCCAGGTATCCGAGTGACTCCGCCTCCTTGAATATCTCGTCATAGGTCAGTCCGGTTTGTTCCATGCGGGTCAGAATGTAATTGCAGGTCCCGTTCATCACCCCCATGACCCGAACGATCTGATCGCCAGCCATGCTTTCGGACAATGCCTTGATGACCGGAATTCCCCCGGCGACGGCGGCTTCGAACCGAAGGGCGCAGCCTGCCGCTTCGGCTCTCTCCGCCAGCGCCTGGCCGTGGATTGCCAGCAGGGCCTTGTTTGCAGTTGCAACATCCTTGCCCTGATCGAGGGCAGCCTCCACAGCCTCCTTCGCGACTCCATCCTCACCGCCGACAAGTTCTACGAACAAGTCAACATCCGGGCGATTGGCCAGTGTTATGGGGCTATCTTCCCAGTCCAGGCCAGAGAGGTCGATGCCGCGCTCCTTTTGGCGACTGCGCGCCGAAACGGCGGAAATGCGAATTTCCCGTCCAGCCTTCTGCCGGATGGCATCGGAATTCCCCTCCAGAATCTTGACCACGCCGGCGCCAACTGTGCCGAGTCCGGCTATGCCCAGTCGAAGGGGTTGGCTCAATTCAAGTTCCTCCGGAAATCAGTGTGCCGTTCCAGGTCGGATCATCGTCCAGTCGGCGCAGTACGATTAAGGATAACACTTGGCGGAATCAACTTGATTTGGAGCGCTCGGATGGTGGCAACTTGCGCGAGCCGGAGTGTGATTGGCCGCAGGCTTCCAATTGCAGCAGTCACAGCCCGGCAGCGGCCATTGCCTCCGAATACTCATCCGGATGAGGCGCCAGTTCTTTCAGGCGTTCATCGGTAACCCGTTCCTGGGTGTGCGGGATTTCGGTGCCGCCGAAATTGTCATCAAACATGCCTGGTGCAGCGCATCCTGCAAGCAACAGCCCAATAGAGCCTGCTGCCAGAGACAATAGTCGGGGATTCATGGTGCCAGCAATTCCGGTTCGCTTTTGATGTCCATGCCGTTGATGCCATCAAACCGCCCTGTCTGCAATCCTCCGAAACCGCCTGCCGGCAGTTGAAGCGGTCAGCTGTCCAGGAATTCCGAGTAGTCCGCTGCGGCAGCCTCGGCTGCGGCCTTCAGCAATCTGTGGCCTGCCTCTGCGCTGGCAAGTGCTGAATGGGAACCAACCCGTCCATCAGGAAACTCCGCCCTGTGTTGCGCAGGCGGGCCATGACGATCGCCTGACGCGGCAGCAATGTACTCCGCTGAGAGTTTCCGCGGCGGCTTGGCCGCCAGGCTGTTTTGCACGATGCGCCCCACTGCCTGAGTGACTGCAACTTCGGAAGGCGTGGCATGCATGCCTTCCCAGTCGCCGTAAAGCTGTGTCCTCATCTCGCGTATCTCAAGGTATCCCCACCAGCTTTCGACCTTGATCTTGCCGAGTTCGAATTCGCGGGCAAAGTCGTGCAGGGGTTCCAGATTGGCTCCGTGGCCGTTGAGAAAGTAGAAGTGGGTGAAGCCCTGGCCTGCAAGGCTTCGGCAAGTGCTTTCTGCAAACTGCCGGAACAGGTTGGGCTCGATCGAGATCGTCCCCGGAAATGCGAGATTGAATGAGGCGGGTGCGAAGGCAATGGTCGGAGCGACCAGAGCGCCGCTGATTTGCGCTGCCCGTTCGGCGACACATTCGGCGCAGATGGCATCAGTGCCGATCAGGCCGATTGGTCCGTGCTGTTCGGTTGAACCGGTGGGAATGATGATGCCAGTGGATGAGCGCAGGTATTCCTCTACCTCGTACCAAGTGGAGTGATCGAGGCGCATCATTCAGATTCCGTTACGGTCATGGGAGTGCCGCTAAGGCAAGTGGCCGCCTGCCGTGCAAGGATGGCGACGGAACGGGGCGTCAGCCCCGTTCCTGGTTTCTTGGTTTTGACCTGCTAGAGACCGTCCCCGATTGCTCAATTCTGCAGGTTCCACTTCCGGCCAAGATCATCGAAGAACCCTCTCTCCTGCTTGAGGGTAATCCAGGTGTTGACGTAGTTGATCCACACCTGGTCTGCCTGTGGCAGCAGCATGGCGATCGGCGTCGGTGCCTTTGGCGCCGAGACCGGTACGATCATCATTTGCGGATACTGGTCGACGAGCTTGAAGGCCTCGACATTGGAAGTGATGTGCGCATCGGCGCGCCCGGCAAGAACCTCCTGAAAGTCGCGCGCTGGAGCTTCGACGATCTTGTGCTGCGCGTTGGGGAAGAAGTCCTTGACCTGCTTTTCCTGGGTAGTTCCAAGCGTGGCAGCCACGGTGGCGTCAGGCGTATTGAGATCTTCCCAGTCCTTGTACTTGTCCGCATTGCGGGAGAGGATCAAGGGAACGGTGGCAAGCGAGAAGTAGCTGTTCGAATAGCCAGCCGCCTTTGCCCGCGCCGGGGAAATCGATGCCGAACCGGTCATGTGATATTTGCCGGAGGTGACACCGCTGACCAGTGTCTTCCAGTCGGTCGCAACGAATTCGATCTCCACACCGAGGTCGTTGGCCAGTTCGGTCATCACGTCAATGTCGTAACCAGTGTAGCTGTTGGTGGCCGGATCGCGCATGGTCATCGGGTTCCAGTCACCGGTCGTTCCGACCTTCAGCACTCCCGTGTTGAGGATTTCCTGCAAGGCCGATTGTGCGTGGGCCCCGGTGGCAAACATGCAGAACACGGCCGCGGCGGCAATTCTCAGTATCTTCATTTCAATGTCCCTGTGAATGAGTTGCCCGTTCTTTGCCCAATTGCGCGGGGGTTGCAAGATTGCCGGGAAGTGGGCATCAACTGCCAGCGGCAGTTGGCGCGGAAGCTTCGGTCAATGGTGGACAGTGTTGCGATCATTCAGATCGAGAGTGTGTCGGCGTGGTTCGGCGAGTTTCAGGCCCTCAAGAATGTGTCGCTTGATGTCCACACAGGCGAGAAGATTGTCGTCTGCGGGCCGTCCGGTTCCGGGAAATCCACACTCATTCGATGCATAATCGGGTTGGAGCACTACCAGCAGGGAACCATTCGAATAGGCGGGGAGCAGCAAGGCACTGCGCGGCAGGGCGCTGGTCCCGCTACAAGCAGGATTGGCATGGTCTTCCAGCAATTCAATCTGTTTCCTCATCTGACTGTGCTCGACAACCTGACATTGGGTCCAGTGCGGGCGCGGGGCATGTCGAAGAATGACGCGCGGCATCTGGCGATGGAACTGCTGGAACGGGTGCGCATTCCCGAACAGGCTGGCAAATACCCCCGGCAGCTTTCCGGCGGTCAGCAGCAAAGGGTCGCGATAGCGCGTTCGCTGTGCATGGAACCGCAGATCATGCTCTTTGACGAACCAACCTCTGCGCTCGACCCGGAGATGATCAACGAGGTGCTGGAAGTCATGACCGAGCTCGCAGAGAGCGGAATGACCATGATTTGCGTCACGCACGAGATGGGATTTGCGCGCCGGGTTGCCGACAGGATGGTGTTCATGGATTTCGGCGAGATCGTAGAGGCAGCTGATCCCGAGAGGTTCTTCACGCAACCGGAAAGCAAGCGGTGCGTCGAGTTCCTGAACAAGATCCTCAATCATTAGGAAAGGCGATGGCGGCAAGGATGCTCTTTCGGCCAACGTGTCTGGCGGCGATCGCAGCTACGGCGATGCTGGCCTCAGGCTGTTCGCAGAACTGGGGCTGGTATGTCGTCAACCCGGCCACTCCTTCGGGGATGTCCAACCTGAAATTCCTGATCGGCGGGTTGCAACACACGATATTGCTATCGGTGACTGCCATTTCGATCTCGGTCGTGGTCGGCCTGGCTATCGCTCTGCCCGGGCTGGCTTCGAGCCGGTTGCTCCGCAGCCTCAACCGCAGCTATGTGGAACTGGTGCGGGCCGTGCCGATCCTGGTGCTGATACTGTGGGTCTATTACGGCATGCCGCAGATCACCAATCTGTCCATAAATGTCTTCTGGGCCGGGGTTATCGCGCTTGCGCTTTCGGACAGCGCATTTGAGGCAGAAATCTTCCGCGCCGGGATTCAGTCAATCGACCGTGGCCAGTACGAGGCGGCTCACTCGATATCGTTGGGTTACCGGGACACGATGTGGTTCGTCATCCTGCCGCAGGCAATCCGCCGCATCTTGCCAGCGCTTGGCAATCAACTCGTCTACATGCTCAAGATGTCATCTCTGGTTTCGGTCATCGGCATGCAGGAGTTGACGCGCAAGGCCAATGAACTGGTGGTGACCGAGTATCGTCCGCTTGAAATCTATACGGTCCTGGTTTTGGAGTATCTTGTGCTGATACTGCTTGTTTCCGCAGCGGTCCGCTGGCTTGAGCGGCGGCTGCAATCCGATCAGAGGGCATGAAATGGTGAAGTTCTTGAGCGCATTTTTCTTCTGCGCTTGTGGAAGTCGGAAGAGTTCGGATGACAGTATGGCAGCCGGGCGAGGATTGAAGGTGTTGCTGGCATCGGCCTCGATATTGGCGGTTGCTGGTTGTGTAACGCTTCCTGAGATCAGGATCGGATCGGCAGTCACGGGAGCACCCGGTCCAATGGAACAGGCCGGTGCGGAGACTGCTTACGCAAGGGAGGCCCAACCGGTCACTGACGGGCTATGGCGGGGCATCCGCGTCGCCGAAGAAAACCGCTGCTCCTACTATGATCGTGGCGATTACCGGTATCCGCAAAGTGTGGAACCGCAGATCATCCAGGCTCAGACTGGCAAGGTGTATGGACCTTACACGGGGCGCACTTTTGCCAGTCGGGGCGAGACTGATATCGAACATATTGTTGCGACATCCGAGGCCCACGACAGCGGACTCTGCGCGGCACCGCTTTCGGTGAGGCGAGAGTTTGCCCGGGATTTGTTGAATCTGACTCTTGCAACGCCGAGGGTCAACCGGTGCTCAAGGTTCGGAAAATGCGCCAAGGATGCCGCGGAATGGCTGCCTGACATGAACAGATGCTGGTTTGTAGACAGGATCATAAAGGTCAGGCGCAAGTACGACCTTACAATTGATCCCCGGGAGGCCTGGGCTATCGACAGGGTTATTCGGAATTGCGACAGTTTTGCACTCATGGTGCCCGAGGACTTTGCGTGATGCCCGCGGCACCAGGTCATGCCGGTTCGATTGGTGGCGCGTTAACGTTTGAATCCGGTTTCGTGGACCCTGCCAGAAGTCTGTACACCGGCGCGCAGCGGGGCGCGGCAGAATGAAGAGTGGACATGGGCACTGGTCAGCAATGCAGAAATCTGCGCAAGCGGGTAAGAGAACGATCGGGACTCCATGACAAGGGGCTCCGCCATATTGCTGGTCGTAATCGGTGCCGTCTTCATGAGTACCGGCGTGGTGTATCTGCGGTTCGTTGAGTCGGCGAACGGCTTCCAGATACTCTTCTACCGCTCCCTGACAATTTGCTCGGCACTGCTGGCAATCATCTGCCTCAACCGGCGAAGAAATCCGCTTGATGTCATTATGTCAATCGACCGCTCAGACTTCATAGTAGGGCTGCTGCTGTCTGGTTCGTTTACTGGTTATGTCTTCGCCGTGTTGAATACGACCGTAGCATCAGCCCTGTTCATTCTCACCGCTTCTCCGTTGGTCGCCGCCGCTGTTGCCTGGGTCTGGATCAGGGAAAAGCCCCACCCATTTGCCTGGGTCGCCATGGCGGTTGCCAGCGGGGGCGTCCTGTTCATGGTCGGCGATGGCGTGACGGACGGCAGAACATTCGGCAACCTCTGTGCGCTGTTTGCAGCTTCAACTTTCGGCATCATGCTGGTCTATGCCCGTCGCTCCAGGAAACCGGACATACTGGGTGGAACATTTGTGGCCGGTGTACTCGCCGGCATTTACGGTTTTGTGATTTCATTGGCGATAGGTCCTGGCTTGGGGGTAACCACGCACGATCTGCTTGTCGTTCTGGCCATGGGCCTGTGTGCGATTGGCATTGGCATCGGTTGTGTGACTTGGGGCGCGCCCCACATTCCGGCAGCGGAAGTTGGAGTTCTGGTTCTGATAGAGAGCGTGCTGGGACCAATCTGGGTTTGGTTGTTCGGATTTGAGGGCATTACCGTTCCCGAACTGGTCGGTGGTGCTGCAGTTCTGGCATCAGTGATTGCCCTGTCGATTGTCTCGGCGCGTAGTTCGCCGCCACGATGAAGCCCAATCTGGCAACGATAGATTTCATAATATGAAATCTTCATCGATATTGTGAAAAACATTGACAAGATTGGTTGATATCGTCAGCATTCACTTCGTTCTTTTTTGCGATGTGAAGGATCGGCATCTTGCCGAATCAAGCCAACATCATCATGATGCCCGACGCCACGCGAAGTGGTCAGGGAAGCGGGCGCACAATTCAATCTGTGGATCGTGCGCTTGATATTATTGAAATCCTGGCCTTGTCAGAGCGAAGTCTCTCGCTGAAGGAAATTGCGCAGAGAGCGGGTCTGAACGCATCTACTTGCCATCATCTCCTTGCAACTCTGTCAGATCGCAAGTTCGTTTCCAGACAGCCCAATTCAAGGGGCTATGTGGTGGGTTCGCGCCTCGGATTCCTTGCTGAAAGCAGCCTTAGACAGTTCAGTTTTGTCGATGCCGCAATGAAAGAACTGCGAAAGCTGAACCATGAGACTCGTGAGAGTGCACATCTTGCCGTGATCCAGGGAGCAGAGTTGGCGATCTTGGCTGAGTTGGACTCCAATAGGGCTGTCCGTGCCGGCTTTGATAAACATGCCAACCGAGCGGCGGCGGCACATGCGACGGCGAGTGGTAAAGCCATACTTGCGTGGTTGCCGGAAGCAGAAATCGCGAGGGTTATTGCAAGTGGCGGTTTTGCGAAATTTACCGATAACACCGTGATAACAATTGGGGATCTGGTTGAGGAACTTCGCCAAGTCCGTCGGAATGGATTTGCAATCGATATGGAGGAGTTTCAATCCGGTGTGGCAGGTATTGCCGCGGCGGTACGAGACCAGAACGGAGCGGTAGTCGGATCGGTTGGGGTCACAATTCCTTCAATGCGGGCGGAGGGCGATCGCTTCCAACGAGTCAAGCGACAGGTCAGAGAATGCGGAATGAAACTGTCAGCAGATCTGAGGAACAAGACCGGTCCGTACAACAATACCATAACCGAAAGAACCTAACTGGAGACTCGAAAATGGCATCATTGAGCGCCGCAGAACGGGAAAATCCAATGACAATTCCAGATAGCATGAGCGCATGGGTGCTCAATGGACCGGGTGAACTCAAATTGGTGCAGAAGCCTGTTCCAACCCCAGGGTCCGCAGAGGTCCTTGTGAGGATTGATGCAGTAGCAATTTGCGCAACCGATCTTGAGATAATTTATCACGGACCGCCTGCCAGCATCAACGGTGGCCTGCCATTCAACCAGAACTTCACACCGGGACATGAGTATATGGGCACGATTGCCAGTGTTGGACCCGGCGTGGACGAGTACTCCCCCGGGGACAGGGTGACGGTTGAGATTCATGCTGGCTGTGGGCAATGCAAGCGTTGCCGTCAGGGTATGTACACTTCTTGCCACAATTACGGCAAGAATTTCGGGGACAACGACAAGGGACACCGGGCCAACGGATTCACGACCGATGGGGGTTTTGCTGAATATGCGGTAAATAACATCAATACTTTGGTGCACATTCCGGATCAGATGAGCGACGAGGAGGCGACATTGGTCGTCACCGCAGGTACAGCCGCCTACGGGTTAACAGAGCTTGGAGGATTGGTGGCTGGTGAGTCGGTTGTTGTCACCGGACCGGGGCCAATTGGCTTGATGGGTGTAGCCGTAGCAAAGGCGCTTGGTGCCGAGCCCGTGATTCTGACCGGCACGCGTGACAATCGTCTCGAAATGGGAAGGGAGTTGGGAGCCGATCATACGATCAACATAAGGAACGAGGACCCAGTTGAGGCGGTACGTAGGCTGACTGGAGGAATAGGCGCTGATTATGTTCTGGAATGCTCAGGGGCGCCCACGGCCGTGAATGAGGCAGTCCGTATGTGTAACCGTGGGGCCAGAGTTTGCCTCGCAGCCTTTCCAGCCGAGGAGGTGTCAGTCGACATCAAGCATGTCGTCACAAACAACATTTATCTCTTCGGAATTCGAGGTGAAGGAAAGAGTGCGACTCACAGAGCAGGCAGTCTAATGGCCAAGGGAGCATTTGATGCCACCAAGATCCACACTCACACCTTTCCCATGACTGACCTGGAGGAAGCAATTCGCCATGCAAAGGACCGCGTTGACGATGCGATCAAGGTGGTTGTCAAAAACAACTGGGCGACAGAAGCCAGTATGGCTGCGGAATGATGCCTGCCGCGGGACTTCTAGAGGACGGCAATGCTCTCATGTGATCGATACTGCATGCCAAAATCGCTGGAAGAGGCGCTTGGTCTGATTACAGACTCAAGGGACTCCGTACGTGTTGTAGCAGGAGCAACCGATATTCTGCCATGGGCAAGAGAGGGCAGGGCGGGGGACGTTCATATTCCCACCATGGTAGATGTAAGCAACGTGGAGGAACTGTGTGGCTGGTCGGTTGCCGGCGGCAAGGTTCGGATTGGAGCCAATATCGTATTCCAGGAATTCTTGACCGACGCCTCCCTCTCAAGGCATTTCCCTGAAATGCCGTATTGTGCCGTCTGGTTTGCCGATGATCAAATTCGACAGCAAGCAACAGTTGTCGGAAATATTGTAAATGCATCGCCAGCTGCAGATGGAACTCCGGCGTTACTGTTGCACGATGCTGAAATTGAAACGGCACGTATCAGTCAAGGTGGAATCGTGCGGCGAAGAGTGCCACTGGATGATTTCGTATTGGGCCCTGGCCTGATAGATCTGGGTCCAGGAGAGATTGTAACGGCAGTCATTTGCGACTCGCTTGCTGGATTTGGCGGTTCCTTTCAGAAGGTCGGTCACAGGCGATCGCTAGTGATTTCGGCTGTTTGCGTGGCCGCCTGCATCAAGCTTGATGAAACTCTCGGCCGGATCGAGGATGTTAGGTTGGCTGCCGGGGGAATTGGCCCGGTTCCCATCAGGTTGAATCAGATTGAATCGCAGTTGACAGGTCAACAGCCAGATTCAAACCTCCTTGAAGGTGTGAGTTTAGCTATGGAGGATATTGTCGCTTCGCGGTCGCGTAGGGAATACAGACGAACAGTGCTGCGGGGTTTTATTGAATCTGCAGTTGAGGATGCTGTCTCTGCTTGCCTGGTGGGCAGTAGACAGCCCGAGATGTTGGAGGCATGAAATGGGTAATATTCAGGTTTCAATGCAGGTGAACGGCCAATTGGTCGAGCGCTCCATCCATCCGCAACTGCGGTTGCTGGACTTCGTACGAGATGAGCTGAATCTGACTGGTGCCAAGGAGGGCTGTGGAGCCGGCGAGTGTGGCACTTGTTCGGTTTTTGTGGACGGCAAACTCGTTAAGTCATGTCTCATGCCGGTCGCAAAGGCGAAGGATCGTTCCATCGAGACGATCGAAGGATTGGGTAAAGCCGGACTCACAGAAATCCAGCGCGCCTTCTGTCATACGGGTGCAAGTCAATGCGGATACTGCATTCCTGGAATGGTAATGGCCGCTACGGCGGCGCTGCGCGAGAACCCGGAGGCAGATAGGGAGGAACTCAAAGAGAGGTTGGGTGGAAATATCTGCCGTTGCACGGGGTACTCCAAGATTTTCGAAGCGGTTGAAGTTGCCCGGGACCTAATGTCAGGCCGCCAAGTGCGGTCCTTGGCTGACAATTCGGGGGAATGCCACTCTTACATAGGGGCCAATGTCGTCAGAATAGATGCACCTGCTAAAGTATCTGGTCGGCTCAGATATGCAGGCGACATGACGATGCCCGGGATGCTGCATATGCATGTTCTCCGCAGTCCGCATCCGCACGCTGCTCTGTGTTCCATTGATACTTCAGTAGCAGAGAAAACGCCGGGAGTTGCTTGTGTTATCACGTCCCGTGATGTTCCTGGGCAGGATGGTTTTGGGGTTTTCGTTCACGACCAACCGATTATGGCGAGGGAGAAAGTCCGCTATGTTGGAGAAGCAATTGCAGCTGTTGCTGCCGAAGATCCATCTATTGCGAGGGCCGCTTCCAAGTCAATACGTGTCGACTACAGGTTGCTTCCGACCGTATTCGATCCTGAGGAGGCGATGCGTCCTGAGGCACCCGTTTTGCACGAGACGGCGCAGGATAATGTTGTCAAACACATCCCAATCAGAAAGGGCGACATCAATGTCGGGTTTGCCAATTCCGATTTGGTAGTCGAGCAGGATTACGAAACCCAACCTGTCGAGCATGCTTATCTCGAGCCAGAGGCCGGAATCGCATATGTCGATTTCGACGATGTTGTGACAGTTGTTTCACCAAGCCAGAACATTACGCATCACCGTCATATGCTGGCCAAGATTCTTGGTATGCCTGTCAACAAGGTCAGGTTTGTGATGAGCCCGGTTGGTGGAGGGTTTGGTGGTAAAGAGGACATGATTTATCAGGGCATGCTCGCACTCGCTGCGATCAAGACAGGACGACCTGTAAAGCTTGTATTCACACGCGAGGAGTCAATCATTTCCACGGCCAAGCGGCATCCGGCAAAGATCCGGCTAAAGATGGGATTGTCAAAGGCCGGGAAGATCCAGGCGGTTTCCTTCAGCATGCTTTCTGACGGCGGCGCTTACGGGATGTCGACCGAAGGGGTCATGCGTAAGGCGGCAATCCTAGCCTGCGGACCTTATGCAGTACCCAATCTGCAGGTCGATACCACGGGCGTCTACACGAACAACACGCCAGCGGGGGCATTTCGTACGTTTGGTGCAATGCAGGTTCAGTTCGCAACGGAGTCGCATCTCGATATTTGCGCGGAGAGACTTGGCCTTGACCCATTTGCGATCAGGCGGATCAACATGATGCGGGATGGAGACGAAACGCACACGAAGCAAAAGCTAGGGAAAGTATCAATTGGCGCAGTTCTAGATGCCGCTGAGTCAGCTTCTGGTTGGGAGTCTGGGCCGCCCACTGCAAGAGGACAAAATCGCAGCGACTTGTGTGGGCGTGGTACGCGCCCGGCATGTACGCTTGGTGCCAGGTTTGAGACGCCTGCCGTTGAATCTCAGAGGGTATCCGCATGACATTGCCAAGGAGGGTTCGCGGCAGAGGCATTGCTGCAAGCTGGTACGGGATTGCCAGAACTGCCACGGTTGACAGGGCAGGTGCTTGGGCTGAACTTGACGATGGAGGAACTGCCAAGGTGGTGACCGGTGTCACCGAGATTGGCGAGGGAATCCTGACGGTTCTCGCACAGATTGCAGCCGAAGAATTGGGAATTAGGCCGGATCAGGTGACCATTGGTGACAATGACACGGCGCGCAGCCCTGAAGCAGCTCATGCAGGTGCTACCCGCCAAACCTACATGATTGGCAACGCAGTGGCGTTGGCCTGCCGTGAGGCTAAAGCAAGACTTGATTGCGAGTTGGCCGACTATTGGGATGTCGATCTCGAGAGCATTGACTCATTTGGAGGTGAGATTTGGTCTAGAGGAACCAATCTGCGGATCACAATGGAGGAAGCGGTCGACATCTGTAAGCGCCGGGGTGTTGTTCCGGTGGGATCAGGTACGTTTGCTGCGAAACATACGGGTCTTGACCCTGAGGATGGATCAGGGAGGCCGTGGCAAGCATATGTTTTCGGTTGCCAAGTAGCTGAAGTCGAAGTCGATACGGTTACGGGTGAGGTACAAGTGGTTGGAATCTGGGCAGCGCACGATGTCGGCAAAGCGGTAAATCCACGCGGAGTAGAAGGACAAATTGAGGGCGGAATAGTTCAGGGGCTTGGACAAGCTTTGATGGAAGACTATGTGCTCGATGAGGGCAAGACCAGTACACCCGGCTTCGCCAAGTACATACTACCAACCGCCCTGGATATCCCGGAAATTAGCAGCATAATTGTCGAGGAGCCCGACCCATTGAGTCCACTTGGTGTCAAGGGCATCGGCGAACCGTCGCTAGTTCCAACTGCCCCGGCAATCATCAATGCCATATATGACGCCGTTGGCGTCCGTATCACATCGCTTCCGGCCAAACCGGAAAAGATAATCGCCGCTCTGAAGGAGACTGCTACAAGGCACGATCCAAAGTCGTGGGTGGCTCATGCCGACAGGAGTGCCTGATCGGATACAATTGAAATAGGGGAGACTTTCAATGATTCCAAAACTAAACACGAAAATGGCCGTTGGGGTTGCGGCACTGCTGATCGGGGTTGGCAATGCAATTCCCGCAAGTGCCGATTTCCCGGAAAAGCCGGTGGAAATGACGGTCCTGTTTGGCGGAACTGCCCAGACAATCGGTCAACTGCTTGCAGAATTGATGACTGATGAACTCGGCAGTGCAGTTGTTGCCGTCAGTAGGACAGGTGGAGGCGGCGCTGTAGGATATACCCATGTTCAGGGAACAGCCTCGGACGGATACAACATCGTTTGGAACTCAAACTCTGTCAGCACTTCCCACTATCGTGGCAACATGCCGTACAATTTCGAGGACTTCGAACCTATAGCGCGCGTCAGCACCGAAGTACCTGCACTCGCGGTGCGGGCAGATAGCGGCTGGTCAAGCCTTTCTGATCTTGTCGCCAGCGCGAAGGGCGGCGGCGAAAAGCTCAAGGTGGGCATTTCCGGTAATGGTTCTTTTACGCACCTGACCTCGGCTGCATTGTTCGACAGTGTCGGCATTTCGGACAGTATCGTGTATGTTCCTTATGGGAGTGGGAAGGCTCCAGTTGAACTGCTAGCCGGGAGGATTGATGCTGCTGTTCAATGGCCTGGTCAGTTCGTCCCACTCCAGCAGTCGGGTGAACTCGTGATATTGTGCGTAACAAGCGCAGACAGGATAGCGTTGATTCCGGAGACTCCGGCATGTGCTGAAGCAGGTGCAGACGGGTTGGATATATCAATGTGGAGAGGCCTTGCTGCTCCGGCGGGAACTCCGGCAGATGTCGTCGAGACACTTCAGAATGCTGCCAAGGCAGCAACGGAAACTGATGCCTTTATGGAGGCCGCCGCCAATATAGGTTTTTCACCTGCTTATCTTTCAGCAGCCGATTTCGGAGATGTGATTTCCGCAGATGACGCGTTGATCGGAAATCTAATGGAGGAATTGGGACTCAGGCAGCAGTAGCTTGCGACTACAATTAATCAACAGGGATGCTCTTGTCGGGAGCGTCCTTGTTGCTTCATCAGTACTCTGGTGTTGGGCCACGATTGAGACCATTCCGGACTATTCCGGACAGGAGCGGTTAGGGCCAAGAGGTTTTCCCTTTGGTGCGGGTATTGCGCTGGGGCTTCTTGGGCTAATCTTGATGCTTCGCGGTATGACCCACAATGATCTGCCGGAGGAAGACTCGGCTATTTCTGCTGTGGACATCAGGGCGCTATTGACAGTGTCTGGTCTTCTGATCTGTTATGGACTGGCATTGCAACAGTTTGGTTTCCTGCTTGCGACGGCAGGGATCGCCGCTATTGCAATAGGTCCCGTCCTTGGCGACTGGCGCTGGAGATCAATCCTTGGGGCGTCTGCATTGCTCTCGCTCGGCGTCTACTTCGTTCTTGGCAAATTGCTCAGCGTTTACCTTCCCGTGGGCAAGCTGCTTAATCTCTCTTTCTAGAAGACGGTCGTGCAACTGTTATACGAGGCAATCCACTCAGTTGTGGCACCAGGAACACTGGCGGCCATCGTCGGCGGATCTCTGATAGGAATCATATTCGGGTCCATTCCTGGTTTGACCTACTCCATGGCGCTTGCCTTGGTAGTACCACTGACGTTTGGCTTCTCGACGGATGCCGCATTGGGCATGCTAATCGGGACCTATATCGGTGGAATGACCGGAGGGTCGGTTGCGGCGATCCTTCTTGGAATTCCCGGAACACCTTCAGCAGCGGCCACAGTCATCGACGGTCACAAGATGACAAGAAGCGGCCAAGCCGGTATGGCGTTGGGAGGAGCAGTACTTGCCTCGGGGTTTGGTGGACTGTTCTCACTTGCCGTCATGATGGTTTCCGTCGACTTCGTCGCTAGGATGGCGATCAGATTTGGTCCAGTCGAGATTTTTGCGTTGGTTGTATTTGGCATGTCGACCATCTGTGGAATTGCCGGAAAGTCACTTGTCAGAGGATTGATAGCCGGAATAATCGGATTGCTTCTGATGACCGTCGGGCTTGATGCTGTCGATGGTGTTCCACGTATGACATTTGGGTGGACGCCGCTGTTGTCAGGGATCAACTTGATTGTGGCGATGGTCGGACTATTCGCCGTTCCACAAGTCATACATGCACTCGCGGAGCACGGCCAAGGCAGGATTTCTGCGACACCTACCGGTGGTATCCGAAGTGAATTGCCATCGCTTGGAAGGCTGTTCCGGAGCTTCTGGCTAATGGTGCGTTGTTCGGCGCTTGGTACCGGCATCGGCGCCATACCTGGTACTGGTGGCCCCATTGCTGCTTTTCTTGCCTATGATCATGCCAAACGGTTCTCGGCGGAACGCAGTACCATAGGAAAAGGGAATCTGGATGGGGTGTTAGCGCCTGAATCCGCCAATAATGCAGTGACAGGTGGAGCAATGATACCTCTCCTGTCCCTTGGAATTCCAGGAGATCCTGCAACAGCGATAATTCTGGGAGCGTTTCTCATACATGGCCTTGTTCCGGGCCCGATGCTGTTTCAACAGCATGCAGGTGAAGTTTATCTAATATACCTAGCCATACTTGTTGCGTATCTGAGCGTAGTCTCATTCCAGTTCTTTGGCATTCGCTTGTTTGTGATGCTACTTCGGATTCCGCAGCACCTACTTGCGGTTGGCGTGCTTATCATGTGTTGCATTGGAACGTTCGCAATCAGAAATTCGTTTCTTGACATACACCTGATGACCATTACGGGCATTATTGGCTACCTGCTGCACAAGGCGGAGATTCCCCTAACTCCAATCGTACTCGGCCTCGTTCTTGGACCAACACTAGAAACCGAATTTCGAACCGCGCTGATCTTGTCTGAAGGCGATTTCACAACATTTCTAAAATCGTGGCCGGCCCTTATCTTGTACGGGATGACAATTTCGGTTGTAGGATTGCATCTTCTCGGCAAGGGTGGTCTGCACCGGCGGGTAGCACGCGCAGGCGGTGACAACCGATGATCATTTGTCGTGAGTGTCAAAGATAGACGGGAGGATTCAATGAATTATCGGAACCCGCAAATTAGCTAAGCATCGGGATGTAACAATGCCAAGTAAAAACTATGGCCTGTCAGCAAGGCTAACCGACTATGGCGACCCGGAATTCTCCCGATACCTCAGAACCTCGTTCGCGATGTCGTTCGGCTATTCGGGTGAAATGCTGGCCAGGCCCATCGTCGGCATCGCCAATACGGCATCCGGGTTCAATAACTGCCATCGCCATTTTCCGGAACTGCTTGAGGCGGTCAGGCGCGGCGTCCTTACGAGCGGGGCGTTGCCGGTCGACTTTCCGACCATATCTCTCGGAGAAGTCTATCTGCATCCAACGAGCATGAAATACCGCAACCTGATGTCGATGGACACAGAAGAGATGATCAGGGCGCAGCCGATGGATGCCGTAGTGCTGATGGGTGGTTGCGACAAGACCGTTCCGGCCCAACTCATGGGAGCCGCATCGGCGGATATTCCCGCCATCCAACTTGTTGCTGGTCCGATGCTCACTTCCAGCCACAAGGGGGAACGCCTCGGCGCCTGTACCGATTGCCGGCGATTCTGGGCATTGCACCGGGCCGGGCAATTGGAGGAGGGCGAGATCAAGACGGTCGAGTCCCGCTTGGCAACAACTGCCGGCACTTGCGCGGTGATGGGGACGGCATCGACCATGGCGTGCATTGCCGAGGCTCTGGGCATGACTGTGCCCGGCTGCGCTGCAATTCCTGCCGTTCATGCCGACAGGTTGCGCGCTGCCGAACTGACAGGCCAGGTCGCTGCGAGGCTTGCCACCCAACCAGTCAGGCCGTCGGAAATCATGACCGTTGAGGCCTTTGGCAACGCATTGCGGGTGCTGCTTGCATTGGGTGGTTCAACCAATGCGGTCATCCACCTGACTGCGATTGCCGGCCGTCTCGGCATCAAACTGACGCTTGAACTGCTCAACGAAGTCTCCGAGACAACTCCTGTGCTGGTCAATCTGAAGCCGGTCGGCAGCCACTACATGGAGGATTTCTTCCGCGCTGGAGGCCTGCCTGCGGTGTTGCGGGAATTGAAACCCCTCCTTGACCTGAACTGCAGGACCGTAACTGGTGAGTCACTAGGTGAGCGCATTGATCTGTTTGAGGAACCAGTCGACCGGTCGGTTGTTGCGACCGCCGAAGCGCCGCTGGAACCGCAAGGGGGACTGGTAGCGCTGTTCGGTACCCTGGCGCCCCAAGGGGCGCTCATGAAGAGGTCGGCTGCTGATCCTGAACTGTTCGAGAAAGAGGGCAGGGCAGTCGTGTTCGACTCCCCGGCAGACCTGGCAGCCCGGATTGATGATCCCGGGCTTGAGGTGTCCCGGGACGATTTCCTCGTCATGCGCAATGCCGGCCCTGCCAGTCCCTCAGGGATGCCGGAGGCCGGCTACCTGCCAATTCCGAGGAAGCTCGCCGCCGCAGGCGTTACTGACATGGTCAGGATCTCCGATGCCAGAATGTCGGGAACAGCATACGGGACCATAGTTCTTCATGTTGCGCCAGAGGCCTATGTGGGAGGTCCGTTGGCGCTGGTCCGGACCGGAGACCGGATAAGGCTATCGGTGAAGAACCGAAGTCTGGACCTTCTCGTCAGCCTGGCTGAGCTTGAACGCAGGCGCGAGGCCTTGGAGCGGCCGACTCTGCAGGCTGGTAGGGAGAGAGGATACGCAAGCCTCCACGCAAGAGAGATCACGCAGGCCGATTCAGGTTGCGATTTCCAATTCCTTCAACCAGTGGTGAGCAGGGAGTAGCACGGCCGTCGCTTCCGCAGGGCTCATGAACACGGGCTTCCGGCCTGCATCCGGTTTGACTGGACGATTTGCCAATGGCGCATACAGCAGATCTGACTACCGGTTCGATACCGGGGCATTTTCGCCGGATGGCCCTTCCGACAGCAGTCGGAATGATCTTCACCACCTTGTTCAATGTGGTCGACAGCTATTTTGCCGGATTGATATCAACCGACGCGCTTGCCGGCCTTGCGGTATCGTTTCATGTCTTCTTCATTCTTGTGGCGTTCGGGATCGGTGTGAATGCCGCCATGGGCGCCTTGGTCGGTAATGCGCTCGGTGCTGGCAGGAAACGGCACGCCCGCAAGGTCGCTTGCCAGGGCATAAGTTATTCGTTGATCGCCTCGGCGTTGCTGACTGCCATCGGCTACGCCGTTCATCCTTTCCTGGTTGCCGCTGTTTCCGAGCCGGGCGCGTTCCGGGATGCTGCCAACGATTATCTGCGAGTGCTGTTGCTGGCGACCCCGGCCTTCGTCGTGGCATTCTCGGTCAACGGCATGCTCGGCGCCCAAGGCGATGCAGTGTCGATGCAGCGGGCGCAGATAGCCGCATTCTTCGCGAATGTAGGTCTCAACCCACTGATGATCTATGGAATTCCCGGGTTCTTTCCGGCTCTTGGGTTCAATGGGATCGCACTGTCTACAGTAACGTCCCAGTTGGGAGTCCTCGCCTATGTGTTGTGGCGGCTCTACCGTTCCGAGTTGATGGTCGGAAGAAGCAGATCCGAATACCGGCCAAGGCCGCGTTTCTTCAGTGAGATCACCGCTTTGACCCTTCCGGCGAGCTTTGCGATGGTTGTCATGCTCATCGGGGCATTTGTGGTTCAACTCTACCTCAAGTTGTTCGGACCCGAAGCCATCGCTGCCTACGGCGTTGCATTGCGGATCGAGCAGATGCTGCTCCTGCCGGCATTCGGGCTCACGATCTCTTTGTTGCCGATAACGGCGCAGAATTTTGGAGCCGAGAAGTTCGACCGGGTCAGGGAGGCGTTTGCCTTCTGCTGCAAGGCGGGAGTCGCACTCATGCTTGTTGCTTCAATGCTGCTATGGTTTGCGTCGCGCCCGGCGATGAGCCTGTTTACCGATGATCCGGATGTAATCAGGATTGGTAGCAACTACCTGAATGTGGATGGCTTCATGCTGCCGGTCTACATTCTGCTCTTCGCCATGAATTCGTTCTTGCAAGCGTTGAAGCACCCCATGCACACCCTGTGGATTGGAATCTACCGCCAAGGTTTCGGCATCGCCTTCTTCTGCGCAGTTTTTGTCCTGGTGCTTGAATGGGGAACCTGGGGTGTCTGGTTCGGAATCGCCGCCAGCGTGGCCTCGGGCTTCCTGCTGGCCCTGTGGATCACCTGGTCGGTTGCGCGCCGGGAGATTGGTGGACTCGTCAGACGAAGGCGTGCGGACTGAACCTTTCGCATCCATCCATGCCGGCAGGGCGTGCTTGAGCCGGCGCGCTCTATTCGTCCAGTGAACGGGCGATCAGTTCCTTCATGATCTCATTTGTACCGCCATAGATCATCTGAACGCGGGCGTCGGTGTAGAGGCGGGAGATCGGGAATTCTGTCATGTAGCCATAGCCGCCGTGAAGCTGAAGGCACTCATCCATGACTTCGTTCTGCTTCTTGCTGCCCCACCATTTGGCCATCGACGCAGTTGCTGCATCCAGAGTGCCTGCCTCTATGCGGGCTATGCAGTCATTGAGAAAGGAACGCAGGAGTTCGCATGCCGTCTTGACTTCCGCCAGCTTGAAACGGGTGTTCTGGAAATCCATCAGCCGCTGCCCGAACGCCTTGCGTTGCCTGACATGCTCCGTGGTTATGCGCAATGCCAGGTCCATGGTGCCCAGCGCAGTGATGCCGATCAGCAGCCTTTCCCAGGGAAGCTGTTTCATCAACTGATAGAAGCCCTTGCCTTCCTCTCCGAGCAGGTTGGTCAGTGGTATCTTGGCATCGTCGAAGAAAAGTTCTGCCGTGTCGTTCCCGCGTATGCCCATCTTGTCGAGTTTGCGCCCGCGCCGGAATCCGTCGGTTTCTTCGGTTTCGATGACCACGAGTGAAATCCCCTTGGCGCCTTCCTCGCTGCCTGTTTTGGCTGCCACGATGATGAGGTCGGCTGTCATGCCGTTGGTGATGAAGATCTTCGACCCGTTGATGCGGTACTGATTGCCATCCTGAACGGCCGAAGTCCGGATCGACTGGACGTCCGAGCCGCCACCAGGTTCGGACATGGCCAGCGCTCCGACTGACTCTCCCGAGACCAGGCGTGGAACCCATTTCCGTTTCTGCTCGTCTGTTCCGTAGGCAAGAATGTAATGGGTGACGATCGACTGGATGCCATAGCCCCAGCAGGAGTCGCCACAGGCGCCTTGTTCGTAGAGCACGATGGAGTCGAACCCCAGCCCGCCGCCGCTTCCGCCGAGTTCCTCCGGGACCGAGCCTCCCATCAATCCAGCTTCGCCAGCGCGCCGCCAGAAATCCCGGTCGCACATTCCGTCTTCGGTCCAGCGTTCGATATTGGGCGTCAATTCCTTGTCGAAGAAGCGCCGGACGCTGTCAGTGAAGATCTCGTGTTCTTCCTCATGCCATGATGAAGCCGGTGAAATCAGTCCCATTTGGGAATACCCCGTCTGTAGTTGGAGTTGTTGCAATTGCGGCCGGGGCGACCGGTTCCGCGACTGCGCAACTCTTGAGACTAACCAAGCGGCAGTAGATGCTGCGGTCGCCTGCTCCGCAATTCCAACGAGGGACCGGTTACTGGATGACCATACCTCCGTCAATCATGATCAATTGGCCTGTCATGTAGTCGGACTCAGGACTTGCCAGAAACGAGGCGGTTCCGATGATGTCCTCTGGGTATGAGTAGCGCTTCATAAGGATCATGTTTTCAGCGAGGGTGTCCATCGACTCGCCTTCCTTCTCGAACTTGCCAATCGACACGAGGTCCTTGTCGAGCTGCTCCCACAATTCGGTTCGCACCACACCAGGAGCGTATCCGTTGACTGTGATGTTGTGTTCGACCAGCGCCTTTGCGCCACCATTTATCATAGCAAGGACTGCATGCTTCGAGCACGAGTAGGGTATTACATCGTCAAATGCCTGGCGGCTAAGGATCGAACCCACATTGATGATCTTGTAGGGGCCACCATTTTTCCCCTGCGCAATCATTGCTTTGGCAGCTTCCTGCATGCCGAACAGGACGCCCAGGGCGTTGACCCTCATGATCATGTCCCAGTTTTCTTCTGTCACGTCCAGGAACATCATCGGCTTGTTGATCCCGGCGTTGTTCAGCATGACATTTATTGATCCGAAAGCCTCTACCGTGGCGTCGACGGCAGCCTTCATCTGCGCTCGCGAACACACGTCTAGTTCGACCGCAATTGCCGATCCGCCAGCGGCCGAGATACGGTCGGCAACCTCCTTGCAACCGTCAAGGTTGACATCGCCCAAGCAAACCTTGGCACCCTGTCTGGCATAGTGTTCGCCGATGGCAGCTCCCATGCCCTGCGCAGCTCCCGTTATCAGTACATGCTTGCCCTTCAGCCTAGTCTTGTGAATGTCCAATTTAGTGCTCCGATGATAATGGATCCGTGTGCTCGATGTTGCGAGCATCGGGGCCAACCTAGTAGCCGGATGACACCCGCGACAGAACAGGTTTATCCAAAATGGACAAAATGACCCGAATTAGCCTGCTGCAATTTTGCTAGAACAGCATGCGGCGCAGAGCGTGCGCCGAAATTCAGACCATTCAACAGGAGGAAACCCAAAATGGCTAAATGGAAAACTCCGGCAATGCTCGCATTGGCAGCCGGAACCGTACTCGGGCTGGCTTCCGGGCCAGCGATTGCCCAGGACAAGGGCTCTATCATTTCGTTCAACGGCCCGGCAGGCGAAGCGTACATCGGCCGCTTCATCAAGGGCATCAAGGAGACAGCGGCACTCAAGGGTTTCGACATCAAGGTCTTCGAGAACCAGTTCAACCAGGCCGAACAGGACCAGCAGGTGCAGCAAGTGCTCGCGGCCGGTCAATTGCCGGATGTCTTCATCTGGTGGCCATCGGATGCAACGGCCGGGCTCGGCTCGCTTCGCGCACTCGCAAGAACAGGCGTGCCAGTGCTGAAGATCAACCAATTGCCGAACGAACAGGATGAACAGTACATTTTCGGCTACGCAGGTCCCGATGACCGGCTTCGCGCCCGGAACGCAGGCTACATGATGCGTGAGGCTGCTGCCCGCAAATCAGCCGAAGGCGGAGAAGGCTTCAATGTCATCGTCCTTTCCTATCCACACTCCTATGGCGGGTATGGGCTGTCGATCAACGCCTTCAAGGACGCGATAGCAGGCTCTCAACTGACCATCATTGGCGATATTGGCGAGGGATTTGGCCAGGCAAACGGATACAAAGGTGCTGCCAAGCTCATTGCGGCACACCGGGATCAGGGAATTCACTTCGTATACGGAATGGATGACGCGATCTTGACCGGTGGGATTGGTGCCCTCGAAGAGGCCGGCTACGTGATGGGTGAAGATGTCATTGCCGTCGGTACCGTTTGCAACGGTGACAAGCAATTGATCGAGGAAGGCAAGCAGTTCGGAACGACGTTGCAGTCTCCGCTTCACGAGGGCCAACTCGCAATCAAGATGGTGGAAGAATATCTGGAGACCGGAGAACTCGCCAACTACATCAACTTCACGCCTAATCCGGCGGTGACGCTCGACAATCTCGAAACCGTCGCCCTGCGCGGCTACGATGGAAACCTCTACGGGATCGACGAACTGTGTTCCGGTGCCTGGGGAGGCTAGCAAACCGTCACTAGACGCAAACAGGCCCGGGGTTGGCGCAATACCAGTCCCGGGCCATAATGTCCGGCACCCGGATACGAATCGCAAAGAGGCAAGTCCCAAGAAATGCAGCCAATTCTGGAAGTGAGCAGCGTCAGACGTTCCTTTGGCGCAATCAAGGCACTTGAAGAGGCAAATTTCGAGATCGGCGCCGGGGAGGTAATGGGCCTTGTCGGTGAGAACGGTGCCGGCAAATCAACCCTGGTCAAGATCCTGAGCGGTTTCGACGACGGATACCAGGGCACAATCAGGGTCGATGGCGAACCCGTCCGGTTTCCGACGCCCGCCCGAGCTGAACGGGCAGGAATTGCGATTGCTCAGCAAGAGCTGAGCCTCATTCCGGCCATGTCCGTTGCAGAGAACATCTTCCTCGCTGGCGACAAGGTGCCGATCGTATCGACGAGAAAGGCACTGGCAGGCAGGGCTCGACCCTATCTCAATGAGGTCGGGCTCGAAGCCATCGACCCGGAACTGGCGGTTAACCGGCTGTCTGTGGGGGAGCAGCAACTGGTGGAAGTGGCAAGGCTGCTGGCGCGGGAGCCAAGAGTGCTGATTCTGGACGAGCCGACGGCTGCTCTTGGGGAGTCAGACAGCGCACGCATTCTTGCCATGGTTGGACGCCTTGCCGCCAACGGCAAGTCGATCATTTATGTGAGCCACAGGCTCGACGAGATTTTCAGGATCTGCGATCGCATCACTGTTCTCCGGGACGGGCATAGTCAGCCGCCGCGCCCAGCGTCAGAATTCGACGTGCAGTCCCTGGTTGAATCCATGCTTGGCCGTGAACTGCGGAACATGTTCCCGCAGCGCAAGGCTTCGTCACAAAGTGATATCCTGCTTGATGTCCGTGGCGTTTGGCCTGACACCACTGTGGAACCATTTAGTTTCTCTGTCCGAACTGGAGAAATTCTTGGTCTTGCGGGTCAACTCGGTAGCGGGTCGGGCGATGTGCTTGCAGCCATCGGCGGCATCGAGGGCACAAGGGAAGGCGTCATTGCCCTCAATGGGCGAACCTTCATGCCGAAGACGCCTAAAGAGGCAATTGCCGCTGGTATTGCCCATTGTTCGGACGATCGTAAGTTTGACGGCCTGTTCCTCGGCCGGCCTGTACGCGAGAACCTTACCTCTCCGGCACTCGGCAGGATTTCAGTCCGCGGCATACTTCGGCGTGGGGCGGAAAGGGCGCTCGCACTTTCGAATGCCGAGAAATTCACGGTCGATCTGGCGCGCATGGGCAACGAGGCTGGATTGCTCTCTGGCGGAAATCAACAAAAGGTAGCCTTGGGCAAGTGGTTGGCCATCAATCCCAAGGTCATTCTGGTCAACGAGCCAACCCGCGGCGTCGATGTAGGTGCCAGGTCAGAAATTTATCGGAAGCTGCGTGAATTTGCAGATGAGGGTGGGGCAGTTGTCTTTGCATCTACCGACATCCAGGAAATCACAGGCCTCTCCGACAGGATCGTGACGTTCTATCGCGGCATGCAAATAGGTGAGATTGAGTTGGCGGACATCTCCGCGGCCACAGTGCTTGAGCAGATAACGCACCCATTCGGCCCTGCAACCGTTACAGAGGCGGGCGCAGCGTGATCTCCGACCTTCGCAATTCAGCCCAAGGGCTGGTCGACCGCCTGGTAAGGGATCATTCCGGCCTGGTCGTGAGCCTCATTGCGCTCTTCCTCGTGGTATTTGTCGCCGGCATGGCCACCGCTCCGAATTTCCTGACGATCTTCAATTTCAAAACGATCATCCGGGATGCTGCACTGGTTGGAATTATGGCTGTGGGCCTGACATTCGTGACGCTTTCAGGAAACTTTTTCCTACTGTCCATGAAGGAAACCGCAGCTCTTTGCATAATTTGCTTTGCAACTTCGATGGCGGCTGGATTGGGGTTTGAAATCTCATTTCTCCTGACCATGGCAGTCGCCGTTGTGGCCGGCGCGGCGCAAGGAGTCCTCATCGGGCTTGGTGGCAACCCGATCATCGTCACGCTGGGAGCCGCTGGCTTGCTCTTCGGGCTTGGTTCCTGGTGGAGTGACAATCTGGTTGTGTCCTTCCGAAGGCCGCATGGCGCCGAGTGGCTGGGTACCGGCTCATTCCTGGGGTTGCCCAACATAACCATTGCATTCATCTTGATTGCAGTCGCTGCCGAGCTTGCACTTCGCTACACGGCCTTTGGCAGGCAGGTCTATTTGATCGGCGCAAACCGGGCTGCAGGGCGCGCAACCGGCCATGAGAATTTCACCATGGCCATCAAGGTATGCATCATTGCATCCCTTTGCTCCGCATTCGTAGCAGTCGCCTTTTCGGCGCAGGTATCAAGCGCTCATGTCAATTATTTCTCTTCCGAATTTGGTTCTTCGGGAGACATGACAATCATGGTTATCGCAACCGTCATGGTCGGCGGCAACTCGATCATGGGCGGTTACGGTTCAACGTTGCGCTCGAGTCTTGGCGCCATCTTTATCTCCACTGTAGACAACATGATGGTGCTGCACGGATTCAACAGTGGTCCACGCGTACTGGCAGTTGGGCTCATGATCGTGTTTTCAATCATGGTGTTCGCGTTGGCGAAGCGTGGCGCAAGAGCACAGGAATAAGGGGAGTTGCCGCCGTGAACAGGATCAAGAACTGGGTGATTGGCAACCACGACCTCGCTTTCGCGCTGCTGCTGGCAGCGTGCGTGTATGGCTACTTCGCCTTCACCAACGACTTGTTCGCCACGCACAGGACAACCTTCGCAATAATGGAACGGTTTGCGGTGCTCGGACTGGTTGGGCTGGCATTGACACTATGCATTATCGCTGGCGAAATTGATCTTTCGATTGGCTCAAACGCTGCTCTTGCTGCTGTGATTGCGGTGCGCTTTACCGACAGCCTGGGTGCGGTCACCGCCTTGCTGATTGCCATCTCGATCTCGACGTTGATCGGCATTGTTCAGGGATACTTCATTGCCTATCTGCGGGTGCGCGCCATTGTGCTCACGGTTGGGACGCTCATGCTTCTGCGTGGAGTTGCACTGTTTGCCGCCGAGGAAAAAACCGTGATGCTTACAGACTTTAGGGTTCCTGACTTCATCACGACAAAGATGCTCGGTTACTTCTCGCCCGCAAGTATTCTCGTACTTGTCATGTTTGTCCTGGTCGGCCTGTTCATGTCCTACACGCGCTTTGGGCGTGAAATCTATGCCGTGGGTGGTGCCCGTAAGGAGGCGCTTGCCGCTGGCGTCAATCTCAAGCGGCCCTTGATCATCGTTTTTGCAATTTCCGGTTTCTGCGCAGGGTTGGGAGGCGTCATCATTGGACTTCGTTCGGGAACTGCGCAGGCGCTAGGACTTCAATATTTGCTGCTTGCGGGAACGGTGGCCGCATTCATCGGTGGCGTCTCTATCTTGGGCGGCCGGGGTGGTGTCATCGGTGCTGCGATCGGGACACTGACAGTCAATTTCCTCAACACCGGCCTTGTTTTCAATGTGACACCTGCCTTCATGGTGCAATTGTATCTCGGCGTCCTACTGATGGTCGTGATCATGTTTCAGACGGGGAGCAGGATTTTTGACGAGCGCCAGCGTCGTAGCCAGTTGATCAGCGACATAGATGCTCGCCGGGAGCCGTTGCTGGCTCGAAGGGCGGCGGCGCGCCCTGCGCCTACGTAAATGTGTTCTTGCCGCTTCATAAACCTGGTGCAGTGCGAACATTTGGAATGAAATTGGAGTCTGAATCTCACCAGTTGCAACATCGGAAACGTTGTCCCCGGGGACCTGTGTGAGAACTGCCATCCTTCCAGACGCCTTTTGCCGAACAAGCCGATTCACGAACTGCCCGTACGGTTGGGCCATGGCCTGCTCCGGCACTTGCATTTCCATAGTCGTGAATGAACGATAGCGGCTGCGGATGAAGGGCAAGGGAGGTTAGAGACTTGGGGCGATCAAAGCCGGAGGGCCCCTACGAGACCGACGACCAGACACTCAGTCGAGGTGTTTCCAGTATGGAAATCTCGAGGTTGCTGGATTTTGTCGAGCAGTTTCAGCGTGAAGCCGAGCGGGCCTTGTCAGTCAAGACGGGATACAACGAACTGCGAATTCTGACCATGCTGATGCGCTATCACCTGGGCGGAAAATTATGCACAAGTAGTTCTGTCGCCAGCGCATCCGGGCTTTCTTACGGAACAGCAATGCGGGCACTGGAAAGCATCGAACAACGAGGCCTGCTGGTAAAACGTCCAAAAACTGCAACCGGCAAGTCTTTCTCACTGCACCCGACGCCGAAACTGATCCTTGAATGGCAAGAATTTGCCCGAAGGTCACGGGCACTGTTCGGAGACTTGGTTGACGCAGACAGGGAGGCACAGACATCGGGATACTATTTCGGGGCGTCTTACTCGGACAACCAGACCTTGGCGCCCTTGTCGGCATTCGATGCCAGATTGCCGCTGAAGGGTGAACTTCGACTTCTTGTACATGCAGACCCGACCTTCATGGCCATGCATTCGCTCAAGAAGCACTTCGAGACAGTTTTTGGTGTCGGGATATGGAGCCGGGCGCTTTCAATCGACAGGCTGCGTGCCGAAATCCTGGAGAATTCAAAGGCCAATCAATCTCGCTACGATTTGGTAGCCTGTGATCTTCCTTGGTTCGGCGAAATGGCGGAATTCGGCCGGTTCCTGCCATTGGATGACATGATACGGGACAGTCGCCTTGATCTTTCCGATTTCCACAGCGTGGCTCTCGCCAGCACCCGTTACAGGAAGCGCCAGTATGGAATCCCGGTGCAGACCACGCCCGAGTTGCTTGTGTGCAGACGCGATCTGTTCAGGAAACAGGGTGTAAAGTCTCCACGGACTATTGAGGAAACTGTCGCCGCTGCCAGAGAATTGCATGATCCCTTCAACGGAGTCTCCGGTATTGCCTGGAACGCGGCGAGGGGGACACCCTTGGGACATTCTTTCATGTTTGTCTGTGCAGCCCTTGGACAGCCAATTCTCAACTTGCGACGCTTTGGCGATGTCTTCGACTGCGAAACAGTCGAAGGGGAATGCTATCGGCCAATGTTCGATTCTGCTGAAGCCGAAGCAGCGGCAGAGTACTTCGCTGAATTGCTGGACTTTTCGCCGCCCGGAATCCTGAATATGTCGTGGTATGAACGGGCGCGCTGCTTTGCCGATGGCAAGGCGGCAATTGCCTACTCGGCAACGCTGCTTGCCCCGCTGTTTGAACTCGACAAGAAATCGCCCGCACACGGAAATGTCGAGTATCTCCCAGGACCGTTCGGGATGAGTGGCCGCCCAATCGCCCCCGTCGGCGGCTATGCAATCGCAATTCCGGCAAATATCGAACCCAAGCGGATCCGGGCCGCCTGGCGCGCCTTGGTCACGCTGACTTCCTCTCAGGCGATCAAGCTCTATATTGAGAATGGCAGCTTGGTCAGCCCGAGATTCAGCGTCAGCGCTGACCCTGAGGTGCAACGGATTTCGCCCTTGATTTCAATTGTCGATGATATGGCCCGAAACGGCGTACTACAGATCTGGCCCCGGCCGCCGGTTCCCGAAATCGTTGATATCATTTCAATCGCTGGCGAAGAGTTGCATGACATGCTGCTTGGCCGAAAATCAGTCCATTCGGCGCTGCGCGATGCCCAGAATCGAGCGGACGCAGTCATGCGCGCCCGCGGGCACTATTGAGCGATCATCAGTGTCGGTGGTGAGGTCTGGCTTGATGGCGTCCCGCTAACGGAAACTTGACATCCATGTGCCGGGGACTGCTCGGCGAAACTGCTCCGGCACGCGCCAGCGAGTGCTGAACCTCAAGCAGACTATGGCTCTGAATGAGGCGCCTGTGTCTTTGTTGTGGAAAAACCGGGCTACATGACCAATTCCGGCAGAAGCCGCCTTGAGCTAGGCCCCCGACACAGCCACAGAGGTGAGCCAAGGTTGCCGGAGATCGGTTAGGCAGAGGATTGTTTGGGCATTTCTGCCGATAGTTGGAGCGACACCTGTTCTCAAAATCACCTGCATGCGGTCGATGAAGTCAAGAAATGTAGTGGCAGCAAATAGCTCTCAAGGAGGTACAGCAATGCCAATTGGATCGGAGAATTTCATGCTGGGGAAGGAGTTAGCCTATTGACACCTGATTATATTGCGTCGCTGGCAGCATCGGGCAAGTCCGAGGGGCTGGATTTCAAGTCCAATACCGGAGCGCGCTACAAGGCGGCGCGGTCCGTTTGCGCCATGCTGAATCAGCGCGGCGGACATATCTTGTTTGGCGTATTGCCGAATGGTCAGGTTGCGGGGCAACAAATTGACGAGCGAAAGGTCGAGTTGCTGAAGTCTGAGTTTCAGCAGATTGACCCCCCAGCGCTTCCGTGCGTTGAGCGTGTTCGCATCCCCACAGATCTGGAAGTGGTTGTGGTTCAGGTGGGGCCAGGCGCATCACCGCCCTACCGTTACCGGGGAGAATCCTATTTGCGGGTTGGCAATACGACCCAGTCCATGCCCTCTGAAGAATGCAACCGCCTGATCTTTGAGCGCATGCACAAAGAACACCGCTGGGAGAACCAGACTGTCGACGGGTTTACGGTGGATGATCTGGATATTGAAGAGATCCAAAACACAGTTGCGGAAGCCGTTAGTATCGGCAGGTTGAACGAGCCAGCAAGCCGGAACGCAGAGGACATGTTGCGTGCGTTGGGGTTGCTACAACACGGACGATTGACGCGAGCTGCAATGGTGCTTTTTGGAAGGGCAGAACGCCTTGAGAGCGAGCTGCCACAATGTAGCGTCCGGGTAGCACGCTTCCGGGGGGTTGATCGCTCGGAAGTCCTCGACAACCGTCAGATTTACGGCAATGCCTTTTCTCAACTTTCAAGCGCCATGCGGTTCTTGAGCGAATGGCTTCCATTGGCCGTCCGTTTAGAGTTTAGAGTCTGGGTGCATTGAGTGCATCGGCGAGCCGTGCTACCCACCTCTCGCAGTAAGGGAGGCATTGACCAACGCCATTTGCCATCGCGACTATGCTTCATGGGGTGGCTCCATTGGGTTTGCGATTTATGACGACCGGCTGGAGGTCACTTCGCCCGGCCAACTGCATATCGGGCAGACTCCTGAAGAGCTCTTCGAGCCGCATGAGCCAGAACTGTGGAATCCCATCATAGCTCAAACATTCTATCGGCGCGCCGTCATTGAGGAATGGGGGCGCGGTACAATCAGAATGGCGGAACTGGCAGCCTCGGCTGGACTTCCCCGTCCAGAGATCGAGGAACGCTTCGACTGTGTTGCAGTTTGCTTCCGGTGCGCGGACCACTTGCCATCTCCAAACAGCAACCGTCTGTCAGAACAAAGTACGGAACTGGCGCTTTCTTGACTTTTCAACCAACGACCGGCGTTCCGTGAAATTCGATTTGTATTGGGGCCCGGGGGTGGAAGCGGCAACTTCCGGGTGTAATTGCAGTTGGAATTCACCTTGCCTTGCCCTTGAGTTGTCCAGTCGAATCCGACCACCTAAGGGGCCGATAAGGTTCAACTACTACTGCCCCCGTACAATCAGGGCCTGGCTTCAGTTACAACCAAATCCTTGATATCACGAAGGTAGCTGTCTCTGGTCTCCAAGAGGCTAGTTTCAAATGCCTTCAGAAGAGCGCTTGTTGGCTGGAACTTTGAGCGCAGCATGGTACTCGTGAACGGCAAGTTCTCGGAAAAGGTTCTGAAGGTAACCGCCCTGTGCTTGAAGCTGAGCGCAGAGAAAGGGTTGATGACACTTACTCCGACACCTTGTGCAACCGCTTCCGCTGCCATGATTGAATTGTGCACCTCAACGACAGTGACCGGTATGACATCGTACCTCTCGAATATCCGAGTCAGACGTTGCGCATATGGATCATTTTGCCCCAAAGCAACGAACCTCTGACCATGTAGATCCTGAGGGGATATTTCAGTGTTATCACACAACGGATGATCGTTCGGAAGCATGCAAATTTCCGGCGCATCAGTGAATAGCTGGTAATGTGTGCCCTCTGGCTCCACAGCGTATGCGGCGAGGCCAATATCGCATTGTTGCAGGGTAACCATTTCCGTAATGGTTGGTGTCTGCCGAGTTGAAACAACAATTTGCACGCCTGGTCTGGCTTCATTGAATGCTGTCAAGGCAGATACCAGAAATCCCTGGGAGTAAGCCGGAGCGCAAGCAACATGTAACTTCCCCTGCTGCAAGTTTCGGATTTCGTCTGCGGCCCGCCCTATTCGCCGAATACTGCGGAATGACTTGTCAACTTCTTCGTAAAGCAGGAATGCTTCCCGGGTGGGCGCAATCCGGTTGCCAGAACGGGTGAAGAGGGTCATCTTTACGGCATCTTCCAACTGCTTGAGTGAACGGCTGACTGCGGGCTGTGACGTGTTGAGTAGGTCGGCTGCCCTCGTTACAGTACCCATGGCCATCGTTGCGTGAAAACACTCAAGTATTCTTGAATTCAGTTGCATTTCTTCTCTTCTCTTGTGTCTTCGTCCATGCAGTGTTTTTGCTGAGCATATCAAAAATGAATAGTGAGACCCCCAACTTATATTGTTCTTTCGGCTAGGCACAAGTTCAACTTCAATTGGAACCGTTGGAAGCAATAGGTCTGCAGACAGCCAATGGGCCTCTTCCCTCGGGCTGCAATCCGACTCTTGTTTGATTAGTGCCACAGAGGCAGTGAACATGTACGACTTTTATTCAGACACGAAGTCCCGGCCGACCTCCGAAATGCGCAGGGTTGTACTCCACTGTGCTGTAGGAGACGAGCAGAAGGATGAAGATCCAACAACCATCGAGCTATGTGCCCGTGTAGCAGAGCTATTGGGCAAGGAGGCTGCGGTCTTCCTGCCTTCTGGAACCATGTGCAACGAGATTGCAATCAAGGTCCATACATCTCCCGGAGACGAAGTCATTTGCGAGCAGACGTGCCACATCGTCAACTTCGAAACCGGTGGTCCCGCGGCAATCAGTGGAGTGATGCTACGCGCAATTCTCGGCGAAAACGGCATCTACAAACCCGAACAGGTACAGGACTGTCTTCGTCCTGAGTCCCGCTATGCACCCAGGAGCGCATTGCTATGTGTTGAGCAGACTGCCAACATGGGTGGAGGAGCGGTCTGGCCGCTCGAGCAACTGGATGAGGTGGCAGATGTGGCACGGGAGGCTGGACTTGCAACTCATATGGATGGTGCGAGGCTGATGAATGCAGTTGCCAAGACAGGTATCTCCGCTGCCCGATATGCTCAGAACTATGACTCTGCTTGGATTGATTTTTCCAAAGGGCTTGGCGCACCGCTTGGTGCGGTTCTGGCGGGATCGCAGGAGTTTATTGCGAAGGCCTGGCGTCTGAAGCAGCGGTTTGGGGGCGGGATGCGTCAGTCTGGCATTGTCACCTCAATGTGCCTGTATGCGTTGGACCATCATGTAGAACGGCTAAAGGAGGATCACGATTTGGCCGCCCGTTTGGGGCAGGAAATCATGGAACTCCCCATGGTCGACCGGGTTCTGCCGGTGGAAACCAACATAGTGATTTTTGAACTGTCCAGCGAAGCTCCAACTGCCTCCGAAATCGTCAAGCGCCTGAAAGACGAAGGCATCCTGACGGGTGCGTTTGGCAAGCGGAGTATCCGTGTCGTAACCCACATTGACGTAGATATGACTGCAGGTGATGCGCTGATAGAGGGTCTGGCAAAGCACCTGAGCATTCCCTAATAGAATTGCAGGTGCGTCAAACGTGAGCAGGTCGGGGGCCTGTCGGTGCCAATAGCGTTTTTCTGGCAGCGTGCGCAATCATATTGCATTATTGCTTGCAGCTCGTTCTCAAAATCTGGACTCGAATCAAGTTTCTCTAATGGACGGTTTCCAAGTCCAATTCGGCCAGGTGACATGCAGCGTATTGGTTGTCGCCAATTTCGGTAAGTGGTGGCTGAACTTCTGCACAGTCAATCTTGAGTTCCCTACTCACGATATTACGCATGTTGCAACGCGGGGCAAACTTGCACCCTCTTTCTGCCCTGATACTAATGTCACCCTTGATCACGGTCGTATTTGAACGCCGTTGCCGTTCGAGAAGTGGGTCCGGAACCGGGACAGCTGAAATCAACGATTTAGTGTATGGATGTCGAGGCCGTTCACAAAGTTCAAGAGCGGCCCCTTCTTCTACGATCTTTCCCAAATACATGACGGCAATGCGATCGCTGAAGTGACGAACTACTGCGATGTCGTGTGCAATGAACAAGTATGTGAGCTTGAATTCGTCTTGCAGATCCTGCAACAAATTAATGATCTGTGCCTGAATGGAAACGTCCAAGGCAGAAATTGCCTCATCACAAACCACCAAAGCGGGGTCTAACGCAAGCGCTCGCGCAATTCCGACACGCTGCCGTTGCCCGCCGGATAGTTCATGAGGGTAGGCAGTCAAGGCTCTGGGAGGCAGACCAACCTGGTCAAGTAGTCTGGCAACCTTTGCTGCAATTTCAACTCGTGAAAGCTCAGAGTTATTGCGAAGGGGATCAGCGACGATATCACATATGGCCATCCTGGGATTCAAGGAAGAGTACGGGTCCTGGAAGACCATCTGAATGCCTCGGCGGGCATGGCGCAGTGCGTCTCCGGTCAACTGACCGAAGTCTTGGCCATTAAAGACTATCTGGCCAGATCTGATCCGTTGGGTTCTGATTGCCGCTCTGGCGAGAGTCGACTTTCCACATCCGCTTTCTCCTACAAGTCCCATTGTCGTCCCGCGCTCGATGTTGAGTGAGACACCATCAACTGCCTTGTTCTCCGCAGAGCCAGAGCCGAATGTCACTCGAATATCCTTGAGAGACAGAATGAAGTCCTTGTCGCCAGCAACCATTCCGGTCATTGTGCACTTGCTCTATTTTGTTGAGGTAGACTCCCGGCCGCCAGGCGCTCAACTTCCTCGGAGCGTGCAAAGCACGCTGCTCGCCCGCCAGTTTTCTTGACTTCCAGTCTTGGCGTTTCGCTCTTGCATTTGTCATGAGCGAGAGCACATCGGGGACGAAACGCGCAGCCAGTGGTCAGTCGGGACAAGTCGGGAGGGAGGCCACTTATCGCAATCAAGCGTTCTGATACGGGTTCGGCTATACTGGGTACAGAGTTGAGGAGGCCGATGGTATATGGATGTTGCGGACGATAGAAAAGGTCTTCCGAATTCGCAACTTCTACTGCCTGCCCCCCGTACATCACGATCACACGATCAGCCAGTCCAGCGACAACACCAAGGTCGTGCGTTATCCAGATGACGCTCATATCCATTTTCGATCGTAACCCATTCACGACCTGTAGAATTTGCATTTGAATGGTGACATCAAGCGCCGTTGTTGGTTCGTCGGCTATGAGAATCTTTGGATTACAGGAAAGCGCAATTGCAATCATCACACGCTGCCGCATTCCACCGGAAAACTCAATCGGGTATTGCCCGAACCTGGCTTCTGGATTTGGAATTTCGACCAGGTCTAGGAGTTCAATTGCCTTTTGTTTGGATTGTACCGGGGTCATGTCCAGGTGCAGTTCCAGCATTTCGGTAATCTGCCGGCCAATTGTCATCGTCGGGTTCAACGAGGTCATCGGATCCTGAAAGATCATCGAAATTTCCTTCCCGCGTATTTTCCTGAGTTCATTGGAAGGAAGCAACAACAGGTCCTTGTCACCATAGAGAACTTGACCAGCCCCAATCTTGCCTGGAGGCTGCGGAATCAAACTAAGGACTGAGAGCATGCTGACACTCTTGCCCGACCCGCTTTCACCGACAATAGCGAGTGTCTCACCCTTATGGAGGTCCAACGACAGGCCACGGACTGCGTGAACCGTTTCCTCGCCGACAGTGAATTCGACCTGAAGGTCCTTGATCGACAGCAGAGGGCTTTCGCCAGCTTGCAATTCAGACCCGCGCCCGTTGGATTCAGTGTTAACCTCAGACATCAATGCTTGCCACGTTGAAGCGGGTCCGTGGAAATCCTCAGTCGGGTCGCAAAGATATTAATGCTGAGGGTTGTCACCATGATGAACACGCCGGGTGTGGTTACCGCCCAATTTGCCCTCATGAGGTAGTCATGCGCTTCTTGAACCATTAGACCCCATGCTGGTGTCGGCGGCTTCACTCCCATTCCCAGGTAGCTCAAGGTGGCTTCGGTCAGCACAATTCTGGATAATTCAAGGGTGGTTAGTGTTACAAGCGGAGATAGAATATTCGGCATAACGTGTTGTGTCATGATTGCCACTTCCTTGCCACCTGCCACCCGCGCCGCTTCAATGAAGACTTGGCTTCTCAAAGACAGCATTATCGATCGGGCATATCGGGCGAACAACGGCCAACTGCCGATCGAAAGCACGATGATCAGGTTCAAGGTTCCTGGACCAATCGCTGCCATGATTGTTAACGCAAGCAGGAAGTAGGGGATGGAGATCTGAAAATCGATATACCGCATCAAGATCGCATCAAACCGGCCTCCCAGATAGCCGGACAACAAACCCATGAGCGAGCCAAAGAGCCCGCCAAACAAAATCACTGCTGCACCAATGCCCAGGGACATTCGACCGCCGTATATGCATCGGCTTAGTATGTCCCGGCCCAGAAGGTCCGTTCCAAAAATATGAGACCAGGATCCTCCATCAACCCATACTGGTGGAGCAAGACGATTGAGCAGATCCTGTTTGAGTGGATCATGTGGAGAAACAAGCTCGGCAAGAGCTGAGCAAAGTACCAGAAGGACAAAGATGGCCAGCGCAACTGTAGCGAATTTATCTCTGGAGAAATCCCGCAGGAATTGCAGTGTCTTCTCCGCCGGCCTCAATGGGCGAACCGATGTGTTCAATGCCGTTTCGAAAGAGGTCATGGTGGTTTCTCACTTCTTCCGAATTGTTGGGTCGGCGATAACGTAGAGGATGTCGACAATTATGTTGATTGTGACGACAACCAGCGCTGCGACAAAGGCCATGGCGATGATTACCGGCATGTCACGCGTCAGGATTGCATGGTACAGCGAGAATCCAAAACCAGGCCATCCAAACACGGATTCAACAACAATCGAGTAACCGGTGAGAAGCAGAGCGCTCTCCCAACCGATCTCGGTAATGATTGGTGGCAAGGCATTCCTGAGTGCGTGGCGGAGAATGATCGTTCTTTCACTAAGGCCCTTTGAGCGGGCGGTCGTGATGTAGGGTTTGGCGAGTTCGTCGATTATACTTGCCCGGGTGATTTGCACAGTTCGGCCCAACGGCAACGCAGCCAGCGTTACGACGGGCAAAACCATATGGCCAAGTGTTCCGTAGCCTGCGGTGGGAAGAAGCCCGAGCCAGACCGAAAAGATCAGTGCCATCATCAAGGTGAACCAGATGAGAGGCAAGGACACGCCGAGGATCGACAGCGAAGTCGCAAATTTGTCCCAAATCGAGCCCGGGCGGGCGCCGGCAAACAAACCAATTCCCATGCCAAGCAGCGTCGCCAACGCTATGGCGAAGATTCCGAGTTGCAAGGTTGCCGGAAAGGGCCGAAGTGCAATCGCGAGGCTGGGCGATTTCTGCCACCAACTGTCACCAAAATCCATCAAGACAGCCTTGCTGATGAAGTCCCAGTATTGCACCATTATTGGCCTATCAAAGCCCATTTGGCGGCGGAATTCTTCGACTGCCTCTGGTGGAGTAGAAGCCGGAAGCATCACTCGTACAGGATCGCCAAGAAGGAAATTCGTGAAGAAGATAACGGTAACCACACCGAATATCAGAATGGCGGAATGCCCCAACCTGTGCATTGCGAGCTTGTACATGCCGTTTCCTCAAGACGGTGAAGGAATCCAGTCCGGATGGCAGCCAAACCAGCGTTTTCCTGCTTCCTCCGGACAGCGTGAGGAGCCAGGCTAAGCTAGGCCCGCCGCCAATTCAGTACTATCGTTTCCACTAAGCGTGTTTGAATGCAAGCCGGGGAATCAGGCCCGGCTTGCCTCCCAAGCCTTGCGGTCAGCCGGTCAGTTTGACTTCCCTCACGTGAAGCGTCCCGTCGGCATACGGCGTGAATTCCACATTCTCCCGCATTCCCCAGAGTTCGGTATGCTGGAAGAAATACACTCCCATTGGATCTTCGTATGAGCCGATTTCAAAAGCCTTGTTCAGATACTCGACGCGCTTCGCCGGGTCCATTTCCTTCCGTGATGCGTCCAGAACAACATCAATCTCGGCGTTGCTGTAGGAAGAGTATGAACCCCGCAACGAGTAATACGACGCAAGAGTCCTGTCGGCGTCGAAGGTCGTGTTCGTATGGCGGACATACCAAGCCTCCGGCGGTGTTGGGGTCTGGTTCCTGTCGCCAATTCGCACCCAGCTGTTTGGATCGCGCAGAACAAGATCAATATGCAGCCCCACAGCTTCAAGCATGGCCGAGATTGCCTGCATCTCAACTGCATCCCCAGTGTATCTTCCCTTCGGCCCTTCAAGGGTTACTTCGCGTTCATAAGCCCCGGCTTCCCTGATAAGATCCTGGGCACGCTCGGGGTCGTACGGATAGGGTTCTAGGTTTGGATTGTAACCCGTCATTTCCGGGACGGACAGTTGTGCATCAAGGTTCTTTCCTAGACCTGCATGAAGGGCATTTCTCAATCCGTCCTTGTCGATGGCAAAATTCATGGCCTGCCGGATCCGGGGATCTGCTATGGCCGAGCCCTCCAGATTGCTCAGTCGCAGGAAAGAGTAGTTCTGCGAAAGGCCTGCCTTGTATTTTGGCGCTTGCTCGATCTGGTCCGGAAGAACCCCAAGATACAGGTCAATCTCGTTGGTGTTGAGCGACTGGAACCTTGTTGCATCTTCTGGAATGACCCTGAAAGTGAGGTTCATGACCTCAGGGGACGGCCCCCAGTATGTCGGGCTGGCGCTAAGCTCGATGCTCAGGTTCCTTCTCCACTCCTCAAACTGGTATGGACCCGTTCCATTTGCTTGAACGCCGACCTGGTCGCCGACTTCCGAAGTCCAGTTTGGAGCCATCATTGCAATCACTGTCAGTCGTGACTGAAGAACCGGATCAGGGTCGTGCGTAGTGACTTCAACGGCAAGTTCACCAACAGCACGGGCGCTCTTGATTGTATTGACCGTTCCAATCCATTGAGACTTTGTTGCCGGATCAAGAATTCGGTTGATGCTGAAGGCTGCAGCTTCCCCATTGAACGGCTCGCCATTGTGGAACCTGATGCCACTTCGCAACTTCAATACTGCGGTCGCAGGTGACGTGCGCTCAAACGACTCCGCCAGCCAAGGGATAATTTTACCATTAGCGTCACGCCACAAGAGCGGCTCATAGATATTCCAGGTCACCTGCGCTGGTACGCTTTGCTCGATCGCCAATGGATCGAGGCTAGGCGGGTCGTATGCAATCGCGACAACTAGCGAATTTGCACCCTGTGCGTATGCGGGTGTTGCGACCCTGGAGATGGTTCCCGAAAGCAGAGAGCCTGAAGTCGCTGCCGCGGTAAGCTTTAACATCTTACGTCTGGATACTGGCAATTTCTGGTAGGCACGCATGAGATTCCTCCACTTCACATATCGTGTTTTGAGGTGACCTCTCGCTCCCTCGCGACACATCTGTTCGAATGGAGCCGAAGGGGGTCCCTGATCCAGAAGTTCGCAATTTTGCCCTGTATGACTCCAATATAATTTGAAGCCACCAGTATACAGTATTGATATGGCAGATCGATGATTGAGAAGATGGGTGACGGGTTTCGGGCGGGTCCCAACATCAGGCAATCTGGAAGTGGTTGTGGTTCGAGTTAACTTGGTGTCTCACTGCCAATCCAGTTCTGGGATGCAATTCAGGTGAGGCAACACGAAACCCGGCGGCAGGCACGATGAAATCGAGCGCCCGGTTGTCGTGCGGAGGATTGTGGGCAGATACCGGCAGGAGTCTAAAATTCGATTGCAGATGCCTGCAGAATTGCGAAATTCACCCATCCGGCCAGTAGGCGGTCAACGGCTTCCTGGCCACTCAACCAGTCTTTGGACCGTGAGACTTTGACCCATGACCCCCGACTTCGATATCCTTGAAGAGATGTTTCACGCAGCTGTCGCCGCAGCCGACCCTGCGAAGGCGCTATCACGGCATCTGCCGGCCGAACGTGACATGCCGTGCGTTGTCGTCGGCGCTGGAAAGGCTTCAGCCGTCATGGCTGCCGAGTTCGAGCGCCGGTGGCAAGGTCGGGTTTCAGGTGCAGTCGTGGTTCCTTACGGGTCAGGTGTCCAATGCAGCCAGATTGAGGTCCTGGAAGCTTCACATCCCGTTCCGGACGCAAGCGGAATGGCGGCTGCGCAACGCATGATGGAACTTGTAACGGGCCTCGGCCCCCGTGATCTTGTATTGGCATTGATTTCGGGGGGAGGGTCATCGCTGCTACCTTTGCCGCCTCCTGGTTTGACGCTGGAGGACGAGCAAGAACTCAACAGGGCGCTCCTCGCTTCGGGTGCGCCCATCTCGGTCATGAACGCAATTCGCCGTGAAGCCTCCGGGATCAAGGGTGGGAGGCTCGCACTCGCCGCATGGCCTGCCAGGGTGATCACTTATGTCATTTCGGATGTGCCCGACGACAATCCCGCCGATGTGGCGTCGGGCCCAACGGTTCCGGCCCACCCGGTTGCTGGTGAGGCAATCAGATTGATCGACCGGTACCGGATTTCATTGCCGCGAAGAGTTGCTGAGCACATCAGGGAAGCCAGGTCGCCACCGCCCAATGCCGATGATCCACAGTTCCATGACCACGAAACACACGTGATTGCCTCAGCGAGTGAGTCCTTGCGGGCAGCGGCGGCAGTGGCTGAGCAGCGGGGCCTGACCCCCTTCATTCTGTCCAGTTCGGTCGAAGGCGAGGCACGAGTGGTTGGCGAGGTTCATGCATCGGTTTGCCGCGAGGTCTCACGATTCAATCGACCCTTCCAACGGCCCGCTGCCATCCTATCCGGAGGCGAGACGACCGTGACGCTTACGGGAAAGGGCAGTGGAGGAAGGAATACAGAGTTCCTTCTCTCCTGGGCCTTGGCGATGGAAGGGCTATCCGGTGTTTCTGCCATGGCTGCGGATACTGACGGCAAGGACGGTAGTGGATCCAATGCTGGAGCATTCGCCGACGGTACAACAGCAGGAGCGATCGCTGCTCGCGGACTGGATCCGGCTGATTTGCTGAATGCCAATAACTCATACCGTGCATTCGAGGAGGCCGGCACGCTCTTCAACACAGGGCCAACCGGAACCAACGTCAATGACTTCCGGGCCATCATCCTCCGATAGGCGGTCACCGCAGGCAGTCGTCCCAACGAACCCTTGCTACCAATCGTCGGTTTTGGAAGCGCAGTGAACGTGAACTGCTGTCGGCAGGAACGGGTCAGAGCAGCAACCGGCGCGGCTCCGAGTACAGCTTCGAATAGTGGGCGAGAAAGCGCGCCGCATCAGCGCCGTTGATGACTCGATGGTCATACGAAAGATGAAGAGGGACCAGCCTGGCAGGCTGGAAGGCATTGCCGTCCCATACCGGGCGGGTCTGCATGCGGCTGATGCCAAGAATGGCAACTTCGGGTGGGTTGACCAGTGGAGAAAAGCCTGTCCCGCCAATTCCGCCGAGATTGGTGATCGACATGGAGGCTCCGCCCAGTTCCGATTGACGCAGCTTGCGGTCCCTGGCGCGTGAAGCCAGATCAGCAACTTCCTGTGCGATTTCGATAAGGCCCTTCTGGTCGGTGTTTCTCACGACAGGCACAACCAGCCCTAACTCCGTGTCAACCGCAATTCCGATATGGCAATACTGCTTCAACGTCAGTGTCTCTCCGTCGGGACTCAGGGAAGAATTGAAGCGGGGAAACTTCATGAGGCAGCGGGTCAGCGCTGCAATATGGAAGGTCAGTGCGGTCAGTTTGATCCCCCGGTCCTCCCATTCCGCCCGAGCTGAGTTCCTGAATTCCTCTACAGGCCCCGCGTCTGCTTCGTCATGGTGGGTGACGGCAGGTATGAGCGCCTGAGCCGCTGAGAGGTTCTTTGCCGATGCCAACTCGAGTCGGGTCAGCTTATGTTCCGTAACCGGCCCGTAGGCTGCGTGGTCGACCGCCCAATAGGCCGATGGACTGCCAGGCCGGGAGGCGCCAATACCCTCGACGTCCTCACGAGTCAGTGTTTCCCGCCCGAGCCTGATCGCAAGTTCATTCAGATCAATCCCGTTGCGCGCTGCCAGGGCGCGCACGGAAGGACTGGCGATCACGCTGGTCATCTTGCGCGTTCCATCAGGGGAAATCCTGCCGTGCAAACCCGATTACGGCGGCATGATCCTGTTCCACGGCAAGAGCCAGCAACCCGGGATGCTTGCCGGACTGCATTGCGGCAGCAGGCGGGAAACACACCATCCACTCTATTTGACTGGCTCATCCTCTGGGTTCCTTGCAGCTACAACAGGTGGCGCAACGGCTCTTCGAGGCGGCTGGCAAACTCATCCAGACAGGCGAGCGGCCAATCTTCGTCGACATGTCTCCGGCCGGCAACAAGTGAGGCCTCGAACCGGCCGGCTTTACGGGCCACAGAAAGCACGGGCGGTCCGGCACTGCCGGGTTCGGCTTGCGTCATCTGGCCCGCCGTCAAATCTTGCAAGATCAAGTCCGCGGGCAATCTATGTTCGGCAGGTTTGAGCGAACCCAGTCCACACCTGTCGGCATTCACAAATGTCGCCGCTTTGCCAGAGCCTGCCACCGTGACGGCAACCACGACCGACTCCTGGCCCGTAGCGCTGCGCAGCGCGCCGGATGCGAACGCTGCGAACACCGATGACGAGCTTTGCCCGGTTTCCGCAGCAGCCATCGCAAGGAATTCATCAATAACAGTTGAGTGGATCCGCGTCCGCTCACGCATTCCATGTGCTACCGATCCGCTTTGCGCTGCGGCGAGTTGGTCCAGATCGGCGGCGTGAATTGGTTGCGGCTGCCCGGATGCCACCATGAGTTCGAGATCGAGACCGCGTTGCGCTGCCAGACGCCGCGCCTTCGGCGAAGCAAGCACTCGGCCTTCAGCCCGGATGGCGGAACGAGGTTGCTCTGTTTTGGCGGTTGCATCGGATACGGCCATTTCGGGCTTGCCGGGGGCCTTGGGCTCGTCCTGAACCGCGGGCGCATCAGATGTGGCCGGGGAGGCCGGCGACGGTGCTGCGTCGGCATCCGGAGTCTCCCCGATGAAGGCGATCTGTTGCCCGACCGGCACTTCATCCCCTGCGGAGGCGCTCAGGCCGGTCAGGAACCCGTCAGCCTGGGCTTCGATCTCCATTACGGCCTTGTCGGTCTCGACTTCCAGCAAGACATCGCCAGTGGCAACCGGGTCGCCCACTGCCTTGTGCCAAGCCACAATCACACCCGTTTCCTGCATGATTCCGAGCGCAGGCATGATGACCTCACGGGTCATGAATCAACTCTCCGCGGCAGATCTTCCTTGCGTTGGCGGCTACGGTTTCTGGCGTCGGAACCGTGAGATCCTCCAGCGCTGGCGAGAACGGGATCGGCACGTCCATTGCTCCCATGCGAATGACTGGAGCATCAAGATGATAGAAAGCCTTCTCGGAAATCCGCGATGCGATCTCCGCCGTGACACCGTAATTTTGGTGCCCCTCATCCACGACGACCGCCCGGGAAGTGCGTTTCACGCTTTCCAGGATCGCAGGTTCGTCGAGAGGGACAAGCGTCCGCGGGTCCAGGACCTCGGCAGAGATGCCGTCGGCTTCCAGCAGATCGGCTGCGCTGCGGCAAACTTGGACCATGGATGATGTGCCGATCAGTGTCACGTCGTTGCCTTCCCGCAATGTGGCAGCTTCGCCAAAGGGAAGCAGATATTCGCCTTCCGGAACCGGGGCCTTCTCCTGGTATGACAGCTTGTCTTCGAAGATCACGACCGGATTGTCGTCTCGTACGGCTGTTTTCAGGAGTCCCTTGGCCTCGTATGCCGACGACGGCATTGCGACCTTCAGTCCGGGTATGTGCGAAACCAGCGCATGCAGGGACTGGCTGTGTTGCGCCCCCGACCGGCGCGTTGCGCCGAGGTTGGTCCGCAAGACTAATGGCACCTTGAGTTTGCCGCCCGACATGTAATGGGTCTTGGCAGCCTGATTGCACAGCTGGTCCATGACGAGATACAGGAAATCGCCGAACATAAGGTCAACGATCGGCCGAAGGCCTGTCATGGCGGCACCGACAGCCATGCCCATGAAGCCCGGCTCGGCAATTGGCGTATCGATCACACGTTCAGTGCCGAATTCCTCGACCAGTCCCGAAAGCACCTTGAACGGGGTTCCGGCCTCGGCGACATCCTCGCCGATCAGAATGACCGTCGGATCCCGCCGCATTTCCTCGGCGATAGCCTCGTTGACGGCCTTGGCATGCGTGATTTCGCGGCTCATCGGACCACGCCATCCATATAGGGCAGCGAATGGTCGACGCCGGCGTAGACATGCATGTCGACTTCGGTTTCATCGGGATAATCGGCAGCCAGTGCATATTCGACCGCAGCGTCCGCGTCCGCCTTGACCTCTGCATCAATCGAGGAAAGCTCGTCTGCCCCGGCGATTTCCTGTTCCTTGAGCCAGGAACCGAAATTCGTGATTGGATCGCGCTCCTTCTTCCAGCGAGACTCCTCGTCGCGGGACCGGTAGTAGTCCCGATTGATGTCTCCCACGTGGTGGCCGTTGAACCGGTAGGTTTCCAGTTCGATGAAGAACGGGCCTTCACTCTTGCGTGCCCTTTCCACAAGCTGCCGCGCCAACTTGTTCACCGCCAGCACATCCTGACCATCGACCTGGTGGGATTCAATTCCAAACGCCTCGGCGCGCGCACTGATGGATCCAGCCGCGATTTCCGCAGTGGCGGTATATTCGGAATAGCCGTTATTCTCGCACGCATAAATGACCGGCAACTTCCATAGCGCCGCCATGTTCATGACTTCATACCAGATGCCTTGGGCTGTGGCGCCGTCGCCGAAGAAGCAAACGGTAACGTTTCCGGTACCAAGCATCTTTGCCGACAGGGCGGCGCCTGTTGCAATCCCGGTAGAGCCTCCAACGATCGCATTGGCGCCGAGATTGCCATGATCCTGGTCGGCAATGTGCATTGAACCACCCTTGCCGCGGCAATAGCCCTCCCGCTTGCCGAGGAGTTCGCAGAACATCTCCCTGAATTCAGCTCCCTTGGCGACGCAATGGCCATGCCCCCGGTGGGTCGACGTGATGTGGTCCTCGTCCGTCAACGCTTCGCAGATCCCGACAGCGACCGCTTCCTGGCCCGAATACATGTGGGTCAGTCCAGGCATCCTGGCACTGAGATAAAGCTGGTTTGCCTGATCCTCGAAAGTCCGGATGCGAACCATCTGCCGGTACATGCGCAGATACTGTTCCCTGTTGCTGCCTTTCCTTGCCGGCATCAGCTGTCTTCCTTTCCGGTGTGTCAGTAGCGGTTGGCGATCGGAAGTTCTTCGGCTGGGAACAGAGTGATCACCTCGCAGCCAGTCTCGGTTACCACGACTTCCTCTTCGATGCGCGCGGCTGAAAATCCGTCACTGGCAGGGCAGTAGGTCTCCAGGGCGAACACCATGCCCGTCTTGATCTCCATAGGATTGTCGAGGCTGACGGCCCGGCTGATGATCGGACGCTCGTGCAACGCCAGTCCAAGGCCGTGCCCGAATTGCAGCCCGAATGCTGCCAGTTCGCTCGGGAAGCCGTAATCCTCTGCCTTCGGCCAGAGTCGGGCAACCTCGTCGGTTGTCACTCCCGGCTTCACAGCCTCGATTGAGGCATCAACCCATTCGCGTGCCTTTACGTATGCGTCGTGCTGCGACGGTGTGGCGCGGCCGATATTGAATGTGCGGTAATAGCAGGTTCTGTATCCCTGGTAGGCCTGCAGAATATCGAAAAAGGCCTGATCACCCGGACGGAAGTAGCGGTCGGTGAAGTTGTGAGGGTGGGGGTTGCACCGTTCTCCCGAGATGGCGTTGATCGCTTCGACATCATCGCTGCCCATCTCGTAGAGCATCTTGTTTGCCAGCGCCACGATATCATTCTCGCGCACGCCCGGTTTCAGCTCCTCGTAGATCTTGTGATAAACTCCGTCGACCATCGCCGCGGCCTGCGTCAGCAGTTGGATTTCGTCCCAGTTCTTGATTTCCCGTGCGCTGAGCATGACCTGCTGGCCATCCACCACATGCAACCCGGCCTCCTGGAGGGCGTGGAACATTGCGGTCTCGGCGTAGTCGACTCCAACCGGCATATCGATCAACCCGGCATCGCGGATGAGCCCGGCGATTTCCTCGGCGTAGTGCTTCATGAGGCCGAAGCTGGGCGGAATGGTGCCGCGCATTCCGACAACGCCTGCCCGGCAGTGATCGGGCAGCAGCCAGTCGGAGTATTTCCGGTGATGCACTGCTGCGGAGCCGAAATCCCAAACATAGGGAGCATCATCGCCAGTCAACAGGCAGAAACGGCACATCTTGTCCCGTTCCCACTCCCCGATCTTGGTCGAGGAAACATACCGGATATTATTGACATCGAACAGCAGCAGTGAACCGCAGTCGCTTGCTGCCAGAGCCTCCCGGGTGCGGGACAACCGGTAGCGGCGCAGACGGTCATAATCCACACGCCGCTCGAAGTCGGTATTGGTGTGGCCCCAAGCGGGCAGACGGCCTTCCCAGTTCCATTGGGGATCAAGGTCCGCCGGTGTGAGGACATTCGGTGTCAGGGCTCTGTTCATGCTGATCTCCATGGTTTCTCTTCTGCGCCGGCTTACCCGGCTCCGGATGTGGGTTGGATGTTCAAGTTACCGGCCTCCACTGGTGCGTTAGCCGCGGCTGACAAGAATGGCGCCAGCGACGACTAGCAAAACGCCAGCCAGACGGGCGAGGGAGAACTTGCGGACGTCGAGGCCAAACGCCCCGAAGTGGTCCATAAGCGCGGAACCGATCAACTGCCCTGCAACGATGCAGACAAAGAAAATCAGTGTTCCGGTCAGCGGAGCAATATAGACCCCGCCCGCAACGAAGAATGCCCCTGCTGGTCCGGCCAAATACACCCACCACGGCACGCTGGAGAGTTTCTCCCGGGTGAATTCGCCTGAGCCGAGGAACAGTACCAACACCAGGCTGGTGAGCAGGGCAAAGAAGATCGAAACAGAGGCGGCGCCAAAGGCGCTGCCGATGGCGCGCGCAAGAATGGCATTCATTGGCGGCTGGGCCGCAACCACAGAGCCGATAACGATTGCAGCGAGCATGTACACAACCAGATGCAAATCAGCCTCCGTCCGCGGGCGAGGATCGTGAGATCCTGCTGGCAAGGTGAGGATACTTCTCCGTCAGGAGAGAACCGGTGTAGTACGTCGCTCGATAAGGGGGCGTGGCCCGGATGCAATCCAGCCAGTCGCCGATTTCCGGTTCGTCCTTCCAGATATGGTCAAGTCCGATGTCGTCCATGCGCACGATGATGGGCATCATGGCTATATCTGCAAGGCTCAACTCCTTACCCATTACCCATGGGCCTCCGCTATCATGCAGCCAGCTTGCCATGCGCTCGATCCCGCGGCGTAGTCTGGAAAGTGCATTGTTCATCTCGTCTTCCGGGAACCCGGTGCGCCCCATCTTCATCAGGAACTCGCGCCTCAAGGGCTTGCTATCGCAAAGTGCGATGAACTCTTCCTCCGACATGGACTGGAAGTGCGGGAGGAAGGCGAGATTGTAGGATGGCACGCGGATTGCGGGGGTCGGCACTTCGTCGATGAAACGCATCATGGCGCGAAGCTGCGCCATCTCGCCCGGGGAATGTGGCCGCAACGGAACCGTGTCGGGCCTGATGTCCTCCAGATATTCGAGAATGACTGAACTGTCGGTGACAGGCAGGCCGTCATGCACCAATGCCGGCACGACGCCATTCGGATTGATGGCCAGGTAGTCCGGCTTGAGTTGATCGCCCGAAAACAGGTCCAGCTTGCGCTCCTCGAACCCCAGACCCTTTGCATGCATTGCGTAGCGCACCCGCTGGCTGCAGGTCGACTGCGGTGCATTGTAGAGGACAAATTCCGGCATCGTTCAGTCCCAGTTCAGGATACGGGGCAAACGCCGGTGCTTGGCAAGTGTTCCGACAATGCCAAGCGGGAAGAACATGAGCGAGATCATCATAATCAGTCCGGTTGCGAAGATGTTGATCTCCGAGGCGCCAAGCGTGGCAACGAAGATCTCGTTGTATGCAACGATCAGTACGGCGCCGATGACCGGCCCCGCGATCGTGCCCTTCCCGCCGAGAATACACATGAGGACCATGTTCACTGAAATCAGAATGACGAGGAAGATGTTCGGCCGGATATAGGAGAGGTATTCGCCCCAGACTGCTCCGGCCATGCCAACGAAGAAGGCGGAAAGGGCAAAGGCCAGGACCTTGTATCGACGGGTGTTGATCCCGGCACTCTCGGCCTTGATCTCGTCCTTGGAGATAGCCCGCAATCCGAGGCCGAACTTCGAGTGCTTGACGACATAGGAAGCCCAGACCGCGAAGGCTGCCATGATGATGAATGCGTAGTAATAGGGCAGTTTGGCCCACTCTGCTGTCAGTGAATTGACTGGAAGAACCACTCCGGCGGCGCCACCGACGAATTCCCAGTTCTCAAACAGAATGCGGCAGATCATCACCATCGCCAGTGAGGAGATAATGAATGAGGGGCCCCGCACCCGCAGCGTGATGAGGCCGATAAGGTAGCCCACTATGCCGGCGACCACTCCGGCAAGCGGAGCCATGATGATCGTCGAAATGCCGTATCGCGCCAGGATCATGCCCGCGAAATAGCCACCGATTGCAAAGAAGACATTGTGCCCCAGTGACACATAGCCGGTAAAGCCTCCAAGGATGTTCCAACCCGAGGCCATGACTACGTAGCAGGCGGTATACAGGGTCAGGTGCAGCAGGTAATTGTAGTTGCCGGTAAATTGCAGCAAGGGCAGAACCAGCAGAACGGCCAGGATTGCCAGCGGAAACCAGATGGCGCGGCGCTTGTCTGCGGCCTGGGTCAGTCCTTCGTGATACTCCCGGCGCGCCTTCAGGATTTCGTGTGTTTCCATATGAGACATCAGGCGAGTTCCGGTTTTTCGCCGAAGAGTCCCTGCGGGCGAACGATTAGCACCACGAAGAGAGCGACGAAGAAGGTCAAGGTCGACCAGGTTGCTCCGAAGTAGAAGCCTACGAAGGCGGCTACCGTCGAGAGGATGTACGCTGCCAGAACCGTGCCGAGCACCGAACCCATGCCGCCGAGTACTACCAGCGACATCAGGATCACAATCCACTCCCAGTGCTTCGACGGAAAGAAGGAGAAAACGAATGACACGAGTGAGCCCGCTGAACCCGCCAGCCCCAGCCCCAGAGCGAAGGTAACCAGGCCAACCAGGTTCACGTTTACGCCCAGAAGTTCGGCAGCCTCCCGGTTCTGGGTGGTTGCGCGGATCGCATATCCGAACCTCGAATATTTCAGAAATAAGGCAAGCGCCGAAATGATGGCGAGTGAAACCATGCCTGCATAAAGCTGGCCCTTAGGTATGAACACGCTGCCGATGAAATAGGCGTCGGTGGCATATTCCGGTGACGTGACCCGCTGCGTGTTGGTGAAGGCAGCTCCGAGCAGGCCCTCGACAACCATGGCGAGGGCGAAGGTCAAGAGCACGGTCATTTCCGAATAGCGTGCCGAACGGGCCTCCCGTTCAAACACGAACTTGTAGAGCAGCGCGCCGGTTGCAGCGAGGATGACGAGTGCCACGGGCAGCATCAGCATGGGATCAACGCCAGCGAGCCGGAACGCCCAGTAGGCGACATATGCGCCTGCCATGATCATCGACGGATGTGCGAGGTTTACAATCCGCATCACGCCGAAGATGAGGCTGAGTCCCGATCCCATAAGGGCATAGACGCCCCCCAATGCAAGGCCAAGGACAAGAATCTGAAGGAGATCTGCCATCAGGCCGCCTTTCTTCCGCCGAGATAGAGTTCCTGAATGCGCGGGTCGTTGAGCACCCCGTCGGCTGGTCCCTCAAACAGGGTCCTGCCCAGATCCAGCACGACACCCCAGTCGGCGTATTTCAGGCCCAGCAGGGCGTTCTGTTCTACCAGGAGGATCGTGATGCCTTCCTCGGCCATGATCCTGACAATATCGAACACCTCGCGCACGATTTTCGGGGCCAGCCCGAGTGAGGGTTCGTCCAGCATCACTATCTCGGGTCGAAGGATCATCGTTCGTGCCATCGCCAGCGTCTGCTGTTGCCCACCGGACATGGTTCCTGCATGCTGGTCGCGGCGTTCTCCGAGAATGGGAAACCGCTCTTCGATCCGGTCAATCCTCTTTTCGAGGTCGGACTTGTCGGGAAGTGAAAATCCTCCCATTCTCAGATTTTCGCGCACCGTCATTTTCGGGAACAGTGCACGCTCTTGCGGGACGAAGCAGATTCCGCTTCGCAATGTCTGGTCGGGGCGCAGCCCCTTCAGGCTTTCACCCTTGAAACGGACTTCGCCTTCCCGGATGCGCAGCATTCCGACGATGGCCTTGAGCAAGGTGGATTTGCCTGCGCCGTTCGGGCCAATGATGCAATGGACCTTGCCTGGCTGGACCGACAATTCGGCCCCGTTAAGGATTGCCGGGCCTTCATCGTATCCGGCGACCAGACCTTTGACTTCAAGGAGCGCGCTCATTCCGTGTCTCCTGCACCGCCGCCGAGATAGGCTTCCAGGACAACAGGGTCCTTTTGTATCTCTTCTGGTGTTCCTTCTGCGATCACCCGGCCTTGCGCCATGACAACCACGTGATGGGAAAGGCGCATTATGAGTTCCATGTTGTGTTCGACGATCAGCACGGTCAGTCCGCTGTCGTTTAGCTTACGTATGTGCCCGACGATTTCCTCAAGAAGCGTGGGATTCACCCCACCTGCCGGTTCGTCGAGAAGAATTATCTTGGGATCGCTCATCAGAAGCGCAGCAAGGTCCATCAGCTTCTTCTGGCCAAAGCTGAGGTTGGAGCCGTCTTCGTTGGCAATCCGGGTGATGCCCAGAAACTCGAGGATGCCGAATGCTTTGTCGATTTCGTCCTGGCTCATGGCGGGCTTGAGCAAGTCGCGCCAACCGCCGATCCGTGATTGGCAAATGACGTTTTCCAGTACCGTCATCTCGGCCAGGTTTCGCGAGATCTGGAATGTGCGCGACAGGCCGCGGGCGGTGATCTGGTGCGGGCGGAGGTGATCTACGCGCTCCGAGTCAAGCCAGACTTCACCACTGGTCGGCGTCATCGTCCGGCTGATGCAATTGAATGCGGTTGTCTTTCCGGCGCCATTCGGACCGATCAGCGCCGTTATGCTTCCGGCATCGACCTTGAAGCTGCAGTCATCCACAGCCCTTATGCCACCAAAGTGTTTGTGGAGCCGCTTGATTTCAAGCATTTGCGCCCCCTCCGCCATGCCGCTTGGGCGCCCGCTCCCCGGGGAGGGAGCGGGCAAGTGCTAATTCCGAATTCAGAAGCCCTGTTTCGGATAGGTCATCGGCGCAACGCCGGCAAACTCGTCAGTCGGATAAATGAACTGCAGTTCACCATTGTTCCACTGCGCCATCAGGAATGGCTTGCCCACTGGCAGACCGCGGGAATCCCAGGCGAAGCGTCCCAGGATCGTACGCACGGGATCTTCCTTCGTGCGCGCCTTCAGCCAAGTCGCCATCGCGTCGTTGTCGGTTGATCCTGCCCCGATCATGGACTGTTCGATTCCCTGGCAGACGGCGAATGGAATGGCGGCGTCCTCGTCGGGCATCTCACCGAAATAATCCTGGAACTCGGATACGAAGTCCTGGTTGGTGAACGCTGTTCCACCGAGCATGCCGTCAAATGCAACTTCCGGGTGCCAGGATGTATGTGTCAGCACCGCTTCTGAAGCTTCACCGGTTCCTTCATAGAATTCCGACTGTGTGCCCTGGCTGTAGTAGACCATCTTGGGTTCTGCCCGCACGGTCTTGAGCGCCCGCGTGATCTGCACGGTTTCTTCCGCAGAAGCCGTCAGGGCGACGATAAGCTCGGCGCCGGAACGCTTGATCGAGTTGGCAAGGTTCAGCCAGTCATTGAAACCTTCCTCAGGCCACTTTTCCGAGTAGACGATCTCGATGCCGGTATCGACGAGGAAACCGGGCGCCATATCCTGCACGACGCTCCCATCAGCAGGATCCATTACCTGGGTGCCAAGCAGTCCTGCTTCTATGGCGTTGGCAAAGAAGTCGTCGGCTGCGACGACGGCAGCAGTCGCTGGCCGGTTGTCGGCCGGAACCAGATCCTCAATGACATTCTGCAGGGTGGCGCCTACAAACTCGGCGGCGTTCGGCTGGAAGTAGAAGACCTTCTCGTGCCCCTGCGTGTAGATGCGCAGAGCGCCACCGGCAGGCAACGGATGAACAAAGCCGTTCTTTTCGAGCATGTTGGCGACGGGGAAACTCAACCGCGACGAGAACGTCCCGAAGACCGCATCCACCTCGTCGACATTGATGAATCTCTCGTACTGGTTGATTGCGGTAGCCGGGTCGGACCGGTTGTCCGAAACGATCAACTCGACCTGTTCGCCGAGAATGCCGCCGCGCCGGTTGATCAGTTCAACACACAACTCGTATCCCTGTTCGTGCTTTGAACCGGCGATCGAGAAAGCGCCCGTAAGGGGCAGTGAAGCGCCAATCTTGATTTCCGCCGAAGCGGCGCTGGCGACCAGCGATAGCGCTGCCGCAGCTGTGAGAATTGGTCGAAAGCTCATGTTGTTCCTCCTGGTTGTATTGAATTGGAGCGGGGTCGTTCAGTCGTTCCCGTTCCAGGTCTTGCCGCGTGGAATGTCCTTGTTTGATTGCCGCGCGTCAATTGGGAAGGCCTGCTATTCTGCTGCCATGGGCAGTTCGAGACCGGTTGGATAGGGCGAGTCTTCACTCTTCAGTTCGAGTCCGGCGGCCAGTGCCACGGTTTCGAGCACTGCCGCAAAGTCGGCTTGCAGATATGCTTCCGGATCCTCCTGCAACCTGGCGGCTCCCATATGGGCCTGCAAAGCCTCGCGGGTTGCTGACGTGACCGGCATGGCGACATGCAGATCGCGTGCCGCTGCGAGGCCAAGGTCCAGATCCTTCCGCAGTAGCCCCGGAGTAAATGTCGTGGTCCAGTCGAGGTTGACGAAGGCGTTTGTCTTGTAGCGGGTAAAGATCGATCCCATAACGGAGTTGTTTATGAAATCGAGAAGATCGCGGCGTGGCACTCCGGCTTTTTCCGCCAGTACCGCTATTTCAGCAAGGTTTTGGGTAACCACTCCCAGAAAGACATTATGCGCGATCTTGCAGAAACGAGCCAACTCCCCATCACCAACATATGAGGCGCCACGTCCGGCCATGGCGTTAATGATGGGCTCCACCTGTTCGAATGCCTCCCGGGGTCCGGAAACTGCGGCGCTCATCTTGCCGGCCCTGACGCACTTTGCGTTGCCGCTTACGGGAGAGACTACAAATTCCGCACCGCGCTCGGCGAGCCGGGCTCTGATTGAGGCGGACTCGTCCACGCCGATTGACGAGCAATCAAGGAAGATGCCGGGTATGCGGTCACCGGACAACACGCCATTGTCTCCGAAATAGACCTGTTCCAAGTCCTTGCCCGTGGAAACCATGGTTCCGACTACGTCGACTCCGGCGAGGTCCGGCGGACTGTCGACCAGGGTAGCACCTTTGGCAGCCAGTGGTTCCGCCTTGGAGCGTGTGCGGTTCCAGATTTTCACATCAAAACCGGCAGCCAGAAGGCGCTCCACCATAGGGACGCCCATGCGGCCCATCCCGATCCATCCGATTGACAAGTTACTCATCCGCGTTTCCTTTCGTCTCGCTATACCATTTCGATCCATCTTGCCGGGACGCGCAGCCAAGCCATATCGATCCGCACATTTGCGTCGGTGATCAGATTGAAGACTGGACAGCGTGCTTCTGTCTCCTCGACCACCTCGTGCAGGCGTTCCCGGGTCTCGTTTGTGGCAACATGGGCTTCGACCTTGACTGACTGGAAATGCGGCACGACGCCGCGCATCCCCGAGCGGCCGCGAATGTCGATGGTGAAGGCCGCTTTGAAATCGATGCCCGTGTAACTGAAGTTCCTTTCTGCCGCAGTCCGCCCAAACGTCACGGACTCGCAAGCGCAGAGTGCGGCCAAAACGCCTTGCAAGGGTGTCGGACCGAGGCCGCTGCCACCATGGGCTGCGGGCTCATCGAATGTGAATTCACCGGCGCTGCCGAAATCAACGGCAGTTGCCAGCCCGCCGCGGTTGGATGCGGTGAGGCTGCTTCGGCGAACCACCGGTTTGGTGAAATCCGTCTCGTCGAGCACTTTTGCCAAGTTCACATGTCCCTTCTGAACCGAGCCGATTCGGTTTTCTGGCCATCTCTGCAATCGATTGCATAAGCATTTCATGGCGATTGTCCAGAGAAAAAATTAAAGAGCTTGCAATCGATTGCACTTCAGCTATTGTTCAGGCCAGATCAAATGCCTTGGCAACTGCGGCAATTGCGAAGTGGAGATGGCCAGAGCAACCACACTGAAGGATATTGCGCGGGCGGTCGGAGTGAATCCGTCTACCGTGTCCCGCGCCTTGAACCCCAATACCAAGGCACTGTTGAGCCGCGATGTTGCCGAGCGGGTCCAGGCGGCGGCAGAACAAATGGGTTACCGCAAGAACCACATCGCCCGCGGGTTGAGAACCCGGCGCACCATGACGGTCGGCCTGGTATTGCCGGACATTTCCAACACTCTCTTCGGTCCCATTGTAAGAGGCGCGGAAAGCGTGCTCGAGCCGATGGGTTACGCTTCAATCATCGTCAACACCGATGATGACCCGGACCGCGAGGAAACACTGATCAATGTCCTTCTTGAGCGGGGAGTGGACGGGATAATCGACGCAGCTGCGCAGCGGTCAAGTCCCAGGATTGAGACCGTGTGGGGCAGTGGCGTGCCTGTTGTCACGGCTAACAGGGGCATTGACAATTCATCGGTTCCAAGCGTCGTGAACGACGATGCTCAGGGGATCCGGCTCGTGCTTCGGCACTTGCACGAAAAGGGGCACCGGCGGATCGCCCATATTGCCGGACCGGAAGAACGGTCGACTGGCCGGCTGCGCCAGGATGCCTTCTGGCGCGAAACCGCAGGGCTCGGGCTGGAAATTCCGTTCGAAGCGGTATTCAGCGCCAATCGGTTCGATGAGGACGAAGGACGCCGTTGCGCGACAGGCCTGCTCGGCACTGGTTGGCCGTTCAGTGCTGTAGTTTGCGCCAACGACCGGCTGGCGCTGGGGGCAATCGAGGCTTTCCGTCAAAAGGGCCTCTCTTGTCCCGAGGATGTGTCCGTGACCGGTTTCAACGACCTTCCTTTTCTCGGGTTGATCCCTCCGGGATTGACCACTGTGCGGGTGAAACAGTTTGGTGTAGGCAGGTTAAGCGCTGAAATCCTGCTGAAGATGATCACGGAACCGGACGCTCCGGTTGCAATCACGACGGTTCTTCCGGTTTCGCTTGTAGAGAGAGGCAGCGTCTCGGTTCCCAAACTTATGGCGGCATAGCTCTGGAGCAAGAGGATCACTAATCCCACACACCGGATTGCGACCCACCCTGGTGCCCTGCTGCACGAGCACATTGAGGAACTGGGGCTGTCCGTGAGGCAGGTCTCCCAGGATACCGGTCTTCCGGTGTCGCGATTGCAGGCAATTGTGCACGAACGGCGGAGCATCAGTGCCGAAACTGCCATCGCTCTTGGTGAGTATTTCGGGCAGACGCCGGAGTTCTGGATGAATGCCCAGAGAACCCATGACCTCAGCAAAGTCCTGGTTGAGCGGGGTTCGGCCATTCGAAGCCGGGTGCATAGGCTCGAACTGGATCACCTCATTGCCGACTGATGGACCATTTGGAGTAGAGTAAGGCTGCCTTCATTCAAGCAGTAGCAGCAGCGGCGAATTGGGCATTTTCCGGACTAGAAGTTGTCTTCGGTCAGCCTAGGAAGTGCCGGAAGGACCAGAGCCGCAAAACACTGCATCACGCAGTCATCAGTTGGAACAACAGACGGCGATGAAAATGCGAAAATTGTCCCCTGACAGATTAGTCAGCTGAGGTTCAAAGTTTCTGCAAGCCCGAGAAGAGTTTCGCCTGGTATGCGGAGTACCGCGCTCAGCTCCAACAGCCTGCCCCGGGAAATCTCGTCCTTGCAATAGGCTTCGAAAGCGAGATGGGTGACCTCGTTGCGGAGATCCCGGTTGGAGGCTTGAATGGAGTCCTGCCTGTCAATTGCGGCATCAATTCCGAGTACCCTGAGATACTGTTGTCCCAAGGCATGCTGCCCGCTGAGTTTGACACAATCCCTTGCGTTGATGTGTCCAAGGTTTCTGAGTCGCATGGCGGCAGCCCGATAGCCGACACCGAAGTGTTTGGCGAGCAGGGCGGTATCCCTGCAATTGATTGCCTGGGAGTTGCGTGGTGCTGACCGCCCTGCCTTGGCCGGGCTGCGGCTTGCCCCATCTTTGGCGAATTGGCGTCTGCGGCCTCGCGCACTTTTGCCAGTACTCTGGAGAAAGTTGCGGATCCCTTCCTCCGGCATCAGGAATGCCATGGCGAAAGCACTGGCCTGGTCTTCGGATGTCTCGGACAAGTCTTTGGCGAGGGAGACGGTAACGCTGCAATCACGCTTGTGTAACAGGTGCGCGTATGCGTGGGCATGAGCGAGCCGTCTGTCTTCCGTCGGCAAGGTCGCGTTCACCAGAATTGCCGATCCAATGGTTGCGTGCCTAACAAGCAGGCTCGATATGTGGTCCGGGAACCTTATGCCTGTGGTCCAGACACCCTGAGAGGCAATGAGCCCTGCAACATCAGCAATCTGTGCGTTTCCGATGCCAAGCCTGCGTCGTTCCTGTTTTGCGACCTCCTCTCCCTGGATCATGGATTCTCTTGGAGAGCGTGGCTCAGGCATTGCGTAGCAGGTTGGCCTGGGCCTCGGCAAAATTTCCAGCAGTTGTGCAAACTCGGTGCCGTAGCTGCAAAGGAGGAGGCAGTCTGCAACTCGTTCCTGTAAGTCCTGATCGTCCTTGAGTTCAGGAGCGGCCCTGTTCAAGGCTGTCAGGACATCATCGCTCTCGTCGCTTGGCGCTTCGCGAAGAAGATCAGAGATGGGGCGAAAGTAAAGTTTGGACAGCCGGGTCAATTCAAGAGTTGAAACAGACCGGTTGCCGGACTCAATCTGGGTGACTGCCGTACGGGGAAGGCCCAGTGCCTTGGCTGCATCCTCCTGACGGAGGCCGCGGGCCCTGCGCGCCGCGCGCAACCGTAAACCGAGAGTCCGTGCTTCCATCGTTTGCCTGTCCCGGTTGAGTTTGAAAATCGAACACCAAGTCGCTATATACCCCACAACATGTTTGCAAATCAAACACACAGTCAAATGGACTTCATGTGAGTGAATGGTTCAACAGTTGAGAGCGGGCCCTTTTGGTGCGATACCCGGAAGGGTGCGGCGCTTCCCCTCGAGGCGCTCAGTCAGCATTTCTTTCTTGAGCATCGCACCATTGCACAGGGAGTAAACTATTGAAGAAAGCAAGATACGCGGTCGTCGGCGCCGGCTGGATTTCGCAAGAAGCCTTCATGCCCGCCATTGCCCAGACAGGCAATTCCGAGATGACGGCAATCGTCACCGGCAATTCGGCCGCCGCCTCGAAACTGGCGGAATTCTACGGCATCGAAAACACCTTCGGTTACGACCGCTATGACGAGGCGTTGGAATCAGGACTCTTTGATGCCGTCTACATTGGATTGCCCAATTCCATGCACGCAGAATACGCAATTCGGGCGGCAGAGAAGGGCATTCATGCTCTGGTCGAGAAGCCGCTCGCCGTATCGGTCGCCGAATGCAAAGCCATGATCGATGCCGCCGAAGCCAACGGCACGATGCTCATGACTGCCTACCGGTTGCACTGCGAGCCTGGGACGGTCGAACTGATTAATCAGGTGTCTCAGGGCGCAATTGGTACGCCCCGCTTTTTTGAATCTGTTTTTTCGTTTCAGTCACCGGAATCCAATCATCGGCTGCGCGCAGAACACTGGGGCGGCCCCCTGCAGGACATTGGGGTCTACTGCCTGAATGCCGCCCGGCACATTTTCGGGTCCGAACCGCTTGAAGCGGTCGCCATGAAGTCGCTGGGCTTCGACGGTCGGTTCCGGGAAGTTGAGGAGGTACTCACCACCACACTCCGGTTCCCGGAGGGGGCGCTGGCAACATTCACCGTGTGCTTCAACGGTCCTGATGTCGACATGTACCGGATTGCCGGGACTGAAGGCGAAATCGAAATGAATCCGGGATTCCGTTTTGAGACACCCACCCGCATGTTCTTGCGAAGGGGCGGTGAGGAGACCGAACGGACCTTCCCGGATATCGATCAATTCGGATCGCAGGCCGCGTATTTCTCCGATTGTATCCTGAACGGAGAACAACCCCTGCCTGATGGCAGGGAGGGCCTTGCGGATGTCCAGGCATTGCTGGCCATTGAAGAAGCTGCCAATTCCGGCCAGACGATACGCATCGAGTCAGGACCTCCACCATCACGCCCCACGAATTCCATGGTCAGGTTGATCGATCGAACCAGCAGGCGCCTTGTACTTTGATTATGTTGCATTGGGCCGGGATGGCCGGTCTCAGCAACGCTTTCTTGTAAGTGTCCGCAACACAACTGCGGTCGCAATGGCCTATTCCCGGACTTCGCCAGTCCCCATCAGCACTTGCTCGCGGAGTTGGGGTGCCGGCATAGCCGGTCAGACCGGCTCGCTCATTTTTGCCGGGGTTCGGGACAAGGTTACTACCAGAACGATGAGCGCAATTGCGGCCAGTGCAGCAAATGGCAGGCTGCCCATGAAGATATAGCTGGCAAACCGGGCCGCCTGCTCGGCGTCCGCCCGGACCGTGAAGTCCGCTGAATTTGCAAGAATCCCTGAAATGGTTGCGCCAAGCGCATAGCCAATCCTCGAAATGGTCGGCATTGCTCCAGAAATGCGTTCACGGTCATCAGGGCCAGCGTGCATCAGTGCCCGGCGAACGAGAAATGCGCGTGAAGCGCCCTGGCCTGCGCCCTCAAGCGCAGCAAAGATGAAAATGAGCCAGATCGGCCCGAACTGCACGCTGAAAAGCAATCCCGGGACGCTGCAAACCACCATCAAAACCCCGATCGTAATGAATCTCAGGTCGCGAGACTCGGGCACGCCCGAGACGGCAACAGCTGCTACGGTCCAGCCAACCGAGATGCAGGCGATTGCATAACCGGCAGTAACAGCAGTGGCGCCGTGGATCGCAATCAGCAGGAACGGCCCATAGGTGATCAGGCCGGTTGTCGAGAGGTGCAGCAGCAGGATCAGGCAAAGCGTCAGGTTCTCGGGCCTCCGCAGGTCATGGACCCTTGCGGGAAGCAGACGGTTTGATCTCCGCCTGCCATCCAGAATGACGAAGAACGCCAGGGCGGCAACACCAGCGGCTGCAAGAAAGGGAGTGCGGACCGGGTGAATTTCGATGCCGGAAAACGCCACGAGGAGAATTGCCACGCACAGCAGCATCAATCGCCAGACTGGAAACCGTTGGGTAGTCTGCTCGATTGGGGTTCTCTCGACTATCTGCGGCCCGAATATGATCCAGACAACGAGGAAGCAGGCCTTCGCGCCAAAAAATGCAAATCCGATCCGCCAGTCAGAGTAGGTGACAAACAGGCTTCCAAATAACGGTCCGAGAAAGGCCGCAATGCCCCAGAGCATGGCGACCGCTGCCATGGCGCGAACGACAAGCCTCGTGGGGAAAAGTACCGCAACTGCGATGAAGGCAAATGCAACTAGGCCGCCGCCTCCAGCCCCCTGAAGAGCGCGGCCAAGCAACATCACGACCATGTTCGGCGCCAATGCGCTCACGAAGCAACCGAGAGCAAAGGCGGTTGCGGCGATGATCATCGGACGTCGAATGCCGAGTTTCGTCGCGAGAAGTCCGCTTGCCGCGCCCGTTACGATCGAGCCGACTTCGTACAGCGCAAAGGCCCAGGAGGCCAAGGAATCGCCGCCAATATCCGTGATGATCGTCGGCAGCATGGTTGCCACGAGCAGGCTGTCGGCGGCATGCAGCCAGATGCCGAAGCAAACCAGGATCAGCGCTGGAACATGTTCGCGGGTCAGGATTTCTGAGCATCCGACCCGCTCCTGTGTCGATGACTCCGTCATCGGCTGTGCCTGCAACGGAGCGATTGCTGAATTGGCTTCTTTGTCACGCCCATCCCTTGTGCTCCGACAAACCGCTCCGACTCCGCCCGGCATGATTGAATGACTCAATGCGATTTTGTAAATGCCATCTCAAGTCGACTGACCCGTGCAATGGACGATTGATGACAAAAAGGGCCTTTATCAGATCCTATGGCTGCCAGATGAATGTCTATGATGGCGGCAGGATGGCCGATGCCCTTTCAGGCGCTGGCTATGCAGCAACTGCTTCAGCCGAGGATGCCGACCTTATTGTCCTGAATACCTGCCATATACGGGAAAAGGCGACCGAGAAGATCTATTCTGAGCTTGGTCGCTACAAGGCAAGGAAAGCCGAGAACCCGGATCTACGCATCGTTGTGGCCGGGTGCGTCGCCCAGGCGGAGGGTGAAGAAATATTGGATCGCCAGCCGCTGGTGGATGTTGTGGTAGGGCCACAGGCCTACCATCGGCTACCTGGTCTTGTTGCAGAGTCATTCGGGAATGGGCCTCAGCTCGACACCGATTTCCCGGTCGAAAGCAAGTTCGACAGGCTTCCAAAATTCCCGGCAAGGCGCTCAAACCCGTCTGCGTTCCTGACGGTCCAGGAAGGATGCGACCGGTTCTGCACATTCTGCGTCGTGCCTTACACGAGGGGAGCTGAGGCCAGCAGGCCAGTGAACGGTGTACTTGCGGAGGCGGAGCGGCTGGTCGGTAATGGCGCCAGTGAAATCACCCTGTTGGGTCAGAATGTGAATGCTTATCATGGGGCCGGGCCTGACGGTACGGAGTGGTCACTGGCACGGTTGATATTGCGGCTTGCCGAGATCGACGACCTTGAGAGAATACGCTTCACGACCTCGCACCCGAGGGACATGACGGATGATCTTGTCGAGGCGCATGGAAATTGTTCCAAACTGATGCCGTATCTTCACCTGCCGGTTCAGTCTGGATCTGACAGGATCCTCAAGAGGATGAACCGCCGCTATACTGCGGACGAATATCTGAAGACGGTTGAGAAGATCCGAAAGGCAAGACCGGATATCCTGCTTTCGAGCGATTTCATCGTCGGCTTTCCCGAAGAAGAGGAGAGTGATTTTGAGGACACGCTGAACCTGGTTCGGGAAGTCGGCTTCGGTCAATCTTACTCGTTCAGGTATTCTGCGAGACCGGGAACACCCGCTGCAGAGAGGCCCCAAGTCGACCCAGAGGTTGCAGCCGAGCGGTTGCAGCGGCTGCAGGCACTACTCAAGTTCCAGCAACGCGCGGCTCAGGAGGCCATGGTCGGACGCGAGGTATCGGTTCTCTTCGAACGGGAAGGCCGGAAAGTGGGACAACTTGCCGGCAAGTCAGAGTATCTGCATGCAGTTCACGTTGACTGCAGCGCCGACATGCTCGGCAGGATCGGGAAAGTTTCCGTGACCAGTTCGGAACCGAACTCGCTCGCTGGCCGGTTGATCAAGGGTTGACTTACGTGGTGCAACTCTGGCTCGCTGGCGCTGCTTGCAAGACTTTGCCCCCGGAAGGAGTGCCCGGCTCTGTTGACGATCATGAACAGGCACGGCGCCCGAACAGGTTGCAGCTTCCGCGTGCGCCAGTTCTGCTCTGCAGGGGTTACTTGAAGTGGGGTTCATAGTGGACGGCTCGCAGACTTCCAATCGGGAAACACGCGTGGTCTTCCCGGACAACCGGCTGTTGATCGCGCTTTGCGGAGCGCACGATTGCAATCTGGTACGTATCGAAAAGGAACTCGGGATCCAGATCGTACGCCGTGGCAACCGTTTAATTCTGGTTGGCACAGCTAGTGGACGGGAAATCGCCGAGAGAGCTCTGCGTTCGCTTTACGAGCAGCTTGAGTACGACCGGAGTATCGAGCCGGAGGATGTGGATGCTGCTGTAAGGTTCGAACCGTCATCCGGCATGCATTCGGACGATACCGCCAAACCCCGCATCACGATAACCTCCGATGGAGTGAGTATCAGAACAAAGCGAAGGACTGTCGAACCGCGAACAAGCGCGCAGCAGGATTACGTCCGCGCAATGACCAGCAACACGCTGGTGTTCGGAATAGGTCCCGCGGGCACTGGCAAGACCTATCTGGCTGTAGCGGTCGCGGTAGCGCTTTTGCTTGACAACGAGGTTGACCGGATTGTGCTTGCCCGGCCTGCGCTGGAGGCTGGCGAGAGGCTGGGATTTCTGCCTGGCGATATGAAGGAGAAAGTCGACCCCTACATGCAGCCTCTCTACGATGCGTTGTACGGGTTCATGCCCGGGAAACAGATCGCCCGCATGATTGATGAACGGAAAATCGAAATCGCTCCGCTCGCGTTCATGCGCGGCCGGACGCTTTCCTCCGCCTTTGTGGTTCTGGACGAGGCCCAGAATGCCACCTGCATGCAGATGCGGATGTTCCTCACACGGCTTGGCGTCAACTCCAGGATGGCAGTCACGGGAGACATAACCCAAATTGATCTTCCGCGGGGCGCCGAGTCCGGGCTGATTGAGGCGAGAAGGGTTCTTAGCGGCGTTGATGGAATAGCGTTCAGTGAACTTACAGCGGAGGATGTGGTCAGGAATTCGATCGTTGCGCGGATCATCAATGCGTATTCCGAAAACCGCTGAATATCCCGGTCTCGTTGTCGATACGGTGATCGAAGATCCGCGCTGGAACGAAATCGGCCTTGCAACCATCGGCGGGGCAGCTTGCGCCGTGGCATTGCGGGGCGCTCGCGTAACCACCTGCGGTCGCGAGATCGACATACTCGGTTGCGACGACCGGCGCATAACCGACCTTAACCACCGCTTCCGCAACGTTGAAGCGCCTACTAACGTGCTTGCTTGGCCGAATAACCCAGATCCCGCAAGGCCTGATAAGGGCGGCAGTCTCGGGAGCATTGCGGTGGCATTTGAAACCTGCATGCGCGAGGCTCAGGAGCAGGGCAAGGCACCAGAAGATCATGTTACGCACCTGATCGTGCATGGGTGTTTGCACCTCGTGGGATTTGCGCATGATGAAGACGATGACGCGGCGAAAATGGAAGCCATCGAGGCCAAGGCATTGGCACACTTCGGAATTGCAAATCCTTACTTGTCACGAGAGCGGACCGACTCTAGTTTGAGTGTAGGTCCCTTGCGGAAATGAGCAGAATGGGCAGCACACCAGAGGGTTCTTCTAGCGCGGCGCAAGGCGCGCAAATCTCAGATCCCGAGACAGAACCGGTTCCAGAACGCAGTGCTGGTTTCTTCCGGCGGCTGTTTGGAACCGAGCAGGCCGAGGAAAAAACCCCGGACACGTCCAATGGTGCCCGCAAGCCCGAGTTTCCAGCCGAGAATCCGTTCAATTTGCGCAATCCTCCAGTTAGGGATTTTGCCATTCCCCGGGCAGAGATTGTTGCCGTTCCGGTGGAAACCGGGCTGGATGAACTAGTTGCGGTCTTCAGGGACAGCGGCCGGACCCGGTTGCCTGTCTTCGAGGGCACGCTTGATGATCCAAAGGGATTTGTCCACCTCAAGGACCTGGCACTGGAGCACGGCTTCAATGGCCTGACCGATAAGGCATTCAGCCTGCGCAACGGGACGTTGCATGATCTTCTCTATGTTGCGGATTCGATGCGCGCCGAGGATTTGCTGGGGCTCATGCGCGCCAAACGGATTCATATGGCGCTGGTCATTGACGAATATGGCGGCACTGACGGCCTTGTGACCTTCGAGGATCTTGTTGAAGTCATCTTCGGCGAGATTTCCGACGAGCATGATGACGACGAAGACTTGCAAATCCGTGAAGAGGGCAAGGGGGTCTGGTTGTGCCCGGCTCGCTTTCCACTGGAAGACATCGAAGAGCAATTCGACTGCGATCTTCTGGATGCCGAGGATGATGACGAGGTCGACACGCTGGGTGGGCTTGTCTTCCTGCTTGCCGGCCGGGTGCCGGTGGCCGGGGAGGTCATCCGGCATGACAGCTCGGGGCTGGAGTTTGAAATCGTCTCGGCCGATCCGAGGAAGATAAAGGAAATCCGCATACGCAGGAGCGGAGCTGCGACCCCCAGTTGAATTGAAACACGGGCGGCTTGCAGGGCGGTTTGCCCGCCGCGGCCTGCTCGTGCCGTTGTTTTTGCTTCTGTCAGGAGCGCTCGCAGCGCTTGGCCATGCTCCCTTTTCCGTACCGGTAGCAACCGTGGCAGGGTTTGCCGTAGCCATCCGTCTGGCTGCCACTGCGTCTGATTGGAAGACGGCCACGGTACGGGGCTGGCTGTTCGGTTCAGGTTACTTCGCGCTCGTGATGGTGTGGATCGTGGAGCCCTTCCTGGTATTTCCGCTCCGCGATGGTTGGCTTGCACCTTTCGCGATCTTCTTCATGGCTGGCGGATTGGCGATCTTCTGGGCGCTCTCTTTCGGATTGGCGTATATTGCAGGAGCCGGTCTGCGGACGCGTGCGGCCGCATTTGCGCTCACCCTGACCGGTGCAGAGGCGCTTCGTGAGGTGATATTCACCGGATTTCCCTGGGGACTTCCAGGAACGGTCTGGTCCACGACCCCAGTAGGTCAAATTGCCGCCTATGTCGGACCACTGGGCCTGACTCTTCTTACGGTTCTTGCTGCTGCGGCTATATTTGCCGATCGCCGCCTGTGGGTAGGCACTGTCGCAGTGGCGGCCAGTACCGGCATCCTTTGGATTGCCGGGAATGCAAGGTTGGCCATCGCCATCGACGAAGCAGACGCGCTTGTTGTTGTCCGGTTGGTTCAGCCGAATGTGGAACAGGAACTCAAATGGAGTTTGGACCACCAGCGGGAGTTCTTCGACCGCCTCCTGCAATTGACATCAGCCGGCACCGTGACCGGGCAGCCGCCCGACGTCGTAATCTGGCCTGAGACTGCCGCGACATTTCTGCTGGACAATGACGATCCAAGACTCTCCGAGATTGCGGCTGCCGCAAGCGGTGGTTGGGTTGTTCTTGGCATCAGGCGCCGAGTTGACAGGGCAACTTACAACAGCATGGCCGTGATTAGTCCTGAAGGAGAAATCGCGGCGACATATGACAAGCGCAAACTGGTTCCCTTCGGCGAGTACATTCCTTTCGGTGATCAACTGGCGAGATGGGGTGTTTCCGGGCTTGCTACGACGGAAACGGGCGCGTTCAGTCCAGGCTCAGATCCTGCAGTCATTAGCGTCAAACCGCTCGGCCAGGTTCTTGCAGTGATCTGTTACGAGGCAATCTTCTGGAGCTGGGTCCGCCGCCAGGAGCGACCGGACATCATGGTACAGGTTACCAACGATGCCTGGTTCGGGACATTCTCCGGGCCCCAACAGCATCTGGAGCAGGCCAGGATGCGAGCAATCGAGATGGGTGTTCCACTGGTCAGGGTTGCCAATACCGGAATCTCGGCAGTGTTCGATGCTAGGGGGGTCCTCGCCGGGCAGATCGAGTTGGGAGAGCAGGGAATACTTGATTTGGAAGTCCCACCTGCACTGGCTCCCACCGTATATTCCCGAACCGGTCACATTCCGCTGCTGGCGATTTGCACTATGATTGCAGGCTTCCTGTTGTGGTGGCGGTTCAAGAAAGGGCGTTGACCGGTGCGCCGGGCATTGCTACTTCCCGCTGCTGGCGCTCACGCCTTGTGGAGATAACCATCCATGCCGAACAGCGAATACCTCTTCACTTCCGAGTCTGTTTCCGAAGGTCATCCGGACAAGGTCTGCGACCAGATCTCGGATGCGGTGCTTGACGCCTTCATGCAAGAGGACCCGCACTCAAGGGTGGCATGCGAGGCGATGGCAACCAAGGACAGGGTCATCGTGGCCGGCGAGGTACGCGGACCGCAGAGTGTAACTGCCCGGGTCGAACAGATCGTCAGGGACTGCGTGAAGGACATCGGCTACGACCAGGACGGTTTCCACTGGAAGACGATCGAAGTCCAAAACCACCTTCACAAGCAATCCGAGAATATCGCCCAAGGTGTCGACGCCGATGAAGCGAGCGGCAAACGCGAGGGAGCTGGCGATCAGGGCATGATGTTCGGCTATGCGGTTGATGAAACACCGGAATTGATGCCGGCGCCGATATATTATGCGCACAAGGTTCTCCGCCACATGTCGGCGGCTAGGCGGAATGGCTCGGAATCCCGGCTTGGGCCGGATGCCAAGTCGCAGATCACCTTCCGATACGTAGACGGAAAACCGGTAGCAGTGACCTCCATCGTCGTGTCGACGCAGCATTTCGACGAGGAACTGACTTCTGACGACGTCAGGGAAATCGTTGCCCCTTATGTCAATGAAGCGCTGCCTGGCGAGTGGTTGGCTGATCAGCCTTCATGGTACGTGAACCCCACAGGCAAGTTCGTGAAGGGCGGTCCGAGTGCCGACTGCGGACTGACCGGCCGGAAGATCATCGTTGACACCTATGGCGGCGCGGCTCCGCATGGCGGCGGAGCGTTTTCCGGCAAGGATCCCACAAAGGTGGACAGGTCGGCGGCATATGCGGCCCGCTATCTGGCCAAGAATGTGGTCGCAGCCGGACTGGCTGGCCGTTGCTGCATTCAGATCGCCTATGCGATCGGCAAGTCGGACCCGGTATCCATCCTGGTTGATACCTATGGAACCTCAAGTGTTGATCCGGCCGGTATCGAAAAGAAACTCAGGGAGTTGATGGATCTGACCCCAGGCGGCATCAGAAAACACCTCTGCCTTGGGCGGCCCATCTATCGGCGGACGGCTGCCTACGGGCATTTCGGCCGTGTTCCCGAGGAAGATGGCGGGTTTTCCTGGGAACAAACCAACCTGGTCGAGGATCTGAGGAAGGCGTTCTGACCGCAGGTCGTAGGACTGCTGCCTCATCCCGGGGCCATAAATCAGAGCAACACCCATGACCGGCACAACCAAAGGCGCCGGCACACCTGCAAGGAACTTCTACGGACGCAGGATCGGAAAGTCGCTGCGGCCGAACCAGCGGTGGCTGCTGGAAAATCGCCTTGAACGTCATCTGCTGCAAGGAGTTGATCCGGAGGCCAACCCATCGCGCCTTCCCATCGATCTGGGCTCGTGTTTCGGGCCGGGCCGGGAGGTTTGGCTTGAGGTGGGATTTGGAGCCGGTGAACACCTGGCCTGGCTGGCAGGGCGGCATCCGGAAATCGGGTTTGTGGGGTGCGAACCCTACATCAACGGCGTCGCTACCCTGCTTTCGAAACTAGAGAAAGGCGCGCAATCCAACGTACGCATCCATCCGGGTGATGTTCGCGATTTTTTCGATGTTGCACCGGACGACTCATTGGACAGAGTGTATCTCCTGTATCCGGATCCCTGGCCCAAACGCCGGCATCACCGCCGCCGCTTTGTCACGGGCGAATACCTTTCGCCTCTGATGCGTTGCATGCGCGCAGGATCAGAATTGCGCATCGCAACCGATATCCCGGATTATGCACGGCAGGCAGTGGTTGAAGTCTCAAGGATGCCGGAATTCCGGTGGGTTGCGGAACGCCGTTCTGACTGGCTCAACCCTTGGGAAGGCTGGCAATCAACGCGGTATGAATTGAAGGCGGTCAGGGAGGGCAGAACCCCGCTTTACCTGACCTTCAAGCGAATATAATGGAGCAGATGGCCTGCACACTGCCAGATGTTGCGGTGTGCTTGAGAATTGGATGTTTAAGATTGCCAGTCAACCGGATGGCAAAACTGGAATGGAGCAGATGCAGATGAGCAGGGTTAAGCCGGTCGCTGTGTTGCTATTTGCGTTGGCGACTCTCGCCGCAGGTTGTTCAAAGCCCGTACTGGAAATTGGTGAGCCGTCTGCGGAATATCGGGATTCTGCACAGGATGTGATCAACACATCCACAGTGGCTCCGGCGCGTAATGTTGAATACGCCGACCTGGCCTCAACTGCTGACCGCGTAGTCTGGCCAGTGCGCAAGGCCAGTTACGAAGTCTGTATGGAATTGGCTTTGCCTGTCGAGGACTGTGAGCAGGTGCTGATTGCCGAAGTTACGGTCTTCCCCGACAGGACAGATCCCAACGCCTATGCGGACATGGAGGGAAATGTAGGCCTGCACGGAGGGATCATTCACATTTCCGGGTCGGACGCCGAGATTGCGGCTGTAGTTGCACATGAGTTTGCGCATGTCATGTACGGCCATGTCGACAAGAAGATGAACAATGCATTGGTCGGCGCTGTCATCGGTGGGGGAATTGCGGCTGTTCTCGCATCGGATAGCGGCCAGTACTACGATCCTCAAACGACGGAAGACCTGATCAATATCGGTTACACGGTCGGCAGCACCGCCTACAGCCCAGAAATGGAAATCGAAGCTGACAGGACGGCGATCTATATCCTGCAAAGGGCAGGGTATCCGCCGTCGGCAATGAGCGACACGATCGTCCGTCTCAGCCGCGAGGACACGTTACGGCGGCGAAATGGCCAGCCGACGGTTGGGTTCTTGCAGACACATCCGAGCGACAACAGGCGTGTTGCCCATATCCTATCAGCCATTGAGGACGCGAAAACCGGCGTTCCTTTGGTTATCGCACGAAACTGAAGCCGGAAGCTGCTTCACACGCTGAGTCGGTGTGCTGCGAGGTCCTGTATCCCGGCAGCGGCCGGGTTGATGGCCGTGTAGTAAGGGAGCCTCAGATCGGTGTACTCCGGTCCGGCGCAATCTCCCGAAAAACTTTTGCCAAAGTTGAGACGATCATTCCCCTCCAGGCGGGTTTGCAGGTTGGACAGGAAGTGGCCGTCTCCGCAGTCCCGCCAACCTTCGATTGAACAAGAGTCATGACCAGGTTTCTCGGTCCACTGATTGTATCAGAATGTCTGCGTTCATCGTTGGAGAGGAGAGTCAGCAGAGATTGATGTGAGCGGCAATAGTGCGTCCGGCTTCACGAAAGTTGGCAGTATCCTGTTTCTCATGCATGAGGAATTGTCACGTTATCCACTCCCGGTTGCTCGGCCGACAGCCGCAGTGGATACGGTCCTGCCGATTTGAACGTTGCTCGTTACTTCCATGGGTTCCCAAGCGATCCTGGAAGTGCCCAAGAACCGAATGACCGGCAGTGGGCAGACAACCTGAAGTCAGTTCGGCTTTCAGCTGATGTCCGACCCGATCGAGTTCATCAGGGAAGCGAATTGCGGAAAACTTGTGGCAATTGCCGATGTATCGTCCACGGTCACCGGGTGCTTTGAAGCAAGGCCCAGGCAAAGGAAACTCATGGCGATACGGTGATCCTTGAATGACTTGCAGGTGGCTCCACCCTCTACCCCAGCAGTTCCCCGGCCAATCACCACAAGACTATCCTCTTCCTCTTCGACTGCAACTCCACAAGCTTCAAGGTTTCGGGCGACTGCATGCAACCGGTCGGTTTCCTTGAGCCGCAATTCCCGAACCCCACGCATTACTGTCCTGCCTTCTGCAAATGCGGCGGCGACAGCCAACACCGGGAACTCGTCAATCATCGTTGGAGCTCTCTCGGGAGGAACTTCAACACCGGATAGGTCTGAAAACTCAACCTTGAGATCGGCCATCGGTTCACCGCATTCAATCCGCTGGTTTGCGAATTCCAGTTTGGCGCCCATTTCCCGCAGAGTGGTGTACAAGCCGGTCCTGGTCGGGTTGGTGCAAACGCCTCGCACGGTGATTGCGGATCCTTCTGTTATCAGCGCGGCTACTATGGGGAATGCAGCTGAGGATGGATCTCCCGGAACAGTTATGTGCTGCGGTTCAAAGTCCGCGTGACCTTCAAGCTCAATCCTCTTGCCAGCGCCATGTTCCTCAACCTTGATTGTCGCACCGAACGCAGCCAGCATGTTTTCCGTATGGTCCCGGGTCAACGCCGTTTCGGAAAGAACCGTAGTGCCAGGCGCATTCAGTCCGGCGAGCAGAATGGCCGATTTAACCTGAGCCGAAGGCACGGCCAGGTCAATGGACACTGGCACGGGTTCCTTTGCCCCAAGAACAGTTGCCGGTAGGAGCCCGCCCCTCCTTGAGAAGCATTGAGCACCGAACATGGCGACGGGTTGTAGCACCCGGTTCATCGGCCGGCTTCGCAAGGACTCGTCACCGGAAAAAACCGCCGTGATGGGTGATGTCGCCATTGCGCCCATCAGCAAACGAACGCCTGTCCCGGAATTGCCGCAATCGATTACATCCGCAGGCTCCGCGAACCCTCCCGTGCCAAAGCCGTCAACTGACCACACGCCATCGGGAGTGCGTTCCAAATGTGCTCCGAACTGGCGGGCAGCCTTGATGGTCGCCAGGACATCTTCGCCTTCCAGTAGTCCTGATACAGTAGTTGTCCCGATTGTCAGGGACCCCAAAATCACCGCCCGGTGTGAAATCGACTTGTCGCCTGGCACAGAAATTTCGCCGGATAGTTCTCTCACTGCCCGCGCAACCAAAGGGATGTGGTGATCTGCGTTCATTCCGGATAGCCATTGTTCATTGCACTGAACGACTAGCGGTCAGAGCATTCGTATGGAAGCACCAATTTGCTATCCGACCATTCCGACCATAATGAACGGCCGCAATTATGCCTCCTGATATTTCTTGCCACTGTGTTGTGCCATTGGTTCCATCCCAGCACCTTGCTGCAATTCTGGTGGCCATGGCAACAGAGGGTTCACACAGCATTCCGCCTGCCCAGCACGGCCTAGGGTGAGCATAGTTGAACCCAAAGACATCGCTCGTAAGTCAGCGGCCGCCCGCAAACGAACCGATGGGCAGACTCTGGAGTCCACAGAACCAAAACAAGCGAGCTCTCTGCCGTTCCACCAAGATGAAACAATGCAGCCGCATCCATCCTGATTTCATAGCAATCCTATTCCGCAATTGCGGAATCCACCCGCCGTACAGTATCATAAGGACGCCTTATCCGTCGGAAAGCTCTAACCGATGTAACCCGATTAGTTCGGTTAGAGGGGACCGTGATAGTGCCGCGTCAGCTATGCGCAATAAGCTGGATTGCTGCACCCGGCGATCGACTACTGCGTAGTTGAATCCGTGGCGGACACTCGGGAACGTTGATGGGGGAATAGAATCTAGCTATTCCCCCAATTTCTCGGCGGTAGAATATAATCATTTGGGTATGAACCTGCACGAAACCTGCTTCGTGATCATGGCCAGATTGCATCCGAAACCGTTTGTGGGCTGCAATTTCACTCCGAGTCTGGTCAAGCACAAAAGAGACGTTCCTAAAGACGCTGGCGCAGACGAAGGGAACCGTCCATGATGAATATTCACAGGGAAATGGCGAAGAACACTACCGACAGAACAAGAAACAGGATCGGAAGCCCGGTCTCCACAACTGTTAGCCGCCAATAGCGATTCAGTTGTTTTCCCTCTCCCAGAAGTTCCCATTCCCGCTTGAAGAACGGAAATGCTAGTTGCTTTTCGAGTTCGTGTAGAGCAGCAAATTTGCCCGTATTGAGTTGGCGGTAGGAACGGATAACAATAAACCAGGATATGGCAAGTGCTGCTCCAACAATCGCCACAATTCGAAATCCGATCGCTGCTGCAAGATCTTCGACGCCAAATCTGACGAAAATGCCAAGAAACAACGTCAGTCCGACAAGCAAGCTGAGATAGATCCGGTTGGATCCATCACGCCTATGGCTAACTCTGTCCGCCAGTTCTGCGTGGAGTTTGTAGATCTCCAACAGTTGATCTTGTGTTCGGCTATTCAAGGCGTAGGTCTCCGAACGAAAACTGGGGATGAATGCGTATACTCGTCGGCAATTGTAGTAGCCAGTTGTACGTCAATGCAAGTGAAGGTCCCGAATTCATCCATTTGCGCAAAAGGGTGACAGTTCAGGGTTTGCATAAGATCGAAGACGCTGGTCGTCAGCGTGTAACTGAACGGAAAGCCCGTTCTCCCACCGGTTCAAGTCTGCTTCATCGATTCCAGTTACTTGGGCGAATTGATTTCTTGTCATTCTGCGGCTTTCTCTGATTAGCCGAACCTTATGCGGCGGTAGTACGCCAAGATGCTCACAGACCGCAGCGTGTCGCAGACGTTCTCCTTCCTGATCAAGATACTGGATGTCGCAGGAACGGCAATCATGAACTGGAACTTCGACATGCAATTCGACTGAGGAGGCCCCAACCCCGTATTCGAACGAGTGCATCGTGCGTTCCGTTTCAATGTGTTCGCCACCACAAAGTGGGCAAGCAGGCCTCGTTTCCTTGCCCTGCAATTCGGTGTTTCTGTGACCGAAGGATCCCTTCTTGGCCATCTATCCGTTCCTCACTTGCCATTTTCTGAGTGGCGAAAGCGCTTCCCGATGAATTTCTTTCCCGACCCAAGTTGCAGCTTTACGAAGGGTCGCGGATGGCCAAGATCGAGACCAACTTATGGCATATGTCGGGTTGCTCACTTGCGTGTGTGCAACTCGACAGTCTTGATCGGGAATCTTGCTTTGATCTGTGCCCACGTTTTCCTGTCGAGACTGCTTCGCATCTGGAGAGGCCTTCTTCTGCGTTATGGCCGTTCTACTACAAATGGAATGGAAATGCTCGCCCCGGGTTTGAAGGCAGCGGTCGCCAGTGTTTGCGCAACCACAAGCTTTCTCGTGCGTCGATGCTGTGGCGCTGTGAATTGCGGAGCACTGCAGGATACCAGCGGTTCCAATACCCGCGACCATCACACGCTGGTAAAACCACCCTCAAGCATGAGTGTTGCACCGTTAACAAGTTCCGAAGCTGGTGAAGCCAGATACAGTGCTGCGTCGGCTACCTCGACCGGTTCACCGAAGCGTCCAAGCGGCGTTGCATTGAGAAGCGGCGCTGCCTTTTTTTTGTCCGACCAGACCTGCTTGCCCATGGGAGTCATGATAACGGTCGGGCAGATAGCGTTCACCTGGATGTTGAATTGTGCCCATTCGGCACACAGCGACTTTGTCAGGGCGTTGAGTGCTCCCTTGGAGCTCGCATAGGCAGCATGGCCTTCAAGCGCGATGACGCCCGTTTGGGATGAAATGTTGATGATCTTTCCCCAGCGTCTTTCGATCATTCCAGGCGCAAGCGCGCGGGAAAGCAGGAAAGGGGCCCGCAAGTTGACCGCCATCGTTGCGTCCCACGCCTCGCTGGCAAGTTCCAGCGCAGGCGCAATCCGGGCTATGCCTGCCGAATTGACGAGGATATCGATGACCGGTTGCAATTCGAGTGCCTGGGAAGCAGCGAGTTCAGGGCCGTCAGGACTTGCAAGGTCGGCCAGAACCATATGACACTTCCGGCCTTGGGCCTCTACGGCACTTCGTGTCTGGTTCAGGCCTTCTTCGTCCCGGGCGACAGCGACGATATCGGCGCCGGCCTCGGCGAAGACTGAGCAGATCTCGGCGCCAATACCCTTTGATGCCCCCGTCACAAACGCCGTGCGCCCGGCAATCGAAAACCGGTCTTTCCAGCCTGGCATGCCCTACTCCAGGTTTGTATGGTTGGCCCGCATTGCGTCGGGGGTCATACCGATGCGGTCGCGCAGCAACAGGATAAGGCACTCGAAGACTAGGAATTGCGCCCCTTCGAACAGTGATCCCATGGGGAGCGTAGAACTTGCAGCGTCGGCGGAGTCATTGGCCATCGTCTGCGCTGGAATGACCAGCACGCGGTCGCAATTTTGGGGCACCGCACCGTCCGGTTGGGCAGTGATGCAACCGCAGCGGGCTCCGGCGGAACGCGCCACATCCACCAATGCGCGGATGGTGCCGAAATCCCCCGGACCGGCGCTTACCAGCAGCAGATCACCCTTTCCTACCCGGGGTGCCGTCATGTCGCCAACGACATGTGCATCCAGGCCCATGTGGAAGAGACGCATGGCGAGCGCACGCATCATCAGCCCTTCCCGGCCAACTCCGGCGACCACGACCTTTTCCGCAGCGGCGATCTCTTCGATGAGATCGTTCAATTGTCCTGGGTCGACACCCGCAGCTGCAACCCTGAGTTCTTCAGCGGCATTTCGGGCAAGTTCGGAATACACTGTCATGGAAATACCTCGTCAATGGCCTGCTCAAGCAACCCGGTCTCATTCAGCAGGTCTAGCACGGTGTAGCGTCGGCGCAGGAAGATTGCAGCCCGGACCGCAGCCCGCATGCGCGGTGCATCAAGTCCGATTTGTTGAGGTTCAACAGGCGCGCCGGCGCCAGAAAGCATTGTACGCATGCGGCTGCTGTGAATGAGATGGCGGGACAGCCGGGCTTTGATTCCAGGCCAGTTTCTGGCGATGGTAGCCAATCGTTCCCTGTGCATTTCAACGCCGAGGTGCTTTGAGCGTGTTTCTTCCTCCGCGCGCTCGGCAATCTCCCTGTCCTTGAATGCCGTCCGGATTTCGCTGGCCTTCTCCTCCATGCCGGGTGCCCGGGAAATCACTGACTCGGTATCTTGTGCTGCAGGATTGCGCTCCAAGAGCCACTCATAGAGACGAAGCACGGCCATGCAGCCGATGGCGACACAGAATCCGTGCCCAACCTTGTTGCCTTGGTGCGTCAGTTTTTCCATTTCCCACAGGTGGGCAATCTGGTGATCGGCGCCTGAGGCTGGGCGGGAGGAGCCATAATCGTCCATTGCGTAACCGCATTGGAGCAGTGCCTTGAACAGGTTCGCCGTTGCCTGCCTTTCCCCGGCGCCAACGGCACTGAAGTCGCCAAGAGTTTTGGCCAGTCCGCCTTGCACGAGATCAAACGCGTGATGCTCAATGCTCTCTATGCCCAGCCCGTCAGCAAGTATCCAGTCTGCTCCAGCAGGGCACTTTCCGGCGAGATCGCCATATCCGCTGCTAGTGAGATGAGGGGGAGCTTTGCTGATGACATTCAGGTCTCCGATCACTGCGGCCGGGGGCGTGCAGGGAATAGTAATCTTGAAACCGTGGGCAGAGAGTGGCGCGCCCGGCGATGTGTATCCGTCCATCGATGCGGCTGTCGCCACGCATACATATGGCCTCCGGAGCTGGTGGGCCGCATACTTCGCGAGGTCGTTCACGACTCCTGAGCCTATCGCAAGTATGTGCTCGCTTGCATGGGTATTGGATGCGATCGCGTCGCCGATTTCACTTTCAGGCTGTGGGTTGGAGAGAAGCTCCACCCGATAATCTATGTTTGATGCCTCAAGCGAACTGGCAGCTTCGTGACCTGCTGCTCCCATCGTGTTCTCGTCGGCAAGGACAAGTGCCGGCTTGCTGCCAATGAATTTAAGCCACATCCGTCCGGTTTCGGCCATTGCGCCGGACCGCATGCAAAGATTGTCAATCGAGCGGCAGCTGGCCTGGGCAGGAGGCAGCCGGTCTCTAGTCTCCTCAGCCGGCAATGCGCCTGCCATCCTGGTCGAAGAGATGAATGCGCTCGGCCGGTAGCTGCAACCCCACGCTTTCGCCTGGCTCCAAAGTGGTTTCGCCCTCTATGCGGGCGATGACCTCGTCCCCCGGTGCCGTCCGGGCATGAATATAGCTTTCGCCGCCCAACAACTCAGCAACCCTGACTGTGGCGTCGATCTTGCCTTCGCCTGCGGAAGTCACAGCGATGTGTTCCGGGCGGATCCCGAGGCGAACTGCGGAGGTGGTTGACTGGGAGGCCTTGATTGTCGTGTTCCCATAGGTGACGCCGTTGCCGTCTGGAACAATGTCAAGAAAGTTCATGCTGGGAGCCCCGATGAAGCCGGCGACGAACTCGGTCGCTGGGCGATGATAGAGGTCCAGAGGCGGTCCGGTCTGTTCAACCCGCCCGCCATTCAGCACCACAATCCGGTCTGCCATTGTCATTGCTTCGACCTGGTCATGGGTGACGTAGATCATGGTTGCGCCGAGATCCTGATGCAGCCCTTCAAGTTCGACCCGCATCTGAATCCTGAGTTTTGCGTCAAGGTTTGACAGTGGTTCGTCGAACAGGAAGACTTTCGGTTGCCGCACGATCGCCCGCCCGATCGCCACCCGCTGGCGCTGGCCACCGGAAAGCTGGGCGGGTTTCCGGTCCAGAAACGGCAATAGTTGCAGGATGCGGCCCGCTTCCTGAATCCGGACTTCTCGGTCCGGCTCCGGGACTCCGTTGACCTTGAGTCCAAACTCCATGTTTTCCCGCACGGTCATGTGCGGATAGAGGGCATAGGACTGAAACACCATTGCGACGTTGCGGTCGGAAGGAGCGGCGTCGGTCATTTCCTCGCCACCAATCGAAACGAGGCCGGATGAAACCGATTCGAGGCCTGCGATGGCGCGAAGCAGTGTCGACTTGCCGCAACCTGACGGGCCGACAAACACCACAAAATCGCCGTCGGCGATCTCCAGTGAAACATCGTGAAGCGCCTGCATCGAACCGTAGTGAACGTTCACTCCTGACAGGGTTACGTTTGCCACTGTTTCAACCCCCCAACGGATGTCCGTACTGGCCGAACCCCGGAATTGCGCGTATCATTTGTTTGACTCACGATACAATTGTTGTCAAGATGGGTGCAACCATCATATGGAGGATAAATCAATGTCATTCAGATCATCAATCCTGACTGGTGCTTTTGCCGGTGCGGTGGCCGCGGGGGCCGCCGGTATGGCAGTCGCCTGGTCTCTCGAGGAAGCCGCTGCGCCCTATGCGGGCGAGGAAGTGGATGTCGTATTCCTGCTCAGGCCGGGTTACGAAGCCGCTGAGGCAATGCTTCCAGAATTCGAGGAGCGGACAGGAATCAAGATCAATATCACCAAGCTTCCCTACGAGAACGCGCTTGGTGAACAGGTTCGCGACTTCGTCGCTGGCGGGGATCTTGACATCGCCCTTATCGATCTCGTCTGGATCGGCAACTTCGCCGAGAACGAATGGATCGTGCCTGCCGAGAAATTCACTTCCAACCCCGACCTGGCGGATCCAGAACTCGATATGGACGATTTCTTTCCGCTGGTCCTCAATGCCTTTGGGGGCTGGGACGGTGTGATCTACGGCCTGCCATTCGACAACTATTCCGGCCTGTTGTTCTACAACCAGTGCATGCTTGAAGAGGCAGGGTTCGATGGGCCTCCCGCTACTTGGGACGATGTTTTGAATGTGTACGGACCTGCATTGACCAAGGACGGCAAGCACGCCTATGCCCTGCAGTCCAAGCGCAATGAAACGCAGTCGGCCGATAGCTTCGCCCGGGTGCTTTGGCCATTCGGCGGTTCATTCCTTGATGCCGACTTCCGCTCCAATCTCCTGAGCGAGGAGAGCCAGGCAGGCCTCAAGTTCAGGCAAGCTCTTCTGCCTTACATGCCGGACGGAATCGTCAGTTACGACCATGCGGAAACAGTCAATGCGCTGGCGCAGGGCGATGTCGCGTTCATAACCGAATGGTCGGCATTCTATGCGACACTCAAGGATCCGAATACCTCGCAAGTCGCGGATTGCCTTGCGATCGCGCCTGAACCGATGGGGCCAGCGGGACGGAAACCCGCACTTGGCGGATTCTCTCTGGCGGTCGCCAGTCAGGCTACAGAAGCCGAACAAGCTGCTGCTTGGCTGTTCATTCAGTGGGTGACTTCGAAGGCAAACGCAGAAGCCTATCTGCGTAATGGCGGTGTCCCTGCCAGGCAGTCAGTCTACGAAATCCCCGGTATCGCCGATGAATTCGACTTCGTGCCGGCGCTGGTTGAAAGCTGGCAGGACGGTGTTCCGGAGTTCCGGCCGCGTTTTGCCGAGTGGCCCGAGATCACCGAGATCGTCCAGGAATGGGGCACCAAGATCATGCTTGGTGAAGTTACCACCGAAGAGGGCGCTCAGGAAATCGGAGAGCGCATGGAAGCCGTGCTGGAAGAAGCCGGCTACTACAGCGGTGACAAACCACTGGCTCAATGATTTAATCATCTGCGGAGTGCGGCGCTAGCCGCACTTCGCTACCTGCATCCGGATGCAGGCAACCGGGGGCCAAGTGGATGGCGACAAAGGCCAAGCGGCGAACTTTACTGTGCTTCCTTGGGCCATCCGTGATTGCACTCGCCGCGGTCGGCATCGCACCGTTAGCCTATGCGGCCTGGACCTCGCTGCACTTCTTCAATCTGACCAAATTGCGCAGGGTCCGTTTCATCGGGCTTGAGAACTACGCACATGTTCTTACTGATCCTGTTTTTTGGGACGCCGTACTCAGGACATTCCTGCTGTTGGCGATTGCGCTGCCAATGCAGATCATTTTCGGGCTTGGTATTGCTCTACTGCTGCACCGCCCTGGCCTTGGCCTGCTGAAGACCATAACCCGGCTTGGCCTTGTCCTGCCAATGGCGACTACCTATGCGGTCGTTGGCCTGCTGGGCCAGGTCATGTTCAATGTGAAGTACGGGGTCGTGAACCAGTTGCTTGGATTCCTCGGGGTTCCAGCCATCAACTGGATCGGTGACCCAACCAACGCCTTCATTGCGGTGATCTTCTGGGATGTCTGGCAATGGACGCCCTTCGTTGCGCTGGTTCTGCTTGCCGGGCTGACCACCGTCCCGGTGGAGATCGAGGAGGCGGCGGCGCTTGAGACGAAGAGTTGGTGGACCACGCTTCGGCATGTGCAATTGCCGTTCCTGGTTCCAGGACTTGTGGCTGTTCTTATCCTGCGGACAGCAGACACGCTGAAGCTCTTTGACATGGTGTTCACTATGACGAGGGGCGGGCCAGGCAACGCCACCGAATTCATATCCGTTCTGATCCAGCGTGTGGGCTTCCGTGCCTTCGATCAGGGCGTTGCCTCTGCACAGGCAATCATCCTGCTCATCATTACCATCATTCTAAGCCAGGCCTATATTCGCATCTTCTACAAGGAGGTGAACTGATGGCCGCGGTGGCGCCCTGGCAGCGCCGGAGTTTTGCCGCACAGGGTGCACTGTTGCTGCTCGTGCTCCTGTTCTGCGTGTTCCCGTTCTACTGGATGGTGACCACCAGCCTGAAAACCCAGATCATTGCCCTTCAGGAGCCGCCAGCCTGGATTTTCAAGCCCACACTTGCGAACTATGTGGAGGTTCTGTTCAAGGACGGGGTTGCGGCGACCCTGGTCAACTCATTGATCGTGGCCGTGGCGGCGACTGCACTTTCGGTCGGCCTCGGTTGTCCTGCTGCCTATGCTCTGGCTCGCATTGAGTTTCGCGGCAAACGCGACCTCTGGTTCTGGTTCATCACCAACAGGATGGTCAGCCCAATCGTGCTGGCGCTCCCGTTTTTTCTCATTGTGCGCCGCCTTGGACTGCTCGATACACATCTGGTTCTGGTGCTCATATATCTCACCTTCAACCTGCCCATTGTCATCTGGATCTGTACCGATCAGTTCCGTGCGATTCCCCGGGAACTTGATGAAGCCGCCATACTTGAAGGCGCATCGCACTGGCGCGTATTCCGTTCGATCTGCCTGCCTCTGGCCATGCCCGGCGTCGCCGTGAGCGCGATATTCTCCTTCATCTTCTCGTGGAATGAACTGATGTACGCGATCGTCTTGACGCGTAATGCAGCAAAGACCGCGCCGGCAATGGCTGTGAGTTTCATGGAAGGTTACAACCTGCCTTACGGCAAGATCATGGCGACCTCGACACTGATCGTCGTACCGGTTGTGATATTCGCATTGATCGCCTCGCGTCAGCTGGTCAGGGGTTTGACGATGGGGGCCGTGCGCTAGGGATGCGGCAGGCGCCAGGCAATCAGGTAGTGGACCGCGCCGAACGCTTCATGGCTCAGGTTGCCTGGGCGTATCATGTCGAAGGGCTGACCCAGAGTGAAGTTGCTCGCAAGCTTGGTGCAACTCGACTTCGCGTCAATCGCACATTGGCGGAAGCGCGCCGAACCGGTTTGGTGCGTGTATCAATCAATTCGGTATTCGCCGCCTGTGCCGATGCAGAGGACAGGCTTGTCCGGCGATTTGATCTCAAGGGAGCTTATGTAGCCCCGGCCCCGGACGATCCGGAGGCAGCTCAAACAGTCGTCGGGGCTGCCCTCGGGAACGTTTTGTCGGATGTCATGGCAGACCCCGAGGTGCGGCTGTTCGGCATGTCCTGGGGGAACACACTCAACATAGCCACCCGTTACATGGAAACTCTGGATCGACCTGATCTCGAGGTCGTTTCGGTGATGGGCGGGATTGCGCGCGGCTCGGACCTGAACAGTTTCGAAATCACTGCCCGCATTGCTGGCCTGGTGAATGCCAGTCACAGCTTTCTCACGGCGCCCCTCTATGCCGGCTCGCGAGCCAGCAGAGATACCATCATGCGGCTTGATGTCTTTGCTGAAATCCTGGACAAGATCCGCTCCGTCGATGTCCTTGCGCTGGCGGCCGGGGACATTTCCCGTCGTTCACTCCTGATACGCGACGCGCTTCCGGCAGACACATCCATGGAAGACTTGCGTCGGCTTGGCGCTGTCGGGGACATCCTGGGCACGATCATTGACGCTGATGGGAGGCCGGTTGATCACCCATTGAACGAACGGGTCATAGGGATCGGCTTTGCTGACCTGGCCAGCATACCCAATGTCATTCTTGCTGTGGGCGGCAGTCACAAGGTTGCGGTTTCAAAGGCGATCCTTGGACTGAAACTGGTCGACACGTTGGTAACCGATGAGGACACAGCCAATCTGCTTCTCGGCTGATCCGGTCTGCTTGCGGTCAATCGGCCGGTGGGCGCAGTTATCCACACTGACACGACAAGCTTGCCCGGCACTCAAATTCGAAGAGAAAGCAATATCTGGAGAGAGGCCACGAATTCGTTGCCGAAGACTGATCTGCAGGAAGGTAGGGGTGTTATAGTCTACAACACCAACCCCTGAAATGCACTGCACCGGCACGAAACTACTCGACCGTCCATTGCCCGACAACGGTCAGAACGTCGATCGCCTACTCATGAATACTGTTTGCAGGTTTGGCGAATATTCCTACTCCACCATAATCCAAACAAGTACAATCGTCTGGTTGGCCGACTGTCACTAGTAGACCTGTGGTAGTCAACCAACTCATAGTGAATGTCGTTATGAATGCCAGTCCGATGCTGTCAGAATACGCGCAAATTTATCTCCACACCTTCAGATCTTGCGAACTCCACCGAACCTACAGTTGACGCTCCTGCAAGCGCCATCGTCGGACAACCTCCTTGACATATTCTGCACCGTTATCTACGGCCGCCCACTGCCTGGAAAAGGGTACATCAGCGCTCTGAGGCCGATGTTCCTCGGCAAGATCAGCAAAGCGCAGCCGTACTGGAACAACAGTGCCCTCACCTACCACTAGCGCCTCTTGTGCCCGCAGGGTCGGAAGAACATCGACAAGACTGCGAACGGAATCAGGTAGTGCACGTTTAACAAAATTCTGGTCCTGCTCATTGCTCATACGCAGTGCAATCACGGAATTACACTGCGAGAGAACGGAATCAGCCAACTCAGAAGGGCGCTGAGAAATCAGGCCAAGGCCTACACCGTACTTACGGCCTTCTTTAGCAATACGCGACAGGGCTTGCTTGGTGGGTTGAAATGCAGCATCATCACGGCGCGGTACATAACGATGCGCTTCCTCGCACAACAGAACTATTGGAACCTGCACTGGCCGTGAACCCCAAACCGCAAAGTCGAAAATAATCCGGCATAACACCGAAACCACTACATCAACTACATCCGATGGTACGCCTGACAAATCAATAATCGAGAGCGGTTTGTCTGATACCGGTATACGCAAATACTGAGAAACAATACCCGCCAAATCGTCCGAGACGCTCTCGTCAGGTCGGATCAAAAACGAGAAGCGATTGTCCTGTTGCAAAGTTTGGACCTTGTCCTTGATCTTTAGGTATGGTTCCCTTTTTGACTGCGTTAAACTAGACATGCAGTCATCGATATGAGTGAGAAGCCTGCACAACTTGTAGGGTACGGGCGTATCCACAGTGATCTTCTCTGGCGGAATGCTTGCTGGCTGGAATTCCTTTCGGGCGTGCAAAATTGCGTCCTTAAGGATGTTGGATTGGCTCGTTGCAACAAATTCGGTCCTTCCGACGAAAACTGCCATACTCTCTTCAAAATTCAGAAGCCAATGGGGTAAGTTTAGGGTGGTTGGGTCAATAATTTCCGCAATGTCAGGAAATGCCCGTCGGTACTCGTCATGGGGGTCTAGCAGAATTATGTGGGCCTGTGGCGCCTCTTCAAGTATTGAGCGCAAGAGTACGGTCACCGTGCAACTTTTTCCCGAGCCTGTAGTACCTAGAACCGCAAAGTGCTTGCCTAGAAGGTCATCGACAAGCAGATATGCAGGCAGAGATGCAGCTTGCGAGAGGCTCCCTACTTCGATGCTCGGTCTATCTGGCAGGTGGTAGATGGAGGAGAGCTCAGTTACACTGGCTACAAATATCCCGTGGCCGGGAAGAGGAAAAGTAACTACGCCGCGCTGGAACAAGAACTCGCCCTCGCCAACGCCCGTGCGAAGTGCCTCGCCAAATAGTTCGAACTCTAGCCATTTTGCATGTGATGCCGAGTGGGTGTGTGCCCCTCCCTGGCCCTCTAGAAGAGTGTCGGCCATCCGTAAGCCGGTAACCACTCCAAATACGAGTTTGTCGCCCGCTGCAACCTTCACAATTGAACCAACTTGGCCGACCATGTACCTTCGACTCTTGTAGGTGCGGTGCAAGTCGTCAACAGTTCCCTCAAGTTCACCAATTACTCTTGAACCAGTTACTTCGACTACTCGGCCGATTCTCAAGATTGAATCGTTCATTGCCCCTGTCCTGCAATAAAGTTGACCAGTTCTTCGAATTTCCATAGGTTTAATGCCAATACATGTGTTGCGGAGTCTGGGTCCAAGGCGTTACCTACAAATGTCCCATTCTTGTCGTCACCGACAAAAGCGGTAAATCGGGAATCACACTTTGTGCTAAACGTCGTTAGTCGTCTATTCTGTTTCTGATGGTCCTCTTCGGGTCCAACAAATGCAATCACGGTCAAATTGCTGCCGTTTGCCGTTATTGCATCGCAAATTACTTCGTTGATGTGCTCATCATTAAAACTGTAACCTAGCACGATCAGGCAATTATTTACCCGTGTATTGCGCAGTCGATCACGAAAGTTGCCCATCAAGGTTTCGTAGATACCATATTGCGTTTGAATGTATTTTTGCTCTGAAGGATAGACGACAATTGGTGCGACTACCCCATCAGCGATGGCAGTACACCCTCGACGAACATGGCCATCTGTGTCTCGTGTCCAGTTAATTGAGCCGTGGAGCTTATAGAGTCTATACGCAGGAGCGGTGTTGACCTCATCGAAAGTAGTTGGGTCAAACCATCCACGATTGGTCCCTCGGAATCCGTCAACATATGGCAACCGTAGGGAATCTAGACTTGCCTCCAGTAGAGTGTCGTAATTTAGACTAAAGATATCACGAGTACGGTGGTCGCCAGGACTACACAGTCGTTGCAGAAACCTTTCATGCGTTGGACTGGTATCCCAGTCATCGGCCACGGTGTTGACGATGTTCTGCTTAATCTCATCTAGCCAAGTATCGATCTCGTCGATGCTCAAGCTGTGACTGTCGGTGCAGTCAATAGTGGAAAGAATACTACGATATCGGACCAGGTAATTGATGAGATCTTCAATTGTTGCCGGACGATTGCCCGAGGTCGTGAGGTTGTTGAATTGCTCCTTAAGCTTGATACTCGCACTAGCCAAGATCGTGTCCGTTAATTCTCCGATTAGCGGCTTTCCCGCACACTTGCTGCATCCCGCCCCCAACAAGAGGCAGGTGTCATTGCCGGTTAGCCACTCTGTGACTTTCTCACGTATCTCTGTGTTCATGTGTTCTCCGAACGTTGTTCCTCAATGGGAGGTTCATGCAGGAATTGCTTGAAGGGCCATTTCTGTCGGGTGGTATGGAGACTAGTTTCTCTAAACCGAATGCTTGTTTCTGCCGCACTGCAATGTAGAGGTAGCTAATAGATGTTACGGTGTTGGACAGAACCGGTATGTGGATGTTGCGATTGATTTCTACTTGAGTTGTTCCCTGGAATTGTAGAGAAGTCGTTCGTTCTTGTGGGTTGCTGGGGCGTACCATGTGCCAGAAATTTGGCCCTTTAGTCAGGACAGAGGCATCAGAGTTGGCTCTTGATGTCCGCATGGGAGTTATCGGTCCGCGGTTGAACCACAAGTGCCAATTCGAATGCGCACAATAGGTTCATGGTCGTGCCGAGCCATTCAGTTTGTAGCTCAGTTTCGACCTGAGAACCGTGATCTGCCTTATCCCAGCGGGGTGACGACGTCAAGTTTGCGCCACTGCTCACTGCTTCTGCTCTTGCCCAGCCTGCGCGTCACAAAGTGGCGTCGAGTAGTGTTGGTGATTTTGCGTGTTCTTACGGGAGTACTTTGTTATCGCGTTTGGCGGTCTGCATTCGGGGTCAGCGCGTATACTGTCCATAACGGCAATTTCACATGCTGTTTTCGTGTCAGCCATGGCTCGTATGCACCAAGTGCGCTTCTGTCAATCTCGACTCCATTGAGGCGCACTTGTTGAGGACGAGGCCGCTTTCTGTGGTCTCCAACTGGAACGGGAGGAAACGCGCTGATTATGTTTGAGGCTAGTCGCTTCTTTGGAGAAATTGCCTTGGCAAGATGACCGGGCCGTCGCCCGCATACATCACACCAAGTCCGGCAAGGGACTGCGTGGAATCTGGATGTGGCTTGGTAGCTGCAACTCAAGACCCGCGGACGATGGGAGTACGTGCATCCCCCACGTGGAATTTGCACTCGGGATCATGCCGGGGGAACAACAGGTTGCTACAGGGTTGCGGCCAGTAACTTGCGGTCAATCTTGCCTGCTCCGGCGCGCAATGTGCTGGCGTATGTTCTCTGACAATTGCCAAAGTTCGGCTAGGGAATATGACACTCGCTACGGAAATAGGGGCAACGGACTGCAACCAAACGGATCTCGAAGCTTGCCGCCGGAGTATTCCGGACGCAGCATGGCCGTATTGGTGAACAGGGTAGACGGCAGATCCCGGTCGGATTGCCAAACCGGGACAATTGCGGCAGCCGGCCGTCCTGACAAGTAGCCTTGCCAGTTCCGATGTGCAGGCAATCTGACTGCCGAATGGCAGAGGCAAAACTTGTTGTTGCTGCATTGATCATCTCCGGCAAGAAAACACACGCTCCGCAGGCCAGAATTGGAAGATGGGCCAATATTATGGAAGTCCCGATTCATCAGTTGCTGTTGTGCCAAGAGGCTTGCAGACAGTGCATTTTTTGGTTCGCCTGACAGTTCGCAAATGATGCAAAGCCACTCAGATTGCGATAGAGTGACCGGCAATCGGCGCGGGAGAAATGCTCCCGCATTCCGGAAATTTATGGTCAAGATGCTGGAGCAACATCATGGATGAATTTGCTGCAACAGTAGGAGCGCCAGATGAGCTGGCGGAGAATGTCGCCCAACCATTTGAACGGGCCAGGGCCATGCCGAGGATTGTGTATTCCTCGCAGGAGTTTCTTGACCTCGAGTTGAAGCACATCTTCAGCAAGGAGTGGTTTTGCGTCGGCCGGGAAGACGGTTTTGCCACTCCTGGCGACTATCTGGCGTTCGAACTGGCCGGTCAGCCGGTCATGGTTATCCGTGGCAATGATGGCAAGATCAGGGCGCAGGCAAATGTGTGCCGCCACCGGATGTCGACGATACTGCAGGGCAGGGGTTCGACCCGGACCCTCGTTTGCCCCTATCACGGATGGACTTACGGGCTCGACGGCCGATTGCGCGGGGCGCCGGGAATGGCCCGAAACCTTGATTTCGACAGGTCGAAATACAGGCTTCCCCAGATCAAATGCGAAACCTGGCTTGGCTGGGTTCTGGTTTCGCTCAACCCGGACGCGCCACCTGTCAGTGAGCATCTGGCTGAGGTCGAGGACCTGATCGCCGATTACGACATGCAGAACTACAGCCAGGGCTTCTTCGAGACCTTGGAATGGGACACCAACTGGAAGGTGCTGGCCGAGAATTTCATGGAAAGCTACCACCTGCCGGTCTGCCATGCTGCAACCATCGGTGGGGTGTCGAAGGTCGACGATGTTGAATGCCCGGAAGGCAGGCCAGCCTTCAACTACCATACCCTTCAGAAGGAAGCCTCATTCACCATTTCTGTTGCCCACCCGGATAACAAGGTTCTGAAGGGTGAGGACCGCAATACGACCTGGCTGTTTGCGATCTACCCAAGCATGCTCATCACGCTGACTCCCGGCTATTTCTGGTACCTGTCGCTGCACCCTGTCTCACCGGGGAAAGTACGGATTTTCTTCGGTGGGGGAATGTCGAAGGAATTCACCGGTGACCCCGAAGGGGCGAAGCATTTTGCCGAACTGCGAAGGCTGCTGGACGAAGTGAATGATGAGGACAAGGGCTGCACTGAACGCGTTTATGCCGGCCTGATCTCCGACTTCGCCGTGCCTGGCCATCTTTCACATCTGGAACGGCCGAATTTCGAGTTCGCGAACTACCTCTCGCGCTGCATCCCGGCCTGACCCCGGATCAGACGCTCGGGTGCTGAAGGAAGTCGATCAGCCAGCCGAGGCCAGACGCGCGCCCTGAACCAGTGACGCGAGCTTGGCGTAGGCTATGTCCGGATCGACGGCGCCGAAGCCCGCAAAGGTCCCAAATCCGCAATCGGAGCCAGCCAGAAGCCGGTCGGCCGGGACGAATTCGAGAAATCTCTGAAGCCTCTGGGAAACGACCTCGGGGTGCTCCACGAAGTTCGTGGTGCTGTCCACAACTCCGGGAACCAGTACCTTGCCGGGCGGGATCTCGTTTACCCTATCCCTGAACACGCGCCACTCATGGGCGTGGCGGGGGTTGGATGTCTCGAACAGCACCTGGTTGGCAGAAACTGACATCAGAGTGTCGAACACCTTTTCCATTGGAATGTCGCACACATGTGGGCCTTCGTAGTTTCCCCAGCAGATATGGACCCGGATACGGGAAGGGTCGAGACCGTCAATTGCGCGGTTGAGGACATCAACATGGAGTTGCGCGATGGCCAGGAACTCCTCGTCCGTGCTCTCGGCAAACATCATGTGCCTGGAGAGGGCGAGGTCGGGGCAGTCGAGTTGCAGGTAGAGGCCGCTTTCCACGATGGTGCGGTATTCCTCGCTCATGGCCTCGGCCAGTGCGTCAAGATACGCCTCGCGGGTCGGGAAATGCTCATTGGGCAGGAACAGGCTTATGACCCCAGGAGAGGCCGCGTTCATGAAGCCTTCCTTTGCTCCATGCCGTTCCATGGCCGCCTGCAGATTGGAAATGTCCTTGTGCAACTCACTCTGCCCGACAGGTTCGATCTCGCCGATGCACTTGGGCCGGGAATATTTTGGCGTGCCGCCCTCGTCAGCAAGCCGCTTCAAGTATGAAGGAAACATCGCCAGGTCGCGGGGCGGGTTCCTCGGGGAGTCACCGCCGAAGCCGGTATACCGGTCCTTCACATATGTGGCGTAGGAAATCTTGGAAGTTTCGCCATCGGAGACGATGTCGATGCCTGCCTCAACCTGGCGGCGCACAGTCTCGCTGCAGGCGTCGCTCATTGTCTGATCGAATTCGGCCTGATCGAACGGCTCGCCCCTTTCGCGAGCGAAGAGAAAGTCGACGACCTCGCTGCTGCGGGGAAGACTGCCGACATGTGTTGTCCTGATCATGGGTTACTACTCCATCGAATGCTCTTGGGCGCCGTCTGCAGTTCCCGGTTTCAGGCGCGCCAAGTGGGGCCCGCAGGGTCATCGGTGCCGCGAACTCTGAACAGGCCAGCACTGCCAGACACTGCCGGAGCAAGCGAATGCGCGACACCCGGGGTGATAGCGCAGGTGTCCCCTGGGTTCAGTACATCGCTGCAATCCTCCCAGCCAATGCGCCAATGCCCTTCAAGCACCAGGAGCACTTCATGCCGGTCTGTGTTGTAGGGCTCCTCCGAGATCGAATTCCGGGCTAGGTAATCGACCTCAAATCCCGGCCTGTCGACAATCATTGCATCTTCGCCGATCACCTGGGCGGGTTGCCCGCTTGCCAGCGCCACCATGTCCCAATGGCGGGCGACGTATGAAGGCACAACTTCCAATGCGCTGGGTTCAGGAAAACCGTCAAGTTCCTCCTCGGTGAGAAGCGGCATTGGCCCGACTTTATCCGGCAAGCTCTCGCCCTTGGCTGTATCGTAGAGGCGACCGGTTTCTGCCAGGATCAGGCCGTGGGCGCTTGCTTCCTCAATCACTTGCGGCGCCCAGATCACGCCTCCGCCTGCATCGTCGCCGCCAAGTATCGCCATCAGCATGCCGTGTGTCTGACCGATATTCTCAAACCCTCTGAATATCCCGGTTGGGATGTTGAAGATGTCGCCTTCCTCAAGAACGGCCTCGCCAGCAGTTCCCCATCGTCCCCAGAAGAACCTCCAGCGTCCCTTGAGAACAAAGAACACCTCAGCCGTACGATGGGAGTGCAGCGAATTCCGGCACTTCGGAGGCTGTCCGGCTGCGCCGATGTTGAAGCCTGGCGTTTCCCGGATATGCACATGCTGGTCAGGGCTCTCCGACACTCCGCCGCCAATAATGGTGAAATTCTCCTTGAGGTCGGATCCGGGGGTATGGGTATCGATAAATGCGGTGCGGCAGGGAATGAGTTCGCCGTGCCGGACAATCCGGACTCCGCTGTTTTCGTTGGTCATCTTGATCTCCGTATTTTGGTTCGGTCTGCCATTGCCTGATCCTCAACTCAGCAATTGGTGCCAGACAGCAACTTCGTCGAAGAGCGTGTACTCGCTTCTGATTCCCCCTGGCCCGAACTCGGCGTGGGATATTCCGAGAACGTACAGATTTCTGCCTGTAGGGGCCCCGAACAAACCTCCCCCGCTGTGGCAGCCTTCAAGGCTCCATCTGATGGCGGCCCGGGCTGGCAGCCCTGGGTCATTGCGTCCAATCCGATGTTCGATACGGAACACCGCATCGGGCAGTGCGGAGCGGAGGCCAAGCCAGAAGGCGTCGGCGTCGGCCCATCCGTGACCCGAGCATCCACCTGGCAGGTGCAACTGGACTCCCTGCCGGTATTCCGACGGAATTGCCGAAAACTCCGCCCGCATCATTCGGTCAAGGATGCTCTCATATTGCAGTCCGACTTCGCTGTCGTTGCCGGTTCCCGAGTAGGGAGCGTTTCTGATTTCGGCATCTGGAATGAGGTGAGAGACTGAGGCAAGTTCGCCTGTCAGTGTTGCCTGCACATAGTCTTTGGGGGTGTAACCAATCTGGCGAACGATTGCTCCCTGATCGCGTATCAGCCATTCGTCATTGATCGACCAGCCATACCGGTCGTTCGCAACTGCGTGGCAGTCGGCAATGATCCTGTAACGCAGATGGCGGCCGGTGGCGTCCCCGTACCTGCCGGGCCCAGAGTGCGTGGCTGTCGAGAAGATCCTGTGGGACGAAAACCAGCTATCCTCCCCCGTGCGGTCCCATATCACATCCTCTTCGAGCAATTGCCTGTCCGGGAATTCGGCGAGTGTGGCCATAGTGGCGGCAATTACAGCCCGGTTGCCGACAACCAGCCCTTCAGGCGAGCGTACCTTGATATCGTCAGAGTAGCATTCCTTGAGAAAGTGTATCTGCCGGTTTTCCCAGATGTCATTTGTGATGCCGGCAATGAACTCGGCAAACTCCGTATATCTCGGCATCATCAAACCTCACTCTTGCCGTTTGGTGGAATTCTTGCGGTTCCGCGCAGTACGAATTCGCAGGGCAACCGCAGCTGCACGGGCTTGGTCCGGCGGACTTTCATGGCTTCGAGCAGTTCATCCACCGTGGCGCTGACCATACGCTCCAGTGGCTGGCGCATTGTGGTCAGGTCATAGGACGGCCGCGCGGCAAGCGGCACATCATCGAAACCAACCACCGACACCTGCTCGGGTATTTTCAAGCCCAGTTCGCTGCGCAGGACATCGACAACCGCAAAGGCCATGTGATCGCTGCCCACGAACACCGCGTCCGGACAGGAACCGCCATTCTGGAACATGGTTCTGCAGGCCTCTGCCGCAACCGCTCCGTCATAGAAGCCCTCGATACAGGCGGCGGGCCGGGTTCCCGCCTCTGCAAGTCCGGCAAGGAAGCCTTCCTTGCGCTCGCGTCCGGTAGAGGAAGCCAGCCAGCCTGATATATGGGCGATGCGGCGATGACCTCCGGCAACCAGAAAGCGGGCCACCCGCCGTGCTCCGTCAAAATTGTCCGAGGCTACAGAAGGTGGCCCGTTGGCTCCCTGGTGGCGATTGAAGAGAATGACCGGGATGCCTTCTGCCCGGCAGCGCGTTGCCAGGGGGACGGTCATGGCAACGGACGCGGCAATCAGTCCATCAACCTGATAGTCAAGAAGGCTGGCGACGATGTCCTCCGTATCGTCGCTTTCGTCTGAAGCCATGAAGACCAGAATATGGTAGCCTTCCTGCTTGAGACGCCGGGAAAGCAGTTCCAGAACCGAAGGATTGAACTGGTTTTCGAAGGGCCCGACGACGAGCCCGATCATGTTCGATTGTCCTGTAATCAAAGACCGGGCGAGAGCATTGGGACGGTAACCGAGGAGGGCGGCTGCACTTCGGACTTTTTCCGCAGTTTCACGGGAAACGGAGGCTCCGGGGGTATAGGTCCGGCTTACCGATGACTGGCTGACTCCGGCCAGTTCAGCCACCTGCGCAGCTGTTGTCTTTCTCGCCAATATGTTCATTCCGCGAACACCAACTTCAGCCTGCGGTCCAGCCGCCATCGACCAGCAGATGTGTCCCGGTGATCATCGCCGAGGCATCGGATGCCAGAAAGACTACCGCGCCCATGACGTCTTCAACCTCCCCAATCCGGCCCAGCTTGATCTTGGACCGGACCCAGGCCTCTTTTTCCGGGTTGGCGAATGTGGCTGCTGTCAGTTCGGTACGGATGAAGGTCGGACAGATTGTGTTGACCCTGATCCCGTGTGCCCCCCACTCTATCGCCATGGATTTGGTCATGCCTTCAAGGGCGTGTTTGGAGGCACAATAGACAGCCCGCTCTTTGCCACCCACGAAACCCATCTGGCTTGAGATCTGGATGATCGATCCACCATTCTCCATCATGCCCTTTGCCGCTTCGCAGGCCACAAAGAATGCCGCTCTGGTGTTGAGTTCCATGACGCGGTCGTAGTCCTCTTCACTGGCTTCAAGGGCAGGCGTGTGCCGTGCCATGCCTGCTGAGTTGACAACCACATCAAAGGGGCCTTCCCGTTCAAACAACTCCACCACCGATTTCCGGTCGGTGATGTCCAGTGGGACTGCTCTCGCGCGGAAGCCCGAATTGCGAAGAGCAGCGGCAGCAGGATCAAGCCTGCCCGAGTCCCGGGCAACGGCCACCACGGAAGCGCCAGCCTCGGCGACGGCCGTCGCGCAGGCAAAGCCGATACCCCTGGACGCTCCGGTAACGAGCGCCCGCTTGCCATCCAGACTGAAAGACGGCGTCGTTGGAACCTGGACAGTCAATTCAGTTGCCTGCCGCTGAAGCCGGGAACTCTGAGCTCCATTGCCTCAGTCACCGTCCCTCGGCGAAGCAGAGCCAGCATACGGGATGTTGAGGCCACCGTAACGGCGGAGCCTGACATTCGCCTGTTCTGCATGGCCTGCGAACCCTTCCAGTATGCACAGCCGCGAGCAATATTCCCCGATGAATGTTGCAGCTTCGTCAGTCACGATCCGTTGGTAGCTGTGTGTTTTCAGGAATTTACCGACCCAGAGTCCACCTGTGTAGCGGCCGGCCCGGCGGGTCGGAAGCGTATGGTTGGTGCCTATGATCTTGTCGCCATTGGCGACATTGGTTCTGGGGCCAAGGAAGAGGGCACCGTAGGCGGTCATGTGGTCAAGGTACCAGTCATCCCGGTCCGTCATTACCTGGACATGCTCGAAAGCCATGTCATTTGCCACCTCAAGCATCTCGTCGTGATTGCTGCACAGCACAACCTGACCGTAATCCTGCCAACTGCGGGAGGCCGTTGCGGCCGTTGGCAGTATTTCCAGTAGCCGCTCGACTTCCTTCATGGTTGCTTCAGCTAGCCGCCGACTGTTGGTGATGAGAGTTGCTGGTGAATCGTAGCCGTGCTCGGCCTGGCCGAGCAGATCAGTTGCACAGAGCTCTGCATCGACTGTTTCGTCGGCAATGATCATCGTTTCCGTTGGCCCGGCCAGCAGGTCGATGCCGACCTTGCCGAATAGCTGCCTCTTTGCCTCGGCGACGAATGCGTTGCCAGGGCCCACGAGCATGTCGACTGGCTTGATGGTCTCCGTGCCCAATGCCATGGCGCCGACTGCCTGGATGCCGCCAAGAAGATAGATCTCGCTGGCGCCGCCAAAATGTATGGCCGCGATGACCGCCGGGTGCGGCTCGCCGTTCACTGGCGGTGTTGCAGCAACAATGCGCGGCACGCCTGCGACATCTGCGGTCGCAACAGACATGTGTGCGGCGGCGACCAGGGGAAACTTGCCGCCCGGCACATAACATCCGGCCGACTGGACCGGCATGTTCTTGTGGCCGAGAATGACGCCGGGCATTGTCTCGATTTCGATGTCGAGCATCGAGTCCCGCTGTGCCTTGGCAAAGTTGCGGACTTGCTCTTGCGCGAAGCGGATGTCGTGCAGTTCCTGGCCGGAGAGTGAGGACACCAGCCGTTCGATCTCGGCTTCCGGGAGCAGGAATGAGTCGGGTTCGAACTTGTCGAACTTCGCCGACATTTCCCTTACTGCCGCATCGCCGCGTTCTTCAATGTCCCGAAGGGCGGCAGCTACGGTCCGCGCAACGCCCTCATCGTCGACGCTCCGTTCGTCTTCCGGCTTGCCGGTCTTGAGATACTCGATAGCCAATTCAGTCCTGTCCTTTCCTCGGAGCGGGAGGTTGTTTTTCGCCCCTGTCATAGGCTTCCCAGCCTTCTCCATCAAAAACGTCGACTCCCAGCTGCCTCAGCACATCGGGGAAATCGACCATCACCCAGTTGTCGACGACGCGGCCGTCTTCCACCTTCCAGAAGTCCATATAACGGATCGTGACCGCCGTACCGGTGGGCTCAATGCCGAAGAAACTGCCGGTGTGAACTGCTTCCTGGCGGCCGAATGCTGCCGCCCATTCCCCCATGAAGAGGCGCGCCTCGTCGATGCAGACCTTGTCCGAGAAGGCCGCCTGGAAAGGCTTCTGCCAGTTGTCCTGGAATTCCCGCAAGCCGTTCTTGTGGCCGCAGCCGAAATTGCCCCGCCACTGGAAAGACTCGGCGAAGAACTCTCCGATGTCTTCGATCCGGTGATCGTTCAACCCGTCAACCATTCCTTCGATGACCGCACGCGTCTCTGCCGTCCGCGCCTGGTCGGCGTTACGCGTCAGTACAGCCTGTTCGGGCCTGCGCTCATTCATGCCGGATGCTTCCCTGAGTACATTGATCCCCTCAACCCTTGACCGCACCGGCTGTCAGGCCGCTCACGATCTGACGCTGGAAGACCATGACAAGTATGAACAGCGGGGCAGTGATCGATACCGCTGCCGCAACTGCCTTGACCTGGTCTGTGGTCGTGGTTTCGCGATTGAAGAAACTGGCGATTGCCGGAACCATTGTCTGGTTGCTGGCGTCCAGCAGAAGCGAGGTAACCAGGAAGTCGTTATAGGCGAGCAGGAAACTGAACAGGCCTGTCGTGATGACGCCTGGCCACATCACCGGCATGATCACCCAGCGGAAAGCCTGGAAATGTGTGCAACCGTCTACGCGGGCAGCTTCATCAAGGTCGGCCGGGATGTTCTGGAAGAAGGAGCGAAGCATCCAGATCGTGAAGGGCTGGTTGATCGAAACCAGTACCGCAATCACGGCAAAGGGCTTGCCGTAAAGCGTCGGCGCCAGTTCACCAAGTATGGGGCGCAGGATCTCCGCCGAGTTGATGAATACAGGCAGATATCCTGCGACCAGCACCGAGTGAGGCAACGCACGGAAGACCAATGCTATGATCAGAATCCAGAATGCGAGGCTCGCCCCCGATCGGGCAAGGCCGTATCCGGCAAGCGTGCCGACGGTCAGCGAAACAGTGACCACGCCGGTAGTGACCATCAGCGAGTTCAGGAAATTGCGGTAGAATCCGTCTTCGACCCAGACAGAGCGATAATGTTCAAAGGTAAATCCGATAATCGGCTGACCCAGCGGGCCGGCCAACCCGTTCACTGCGTCCAGCAAGGGCCGAATGACCCAAAGCCCCAGTATCAGCACTGCAAGCGCCAGCGCGGCTGTGCCCAGGGTCCAGCCAATGACCACGCTGCCGAGCGGCGAATACGACGCAACCAGAGTGGGCATGCGGGACGTGGTAAAACGGAAAAGAAACCATGCAGCCGCAGCGACCGTTGCCATATCGAGCAACGAAATGCCCTTGCCGTTTGCTCGGGTGGAAGGCCCGAAAATGACATGCAACGGGTTGGAGGCAAACGCGTCGATCGGGAGCTTGATGCTCATCACCGAGATCCAGACAATCGGGAAGGCCGCCAGAATGCACCAGAATATGATGAAACCGGTGGACGCCCAGCGCAGGCCAGTCGACATTTGCAATGAGCGGGGGGTGTCCATCAGCGGATTGCCCCCCTGTGGTCATTCCAGGTCTTCCTAAGCAGCGGGACAAGCAGGACCACGATCCCGACCATCGTCAGCATGGCGCTGGCCGAAGCGCTGCTTACTGCCCGGTTTCCGGTCTCGTCCGGTGTCAGGAAGTCGTATGTGAGCCACTGCAGGGAAATCACGTATCCTTGGGAACGGAAGCCGACGATTTCCTCGAAGACCCGGTAGGCATCCATGAGATGGATCAGGGACACGAAGACGATCAGGGGCATGAGATGCGGAATCACCACATAGCGCAGCCGCTCGAACCTGCTGGCGCCGTCAATGACGGCGCTCTCGACCGTGTCGTTATTGACCGTCTGCAATCCGGCATAGAAGACCACGAATGCAAACGGCGCCACATGCCAGACGCGGTAGAACATCATCAGGAGCTCGATCGTCCAGGCACTTGCCAGCATGGCAATGTCCCGGGCAAGCCACCATTCAAGCAGCGCTGTCAGGATGCCGTCGCCCACGAACAGCCACCTGATGGCAAGAGCGCCTATGACCGGCGTGATGATGAAGGGGAGCAGCGACACGAAGATGATCTGTCCGCGCAGTGAGCGGGCGGCGCTGTTCACGGCGAGTGCGATCAGCAGTCCTACACCGATGACCAGTGGAAGGGTGATCAGCGTAAAGGTCAGCGTGAAGCGCAGCGCCTTCCAGAAGTCGATCAGCATCAGCTTGCTGTAGTTGAACTCCGCTACAGCCTCCTTGAGCTTCTCGAGCTGCAGCACGTTGCGGTAGGTCTCTAGCCCGACGAATTCCGTCGTCTTCAGCGGATTGCCCTCTTCATCAAGGACCAGCTGAATTCTCGACTCGGTGGTGCAGGTCTGTGTGACGAAGCCGGGTGTGCAACTCTCCACCTCGACGGTCGTGTAGACCGACTGTGTGACGTGGAAACTCTGCCAGAATACTGCCGCCAGCGGCCCGGCAATGAACAGCACCATGAGAAACAGGGACGGGCCGACAAAGGCTGCAAAGACGCGGAATTTCACGCTGGCCCCCTGTTAATGTGGTTGCGGACTGGCTGTCCGGAATGCCGGGCGATACCGGAACGGGCATTCTGACCCGTTCCGGGGAACACTCGGCGCCAACCCTTCAGGCCTGGCGCCAAAGCGGGTCGTCAGATGAGGCCTGCCTCTTCGGCGGCGGTGATGTATGCGGCTTCGATATCTGCCAGAGTGGTAGCCGCATCCTTGGCGCCGGTCAGGAAGTCAGCCAGTCCGGTTCCGAGGGCGTTATGCATCAAACCGAGCGCAGGGCTGGCAGGGTAGGGAACTGCACCGTTGGCCGCGGTCGCTGACGCGCCTGCCGCCAGCGGACCCGGCTGATAGCCATCGATCAGCCAGATTGCCGCATCGTTGTTCGCCTGGACCATTTCCGTATCAATCCCTTCCATGGCAACCCGGAACGCCGCGTCAGCTTCTTCGTCGGTGATATTGGCAGCGATGACGATGCCATCCCACCAGAGCGCTGCGTGCGGCCGGGCCGGGCCAACCGGCGCCGATGCCATTTCCATCAGCCCGACAACCTGGCTTTCGTTCGGATCAACGACATTGCCGGCGCGGGATGCCCACAGGTTGGCGAGCGCGATCTTGCCCTGCTGGAATTGCTGGTGAACGTAGGTCGAGTCCGACTGAAGGAATTCCGGATCCATGTATTCGGTAAGTGCGGCCATCAACTCGAGCGTTGCCATGCCTTGCTCGTTGTTGATTGACGGCATGTTGTCGTCGCCAAAGAAACTGCCGCCGAAACCAAGATAGTTATTGATGAACTCGTTACCGAGATTCCATCCGGTCATGTAGGTTCCGCCAAGCGGGTAATCGACCACGCCGGCCTCCTGGATGGCCGCCGCCACCTCCAGAACTTCATCGTAGTTGGTGGGCGGTTCAAGACCCAGATCCGCAAGGATGTCCTTCCGGTACATGAGGTGCTGGGCGTTGACCATCATGGCGACAGCCCAGGTCTGGCCGCCGATCTTGATCAGTTGATTGGGCGATAGGTGCTGGCCGTATTTTGCGATCAGGTCGTCCAGTGGTCGGATGGTGCCTTCGTTATAGAGCGGATCAAAGGTCCCGTTCGAGACGCCGCCAATATGGTAGAGCGACGGCTGGGCAGCGAACGCAGCTGGTTGCTTGGTCCGGAATTCCTGGTCGAGCTCGGCTTCGAAATTGCCGCACTCCGCCATTGCCGAAGTTGCCGCCTTCCATGCCTCAAAGCCGGCGGTCAGCGATTTGACGGGCACCGTGTTTTCAAAGGCGCAGCCCGCCCAGGCGGCGCTGCTCCCGATTGCGATCGTACCGGCGACAAACAAACTGGCTAGTTTCATGATATAGGTCTCCACAGGTTGGTTGATTACGGGTTGAAGCTGCTTAACAAATGCAGGCCGTCATGCAGTTCCGACAGCGACGCCAGTCTGCCTGTCGAACAGATGGCAAATACCAGCGGGTACGGAAACGGAGACGGTTTCGCCAATCTCGGCGCGATAGTCTTTTGCTGCCTTGACCGAGACAAGCGTTCCACCTGCTCGCATTGTCAGCATCGTGGCGTCGCCCAGAAGCTCCATCGTGTAGACCGGGGCCGTGAGTTCGCCGCCTTCGGGAACAATCTGGGCGTCCTCGGCCCGGAATCCTACACAGGCAGGCCCATCGCTGGCTGAGAGCCCCTCAATCCTGACGCCGTCCGAATTGAACGTCCCGTTGGCTATGTCGCCGTCCATCAGGTTCATCGCTGGTGAGCCGATGAATCCGGCGACAAATGTGTTGCGCGGCCTGTCATAGATTTCGGCTGGAGAGCCCACTTGCTGCACCACACCCTTGTTCATCACCACCACCCGGTCCGCGAGTGTCATGGCCTCGACCTGGTCGTGCGTGACATAGATCGTCGTAACTTGCAGCTCATGGCTCAGGTTCTTGATCTGTGCCCGGGTCGACACCCGCAACTTTGCATCGAGATTGGAGAGTGGCTCGTCCATCAGAAAGACATTGGGTTCCCGGACGATGGCCCTCGCGAGCGCAACCCGCTGCCGCTGTCCTCCTGACAGTTCGGCCGGCTTGCGGTGCATGAACTCCGTGAGTTCGACCATCTCGGCGGCGCGCATGACCCTTGCATCATGTGTTGATGGGTCAACCTTGCGAACCTTGAGCGGGAACCGGATGTTCTCGTAGACGTTCATGTTGGGATAGAGGCCGTAGGACTGGAAGACCATCGCTACATCCCTGTCCTTGGGATCAAGGTCGTTGACCACCTTGCCATCAATGGCAATTTCGCCTTCGGTAACGTCCTCGAGTCCGGCGACCATGCGCATCGTCGTTGTCTTGCCGCAGCCCGACGGGCCAAGCAGTACCAGGAATTCCTTGTCTGAAATCGTCAGATCGAAACCATGAACGCCGACGAAGCTCCCCCACCGCTTTGTCACGTTCCTCAGCTGAATTTCAGCCATCTTACCTCCCGGGATGAGACAAACGTTGCATACGAATGCAAGCCGGACGATTCGTTATCATGCCAGTTGCCAAAGGCGCAATGATTATCTGCCTTGCGGCTGTGGTGGAGCATGGCATTTCTTTGCTGACGTTAAGTCGGTCAAGCGCATGCTGGCTGACAGGGCATAGCGCTGTCCGATGTAAGGGAGGCGGCGTGCAAGGGACAACGAAGTCCAGCTTGTGCTTGCCGGTGCCGGTGGCTTGAAGCACAATTCGGCCTGGCTACGCCGCGACCCAGGATGTGGCCGATGCCAATGCGGAGGCAAGAAGCCACAATTCAAGTGTCCGGACCTGCGTGCAAACGGTGACCTGATCTGCGACTTCAGCGAAGAGCGGATTTCAGGCAATCCAATGCGGCAGGGATGTGCCGATGAAACCCGGCATGGAGAGCGGCAGGGAAGGAGCGGGCTAACTCCGGCCTCGCCGCATCCGGGATTTGTCCAGCTTGATCGGCAGTTTCTCTCTTATGATCCGATCCGCCTGTTCCGGGATCGGATTTGGAAAGTGATTGGCCAGAATGTCCCTGACCCGCTCTTCTGCACGGTCCAATGCAAGTTTCTGGTCCTGCTCAACCCACTCCTTGGGACTCAAACGGTCGCAGACTTCTGGATAGATGTACTCCGTCTGCATCAGCTTGAGGGTCTGACCGGCGCCCAGGAAATGGTTCGGTCCATTCAAGGTAACATCGGAGATTACATCGACCGAGAGTGTAGCTTCGTCGACCTCTATTCCGCGGATCGTCCTTATGGCAGCGCCGAGGGAGTCATTGTCGAGGACCAGAGACTCATAGCAGGCGCCAAGAAGCGAGGCGTGCATCCCTGCCGCCTCGTAGATCATGTTCGCCCCGGAATTGCCGATGAGTGTCTGGTTGCATCCCTTTTCGAAACCCGACTGGATGTCAGGCATCTTTGAGTCAGTCATGGCGCCGGCAACACTAACCGGTATGCCGAAAGAATGGGCGACCTGCGCCGAGGCTGACATCAGGATGGCCTGTTCGCCGGAACCGCCGGACATGGCCCCAGTCCGCAAATCCGACACGAATGGCCACATGCCGAGTATCGCCGGAGCTCCCGGCTTGATTGCATTCACATACACCAAGGCAGCAAGGCATTCCGCCATTTCCTGAACGATCGTGCCTGCGAGCGCCGCCGGACCGGTTGCCCCAGCTTGGCCGGCCGACAGCAGATTGACAGGCATTCCTCCTTTGACGGCAATTTCCAGGCAGTTGCAGGCATCTTCGGCAAAGGTGAGCGGAGGTACAACGAAACAGGAATTGGTCGACATGAAGGGTCGCTCGCGCCAGGCATCCTCACCGCCTGCGATCTCATGCGCCATGTCCAGAACCGCGTTCACCGACTCCGGCACCGAGAAGGAGCCACCGACATGTTTGGTTGTGCCCTGCAGGATCGCATAGTGCGTATTGACATCCAGTTCGAACATGTCGGGGAGGTCCCGGGCGACAACGGTGCGGAAATAGAAGTGGATATGCTCGCAACAATCGACGACCCTGCCCATGTCGTAAATGTCTTGCAGGAGCGAGTCTCGGTATTCGCCGGTCCTGGCATTGACAATATGAACTGCAGCGCCCCCGGTGCCAAAATGCACGCGCGTGCCTTCCAGCACCAGGTCGTGCTTGGGATCGCGCGCATAGAGGGTTACTTTGCGGGCGGCTTTCTGCAACGCGTCCCTTACGACTGCCTCCGGGAAACGAAGGCGGCCGTTGTCTCCCAGTATAGCTCCAACTCGCGTGCAGTGTTCCACAACCGACGGTGTCGGGTTTGCAAGACCGACTGCACCGAGCACTTCGAACACGGCTTCTTCGATCTTCTGAACCTGATCGTCTGAAAGTACCCTGTACTTTCCACCTGGCATCCCTGGCTTGACGGGTTTCAGTTCATCGGCGAGCGAACTCGATCTCTCGGCAATTCTGGCCTGGCGCCCGGCGCCCCTGCGGCGGGCCGGGTTGGCGGTGGCGTGAAGGTTGGAGCCGGGTTGTTCCATCAGTCCGCCTCGTATGATGGGTGTCGTCTGTCAGACTTGACACCAAACCTGCCCTTTCTGTCCACAAAAATGTTTCGGCGTCTGCGGCAGGTGTCGTTGCTTCACGCACATCTTGAAATATGATGCTGCCAGAGATGCCTCCCTCAGTGGCATGGGAGGTCGCAACCGTGCTGCCGAAGCTGGCGGTAGCCGGAAAACAAGTTCAGGCATCAAGGGCTACGCGGATGGAAATTGCACCTACGTCCATACAAGCTGGCTATGGCTTGATCGGGCGGGAGGGGACTGCAGATGTGGAATCCACCGCTGTCGCAATTCTGGAAATCCGACGCCGGTCAGGTCTGCTTTGGGAGGAACAGGCCGATTTGTTTGAGGTGCCGCCCCGAACCATACATCAATGGGCAAGTGGAAAGACAGTCTCAGCAACACAAAGCAAAGCCATCAGAGGAGTATTGGCAGCGATCCGGCATATCGATCGGGGCGAACAGAAACTCACGCGTGCACTGCTGTTGACAGTGGATGAAAACATGGGGGCGTCCACCTTCGACCTGTTGAAGGGCGGCCGGTGGATTGACGCCATCAGGAGGCATGAGGCTGGACCGCTTCAGGAACGGCAGAACATCCCCCTCTCCGACGATGCCTGGGAAATGCGTCGGCCGCCGTCACCGATACTTCTCCTGGGGGCCGAGCAGGAACGGCCTGACTTTCCGGCAAAGGCCCGTGTTGCCCATCCCTACCGGGCTCCCAAGCGGACGGGTTAGCGCTTCATCCCCCTGTTGCGAAATCCACTCGTGTGAATTGGGCCATTGGATACCAAGCACCGTTCTTCGCTGAATTCCTAGGATACAGCGCCTCGCGCGCTATGCATCACTGGCTGGTTCCAGGCTTGTCCACTCGCCCCCATTGGCGGAACTCCTTATGCAGGCGTCGATGAAGCGCATACCTTCAAGCCCGTCATCAATCCCCGGGTGAAGCAGTTTCGGTCCCGGTTTGCGGCCGGACTGCCATTCTCGCAAAGCTGAAGCAGCTTCAGAATAGATGGTGCTGAACGCTTCCACGTAGCCCTCCGGGTGCCCGGCGGCCACTCTGGTAACGCCAAGCGAGTCGCTCGTGCTGCCCAATCCCGCACGCGTCAACAGTTGTTTTGGATTGTCGATGCTTGAATACCAGAGGTGGTTGGGCTCTGCCTGGACCCACTCCAGTGTTCCGGTCTCGCCAAACATTCGGAATCGCAGACCGTTTTCATAGCCGACCGCAACCTGCGAGGCCCAAAGCCATCCGCTTGCGCCGCCCTCGAACCTCATATTCACCTGCACATCATCGTCGACGCGCCGTCCGTCAATGAAGGAGGATAGTTGCGCTGATATGGAATCCACTTTCAGTTGCGAAACGAACCTCGCCATGTGGAAAGCATGCGTGCCAATATCTGCAACACATCCTCCCGGCCCAGACTGATCGGGGTCCGTCCGCCAGGAAGCCTTTTTCTCGCCGGTGTCTTCGAGGCGCGTTGCAAGCCAGCCCTGCGGATACTCGACATGCACGAGGCGCAGCTTGCCGATCCTGCCCTCCTTGATCATCTGCCGCGCCTGCCTGACCAACGGGTAACCGGTGTAATTGTGGGTCAGGACAAAGACCCTTGCCGACTCAGTTACCGTGCGATGAAGTTCCTCGGCTTCGCTCAAACTGGTACAAAGGGGCTTGTCGCATATGACGTGGATACCGGCCTCGATGAAGGCCTTGATGGGTGCTGCGTGAACGTGGTTGGGAGTCACGATGACCACCGCCTCGATACCGTCTTCACGCCGTGATTCCCGCAGAGCCATTTCGTTGAAGTCAGCATAGCTCCGATCCGGGGCGATACCGAGGTCCGCCGCAGAGGCATGCGCCCGCTCAGGGTCAGAAGAGAGCGCCCCTGCAACCAGCCTGAAATGCCCGTCCAGCCCTGCCGCCATCCGGTGGACATGACCGATAAATCCGCCCCTGCCGCCTCCAACCATCCCGTAGTTGATCGGGCGTTTGTATCCATCCATTCTGGATTTCCCTTCGTCCAATGCGCCTGACCGGCTACGGAACTACCGGAGGAGAAAGAATGCAACCCCTTCCGGTTCTGAGCCATTGGCGTGAGCGGTATTGACAATCTGCCCGGCGAGGTGCCTTGCTGCATCTTCCATGCGGAAACTCGGAGTGTTGCTGCGGTGGATTTTGCTCTGACAGAAGAACAGGAACTGATCGTATCGACAGTTCGGGAGTTCGTTGAACGGGAGATCTATCCTCATGAGACGGAAGTCGAGAGGGCAGGCGCCGTTCCGCGCGATTTGGGAAACGAGATATCCAGGAAGTGCCGGGAAATCGGGTTCTACGCCTGCAATCTTCCAGAAGAGGTGGGCGGCGGCGGTTTATCCCATCTCGAGTTCGCGCTGGTCGAACGGGAACTAGGAAGGGCTTCGGCAGGGCTGACGGTATTTTTTGGGCGCCCGTCTGGAATACTCATGGGGTGCAGTGGCGAACAGCGCGACAGGTACCTGCTTCCGGCAGCGCGGGGCGAAAAAATCGACGCGCTGGCGATGACCGAACCCGATGCCGGTTCTGATGTCAGGGGGATGAAGTGCACGGCGCGGCCGGATGGAGATGACTGGATCATCAATGGGACCAAGCACTTCATCTCGCACGCTGACATAGCCGACTTTGTGATTGTCTTCGTTGCAACGGGAGAGGAAGATACTCCCCGCGGACCCAAGAAGAAGATCTCATGTTTCCTTGTCGATCGCGGCACGCCGGGATTTGAGATTGCCAATGGATACAATTCGGTCTCCCACAGGGGCTATCAGAATTGCATTCTCAGGTTCGAGGATTGCCGGCTGCCATCAAGTCAGATCCTTGGCGAGGTCCATCGCGGATTCCAATTGGCCGAAGAGTGGCTCTATGCCACCCGTATCACGGTCGCGGCGACGAGCGTCGGAAGGGCACGGCGGGCGTTTGAGCTGACATTGCCGCATGTGGTTGCCAGGAAGCAGTTTGGCAGTTCGATCGGGAAGTTTCAGGGAGTCAGTTTCAAGCTGGCCGACATGATCACGGAGATTGATGCAGCCGATTGGCTGACACTTGCAGCAGCTTGGAGGCTTGATCAGGAACTGCCTGCCGACCGCGAAATCGCCAGCGCAAAGCTTTATGCGAGTGAAATGCTGGCCCGGGTCACGGATGAGTGCATCCAGATTCATGGAGGCATGGGCCTTATGGACGATCTCCCATTTGCAAGGTTCTGGCGCGATGCCCGGGTTGAACGGATCTGGGACGGAACGTCAGAGATCCAGCGCCATATAATCAGTCGCAGCCTTCTCAGACCGCTTGGCGGTTGATCGTTTCAATGCCGGGCCTTGAGCGCCTATTTCGGCCGCGCAGCGTTGCCATCTTCGGTGGCAATTGGGCCGCCAATGTGGTCGAGCAGTGCCTGAAGATCGGGTTTGACGGCGAGATCTGGCCTGTTCATCCAACCAGCAGGGAAGTGCACGGGATTGCCTGCTTCAGGAGTGTTCAGGATTTGCCTGCCCCACCGGATGCAGCGTTCATTGGGGTAAACCGAGAAAGCACAATCGGACTGCTCAGTGAACTGGCAAGAGTTGGCGCTGGGGGAGCGGTTTGTTTTGCATCCGGGTTTGCGGAGGCGGAGCAGGAAGACAGCCGGGGCAGGGGATTACAGTCCAGCCTGATTGAGGCCGCTTCCGGGATGCCGGTTTTGGGGCCGAACTGCTACGGTTTTGTCAACTACCTTGATGGGACACTGCTCTGGCCGGACCAGCATGGGGGAATACGATGCAGTTCAGGGGTCGGCATCGTCACCCAGAGCTCCAACCTTGCGATCAACCTGTCAATGCAACAGCGTGGCCTGCCGATTGGTTATGTCGTAACGGCCGGGAACCAAGCATTGCTTTCGCAAGCCCAGATTGCGTGCGAATTGCTTGAAGATCCCAGGGTCACGGCAATCGGGCTCCACATCGAGGGATTTGGGGATATTGGCGACTATGTGATGCTCGCCGAAAAGTCGCGGGAATTACGCAAGCCGGTGGTGGCAATAAAGGCTGGCCGCAGCGAGAAAACCAAGGCGGTTACGGTTTCGCATACGGGGTCAATCGTGGGAAGTGACCGCGGCGCCGACGCCCTGCTCAGACGGCTGGGAATAGGAAGGGTCGAAAGCGTTCACGAATTGCTGGAAGCCCTGAAGCTGCTTCATGAAGGAGGGCCGCTGGAAGGACGCAGGATGGGTTCGCTTTCGTGCTCGGGAGGTGAAGCCGGTTTGGTTGCCGACGCCGCCGTCGGCCGGAATCTTCAATTTGATGATCCTGCAGCTCGCCATGCCGTGGAGCTTAGGAAAGCGCTCGGGCCGTTGGTGCATATCGTCAACCCTCTGGACTACCATACCTGGCACTGGGGAGACGAAAGGGGGCTTCTGCAAATTTACCGGGCAATGCTGCAAGGTGACTATGATCTCGTGCTGCTTGTCATGGATTTTCCAAGGTCCGACCGGTGTTCGGATACGAGTTGGTGGCCAGCAGTCGAGGCGATCATTGCAGCATCTGCCGAAGCAGGACGCAGGGTAGCCGTCGTTTCCACAATGCCTGAAGGGCTCCCAGAGCATTGGGCAGGAAAGCTATTCGAAAGCCAGATTGTACCCCTCCAAGGCATTAGAGAAGCAATCATCGCAGCTGAGGTTGCAGCCGATATCGGGGAATGCTGGCGTCATCCGTTCCAGCCACCAATGATCAGCAGGACTCCGACCTCTGTACATTCAATCGTGCACAATGAAGCCGAGACAAAAGGCACTTTGCGGAAAGCAGGAGTATCCGTTCCCGATGGAGCCATCGTGACAGGCGAAGTGGAAGCAATTCGGGTGGCTGAGAGGATCGGCTACCCGGTTGTGTTGAAGTCTCTTGGGGTCGTGCACAAAACCGAGGCCGGAGCAGTCGAACTTGATCTATCCGACGGGGACAAGTTGTCAGCTGCACTGAGCCAGATGAGTGCTGCCGGCGAATTCCTTGTCGAAGAGCAGATAACCGGAGTGGTCGCTGAACTTATCGTGGGTGTGGTCCGTGATCCCGAGTGCGGCTTGCTACTGACCATCGGTGCAGGTGGAGTGTACACGGAGTTGTTCAGCGATGCACAGTGTTTGCTGCTCCCTTCCTCGGCTCCGGAAATCAAGCATGCACTGGGAAATCTTGCTGTCCGGCCCATCCTCGAAGGTTATCGCGGTGCCGCTGGCGCCGATATTGAAGCCCTTGTGCAGTCAATATTGGAAATCGCCCAATTTGCTGAGCGGAATGCTGAGTCACTGCTCGAACTGGAAATTAATCCGCTGCTTGCCTTGAGGCACGGAGCGGTCGCCGCCGACGCTCTCATGCGAACAACATCCGGGAGATCCTGAAATGAATGAAGCAATCAAGACGGTACGCAAAGGTGCGATACTTGAGGTGACACTGGACCGGCCCAAGGCCAACGCAATTGACCTCGCAACCAGCCGCCTGATGGGAGACACCTTCATGAGTTTCAGGGATGATCCCGACCTGCGCGTCGCCATCCTTAGGGCCGAAGGTGAGAGGTTCTTTTGCGCAGGTTGGGATCTCAAGGCCGCGGCCGGAGGAGAATCTGTTGACGGCGATTATGGCATCGGCGGGTTTGGCGGGTTGCAGGAACTGGGCAACATGAACAAGCCGGTCATCTGCGCAGTGAACGGGATTTGCTGCGGAGGAGGACTCGAGTTGGCACTGTCGTGCGACCTCATTCTTGCAAGCAATACGGCGACATTTGCTCTGCCGGAAATCCGATCCGGAACGGTGGCGGATGCAGCTTCCATCAAGCTTCCGAAGAGAATTCCGTATCACGTTGCGCTCGACCTCCTGCTGACGGGCCGTTGGTTCGACGCCGAGGAAGCCATGCACTGGGGATTGCTGAAGGAAGTGGTTACTCCGGAAGAGTTGAGGCCGAAGGCTTGGGAACTTGCGGAATTGCTCGCATCAGGACCCCCGCTGGTACAAGCCGCGATCAAGGAGATTGTCAGGGAGGCCGAAGACATGAGGTTTCAGGACGCGCTGAACAGGATAACGAAGAGGCAATTCTCTTCGGTTGACCGCCTGTATGCGAGCGAGGATCAATTGGAGGGTGCAAAGGCCTTTGCGGAAGGGCGCGAACCTGTCTGGAAGGGGCGGTGAAGCCAAATCCAATTGCCCCGTCGGGGATGGTGGATCGGCGGTGAACCAAGGCCGGTTTAAGTCATGCTGTGCACTGATTGATCGTGCCGGGTCATGGGTGCTGCTCGCCCTAACAGATAGACTACACAACGTCTCGGGGTTGGGGCAGGGTCCTGGAAGAGCAGACAATCATTGGCAGAAACGCGTTGCTCATCGACGCAAACCGGCAGCCAAATTCATGCTGCAAAATCCGCTCTACAAGCGGATAAGGGAACATGATTTACAATCAGCGTTGAGCATTGTCAGGATATTTCAGTAACTTTTTGTAGTTGTGCCATTCGATATTCACCATTGTAGAAAATATGCGCTTTTGCCATCCGTGGAGCGTTACAGAAAACATCGACCTCTGCGAGATGTTACAGTTTCAACAGGCACGAAAGTTGCCATTGAGCTTCGTGCCGAATGGTAGAATCAATATGATTCGAGAATTGGAGTGAGACAGATACAAATCAGCAGGCAGCAAATAAAGAATGGAAATCAAACACGCACGAGAAATCGAGACACCAGTAGTGATCCTAAGAGATGGCACTCGTATTGACGAACCATCGACATCGACGTATTGTATAGACAGGTTTTTGACTGAGAGCCGACAGCTTTGAAGGCAATACTGGGCCAAGCGAGAGATATTGAATGGTATTTCGACCTGTTGAAGGACTGCCTGCTTCACAGGCGGCTAAACTCATTTGTTGATATCAAGGAGAACTTTTGACATGCCCACAAAGCGACGAGTTTCTCTTCAGGACCGGGGGGATTTGCTCGCCCGAAACGAAATGGTGAACGTCGACATCGTTGCCGCCTACGAAGAGCTGGAGCAAGAACTCCGAAAGCTGGGAGTGGAAATCAAGCCCAGCTTCAAGTTGGAGCCACCTCTCGGGCGGAATCCCGCTGCGCCTCATAATTGGAGAAATTGACCAAATCTGCGACGCCGTCACGAGCAGGGTGCGTGACACATTATTCACGTCTTTGCGACCTTTTGTACCTTCCAATGGAGGAAATCAACTCAGCGCTGGAATGAACGGCATCACATGATTGCGAGAGTGACATTCGTCCAGTGTTGATCTCGTGGCTTCTAAGCCTTTTCATTCTCTTGCGGTGAAGATACAAGGTCGCAAGCGGCATGATGCCATTGAAATTAATGGAAGTTCGATTGCCATGGCTATTGGGCGACAATCAAGATGACAGAGAGATGTCTTGCCATGATTGCCGCTGAATTGTCCGATTTCCTCCCTCTGTAGGGATGGCCGTGTCGAATATTGTGTCTGGTGGCGTGGTTGCTGTACTCGGGGCGAAACCAATTCAAGGTGCCAGAACGATGGACTCACCAACATACCCACATGGGCGATCCGTCACTGAATCCGAGTTTGCCAGTTCCTCTAGCAGACGCCTGCGCGAATTGTTGAGTTCGGGCCGTGCCCCGCCACTCTTCATCAGTAGTGCTAATGGCAGTGAAGCCATTGAGATTCCTGAATCGCTCGGTGGTGTGATCTTGGAGATTCTTGATGTTTTGTCATCGGGTGGCGGAGTGGCGGTTGTGTGCAAGGATAGTGAACTAACGACACAGCAAGCGGCGGATATTCTGAATGTCTCGCGCCCTTATCTGATTGAGCTACTCGCGTCTGGTGACTTACCTTTCCACACGGTCGGGACTCACCGCCGTGTTAGGTTTGATGAGGTTTACCGCTACAAGTGCAAGAATGATGCAGCCAGGCGCCAAGTGCTGGACGAACTTGTTGCGGACGCTCAAGAATTGGATTTGGGCTATTGATCGTTGCCGGACCAGAGCCGGGGCTGCCTTCCTTGATGCCGCTGTGTTCTATTCTGCTTCGTTGCGTGATCCCTTTTTCAAGCTCGCAGTGGTGAGTCTATTTCACGCGCAGTGACCCGAAACCGTCCACGAAGAATGGACCAGTGCACTGCGCATGCCCCGGCCTCATCTCCCGTACTCCTGGTCGGCGGCAATCAAGGTGGGGATTTGTGCTGCCATGTTTACCTTCCTCATTGGACCGCTCTCCCGGCGATATCCCAGGGGAACATTTCGATGAGGCAACGCACTGTCATCTTGATTATGCCGATATCGGCATAGTCCTGATTGTCGCCCAATAGCCAACGGAGCATCCGCGTCAACGACCTGTGGCGGATATGTTTCAAGTGGCCCGTTGATAGTACAGGACGTGCTGAAGCAAAAATTGTGGACTGCCATTAGTGAGAAGGGAAGACATGCGCGAATCTATCCATCCGGGCGAGACGCTGCGCGAGGACCTCGACGCGCTCGGCATGAGTGCGTCAGAATTTGCGCGACAAATCGATGTGCCGGTCAACCGCATCACAGAGATCATGAACGGCCACCGGTCTGTGACCGGAGACACAGCATTGCGCCTGGGGCGCTTCTTCGGGACTTCAGCAGAGTTCTGGTTGAACCTTCAAGCGCTGTACGAACTGCGGCCAGCGGAAGCCAAAAGCGGAAAGGCTATCGCCTAGTTGCCGACGATCAATGCACTCAAGTTCTTGCACGGGTCTGGATGAGTGGAACTGGTATTCGGCTGTCAAACCGGACTGTGAATCAACGCAATCCGTGAGTAAGGCCGCTGAAACTTCGGGGCACTTTGTAGTTTCGGCTGACTCCGTTCAGTTCTACAACGCTGTAAGTGAAAGGCCCAAGAGCGAACGTTGCCATTACCGGGTGCGGATATCTTAGGTGGTCCAGCCGGCAGAACAGATGCGCTGCCATCGCTTTCTCCCAAAAAGTTCGTTCCGCCAGCATGACAGACGGGCAGGCTTGGGGAAACACCAAGTCGGGAAGGTAAACCGCTGCATCGCAAACGATGGGCCGTTTTACGTTCGGCTCACCGGTCGACCGGGCACCGAATTCCACAATGACTTCCGGAAAAATGAGACCGCTTGCCTCAAACATTGGATCGTACGCAACGTAGAGTCGGTCTTCATGCCCGCGTAGCTGTGCTGCAAACCCGGCGCTGTTAAGCCCTTCGTTAACAATAGGCAGGGCTACTTCCTGTACCCATTCTGCAAGGCGCTTGCGAATTGCGCGTGTCCAGCGCTTCTCCTGGCTACGTGTTGGTGGCAGTGCCTCGTCGCTAGTACCAGAAACCAGATCAGGCGCGAAGGCACGGATGTCGTAGGTGATATCGACAACTTCGGAGAATCGGCTGCCCGAATGCCACGCCTTCGACAGCGATGTGCCGCCCTTGAAGATCAGGTGTTCGGCGAATGGCGCCTCAAACAGCACTCCAAGGGTTGCAACGACCAGATGTCCTTCTCCAACAGGTTCGCCCGGTGCTTTCCCTTGTCTTGTGCGACCCTCAAGGCATAGCGGCGCTTGTTAGCAGACAGGCGCTGGTAGGGTGTCTTAGGCATGAGCAATGCGTGCGCTCAGCGGTTGCGCAATCCAGTTCGGCAGGATGGCTCTTGCATCGAATAGCTCATCCCTTTCGGCATTTGAGAGAGTCGGCAGGACTGCTTCAAGACTGTCTTCAACTTCTGCGGGACCAAGCCATGCCAAGGCGCGTATGACTTCACCCGCCTTCCGGTAGGGTGCCACCAATTGCCATCGAGGAGCATGCCGCAGTTCGACCATGTGCGGGCCATGGCAGATGTTGCGATTGGGACCGGACGTTAGATACACCAACCGAACAGGGTTTTGAGTGGTGAGGTGCAGGCAATTTGCCGCTGCTCCGCCGCTCGGCACGATTGTCTCCCCCCACATCTTTGACAGAGCGGCAATCACCAGGTGGATCCGGGGTGACCGAAGGCCAATTCTTGTTCCAACCGGGCGCATGTACACGCCTTGATAGATGCGCATCAGATCCCCGGAGCGAGCGAGCCGCGAGAGTGCTTGATCGACTGCAGCCCGATTGCCGAGATGCAGCAAGGAACCTGGACACAGCGGAGTCGCCTCTGGACGGGCCTCGGCGTGTTCCATGATACGGCGGGAAAGACCTCGCATGTTCAATCTCCAACCAAACTGTCAGAAATGCTATGCCCAATCCATTAAATTACACGGTCAGGATTGAGCCTGCCGACTTCTACAAGATCAAGATCAGACCTGTCGGCGTTTGTGTAGTGGTGCCCCGACGAAACGTGTGGAAAACTTGTCGCCTCCCATGAATTCGGCTCTGAACACGACGTAGCGGCAATGGAACTGGCCAAGGCGGATATCACGGTCTGCCCAGCATGAATTATCGCGGAACCCGAACCACTGTGCAGCGGTTGCTGGATCGCGGAATTGGCCAGAATGGGCGCCAAGGCAGGTTCGCCCACGGGTTTTCGCGCGGGTCAACCAGCTTCAAGTACAGAAGCGGCTACGCAGCGCAATCGGCTGTTGGGGGTATCAAATCATTGCAAGCCCGAAGGCAAGCAGGGGCCCAGTTGCGATACGAAAACCGGCCCGCAATTGGTCTGCCATCAGGCCAACCTGTTACCCGGAACCCAACCCCAAATTCGTCAATCCAAGCAAAGCTACCGGATGAACCGGTTGCCTGTCATTCAAGCCGCCTCGAAGCTCCTATCGCGACCTCCTTGCCAGTCTGGCGCGAGTGTACCGCAGCAAAGGTCAGCGCCAACGACTGTAGGTTCTCTCGTGCGCCATTCGAGGGTTCGCGATTTTCCTCGATCGCGCAAAGCAGTTCACCCATTGCGCCGCGAAAGCCATCATTGAACCAGTTGCCTTCAAGCGCAGGCTCCCCGACTCCCTGAGCCGTCATGATCCTGACGCTCTGGGTTCCGACATCGGGGCCGTCTGAGACTAGGGTGCCTTCGGTCCCACCCACGAACGTCAGACAGCGCGCACCGTGGGGAACGCCACCGTCGAACACCAGGCTTGCCTGTCCTCCCTCAAGGCGGACAACAGCCTGAGCCAGCAGCGGGGCTTTGTTGGACTGGCTCTTCGAACGAGCGGCAGTAGCAAACACGCTTTCAACGCGCCCGCTCGTGACCGATGCCATGAAGTCAAACCAGTGGATGCCGAAATCAAAGAGTATCAGGTCTGCGATCTCGTCGAAGGGTGTGTTTGCAGTCCAGCCATGATCCCAGTGAACTCCGACATGCACTGAGATCACCTCACCAATCAGGTCATTGCGAACAGCCTCGCGCATGTACGCATTGTGGGGTGCCCAACGACCGTTCTGATTAACCGCAATGCGAACACCATGATCATCCGCCAGTTTGGCAAGTTCTTCGCCATCGTCGAGGTTGGTAACGAATGGCTTCTGGCTCAAAACATGTTTCCCCGCCTTGAGTGACGCCTTCATGATTGGCAGGCGGTGTTCTGGATGAAGCGTGGCATCAATGACATCTATCGAAGGATCATCAAGCAAGGCTTGCCAGTCATCGAAGATGCGGGCTTCCGGGCAGAACTCGGCGGCCTTTTCTTCGGCCTTGGAGCGGGTACGGTTCCACATTGCCGCCACTTCCCATCCCGCTGAACGGTATGCATCCAGGTGGCTGCCTGAAATACCGCCAGTGCCGATCATTCCGATGCGCGGGCGGTAGGATTTTGGCGAAGGCGGACGGTAGGCGACTTCAGGGGCCGGGATTTCGGCCAGGGCCTTCGATTTCAGGGCATAGGTATCGGCATCGGCGGCGTCTTTGCTCATGGCAGCAACTCCAGGGTTTGTTTTTTGGCGGCGGAAAGGGCGGCAGTGTCCACAATCCGCTGTGCAGTCAGGCAAAGGCCGGGCTCAAGCGGCCCATCAATTGGTTGCTTTCCGGCAATTCGGCCAAGAATATACTCGATCGGGTTGCGCCTTCCTTCCGGCAGCGGATCTGCCGGAATCGGATGAGGTTCCGGTCTGGCCCGGGTCTGAACGGTTACATGGTCTGCATAGTCGTAGCTGGAAATCGTCCCGTCGGTGCCGACGAGGACGAACCCGCATTGTGGTTGCGGCTGGATATGCCAGGGGTCGGTGAAGGTGCCCCAGCGCGTTTCCATCTTGGAGAGTCCCTTGGCATAGCGGCAGACTGTAATGGCGTGTTGATCCACCTCGATTCCGGGTGTCTCATCCACTGTGCAGGTAACCTCGAGCGGCGCCTCGCCACCCTTGTACCAAGTGCCCAGCGTTGCTCCGTAGCCGAGATAGTCTAGCAGAGAACCGCCTCCTGCGGATTTCTTGTACCACCAACTGTCCGGCTTTTGCCGCTCCACCTCTTCCGGACTCACCTCGATTTTGTCGGCGGTATGGTAGAGCGGGCCGCGGTTGCCCCCATAGTGGTGCACTTCGATGACTTCGCCGATCATTCCCTCGTCGATCAGGCGCTTGGCGGTAACATGGCTTTCGACCCAGGCGAGGGGCCAGTTGATTGCCATCAGCTTACCGGTCGGCTTCATTGCAGCCATCATCTGCCGCGCATCCTCCACAGAGGCAGCAAATGGCTTCTCGACGAACAGGTGGACATCAAACTCTGCCAGCCGAACGGCATAGCTTGCATGCTCGGCGGTTGCAGAGCACAGAATGGCGAGGTCGTAGGGTCCGGCCGCCATTGCCGTATCAAAGTCGGTAAAGACCCGATCCTTCGGGACAGCGAAGTTCTCGATTGCTGCCTGCATCCGCGACCTGTCCGGATCGAAGATGCCTGCTATCTCGGCATTGGGATGTTCATGGACCATGCGCAGCAGGTCGCCCATGTGCATGTGATCGAAGCTGATGCCGACTATACGATAATTGGCCATAGCGTTTCCTTTCATCGTTGTTCGGTGAAGCGGACATGGAGTGCGGTCACGGCAAGAATGATCAGGCCGAATAGAACCCGTCTTGCTCCTTCGGGCATCTGCAACAGTGTCAGCAAGGTACCGAGCACCGTCAGGATCAATGCCCCGATGATGGTTCCAGTATAGGAGCCGCGGCCACCGAATATGGAAGTGCCTCCGATCACCGCAGCCGCCACTGACGGCAGCAACAGCGGATTGGCAAGCGAGAGGGACGGGGCGCGGATCATGCCGACATAGACAAGGCCGGTGATCCCGGCGACAACCCCGACGAGAAGATAGAGTGCCATCAGAACCTGCCAACTCTTGACACCGGATAGCTTGGCCGCCTTCTCGTTCGATCCAAGTGCGAAGAGCAGGCGCCCGAAACCAGTGTGCCGGAGACCGATGATGACGATCAACGCGAACGGCACGAAGATGATGAGTCCGTTGGGAAGGCCCAGCGTCCTGCCGGTTCCCAGCCAGACCAGGAAGGCCGGGATTTCCGAGCCTGTCGCAATGACAAAGCGCTGGTAGACCTGAAGACATCCGGTAGCGATCAGACCGGTTCCAAGCGTCATTATCAGAGGATGGACGCGTGCGAAGGCGATGCCGACGCCATTGGCCAGCCCGACCACGACCGCGACCCCCAGCGCAACGGCAATTCCGATTGGGGCGCCATAGAGCGGCGTGATCGTCGAAACCACAAATCCGGCAAAAGTAGCCACCACCGCCGCCGACAGGTCGATCCCGCCAGTCAGCATGGTCAAGGTCTGGCAAGCGGCAAGCATCGCAAGTGGAATTGCAAACTTGATGGTATTGCCCAGCCAGAACGGGCTGATGATCCCGGGCCGCATGAATTCGAGGACTCCGACCAGCAGGACAAGGAGCGCAATCAGTGGGATCAGCGAATGGTCCTTGAGAATGCGGCCGAGGCGGACGGGCAGAGGGGTGGTTTCGGCAGCTGTTGTCACGACAGGCGCTCCCTCAGCATGAAGAGGCCGCCCAGAACTACCACGACAACCATGATGGTTCCCTCAACAATAGTCGTCACGTTTGGATCGACTGCCAACAGGGTCAGCATCAGTCGAACGAGGCGCAGAATGAACACGGCGATTATCGGGCCGAGCAGCCCACCGCGGCCGCCACCAAGAACGACGCCGCCGAGCACGACTGCGGCAACTGAGGCAAGCAGGTAGGGACCAGGTACAGGCTCGCCGATTCCGGTGAGCATGGTCAGGCTCAATCCACCCATTCCGCAGAACAGCCCGCAAATCCCGTAGGCAATGATGCGGGTCCAGCCGACGGCCACTCCTGATCGGAATGCGGCCAGATCATCGGATCCGGTCGCATAGATCGATAGCCCGATCTTCGAATGGCGCACCGGCAGCCAGACAATGGCGATCAACGCGGCCATGATGATGAAGGCCATTGGCACGCCGGCCATCGAACCGGTTATCGAAGCCTTCAACCAGTCGGCGGCAGTACCGCCCGGAACCTGCAATATGAGCAGGGCAACGCCCTCCCAGACGAACAGCATGGCCAGAGTGACCACGATATCCGGCACCCTTGTCACGACAATCAAGGCCCCTGAAATAATGCCCATGGCGGCGCCGGCTGCCAGGGTGATTGCAACGGCTTCGGCTCCGCCTATCTTTGTCATCAACACCGCTGCGGTGACCGAGCATACAGCCATCATCGACGCAACTGACAGGTCGATCCCTCCCACGATTACGACTACGGCCATTCCGGCGGTCGCAAAGGCAAAGGGCAGGGCGGAGCGGGCAAGTGTTTCTATACCGGCACCGTCGAAACTGGGCTGGATCAGCTTGGTTATGCCAAGAAGGACCAGCAGCAGCGCCAGAAGGCCGGCAGGCCACGCATGTTGACGAAGACGGCTATTCACGCTGCCGTGGTCCTTGGAGGCCGCACAGTGAGGCCGTAGCTTGCGCGCATGAGCGTCTCCTCATCTGCGTCACTAGCCTCGACGATGGCTGAGACGCGGCCATTGAAAATGACTACCGCCCGGTCGCAGGCAAGCGCAACTTCCTCAAGTTCGGAGGTGTAGTAGAGAATGGAGGCACCCTGTGCCGCCAATTCCTGCACCAGCGGGTAGATTTGCCGTTTCGTTCGCACATCGATTCCACGCGTTGGGTCGAAGAGCAGCAGCGTCCTGACGCCATGGGCAAGCCAGCGGCCCAGTGTGACCTTTTGCTGATTGCCGCCGGAGAGCCTCTGCACTTCGCCCTGGGCGCGCGTGTCGATCCGCAACCTCTCGATGGCTTCCGCAACGCGGTTGCGCTCGCGACTGCCATTCAGTGGCCCCCAGGAGAGAAATGGAGCCGAAAAAGGAATGGCGATGTTCTCCCGGACGGAACGTTCCTTGAAGAGCGCCTCGGCGCGGTTGCCGGGCACCAGTGTCAATCCTGAGGAAATGGCTTCTGCCGGGTGCCCGAACTCGACGGGCCTGCCGTCAACTTCGATTGCGCCGGCAGAAGGGCGGGCAAACCCTGAGAGTGTGTCGAACAGCTCGTCTTGCCCTTGAGCTTCAAGCGCAACGACCCCGAGAACCTCTCCAGCGTGGAGATCGAACGACACATCAACCAACCCTGTTCCCGCAGCGAGGTTCTTTACCGCCACTCTGGGTGGGCCCTGCCGGATTGAATGGCGCTCCGCCTTCGCTTCAATGTTCGGCTCGACCTGCGTCCCCAGCATCATTTCGACGACGCGATCCTCGATGCCAGGTTCGATCCTGACATGGCCGATCGTGGTGCCGTCCCTGAGCACGGTTGCCCGGTCGCACAGTGCCGAGATTTCGGAAAAACGGTGAGAGATGAATATGACGCCGCATCCGTCGTCTGCCTGGCGGCGAACGACCTTGATGACCCGCTCGACAAGGTCGGTTGGCAAAGCTGCGGTCATTTCGTCCAGGAGCAGCACGTCCGGTTTGCTTGCGAGTGCTCGAGCCAGATCGATTATCCTCAGTGACGCCAGCGGCAGCTGTCCGGTCATTGTGTCCAGTTCAGGGTCTGCAAGGCCGAGTTCTCCGGCCCACTGCATGAACGGTGTGACCGGCGTATCGCAAAGCCTGAGATTGTCTGAGAGGCTAAGATCCGGGATCAGCGAAGGCTCCTGGTAAACCGGGACCAAGCCGGACTTTCTTGCCTGTGAAGGGGAACCGACGCGGGCTTGTGTTCCGCGTATCGTGACGCGGCCGTCATCCGGCTTCAATGCGCCAGTCAGGATCTTGACGAATGTGGATTTGCCGGCGCCATTCGCGCCCAACAGTGCCACGACTTCGCCGCGCTCCACCGTCAGGCTGGCGTTGTGGAGAGCCCTTACGGCGCCGAAACTCTTTGCGACCCCGACAGCATCAAGAAGGGGCGCGCTCGTTCCGGTCATATGAATTGCACCGTCTGTAAGAAAGGGTGTGGCTTCCCGCCATGCCGACAGGAAGCCACCAGGTTCAGATCAGCTGCCAGGTCCCTCGCAGGCGATGATCTCTTCCATCGTATATGTGGTCCAACCAGGAACTGATACAGACACCGGCCACTCGGGATCCAGGTTGGGGTTCTGGGCTGCCATGATGGTCGCCCGGCCTTCCTCGGTGATGTTCTCCCAGAGGACGGGGTCAACCAGCACCGTGCGCTCCTCGGGGGCATTGCCCTCAAGGATCTGCAGTGCCAACGTGATGCCCGCACCACCAACCGAACCCGGGTTGGTCACTGCCGCGCCTTCTAACCCTTCGACCTCGGTAAGGTACTGGACAAAGCCTGCATTATCGGCGCCCACGATCGGTACAAGCGGTGCACCAGACTCTACGAACGCATCGACGATCACATTGTCAATTCCCGAAGTCCACACGCCATCGAACGGAATGCCGGTCGCGAGGAAATCGAAGATCTGCTGCTTGCCCTGGTCCTGTTGCCAACCGGTAAACACCTCGTGCACGACCTCGACATCGGGGAACTCGGCGAGCGCCCGGTTGAAGCCGTCATGCCGGTCGTTGTCAGCGGATGTCCCCGCCGCGCCGCGCATATAGACCACAGAGCCTTCGCCGCCGATATGCTCAAACAGCCAGCGGGCACCAAGATAAGCATACTCTTCCTGGTTGTTCGACAGGATGTACGCGCCTTCGGCGCTGACGCCCTGGTCAACAGCCACGACCACGATTCCTGCGGCCATTGCGGCTTCCAACGCAGAATTGAGCGCATCGGGGTTCGCTGGATTGATGACGATGGCATCGACCTCTGCTGCGATCAGGTTGTTGAGGTCCTCGAGTTGCCCGGCCGCGTCAGTGTTGCGGTGCGCAACGATCAGTTGATCGACCATGCCGCTCACTCGCGCCTGCGCATTGATGGCGCAGATCATCTCTTCGCGCCAGCCATTGCCCTGCACTGTGTTCGACACACCGATCGTGTAGCCGCCATGGCCATCGGCAAAGGCCGCGGGCGCAATGCCCATGGCCAGAGCGGCCGCGATTGTACTGGTCAGTATTCGTTTCATTTCAGAGTCTCCCTTTCTGTTCTTGCTCTTTTGTTTTGCCGGGATCTTGACGTCCCTGTTTGGGCTACTGCCCTCATTACACTACAAACGGAGCCAGCATTTCCCGCGCCAGCAGGAAGCCGCGCTTTACCTTCTCCTCCGAACCCTCAAACCCGCGGTCCTCATGCTCGATAATGACCGGTCCGTCAAAACCCGCCCCGTAGAGTCCGGCAAAGAAGCCGGGCCAGTCCACATCTCCCAAGCCGCAAAGCCGCGGAATTTGCCAGCCCATACCGAGGCTCATGACACCATTGGCATAGAGCTTGTCCTGGTCGATCATCAGGTCCTTGGCATGGACGTGGTGAATTCCTGATCCGAATTCCTTGAGGAATCTCTTCTGGTCAATGAACTGCCAGACCAGGTGTGAAGGGTCGAAATTCATGCCGACGGCGCCGTTCCATTCGTCAAAAATGCGGCGCCAGATCCTTGGGGAATAGGCAATATTATGTCCGCCCGGCCATTCATCGTAGCTGAAGATCATGGGGCAGTTTTCGAAACAGAGTGTGACGCCCGAGTCCTTGGCATGCCGGACTATCGGCCCGAAAACCTCCCTTGCCCGTTCCCAGTTTTCGTCGACAGTGAGTGTCCGGTCTCCACCGACGAACGTATTCACGATCTTTAGATCCATGACCGATGCTGCGGTGATCACTTTCTTGAGGTGGCCGATGACCTCGTCCCGGTGGTCGGCATCGGCATGAAGCGGATTGGGGTAATAGCCGAGCCCGGAGATCTCGATCCCGGCTTCAGCCAGGCCACCCATGATCTCCTCGCCCATGGCTTTGGTCACGGCAGCGACATCGATATGTGATGTGCCAGCATATCGCCGTTTCTCGCCGCCCGAAGCTGGCCAGCAAGCGACCTCAAGCGCTCCAAAACCGTTGGCGCCGGCCCATTGCGCGACATCCATGAGGTCGCTGTCCTCGAATGGCGCCGTCAACAGCCCCAGTTTCATCGCATTTCCTCCATCACAACCCGTCAAGATCCACCCAGCGGCCTTCACGGGACGATTTCAGCACGGCATCGCAGAAACACATCTCGTAATGTCCATCTTCGAAGCTGGCCCACATGCTGCCAGCTTTGCTGCCGCCCCTGGCCATATCCGAATAAACTGCCCTGAAGAACCCGAAGAAACTGTCTGCAAATCCTTCGACATGACCTGGGGGCAGGCTGGCGGCTGCAACGCCGTGCTCATTCATCAGTGTGAAGTCCCGCATCAAGGTCTGGTTGGGGCCGTTGCGATGGCCGATACGCAAGTGGTCGGGTGTTTCACTGTTCCAGGCCGCTGAAGCCCGGGAGCCTGCAATGTCCCATTTGAGTGAGTTCTTGCAGCCGCGATTGATCTGGCTTGTCGACATGACACCCCTCGCTCCGTTGGCATAGCGGATGAGGATCATGGCGGCATCATCAGTGTCGACTGCAACAGCTTCGGTCTCGCCAGCGCCTTGCGAAAAGGTCTCTACAGGACCAGTTGGACGGCGGCGTTCGGGAAGGAAGGTGGCGAGTTCGGCCATGACCGACTGTGCGCGTAGACCGGAGATAAAGCTCGTAAGGTCCACCCAGTGCGTTCCGATGTCACCGACCGAACGGAGAGCGCCACCCATTTCGGCTTCCAGCCGCCAATTCCAGTCAGTGGGTTCGGCCAGCCAGTCCTGGTGGTAGTGTCCTGTAATGAAACGTACGTCTCCGAGATCGCCAGCCTCGATCATGCCCCGGGCCTGCTGGTTCAAGGGGTAGAAGCGGATATTGTAGCAGACCGCAGCCAGCTTGCCCGAATTGCGCGCCTTCTCCACCATCTGGGCCGACTGCCGGGAGTCCATTGCCAGCGGTTTTTCACAGATCACATGCTTTCCTGCGTCGAGTATGGCGTTGACCTGGTCGAAATGCGCATGGTTCGGCGACGTTACGTGCACGGCATCAACAGAGTCATCTGCAAGCAGTTCGTCAAGCGACACAAAGGCGCGGGGGATACCGATTTCTGTGGCGCGCAGTTTCCCCCGCTCAGGGGATGATCCCAAAACACCGCGGACCTGCACGCCCAGCCTCCGCAGCATCTGCACATGGACCGTACCGATAAATCCGGTTCCGATCACTGCGGCGCCAATATCGGAAAACCCTGTCATTGCTCCTCCATATCAGGCAACCGAGTATCCTCCGTCAATCGGGATGCATGCTCCTGTCACGAAGGCGGCGGCCGGTGACGCAAGAAACAGTACCGCACCCGCAATATCGTCCGGCATTCCCCAGCGTCCCATTGGCGTTCGCGCCTCGATCTTCTTGACAAACTCCGGGCTCTTCCGCGCCGGAGCGGACTGTTCGGTAATGATAAACCCCGGCGCCACGGCATTCACGCGGATTCCGTCACCTGCCCAGGCAATCGCAAGCGATTTGGTCAGTTGCTCAACACCGGCTTTCGAAGCGCCATAAGCAGGGTTTCGGGGACTGCCAAAACGGGCATACATCGAGGCCACGTTGATCACCGCCCCGCGTGCTGCACTGAGAGCAGGATGGAAGGCGTGTGCCATCCTGAAACTGCCGGTCAGGTTAATGTCAATCACATGCGAGAAGAAGTCCGGGGCCATCTCCTCTCCGCGCCGGGTTATGGCAGCGCAGTTCACAAGCACGTCAAGTCGGGGATGCTCCGATGCGAATTCTTCGATTGCTGACGGATCCGTCACATCAAGTTGCGCATAAGCCAACTGGTCGGCGTCGATGGGTGAAGCTTCGATTCCTGTTATCGTGACCTCGGCTCCAGCGGTTCTGAATGCGCGTGCGATTGATGTGCCGATCCCTCCTCTACTTGCACCGACTGCCACGACCCGCGCGCCTGTGAAGTTGAAGCACCAAGGTTCCGTCACGGTAAATTTGCCGTGGCGGCGGGCTGCCCCCGCATTCTGCAAATCCTCTCCCCCCAAGAACTCAGACCCGCCGCGTGAGAGCGGCAATACAATGGAATTCAGTTACAATCTGCTAGTTCAGCAGGTTGCATTGTCAACACTGCACCAGACCATAGTCAAGCAGAGATTCTCCGGCTTTTGGCTGAGTTGTGTGCCATTCGGGCTCTGCAAGCACATGGACCCCTTGACAGCGTAGCCTGGCCTACAGGCTCAATGTTGTAAACAGACACTTTCTGACCGAAAAGTCAGGACTAATACAGCAAGCATATCGCGAGGCAAACCGAGTGCAATTCGAGAAAGATCTGGTTGCCTTCAGATCGGCACCGGGGTGGCTAGACTGACATCGACTTGATTCAATTGTTGGCATCCGTCCTCATCGTCCTGGCCTGCTGCGAGGTTAGTCGCTCCAGTAAGCGTTCTGGTGTTAGTTTTTCTTGATAAAGCTCCGTATAAAGTTCTTCAAGCACCTTGTCGTCGCTGAGATTTGTCATCCTCGACCTAACCCTTCGTAGTATAGAAGCAATTTGATCAAAAATCTCCGTCAATCTTTTTGGAGTTACATGGTAGAGGTCGCCAGCAAACACTGTGGCATCCTCGGCTATTGTCGTTCGAGGGCTTTCAATCAGGCAATAGACCTTTGTGTTGTCTTCGCAAGAGTAGACCTTACGCACCCACTTCCAGTGGTTTTCGGCTTGCCGAACATCACTCGCTCCGATCGGGCCACCAGGTGAGTGTTCAGTCTTTGCCTCATGGGATATGTAGATGTCGCGGCCAATATACCATACACAATCTGGAGCAGCATTTGAATCCGGCAGTTCGGTACCAAATCCAAGTACCGTTCCAAGCCCCTTAAGCCCTTGATGAAAGTGTTTATGATCCGTGGAATGCAAATTGGTCGCAATTCTGGAAAGCTCCTCTTCGAAGCGAGGTCCGACTGCACCCCAGTGGATGAGTTGTCGCCGAATTGCTTCGACGGCTGCAGCAGTTATCTCGTTGGAATCGCGCTCTTCTACTCCATCAGTTAACGATCTCCGAAGCTTTGCAAACCATCTGATACTAGGGCTGCATACCGATGCTCTAGACAAGAGGTCCATAGCAGTATCCCGATATTCGGTTCTTCCTGTTTCTTCAAAAAGAGCCATTGCGACATCTGCCGAAAGATAGTACCACCATGCGCGGTACGTTTTTGTTTCGTCACCCGACAGGGCATCAGCGACTTTTCGTGCCCTTTCGAGCGCGGTTTCAAGGTCGTCATTCCACCTTGCGTACTGGTACGCAACCTCGTCAACAATTGCGACTTTCAACTGCCTCGAAACAGGATCAGAGTAGCGAGTATTGCTCTCTCGCAGTGAGACAATCTCCGCATCAGCATTCTTCCATTCGTCATCTTGCTTCAGAAATGCTTCTATCAATTCCGTATACTTGCTAGGCTCACATTGCTCTCGTGAATTCTCGATTCCAAAAATTATCTCGGCTTGCAGTTCCGGAGTCAAAATATGGAGGTTGTCTTGCTTTTGAAGAAAGTTTGTTAGTTCAGTTCCCACAACAATGACCACAGAATAGTCATTATCGGACCTTGTGCAACGTCCGACACCTTGGGTGATTCTAGTGAGCACCCGGTCCCTCAATAGGGCGATTGTCGAAATCCTGTTCCACAGAAACCGTTCCTGCAAGTTCGTACCGCTTGGCAATCCTCCTAGTACTACTAATCGACAGGTTTCATCTGGTAAGTCGATCCCGTCGTATCGATAGAGGAAGAGAACCGAATTCGTGCTATTTGTAAAGGGCTCAAGACTGTCTTCTATCTCTTCGGCGCCAAATTTCCTAATGCCACGCGCCTTTAAGTCGTTGAGAATTCTGTCCGCTACCAGTCCGTGCTTACTTGGAGCAAGAACCAATCCCCTTCCGAGCTTTTGTATGGCATCACCAACTACTTCAACTGCGTCCTGTTGTAAGAAAGCTAATTCGGGCATCAGGAATAGTCGCCTTCCACTGCCACGTTTGTCCCAACCAGTAGGCAAGGGCAGCCTGACTATTCTGTCAATACCTGTGATCCGCTCCAATTCACCTCCCTCTCCTAAGGTTGCAGACATATAGATGCGTTGGTTCCCCTGAGAGAAAGGAGTATGGCTACGGGTTGGTGGAATGAATGGACGAATCAGTATGTGGTCCCACGAAACAAAGATATTGGATGCCTGTAGGTGCCCTCTGATTTCGTTCCAAGAGAACCATTGGGGGGTTTGATGGGGTATACGCTCGTTGAGCAAATTGGTGATAGCGTTAGCATTGGCGCGAAGATGGGCACCTGGAACCAGTTCGATCAGGTCTTGTGTCTTCACTCTCAATTCAGAATTACCCATTAGATCCGCGAACGTACCGGAGTCAAAAGCCGGCTTGAGCAGGCCCAATACATCAAAATACAGGTTGGAGTCTTCATCACGAGAGATTTCTAAGGACCACATGTTGGCCATGAAGTTCTCGCCCGCATGAGCATCATCCAATATCAAGGTTTGAGCGTCTTTAATCCGTGGGTTTACGTTAAAGATGGCGCTATACGTTGTCACTGCGATCGCTCGGCTCGATTGGTAGTTGCTGAACTCAGTTGGATTATAAGCTCGTTGCGTCCCGATTAGGACGTGCGTAGGAATGCCATAATTTCCTGCATGCGCTCCAACTTGCCTTGCAAGCTGGCGAGTCGGGCAGACATATGCGGCCCGCTCACCTTTAGACTGGCGGCGCCATTCCGCAATTAGGAGACCAACGAGTGTCTTCCCAGCGCCGGTTGGCAACTCAATTGCGACATCTGGCGTGTTTGGGCACTCCTTATAGTATGCTCTCAGAAGGTCCGCCTGTTGTGACCAGAGATGTCTAATTTCCGGCGCTCGTCGGTGGAGGTTTCTGAAAAGATCTTCCGGGTCAGATGCGGCTACTGGCTTCGCAATATCAGTCTTAAATATTGGTTTTCTTGTCATCAACCATTCCTATGTTTGGCGAAGTCGACATGGCGCGTTCAGTCGCAGGCTACAGGTACTGTTCGAGAACGGCGTATGAGACTGTTATAGCAAGCCCAATTACGTTGTCGCATTTGACTGGGCAATTTTGGAATTGGGTAGAGCTTGCCTTTGTTGTGAGGGAACGTCCTGTGAGTTCGTCTCTACTCCTGTTTCCGAGGGATGGTCAATCCGCCCGCCGACTTTGGCAGGAGGCCGCGCGCTAGGCGTGCTGGATGTTTGGCGAGCGGAGGGCGTAGTGGAATGAAGTTCACGCTGCGACCTGTGGCAGTTGTCTGTATTTCGTCGCAATGCAGACCTCCGCCGGATTACCTTCCTCCAGCGCCAAGTCGAACCCGACCACCTCACTCACGCGTCGAGAATGATGTCTGCTCCACAATTTGCTATGATACCCAGATTTTGGATTGGGAGGATTTTTGGTTGGGAGGGATTCCCAAGTCACGCACCGCGTGACTCATGGCAAATTAGCGATCCACTGCCAGGGAACACCGCCCATGTCGCTGTCTGTCATCTCGATCTTTGTCTGTCTCGATGACTTCGCCCGCACCTATGAGGAGTGGGAGAGCCACCAAATGATCGCCACGGGCAGGAAGCGCCGGCGTTCCGGCAAGCTCCGCCTGTCGTAGATGCTGTTCATCATGGTCATCTTCCAATTGTCACCCTTCAAGAACTTCAAATCCTTCTGGCTCTACGGTGTTGAACAGGAATATCGCAACTGCTTCGGCCAACTGCCTTCCTACGGGCGTTTCGTTGCCTTGATGTCTCGTCTGTTCATTCCCTTCTGCATTCTTGTCCACAGCCTCACAGGCAAGCAGACCAGTGTCTATATTGCCGACAGCTCCAAGCTGGCCGTCTGTGCAATCCAGCGGATCAGCAGAAACAAGGTGTTTGTGCAACTGGCACAGCGGGGACGAACGGCCTCGGGATGGTTCTACGGCTTCAAGCTCCACATGGTCATCAACAATCAAGGTGAGATCATGGCGGTGAAGATCACACCAGGCAACACCGATGACCGGGCTATGCTCGACGCTATGACACGCAACCTGAAGGGCCGCATCTTCGCTGACAAGGGTTACATCTAAAAGAAACGCTTCATCATTGAAACTCTGTTTGACCACCACAGATCGAACAAACTCGGCATTGCTCACCGATCAATGCCATCGTTCGCATCCTCTCTTGCCTCGTCGCCTACACCCGCGGCAAATAGACGATCAATGTGTCAAGCGTCGCTTATCAATAACTGGGGTTCCAAAGGCAAAGAACAGGCGTTGATTGATCAATTGTTTCCGCTGACCTTCGGTCCGGGTCAATCCGTCTTGATATCCAGTCCAAGAGCCTTGGCCACAGTGAAGATGTCCTTGTCTCCACGGCCGCACATGTTCATGCAAATGAGGTGATCCTCCGGGAGATCGCCAGCAATTTTGGCCACATGGGCGAGTGCATGAGATGGCTCAAGCGCAGGAATGATCCCTTCCAGTGAACAGCAAAGCTGAAAGGCCTCAAGGGCCTCTTTGTCCGTGATCGAAACGTATTCGGCCCGTCCTGTTTCGTGGAGCCAGGAATGCTCGGGTCCGATCCCGGGATAATCAAGGCCAGCCGAAATCGAGAACCCCTCAAGGATCTGGCCGTCATCGTCCTGGAGCAGATAGGTTCGATTGCCGTGCAACACTCCAGGGCGTCCGCCGGTCAGCGACGCGCAATGCTCCATGCGCTCGTCGACGCCTTTACCCCCGGCCTCGACGCCGATGATCCGGACGTCGGGGTCGTCGAGAAACGGATGGAAAAGACCCATCGCATTTGAACCGCCGCCGATACAGGCCACGATTGTGTCGGGCAGGCGGCGTTCACGCTCGAGCATTTGCTGGCGCGCTTCCTTGCCGATAATCGACTGAAACTCGCGGACCATCAGCGGGTAGGGATGCGGGCCGGCAACGGTTCCGATGCAGTAGAAGGTGTTCCGGACGTTGGTCACCCAGTCGCGCAGTGCGTCGTTCATGGCGTCCTTGAGCGTGCCCCTGCCCGAAGTGACGGGCACGACCTCTGCCCCCAGCAGCCTCATCCGGAAAACGTTCGGCTCCTGCCGTTCAACATCATGCACGCCCATATAGACGATACATTCCAGGCCAAACCTGGCACAGACGGTTGCCGTCGCCACGCCGTGCTGGCCCGCGCCAGTTTCGGCGATGATCCGTGTCTTTCCCATCCGCCGGGCCAGCAAGATTTGTCCGAGCACATTATTGATCTTGTGCGCGCCCGTATGATTGAGCTCATCGCGCTTCATGTAGATCTTCGCGCCACCAAAATGCTCGGTAAGCCGCTCGGCATGATAGAGAGGCGAGGGCCGCCCGACATAATGGTTCCACAACTCGTCCATTTCCGCCCAGAAATCCGGGTCGTTGCGCGCCGTCTCAAACTCCTGCTCTAGATCCAGGATCAGGGGCATGAGCGTTTCCGAGACAAAACGGCCGCCAAAGCGTCCGAAGAACCCCCTGTCGTCAGGACCGCTTCTCAGGGTGTTCGCAAGTTGGGATTGCATTTTAGCAGCCTCTCACAGTGTTGATGAAACTCGATATCTTTGATCGGTTCTTGCGGCCCGGAGCAGACTCCACGCCCGACGAAACATCTACTTGCGCTGCGCCTGATTCTTGAAGCGCAACCTGGACGTTTCTTGCGTCGAGTCCTCCGGCAAGCATCCAGGGAGTCTGCCAACTGCGGTCCGCAATCAATTGCCAGTCGAATGAAGTCCCGGAACCCCCCGGCCGCTGCATGCCCGGGGGTGATTTGGCATCGAGGAGCAACTGATCTGCAACTTCGGCATAAATGTCGATCGAGTTGATATCCGCCTCGTCCCTGATCCCGATCGCTTTCATGATCGGCGCCCCAAATCGTTCCCTGACCTCCGCCACCCGTTCCGGTGTTTCACCGCCGTGAAGCTGGAGCATTCCGAGACGTGTTTCTTTGAGTATGGAACCGATTTCCTGGTCGTCCGGATTGACCAGGACTGCAACGGTGATTGCTCCATCGGCTGCTGAAGCAAGTTCCCGCAACTGGGCTGCCGCCACATGCCGGGGCGATTTCGGAAACAGAACGAAGCCGACATAATCTGCGCCAGCGTCTACTGCGAATTCGACATCGCCAGGGTCGGACAGTCCGCAAATCTTGACTCTGATATTCTGGTTCACGGCCGATCCTGTACAGTCCTGATCAGTCAAGAAGTGCAAGGATGCTGTCCCGGTCGCCGGCCTTCTCGCTCTTGAGACCATCAACCTGATTTTCCAGCCGGGCGATCTCGCGCCGCCTTGCAACAGCTGCCTGCCGGTGTTTGCGTTCGCGCATCCATTCCCAGAAGAAACCGATCAGGAGGCCAAGGATAATTCCGGCAAAAATTACCAGAAACAGCGGAAGTGTGATTACCCCAGGGAACGGGGTGACATGCGCCAACTCATCAGGAAGCAACCTCAGAGTAACCGGGGCGCGGTTGGCTACCGCCAGGACGATCAGTATCAACCCGATAGCGATCAGGAACATCCAGCGGAGGGCAAGCATCATGCACCTGCAGGATGCCGACTATGAACCGGGATTGAGCCGGTTTCGGATGAGCTTGCCGGTCTTGAAGAATGGGACGGTCTTCGGGGCGACATCCACGGGTTCGCCGGTCCGGGGGTTGCGGCCGGTCTTCGCCCGCCGTTGCCTCGCCGAGAAAACACCAAAACCGCGCAGTTCCACGCGGTTGCCGTCACGCATTGTGTCGGTGATTTCGGCAAAGACGGTGTCGACGACCCGCCTTGCTTCGCTCGGAAGGAGTTCGGGGTACTTGAAGTTAATTCTCTCGATCAGATCGTTGCGGTTCATGTGTCCTCACTGGTCGGCCGGGAGTCTGCGTCCCATGCACCCGGCGGGCGGAACGGTCGTGAGCGCGGTTGGCGCGGAAGGGAGCATACAGGTTATCGGAGGCGGCTGGAATGCCAAATACCACACCGTCGGAGCGCTCCAGCTGGCAGCGGCCCCGGCTCAGTTGTTCTCGCCCTCTTCCCTGTTTCTCAGGGCTGCGCCGAGAATGTCGCCGAGCGATGCGCCAGCATCAGAAGAGCCGTATTGTTCGACCGCTTCCTTGGCTTCCGTGATTTCCCTGGACTTGATTGATACATTCAATCGCCGGGTCTTATGGTCAATCGAGACCACACGAACATCCACGATATCGCCTACGTTGAAACGATCAGGCCGCTGCTCAGAGCGTTCGCTGCTGAGGTCAGAACGCCGGATAAAGGCCTTGATTCCATTGTAGGTGACCTCCACGCCATTGTCTTCAATGGCAGAGACCTGAACCGAAATGATGGCGCCGCGCTTGAGACCGGCAGTGCCTTCGGAGAATGGATCTCCTGACAGGCCCTTGATCGAAAGGGCAACACGTTCCTGATTGACGTCGATTTCCGTAACGACCGCCTCAACCGTATCCCCTTTGCGGAACTCTTTCAGAGCCTGCTCGCCGGCCCTGTCCCAGGTAAGTTCGGACAGATGGATCATCCCGTCGATGTCGTTTTCCAGACCGACAAACACGCCGAATTCGGTAACTGTCTTGACTTCGCCCTGTATGCGGTCGCCGACCTGATGGTTGGCTGCAAAGGACTTCCAGGGATTGTCGCGGGTCTGTTTGAGGCCCAGAGACACACGCCGCTTGGAGAGATCGATCCCCAGGACCATGACCTCGACCTGTTGGGAGGTCGATACGATCTTGCCCGCGTCGACGTTCTTCTTCGTCCAGGACATCTCGGACTTGTGCACGAGTCCCTCGACGCCCTGATCAAGTTCGACGAATGCGCCGTATTCGGTAATATTGGTGACTGTGCCAAAGTGCCGGGACCCGATCGGGAACTTCTCTTCGACGGTAAGCCAGGGATCCTGCTGGAGTTGCTTCATCCCAAGAGAAATCCTGTGGGTGTCCCGTTTGATCCTGATGACCTGAACGGTGATGGTCTCACCGATCTTGAGAATGTCCGACGGGTGGTTGACGCGCCGCCAGGCCATGTCTGTGACGTGCAGCAGGCCGTCGACGCCGCCAAGGTCGACGAATGCGCCGTAGTCGGTGATGTTCTTGACCACGCCGTCGATGGCATCGCCTTCATTCAAACGGTTGATGATTTCCGCCCGTTGCTCAGCGCGGTTTTCTTCAAGCACTGCCCGCCTGGAAACGACAATATTGTTCATCCGGCGGTTCAGCTTGAGGATCTGGAATGGTTGCTTGATGCCCATCAGGGCTGTTGCATCGCGGACCGGGCGTACATCCACCTGCGAACCCGGCAGGAATGCGACTGCGCCACCGAGGTCGACCGTAAAGCCGCCCTTGACCCGGTTGAAGATTGCGCCTTCCACCTTGGCGTCGTCGTTGACCGCTGTTTCCAACCGGTCCCATGCCGCTTCCCGGCGCGCCTTGTCCCTTGAGATTACGGCTTCGCTGCGGGCATCCTCAACACGGTCCAGATAGACTTCGACCTCGTCGCCGACTTTGACCTCTTCCATGTCGCCGGGGCCGGTGAATTCCTTGAGTTCGATCCTGCCTTCCATCTTGTAGCCGATGTCGACGATTGCGTGGCCGGCCTCTATGGCTATCACCGTTCCCTTGACCACGCTGCCCTCTTTGGGCGTCGCAGTGCTCAAATTCTCTTCAAGCAGGGCTTCGAACGTCTGCATGTCCGGTTTTTCAGTCGTTACGTCTTGAGGCAAGGATCCAAATGCTCCCAATTTGTGGTGCGGTCCGGCTCGGCCGGCCGCCAGGTTTCAGGTCCGGCAAGTGCCGGTATGTACATAAGAAACTGCCGGCCCGGAATCACCGGACCGCGCTCAATCTGTCGTTTACGGCGGAAACCGCCATTTCGATGGCCTGCTCAATAGACAATTCCGTTGTGTCAAGCAAGATGGCATCTGCTGCCATTTTCAGTGCTGCAAGGCCTCTTTTTCGGTCGCGACGGTCGCGTTCCCTCAGATCCGCCAGCACTTCCTCAAATGTGGTGTCGCGTCCTGCTGCGGTCAATTCCTCGAACCGGCGATTCGCCCTGACATCATCGCGGGCGGTGACAAACAACTTGACCTCGGCATCAGGCACGATGACCGTAGAAATATCGCGGCCATCAAGAACCGCTCCTCCGCGGCGGCGGGCGAACCGCCGCTGATACTCCAGCAATGCGGCGCGCACCTCGGGAATGGCGGCAATCCTCGAAGACTCCCGGGTGACCTCCCTCGTCCGCAACCCGTCAACTGACAAGTCATCTGGCACGAGATTGCGGGCAATATCCGCGGCATCTCCCCCGCCGCGCTCAAGCTGACGGCGGGCAACGGCCCGGTATAGAAGCCCGGTGTCCAGATGCAGGAAACCGAACCGGTCTGCCAACGCCCGGCCAATGGTCCCCTTGCCGGCTGCTGCCGGGCCGTCAATCGCCACGGTGAAGCGACTCAAGGCTCATTCCTCAAATGGGGCAATCCCGGGTTTGGGCTGCCGCTGGCCGCCGCCAACCGGGTTCCCGGGCGATGAAAGGCAACATGCCAGTTCATAACGGCCACAGCAAAGGCACCAGTAAGCTGGTCAAAATACCGATGCAGATGTTCAGGGGGAGGCCAATCCGGATGAAGTCTCTGAAACTGTATCCGCCGGGGCCATAGACCAGTGTATTTGTCTGGTAACCGATTGGCGTTGCGAAACTGGCAGACGCGGCGATCATTACTGTGATCACGAGGGGGCGGGGGTCAACGCCGAGGGACATGCCCACGCCGATGGCAATCGGGGTGATCACGATTGCGACCGCGTTGTTGGAGATCAGTTCCGTCAGAACTGATGTCATCAGGTATATGGCCCATACGACCAGTGCTGGATGCAGTCCCAGGAGGTAAGGGGCAGCAGTTTCAGCGATGAGTGCTGCGGCGCCTGACGAATTCATCGCTGCCCCGACGGCAAGCATCGAGAATATCAGGGCCATCAGGTTGCCGTCGATTGACGACAGGGCTTCGTCGACATCGATGCATCGTGTCAACAAAACAATGGCTACAGCGATCACCGCCAGTGTCCAGATCGGCGCAACGCCCAGCGTGGCCAGGATGACCAGCGCCGCCATGACCAGAAAGGGAATCGGAGCCTTGTGCCGGCGATATGAACGAGCAGCCGGTTCCGCGATTTCGGAGGTCTCCTGCTCAAGTGCAAATCTGCGAATGTCGGAAGGCACACCCTCGATCAGGAGAGTATCTCCTACTGCGACCTCAAGCGTATCGATCTGGCTGATGCCGGCTCCCCGACGGGGCCGGTGCACCGCAAGCACATATATCCCGTAGCGGCCAGCCAGATCCAATGAGCCGATGGTCTTGCGGACCATGCGGCACCTCGGTGAGATCAGAACCTCGACAGTGCGGGACTCGCGCGAGGAGATCTTCTCGGCCGTCAGCATGCTGCCGCTTTCGTGAAGGCCCAGCAACTCGGTTGCCGCCGTGCGCAGCAATACCCGGTCACCTTCCTTCAGTGTCAGATCTCCGGCATTGCTCAGCCGCACACCCTCCCGGAATACGTCGATGATCCTGACGCCCTTGCCTGCAAACTGGTCGATTTCTCTGGTACTCTTTCCGGCCAGCGAACTGCCTTCCGGAATGACGAGTTCGGTGAAGTACCTCATGGCTGAACGGTCTCGAAGCAGTTCGCCGAGAGTCTCGCGCTCGGGGAGCAGGAACCGGCCTGCCACCGCCAGATAGAGCGCTCCGAAGGCAGCAAGAATGACCGCCAACGGCGTAACCTCGAACAACGTGAAGGGCGCAAGCCCGGCATCCCTGGCAACACCGTCGACGATGAGATTGGTTGATGTTCCAATGAGCGTACAGATGCCCCCGAAGATGGACATGTAGGAAAGGGGGATCAGCAACTTCGAGGAAGCAATGCCGATTTTCTTGGCAAGGTTTGTCACAACAGGGATCATTACGACAACGATTGGCGTGTTGTTGACGAAGGCGGATGCAGCCACGACGAAGGCCGCAACGCCAGAGAGTGCCACTGTCCGGTTTGCTTCTGCCCTCTTGGCAACCCATTCGGTAAACGCCGAAAGCGCGCCGGTACGGACAAGCGCGCCGGAGAGCACAAACATCGCGGCAATTGTCCAAGGCGCCGGGTTGGCGAACACGGCCAGCGCCGACTGGTAGGGCAGGGTTCCGGTTGCCAGCAGGAAAGCGGCGGCGGAGATCGAGACGACAGTAGGCGGATAGGTTTCGCTGACGAACAGCACAAACATCACCGCGATGACTGCAAGCACGAGATATGCCTGCCAGTGATCGGCAAACAGGCTGGCAATCATGCCCTCCGGGCTCCATTCATTCCGAATTCTGCGTGCGCTGCAGGTATATCGCTATTTCGCAGCGCCATCAGCAGCAGCGCTGGTGATTGGCCTATGGTTGCGAACCGTTTGGCCAGTGGCGTCCTATGCCACCCTGATATCCGAAAGCCGCGCGTCAATGAAGTCCAGTACGACGGGAAGGATGCTGTTGCGCCAGGCCGAGCCCGAGAAGATCCCGTAATGACCCGCATCCGGTTCGACATGCATTGCCTTCAGTTTGTCAGGAATCCCCGAGAGCATGGGCAGCACCGCCGAGCTTTGTCCCGGAGCGGCAATATCGTCCCGGCCGCCCTCAATGGTCAGAACACCAGTTGCAGAAATCTTCCTGAGGTCGACAGGTTGCCCCTTCAGGCTGAAGCAATTGCGTGCGAATTCACTGTCTTTGAAGACCCGGTTGACAGTCGAGAGATAAAATTCGGCCGGAAGGTCCATCACGGCAAGATATTCGTCATAGAACCGGTTGTGCCGGTCGTCTCCGTTGGCAATGCCCTTGGCAATGCGTCCGAATTGCCTGACGAATGCCGAGTAGTGAAGCTCGGGGTTCATGGACATGAATGAGGAAAGTTGAATCGAACCGGGGAATACCAGTCGTCCTTCCCCTGCATGGCCGGCACTCACCCTCTGGACCATGAAGTGTTCGAGCTGTCCCTGTGTTACCCTGTTGCCGAATGCAGTGACATCGGTCGGAGCGGCATCAGGGATGATGGGACCGCCCATCAGCACCAGTGAGAGAGGTTGGGCCGCCGGTTCCTCCTGAGCGAGGAAGGCCGTGGCCGCAAGAGCTGCCGGGGCTGGCTGGCAAACGGCCAGAACATGCGTATTGCGCCCCAGTTGGCGAATGAAATCAACCAGATAGAGTACAAAGTCCTCGATATCGAAACTGCCTTCGCTGACAGGAACATCCCGTGCGTTTTTCCATTCGGCCACAAACACATCGCATTGCGGAAGCAGGGAACCCACTGTCTTGCGCACCAGCGTCGGATGGTGTCCCGACATCGGGGGGACTAACAGGACCTGGCGTTCGGGGGCTTCCCTTGAGCCTGTCTCGAACCTCACAAGATTGCAAAATGGCTTGGCGCTCACCACCATGCGCTGGACAGGCAGTTCCCGTCCGTCCGGACCTTCCAGCTTGATGTCCCATTCCGGAATGGCATTGATTCTGGAACAACTGCGTTCGGCGAGTTCGCCACAGGCGGCAAACATCGCCGGGACTGCGCTGGGGCATTTGCCGAATACCGGGCTGGACCAGAATTCCCTGGTCAGGGCGCCGAATTGCCGGCCTGTTTTGTGAGCATGATTGAGGATTTCGTAACCGGAAAGTCGGCCAATTGGTTGCATTGGGGATTTACTGCCTTAGATTGAACTTAACTACGAAAGCCGTGTCTACATGCGCGTAGGCGGCATTGCCATAACGAAATGGATGGAAGCATGCAGGAGTCTGCTGGGCCGGCCGGAGAAGCCGGCGATCAATTCAGGCAAAACCTTGAAAGAATTGAGGCGCTTAACCAGCGCTTGCTCGCTGCGCTTGCAAAAGGCAAACCGGTCGAAGGCGACATGCAAGGACCAGGTAACGAGTTCTATGCCAAGGCAGCAACTGCGACCGTCCATGACGCCATTGCAAATCCCGGCCGAATGCTCGAGCGGCAGGTAGGATATTGGAGCAAGTCGCTGAAGCTCTGGATGGAGGCGCAGCAATCTTCTCAAGGGGAAGCGGACGAGGGCGGCAAGGATACCCGCAAATCCGACCGGCGATTCCGCAACGAGTTATGGGAAACCAATCCCTATTTCCGCCTCATCAAGGAGCAGTATCTGCTGAATTCCGAAGCGATAACTTCGGCCGTCCGGGATATGGAAGGGCTTGGTGACCAGGACAAGGCACGCCTTGAGTTCTTCGCCAGGCAAATTGTTGACATGATGAGTCCGAGCAACTTCCTCGGAACCAATCCTGAAGTGCTCGCCAAAGCTGTGGAGACCGAAGGCGAGTCACTCGTGCGCGGTCTTGAAAACCTCGTAACGGATCTGGAGCGCAACGATGGGGAGCTGTCGATCACCCTGGCAGATCCGGACGCATTCCAGGTAGGCGGCAATCTGGCAACGGCTCCTGGCGGGGTCGTCTACCGAAACCGCCTCTTCGAACTGATCCAGTTTGCGCCATCAACGGAACAGGTGAAGCGGACACCGCTGCTGATCATTCCGCCCTGGATCAACAAATACTACATTCTCGACCTCAAACCCGAGAACAGCTTCATCCGTTGGGCAGTTGCTCAGGGCTTCACCGTTTTTGTGGTGAGCTGGGTTAACCCGGGGCCCGAGCACCGGGAAGTCGGCATGGAAGCGTATGCGGATGAAGGCCTCATGGAGGCGGTGCGGCGGGTGCTTGCGGTAACGGGTGAAAAGCAGGTCAATGCAGTTGGCTACTGCATTGGCGGCACCTTGCTGGCAATGGTGCTGGCATACATGGCGAAGGAGGGCGACAAATCAATCAGGTCGGCGACATTCCTGACGACACTGACCGACTTTACCGACATCGGGGAATTGTCGGTGTTTGTACAGGATGATTTCCTTCAAGGCATTGAACGCGAAGTTGCCGAGAAGGGTTATCTTCCGTCGAAATACATGTCGCGCACATTCTCATTCATGCGCGCCAACGATCTCGTGTATGGACCGGCAATCCGTTCATACATGCTGGGAGAGGCTCCTCCCGCCTTTGACTTGCTTTTTTGGAATGGCGACTCAACCAATCTTCCTGCGCGAATGACCGTCGAGTATCTTCGCGGACTGTGCCTGAACAACGGTTTCGCAGACGGCGGGGTGAAATTGCTGGGAGAGACCGTATCGGTCTCCGATATACGCCATCCCCTTATGGCCATTGCCTGCGAGTCCGATCACATCGCAGTCTGGCGGAGTTCGTATCAGGGTGTGTGCAAGATGGGCAGCCGGGACAAAACCTTCGTGTTGTCGCAGTCGGGGCACATAGCCGGCATTGTCAATCCTGAGGAAGGCGGAAAGTACGGACACTATACGAGCAACAGCCTGTCCGACGACCCGGAAAGTTGGCTATCGGAAGCCGAGTTTCTGCCGCAATCCTGGTGGCAGCGTTGGTCCAAGTGGGTTGGACGCAGGTCAGGTGGAATGGTGCCGGCGCGCGAACTTGGCGATGCCGACCACCCGGTGCTCTGCGATGCTCCGGGAAGTTATGTCAGGATGACTGGCAAAACCGGCTGATCCTGGCAGCAGGGCGCAGCAATACCGCCGCGCCCGAAAAACAGCTGGTGTTGCATTAGTCTGCAGTTAGACGGCTATTGTGCGGCTTCGCCTGTTGCCGACGCCTTCTGCTCATCGTACCACCACATGTTCAATTCACCCAGCGTGTAAGGCGCCTTGTTTTCGGGCCTTGAAAAGTTGTTGCGGTAGGCCACGCGATGCGAACCGGAGTACCATTGTGGAATCCAGATGTGCATTGCCCTCAGCACCCTGTCCAGGGCCATGACCGCGACCGTCATTTCCTCCCTGGTCGAAGCGCTTTCGATGGCGCCGATGAGCGAGTCCACACCTTCATTCTCCACTCCGGCCAGATTGTCACTGCCGGGGCTCTGTGCAGCTGCCGATCCAAATGCGGCCCGGATGTCGGCGCCGGGAGTCAATCCGAACGAATAGCGCCGCGTCAATATGTCGAAATCGAACTGATCCCTCAGCAGGTTGAATTGAGCCGCGTCGACGCGCCGCACGCTCGCCTGAATCCCGAGATTGGCAAGATTTTCAACGTACGGGTTGATTATCCGGTCGAAACTCGGCGAGTCGTTCAGAAACTCCAGTGACAACGCATTGCCGTCGGCGTCGCGTCGAACACCATCGGATAATACCCAGCCGGCCTCGTCGAGCAGTCTTCCGGCTGCCCGCAATTGCTGCCGGTCGGACAGCCGCTCCGGGTCGGACTTCGAGGGGCTGAATGCCGGTTCGGTAAAGACCTCCTCGGGGATGAGTCCTCGCAGTGGCTCAAGCAGTTCCAGTTCAGCCTGGGACGGCATACCTTCTGCCTGAAGAACCGAGTTTTCCCAGAAACTGTCCGTGCGCTTGTATGCCTCGTAGAACAGGGTCTGGTTTGACCATTCGAAATTGAACGCCATTCCGATTGCCATCCTGACTCTCGGATCCTTGAACTTGTCCCTTCTCAGATTCAGCCAGAATCCCTGCGCCCCGGAAGGCCTGCCATCAGCGATCACTTCCGTGACCACCGTTCCCTGCTTGATCTCGGGAAAATCATAGGCAGTGGACCACAGCTTGGAGTAGTACTCCTCCCTGAAGTCGTAGGCGCCGCCCTTGAAGCCTTCGAATGCGGCCGTGTAGTCGGTGTAATACTCGATCACCAACCGGTCGAAATTGTTCCGGCCGGCATTGAAGGGTAGATGCTGCCCCCAGTAGTCCTCATTCCGCCTGTAGACGACGACCTGGCCCGGCTTTGCCGACTCGACGACATAGGGACCGGAGGTCAGCAGCGGGTCTATTGAACCTTCGTCGAATTCGCGATCTTCAAAATGCGATTTTGCAAACACCGGCATCGACGCAGCTTGAAGAGGCATGGAGCGCACATTGGCGCCGTCCTTGAATGTGAATCTGACCCTGAGGTCGTCGAGGGCCTCGACCTTCTCAATGTTCCCGTATGGGATCCTGTAGGCAGGGCTGCCCTTGGTAGAGAGCATCTCGTAGGAAAACACGACATCGGCTGCGGTCACAGGAGATCCATCGGAGAAGCGAGCTTCCGGCCGGATCTTGAATTCGGCCCACTGCCGGCCTGGTTCGGGGTAGGTTATGCTCTCAGCCAACAGCCCGTATAGGGTGTCGGCTTCGTCATGGGACCGGGCCATGAGTGACTCATAGAGAATGTTCGAAAACCACTCTGCGGTCCCTTTGACAATAAACCGGTTGAAGGTGTCGAAGGTTCCGTAGGCCCAGGTGGACATCTCGCCTCCCTTGGGCGCGTCGGGATTCACGAAGTCGAAATGTGTATAGTCCGCCGGGTACTTGAGGTCCCCGAAGGTTGAAATGCCATGGGATGTGACGATCGTCTCATCATCAGCCTGTGCGGTATCTGTTGAACCAAATGGCAGCGTAACCGCGGCAGCGGCCAGGCAGACCGCGCTCAGAGTTGTCCTGACCGGGCGCCCGGACCAAATTCCGCTTCCAGTAGTCATTTGCATCCTGTTCTTCCTCCCGGTCGGTCTGGTCTGCCCGCGTGACCTCCGGCATTGCAGCCAATTGGAAGCGGCGGGCAGTGGCAGTGACGCGCACATGGGCGCCAGCGTGAGGACGGCACGATGCCCGCCAATGCCCGGCAAGGCAACCCCGTTCACGGAATTGCGATCTTGACGGTTCCATCGGTCCAGTCAACGCGGGTTTCAGGACCATTTCTGAAACCGGTATCGCCTGCCGTCTGCAATTGCGCCTTTGGTTGTTCCTTCCAATTCCGGATGGAGCACCACAGCGCCAGGTTCGAAGAGCTGGCAAGCGAATATGCTTCATGCGGTCATCAGGGGGAGGGGGCGTTGTCAGAGCCACCCCTGGAATTGCTGCCCGAATGCTCAACCTCACATGTCGCCTGAGGCTTTCATCAGCCGGCCGGTCATGTCTTTGCTGCGCTTGGATTTGGGAGACGGGCCCAATTGTGCCCAGGTTGACGGGCGGAAACGCCGACTGTAACCAATTCTAGGGAGGCGCCGCGTCGGCATCCCGGAAGGCGGCGGCGGTTCTAGTGATGCACCGGGAATTCAGCGAGAAATTTCATGCCGAAACCATACAGCCAGTTGAGGAGTGCTCGCTGGTTTGCTCCCGACGACCTGCGGTCCATGGGTCACCGTTCGAGGGCGATGCAGATGGGCCTTACTGGTGAAGACTGGCATGGAAAGCCCGTCATCGCGATAATCAACACCTGGTCGGATCTGTCTCCGTGCCACCATCATCTGCGGGACAGGGCCGGTTGGGTGTCTCGCGGAGTTTTGCAGGCAGGCGGAATGCCTGTCGAACTGCCAGTTCATTCCTTTTCCGAGCAGTTCCTGAAGCCGACTTCAATGCTGTACCGGAACATGGGTGCCATGGAAGTGGAAGAAACGCTGCGCTCCCATCCGGTTGACGGTGTCGTTTTGCTCGGAGGGTGCGACAAGTCGACCCCTGCGCTGATCATGGGTGCGGTCTCAATGGGGCTGCCTTTCATCTTTGTTCCGGCGGGGGCAATGCTGAGGGGGCATTTCGCCGGACGCACTCTTGGGTCAGGTACAGATGTCTGGACAGCCTGGGACGACCGGCGATCCGGCAAGATCGGCGAGAAAGAATGGGAGGGTGTGCAAGGCGGGATAGCAAGGTCATACGGCACATGTATGACCATGGGCACTGCTGCGACCATGATGTCGATCGCTGATGCTTACGGCCTGACGCTTCCAGGGGCTTCCTCAATTCCAGCACCTGACTCTGCCCACAAGCGCATGGCTGCGGCCTGCGGCCGGCGGGTTGTCGAAATGGTGTGGGAGGATCTTACGCCAACCCAAATCATGACCGAAGCGGCAACCCGCAATGCGACTGTCGTTGCGATGGCGACAGGATGTTCAACCAACGCCATCATCCATCTGATCGCCATGGCTCGCCGAGCCGGCGTCGACTGGGGTCTTGATGATTTTGATCAGGTCTCTCGTGACACTCCCGTTATCGCCAATCTCAAGCCATCCGGGTCCAAGTACCTGATGGAGGATTTCTTTCTCGCCGGTGGGCTGAGGGCGCTCATGAAGGAAATTTCGGACAGACTCGACCTGTCGGCATTGACGGTTACCGGCAAGAGCATCGGGGAAGGTCTCGAAGGCGCAGTTAATCACAACACCGATGTCATCCGGCCTGTCGCCAACCCGGTTTATGAGAGAGGCTCGCTTGCAGTGCTAAGGGGCAACATTGCTCCCGACGGAGCTGTGATCAAGCCAGCAGCCTGCGAGCCAAAATTCCGCTGCCACGCAGGCCCGGCCATCATTGCGGACAGCTATCCGGAACTGAAAGCCATCATCGACGATCCAGACTACCCAATGACGCCGGATCATGTGCTTGTCCTGCGCAATGCCGGCCCGCAGGGGGGGCCGGGCATGCCGGAATGGGGGATGATCCCGATGCCGAGCGCGCTGCTCAGGCAGGGATGCCGAGACATGGTGCGTATTTCGGACGCGCGGATGAGCGGGACGTCATTTGGTGCATGCGTATTGCATGTGGCGCCAGAGGCCTATGTGGGAGGCCCGCTTGCGTTGATCAGGAACGGCGACATCATCGAACTGGATGTGGAACGGCAGTTGCTTTCGGCCAGAGTTTCAGAGGCTGAGTTCGAGGAGCGCCGTCGGAGTTGGAGTCCACCGCCGCCTCGCTACGAACGTGGCTATGGGTGGATGTTCTCCAGACATGTCGAGCAGGCGGACAAAGGTTGCGATTTTGACTTTCTCAAGACGGATTTCGGCGCGCCAGTGCCCGAGCCCGCAATCCACTGACGGGCAGTAGCAGGCAATTCAACTGCAACCGATCATGCGCGTGGCTCTGGCCGTGCCGTGCGGCATTTGGCCATACTTGCAGCGACGATTGGAACGATAGGGAGGCAATGACATGATCCAGCCAAGAAGACTTGGGAGCAACGGGCCGGAATTGTTTCCGCTCGGTGTCGGAGCCATGTCGTTTTCGCCAGCCTATGGCGAGGTTACGGAAGAACAATGCCACCAGGTCCTCGACACTGCCCTCGACGCCGGAGTCAACCATATCGACACGGCAAATGTCTATGGCATGGGCCGTTCGGAAGCGGTGATTGGACGGTATTTCAGGCGCTATCGCAACAAGAACACCCTGCCATTCACCATAGCCTCGAAAGCCGGGATTTGCCGTAATCCTGACACAGGAGAGCGCTGGTTTGACAATAGTCCGGAGCACCTTGAACAGGAACTCGACAGGAGTCTGGGCCGCCTTGGTGTCGACCAGCTGGATCTGTTTTACGTACACAGGCGGGACAGGCGGTTTGAAATCGAGGAGGTGACCGAAGCACTTGCTGCACTGGTCAGGAAGGGGAAGATTGCGGCGTTCGGCTTCTCCGAGATTGCGCCGTCTTCGTTAAGGCGGGCGATGGCCGTCCACCCTGTTGCCGCAGTCCAGTCCGAGTATTCCCTGCAGACCCGGCTTCCCGAGCTTGGCATCGTCCAGGCCTGTGAACGGATGCAGGTCACTCTCGTAGCTTTCTCCCCGGTCGGACGGGGGCTATTGACCGACGATCCACCGACGCCGGAACGGGTTGAAGGGTCAGCATTCCTCAGGGCCAATCCACGGTTCACTGGCGGCAATCTCGAGCGGAACCTTGCAGCCAGCCAGCCGCTTCGGGAATTCGCTCGCAAGATCGGTGAGCCGGCTGCTGCTGTGGCGATTGCGTGGCTACTGAAGCGCAGTCCGGCAGTTGTTCCAATCCCCGGCACCAGGAATGCAAAACACCTCAAGGAACTGCTTGCCGGTTGCCAGTTTGAACTCACCGACGAAATGGAAAGGGAAATCGAAAAGAGTCTGCCGCCCGGTTGGGCTCACGGACCCAGATACTCGGAAAAGCAGGCGCAAGGGCCTGAAGACTACTGCTGACAGTCAGAAGATCGGTAGTGCCCCGATTCTCTCAGCAAGAGTATGATCGAAAGTGGCACATGAAGTTGTATGGCAATGGCGGAAGTGCGAGCGTCACTTTTGCACTGGTGGCCGTAACCCTTGAGCGAGGTACAGCCTCCCCGGGTTAACCTTGAATGCGAATACCAAAGAGTAACTGCCGGGCAACCGTAACATGCTCTCCCTGATGGGATCAGGTGTGGCATGGGCGAATTGGCAGACAGCAATTCAGCCGGTTATTCCAGTTCGAATTCGAGGCAACTTCAGCGGGAAACGCATATCTCGTTCACGAATGCGCGGTAGGCGTAGGCTGACCTCGCCTTGCTTGGGTGCCGGTCCTACCAACAAGTGAATGACCGGCAGAGCCTCGCAACCCAATCGATTGAAGCCAACTCCTCGACAGGCTCAGTGGCTGAATAATCAGTCGGTGGTTGGCCCCGGGCATCTCAATCCCAAACGGCAACCATTTCAGTTTGCAGTTGGCTGCTTTCAGAAGCGCAGTTGCACGCCTGCTCCAAAACGGGTGTCGGAGGCAATGGCATCACTATGCTCTCCGCTCAATGAGGCAGACAAGCCGCCAGGCAGCGCAAATTCCATGCCTACTCCGTATTGCGGCACTTCCTCGTTGCCTGTTGCCAATTTCGCATCAGCAGACACTGTCAGCAGACCATCCATCATGCCAAACCCGTAGCCCGCCTGCGCCGCCAGAGATCCAGCCGTTGGCGCTGTTACGACGGCGTCGCTTTGGAATACCGTACCGCCTGACAGGGCGTCCTCATGCTGTAAGCCCCATTCCTGGCGAAGCGACGCCGACCAGCCGCGTCCTTGGGAGTCCGGCGCAATCTGCACGCCGATGCTGGCTCCCCACTCTCGCAGGTCGTCAGCCGAGTGCGTTGCCAGCCAACGCCCACTGGCATTCAAGCTCACACGGGAGCCGGGCGCATGCAGGCCAAAACCTCCACCCACTTCAATGCCCTTGCCAGTTACACCGTCGCCGCCATCCCAGCGGAACGACACTGAACCGCGTGGCGTGAGAACCCACCCGGAGTCCGAGAGCGCAACACCTGAATGGGCAACTTCCACGCCGCTGCTCGCTCGCCAACTCTTGATCGAAAGACCCCCGATCGCCGTTGCTCCGTCCCCGTTGGTCTTGAGCTGGACCACCTCTGTCTTGACCGGCAGCGACAGAGTGACTTGCCCTTGCTGTAACACCGCCAAACGAGTGCCAACCGATGCCGCCGTCATCGAGAGGCCTGCTCTTGTAATGTCGCCATTCTCGGAATGATGCTCCGCTTGGCCGCTGCCGAGGCCGAGCACAACCCGAACTGCCCCGGGGCCACTTGGCATGGTCATCTGCACATACGGCCATGCAGCCGTCAGTGAGGTTTCAACACGGCTGCCCACCTCGTCCGTAACCAGGTTGATCTTGCCGCGGTTTCTGGACACAGCAATGCCTGCGAGCAGTCGCTCGTTCGCTTGGGTGTCAAATCCCAGCAATGCCGACTTGACAGTGCCGTCCCAGCCGTCTGCACCGATCTTCCCTTCGAACTGCCGAAGGTCGCCCCGGCCCCAAATGGTCCAGCCGCTGTTGCTGCCGCCAGCACCCTCCCCGCTCAATGACAGAGCGAAGGCGCTGCCATCCAGCATTCCGGCATCGTCAATCGGGCGGTTGAAGAATTCCGGGACAGTGTTGCCCTGCCACCAGCCTTCGGATTCCTGGTCAACTGCCCAGTCCCTTGACGACCCGGCGGTGCTTACCGGTTGCCCGCCCAGCACCAGAGTGCTCGTTTCAGGCGTCAATTGCAGCCGTTCATCGACAGCATCGGTCACACCGGCAAGTATCGCTTGCCCTGTTGCTGCCAAAGCTCCCTCGATAACCTTCTGTTCTCTTTCCGCCGACAATTGCGGTGGTACCACCCGCTCCTCATTCGATGGAGCACCGGCGCCGATCTCGTTCACTGCGCGAACACGGAAACCGTGCTCGATTTCGCCGGTTAGTCCGCGCACCGTATAGCGCCGCGTTGTCGCACTGCTTTCCGGGATGTCCTTCCATTCGCCATTGAAGTCTGCGCCGCCCTGGCGTTGCTGGTATTGCCACTTGGTGATGCTGGAGTCACCCGAATGCGTCCAGGTCAGGGTAACTCTTTGGGTATCTGCCGTTGCGGTCAGTTCCGCTGCCAACGGAGTCCCCGGAGCCACTGGTGTCGCTGTGATCTCCCCGGCTGCCCCGTTGCCAAGAGCGCTTACTGATCGAATCCTGAACGTGTACTCCACCCCGTTGGTCAGTCCGTCGATGGTATGACTGGTGGTGTTTTCGTCGCTATCGTCAATTGGTACCCATGGGCCATAGTCGTCGTCCTCGGATTTGATCTGGACCTCGTACCTGTCGATGCTGTCGTCTTCCGGGTCCTCCCAGTCCAGCGTTACCTGCCGGTTGCCGGATGTTGCAGTTTGGTCTTCCGGCTCGGCCGGAACTGACTGCGCCGTCGTAAAGATTATTCTTTGGCCGTTGATGGCTGCTTCGAAGTGAAAGCTGTTGTCCTCCAGCACTTCGGACAACGTGCCAGCAAACGTGGTTATCGATCCGGTAGGATCGTAGGTGACTTCCCTGCCTTCGGATGAGATGTAATCTGAATCGAATTCGATCCGATCACCTTGGATGGCGATGAATTGATTGGAGTAGTACGACGGAATGCTCGAATTCGCATTCTTCCCTGTGTAGCTGGACAGCCCGCTGAAGGTAACGGTTATGCCGCTCGTGTACAAATATCCTCCCCCACCATTTTCCGAACTATAGATCGAAAGGATTGTCGGAACCGGTGCCGTACTGGCAACATTTTGTGGGTGCTGGAAAATCACTCCGCTTGCGGTCAACCTTCGGGTCTCTGAATGTTGGAGGCCCGAAAGATCCAGGCTGCCTGATGGGATGATGGTTGAGTTTGAGCCGTCGTCAGAGAAGGTGAAGACCAAGGGGTCCGCATCTGCGTCCCATGCGCTTGCGGCCAGCAATGCCGCGCTGAGTGCCAGCGCTGGGCAGGATTCAGCGAAGCGCTTCCTCGACAGGATAATCGTTCTTCGGTTGACCAGCGAGCTTCCACGGGTGTTACGCGGACCCTCCACTTGATTCCGTATGTGTAAAGGGAAGGAGCAAACTGAGAGTGCCCACTTGGCGATTGCAGTAGTCAGCCGATATGCGGCCAAACGCAAAGAAAAGTACTGGCCAGCACGGGCAGGGGTGGAGGCCGCAACGGCACTCCCGGTACAAAAGAGCCGATAAAATTGGGTACTAGACATAGTTTAAATCACTCACTAGTTGTTGTGGGTAGGGCATAAATGTGGTAAATTCGGCAGAGATAACCACAAGTTACCTGCGCGCCGATTCCCTTCCCCACACAAGCAAAATGTAATTCTCAACAACTCATTTGTGAAGTCCTGAGAAGGCAACAAATTGCCGGTGCACTTAACAGGGGAAAAGCAACTTCAGACTGTGCTGCTGAACAGTTGAATTCGGCCGGCAGGCTTCGCTGCGTCACAGAACGGTTGGCCGCCTGCTACAACGATCAAAGCGGTGGGGCACGGTTGCAGGCATGGTGGCATGGCGGGCAATTTCGTTAAGACTGAACTGGGGGATTTCGGCGATCATGGCCGCATGTTGCGTGACCCTAAGTGGGCCTTGGCATCTGGTTGTGATGATCTGACTGGGGGCTAGCACAACCGCAATTGCCGCCAGCTTGCCCTGCCATCAGGAGGCATCAACTGAGAAATCCCCGATGTGCAGGCGTGACAGAGGAACAGAACACAACTCACAACTCGTTAGGCGGTTCATGTTCATGTTGCATTGTGGTAGTGTAGCTGGAGTCAGCCCGGTCATTCGGATGGAAGCCGGCAAAGCATGGATCGTATGATGAGCAGTGACGAACAGCCTCTCGTAATCAAGCGCTATGCAAGCCGCAGATTATACAATTCGGAAACCAGCGAGTATGTCACGCTTCAAGAGATTGCTGACCTCATCCGGGCCGGAAGGGATGTCCGGATCCTGGACCAAAAGACGGGTGACGACCTCACAAGGCAATTTCTGGTTCAGATAATTGCCGATCATGAATCCAGGGGTGAGGAAGTCTTGCCGTTGAACGTGTTGACTGAGGTCGTGCGAGCTTACAATGATAAGGCAAAGGATGTTGTGCCACACTTCCTTGACGTGTCCTTCCAAATGCTTCGGAAGAGCCAGTCGCAAGTGATGGAGAACATGCAGGCGATGTCCGATCCGATGTTTGCGGTTCGGGACATACACCGTCGCCAGCGCGAAGCGATGTCATCTTTCATGGATTTCTGGTCGGGCGCAGGTGAAAGAACCCAGGAACAGGCGCCGGAAGCCGAGGATGCCGGCGATTCTGAACTCGAAAACATCAAGAAACAGCTTGCGGAACTTCAATCCAAAGTGTCCAATCTGTAGGCTGGAAATAAAAGTCCCGACGGGCCATGCCAGAAGAAAAGAAGAAATTCTCCGAACTCATCCTTGATGACATCGCCTTGCGGCTGCACAAGGCGGTCAGGGATCGGCAAACCGTGGAGCCGCCCAGCGAAACGGATGGAATAGACTACTCCGCAGCTGTGGAGATCAGGCGGAGAATGGCCAACCTGCTGGCCCGCCATGCGGGCATGCCAGTTGGTTTCAAGATTGCTTTCACATCGCCAGCGACGCAGGAGTCACTGGGAATTCATGCGCCGGAATTTGGCTATTTGTTTTCCGAATTTCTGATTGAACACGGATCGCCGGTTGATACCGAAAGCCTGTGCGAGCCGTATGCCGAGCCGGAAATTGCCTTCATTATGGCCCGTGAATTGGTAGGGCCAGGCATAACCGTTGAGGACGCGCTTGCAGCCACGGAGTCCGTTTGCCCGGCGATTGAAATCGTCGACTCCCGTATTGGGCTTCACAAGGCCAGTACTGCAGACATGGTTGCCGATAATGTGCTGTTCGGCCGGATGGTGCTTGGTCCGGAGAGGTTTCAGCCTGATCAGGTCGATCTGGAGAACACTCCTGTCAGCATAACGGTCGACGGCAGGTCTGAGAACAGCACAACAGGCCGTGTAATGGGCAATCCGGCTGCTGCCGTTGCGTGGCTTGCGAACAGGCTGGCCGAGACGGGCGGCCGCGAAGGGTCGATAGGGCGGGGGGACATCATCTTGTCCGGATCCTGCACAGGCTACTGCCCCGTCGGAAAGGGCAGCCTGGTTGCTGCCGACTTTGGGGCCATGGGGGCGCTGCGGGTAGAGTTTGTGTAGCTTCCGTTCTGCCTCTTCCGAACCGTCACTTATGCTACAAGCCTGCTCTGGCGCATAACGGAATTCCGAAAGAAGCCGGCGATAAAGCCAGCAAATTCCCTGCTTTGCACATCTTCATCAAGGGTCGAGTTTGCTCTTTCGAGTTGTTCTGCCGGGATCACGCCTACGCCTCTTGTTTCCATCAGCCCCCTGACGAAGGAGCGGTCGAATTCCGGGTGGGCTTGCACCGAAATTGCGCGATCGCCGTATGACAGCATGGCGTGGCGGCAGAATTCTGAACTACCTGTTACCTCGGCATCGGCGGGCAGTTCTATCACCTGATCCTGATGCCAGGCATTGAGGGAAATAGGCTTGCCGTGAAACTGATAGGTATGGCGTCCAATTCCCCAGCCTCCACGGTATTTCTCGACTTTGCCTCCAAGGGCGCTGGCCAGAACCTGGTGGCCGAAACAGACACCGACGATTGGAACATCCGTATCGTAGCAATCACGCAGAAACTGTTCTAGCCTCCTGATCCACGAGAGATCCTCATAGACCGAGTGCTTCGAACCGGTTACCAGCCAGCCATCCGCATCACTGGGCGAGCCGGGGAATTCGTCCAGGATGACGTTCCAACTCGCATACGAGAATCCGTGACCTGAAAGCAGCCTTTCGAACATATCGACAAACTGACCATGATCGTCCGCTAGTTTGTCCGGAACGAACCCGGCCTGTAGGATCCCGATCTTCATGTGGGCGCTCCCTTGTTTCGGCCGGAGCTGCGCCCCGGCTTGTTTGCTGTCTGCCATTGCGCACATTAGCCAGCCTGCTGCTCTGCATCCAGCCGGAGGCCTGCGTATGATGCCAAGCTGGACTCCGACGGTGGAATGGGAAGGGAAAGATAGTCCGCTTCAGGAATCCGGACCAGTCCCCGGAATGGCAATACCGCGCCTTCGGCGGCGTTCAACTTCGATATTGCAGTTTCTACGGAACTGAACAATTGACCGATCAGATCCTGACGCGCCGTGATCAACGGCAGGCCGGGAGTGCAGCGGGATTGGCCGACGACGCGCACCCTCCGGGCAAAGTGATCCAGCTTCTGCATTTGGCGCCAGGAGAACACATCAACTCCTGCCAGATCCGCCAAACCGTTCGCGACCGCTTCCACAGATCCTCTGTGGCTTCCCGATTCAAGGAGGCCCCTGAAACTGATCCTGTGTTCCGTTGCAACTTCCAGAGGCGCTGCCCATCCCGATTGAGAATCCGTGCTGTTGAATGCGAGCACAGCAGAGTGGAATTCCGGCAGGCGCTGCCGGTTGTCATCGGCTCGTGCAAGAAGGATGGATTGGTAATAGCCAGCCGGGCAATCGCGTAATCCGCAATCAGGTGTTCCGACCAAGTGAACCCTGCCTGCAAGAACTGTTCTGAACGGCAGGCTGCAGGTCTGGGACAGCAGCAGGTCATCACGCAACCAGACAGTGCGGTAATCTGCGGCCCGCACAAGCGAAAGCGGCGCGTGAATGCCTTTTTCGGACAACTCGGCCCGGATCAATTGCCAGAGCCGGTCAGTTGCCCAGGCCAACTCCGGACGGTCGTACATCGGGAGGCTGGCAATCATTCCATTCCCGCAATGACTCTCTGGCGCGCCAGTGCGCTGTCACGGTCATTGACCCCCAAGAGCTTGGCCGCCAGCCGCATAAAGCCGTCCTCGCCACTGTCCCGGGACTGGTCGGCGAGCACGATTTCCCAGAGCGCTTCGACCACGGCCTCTCTTTCGTCGAACGGAACGATCTCCTTCAGAACGCGTGTGAAACTCACATTGTCGACGACATCGGCTTCAACCTGTTCTGCCTCAATCCTCAACTCTTTCACTTCTGCGGGGGAGAGGTCGAACCATGCAGCGAGTATCCTTTCCGTGCGATCCTGCTCGGCACCGCAGTACTCGCCGTCTGCGTAACCGGCGCGCACGAGCAGAACCGCAAGTGCAAGCTTGTCATCAACCTGTAGGGTTTCCTCCTCCTTTTGCCCGCCGAACAGGCTCGAAAGCAACGATCCAATCATTCTATGACAATACCGTGCCGAGGATAGCCGTTCAACTTTGGCAATAACGGCAATCAGCCCATCGCAGGTTCGGCCGAATACAGGGGTTTGATCAGTGGACTGTTACGTACTGTGTTCAGCAGGCAGGAGCAGACCTACTCGGCCTCAGCACCAGGTTTACTGCCGGCTTCTTTGGCGCGGAGTCCCTTCCACACCGAGTAGAACGTCGGGACTGGCAATATCCATGCAATTCCTGCAAAGGCATAGATGGCTAACTCGAACAGAAAATGAGATGGTTCAAGTATTTCGACCACTAAGACAGCAAAGTAGCTATACAACGGTATACCGACGCAAAGCATGACAATGATGAATAATCCCAGTGATCGGCTTGAAAATTTTAGATTCTTCTTTTCCATTGGCACTCTCTATTACGGCGGCTTGCCCGGCTAGTCACGGAAGTGTGCTAAGCCGAATGGGATTCGAGTCTGGCTTGCATTTCCACATGGACAGGTAATTCATGCGACAACCAGTAGCAATCCTCGAAATCGCGCGGGTTACGGCACTTGCGCCGTGCTGCTTTCTACCCGGAACTCCGATGATTGCAGACTTCTGGTTTTGACGGGAGGGAAGCAGGCCAATTGCTTACATATTCGTGCAGGAACGCCTGCTGTTACCGATAATGGTGGCCGTGAACACGCGGCACATGATGGCGCTGAAACTTGAGGATGCACCGCAAATTGCAGAATTCGCTGGACCCATGCCTGCTACACCTGCCTGCGCAACCGGGCACGGACGAATTCAATTGCGAGGCGCAACAAGCTACACCTGCCGGACTCAGGCAAATGGTCCGGCGATGGCAGTCGTGTCCGACCGGTCGGGGGATGTCGAAATGATCTCTACCGGTGTCCCGGTGAGCTCCTCTATCCTTGAAATGAACCTCTGCGCATTCGACGGAAGATCCCCCAGGCTTCGGCAACCGGCAGTGCTGCCCATCCAGCCGGGGAAGTCTTCATAAACTGGTTCAAGCCTGAATTGCTCGGTAACGGTCGCTGGAATGCGGTCAATCTCCTCGCCGTCCAGCCTGTAGCCGGTGCAGATGCGAACGGTTGGAAGCGCATCCAGCACATCCAGCTTGGTCAGCGCAAGGCCATCGACACGGGCTGTCTGGCAGATCTGGCGAACTGCCACCGCGTCGAACCAGCCGCAGCGCCTGTCCCGGCCCGTTACGGTTCCCTTCTCTTTGCCGACGCTTGCAAGATGAGCACCCGTCGCATCCGAAAGCTCGGTCGGGAAGGGCCCGGAGCCGACACGGGTGGTGTAAGTTTTGCAAACGCCAATGACGCGGCCAAGCTGGCTGGCACCAACTCCTGCTCCGGCCGCGGCAGCAGCAGGCAGCGTGTTCGAGGATGTGACGAAGGGGTAGGTTCCATGATCAACATCCAGCATTGCGCCTTGGGCACCCTCGAACAAAACTGATTGGCCCTGGCGCATCCTGTCGCGCAGTATCTGCGATGCCGGTCCTGCAAACTTCAGCAACCTCTCGGCAATCTCCATTAGTCGGGTTTCCAGTTGGCGCCGGTCTACAGGTTCGGCGCCAAGTCCAGCCCTTAAGGCGTTATGGTGATCAAGGGATTTGTTCAGCATCAATTCGACAGACTCAGGGCTTCGGAGGTCTGCCACCCTCAAGGCTCGACGCCCAATCTTGTCCTCGTAGGCCGGCCCTATGCCCCTGCCGGTTGTCCCGATCTTGCCGCTGCCGGCCCGGGTTTCCCTCAAGCTGTCCAGTTCCCGGTGCAAGGGTAGGATCAGGGGGGCGTGTTCGGAGACAACCAGATTGTGTGAGGAGATCACGATTCCCTTCACGGAAAGAGCGTCGACTTCTGCCAGAAATGCCCAGGGATCCAGAACGACCCCATTACCGATGATGTTGAATTTCCCATCCCGCACAACGCCGGATGGCAGCATGCTGAGCTTGAAAACCTTCCCGTCCATGACAAGCGTGTGCCCGGCATTGTTGCCGCCCTGAAACCGGACGATGACATCGGATCGTTCGGCTAGCCAGTCGACGATCTTGCCCTTGCCTTCATCGCCCCACTGGAGCCCTGCCACTATCGTGTTGTTCACAATCTGCCGCCTCCGATCACAATGCGGATTGGCCTAATAGTTCGCGAATTCCCGGATGCAAAAGGGAAACGAACCTGAAGCAACAAGAACGAAAGTTCGTATGGTCCTTGCAGATGGAACGGTAAGCAAATAATACCCGGCATCTCGCAGCCGACTGGCAGCGTACCAAGAGGGTTTGCTTGAAATGAGCAATGTCACACTGACCATCCATCTGATCCTGGCGCTCGTGCTCATCGGAATCGTCCTCATGCAGCGATCAGAGGGCGGGGGGCTTGGCATCGGTGGTGGCGGCGGAAATGTCATGACCGGCCGCCAGGCGGCAACGGCACTTGGCAAGTTGACCTGGCTGATAGCCGTGGCGTTCCTGATCACCTCTCTGTCGCTGACGATCCTGACGGCACGCCAGCAGGCTGGTGACTCGGTGATCGAGCGGGTTGGTGATGCCGTCGTTGAGCCGGCTGATGAAGAGGCTGATGCCCCGTTCGGCGGGGGTTCACTGCTGCCGCCCAGCGATCCTGATTCTCCGGCAGCTCCTCCCAAGGCCGAGTAGCGCCTCCCGTAGAAAATATTGCGCTTGAGGCCCTCGCCGAGCGCAAAATCCGCCGTCTGGCAGTTGCACATAAGCAGAAGCTGCGTATTCTGCGAATCCCGTAGTGGTTGGTTCCGGCTGTCCGGCAGCGCCAACCGATCCAGCGCTCACGGGGATGCCGCGCCATGACAAGATTTGTATTCATCACGGGCGGTGTGGTTTCGTCCCTGGGAAAGGGACTGACAGCTGCTTCTCTCGGCGCCCTGCTGCAATCTCGCGGCTTCACCGTGCGGTTGCGCAAGCTCGATCCCTATTTGAATGTCGATCCCGGTACGATGAGCCCATTCGAGCATGGCGAGGTCTTTGTTACCGACGATGGCGCCGAAACCGATCTGGATATCGGTCATTACGAGCGGTTCACCGGTGTCTCTGCGAGAAGGTCGGACTGCATTTCGTCCGGCGGCATTTACTCCAACGTGCTCGAAAAGGAGAGGCGCGGCGACTTCCTCGGAAAAACGATCCAGGTCATTCCCCACGTCACCAATGAAATCAAAGATTTCATCTGCACTGGTGATGGCACCGTCGACTTCATGCTCTGTGAAATCGGTGGCACGGTCGGCGACATTGAAGGCTTGCCATTCTTTGAAGCGATCCGGCAATTTGCAAGGGAACGTGGCCGCAATCAGTGCACCTTCGTGCATGTGACTCTGATCCCGTACATAGAGGCGTGCAACGAACTCAAGACCAAGCCGACGCAACACTCCGTCAAGGAGTTGAGGTCGATCGGGATTTCGCCCGACATTCTCGTCTGCCGCTCGGAGCATCCAATCCCACAGAAGGAGAGGGACAAGATTGCGCTGTTCTGCAACGTTTCCACTGACTCGGTGATTTCGGCCCCTACCCTGAGTTCCATCTATGACGCGCCCGTGACCTACCATGGAGAAGGGCTGGATGATGCGGTGATGAAGTCGCTTGGAATGGAGGATGTTGCGGCGCCGGATCTGACACGCTGGACGGAAGTTGCCGATCGGATCAACAATGCGGAGGGCGAAGTCAGGATCGCGGTAGTCGGCAAATACACCGGCCTTGAAGATGCCTATCGCTCGATTGGAGAAGCGCTGACGCACGGGGGGATCGCAAACAGGGTCAGGGTCGATGCAGTCTGGATCGAGGCAGAGATTTTCGAAAGGGAGGATCCCGGTCCCTGGCTCAATGGCTGCCATGCCATTTTGATCCCTGGCGGTTTCGGTGAACGGGGCAGTGAGGGCAAGATCAGGGCAGCAGGATTTGCCCGGAAGATGCTCATTCCCTTCTTCGGCATTTGCCTGGGCATGCAAATGGCAGTGATCGAGATGATCCGGGAACTTGTCGGTGTAACGAATGCCGGTTCCGAAGAGTTCGACCACAATGAAGGTAATGATGTAGGCGCTGAACGGAGATTTGAACCGGTTGTCTACTATCTGAACAAGTGGCAGCAGGGAGACAAGTTGATCGAGCGTACACCGGATGGCGCCAAGGGCGCCTCGATGAGGCTGGGCGGCTATCCGGCGATTTTGGCCGAGGGCAGCCGGGTTGCCGGGATTTACGGGAGCAGGGAAGTATCGGAACGCCATCGCCATCGGTACGAAGTCTCACTCAAGTATCGCGAACGGCTTGAGGAGGAAGGCATCCTGTTCTCCGGCATGTCTCCGGACGGATCGCTGCCGGAGATATTGGAGATACCCGAGCATCCGTGGTTCATTGGCGTTCAGTTCCATCCGGAGTTGAAGTCCGGGCCGCTCAACCCCCATCCGCTCTTCGCCGATTTCATCCGGGCAGCCGTCCAGCAGTCGCGCCTTGTCTGATCGGTCTTGGGAGTGCCGGCCTATCCGGCTAGGCAATTCGTATGCACCCGGCATCCCTGCCATCCTGGCTGAGGCCGCCTCTCCCGGCCAGGCCGATGATCTTCTGGAAGGCGGTTTTGCCCTTGATTGCAGGCGGAACAGGCCGGGTTTGAACAGGAGGCAGGATACTCAGTGTTTCGAATGGATGGCGCTTGAATGGCGATAGTTGATGCCCCGGAAGGGGCTACGGTTGTCGGAGGAGGTGAATCCGATCAAGAGACTATCCGGCTTGCGCTGAACCGGGCCCCAATTCTGGTTGCAGCCGATGGAGGCGCTTCCAGGGCGTTGGACTTTGGCCTGCGCCCGAGCGCGGTCATCGGTGATCTCGACTCGTTGCGCGAGCCGGCCCTGCTTGAGTTCGCCCCCGGCGAGATCAACAGGAATCCGGATCAGAACACCACTGACTTTGACAAGTGCATTGAGTCCGTCGCAGCACCAGTGCTGATCGGTGTCGGCGTGACAGGACCCCGTCTCGATCACGGGCTGGCGGCGCTGAGTTCACTGGTTCGCAATCCCGGCCGCAGGATTGTCCTCTTGACGAAATCGGACGCCTGTTTCCTTTGCCCGCCTGAGTTCCGGATCAGTTTGCCTGCCGGTACGCGCGTATCGTGTTTTCCCATGTGTCCCGTGGTCGCCAGCGGGACCGGTCTGAAATGGCCACTCGACGATCTGTTGCTGTCCCCGGACGGGACAATCGGAACATCGAATGAGGCTCGTGGCGGTGCTATCACGGTCGGTGCAGACCTGCCCGGCATGATCCTGATCTTGCCAAAGATGCACTTCAACACTGCTCTCGACCGGCTGCTGGAAACAGGAATGTGGTAGAACGCGGCCGGGGTCCGATGCTGAGCAAGAGGGCCGCTGCTACTGAGTCGGCGCGGACCGGCTGAATTTATGGTCAGCCGATCAGCACGGAGCAATTTCCTGCAAGCAACCGTTGCCCTGCCTTGGGTCGCTGGCGACAGGGATCAGAAACCGGTTCGCCATGGGCACTTGCACGGCGTTTCCAATACGGGTGTTCGATCATTCTCCGGTTGTCGAACCGGCAGATCCCGGGCGGCCACAATTATCTGCAAGAGCGGAAGAAAAAGGTAGCTGAACAAGAAATCTGACTTGTTCAAACTGACCTGCTCTCCTGACCGGCAAGCAACCCTCTTCCAGCCAGATTTTGCATGAGATGAGACGCAGAAAACTCCCATCTCCTGCACGCAGGAGACAGATCGACGGTATTGACCAATCTGCCGATCTCAGGCGCTTCAATGGTCACAACGTCCCCGATATGGTGGGTGAAACCCTCGCCGGTTTTGTCCCGGTCCTCAACGGGCGCGAACGGCGTGCCGCAGAACAGCACCACCCCGTCCGGATAGGCATGGTTGTCGTTGAGTGTCTGTCCAACCAGGTCCTCAGGGTCCCGGCTTATCTCCTCCATCCGGCACGTGTCTTCCAGTGTGAAGCCATCCGCGCCCTCAATCCGCATCCGGATCGACAGGGAGCGCACATCGTCCATCGTGAAATCGCCGTCGAAAAGCCGGATGAAGGGTCCAATTGCGCTCGACGCATTATTGTCCTTGGACTTGCCCAGCAGTAACGCTGACCGCCCCTCGAAGTCCCTGAGATTTACATCATTGCCGAGGGTAACGCCGACGATCTTCGCCTTCGAATTCACGACGAGAACGAGTTCAGGTTCAGGGTTATTCCAACGGGATGCCGGGTGGATGCCGACTTTTGCGCCTGGCCCAACAGAAGACAGGACCGGGCACTTCGTGAATACTTCCGCATCCGGTCCAATTCCGACCTCGAGGTACTGGGACCACAGCCCCTCTTGCCTGAGCGCCGTCTCGATCTCCTTGGCGCGGGGTGATCCCGGGATGATGTTATGAAGTTCGGTCCCGATCCGGCTCCCGATCCGCGTTCTGATTTCCTCCGCGAGAGCCGGGTTTCCGCCAGCCCTTTCCTCAATGACCCGTTCGACCATCGAGCCGGCAAACGTCACGCCGCAGGCTTTCACCACCTGAAGATCGCAGGGAGCCAGAAACCGCGGGCCACCGCGATCATGCAGTTCATCCGAATTTGCGGAGATGTCGTTCACGCTGCCAAGGGCGGTGCCAGCCGCTCCGGCCACATACGCGGCCGGGTCGTCCAGTTCGCAGATGTCCCGGCAAGTCGCCATGCCCGGTAATGTCAGGTCAAGGACGTCTTTTCCCCTGATCGTGGCGACACAAGGGCCCGTACCGGGAACCTCGACGCGGGCGAGCAGAGTTGCTGAGTCCGGTGGTTTGAAGTTCATGACGAATTGCCCATCCGATTTCGGGCATGCTGCGGAAGGTCATCCGAAATGTAGGTTGCGATTATTTCGTCGAAGCTCGTCTCGACCTTGAATCCAAGCCTCGTTGCCCTTTCCGTATCGAATTCCTCGGCCCAGCTTCCGACTATTCTCTCGATGAAGGGATCGGGTTTCATGTCGATCAGTTGAGCTGCCTTGCTGCCTGCAACCCGCTTGAGAGCGTCGATTTGATCGCCCACGGAACAGGTGATGGAGGGCATGTTCAGCGCCCGCCGCCCGTCGAGGCATTCTGTATCCAGCCTTGCGGCGTGCAAAAAGAAACCGGCAGCCGACTTGGGAGATGCGTGCATGTGCCGGACGCTTGTCGCAATTGGCAGAATGGTCCGCTTGCCGTTGAGCGGTTCGCGAATGATGGCCGAAAAGCAGGATGATGCCGCAGAATTCGGCTTGCCGGGACGGACCGTGATGGTTGGCAGGCGCAACGATATGCCGTCGATAAAGCCCTTCCTGCTGAAGTCGGATACCATCATTTCGGAGGAAACCTTCTGGGCTCCATAGGATGTCCTTGGTTCACATATCCTCAAATCCTCAACCGGACCGGCAAATGGCGGTCCGAACACGGCAACCGAAGACGCGAACACGAAGCGCGGCCTGTATTCCCCATTGCTCGATTCATGCTCTTTTCTCAGCGCTTCAAGCAGATTCCAGTTCGCAAAGAGGTTGATCCTCCAGCCCTTGTCGAAGTCGAGTTCAGATTCACCTGACAGGATTGCAGCAAGCTGGAACACCACATCCGGCCGCTCGGCGGCAAGATTGCGAACGAGCGCATCATCATCAAGGCTGCCAGTGACTTCCCTGACACGGGAGCCGGAATTGCCGGGCATGGCCAGATCAAAGAGTGTGATTGTGTCATCCGGTGAGCCTCCGGCCGTGCCGGAAACCAGTTGATCCACAATCTTCTGGCCAACCATGCCGCCGCCACCAACCAACAGGTAATTGGTCATTTGGTACTTTCCTCCGCAACAACCTCGCTGCCAGTCAGTCGCATATTTCGGTACTGCTCTTCAACAAGCGACGCAGGCCCGGGTTGCCCGCATTCCCAGCGGTTGCAGCTTCGGTGAATTGTTCACCGACCAGTGCAATCAGGATCAGGCAGCCCGATCGGGCCCCAGGGGGCAGGTTGAGGAGTGTCCATTACAGCCAATTGCAGCAGGCCACGAGTCCGGCACTCGGACGATGAATCGAATTTGCCATCGGCGCGCAGTCCTTTCACGACATGCAACCGAATTGTGATTTTGGGCGTGGGTATGCCCTGGGAATGAATGGGGCGTTGGGCCGGTTCTGCTCTGTTGGTCCCCGGCAATGCTGTGCACCGGGTCAGCAGTTTGGCTGGCTGATGGGGATATTGACTGATTTGCTGACCGCCAGGCCGCCGAGAGATGTTTCCTTGTACTTCGAGTTCATGTCGTCGCCGGTCCGCTTCATCGTGTCGATGCACTCATCCAGCGAAATGAAGTGCGTGCCATCACCCCGCAATGCAAGGGATGCTGAGGAAACGGCCTTGATCGCTCCCAGCCCGTTTCTTTCGATACAGGGGATCTGGACCAGTCCCTGAACCGGGTCGCAAGTCAGTCCGAGGTGGTGTTCCAGGGCGATCTCGGCTGCGTTTTCGACCTGTTGAGGCGTGCCGCCCAGAACCTGGCACAAGCCGCCTGCCGCCATGGCCGCAGCGGATCCGACCTCTGCCTGGCAACCGCAATCCGCACCCGAAATCGATGCATTCTGCTTGATGATCCCACCGATTGCGGCCGCAGTCAGCAGAAAGTCCGGGATCTTCTCCTGCCGGGACCCGGGTACATGTTCAAGGTAGTATTTCAGGGTCGCTGGAATGACCCCGGCGGCGCCGTTGGTGGGTGCCGTGACAATTCTTCCACCAGCGGCGTTTTCCTCGTTAACTGCCATCGCATAGACAGAAATCCAGTCATTGATGGTGTGCGGCGCAAGCGCATTGACGCCGCGCTCGGCGGTCAACCGGCTGTGAATGAGTCCTGCCCGGCGCTTGACCTGCAATCCACCCGGCAGAATTCCCTCTGCGGAAAGGCCGCGCCTGATGCAGTCGTCCATGACATGCCAGATTTCGCCGGCCCGTGCCTCGACCGGGTCCTTCGGGCAGAGCGCCAGTTCGTTCTCGCGCATGATCCCCGGTATTCCGTTCTGATGAAGGCTGGCAATCCTCACCAACTCTTCAGCGCAGTCGAACGGGAACGGCACATCGGTAGCGGTGCCGCCATTGCCGCCATCCTCGAGTTCGCTTTCTGTCAGGACAGTGCCACCGCCGACAGAGTAGTAGGTCTCACTCAGGATAGTGCTGCCCTGCTTGTCCAGAGCCGAAAGGATCATGCCGTTGGAGTGGCCGGGAAGCAGACGCTCATAGTCGAATATCAGGTCTTGCACGGGGTCGAACCGCATGGCCGGCAACCCGGGCGGGTTTACCATACGCGTGTTGTGGATTTCTTGCAGGCAGGCTGCAGCCTTGCCAGCGTCGAATGACCGGGGTTCAAATCCCGAGAGGCCAAGCATCACGGCCCGGTCGGTTGCGTGTCCCCGGCCTGTGAAAGCAAGGGATCCATGCAAGGACAGCTTCAGGCCCGTGGCTTGAACTGGGTTCCCGCTGATCAGTTCGATGAATCTGGCCGCTGCAATCATTGGCCCGATTGTGTGAGAACTGGATGGCCCAATTCCGATCTTGAAAATCTCGAACGTGCTGTAGCGCATGCGGAGCTCCTGAAACGGGCCACTGCCAGTTGCCATGCCGCCCGGACAGCCAGGCGGTGTCCCGGCCATGCCTCTTGTATCGCACCACCGATTTTGCAGCGAAGGCCGACCGACTATAAGCGCCTCCATGCAATCAGGGAATCAGCAATGTCAGTCCTAAGCAACCGCGGCGAGGCCGCACGGCTTGCGGCAGCCAAACATGCGGCCGGTCTTGTCCGGTCAGGAATGCAGGTCGGGCTGGGAACCGGATCGACATCCGCCCTGCTGGTCAGGGAAATTGGCAACAGGACCAAGGAGGAAGGGCTGCGCCTTACTGTGGTTCCGACATCCCGCCGGACTGAAGAGTTGGCGCGCATCGAGGGATTGACGATTGCGGACCCTGAGAATCCGGGCAGCATAGACATTGCCATTGACGGGGCCGACGAATGCGACCCGCAGCTGAATCTGATAAAGGGCGGGGGAGGAGCGCTTTTCAGGGAAAAGCTGGTTGCAGCCAGCGCCGGGAGATTTGTCGTCATTGCGGATATTGCCAAACGTGTCGATGCCCTCGGCCGCTTTCCTCTTCCGGTTGAAGTGACACGGTTTGCCTGGAATTCCACCAACGACCGGATACTCAGATGCCTGGAGTCGTCGGGTTTCGGGCAATTGGAAGGATCGTTGCGCCAGGGTGACGCTGGGCCATTTGTTACCGACGAAGGCAATCTGATCATCGACTACGCCTTGGGAAGGATCGAAGATCCTCCAGCGTTGCACGCCGAATTGGTGTCGATCGTTGGCGTCGTTGAGACCGGCATATTTGCCGGGCTGTGCGAGCAGGCAGTGTTTGGCCAGCCTGACGGCACGGTTGTCATCGACACTCCGGTTGCCACGGCGGAGGAAGGGTCATGACCGGTCAAGGCAAGGGTGGTGTGTTTGACTACGATCTGTTCGTGATCGGTGGCGGCTCCGGCGGCGTAAGGGCGGCAAGACTGGCGGCTGGAACAGGGGCGCGGGTCGGTCTGGCCGAAGAGCACCGTGTTGGCGGAACCTGCGTCATCAGAGGCTGCGTTCCCAAGAAACTCATGGTGAATGCAGCGGATTTTTCCGATTGTTTCCGGCAATCGGCCGGTTTCGGGTGGTCGGCGGTAAGTCCGGAATTCGACTGGCTGGCATTCCGGAAGGCAAAGGACATCGAAATCGCCCGGCTGGAGTCGATCTACGAAAGGAATCTGACCGCCGCTGGCGTCGAGATGTACAAGGAAAGGGCTGTCATCGCCGACGCCCATACTGTGAAGTTGGCATCCGGGGCATTGAAGCGGACCAAGCACATTCTGGTAGCAGTCGGCGGAGCACCCTTCATTCCGAGTTTTCCGGGATCAGAACTCGCCTCGACATCCAATGATGTCTTCCTGCTGGACGCGTTGCCTCAACGGGTTCTGGTTGTCGGCGGCGGGTACATTGCCTGCGAATTTGCTGGCATTCTGAACGGGATGGGCTGTGAGGTAACGCAGCACTATCGCGGCGACCGCATATTGCGCGGATTTGACCCGGATGTGCGCATACATGTCGAAGAGGCAATGAAGGCCCGTGGAATTCGGATCGAATTGGGAATCGAGACGGAGTCGATCACCCGTTCGGGTGCTTCCCTGCTTTTGAATTCAAGGGATGGCCGCAGCCATGAGGTAGATTTCGTACTATATGCAACGGGAAGGCGGCCGAATACCGGCGGACTTGGATTGGAGTCGGCTGGGGTCGTCACAGGCCGGAACGGAGAGATCCCGGTAGACGCCTACTCCCAGTCTCCGGTTCCATCGATATTTGCAGTCGGTGATGTGACCAACAGGATCAACTTGACGCCTGTTGCGATCAGGGAGGCTGTTGCATTCGTCAATACCGTGTTCAAAAGCAATCCGACACCTCCCGATCATGCCGATGTACCTACTGCCGTTTTCAGCCGGCCGGAAATCGGAACCGTCGGGTTGACGGAGGACCAAGCCGCGGAGCGCGGCCGGATTCAGGTATACTCCACCAGCTTCCGGCCTCTGTCCGCAGTCATCGGCGGTTCCAAGGAAAGCGTGTTCATGAAGTTGGTCGTTGATACGGCGTCGCAAAGAGTTGCAGGTGTTCATATCGTTGGCCCTGGCGCTGGCGAATTGATCCAGGCTGTCGGGATTGCGGTCAAGATGGGGGCAACCAAGGCGGACTTCGATCGCACTGTTGCCGTGCACCCTACGGCCGCAGAGGAACTGGTAACCATGGCAACGCCGGTTCGCGAAACTTGAACTTTCCGCTCAAGTCGCCCATGTATGGGCAATGCCGGGTTGGCGAAATCTCTACAGGAGGGACCTCACATGTCAGACAATAGCGGGGGTGGACCCTGGGGGAACAGCGGGGGTGGCCGCAGAGGTGGCCCTGACCCGGAAATCCCGGACCTTGACGAAATCATAAACCGAGGGCGCAGCCAACTTGGCAGCATGTTCGGAGGCGGTGGCCGGCGCAAACGCGGCGGAACCGAGGGCGGTCCCCGGTTCACCAAATTCCAGCTGTTGCTGGGAGTTGTAGCGCTTGCGGCAGGTTGGGCTTACATGTCGTTCTACACGGTAAAGCCGGAAGAGCGTTCGGTTGAGCTCTTTCTTGGCACCTACTCCTCCACCGGTCAGCCGGGCCTCAATGTTGCTCCCTGGCCACTAGTTACCAAGGAGATCGTCTCTGTTACGCGGGAGCGGACAGAAGACATCGGAGTGGGCGGAAATGGCCGGATTGATGATGGCCTCATGCTGACAGGTGATGAGAACATCATTGATGTCGACTTCCAGGTGGTCTGGAATATCAACGACCCGGCCCAGTTCCTTTTCAATCTTGCCTATCCAACCGAGACGATTCAGGCTGTTTCGGAATCGGCAATGCGTGAAATCATGGCGCAATCTGATCTTGCCCCCATTCTCAACCGTGACAGGGGGATCGTCGCTGCAAATCTCCAGGAACTGATCCAGACGACATTGGACAGCTACAATTCGGGGATGAATGTGGTGCGCGTCAACTTCGACCGGGCCGACCCGCCGAGGGAGGTCATCGACAGCTTCCGCGAAGTGCAGGCAGCCGAACAGGAACGTGACAGGCTGGAAAAGCAGGCGGATGCCTACGCGAACCGTGTGCTTGCAGCTGCGAGAGGCGAGGCGGCTCAGCTGCTCGAAGAAGCCGAGGGCTACCGGGCACAGGTCGTCAACGTTGCTGAAGGTGAAGCCAGCAGGTTCAACGCGGTGCTTGAGGAATACGTCAAGGCCAAGGATGTGACCCGGAAGCGGCTTTATTTGGAAACCATGGAAAGAGTTCTGGGTTCGGTCGATAAGGTCATTATCGATCAGGATTCCGCAGACGGCGGCGGTGTGGTTCCCTACCTCCCGCTGAATGAACTTCGCAGGGGAGCAACCGACAGATGAGCAGATCCACCATTATCCTGATTGCGGCGGCGTTGCTCGTCGCAGCAGGGCTGAGTTCAATTTTCATCGTGGACGAGCGCGAGAAGGCGCTGGTTCTGCAGTTTGGCCAGGTGCGCTCGGTCAAGGAAACGCCCGGGCTGGCGTTCAAGATCCCGTTGATTCAGGAAGTTGTCCGTTACGACGACCGCATCCTGTCGCTTGAAACGCAATCGCTAGAGGTCACTCCGCTCGATGACCGGAGGTTGGTCGTGGACGCATTCGCCCGCTACCGGATCATTGATGTGGTCAGGTTCAGGGAGGCCGTCGGTGTTGGCGGTGTACAGTCTGCAGAAAGCCGCCTGGAGCGTATACTCAATGCAGCAACCCGGGAAGTTCTCGGTTCTGTTTCGTCGAATACAGTATTGTCAGCCGACCGCGCCGCCCTGATGAACCAGATCAGGGATACGGCTAAGGTGGATGCTGAGAATCTGGGGGTCTCCGTGATTGACGTCCGTTTGAAGCGGACCGACCTGCCGACACAGAACCTCGAAGCAACCTTTGCCCGGATGCGCGCAGAGCGCGAGCGGGAAGCTGCTGACGAGATTGCCCGGGGCGAGGAAGCCGCCCAGAAGATCCGTGCCCAGGCTGACCGCACACAGGTCGAGATCGTTTCCGAGGCTCAAAAGCAGGCCGAGATTACCCGGGGCGAGGCAGATGCGCGGCGCAATGCGATCTTTGCCGATGCATTCGGGCAGGATCCGGAGTTCTTCGACTTCTACCGCTCTCTCCGGGCTTACGAATTGGCGCTGACCGGCGAGAACACCTCAATGGTAATGTCACCTGACAGCGAGTTCTTCGACTATCTCAAGACTGTCGGCTCGGAGTGACAGAAGAAATCGTACTGGCGCTGGGTCTGGTTGCAGTGATCGAAGGGTTGGTGCTGGCGCTGGCCCCCGGCAGAATGGAGGATCTTCTTAGAACGCTTGCGCAAATCCCGGTTGAAACCCGCAGGGCAATCGGACTTGCCGTGGTCGCCTTAGGCGTATTCCTCGTTTGGGTGGCGCGCACTCTGTTGGCGTAGTCTTGAATCGCAAGCTCGCGAAAACTTTATGAGAGTTTCGGCGGCATGTGGCTATAATCCAGCGCAATTCAGGTCGCCGGTTTGGCGATTGCATTGATGGATATAAAATCAAGAAGGAAGAAGATGCAAAATTTCAAGAGTGTAGCAGCAGGCGGATCCGGTTCTGGATCCGGGGGAGGCATTCGCAAGTCATGGCTGGCCGCAACTGCAGCCATTGCAATCCAGGGAATGGTAGTTGGTGGCGCTGTTGCCCACGATAGCCATGCAGATCTGGTTGAAGAGCTCAAGCCTACGGTGGTCAGCATCTATGTGTCCAAGGAAAGCAATCTAACTGCCGAGATGCCGCAGTTTCAGTTTCCAGAGGGCTCCCCGTTTAGGGAACTCTTCAGGGACTACTACAATCAGCGCAACCGTCCGGAAAATCGCATGCGGCGGGGTATGGCGTTGGGGTCGGGTTTCATCATTGACCCTGACGGGTACATCGTAACCAATAATCACGTCATTGAAGACGCCAGAAAAGTCACCATCCAGTTGCACGACGGTGAGGAATATAGAGCCGAAATCATCGGAGCAGATCCCAAAACCGACATTGCTCTGCTGAAAGTGGAGGCTGACCGCCGGTTTCCGTTTGCCACCTTCGGCGACAGCGAACAGGTAAGGGTTGGAGATCCTGTGCTGGCGATCGGAAACCCCCATGGCCTTGGGTTTTCTGTTTCCGCCGGCATCATTTCGGCCAGGAACCGGTCGCTCCGGGGTACGTATGATGATTTCTTGCAGACGGATGCTGCGATCAATGTCGGCAATTCGGGTGGACCGCTGTTCAATATGGATGGCGAGGTCATCGGGGTGAACACGGCGATTATCGGAACAAGCCGCGGTATCGGTGGTTCTCCCGGCTCCCTCGGAATAGGGTTTTCCATGTCCTCGGCGGTTGTAACCAAAGTCGTAGCCCAGTTGGAGGAGTTTGGAACGACACGTAGAGGATGGGTCGGTGTGGTTCTCCAGGAAGTGACCCCTGAGATTGCTGATGCAGTAGGACTTGATGAAGCGTCTGGCGGCATAATCGTGGATGTCCCGGAAGGACCAGCACGCGACGCAGGGCTCCAGGTCGGAGATATCATTCTTTCTTTTGATGGTATCAAGGTTGATGATGTCAGGAGCATTGTGCGCGTGATTGGCGATGCAGAGGTAGGAATACTTGCGCCAATCGTGGTCTTCCGTGAGGGCGAAGAAGTGACACTCACCGTCAAGATTGCACGGCGGGAGGAAGCCGAGCCATTGGTCGTTCGAACCTCGGCGGACCCCGGTGAGCCGATCGAACAGGATGAACTTGGACTCCTGTTGACGCCGCTGACCAGTGAACTGAGGCAGCAGAATGGACTTGCCGAAAATCAGATGGGACTGCTTGTCACGGATGTTGATGATTCCTCCGCTGCCTACGAGCAGGGCATTCGTCAGGGCGATGTGATTGTCGAATTCGACTACAATCCAGTCGAGACAGTCTGGGATGTGCGGGAAGGTATCGACGAAGTCATAGATTCGGGCCGGTCGTCTGTGTTGGTCATGATCTTGCGGGATGATGATCGCAGATATGTGGCTTTGCCATTGGGCAATAGCTGATCGGGACAACCATAAGCTAAGGAGCGGGCACCCACGGGTGCCCGTTTTCTTTGCATTTGGCGCTACAGACAAATCCCGGCGTTCGGCTTCTTTGCGGATGCGGACCATGCCCGAACTGCGGCAATTCTGTTGCGTGGAACGATGGCGACTATTGCCGATTATGGCGCCGGGAAACCTCAAAATTGTATGGAGCTTGCCCTGCCACTGGATTAAACGGCTCTCGAATATCGCTGCAGGATGGACATGGCAAAGATCACCTATATCGAATTCAACGGAACCCCGCATGTGGTCGAGGTGCCCAACGGGTACACCGTGATGGAAGGTGCACGCGACAATAACATTCCCGGAATTGAAGCGGATTGCGGTGGATCCTGTGCGTGCTCGACTTGCCACGTCTATGTTGATCCGGCCTGGGTCGGCAGGCTTCCGGAGATGGAGGCCATGGAAGAAGACATGCTCGATTTTGCGTGGGAGCCAGACCCCGAACGGTCGCGGCTGACCTGCCAGTTGCGTGTCAGCGACGAACTCGACGGGCTGGTAGTCCAGATGCCGGAAAAGCAGATATAGGCTGCGTCCGGTAGCCGTTGCAGGCACAGTTCGATGACGTACACTGACCTGACCTCCACCAGTGAACTCGCCGGCAACGTCCGAACCTATTCCGTTGCGGAAATCTCGCATGGTGTGAAGACGGCGCTGGAGGATGCGTTCGGCTGGGTCCGGGTGCGCGGCGAAGTCTCGAGCGTTTCCACGCCGAGGTCCGGGCATGTTTACATCACCTTCAAGCAGGATCGCCACGAGTTGGCGGCAGTCATTTGGAAGGGCAAGGCGTCGCGTCTGCCTCAGCCTGTGCGCGAGGGTGTCGAATACATCGCTACCGGCTCCATCACCGCCTATTCTGGAACATCGAAATACCAGCTGATCGTCGACCGGCTTGAGCCAGCTGGAGAAGGCGCCTTGCTTGCCATGCTCGAAGAGCGGAAGCGGAAGCTTCAGGCCGAGGGCATGTTTGACTCCTCCCGCAAGCAGGACATTCCCTATCTTCCTGAAGTCATCGGGGTTGTGTCTTCGCAGAGCGGCGCCGTGATCCGTGATATCATCAGGGTTCTGCGCGACCGGTTCCCGCGCAAGGTGCTCCTTTGGCCGGTTGCGGTACAGGGGCCTGATTGCCCGGCAGAAGTCGAACGCGCCATAAGAGGATTCAACAGGCTGGACGGAAGGTCAGGCATCCAGCGACCCGACCTCCTGATTGTCGCGCGCGGGGGCGGCTCGATGGAGGATTTGCTGGGATTCAGTGACGAGAGTGTCGTTCGGGCCGTCTCTGAAAGCAGCATTCCGATCATCTCGGCCGTAGGGCACGAAACCGACACGCCGCTTATTGATCTTGCAGCTGACTTGAGAGCCTCGACACCTTCTGTGGCTGCAGAGAAGGCGGTTCCTGTAAGAGCCGAGTTGCTTGCTGATCTGGTGAGATCTGAGTCGCGGTTGGTGGCCTCGGCAAACCGGATAACTGTTCGGCGGCAGGAGCGGCTCCGCGACTTGTCCCGCGGCATGCCTCGTGTGGAGAGGCTGTTCGAGGTTCCAGCCCAGAGACTTGACGGGTTGTCCGACCGGCTGCCGTCGGCATTAAGAGTTTCCTTGCAGGCCAATCAGCTGTCGCTTGGTCAGTTGTCCGCCCGGCTAAAGGTTCCTTCGGCCATGAAGGGTGCGGAGCATCGGATTGCCGGCTTGTCCGCTCGGCTGCAACGGCGCCTCGTTGACGAGAGGATCAACAACTGGAGAAACGCTCTCCAGTCTTTTTCAGGCCGGATGGATCGCGGCGTCCAAGGGGCGGCCCGAAGGAGCTCAGAGCTACTGCACCGCAACTCGCGCATGCTGGACTCGCTGGATTACAGCAATGTGCTGCTTCGAGGATATGCAATTGTCCGGGACAAGGGATCCGTGGTGACGACCCAGGCTGAGGCTGCTGCTGGATCGGATCTCAGCATACAGTTCCAGGACGGTTCCGTTGCAGTTGAACTCAGCGAAGGATGAAATGCCGGCCGTCGGCAGGCAAGGCGGCAAACCCCAAGCGAGCGGCTTGTGCCGCGTGCGCATGGCATTCCTGAACTGGCGTCAATTCAACTGCTCATCACGAAACTGAGTGCATAGTCCTCATTGGAGGAATGAACCTGGCAGAGGCCCAAAGTGTTGCGAGTCGGGATGGCTATGGTTGTCACCGAAAGTGATTGAATGTATCGCCCCTGCGGCAATCTAGGAATGGCTCACAGTTATGGCAGGCAATGCTGAACCGGGACCCAAAGGGGTCTGGAAGTCGGGACGCGGCAAGGGCAGAAGGACGCCCAAGGGTCGGCAGGTCGAAGAGGCGTCACTGGCAGTAGTGCAGGGCCTGCTGGGAGACATGCCGCGCAGGCGCGATCTCCTGATCGAGTATCTGCATCTGATCCAGGACAAGTTCGGACACTTGTCTGCGGCGAACTTGCGGGCACTGGCGCATGAATTGCGCCTTTCGCAGGCAGAGGTCTATGAAGTCGCCACCTTCTATGCCCATTTCGATGTGATCAAGGAGGATGAAACGCCGCCGCCTGAAATCACCATCCGCGTCTGCGACTCGCTTTCATGCGAGCTTGCCGGCGCACCTGAACTCATGCAGTCGCTCAGAAACTCTTCCGATCCGGCAAAAATCCGGGTTGTACGGGCGCCTTGCATGGGCCGCTGTGACACGGCCCCCGTGCTGGAGATTGGCCATAGGCACCTCGATCGAGCCGACACAGAGCGTGCCTTGGAAATAGCAGCCTCGGGCAACCTGCATCCCGAGATACCCGAATATGAGACGCTGGACGCGTATCTTGCGGGTGGTGGTTACGATACTCTCCGATCCTATCGGGAAGGCGCAAGCACCAGGGATGGGGTCCAGGAACTGGTCCTGTCTTCTGGCCTGCGCGGACTGGGGGGAGCAGGATTCCCTTCTGGCCGGAAATGGTCATTTGTCAGGATGGAGCCGAAACCGCGCCTGATGGCCGTGAACGCCGACGAAGGGGAACCCGGGACATTCAAGGACCGGTATTTTCTCGAAAGGCAACCGCATTGCTTTCTGGAGGGCATGCTGATTGCGGCATGGGCAGTGGAGGCTGATACGGTCTACATCTACCTGCGCGACGAGTATCCGGCCTGCCTCGCTATACTGAAGACGGAGATTGCCCGGCTGGAAGAGGCGGGCATCATTGAACCCGGACAGGTGATCCTCAGGCGTGGCGCCGGAGCGTACATTTGCGGCGAGGAAAGCGCCATGATCGAGAGCATCGAGGGCAAGCGGGGATTGCCGCGCCACCGGCCTCCATTCGTGGCGCAGGTGGGCATATTCGACCGGCCGACGTTGGTGCACAATGTCGAGACTCTCTATTGGGTGGCAAGAGTTTGCCGCGAGGGTCCGGAGATCTTCACTTCCGTGAACCGGAATGGCAGGGCTGGCCTGAGAAGCTATTCGGTGTCCGGCAGGGTTGCGAAGCCAGGAGTCCACATTCTACCGGCGGGATCCACGATCCGCGATGTGATTGAAGCGGCTGGTGGCATGCTCGAAGGGCATGAATTCATGGCCTATCAGCCGGGTGGGCCTTCGTCCGGATTGCTTCCGTCCACACTCGACGACGTTCCGCTGGATTTTGACATGTTGCAGCCGTACGGCTCATTCATCGGCTCAGCTGCGATCGTTGTCCTGTCTGACAAGGATAGCGCCCGGGCGGCAGCGCTGAACATGCTGAAATTCTTCGAAGACGAGAGTTGCGGTCAATGCACACCATGCAGGGTGGGGTGCGAAAAGGCGGTCAAGCTGATGACGGCCGACAAATGGGACACGGAATTGCTGGAGGAATTGTGTCAAGCCATGGAAGACGCCTCGATCTGCGGCCTCGGCCAGGCAGCCCCCAATGCAATCCGGCTTTCGATCAAACACTTTCGTTCGGAGATTGACGGAAGCACGCCCTGAAATAGGCGCCATCGAAAGGCAAAAGGACGAAAAACGGATGAGCATCCATCCCGTTTTTGGCAGGGCAGATGTCGTTTCTGTCCAAACTTAAGGACAGGCTCCGCCGGTCGTCGTCGCGTCTCGAAAGCGGCATTGAAGAGCTTGTCGATTCAGACGGCGACGATGCACAACTCGGACAGCATGAAGCTCCGCAAGCATCCGGCCGCCGGGAGCCGGAGAGAAAAGGGCTGTTGGGAAAGATCGCCAGTGCGACCGGTGCCGGCAAGCCTGCTCCCAGCCGGCGTCTGGACGACGAAATGCTTGAGGAACTGGAGGATCTGCTGGTGGCCTCCGATATGGGAGTCGACCTCGCGGGGAAAGTTGTTTCGCTTGTCGCCGAGGAGCGGTTTGGCCAACGGGTTACCGCTCCCGAGATCAAGAAACTCATCGCAGGGCAAATCGAGGCCATCCTTGAACCAATTGCTCGTCCGCTTCCACTCTATCCCGGCGGGCTGCAGGTGATCCTGGTGGTCGGGGTCAACGGATCAGGCAAGACAACGACCATAGGCAAGCTTGCCAGCCAGTTCGGTGCCGCCGGAAAGAAGGTGACAATCGCTGCCGGCGACACCTTCCGGGCAGCTGCCGTGGAGCAACTCCAGATCTGGGGGAGCAGGGCAGGGGTGCCGGTATTGACAGCGACGGCAGGTTCCGATCCCGCGGCGCTAGCCTACAGCGCCATGGAAAAGGCAAGAGCCGATGGATCGGACATACTGCTGATCGACACCGCAGGCCGGCTCCAGAACCGCAAGGACCTGATGGCGGAACTGGCAAAGATCATCAGGGTAATCAGGAAACTGGACAGTGAGGCGCCTCACAACACCTTGCTGGTACTGGACGCGACCACGGGCCAGAACGCCATCTCGCAGGTTGAGGTGTTCAGGGAAATTGCTGAAATCACCGGGCTAGTGATGACCAAGCTGGACGGAACTGCCAAGGGAGGCATTCTAGTGGCTTTGGCTGCCAAGATTGGCCTCCCTGTGCACGCCATCGGAATAGGTGAAGGAATTGATGATCTGTCCGCATTTGACCCAGCGGAATTTGCGGGTGCGCTGACGGGATCCTGACGGCGATTGAAAGGTTGCCGCAAGTCGGAGAAGGGACAAGAGCGCACAATGAAGCGCGTTCAAGTATTGCCGGAATCGCATTCAAGTTCGTCCGAATTGGCACTCGACCTTCCTCAGACAGATCATGCCGTTCATGTCGCTAACCACCAGACGCATTGCCTTTGGCAGGTCCCTTCATTCCTCTCGTGATTTCTGCCAACGGCCGCTGCAACAGTTCGCTCGCCTTGCCGAGATCTATAAGTTTCTCCGCCAGTGCCTGGTAGCAAAGCCTCTCGAATCGCCGAGGGACTTCGTGTTTGCCCTCTTCGCCCGGACCTTCCAGAGGCTCCGGTTCATAGGACCGCCATCCACGCCCAAATGTCTGGAAGGCATATTCCAGAGTCGAGCCATCAATGACGCCAACTTGCCTCAAGCGTACAAGAAGAGCCGCGGCGCTGATCCGGTACATACGCTTGAACTGGACCAGTTCGTCATAGGCCAGAGCATTTCGCGGACTTCCGATCACGCGTTCAAGATGATCCCTGGGCACGAGAAAGGCTCCAGCAAAGACATTCGATGCCCGTTCGTGATCGACAGGCGAGGACTCGTCGATTAGCCAGTGTGCCAGTTCATGAGCGAGCGTCAATCGCCGCCGCTCCAAGGTAACACGCTGGTTTACCACGATTACCGGGACCATGGCCTTTTGGTTGGGGCGGCAAACCAGGCAAGTAAGACCATAGACGCGATCGGAAAGAGGGATGACGAAAACCCTGATTCTCTTGTCTTCCAGAAGTGATGTCATGTCGGGGATCGGTCCAGTCCCCAACTTCCAGTTCCGGCGTAGATCCTGTGCAAGGATTTCACCGTCGTCTTCATGGCGCAGGAAGAGGCTGCCAAACCGCGGGGCTTCCCAAGCGCTGCTGTCCAGATCAAGGATTTCCTCAATCGCCAGATAGCGCTGGAGATGGTCGATCACATGTGCCTCTACCCGTGCCCGTTCGCCCGCACTCGTGCCCGAGAGTTTACGGAACTCGACCGCTTCGAGCCTCTCGACCCGCTCACTAAGCAGGTACTCAACTGATATGCCCAAAACTTTTGTCAGATGAGTCAGCACTCTAGAACTTGGCATCATTTCGCCGCGTTCGTACTTGCCGATGGCTTGGGCGGTGACTTCGCCGCCCAGCGCACCTGAGAGACCACGCAGAGAATATCCGGCCTTCTTTCGTGCGAGCTTCAGACGATCTCCAAACATGCGGATCCTTCAGGGTATCGGTTTACACAGTGGAAATATTGGGTCAGAATGTAAATCATCGTTCCAGAACGATCAACTTTGAACTGTGGGCACCTGCGATGGGGACAAATGGTGCAAATTCAGTAGTTTGGAATGAGAAGGCGCAACCAACAGGTTGCTCCCCACGAACACGGATGGGCTGTCGACAGTTCTGGTAGCCAGCGCATATCGTTCTTACACCGGACACATCAGGAGGCAATCAACGCCGGAAGTGAGATTGCCTGGAACCAGCGGGCTTGGCCATTCATCCACCGCCCGGAGGGCAAGATCCGGAAACTCGATTCACAAGGCAATGATCCCAACCCGGGGTGGATGAAGCCACATGACATGGGTCAGCGCGTGTAGACTCCCCATTTGCCAAAATGCCCTACTGGTTGCAGGTACTGAACCGGGTGAAGACGGTGCGGCCAATCAGGCTTCCTTGGTTGCTGAGATGACCGTGGCCGGAGTCAGCCGCCATATACATTCAGCGGCCAGTCCGGAACTGCCAAGCCCCGCCAGTTCATCCTCAAGTGGCATGTACACATCTTCTTCTGCCCACTCTTCAAAGTGTTGCCAGGCACGATCCTCAGAAATACCGCATGCAACCAAATGATTGATCCAGACACGGAAATCGGCGTCCCGTGACTGTGGGTCGGTAGGCATGGTGACATCGGCATTGACGAAGACTCCGCCGGGCCTGAGCGCCGCCTCGACCGAGGAATAAAGTGCCTTCTTCTTGTTCATGTCCGGGACATGATGAAGGGCAAGTGAGGCGATGACCGCATCGCATTCGGGCAATGCGCCATAGAATGAGCGTTCCAGGAAGTTTGTCCGTTCTGCGTAGGAATGTAGCCGGATGCGCGCCTGTCCAAGCATTTCGGGATCGGTATCGATCAGTGTCAGTTGGGCGCTCGGACAGCACTCCAGCACGGCGAGGCTGAGGGCGCCTGTGCCGGCACCCAGGTCAACCACATGTTTCGGATTGAGGCGCAGTACTTCACTGCTGACAATTTGCAGCATTTCATCATAGCCGGGAATGAAACGGCGGATCGCTTCGTCATAGGCCTGGATTTCAATGCGCAAATGGCTTCTGACAGAGTGACTCATGGAAACTGATGCTCCGGCCATAAACAGCAAGGAGATTGGACTTTGCTGCGGCCCACGGCGGCTCTGCTGGAGTTGGCAGTCCCGGGACCAACCACTGCCTCATTGTGCAACAAGACCCGCCGAATGGAAATCCCGGTGTCAACTCTGTGCTGACCCGCTACGATGATCCGTTTATGAGCAAGGACGGCGACCATCTGTCGCAATGCAAACGGCACCGATATGGACGCTCTGCACAAGGCTCAAAACCAGTTGCCGTCAGAGAGGCGGATTTGACTGGGTCTTCTCGGAACACGCTGAAGATGGCTTCAGGATGATCACGCAATTGACGTTGCCAAGGGCATATCTGCCCTGCCGCACTCCACTGTCTGGCCCTTCCAGGGAACTGGCTGACGTCGCCGTTAGTCCAGATCATGGCCGGTTCGGCGGATTGAAGGTGTGCCGGAAGACGAATGCCTGGCAGCGCTGGCGCCGCCTGATCGGCTAACGGTTGAGAACGGTAACAGTTCCTCCTATCTGGCACGGGATGATCACCTTGATGCGGTGATAGCTCAACAGGCGGAGTCCTATTCTGTCTGTCCGGCATGCGGTGATCCGGGTGGCGTCGAATAGGGAACGATTGCGGCATGGAGCGGCAGAGGTCGCGCTTGCAATGCGACGGAACTACTGTGACATGCAGGGAAAGGAGCGGGTGCATTGACCGTGCCGGAAATGGACGCAACGGTTACGAAGCAATGCCCCGATAGTGGAAGAGACCAATGCCGGCAGAAGATGTGAAACAAAGCACCAGAACAGCGCTGGAGTTCGGACCCCTGCTGTTATTTCTGGCAGCGTACATTCTGGTCAAGGATCGTACGTTTACCGTTGGTGGTGTCGAATACACCGGTTTCATTGCCGTAACTGCGGGCTTCATACCAATTCTGCTCTTGAGTATCGGCATATTGTGGCGGCTTACCGGAAAACTCTCCCGCATGCAGACTGTCACTGCTGTGCTGGTTGTTGCCTTTGGCGGGCTGACGATCTGGTTCAATGACGAGCGTTTCTTCAAGATCAAGCCGACCATCATCTACCTGCTGTTTGCAGGGGTGCTGGCGGTCGGATTGCTGCGAGGAAAGTCTGTTGTCCAATACCTGTTGTCAGAGGCGTTGCCATTGGAGGAAAGGGAGTGGTTTGTCCTCACGCGCAACTGCGCAATCCTGTTTTTTGCTCTGGCAGTGGCAAATGAACTGGTCTGGCGCAATCTTTCGACCGAGAGTTGGGTGTATTTCAAGACCCTAGTGGCACCGATCGTGACTTCTGTCATCCTGTTTGTGCAGGTCTACGTTCTGATGGCGGGAAAGGACCAGGATGACCCCAAGCCCGAGCCTAAGGTCAGCAAAACCGATGCTGGCGGCGATGCATGATTGCTGACAGGCTTTGTTTCCGAGTTGCCCCGGAAACAGTATTCGAAAGTGACGCCATTATTGACCAGAACGTTTTTGGTTAACGAAACCATAAAACGAACTGCAGAGTCGACTATTCATGCTGTTCGTTGCAGCGCAGGCATTGAGGTATGTCTCTACGTATCAGGCTCTGGGGCCGGGTTAGATGCAATTCAACCTCTGTTCTACCTCAGTGGTCGGGTCCGTCTGTAAATTGCGGTTTTCCCAATTTCACGGCTGTTAGGACTTCAGGTTGAGTGCCAGCAAGTTCTTCAATGCCTCGTCGTCAGAGATTTCTGCTTCCCATCCGTACGCAGTCGCCACCGCGGCATTGAGCGAATTATGTGCATCAGCAAGCCACTGCGGTCGTTCATTGTAAAGGCTGGTCAGTGTGCGGCTTTCGAGTTTCTTTGCTGCTGCCCCGTTTCGGGCGACCGGGCGCAATGGTAATCCTGGAACAGGTTCCTCCACCCATTTGATCCATTCTGGAGGATTGAGCCAGCGGTCGCGCAATTCCACAAGTCGCCGCGAGGCGTCCGCAATGGCAACCGCCCGCGGATCGCCAGAATATGAGATAGCCGGGATGTCTGGAGAAAAGCCTCGGGGAAAAGGAAACGTACCAAACGTAGTGGTAGGTGTGTAGCGCGGTCGATCTTCAAGGCTTGTACCAAGCCTAAGTGACCAAATCTCATGAAACCGGCTGTGCAGGATGCCAAAAGTTACATCATCATCGCGTGCGAACACGATCAGTTGGTGATCAGGACATACGCCTGCCGAAAGCCAAACGAATAAACGGTACTTTGAAACAGTCGGTGTAGCGATAAAGCGTGGGAGACCAAGAAGAGCCCTCCACATGTTTGGGCGAGTGTTCCAATGTCTGTACCAGTATTTTCGGCTCTCTAGCTCCCGTGTTTTCTGACGTTTTGGCTTCACATGGTTTGCAACATGCGTAAAGGGTGCTTCGTACAACGCAGCATCAGTTTCACTCATTGAGTCTCCAAAATCTATGATCCACTTGCCAGCCGGACGCCGAGCAACATCATGACCGTTTATCCAAGGACTAAGGACATCCGAGTTTGGTCGGCCGTTTGGGTTATTCGGTAGCAGAAGCCACTTGCGGGCCAGATCACCAGGAATATCAAAGGGTCCGCGTTTGATGTCCCCTTGAAAGGCAATACCCCGGTTTAATGTCAGGCGTTTAGCTCTTGTCAGGTCAATTCCTACCCCTCCTACGGCTGCCGAAAGATCGGAGTGGATTGTGTCGACAGACACATCATTGAGTCTAGCTGCCAAAGTGCTCTTGTCGTTTTTTGCGCCAAAACAAATGATGGAAACACGTACCGCTGCACCGTCAACTACCCAAGGCTCATCCGACCAAGCCTCGAAAATAGTGCCTATTTCAGTGATCCTCTTCAGTACATTGCGGTTCGTACCGCCTCGTATGGAATTTGTCGCAACCAGCCCAATTCTCTGGACTCGACTGTCAGCCAACATTCGTGCAGCCTTGGCAAACCAGTAGCAGACCAAATCGGGCTTTCCACCCACCATGCTTCGATGGAGCTTCGGCAGTGTATCGGCGACGAAGTCTCCAAGTTCGCTTCGTATCCGTCTGTTTCCAAGAAACGGGGGGTTACCAATTACGGCATCGGCTTCCGGCCAGTCCGGCTCATCCCCATCAGGGGAAAGAATAGCATCCCGGCATTCGATGTTGTTCAGCGGCTGCAGGATCGGGTCGATCGGACGATTGAAACCGTTGCGCCTCAACCATTGGATGTCGCCGATCCATAACGAAACGCGTGCAAGCTCTGCTGCGTACGCACTGATCTCGATGCCTCTCAAGTTCGCTGGACCTACTTGCGGGAAGTAGCGTACCAAGCCAAGTGCTTCTGCTTCGAGTTGGACCCGATGCTCAATGTCCTTCAGAGCGTGAAGTGCAAGATAGAGGAAGTTCCCCGAACCGCAGGCTGGGTCGAGAACAGTAAACCTACGCAATCGGTGAAGAAATGCGTCAAATGACTTTCGTGCCTTCTTTTTTTGCCGAGTTTGGGAAGTCCTAGATTTAGCGGCCTTGGAGCGTTCTATCGTAGCCGTGATCGTGGCTCGCACAGACTCCCATTCGGAGAGCAAGGGACGAACGATTACAGGCTCAACAATCCGCATGATCTTGTCGGTGTCGGTGTAGTGAGCGCCAAGTTGTGAACGCTTGCTTGGGTCAAGACCGCGCTCAAACAATGTACCAAGTATCGACGGGTCAATTTCCGACCAGTCGAGTGCCGCTGCCTTAAGCGCTGTGTCGATCCGATCGCGGTCGAGAGGCAACACGGCGTCGTCTTCAAACAATCCACCGTTGAACCATGCCACAGGTTCAAATCCTATGTCGCCGCCATAGGCCATTGCACCAAACAACTGTGACGCGTAGACTGCAAACTGTTCGGGATCTTGCCGAGAGCGTCGCAGCATTCGGGTAAACATGTTGTTTGGTAGCAGTCCTACATCCTCGGCGAACAAGCAGAATACCAACCGGTTGACAAAGTGCGCCACGGCCTGCGGGTCATGCCGCTGATCCCTGAGCCACTGAGCAATTTCTGCAAATGTCGCTGCCGCACGTTCAGTAACGGCCTGGCGCGATTCTCCTGGTCGGAGCCGTTCTGGGTCAGACATGGCCCATTTGAGTCTGTCGCGAACTCTAGCGTTAGAAAGATCCTCCAGCCCAAACTCGTGCGTTTCGCTCACGCTGTTTGTCCAGTTTGTACAAATGCGAATCCGCTTCATATTCGATACGATCAGCAGAGGTGGGTTTTCGAGTGCGAGTGCGTACTGCCTCAACTGGTTGAACGCCGCGTCAAGGTTGGCGTGATTGCCCTTGTACTCCCATGCGAAGCAGCCGCGTTTCCAGACATCGGCCCAACCGCTGCCTCCAGAGTCTTTTCGCGCTCCTCGCTCAAAGCAATACCATTCGCCCGCCGGGTCGGCTTCAGCGGGCGTGGGTTCTCCCAGCAGTCTACACAGATCGATGAAGTGTTCCTGTGAGCCAGATCGCTCCTTCAGTTCGGCATGCCACCACTTCTCAATAAACTGACTTGGTGTCATGGCATCGACAATATTAGCTGGTCAGCCATAATCAGGCTGCACCGGGAAGCTGGCAGTGCGAACATTGCAGTAATAATCATAGAATCTCAAACCGTTATTCGTGTGATGTTCTTGCGTTTTTATAGGCACTAGTGTTAACTTGCAATCTCTGTTGCAGTGCCGCAATCAAGTGCCCATGTCGATCTTGTTTCAGTGCGACTGTCTTGTCCGTGAACGATTGTGGTGTAACTCTGTCCCAGAGCGTTCGAAGAATACTCAATCCCCTATATTCGCCGAACCTTCAGTCTCGTCTTGAGGTCGGTACGGCAGAACGCGTGAAGGAAGCAGGTTTGTTCGGAGATATCAAGCATCTCCTGCGCCATCTCGTCCGGCTCTGATGTTTCCAAATAGACATGCGTTTCGACTGGGTCGGCTTCCCCGGCCTTGCCTGTGCCCCCGCTCGCGCCGCCGAGGCTGAAATGCGTATCCTGGACAATTCGGTAATCGGGCAGGTCGAGACCGAGCATTGAAACAAAGCGGCCGAACTGGGTCATGAAGCAAAATCCGATACCGGCACTGATCAGTGTGTTGGCGTCCGGCGCTCTCCCGTCTTCGGAACTTAGGAACCGGAATGATGTGCCGTACGGCGAATACTGCATTTGCTGGATCTCTGTGATGCCGTCGTCGCGCTTGACTGCCACGGCGCCTATGTTCAGGCGTCTGTCCTGGTCGTCCGCCAGGCTGCCGGCCGCCGCTGAAGTCCCCTTGATGACGTTCTTTTTCGGCGTCGGGCCAACAGGCTCCATCAGGTTCTGTCCGCCTGGTTCTGGGGTTGACCGGGCAAATTTGTCGCCGGGGTCCGGTATGAGTTCACCCTCCAGTTCTGCTGCCTTGTTTGTGGGCAACTCCATTCCGTTCCTTGCCAGTTTGAACAGGCTTGTGTGCGTTCCACGCATGAGCCCGTTGAGGGGCGATGCATGGGTTGCATCGATCAGGAATTCGTTGAGCGCAGAGTCATCCAGGTCGCAGCCGATCTCGACCTGCAGTTCAATATTCTCAGCGCCTCCCACCATGGTGCGCCTGCGCATGGATCCCTTCATTGTGTAGTAATTGTCCTGGATCAGCTTCAACTCCCGTATTTCGACGCCTCGGAGCCTGGCGAGCGCCAGGATTTCGTTCATGAAACTCGCAGCCATCCCGCAGGACAAAAACGCCAATGGGCAGGGAGCCGCGTCATGGCCTTTCAGATACGGACCCTCGTCGGAGACCAGCCGCCAGGTCCGCGAATTGCGCGCGGAGCTGACCAGGGCTTCCTTCTGGAATCCGCTGAGTGAGCGAACGCAGGTGCGCAGAGCTTCGCCCCTTCGAAGCTCTGGAGCCTTGATCGAGACTTCATCCGTATTCGCAACCGGGTAGAATGGTGGATGATCGCTGGACCCGATTATGTTGCGGCCAATTGCTGCCATGAGTTTGCTCCAGATGGTCTTGCGGCTGCCCGGCAATGAGCCGAGAGTAGCATTGCCGCGGTCCGACCTGAACCATTGCGCGGACTCAATGATGCCTGCTGATTGCCTGCCAATGGGTGGCCGAACAGTTCGATCCCGTGAGACTCGAGGACTTCATTGGCTGCAGGCCTCGAGTTCTGCTCTTCAGAGTTGCTTGATGTGTCTGCCACGGGAACAGAACATGCGGCCCCTTAACAATCGGAAGAAGGATTGTGCTCTTGTGTCGCCTACTTCTGGTTGAAGAGTATCTTCTGAGCTTCCTTGCTTGACGAGCCTCCCCTCAATTCCTGTGCAAGGCTTCTGCCGGCCTGAACCGCTGGGCGAGAGCCAACCCGGTCAAGCCAGGCGGCCATGTTCGGAAACTTCCCGATATCCTGTTCCTGCCCCTCCCAAAGGCTAGCCCAGGGCCAGACGGCCATGTCAGCGATCGAATAATCGCCGGCGATGAAATCACGCTCCTCGAGCCGGCGGTCCAGAACGCCGTATAGCCGGGAAACTTCGTTCCGGTAACGATCCTTGGCGTAAGGGAGATCCTGGGGTGGATCCAGGTCAGGGGCATATTTGATGAAATGATGCGCCTGCCCAGCCATCGGTCCGACCCCGCCCATTTGCCACATCAGCCATTGCTCAATCTCGACGCGCTCTCGCTCGTTGTTTCCGTACAACCTTCCCATCTTGCGGCCCAGATATTGCAGAATTGCACCCGACTCGAAGATGCTGATCGGTCTATTGTCCGGCCCGTCGTGATCAATGATTGCGGGCATCCGGTTGTTTGGCGCAATCTTGAGGAAATCTGGATCGAACTGGTCGCCCTGACCGATATTGACAAGATGCAGTTCGTAGGGGAGACCGAACTCCTCCAGCGCAATCGAGATCTTCCACCCGTTCGGCGTAGGCCAATAGTAAAGGTCAATCGGCTTGGACATTGGAGCGTCTCCCTTGGAAATTGCTGAAGTTTGACTAAGCGCAAGAACGTTAATGGCAATTCCATGTTTGATGGCAACCCAAGATTTTGGCTGGGCGCACTCGACCCGGCTCAATTCCCAGCCGAATGAAGCCAATCAGCCTGTTGCCGTCGGCAGGTTGCAATAAAAAATCTGACGGAGGACCCGGTATCCGACCACGCGTGATGGCGCGCTCATCGGCAAAAGGGACTGGTGAACCGATGCGCTCGGCAGGCCTGAGCGAGCCAGTTGCGCAAGGCCTGTTGCTACAACGCGGAGCGTCGAATTTCGTCGTTGCCGGGTTGCTCAGCTGGGCTGAACCCGGATTGACCGGGCCGCACACGATCCCGGGCTGGCCCCAATGATTGCAGGATTGCAGCCGGACAGCGCGTTACTGCCTGAAGGACAAGGATCTCCGGACGCGCTTCGGGTTTCTGATGAAAGGAAGCACCATTTCGGCCCACGGGTGTGGGTTGCAAACTCGCACAGGCGCGAATACCGCGTATGTTCCGCCGGGGCAGGCTTTGCCTGGAGGCTCAACCGGGAGCAATGGGGCGCTTGAAGTTCGGCGGCGGTTGGCCAGAGAAGGCCAGCCAGCTTGAATGAACCATGATCGGGTAGGGTGTGGTATGGAGAAGTCTACACAGGCGGTACATTCCGGAATCTTCCGCAGCCAATTCGGCGAAAACGCCGAGGCCATGTTCCTGACGCAAGGGTATGTCTACGACTCCGCCGAGCAAGCAGAAGAGCGCTTCATAGAATGTGAAGATGGTGAATTCATCTACACCCGGTATGGCAACCCGACCATTCGCATGTTCGAGCAACGCATGGCTGCGATTGAAGGAACCGAGGATGCCTTTGCGTCGGCCTCGGGAATGGCCGCAGTCAACTCTGCATTGATGTCGCTATTGTCCAGCGGCGACCGTGTCGTTGCATCCAGAGCGCTGTTCGGTTCCAATCTGTACATCCTGCAGAATGTGTTGCCGCGTTTCGGGGTCGATGTGTCGATCGTTGACGGTACCGACCCCGGCCAATGGCAGCGTGAAATAACACCGCAAACCAAGGTGGTCTTTCTCGAGTCGGTTTCTAACCCGGTGCAGGAAGTGATCGACATCCGCTCGGTCTGCGACCTTGCCCATGAGAATGGGGCGCTGGTGATCGTCGACAATGTCCTCTCGACACCAATCTTCCAGAACAGCATCTCATTGGGAGCGGATATCATCATCTACTCCGCAACCAAGCATATCGACGGGCAGGGCCGGTGCCTTGGAGGCATTGTTCTTGGCAGTTCGGAGTTTATCCGTTCAACACTTGAACCATTCCAGAAACACACCGGAGCCTGCATCAGCCCGTTCAACGCGTGGGTCATGCTCAAGGGGCTTGAGACATTGCATCTCAGGTGCAACGCTCAGGCCGAAACTGCGCTTGCGATTGCACGCCAATTCGAGGGCCATCCCAAATGCCGCAGGGTCATCTATCCGCACTTGCCGAGTCACCCCCAATACGAACTGGCAAAGAAGCAGATGGACAAGGGCGGCACTGTGGTTTCGATCGAGCTGGAAGGCGGCAAGGAGTCGGCATTCCGCTTCCTTAACGCTCTGAAGATTATCAGGATTTCCAACAACTTGGGTGACGCCAAGAGCCTGGTCACCCACCCGGCAACAACCACGCACCAAAGGTTGGCGCCTGAGTTCCGCGCCGAACTCGGAATTAGCGATGGCTTGGTGCGCCTCTCATTCGGGCTTGAAAGCACCAAGGACCTTGCACAGGACATCGAGGCAGCACTCGGCGCGGCGTGAGCTGTGCCCGCTGCCCGCTGCACCGCCTTGCCGTATAGGGCAAGGCCGGAGAGCTGACCATGAATACTCAACCAGGTCTTGATGTTTCGGCGGTCGCCTATGTGATCGGGCTGGTCCTGGCAAGCCTCGGCGTAGCCATGCTGGTTCCCATGGCTGTCGACCTGATCGGCCAACACCAGAATTGGCAGGCCTTTGCAATTTCGGCGTTTGTCACCACCCTGGCAGGCGCGTCCCTGGCCATTTCAGCCCGGGGAGGCGTGGGAAACAGTCTGACGATTAAGCAGATATTCATGCTGACCACAGGTATGTACGTGGTTTTGCCCGGCTTTGGCGCAATCCCGTTTGTCATTGGGGAGCCTGGCATCAGCTTCATTGACGCGTTCTTCGAGGCGATGTCGGGACTGACCACTACCGGAGCAACGGTCATAACCGGACTGGAAGAGCTGCCACCAGGTGTCCTCTTGTGGAGGGGGTTGCTTCAGTGGTTCGGCGGTATTGGAATTGTGGTTGTCGCCGTTGTCTTTCTGCCGTTCCTCCGGGTCGGCGGCATGCAACTCTTCAGATTGGAGAGCCTGGATACGCTGGGCAAGATCCTTCCCCGCGCAATCGAGGTTACGCGCCATATTTCGATCATCTACATCTGCCTGACTGGCGCCTGTGCACTGGGCTACTCCTTTGCAGGCATGGGGCTGCTGGACTCGATTGTCCATTCGATGACCACCGTGGCAACGGGCGGATTTGCAAACTACGATGACTCGTTTGCTGTCTTTGGCGCGCGGGCTGAATATGTAGGCGCTCTGTTTATGGTTTTGGCCGCGCTTCCCTTTCTGCGGTACTTTCAATTCGTAACCGGTTCCTATCGTCCGCTCTTTCAGGACGCACAAGTGCGCGGGTTCTTTCTCGTGGTCCTGGTTGTGGTTGTAGCGCTGATCATCTGGCAGTTGCTGGCTGGCGGGCGCGGATTCGAACAGTCTTTCAGAAAGGCGCTGTTCAATGGTGTGTCGATCATCACGGGGACCGGCTATGCCAGCGAGAATTACAGTGCCTGGGGCAGTTTCCCGACGGCAGTCTTCTTTCTGATCGGTTTGATCGGGGGCTGCGCCGGTTCTACCAGCTGCTCGATCAAGATATTCCGCTTTCAGCTTATGCTTGCGGCCATGCGCGCGCACATTACCCGCGTAAGGTTGCCGCATGCAGTGACCGCCACCCGCTACAACGGTCAGAAGGTGCCGGAGGAAGTACAGTCTTCCGTTATGGCGTTTCTCGTGATTTTCCTTGCAACGCTGGCTGGTGCTTCCCTGATGCTTTCAGCGATGGGACTGGATTTTGTCACATCGGTTTCCGGCGCGGCGGCCGCATTGGCCAATATCGGTCCCGGACTCGGCGATACGATCGGGCCAGCTGGAAACTACGCATCGCTCGGGGATGGCGCCAAGCTGCTGCTGGCCTTCGTCATGCTTGTAGGACGGCTTGAGCTGACCGCAGTCTACGCCATGCTCACCATCAGGTTCTGGAGAGGCTGAAATGCCGGGTGAGTCAGCAACTCTTGGCGTGCAGATTTGCCGCGCACTCCGGCAGCGTGGTGTGCGGACAGTTTTCGGCATCCCCGGCGTTCACAATCAGGAACTGTACAGAGGCGTCTCCTTGACCGGCCTGGAACATGTCCTTGCGCGGCACGAACAGGGTGCTGGATTCATGGCAGATGGCTATGCCCGCGCAACCGGCCGGCCAGGGGTGGCCTTCGTGATTTCGGGTCCGGGGCTGACTAACGTCCTGACACCTGTTGGGCAGGCCCGATCGGATTCCGTGCCGATGCTGGTTCTGGCTGCCTGTCTTGATGAAGCAACGGTTCTGACCGGGTCTGGAGGGCTTCACGAGCTCAAGAACCAGAGTATTGCGGGCGATGCCGTTGCCGACTGGAGCCTGATGGCGCCAGACGCCGATTCCGTCTTCCTGCTCATCGACCGCGCATTCAACGAATTCTCTTGCTCCCGTCCTGGGCCGAAGATCATCAATATCCCCGTCCCGCTGCTGTCCCAATCTTCTCCTCCTCCGAAGGCTCCGCCTGTCAGGTCCCAGTGGCCAGTTGCACCAGAGTCGCAGGTGCAGAAGGTGGCCGAACTTCTTGGGTGCGCACAGTTGCCACTGTTTGTCTTTGGTGGTGGTGCAGCATCTGCTTCCGAAGCCGCCCGCGTTGCAGTTGAGCGAACAAGCAGCGCAGTCTTCCTGACCTATGCTGGCAGGGGCGTCATAGCCCCCGGGTACTCACTGAATCTTGGCTCCAAACTCGCCCGTCCAGAAAGCACGAGTCAAATTGCAAAGGCTGATCTCGTGATCGCGGTTGGAACCAGGCTCTCCGAGACGGATCTTTGGAGAGAGCAGTTGGGTCACGACTGTCCGATGGTCCGGGTCGACATCGATCCTGGCGCTTTCCTTGAACTGCGGGACGGTGATCTTCCTGTTCTCAGCGAGGCGGGCAGCTTTCTGGAGTCGCTGAACCGGCACTTGCCGGCGGGTGGACAGTCAAGCGGTTGGGACCGGGCCGAGTTCAGGCGTTTCAAGGATGTCTTGCACAATTCCTGTGCCGCCGAGCGCCCGGGAATAGCCGAAGTTGCAATGGCAGTAGCCGACCTGCTCCCTGAGCGAACCTTGATCTATTCGGACATGACCCAGTTTGCGTATGTTGCAAAGGAGGTGGTTGACCTCAAGCTGCCCGGCCGCTGGCATCACCCCTATGGTTTTGGCACACTCGGATACGCCCTGCCAGCAGCAATCGGTGGCAAGGTTGCTGATCCGGATTCACCTGTTCTGGCGATCGCGGGCGATTACGGATTGCAATACACAATTCAGGAGTTGGCTACCCTGGCGGACATTCAGTTGCCCATCACGATTCTGGTCTGGGACAATGATGGCCTTCAGGAAATCGAGCATTCAATGATCGAGGCGCAGATTCCGCCAACCGCAACAGGTGCATTCCTTCCCGATCTCGAACTGCTCTCACGCGCATTCAATCTCGGCTATGAAAGGCCCGCCACAATCACTGAACTTGCAACCGCCGTAGAAAGCTCGCTGGTCTCGGGAGCCTGCACCCTGGTTCATGCGCGCGCTGATGTGCTGGCCGGGCACGACAGGTGACCCTGTTCAGCCAACCGGCGGGTCAACATGTTCCAGTGACGCTTCCACAGCATGGAGGAACGATCGCGCCGAAGAGCTTGCTGACAGCAGAAGGAAGCGGTCCGTGCCCTCACGATGAATGATGGCGCCCATGTGCTCCATCACAGTCCTTGCAACCGCTCCATCGCCAAATCCCGCAGTGTGAAGATCGATCGGACAGATCCGCTCCAGTGCCGGAACTGCGAGCGAGCCGTCGAGGCGCAGAGTGACCCAGTTGTCGGACTGGTTTGTCAAGTAGGCACTCCCAGCAAGCGCCTCTTCCATCATGGCCAACACACCAGAGGGTTCGTTTGCATCGGTCAGCAAGAAACACTGGTCCGGAGACATGAAGAGGAGCTTGTAGCGGCCGCATGCCGACTCGGTTGATGAACCAGCATCCGGCAATCCGGCACCAATTGTCCCGCCAAGCTGCTTGCCGAGCTTCTCGTTCCCACCGATGGGGCAGGCCAGCGAGAGAATGCAGAGACCGGTGACTTCATCAAGAACCGTATCCCTGAATTGCCTGGAATAGCCTCCAAGGAGCGGTTCGGGTTTCAGGGCAAGATCAGGCACGCATTCGCTCCCCTTCAGGATCAACAAAATGCGGCGACACAATCTCGACCTCCACCGAGTCGTTGCGCAGCGGGTCCGCCGCCACAACCCTGTCACCGGCCCGGTCAAGGCCGTGCCGGATGAACCCGAGTCCGATATGTTGTTCGAGTACTGGCGAGTAGGCTACTGAGGACATCCATCCGAGGTCGTTTTCGGTGACCACGGCGGCGCCCTTCTCGACAAAGTGTGCGCCTGCGCGCAGTTCACGCGACCTGTCGACCGGCTTGAAGCCGGCGAGTTTCATGGCGTCCTCGCGGACGAGTTCAGGGCGCCGGGAAAGAACATTGCCGATGCAGTCTTTCTTCTGAGAGACCATCCGGCCCAAGCCAAGATTGTAGGCGGTAGTCTGGCCATTGAGTTCATTGCCGGCCACATGTCCCTTTTCGACCCGCATCACGCCGAGTGCTTCCGTACCGTAGGGAACGGCGTCGAATTCCTCACCGGCTGCCATCAGTGCTGCCATCATCGAACGGCCATACCTGGCAGGCACCGCTATCTCGTAGGCAAGTTCGCCCGAAAATGAGATTCTGAAGAGCCTTCCGCCAATGCCGCCGCAAATCGACACGCTCCCGCAGGCCATGAACGGAAATGCCTCATTGGAAATGTCGTGGCCGGGGTCCAGGACCTTCTCAAGCAGTCTTCTCGAATTGGGGCCGGCAACCGAAAATTGCGCCCACCCGTCCGTGACCGAAATCAGATGCACATCCATGGCAGGCCATAGGCACTGTCTGGCAAACTCGAGGTTCCTGAATACCAGCACCGCATTGGCGGTGGTGGTGGTCATCAGGAAGTGATCCTCCGCCAGCCGGGCGGTCGTGCCGTCGTCATAGGCGATGCCATCCTCGCGGAGCATCAGGCCGTACCTCACCTTGCCAACAGGCAACGTGGCAAACGTGTTGGAGTAGACCCGGTTAAGGAATTCCGCAGCGTCGCGCCCCTGAATGTCGATCTTGCCGAGTGTGGTCACGTCGCAGATGCCGACTGAGCGCCGTGTAGCCAGCACCTCCCGGTCGACGCTTTCCCGCCAGTGGGTTTCACCTACCTGTGGATACCATTGCGCCCGCAGCCAGTTCCCGGCCTCAACGAATACGGCGCCGCGCTCCTCTGCCCAGTCATGGCTGGGTGTGAGGCGAACGGGGCGGAAGTGCTTGCCGCGCGACCTGCCTGCAAATGCTCCGATTGCCACAGGCGCATAGGGCGGACGGTAGATGGTCGTTCCGGTATCCTCGACAGTCTTTCCGGTCATTTCCGCCATGATCGCCAGAGCAACGACATTGGACGTCTTTCCCTGGTCGGTTGCCATTCCAAGTGTGGTATAGCGCTTCAGATGCTCTACTGAGTGCATGCCTTCCCTGAACGAGAGTTCGATGTCCTTGACCGTTACGTCGTTCTGGAAATCGACCCAGGCCCGGCCCCTGCCTTCCTTGCAGTGCCAGAAGGGGGCAATCTCGTACAACTCGTCCGGAGATTGCAGAGGAACTGCGGATGGAGGCGTGTGACCGGTAGACCGGGCAGCTTCCGAGCCAGCATCCCAACCCTCGGCCAGGCAATCCGCGGTTCCGAAAGTTCCGTTTGCCGCGCCGGCAACACGCATGCCCTTTGGCAGATCTCCAGACGGAACGAAGGCGTGGATACTGCTGTTCCAGACCGGCCGGCCACGCTGATGGCAGGAGAGGTGGAGATTGGGGTTCCAGCCGCCTGATATTGCCAGGCAATCAACCTTGAGTCTGCTGCCATCGCTCAACTGGATGGAACTCAGTTGCTTTCGTCCACCGGTTCCAATGATCCTGGCGTCAATCCGGCGTATTCCATCCGGGAGTCCTTTGCCCTCGCTTATGCCTACAGGATCAATCAGTGTTGTTTCGATCCCCTGGGCGGCAAGTTGTAGAGCTGTCTTCAAGCTGTCGCTGTTGTTTGCGAGGACGGCAACCTGCCTTCCCGCAGCAACACCAAAGCGGTTCAGGTAGCTGCGCACGGCTCCGGACAGCATTATGCCCGGACGGTCATTTCCACAGAATGCAATCGGCCGTTCGGTTGCACCGGCACACAGGATTGTCTGCTTGGCATAGATGCGCCAGAGGATTTGGCGGGGCTGGTTGCTGGATCCGGATAGGTGGTCTGTTCGCCGTTCGAGTGCGCCATGGATGCCGTGATCATACGCACCAAAGACCGTAGTCCGCGTCATGACCCGCACATCCGGGAGGGATTTGAGTTCCAGAAGCTGTTCTTCTGCCCACTCAGTTCCCGGCACACTGTTGATCTCGATGTTGTCAGAATTCAGCCGGCCGCCGATGCGGAAATCTTCCTCGGCCAGAACAACCCTTGCTCCGGCCCGGCCTGCAGCCAGTGCAGCCGACAGTCCGGCTGGACCGGAGCCAATGACCAACACATCGCAATGGATGAAACCCTTGTCGTAAGTGTCCGGGTCCGGCAGCATGGAGAGTCGGCCTAGTCCGGCGGCAGAGCGGATGAGGGGCTCATACAACTTTTCCCAGAACGACTTCGGCCACATGAAGGTCTTGTAGTAGAAGCCGGCGGTCAGGAATGGCGACAGGAAGTCGTTTACCGCCAGGAGGTCGAACTCCAATGAGCCGCGGTGGTTCTGGCTGGAGGCTTCAAGACCGTCATGGAGTTCAATGGTGGTTGCCCTGGTGTTGGGTTCCCGGAAGGCTCCCGTGCGGAGTTCGACGAGCGCATTCGGTTCCTCGGGGCCAGCCGTCAATATCCCTCTGGGCCGGTGATACTTGAAAGAGCGCCCGACCAGCCTGCGGCCATTGGCGAGCAGCGCGGACGCCAGTGTGTCACCTTCCATTCCGGTATAGGATTGCCCGTCGAACCTGAACCGGACAGGCTTTCCGCCGGGACCGGCACCGATACGGAATTGCTCCGTCATTGTCCCCGGCCCAGCCGCAACGCGACATCGCGCGCCAGTTCAACGGAAGAAATCTCGTGCGTGATGGTGTTCCGGGTCACAACGAGCCATGACCTGTCCCCCTGCTCGTGAAACCAGAGTTCCTTGTGTTCGCCGGCAGGGTTATCCCGAAGATGGACATAGTCATGAAACCGCTCGGCAGCATCGGATTCGTTTCCTTCGGGGCGCTGGATCAGCGAAGCGTCCCCGAGATAGACGAATTCGGCAGCGTCACGCGGTCCGAGTAATGGATGGTCGATTATCACGGCCTGGCTCCGTTCAGTGCAGGTTCGGTTGGGCGCCTGCGCCCTTCTCGTCGATGATCTGGCCTCGGCGGAATCTGTCGAGGCGGAAGCCGGTCGCAACCGGATGTGGTTCGTCTTTGGCCAGGAGGTGGGCGGTGCAGTAACCTGATGCAGGCGTTGCCTTGAACCCTCCGTAGCACCAGCCGCCATTAAAATAGAGGTTCTCTACCGGCGTCCTGTCAATGAATGGTGAGCCGTCCATGGACATGTCCATGACCCCGCCCCACATCCGCAGCAGCCGCGCCCGCCCGATGAAGGGCATTATCGCCATGCCGCCTTCGCATACATCCTCAACGACCGGCAAATTGCCCCGTTGCGCGTAGGAGTTGTAGCCGTCGAGGTCGCCGCCGAAGACAAGTCCGCCTTTGTCGGATTGACTCGCATAGAAGTGGCCGGCACCAAAGGTGACCACGCCGGGCAGCACCGGTTTCAGGCCTTCGGATACAAACGCCTGGAGCACATGAGTCTCGATCGGCAAGCGCAGACCGGCGTAGGACATGACCCGGCCCGATGATCCCGCGACGCAGGACGCAACCTTGCGGGCCCGGATTGGCCCGCGGGTTGTTTCGACACCGAGGCAGGTTCCGTTCTCGATCTTGAATCCGGTGACTTCGCAGTTCTGGATGATGTCAACGCCAAGTGCCGATGCGCCGCGAGCATAACCCCAGACCACGGCGTCGTGCCGGACGGTCCCGCCTCTAGGTTGCCAGAGTGCTCCCCGGATGGGGAATCTCGCATTTTCGAAATCCAGATAGGGACACATCTTGGCCAGTTCAGGCCCGTCAAGCAGCACGGCATCGGCCCCAGCCATCTTCATTGCGTTGCCTCTGCGGGCATATGCGTCGCGCTGCCCGTCCGTATGGCAAAGATTCAGGATCCCCCGCTGGGATACCATGGCATTGAAATTGAAGTCCTGCTCCAGCCCCTCCCACAGCTTGAGCGACAACTCGTAGAATGGCTCGTTCTCCGGAAGCAGGTAGTTGGAACGGATGATCGTCGTGTTACGGCCTGTGTTGCCGGAGCCGAGCCAGGATTTCTCCAGAACCGCCACATTGCGGATGCCGAACTTCTTGGCGAGGTAGTAGGCCGCCGCCATGCCGTGCCCGGCCCCGATGATGATGACGTCATACTCGGGTTTTGGATCGGGTTCGCGCCACAACGGCTTCCAGCCCCTGTTGCCGGTCAAGCCTTCCTTCAGGATTTGCAACGCCGAATAGCGCATGTGGGGTCCTACAGATCGTTCGGGCTTTCATTGCAGACTGTGTGCGGCTAAGTCTTGCACCAGAAAGACAATTCCATGAATATTCAGGACACGCATTTGCCAGAATGTCCCCAGCGGGTGGGATTTCTGCTCATCGACGGTTTTGCACTGTTGTCCTATGCCTGTGCGGTGGAGCCCTTGCGCGCCGCCAATCTTCTCGGCGAGTCGGCACTCTATCGTATCCTGAGTTTTGCAGTTGAGGGTAGCGAGGCGCGAAGTTCAAGCGGCGCAATCATCCCGTGCCAGCCCGCCGGACACATGCAACCTGGGCTTGATGTATTGATGGTTGTTGCTGGTGGCGATCCGCTAAAGTTCCGGCCGCCTGCCGGACTCGTTGCCTGGTTGAGGCAACTGGACAGGGCAGGTGTGACCATCGGGGGCGTTTCCGGCGGCCCTGCCATTCTCGCAATGGCCGGATTGATGCAAGGGCGGCGGATGACCGTGCACTGGGAACATGCGCCTGCACTCCTGGAAGCGGTCCCGGAGATACTCTTGGAGCCGGCACTTTACATTCGCGACCGTAACCGGATCACTTGCGCCGGCGGTACTGCGCCCCTGGATCTCATGCATGTGCTGATAGCGGAAGCGCATGGGCACAGATTTGCGAGGCTGGTTTCAGACTGGTTCATGCATACCGAGATACGGCATTGGCGCCAGCCACAACGTGCAAGCCTGGTTGAACGGCATCGGACAAACAATCGCAGCGTGCTGATCGCAATCGAGGCGATGGAGGGGCATGTTGCCGAACCGTTGACCCTTGGGCAGTTGGCAGGGCTTGCCGAAATCAGCAAACGGCAACTCAACCGGTTGTTTGTTGCCGAATGCGGCATGACCGCGATGGAATTCTATCGGAAACTGCGGGTTGATGTGGCCGACGGCATGCTGACCGGATCTACGTTGGGATTGACGGAAATCGCCCTGGCAACCGGATTTGCGGACGCCTCTCACTTCTCCCGGGCTTTCGGTTCAGCGCGAGGAATGCCTCCCGCGGCATACAGGCGAAACCGGGCGGAAGTTGGCCGCCTGCTGCCACCAGCGCCGCAATGAACCCGCCGGTAGCGGGGAATGTCTTGCTTTACCGGCCTGGAGACAACGAGTTGCGCCCGCGCTCGGGATTTGGCTCTACGGCTCTGCCAAGCAGCGACGCCAACTGGTCGGCTCCACCGACATAGTTGCCGTCAACCCAGATCTGGGGAACAGTAATTGGTGTCTTGTGGCCAACGATTGGCTTCACGCGCGCCAGCATTTCATAAAGCGAGAGCGGTTCCCTGATGACATCGCGGTACTCGTATTCCAATCCCGCCTCGTCAAGATAGGTCTTTGCCCTGGTGCAATGCGGGCACGTCTCCTTGCCAAACAGCTTGGTGCCGGAGAGCGGCGACCTTCCTGCATGTGAATTGACCACTGCTTCGGTGAGGACGCCTCTATTCAGGGCGTTCCCCTGGCTGACGACCTTCCCGTCGACCATCACGATCGGTGCATGCCAGCCTCCCTTGGGGAGAGGCTTCCACCATTCGGTCAGCCACTCCCGTGTCTCGAAGCTGACCGGTACCTCGCTGAGTTCGTTGGCAAACGTGTCATGAATGATGTCGAGGGTAAGTGAGCACTCTCCGCAGGGTATCTTGACCTTGAATGGTCCCCACGAGCCTGCCCACTTGTAGAGCAGCACATTGACCGATCCGTTGACCGGAAGACTGGATGCCATGGTTGAATTCTCCGCGATGAACCGTGACCGGCTGCACAAGTGTGAAGTGTGGCTTTCCTGTTCCGGGTTTTCAAGCCCCCCCTGGAGGCTCGTTCGTTTCTGGCAGGGCAACTTGTTCCGCCGTCCGTCTGTTGCACCTTTCAAATGTCAGACTCCGACTGCCTTGACCGGGTTGTTGGGCCTCAGAAATCCAGCGAATATTGGTGCATGGACAGCCAGCGGAACATTGAATTGTCCATGCGGCATGGGTTAACGGGTGGCGTCGACAGCTTCGCTGGAGCAAGGAACATCACATGTGCGGCATCGTCGGATTGTTTCTCAAGAGGCGGGAATTGTTTCCGCAGCTAGGCGAGTTGTTCACGCCCATGCTGATCGAGATGACCGATCGTGGTCCCGACAGCGCAGGTGTTGCAATCTACAGCGCGCCTCATCCCGAATACTCCAAGGTCACCGCATTCAGTGGCAGCCCCGATTTCGATTGGGAAGAACTTTGCGAAGAGTTGAGACAACATGTCGACGACCACCTGGAAGCTACTCCCGTTGACACGCACTGCGTCATCTTGACCGGTGCAGATGTGGGCGCGGTGGCTGAATTGATTGAGGAACGCGGCGATGATCTGCAAGTCATGAGCATTGGCCGCAGCATGGAAATCTACAAGGAGACAGGGCTGCCTGATGAGGTAACGGCCCGGTTCGGGATACGTGCGAGAGGCGGCAGTCATGCAGTCGGCCACACTCGAATGGCAACCGAAAGCGCAGTGACGACAGCTGGTTCCCATCCGTTCTCAACTGGCGCCGATGTTTGCCTGGTGCACAACGGTTCGCTCTCGAACCATAATCGATTGCGCAACAGGCTGGAGAGAACCTCGGGCATACGTTTCCGAACCGAAAACGACACCGAAGTGGCGGCAGGCTTCATTACGAGCCTGCTGCGGTCGGGCCGGACACTTCATGCCGCTCTCGAAGATTGTATCGAAGAGCTTGATGGCTTCTACACTTTTGTGGCCGGAACATCGGACGGATTTGCGGTGTTGCGGGATCCTATCGCCTGCAAACCTGCTGTTCTTGCCGAAACGGACGATTTTGTTGCCTTCGGCTCCGAATACCGCGCCCTTGCTTCACTGCCCGGGATCGAAGCCGCCCGGGTTTGGGAACCGGAGCCGTCCCTGGTCTACAGCTGGCAGGTGGCACAGTGACAATGCAGCGCGTGAATGAGGCCGTCATTGATCTGGCCGAGACCAACCTTCGCGATGCGAACGAGCGGCTGCAATCCCTGAACGGCAGTGAGGAAGAAGTCAGGTTCCGCGTACTCAACCCCGGAGGCGCCCATGCGCTGGCTTGCGGCCTGGACTCTCCGGCAAGGGTCGAGATTGATGGCCACGCCGGTTACTTCTGCGCTGGCATGAACAAGCAGGCGACGGTCGAGGTGAACGGGAACGCCGGTCAGGGCGTTGCCGAAAACATGATGTCCGGCAAGGTGCTTGTTCATGGCGACACCAGCCAGTCCGCAGGGGCGACAGCGCATGGCGGGCTGTTGGTGATCGACGGCAATGCAGCCGCCCGTTGCGGGATTTCCCTCAAGGGCGCCGATATCGTCGTCAAGGGAAACGTCGGCCATATGAGCATGTTCATGGCGCAGGCCGGGCGGCTCGTTGTTCTTGGCGACGCAGGTGATGCATTGGGAGACTCCATCTACGAGGCCAGAATTTACGTGCGGGGCCGGGTTGATGGCCTCGGGGCCGACTGTGTCGAAAAGAGCATGGATCCTGAACACCATCGGGAGGTCGAGGAACTTCTGATGCTTGCGGGCTGTAGCGGAGTCGGTTCGGAAGGCTTCCGCAGGTATGGCTCGGCAAGGGAACTCTATAACTTCAAGGTCGAAAATGTCGGGCAATACTAAAGGCACGCCGTCCGGTTCTGGTTGGGCCCTGCGCGAGTCGGCAACCTTCGACCGCAACACCATCCATTACATACAGGAGGCAGCGCGGACAGGACTCTACAGGATCAGAGGGTTTGGCGCCAAACGAAGGGTGCCCAATTTCGATGATCTGGTGATGAAAGGCGCCTCAATGTCGCGGTATCCGCTTGAAGGATACCGGGAGAAATGCGGAACCGATGTGGTTATCGGCGCTCGCAATGCCCGGAAGCCCATTCACCTCAAGATACCGATCACCATTGCGGGGATGAGTTTCGGGTCGCTTTCCGCCAACGCAAAGGAGGCGCTTGGCCGCGGCGCCAGCGAGGCCGGCACCTCGACGACGACCGGCGATGGAGGCATGACCCGCGAAGAACGCGAGCATTCCTCGATACTTGTCTATCAGTATCTCCCATCCCGCTACGGCATGAATCCCGATGATCTGCGAAAGGCCGATGCCATTGAAGTTGTCGTTGGTCAGGGCGCCAAGCCGGGGGGAGGCGGCATGTTGCTAGGACAGAAGATCACCGAGCGGGTTGCCGAAATGCGAACCCTGCCGGTTGGAGTTGACCAGAGGTCAGCCTGCCGGCATCCCGACTGGACCGGACCGGATGATCTTGCAATCAAGATTCTCGAGCTGCGCGAGATTACGGCCTGGGAGAAGCCGATCTACATCAAGTGTGGCGCTGCCCGCCCGTATTTTGACACAGCGCTGTCAATCAAGGCCGGAGCTGACGCGGTTGTTATCGACGGCATGCAGGGCGGCACGGCCGCTACTCAGGACGTCTTCATCGAACATGTCGGCCAGCCGACGCTGGTGGCAGTCAAGGAAGCCGTGCAGGCCCTGATTGACCTGGACATGCACCGGAAAGTGCAACTCATCGTAGGCGGTGGAATCCGCTCGGGTGCAGATGTAGCAAAGGCGCTTGCGATGGGCGCCGATGCCGTGTCGATCGGCACCGCAGCGCTGATCGCTCTAGGGGATCAGGATCCGGAACTGGAGTCCGAATACCGGGCCGTTGGCTCTGCTGCCGGATACTGGGAAGACTACCAAGCCGGAAACGATCCTGCCGGCATCACAACGCAGGACCCGGAATTGGCTAGCCGGTTCGACCCGGTCGTCGGTGGCCGGAGGCTGGCAAACTACCTGCGCGTGCTGACGCTTGAGGCCCAGACCATTGCGAGGGCTTGTGGCAAGAGTCATGTGAACAATCTGGAACCTGACGATATGGTAGCATTGACCGTCGAGGCCGCTGCCATGGCGGGTGTGCCATTGGCCGGGACCAACTGGGTCCCGGGTAGCGAAGACTGATCGGCGCCGGAGCAACTGCGGCAATGCGCCAACCAAAGGAGGACAACCGATAATGACAACCAATCCAGCAAGCATCGCCGAAGACAACGGTATCAAGTACTTTCTTTTCAGCTTTACCGACCTGTTCGGCGTTACCAGGTCGAAGCTCGTTCCGCGATCGGCCTTCAAGGATGTGGCGGCGGAAGGGGCCGGATTTGCAGGGTTTGCGGTCTTTCTCGACATGACCCCTGCGGACATGGACATGCTGGCGATGCCCGATCTCAGCCGCATGATTCAGTTGCCCTGGCAGAAAGAGACTGCATGGGTGCCATGCGACCCGCATCTTGGAGGAGAGATCGTCAGGCAGGCGCCGAGAGCTGTTCTCCAGGACGTGATCGGCAAGGCGTCCGATGCTGGCATGTCGATGCTAACGGGGGTGGAGCCGGAGTTCTTCCTTCTTTCAGACGAAGGCGATGCGCCGGCTGACCGCCGCGACATTCGCGGCAAGCCATGCTACGATCAGCAGGCGCTGATGCGTCATTACTCTCTGATCACGGCCATTTGCGACTGCATGGTGGAGCTTGGTTGGGGCCCTTACCAGAACGATCATGAGGACGCTAACGGTCAGTTTGAAATGAACTGGGATCCATCCGATCCCCTGACCACCGCTGACCGGCACAACTTTTTCAAGTTCATGGTCAAGTCGTTGGCGGAGAAGGAGGGATTGAGGGCAACCTTCATGCCCAAGCCCGTGGAACGGCTCACTGGCAATGGTTGCCATGTGCACTTTTCCGTTTGGGATGGCGACAGAACCAACAATCTGATGTGCGGCGGCGGGGAGTTGGGCCTGTCGGAACTCGCCTATAACGTCATAGGCGGTGTGTTGACACATGCGCGGGAAATGACCCTGATCACCAACCCGGTGGTCAATTCCTTCAAGCGGATCAACGCTCCGGCAACGCTGTCCGGAGCCACATGGGCACCCAACACGGTCACCTATGGTGGCAACAACCGGACACATCTGATCAGGATTCCGGCGGACAACCGTATTGAGGTCCGGCTGGCTGACGGGGCCGCAAATCCCTATCTGCTGCAGGCCTGCATCATAGCAGCGGCACTTGACGGCATCAGCAATGGCATCGACCCTGGAAAGCGCCTCGACATCGATATGTATGCAGAAGGACACACGGTCAAGGATGCCCCGAAGTTGCCACTAAACATGCTCGATGCGATCAGGCTGTTTGAGGACTCCGCCTTCCTTCGCAACGGACTCGGCAGCGAATTTCATTCGGCATTTGCGAAACTGAAGATGCTCGAATGGAACGAGTATATGGGCAATTTCTCGGATTGGGAGCGCACCAACGCTTTTGACGTCTGACGGCTCTCCCGCAGGTGGCCGGGTTGAAGGGCCGGCCTGACCCGCAACTTGGTCCTTGGCCGGTTCCCGGCCCTGTAAGGGCAGGGGTCAATTGGGTTGCGGTTCCGGAACAAGATTGCGCGCTGTCCTGGCGCACTTCAACCAGACCCTGAGGGCAGTCAAGGTCTTGGCCGAGTTTGCGATCCGGGATAGCGGAGAGCGGCAAAGGCAAATGAACTGATCCGCTTGCAAGCCATTGCTTGTGGCCCAAGCCCGGCAAGCGTTCTTCTGCCAGGAATTGAACGGCAGGAATATACTCCACTACGGGGCCTGCGAGCTCATGCGAGGTGCAGGGTGGCAGTTGGTGGCTGCTGCTGACCAGTTCGGGAGACGATTGAGCCGGTTCCATGATTGATATCTGGACCGGGGGAGCCCACACGGCTCCCACGCGTAATTCAGATAATCCAAGCTATCAAATCTGACAGCTTCATTGGCTATAGCCTTCATATCTGCTTCTGAGTGCGCCGAAATTGAGTTGGCTCTCTTGGCTTTGTTCGCTGGCAGAGCGGGTCACGCATGCGGGGCGGCCTTGCGCAGCACAATTGCGCCGCACCCGTGTCCAAGCGTTTCATCTCGCGTGCCTCCAACAGGCCGGCAATCCGGCCATAAACTGGCATCGAACCGCAGTTCATGGCCAAACTTGTTGGCTGCAAACCGTGCCGGCCGGCAAATCCTCAGTACGGTTGTTGAGGGTGGATCATCACGATGTCGTACGTCTTCTGCATGCGCATCAGCACATCCCGTGGCACCCCGAACAGGTCCTCAATCCGCCGCGCCATGGGTTTGGACAGTCCGACATCCTCGTTCAAGAATGCCGAGAGTGCCGCCCGCGAGATTTGCAGACGCGTGGCTGCTTCTGTGATGGTGAGGCCGAGGCCCTTGATTACCTCATGCTTCACAAACTCGCCGGGATGGACAGGAGTTCTCATGCGGATGCCTGGTGACAAGTTCATTCTCTTCTCTCAGTTCAGTTCCTTGAGGTCGAGATCGACGATCTCCATCGCCCCGGTGTCAACCTGGAACGTAAGCCGCAGGTTGGAATTGACCAGCAAGCTCCATGTTCCTCCGTGCCTGCCTTTCAGTTTGTGCGCCCGCCAGCACGGCACCGCCCGCAGATCTTGTTCCCGTTCCATGTCCTGCACGAATGCAATAATGCGCCGGAGCTTGCCGGCCTCAGTAGGCTGATGGGCGAATGCACCCTCCCCGGTGATCAGCCGCCGCAACTCGCTGTGAACAATGTTTCGGATTATCATCGTCGAAAGCAGATTTGAGGATCGTCCAGTCTGAGTATTATCAGGGGTATCTTCGCTCACCCCTTAGTTTTCATTCGGCTCTTATGGGGCAATCTTTGCCTTTCCGCTTGCCAATTTGCTGTAACACTCCATTTCCGGTTCCAATTCAAGCAGCTTGAAAGCCTGTTCCTGCCGCCGTGTCGGTTTGCAGGTGTGCCAAACCGGGACTGAAGACTCCGGCATATTGAACTCGCCGGCAGTGAGTGAAGATAGTTCGCCGAGAAGAGCGCGGAAGTTGTTCACCGGCAAGCCGCGAGCGGTGGTTTCGGTGGCCGGAGCGCTTGGCCCATCATCGCCATCGTGTCCGTTGCTTTCCTCGATTAGCATCGGCGCAAGGCGGCGGCACATGTGCCATTCCACATAGTAGGCAAGCATGCACAGGAAGACATACGACTGCAATCGTTGATCATTGTTTCCGTCGTCCGGACGATCCTCGATGCTGATCGGCTCATTCATCCGGAATGCATGCTCCAGCAGCGAGAGCGATCGATACGATTCCACTGTCGTGGGCGCATCAACGCTAGCGGCATCAAGGCTCGTACGGATAACACTGGTTCCATCAAGTTGCGTCTCGGCATCAATGGAGTCCTGATTGCGCTTGAAGGTCATGCCATTCTCGCCGAACTCAATAGTGAAGTGTTCAAGCATCTCCCAGCGGCCGGCCTCCTTGCCGATGTGGCGGTTCAACTGGTCGCGGTTTGTCCCTGCCCGGCAGGAACTGGTGGCGATTTCTTCCAGCGCAGCCTCAGTCGCTGCCAGCAATTCCACGAATTCGCGTTGCCTGATTTGGCGCAACCGGGGATCATGGCAGGCAATCGTTCGTTCGCCGGGAATGTTCGGGCTGGCGATTTCGGTGATGTCATCTTCGGACTGTGCCGATGGTTCCGGACATGCGGGGTGGTCCGGGCCAACTGGCCGCAAAAGCCTGCGGATTTCGTGCGAATCCAGAACTGAGATCCAGTCCAGTCCGGCCGGTTCAATGTTCTGGCGGATGCAGGCCGTGGTCAGCAGACTCGGATCGCCGACCACTGCCAAGCGGCCAATGCCGAAGCGGTTGCGGAAGCGTTCCGCCTGCCTGATCACGGCCGACGGGTGAAAATTTTGCCCCTGCAGGACCTCGGCTGCGACCGGACAACCTTCATCGTTGCACAGAAGGGCAATGGCGGCTTGTTTCTTGCTACCCCGGTTGTAGCCAAAACCGGCCGGCGAGCGGCCATCGCTGTCGAAACTTAACGGGAATACGTTGAACAGTGCCAGGTTACGTCCGTCGAGATGCCGGTTAGCGAGGCTGCGTTCGATCCATCCCTGCCGGTCACGCAGCCAGTCGAGCATTTCAAGCATTTCGTAGCCGCCAACCCTGCCAAGGCCGAGAATCACTCCGAGACTGCTGGTAGTGGCCTCGCTATCCAGCAGGCGGGCGCTGGCCAACCGTGAGCGGGGATCAATGACCCGGGCACAGATGGCGCCGAGAACGAGGTCGGTGATCCGGTCCGGCTGACGGGTCAGTATGCGTGGCAGTTTGAGCTTTATGGCGGTTCCCAGGGCGGCGACTGCATGGCCGTGCGGCAAACTCCTTTTCCAGGGTAGGATTTCATTGATGTCTTCGACTGCGATACCGCCATTGAGGATGATACGGAGGGCGTCGACCAGTTCCGGCGGCCTGTTGGTTAGGTTGAAGACGGTCTTGTGGCGGATGCGCTTTCCCTCCCGCCAGGACTCTCGCAAGAGGATTTGTGGTTTGGCCTTCTGGTTGGGAATGATGTCGATGCGCAATGACATTCTGTCAGTTTTGGCACCTATTCGGTGAATGGCAAGAGCGGTTCAGCGTGCGCAGCCAAATACCCCGTCAACGCTGCCAGCGGTCAAGAGTCTGGCGAGTATTGCGTCAATTTCTTCTTGGTCGGCCTCAGCAACCTGCCGCCGCCGGACTTCTGGCAAATCCTCAAAATTGAGACCCAATTGCAATAGCAGCGTATCCTTGCGCCCCTCAACTCTCAACTCTTCTGCAACAGTCTGCATGACCCTGTCCTTCTCATCCGGTCTGAGGTTCGCCCCAGGCCCCGTACCTCCAATAGTGTGTAGGGCTTAAGGCGGAGTGCCTTGCAACCGGAGATTGCCAGTGGAGACTAACATGAGGTCCGCAGACAGGGGTCAGTTTGCCGTACTGAAGACCTCGTCAACGTCACTGGCCACACGACTGGTTACGGTCCTCTGCAGCCGCCGTTCTTGGGCACGCATGCTACTGTACGCTTATTTCTCCAATCGGCGGGCTGATGCCACCTGAATCGACAACCGATTGGATGGCCTCAAGCGATTTGCCGTCATTCATGAGATAGCCGAACTCAACGCGGCGGGAAGCTTGCAGGTCTTCGGTTCCATTCGCCAATTGCACCGGCCGGGACGAGGAGTATCCGAGAGCAACGATGCGGCTGCCGGCCCATTCGCGTATCTCCGGATCGCTGATCTGCTGCAGGCAACTGGCCAGGACGTTTTGCGCCCGCCGCTGGCTGAGATCAAGATTAAGGAGGAAAGCCTGTTCGGGGGTTGTGCTTTCGCTCCATTCCGATGAGGCATGACCCTCGATACGGATTTCCTGGATGATGTCCCTTGAGACATGAAGGGTCTCAATAAAGTTCGTGCAGATTTTTCCGAGTTCGACCACAAATCGGGGGTTGATTTGGTCGTCCCCAAGCTCAAATCCCAGCTTGTCGTTCGGCAGTGCGATCCGGCCGTGCGGTAGTAGCCTGCCACCGAATTCAGCGACCATGTCGCCGAGCCTTTCGCCTATGCTGTCGGCAAGGTCGATGCGTTCCTTCATCTGGTCGGCCAGCTTGCGCGATATTTCATCATTGTTCTTGAGCGCCTGGTGGACTTCTTCCAATGAAACGCCCGACTCTCTGAGAGCGGCCAGTTCGGCAAGCTCATCAAACGCCCGTCCGAGGTTCTCGGACTGAACCAAATCTACAAGCCGCCGCTTTTCGTCATCGGGCAAGCCGGACACCGCTTGGGCAATCTTCCTGTCGATGTCCGATCTGACAAGACGCCGGGTCTGCTCTGCCGAGCGCATGTTCGCAAGTGCTTCCGGCAAGCCACCGGTCGAAGCGAATTCCCGAAGCTCCGACATCTGCGGTTCCTGCAACTCTCCGATTGCATCCAGCATTTCCCTTGCGGCGGGATCCTTCAGCATGTCGGCCTGCTCCGAGTGATTTTTCAATGTATCCAACAGGTCCAGAGTCGTGCCTGGGCCAAGTTCCTCAACCAGATCTGTAAACAGTTGCGCTTGCGGCGGTGGCAGGTCGGTAAATTCCTGCGTCAAGGGAACAAACTCCGGCTTCTCGGCAAGTTCCTTCATCAGGACCACAAGCGATTGATCCTCCGCAATCCCGCTGACTTCTTGAAGAGTCTCAAGTTGATCCTCGAACCGGGGTGAGCCAGGCGTCACAGTGTCGCCAAGGGCTTCCAGAATCCGTGCGTAGTCCCAGCGCCAGAGCAGAAAGAGCAACAGCAGCGCAAAAACCAGAAGCATGAAGGCTTCGGCAATGGTCAGTCCCATGATCGCACCGCGCCGGTATTGGCGGTGCGAACCATGCCAGTTCCGTGCGCCCTTCATGCCTTGCCTCCTGGTAGTTCGTGCACGGGATTAGCTTCTCTCAGCGCCTCGACACACCCTTCACCCATTCAATCAATCTGACTGGACTCAGCTTCCGCAGCAACCCCCGGCGCCGGTCTTGCTTGCGCAGGTGTTGCTCCAGCCACTCCTTCATTTGTTCCTCGGTTTGCGGAGCATTCCCGGTCTCTGCCGAAAGCGTCCGTGCGATCTGGCCGATCAGTTGTTTGGAATGGCGTGTTTCGCCATGAGCAATCTTGGAGAAGTCCCTCATCCTGTCCGAAACCACAGTTAGATGGTCGGCGATGGAACTGGTGGCGTTTTGCAAGTCCTTCAGGTCGTCGGGATCATGATCGGTGCCCTTGAGACGGCGGAAGCTCTCCAGCCTGGCTGACAACACTCCGGCAGACTGGTTCAACTTGCTCGAATCTTCCTCGAATTGATCGCCAATGGATTCAGCCAGCATTCTCACCCTCGAGACTGCGGCAACAGCGTCTTCCAGATCCTCGGCGGCCTTTGCCATGCGTTCCGAGATCTTGATGCCTTTGGCGGCTTCAGATGCTTGGCCAAGGTGGGCAATCAGTGCTGAGGAAGCAACTGAAATCCGGTTTGTGGTATCCTCCAGCGCCTCGGCGGTCCCTGATGCTGCAGCGGCAATGCGGCCTGTCCCGGCGCTGAGTTCACTTTCCGCCGTTTCAACCGTTGCGCTCAGTTCACCAAGCGCGGCTTTGACTTCGGTTAAACCGGCGAGCAGTTCATCGTTGCCGGACTTTCCTGCGGCCCGCAGGTCGTCCATGCTCGATTCCAGTTGCTTAACTGCTGCATCAAGACCCGAGAATGCGGCCTTTAGCGGTTCCTCAACTGCCCCTGCAATCTTGTCCGGTATACGGCTGAGCGACTGGTTGAGGCTTTCCTCAAGAGTTGAAGCAAGCGTATCGGAACTGTCGCTCAAGCGCTTTACCGTCGTGTCCAGCCCGGCAAACGTCTCTTGGAGCGCCGATTTGGCGGCGTTGGCGATTTCGGAAGACAGATGCTCCATGGACCGGTTGATGGAGCCTTCAATGGCGCTCTTGAGCAACTCGGCGCTTTCGTTGATCGACTCCAACTGCCTTCTATTGGCCTCATCAGCTGCCGACTGAAGCTTGTCGAATGCTGTAAGCCGGTCAGTAATGAGCCTGTCACTGGCATCAAGAATTCTGCGGTTGCGTTCCTGGGCCAGTTGGACCGACTCCACCGAGAACTTTTTCATGTCTGCGGTGCTGGCGGAAAGTTGCGCTCTGAACTTCCTTGCGGCCTTTTGGAGTTCCTGTGACAGTTCGCCTTGGCGGGCGACGAGGTCGGCGCGCTGCTGGAAGAATAGTACACGTAGCATGATCCCGACGATGGTCGAGGCAAGCGCAATCCCGAAGCCGGAGATGATGTCTTCGAGAATGTCGCGTGATGCGCCGGCACTGGCCGAGCCGAGTTGCACCAGTGTTATCGCCAAGCTGACGAGCGTGAACAGAAATCCCAGATAGTAGCAATTGTCTCCGGTTGTTTCGGGCTCGATGGCTCTCCCCCGAACCTTCCTCGCAACAAAGGCGTAAATGACCAACACCAGCGCTGCCCAGATTGCTGCTGCGATGGTGGGGTAATGGACCCGCCGGGCGTCCGGGGCGTAGGCGGCTTGTTCCGGAGTCCAGAATGGCATCCACCAGCCATCCTGCCAGAACATCTTCAGCAGGATTATTCCGCCGACCCCGAGCGCAAAAGCAGAGGCAAGGAGGGCATGATCGGGAAAGGACCCAAGATCCCTGTGAGTCAGGCCGATGGACGGGACCTTGGGTTTCATCGCTGTGGTTCAAATCCCGCCAAGCGTGGCATTATCGACGTCTATCGACTTTACCCCGCTGGCTTCCAAATAGTTCACCCAGAAATCCTCGACTGCATCGTTGGTCGAACTCCTCGGGACTGGTCGCGGCACGCGCATGACCACAACATCGAAACCGTCGAGATACTCTGACTTGGTTGCGTAGCTTGGCGATGAACGGAAATCGTCCCAGTCATGCCCCCGGTAGAAGCTGTGCATCGAGCTGTTCTGGTAGAGATCGGAAACAAGAACCAGTTTCTTGGATATATCGTCGGTTCTGTAGCCGAAAGTATCGACTACGGCTTGGTGAATGGTCTCGATGATCGGCGATGTGGCTTGTTCTTCGCCACGGAGCATCGACTTGATTGCCTGTTCCAGCGGCGCCTCGAATTCCTCCCGGAAGCGTTCTTCAATCATCGCCTTGTTCTGGTACAGCATGCTTGCTTCCCATCCGGCTTGCGGGCGGCACAGTCCGAAGCGGATCCCGGAGATGCTGCTATCCGGGTCCACAATGGCAACGGAGATCATGGTGCCTTCAGGAGCTTCGGTTATCTGGCGCGACAGTTCGGTTCTCAGCCGTCCTGCCTGGAGTGTTGACAGGGGGTCTGAGAGGTCAAGAACCGCTACCATAATGCCGTTGGGGCCTGCCTCCGGGCAAAGGGTTTTCTCATCGAAGGCAAACCGGTCTCCCAATTGCAGATAGGCTACACCCAGACCCGCAAATGCCAGGACGACAATCCCGATAAGCGAATACCAGATGATGCCTGATGATCGTTGCCCACCTGTGGGCCGGCCTGTGCGCCGGTTTCTCCGTGCGCTCGAACGGCTGGTCCTGCGCATTTTAGCTGCGCCTGCCTTGCGCTTCAGCTCCCTCGGCTTGCTCCTCAATGTCCTTTGCCGTTTTGAAGCTGTCGACCGCCGAGTTGTATGACGAATTTATTTCGAGGATTGCGTCGCTGACAATCCTGGAGATGTCGCTTCGCGCCTGTTCCGCTTCTGGCCTCTTGTCTCTTGCATGGACTACGGGAAGAAACGGCTCAAAGCTGAACACGCGGTTGAAATACTCTGGGGCCGGCTCTGTCCGGGCATCGCGGTTGGCATCACGGTATCGTTGCAGCAATTGCTCCACAACTGCGTCGCATCGTTCGATGAATTGCTTCAGGTGAATATCGAGTGTTGACCGCCCATCAAGCGCGTCCATTGCTTCGGAAAAAGTCGACTTGACCATGTCGTTCGCTTGCTGGAGCTGCTCGATCGAGTCGTCCCTTTGATCCCGAAGTTGATCCAGTGTGATCTGGTGCTCCTGGACATAGTGCGCGCGGCCCTTTTGGAGCGTCCTTTCCACGGTTCCGAAGTAGGGATACGGATCGTCGCTATAGAAGCCCTTGAGGCATGCGCTCACGGAAATGATCAATCCGATCAGAACCAGCAGCCAGGATTCCACGCTCTGGATCAGGTGCGGTGCCGCGATCATCTTCTCTACGGCCAGGCGCGCCGCCTCGTTCCAATCTGCTGTCTCAAGCGAGACCAATGAGTCCCTGAAATGGGCAATTCCGAAATTGAACACCAATACCAGCGCCAGCCAACCCAGGATGATCAACAGGCCAAAGATCTTTGGAAGGAGTTTCAGGTGCCAGATGAAGCGCGAATAGAAACCGGCGAGAGTTGATGCGCCGACATTTGCCAGCGACACCAGAATTGCGACCATGATCCCACCGAGCAGCCCCAGCTCGTTCCGCTGGGCGAACAGATAGGAATTGAGCACGGCTTCCAACAGGATGAGAGCCAATGCAACCGAGACGAGCTTGATGCCGCCTGAATTGAGCCGGATTCCCGGACGGACAAGGCGGTTCGCCCTCTTGAAATTTGCTTTCCATTGAGCGGCCTCTTTCAGCCGGGTCATGGACTCCTGCATGGCAGACTCGCTGCCTTGGCACAGTTCCCGGAAGTTGCCGGTTGTGGTTCCGGCAACGATCATGACCTCATTCTTGACCTCGGCCGCCTTGCCGAGACGGTCGGCATAGACCGATGCATGGTCCTGAAAGACCTTGATCCCCTTTGACCGGAGCTTCGAAACTTCCTCGACAAGTTCCCGCTCAACGCCGTCAAGGTCCGCCGCTTCGGCAGGTGGTTGGTTGCGCTTGCCCCGGTCCCGGCCGCTGGCATCGGGTTTGAGTTGCCTTGCCAGCAGAGCCGTGTCGATTTCGGGGAAGATCTCAATCGAGGGTTCGAACACGTCTGACCGCAAAATGCCTTTGAGTTTATCGAGTACCACCGTTTTCGGACTCCTCCCGGCCGCCGCGATGTCACGCGCTCCGGTGATCGGCAACGCACGAAGAATTGCCAATACCAGCAAGGCCATGAATTGGATAGACTGCGAATGGCATATGGAAGTGACAGGCTGCGGGAGAACGAGAGATGCAGATACTGGTGTTGCAGCATGCAGCCGTCGAGCATCCCGGATTGTTCAGGGGATTGCTTGGCGAAGACGGCCACAGCTGGATGTCGGTTGAACTGGATGAAGGCGAATCCATTCCAAAACTGGACAGCTTTGATGCCCTCTGGGTGCTGGGAGGCCCGATGGATGTCTGGGAGGAGGAGGCACATCCTTGGCTCCGCCAGGAGAAGGCGGTGATCCGGGAGGCGGTCATGGAGCGCGGCATGCCATTTTTCGGGCTTTGCCTTGGCCATCAGCTCCTTGCGGAGGCGCTTGGAGGCCGCTGCGGGAAAGCGAAACAGTCCGAAGTGGGGGTCATGTCGGTCCGGTTGACCAGCGAAGGGGAGGAGAGTGTCTTTCTGGATGGCCTGCCTGACAGCTTCCATTGCCTGCAATGGCACGGGGCAGAAGTCGCAGCGCTTCCTCCCGGGGGCGTCATTCTGGCGGATTCACCGGTTTGTCAGAACCAGGCGATGAGTTGGGGGCCACGGGCATTTTCGGCCCAGTTCCATGTCGAGGTCGAACCTGACACCGTGTCAAACTGGGCAGAGATACCTGAATATGCGGCGGCGCTTGAGGATGTCTTCGGAGAGGGAGGCGCTGACCGGCTTGATCGGGATTGCACCGCCCGCATGGACGAGTTTGCCCGTGTCGCCGAGAGGATCTACATCAACTGGATGCACGCGGCCACCAGGCCATAAGCGGTCAGGTAGCGGACGCGCGCGTCAAAGAAAGGCGCGCGGTTTCCAGATGTTCCTTCATGAGCCCGGCTGCGATTTCCGGCTCTCGTGACCGGATAGCATCGCATATTGCCCCGTGTTGGCGGTTATAGGTTTCAATGATGCTGTTGTTCAGCGTCTGCTGGCGCATCCGGACCCATTCCGTCTGCGCCCGGACCGAGTTCACCCTGGTGGTGATCCAGATCAGCAGCGGGTTGCGCGTGGTTTCCGCAAGCCGGGCATGGAATGAGGCATCAAGCTCGGCAAACTCGACCGCATCGCCGGCACGTTCTTTCATGGCATCAAGCAGCCGCTCGAGATCATCAAAATCAGCCCTGACGGCGTTCAGGACCGCCAACCTGCAAGTGTGAGGCTCCAGTGCAAAGCGCACATCCATAAGCTCCAGTGGCCGGGCGTTTTCCAGTACCGGATCGACGTTCCCGCCAGGTTCGGATGCAACATATGCGCCGCTTCCTCGGCGGACCCTGACCAGCCCTGCCAACTCCAGTTCACTCAGCGCGCGGCGGACTGTGCCCCGAGACACCGAGAATCGCGCTGCCAGTTGCCTTTCGGCTGGCAGCCGGTCACCCAGCCTGTATGCACCCGCCTCTATTTCCTGGCGCAACAATCGGACCACGCCAATGGCGTCCATCCGGTTGCCTGTCAGTTCCATCATGTCCTGCCTGCGACTGATTTGAACCAATATTAGACCAATATCAGCAGTGCATCAACTATTGGTTGCAAATTGGATCAAATTTTCTTGCAATGCGGATCGGTTTTGGCGTAAAAGCAGTTTTGCGCCGACGGCCTGCCCGGCTGAAGGCAACAAGGGGGAGACGCGCCCATGCTACCGGAACATGCGGATTTCGTGATTATCGGTGCCGGCATTCACGGCCTGTCCACGGCATGGAGATTGGCGCAGCGCCTCGAAGCAGAAGGAAGTTCCCCGGCAGAGCGGATTGTCGTCCTTGACAAGTCCGGTGTTGCGGCGGGCGCCTCGGGAATTGCCTGCGGAGTTGTCAGGAACAACTATTTCCAGCCAGCCATGCGCCGCTTGATGGCGCACTCGGTCGGCATATGGGAGACCGATCCGGAAGGGCTCAGCTACCATCCCGTCGGCTACATGCAGATTTCCTGCGAGGCGATGCGGGAAGATGTCCGCTCCATACATGAGCAACAGCAGGCAATCGGCTATGAGAGCGTTTTCATAGAAGGGGCCAACGCTGCGACCAAATACATGCGTGGCCTTTTTTCCGACTGGCAAGCGCGCAACATCACGAGCGTCCTTCATGAAAAGAGGGGCGGATACTCCAACAACACGAAGTCCATGCAGGGGCTTGCCAGGAAGGTCGAAGCCTACGGCATAGAGATCTTCTCCGGTGTCACGGTGAAAGCACTGTGCACCGAAAGCGGAAGTGCAACCGTCTCAGCGGTCGAAACCGACCAGGGAACCATCAACTGCGAGCAGGTGGTCGTCGGCGCCGGTCCCTGGGTGCGGGATTTCTGGCACATGCTCGGACTGCCGAGCCGCATCACGATAGAGGGTCCGGAATCGGAAGATCAGGTCGACATGTGGCGGTACTGGCAGCTTGAGGAGGGCGTGCTGACCGTGCCGCCGGAAACCCTGCTGACCGATGACGGCGAGGTGCCTCCTGTGCTGCATGTGGACACCGATGCGCCGCTGCTCTCGGATGTGGATGGCTCGGTGCTCACTGAAGAGATGTGGGGAATATACTACAAGCCCGACTGGCACTTTGGCGGTGTCCAGGGGGGAGCGTCGCCCTACGAGATTGCCGCTCCGGCGGACGAGGTTGCGGTCGACCCGTACGGTCCGGCGAGCCCGGAATTTGTGGCGAGGGAGGCCTTCGCCACGATGTGGGTTTCCGCGCTTGCGCACTGCCACAAGCGGTTCGAAGGCATGATGCCAAAATATCATAAGGAACCATCCGGCGGGATTGGATGCTTCACACCTGACAGTTTTCCGGTTTTCGACCGCTTCAATGAAAATGTGATGGTCATCGCCGACTCCAACCATGGCTGGAAGATGATCGGGGTTGGCCATCTGGTTGCTGATGAGGTGCTGGGCGAGCGTCAGGAGCTTCTTGAGCCTTTCCGTTTCTCGAGATTCGAGAAGGGTGAGTTGCATCCTGTATCGAACAGCCCGTATCCGTGGAGTTGATGCCGCGCAGTGCGGCAAACCAATCTGAAAGAGGAGAAACAAATGCCTGAAATGGACATCCAACGATTTGTCAACGCGCCCGGCCGGGACGACCTGGTCAAGGAAGTCCGGGCCAAGATTGATGCGCTGGGCATCGAGTATCTGTATCTTCAGTTCGTGTCGGTTACCGGCAAGGTGATGGGCAAGGGAATTCCTGCCGACCACTGGGAGAGCATCGCCGAGAAGGGCTTTCAACTGGTCTACGGCGCAACCGTCAATCTGTTCACGAACCGGAGTGGCGACTATCTCGGTTATGGCCCCGAAGCGGCCGAACTCGTCGGAATACCCGAGCCGGAAACCATGATGCAGCTACCGTGGGAACCCAGGATTGCGCGGTTCTTCTGCACGCTCTTCCGCAACCGGGAGGAACGGGAAAACCCAGGCGGATTCCTGACCTCGGACTGCAGGGGCAATCTCCACCGGCTGCATGCGGAGTTCCAGAGCAAGCACAATCTGCAGTTGCGCATGGGAACCGAGCCGGAGATGATGTGGCTCAAGCGGGACGAACAGGGCCGCCCGGCTGGCGGTTTCTCTAAACCCTTCTGCTACCACATCGACCAGTTCGAGAGCCTGCGCCCGGTCTACATGAAGGTCATCGAGTACTCCCGCAAGATGGGCCTCGACATGATCCAGGGCGACCATGAAGATGCCCCGGGGCAGCTTGAACTGAACTGGACATTTGATGATGTGGCCCGCAATGCCGACCGGTTGACGACCTACCGGCAAATCTGCGCACAGGTCGCGCGAGAATTCAATCTCATTGCCTGCTTCATGTCCAAGCCGTTCATGGGTGTGTCGGCGTCGGGCTGCCACCACAATCTGTCGCTGTGGCGGGGAGGAGAGGACAAGCTCAGGAGAACCGGCAACGATCCGGACGCGCTGCCGGGCATGGCCCAAAACTACATGTATGTAAGTGGCGGCGAGAACACCTTCATGCCGGACGGCGACGACCCGCAGATGCCGGGCCGGCTAGGCAAGATGGCGATTGGCGGCATCGTGCATCATCTCAGGGCATTGACAGCGATCGGATCCTCAACGGTCAATTCATACCGCCGTTTGTGGGATACAGGTTTCTGGGCGCCGGTCTTTGCTGACTGGGGATTTCAGAACCGGACGACTGGCCTGCGCGTCTCGGCGCCCGGCCGCTTCGAATACCGGTCGGTGGACTCGATGGTGAACCCCTATCTGATGGGATCAACGATCCTCGCTGCGGCTGATGACGGTCTTGACCGGAACCTGGATCCGGGTGAGCCGGAAGAGCGCAACATCTACGAAGCAATCAAGGCCGGCAAGGACGTCAAGCGCCTGCCGATGTCGCTTGGAGAGGCCCTCGACGCTCTGTCGGAGGATGAGGTCATCCAGCGGGGGCTGCCTGGAGAGATGTACCGGCTTTACCATGAATACAAGACGGATGAGTGGGAACGGTTCATGCACACGGTGACCGACTGGGATGTCGACACCTATCTCGATTGCTTGCCGTGAGTTGAAGATGCGTCGACCGGCGGGGCTGCGGCCCCGTCGTTCCATTGACTGAAAGGCTGGAAGAAGATGTGTGGGATTGCTGGATTGATTCATCGGGGCAAGGTGTCCGGAGTAGGCACTGAAATGACCGCGATGTTGCAGGCCCTGAAACACCGGGGCCCGGACTCGACTGGATATGCCGTCTATGGCGAAGGAAGCGTTGGAACCAGCGTGATGCGCCTCAAGGTGGCAGAACAGGAGGATCTGGGCAAAGGGAGCGGGATTCACGCCGTCATGCAGGGCAGGATCGAAGCCGTGGACGGCATTCTCGCCGAGCATGGCGTCAGGACAATCTCGAAGGAGAATTCCACGCCTTATGCATTGCGCTATCATCTCGAACATGACGGCGATACCGAGGAGCTTGCCCGCCATATCGAGGAAGTCGAAGGCGTAGAGATCCTCTCGTTCGGTTTCGGCCTGGAGATGGTCAAGGATTTGGGCGATGCCGCCACGGTATGCGGCGCCTATGGGCTTGACAGCTTCACCGGCACCCATGCAATCGGACACACGCGCATGGCGACAGAGTCCGATGTCGATATCCGTTCGGCTCACCCCTACTGGGCGTTTCCGTACAAGGATGTGTCAGTCGTCCATAATGGCCAGATCACCAACTACTGGATCATGCGCCGCGAGATGGAACGGCGGGGCCATCGCTTCATGTCGGATTGTGACTCCGAACTGCTGGCTGTCTACACTGCGCACAATCTGTCGCAGGGAGTTCCGCTGGAGGACAGCCTGAAGCAGTCCATCGACGAGATTGATGGGGTCTTCACCTACCTCGTGGCAACCAGGGACGAACTGGGGATGGCCAAGGACACAATGGCCGCCAAGCCGCTGGTTCTTTACGAGGGGGAAGATCTGATCGCGCTCGCCTCCGAAGAAGTAGCAATTCGGGCCATCATCCCCCAGGAAATCGACACCTATGATCCCTATGATGAGGAGGTCCGCGTATGGAAGGCCTGATCGATGCGCAGCTGGCCGGCCTGAGCCAGGATGAGCGGGCGCGCGCCCTTGGCATGACCACAGAACAGCTCACGGGCCGGACCATGCTGATCGAGTTCGACCCGGATGCGGAGCCGAACCTGACCTATCCCTGGGCACCGGATGTCGATTTCAACAAGCGGACCGAACTTGATGCCGACAACCTGACCACCACTGAAGCCAACACCCGCATCAGGGAGTTGATGGAAGACGGATACGGTTCGATTGTCATTCGCAATCCGCGCGGAAAGCACGGATTGGGGGTCGGCATACTCAGCCGGTTGACACTGACTTTCGAGGGTTCACTCGGCTATTTTGCCGTGGGCCTGATCGATGGCCCCAATGTCAGGATCAATGGCAGGGTCGGCTGGTCGTGCGGCGAAAACATGATGGCAGGCACGGTCGTGGTCGAGAAGAACGCCGGGTCGACCTTCGGCGCGGCGATCCGGGGCGGAGATCTCGTGTGCAAGGGGTCGGTCGGATCGCGTACCGGAATCGACATGAAGGGCGGCACCATCATCGTCGGCGGAGATACCGGGGCACTCTCGGGCTTCATGATGCAGCGGGGCAGAATGGTCGTCTGCGGGAATGCCGGAAAGAACCTCGGCGACTCCATGTATGACGGCACGATCTTTATCGGCGGCTCGATCCAGAGTCTCGGGGTCGATGCAGTCGAGGCTGAACTGACCGAACTTGACCAGAGCTGGCTTGAGCGGAAACTCAACCTCTACGGCATGGTTCCGGAGGGAGGCGTTGGCGGATTCACCAAGATCGTGGCGGGCAAGCAGCTCTGGAATTACGACAATCTTGAACCGACCGAAAAGAAACTGATCCTTTAGGTCTTGAAGGGGAACACGATTATGCCGGACGGAAACGGGATCATGAAAGCGCCGCTCGACCGCGACGTCAACCGGTTGGGCAACTCATTCGTCTTCACTCCGCAGGTGATCGACGACATCCACATCAAGTCGGAACTCGGCCGTTACCGGATGCGCGGCTTCTCCCTGTTCAAGAAGATCCCTCACTGGGACGATCTGACCTTTCTGCCAGGGACGCTGACCCGGTTCGTGATCGAGGGTTATCGCGAAAAATGCGAGACGCGAACTGTCATCGGACCCAGGGCCAAGCGGCCACTGGAACTGGACATCCCTGTCTATGTGACAGGAATGAGTTTCGGAGCGCTGTCCTATGAAGCGAAGACGGCGCTTGCGCGCGGGGCAACCATGGCCGGCACGGCAACCTGCTCGGGCGAAGGCGGCATGATCCCCGATGAACGCCGTTATTCGTCCAAATGGCTCTATCAGTGCATCCAGTCGCGCTACGGCTTCAACCCGCATCACCTCGTGCTGGCGGACGCTTGCGAGTTCTTTATCGGGCAAGGCTGCAAGGTTGGGCTGGGCGGCCACCTGATGGGTCAGAAAGTGACGGACCAGGTGGCCGAAATGCGGTCATTGCCCGCAGGTATCGACCAGCGTTCACCGGCCCGCCACCCGGACTGGCTGGGTCCCGATGATCTTGCGCTCAAGATACAGGAAATCCGCGAGGCCACAGACTGGCAAATTCCAATCCAGCTGAAGCTCGGGGCGGCAAGGGTTTACGACGATGTGCGCATGGCGGTGAAGTGCAATCCCGACTCGATCTATATCGACGGCATGGAGGGCGGCACCGGAGCCGGTCCTCACCTGGCAACCGAGGAGACCGGGGTTCCGGGAATGGCTGCCATAAGGCAGGCGCGCAAGGCTATCGACGATCTTGGCATGCGGGGCGAGATCAGCCTGGTCTATGCCGGCGGCATCCGTAACGGCGCCGATGTCGCAAAGGCGCTGGCGCTGGGAGCTGACGCCATTGCCCTTGGCCATTCCGTGATGATCGCCCTGAACTGCAACAAGGACATTCCCGAGGCGAATTATCCGGAGGAGATGGGCGTAGAACCTGGCCATTGCTATCATTGCCATTCCGGCCGTTGCCCGGTTGGCGTTGCAACCCAGGATCCGGTGCTCCGGTCGCGTCTGGACCCCGACGAAGCTGCCGAACGGGTGTACAATTTCCTGCACACGCTGACGATCGAGGCGCAGATGTTCGCACGGGCCTGCGGCAAGACCAACATTCACTCGCTTGAGCCGGAGGATCTCGCCGCGCTGACCATGGAAGCGTCGGCAATGGCGGCTGTTCCGCTTGCCGGCACCAACTATACGGTCGGTGTAGACGACTACCACCACCTGTAAGGAGACCAAGATGGCCGGAACAAAATACCGCGGCTCCGGGATCGAGGATGTCGATCAGTTCATCAGGGACTCGGCTGGCCTCGGCTCCGAGCGGGAGAAGGAAATTGGCCAGCACATCGGCTATCGCTACGATGTCAACCTGGTGCCGGATTATCGGCAGGTCACTCCCTTCCTTGAATCCTACATGGAGGTGATGGGCTGGGATGACCTCAACTGGCTTGAGGATGTCCATATGGGTTACGAGGACGGCAAGCCTGCGGTCTTCGACCGCAACATCAATGGCTGGGTCCGGGTTCCAGACTCGATCGAATTGCCCGGCAACCAGCAGGATCGCGACATGATAGCAAGGGAATTGCTGGTCAAGTTCCAGATGTCGCACCGGCATCCGCTGGTTGCGCTCAGGAAGGCCTACAAGAAGTTCTGAAACATGGAACGGACGCTGAAGACAGCCTGCATTCAAACCCGGCCGCGCCCCGACTTCGACTCGGCCATTGAGGAACTGCGGCCCCTGGTCGAAGAAGCGATCGAGTCCGGCGCCAGGCTCATAGCGCTGCCCGAATATTGCGGCGGATTGCGAAGTGAAGGCCCCAAGCTGTTGCCACCCTCTGCGCCTGAGAGATCGCACCCGGTTCTGAAGGCAATTGCAGAGATGGCCCGCGACAGCAGAGTTTGGATTCTCGTTGGCTCGATAGCTGTCGACGGACCGGGAGGACGGCTGTTCAACCGGTGCCTGCTTGTCAATGATGAAGGGGGTGTTGTGGCGCGCTATGACAAGCTGCACATGTTTGACATCCAGCTATCTGACGACAGGGTCTACAGGGAGAGCGCAATTGTGGCGCCCGGCAACCGCGCTGTTGTAGCTCGCTCACCCATGGGAAACATCGGTCTGACGATCTGCTATGATCTTCGTTTCCCGGGACTCTACCGGGACCTTGCTTGCGACGGCGCAGAAATCCTCACAGTTCCAGCCGCCTTCCTGGCAGCGACCGGAAAGGCCCATTGGCACGTGTTGAACCGTGCTAGGGCGATTGAGAACGGTAGCTTCGTTATTTCGCCCTGCGCCAGCGGACCGGTTCCCGGAGGTGGGGAGACCTATGGGCACTCCCTGATAGTCGATCCATGGGGAACGGTGCTTGCGGATGGCGGAACCGGCCCCGGCGTGGTGACCGCGGAGATTGATCTCGATCTGGTGCGCGCAACGAGGAGCCGCATTCCGAGTCTTTCCCATGGCAGGAACTACGAACTCGCTCCCGGCGCAGAAGAGACGAAGGTCGCCTGAAATGCAGTCCCAGCTACGCAGCAACTTGCAGGGCAGCGGGAGCAAATCCTTCCTCGGTTGGCAGTGCCGCGCCCGGCAGGAAGCAATGCGCATGGGTCAAGGCCGCCCGGATGCTGCCGCCATGCCGTCGCTGCGCATCGGCGGGGAAGATGATGCCGGGGTCATCATTACAGTGCTCTGCAGGCGTCCCGAGTATTCGGTGCTGCCCGAGTTCCGGCAAATCGCCAAACAGTCTTCAGATCCGGCCAAGGTCAGGGAGGCGGCGATCAAGTTCCTGTCGGCCGGCTACTACATGAATTCCGGGCGGTTTTCGGATGTGCTAACTGCTACCTTTGCCGCTGGCTCGCAAGCCGCTGCCCGGCTGGTCCGGGCAGGGTGGTGCATGCTTGGGTTCGATGACCGTTCGCACCGTTTCAAACTCGCCTGCCGGGTTTCGGAACTGGAACCTTCAAGCCATCATCATGAGGCAACCTGGTTGCACAACAGCTTCTTCAATTCGACCCTTCGCCCCGATGTACGCGTATTCGGGTTTGAGCCTGATTGGAGCAAATCGGAGGCCTTGCCGGCAGCCATGACCTGATTGTCGGGCAGGCTGATCATCCGCAGGAATTTGCAAAGTAACGAGATTGGGCCCCGTTCGGGCATAAAACCGCCGGAAATCAGCCAACTTGCGCTGGCCGGCATCACACAGGATGCGATCCCGCATCCAGATTACAACGGAGGAGACTTCATGCGTAAATCAATCAAGTCAATTGCGGCCGCTGCGGTTGCATTGTCCCCGGTCATGGCAACGGCCCAGGACAGCAGCGATCCGATCGTCATTGCCACCCACAACTGGTCGAGCCAGATCGTCATGACCTACGCGGTCGGCCAGATGCTCGAGATGATGGGGAACAATGTCGAATATGTCTCGACGGATTCCCAAGCCGTCTACGAGTCGATCCGGCTCGGTGACGTCGCACTCGAACTTGAGGTTTGGGAAGGCGCCTTCGGAGTGGCCTTTAATGAAGCGCTCGCCAAGGGTGGCATCCATGACGCTGGCGATCACAACGCTGTGACCCGCGAAGAGTGGTGGTATCCCATATGGACCAAGGACCATTGTCCTGGCCTGCCTGACTGGGAAGCCCTCAACGAGTGCGCATCGCTGTTCGCGACCCCGGAGACCGGCGACAAGGGCCGTTTTCTTGGAGGCCCGGTAGACTGGCTCAAGAATGATGTCCAACGGGTTGAGGCCCTTGGCCTTGACTTTGTCGTGGTCAATGCCGGTTCGGCCGCCGCTCTCTGGGCTGAAGTTGCCGCTGCCGAGAAAACCAACCGCCCGGTGGTGCTTTTCAACTGGACGCCGAACTTCGTCGAGGCCGTTTGGCCAGGAGAGTTTGTCGAGTTTCCTGCCCACTTCGAAGGATGCTATGATGATCCCTCGCTCGGACCCAATCCTGACATGGCCTATGATTGCGGAAACCCGGCCGATGGCTATCTCAAGAAAGCCGCTTGGGACGGAATGCCCGACAAGTGGCCGAATGCCTATGCCGTTCTCAAGAAGATCTCCTTCACGAATCCGCAGATCGCCGAAATGGCCAAGCTGGTGGATGTGGACGAGATGGAGCCGGAAGATGCCGCTGCATTCTGGCTTGATACCAACAAGGATGTCTGGGAGCCTTGGATTCAAGGCGTGAGTTGAGCATTATAGCCCAGCAAACAAAAGGACCGTCCCGGCAGAACGCCGGGGCGGCCGCCAAGGGAGGCCACTGGCCATGCTAGCGGAAGACAGCGCCGTCATTTCTTGCAGGAATGTCTGGAAGCTGTTCGGGCCGCATCCGGCCAGCTATTTCGGCAAGCTGGATCAGACGCGCTCCTTCGAGGATATCCGGCAGGATGGCTACATCGCCGCCGTCAGGAATGCGACCCTCGATATTGGCCGCGGCGAGATGCTGGTGGTCATGGGGCTTTCCGGCTCTGGCAAGTCAACGCTGGTGCGCTGCCTGTCGCGCCTGATTGATATCACTGGTGGTGACATTTCGGTTGAGGGGCAAGATCTCATGACCCTTTCCGAAAAGGAACTGCTGGAGCTTCGCCGAAGCAAAATGGGCATGGTGTTCCAGAGTTTCGGCTTGCTGCCGCACCGCACCGTTCTTCACAATGTAGCTTTCCCGCTGGAAATGCGGGGGCAGGACAGGTTCGAGCGCCGCCGCCGCGCCCTGGAAATGATCGAACTGGTCGGCCTTTCAGGCCGGGAAGACTATTACCCGCGTGAATTGTCAGGGGGGCAGCAACAAAGGGTCGGCATAGCCCGGTCGCTGGCAATCGAGCCCGACATCTGGTTTCTGGATGAACCCTTCTCGGCCCTGGATCCACTGATCCGCCGGGAAATGCAGGATGAATTCCTGCGCTTGCAGGGAATACTGCACAAGACCATTGTCTTCATCACACACGATTTCAGCGAAGCTCTGCGGCTGGCCGACCGTATTGCCATCATGAAGGACGGCGAAATCCAGCAATGCGATACACCTGATCAGATCGTTCTGAACCCTGCCACCGAATACGTTGCGAAATTCACAGAAGAGGTCGAGAAGGCCCGGGTCGTGCACGCCGGTGTGATGGCGTCGCCGCTCGAAGGGAGGGCTCCGGATGGAAGCCCGGTACCGGCAGACTCGACGCTGCACCAGATTGCCCGGCGGTTGGTGGAAGATGAAGCCGGGACCATTCCGGTGGCCGATGCCGACGGCACGGTTATTGGCGTGCTTGACCGCAAGGAAGCTCTGAAGCTGCTCTACGGGGATGGGGTGTGACGACGGCAACAGCTGGAATTCAGGCGCCGAGAAGCACACCGGAAAGGGTCCGGCAGGGCCAGATCATACTGCTTGCTGCGGCTGTGCTGGCAATTGGCAAGTTTATTCTCCCGGACTTCCTGATCAGGCCCGCCAACTGGATGGTGTTTCCCTTTGCGGACTGGATCAACTGGCTGTTCGTCTTCGTCAAGGATGATCTCGGTTTCATTCACGTAACCAGAGCCTTCGCCAGCGGTATCGAGTGGCTTCTCGATGTCACGGCGAACCTTCTTTACGGGCGCAACCGCTGGCCGCGCTTGGGTCCGATACCGTGGACTGTTGTGGCAATCACGGCAGCAGCCATTGGTTATGCGCTGAACGGGTGGCGGTTGGCAGTTCTTTGCGGCGGGACCTTTGTATGGATTGCGGTCATGGGGCAGTGGCAATGGTCCATGGAGACACTGTCCGTGATAGTTGTTGCCGCTCCGATCGCCATTATCCTCGGCCTGCTGCTCGGTGTTGCGGCCTGGCGCCGCCACTGGGTTGAGGCTGCGCTCAACCCCATCCTGAACATCGCCCAGTCGCTGCCGCATTTCGCCTACATGATCCCGGTGGTCGTATTCATCGGCGTCGGGCCAAAATCTGGCGCTGTTGTGACAATCATCTTTGCGGCCCCGCCGATGATCCGCATGACGCTTCTTGGCCTAAAGAAGGTGGCGCCCGAAATCACCGAAAGTGGCAAGATGTGCGGGGCAAACGGCTGGCAACTGTTGCGGTATGTCCGGATTCCGTCAGCACGGACCGAGATCCTGGTCGGGATCAACCAGGTCATCATGCAGTGCCTGGCCATGGTGGTGCTCGCCAGTTTCATCGGCATGCCTGGGTTGGGCCAGAAACTCCTTCAGTTGCTACAGGCGCTGAAGATTGGACGGTCCGTGGAAATCGGCATCTCCATTGTTCTCATTGCAATAGTGCTGGACCGGTGTTCGAAGGCATGGGTCGAGAAGGAGCCGGTTCATTTCGAGAAGGGTACGCACTGGGCAAGGAGGCATCCGACACTGATAGCCTGGGCAGTGTTTTCCGCTATCGCCTTTGCGGTCGCCGCTGTCTGGCCACTGGCTGTAGAGATTCCGCGCACGAAGGCCCTTACTGTCTACAGGGAGATCGACACGCTGGTTGACTGGTTCATTGTATTGGCTGATCCGGTCACCCAGGCCATTCGCTTCTTTCTTATCACCTATGTGCTGATCCCGATGCGCGATGCCTACCTCTGGTTGCCTTTCACGTCGGTCGTTGCTCTTGCTGCCGGAGTTGGATGGGTGGTCGGAGGCTTGAGATCGGCGATAATCTGCTGCGGCTTCGTGTTGCTGATCGCCATGTCCGGCTGGTGGGACAGGGCCATGATCACCACATACATGGTTTCCTTCGCAGTGTTGCTTGTCTGTGCAATCGGGCTGCCTCTGGGAATCTGGGCGTCAAGAAACGAAGCCCGCGCCCGAGTGATGCTGCTGTTTTGCGATACGGCGCAGACTTTTCCGAGCTTCATCTACCTGATCCCGGTTGTCATGCTCTTCGGGGTGAATGATGTGGCAGCAATCGGGGCGGTCATTGTCTTTGGTCTGGTGCCAATGACACGATACACGATTGAAGGACTAAGGGCTGTGCCGCAGGAACTGGTGGAGGCCGCTGACATGTGTGGCGCCTCGGAAGGTCAGAAACTGTGGAAGGTCAAGTTTCCGATGGCGATGCCGACAATTGCGGTCGGACTGAACCAGACCATCCTGTTTTCGCTGTTCATGGTGATCATCGCCGCCTTTATCGGCACGCAGGATCTTGGCCAGGAGATGCAGCGGGCGCTGTCTTCGACCGATGTCGGCAAGGGGCTTGTTCTCGGACTGTGTGTTGCGTTTATCGGGCTTCTGGTCGATCATCTGATACTGACCTGGTCATCGCGGCGCAGGCAGGCATTGGGAATTGCATGATGGGCGAGTTTCCGGCTCCGAGGTTTGAGACTCCCTTCGAGAGGGCAGGCGTGATCATGCCGGGAATGCCGGTGCTTCAACCCGGAGTTGAACGCCATCCGGTTCCCGGAGGCGGCTCGAAAACCGTGCCCGTGTTTGCGGGCGACGAGATCTGTGTGCTGGATTTTGAGGGACTCCAGACCGCGGAATTGGTGTTCTTCAATCGTGATGGATTGTCGGACGCGTCAATGATCGGTGCGAAGGGCAAGGGAAGGCCCGGTGCAACCATTGATGTTCTTGCCACGGGGTCGAGTTCCGGCGCCAGAGTTTTGAAAAAGTTGAAGAGTTTGGGCATCGACCTGTCAGATGGCGATGGAATTCCCGCGCTCGGCAACGGATCGCGACCGGGTGACATGGCGCACTTCGTGGCAGCAACCGATGGGTTGCTCGTGGTTTCTGCTCCGGGCGGACCGATGCTTCCGGAAGCGCAAGATGCACCGAGCGAGATCATCCTCTACATCCGCCGGGCCAATCCGGCGCCAGAGGGCGGATTGCTTGATCCACCGGAGCCGCTTGCCGAACCTCTGCAGGACATCAACATTCAACCGGGGCAGGCTCGGCCGTACATTGTCAGGGAAGGGGAGTACATCCAGATTCTGGATGTTCAGGGACGGGAGTGTTCAGACTTTCAGGCTTTCGCACTGCGGCAGCTGGATAAGGGAAGCGAGCGTGAGATCGATCCGACAGCAACGCGCTCACTCATGGGGTCTGCCTATCCTTCACCGGGCATATTTTCCAAATTCTATAACGTTGACTTTGATCCTTTGGTCGAGATCGTCCAGGACACCTGTGGCCGTCACGACGCATTCGGTCTAGCCTGCACCGCGAAATACTACGAGGATATCGGCTATCCGGGACATGTGAATTGTTCGGATAACATGAACCGCAATCTTGCTGACCATGGGGTCAGAAGGCGTGCCGGATGGCCAGCAGTCAATTTCTTCTTCAATACTTCAATCGATGACGCGAACAGTCTTGGCATGGATGAGCCATGGTCCCGGCCCGGGGATTACGTGTTGCTCCGGGCATTGACCGACATTCTTTGCGTATCGACGGCCTGTCCCTGTGATGTTGATTCAGCAAACGGATGGAACCCGACGGACATCCAGGTCCGAACCTACAAGCCTGGCGAGAACTTCAAGAGATCCGTCGGCTACCGGCGGTCTGCGGAGATGAAGATGGAAGAAACTAGGGAAACCGGATTCCACGAATGCTTTGCCCGCCATACCAGGGATTTTGTGGAATATGGGGGTTACTGGCTGGCCAATACCATGGCGAAGCACGGAGCGATCGCGGAGTATTGGGGTTGCCGCGAGCAGGTTGCGGTCATGGATTTGTCCCCTCTCAGAAAATACGAGGTGACGGGGCCTGACGCCGAGGAACTGATGCAATGGTGCGTCACCCGTGACATGCGTCGGTTGTCGACCGGTCAGGTCGTCTACACTGCCATGTGCTACGATCATGGAGGTATGATCGACGACGGCACCGTGTTCCGGCTTGGCGACATGAACTTCCGCTGGGTCGGTGGCAACGACACCTCAGGATTGTGGCTCCGTGAGCAGGCAAGGCAGAAGGGTCTCAACGCTTGGGTGAGGAATTCGACAGACCAGCTGCACAATATCGCAGTGCAGGGGCCGCATTCCCGGCAACTTTTGCAGAGGCTGTTCTGGACGGCTCCACAGCAGCCGACAATTGAGGAACTTGGATGGTTCCGCTTTGCCGTGGCCAGATTGGGCGGCTTCAAGGGTCTAGCCTGCGTGGTCAGCAGAACCGGCTATACTGGTGAACTTGGCTACGAGGTGTTCTGCCACCCCAAGGATGCCAGGCAGGTCTTCGATGCGATTTGGGAAGCAGGCCAGGAGTTTGGCATTGTCCCGCTTGGGCTGGCAGCGTTGGACATGCTTCGCATTGAGGCAGGACTGATTTTTGCAGGCTGTGAATTCGACGACACCGTCAATCCTTTCGAAGCGGGGATCGGATTCACCGTGCCTCTCAAGACGCAGAACACCGATTTCATCGGGCGGGCTGCACTGGAGGAACGCAGTTCTCACCCGTCGAGGGTGCTTGCCGGTCTTGAACTGGAGTCAGGCCAGGTTCCGTCAACTGGTGATTGTGTAAGAAAGGGCAAGGCACAGATCGGGACGATTACTTCGGCGACCAGATCCCCGATCCTTGGCAAGACCATTGCCCTCGCACGGCTTGATGCTGTTCATTCTGCACTCGGCACAGAAGTTGAGGTGGGCCAGCTCGACGGACAACAGAAGCGTCTGAAAGCGACGGTCGTGCGCTTTCCGCATTTCGACCCGGAAAAGAAGAGGGTCAGGGCTTAAGCCTGACAATCTGATTTCGCACAATAGCGCGAAAAACCAAGTGAAGCCGCCGCCGATTGGGCGGCGCCAACATCATGCTGCAAACAGAAAAGCGCCGGCCTTGCGGCCGGCGCCTCTCAACTTTCACTGGACCCTCAGTGCGAGTCCAGGGCGTCCTTGATCGTGTCAGCATTGCCGTGATTGGCAATCTTCTCCTGGTAGCGGGCGTTTTCGGCCTTGATTGACCAAATGTGCCACCAAATCCAGAAGGCGAGGCCGATCAGCAGCATGATGACTTCAGCGCCCTGAAACGGGTAGATCGCGCCGACTTCGGCGAGGTCTACGGCCCAACTGGAGACTCCTGTAGTACTCATCGTGTTTCTCCCAAATTACCAGGCCCGTCTCAGACGAGTGCCTTTTCTGCATCGCGAACGTCTTGGGATGCCGCTTCCTCTTCCCTTGAGGTAGCGAAATCCAGGCCAAGCAATTCGACTTCCTTCGGTATTCTCAGTATTCCGAGAGCCGAGAGGATCTTGGCGCCAACCCATCCGGGAAGGAAGCCAAGCACGCCGAACATGATCACCGCGCCAATGAACTGGCCCCACGGTGTAATCGACGCAAAGCCTTCGTATGGCGAGGCGGGGTGGCCCCAGAGGACGAAACCGGCAATGACCAGCCCGATGAAGCCCGCATAACCGTGAACGGCCACGGCTCCGACCGCATCGTCAATCTTGAAGCGGTTTTCGACCCAGAAATGCAACTTGTATGCAAGGTAGGTGCCAATGCCGCCGATGATCATCGCCTGGATCGGATGATAGAGGTCATTCCCGGCTGATGCCGTAATGATGCCCGCAAGTCCACCCGAGTAAGTCCAGAAGGCATTGCCCTTGGAAACCATGTAGCCCATGAGCATTCCGCCTGAGAGCGACATCAGGAAATTGACGGTGATTGCACCGAGGGTCGTCGGTGTCAGGTAGATCGTCGTCGCAGTCCAGGTTTCGCCGGTGATTTGACCGCCGATGCCGGCAGGATCGATCAACGGTACATTGCACGCAACGTAGAAGCCCCAGAAGCCCGTATAGATCAGAAACAGTCCGATACATACGAACCAGGGGTTATGCGGCAGGATATCCCGGGGTGTTCCGTCGGCGCGAAACTTGCCAAGCCTCGGACCCAGGACAGCGAGCACGCCGAGTGCAAAACCGCCTGCGATTGCGTGGATGACACCTGACGCGTAGGCATCGTGATAGCCCAGATACTGGACCATCCAGCCATTGTAGTGCCAGCCCCATGCCGCATCGATGATCCAGGCCACTGAACCGATCAGTACAGCCAGAATCCAGAATGCGCCGGAGTTGATCCGCTCAATGACCGAACCCGAGACAATCGAGGCCGCTGTCCAGGAGAACAGCAGGAACGCCGCCCAGAAGACGCCGGTAATCCTGTCTCCAAGATTGGTACCCATGCTTTCCGAAAGCGGTGAATTCGCAGAGGCCGTCGCGAGGTCCATGCCTGAACCGAACGGCCACTGGGGAAGTGCCCAGTAGATCCACCAGCCGAAAAAGAAGAACGTGATCGTCACCAACGGGATCAGCATTGAGTTCTTGAGTAGCGTGTGCATGTGATTGCGGCGGCGACTGGCGCCGACCTCGTACATGCAGAAGCCGACATGGATGAGAAACATCAGTGCGACTGTCAGCCAGTAATAGAACTCCGTAAATACCGTGGTGATTGCATCAAGGTTGCTGCCCATGCATCAAACCTCCTGTTGTTTATCCCGCAACCCCCGTGGCAATGCCTGCGAATTCAAACATCGCCCAAAGGGGTTGGCTGCCGCTTGGATTCCGTTGAGTGCGATTGCTCATTGGCCCGCCCGCGGCAGGATATTTCGCGAGCCAAGCGAACATGTTGCCAGCAATCCGGAACGAAATCAACAGAAATCAGCATATGGTGTTTGATTTTTTGAGTTGTGGCAAATCTGCACCTTGACCCATCATGATGGGTTTGGCCGAGGCGGAGGTGCATCGCCGGCCCGTAGAAGTGCCAGTCAGTCATGCTGCAGTTGATCCGTGCCGCTCAGCAGGCGCTCCAGGCGGCCAACGGCCATTGGAAGTTCTCGGTCCTTGCATTTGAACAAGAGAACGAACCGAATGCGATCATCTATCCGCTTGGAGGCTCAGCCTCCCGCGTGCTTAGCCCGTCCGCCGGTACGAGTCTGATGATCAATCTCTTGCCGGTTGCGTCGGCGTAGCGTCGAAGAGTCGCAATTGACGGTGAAACACTGCCGCCTTCAAGCCGAGCAATTGCCGACTCACTGGTTCAGAGCCGTCGGCCTAGTTCCGCCTGTGTCAACTGCGCCGTCGCCCGGGCGTGCACCAAGGCCTCGACAAAATCGTATTGTCTGTTGGCACGCTCATATTCCTCTTTGAAATCCGGATCCTTCATAAGGCGCGCCTTGAGATCATTCAGCTTGGTCATGCTGTTACCTTCTTCGTCCGTTAGCGGGCCGCTGGTATCGCAAGGTGTTGAATCATTTGGGCACTGCTCGCGAAATATGCAGTAGCACAACTGTCAGTGCTACCGCCTTGATCCCTTGGTGGGGCTCAGCAACAACTGGTAGCCAGCAGCGCTCCTTACCATTCCCATTCTTCGTCGTCGAAGACGTTGGGCGGCAAATCTTCAAGCAGCATTTCCTGTTCGCCAGTGGCTGTCCTTGCGAATGCATCCGCCCAGCCGCTTCTTGGTTGTGATGGCCTCGAGATCACTAGCGCGCTGTCTTTGACGCTGATCAAAACGATGTTGTCGATTTGGCATTGTCTCAGAAGATGGTCCGGAATGATCACACCCCTTGAGTTGCCAATCCTGGTCAAGGTGGTCTTCATGCGGACTCTCTTAAATGGGCTGACATCAAGTTGAAACAACTGCGGATTGACCTCAAGGTTCTGAAATTGCACCAGCGAGTGTCATCCACGTAAATGCTCGGGCTTGCGGGCTCTATTGCCGCCATGGCGGCATACGGCGGAGGTCATGCGGTGGCTATCTTGATGAGAGACCGAATTGCCAGATTGATAACCGCCCGCAAGGAAGCAGCAGGTCACAGATCAGTGTGTGCATTGGCCCTGTTTCCGGCTAAAGCATCCTGGTTCCGTCAGTTTTGGAGAGTATCGATGGCAAAACCGGCTGTCCTGCAGCTTTGTTCCTTTTCAGATCAGGACAATGCCGATCTCGAAGAGCAATTCGACATCTTGCGGTATGACCAGACCGCCGACCAAGCAGGCCTTCTGGAACGAGAGGGCAGCAGAATCCGGGGCATTGCAAACGGGGGGCATGTCGTCGTCGACCGCACATTGATCAAGGCTTTGCCAGCCCTTGAGATCATTGCGTTGTTCGGGGCCGGTTATGATGCGATTGATGTTGAGGCGGCGACCGAGGCTGGAGTCAAGGTGACCAACACGCCGGATGTGTTATCTGCCGATGTCGCAGATGTCGCGGTTGCACTCTTCATGGGCACCGAAAAGGAAATCGTGCCGGCGCACGAGTATGTGAAGAGCGGCGACTGGGCGCGTCAAGGACCCTACCGGTTGCTGTCAAGAATTGGTGGCAAGACTGCCGGTATCGTCGGTCTGGGCCGGATCGGCTACGAAATCGCGCGCCGGTTGGAAGTGCTCGGAATGAACATCAAATACTGGTCCAGGGCGGCAAAACCCTGTCCGTCAGATTGGGAGTGGATTGCCGACCCGGTTGAACTCGCTTCGAAGTCACAGGCTCTTTTCGTGGCGCTCTCCCTGAATTCCGGTACGTGCAAGTTCGTCTCTCGCCAGATCATCGAGGCGCTTGGGCCGGATGGGGTGCTCGTCAATATCAGCAGATCAGCAATCATCGACGAGGAAGCGCTCCTTGACTCACTTGAGTCCGGCAAACTGGGACGTGCCGGGATTGATGTGTTTGAGGGCGAGCCACATATCGATCAGCGATTTTGCCGGCTGCCGAATGTTCTGATGCATCCTCACAACGGTTCAGGAACAGTCGAGTCCCGGCGGGAAATGGGCGAACTCATGATAAGAAACCTAACTGCACACTTCAATGGGCTGCCAGTGCCGACGCCCGTGAACTGATTGCTGTCGATGGCATCAGCCTGATGCCATGTATGCACTGATGGCTGAGGCTTGAAGTAGAGGTTCAACTCAGGTGGATGAGAACATGCACGAAGAGGCCAGTTACGACGTTAGATCAGACAGATTCCACGATTTCATCATCGGGAATGCCCGGCTGAGAACTCACTGCGCGTACGACTTCGAGTGGGTTGAGGGGCCAGTGTGGTTCGGTGACGCCAACTGCCTGCTATTCTCCGATATTCCGAACAACGTGATCCACCGTTGGACTCCGGACGATACGCTCACCACATTCCGCAACCCGTCAAACTACTCAAACGGCCACACCCGTGATCGGCAGGGCAGGTTGGTTTCCTGCGAGCACGGCACACGCAGGGTGACCCGTACAGAAACAGACGGTTCCATTACCGTCATAGCTGACCAGTTCGACGGCAAGAGGTTGAACTCCCCCAATGATGTGGTCGTCAAGTCCGATGGCTCCATCTGGTTCACCGACCCGCACTACGGGATAGTCTCTGACTACGAAGGATTTCGCGCCGAGCAGGAACTGCCATGCAATGTCTACCGGGTTGATCCGTCGTCGGGTTCCATCGGGGTGGTCGCAACCGATTTTTCGTGCCCCAATGGCATTGCGTTCAGCCCTGACGAGTCTCGTCTTTATGTTTCCGACACCGGATCAGTTCACGACCGGGATGCGATCCGTCACATCCGGGTGTTCGATGTTGCCGATGGCCGATCACTGCGCAACAGCCGGGAATTCTACCAGGTCGATTGCGGTGTTTCCGATGGCATTCGGCTCGACACGGACGGCAATGTCTGGTCATCGGCCGGTGACGGCGTTCACTGCATCTCTCCGGAAGGTGAATTGCTCGGCAAGGTTCTGGTTCCGGAAATCGTATCGAACCTGTGCTTTGGTGGACGCGCCCGTCATGTCCTTTTCATGACAGGCTTCACTTCACTGTATTCGCTGGTTCTGAATCGCCGCGGCGCACAGTCGCCCTGACGGGATCCCGCAAACTCTGGCTCGGTCGAGTCTGCCCCTTTGTCAGCAATCAATCAGCACATCGCACGCTGTCAGGATTGCGGGAAATCGATGGAAGCGCCTGTCAGTTGTCCGCCCGGCAAAGGGCAAGAAATCCGGGGAAGACTTGTTCTGGATTCTCACCGAAATAGAGTTGCCGGATCTCTGGCGGCAATAGGTGTTCAACTGCGCTGTATCCGCATTCCTTGACAAACTCCTCAAGATTGTCGGGATTGAAACTGGACACCCAGGGCTCGCCGCGCCGGGCGACAAACTTCTTGGAGCCCTCATGCATTGCCTTGTGCTCCTCAGGTGTCCACGAGGGATCTGTCTGATAGTCGAACATGACAGCGCTTCCCGGCGCCGCAGCGCTGGCGATCCTGTTGAGCATGCCGTGCACTGTTTCGCGTGACAGGTAGTAGGTCACGCCAAACCAGGAAAACAGCGCCCGTTCAGCCATGTTGTATCCGGCTTCAACCAGCGCATCAAAAAGATCGACCTGGCCCAGATCGGCTGCAACAAACACTAGACCCTCAGGCGCGGCCAAGCCCGCCTTCCTGATGCGTTCCTTCTTGACCGCCTGTGTGGCCGGTTGGTCAACTTCATAGACCTTCAGATCCTTAAGCAATTCGGGCCGGCGCAGGGCGAGCGTGTCGTGACCGGCGCCGACGATGACATACTGCTTCAGGCCCTTCGCTACTTCGGCCTCGAGGTGATCTTCGCCAAAACGGGCCCGGGCGATAGTGATGATTGCCACGGGCAGCAGTGGGCGCAGCCAGGTCTCAATGACGATACGCGTCAGGACCTTGCTGCGGATGATCGTTCTCCAGAATCCGCCGCAGAAGTCGATGGCAAGTGGGTCGTCGAACACGGGTTGAGAAGACTGGAGGCGATGATAGGCACGTGCCGCTGCTGCGACATCTGCGGTCTTGCTAGGGCGCAAGATGGTCTGGTTGCCGGTATTCAATTCTGCCTCCTCAATTGTCTCTGCGTCCGCGCTACCAACTATTAACTAAACAGACAACCATTGCGTGGCGCGCAGAATTCGTAGCCCTGCCGCAGTTAGAGCCAATACCGGGCGACCGGAAATCAGTTCCGGCCGGGTGTGCCAGCGGCCTTTGCAGGCAGGCGGACCTGTCCCGAAAGAAAATGCTAACCGCTCTGCATTCTGCTGGTGCACATGCCGATCAAACCTGCTAATCGGCGAGGCTCAATGACATCCGGCGAATTGGGCAAAAGCGTGTCCCCGTGCCGCAGGTGAACGAAAGCGAGCTGCATTTGACTGGCAGGTTTGACGACGAATTCGAACAGCAGTTGGCCCTTCTGAAGAAGGACGGGAACTACCGGATCTTTGCCGAGATTGAGCGGCTCCGCGGTGAATTCCCCTTGGCCTGGCGGCACCACGGGAACAGCAAGGATGCTGTGACCGTCTGGTGTTCGAATGACTACCTGGGAATGGGTCAGCATCAGGTCATCATCGACGCCATGAAGGAAGCGATTGACAAGTGTGGCGCAGGTGCAGGGGGCACTCGCAACATTTCCGGAACCTCGCACCTTCACAAGCTACTGGAAGCTGAACTGGCCGAACTTCACGGAAAGAACTCGGCCTTGCTGTTCACCTCCGGCTACGTTTCGAACTGGGCGGCCTTGTCAACTCTCGGTTCCAGGCTGCCGAACGCCATCATGTTTTCGGATGCGCTCAACCATGCATCTATGATTGAAGGCATCAGGCACTCCCGCGCAGAGAAGTGCATCTGGCGGCACAACGATGTCGAGGATTTGGATCGCCAGTTGTCTGACTGTCCACCGGAGGCCTCAAAGATCGTGGTGTTCGAGTCGATCTACTCCATGGATGGCGACATTGCTCCGATCGCCGAGATCTGTGACGTCGCCAACAGGCATGGCGCCATGACCTATCTCGATGAAGTGCACGCCGTTGGCATGTATGGTGAGAGTGGAGGCGGAATATCCGAACGGGACGGAGTTGCCGGCCGGGTCGACTTGATCCAAGGGACGCTCGGCAAGGCGTATGGTGTCATCGGTGGCTATATTGCTGGTTCCGACGCGCTGTGCGATTTCATTCGGTCATTCGCCAGCGGGTTCATCTTCACGACTGCGCTGCCGCCAGCGGTTACCGCTGGCGCATTGGCTTCGGTCAGGCATCTGAAGTCGAGCGCTCTCGAACGGCAGAGGCATCGTCGGCATGTGGAGATGCTGCGAGCAAAACTCGATGCTGTCGGCATCCCCCACAAGCACAATCCAGGCCATATCGTGCCTGTGATGGTCAACGATCCAGTCAAGTGCAAGTGGATCTGCGATGTGCTGATGGAAGAGCACGCGATATACGTGCAACCAATCAACTATCCGACGGTTCCAAAAGGGACGGAGCGGCTTAGGATCACACCGTCCCCACTGCACACCGAACAGGAAATGGACCGTCTGGTCGGTGCACTTCTGGACCTCTGGTCGCAATGCGCTCTGGCGAGGTCCGTAGCGTAAGGCACCGATCCTGCCCCTGATCAACCTTCCATGATCTCAAGCAGGTAGTCGACGTCCAGATTTTCCGTAATGTGATTGGCCAGCCTGTCGAGGGCTAAATCTACTGCCGCTTCGTAGTTCAGGTCGCTGGCAGGCGTGTTCAACCGCTTGAGAAACGCGCTTCGCAGGGCATCATTCGCAAAGAGGCCGTGCAGATACGTTCCTAATACCCTCCCATCGGCCGAGATCGCACCGTCTGGCTGCCGGCTGCCCGCCTTGCAGACCAATGCAAACGGCCTCTCGGTGTCAGGGCCGCAGGTTCGTCCCATGTGAATCTCGTAGGCAGCAAATTCGATTGTCCCTTCTGGATTGCATGCATGGACTTCAGCCACGCGTTTCTCCGGCTCCATTGCAGTTTCAACATCAAGCAGGCCAAGTCCCTCGGTTGTTCCGGCAGCGCCTTCAACGCCTGAGGGGTCATCAATTGAGCGGCCCAGCATCTGGTAGCCCCCGCAAATTCCCAGAACGGCTCCGCCCCGGCGCACATGGGCAAGCAGGTCGATATCCCAGCCTTGTGATCTCAGGAAATCCAGATCCGAACGTGTGGACTTGGAGCCGGGAATGATCACGAGATCGGTATCTCCAGGCAATGCCTGACCCGGTTCCAGTAGGCCCACGGAGACGCCCGGCTCAAGCCTCAGAGGATCCAGATCATCGAAGTTTGCGATTCTGGGCAGGCGCAGGCAGACGATTGAGGTCGGATTTGCCGATGGATTGATCCGGCCGAGATCCTGGACATCCTCAGCGGGTAGAGCATTGATTTCGTCAAGCCAGGGAAGGACTCCGATACCCTTCCAGCCAGTCATTGCCTCGATTGCGGCGTAGCCCTGATCAAACAGGCTTGGATCGCCCCGGAACTTGTTGACGATGAAGCCGCGAACCAGTTTCTCATCACCGCGGTCGATTACTGCCTGTGTCCCGACGAGTTGCGCTATAACTCCACCCCGGTCGATATCAGCCACAAGGACCACAGGGATCGAAACTTGCCTTGCGAAGCCCATATTGGCGATATCGCCGTCCCGCAGGTTGACTTCCGCAAGGCTTCCAGCGCCTTCCACAATGACGATATCTGCGTCGCTGCACACGCGGTGGTAGCTCTCGACTGCCACGCCGAGCAATTCGGGCCGCCGCGCAAAGTAGGATTTGGCGGAGAGGGTTGCGAGCCTGCGGCCCCTGACGATGACCTGGGAACCGGATCCGCCTTCAGGCTTCAGGAGTATGGGGTTCATGTCGACCGTCGGCTTGGTTCGGCATGCGCGTGCCTGCAGGAACTGCGCCCGGCTGATTTCCCCGTCCTCGGTTACGGCGGCGTTGTTCGACATGTTCTGGGGTTTGAACGGCCGTACTCTGTGTCCCCTGTTGGAAAACGCCCTGCAAAGACCAGCCGTAAGTACTGACTTGCCGACATTCGAGCCGGTCCCCTGGACCATAAGAGACTTGGTCATGCCGAACCGTTCCACGCTTGCCCAGGGCTTTGTGGCTTCATTTTAGATCGGATTTGCGGAACTTGCACTTCCTGCGTTGGATGGTCTGGATGCATTCGTCCGGGATCATGGCCGCAGATGGCTTGATGGCACGGGCTGCTCTCTTTTGAAGAATTCATCGGCTGGGTCTGGAACACTTGGGTTGGAAGAGAGCTGGCAACCGGGGCAAGCCCCGATCAATCCATCCTGCCGGGACCAATCACGCAGCCTGTCCAGAGGTTAGCTCGGCGAGGTACGGAACGTCTTGTTGCCGGCAGCCTCGAAAATGAATGCCCTCTGCCTGTTGAGCCAAGCCTAATCCGATATCGCGAGGTGCCTCTCGATCCTGCGCACCAACATGGTCAATGGCCAGATCACGACCACGAAGATGACGGCAACTACAGTGTAGCTTTCGATCGGATTGAAATGGGCTGCCGAGATGATGCGGGCGCTGTGCAACAGCTCATAGTAAGCGATGATCGAGGCGATTGCTGTAGCCTTTATCATTTCGACGCCGCGGTTGGTCAGGGCGGGCAGCATCCGCTTGACTGCCTGAGGCAGAATTACCCGTTGCATCGTCTGCCAATAGTTGAGGCCAAGAGCGCGGCAGGCTTCCCACTGGCCACGCGCTATGTTCTGGATGCCTCCGCGGAATATTTCTGCGCAGTAGGCGGCTCCATTGAGCGAAATTCCCAGTGCGGCTGCCCAGAACGTTGTGAGTTTGATGCCGGTGAAGATCGGAAAGGCAAAGAAGAACCAGATGATCTGAACGAGCACCGGCGTGTTCCGGAAGAACTCCACGAATACTGTCGCCGGAAGCCGCAGATAGGGGCGGCGGGAATACTTGCTGGCGCCCACTACAAGCCCGATTCCAAGCGACAGCAGAATGCAGACCACCCCCAGATGCATCGTTCCGAGCAGGCCACGCAAGATGGTTGGCCAGTTGACAGCAATGCTCTGATAGTCCCATTCCACGGCGGCAGGCCTCAGTGACCGCCAGTTTCGCCAGTACGAGCCATGTAGACTTCGACCCGGGTGGCGATGATGCTGGCGAGGTAAATGACCGAGAAATAGACCAGCGCAATAATCGAGTAGATCTCAAGCGGCCGGTAGGTCTGTTGAACGAGCGAATTGGCCTGGAACATCAGGTCGGCATAGGCAATGGTGGATACAAGCGCTGTACCCTTCAGCAACTCGATCCCGCGTTCGAAGAACGCCGGTATCATCCGCTTGACTGCGATTGGCAGGACGATCCGCCGCAGCCGGTCCACCGGCTTCATTGCCAGTGCTTTCGATGCCTCGATAAAGCCCCTCTCAACCGACACGATCCCGCCACGGAATACCTCGGCGAAGAAAGCGGCCGAAGCAACGCCAAGGGTTGCAACCGATGCAGCGAATGGTCCGATCGTCAGGCCAAGAACCAATGGCGCGGCAAAGAACACCCAAAAGAGCAATACGATTGGCGGTGTGGAGCGCATGACTTCGATCACCACCAGAGCCGGCCATGATAGCACCCTGAAGGGCGAGAGCCGAAGCAACGCCAGACCGAGGCCTGTCGGCACACCGAGCAGGATCGAGATAACGAAGACCTTAAGCGTGTTAACGAGCCCGAGGGCGAGCAGATCCCAGTTCGCCCAGACGGGTGTGAAGTCCCACTGCATCAGCGGTCAATGCCGTTGTCGGGATGGCCCCGCCATTATCGGCGGGGCCATTGAGTTTACCAGTATTCGCGCTGAATTGTGGGGACAGTAGCCGGATCAATGCCCCTGAAAGCCAGGAACTCTTCGTACCACTGTGTGACAGTGCCAGTCGCATAGTAATAGCTGACCGCCTGATCGATCCAGCGTCGCAGGGACTTGTCCTGAAGATTCTGCAGACCGACCTGGCTCTGTGCGACCCTCGTAGGCTGCGGAATGATAATCGTCCCCTTCTTTACCCGGCTGTGAAGCATCGTCAGGGCCGGGCCGAAGAGGGATGCCGCATTGGCGCGTCCGGCCTGGAATGCAGCAACCGATTCGGGATTGTTCGGGAAGGGCAACACTTCGGCGTTCGGCGCGGATGCCCTGGCATAAGTCTCCATGACCGAACCCTGCGGCACGGCAATGGATACGCCCGGATTGTTCAGGTCTTCCCACGAACTGGCGCCCGCAAGCTCATCAGCGATCAGTACCGCCTGCGCATGATAGACGAGCGGACTCAACGTAAAGTCGATCGCCAGCGCGCGTTGTGGCGTTCCATCAAGCACGGGCACATAGTCAACCTGGTCAGACTGCAGTGCGGCAATGAGGGACGGAAAAGCCATTTCATTGATTTGAAGATCAACGCCAAGCGCTTCGGCCATCGCATTGCCAAAACTGACGCTGAAACCAAGCCACTTGTTGTTTGGCGCGTCGAAGAATGCCCAGGGTTCTGCCTTGGCTATCCCCATGCGCAGCACGCCGGAACTGCGAACCCGATTCAGCGATGACCCGTCCTGCTGCGCTGCCGCCTGTTTGGGCGCCAGCATCGTGCTGCCTCCGGCGACCGCACCTGCTGCGAGCAGGGTCGTACCGGCGGCGCGTCCAAAGAACCTCCTCCGGGAGACATCATCAGTCATGTTTCTTACTCCTCTTCCTTGGTGGATTGTATCCGACATTCCAAGATTGGATACATTTTTGACCGGGTGTCAACGCGTTTATTGCATTTTTTGCCAATTCTCCTGGCAGCGGCAGCAGCTATCCGGCCGGATCGGGATCAGGGGCAGGTGGGCAGTTCCGCGAGTGGGTCGCGGGGCCATGGTCGGCGCGCTTCCGGCATTCCTTCCAATTCGTTTCCGGTCACATGGCTTACAGCAGGCTGCGGTGGGAGATCTTCTCAAGGCCGGCAACGAATTCGCGGTCGCTGTATCTTGATGGGCCAAGCAGGCCTGCAAATCCGGGCAGTTCTGCGCCGGTTGCCGCGGCAGCGGCAAGCCATCCGGCACCACAGGCTGCCATTGTGCCAAATCCCGACAGGGCGCCCACCACATAACTGCCCTCCATTCCGGCAGGGCCGATGAGCGGCCAGTTTTCCCGGGTCATGGTGTAGTAGCCGCCGTAGTGGATCCTCTGGCGGGGCAATCGTCCAAGATAGCTGCGGAGCCCGGGGTTCAGCCGCGCTGCCCCGCGCAAGACCACTTCAGGGAACCAGTCGTCGAGAGTGGGTTCCCATGCCGGTTCGGAAGAATCGCGTCCGATTGCCCAGCCAAGTTTTACCCACTCGCCTCTTTCGGCGAGATCGGGCTTGCAGTGCACGCCGCCTTGCAGGGTCCTTGCGAGCCAGGCCTGTTCCTCGTCTTCCAGGAGAAGTTCGGCATCCTGCGGGTCCCAGTCGATAGACTGGGAATCCAGGTCGATTGCAAAGGGCATGTTTCGGGGAACGGCGCCGTTCCTGTCTGGAAATGCGATCTTCTGCTGCAGGACGTTTTTGACTGGAAGCTCGTAGCCAAGCATCCTGCCCACATGTCCTGCAAATGGACCGGCGGCATTGAAGACCAGGTCCGACCCCAATCGAATGGTCCCGCCATTTGTCTCGATTTCGACCGAGAAGGTCCCGTCCTGCGCGCAAGCGGAGCGAACGGTTCCTCGGACCGAGTCGAGACCTGCCTCACGCGCCTTTTCCAGCATGAGTTGACCAAGCTGCTGCCCGTCTATGTCGCCAGCCCTCCGGATATGAACAACGGAGGAAATTGCCGGATCGAAACTAGGAAACACTGTACGAAGGAGCGCGTTGTCCTGGATGATGTCAACGCCATCCGGCGCTGAGTCCCAGTCCGGTGGTCCCGGCGGCCGATAATTGCTGCTTGCGCCCACGGAATGCAGTCTGAGCGCGTCCGACCCCGATGAACTATAGCCTCGACGGAGTTCGTCGATCAAATCCGGAATCTCCGTCTGGCGCGTCGCCAGCGCATAGCCGCGACGCGTCATGTTGAACCGGTTCCCGGAGGCGCGGGCCAGTTCTTCCATGAGGGTGATCGACAGGTCGGTGAACTCCGTCATGACCGGATGGGGCCACCAGTTCCGATAGTTCTCGCCCGATTGCGCGGATGTAAGGGTCATCGGGAAATACCGGTCGATCAGGATGACCTTGCTGACCATCGGTCGGCGGGTGAGATAGTACGCCGTGGCGATTCCGGCAATGCCAGCCCCGATTACGATGGCGCTCTGTCCGGGCATCATGGGTCTCCCGGTCCGGCGGCATTGCCTTGAGGGCTGCCGTCTGCTGCCAATGCCGCCGTAACGGCATTCGGGGCTGACGGTCTATTTCGTCTCAGTTCATCCACGAGGACTTCGGCCAGTTTGCCGGGAGTTCCATTGACGATACGATGGTCTGTGCCGTCCTCCGGAGATCCGAGTATTGACCGGATACGTTCGGCGTAATCTCCGTGTTCCGGAGGAAGCAGGGGAACAGGGCGCCGTGCCGCTGGAACCAGCCGACCCCCGTCTCTGGAAGCCGCAGGGACTTCAAGGATGTCGATCTGCGCATTCCGAGCTTCGGAGTATCGCTGTACCAGCGGTGCATGGGTGGCGGTGTCAACAGTCAGTACCAGTGGACCGGCTGCATGCCAGCGCAGGCGGCGGCCCCGCTGCAAGCCGGTTTCAACGACCCAGTTGCCGGGGTGGCCCGCAATGCTCCGTGTATCAGCAAGAACCGGCAGTCCCAGACGTGCCGCCAACCGGTATGCCAATGTGCCACTTCCTTGCCCCTGGAGGGATCGTCCGCCGGTTACGATCAGGTCGGGCCGCCGCTCGGCCACAATTCCGGCAAGGGCCTCCAATTTGTTGTCCGACTTTACCCAGGTGAGCCGTGTGGCGCCGAGCCCGGCATACACCTGTAGTTCCCCGGATGAATCGCGCCGGGAGACATGGACGATCTCCAACTCTCCACCGATGCCAATGGACATAGCCAACGCAGCCTCCTCATTTGCGGCACGAAAATGATTGTTGGTGGTGGGATGCTGCGGAAGCGAGACAGCCAACAGAGTTGAGGTCATTGGTGGCTCTCCAGCAAGCTGCAGGCGGCGCGCAAGACGCGAGTTGCATCGCCGACTAGAGTGGTGTCGGCCCTCTGCGTCATCGGACAGGAAGGATCGGTGTTGATAGCAATCACGCGCCTGCACTCGGCAATCCCTTCAAGATGCTGGACAGCGCCGGAAATGCCGAAAGCCATGTAGAGGTCAGCCTGAACCTTGACTCCGCTTGTGCCGATCTGCCGATTTCTTGGCATTCTGCCCGTATCGACAAGATTTCGGCTTGCGCCTGTTGCAGCGCCTGCCAGTTCCGCAAACCGGTTGAAGACCTCCAGATCGGTAACTCCGGAGCCGGCTGCGGCCACGATTTCCGCATCCTCTGGAGCCAATTCCGCCGGATCTGGTTCGACAATGCCAGTGCGTGCCGCATCAGCCCACAGGTCGGTTGCTTTCCGGGCCGCCGGCGGAACTATCTCCGGCACGCACGGGGATGATGCCCGCCCGGAAAATCTCCTGTCCACGAGGATAATATCTTTCATGGCCTGTTCGAGTTCGTATCCCGCGATGCTGGTGGCCGAGCGGACATGATTCCCGTCAATTGCAACCACCCTGACAGCAAGAGAGCGCCCTGTCTGGGCGGCGAGGCGTCTTCCAAGGTCTGATGAGCAGGAATTGTCCTCTGGGAGAATTAGGGCACGCGCATCCAGATCCTCCATTAGCTGCGGCAGGCAGCAGGCCTGCACATCGACCAAGAATTCTGCGCCCAGCTTTGCCAGTTCGGCAGGGGACCCGGTCGATACGGCTACGACCGGCTGACCGGCCTTCAACGCATGGGCGCACTGCGCTGCAGCAGCGTCCAGGTCATCCATCCCGCAAGGCACGAGCAGAACGCACCCACTGAGTTCCTTGGGGTTTGCATCGGGGCGCGCAGGTTCGTTCAGCACGGTTGGCCCAGGCTTCCGGCGGTTCCTGCGGGTGAAGGGGTTAATGCGCCTGGTCATGCCGGTATGCCCACGGCCTCGGCCACCAGTTCGGCGATGTCCACAATCTCGATAGCGTCTCGTGCGGATCCTTCGAGCATCATGGCACAGTTCGGGCAGGCGACCGCTACAACTTCAGCCCCCGCAGACACGGCATCATCCATTCGCAATTCCGGGATGCGTCTCTTGCCGGGTATATCGGTGAACGCTGCGCCGCCTCCCCATCCACAGCACCGGGATTGCTGCCGGTTCCTTTCCAGTTCGATCGCTGCATTAGCGACACTGCCGATTACAGAGCGGGGGGCATCGAATTCGCCAAGGTAGCGGCCAAGGTAACACGGATCGTGAAACGCAATACGCCTGTCCAGCAGTCTACCGGCATTGATGCTCCCGTCTCTCAGGAGTTCTGCAAGGATCTGGCTATGGTGCAGAACCTTATAGTTTCCGCCGAGCGAGGGATACTCGGCAGATATCGAATGCACCACATGAGGGTCAGGTGTGACTATCCGGTTGAAATTCAAACTGTCCAGAAGGGCGATGTTCGATCTGGCAAGCCGCTGGAATGTCGCTTCATCACCAAGGCGACGGGCCGCATCGCCAATGTCCCGTTCGGCCTGGCCGAGGACCGCAAGCTCAATGCCAGCGCGACCGAGCAATTGCACAAGCGCTCGAAGAGTCCGTTGCCCGCGAGGATCAAACGCAGCTTCACCTGCCCAGAGCAAACAGTCGGTGCTTCCCTCGTTCGTCAAGACGGGGATGCCTAAACCTTCCGCCCAGTCGAACCGGCGCGCCGGATCACCACCGCCGGGTGTATCAGTGCGAGCATAGTTTGCCAGCACCGCAGCAGCTTTACCTGGCACGGCTCCTTCTTCCAGCACCTCGTGTCGCCGCAGGTCAATCACTGCATCCACATGTTCGATCATCATGGGGCACTCTTCCACGCAGGCGCGGCATGTCGTGCATGACCACAGTGAAGCGGGCGATACAAAACCGGGCACGATCGGCGGGCTGGATTGCGTATCAGGGACTGAGGGCCTACCGGAATGGCTGTTGCCCGGCGGGCGTTTGGTCTGTCCGGTCAGCCCGCTTGCGGCGAGCAGGCTCTGGATCAGGGCCTTGGGATTCAACGGCTGTCCGGAAGCCGTTGCCGGGCATGCCGACTCGCATCGTCCACACTCGACGCAGGCATCAAATCCGAGCCTTCGTGTCCAATCCCACTGGTCCGCCCGGGCAACACCAAGGTCGTCTGAATCGAGATCAAGGAGATCGAGCGCCGTCTCTCGCTGGCGCGAATTGGTGAATCGTCCGGGGCGAGGGTGGAAGCCGAGCCACAGGGTTCCGATCCACGCATGGCGCAATGCGCTGCGCCATCCTGCGTTGGCAATCAGGTCAGCAAGTGTGACCACTAGTATCAAGGCTGCGGCCCAACTGGTTCCGTAACTGCCGAACCAGAGCAGAAATCCGCAAGCTGCCAGTGCGGCCGTCCATCCAAGCCGAGTCCACTTGCCTCCGGATCTCGCATCTGGATATGCACCAGAGGCTGCAATTCTGCGCCATAGCACTGCAGAAGCGCCTGCAAGCATCACTGCCGCCGCTACCATTCCGGCAATGCCTAGCAGTTGCATCCCAGGCCACAGCAATTGCACGGGCATAAGGACAAGGCACCCAAGAAACCCGCCAGCAACAGCCGCGTGCATGAACGCGCTGAGTCTGCAGCGCACAACCACACTGTGCAGATCAACCAGATAACGGCGCGGAACCGAGGCAAGCGACTTTAGGAGTTCAACTTGCCTGTGCTGTCCCTCCCGGTGGATGGCAATTCGCCGCCAGGCGCCTGCCACCGCAATCAGCACAAGGACTGGTATCGCAGCGCCAAGAAAGGAAGCCGGATCCACGGTGCCCTCAACAGTCCTTCAGGAGCCGTAACGAGTCCAGCAACGCCGCGTGAATGTTGCGTTGGCATACGGCATCACCAACCCTGAATATCTGGAACTTCCCTGAAGCCCTGACGGTCCTGGACTGTGGCGAGAAGGACAGCAGCGCCGGATAGTCGAGCTCGCCGCCATTCGACGAGTCAGGCACAAGAGCATCAAAAACCTCAGTAACAGGAAGCGTTCCGCACTCGGCGACGACCTGGTCAACCACGCGCTCTTCATCCTCGATTGCATATTCGTGGCGCAGCACGGCTACCAGCTTGTTGTCTTCAGGGTAGATTTTCACCAGCCTCTGGGAGGTTGTCACAATGCTGTTTGCCCGGGCAAGGTTGGCAAGATGCGCAGCAATATTGGTTCCGCCCAACTCGGCGCCAGCTGATCTGTGGGGAGTTACATATTCCACCCTGGCGCCCTGGGAGGCGCAGATTTCGGCTGCGGTCAGTGCCTGGTGCCCCCCGTAATCATCATAAACCAGAACATCGCCAGCAGCTGATACCTTGCCGGAAAGGACATCCCATCCTGTAACGGCGAATTGCGAACCTTCGATGCCGTGGATGACAGGACGGCCGCCGGTTGCGATCACGACCAGGTCGGGTTCCACGTCACGCACATCATCAGCCGTGGCTCGAAATTCGCAGCGGATGTCGACCTGGCGCTTGGAAAGTTGCCCTTCAATCCAGCTGGTTATGTTCAGAAGCGGTTTTCGCCAGCCAAGCGAGGCGGCGAGGTGAATCTGGCCACCAAGCCGTTGCCCGGCTTCGAACAAGGTCACTGCATGGCCGCGTTCGGCGGCCACCCGGGAGGCTTCCAGGCCTCCGGGACCACCGCCCACCACAGCGACGCGCCTTTTGGCGCCTGATCGCCGGATGACATGGGGCAAGGCCATTTCCCGTCCAGCGGCGGGGTTCTGGATGCAGACTGCATCTCCGCCGACATAGATGCGGTCGATGCAGTAGTTGGCTCCAACGCACAGGCGGATGTCGCCCTGCCTGCCATCGCGAAGCTTGTTGACGAAGTGCGGGTCGGCCAGAAATGCGCGGTTCATGGCGACAAGATCAATATGCCCGTCATTTACGGCGCGTGCGGCCGTGTTTGGGTCCGGGATCTTCTGGGCCATCATGACTGGAACGTCCACTGAGGCGCGGATCGCTGAAGGCAAGTGAAGGTATGGCGCGGTCTTGAACGCCATGTTCGGGATTCCAAGAAAGCCCGATACGAGATCTCCTGCTCGCGCACCCACGATGTTCAGGTAATCGACCAGGCCGGTTTCAGCGATCATGACGGCGGCGTCCAGGCAGGCCTTCTGGTCCATGCCGTATCGAGACAGTTCATCACCAACCATGCGGACTCCCACCGCAAAACCCTCTCCGGTCCGGCTGCGGATTTCCTCAAGGACCTGAAGGCCGAACCGCAGCCGGTTTTCGAGCGGCCCGCCATATTCGCCTTCAAGGGAATTGGTGTCCGGCGACAGGAACGTATTGAGCAGTTGGCCCGCCTGAAATGCGACTTCAACTCCGTCGAGACCGCCTTCCCGGCACCTGAATGCGGCCGCGGCGAAATCTTCCCGGATCATGTCCATTTCATAGGGTTCGATTATTTTGGGCGCCGCCCGGTGCTCCGGTTCCCGATAGGGGCCAGGGGCAATGGGAGGCAGCCAATTCCTTGAATCAAAGCGCGTGCGCCTGCCGGGATGGGATATTTGGGTGATGGTGAGGGCGCCGTGCCGATGGATCCTCTGCGACAATTGCCGGAACGCCCCGACAATGCGATCATCCGCCAGATTGAGTTGGCCGAAGGATGGCGGCCAGGCTGAAGATACCATGGCGGAACCGCCGAACATCACCAGCGCCGCGCCGCCCTTCGCCCGTTCCTCAAGATAAGCCTGATACCGCTCCAGCGGCAATCCGCCCTCCCCATATGCGGGTTCATGGGCGCTGCCCACAAACCGGTTCTTCAGGCGAAGTGAGCCCAGTTGGAAGGGCGTGAAGAGAATGTCGGTTTCAACCACGACCCGGCGTCCAGCCGTCAGAAATTGAACTCGGTGAATCGCGCAAGAAATTCCTGCGTTCTCGGCTTCTTTGGGTTTTTCAGGACTTCTTCAGGTGGCCCTTGCTCAAGGATATGGCCATCATGCAGGAACAGAACTTCCGTCGCAAAATGGAACGCAAAGCCGATTTCATGTGTGACAAGCAGCATCGTCAATCCTTCCTCGCCAAGCTGCCGGATGACATGCAGAACCTCGCCAACGATCTCGGGATCAAGTGCTGAAGTCGGCTCGTCGAACAGCAGGATATCAGGCTGCATGGCCAGTGCCCGGGCGATTGCAACGCGCTGTTGCTGCCCGCCGGACAGGCGGGAAGGGTATACGTCGAACTTGTCTGCAAGATCGACTCTTCTGAGATAATCCTCCGCTCTTGACCGTGCCTCGGCTTTGGGAAGTTTGAGCACGGTCAGGGGACCTTCCATGACATTCTCAGCTGCCGTCATGTGCGGAAAGAGATTGAACTGCTGGAAGACCATCCCGATGTTTGCGCGCAGTTCGATCAACTCGGCATTCGAGTATCTGGTGCCGCCTTGGGTATCGCGACCGATCCGCTGTCCCCGGTAGGTCATCTTCCCGGCGCTTGGTGTTTCCATGTGGTTGATGCAGCGTAGCAGTGTGGACTTGCCGGAGCCTGACGAACCGATGATCGCGATCCGTTGACCGGCCCGTACCTCCAGATCAATTCCCTTTAGGACCTCGAGCGGGCCGAACGACTTTTTCAGCCCATCCAGTTGAAGAATGACGTCGGTTAAACCGGCGCCTTCCCCAATCCGGGTTTCAGATTCCGATGAAGCGGTTGGCATTGGCATATTCGGTGCACATTTCCCTGTAGGCGGCACGAATGCGGAGCAGGTGAGGGTGAAAGGCGCCCGATCCTATTCGCCGCCCGTCGATTTCACCAACGGGGACCTGGGCGCCCGTTGTTCCTGTGATGAATGCGCCGTTTGCCGCATAGGCGTCATGGAGCGAGAAGTTCTTCTGCCGCACTGTCAGGCCCAGCTTGCCGCATAACTCGATGGTCTTGGCTCGCGTAATTCCGTTCATGCAGTAGTCGCCGGTGGAGGTCCACACTTCGTCTCCGCGAATGATGAAGAAATTCACGGAATTACATGTGCTGACGAAGCCGTTCACATCCAGCATGAGCGCCTCGTCCGCGTCGGACTGCATTGCTGACAGCATGGCCAGAATGCAATTGAGTTTGGAAAGGGAGTTCAGTTTGGGATCCTGTGTGTCGGGCAGTCCCCGCCTGATTCCGACCGTTACCAGACGCGCCGGTTTGATTTCGTCCTCGGTCTTTTCGTCCTTGTATTCGGGAATGATCACGAGCGTCGGACCGGCGGTGCACAACCGTGGGTCCTGGTCGCAAATGATCCTGGTTCCACGGGACAATATCAGCCGCAGGTGGACATTGTGCTCCATGCCGTTTGCCTGGGCAACCATCCGCAAGGCTTCAATGAAGTGCGCCTGATCCCAGGCGATTTCCATGCCTATGGTCTTGGCACCCGCGTACAACCGGTCCAGGTGATCCTCAACAAACAGGAATGCGCCCTTGTGCAGCCGGATGCCTTCCCACACACCGTCGCCGAGCATGAATCCGGAGTCATAGACGGACACACTGGCTTCGTCCCGATGCACCATCTGGCCATTGACATAGACCTTATTGTCAAGGTTGCGCGGATCGGGTGCAAGCTGACCGCTTCGGGCCAGTTCACCGACCAGCGCCGTCATTTTGGATCGCTTAGGAAACGTCCGGCAACGGCCCAGTCGGAATTTTCGACATCGAAGAAGACGATGTGCACGCTCTCGGGCGCGCAGTTGCAATGCTTGACCATGGCCGCCGTAACGTCTTCAACGAAGGCCCTCTTTTGGGCTTCCGTGCGTCCTTTCGACAACTCCACCCGGATCATCGGCATGTCTTGATCTCCAGTTTCGGATACACTCTATGTGAATCGTATACAGTGCGGGCATTCCGGTCAACGATTACCGCCAGACCTGCGAATTCTTGCCCTCATCAGCTTTTGCGTTTTTTGTATGTGTTCCCTGAGCAGCTTTATGGCACCGTCAGCGTTTCCGGCCTCGCAGAGTTCAAGCAACTTGTAGTGCTCCTGCTGCGGTTGTTCCTTTCCCGCCAGCCCTGATACCGACGCGCGGGCGAACCTGTTGAAATGGAAATAGTTGTCGCGGATGAGGCGATTCAACCGGTCGCATTCGCAAGGCGCGCAGATTGCCTCGTGGAACCTTGCATTCATCTCTGACCACTCTTCCGGCTGGCCTGCACGGTCGTAGATTTGAAGAATCTGGCGCGCCTCGGCGATCTCGTCCTCGATCATCCGCGGGATGGCGAGCGCCAGCGCATGGGTCTCCAGGGCAATACGGACCTCGAGCATTTCAAGGACTTCCTGGGGCGAAGGCTTGGTCACGACTGCTCCCCGGTTGGCCTCATAGCTGACCAACCCTTCTGCCTGGATGGCTCGGAGTGCCTCGCGGATTGGGATGCGGCTTGTTCCATAGCGGCTGGCAAGCTCGCCCTGTCTCAGCGGGGTTCCGGGCGCGATGCGTCCGGTACGGATGTCTTGACGAAGGAGTTCGGCGACTTCGTCGGCAGCCGACAGGGCTTTTGTTGATGCCTTCATGAGTCTGTACTCCCATGCGTTTCAGGGCTTGCTGGCAGCTCCCACGCAGTTTCGTCCGGCCTTGACCGGGTATGGCCCGTTTCCCTCTCAAACCGCCAGGCGATGTTCAGCAGTTCCTTATCGCCAAAGGCCGGGGCAGCCAGATTGATGGCCAGCGGCAGCCCGTCGCTGCTGAAGCCACAGGGAACTGAGACAGCAGGCAGCCCGGTCACGTTGAATGGCCGCATGAATCTGCTGCGGGGCTGCGTCAAGGCTTTCTTGAAGCTGTCCGCGAACGGAGTCGCCGGCACAGCTTGCCCTGGCAGAACCAGAACATCCACTTCCCTGAAGATCCGGGCAAATTCCCGTGCAAGCCGGCCACGCATACGATGTGCCCTGTTGACATCCTCCGCGCAAAGCAGCCCGCCCGCGAGGGTGTTGGCCCGGAACCAGTCGCCGCAATAGTTCTTGCCGGCGCGGATTCCGTCACGATGCACCGAATAGACCTCTGAGATCAGGGCCGTGTAGATGGCGTCGTTCCATTCAATTCCATCAACTTCAACGTCCCGGAGTACAGCGCCTGATGCCGTTAGTGCGTCGAGGGCTGCTTCGCAGCACACCCTTACGTCTTCCCGAATGTCATCTCCCTCCCAAAAGTACTTGCGAGGCACGCCGATCGTGGTTGTTCCTGTGGAACTGCCAAATGAGTGCGCGTAGCGGCCGGCTCCATCCGGTCCAAGCATGCCTTCGAGATAGAGTGCCGCATCAAGCACCGAGCGTGTCAGTATCCCCACCGTGTCAAGAGACCAGGAATAGGGGAACACTCCATCCGTCGGCACCAGCCCAAGAGTCGGCTTTAGGCCAACGAGGTTGCAATTGGCTGCAGGCATCCGAATTGACCCGGCGCTGTCGGTGCCTACTGCGCCGGGTATCATTCCGGCGGCAACCGATACTGCTGATCCGGAACTGGAGCCTCCAGGGATGAGAGCAGGGTTCCAGGGATTGCGCCCAGTAGCTCGTGGTTCGTCCAGCCGTGCCATTCCAGCACCGAACTCATGGGTGCGGAGCTGTCCGAGATGGATTGCGCCAGCGTTCTTCAGGTTGCTGAGAACCTCGGCATCGCTCTCGGCAATGATCTGTGCCCGGCTTGCAGCACCTGCGGTGAAAGGCATTCCGGCGGCTGAAACAAACGCCTTGCAGGCAACCGGAATCCCAAGCAGCGGTTTGTGCTCCCCACGGCAGCGCGCCTCATCAGCCAAACTCGCATCGCGAAGAGCCGCATCCGGATCCACATGTTCGAACGCGAAAAGGCTGGGGTTGAAGGCTTCAATTCTGTCCAGGCAGGCTTGTGTCAGCTCCCTTGAACTGAGTTCCCCTCGCTCAAGCAGCCCCGACAGTTCAGCCGCTGTCGACCAATGAAGTGGATCGCCCGAGTGGCGTGGAGCCGAAAATGGCATGCGTTGGGGCAGGGCGCCCCGTGAAGGCGGCGCGAACGGGAGATCTTCTGGCCCAAACTCCACAGCCCTAAGCGCGTTCCTTCGGCTTCTGTTTTCGGACCAGAGCGCAAAGACCAATTCCCGGTCGTGATCGTTCAGGCCGAGTCCCATCGCCTCACATTCCCGGTTGAATTCCGCTTCCAGTTTCATCGGCTGGTTCCCGATTGTTGAATGCAAAAGTCGGCAAGCCTGTCGCCAATCGCCATGCAAGCAGCGTTGGTATTTCCGGAGATCAGCCTCGGCATGATGGAGGCGTCGGCGACCCGGAGCCGGTCTGCTCCTCTGACGCGCAAGTCCGGGTCAAGAACGGAGTCCGGTTCACCACCCATGCGGCAGGTGCCGGAAGGGTGGTAGATGGTCGTTCCCGTCTCCTGCGCCCAGCCAAGCAGTTCGTCGTCCGTCCTTGCTTCTTCGCCAGGGTATTTTTCGCCACCATAATGGTCACTTAGCGCAGGCTGCTTGGCAATTTGCCGCGATAGCTGAAGCGCTGCAACCACGGTGCGCCGATCAACCTCTGACGACAGGTAATTTGCCACTATCCGAGGTGGTGCGGCTGGGTCAGGGCAACCTATATGAATATGGCCTCTGCTCTCAGGCCGAAGCTGGCAGACGCTCGCCGTGAACGCCGAGAACTTGTCCAATCCCTTGCGTGGGTCAGTCAGGCTTCCTGGCATTACATGAAACTGGACATCAGGCCGTGCTGCATCCTTGAGCACGCGGGCAAAGATGCCGATCTGCGCGGCGCCGACGGTCAGCAGGCCTCTTCCACGAAACAGGTAGTCGAACCCGGTTTTGACCAGCTGCAGGGGGCTGCGGGCCTTGTCATTGATGGTATCCGGTTGGCTGGACAGAAAGACAGTCTTTACCTGAAGGTGGTCCTGCAGATTTTCTCCGACTTGCGGCGAGTTGATGACAGGCGTGATACCAGCAGCCAGAAGAATTTCCGGGTTGCCGATTCCGGACAACTCCAGCAGCTGCGGTGAGTTTACGGTTCCGGCGCACAGGATCACCTCTTGCCGCGCACGGATTTGCCGGATTCCGGCTCTCGTATGCACTTCCACGCCTGTGGCCGTCCTGCCATCGAGCAGAATTCGCTGCGCATTTGTCTTAACCATGACGTGGAGATTTGGACGCGACCTGTTCGGGTGCAGCCAAGACGATGCGGCAGAGCAGCGCATCCTGCGGCCAATGGTCAATTGGTAATATCCCACCCCTTCCTGGAGCCGGCCATTGAAGTCATCGTTCCAGGGGATTCCGGCTTCCTGGGCCGCCATCGCATAAGCAGCCATCAAGGGATGGTGTTCGCGAATGTTTGCGACGGCAAGCGGGCCACCGCAGCCATGGAATTCGTTGGAACCGCGTTCGTTATCCTCCATTCTGCGAAAGTAGGGAAGCATGTCAGCCCAACCCCATCCTGATGCACCTTCATCATTTGCCCAGCTTTCAAAGTCCTCGTGCTGACCCCGCATATAAACAAGGCCGTTGATTGATGAGCATCCTCCCACAACCTTGCCCCGGGGCCACGGAATGGACCGGTGGAGAAGCCAGCGTTCCGGCTCGGTGGAATAGCCCCAGTTGAAGGCTGGGGTAAACGCTGACCGGTAATACCCGGCCGGGATTTTCAACAGGGGGTGGCGGTCCCAGTTCCCTGCTTCAATCAGTCCGACTGTGGAGGATCCGTGCTCACTCAACCGGCCCGCAACGGCACAACCTGCAGACCCACCGCCGACAACTACATAGTCGAATTCCAGAGGTTCCGGATCCTGCACTGAAGTACCTGTATTTCGCATACAATTTATACAGGATTGTATATTATCTGATTGATGTCACGCGGAAAGAATGGAGAGCATGCATGAATCTGGGATTTGTCGGGACCGGCGTCATTTCGGGTGCGGTAATTTCGGCGCTGGTCCGCCAACACGGGGAAGCACACAGCATTATGGTGTCGCCAAGGTCCGAGCACGTCAGCCGGGGGTTGGAAACAGCATTCACATGTGTCCGGCGCGCAGCATCCAATCAGGAGGTCATCGACAACTGTGATTGCGCCTTCATTGGTGTCTTGCCCAGCCAGCTTGCTTCTGTTGCCGAAGGGCTTTCCTTCCGCAGCGACCATACAGTGATCAGCTTCGTCGCAGGTGCCAGCCTGGATCATGTCCAACGGTTATGCCAGCCAGCGGCTCAAGTCGTGCGCGTCACACCATTGCCAACCATTGAATACGGCAAGGGACCTGTCATCATCCATCCGTCCGTACCAGCAATTCAAAAGCTGTTCGAAGGATTGGGTACTGTCGTGGTTCCAGAAAACGCGGGACAGGTCATGACCTTGGGATACGCAAGCGGCATGATGGCCACCTTTTTCCGCATGTCTCTCGAAGCGGCCGACTGGATGGAATGCCAGGGTGTTCCAAGGGAAATGGGCCGCGACTACCTGTTCTCAATGTTTGAAGGGCTAAGTGCGACAGGGCTGTTAACAGCTGCAAGTGAACTCGGCGGCCTTCCTGCCCGGCACATGACAGAAGGTGGCATCAACGAGAAATCGATGAACTACCTGGCGGAGCAGTGCTGGTTCGGAACTTATCGCAAGGCATTCGAAGAGATGAAGGAGCACCTGGAAGGCAACTGATTGATGCCCGGCCGTGAGACCGGGTAGCTCGCCGGTAACCGCCCGCTGGATCGGCAATGGAAGCTGGGCAATCGCGGTAAGCGAATGATTGCTGCAGCTCTGCTGCCGGAGCGTAGCGGGCTGGGATTCATCAAAATTCAATCCCGGGTTGGGCCTTGATACCTGATCTGAACGGGTGCTTCATCAGTGTCATTTCAGTGACAAGATCGGCAAGCTCGATAAGCTGTTCATGCGCGTTACGTCCGGTCAGAATTACGTGAGTGTCTTCAGGTTTGTTCTCGGCAAGGAAACCGCAGACTTCATCAATGTCCAGGTAGCCGTAGCGGATGGCTATGTTGATTTCGTCCAGCAGCACCATGCGCAGGGTCGGGTCAAGTATGAGTTCCTTTGCCTTGGCCCAAGCGGCCTCCGCCATGTGAATATCGCGCTCGCGATCCTGGGTCTCCCAGGTGAATCCCTCTCCCATCGTAAGAAAGCGGCAGATGTCGCCAAAGTGACCTGTTATAAGGTCGCGCTCTCCGGTCTTCATTCCACCCTTGATGAACTGGACAACTGCGCACGGCATTCCGTGGGCGATGCAACGGAACAGCATGCCGAACGCTGCCGAAGACTTGCCCTTTCCCTTGCCAGTGTGGACGATAACCAACCCCCTTTCCTGGGTCTTGGTCGACATGATGCGGTCGCGGACAGCCTTCTTCTTGACCATCTTCAGTTTGTGGCGGTCAGGATCGTCGCTCATGCCTGGTCTCCCTTGCTATGGTTTCGGTTGCTCCAGCAGGCTGCGGAGCATTCCGGGCGCCGAGTTCAGCCTCGGCTGCCAGAGGTTGCGCTCGATTGCCTCAAGCAACCGGGCAGCAATTTCACCGAGTGCCGGCGGGTTGTGTTCCCCGATGAACTCACGGGTGTCATCGTCAGCCAGATAGGCGTCGTAGACAAGGTCAAAATGATGCGACCTGACCGCGCCTGTGGTTGCGGCGAATGCAAACATGTAATCGACCGTGGCAGCAATTTCGAAAGCGCCCTTGTAGCCATGCCGTTTGACGCCTTCTATCCACTTCGGGTTGACGGCGCGTGACCTGACCACCCGCCCAATTTCCTCCTGAAGCGTCCGGATCCTGGGGCGTTCCGGCCTCGAATGATCGTTGTGGTAGGCAACGGGTGCGGTGCCGCTGAGCATCTCCACAGCAGCGGAGATGCCACCCTCGAACTGATAGTAGTCGTCGCTGTCCAGCAGGTCATGCTCCCGGTTGTCCTGGTTCTGGACTATGGCTTCGACCTCTTTCAGACGGGTTGTCAGCGCGGCCTCCGCTCTTTCGCCTTCGGCGCCGGCCCCGTAGGCGTAGCTGCCCCATTCGACATACACTTCGCCGAAATCTTGCCGGTTCTTCCAGATGTTCTCGTCGATCAGGGCCTGAAGCCCTGCACCATAGGCGCCTGGCTTGCTGCCGAATATCCTGAAAGATGCCCGCTCTTCACCAACGACATCACGTTCCTTGCGATAAGCCGCCGCTGCCGGGTTTTCGTCTTCGGGTTCGTCAAGTTCCATGATTGCCCGTGCAGCGCTGGCCACCAAATCCAGTTGCATCGGGAAGGCATCCCTGAAGAAGCCCGATACCCTCAGCGTGACGTCGACACGTGGGCGCCCCAACACCGAAACCGGGATGATCTCGAAGCCACTCACCCGGGTGCTCTCAGCGTCCCAGGTGGGGCGCGCTCCCATCAATGCCAACACCTGGGCAATATCGTCGCCACCGGTTCGCATGTTTGAGGTTCCCCAGGCGGTAACAGCCAACTTTCTTGGCCAGTCTCCCTGCTCCTGAACATGGCGTTCGATGAGCAGCGAAGCTGACTTCCAGCCGAGGTCCCATGCAATCCGTGTCGGCAGCGACCGGCTGTCAACGGAGTAGAAATTTCTTCCGGTCGGCAGCACATCAGGCCGTCCTCGTGTCGGTGCGCCGGAGGGGCCAGGTTCAACGAAACGGCCATCCAGTGCCTTGATGACTGCACTGGTTTCAGACAAGCCACAGGAGGTTATCGAGGGGACAATTGACCCTCTTACCTCATCAATGACACTGGCGGTGGCTTGGCCTGGGACAGGTGAGTTCCCTTCGAATATCTCTGCGGCCAGCAGTTCGAGGCGTTCAACCGTGTCGCCGGCACTCCGCCAATTGTCTTCGGATACCGCCTGCAAGGCTGCTGGCCGGGAGCCTTGCCAAGGCAATGCCATGTCGCAATCAAGCGGATCGAAATCCTCGTCCAGCAGCAAGTCCTTCGCCATTGCCCGGATGAGTGAGGCGTCTCCGTTCATTCCTTGGTGGCGTGGACAACGGGCAAGCGCCAGTGCCAGGTCGCGCAGAAGCCGGCCTTTGGGAGCTTCGCCCAGCACGTGAAGCCCGTCGCGGATCTGGGTTTCCTTCAACTCGCAGAGATAAGCGTCGAGTTTTCGCAGCCTGCTGTCCGCATCCTCGTCGGGCTTGATTCCGGCATCAATGTCGATGCGCGACGACTCCATTGACTGAAGAAGCCGCAAGCGGATGGATTCTATCCGGCGGGGATCGACACCTGCCGCCTCATGATATTCGTCCAGAAGCGCCTCAAGCTCGGCGTGCGTTCCATGGCTTTCTGCCCTCGTGAGGGGAGGCGTCAAATGATCGATAATGACTGCCTGGCTTCGACGCTTGGCCTGCGTGCCTTCCCCTGGGTCATTGACAATGAAAGGGTAGATATTCGGCAAAGGCCCGAGCGCGGCCTCTGGCAAGCATTCCTTCGACAGGGCAACTGCCTTGCCCGGCAACCATTCAAGATTGCCATGCTTGCCCAGATGGATCACCGCATGAGCGTCGAAGACTTCCCTGACCCAGAAGTAGAACGCAAAATAGTTGTGCGGCGGAACGAGGTCGGGCGAATGATAGCTGTCCACCGGATCAATGTTGTACCCGCGAGCAGGTTGTATTGCGATTGCGGCGTTGCCAAGCCTGTGAACGGGGATAACGAAACCGCAGCTGGCGAAAGCTGGATCATCCTCTGGGCGTCCCCAGCGATCGGTAACCGCCTCTTTCACGCCTGAAGCAAGGCAGCTCCAGGCGGAGTTGTAGTCATTGAGGGAAAGCCAGATTCCGGCTTTTGCTGAACGGGCTGCGTCATTTCGGTTGGTGGGTCCGGCCAGAATCATCCTCATGAGTGCGTCACTGGATTCCGGAACGTTTCGGATCCGGTAACCCGCTTCTTGCATAACGGTAAGGAGGCGAAAGGCGGAAGCCGGTGTGTCGAGGCCGACACCGTTCGCGATCCTTCCATCCTTGTTCGGGTAGTTCGCCAGAATGATCGCAACCCGGCGTAGTTCTGGTGGTGTCTTGGCCAGGAGCACCATCCTTGCGGCGAAGTCTGCGACAAACTCAATCCGGTCGGCCCTTGGCTGGTGACCAGCAATAGGGCACTCGGTCGCTTCGTCGAACCGGGACTCTGATTTGAACGCAACCGCCCGGGTAGCAATCCGGCCATCAACTTCGGGCAAGGCCACATTCATCGCAATGTCCCTTGCCGGCAAGCCCGAGTCCGAACCTGCCCAGGTTTCCTGGTTGCCGGAAGCCAGGATTACCTGGAGCACCGGGACTCCGGGGCGGTCCAGAACAGTTGCCCTTCGTTTGGTGCCGGAATGGCCAGGTGTTCCAACGGCAAAGCCCGTGAGGTTCAGAACAATATCCGGGCGGGCTTCGTCAAATATCCGCTGCACTGTCTGTTCCGAAACGGGATCCTTGAGTGAAGTCACATAGACGGGCAGGGGGTTTAGGCCCTGTTGCCGCAGGGCTTCGGCAAGGTGATCAGCCGGTGTCGTGTTTCCTCCTTGCAACCATGCGCGATACAGAATGATGGCAGCCGTGCCGGCACCGTCGACCCATGTGCTCTTTAACGCTGCGAGGTCTGCTTCGGTTGATCCCCTGACATATAGCCCTGACTTCAAAAGGGGCGATGCCGGAAGTGGTTTTTCACTTTCTCCCATGAGATGCAGGCAGAGTTGCAGGAATCTTCCAGCGTTGATCGGACCGCCCTCGGAACAGTATCTGTGCATCTGGAGCCAGATGTCGCGTGGGACTGTCGAACAGGCCAGCAGTTCCTCGTCGGGATTGTCGTCCCCGGGAAGTGCAACGAACTGGCAGCCTGACTCCGGCAACCGGGCCGAAAACTGTTCGATGCAGTACTTCCAGTAGGGCAAGCCGCCCAATGCGCGCATGACCACGAGCCTGGCATGCGATGCGGTCCGGTCGATATAGAGGTCTACCGAATAAGGGTGCGAGAGCCAGGACAGTTGGGCCAACCGCAGAAAGTTGTTGCCTTTCATCATCCCAGAGCGGGCTGCGGCCATCGCCGCCAATTCAGTATCGGCGGCAGACAGGAAGATCAGGTCGGCAGGTGATTGAGCCGGGTCAACGGGTTCGGCACCGTCCGAGACGATCCCCGGCAGCGCAGCCAGAAGGTGCATTCAGGTGACAAGGCCGCTGGCAAGGGAACGTTCAACAGCCTGCCAGTCGGTTCCAGATTCGGCAATCGCTACCAGCCGTGTGCTTCGTTGCTCGAATGGTGCAAACGGCCGGTGAAAATGGGAACTGACCCGGGGCCCAACTGCCTGAATCACCAATTGCATCGGTTTGCCCGCAACGGCGGCAAATCCCTTCACTCGCAATAGCTCATGGGTCCGCACTGTCTCCCGGATGCCTGCCAGAAAGGCATCCAGATCGCTGATTTCCTGAAGCTCTATCACGATCGAGTCGAATTCGTCATGATCATGCTCATCAGCACTGTGGCCTGGTTCCTCGCTGTCATGGCGATGATGCAGTTCGACGCGATCGGATACATCGTCCTCAGCGCCTGCAAGGATCCCCAAAACCGCCTTTGGGTCGACGCCTCCCATTGAAGCGGTCACAATGGCGACTCCTGGGCGAAGCCTGCCTTCCACATCCCTTAGCACGCGGTTCAATTCGTCCTCGGTGAGCAGGTCGGTCTTGTTGATGACAGCCAGGTCAGCACAGGCAAGCTGATCCTCGAACAGTTCGGATAAGGGCGTTTCATGGTCGAGGTTTTCGTCCTGCTGGCGCATGTGGTCGATTGCCTTGACATCATGGGCAAATTGCCCGGCCGCGATGGCAGGACCATCAAGCAGAGCGACAACTCCGTCGACGGTCAGGCGGTTTCGCAATTCCGGCCAGTTGAAGGCCCTGACCAGCGGCTGCGGCAGAGCCAAACCTGAGGTCTCGATAACGATGTGTTCCGGTGGATCATCAAGCGAAACCAGTGTCTTGATGGTTGGAGCAAATTCCTCGGCAACCGTGCAGCAAATGCAGCCGTTGGAGAGTTCCACGATGCTGCCTTCATCGCAACCTTCGATCCCGCATCCCTTGAGGATTTCCCCGTCGATACCGAGTTCTCCGAATTCATTGATGATCAGCGCAATGCGGGTGCCGCTCGACCGTTCAAGCAAGTGGCGGATCATGGTGGTCTTGCCGGCACCAAGAAAACCAGTCACCACTGTTGCGGGAATCTTGCCTTGCATGTCGTTCCTCGAAGCTTGGGTGACCATTGCCAAGGCCACATATCCCAACTCTTCACCTCTTCCAACAAAGCAAGCTGTTTGAGTTTGACGCCTGGTGGCTGATCTGCGGCAGCACACGCCAGGGCGAGCGAACTTGCTTTCCCATGCCTGGTCGTAACGCCCCTTGCGGCGTCCCTTGCCGCCTCCGGCTTGCAGCGGTTCGCCAGAAGTCCGGTCAAGGGCAGGTTGCGCCGCCCGCTGGACGCACATGGTCAAGGCGTTGCAACCGCAAGCATTGACAAGACGAGTAGCGAATTGTCGAATGACATTTGCGCAGTTGGCAGGAGCGAGCCAGTTCGGCGGAACTCGAGCCTGGCTGCAAACGACTGGCCAACAATTTGCCGAAGGCAGGAAGGAACCGGACATGAAGGGATTTGGGGTGCATGCCAGCATGTGGACAATGAGCTGGGACCGGGATGGAGCGGAACGTTCTGTCGCCGCCGCCGTCCATTACGACTTGGAATTCGTTGAAATCCCGCTCCTGAATCCTGAGGCGGTCGATGCGGTCCATACCAGGCAACTGCTTGAGCGCCATGAAATCGGAGCCGTGTGTTCGCTTGGGTTGCCCGAGCCGGTCTGGGCATCGGCAAATCCCGATGGAGCCATTGATCACCTGAAATTCGCATTGGACAAGGCAAAGGCACTCGGCGCCTCAGCATTGTCTGGCGTAACCTATGGCGGCATCGGCGAGCGAAGCGGCGAGCCACCTACAGATAGGGAGCTTGATAACGTTGCGCGAGCGATCGAAGCTGTTGACCGGCACGCAAGGTCGATCGGCCTGCGCTTTGGAATCGAGCCGGTCAATCGCTACGAAACCCATTTGATCAATACGGGCCGCCAGGCAGTGCAGATGATCGAACGGATTGGAAGCGACAACCTTTTCGTTCACCTTGATACCTACCACATGAATATCGAAGAGAAGGGCGCTGCGAACGGCATCCTGGATGCGCGCGACCACCTCGAATACATTCATCTCTCGGAAAGCGATCGGGGAACTCCAGGCGAGGGCTGCTGCGACTGGGATGAGATATTCGCCACGCTTGCAGCAACCGGGTTCAATGGGGGCTTGGCCATGGAGAGCTTCATCAACATGCCGCCTGAAATCGCCTATGGTCTCTCGGTCTGGCGCCCCGTTGCCGACAGCTTCGAGGAGGTCATGGACCGCGGACTGCCGTTCCTGAAGAACAAGACCCGCCAGTACGGAGTCGGCTTGCAGTCAAGGTAACTGTTCGATGCATGTGCCAGACTGACAGGCTTTTTGCAGTCAATTCGTAGTGGCGGCTAATTTGCTGCGCCCGCGTTCGGACTGGACAGTCCACGATTGAATGACAAGCGATCATCCGGCCATCAAGAGGGAAGGGCCGACGCTGGCAGACAGGCTGGTCCGATGTGGAACGGTTTCCTCCAATCAGGACGGGGTGCGCGGCACCGCTACATCCCCAAAAAATGGTTCTTTACTTAACATCCGGCCTCGCCACTCGAATGTTCCATGCAGCCAGATCTTGCCCTGCCTGCCTGGTTGCCAACTGCCCATCTCATTCTCGCATGATTGCAAGTGTTGGCTGACCCGGCCCTGGGCATGGCAGCCTGATTTACGTTTCCGCCGTGTGGTTCCGGGAACTTCTGCGGACGAAATGGCAGTTTCCCGGCGTGTCTGGTTGGTCCGGGTCCGTCGGATGGGAATCGTTGCACTGTGGGTTGCCAGCCCGGTTCAACATCAAGCGCAACCTTGATGATGGGCTGGAAGACAAGAACGCTGGCTTCTGGTGCTTGTGGGGTGAGCAAGGACCAAATTGGCCACATCTCAATCCTGTTGCAACAGCCTCAGCAGTTGCCGGGTGTCTTGTTCTGGAATGATGATGGAACAACCGACATGCTGCAGGCTTCTATCGAAGCCTGCAAGGTCACCGGCCACACTGCCATGCGCAACACAATTCCCGAAGAGGGACAGGAAGCGGAAAACTCAGCAGGATTGCCGGAAGCCCGGGTCTTTAGCCCCGGACTTCCGAAAAATTCACTCGGTATTTGGCCTGCTGCGCTGGTGCTCAGCGGCCTCCGCTACCGCTCAGCGGCTGGCAGTAGCAGCAATGATTGCCACCGGACATCGCTTCAAGAGCCTCGTCGCCGATCGCGGTGTCTCCTTGAGGATTGTCCGGAATGACCAGATGAAGTCTCGCCGGTCCGCCATCACTGACCGAGATTTCCACCTCGTCCGGCAAATTGAGGCCAGCCTCTGAGAGCACTTTACGCGGCTCGCTCAAAACCCGCGACTTGAAGTCATCATCAGACCAGGACTGAGCGACAACCTTTCCCCATACGTTACCGAGATTTTGTTCGTTAGCCATTTTGCTTTCCTCGTTTAGTTCCGACCCTGTTGGCCCAAGGCCCTCAACCGTCCAAACGGGGATGAAAATTGCCCCGCTCTGCGGCCAATACGGTTAGTTTACTTCATTCTAGCAAATCTTGTCAACACCTGTTTTGCATGCCAGCCTTTTTCGTCAGCCCTGGGCTCCGGTTTCTATCTGAACCTGAAAGACCTCTACCCGAACATCGCAAAGGCAGGCAGCCCGGGACCACCGTTCAAATGCGATCGGAATCGCGTTCAAGTACTTTCGGAATTCTGTTCAAGTGCCATCGGAATTTGGGCAGAACCAAGTGCATCTTCTTCACGGGCTTTCGGCGACCATTTCGCTGCTGTCGCCAGAGCGCATGGACTGAGTGTTGTCATGATGCAGCAGCCGTTGATTGGCAGCCTAAGGGCAGGACACGGGATTGCCGTTGAGGGGCGTGAAAGCCTCTGCATCACGCCGTCCGGACCTTCATAAGGGTAACGGCTACTCATGCGGCCGGTAGTGATGAATGTCGACCGCTCCGCCGTGTTGGTTGGCTCCAAATCTGCCGAATTGACGAAAACATTAACGTCTGACCGTGGCCTCGGCGGTCCAAGCGGGTGTCTAGCTTATGGTGGTGACGATAGACCTCATCATCGCCGCGTAGTCGGCGCTGCGCATTGACTTGGTCATGCATGAGACAAGATGCCAGTATGGCTCCGTCGGTTCTGGCAGCTTCCGACCACATTCTGCGCAACGAGGCTGGCAGCCGTAATGCCCGCCCGCCTCGAATCTAACTGTGGTTCAAAGAAACTACGGGGTAATTCAGCGGTGGTGCCCCGGATCCTCAGCCAGTCGCTCTGTCTTTGCCTACCACCAATTTGTGCCAGGCGGCGCAGTGCAGCAGCAGTGACTACCGCCGGCAATCCCTTCAAGAGTTTCTTCATCGACTGCGATGTCTGTGCCGTCAGGCTTTTCAGGGATTACCAAGTGCACCCTAGCCGGGCCTCCGTCGCTGACCTCGATTGCTATATCTTCCGGAACACTCAGGCCCTCTTCCTCAAGCGCCTGTCGCGGATCACTAATCACGCGCGACTTGTATTCGGCGTCGCTCCAGGACTGGGCAACAATCTTTCCCCATACGCTGCCGATGTTCTGTTCATAACTGGTCATGGTTTCACACCCCATATTGTTCCGCCACTGGCGGCCCCTGACGAGATCCAGACGGCAAGTTACCGGGTCCCCAAGGAACTTCTCATTGGCACTGTGTATTCAGTTAACTTCATTTTCAGACTATTTGTCAACAATAGTTGCCTGCCGCTTCCTGTACCTGCTGTTTCATCTGCCAAGGTTTCCGGTTCCCTTCCGGTCTTGACCAGCGCCAACCTGAAAATCGTGCCGGTCATGGCGATCGGCTGGCGCTCTCCATGGGGCAGTAGCTTTCTATGAACTCGTCAAGGGTTGGCAGGTTCAAGGCGGTGTCACGGATGCCAGCCTTCAGCCTTCGCATATAGGCCGGTATGTTCTGATTGAGATTTTGGTTAAGGCTCGCAAGCACCTGATGGTAGGACTCGGGATTGATCCCTTGGCTCAGCATGATGGTCAAATTGCTTGCCAAGTTGAAGAATTGATCGTCAGTGATCCGTATATGTGCCGACTTCCTGAACACCTCGATACGCTCGCCGAGTTCGTCCGGAACATCAATCTCGCGGCAAGCCTGCCACATCGGGGAGTCGGTCCGCCGGTTCAGCATGTAGTGCAAGATCAGCAAGTTGCGAATGTCCCGGTAGAGACTGTCAATGGCCCGGTTGAACAGGCCAGCCCGGGTCGGGTCGTGGCGCTTTTCCGGGAAATAGAAAAGGAAATGGTGGATTGCTGTATGGATCAATGCGATGCTCGTTGCCTCAAGCGGTTCAAGAAAACCGGCAGAGAGGCCAATGGCGACGCAGTTGCCATTCCAAGACTTGCGGCGGCAACCCGGCGTAAAGCGCAGCTTCATCGGCTCCCCGAGTGGCTCGCCAGCAATATTGTTCAGCAGTAGTTGAGCAGCCTCGTCATCGCTGCAAAAGCTGCTGGAGTACACATATCCGTTGCCGCTGCGGTGCTGTAGCGGAATGTGCCACTGCCAGCCATGCGCGTGGGCAGTGGAGGTCGTAAAGGGCACACGCGGCAGGATCGACTTCGCCGGTACGGCAACTGCGCGATCGCAGGGTAGCAGGTGCGACCAATCTTCAAAGCCGGTTGAAAGAGTGTCTTCGATCAACAGGCCACGAAATCCCGTGCAGTCAAAGAAAAAGTCTGCGTCAAGCCGGCGGCCATCCTCAAGCAAGAGTGCCTCAATCAATCCGTCTTCGCTATCGAGAAGTACCCGGGATATCTTGCCTTCTAGCCGGCGTATGCCGCGTGCCTCTGCGAATTTGCGAAGAAATCCGGCATAGAGCCGTGCGTCGAAATGGTACGCATAGGGAAGTTCAGAGGGAAGGCCTGCCGGAGCCTCTACCTTCTTTGCAAATCTGCCGGAAGCGGCTGCAACTGCAGACAAATTGAAATCGCTCAGATCAGGGGTCTCACCCACCTGGCGGCTGTGCAGCCAATAGTGATGGAAGTCGATCAGTGCGGTATCTTGCTCTACACCGAACTTGCCGAACGAATGAAAATACGAATGGCCGATGTAACTCCAGTCATTGAATCGGATGCCCAGCTTGAAAGTGGCACCGGATGCCCGCATCATCTCTGCCTCATCGAAGCCGTACGCGGCATCATGAAACGGGGGAAGTGCTGCCGTCGTGCCCTCGCCGACACCGACAGTTCCGATTTCCTCGGACTCCACCAGCGTCACCTGAATGGATGTGGCACCGACAATGCGATTGGCAAGCGCTGCTGCCGTCATCCATCCGGCGGTGCCACCACCAGCTATGACTATTCTGGTGATCATTCCCGTGAGTACTTCATTGCAGGCTCAAAGCCTAATTGATCAAAAAAAGAACGGGATCGGATTCAGGTCCGCCTCTTCCGTCGGCGTATCCGTCCATCCCAGCGCAACGGGTACATCATACAGGCGGCCGGGGGCGTAACGGCTCCAGAAATGCCGCAGGCCAGGCACAATGACTTTTGCCACCGGCATGCCGGCGTCGGGGCGGGTCAGGTCATGCACCATCATTTCCATCCCACGGGACTCGACCGTTCGGCGGCACCAGTCAATGCAACCAGCGATTGTACCCTGTCCGGGCATCGGGTGGCCGGCAGCCGATGAGGGTTTTGTTGTGCCAACGGGATCCAGATAGGGGTTATTTGCACGCGTTACCGTCTCCAACCATCCATCTGCGAATTGCCGCATCGCCTCCGTGTCTCCTACCAAGTCAATCGAGAGCATTTGAACGATCTCGGTCGCTGCGCGCTGCGCTGCAAGCCTGGCATCGAAATGACAGCCAAACCCGATACAGATCCGTTCTGGAGGGCCGTCGGTGCGCCAGGAAATTGCCGCGTAAACCGGAATGCCCAGATCATTTGTAATATCAAGCAATACGATTTCGCGGTTGAGACTCCTGTACGTGGGGACAAGCGCGGCAAACCACTCATCGTCAAATGCGTCCAGTTCGACAGCAGGCCGGCGAAGACGATTGTACCACCACATGGCAATGGCATCGCGTTCCGCCAGTTCCAGAAATCCCTGAAGAATGGCCTCTTCGATTGTGTTGCCCGAAGCGCAGCCATTGGAACAACTCGCGCAAGTCCGGGCTACCCCCTCCGGCACAGGGCTGAAATAGAGCAATTCATACGGCAATAGCCGGAATTGCTGTTTGGTCAGGGACCAGACTGCAACCCAGTCAGTGACGCGATCAGGATCGAACCGGTCAGGAACAAAATGAAAGTATGATTTGTGCCGCTTGTTCCACTCGACGCGGTCCCGGTATTGTACTTCGCTGTAGCCCATGACCGCATTCGGGTGGATGGCGGAATCCGCCAACTCATTCAGCGATCCCTGTTGCAGGCTTTCAGTTCCCTGAGGCAGGAGCGAATACCGTTCGATCGCCTCGCAAAGCGCACCGGCTGTTGCCTGCGGCAACGTCCGTCCTTTGCCCATGTTTGTAACCCGGAAGGCCGCGACAAGGTGGGCGAGTTTTTCCGGACGTTGCCGGCCAAATTCTTCGGCAATGCAAGTGACGCCGATTTCGGCGTTTCCTTCCTTGGGGGTCAGCCGTGCCACAATTCCGCCTAGCGGGCTGACCAGATGGTCATAGTGTTGCAGTGTCTCTTCAGGGGTAACGGTACGATAGCCACCGTCAGCAGAAAACCTGATCGGATCGGCCTTGAGTTGCAACGGGCCATTCTCACGGACGGGAAGGCCACCGCAAGCCTTGCAGGGAGGAATGGTCACAACCCGGTGAAGCCGGCTTGACCAGTCCTGGATGCTGATTTCCCTGATTGCTCCACCGAGGTCCGAGTCTGCTCCAGCCATGATCTTGGCTGTCTCTGCGGCAACGATGCCGCAGGCGATGTCCCGGCTACCCGGCACAATTCCCAACGGGGGGGTCATTCCGTTCGACGGGTCGAATTTGGCTGCAAGGAGTTGGGCGGGGCTCAGCGCCGCCATGCGGCGGTTGAGGCAGTGCATGCAGCCGGCGTCCGGTCCGAACAGCGGTCCGACCCAGATGTTTGTTCCGAAAGGCCTTGCCAGCAACCAACGGCGGTCTGAATTGCGCTGCATATCAGCAATTTCAAGCAGTTGGTCGTCAAGGTAGTCTCGTGCGAGGATCACATCCAGGCCGTCGGAGTTCGCCGCAGGGCCTATTTCTTGCAATGATCCCGCCACAACAGGATTGATGCCGAAGCGCCGCAGGGATGCCTCCATCGTTCCGGCTAGTCCATCCGTCTCGGCAAATACCCTGATGCCGGATCCCGGCACTGGCGGGGCGGCACCCAGCGAAAACCAGAATGCAGCGTTTTCCGGAATTTCGTGCGACCCGGCTTCCTCGATCAGTCCGGACTTCTCAAGCTTGAGCAGTATGGACCAGGCAATTGCTGCGTCCATGTGCTCGGAGGCAAGTCCTGCAATTTCGTCAGAACTGCGATTGCCGTCGATCAACTCAGCAATTTGGGCTTGCTGCTTGCTGCGGATAATCCGGGAGTCGTTTTCGCCAAGTAGTAGAACACCCTCATCCGGGATGGTTACCGCACGGTAATGTGGCCTGAACTTCGGCTTGTTGATCATGCAAAATCCCCTTTTGGGCGTGTTCAACTGGTGGCGCTTGCGCCTTCTGCGGCTGGAGCCGTGCCTGAACCTGTGCCTTCCGCTGTCTGCGCTGGGGCGCTTCCAAACCCGAATTCGGCGACGCTGGTTTCGGCCCAACTTGAAAGGCCTGTTGCCGTGGCGAACAGATCGGGGTTGCCTGTCCCCGAGGCGCAGCAATGCAAACCAAGATCCTCCGCAACGAGATAGAGGGATTGGATGACGATTCCCGCTCCGAGAACCGAAAGGCGGTAGGCAATGGCTTCGTACTTCCAGGCCAGTTTGGGAAGTTGTGAGGAAATCACTACCAAGCATTGCGGTGGCACATCTGGCTGAGCCCAGCTGCTGGCGCACATTTCGAGCATTGTCTTGGCCGAATTGTCGGCCGATTCACCTTCAAGGCGGGCCAATGCATGCTCATCGGACCTGTAATGATGGAACCCCGAAGGGATGCCCGAGCACTCGCCAACGGCGAGATAGAACCCAAGCTCATGAATGGCGCCACCGGAAGGATAGGGCCGCAGATGGTATCCTTCCTGAAGTTCTCGGGTGACTCGAGCCACCCGGTAGAGCAATGCAGCAACCGAGGCGATGTCTACCGGAGGACTGCCCATGGTGCGTTTCGAGCGCCGGTTCTCCATGACGTCGGCCAGCGTCCGGCTGTTCGCCATGTCCGGAACCGGGAGTCCCAACACCTCGCCATCTTGAAGCCGGGCTGAACCGGTGGTGGGAGGCGAGTGTGTGAATTGTCCATCACTGAAACGGTAGGTCCCCCCGAGCGGACGCAAGGGACCGGACCGCGACCGCCGGTGAAACAGGAAGTCATGGAACTCCCAGGTCTTGGCCTCCCAGTCTTCAACTTCGTCACTATCCTGCAGGAATCCAAGCTGGTGGAGCAGCCACAATAGCTCGCGCCGGGTTTCGCTATCACCAGGGGATATTCCGTGGACAGCTGATAACCAGCCAAACACCTCACCATCAAGGATGGCGATCTCGCAGGCCGACCCAGGATGTTCAAGTAACCAGTTTTCATCAAGGCGGCGAAGAAGCGCAAACCTGGACAATTGCCAAACCGGCTCTTCGGTGCCCGTTCCCCGAAATGGCGGTGGCATCTTGAACTTGGGATCCAGCGGATGAACCGTGATCAGCGTGCGGTCTTCGCGGACGACATCCACAACCAGCAGGCCATTCCGGCGGAACCTCGCCATGATGGAAAATGCGGTGCCAAGTGCAGGCATGTCACCGGCAATTGGGTCGGTTAATTCACTTTCGGTGATCCCGGCATCCAGGCGGGACAGGACTGCGGCAGCCGCCTGCGGCGCCTCTAGCTGGACTGGAGGCCTGTCTCCGATGGTTACTTTCAGCGCATTCGGACCACCTGAGGTAATCGAAGTGCCCGGGCGGCTGCGCCATTTGAATTCAAGTTCTGGCATCGGCTTTCCTGATTGAAGCGGAATTCCTGTCATCCTGCGGCAGTATCCTACCAAAAGACGGGTAGCGGGTTTAGGTCCTGTTCTGGTATCGGCTCGTCGAGCCAGCCCTGGCCGACGGGAACATCGTAGAGCCGGCCTGGTGCAAGGCGCACCCGCATCTGCCGCAGTCCCGGGACAACCACCCGGGCGACGTTCATCCCGATGTCCTTGCGGGTCTGGTCGAGCACGAGCACTTCCATGCCCTTGCTTTCGACCGTCCTCCGGCAGTGCTCAATGGCTTCCAGCATGCATGAAGGAGGCCTTGCCGGAAAATCAGAGCCTTTCGATACCGGCAATTCGGGGTCGGGAATCAGATAGGCATGTTCGGACACTCTTCCCGCCTTGAGCCAGTCATGCAGTTCGCGATCAGTCCAGGATCGCCCTGCAAGGTCAAACGCCAACATCTGGTACATTTCCGTGCAGGCGCGCCGCAGGGCGATGCGGGCGTCCAGGTGACAACCGAAGCCGAGCACAACCCGTTCATTGCACTCGTCCAGCTCGCGGGATGTCACGGCAAAGACGGGGATCGCAAGATCCGAAGTCAGGTCAATCGCCTCGATCGTTCGGCCCACTGTCTTGTACAAGGTTGGCAGACTGGAAAGCCATTGATCGTCAAAGGACGCAAGATCAACTGCCGGTCGCCTGATACGGTTGAACCACCAGATACTGACGGCATCCCTCTCGATCAATTCTAGGAATGCTTGCAATACAGCTTCCTCGAGATTGCTTCCCGAAGCGCATCCGTTGGGGCATCCGTAGAAGTATCCATGATCGCCGGGTGCTCTGCCCTGACCAAGCGGCCCAAAATACAGCATTTCGGTTGGCAAGAGCCTTTGCCTTTTGCGGGTAAGGGACCAAATGGGTGTCCAGTCGATTACCGCTTCGGGATCGAAAGGCCACGGAATCCGGTTGCGGGGTGAGGTCTTCCTGTTCCAAGATTCCCGTTCACGGTATTGGCGGTCGCTGTAATTTGCCACTCTGTTTGGATGGATTGCGTCCCCTCCCAGTTCGGCATAGCTGCCCTGCAAGCGTGCTTCCGTGCCGTGAAATCTGCCGGAGTAGTGTTCGGCAACTTCCCCAAGGGCGCTGGCGCGGGCGTCGGCGTCGGTTACACCCTTCCCCATGCTGTAGAAGCTGCGCAGCCCGATCATTTCTTTCAGGCTCCGGGCTCTCCCTCCCAGTGTGTTGTCAGCCGCGTACGCGAAGCCGGTTCCAAAGGACTCTGCGAGTTGTGTCAGTGAACTTGCGATGCCAAGAACCGGACCAAGGAGATGTCCGTATGTGTTGAAGACCTCCTGTGCAGGCCTCGAGCGGAAACCTCCTCCGCCATCGCCAGTGCGCTGGCGCGGCAACAGTCGCACTTCAACCGCCGGGGCTTCGTTGCCGGACGCGCAATTCTGGCAGGCTGGATGGCCTATCAGATGGTGCAATGCCGTCCTGCGGTCGGCGGCGTTGATCGACAGCAGTTTGCCCTCAAGGGTGTCGCTCCCGCCTGCAAGTGCTCTGGCTGCTTCGGTAGCCGCCGCCAGACAGGCCGTTTCGACTACCGGCCGTGGGCCAGCCAGCGGATAGGTGCTTTCTCTGTCTGGCTCATCAAACAAGGCCAGACCAAGTACGGGCCTTCGCTCCAGCAATCTTCGCCTTAGGCAATCAAGGCATGCGGTTGAGTCAGGGTTGAGGAGGGGCCCAATCCAGGCCTCGATCCCGAAAGGGCGGACCAGAAGCAGTTGCCTGCCAGCGGAACGGGCCTCACGCGCCAGTGTGACCAGCTTGTCGGAAAGGTACTCACTCACAATCGCAATATGGAGGTCGGCCACTCTTGTTGCAGGGTCCGGAGACGACAGCGGTTCGACAGAAAGGGCGGAGACTCCAAATCTTTTCAGCGCTTCGGCAACTTGCTCGCCGCAACGGACATCGCAACTCAGAATGCGCGCTGAACTCTTGGCGAGCCGCCGGTTGCCTTTCGCAGAGTCAACACCGCAGGCTGTCCAGAATGCGGCATGACAGCAGTCGTCCGGGTCCGCAGCCTCAACAATGTGGCCCTTGCTTTCAAGTTGGCCCAGGACATACCAGACTGGCGCAGGTTCAACCTTTGCTGCGAGTGCAGTCACGATTTCGTGGCTGCTGCGGGTCCCGTCAATGTGCTGCATGACCTGCCGTACCAGTGGGTTGCGCAGGGTGACTTCCTCCTGCTCAGACAACAAAACCACCCCCTCGTCTTCGGGGATAATGACCCTCCATTGCGGATTTATGGCAGGTATTGAAATCACGGTTGTCTGTCCGGTTGCACTGATCGCGGAGGACGGCGCAAGGTGGTCACAGTCAGGTATGACATTTCAGTACAGTCACGCGGCACCGAATTGCCGTCGCATGGCAAGTTGGAAACCAAGCTCATCTGATAATCCGCTTTACCGTGAGTTAAAGGCGAAAGCGCATTGCTATGTAACCGCTGACCAAGTCTATATGATTCCAACGAATCCAGGGAAGTTTGGATTGATATTGCATCTGCAATGGACGCCAGCTGTCGGCAACTATTCGTGCAATCGCTCTCGCCTGTGCAGATGATGCCTGTTGATTGCAATCCGCGACTCTGCTGCTGGGGTTAGCAGGCACTGCGTTGCGTTCGTTGCCATCAAGCAGGGAGCCTGTGCACATTGCTCCCATCCGGATTGCCTTTCTATGGAGCATGAAAAGTGTTGGCTGCATGATGCCATAGAACTGCCTTTTTCCAATTGAATTTGAACAAGCCCTCATCCGGCCAGACAGAGAACCGGGTGTCTGAGAGGCCTTTCTGGTTCTCGAGAAAGCAAGCGCCACATCCAGTTCCTCAAAGCAATAGTCGAGCGAAAGGCGGTCTCCCCATTCTCCAGGCCACACGTAAATCGGATGCGCCCTTGGCAAGACGTGTCTGGGTAGTGTGGTCGGCGCCGGGATAGATTTGCGGTTCAACTCCGGCTGCGTTCTCTGCCTTACGGCTTGATAAGCGAACAATGCCCGGTGCCAACTCTTGATTTTCGAACAACAGTGCCAGCACCAGCTTTGTCACAGAGTCGATGATGAGCCTGCTGAATTTGCTACCGGATGGCCAACCAATTCAGCGCTGGCACAATGTTCTGTCAAATGACCACGGCCAGCAATCGACGATACTCCTTTGCCAAGAAAGACCTTGCCAATGACTCACCCGTTGCCGGCGTTTGCTTTGCGGCCACCGACACCGAATGTCGATGCGGGCAAGCCACTGCTGCATTGGCACATGGCCTCGATCCAGCAGTGCCTCGTCAGAAACTTGATTACGGCCTTTTTCGGCAGCGTTACATCCACCAGCAACAGCAGCAGCAGACAATTCCGCCTGACATTGACTCGAGACTCTCATCGTCGATCTGTGTGTCTACACCTTCCGGCATAGGGGTCACGACGAGGTGGACTGTAGATGTCCCACCGTCACTGACCGTTATATCCACATCTTCAGGAATTACGAACCCCTCTTCGGCCAATACCTGGCGAGGTTCGCTCAGAACTCTGGACTTGTACTCCTCGTCGCTCCAAGTCCGGGCAACGATTTTTCCCCAATGTACTCCAAGGCTGCTTGCATGATCTGACATCTAAGTTCTCCCTTAAGGCTTGACGGCCAATTCTGCGCCAACCTGCCACACCGCCCCGCAGAGTACTGTTTTGCAGACAGCGGCAGCTGATTGGCACTTAACACGAGAACTTAACAATGTTGCCAGCAGCTTGCAACCCCAGCCTTCCACATTTTTAAGGATGCAAACTACGCGTTTTTGAAAGGCGGAATGCGGCTCTTGAATGCATGTACCGCTATCAGATTGACAATAGCCAGTTGGGCAAGTGTGTAACTCTTGGCTACGGTCAAAGCGATGTGTCCAAAGGGGATGCCTGAACGTTTTCTGCGTCTGAGTGATCTGGGGAGAGTACAGCAGATGGCAGTTTGGTTATGCCTGCCGCAAAGATGGAAATGCCGGATCCAGCCTTGAAGCGAGTTGGTGACTGATCTTGGCGTCCTGGGTTCATCTGCAGGCAGTGTTAGGCCATAGGTCAGTCAGAAGGCCCGTCATCCTCCATGGCGCAATAGCTCGCAATGAATTCGTCATGGGTCGGCAACTTCAGGGCAGTTTTCGGGATGCTTGCCTTCAACCTTTGCAAGTACGCCCGCAGGCTTTGGCTGTAGCTTTGGTCTAGGGTCGCAAGCAGCGGGTGATAGGATTCGGGATTGACCCCTTGGCAAAGTATTACGATCAAGTTGCTTGGAAGCTTGAATAACTGGCTTGCGGGTGTCTCAATATGCGCTGACTTCCGAAACACTCTAATGCGCTCGCTGAGTTCATCCGGAACCTCAATCTAGCGGCACGCGTTCCACATCGGTGAGTCTGTGCGCCGGTTCTGGGTGTAGTGCAAGGCCAGAAGGTTACGGATATTCCGGCAGAGCTTGTCCATTGCCTTGTTGAAGACGCCGGACATTGCCGGGTCGTGGCGCTGACCTGGGAAACTGATGACGAATTTGTTGATCGCCTTGTGGATCAATGCGCTGCTTGTCGTCTCAAGCGGTTCAAGAAGACTGGCGGCGAGGTCAAAGGCGACACAGTTGCGTGTTCGGCGACAGTCAAGGTGAAAATCCGTGTTGCCTCACCAACCCCTACTGTTCCGATTTCCTCCGATTCGACCAGCGTGACCTGCATGGCCGAGACGCCTACGACGCGACTGGCAAGCGCAGCAGCCACCATCCACCCGGCTGTGCCACCACCAGCTACTACGATGCTGCCAAACATGCTGTACCAACTATCCGTGCCCACTCCATCCTGGTCGTCCGGCCGCGGGGCTTGCAGAGGGGCGGGATTGGACCCTGTTCGGCCGTTCCAGGCCGTTGTGTGGTCAACCCAGCGTTACCGGCCTCTCATGCGTTCGGCCAAGTGCGAAATCGGGGCACAGTTGCGTCAGACCGGGCACGAAAGCACTGGCCACTGTGGGGCCTGCAGGCAATTGTCCAGCAAGTGGACCGAGGATGCTTCTGCTTGCTCGGCAAAAGGCTGCACACCTTGGCAAGACAGGTCTGGGAAATGCGGTTGGCGCAGGGATTGCTGAGCGGTACTGCACCAGCCTGTGACCCGTCCCCTGGCTAGTTGAGCGAACCAAGCCTGGTTCCAGCCTCTGCTGTTCATTCATGAGTGCGTGAACCAGTTCAGCCGCCGTTGCGATACCGAGCACCAGCGTATTCGTTTCAGGGAGGTCGGCCATTACATCGCCGGCAAAATACCCTGCCAAGAATTCCGCAGCTTGTATTCGACGGTGCTCCCTGACCGAACGAGAACTGTGCCAGCGACGGACCCATCGCCGGCAGTTGCTTCGTTACTGTCGCCGCCAAACGCTGGTACCGGAATGCCTCTACTTGATTGGCATATGGCCCGGATTCAGGATCGTCACGCCAAAGTAATAATCACGGCCATGTGCCGGCAGCGGATCCACAGCAACAACAGCAGGAGCAAACTCCGCCTGACATCGACTCGAGAGTGTCATCGTCGACCTGTGTGTCTATTCCCTCCGGCATTGGGGACACGACGAGATGGACTTTCGATCTCCCACCATCACTGACTGTGACATCCACATCATCAGGGACAACAAATCCCTCTTCGGCTAGAACCTCGCGCGGCTCGCTCAGAACTCTCGACTTGAACTCATCGTCGCTCCATGTCCGGGCAACGATTTTTCCCCAGTGGACTCCCAGACTGCTTCCATGATCTGTCATCTGAAACCTCACTCTTGGTAGGACGCCCAAATTTGCGCCGACTTGCAACTCTTCCCCGCTGGCACAATATTGCGGCCAACTGTGACTGAGTAGCACTTAACATCCAGACTTAACATTGTTTCCGGCAGTTTTCAACATCTGCCCACCGCATTTTCTGGATGCAAGCCGCCATTTACTGAAAGGCGGAAGACAGAATTCTGGTGCATGCACGCAAGCCAAATGGACAATTGCCGGCCGGGCATGTGTGCAATTCCTGGTCACGGTCAATGCCGTGTGTCCAAAGTGATTGCTGGAGCGGTCTTCTGCATTTCAGCGGTTCGGTAACGGAAGGTGAGATGGCAGTCCGACCCAACGAAAGTGTCATGCGCCCCAGCTCGTATCTCAGAACTCAAGTGTTCGGCATGCTCAGTTTGTCGTTTCAAACCCGATGGTTGGCATCTGCCGCTAGGGATTTTGAATGGCTTGCCAATCCGGCGGCCGGAGGAGAGCAAATTGATGCGGAGGTTGGCCGGAACTTGAAGGCAGTTGCACTGGATCGATCTTGCGGGTGGGTTGCAGCTTTTTGCACTGCGTGCCAGAATACACCTGATGGTGGGGAATGGCTTATGCCGCCCCGGCAACAAAGCAGATCACTGACGATCCACAATGGACGACCAAAAACTATACAGGCAGCGTGCCTTGTTGCAGGCCGCAGAACCCGAGCCGATAGATAGTCCCTTCCGCATCACGGCGCCGCATGAATGGTTGATCCTCTCCATTCTCCTGGCCTCATTGCTGGTTGCGGCAATTTGGGGCAGCTTCGGCCGCATCGACCTCAAGATTGTGGTGGACGGTTCGGTGCTGCTGCCCGGTCAACGGTTGCCGGTGACCGCCACGGCTGCGGGACCGGTGCAGGATGTACTGGTTTCGCAGGGGGAAGCCGTCGAGAAGGCAACACCCATCGCGGTTATCGGAACTTTGGATGCAGTTGTTCGCCAGCGGGATTCCGTGGCTACGGGAGAGCAACTCGTTGAGCCAGACTCTGGGGACAGTGTGGCCGAAGCCGGCGAGTCACAGGTCGCCGTGATGCGCAATCAGGCCGCAGGTTCCGACACAAACACATCGAATTCCGCCGGTAATACGCTTGTCAGTCCGGCAGGTGGTTTCGTAGCCGGACTTTACGTGCTGCCGGGGGAATTCCTTGAAGCTGGCGATCTCGTCGCTGAAATTCGCTCGGCCTCCGAAGACCCAGCGATTGCTGTCGCGCTGCTGGATCGCAGTCTGGCCGGACGTGTCCAGACCGGTATGGATGCTGTGGCCCATTGCGTCGACCAATCGGGTTCAGAGCAGTCGTTCGAGGCGGCCGTTGCATCAGTCTTTGGTCCGTACGATACAGCAGCCTGGCTGAGGGCAAACAGGCGCGGATTGAACATGGATGCGGGCGAAAACTGGATGGTGCATGTCGCACTTGACGGTCAGGAGGATCTGCCGTTGCGCGAGCACGCATTGTGCAGGATCGAGATCGCCACAGGGCGGGTTCCCCCCTTGCTGCTGATATTCTCTTCACAGGCATAGTAACCTGAGTCCAGATGAGAAATTGAGTGGATGACGCTGCTGCCGGTGCTGCCAGCGGCGCGCCATGCTGCAGCCCTGCTCTGAAGACTGGTTGATGGAGTTCAAGGTCCGGGCCAAACTGCCCGGCAGCCACTCCGGTTGCCCAATCCGCGTTTCTCGCTGGCCAGGTCATAGCCGCGGACAGGAAAGCCGATTGGTGTATAGATGAACGGGTCGCATAGCCGTCGGCGCCTGCAACGCCCTGTTTGCTGCAACCGCAAATTGCGGAGGCTGAACCTGCATTTGCAGCCGGCCATGATCACGGGTTGGTCGAAGCGGAGCAGAACGGACAGGATGCGTGTTGATCCAGGTCAAACATTTCAACTGGTAGCGTTACGGCCTAGCCGCTATTGTCGGGCAACCACGGGTATTGCCTGCGTTGCAGCATCCGGCCGGTCGATTGGCTGGTTCACAGAGTAGCGGGGGTTTGCCCGGAGACATGAGATGAAACCAGGAAGCAGACAGCTCCAGTCAAGTGTGCCCGGATGAAGTTGGCGTAACGAAGGGGGAGACCGCCGGTACTTCCAGGAGGTCACGCGGCGTCAAGACACCACTCTTTCCCCAATCCGAACGGACAGAATGCGCTGCGGCGTGCCTGGCCAGCGTGCTGGCCTATTACGGCCGTTGGGTTCCCATGTCTGAACTCAGGATTACCTGCAGGGTGGGGCGCGACGGCTGTACAGGCGCCGACCTCTTGCGCGCCGCCCGAACATACGGGCTGGAAGCGAAGGGCTGGTCGCGTCAAATCAAGAATCTTCACAAGAGCACCCTTCCGGCAATTGTCTTCTGGGAGTTCAAGCACTTTGTCGTCCTTGAAGATATTGGCAGGAAGCGCGTTCGTATGAACGACCCCAGTTCGGGTCGGCTCGTCGTCGATTACGACACCTTCGACAAGGGCTTTACCGGGATTATCCTCGAGTTCGCAGTCGGCCCCGACTTCCAAAAAAACGAGAAGCCGCCAGGTCCGATCTGGCAGTTGTGGCAATGGCTGCGCGATTTCAAGCCCGCATTGCTACTGGCGACTTTGTCCGGCTTGATGCTGGCCGCAGCTTATCTGGCCTTTCCGCTGATGCTGAGTGTTCTGGTCGATCATGTCCTCATAGGCGGTCAGGCTTCATGGGGTGGGGCAATCATTGTCCTGATGTTCATGATTGCAGCGCTGACCTATTTGTTGGCGTGGATGCATGCAGTTGCGCTTCGGCGAATTGCTGTTGGAATTGCGCTCACCAAATCTGACGAGTTTGTCAGCCATCTGCTGCGCCTGCCTTTTGCCTTCTATACGCACCGGTTGGTTGGCGACCTGGTGAACAGGAGCCAACTCCTTGACCGGCTTTCCGATGAAGGCGCCGCTGCAATGGTCAGGGTAGGAGTCGAGGCGGTCATGTGCCTGGCCTTCCTCGCGGCAGTGTTTTTCTTCGATCCCATTCTGGGGGCGGTTGCCTTGGCGCTTGCATTGATCTGGTGGCTGATCGTGTCCAGGATTTCCGACACGCGCACCGAGCTCAACCATATGTTTGCCCGGGAACAGGGGCTCTTGTACGGATTGATCATGAGCGCAATGCGCAGCCGTGCGGCGATCCGCGCAACCGCGACCGATGACAGTCTTTTTGCGCGATGGGGCGGATACCAGGCAAGAGAGGTCACAGCCCGGCAAGCGTTTCATGAATTAGGGCATGTCGTGCAGGCCTTGCCGGTGCTCTTTATCATGATCGGCAGCGCATTGGTGTTGGGGGTTGGCGGCTGGAGGGTGTCCACGGGTGAATTGTCAATCGGTGGGCTGATGGGCGTCTTTATCCTCACGACGAATTTCCTGCGGCCTGTGGGCGCCTTGACCATATTCCTCAACGAACTTCAGTCGAAGGCAGCCGATATGTTCAGACTGGAGGACATCACCGGAACGCCGGCAACGGGTCCACACATCGGCATGGTGCGCGGCGAGGACGAACCGCTTCCCACCATCGACGGCCGGCTCCGTCTGACTGGCGAGGTGGAATTGCGGAATGTGACATTTGGTTTTACGCCCGGAAAGGAGCCCCTGATTGAGGACTTCAGCCTCAGCATAGGCCCGGGCCAACGTGTTGCGGTCGTAGGACCAACGGGCAGTGGCAAGTCGACCCTGGCGTTGCTGGTCTCAGGCATGCACCAGCCGTGGTCAGGTGAGATATTGTATGACGGCAGAAGGCTCGACGAGATTCCCTGGGAAGTATTCACCGAGTCGGTGGGGATCGTTGAACAGGGTTTCATGCTGTTTGCTGCATCGGTTTGGGACAATCTCACATTCTGGAATCCTACGGTCGCTGATGATGCCGTGATGAGAGCTGCGCGCGACGCAGACATTCATGAAGAGATAATGTCGCGGCCCGGCGGGTACCAGTCGCTGATTACAGAACAAGGGCAGAATTTCAGCGGCGGACAGCGCCAGCGGCTTGAGATCGCCAGGGCCTTGATCAACGATCCGTCTGTGCTGATCATGGACGAGGCAACCAGTTCGCTTGACGCCGTGACCGAGGAGCGGATCGACCGGAATCTGCGGCGAAGAGGTTGCTCCTGCCTTATCATTGCGCACAGGCTCAGCACGATCCGCGATTGCGACCAGATCATTGTTCTTGATGGCGGCAAGGAAGTTCAGCGCGGCAACCACGATGAGTTGATCGCACTCGATGGTCCCTACCGCAAATTGATCATTGCCGAGTAATGTGATGCCGGACTTTTCCCATAGCGCTCCATTGCTAGCAGAACTTGCAAGGTCTGTGTCGGAACCGCTGCCTGTTTCGAATAACGAGACAATTGCGATTGATGATCCGCAGTACTTGCTTTTGGTCGAACGCGGCGCAGTCAATGTGTTCATCCGGGAGACGGCGGACGGAGTGCAAATCGCCCCGCTCACTCACATCGCGCATGCCTCTGCTGGCCAAGCCGTGTTTGGTTTTGGCGCCGACGCAGCCCCGACTGGAGCAGAGGTAGTTGTCAAGGGGCTGCCGAGTTCCATCGTGCGCCGGGTTCCAATCGGATCGATCACCGAACAAGTGGCGTTGGACTCAGGCAACAACGCCCTGGCGCGGGAGGTCGCCGCCAAGCTTGACGAGTGGATCAAGAGCGTAGCTCAATCGATTTCCGCCGGCATCGCCTGGTACACTCAAGTGGATGGCCGAACCGAGCCAGGAGGAGGCCAGAAACTGGCAGGGACCCTGACGGCAGAAAGGGGGGTCGTCTGGCTGGTCGGGGATTGCGCTCGGGCCGCGTTTCTTGGCTCCGAGGAGGGTCAAGGCCCCAAGGGGACAATGCCGCTGACCTCGTCCATCTGGGTGGAGATTGCTGATCAGACTGTCTTCGATGTCAAGACAACCATGGAGATGCTGCAGGAATACGGTGTTGAGAGCGTCCTGGAGGTGTCTGTCAGCGAATTTCACCGGCTGACCATCGATTTCATGGTCTTCCAGCGCCGTCTGCAACTGGTAGACACTGCCAATCAGCTGCGGGAGAGTACTGCCTGGAAGAACATCCTGGCCCGCAACGCTCAAGGGGAACTCTTCAGCTTGCAGTCGAGGCGGTCCGGCAGGGCCCGGGAGCCGAATGCGCTGACCGAAGCGCTCAAACTGGTTGCCCGGCATGAAGATATTGATCTGAATCACGCGGGAGCCTTTGAAGGCGAACTGACCCAAAGCAACATAAGGGCATACCTGGAGCGCTCGGTTATCCGGCACAGGCGGGTGACGCTTTCCGTGACGGATCGGTGGTGGATCGGCGATTGTGGCGCATTCCTTGGTTTCCGTCTGCAGGATTCACAGCCAGTCGCGCTGATCCCAGGTCAGGCCGGACGCTATTCTGAAATTGATCCTGTTACTGGCAGCAAGAGGCTGGTCACGGAGCCAATCGCCAAGGAGTTGCGGGACAATGCGCTGCAGCTCTATGGATCGCTGTCGACGCGGTCGGCGGAGCCCGCCGGATTGGCTGCACTCCTTGGCATGGCCGGCAGGGGTATCGCTCCGGATATGATCAGATTGCTGTTGACCGGACTTCTGTCCGGCCTGCTGACGATCGCCCCGGCGGTAGGCATCGGCATCCTCATTGAACGCATTGTACCTGCAAATGATACCAGTTTGCTGATTCAGTTCTCGCTTGCACTGATTGCAGTTGCCCTCACCGCTACGCTGGCACAAGTCTTGCGCGGTACGGCGGTCATGCGCATTGAAGGGAGGGTCGCCGGACGGCTGGGCGCGGCCTTGATGGACTGGGTTTGCCGAATGAAGCCCAGTCTTGCCACCAATTTCTCGGCTGGCGAACTCGGCACGCGGCTTATGGCGTTTCAGGAAATGCGGGATCGGGTTGCAGGGCCGGCAGTCACGTCGTTCTTGACAGCGGTCTTTCTGCTGCCGTCCTTTCTCGTCGTCTTCCTGTACAGTTCAACCATGGGCTGGCTGTTGTTGCTGTTCGGGGTTGTATCGCTTGCCGTGGTCGTTTTCATTGTGATTGCGCAGATCCGGCCCAACACACTGCACCTCGACGCAATTCGGCGGATGTCGAGTGAATTGTTGCAACTGCTGCTAGGTATCACAAAGCTTCAATCGTCGCGCTCCGAAAGCGCTGCGTACGCAACCTGGGCGAAATACTACAAGCAGCAGAAACGGGCCGAGATCGCAGTTGCCTCGCTAAGTGAGCATGTGATTGCGTTGGGCACAGCCTTGCCGTTTCTTGCTGGAGCATTCGTAACTCTGGTGATGGTCTATGCCGAGCCGGGGACCATGTCGGTTGCTGAATTCCTGATTGTCTTTGCACTGACCCAAACATTCTTCACTGCAATCGCGACGCTTTCCCTCTCATTCGAGGCCATCGCTTCGTTCTGGCCGCGGTTTGACGAAGTGCGCCCGGTACTTGCTGCGGAGATTGAACGCACGCCCACCCAAGACAACCAGATCAAGCTAGAGGGGGAGGTTCATTTTGACAGGGTTACCTTCCGGTACGGCGAGAATGATCCGCTTATCCTGGATGGAGTCTCCATTCATGCCGCCCCCGGGGAGTTCATTGCAATCGTGGGTGAGTCCGGCGCAGGAAAGAGCACTCTGGTCAAGCTTGCGCTTGGACTGCTGGAACCGTCATCCGGTGGTGTCCTTTTCGATGGACATGACCTCACACGCCTCGACCCGGTTTGTGTAAGGCGGCAGATGGGAACGGTCATTCAGGAAGCAGTGCTTCATTATGGGACGGTTCTCAGCAATATCGTGGGATCGCATCACGAATACGGTACTGTTGAAGCATGGGAGGCAGCGCGGCTTGCCTGTGTGGATGAGGACATCATCAATATGCCGATGGGAATGCACACTGCGGTATCCGAAAACGGAGTCACTCTTTCAGGTGGGCAGCGTCAACGCCTGGCCATCGCTACAGCCTTGATCCGCAAGCCACGTGTCGTTCTTCTCGACGAGGCTACCGGATGGCTCGACGCCGTTACCCAGCACGATGTGATGGACAACATCGAAAAGCTGGCAGCGACCCGGATTGTTGTGGCTCACAGGTTATCCACCATCAAGAAGGCAAACCGGATCTACATGCTTGAGGCCGGCAGGGTGATCCAGGAAGGCACGTTTGAGCAGTTGGCGGAGGCGGAGGGGCCTTTCCGGGAGTTGATCAAACGCCAGACGATCTGACACCGGCTCGGGTGCTTCTGGTCTCGCCAGTTTCCTTTTCTCAGGGACCGGGTCGCGAAAGCCCGTCGCATTCGGGTCCCAGCCCACCGCACTCCGGTTCAGTAGACCGTTCGCGGGTTCAATGACGGCTGCCGTTGTCCGCCAGTTCGGTTCGTCAATGGGATACGGAATGCCGTGCAAACCCTGTTATCCAGGCCACAAGCTTGTCGACGCTGTCGAACACCGGGGTCCCTTGTTCAGGGGACGATCTGCTTGGCCGGGACAGTAGAAAGACGGGCAGTCCAAGCTGGGCGCAGGCCTCGAGTTTGGGAAATCCTGCGCGTCCTCCCGAATTCCTGCACAGCAGGCATGTGCACTCGTAGCGGCGAAGCAGGTCAATCTCGTCGTCATATTCATTGCCGGGGCCGGCAACCAGCTGGGCGACCACATTGGCAGGAACATCACCAAGCGGCACCATACTCCGCAGTACGAATTCAACATCCCGCCGGCGGGTCAGCACGGGTCGAAGTGACAGTTGCATCCTTGCTGCGCCCAGCGGAGCAAACACGCGCGAACCGGCCGGCAGCGCCTGTATCGCGGCATCAAGCGTCTCGAATTCAAACCAGTTGTCTCCGTCGCGAGGCTTCCAGGGAGGACGCTCAAGCTGCGCCAGCATGGTCCCGGTGCGCTGTATCGCAGCCTCTGCGTTGGCAGAGATGTTCTCGGCAAATGGATGAGTTGCATCAACCAGCAGATTGTAACGGCCGTCCAGCAGGTATTCCGCCAATCCGGCCGGTCCCCCGAAACCGCCCCGGCGAACCGGGACCGGATATGGTCTTGGGGAACTCGTTACACCGGCAATTGACGCAGTGACCTCAAATCCTTCAGCTGATGAAAGCCGATGGCACAACTCCCGGGCTTCCATCGTGCCTGCGAGTACCAGGATGCGATAGAGGCCGGTCATACCAGTTCACACAAGTCATCCGTCATCAGGTTGATCATTGTATTGAACATGTCCCGGCGTCAATCGGCTCGGGCTGCGCCCCTCGTGCCAAAAGCTCTGCCGCATCCCCGTGCTATTCAAGGCAGGGCCTGCAGATTGCCGGTTCACCAGTGCGGTTGCGCTGCACTTGACCAACTGCGTGTTGGCATTACCCGGTGCCTCCGATCCCCGGAAATGGCGCGTCGCTACTGCGGGCGGCCAATTGGCCGGTCCGGTCGAACACCATGACTTCGACGTCAACCGGGGCCCCACGTAGCAGGTTTGCGGCAACGTTCCGCGCATTGCCGGCGACCGCGCAAGCCAGAGCCGGTCCCGCAATGTCCAGTGCCTGCTTGGCCGTGTTGGCAGTTGTGATGGCCTCGATGGCATCCGGGCCGAGAGAGTCGCAGTGCTGCCGGGCGAGTTCTGAAAGCCTGGCAAAATCCACCTGCGAACGCGAAGAATGAAGATCCGTTGCCCCTTGTGCCAGTTTGGCCATCTTGGCGAATCCACCGGCAATGGTGATCAGCGGAATGGGATGGCGACGCAGATATTTCAGAAGGCCACCGACGAAATCCCCCATGTCAAGCAGTGCGGAATCCGGCAGCTGATACAGTCGCTGCACCGCTGCCTCCGAAGTTGATCCTGTAGAGCCTGCAACATGGCGGATGCCTGTTGCCCGCGCGACATCAATCCCGCGATGCAGGGAAGCAATCCAGGCGGAACATGAATAGGGTTTGACGATCCCGGTTGTTCCCAAAATCGATAGCCCGCCCTCAATTCCCAGGCGGGGGTTCCAGGTTTGCAGCGCAATTTCCTTACCGCCAGGGATGGCCACCTCGACCTCGAAATCGCACGGGCGGCTGGAGTCCTCGCAAATCGTACGGACGGCTTCGCTGATCATCTTGCGCGGGACCGGGTTTATGGCCGGTTCGCCTACTTCGAGCGGCAAGCCTGGCTTGGTGACCATGCCGACGCCTTCGCCTGCGCGAAACAAGACTCCAGAGCCTGTAGGGGCCTCTCTGAGTGTAACCACCACCAGGACATTGTGCGTGACGTCGGGGTCATCTCCAGCGTCCTTTCTAACCGAAGCCCGGGCCCAGCCTGGACCATCTTCGACATTCTCCAGCATGAAGGTTGGTGTCTGGCCGCGTGGCAGGCGGATCGTGATCTGGCCGACCCTCTCACCGTTCACTATTGCCACGGCCGCCGCCGCTGCTGCCGCGGTTGCACACGCGCCTGTTGTGAAGCCGGTTCTCAGTTTCTGCGGCGGGCTGCGCTGCTCTTCTGGCTGGTTTGTCGCCATAAACAGACTTCATAAGCCTTTGGCCAATGCAGGCAATGGACACCTCGTTTTCGTCGCCGCCGTGGGCATTTCCCGCTCAGGAACCCACTGTCCCCGGCATCAGTGCAGAAAGAGGGGCGCTGCCACCGTTCGAGTGTGAAATAATGCCCGAAGGGGCTGCCCTCGAGTTCCCGTGCCAGTTACAGGATTGGACTGAGAGCCGCGGGCAACTGCAAGGATATGGTGCCTTCGCATGAACTTCTTCTTTCGCAGCACCGGCTTGTAGGCCGCTCTCGGCGAAGTGGAAAATCAGGAAGTTATGGGATAGTCGAAGGGACTCAATCGGCACGGCCGCAATGGGAGTCATGCGCTGAAACGTGAAGTTGACGGCCTGGATGATCGGCGGCCGGTACAGCACCGGAAGCACGAATTCATGATGCCGGAAGGCATTGAATGGCCGATATTCGAAGAGGGGCTGGTCTGGCTGATTGGCACCGGACCGGGAGATCCCGGGCTGCTGACCCTGCATGGGCTCAATGCCCTTCGTCAGGCAGATGTGGTGGTGCACGACGCCCTCTTCAATGACACCATGCTGAGCTTTGCGCGCCAGGACGTCGAGATCGAATATGCAGGCAAGAGAGGTGGCCGGCCGTCGCCAAGCCAGTCTGACATCACTCTGCGGCTGATTGAACATGCAAGGAATGGCAAGCGCGTGGCGCGGTTGAAGGGAGGCGATCCATTTGTATTCGGCAGGGGAGGCGAAGAGGCGCTGGCACTGGTCAGGAATGGAATTCCGATTCGCATGACGCCTGGGATTTCAGCCGGAATTGGTGGTCTTGCATATGCTGGTGTCCCCGTCACTCACAGGGACACCAATCAGGCGGTGACGTTCATCACGGGACATGACCGGCAGGGCACCGCACCCAATGCAATCGACTGGGCTTGCTTGGCAAAGGGCGGTCAGCTCATCGTGATGTACATGGCGATGGCAAGACTGAAGGAGATTGCGGCGCTCCTCATGCGGGGTGGCCGTTCAGGCTCGGAACCAGTGCTGGTCGTCCAGAATGCGACGCTTCCGGATCAGAGGTCGCTTGAGACAACTTTGGGGCAGGCGGCGGCAGATGTGGAACAGCACGGCTTCGGTGCCCCCGCCATAATCTGTGTGGGGCGCAATGTTCACTTCCGCCTGGCCATCGACTGGATGGCGCAACTGGAAGGACAAGCGCCGCGATCGGTCAATCCACTGGAAGCCGGTTGGCAGGCAAATTGGGGCGGCACTGATTGACCGCGACAAGAGGCATCATCATTGCCGCAACTGCATCCGCAACCGGCAAGACAACCGTGACCCTTGGGCTATTGAAGCTTCTGGCAGACCGAGGCGTTCCGGTTCGCGCGGCAAAGTCCGGCCCCGACTACCTGGACCCAACTTTTCAGACAGCAGCCTGTGGGCGCCCATCCATAAACCTTGATGCCTGGGCCATGCCGGTCCCGGGCCTGCAAGCATTGGCCGCAGGGGGAGGCGAGGCTGGCGAGAGCCTGCTGATAGTAGAAGGCGCCATGGGTGTCCTGGACGGTGCAGGTCCGAGCCGTTCAGGTAGTGTAGCAGACTTGTCGCGGGTGCTTGGGCTTCCGGTTGTTCTGGTGATTGATGCATCCGGTGCAAGCGATTCCGCCGTTCTTCCCGTTCTGGGACTAAGGGCAGCACTGCCGGATCTTGTTGTGTGCGGCGTTGTCCTCAACCGTCTTGGTTCGGAACGGCATGCGGCCCTCGTGCGGGCAGCCATGGCGCGGCACGACATACCAGTATTCGGAGCGCTCATGAGGGATGAGCGTCTGACGCTGCCATCCCGCCATCTCGGTCTCATACCGGCAGGCGAGCATCCGGGAATTGATGAGTTTCTTGCCCATGCAGCAGGCGCCATTGAGAAGGCGATTGATGTGGAGACCCTGATCGCTGCCGCCAGGCCGCCAATAACTCCAGCAGATGAAGGAGCATTTACGGCGCCAGCCCCGCCAGGACGCCGTATTGCGATCGCCCAGGACGATGCGTTTCTGTTCGCATACTCACATCAGATTGAGCACTGGCGCCGCTGCGGTGCAGAAGTTTCGTTTTTTTCCCCGCTGGCTGACGAGGCACCAGGCCATGACGCTGACTGTGTCTTCCTGCCTGGCGGTTATCCGGAACTTCATGCGGGCAGGCTTGCGGCGGCTGGACGTTTCCGGGCGGGAATGCAAGTGGCGGCGTCCCGGAATGTGATGATCTATGGTGAGTGTGGCGGTTACATGGCGCTGGGGCAGGAACTGGCCGACCGGAACGGGCACCGTCACCGCATGCTGGGCCTGCTCCCTCATTCAACGTCGTTTGCGCAGCCCAAACTCCATCTCGGCTACCGGTTCTTGCGTGCCCTTGACGGCAGCCCGTTCCCGGGGGTCCTTGCAGGGCATGATTTCCACTATACAACCAACGAGACGCCGACTGGCGGCCGCCCGCTGTTTTTTGCCTACGATGCCGATGCCAACGAGATCGGCCCAATCGGGCAGGTCCGAGGGACAGTCAGCGGTTCATACGCTCATGTGATTTGTCCGGCCGACCGGAGTCGGGGAGACCTGCCTGGCGGTTGCCGGTGAATGGCCTGAGAACATGCGGATGGGCTGCGTCATAAAGAGCGCTGTCCTTGAAACCATGCGGTTTGATGGCGCGGCCCACAAGAATCAATGCAGTTCTTGTCAGCTTGTGCCTTCTGACCTCCGCATGCAGGGAAGCAAGGTCGGTCCAGATGATCTTCTGGTCTGGCCATCCGACGCGGTAGGCGATCACGGACGGACAGTCCTCACCATAGATCGGTGATAGCTTGCGCTGGACCGCGCGTGTGTTGCGGATGGAAAGGTGAATCGCCATCGTCGCCTTGGACCTTGCAAGTACCTCGAGGTCCTCTGAGGATGGCATGGACGTCGACTTCATCGATGTGCGCGTCAGTATGACAGTTTGAGCCACTTCGGGAATGGTGAGTTCAATACCGCATTCAGCCGCCGCTGCGGCAAATGCCGGCACGCCCGGCACTATCGAGTAGCTGATGCCGGCATTTTCAAGCCGGCGGATTTGTTCGGCGATGGCTCCGTAGAGGCTTGGATCTCCCGAATGCACACGCGCCACATCCTGACCTTGCCGGTCGGCTGCAACGAACTGGTCCGTGATCTCGTCGAGCGTCATCTGGGCAGTATCAAGCACAGTTGCGCCTGGCGGGGTGCATTCGACCAGTTCCTGTGGGACCAGGGAACCGGCGTACAGGCAAACCGGGCACTGCTGGATCAGCCTTCTCCCCTTGACCGTGATCAGCTCCGGATCTCCCGGCCCTGCTCCTATGAAATAGACCGTCACAGGTTCCCTCCGGGAGTGCTGCCATAACCGCGTGGCGTGTAGATGTGGCGGCCATCTGCCGCAGCCGACGTATCTCCAAGCTCAAGCAATCTGGAATTCGAACTGCCGACGATTACCACCGTGGTCATGTCGATGCCGTCAGGGACAAGCCCGTCGAGCGTTTCGAGGCGCAGCCTTTCTCCGTCCCGGCCCAGATTGTGGGCAATGAGCACTGGCGTGCCCCCCGGTCTGTAATCCAGGAGAATGTCGCGGGCGTCCTTCAGGAGTTGCCGGCGATTGCGAGAGACCGGGTTATAGAAGGCAACGACAAAGTCACCCTGGCCTGCAGCGCGGACCCGTCTGAGAATATCCTCTCTGGAAGTGAGCAGGTCGGACAGTGACACCGCGCAAAAGTCGTGTCCCAATATGGCGCCAGCCCTCGCTGATGCCGCCTGCATGGCAGTAATTCCGGCTGCTGAGGCAATCTCTACCCTTCTGGCCGCAGGAGTCAGCGCGCTTGCGCCCTGGCGGTCGAGAAGCTCCATTACGAGCGCGGCCATGGCATAGATCCCGGCATCCCCCGAGCAGACCAAGGCAACGGACTTGCCTTCTCCAGCCAATTCCAGCGCAAAGCGGCATCGTTGCTCTTCCTCGCCGATGGCAAACCTGTGGATGGTCTTGCCCGCGGCAAATCCGCCAATCATGTCCAGATACGCCTCGTATCCGACAAGCTCCTCGGCTTCGGCGAGCATCCGGTTGGCTTCCGAGGTTCGATACTCCGGACCGCCTGGACCCAGCCCCACGAGGCAGAGTGTTCCGCGCCGCTTACCCGGTCCTCCGCGTGGTTCGCCAATTCGCGCCACTGCGCAAGTTGCATCCTGTGTTCTTTGCTTTTCTGCAAGCAGTGTTCCAAACGGTCCGGCGGCAGCCAGCGCTGAAGCTTCGCAGACGCCGTGACAGCCAACCTCGCGATAGACAGTCTCGGAGGGGTTCTTGAGTCGTTCGGTCTCGAGTTCAAGCGCTTCCGCCGGAAAGAAACGGGCTTCCACCCCCAGTTCCCTGGCCAAGGCATGCACGGCGGCTTCATCTGATTTGAGATCAATCGAATAGACCGCTTCGACTGCATGCCGGGATAGCCCGGCATCTGCCAGTGTAGAAAGGGCTAGGCTGATCAGGCTGTCAGCGGGGCAATTCCGGACAGCTCCGACGCCAAGCGCCAGGTCTGCGCGGCGGTAGATCAATTCGCCGACGCCGGGCACCAGAATGGCCACGGGTGAATGTTCATCGGGCAACGGCGTGAAATCCACATTCGCCAGTTTTCGGAGTTGGTTAAGCCAGGTTTCGCCACCGCTCACGACAACTTCCCGGCCGGACAGAATGGAGGCAACGATTTCCTTGACGTCCAGCGGGTTCTCCAATCTCCAGCCATCCGGAGGCGCGTCCAAGGCTACGCCCAGCCGGAGTTCGCTCGCTGTCGTAATCGCAGCGACAGCGGACAGTGCTTCGGATATCCGGCGGGCAATCGCATTTCCCCCGGCGTGCCCTCCGAGCAATGGAGCCACTGAGCTTCCGTCTTCGGCAACGCAAACTACCGGCGGCTCCGTGCGCTTGTCCCTGATCAATGGAGCCAGGGTTCTGATCAAGATGCCGGCAGCACAGACTCCGATCACTGGAACGCCAGCGGCAAAACACTCTCTGATCGCCCCAGCGAAGTCCCGGCGGACATCGTAGCCGGGTGCAGCCGCGACCCCGGACTTTACGACCAGGGTTGCGCCCAGGCACCGTGTTACCGCCTCAGCCGTTTGCAACCCCGACTGCTCGAGGCAGAAGACGCACGGATCAGCGGATTCCAAGGAGATTGCTCCCGGGAACCAGCACAGAAGAAAAGTAGGGTGCCGGATCTGGTGCCTGATCCAACCCTAAGGCCTGTTGATGGGGCAGGCTTGCGTGAGAAACAAAAATCGAGTCCTCGCTTTTTCCGGCATTTGCCAGCAGCCTCCTGATCTTTGCTATGTGGCGGCCGACCTTGATGATCACACAGGGGTTTGGTGATTCAATCCTGACTGCAAGTTCATCTTCCGGCAGAATCGCCGGAAGCACGGTCAGGACTTCCGTGCGTCCGCAAAGAGGCTGAAGGGCCGCGGCTGCGCAGGCGGTCATTGAAGTCACGCCAGGTACGACTTCAATGCGGAAGCGCCGGTCAATTCTCTCGAACAGATAGATGAAAGTTCCGTAGAAGAACGGATCTCCCTGGCAAAGAACCACGACATCATTGCCGCTGCCGAGGCGGGCGGAAATCCTGTCTGCTGCTTCGTCATATGCATGAAGCGCGGCAAACCGCTCGATTTGCATGGGAATCTCGATCTGGATTTCCTCAATACCGTCAGGAATGATGCCGTCCGCGATGCTGCGGGCGAAGCTGTCTCCACCGGCCGGCGCCGGATAGGCAATGATCTTGGCTGAGCGAATGAGCCGTTCAGCCTTGCGTGTGATGAGTTCCGGATCTCCTGGACCGAGGCCGACGCAGTGCAATGTACCGCTCAATGCCGCCACCTCCATTGAGTTACAGGCATATATGGCCGCCAACCGGTTGTCCCACCCAGTCTTGTTGCCCGCTGGACGGATATGCGGACAAGTTCTCCGCCATGAATGCGGTAAAGATCGGCCAGCAGGGACTCGCTGTCGAGCGTGACGGCATTTGCAACCAGCCGGCCATGCGGCCGCATCCGGGACATGACGATATCGACCAGCTCTATGCCAAGCCCTCCGCCGACGAACACGGCGTCAGGGTCTGGCAGGTCGCTCAGCGCTCCAGGGGCCTTCCCGTTCACGGGTATCAAGCGTGGCGCACCGAGCTTGAGGGAGTTCCGGCGAGCAAGTTGTAGCCGCGAATTGTTTGGATCGACACCGAATGCAACAGCATCCCTTGCGGCCCGCAACCACTCCACAGCGACAGTTCCGCAACCGGTTCCGATGTCCCACAGCACTTCCCCGTTGCGGGGAGCAAGGGCACTCACGGTGACTGCGCGTACGTCCTGTTTGGTAAAATTGCCATCGGTCTCGAACGCGTCGTCGGGGAGGCCCGGTCCCCTCGGCAGGGGAACGGACTCGGCAGATGGAAGGCATTCGATGCAAAGCGTGTGAAACACCGGGATTTGTTCCTCGGGATCCTCGCGTGCCCATTCCTCGGCAGTTCCATGCAAGTGTTCTTCCCTTGGTCCTCCCAGTGCTGCCATTACCGCAATCCGGCTGGGACCAAAGCCGCGCTCATCAAGAAGCCGGGCGATGGCGCCCGGATCAGCGTTGCCGCCAGTCAGGACTACCAACCGGGCATGCGGCGCAAACCATGGAATGATCTGTTCAACTGGCCGTCCGTGCACGGTGAGGGTTTCGACATCGGCGAGGCTCCATTGCATCCTGCAGCAGGCCAGTTGGAAAGCGGACAATTGCGGGTGAAAGCGGATCTCGCCGTCCGACAACTGCCGAGCAATCTTGGCGCCTGCAGAATACCAGAGCGGGTCTCCTGTCACGAGCATCGCCACTTGCCTGCCCCGGTAACTGGAAATGAAATTTGCCGTTCGGGAGAATGGCTCTGGCCACCTTACCCTTTCCGCCTTCAGTTCAGGAGCCAGATTGTGGTGGCGGTTGCCCCCGATGACCACCTCGGCTTTTCTGAGAGCAGAGCGCGCATCCTCGGACAATCCAGCCCAGCCATCTTCGCCTATTCCAATGACATCAAGCCATTGCTTCGTCATTGCCCGGTGTCCCCAATAGTGCCCGCAGCCGGTTTTCCCCGACCGCAACAGGCGGTTGCAATGGCGTTCAGCGCTGCTGCTGCCATGGCCGATCCTCCCTTCCTTCCGGGCAGGGTCAGGTACTCGAATGGGCGGGGCCTGGAAACAAGTTCAGCCTTGCTCTCGGCAGCTCCCACAAACCCGACAGGAAAGGCAATCACCAGCGACGGGACCGGTCCGCCACCTTCCACCAATTCCAGCAGCCGGAACAGGGCAGTTGGTGCGTTACCAATCACGACTACCGAACCACCAAGGCTGGGCAACCACGCATCGACTGCTGCTGCCGACCTCGTATTTTGCAACCTGCGCGCCCGCTCTGCGGTCTCATTGCAGTCAACCGAGACCACAATCCTGTTTCCGGCAGGCAGCAGCCGCTTGATGATACCAGCGGCGCTCATGTGGCCATCGCAGTGAATTGCCGCGCCGCGCAATAGCGCCTCCCTTCCAGCTTCCTCAAATCTCTCGGAGAATTCAAGCTCTGCACCGATGCAGGTCATGCCGCAGGAGTGGATGATTCTCACGGCCACGTCAGCTTGCGCAGGAGTGAACCGGCTAAGGTCGGCTTCACTTCTGACCGTTGCAAAACTCAACTGGTAGATCCGGCCGGGTTGCCTTTCGTACTTCAATGTTCGTGTTTCACATGACGCCTGGCGCTTTCCGGGCCATGGGGGTGGCTGGCATGCGGGTATGGCGGATGGTGATGGTGGTGATCATGGCCGTGGTGATGGTGATGATCGCCGTGCGTATGCCCGTGATCCGGAAGCCTGCAAACGCCAGTGCAGAAATCGTCGCACAGGTTGCACTCGGAAACGTTAGAACCCGGCGCCGACGCGCCCTGGCCCTCGACATGATGATGATGGCTTTCCTGGGGCAGCCCGACTTCGTGCTCAAAGCCAAGTACCTGCTGCCGGTACTTGCACATTGAGCAGTTCATCGCAGTATCGCCGGTGAGGATTTCCCTCACTCTTTCGGCGAAAGTCTCAAGCACACCGGGATGGTCATTGAGGTAACCCGCCTTGACGAATTCGATCTCCGGGTGCCGCTCCGCCACCAGGTCGGTGAACCCATAGATGCGGTCGACCAGTATCCCGGTAAAGAGGAAGTAAGGGAATACGACAATGCGCCGGTAGCCAAGCCGGGCTGCGTGCTCAAGGCAAGGTTCGACAAGTGGAAAGGTCACGCCGGAATAGCCGGTTTCACACCAGCCAAAGCCCATGCCCTCCCACAACAGTCGGGCGATCTTCGATACGTTGGAGTTTGCGTCGGGGTCGGATGCGCCCCGACCGATGACGACCAGGCACGTATCCTCAGGCGCCACCGGCGTAGCCTGCCGGTCTGCCTCCTCCATAGCCTCCCTGACCCTATCTGCGGCAGCTGCAATCATCCTTGGGCCGACGCCGAGTTCGCGGCCATACTCGATTTGAAGCCCATGCTCCCTGGAATAGGCGTTCAGCACTGATGGGATGTCGTTCTTGGCATGCATCGCGGCGAACAGCATGCAAGGCACAGCCAGAATGCGCTCGCAGCCAGCGTCCCGCAACCGGTCCAGGCCGGAGCGTATGACCGGGTTGGCGAACTCGAGATAGCCATGTTCGATTGGCCAGCCTGGAAGCAAATCCGGCATCTTCTCGACCATCATTGCGAATTGGCGCACAGCACCCTCGGATCGCGACCCGTGGCCGCACATCATGACGCCGATCTTGCTCATTCGCTTTCCCCTGCCTGCAAGGCTCTCTCGCAAATTTGCTGATCGGAATCGCATTCCGATTTCCGGCGCAGCCCTGTGATGTTGTCAATCTCTGGCATCATCGGGTGAATTTCCTGTGTTTCAGGCGTTTTGGCTCCACAGAGTCCGGACCCAGGCGCCTGATCTTGTCCTTGAGATAGTCCTCGAAATTGCCTTCGAACCACTCAACCCTGGCGTCGCCTTCAAATGCCAGAACATGCGTGCAAAGCCGGTCGAGGAAGAAGCGGTCGTGTGAAATAATCATCGCTGAACCGGCAAATTCCTCAAGCGAGTCCTCAAGGGCGCGCAAGGTCTCAACGTCAAGATCGTTGGTCGGTTCGTCAAGCAGCAGCAAATTGCCGCCGGACTTGAGCAATTTGGCAAGATGAACGCGGTTGCGCTCGCCGCCCGACAGCATCCCGGTTCTCTTTTGCTGATCGCTGCCCTTGAAGTTGAAGGACGAGCAATAGGCACGTGAATTGACTTCGGCGTCGCCGAGTTCGATCACGTCATGCCCGCCTGAAATCTCCTCCCAGACAGACTTGGAGGGATCCAGGCTGTCCCTGTCCTGGTCCACATAGGAAAGCACGGTCGTCTCGCCAATTTCAATCGAACCCTGGTCAGACGGCAATTCGCCGGTAATCATCCGAAAAAGCGTGGTCTTGCCCATTCCGTTGGCGCCAACGATGCCCGCAATGGCCCCGGGCGGCAGGGAAAATGACAGGTCTTCGACCAGCAGGCGGTCTCCGAGGGCCTTTGTCAATCCTTCAACCTGCAGCACACTGGATCCCAGCCGCGGTCCGTTGGGTATGACAATCTGGGCGCGCCCCAGTCTTTCCCGGACTGAGCGGCCCGCAAGTTCGTTGTAGGCGTTTATCCGTGCCTTCTGCTTGGCCTGGCGCGCCCTTGGGTTGGTATTGATCCACTCCAACTCGCGGCTGAGTGTCCGCTGGCGTGATTTCTCTTCCCGGGCCTCGTGCTGCATTCGCCGGGCTTTCTGTTCCAGCCAGTTCGAGTAGTTCCCTTCGAACGGAAACCCGCGGCCCCGGTCCAGTTCAAGGATCCATCCAGTGATCCTGTCGAGGAAGTAGCGGTCATGTGTGACCAGCAGGCATGTGCCCTTGTAGTCGATCAGGTGCTGCTGCAACCAGACCACGGTTTCCGCGTCAAGGTGGTTGGTCGGTTCGTCCAGCAATAGCATGTCCGGATTCTCCAAAAGCAACCGGCACAGCGCCACCCGCCGCCGCTCTCCGCCGGAAAGCGACGCTACATCTGAATCATCTGGCGGGCACCTGAGCGCATCCATTGCCTGGTCGACTCTCGAGTCCAGATCCCACAGGCCCTGCGCATCGATCTGGTCCTGCAACTCCGCCATTTCGTCGGCGGTTTCGTCCGAGTAATCGATTGCGAGTTCATTGAAGCGGTCAAGCACGCGCTGGTGTCCGGCAACGCCAAGCATGACATTGCCTCTGACGTCCAGTGACGTGTCGAGTTCCGGTTCCTGGGGCAGGTAGCCGACGGTGACACCCTTCTCGGGCCAGGCTTCCCCGGTGAATTCCGTGTCGAGGCCGGCCATGATCCGCAACAAGGTCGTTTTCCCTGAGCCATTCACACCGACTACACCGATCTTGACCCCGGGATAGAAGGACAGGCGAATGTTCTCGAAGCACTTCTTGCCGCCGGGGTAGGTCTTGGAGACCCCGTTCATATGGTAAACGAACTCGTGCTTTGACATCTCGGGTGACTGGTTTGCCTTGAGGAAGCGGTGTCCTATAGGTTCGGTTGGCGCTAGGCAACAAATCTCGCTGCGGGTTGTTGCGGTTGGCGACAGTCTGCAAGACGAGGATCGAGTGGCGATTGCCGTGAGAAGGAAACTGCCAGTTCGTTGCGGGATTCCGCACTGTTCAGAAGGGCTTAAGGTAGGGTTGTTTGGCGGCTCGTTCGACCCGCCGCACTCCGGACACCGGGCTGCAACACTCTGTGCGCTAAAGCGGATTGAACTGGATCGGATCTGGTGGTTGTTCTCGGCAGGCAACCCGCTGAAGCATTGGAAGCCTGCTTCCATTGAGGCGCGAATGACCGCATCGCGAGAGGTGCTGGATCATCCAAGAGTGGTGTTTTCGGACCTTGAGGCCAGATCGGGCATCATTCGCACGGTGCACACGATCGAGATGTTGCAGGACCGGTTTCCTTCAGCCAAGTTTGTCTGGTTGATGGGTTCTGACAGCCTCGCCGAATTCCACTGCTGGGAGGGATGGCGCGAGATATTCATGCGGGTTCCTGTTGGAGTGCTGTCCAGGCGGCCTGGCAGATTTGCCGCCATGAACGCTGTCGCCGCGCGGACGTTTGCAGGCCATCGGGTTTCTGACGCCTCGGCCCGCCATCTGGCGGAAATGAAGCCTCCAGCATGGGCGGCCATCCGGATGGCGTTCGACGATTCCTCGTCAACTTGCCTGCGAAGTGACAGTGGGCAGGTTACTTGAGATTCAGCCCATTGAGGATATGAGCCGCAACCGCAAACTCAAAGCAAATCCTTCAATGCCGGTATCGTGCTCCCGCTGACCGTTCGATAGCGGCCGCAGTCAGCCGGTCAATGTCCAGTTCGTGGCGAACCTCCTGCAAGAATCGCAGTTCGATCTGCCGAAGCCGGTGGTCCGATGCTGCGACATCACAGGCCAGGGCATATGCAGTGTCTGTGAACCGTGACGGCAACACATCGCGGATTGCCTGAAAGAAGACCGTCAGACCATCCTCAATGCCGAAGAGATCGGTCACGAAGCTAGTGACCTCCCGGATGCGGTTCTCAGGATACTCTGCAAAGACCGGCAGGTGATCGATCAACTGGCTGATCGCCAGCAATTCTGAAGTCTGGTGGCGCTCGTCGGAAATGCAAGTTGCAATCATGACGGCGACCAGTGCGTCTTGCACTGTGACAGGGTGTCCTGGATGTTGCGGCTCACTCATTTGATCTTCCATTTTCCGCAGATCGCCGGTGTCTATATTGACGCCCTATCAGCCTGACAATAGGAGGCGTCCACCCGATACAAACCCATGAGTCAGGCCTGATCCCATGTACAGCATTGCAGCCGAGGCAATGAAATCGAAAGCCTGGCCGTTCGATGAGGCCCGGCGCCTGCTCAGGTTTCTCGAAAGAAACCGGCCGGAAGCCGAGTCGGTCATATTTCAGACCGGCTATGGGCCGTCAGGACTTCCACACATCGGCACGTTCGGAGAAGTGGCGCGAACTTCAATGGTCCGCAATGCCTTTAGTGCGATTTCTGATTTGCCAACGAGGCTCATCTGCTTTTCGGACGACATGGACGGACTCAGAAAGGTGCCGCTCAATGTGCCCCAGCCAGAAATGCTGGCGGAAGACATGCATTTGCCGCTCAGCCGTGTCCGGGATCCCTTTGGCACGCACGGCAGCTTTGCCGAGCACAATAACGCAGCCCTGTGCGCCTTCCTCGACCGCTTAGGTTTCGAGTACGAGTTCATGTCTTCGACCGAACAGTACCGCAGCGGGAGGTTCGACGAAATGCTGCTGCTCATCCTCGAGCGCTTCGACAGGATCATGGAAATCATGCTTCCCTCGCTCGGTGGAGTTGAGGAGGGCCGGCGCGAAACCTACTCGCCCTTCCTGCCGATCAGTCCGAAATCCGGGCGCGTGCTTCAGGTGCCGACACTCGAACGCGATACGGCACGAGGTACCATTGTCTATTGTGAACCGGACGGAGAGAAGATCGAAGTGCCGGTTACTGGCGGAGCCGTAAAGCTGCAATGGAAGCCGGACTGGGCCATGCGTTGGGCAGCCCTGAATGTCGATTATGAAATGTATGGCAAGGACCTAGGCCCATCGGCAGAACTGGGCGCCCGGCTCTGCCGGGCGTTAGGCAAGCCCCCGCCGGAAGGCATGATGTTCGAGATGTTCCTCGACGAGTCCGGGCAGAAGATTTCCAAGTCCAAGGGGCTGCAAGGTGTGTCAATCGACAGTTGGCTTTCCTATGCATCGCCGGAGAGTCTCGGACTGTTCATGTTCAACAAGCCGAAGACCGCCAAGCGATTGTTCAACGAAGTCATTCCGAAGACGGCGGACGAGTACAGTCAGCATCTGAAGGCCTATCAGGGTCAGGATTGTGCAGCGCGTCTCGCCAATCCGGTCTGGCATATTCATGCCGGGAAGCCACCATCGGCAGTGGAGCAGATTTCCTATTCGATGCTGGTGAACCTGGCCTCGGCAGTTTCCGCTGAAAGCAGCGAGGTATTGTGGAAATTTGCAAAAGGGTATCAGCCGGATGCCGAAGCGGACTCCAACCCCCAACTGGCAGCAATGCTTGAGGGGGCGGTACGGTATTTCCAACAGGTGATTGCACCCAAGCGCCAATTCCGCAGCCCGACCGAGCAGGAACTCCCGGCATTGCTGGATCTCGCTTCGCGGCTGGAAGCATGGACCGCTGGGGCCGTGGCCGAGGAACTGCAGAGCATGGTCTATTCGGTCGGAACAGAGCACGGGTTCCAACCGTTGCGGGATTGGTTCAGGGCAATCTACGAGGTGCTCCTCGGGTCAAGCCAGGGTCCCCGGTTCGGGAGTTTCATAGCGCTCTATGGCGTTTCGGAGACAGCTGAGTTGATCCGCTCCAAGGTTGGCGGGGAAAGCTGAATTCAGCGGCTTCTCCTGCGCCTTCCCGCATAGGACCCCGCTCGTCCCGAGGTTGAACGCCCTCTCGGTTTGCCCGTGGCAGGGCTCTCCTCCTCAACAGCGCTCTGCCTCGCGAAGGGATCGTCGGCGATCACGAGTTCGACTGTTTCAAGACGCCTGACCTCGTCCCGCAGTCTAGCGGCTTCTTCGAATTCGAGGTTTTCGGCGGCTTCGAACATCTGTTTCCTGAGTGCCTCCAGGTGAGTTTCGAGGTTGTCGCCGACCATCTGCCGGTCGATTGTGGCAGTTACCCGCGCTTCATCGGTGTCGCCCTCATAGAGGCCTGCCATGACATCCGCGACGTTCTTCTTGATCGTCTCGGGGGTAATCCCGTTCAGTTCGTTATATGCAAGTTGCTTTGCGCGGCGTCGTTCGGTTTCCCGCAGTGCCCTCTCGATTGAAGGTGTTCTGGAGTCGGCGAACATGATGACCCGGCCTTCCACATTGCGCGCTGCCCGGCCGATTGTCTGGACCAGGGAAGTTTCAGATCTGAGAAATCCCTCTTTGTCGGCATCCAAGATGGCCACCAGGCCGCACTCGGGAATGTCCAGCCCTTCCCTGAGGAGGTTGATGCCGACGAGTACGTCAAAGGCGCCCAGCCTCAGGTCCCTCAGGATCTCGATGCGCTCAAGCGTGTCGATATCCGAGTGCATATACCGCACACGGATGCCTTGCTCGTGCAGGTATTCCGTAAGGTCTTCCGCCATGCGCTTGGTCAGTGTCGTGACCAGCGTGCGATTGCCTCGCAGAGCGGTTTCCCTTGCTGCTTCCAGGAGTTCGTCAACCTGATTGGTGACCGGTCTGATGGTTATTTGCGGGTCGACCAAACCTGTTGGACGAATGACCTGCTCGGAATAGGCCCCGCCCGTCCGTTCCAGTTCCCAGTCGCCAGGCGTTGCCGACACAAAGACGGATTGCGGGCGCATGAGGTCCCACTCCTCGAACTTGAGCGGGCGGTTGTCGGTGCAGGACGGTAGACGGAAACCGTGTTCTGCCAGTGTAATCTTGCGCCTGAAATCGCCCCTGTACATTGCCCTGACCTGTGGAACCGAAACATGGGACTCGTCTGCAAAGACGATGGCGTGGTCTGGAATGTACTCGAACAGCGTTGGTGGCGGCTCTCCGGGCGCCCGTCCGGTGAGGAAACGGGAGTAATTCTCGATCCCTGCGCAACTGCCGGTCGCCCGGATCATTTCAAGGTCAAACCGGGTGCGCTGCTCAAGGCGCTGCGCCTCCAGAAGTTTGCCCTCTCCCTGAAGTTGTTCCAACCGTTGAGCCAGCTCCTGTTCAATCGATTTGACAGCCTGCTGAAGGGTAGGGCGCGGTGTCACATAGTGCGAATTGGCGTAGATCCGGATGCGGTCGAGAGTGTCTGTCTTCTTGCCTGTCAGCGGGTCGAACTCGCGAATGCTCTCCACGTCGTTACCGAAGAATGACAATCGCCATGCCCGGTCTTCCAAGTGCGCGGGCCAGATCTCCAACACATCTCCGCGCAATCGGAATGTGCCGCGGCGGAATGCCTGATCGTTGCGCTTGTACTGTTGTTCGACAAGGTCGGCGAGAATACGGCGCTGATTGTAGGTCTTCCCCGCAATGATGTCCTGGGTCATGGCTCCGTAGGTTTCTGCCGAACCAATGCCATAGATGCAGGAAACGGAGGCAACGATGATGACATCATCCCGTTCCAGTAGCGAACGGGTTGCCGAGTGGCGCATCCTGTCGATGCGCTCATTAACGTCTGCTTCCTTTTCGATGTAGGTGTCCGTTCGAGGAACGTAAGCCTCCGGTTGGTAATAGTCATAGTAGCTTACGAAGTACTCGACGGCGTTTTCGGGGAAGAACCCCTTGAATTCACCGAAGAGTTGGGCAGCCAGCGTCTTGTTTGGGGCGAGGATGATTGCAGGCCGCTGCGTTTCCTCGATGACTTTCGCCATCGTGAAGGTCTTTCCGGTTCCTGTTGCGCCAAGCAGTACCTGATCCTGCTCACCATCGCGCAGTCCGGCTGTTAGTTCAGCAATGGCTGTCGGCTGATCTCCCTTGGGCACAAACTCTGTGTCCATGATGAACCTGCGGCCGCCCTCCAGCTTGGTTGCCGGGGCGGCGGCAGAGTCTTTGATTGCGACCGCTGTGGACATGGGAGCCAATGATTCCTTCTTCGTTTCTGGGGTGCCGTCAAACCGGTCGAATTTGTAGCATGAATTACAGTTTCATGTCTTGGCAACAACCGTGCCGCGCCAAAAGTTGGGCGGTTCTCGGATCATTCAGCCGATTCCAGTCACCTCAACCGTGGCGATGCTTTTGGGACGGCGCGCATGACCAGCAGAAATGATGGGCAATGCAGCAGTTCCCCGGAAGAACTCAATCGGGTGCAGGTAGCGGCCCTTCTGTGATCTTCCTGCCTTCCTATCCAGAAGATGTGGCCAACCAATACCGCGTTCCTTTGCGTTCTCCCGTGCGCGTCAGCGCGCCTTTGGCGACAAGGTCGACGAGGTCGCGGCGGGCGGTGGCGGCTGGAGCGCCCGTGATTGAGGTGTAGTTGCTTGCGCTGAGACCGCCAATGAACCCTTCAGGGCCGGCATCAAAAACACGTATCAGCGCTTTCTCCTGACGGGCATTGAGCTGACCGCGCAATCGGTCCAGCATCCGCGTTTTGGAAATGAGGTGGTCTATCAGCGCTATGGAATACTCCTGTGCTGCCAGGACTGTCTCTGCGAACCAGACAAGCCAGCCGGTTACCTCCATGCTTTTGTTATTCGCTTCAAGTGCGGCGTAGTAACCCTTTCGTTGTTTTTCTATTTCGCGGGACAGGGCCAGCATGCTTGGCTGACCCAGCGCCCGAGCCAGGGCTTTTTCGCTGAGCGCACGCGCAATGCGCCCATTACCGTCTTCGAACGGGTGGATGCAGACAAAATACAGGTGTGCAAGCCCCGCCTTTGTCAACGCAGGCGCGCTCGTGCTCTCATACCACTCCAGGAACCCGGTCATCTCTTTGAACATTACTGCCGATGGTGGAGCCTCAAAATGCACCTTGGGCCGTTGGAACTGACCTGAGACAACCTGCATGGGCTCTGCATGGTTCCGGTAGCCGCCGATCACTGCGAGGTCGCGGCGTCCGGCGCAGATCATCCCGTGCCATCCGAACAGGACCTCATGTGTCAATTCCTCGCCGAACCCGCTGAAACACGCCACCATCAACTCGGCTATCCCCGCTTCGGCGGGTTTAGCCCGGCGGTCTGCATCAAGACCGAACATGCGGCGAACCGAGGATTGGACTGATGTGCGATCCAGGTATTCGCCCTCGATCTCCGAAGTTTTCATTGCTTCTTCGCTGAGCAGGTCAATCTTGATCTGGTCCATTGTCGAGGGTGTCAGATGTTGCCAGGCACCCAGCAGCCGTCCTGATTGAAGCAGGAACCGGTCTTCGAAGGCGTTCAGTTGGCCAGCATCAAAACGCCAACCGGGCCAGTCCCGGTCTTGCCAGTTCCATTTGCGGTTAGGAGTCATGAGCGAAATCCGGTCTTTTGTCGCTCACTCTAGTCAAAATTATGAGCGATAACAAATCAACTTATCGCTCAATGCCGAAGGCGCAGGAGCGGTGCTGCGGCGGCTGAACGGGTATGGTTCCCGTTTGCACGAAACGTCCGGCGGCAGAAACTTCGCCGGAAGCCGCTAGTCGAACGGCCGTTGAGCCAGCATCTTGAAGACGGTCCAGACTGCAAGACGCATCAATTGTTTAGTAAATTTTGGAGGATGAATGGAGATGCAGGCCTAACCAGAAGTGCTCCCGGCCGGTTGTTTCGTGCCAACCCGCTTCAAGGCAAGTGACCGGCACCCGCCAACGTGACCAGCGGAACTCGTTTGCAACTGGCTATGCCAGCACGCATTCATCGGCAGCACACTCCGCCGTCGGGTGGTCGTTCAGAATTGCCGCGCTCTGATTTGACGCCTTTGCCACGCGTAACTTCCAGGAGGCTTGGCGGCTTGTTGCCAAACTCTGATACTGAATGCGCCGGGGCCGGAGTTTGAAACGCTTGGTAGCTCGGTTGCTCCCGGTGGCCTGGACGGCTTTACCAAAGAGTTGACCCGCCAAGCCGCTGACCTGCTTGCCTACTGCCGGATCGCTGCAATCCATACCACGACCAACGGCCAGCGGACCCGGCCGCTATTTCCATCTTGGACAGAAAGGAATTTGCCGGGCGGGCAAATCAGCCTTTACCTGAGGCACGGCGGTGCTTCAGGACTGACTGGCAAACTACTTTCAAGGCTAGCCTGACAACGCCCGTTGCGAATGCGATTCTCGAAATCGCAACGGGCACAAGACGGTACTATGGCGTCAACAGGCGCTCACATCCTGATTGCGTTTCCGGCGACTTACCGGTTTCCCCAACTCGACGGATACGACGCAGAATACTCACAGCCACAGGAACCCATGCCGGCAGCCATCGTTTCAAGGCTCTCATCAGTAACTGTGGAGTCCATGTTCTGGGGCCTTGCCGGAATGACCAGGTGTATTTTTGGCGGTCCACCATCGCTTACGGAGAGCTCGACCTCTTCCGGGATGTTGAATCCTTCCTCGGCCAGCACTTCACGCGGCTGATCCAGGACACGTGACTTGTAGTCGGCGTCGCTCCAAGACTGAGCGACAACTTTTCCCCATATCTTACCAAGATTGTTGTTTCCACTTGCCATGGTTGCTGTCCTCACTTTGTTTTGCCCATCGCGGCCCCAGGCAAACACCTGTTGGCAATAGCCGAGGCACACTTGTCCTGCACTGCGACCACAACCGCTGTTTACTAAAGTTCGGAACCATTGACAACCCGCTGGCACACACCGTCGCAGACAAAATGTCCCGGGAGACTCGCCTTCCAGTGCATTTGCCGCTCAAGTCCAAGACTCCGGCTTGTTCTGGCGTCTGTGGCAACTCCGATAGTAGCACAAGAATTGCCGGTGCCAAAGCGCTGAATCAACGGTGCAGGCGGCAATCTGCCGTGAAATTTCGCCTCGGCTGAATCTTGAAGGGCAGGTATTGAAGCTGTAGTCTGCCGAGAGTCACCATCAACGATTGCCGCCCGGACGACCGGGCATGGTCGAGCAAGCCAATCTGGGCACAATGCCGCAACGTAGATGATTGCCTCTGAAACTGGTCAGGAGAATTCGTGATGTACCGCTCACCCCTGAAATCAGCAATTCTGGCGTCTGGTGTCTACTTGATTGCCTGCAGCGCCAGCGCGCAGAGTCTGGAGGAACTTGAGGCTGAGTTGAGCGCAATTTCCGGCGAGATCTCCGCCGCAGTAGATGTGGTTTCGTCAGATGAGTCGGATGCGGTGAAGGAGGTCGCCAGGCTTCGGCTGGAAGTATGGCGGCTATCTCATGCGTTGATCCAGAACCGGATCCATGTCGTTGAGGGTGGCGAGTCCCGGCGCATTTCCGTTCCGGTGGTTGAGCCAGACGAACAGCAGGCACAGAAGATAAGAACTGAATTGCGGCTTGTGGCGGACGCAATCAATGAAGCCACTGACGCATCCGATGCGGCCACCGGGCTTGAACGGGAACTGGCTCGTCTGCGGGTTGAGACAGAAAAGCTCACCCGCTCGCAATTGAGACTTGCGGAATACCAGGCAAGTTTCGGGATACGGCTTCCTGGCGCTGGCGAGTCGGCGTCGCTGTCCGAAACCGAGCCGGAGTTGTCCATGGGAGGCGAAGTGCTCGACAGTCCGCTCGTCAGGCGGGAACTCTCCAAGGGTGCCGAAGTATTCGGATGGTGGACGGTGTCCCGAAACAGCCCTGATACCTTGCTTAATGCCCTTAATTTCTCTGCCTACAGGCCTGATGCTGGCGGAGACACGGGTGCACTGCTCGAGATTGTCTGCACGCCGGACGAAGTCAATCTTGCTGTTCTGTTTCCGGGTGAATCCATTGCCGTCGACAGTGGAGCGGGACTTGAAGTCCTGTACAGCATAGATGGCGAGTCTCGATTGGCCACTTGGCAGGGGTCGTTCGGAGGACAGGGGGCTGTTGTTTCGGGACCGGAGGCCGGGTCGCTGCTCTCAGACTTGGCAACTGCCAGGATGTTTGAGGTGGAAGTCTGGGATGTAGACAACCGCCTGAGTGCTGGCCAATTCCAATTGGACGGGATCAGCAGAGTGGCTGGTGCAGCAGAAAGAGACTGCTCGGTTGGTCCGGTTAGCAATCCGGTCGAATTGGCAAGACAGGACTACCGGTTGGTCCAGACACTTCTCAATATTGCCGGGTTTGACGCGGGTCCCGCCGACGGCATTTGGGGACCGAGGTCGCAGTCAGCAATGAGGCAGTACCAGGTATCAGCAGGCCTGCCACAATCAGGTTTTCCTGACCGAGAGGTGCTACGACTGTTGGGATTGGACGAGTAACCAGCAAAAGCATTGACTTGCAATTCAAGCAGTCCGGCTCCAACCCGCAACAGCAAGTATTCGATCCATTGCCGTAGCTGAATCCAGTGCAGGGCTGCGGTCTGATCCCATTTGCCGCTACCCGTCAATTATGCTGCACCGGAATGCCTTGGCCGACGGTAGGTTGTTGTCCCTAATGGGCTTGCCACAAGGCGACCCAATGCCGATGCCTGCTAATGCCTGAGGAGCCATGCCGAACAATCCTGGCCTTGAGGTTTGATTGACGACTATTGCCACAGCCAAGACCAAGCCTGCCGCAATGAGGAAACAGCAGTGCCTTCTTGCAGGTGCTCGGTCACCCTATCGGGAATGAGATCAGATTTGCCTCACCAAGCTGCGCCTGCCGCAGGACCCGTCAACGCTCACAACCAACTTCTTGCCATTCAGCCGAATGTTGAATGGTGGCAACGCTGCAAGTTGACGAGATTGAACGGCCGTGGCTCAACTCCGGCAGGCGGTTGTTCTTCGCCAATCTCCTGATGTCTCTCGCCATCAGCAAGATGACGAAGCATCAATTGCCGATCCGGTCCTCAAAGTCCCATAAATTCACAGAGGCAACTGCAATATTTGCAGAATCCGCCCGATATCCCTTCCAAGGACTCATCGCCGATCTCAGCGTCAAAGTTCTCTGGTGCGGGTGGAATCACGAGATGCACCCTTGGCGGTCCTCCATCACTGACCGATAATTCGATTTCTTCCGGGACATTGAAACCGGCTTCCTCAAGCACCTCGCGAGGTGCATCAAGAATTCTGGACTTGTACTCATCGTCACTCCAAGCTTGAGCAATTATCTTTGTCCAGGCAGATTGCAGATTGTTTCCCGAGTCTGTCATTTGAGGTCCCCCTGTTTGCGAGCAGCTGTTGTAGCTCAGAATGTGGTTATTCTCCGACGGCCGGCTGCTCATCGCCAACATCCTGATACCTCCTGCTATCAGCAAACTGAAGCCGCATCAATTGATCGCTAGCCTTCGCCATTGCCAACATCACCTCCGCAGCAACAGCACAATCCTTCAGAGATTGACTTCAGGCTCTCATCATCAATTTCAGCATCAAAATCTGCTGGCACGGGAGGGATTCTCACCTTGATAGCCGACACACATTGCAGCATGAATCCTCAATTCCTCTTCGAGTTGATTTTGTGCCATCTTGTTGATGCTTCATTTCGCCGTCAGATGTTTCCCGCCGTAGATTGCATGTCTCAGATTGGCGCATGCGCGAAGCCAAGAACATATAATATTGGTGGGCGTGTGACGGTATTCTCGGCCAATATATGCAACTTGAGATCGGGATCGCGAAGCATCAAGCGCACCCGTTTCCTAATTCGTGGCGACCTCTACCCATCGCCGCACGGAACAGTCACCGTTTATCGCCTGCGGGCGCTCAGGCTCGACAACTCACGGCTCCTTGCGGGTTGCCTCATTTACCTCAAAGTCGTAGTTCTTGGATCAGGGGAGTAGTCTTCTTGCAGTCACTTCAAAGTCAGTCCTGAGTCGGCAGGTGTCAATTCTTGGGCAAACCGAACGCCGGCACACCATCGTTTTGTCGATCCTCCTGACGATTGCGAAACTGTCTGTCATCGCAATTTCGGTGCTGATGGTGGTTGTCACCCTTGCGCAGGTGATCTTCCGTTATGTCATTGAGGCTCCGCTGCCCTGGTCAGAGGAACTGGCAAGGTATTGTTTCGTCTGGATCGTGTTTCTGGGTGGCGCAATCGGGCTGTCGCGAGGAATCCACCTCGGGGTTGACCTGTTCGTCAACCTGCTACCCGCACGCCTCAAGACAGCAATTGAGGCTCTTTCATGCGCACTGATTGCGTGCTTCGCCGCTACTGTGGTTTACGCCAGCTATCCGGTCATCAACATGAACATGTTCCAGCGCTCGCCGGCTCTTGGGGTGCAGATGTCGTGGATCTACATCGCGATACCGCTGTCGATGTGCCTGATCATGCTGATCTGCTTGGAGCGCATTGCATCCGTGTTGCGCCGGTTCAGGAAAGAGGGCGGCTAGTCGGCGCATGTTGGCAATACTCTTCATCACGTTCTTTGTTCTGCTCCTGATCAATGTGCCGATTGCGTTCGCTCTAGGCATCGCTGCTGCGGTTACGTTGGCATTTGATCCCACACTGCCGCTGAACAGCATCGTTACGCGTGCATTCGTCGGGGTCGATTCCTTCACTTTGCTGGCCATTCCGTTCTTCATCATCGCCGGTGAAATGATGAATGCCTGCGGCATAACCGAGCGCATCGTCAATTTCTCAAGATCGCTGGTCGGGCACATTCGGGGTGGACTGGCCCATGTGACCATCGTGTCGAACATGTTTTTTTCAGGCATTTCAGGATCGGCTACAGCCGATGCGTCGGCCCTCGGCTCAATGATGATCCCGGCGATGAAGAAGAACGGTTTCGATGCCGATTATGCCGTAGCGGTCAATGCTTCGGCCAGCGCCATGGGGCCAATCATTCCCCCCAGCATAATGATGGTCATCTATGGCTCCATTGCCAATGTGTCGATTGCGCAGTTGTTTCTGGGCGGTTTCGTTCCGGGCCTGGCAGTTGCGTGCGGCCTCATGATGATGGCCTATTTCATTGCCAGGAGAAGAAACTACCCCGTGACAGAGCGCGCTGAACTGCCGCCAATTCTGCCCGCGTTCCGGGATGCACTTTGGGCGCTGGCAATGCCGGTAATCATCCTGGGCGGTATCTTCTCTGGTGTGTTCACCGCTACCGAGGCTGGCGTGGTTGCGGTGGCTTACGCGACTCTGATCGGGACATTTGTCTATCGTACGTTGACATTCAAGCTGGCGGGAGAGTTGCTAGTGAATGCCGCAGTGACCACTGCTGCGGCCATGTTTCTGATCGCTATGGCGACATCCTTTGCGTGGCTTCTGGCATGGGCAGGGTTTGGGAAGGCGGTGCTGGATGTTCTTGGCAGCATATCCACGAACCCGACAATTGCGATCCTGCTGATCCTGGCATTCATTCTTGTTCTGGGGCTCTTCGTCGAAGGCATCCCGATCTTGATCATATTCACGCCGGTATTGCTGCCAGTAATTCATGGGTTGGGCATTGATCCGGTGCACTTCGGTGTCATCCTGGTGATGGCTGTGGTAATTGGATCGGTCACGCCACCCGTAGGCATCCTGACCTACATTTGCTGCGCAATTGCCGGGCTGACCATTTCACAGGCGTCCCGTGCGCTGGTACCGTTTTGCGCGGTATTGGTCGCAGTTTTGTTGATGGTCGCAGTGTTTCCCGGTCTGATAATGACCGTGCCGCGGATCTTCGGTAACTGACAAGCACGAACCAGACGAGGAAACAACAGGTGATCACCCACGAAGAACTGAAACAGCGGACCGAGAACCTCCGGCACAGGATGAAGTCGGAAGGATATGACGCGCTGGTCATATACTCGGACGAGTATCGGTCGGGTCACTCGACATATATCACCAACTACAAACCACTGAATGTGATCGAGGAGTCACCTCAACTGGTCATTCTCATCGGCAACCAGCAGCCGGTTGTCCTGTTGGGACGGCTGAACGCCTATGCAGCGCGTGATCTGTGCTGGATGGATGATGTCAGGGGGATCCACCGCCCCTATACCGACCTGCCCGAGATTCTCTCGCCGATTTCCTCGCAGGACAGCAAAGTTGGCCTCATCGGCAAGAATATACTGCCTGTCGAGTTGTACGAACAGATTTGCGAGGCGGTGCCTCGTGCAACCTTCGATTCACGCGACGACATCATGCTTGATCTGCGCAAGATCAAGTCTGCGGCGGAAATTGCCCTGATGGAGCGAGCAGCGGAAATCAACGACGAGGTGCTCAGACAGTCCGTAAATTTGGTCGAGGTCGGGATGACCGAAATTCAGGTTGCCGGTGTTGCAGAGAATATTGCCCGACGACTGAATGCCGACATTGGCTCGGCCACAGTTGTCATGTCTGGCCCGAATACGAGATACCCTGCTTGGCGGGCAACGGACCGCAGGATCGAACCTGGTGACTTCATCATGCTGGATTTTAACCCATCGGTAGGTAACTACTGCAATGATGGTGGCATCACTATCCTCATGCCCGGAGCCCATCCGGAACAGGAGCGCGCGCTTGTCGTGGGTCATCGGACACTAAAGAGGGTTATTCCAACTATTCGCCCTGGTATCACCGCACGATCGATATTCGATGCTCTGCTTGCGGAGTTGGAACCAGAGGGTCTGGCAGTCCACTTCACTCCCTATGCCAAGGGCCTGCGCGGGGTTGGCCATGCGGTTGGACTTGATGTGGTGGAACCGCCAAACCTGAGTTCAGACAGCGACTTCGAGCTGGAAGCTGGAATGACGCTTGCCGTCAAGTTGGACCTTCATGATCTGGTCGGCGGAGGTTACCGCGTCGAGGTGGTTATTGCAGTGACCCAAGATGGGGTTCACCCGTTGAACAAACTGGTTCTTGAAGAACCGGACGATTTTGCGGTGAGGCGCTGAACTTTGTGCAGCACCGGAATCCCTTGCCGGGGAGGGAATGGTTCCTGGCGCCTTAACCAGTACCAACAGTCGTAACCAAACTGTCGATAGGAGGAAATCATGACAGATCGAAGGAGATTTATGACAGGTGTGGGCGGGGCGGTCGCCTTGCTCATGGGTGGGCTGGCACAGCCTTCCTTTGCAGATGATGTGACCATCCGGGTGGCCTCGGTTACCGGCCCGGCGCATCATCACAACGTTTCGCTGCGTTGGTTTGCAGACCGTGTCGCTGCACGCAATGTCGGCCTGCAGATTGAGGTGCTGGATGGCGCCCAGCTTGGAGGAGAGCGGGACTACATCGAAGGCATGTTACTTGGCAGCATTCAAATGGCGCAGGTGTCCACGGCCCCGGTCAGTGGGTTCATCCCTGAATTCGACCTGTTCAGCCTTCCATATCTGATCCGCGACACCGACCATTTCAAAAAGGTCGTTTCAGGACCAGTTGGCGAGAAATTCAACGCCCTTGCGGAAGCTCGCGGCATGAAGATCCTGGCCTGGTTCGACAACGGTTATCGGAATGTCTTCAACAAGGTTCGTCCCGTGGTAACGCCCGATGACATGGACGGCTTGAAGATACGCGTGATGGAAAGCCAGCTTATGGTGAACACGCTCAACGCTATGGGCGGGTCGGCAACACCGATGTCCTACAGTGAACTCTACACTGCCTTGGAGCAGGGGGTTTTGGATGGCGGTGAAAATGCGGCTGGCAATGTGCTGAACGACAAGTTCTACGAGGTCAGCGGCTACTTCTCGTTGACACAGCATTTCCGTCCACCAGGCATAGTTGCCATCAGTATGGGAACCTGGAACGGTCTGTCCGATGAGCAGCAAGCTGTCATGGTCGAAGAGGCAGCAGCTCTTCAGGACTATGAGATCGCATTGACTGCTGAAGTGGGCGCAGCTGCGATTGAGGAACTCAAGGCTAAGGGCATGGAAATCAACGATGCCAATGTCCAGGCATTCCGCGACCGGATGGGACCAGTCTACGAGGACTTTATCTCCAATCATGGCCCCGAACTGCTGGAGATGGTTCAGAACACGATGTGATGGGACCAAAAACCGGCCTGGGCGTGACAAGTTCACGCCCGGGTTGAGCCGGTTGAGCGAAAATGACCGGGGATTACCTGTAGTCCCTTTCGGGCTATAATCGGACAGCAGGGTAACTGCTAATGATGGTTGTGGATTGAATCGGATCCAGTTCACTGACCAATCCATCGCGGATGCGCAGGTGCGGACGGTTGGGAATTTGAGTCGGATCACCGAGAACTGAGCTTGGCTTTCAAGGCACCAGAAGAATGGTAGCTTTATCCCTTGGACAGCGCTTGGGGTGGTATTGGAGGGGATGGCGAGTGACAGCCTGTGCTGCCATATTTGTCCAGCCTTGGTACATCTAAAGAACGCAATCGTGAGGTTGGCAGAGCCTTGCAGGTGCTATATCGCCGTATCCTGCAATCGGATTCGGGGTAGATTGTCTTGCGCGTCATATTGGTCAAGTGCCATGAGAAAGATGTATCAGATTGTAGTGACTCAACGGCCAGTCTGCCGTGGCAACGGTCGAGACCGGCCACAGAATATTTGTACCGGTTCTTCAAGTCCGCCGGAGGCTCGTGAACTCAAACTCGAGAGTGACTACTTCAGTGAGTTGGTGGCTTCAGTTTGCGAGGCGCTAGTGCCTGCGTGTATTGATGCAGATTCGGTCAACGGATCGCTTTGAGCGGACCAAGCAGTACTTGATTGCGTTGAATTGAGGAGACTGGAGAATGTTGATCAAGTGCATCAAGCCACACAATCTCCTTTCCTTCGGACCGAATTTCCAGCCTCTTGAGATGGGACCGCTCAATGTTCTGATTGGCCCGAATGGTTCGGGCAAATCAAACCTGATTGAAGCAATTGGGCTGTTACAAGCAACGCCACGGGACCTTACCGAGCCCATCAGGGAAGGGGGAGGCATCAGTGACTGGATCTGGCGCGGTGAACCTTCGGCCAAGGAAGCGTCGATCGAGGTGTTGGTAGAGAATCCAATTGGCAGTCAGGAATTGCGCTACCGGCTCGGTTTTGCAGAGAGTGGCCAGCGCTTCGAACTGACCGAGGAGCAAATCGAAAACAAATCACCTTTCGGCGACCACGAGGATCCGTATTTGTACTTCGAAAGGCGAGGCGGCCGCGCAGTGTTGAATTATAGTGATGGGCGGAATCGCCAGCTTCGACCCGAGGAGGTTGAATCACAGCAGTCAATTCTTGCCCAGCGCAAGGATCCAGATCACTATCCCGAGCTGACCTACCTTGGTGATGAGTTTGGCCGCATACGGTTGTACCGAGAGTGGAGTTTTGGACGGTATACGCCACCACGCCTCCCGCAAAAGGCAGATCTTCCGAACGATTACCTGGTCGAGGACTGCAAGAATCTGGGGCTGGTTGTAAATCGACTAAAGCGCGAACCAATGGTCAAGGCGAGCATTCTAGAAGCCATACAGGTTCTATACGAGGGTGTAACCGACTTCGATGTCAGCATTGAAGGCGGAACCGTTCAGGTATTCTTGCATGAAGGAAAAATCACTGTGCCGGCGACGCGTCTTTCCGACGGGACGCTACGCTACCTGTGCTTGCTGGCCATTCTCTGTCACCCGAAGCCTCCTCGGCTAGTTTGTATTGAGGAACCGGAATTGGGGCTGCATCCGGACATTCTACCGACATTGGGCGACCTTCTCCGGGAGGCGTCGGAGCGGAGCCAACTCGTGGTGACAACGCACTCGGATGTTCTGGTGGATGTGCTTACAGACATTCCGGAAAGCGTGGTAATTTGCGAAAAGCACCATGGTGAGACAGCGATGCAACGTCTCAGCAGAGCGGATCTCTCAAAGTGGCTTAAACGCTACAGCCTTGGTGAACTCTGGAGCAAGGGCGAACTGGGGGGCAATCGCTGGTGAAGGTCACAGTCTACGTAGAGGGCGGTGGCGATACCAAGGCCCTGAGTACAGAGTGCCGCGGCGGATTCAGGGAGTTCTTTCGCAAAGCTGGACTGTCTGGCCGTATGCCCAAAATTGTGGCCTGTGGCAGCCGTGAGCAAGCATTTGATGATTTCCGTAACGCACTAACAGAGTTGCCCGAAGGGGAATTCATCATTCTCTTGGTTGACAGCGAGCAGCCTGTCGAGGATGGAAATAGTCCTTGGCGGCACCTGAAGCAGAGCGATAACTGGACCAAGCCAGAGACAGCCGACGACGACAGTGCGCACTTGATGGTGCAGTGCATGGAAGCTTGGTTTGTTGCCGACAGGGACATGGTGGCCAAGTATTTTGGCAAGGAATTTAGAAGCAGTGCGTTGCCCGCAAGGCCGGATATTGAAGATATCGCCAAGAAAGATGTCTTGGATGGCCTCAAGAACGCAACCCGGAAATGTGGCAGGGGACTTGAATATGAAAAGAGTCGGCATTCGTTCAAGATTCTTGCCAAGATTGATCCAAGGCGAGTGAAGGAAGCGTCGCCTCATGCCAAACGTCTGGTCAAAACACTGATCGAAAGAGTTGATGCCTGATGAAATTCAGTGTCTCACACCGGAAACCTAAATTTGATATTGAACGCACTATTGCGTATTGTGAGCCCGTTTCTGGAGTCTAGTTGCCAACGGTGTAGAGGATTGTAAACTCGATCACATATGATCGCAATTCGATATGGAATGGGTTTGCGCCACCATTTTTCGGCCTTCCCATCGAATTCGATCGACTTCTTCGGTAGCTACGGAGTCCCAGAGTCGAGGTTCCAAACACTGTCTCATAACTCACATTCTGTAGCATGTTTGTGTTCGTCGGCGATGTACCAACTGCATCACCGACATCTAGAGAAACGCAGATACCAGTTGGTGAAATTCTGCAGACAGTTCCAGATCCGGGCACATGTGCACAGAGACCTCATCATGCGGACGATAAGATGCGGCCTCAATTGTTGCGCCGTGCGGCCTTTGTGAGTTTTCGCTCCATTCGATTGCGCAATGCCTCGGCCGTGTCGCAAATGTTTGCGGCAAGCCCGAACGGTGACACGAGGCGGCCATCATAGCCTCGCAAATTGGTGACCGCTTCGCGCAAGTTGGTATCAGTGCGGATCAGGGCTTCCGTGAACCTTTGTTCTGCTGATTTCGTGCTTGCGTGTGCCTTAGAGAGGCACCTGGACGCTCTCAATGTTTCAAGACCCTTGTCGCTGGCAAGTACTTCACCCAACTGCAAAATGTCAGGATCAAGAGACTGTACGACAGGCTTAAGTCTCTGTGTCTGCGATCCATAAATCCACAATAGGAGTTCGGACAGACGGGCAATCTTGTCGCGGGATACCGGATCAGGAGGCGGATTATCACTAGGCCAATCGGCATCAAGTCCGAGGAATAGCATGTATGGTACTCGGGCAAGTGCCGAATAGAGATAAGAGAAGTTAAACCGAGCGTTCGTTCGATCATCGATTTCAAAGATCTGCTCAGACTGTGCCTGTTCAAGCAAGTAGATTGTGTTCACCATTCGTTTCACGGCACTATGTGTGTCGCCGACGCTCCGAGCAATTTCTGAAAACGAAGCCTGTTTGCTACGATACCAATCAGCTACGAATTTTGCCTCGGCGTAGGAGTTCCATCTTGCGGCGCCGTTGATGTGCTTGAACCCGATGAAGGGACGAGCATCACTTCGCCGGGCAACGCGATACACAGAGATTTTGTCGAGAGCCTTTCGATGTTCATCGGAAATGTCTGGCAAATTGAGCCAAGCCAGTTCACGACTTCGGAGCAGACGAACAAGATCAGGGACTCGAAAAAACAGAATTGCAGCCAGTCGTCGATTGCCTTCGAGAACAAGGAGTCGTCCCTCTTCCTCGATTACAATGAAGGGTTCGATGTCGAGGTAGCCGTTGGCTGCAATGGACTGCAGGAGCTCGCAAAGGTTTTCGGCGCGATAAAGGTGAGCGATTATCTGGTCTTGGGTGAGTGTCTTAGCGGCAGTCAGCAAACGCGGGTTTTTTGGGTCCATCACCAGTTCTTCGACAGGGACTTTAACTACCGTAGCCAGAGGAATTTGCGCTACCTGCGTGGAATTGCCGCACATTTTTGGTGCTCCTGATCTACCGTGTTGTTTCCATTGGTGAGTTCAATCTTTTCCGATGTTGGCGCAGGTTGCAGGTCCCGTCACGCGCCGGAAGTTGTATTCCCGGGACCTCAATTGGATGCGATATGAACCGATTGACCTGATCCGGAACTCCACGAGCTCTCGAATTGGCGCCGGTTCAATGCCGAATGAAGTGCTGGCCATTGTTCCATGGGCTTGGACATGATCACTGCTTTTCAGTCTGTGTGACAAATCGGCTTGGAACCTGAGGTTGAGGTTAGCATCGTAGTGAAGTTCCTTCCATTGCCTGAAACCAAAATGATGTGGAAAAAGTCGCCAATTTGCTTCCGTCTTGCCGGAGGTAAAGGGCGAAAATCAGAAAGGAGGGCCCCGTTGCCGCCTCAGTTGGCGCCACATGCCGGTATCAGATACGGTTGAAGTCACGTTGTGTGTTCGACACGGCAGCAGGGTGGAAGGGGCACAGCCAAGACGGTGTAGGGATTCTGCTAGGCCCAACCTGCGTGCTTTCCGCTATCCGGCCAGCATACGAAATTTGGTCCAATTGGTACGAGTACGGGGCCACAGATCAGGAAAATCTAGACTTCTCCCTCACATCAGCTGGCTGCCCTCGACGAGGAGTTGGGAAATTATCGGCTGATATGCGGCGCCAAGTTGGCCTGCATCTGGACCCAACCTACCCTCATGAAAGTTCACCGGATAGATGCCGCGCTGATCAACGCACTCGGCTGCCGATTTCAGCCGTGTGACAAATTCCTTCCTGACGGCAGGTGGGAAGACACCGTCAACCACGATGTCGGAGATGTCGAGTACAGCTGCGGCGGCTACAGCAGCCTCGGCCGTTGCTGATGCAGCAACCTCAATCCAATTGTTGAGCAGTCCGCTTTCAAGAATCCAATACCTGTCCCCGGCGCGTAGATTGACCTGCCCGCCGAGTCTTGCCGTCAGCTCCCGTTCGAGAGAAAAGATCGAAGCGACATCAATCAGTTGCCCCGCCTTCCCGTTCTGTGCCGCGACCGGGATTGAACCGAGAGCGCCTGCATTGCCGCGGGCGCCGTGAACCACCTTTCCGTCCATCACAATTGCGCCGCCAACGAAATAGCCAACGTAGAAGTAGACAAAATCGCGGAAATGCGACCCGTTCCCGAGCATGAGTTCGCCCATGCAGGCCAGATTCACATCGTTGGCGACGCTCGTCGGTAGCCCCGTGAGCCCGAAGAAGCGTTCACCAATGCAATAGTCCCGCCACTTGTCTGCCTCAGCCTTGGGGGCTCCGAGGCCATCCAGCCATTGCCAGAGTTGAAACGGCGCAGCGATGCCTATTCCGACGATACGTGGCCTGCGGTCTTCTGGAATCTTCAGGGACAGTTCGCAAATTGCCCCGTTGGCAAAATCTTCAACTTTGGCAGGGTTTGGGTAGGGGTATTGGGTTATCTTGCGGTCGGTGATGCCGCCGAGAAGGTCGATAAGCACTAGATCGCAGGTCCTGCGTCCTATCCGCAGGCCGTAGGAATAGGCGCCATCTGCTGCCAGGGCGATCGGGGTTTGTGGCTTGCCGACCTTGCCCTTTACCGGCTCAAGCATATGGACGAGGCCCTGATCCCTGAGTTCTCTGACGATGACGGAAGCTGTCTGAGTTGACAGGTTCAACGCCTTTGCGATCGCACTCGCGGCGCTTGGTCCTTGCTCGCGCAGCAGGGACAGCACCGACCTTTCGTTATGGTCGCGCACCCGCGATGAATTGGCGCCAGTCTTTGGCCTTCGGTCCACGACCAGATGCGAGTCACTGAGCTCCATTTGGAATCACCTTTCCCCGTTTTCGTACCCGCAAAACATAACTAAATCAAATTGAGTTATTTATTGACAGAGGAGCCTGACAATGCCATATCCCCGGTTCACGGGATTCGAACTGGCTCCCGTCAACTGAAACAGCAGGGGAAAAAAGATGAAAAAGCTGCTAGTTGGCAGTGCCTTGGCCATGATGTGCGTCACCGGATCGACGGTCGCCGCCCAAGAAATCAAGGCATGCCTCATTACCAAGACGGACACCAATCCGTTCTTCGTCAAGATGCGCGAAGGCGCACTGGCAAAGTCTGAGGAGCTTGGCGTCAGCCTGTCGAGCTTTGCAGGAAAAGTCGATGGCGACCATGAAACTCAGGTTGCTGCAATCGAAACCTGCATCGCCGATGGTGCAGCGGGAATCTTGCTTACTGCATCGGATACGAGCTCAATCTCCACCTCCGTGGCCCAAGCCCGAGATGCGGGGTTGGTTGTGATTGCTCTTGATACGCCACTTGATCCCATCGACGCAGCCGACATGACATTTGCCACTGACAACTTTGTAGCCGGAGAGCTGATTGGCAAGTGGGCTGCCGGCGTGATGGGCGAAGATGCCGCCAACGCCAAGATCGCAATGCTAGATATTGCCGTCTCGCAACCGACAGTTGGTGTGCTCCGCGATCAAGGCTTCTTGCAAGGGTTTGGGATTGATCTTGCGGATCCCAACAAGTGGGGTGACGAAACTGACCCGAGGATTGTTGGAAACGACGTGACCGCCGGAAACGAGGAAGGCGGCCGCCGGGCAATGGAAAACCTGCTTGCCGTCGATCCGATGATCAACCTTGTCTACACCATCAATGAGCCCGCTGCGGCAGGCGCCTATGAGGCCCTGAAGGCGATCGGGCGCGAAAATGATGTCATCATCGTTTCGGTTGACGGCGGATGTCCTGGTGTAGCCAACGTCAAGGCCGGTATCATTGGTGCCACCTCTCAGCAATATCCGCTGCTGATGGCATCACTGGGGATCGAAGCCATCGTTGCTTGGGCGAAAGATGGAACCAAGCCAGCCAATACACCGGGCAAAGACTTCTTCGACACCGGTGTGGCGCTTGTGACCGACCAGCCTGTCGCTGGAGTCGACTCGATCAGTACGGATGAGGGCACCGCCCTTTGCTGGGGGTGAATTGACGCCCGCACCTCTGGCATGACAGTATGAGTTGCGGGGCGGCCGGGTACCGCCCCGCAACAACACCGTAAAGAAGTCTGAAGTGATCCATGACGAAGCCGGAAAATTTTGAGGCAGCTGCGGCCGATGCGGCAACAGAGCAGGTGTCCTTCGAGGACCCGCATAAGGGACTGCTTTCAAGATTCCACCATGCACTCCATACCATTCCGGCTCTTGTGCCGCTGATTGTCCTCCTGGCGGCGATCGTGGTGTTCGGCGTTTTCCTTGGACAAAAGTTCTTCTCTCCCTTCGCACTGACCTTGATCCTTCAGCAGGTGCAGATTGTCGGGATCGTTGCCGCGGCGCAGTCGCTCGTCATACTGACGGCCGGAATCGACCTGTCAGTTGGCGCAATTGCTGTGATCTCCTCTGTCGTCATGGGGCAATTCACATTCCGCTACGGTCTCCCGGTAGGGGTATCAATCGTCTGTGGACTCACATTTGGAACCCTGATCGGGATGCTGAACGGTTGGCTGGTCGCAACCATGAAGCTGCCGCCATTCATCGTGACACTCGGAACCTGGCAAATCGTGCTTGCAGCGAACTTTCTGTATTCTGCCAATGAGACGATCAGGAGCCAGGATATTGCAGCCGAGGCGCCCATGCTTCATTTGCTCGGCTCGAAATTCAGCGTGGGTGGCGCCGTATTCACATTCGGTGTTGTCTTCCTGGTGCTCCTTGTAGTGCTGCTGGCATATGTGCTGCGGCATACCGCCTGGGGAAGGCATGTTTATGCCGTCGGCGACGACCCGGAGGCTGCTGAACTATCCGGAGTCAACGTCAAACGCACTCTTATTTCCGTCTATGCGGTGGCCGGGCTCATTTGCGGTTTTGCCGGTTGGGCGCTGATCGGCCGCATCGGTTCGGTCTCACCGACATCTGGACAACTCCTCAACATCGAGTCGATCACTGCCGTCGTCATCGGTGGCATTTCGCTGTTTGGCGGCAGGGGGTCGATCCTCGGGACATTCTTCGGCGCTCTCATAGTGGGCGTTTTCACACTGGGCCTTCGGCTTGCAGGTGCCGATGCGCAGTGGACGTTTCTTCTTATCGGTGTGCTGATCATTGCCGCCGTTGGTGTCGACCAGTGGATCAGAAAGGTGGCTGCCTGATGGCACCGTTATTGACCGCACGCGGGCTGGTAAAGCGCTACGGGAGAGTCACGGCTCTTGACGATTGCGATTTCGACCTCTTGCCTGGCGAGGTTCTCGGAGTAATCGGGGACAATGGTGCGGGCAAGTCAACGCTCATCAAGGCCATTTCCGGGGCAGTTATTCCGGACGAGGGCGCCATTGAACTTGATGGATCTTCTGTAAACTTCCGCTCGCCGATCGAGGCGCGGGCAGCAGGCATTGAAACCGTCTACCAGACTCTGGCCATGTCGCCGGCGCTTTCCATCGCCGACAATCTGTTCATGGGAAGGGAAATCCGGAAGCCGGGTTGGCGCGGCCTGTTGATGCGGCAACTCGACCGGAAAAGGATGGAGACCATTGCGCGGGAGAAACTCACGGAACTTGGCCTGCTGACGATCCAAAACATTAATCAGGCAGTTGAGACACTGTCTGGCGGTCAGCGGCAGGGCATTGCAGTCGCCCGGGCGGCTGCATTCGGCTCAAAGATCATCATCATGGACGAACCCACTGCGGCGCTCGGCGTAAAGGAAAGCCGCAGGGTGCTGGAACTGATCAAGGACGTCAAATCCAAGGGAATTCCGATTATTCTCATCAGCCACAATATGCCGCATGTCTTCGAGGTATCGGATCGCATCCATATCCACCGGCTTGGCAAGAGGCTCTGTGTTATTGACCCGCAGGAATTCAGGATGTCCGATGCGGTTGCATTCATGACTGGCGCCAAGGAGCCGCCGGCAGATTCCGCCTAGAGCTTGTCCTTCAAGGCGGCGTACAAGGCCCTGAACTTTTTCAACCTGTCTTCCATCACCGCATTGGGCGCAGGGTCGAATTCTGCCGTTTTCTCTGGTTGCACCGACAATTCGGAAATATTGACGGCACCTGTTCCGGCGCCAGCGAGCAAGGCAGCGCCCAGAGCCGGTCCACCTTCCGCGCCGCTGGCCTTAACTACCCTCTTGCCGATTGCGTTGGAAACGAACTGGAGCAAGAGGTCGCTCTGTGTGCCTCCTCCGACCGCCAACAGTTCGTGCACATCCTGAAACCGGTCTCCGAAACTGGCGGCTGAATCCGCGAAGGAGAATGCCACGGCCTCAACCACGGCCCGGCAAATGGCATCCCTGTCCGTTGCGTCTTCCAGACCGTAGAATGCGCCGCGGATGCGTGGGTCACCGTGTGGACTTCTTTCTCCGGTAAGGTAGGGCAGGAAGATCGGCACACGGTCCTCTCCGGCCCGTGCTGCGCCGGCAATGACCTCCTCGACACCGCAACCAAAAACATCTGCAATCCAGCTGAGCGGCCGCGCACCGTTCAGCATGGCAGCCATCTGATACCATCGATCGGGTATTGTGTGCGCGAACGCATGGACGAACTTCTCGGGGTTGGGAAGATAGTCGCCTGTGGCAACAAAGAGTTGGCCCGATGTTCCCAGCGAAACGAAACCTGATCCTGATTCCGTCGCACCAACTGCAACTCCTCCGGTCGCCGCATCGCCACCGCCCGCGACCACAGGAATGCCGGCCTTCAGGCCAAGCGAACGGGCGGCGGATTTCTGCAGCCTCCCGGCGATTTGGTGGCCATCAAGAATGGAGGGAAGCCACTCAAGGCTGGTTGAACTAGCCTCGCACAACTCCTGCGACCAACTGCGTTCCCTCTGGTTTAGCCAGAGAGTGCCTGCTGCGTCCGATGTGTCCGTGACCAGATTGCCGTGAAGGAATAATCCAAGATAGTCCTTAGGCAGCAGTATATGCGCGATGCGGTCGTGAATTTCGGGTTCTTCCTGTGCAATCCACATGAGCTTGGGAGCTGTAAACCCCGGCAGGGGAGGAACGCCTGCAAGATGGCCGATCCCGGGGACGCGCCGGGCAAGCGCCTCGCATTCCGCCATTGAGCGGTTGTCGTTCCAGAGAATGCATGGCCTCAAGACCTCCAGCCGCCGGTCAAGAAGAACTGCGCCGTGCATCTGCCCGGAAAGGCCGATGCAGTCGATAACTGCGTTCTCATCGTTGGTGCTCGGAAGCAGCCGTTCCATGGCGGTGTGCAAGGCACCCATCCAATCCGCCGGATCCTGCTCGCTCCACCCAGAATGGGGAGTCGCGATTGAGATCGGCACCCTTGTGCTAGCGACGACATGCCGCCCGTCGCAGAGCACGGCTTTCAGTGCGGATGTGCCGAGGTCAATGCCCAATTGCATTGGCGAAGTCCTTCAGTTGAGGGCCGTATGCCAGGAAATGCCCTTGGGACGGATTACTGCTCGCGGGTGCTTCAGTCACCGTAAGGGATCCAGATATTCTTGATTTCGGTAGCCTGGCGCAAGAACTCCCGTTCTCGTCCGACTTCCTGCCCCAGCCAGTCCACGTTTTGACCGTTGCGAACCCAGGTGCGTTTCAGGTTTGCCGCAGATTCCTCTTCAATGGTCTTGGCCAGCTCGGGGTCGCTAAAATGCCAGACCGCATCGACACCGGCATGCCCGGCGAGCGTTGGAGCCAGTTCGGCATGGCGGCCGGTGACGATATTCACAACCCCGCCTGGCACGTCGGAAGTGTCGAATACCTGATAAAGATCTATGGCGGAGAGCGGGCAGGTTTCCGAAGGAACCACGATGCAGGAGTTGCCCATGGCAATCAGCGGGGCGATCAGGGAAACTACGCTGAGCAGCGGATAGGCATCCGGGCAAAACACGCCGACGACACCTACTGGTTCCCTCATGGCCATCACAACTCCCCGAACTGGAACCGAATGCACATTGCTGTCGAACTTGTCGGCCCAAGCTGCATAGGTGAACAGGCAATCCAGGCTAGCCTCTACTTCCAGGTAGGCGTCGGTGGCTGATATTCCGGTTTGAGCAACGATGCCATTGCAGAACCCGTCGCGTCTCGCAGCCAGGTTTTCTGCAATGTAATGAATGATTTGCGCTCGCTGATGGCCCGACATGCCTCGCCAGCTCCCGGCATTCCGGGCTGCTTCGACGGCATTCCGCACATCCTTGCGGTTGCCCGCTGGAACCTGGCCGATGAGTCTGTTGTTGCTGGAAAGAACGGGTAGTGACAGTCCTCCGTCCGGTCTGGCCTGCTTGCCACCGATGTAGAGTTTTGCCGTTCGGTCGATAGCATTGGCAAAGGATGCCTCTCCGGCCGAACGTCGTTTTCCCGATGCCGTCTTTCGTGAGGTTGGAGGAGAATCCGGCGCGGGCTTCGTGTACTCGTACATCCCTTCCCATCCACCTTCCCGGCCAAAGCCGCTTTCCCGCCGACCACCAAAGCCGGCAGCGGCATCGAACAGATTGGTTGAGTTGATCCAGACCACACCGCAGGCAAGTTTGGGAGCAACGTCCAACGCCAGACTGATATTCTCGGTCCAGATTGATGCAGCCAGACCGTAACGCGAGTTGTTGGCAAGTTCGACTGCTTCCGCCGGAGTTCTGAAGGTTGTGCTGACCAGTACGGGACCAAAGACCTCCTCCTGCATCAGACGGGAGGAGGCGGTCAAACCGGTGATGAGAGTCGGCGGATAGAAGCAACCGGCATCCGGCACTTGCACCGGTGCCAGATGGATCCGGCAATCCTCCTTGGTCCCTTCATCGACCAGCCCCGCAATGCGGTCCATCTGTACAGGGTCGACTACGGCGCCTATGTCAATGCACTTGTCCAGAGGATCGCCAAGGCGGAGAGTTGCCATACGGTCTTTGATCCTTGAATGAACTTGGTCCGAGACCGACTCCTGAACCAGAAGACGCGAGCCAGCACAGCAGACTTCGCCCTGGTTGAACCAGATGGCGTCGACTATGCCCTCAATGGCAGAGTCAAGGTCCGCATCCTCGAACAGTATGAAGGGTGACTTGCCGCCGAGTTCGAGCGTCAGCGACTTTCCGGTACCCGCTGTGTTGCGGCGAATGGCCCGGCCAACCTCAGTTGACCCGGTGAAGGCAAGTTTCTGGATGCCAGGATGCTTGACGATCAATTCGCCCGTACGGCCGTCGCCGTTGACGATATTGACTACGCCCGGAGGAAGACCGGCTTCAATGGTCAACTCGCCAAGCAACATCGCCGTCAAGGGGGTAAACTCGGCGGGTTTCAGGATCACCGTGTTGCCGGCTGCGATTGCAGGAGCAATTTTCCACGCCGCCATCAACAACGGGAAATTCCACGGAATGATCTGTCCGCATACCCCGACAGGCATCCTTTCGGGCAGTTCTTTCGGCAGCAGTTGCGCCATGCCAGCGTGATAGTGAAAGTGCCGCGCAGATAACGGAATGTCTATGTCTCGTGCCTCCCGGATGGGCTTGCCATTGTCGAGCGACTCAAGAACAGCAAACAATCTGCTGTGCTTCTGAATGGCTCTTGCCAACGCGTATAGGCATCGGGACCGGTAGCTTGCTCCGCTGTCCTGCCAGGGCTTCAAGGCATCACTTGCGGCTGCGACTGCTGCGTCGATTTCGCTGGTACCGGCATGGGCGACAACTGCGAGTTCCTCGCCAGTCGCCGGGTTTTTGGTAACGAAGGTATCATCCCCGGACACCGCGGTCAGGACGCCACCAATCAGGTGACCGAAACTGCGGCCGTGGGAGTCCAGCCAGTCAAATGCAGGCTTCCCGCTTTCGGGCGCCGGGCCGTATTCCATACTGGTGATGCTGTGCAACACGGTCATCGATCAACCCATCGGGTGGTTGTAGCCGACCGAATAGCGGCCGGTCGCAAAGTGCTCCAACTGCCGCTCGATATCCGCAAGCAGGCTGGACGCGCCAAAGCGGAAGAGTTCACTGCACAACCAGTTATCGCCAAGCTCTTCCTTCACGAGCACCAGCCAGGTGAGCGCATCCTTGGCCTTGGAGATGCCACCAGCCGGTTTGAATCCAACCCTGTTGCCCGTCATTCCATGGTAGAGCCGGATAGCTCGTATCATGGCAAGCGAAATCGGGAGAGTTGCGTTGACCTTCTCCTTGCCAGTTGATGTCTTTACGAAATCGGCACCGGCCATCATGCAAACCAGCGCGGCTCGCGCTGTGTTGCGCAAGGTTCCGAGTTCTCCGGCTGCAAGAATGGTCTTGAGGTGCGCGTCTCCACATGCGGCGCGATACTCCTGGATTTCATCATAGAGTGCCGCCCAGTCTCCTGCGAGCACATGGCGGCGCGAGATCACGATGTCGATCTCTTCTGCGCCGTCCGTCACGGACTCGGCGATTTCGGCAAGCTTCAGCTTCATTGGCGTCTGGCCTGCCGGAAATCCAGTAGAAACCGCTGCTGTCTTGATCCCTGTTCCGGCAAGGGCTGCGGCGCATTGAGCGACGAATTCATGATAGACGCAGACAGCGGCGGTCGTGAAGCGGGATGCTGGCAGGCCAAGTGCTTCCAGCAGGTCGGCGCGGACTGGGTTTCGAGCCTTGGCAATCAGCCTCTGGACGCGTTGCCCGGTATCGTCACCGGCCAATGTGGTAAGGTCCATGAGCGTGATTGCCTTGAGCAGCCAAGCGGCTTGCCATTCCTTTTTGACGCTTCGGCGCCCAGGGAGCGTCGCTGCTCGCCTCTCCAATGCACTCCGATTGACCTGAATGCTGCGCACCCACGCAAGATCAAGTTCGGTACCGGGGTTCCTCGATATGCAGGCCTCGGACTGGGCGTCCTCACCTACGACGCTTAATCTCATGCAATCATTCCTGGCATGGCACCCCATTGGGTACCCGGAAGGCGCCATAGTCATCGAAGTTTCCGGGCAGGCACGGGTATATTGTACAGGCAGAAGTCAGGGCAAGTGTAGCGGTAGACGGGCAGGGTGCGCCGCTTGGGCGGGCACCGCTGGACTGGGCGTCCATGAGGTTGGCATTGCGCCTTGATTGCCGGACCCGGTCGCATGCTGGGAACCGATAGGGGAACACTGCTTCCGGCCGGCCCGGTCCCACTGCCTGGATAGATGGTTCAGGTTTGTCGCGGCAACCGGAACCATCAATTGGTTGGCTGGTCCGTCATTTCGCTGCCGCGACCAGGCATGCAGATCGCATGGCGATGAGTAACCAAACAGTTTCTTTTGTCTACCATTACCATCTTGACTAACATCAAGGCCGATTTCCTCCCGAGCCGGTACGAAGGGCGGCATTCATGAACGGAGGTAATCATGCCGGAATACTCCAGAAAGTTGACCAGGGTGGCTTTGGCCGGAGCCGTCCTGATGATTGCTGAAGCATCAAGTACTGCCGCAGGATCGTGGTTCAGCGACTGTGGACCACATCTGGGTTGGTGGAGAATTCCCGACCCGCGCGGCGCCCTTTCCGCTGGGTCCGGGATCTATTCAAGAGTTGCTCCGGGAGGTCCAACAACCATTGACAAGGATCATAATGGTGTTGTGTCCGAGGAAGAAGCAGCAGACCATGCCGAGTTCGTATTCGGACTGACGGACTGGAACGAAGATGGCCTGATCACGCTTGAAGAATTCCTGTCGACCCGGCCCGGTCCTGGTTTCCGTCTGGATATTGCCCGGGAACGGGTGATCCTAGACATGAAGGAGGCAAACTTTAGGAGCATGGATGCGAACGGCGACGGCCTTGTACAGAAGGCTGAATTCCTGAACGCGGCCCGGGAACGGTTTCTGGCAAGCGATTCCGATGGCAACGGCCAGGTGACGCCGTGGGAGTTTCGAGCCTCGCGCTGGTGGTTCAGGAATTAGCTGGACCACCCGGCAATAACGGATTCACTGTCTTTCAGACTAAATTCCAGGCTTCAGTATTCCGTCACCATGGCACACTTCGCGCCACAAATTGAACTGCGGGAGAGGTACCGATCAGGCAATTGTCGAACGCCAGCAAACAACTTTCGCCCGATGGTTCGTTCAGAGCGGCTTGAATTCAATAGGCGCAGAAGCCACTTCGGACAGAGGGGCGAATTGCGGAATCCTGCCGCCAATGCTTGGCTAGTTGGATGGCACCGGACCGACTTGAAGAAGTTGGTCCCGGCGGAAGAAATCAGGAAGCAAACGACAGCGGGCCGACAGAGCCCTGATGAGCAGGAAAGGCAACACCAGGAAGCAACACCGGCCGGAAATGGGCAACCTGCTCCTTGCGAGGGCCTTGGTCCTTGTACGGCACGCCGTCATCAAGAGGAACCATGAGAGGGTTATCGGAAATGGGTCCTTTTCTTCGGGGTTGCCAGTCGCCGTGGAATGCTGTGAGCAATTCGATACCAAGAGCCAAGTCCCTCCGGCCGACCTGCTTGCCAGTCCCTGCCGGTCATGGCCCTGAAGACTCGTTCCGGACTATTGAACGCAAGGTTGGCCCGCTGTGCCAAGACCGAATAGGCTTCCGGATGTAGAGGATCTGGAAAGAAGGGAGTGGCCATTCGCGATGCGGCCTGCGGCAGAAATGGAACTTTGAGGAAGAAAGGCATGAATCTGTCTGCACGAGATCGGGTTGCACTTTCCAAGGCGAGCCTGCTTGAGCGGCTTCCCGAGACACTCAGGGAAGCCGTCTTGGACGATGCAGTCGTACGTCACTACCCCAAGGGCGCAGTTCTGTTCGAATATGGTGACCGGGTGACGAGGTTTTTCGCGGTCCTCTCCGGATGGACAAAACTCTATCGGTTGCAAGCAGACGGCACCGAGGTCATTCTTGAGGTCATGGGTCCCGGGCAGACTTTTGCCGAATTGGCCATGTACTCGGACTGCGGCTATCCGGCTACAGCCGAGATGGCAACGGGAGGGCGGTTAGCGTCCTTCTCGAGCGACACGTTTCTGGACCTTGTTCACGAGTGCCCTGATCTTGCCGATGCCATGCTGTCGGACATTTCGGCGCATCTGCAGCGCTTCATCGACCGGGTTGAGTCGAGTCATTGCCGCACAACACCTCAGAGACTGGCAGAATTTCTGCTCAGGCACTGCAAGGCGGAAACTTCGGAAGAAACCCCTGTTTCTGTCCAACTACCCTTTCCGAAGCAGCTGATTGCCAATTTGCTTGGCATGCAACCCGAGACATTCTCTCGCGCTGCAGCAGCTCTGCAGGCCCGCGGGGTTGCCATGAAGGGGCGCAAGGTTCGCATTCGGAATCTCGAAGCACTGCGTCGATTTGCTTGCAACGAAGAATGATATTTGTAGCCGGTGGAATTGACGTAGTTTCGCAACTGAATTCAGGATCAGTGAAATTTTGCCTCAGTTGACCTGAGGTTGGCCATTACGCCAAATCGCACCCATGAAGCCGCGTATTGGAAGTGGAGCGAGCAGAAGCGGTCAAGTGGTTGCCATGCTTTGCTGAGGCCGGCGTGGAGCAATCAAGCATGCTTCAGTTTGCGTTGCCGAACACCTCGTCGACATTATCGGCCGCCAGCAATCTGCCGAGCCATGCATCAAACTCATCCTGGCCTGCTCCGGCAATCTGCTGCTGCCGCGCTTCCGGTACGCTCCCAAACTTCTGACCCAACAAGAGCAGCAGGCCTTCTGCCATACCTTCTGCCATGCCGCGCGCCTCAATCATCTGTGCAATCGTCGGCATGATCCACTCCTTCCTGTTGGGATTGATTTCGGCTTCCATTGCCGTAACCCGATCCTTCGGTACATTGATGATCGAAATACCCGCATGGCAAGCTCGTAGCTGAATCCGTCTGGCCCAAAGCCCCTCATATTGGCCCTGAGCCGGTCATCCGAAACTCCATGGTTCTTGAGTTTCGACGATGCCAGCATCAGCAGCGCCGGACCGGATTGAACCGGACGGAACCCGGCATGTTACGGGAAGCCAGACCTCGTTGGTTCGTTCTGCAATTGCGGCCGCGGGAAACCAATCCCGTACACGCAGTGGACGCAGATAAAACCGGCGCTCGACCAGTCATGTGGATTGGAACGAGACGGCTGCGTTTTGAACAGGCCTTGCCCGGCCTCCAGGGATTTTTTCTTGTGATTGACTGACGTCAAGGCGCGTCACCTGAGCGCCAGTATCTTCCAGCCACTGTCCATTGTTTCAGGGTGGAACGTACATGCATGAATTTGAAACGGCGCAGTCAGGCCTGCGTCATCGAATGTTGGCGCTGAGTACTCTGGCCTTTACCGTGTGCTTTGCCGTCTGGACGATCTTCTCGATCATCGGAGTCAAGATCAAACAAGAACTCGGGCTTTCCGACACGGAGTTTGGAATCCTCGTGGCCACTCCGGTTCTGACCGGGTCGGTGAGCCGTATCTTTTTGGGTTTGTGGACCGAACAATATGGCGGGCGCCTCGTCTACACGTTGCAAATGCTTGCAACGTCAGTGGCAGTCTATCTGGTGGCGACCGTTGAAACCTATCTGATGTTCCTGGTTGCCGCTCTTGGTGTGGGGCTTGCCGGAGGGTCCTTTATTGTTGGGATCGCTTATGTGTCGCGTTGGTATTCGAAGGAGGCGCAGGGAACTGCTCTGGGGATATTCGGAGCCGGAAACGTCGGGGCCGCCGTAACAAACTTCGGCGCACCATTCCTGGTTGCCGCCTTCGGCTGGCAACAGACAGCGCAGATCTACGCTGTGGGTCTCGTTGCAATGGCGGTCATCTTCTATTTGCTCACCAAGGAGGATCCCGCACAGAAGCGCCGCAAGGAACGCGGCGAACGGCCGGTCTCGGCTGCCAGCCAGATGGCTCCGCTGGCGAACATCCAGGTTTGGCGTTTCGCAACTTACTATTTCTTCGTCTTCGGGGCGTTCGTCGCGCTGGCGAGTTGGTTGCCACGTTACTACGTAGGCGCTTACGGCCTTGATCTGAAGTTCGCAGGCATGCTGGCAGCGGCCTATGCCTTGCCGGGTTCGATATTCCGTGCCCTCGGGGGCTGGATGTCAGATCTCTGGGGCGCCCGGTTCGTGATGTATCTCACATTCATCGTGTCGCTGCTTTGCCTCTTTGTCCTGAGTTATCCCGAGACACAGTATGTCATCAGCGGAATTCAGGGACCGATTTCATTCAGTTTCGGTGTTGATCTGGTCTCATTTGTAATTCTGACGGTTGTGCTGGGATTTGTCATGTCCCTGGGGAAGGCAGCTGTCTACAAACACATCCCTGTCTACTACCCCAATCATGTTGGCACGGTCGGCGGATTGGTAGGCATGATCGGTGGGCTGGGTGGCTTTGTCCTCCCCATAGCCTTCGGAATTCTGAATGACGTAACCAGCGTCTGGACCAGTTGCTTCATGTTGCTGTTCGCAGTCGTACTGCTCAGCACCGTGTGGATGCACTTTGCCATCCGGCGAATGGAACGTCGGCGTTATCCCGAACTCGCAGAAGAGCGCGAACTCAGCGATCTGCCAGAAACCCAATACGAAGAACCAGCCACACAAGGCGATGCTCACACATCAGGCCGGGAGGCAGTGCAATGAATGCAGTTTCGGCAAGAAAGCGGTTGCAGCTTGAATGGCGCCCCGATGACGAGAAGTTCTGGATTCAGCACGGCCGGTCTGTCGCAAGGCGCAATCTCTGGATCTCGATCCCGTGCCTGCTGCTGGCGTTCTCCGTGTGGCTTGTCTGGAGCATCGTGGTGGCAAGGCTGCCCGAGATCGGTTTTGACTATACAACCGACCAGTTGTTCTGGTTGGCGGCGCTTCCTGGACTGTCCGGCGCCACGCTCCGGATATTCTACACTTTCATGATCCCGATCTTCGGCGGACGGTTGTGGACATCATTGACCACTGCATCGCTGCTGGTTCCGGCACTTGGGGTGGGATTTGCCGTGCAGGAGCCTGATACATCCTACGGCCTGCTCGCTGCCCTCGCCATCTGCTGCGGACTGGGCGGCGGCAATTTCGCCTCGTCGATGGCCAATATCAGCTATTTCTTCCCAAAGACTCAAAAGGGCCATGCACTGGCGCTCAATGCCGGCCTGGGCAATGCAGGCGTCAGCGTCATGCAGTTTGTGGTTCCCCTGGCCATCACAATCGGAGTGTTTGGAGTTTTGGGCGGGGAACCCCAGACCATCGCATCAACCGGCGAAGCCATCTGGCTTCAGAATGCGGGATTTGTCTGGGTGCCTTTCCTGGTTGCCGGTGCGATCGCCGCCTGGTTCGGAATGGATGATATCGCCTCAGTAAAGGCTCCGCTCAGGGAACAACTTGTCATCCTGAAGCGTAAGCAGAACTGGATCATGTGTATTCTCTACACAGGGACGTTCGGTTCGTTCATCGGCTACTCAGCAGGGTTCCCGCTGCTGGCGAAGACCCAGTTTCCCGAGGTTGACTCGCTGCAACTTGTCTTCCTGGGGCCGCTCGTTGGCGCACTGAGCCGGGCGGCCACGGGCTGGGCATCCGATCGCTACGGAGGAGGGCGGGTAACCGCCTGGGTCTTTGCCTGCATGATCATTGCGGTGGGGCTGGTTCTGTTCTTCATCTCCATCAAGGACCAACCAGGCGCTTTCTGGGGCTTCTTCTGGACATTCATGGCGTTGTTTTTCGCTACCGGAGTAGGGAACGCGTCCACCTTCCAGATGATCCCGATGATCATGAGAGCCGAAATCCGCCGCATCAGGCCCGGATTGGATGAGGTCGAATTCGTGCGGCAAGCGGAACGCGAGGCATCGGCGATAATTGCCTTCACGTCGGCAATCGCAGCCTACGGAGCATTCCTGGTTCCGAAGGCTTACGGGACATCAATTGAGATGACCGGTGGACCAGAATGGGCGCTGTGGGGCTTCATGGCGTTCTACATCCTGTGCATCGTGCTCACCTTCATCTTCTACAACAGCCGGAATTCGCCGCAGCTCTGGTCGCGCAGCAGCGTGTAACGAGTTTCGCTCATCGGAGACATGGCATGGCTCAACTGCTTGAACGCCTTCACTTTCTTGCACCGAAGGCCGCTTCAACTTTTTCGCAGGGTCACGGAATGACCACACGCGAGGACAGGAGATGGGAAGACGGTTACCGCAGTCGTTGGCAGCACGACCGGATTGTCCGTTCAACGCATGGCGTCAACTGCACGGGTTCCTGCTCATGGAAGATCTACGTCAAGGGAGGCATCGTAACCTGGGAGACACAGCAAACCGATTACCCTCGTACGAGGCCGGATATTCCCGATCATGAACCCAGGGGATGCAGCCGGGGGGCAAGTTACAGTTGGTACCTGTATTCAGCCAACCGTGTACGTTACCCCCTGGTGCGCTCGCACCTTCTCCGGCAATGGCGCCGCGCCCGTCAGGGCCTGGCGCCAGTGGCCGCATGGCGATCATTGGTCGATGATCAGGAAAAGCGCGCCTCATGGGTTTCCCGCCGGGGTCTTGGAGGTTTTGTGCGCTCCGACTGGGATGAGGTCAACGAGATCATCGCTGCTGCTAACGCCCACACAATCAGGAAATATGGTCCTGACAGGGTGGTTGGATTCTCACCAATCCCGGCGATGTCGATGGTGTCCTACGCAGCCGGCACCAGATATCTGTCGCTTCTTGGTGGCGTCTGCCTGTCATTCTACGACTGGTATTGCGATCTGCCACCATCGTCGCCTCAAACTTGGGGCGAGCAGACGGATGTTCCCGAAAGCGCTGACTGGTACAACGCCGACTTCCTGATCCTCTGGGGATCGAATGTTCCGCAGACCCGGACACCCGATGCGCATTTCTATACCGAGGCTCGGTACAAGGGGGTCAAGTCGGTCGTTGTTTCGCCAGACTATTCGGAGGCGGCAAAATTCAGCGATGTTTGGCTGCATCCCAAACAGGGGACGGATGCCGCACTGGCGCTGGCGATGGGGCATGTGGTTCTGCGCGAATTCCATGTTGACAGGCAGACGGCCCCATTCCGCGACTACTGCAGGAGCAACACCGACATGCCGATGCTCGTTCGGCTCGTTGAACGGGATGGCTTCTTTGTCCCGGACAGGCTGCTGCGCGCTTCGGATTTCACGGACCGGCTCGGTGAGGACAACAACCCTGATTGGAAGACGGTGGCAATCGACGATGCGGACGGAAGCCTTGTTGCGCCAACGGGTTCGATCGGATTCAGGTGGGGCGAAGACGGGCGTTGGACCCTCGGGGATGCGTCTGGCGAGAATTCTCCAGCAAGGTTGCGCCTGAGCCTCACAGGCGAGGGCAGGCACGATGAGGTTGCCGAGGTCGGGTTCCCTTATTTTGGCGGCAGGGCCAGTTGGCCATATGTCGCGGGCAAGCATGAGGAAGTGCTGCGCCGCAGGGTTCCAGTACGTATGCTTGATCTTGAGGAAGGGCGTGTGCCGGTTGCGACCGTGCATGACCTTTTGGTGGCCAACTATGGCGTTGACCAGGGCCTTGGAGGCCCACACGCAGCAGCCAGTTATGACGACCCGGTTCCCTACACGCCTGCCTGGACAGAGGAGGTGACGGGCGTGCCGGCACTCTCGATAGTCACGGTTGCACGCGAGTTTGCTCGAACAGCCGAAAAGACGGGCGGCCGCTCAATGGTCATACTCGGGGCCGGGATCAATCACTGGTACCATATGGACATGACCTACAGGGCGATCATCAACCTGCTGGTCATGTGCGGATGCGTCGGCCAGCCGGGCGGCGGTTGGAGCCACTACGTCGGACAGGAAAAGGTCCGTCCACAGACAGGTTGGCTGCCGCTGGCGTTTGCCCTCGATTGGGGCCGGCCCCCGCGCCAGATGAACACCACATCCTTCTGGTATGCGCACAGTGATCAGTGGCGTTACGAGCGCATCCCCGTATCCGAACTGTTGTCGCCAACTGCGCCGGAAGGCAACTGGGAAGGCCAGTTGATCGACTTCAACGTACGCGCGGAGCGAATGGGTTGGCTTCCATCGGCCCCGCAACTTCAGACAAATCCGCTCGAAATAGCGTCGGCAGCGCGGGAAGCAGGGCACAGTCCGCAAGAACATGTGGTAGAGGGGTTGCGAAGCGGCGCATTGCGCATGTCATGCGAAGATCCGGACAACCCCCTGAACTGGCCGAGAAATCTGTTTGTCTGGCGTTCCAACCTGTTGGGAGCTTCCGCCAAGGGACATGAGTATTTCCTGAGGCATCTCGTTGGCGCAGCCCATGGCGCGACCGGCGGCGATCTCGGAGAGACAGGTGCCGACAAACCGCGGGAGATTGTTTGGCGGGATAAGGCTGCCGAAGGCAAGCTTGACCTTCTGGTGACACTTGACTTCCGCATGTCCACGACATGCGTCTATTCGGACATCGTGCTGCCCTCCGCCACATGGTACGAAAAAAACGATCTCAGCACGACCGACATGCATCCTTTCATCCATCCGTTCGGCCGGGCGGTAGATCCGGTTTGGGAGTCGCGTGGCGACTGGGAGATATTCAAGGGACTTGCGCAAACATTCTCCCGCATTGCGCCGGAAGTGCTGAGCAAGGAACAGGATGTGGTTCTGGCGCCGATCCTGCATGATACACCATTTGAAATTGCACAGCCGTTGGGTGTGAGCGACTGGAAGCGCGGGGAAACGGAACCCGTGCCCGGGAAAACCATGCCGCAGATAGCGGTCGTGGAACGGGACTATCCCAATATCGGCCGCCGGTTTGCGGCTCTGGGGCCGCTCATGGACAGCCTTGGCAATGGTGGCAAGGGGCTGACCTGGCCGACTCTTGACGAGGTGGCAGACCTTGGAAGATTGAACGGGCGTGTCGCCGATGGTGATCCGGTTGGCGGCAGGCCGCGCATCGAGACCGATATCGACGCCGCAGAGACCATCCTGACGCTGGCGCCGGAAACCAATGGCCGGGTCGCGGTGAGGGCTTGGGAAGCGCTTGGCAAGCGTACCGGGCGGGACCATCGTCACCTGGCCAGGCCAAGGGAGGATGACCGCATCCGCTTTCGCGACCTTCTCGCGCAGCCGCGGAAGATCATCACCTCTCCAATATGGTCGGGCCTTGAATCCGAGGAGGTTTGCTACAACGCAGGCTATGTGAATGTTCATGAGCGCATTCCGTGGCGAACCCTGACGGGGCGGCAGCAACTCTATCAGGACCATCTGTGGATGCGGGCCTTCGGCGAGGGTTTTGCAGTCTATCGGCCGCCCATCGATACCCGCTCGGTTGCAGCACTGCCGGTCTCGGCTAACAGAAGCGATCCCGAACTGGTGCTGAGCTTCATAACCCCGCATCAGAAATGGGGAATACACTCCACTTTCACGGACAACCTGCTGATGCTGACCCTCGCTCGCGGCGGTCCGATCCTGTGGATCAGTGAAACCGACGCCAAGAAGGTAGGGATTGAGGATAACGACTGGGTTGAAGCCTATAACGCCAATGGAGCGTTATCTGCGCGGGCTGTGGTTTCTCAGCGGATCATGGAGGGCACTACCTTCATGTACCACGCCCAGGAGAAGATCATAAACACGCCGGGCTCAAGGCTTACAGGATTGCGGGGAGGCATTCACAACTCCGTGACGCGTACCCTTGTCAAACCGACCCACATGGTCGGTGGCTACGCCCACCAGGCTTACGGGTTCAATTACATCGGGACGGTTGGTTCCAATCGGGACGACTTCGTTGTGGTTCGCCGTCTGCCTTCAGTTGAGTGGTTGGACAGGAAGCCTGAAGCCAGGCAGGAGGTCCAAGGATGAAAGTCAAGGCGCAGATTGCGAAGGTCCTCAACCTCGACAAGTGCATCGGTTGCCATACCTGTTCGGTGACCTGCAAGAATGTCTGGACCAGCAGGGAAGGCTTGGAATACGCCTGGTTCAACAATGTCGAGACCAAGCCAGGCATCGGTTATCCGAAATCTTGGGAAGATCAGAAACGCTGGAAGGGCGGCTGGGTGCGGCGCAGGAATGGCAGGCTCCAGCTGGGAGGAGGGGCAAGATGGCGCATACTGGCAAAAATATTCGCCAATCCTGACCTGCCCGAGATCGACGATTACTACGAGCCATTCACTTTCGATTACGACCACCTCAAGGCGGCTCCGGAATCGGAGAGTTTTCCGACTGCCCGACCAAGATCGCTTCTGACCGGGGAGCGCATGCAGGAGATTTCCTGGGGACCCAACTGGGAGGAAATACTCGGAGGCGAATTCAGCAAGCGGTCGCAGGACACCAACTTTGAGGATGTGGAAAAGGAGATCTACGGCGCCTTTGAAAACACATTCATGATGTACCTCCCGCGCCTCTGCGAACACTGCCTCAATCCCAGTTGCAGCGCTGCCTGTCCTTCGGGCGCAATCTACAAGCGAGAGGAAGATGGCATCGTTCTCATTGATCAGGAGAAGTGCCGCGGCTGGCGGATGTGCGTCTCGGCCTGCCCCTACAAGAAGATCTACTTCAACTGGGTCTCAGGCAAGTCAGAGAAATGCATCTTTTGCTACCCCCGAATTGAAGCGGGAGAACCGACCGTTTGTTCCGAAACCTGCGTCGGCCGCATTCGCTACCTTGGCGTCATGCTCTACGACGCGGACAGGCTGGAGTCCGCAGCTTCGGTCCCGGACGATCAGGATCTCTACCAGGCCCAACTCGACATCTTTCTCGATCCGAATGATCCGGAGATTGCCTACCAGGCCCGGGCCGATGGGGTTCCCGATGCCTGGGTCGAGGCCGCGCGGCAATCGCCGGTTCGCAAGATGGTGGTGGAGTGGAGGGTCGCCTTTCCGCTGCACCCGGAATACCGCACGCTGCCCATGGTCTGGTACGTGCCGCCACTTTCGCCGATCCAGTCTGCTGCGGAGGTTGGGCAACTTGGACTCGACCGCGGCATGCCGGATGTACGATCCTTGCGGATTCCGGTGCGTTACCTCGCAAACCTTCTGACAGCCGGAAACGAGCAACCAGTGTTGAGCGGTTTGGAGCGAATGCTTGCCATGCGGGCGTTCATGCGTGCCCGAAGCGTTGATGGAGTGATCGACGAGACGATTGCAGCAAAAGTCGGGCTCACGCCCGCGCAGATTCTGGAAATGTATCAGGTCATGGCCATCGCCAAGTATGAGGACCGGTTCGTCATTCCGACAACACATCGGGAGCAGGGCGAGGCTATGGAGGGGCTGAAGGGCCACTGCGGCTTCAGCTTCGGCAATGGCTGTTACGGAGACTCCGGTTTGTTCGGTGGTGGACGACCGGTTCCCGCTGGCGCGGCCATGAATGGTCCGTGAAAATGATCGCAACACTGAAGATATTCTCGCTGCTGCTGAGCTACCCGAATACCGTTCTGCGCCAGGGGATGCCGGAACTTGCCTACGCATTGCGCAAGGAAGGGCTGCTTGGCGGTGCGTGCCTCGACAGGGTTGTTTCGTTCACCGAGAAGTTCGCGGCAAGCGACATCTACAAATTGCAGGAGCAATATGTGCACCTGTTTGATCGAACCCGTTCGCTGTCCTTGAATATGTTTGAACATGTGCACGGTGAAAGCCGTGAGCGCGGGCAGGCAATGGTGGATCTGTCGGCGCTATACGAACAGAGTGGCTATTCTGTCAGCACCAGCGAACTTCCGGATTACGTTCCGGTGTTTCTGGAATTCGGTTCGACACAACCGTTGAAGCAAGCGCGGCTGCTGCTCGGTGAAGTCGTGCACATCACGATCGCGCTCAGGCGGCGTCTCGAAGCGCGACACAGCGACTATGCCTGCATTTTTGCGGCGATGGTGGAGTTGTCCGATCACCCGAAGTCCCGGATGAACGGCGTCGCCATGACCTCCGACAAGGATGACTTGGACGACCCGGATGATCTCGATGCTCTCGACCGGAACTGGGAAGAGGATCCGGTTGTTTTTGGCCCTGAAGGTGCTGGTTCGAACAGGCCACCGGCCTGTGCGGTTGCCGAAGCAAGCCTGTCGCGCATGCTGGAGGCAGATGCCGCGAATGTTTCACGCAAGACCAACTGGACGAATACAACCGGCAAGAGGCGGTGACACGATGTGGCAGACACTTCACATGATTGTCTTCGGAATCTATCCGTATGTGACACTTGCCGTGTTCGTGGTGGGTTGCATCATTCGATATGACCGGGCTCCCTATTCCTGGAGGGCCCAGTCCAGTCAGCTATTGCGGCGGCGCCTGCTGATGACCGGCTCTGTGTTCTTTCATGCGGGCATCCTGATCGTGTTCCTGGGACACCTGGTAGGATTGCTGACACCAGTGGCGGTCTTCGAGTGGATCGGAATCGGGCACGGGACCAAACAGATGGCCTCGATGGTGATCGGCGGATTCGCTGGTGCGATTGCGCTGGTTGGCGGACTCCTGCTCCTCTATCGGCGGGTTGCAGACCCCCGGATCAGAAGGATGTCCACTTCCGGGGATGTTGCGATCATCGCAATCCTGAATCTGCAACTCGTGCTCGGGTTGTCGACGATCCTGGTTTCGATTGATCACCTTGATGGGGCAGAAATGCTCAAGTTCATGGCATGGGCACAGGGAATTCTGATCCTGGATATCAGCGCGCCCAGCCTGATCGCAGATGTGCACTGGATTTACAAAGTGCACCTGTTTCTCGGTCTGACGATATTCCTGGTGTTTCCTTTCACCCGCTTGGTGCACATGCTGAGTGCTCCCGTTCATTATCTCTGGCGTCCCGGCCACCAGATTGTGCGCATGCACGGTGATCCCAAACTCGGTGGCGCCGGACAGTTGGGCGCAAACTTGCCGGGGTCCCGATGACAGTAACGGTCAACGGCGTTGCAATTGCAGCGGAGGCAATCGCAGCCGAGGCGCAGAACCATTTTGCTTCCGACCCTGCCAAGGCCTACCGCAAGGCGGTGCATGCGCTGATAATCAGGGAGTTGCTGCTCCAGCGCGCCCGGGCGCTCGGCATTGAGGCACAACCCGAACAAAATGCAAGCGGACGGTGCGAGACCGGCGAGGAGGCCTTGATCCGCCAAGTCATTGAGACGGAAGTCGAGATTCCATCAACAGACGAGGAATTCTGCCACCGCTACTTCGAGAGCAACCGGCATCGGTTCAAGAGCCCTACATTCTACAATGCATCGCACATTCTCTTCGCTGCGCAGCCAGATGACTCTGCTGCCGGGGAGGCTGCAAGTCGGCGGGCTGCACAAACCATTGAAAGGCTGGTGCGGAAGCCGGACGCATTTGCAAGCCTTGCACGCGACCTGTCGGATTGCCCGTCCGGGCGGGTAGGCGGCAGGCTCGGGCAGATAACCCGGGGGGACACTGTACCGGAGATCGACACGTTTCTCGAGGTTCTTGAGGAAGGTCAGCTATGTCCGGTCCCAGTCAAATCCCGTTTTGGCATACATGTGCTGAGGCTGGAACGTCGCATTCCCGGGAGGGAGTTGCCGGGTGCGTTTCTCTGGTGGCGGGATTTGCGAACTGTAAGTCATTGAATTGATTGAAGTGGGATTCCGCCCGACCGGTCTCTCGTGCTAATATTCGCGACATTTGGCAGATTTTGTCATTTTGTCCGTATCGGGGCACTGTCAGGAAGGTCTGGCAGAGTGCTCCGACGATCCTGAACGCGGCACACCCAATTGCTGCCCACAGAATGGAGCACTCCAATGAAAAGCCTATCAATTCCGTTTCCAAGTTCCAATGATGTTTCCGAAGATGAGGCCGCAAGAGTGTTGGAAGAAGTTGTCGGCGAGGGGGCCGGCATGATCAAGAAGGCATTTGCCGCTGCGGGATTGACGAAGAAACTGGCGGGCCTGATCCGTCTTCACCCGTCAGCACCGGAGTGGGGACTGCATGAGATGCTGCGTAGGGCCGGCTGTGACCAGTTGCAGGATGTCTACGAAGAGCTTGACGACTTCGGTGAACAGATCATCGAAGACAAGAAGTCATTTCACTGTAAGCAACCGACAGTGGGCAAGGCGATGTCGCTGTTCGGTGAAGTCACCTATCGCCGCTGTCGTTACCGGCCATCCGGCAAGGGGGATGCGGTGGTTCCACTGGAGCGGCTGATTGGCCTGTGCGAGGGCGGCATGACCCCTTTGGCGGCGAAGCTATCGACGTATCTGCTCTGCAAATTGACGGCGGAAGAAGCCGTCGAGGCATGGAACCGGCTTGTCGGCGAGAACCCATCGGCCAGCAGCATCAGCCGGCTGTCGCAGGAGGCGGACAAGCGTTGGCATGATATGGAAATCAAGGCCCTGGATGAAGAACGCCGACGGGAGGCGCTTCCCGAGGGCACGGCGACGATCATGGTGGCACTGGATGGGGTCATGCTTCGCATGCATAAGGAACAGCAAGGCTCCGAGACCCGTGAAGCCGGCTGGCGCGAGGCCTCTTGCGGGGTCGTTGCCTTCCTGGACAAGGATGGCAACACACTTGGAAGCCGGAAATTCGGTCGGATGCCTGAGGCCGGCAAGACGCATCTCAAGCGGCTTCTGGCTCAGGAGGTTGCCTATTGGATGGGACAAGGCGGCAAAGACTTGCGTCTGCTTGCCATCGCCGACGGGGCACCAGACAATTGGACGTTTCTTGACCATCTGATGCCGGATGAGGAAATCCTGGATATTTTTCATGCGATTGCGCATTTGAAGGATGTCGCCGACGCCGCATATGGCAGCGGCAGTGATCAGGCCATGAAATGGTTCTTGAAGTACCGGCACATTCTTCGCCATGAGGCCGATGGTGCCGCCCAAGTCATCAACGCCATCCGTTATCTTGTCTACCGCGACAACGACAAGGGTCAGGACGTTCTGGAACGGGAGTTGGAATTCTTCCGCAACAACCGCTGTCGCATGGGTTACCTGAAAGCCAGGGAAGACGGCTACGTGATCGGTTCCGGTGCCGTAGAATCCACCTGCAAGAACCTGGTGCAGCAACGGATGAAGCGCAGCGGACAACGTTGGAGCCGGCCCGGAGGACAGGCCGTGCTGACATTCCGAGCCCTCCACCAGTCAGGTCGTTTCGATGCCGCATGGGAGAGAGTTGCGCAAACCTGGCAGGCCACCTACCCGTCAAATTCTGCCAATGACAATCGGGAACTGGCCATGGCTGCGTGATTCGGAATGCCGGGAAAGACAGAGCCAAAATCACGCCATACGAGATTCACTCCCGAGTTGCCGTTCAGCATGGTCAAGCAGAGAGTTGCCGCCTATCTTGAGGAGGCGAACCTCCGTCGTGGCGCCGTGATCTATGTCAGCATGCTTGCCAGCAAGGCAACAATTGAAGGAGCCAGTCTCGATAATCCCTTCGTGGCGACCGTGCCATGATCCTGTTGTCAACTGGAAGAGGCCATGATTGGGTCACTCCCGGGGCAGGCCAAGCAGCACCGCAGTCATAGCGAGAAGCGCTTAGCCTGCCAAACCGGCCTGCTGCGCGGTTGCAAACTGAACAGACAGTAAAGTGCAATTGATGTGGGGTTGTGGATGTGGGGCATCAATCAGAACAAATAGCCAGTTTGTCGCATGTGGACGTCCCCGTTGCCGCAACCGCTTTCGTTTTCGAAATTGATACTTTCAAATTTGAAAGTGCAAACTGCTGAGCAGTTGCGAGACAACATCGGTGTTGGTCTATCGGTAATTTGCCGGACAAGGGGCTCGGTCTCCATGACATCCTATAGGTCCTCAGCAAAATCATTGACAAGTGATTCCGACATTTGACCAAGTGCCCTAATTTGCTGCGCAGCAAATAACGGCTGCATGTGGAATATGCGAGTTGAGATCAAGGCCTGCCAAATGGAGTTCTGTTGCGGTTGACTGGCGTGCAGGGGTTCAGTAGCTGCCAACCCCAAATTTCTGGAGGACGTCGCTGTTTTGTCGAATGTTCTCAGAGAGTTGACTCGAGACCGCACTTGACAGTTCTGCCTGCGTGTCCGTGCATGTGACCGGACGTCCGAGATGGTCTGGAGGTTGTAGATTGCTTACAGCTGTTCCGGGTTTGGAGAGGTTGCCACCGTAAGAATGGCGACCTCTTGATCAAGCCCGACTGCCGAAATTGCAGAATTCGCAATACTCGTCTCACCGAGCTATGACACAGAGTGTATCTACGGCTCTTGGTGTAATTCCGGCTGGTCGGCAGGCAAGAGTCAGTACTCAGGAGGCAGGCGATGCGGGTTAACGTTCAACCACAGCTTCTATTCTGGGCACGGGAGCGCGCCGGGCTCGAAGTCGAAGATTTGATTTACCGGTTTCCGAGCTATCATCGATGGGAATCGGGCAAGGTGAAACCAACTTTCAAGCAGCTCGAGAGTTTTTCCAAGACAGTCCAAGTCCCGTTCGGATATCTGTTTCTCCCCGAACCGCCAGACGAGCGTTGTCCGCTTCCCGACCTTCGAACCAAGGCCGGAGAGTTGGACCGCCGCCTCAGTCCAAATCTGCTCGACGCCATGTATCTCAGTGTTGATCGTCAGGGCTGGTATTATGAGCATGCAATTGCTGAGGAACACGATCCGCTTCCATTCGTAGGTTCGGCGGCCTTGACGAGCGAAACGGAGAAGATAGCGGCAATCATGCGCGCTGATCTTGAGTTTGAATTGGAAGACCGCAGGAGCCTGCCGTCCTGGACATCAACGCTTCACTATTTGACCGAAAGAGCGGATGAGCTCGGTGTATTGGTCATGGTGTCAGCTGTCGTCGGCAACAATACGCGGCGCACTCTGGACCCTTCAGAATTCAGCGGGTTTGCATCGTCTGACAAACTTGCGCCCCTGGTGTTCGTCAACGGGGCCGCTCCGAGCGCTATACAAGTGTTCAGCCTTGCTCACGGATTGACACATGTCTGGCTGGGCCGCTCGGCACTTTCGCTTTCGGAACCTCATAATTTGCCATCCCACGATGTTGAAGCGTGGTGCAATCGCGTAGCAGCAGAACTGCTTGTGCCGTCGGAACACTTGCAGGCCGAGCTCCAAAACGAAGAACAGCTACAGGTGGCTCTTCCAAGCCTTGTGCGCAAATTCAAGGTCAGTCCACTGGTCATGCTGCGCAGGCTTCGCGATGTTGGCTGGCTGACCACTGCTGGATTTCAAGATGCCTGCAAGGCAGAATTGCTGCGGCTGAAAGCAAAGCCCCGGGGCAACCGCGGCTCGAATGCTGCCAGAACGCAGTTTGCTCGTACCAGCAAGCGATTCACCATGGCGCTCGTCAGAAGTACTTTGGAGGGTGGCACAACGTTCAAGAATGCCTTTCAACTCCTTGATGTTCATGATTCAGTCGCCTTCGGCAGGATTGCGGATGCAGTGTCATCGGTTCGGCCTGCATTTGCTGCCGGCCCGAACCCCAAAACCTCTCTGGGTTCCTGATTTTGGGCGGATTCCCGCCCTGGTTGATGCAGCACACCGTAGTAATCACGACGGAGCGGATGCCAGACTTGGGTCGATGAAGGCATGCCAGGAGTTCGGTGTGCCATATTTGGGTTAATTCAGGTGCTTTCACGGCGTCGTTGGCGCTCTGGAGTTGCAAGGCTGGTGGCACTCACCACGGTACAGCGTGCGGCCGCAGCCTGGTGCCTGTCGACACCACGCGAACCACTCAGAGCGCCTTCCGGGTGAGGCTATCGCCAACACGTCAAACTTGTGGCGCTCCCGGCACCCAACCTTTTCGCTGATGCTCCCGTCGCCTGCGGGTACGGCCCGGCTACTTCAGGGAAGCAGGATCTCGATGATTGGTGGCCATGCAAGCAAGACCGCAAGGGCAAGCAACTGGATGCAGACAAAGGGAAGAAATCCCCTGAAGATGTCCGTCAGTGAAATGTGCGGCGGTGCGACTGACTTCAGATAGAAGGCTGCCGGACCGAATGGCGGTGACAGGAAACTGACCTGCATGTTCATGCAGAACAGGACACCGAACCAGACTGCCACGTATTTCGGCTCAAGTTGACCAAAAATTCCGATTTCCTCGATGGGCAGCCGCCGGACAATCGGCAGAAATACCGGGATTATCAGAAGGACGATACCGACCCAGTCCATGAATGCTCCCATGAACAGCAGAACCAGCATCATTGTCAAAAGAACAGCCATCGTCGGCATTTCGCTGCCAACGATCAGATTGGCGATATAGACCGGCCCTCCGGCAAGCGTGTAGGCCCCGGCGAGTGCCGCCGCCCCGACTGTGACCCAGATGATCGTACCGGTTGACCTCAATGTCCGCATCAGGCTGTCCCATAACAGCACGAATGTGGCTTCACCCCTTGCGACTGCGATCACGAAAACGGCAAAGGCTCCCATTCCAGCAGCTTCGGTAATTCCCGAAATTCCCCCGTATATGGAACCCAAAACCACGCTGATGACCGCAAACGGTGGAACCAGCCCCTTCCCGTGGCGCCAACCTACGGCAGACCGTTCCCGGCCAAACACAAAGAATGTGAGGACAAGACCGATGACGAGAGTGCCAGCGAGGTATGGTAGGTGGCCGGACATGCCGAGAAAGATCGGCTCGACTGAGGCGTCCAGCGCCGCATTCTGTCCTGTCACGGTAAAAAACACTGCGCGCAGCAACAGGAGCGCTGCAACTCCCGAAAGGAGAATCGAAAGGAAGGCGCCGAACAAACCGAGTTTCTGAAGGCTGCTTGGATCTCCGGGCCTGCTCTCCGGCAGCGGAGCAAGGGACGGGTTTAGCTGGGTGCGTGCGACTATGTAGATGATGATGAAACTCGCGAGCATGAAACCCGGTATGAAGGACGCAGTGAACAGCGCCTTGATCGATGTCTCGGTGATCAACCCGTAGATGATCAGCACAATCGAGGGCGGGATCATCGTCCCGAGGCTTCCCGACGCACAGATGGTTCCGATCGCAAGATTCTGGTTGTAGCCCAGCCGCAACATCTGGGGCAGGGCAATCAGGCCAAGCAGGACGACTTCGCCACCGATGATCCCGGACATGGCCGCCATGATGACAGCCATCAACGACGTCACGATTGCGATGCCACCCCGAGCCCGCGAAAGCCAGTAATCGAGCGAGTCGTACATTTCCTTGGCAATTCCGGAGCGCTCGAGGAGCGCCGCCATGAAAATGAACAGTGGCACCGATATCAGGACATATTCCGTCAACAGGTCGAATATCTTCTGTGTCAGGATGTAGAGTGGTCCCGTGCCTGGCCTCGAAGTCAGCAAACCCTCGCCGAAACTGAGCGGATTGAGAAGAAGCGCGGGCTCGAATTTCATGACCATGATCAGCAGGGCAAGCACTGCAGAGGCCAGCCCGAGCGGCATGCCGATTGCAAGCAGGAAAATCATCCCCAAAACGAGGACGATGGTAATGGTCCCGACATCCATGATTATGTCTCCAGCTGGCGTTTGATCGCCGCAATTTCGTCTTCATCGACGTCATCAGCGGCCGAGTGAGCGGTCGGCTCGAGGTTCCAGTCGGAAAACAGGTTGACCACCGCCTGAACGGCGATGAGTACGACGAGGATCAGGATGGCAGGTTGCACGGTCGCCGGTATGGGCGGATCGAACGCCGTTCCAAACATCTCCCATTTGTGGAATTTGACGATGAAGACCTGCTGATAACTGCCAAAAACCAGAAACCCTGCGAAGACTGCGAACAGAAACGTCCAGACTACGTCGAACGTCCGCTGCATCCATCGCGGCACCACGTCGTAGAGCAGGAAAATGCGAATGTGGCAGCGCTGTTGCATCGCGTAGAGACCGGAGCTGAGGAAGACAAATCCGGCGATCCACAGCGTCAATTCGTTGGCCCAAAGAGTAGGTCGTTCCAGTGCGTACCGCAGGAACACTTCATATAGCATGACAATCGTCATGGACAGGATCAGGATCATGGCGACGCGGCCGATGAACAATGCTACCCGGTCAACGGCCCGCCAGTGCTGAAATTCCATATGGGCGACACTGATGTTGCGTACGCCGAGTGCCATTGTGATCGGAATGAGTATCAGCGCCGCCCAGTCGACCGGGTCGGCATAGTCCCCGAACAGCCCACCCAGACCGGGAGTGACATCCTTCCTGGAATGCAGTTCGCTCATCTGATCGAACAGGCTCGGAGTGGATGGTGGAATGTAGTCGAGAAGGAAAGCGGGGATGTGCCAGATCACCCAGCCGCAGCAAATGACGAATACCCCCGGGAGTATCCAGTTGAGTATCTTGCCAGTGTTGATCTCCACGGCGCCTCCTCCCGTCAAGACTGCCGTAGAATGGGTCTATTGCCGTTCACGGTCAGCAAGAAATGTCGTTTCACTATGGATTGCGGTGCGGGGAGAGTCCAGCCGGACACTCGTGTGTCAACAGCCCAATCATCACTTGTTGATCTGGCGGGCAACGCTCGGACCTGAGAGGTCAAACGCTGCCCGCAGATAAGACCTGGTTGTTGGTTATCTCATCAAGCCGAGATCGACCAGGAAGCTGATATGACTATCCAGAAGCGATTTGGCTTCAGGCGTTGTCGCGAACTCGGTCCAGCCATTCTTCACGGCTGCACGGTATTTGTTCAGTTCCTCTTCTGACCATTCATACAGGTTGATTCCCTTGGCACGCAGTTCCTTGGCAGTGCGGGCATTTGCCACTTCATTTGCCGTTGCATTCTTCAGGGCGAGTGCTTGCATACCAATCTTGAGAATTGCCTGATGGTGGGCCGGCATGGCGTCCCAGACATCCTTCCGGCAGGTCAGGTGATCGGCAGGCATGGAATGGAAGCCAGGGAAGTTGGTGTGCTCAACGATGTCATAGAGCCCAAGACCCACGTTGTTTGTCAGGTTCGCAGCGTCGGCACCGTCGATGATCCCGGTTTCCAGCGCCGTGAAGATTTCGTTGAAGTCCATCACGATCGGTGATGCGCCGAGGTTCTTGAAAACCATCGTCATCATTCCCGGGGGAGACCGGAACTTCCAGTCCTTGAAATCGTCAACGCCACGGATGGGCCGGATGGACGAAAGCGATTCCGGACCGGGGATCCACCAGCCGATGAATTCCATTCCATGATCGTTGTAGAGTTCATTCAGCGTGTCATACCCGCCGCCATGCAGGAGCCAGGCCATCTGCTGATACGGATTGGTGTAACCACCCGCCAGATCGCCTGCGAACTGGAAAGCGGGGTTTTTGCCGGTTTGATACGAACCACCGGTCATGTCGCAATCGAGAATGCCGGTTGCAGCGGCGTCAAAGGTCTCGGCGGACTTGACCACTGCCGATGAATAGAACATTTCGACCTGAATCTCGCCGTTGGACATCGCGTCAATGTCCTCGAGGAATTCGGCAGCCATCTGGCCAGACAAGGTTTCTGGAGAAAAGTGCGTCTGGATCCGCAAGTTTGTGGTTTGCGCATTGGCAGTAAATGTTGCCGCTGCTGCGACCGAGGCCGCTATTGTCCCGAGGGAGGTTTTCCAAGTCAGTTTCATTGTGATCCTCTGGTTGTTCCTTTGGCTCCCGGCACCGGATCGTCCGGCAATCGAAATCTGTCGGAACTGGTTTACATTGCCGCAGGCCTGTAACACTCGGTGATTATCGGCGCAACAAACTACTGCTGTGAGCAATCACCATAATATTGCGTCGGCAAGTCAATGAATAAAGTTGACGAAAATCGGCAAGCGTGTACCGAATTTCTGATCACCAACAGGATCGAAGAGTGAACAGGCAAAATGGTTCGTGGACTGCCGTTTGCACCTGCAACATATTGATTTATTTGATCGTACCTATTCGGATAGTTTACGGAAAACAGGGTGTATTCCGGTCATGAAGCCGGATTTCATTGCTGCCGGATTTTCCCGGCAGAGCAGGCTGAAGGAAACCAATATTGAAATTCGGCGCGGCGACCCGGGCCACCCCAGCGGTTGATCAGAATTTTCGTTCAACCATCATCTTCTTGATTTCGGCAATGGCCTTGGCCGGATTGAGTCCCTTTGGGCAGGTCTGTGCGCAATTCAGGATCGTGTGGCATCTGTAGAGCCGGAACGGATCCTCGAGATCGTCAAGTCGTTCACCGGTCGACTCGTCCCGGCTGTCGATCAGCCACCGGTAGGCGTGCAACAGGGCTGCGGGACCCAGATAGCGGTCGCTATTCCACCAGTAGCTCGGGCAGGAAGCCGAACAGCACGCGCAAAGAACGCACTCGTAAAGGCCATCAAGATGCCTCCTGTCCTCGATGGATTGCTTCCATTCCTCGCGCGGCCGGTTGGTCCTTGTTTCCAGCCAGGGCATGACCGACTCGTGCTGGGCATAGAAATGCGACAGATCGGGCACCAGGTCTTTCACTACGGGCAGATGTGGCAAGGGGTAGATCTTGACCCGCTTGCTCACTTCCGAGATCCCCTTGATGCAGGCGAGCGTATTGCCGCCGTCAATGTTCATAGAGCAGGATCCGCAGATGCCTTCCCGGCAAGACCGCCGGAAGGTCAGTGTCGGATCAATCTCGTTCTTGATCTTGATGAGCGCGTCGAGAACCATCGGACCGCAATCATCCACGTCAACGAAATAGGTGTCGGTTCTCGGGTTTTCTCCGGTATCCGGATCCCAGCGGTAGATCTGGAACTCCCGCAGGTTGCTTGCGGACTCGGGTTTGGGCCAGGTCTTGCCCACCTTGATCCGCGAGTTTTTCGGCAGCGCCAGTTCAACCATTGCAAATTGCCTCCTGGAATTGTCCGGCTGGCCAGCAGTTCACGATTGGTCGCTGCCCGGCCCGGACTCTGCGGTTAGCTTCCTCCGGTTATGTCCGTGTAGGTCTGGTCCGGAATGGTACCGGATCGTTCCACTACACACTCCTCGAACACCTCGTCCGGGCTTCGGCCCGACAGATAGTCGCCAGTGACCTCAAGCTTGAACTGCGAGAAGAAACCATCATTCGAGTCGACCCCAAATCCCACCGAGCCTGTTGGCGCCTGCGCCTTGCGGGCAGGTTCCATGCACATTTCCTTGGCCCGCTCCAGTGACACTGGTTCTGATGAGCAGGCGGCCGCCAGGCCGGCAATGGCCAGAACACTCAATTTGCGCAGCCTGCACATGTCAGTAGACCCGCGCTTTTGGCGCGATCTTCTCAAGGTCGATGCCGCCGTCTTCCTGTGCCAGCATCGGTTCGGTCTGGACCGGACGGTAACCGAGCCTGACCCGGCTTCCTTCTACCCATGCTAGCGAGTGCACGCGCCAGTTTTCGTCGTCCCGGTGCGGGTGGTCCTCATGGGCATGAGCGCCGCGGCTTTCCTTGCGGGCTTCGGCCGACACAATGGTTGCCATCGAGTTGGCAAGAAGATTGGTCAGCTCTAGCGTCTCCATCAAGTCGGAATTCCAGATCATTGACCTGTCCGAAACCTTGAGATCTGCCTCGGCTGAAGCGACCTCTGTCATGCGCCTGGCGCCTTTGGCCAGGGTCTCGCTGCTGCGGAAGACGGCGGCGTCCTCCTGCATCGTCCGCTGCATCCGGTCGCGCAACTCGGCCGTGGGAACCGATCCGTCAGCGTGGCGCAGCCCGTCGAACCTCTCCAGTGCTGCATCTGTGGAGGCCTTGCCCGGAGCCGGAACCGGCGTGTCAGGATCAAGAATCTCTCCAGCCCTGATTGCGGCGGCCCGCCCGAACACCACCAGGTCGATCAGCGAATTGGAACCCAGCCGGTTTGCCCCGTGGACGGACGCGCAGCCAGCCTCGCCAACCGCCATCAGTCCGGGCTGAATCCGGTCTGGGTCGTCGTCGGCGGGATTGATCACCTCGCCCCAGTAGTTGGTTGGTATTCCGCCCATGTTGTAATGAACCGTCGGCAGTACCGGGATCGGATTTCGCGTGACTTCCACCCCGGCAAAGATGCGCGCCGATTCCGAAATTCCCGGAAGCCTTTCGGCAAGCACCTCCGGTGGCAGATGGTTGAGGTGGAGGTGGATATGATCGCCCTGCGGTCCGACGCCGCGGCCTTCCCTTATTTCAAGGGTCATGCACCTCGACACCACATCGCGGCTTGCCAGGTCCTTATAGGTTGGGGCGTAGCGTTCCATGAACCGCTCACCCTCAGAGTTCGTCAGATATCCGCCTTCGCCGCGGGCGCCCTCGGTGATCAGCACCCCGGCACCATAGATGCCCGTAGGATGAAACTGGACAAATTCCATGTCCTGCAGCGGAAGTCCGGCACGCGCCACCATCCCATTGCCGTCGCCAGTGCATGAATGCGCAGATGTTGCTGAAAAATAGCTCCTCCCGTAGCCGCCCGTGGCAAGTACCACCATCTTCGCGGCAAACCGGTGGATGGTTCCATCCTCAAGCCGCCAGGCAAGCACCCCCCTGCACACTCCGTCCTCGGACATGAGCAGATCGATGGCGAAATACTCTACGAAGAACTCGGCCTGTTCCTTGAGCGACTGCCCGTAAAGCGTATGCAGGATCGCATGACCGGTACGGTCGGCGGCAGCGCAGGTCCTCTGCACGGGCGGTCCCTCGCCGAATTCCGCCGTGTGCCCACCGAAAGGTCGCTGATAGATCTTGCCGTCTTCGGTCCGGCTGAACGGCACCCCGTAATGTTCCAGTTCGTAGACTGCCTTTGGCGCCTCCCGTGCAAGGTACTCCATGGCGTTGACGTCACCAAGGTAGTCCGATCCCTTGACTGTATCGAACATGTGCCATTGCCAATGGTCGGGTCCCATATTCCCCAGCGAGGCAGCGATCCCCCCCTGCGCAGCAACTGTATGCGAGCGTGTCGGGAACACCTTCGTGATGCACGCAGTGCGGAGCCCCTGTTCTGCCATGCCCAGGGTCGCTCGAAGGCCGGAGCCGCCAGCGCCCACAATCACGACATCGTAGCTGTGATCCACTATTTCGTAGGCTGCCATACTGTTCCCTTTGTCAGCCTACTTGTCCGAAGGCGATTCTGGCGACAGCAAACACACCCGCTGCGGCAAAACCCCAGCAAAGCAGCACATTGGCAATATGAAGTGTCGTGCCGAGCCGCTTGCCGTGGACATAATCTTCTATCACCACCCGCAGACCCAGCTGCAAATGAAACAGCCCGGCTACGATGAACAGTATGGATGCCAGCGCCGCCAGAGGATGCTGGAAGGTTGCAAGCGCCGCTTCTCGACCGTTGCCCAGAGACATCCCGAACAATGGAACAAATGCCAGCGCAAGGAGTACGAGAGCGATGGCCGTCAGCCTTTGCGACCACCAGTGTCTGGTCCCGTCGCGGGCGGAGCCCAGCCCTGCTACGCGATTGTATGCGGTCTTGAAGGATCTAGAAGCCATGGATGAGAGCCAATGATCCAGCGGTCAACAAAATGGTTCCGCACAAGCCGGCAATGGCAGACCTGTTGACAGAGGATTCGCTGAAACCGGCGCCGGTATCCCAGACGAGATGGCGCACACCGTTGCACAAGTGATACCAAAGCGTGACAAGCAGGCAGAACATGACGAAATCACCCAGAAGCGAAGTGAGCAATCCGTCGACGAACGCGAAGTATGCTTGCGAAGTGGAAAGGGCGAGAAACCACCACACGATGAGCACTGCGCCGACGGCCATGCCGACTCCGGTTACCCGGTGAAAGATCGACATGATGGCATTGAGCGGCCATCGGTAGATGGTCGCATGGGGGGAAAGCGGTCGATTGTCTGGGGCAGGTCTATCCATTCTCAGGCAGTGCTGTGAGGCGGTCTCGTTCCGTGCGTTTATCCATCAAGTTGCGGTTACAGGCAATTGCTATTCGGTCCCTTGACCGGAGGCTAGAGGGGAATGAGCACCCAATAATCGAGATCAAGAAGCACATTTGGTGACTTGGTGTCCTCGGGGAATACGTCCGCATGCCCATTGGTTGCAACCGTGCGCAAGCGCATGGCCCCAGCGCCCGGAACGGCGCATGGCGACAAATCCAGCACCTTCGACCAGGCATGGATCGTGTTTCCGGCAAAACAGGGAGAGACATGGCTGCCAGCGTTGACTGCCACTACGGTCTGGGCGTTTGCAAGGCCGTAGAATGTCAGGGCACGCGCCATTGAGATCACGTGGCCACCGTAAATCAGCCGCCGTCCGTCTTCGCGCATGGAGCCATCGAAGTGGAGGCGTGCGGGATTTTGCCAGAGCCGCGTGGCCATCATGTGCTCGGCCTCCTCGACGGTGACACCGAAGCGGTGATCGATGGTCTCTCCCGGCCGGTAGTCAGACCAACGGAACTTCTCTCCCGAGGCGGCGAAGTCGAAGTCCGTGAAATCGAGCCCCGCCGGGGACGGAAGATACTCTGCTTGCACAACAGGCGATGTCTCCGGGACAACGGCCTCCTGACCACTCGGCTGTCCGTTGCGCTTCCTGACCATAACCCAGCGTGCAAACTCCATCACGGCCTCGCCCCGCTGGTTGAATCCGGTGGTCCGGACCCAGACGATGCCGGCGCGCCCGTTGGATGTTTCCCGAAGTCCGATCACCCTCGATTCCGCGCTCAGCGTGTCTCCCACAAATGCCATGCGCAGAAAGCGCATTTCGGCATAACCGAGATTGGCCACGGCGTTTATGGAGATGTCAGGTACCGACTTCCCGAATACAAAATGAAACAACGAGAAGTCCTCGAAAGGGGCTTCTTCGAGGCCGCAACGGCGAGCGAACTCGTCAGAGGAGTGAAGCGCGTGGCGGAACGGAAACAGGGCATTGCAAAGTGCCTTGTCTCCGCTCGTCAGGGTACGAGGTGTGGGATGCTGGAAAGTCACGCCAACCTTGAAGTCCTCGAAAAAGTTGCCAGCCCCGGTTTTTTCTGAAGGCATGATCACTCTCCTTTGCGGCAAGAAGGGGTCCGGAAGCGGACAGGCGGCGGGGCGGTAACACCGAACTGCGCAGGCTGCACCAACTTTCTTCGCGTCATTCGCAAACACGCCAATTCAGCATGTTTCTGACGAGGTGCAGTGACATCTTCCGGCATCGGATTGGCCCGGTTTACAACTTGACTGTCGCGCGGCTGCACTTATCAACGCGCCATCGATCATCCAGACTTTGCGGGAGTAACCGGCATGAGCTTTTCCGTTCCGAAACAGGCGCCATCAAGATTGAACCGGTCGGAACTAGCGGTTCCCGGCAGCCGGCCCGAATTGTTCGAAAAGGCAATCCGCTCGGCGGCGGATGTGATCTTCCTGGATCTTGAGGACGCGGTCGCTCCGGACGAGAAAGCCAGTGCGCGCAAGAACATTATCGAGGGACTCAACGATCTCGACTGGAGTTCGAAGTCGGTGTCCGTCCGGATCAACGGCCTCGATACGCACTACATGTACCGGGATGTGGTCGAGGTTGTTGAGGGGGCCGGCCAACACATCGATCTCATCATGATTCCGAAGGTTGGCACAGCATCGGACGTCTACGCGGTCGATATGCTTGTGACGCAAATCGAGCAGGCGAAGGGCTTCGGCAATCGCATCGGGCTCGAACTCATTGTCGAAACCGCGCTGGGCATGCAGAACATCTCGGCGATTGCTGCGGCATCCAGCCGCAACGAAAGCCTGCATTTCGGAGTGGCCGACTTTGCCGCGTCAATCCGGGCGCGGACAACGGGAATAGGAGGGGTCAGCGAGGACTATTCCATTCTGACCGACGAACTTGAAGACGGCTCCCGGCAAGTTCACTGGGGCGATATGTGGCACTATTCCCTCGCAAGGATGGTTGTCGCTGCCAGGGCAAACGGGCTGCGGCCTATTGATGGCCCTTTCGGAGATTTTTCGGATGATGACGCGTACCTGGCAGCGGCAAACCGTGCGGCTGCGCTTGGTTGCGAAGGGAAATGGGCCATCCATCCGAGGCAGATCGGACTGGCGAATGCAGCAATGAGCCCAACCGTTGAACAGGTGGCCGAGGCGAGGCGAATTCTCCAGGCAATGAAGGATGCGGAAGCGGCAGGGAAGGGTGCAGCTTCCCTCGACGGCCGGCTCATCGATTACGCTTCGGTCCGCCAGGCCGAAGTGCTTGTCGAAAAAGCGGACCAACTGGGGCTGGATTGATCGCTCGCGCCGGCAGGATTTGGAACCATAGATGGGAGCCTCTCAATTGAGTTGCTTTCCAAACTAGTGGCCGTTACGGGTGTTTCGGCATTTTCTGAGGCTAGGGATTTGGTGATGAAAAGATACCGTATCGCGATGATCGGGTCGGGCCAGATTGGGGGCACCCTTGCGCATTTGAGCGCTCTAAAAGAGTTGGGAGATGTCGTTCTTTTCGACATTCAGGACGGCCTGCCACAGGGAAAGGCGCTGGACCTGGTCGAAAGCGGACCGATAAGCCGGTTTGATGCCGGCATCTCGGGAACCACCACCTACGAAGGGATTGCGGGGGCAGACGTTTGCATAGTGACGGCCGGTGTTCCCCGGCGGCCGGGCATGTCGCGCGATGATCTGCTCGGAGTTAACCTGAAGGTCATGAAGTCGGTTGGCGAAGGTATTGCCAAGAACGCTCCCAACGCTTTTGTCATTTGTATCACCAATCCTCTTGATGCGATGGTTTGGGCGCTCCAGAAATTCTCCGGCTTGCCGCCCAACATGGTTGTCGGCATGGCAGGCATTCTGGATTCAGCGCGCTTTCGTCACTTCATCTCTCTGGAACTCGGTGTTTCGATGAGGGATGTGACGGCTTTCGTGCTTGGGGGCCACGGCGACACCATGGTGCCTCTCGCCAGGTATTCCACGGTGGCCGGGGTGCCATTGACCGACCTCGTCGAACTCGGTTGGCTCAGCAGTGAACGGCTGGAAGAAATCATTCAACGAACGAGGGATGGCGGTATCGAAATCGTCAACCTGATGGGTTCGGGTTCCGCATATCACGCGCCTGCCGCAGCGGCGATCGAAATGGCTGAAGCCTATTTGAAGGATCAGAAGCGTGTTCTCCCCTGTGCAGCCCTGCTTGAAGGCCAGTACGGGGTGAATGGGCACTATGTGGGTGTGCCGGTTGTGATCGGTGGTGGTGGCGTCGAACGTGTCGTTGAGATCAGCCTGAACGATCAGGAAAGACAAGCCTTCGAGGATTCCGCGGGCGCCGTCGGAAAGCTGGTCGATGCCTGCCGCAGTATCGACGGGACGCTCTAGGTCGTGAGGTGGTATTGCCGGCCGACGAGACCCTTGAGACACGGTTGCAGTGGTGATTGACAGGACAATCCGCGCCAGAAACTCCAAAGCGAATTCCACATGAACATACACGAATACCAGGCAAAGCAATTACTGCGGGATTTCGGACTGCCGGTGGCAGAAGGCAGGGTTGTTCTGGACCCGGAAGAGGCCGCCGGGCTGTCGGAAGAGTTGAAGGGTCCGGTCTGGGCGGTGAAGGCGCAGATCCATGCCGGCGGCAGGGGAAAGGGCTCGTTCAAGGAGGCTGATGCAGGCGATGGCGGTGGCGTGAGGATTGCCAAGTCTGCTGCACAGGCGGCGGCCGAGGCCAGGCAGATGCTCGGAAAGACCCTGGTTACGCTTCAGACCGGCGCCGCGGGAAAACAGGTCAACCGGGTCTATATCGAGCAAGGCGCCGAGATCGCCCGGGAGCTCTATTTTGCAGTGCTGCTTGATCGCAGCCAGTCGCGTGTGTCCTTTGTTTGCTCGACTGAGGGCGGAATGGACATTGAGGAAGTGGCAAAGACGCACCCGGAACGGATTGCAACTTTCGCAGTGGATCCTGCAACAGGCATCCAGCCCCATCACGGACGCAGCTGTGCCGCGGCTCTTGGCCTCTCAGGCCAGTCGGCCAAGCAGTGCGGCCGCTTGGTGGCAGCCGCTTTCAAGCTGTTTCAGGACACAGACGCCGAACTGCTTGAGGTGAATCCGCTCGTCGTGACTGGCGACGGAGACTTGCTGTGCTTGGATTGCAAGATGTCTTTCGACTCGAATGCTCTGTTCAGGCAACCCCGTATCCTTGAGTTGCGGGACCAGTCAGAAGAGGACCCCAAGGAACTTGCCGCGTCCTTGCATGATCTCAGCTATATTGCGCTTGATGGCGAAATCGGCTGCATGGTGAACGGAGCCGGTCTTGCCATGGCGACCATGGATATCATCAAGCTCTACGGTTCCGAACCAGCCAACTTCCTTGACGTGGGCGGAGGCGCATCGCGGGAAAAAGTCGTCGAGGCCTTCAAGATCATAACGTCCGACCCCAACGTGAAGGGCATTCTCATCAACATCTTTGGCGGGATCATGCGCTGCGACACGATTGCCGAGGGTGTTGTCGAGGCCGTGAAGGAAGTCGGGCTGGAAGTTCCGCTTGTCGTCCGGTTGGAAGGCACGAATGTGGACAAGGGGAAGGCGGTTATTCAGTCAAGCGGTCTGAATGTGATTGCCGCCGACGATTTGGGTGACGCAGCCAGAAAGATCATAGCTGCGGTATCTTCAACTGGTACGCAATAGTCGGAGCGCTATCCATGGCAATTCTGGTCGACAGTGAAACCCGCGTCATCTGCCAGGGCTTCACCGGGGCGCAAGGAACGTTCCATTCAGAGCAGGCGATCGCCTACGGCACCCGGATGGTCGGAGGAGTAACCCCCGGAAAGGGCGGAAGCGAGCATCTGGGCCTTCCGGTGTTCGATACCGTATCACAGGCCAGGAAAGCTACAGGGGCAAACGCCACGGCGATCTATGTCCCGCCCCCATTCGCCGCGGATGCCATCATGGAGGCGTGCGAGGCCGGCATGGAGCTCATCGTCTGCATTACTGAAGGAATCCCGGTCCGGGACATGATCACGGCAAAACGTGCCCTGGAGGGCAGCGGCAGCAGGCTGGTCGGGCCGAATTGCCCCGGCGTCATCACGCCAGAGGCATGCAAGATCGGCATCATGCCGGGACATATTCACCGGAAGGGCAGCGTAGGGGTGGTATCCCGATCGGGAACCCTGACCTATGAGGCGGTCAAACAGACTACGGACATCGGGCTTGGCCAGTCGACCTGCATCGGCATCGGTGGCGATCCCGTCAAGGGAACCGAGCACATTGATGTCCTTGAGTTGTTTCTCGCGGATGAGGAGACGGAGTCGATCATCCTTATCGGTGAAATCGGCGGCAGCGCCGAGGAGGAAGCAGCGGAATTCATCAAGTCGGAGAAGCGGAACGGCCGAGGCAAACCGATTGCCGGTTTCATTGCCGGGCTGACTGCGCCGCCAGGCAGGCGCATGGGTCATGCGGGCGCTGTCATTTCCGGTGGCAAGGGCGGCGCCGAAGACAAGATCGAGGCGATGCGGTCCGCAGGGTTTGAAATCGCCGAGAGTCCAGCTACGCTAGGCGAAGCCGTTGTCAGGGCACTGGGCGGCTGAATTCCGCAGGATCGGAGTGCGTCATGGATGACGGTAGCCCCAACGAGTATTTTCACACATCAAGCTTTTTGCACGGCCAGAATGCCGAGTATGTAGAGCGGCTGCGAGCCGACTACATCAGGAGTCCTGACTCGGTCGACGAAACCTGGCGACGGTATTTCGAAGCATCCGACGTTCGGGATGAGGCGGCAACCAACGGTTCGGGACCGTCCTGGAAGCGGGTGGATTGGCCGCGGACGGTATCAAGCGAACTTGTCGCCGCTTTCGATGGTCAGTGGCCGGAAGCGGATCCTGGGCTGGGCCGCGACATCGACCTCAAGATCCGGGCGCTTGCCGCTTCCGGCGGCGTCTCCCTGCCGGAAAAGGAAGTTCAACAAAGGACGCTGGACTCGGTCCGGGCGCTGATGCTGATCAGGGCCTACCGCATTCGCGGCCACCGGATAGCCAAGCTGGATCCTCTCGGAATGACGCACCACACCGCGCATCCGGAACTCGAGCCCGCAAATTACGGATTCGCCGAGGAGGACATGGACCGGCAGATCTTCATTGACAACGTGCTGGGGCTCAAGACCGCAACGATGCGCGAGATCCAAGCGTTGGTAAAGCGGACCTATTGCGGCACCTTTGCGCTTCAGTACATGCACATTTCCGATCCGCGCCAGAGTTCATGGTTGAAAGAGCGGATCGAAGGCTACGGAAAGGAAGTGCAGTTCACCCGTGAGGGCCGAAGGGCAATTCTGCGCAAGCTGATCGAGGCCGAGGGGTTCGAGAAGTTCCTCCAGAACAAATACACTGGAACCAAGCGGTTCGGCCTTGACGGCGCCGAGGCGATCATTCCGGCGATGGAGCAGTTCATTAAGCGGGGAGGCGCTCTCGGCGTCAAGGAGATCGTCATCGGCATGCCACACCGCGGCCGGCTGAATATCCTGGCTAATGTGATGGGCAAGCCCTACCGGGCCATATTGAATGAATTCCAGGGCGGCAGCTTCAAGCCGGAGGATGTCGCCGGCTCGGGCGACGTCAAGTATCATCTCGGTGCGTCCTCAGATCGCGAATTCGACGGGAACAGTGTTCACCTCTCGCTGACCGCCAACCCGTCCCACCTTGAGGCGGTCAATGCAGTCGTGCTGGGCAAGGCGAGGGCGAAACAGAACCAACTGGGCGATGACTCGGGCAGGTTGGTGGTGCCGCTGCTTCTTCATGGCGACGCCGCCTTCGCAGGACAGGGAATTGTGGCGGAGTGCTTCGGGCTCTCGGGCCTCGTTGGCCACGCGACTGGTGGAACCATTCATCTGGTCGTGAACAACCAGATCGGTTTTACAACTGCTCCTCACTACTCCCGGTCGTCACCCTATCCGACAGACATTGCCATGATGACGGAATCTCCGATCTTCCATGTGAACGGGGATGATCCTGAAGCAGTTGTCCACGCTGCCAAGGTCGCAATCGAGTTTCGGCAGGAGTTTGGCCGGGACGTTGTCGTGGATGTCTTTTGCTACCGGAGGTTCGGGCACAATGAAGGCGATGAACCCATGTTCACGCAGCCCACGATGTACCGCATCATCAAGAACCACAAGACGACGTTGGATCTCTATGCCGAGCGGCTGGACGCCGAAGATCTTGTCCCGGCCAGCGAGACCGAGCACCTCAAGGGCAAATTCCGGGATCGGCTGGATCAGGAGTTTGAAGCTGCCAACTCCTACAGGCCCAACGAGGCTGATTGGCTTGATGGCAGGTGGGCGCACATTCAGTCCCAGATTGACGATAATCAACGCGGCAAGACCGGCGTGGCTCTCAAGCGTCTGCAACAGATCGGAAAGGCCCTGGTTGAAGTTCCCGAGGGCTTCAGCATCCACCCGACGTTGCGCCGGTTGCTTGAAGGCAGGAAAAAGATCTTCAAGACGGGTGAAGGATGCAACTGGACGGTTGCCGAAGCGCTTGCTTTCGGAAGCCTGTTGCAGGACGGGTTTGGCGTACGCCTCTCGGGGCAGGACTCAACCCGCGGTACCTTCAGCCAGCGCCATTCCGCATTCATCGATCAGGACACGGAACACAGGCATATTCCACTGAATCACCTGAAGGGATCAAAGGCCGAATTCCAGGTCATCGACTCGATGCTCTCCGAGTTTGCGGTGCTGGGATTTGAATATGGCTACTCACTGAGTGAACCGAATGCCCTGGTGATGTGGGAGGCGCAATTCGGCGACTTCGCCAATGGCGCCCAGATCATGTTCGATCAGTTTATTGCCAGTGGGGAACGGAAGTGGCTGAGAATGTCCGGCCTGGTGATGTTATTGCCGCATGGCTTCGAAGGGCAGGGACCGGAGCACTCAAGCGCCAGGCTGGAGAGGTTTCTGCAGCTTTGCGCCGAGGACAACTGGATCGTTGCCAACTGCACAACGCCAGCCAACTACTTCCACATCCTCAGACGCCAGATGCATCGCGATTTCCGCAAGCCGTTGGTGCTGATGACCCCGAAGTCATTGCTCCGCCACAGGCTGGCGGTTTCGAAACTGGAAGAAATGAAGCCGGGCACTTCGTTCCACCGAGTTCTCTGGGACGATGCCGAGCAAGGCAACTCTTCGACCGAACTGGTTCCGGACCAGAAGATCAAGCGGGTCGTCATGTGCAGCGGGAAGGTCTATTTTGATCTTCTGGAAGAACGGGATGCCAGGGGGATCAACGACATCTACCTCCTCAGGGTCGAGCAGTGTTATCCTTTCCCGGCGATGGCATTGATCAAGGAACTGTCCCGATTTAAGGGGGCGGAGATGATCTGGTGTCAGGAGGAGCCGCGCAACCAGGGTGCCTGGCACTACATCGAACCCAATCTCGAGTGGTTGCTGGGGAGGATCAAGGCCAAGTGGAAGCGTGTAGACTATGTCGGACGGCAGGCCGCTGCTTCGCCCGCCTCCGGACTACTGAAGCAGCACCAGGAACAGCAAAGGCAGATTGTGGACGAAGCACTCACAATCTCCGGAGAATGACAGGATGACAGCAGAACTCCGTGTCCCAACGCTGGGCGAGAGCATCAGCGAGGCAACAGTCGGGAACTGGTTCAAACAGCAGGGCGAAGCGGTCGTGGCGGACGAAGCGGTCTGTGAACTCGAAACCGACAAGGTGACACTGGAAGTTCCGGCTCCAGAGTCAGGGGTGCTGACGGAGATCCTGGCACCGCAGGGGACAACTGTTGAGGTGGGCGCGCTTCTTGGAACAATCGGGGATGGAACGGGCAAGGCTGTCGTAGCCAAGAAAGAACCCGCCAAGGCTCCACCGGCGGCTGAGCCAGCGAAGGCTGTAACCGAAACTGCGGGCGCAGCAGAGCGGCAGCCAGAGGATGCGCCATCGGCCAAAGTCCTCATGACGCAGCATTCTATCCCGCCTGAGAATGTGACAGGTTCCGGGCGCGACGGCAGGATCATGAAGGAAGATGTTCTGGCGGCGATCAAGTCGGCAGAGTCGCAGGCAGTTGCTGCTGCGCCGCAACCGCCGGCTGTTCGTGACTCTGAAGGGCAGGAAGAGCGTGTCAGGATGTCCAGGCTGCGGGCAACGATTGCCAGGCGGCTGAAAGACGCCCAGAACACCGCTGCCATGCTGACCACCTACAATGAGGTGGACATGAGCGGCATCATGAAGATCCGGTCCACCTACAAGTCCGCATTCGAGGAAAAGCACGGTATTCGGCTGGGGTTCATGTCCTTTTTTGTCAGGGCCTGCTGTGAGGCATTGATTGAGGTTCCGGAGGTCAATGCCGAAATCGACGGAGACGATATCGTCTACAAGAAATATGTGAACATGGGCATCGCTGTCGGGACACCAACCGGTCTAGTCGTGCCGGTTGTCCGGAACGCGCATCTGCTTGGCTTCGCAGATATCGAGAAGACGATTGCCGAACTCGGATCCCGGGCCAGGGATGGTAAACTCGCATTGGGCGACTTGCAGGGCGGCACGTTCTCGATCTCCAATGGCGGCGTCTATGGTTCGCTCATGTCGTCTCCGATACTGAACCCGCCGCAATCGGGGATTCTCGGGATGCACAAGATCCAGGAGCGGCCGATTGCCCTGAATGGCGAAGTCGTCATCCGGCCAATGATGTATCTGGCGCTGTCTTACGATCACCGGATCGTGGACGGGAAGGGCGCCGTGACCTTCCTGGTGCGGGTCAAGGAGCTGATTGAAGAACCTCATCGCCTGTTGATGGGCATTTGAGATCACTTTCGGCTGGACCGCCGGATGCCCGCCGGTCACTGCATCAGAACAATCGGAGTAGGAGGCCTTCATGGCGGAATATGATGTGATCGTAATCGGCGGAGGTCCGGGCGGCTATGTGTGCGCCATCAAGGCGGCCCAGCTTGGCCTGAAGGCAGCCTGCGTCGAAGGACGGGAAAAGCTTGGCGGAACATGCCTGAATGTCGGTTGCATACCATCCAAGGCGCTGCTTCACGCAAGCCACATGTACCATGAGGCCCATGAGAATTTCGAGAAGATGGGTCTCGACGGCTCTTCCGTCGGAGTGAATTGGGAAAAGATGCTTGCCTACAAGCAGGAAGCAATTGCGGCAAACACGAAGGGCATCGAATTCCTGTTCAGGAAGAACAAGGTGGACTGGCTGAAGGGCTGGGGCAAAATCGCTGGTCCCGGCAAGGTCGAGGTCAGCGGCGAGACCCATTCCGCCCGCAATATCGTGATCGCCACCGGCTCTGATTCAACCAGCATTCCCGGTGTGGAGATTGACGAGAAGACAGTGGTGTCTTCCACAGGCGCGCTTGAACTTGCGGGTGTTCCGAAGCGGCTGACGGTGATCGGCGCCGGTGTCATCGGCCTGGAGATCGGATCGGTCTATGCGCGGCTTGGTTCCGAAGTTAAAGTGCTGGAGTATCTGGACCATGTGACGCCTGGCATGGACGGCGAGGTTTCCAAGACACTTGAACGCTTGCTCAAGCGGCAGGGCCTTGCCATCACCACGGGCGCGCAGGTGACGTCAGTCGAGGCCGGAAAGAATGGCGCCAAGGTGAGTTATCGTTTGCGCAAGGATGATTCCGAGCACAGCCATGATGCCGATATCGTCCTGGTTGCAACCGGAAGGCGGGCATACACCGAAGGATTGGGGTTGGCGGAAGCAGGCATCAAGACGACCAAATCCGGGCAGGTGGAAATAGGAAGTGGCTTCAAGACATCCGTCGATGGAGTCTACGCGATCGGCGATGTGGTTGAAGGCCCAATGCTTGCCCACAAGGCGGAGGATGAGGGAGCCGCCGTCGCCGAGGCAATTGCCGGCAGGCCAGGCCACGTAAACCCAGACGTTATTCCTTCTGTCATCTACACCCATCCCGAGGTGGCTTCGGTCGGAAAGACCGAAGAACAGTTGAAGGAAGAGGGAAGGAAATACACCGTCGGAAAGTTTCCGTTCATGGGCAATGGGCGCGCCAAGGCGGCGCTCTCTGCGGACGGCTTCATCAAGCTGCTGGCCGATACAGGTTCAGACCGGATTCTTGGGTGCCACATGATCGGTCCGAGTTGTGGCGAACTCATTCAGGAAATTTGCGTCGCCATGGAGTTTGGAGCGGCTGCGGAAGATGTTGCGCGGACCTGCCACGCCCATCCGACACTTTCCGAGGCGGTCAGGGAAGCAGCACTGGCTTGCGGAGATGGGGCAATTCATGTGTGATCCAGTGGACCGCTTGCACATGCCGATCGATTGAAGCCGGTTTCTGTTCTATGAGCAGGACCGGCATCGGGCCGGACTTGGTATACCAGAGCAAGAAATCCGGCTTCAGGCCGCAAGGTGCCATGCAACCGCACTTCCCGATTGCTGCTGTTCGGAATTGACGCATTCGCGCAAGCAACGGATGACAAGTTCCGGAAAGCGTGCCGCGAACTGCCGCAGTTTACCGCTCTTGACAGCAGCATCTGTTGTAATGCTATCGAATTTGGAAGGATTGGAGCAGCGGGGAGGAGCCTGATCCCGTGAGTCGGACGCTCGTTTCTGAACTCATTGCCGACGCCGGCACCTCAAGACTCCCCGCCGCTGTCGCTACTGGGCTGGTCATCGCCCTGCTTGTCGTGGCCGTCCAGACATCAATCGCCAGCATCATATTTTCTGGTCCGCTTGCGCCCTGGGTTGCCCATGCGGAGGGAGCTGTGTTGGTTGGCTCCGCCATCCTGTGCATCGTCACTGCCCTGTTAGGCAGTTATCCTGGCACAATCTCGGTGCCTCAGTTCCCCGTCGCTGCGGTCTTGGTCACGATTTCGGCAGCTTTGACCACCAGGATGGAGGCCGACTCCGGAGAGGCGATGGCTGCCACCATGTACATGGTGCTGATCCTCTCTGCCGCCGCTACAGGTTTTTGCTTCCTCCTGATCGGTTGGTTCCGCCTTTCCAACCTGCTGCGCTTCATGCCCTATCCTCTGATCGGAGGATTTCTCGCAGGCCTTGGCTGGGTTCTCGCGGTCAGCGGCATCAAGATGGCAAGCGGCATTGATCTGTCTTTGCGTGACCTCCCGCAGTTGTTTGATCCCGGCATCGCCTGGCGGTGGATTCCAGGTGTTGCCTACGCTCTTCTGATGTTCGCGATAACGGTTCGCTGGCACCATTATCTCATAGTCCCGGTGTCCGTTGTGGCTGGAATAATCCTCTACAACGGCGTTCTGCTGGCTCTGGGGATATCCTCTGGCGAGGCACGAGACAGCGGAATTCTCTTTGTCGGCCTTCCCGAGAACGGATCCTGGCCCGCATTCGGAACCCGCATGCTGGGCATGGTTGACTGGAGCGTTGTTGCGTCCCAGACGCCGGGGATCCTCTCGGTGGTTCTGATTACCTTGATGTGCATCATTCTGAACGGCGATGCTCTCGAACTGGGTTCAGGCAGCAAGATCGACATGGACCGGGAGTTTTGCGCAGAGGGCGCTGGCTGTTTGCTGGCAGGGATTGGTCCGAGTGTGCCCGGCTGCAACGCAGTTCATTTGTCGCTGATGGGCCGCTCAACCGGGGCTGAGACCCGGTTTACAGGTGTCGTGATTGCGCTCGCCATCGTTTGCTTGCTGCTGTTCGGAGGCGAGTTGCTGGGGACACTGCCGATGCCCCTTCTTGGCGGACTTGTCATCTATCTCGGGCTTGGCTTGATACGGGACTGGGTATTCGTTGTCCGCAAGTCCATCCCGGCTTCGGACTATGCAATCGTACTATTCGTTTCATTGGTCATTTGCGTATTCGGGTTCGTCGAAGGTGTTGCGGCCGGGCTCGCGTGCGCGGTTGTGATGTTCGTAATCCACTACAGCCGGCTCGACGTCATCAGCGCCTCGTTCACTGGCAACCAGTGGCGTAGCTCCCGGCGCCGTCCAGCCATCCACCGTGCCATCTTGCGGAAGCAGGGCGACCGGGTTTGCGTGTACCGCCTGAGGGGCTTCGTCATTTTTGGCAATGCTGCTCCAATGGGCGAGCGTGTCCTGGACGCCCTCAAGCAGGAACCTCGCCCGATTTGCCTTGTGATCGATTTTACCGGTGTGTCCGGATTCGACGTATCCGCTGCGAATGTCATCTCCCGCTGCATCCGCGCTGCGACTGCACAAGACACCCGCGTGGTCATGTGCTCCATGACCGCCAGAGCCCAAGGCGTGGTTCAGCGCATCCTGGGTGAAGGGGAGTGGCGGAATCTTGATTTTGTTGATGATTTCGAGAGCGGCATGGAGAAATGCGAAGACCTGGTGGTCGCTGCCTGGCAATCGGCATATTCGGACTCGACGGGTGCGCAAGGCCTGTTTGCTGCTTCGGTTGACGACGCGATGAGCCAGTTGGAGATGGATGTCCGTTTTGAGGAATTGATTGATCGGCTCAATCCATGGGTGGAAGAGAGTGCTCACGCACCCGGCCAGGCCATAATAGCTCGAGGTGAATTGGTCGACGGCATGCACCTGCTGGTTGAAGGAACGGCATATGCATTCGATCGGGATTCAGGCATCAGAGTCGATGAATATAACGTTGGAGACGCCTTGATGCCCGAAGCTGCAATTGGTTCCTTCGCAGCGCGACTTACGATTTCAGCAATTGAGCCCTGCCGGACAGTTGTCATGACGGTGGAGGGGCGCAAGACGCTGGAATGCGAAGATCCGGCTCTGGCACTTGAACTTGACCGATATCTGATTGAGGCCATGGCGCGGCTGCACCGGGGCCAGGACTCTGGCCGGGTTGATGAGATGCAAGATTGAGCGCACAATGAACCACGCTCAGGTAGCTACCTGCCGGCATTCAGGGAAGATTGCAGGTATACGTACCGCAGAGTTGACGGCGGCCGGGATGTAGAAGATGTGCCCGCCGGCAGATGTGCTGGGGTGTCACCGTGCTGGCGCTATCAGCTGAAGGGAGGACATTCTGTTGGACCAGTATGATTCAATCGCCGAGGCGTATCGTGACTCCACGCACCTGGAGTACCGCGCTGTCATCGAACAATACACGGTGTTCAGTTTGCTGGGAGACATCACTGGCAAAGATGTCCTCGACATGGCGTGCGGCGAGGGACACTATACCCGTCTTGCAAAGATTGCTGGTGCATCCAAGGCTGCGGGCGTCGACCTGTCCCCTGCGATGATCCGCCTTGCTGAAGAGGAAGAACGCCACGATTGGATGGGCTGCACCTACGGTTGTCAGGACGCAGCGGACTATGAGGCCCATGAACAATTCGATGTCATCATCGCGGCTTTCCTCCTGAACTATGCCCGCACAGCCGAGGAGCTTCAGAACTTCTGCACCGCTTGCCACCGCGCATTGCGTCCGGGAGGGCAATTCGTTGGGTTGGTCAGCAACATGCTCAATCCGCCGATTGGGGTACGGAGTTGGCCAAAATACGGTTTGGAGATTTCAAGCTCACCGCCGCTGAACGAAGGCGATGTGTTGACTGTCAAGATGAGGAACGATGACGGAACCGAATTCTCATTCAACAACTATTACTTGTCGCCCGACACGTATCAGACGGCTTTTGACATTTCCGGCTTCACCGACTTCGAATGGCACGATCCGATGGTTCATCCAGACGAGCGGAACAACCCTCACTGGGACGACTATATCAGGGTTCCGCCAGTCTATGCCTACACCTCAAGAAAGCCGGAATGACAGGCACTCATCCCGCCCGCTTGCGCAACGCTCGGCGCTGCAACTTTCAGAAGGCTCACAGATCAGCTCCGGGGTGAGCGCAGGACGCAAGCGACCAAAGCAAGGCCGATAACTGTAGTTGCCCTGAAACCCGGCTTCAGGCCGGTATGGCGCGTCAATCCGACAGCCCGGCCGGACTTCGTAAGGGCCAGGTTTGCACGACTCGATTCAGACGAGATGCGTTCGACGAAATTGGCATCTCCATCAGCAAGTTCCATACGATCTCGTCCTCCCTGAACCGGACCGGGGCCTGAAATCAGAGCAACACGCCGAAGCGCCTCGCGACGGGGGCGGTAGGAGTTGGCGTGCTCGGGATGGCCAAAAACTGGAATTGACGGCCTGCAGGCAGCGGGTGAACCTTGGCATTGACCATCGAGGCGGGAGAATAAGCAAGGCTTCTTGGCTCGCGGCCACAGCGCAATCGAACGCCAGAACAGGGATGCCAATGAGCATGGTGGCTCGGATGGTGAAAGTTGGCTCACCGGGACTGCAATTCAGCTGTCGTATGTCCCCTGGGAGTGGCATGCTTGATGCGGCAGAATGAACCGGAATAATGCAACATGCTCAAGCGCGCACTGAACCATATGGCCGCCCCGGGGTTGGCGTGGAAGGATTTCCTGAAACTGGCAAGAGATCTGGGTTGCGTCGGTGTCGAGTTCCGAAACGACTTGGGCGGAGACTTGTTTGATGGTGCCGCACCCGAAGACGTTGGAGCGGCAGTAAAGGCCGCTGACCTACATATTCTTGCGTTGGCCGAAGTGAAAGCCTTCCAGGACTGGTCCGACTCAAAACGGAAACAGGCGGACCTTCTCATGAGAACGGCCAGAAAATGTGGAGCCGAAATGGTGAGCCTGATTTCGCGCAACGACGGCAAGCACATGGGGGCCGATCAGCGCCGAGCTGATCTGAGGGTCGCAATCATGGAGCTGCTGCCATTGCTGAAAGAACACGGGTTAAAGGGACTCATCGAACCGCTTGGTTTCGAAACCTGCGCATTGCGGCAAAAGAGTGAGGCGGTCGAGGCCATCGAGAATTTGGGGGTCGGTGACCACTTCCGGATCGTTCACGATACCTTCCACCACACACTGGCAGGCGGAGGGGAGTATTATCCGCAGCATACCGGGATCGTTCATGTTTCCGGTGTGGTCGAACCCAAGCTGAAGATTGATGAAATGCTTGATGCGCACAGGGTGCTTGTCGGTCCTGATGATCGTCTGGGAAACATCTCCCAGCTCGCTAGCCTGTTTGCGGCGGGTTACTCGGGCCCGGTCAGTTTCGAGCCCTTTGCTTCAGGGATCCATGCCTTGGCCGACCCGCGGACGGCCTTGAACCGTTCGTTCGAATACATCGAATCCGAATTGCAGGCGATCATCTGAGAGCTTTTCGGGTCATTTGGGCCAAGGCCACTGCAGTGCGCCTCAATGCAGATCGTATCTCATATAGTGGGCGCCATTTGCCTTGAGCCAATCTGAGTGCTCCTGGGTGGAGGGGCAGATCTTGGCAAGCAGGTTCCGAAAACTCGGTGAATGGTCCAAGTGCACGAGATGGCAAACTTCGTGAGCAACAACATGATCAAGAATCTCGGGTGGCATCATCACAAGGCGCCAGGAAAAGCTTAGATTGCCTCTCTCCGAGCACGATGCCCATCTTGTGGTAGTGTCCCTCGTCCGGAAACGCGGGCAGTTGACCTGCAATAGGCGGCAATAGTGATCGATCGAAAACTGCAGCCTTGGCTGGGCAAGTTGTTTGCAAATGTAGCCGAGCACGGCAGGCAGGTCTTCTTCTTCACACGCCAGTGAAAGACACCCGCCGTCGCCGATGGTTGTTTCACCATTTGTCCGCCGGAGAGTCAGTTCAATGCCATCAAGCGGGAAAGTTCCGCCGAACACGGGAGTAATTCGGTGCGGAATTCTCTCAAGACTGCTGTAAATCCACTCGGCATTCTTCACCGCAAAGTCTACGGCGACTTGCGCTGGTACGGAGTATGGAACAATCAACTCAGCCTTCCGCTTGACCTCGGATACACGCAGGTGCAGGCGTTTTGCACGCTTGGACCACCGGAACGTGACGTGAGTTTGCGGGTAGCTGGGCAGTGGGAATTCGATATCTTTCATGTTCCATCCGGATTGGCGGCGGCATTCCAGCATTACAGAACGCCTGCCTCCGAGTTGAGAGGAAAATGCGGCCTGGCGCCCGGCGGTTTCCGGGCAAAACTGACTTCAAAAGAGCGGAAGGAGCCGCTGATCTGCGCAATTGGCGCCGAAGGGCAGCGATTTGACAACAGTTTCTAAACGCAACACACAATCTGGACCTGATGCCTGCCATTGGTCTTCGTGTGCTTGGTTGCCAGGATCGGTTATGGGGACAGCACTTGGCGGAACAAACAACCGGGGGGCGCTGGAGTATCGGACGGGAAGCTTGCAAGTGGCTTAATGCGTCCGTGTTTCAAGTGCTTTGACATGGCATTGCAAATTGTGGCAGGGGCGGCGCTTCTGCCGAGGCTCAACAAGGACTGAATTGCATGGCGAAGGAAGAATGGGGCGTTAAGCGCGTCTGCCAGAAACTGGGGTGCGAAGCCCGATTTTATGACCTGATGAGGGACCCGATCATTTGCCCGAAATGCGGGGCCGAATTCGTCGTGGCGGTCACTGAACCTCCAGCCAGTGAGGACTTCAAGCAACCTGATGCTGATGCCCACGCTGCGAAGCAGAAGCAGGCTGCGCTTGAGGATGATGACGACATCATGGCTGAAGATGACGATAGCGTGGATATTGACGACGATGTTCTCGACGAGTCGGATGACGACTCGGTTCCGCTGGATGACTTAGCAAACGTGGCGACAGACGACGAAAGCTAGCGGATGCCTTGCAAGTGAAAACAGATTGCCGACCTTTCTATCATTGGGTTGGCCTTCCGGCAGGGGTCGCTGTTTGGCGAGGCTGGTTGGTCGAAAAGTGATTTGAATCCGGGCACCAAATGGCTGGCAGTGTTGTGCTGCGGTCGGGGCAGCGAGTCTGCTGTGCAAAGGACAGGTTAATCCTGCGCCGCCAATATTGCCCTTGCCAAGAGGTGGCAATTCGCCGATACACTGGTACTTGCCGGTTTGGTAATAAATGGGGCCATAGCTCAGTTGGGAGAGCGCTTGAATGGCATTCAAGAGGTCAGGGGTTCGACCCCCCTTGGCTCCACCATCCTCCAGTATTCCGCGGGACTCTCCATAAGTGGCTTTCGTCCACGATCTCTGAGCTTATCGGGGATCCGGTGCGAATTCTGCTTTGTTCCGAGGTCGGAACCTGCCCGCGTTAAGAAAACGGGATCACTCTTCCTGAGAAAGCACAAGGATGGGCCGGGAGTGAACCAGATATTTCCGCTGGAGCCTGGGACTCAACGGTCCCCGGTTTCTCTGAACCTCAATCGGCAATTGGCGTGGCGCGAAGAGGAGGTGGAATGAAGCACGACAAGCTCTCCGACCTTTTGGCGCTCGGCGAAGGCTTCACAACAGAGTTCAAGAGTTCCGGCGTGTCCAGACTTGGACAGGAGATTTGCGCGTTTGCCAACGCCACTGGCGGCACAATTCTGCTGGGAGTGACGGACGAGGGCAAGATTTGCGGTGTGTCTGACCACAACAGTCATAAATCTCAAATTCAGGCAATCGCCCGGTCGGCCGACCCGCCGGTCGCATTGGAAATTGAGAGTGTTGGCGAGGTGCTCTGCATTCGGGTGCCGGCTCAACACAGCAAACCCTACTCTTTCGGCGGCCGCTTCTATACCCGCGAGGGTGCCAACTGCCAGCAGTTGTCAAGGGAAAAGATCCGCGAGTTCTTTTTCAAGGAAGGTCTCATTCGTTTCGATGAAACGGTATGCGCCGGATTTGATCTGGCCAGAGATTTGACGAACGAGAGTTGGTCACTGTTCGCACAGCGGGCGCGGCTTCCTGCGGGCTTGGACCGCCTTGCGACGCTGGAGAATCTGCATCTGGTCAAGTCAGGGGAGATGACACATGCCGGCGCTTGGCTGCTTGCCGACGACATCACACGCTACACCCTACGAGGCGGGGTCACTTGCGCTGTGTTTCGCGGGACGACCAACACCTATATCATCGACCGCAAGGACTTCTTTGGAGATCTCTATTCGATCTTTGAAGATTGCATGGCGTACTTGCAGACCAAGCTCAACACGGCACTTATTCCGCACGGCCGCGGAAGGTACGAGCGGCTTGAGTTGCCAGAAGAGGCCTTGCGGGAGGCGTTGGTGAACGGCATCGCCCACCGGGACTATCGATCCACGGCCAATGTTCAGGTGCACATCTTCCAGGATCGCGTGGAAATTGTCACACCGGGGGGCCTGCCAGCGGGCATGCGGGAAAAACACCTTGGAAGGAAGAGTATACCACGAAATCCACTTCTATTCGGCATGTTGTACCGGATGGGGTTGGTAGAGCAGATCGGAAGCGGCATCCGCCGGATTCGAGAGTTGTGCCAGGACTACGGGGCCGCCGAGCCGGAATTCGAAGTGTCCGAGCATTGGGTGACGGCCGTGTTCAGACGAAATGTGAGGCATGCTGCTGATGATGTTGGGCAACATGTGATCCAACATGTGCGGCCCAAGTCGGGACTTAGTCCGGACCAAGTCAAAATTCTTCGCAACTGTTTGAAAGATAACGCTATTGGTCAACTCATGCAGTTGGTTGGCAGAAGCAATCGTACCAAGTTTAGGGACCAAGTGCTAAAGCCCCTGATGGAGGCAGGATACTTGGAGATGACCATCCCGGACAAACCCCGAAGCAGCAAACAAAAGTACCGGCTGACTGCCAAGGGCCAGGAACTTCAATGGAAGCTGGCGACGATCCCCTGAGGAAAAACCGCATGAGGTTCTCTTTAAGGCACACCTGAAATCATCAAACTTGGGGATGCCAACTCCGAGCCGAGGTTCGGAATAACCGAGCGTTGGATGACGACCAACGACAGGCGGCAGGTCAAGTGTCGTGTTCATCGGGGAGCACAGTGGAACCCCACAAGTTGAACCAGCAACCCAACAAGTTGGGACCAGGTCAGAGTGTTCGGCGACAATCAGGACTATGCCGATATCGGCATAAACAGGATGACAGCGAGGCTCGGGTTGGCGGCGGCCAGATGTTCAAAGCCGGAGAACAGCAACACAAGCGCCAACTGCATACACAAGAGGTGCTGGTCCGTTGACTCCTGTGTCATCCCGGACGGTTCACGATACCGAATCCACAAGCTAGTGCTTCCCGGCTGCGACCAATGAACCGGGTCCACTTTTGCAAAAGCCTCGCAAGAGACTGGCAGTCCGATTGCTCCTGTGGCTTTGGTGTAGCACAGATTCAGACGGTTACTGTTCGAGAGCCGGAGCAGGATTGGACCCGGGTCGGGACAGTGCTGGAACACGCAGCAACCGTTCGGTAATCTATTGAATCCGGTTGTCAGATGGTCGAATTGCCGATCCCGACTGTTTGCTAACCGGGGAGACAGCGATGTTTCTTCATGAGATTGCGCAAACCGCATATGGGAGGCATTGGTCAGCAGATGCAACAGATGCCAAGAGAACACCATTTTTACGTTTCAATCGCCAAGTTCCTCTTTCAGCATCCAGAGTATGGCGTCGTATCGGTGCAAGAACCAATCAAGATTGAGGATGCGAGGCGTTATCAGCTCAATCCGATCATACTCTACGGTTTGACCGTTCCCCGGTTGCCAATCCGGTGGATGACCTTCACTCCCTTCGATAAACCTAGGGCTTTCCGGGATGTACTATTCGAAGGGTGGCGAAACGCCAGTGGATTGCGCGGACGACCCGATATCCTTCGGGTTAGCCGCCTACTCGCCAAGGCCAGCCCTGAATTGGTTGAGGACATGGCAATGATCGGTGTCCAGGTCGAGGTGGCAGATGCCAAGGAAAAGTCCCTTCCCGCATCGCTGCGTTCAGCTCAGCAGTCTTGCAGCTATTGGCTGGGAGATTTCAGCGCAAAGGACGAGCCTCGTTCCAGAAGTCTGCGGGCACTCTGTGAGCGCGCCCAAAAGAGTCACGAGATCGAAGTTCAGTACACCCATAGTCGTCAAAGCGGCCGCAAAACTGATGACAGAACTGATCAATGGATGAGCCTGCCGATGAAAGTTCCGGGGCCAACAGTGGCTGGTGAACTCGATTGGGAACCCGGTCCATGGCTTAGGTCATGGGAGGCCTCCGTGCCACCCGACCATCCCCGGTATCTTAAACTTGGCGGGCTTGATGGCTGTACTTGGATGCTCGTGAGTGGCCGGGCACATGTGCCGGAAGACGACTTTGAGTTTGATGACTATTGGGAAGAGTCCGCCGATAGCCTTGCGGCCGAATACGCAAATTTTCTCGTGGCGTGCTGGCCCAATCCGCCCGCGGAAGTTGCGAAGTATGTGGGGATCACTTTGCGTGAACTCAAATGGTTTATGTCGGGCAAAGCAGTCCTCGACCGGAGCGTACGTGGCAGCTTGGAGTATGCGCTCGGTATCGGTTACGACCCTAGCGAAGATCGTTATCGTCCCATGGGGCCTTATGCCTTGATGGCCAAAAAGGCCGATGCCCTGATGAGTGCATATGACGAAATAACTTTCGGCGGAGATGCAAGTCCATTTGAAATTGTGCCGCGCCGGGGGCCTGCAGACCCAAGCTGGAGGTACGTCTTGATCAATCCCCATTGCGAAGAACCGAGCATTGCAATGGTGCCACGCGGGTCAAAGATCTGGGGGAAGTTGCCGGGTTTGCTGTTGAACTATGAGGGTACCGAGGCAGTTGATCCTGTTCTCTACAGGAGTGCTGTTGCCGCCTGCGCCCAAGCCTGCCGGGAACCAGCGGCAAACATCAGGGAGATGAGGAAGTTTGCAAAGATCTACGAAAGATTCAGAGCAGAGTATGCCAGCGATCTGTCTTGAGCATGTCTGCTTCAGCAGCGGCAGGGGAAATCGAGCCATCGCCAATTGCAGTAGCACCCGTTTGGAAGATGCGTTGAACCGCGAGTAAGGCCAGAGTCTCACGGCGCATCTCGCATTTTCGCTGGCCGGCTGAGGAAAGCGCCATGCCTGGCTGGTCCATCAACGCCAGTTAGGACTCTCGCCAAAATAACCTGTCCAATATGGTATAGCGTGCTATTCATGCTACCATGTGTGGTGTGGATGCTCTGCGGGAAAAATACCGGCTTCTCCAGCCCGTTCTTGACGAACGCAGCCGCCGGCTGTGGGCAGCTTCGGAAGCGCGCGTCCTGGGACGCGGCGGTATCTCGCGGGTTGCCGAAGCAACCGGCATGTCCCGGGGCACGGTCCGGGCCGGTCTGAGGGAACTGCATCAGGATACGGCAGTCTCCGGTGATGACGATGAGCCGCCGCCATTGAAACGTCAACGATTGCGGCAGCCGGGCGGCGGGCGCAAACGGATTGTTGAGCGGGACCCGTCATTGGTTCCGGTTCTGGAACGTCATTTGGATCCGTCGACCCGAGGCGACCCGGAGAGCCCTCTGCTGTGGACCTGCAAGAGTGCTGCGCAGCTTGCAAGCAGTCTGACGGCTGCGGGGCACCCCGTCAGTGAGCGTACGGTGAATCGCCTGCTGCACGAGCTCGGATACAGCCTTCAGGCCAACCGCAAGACCATTGAAGGCCGGCAGCACCCGGACCGCGATGCCCAGTTTCAACAGATCAACCGGCGTGTGCGCGCCTTCCAGCGCCTGGGTCAACCGGTGGTCTCCGTTGATACCAAGAAGAAGGAACTTGTCGGGACCTACCGCAACGGCGGCCGGGAATGGCATCCCAAGGGCCAACCCGAGCGTGTCCAGGTTCATGACTTTCCCGATCCGGACCTTGGCAGAGCGATCCCATATGGGGTCTACGACATCACCGCCAATGCCGGCTGGGTCAGTGTTGGAACCGACCATGACACCGCCACATTCGCCGTCGAAGCCTTGCGCCGCTGGTGGCGGAACATGGGCCAGCCGCTCTATCCCGATGCCAGCCGCCTGCTGGTTACCGCCGATGGCGGCGGTTCCAACAGCAGCCGCAACCGATTGTGGAAATACGAATTGCAGAACCTGGCCGACGAGTTGGGGCTTGCCATATCTGTCTGCCACTTCCCGCCGGGAACCAGCAAGTGGAACAAGATCGAGCACCGGATGTTCTGCCACATCACCCACAACTGGCGCGGTCGGCCGCTCATCAGCTACCAGGTCATCGTTGAACTGATCGCTGCGACAACAACCAAAAGTGGCTTGACCCTGAAGTCCGACATCGACGACAATACCTACCCGCTCGGCGTCAAGGTGACCGACAAGCAGCTTGAAGAACTGGCAATCCACCGCCATAAATTCCATGGCGATTGGAACTACACCTTGATGCCGCGCTCCTAATGGTCAGGTTATTTTGGCGAAGACCCTTAATCCTGAATGAGCGTTCAGAGGCGGCTGTGCAATCCGGCCTTTTTCGCCTCTCCATTCAGTGAATCCAGCGTTCCGGGTTTCAGCGGAATTCCGTTTTTGAGCCTTGCGGACCGGCAACGGAGTTCACGCTCTCCTGGAATCAGGATTTCCTCGACGCCCGCTGCACGGGGCTGCGCTTTCGTCCGTTCCACGAGTGCATCCATTCGATCCTGAAATTCGTGCAGAGGCATTGTGAGATCGGGCCTGAAGATCAGAAACATGTGGCCGACGTTTGCCTGCTTCCCCGGTTCCAGCAATGGGTTGGCGACAGCACCTCCGAACCCTGACCCCGAAAACACTCCGCCGAGGATGTCCATGAGCATGGAAAGCGCCGCACCCTTGACGCCGCCAAAAGGCAACATCGTCCCACCGTCGATCAACTCCTGCGGGTCGGTTGTCGGGCGACCATGCTTGTCCAGAGCAAGGCCTTCCGGGATGCTCTCTTCATGTCTTGCGGCGGCATAGACATTTCCCCGCGCAAGAACCGTCATTGCCATGTCGAGGACGAATGGCAGGCCCCGTCCCCCCGGGATTCCTACCGCAAGCGGGCTTGTTCCGAAGAACGCCCGGCTTCCACCCCATGGCGGGAGTGCTGGCGACGAGTTGGTAAATGCCATCGCCACCATATCTTCGGCTATTGCCTGAAGGACATAATAGGCGGCCATTCCATAGTGATTGCTTTGCCTGATCGACACCAGGGCAATTCCGGTTTGGCGGGCCAAGCCAATTCCTTCCGCCATCGCATGTGTTCCTGCCACTGCGCCATGGGCATTGTCTGCATTCACCATCAGTGCAGCATGGGCCACGCGTTGGACGTCAATCGAAGGTGTAGCATTGATGGTGCCCCGGCGAAGGCGCTCAAGATAACCCGCTGCCCTGAAGACGCCGTGCGTATCGACACCACGCAGGTTGGCTTCGACAAGGCAGTCTGAAACCGTCAAGCCATCTCTTGAGTTCATGCCTGCCGCCACAAACAGGGCAGCTACGAACTCGCGCAGTGTGCTGTCATCAATCGTCTTCATCTGCGTTCTTGTCTTTCTGGTTCCAGAAGAACCCTTCTTTGGGCAAGCGGGCCGAAGCCACATAATTCATATCGGCAGAACATGTGCCGGGAACCGCGTGTTGACAATTACAATCACGGCTCTGGTTTCGGAACTGGCGAAGCGCAAACGCCGGGCTCAAGATCGTGCCCGGACACCGGCCAAACTGTTGGCGCTGAGCCGATCACCATGCGTCGGTCTGCAACCCCTGCAACTTTCAAATTCTCAATTGACCGGAAGACTGGTCTCAACTAAGCCCCCCTTGACGGTTTCCGGCCGTCGAAGAAACGGCTGGAATGAAAAGGGAATACGGTGAGGAGCAGCCGGTCTGGCGCCGAAACCGTAACTGCCCCCGCAACTGTAAGCGGAGAGCGGCCCCGAACGTGACCACTGGCCAATACCGGCTGGGAAGGATCGGGGAATTGCAGCGACCCGCGAGTCAGGAGACCTGCCGTCAGTTGGATTCTCAAACCGGACGGGGTGATCCGGAAGGAGGCTTGCGATGGTGACATCACCGAATTTGCGAGTGGCGCTCGAAGGGCGCAGTTTCCCCGTCATGACCGGAGCGGCGCATGGACGGGAACCAGTTCTTCGAGTTTGACAGCCAGCCGTCAAAGCGGCTCACGGATCATGTGCCGTTTGCTGAAGGTGCTGCAGCGGCAAACCTCGTTGTAGATGAGGTCTCCTGGGGACCAAGGGGCCTGCCACCAATTCTGAACAGAACATCCTTCTCGCTTGAAGCTGGCACGGTACTGGGTGTGCTGGGGCCTAATGGGGCAGGCAAGTCGACGCTACTCCGCCTGATCTATGGCTACATCCGGCCGCGGACAGGCCGGATTCTGCTTGATGGTGCCGATACCCGTTGTATTCGGCCGGGGCGCCTGGCCTTGGACATGGCTGTAGTGCTGCAGGAACAGCCAGCCGAATATGGACTCACGGTCAGGGAAATAGTCAAGCTCGGCCGGCTGCCGCACAGGAATGCCCGTATTGGCAGCAACGGCCAGGATGAACATGTCGTCGATTGCGTACTTGACAGACTGGAGTTATCGGCGATCGGCAACCGCTTGGTGACTTCTCTCTCCGGAGGAGAAAAGCAACGGGTCTCCATTGCCCGGGCACTTGCGCAGGAACCGAGAATCCTGCTGCTGGACGAGCCGACCAACCACCTTGATATCCGTCACCGTCTCGAAACCCTCGAGATCCTGCGCGAGCTGAGCTTGACCGTGGTTTGCAGCCTTCACGACCTCAATGCGGCGATCGACTTTGCCGACGAACTCTTGCTGCTTTGCCAAGGGGACATGCTGGCGTTCGGACCGCCGTCGCAAGTGCTAACTCCCGAGCTTGTTTCTGAAGCATTTTCGGTCAACGCTGTTTCCGGGCGCGAGCGGCGCAGCGACCGCCCATATTTCCATTTCAATCTTTGAAGCGCATCAGGGCGCCAATGAAAGTCTTTATCACCACGATGGTCCTCGTATGGACGCTTGCTGCGGCAGCGGCCGCAGAGCCGGTCGAAGTCAACAGCTGCAACAGAACCCTGGTATTCGATGAGCCTCCAGTAGCTGCCGTTTCGCATGACTCGAATATGACGGAAATGATGCTGGCTCTGGAACTCACCAGCCAGATGGTCGGCTTCACAGGAATTTCCAGGTCGAGGAAGCTGGAATCAGACGCTTGGGAAGGCCTGTCAGAACTGATCGAGCTTTCTCCCGGCAATCCGACCAAGGAGGTCCTTGCCGCTGCCGGTGCAGACTTTCTCTTCGCCGGGTGGAATTACGGCATGAGGGTCGGAGGCGAAGTCACGCCAGAGGAACTGGAGCCGCTTGGCATCCAGGTTTACGAATTGACCGAGTCCTGCATTCACATCAGCGGCAAGGCCAAGGCAAGCATGGAAGACATGTACAATGACTTGCACAATCTTGGCAGAATATTCGGAGTGGAAGAACGAGCGCGAAAGCTGGTTTCGCAATATCGCAAAGAAATCAACAAGCTGAAGCTGTCAGCCAATACAATAGGGGAGTCGCCCCGGGTTTTTGTCTATGACAGTGGTGAGGATGCGCCGTTTACTGCCGGTCGCTACGCCATGCCAACGGCCCTGATCGAGGCGGCCGGAGGCAAGAACATTATGGACGATCTTGAGAATAGCTGGGCGACAGTGGTGTGGGAGGCTGTAGTCGCTCGCAATCCGGAATTGATCGTCATTGTAAATTACGGAGACGTTACAGCCGAAGAAAAGCGGCAGTTCATGAAGTCGAACCGGGCATTCGCAGGTATCGATGCCGTTATGAATGATCGCTTTGTCGTGCTGGATTATGCCGAAGCCACACCCGGCCCGCGCAACATCGCTGCAATCGGAAAACTGGTTGAAGCAATTTGTGCTTCCTCGGAGTCTTGCAGCAATTAGGTCTTCGGTCAGTGCTTCCACCAATCGGGGAAGATCGGGACTTGTCCGATTGCCCTTGCTCTATGCTGGCGGATTTCTGCTGCTGGCAGCTTCAGTCATGGTTGCGGTTGCGGTCGGAGCGGTCAATATCCCGCTGCCGACCGTGTGGGCTGTTCTGGCAGGCAAGCTGCTGCCGGGCTCGGTTGTTCAAGAATGGACTGCGGGCCAGGAAGCCATAATCTGGAATATCAGGCTTCCTCGCAGCATCCTGGCCTGTCTGGTTGGTGCTGGACTTGCGGTGGTCGGTGTCACGTTACAGGCGGTGACGCGCAACCCATTGGCTGATCCGCATCTTCTGGGGATCTCGTCCGGTGGAGCGTTTGGCGCTGTACTGGCTCTGCTCCATACGGGCATGTTTCTGGGACAGAGCACCGTTCCATTGCTGTCTTTCCTCGGTGCGCTCGCTGCAACCTTTTTGGTCCTTGCGGTTTCAAGGCTCGCCGAAGCGACTACCGCAGCCAGGCTAGTACTGGCCGGTGTTGCGGTTTCATTTGCGATAATGGCCTGCGCAAATCTCTTGATCTTTCTGGGAGACCCGAGGGCAGCCCATACGGCAATCTTCTGGATGCTCGGGGGGCTTGGTCTGGCCAAATGGTCATTCCTGCCAATACCGCTGATCGGACTCGCAGGCTGCCTGTTCTACTTTGTCGTGGTTTCACGGAATCTGAACGCAATCACGCTCGGGGACGAGACAGCCACTACGCTCGGCATCCATGTGCCCAGATTCCGCCTCTCGATATTTGTCGCAGGCGCACTGTTGACCGGGATCATGGTCGCCTACTCCGGCATGATTGGCTTTGTGGGATTGATGATGCCCCACGTTACCAGGGCACTGGTGGGGGGCGATCATGTGAAGGTTGTTCCGTTGGCGGCACTGCTCGGGGCGATCTTTCTTGTTTGGGCCGATGTTGCATCCCGGACTGTCGCAGCACCGGAAGACATGCCAATCGGAATTATCACTGGCTTGGTCGGGGGTGTATTCTTCATAGGGCTCCTCTGGAGACGCAGATTCTGATCATGTGCCTGCGGGCTGACCCCAATGAAGGTTGCCAGAGTGCGAAAGGTGTTCGTGAAGCGAAGGCCACTGGGATGGGCCAATCAACGGTGCATCATGAGGCCTTGCCCGAGTTGCAGTTGATCGGGAATTGAGCCGGTTGCTTCTTGCCGGGTCAGGAATAATGGCGTCGCAGTGCTCTCGCGGGGACCAGCCCCGAATTGACCAGCCCGGATCCATAAAGTCGCCGCAGCACGCTGCGCGGCTGGGTCCTCGGAGTCTGCTACATTGGGTCAGGACAGCTGCTTTGGATCGGTTGCAGAAGTGGCTGCCTGTTCGTTCTGTGTTGCGAGGCGGACGATCTCCATCATGATCTGGTTCATGTCGTAGTCCTTGGGCGTGAACACGCCTGAAATGCCATTTTCAAGCAACTGTTCAGCGTCATCTTCCGGGATTATCCCGCCGACCACCAATGGCAAATCCTCAAGACCGCGTTGCGCCAGCAGTTCTCTGAAGCGTGTGACAAGCGGCAGGTGCGTTCCGGAGAGAATTGACAGCCCAACGATGTGCGGCTTCTCCACCAGCACCGCATCGACGATGTCTTCGGGAGTGAACCTGATCCCCGAATAGGAAATGTCGAATCCGCAATCACGCGCGCGGCCGGCAAGCTGCTCTGCGCCGTTTGAATGGCCATCAAGACCAGGCTTTCCGATCAGGAACTTCAAGCGCCGTCCCAGCTTCCTTGATGCTTCGTCGACCGCCTCCCGGATCTCATGCAAATCCTCAGTTGCGTTGGAGGGTGACTTGGATACGCCGGTAGGGGCGCGAAACTCACCGAATGAGCGGCGCATGATTGCACCCCATTCACCGGTCGTCACTCCGGCCTTGGCGGCCTCGATTGACGCGGGAAGTACATTGGCACCGCTACTGGCAGCCTGTTCAAGCTGGGCAAGCGCTGCTGCAACCTTGTCGGGGTCTCTTGCCGCCCTCCAGGCATTCAACCCGTCGATTTGGCGTGCCTCCGCTTCGGGGCCAACTGTCACGGTGACTTCGCCACCGGCATCCAACGGAGATTTGACGCACTCCTGGTACTTGTTGACGCCCACGACCACGGACTCACCGGCTTCAATCCTCTGAAGCCGTTCCGCGTTGCTCTGCACCAGGCGGCTCTTCATGAACTCTATTGCCTTGATGGCGCCGCCCATCGACTCGATAAGCTTCAGTTCGTCGAGGGCGTCCGCCTTGATTGTAGCGACCTGCGCAGCAACCGCGGGATTGCCGTCGAACAGGTCATCGAACTCCAGAAGATCAGTCTCGTAGGCCAGTATCTGCTGCATTCTCAGCGACCACTGCTGGTCCCAGGGGGTTGGTAAGCCCAACGCTTCATTCCAGGCCGGCAGCTGCACCGCGCGCGCTCGTGCCGACCTGGATAGTGTTACCGCCAGCATTTCGAGCATTATGCGGTGGACGTTGTTTTCCGGCTGTTGCTCGGTCAGTCCAAGGCTGTTGACCTGTACCCCGTAGCGGAACCGCCTCAACTCTTCCTGCTGCACACCATAGCGGTCCCGGCAGATCTCGTCCCAGAGTTCGGTAAAGGCACGCATCTTGCACATTTCGGTGATGAAGCGGATGCCGGCATTAACAAAGAAGGATATCCTGCCCACGGCGCGCGGCAACTCGTCAACCAGAACGCGCTCCCTGAGTCGGTCGAGCACGGAAATCGCAGTCGCCAGCGCATACGCAACCTCCTGTTGTGGAGTCGCGCCGGCTTCCTGCAGATGGTATGAGCAGACGTTGATCGGGTTCCACTTGGGCATGTTCCCGATGCAGAATTCAGCAACATCGACAACCATGCGCAGGGAAGGCTCCGGTGGGCAGATATATGTTCCGCGACTCAGATATTCCTTGATGATGTCGTTCTGCACAGTCCCGCGCAATGAGGCGCGCGGGATGTTCTGCTCTTCTGCCAACGCAACATACAGTGCTAGCAACCACGGGGCGGTAGCGTTGATCGTCATCGACGTATTCATCCTGTCCAGCGGGATGTTGTCGAACAGGGCTCTCATGTCGCCAAGGTGACTGACAGGCACACCGACTTTCCCGACCTCGCCGCGAGCAAGTTCGTGGTCGCTGTCATAGCCGGTCTGGGTTGGGAGATCGAAAGCCACTGACAGGCCGGTCTGGCCTTTGGCCAGATTGGACCGGTAGAGTTCATTGGAAGCGGCCGCACTACTGTGCCCGGAATATGTTCTGAACAGCCAGGGTTTGTCGGGAAGTCTTGTCATTTTGTGGCAATCCTCAAATGGTCTGCACTCGGCACTGCCTTTTGGCCCGTAAGCAGGGAATCCCCTCGTCAGCTTCTACCGAATTATGGCCGGGATTTCATTCGGTAGCGCAAGGAGCGGCGCCGGTTTGCGCATATGGCAGGGACTTTGAACCATCAAATTCGAATGCCCGTTGGATTGAAGTGCAAACCAGTTATGGAATGGACCCAAGAGCAAAAGATTGTCTGACCGAATCGGCAACCGACGGCAACGGCAATTCACGGTCGGCGAGCTATCCGGGCCAGTTGGAATCTGCCGGGTCACACTGAACTTTGATCATGTGCCGGAATTCGGAACGGACCGACCCTCAGCCCAACACATTCGAGATGATTAATGCCCCAATCGTTCCAATTGAGGATGATATGGCAACGACAGCGACAATTGCTCCGAGCAGCCATGTCTTTGTTACCATCGTGGCTTCAATCACTTTTGTGCGTTCTTCGAGCCTGGCGGCCTCAATTTCAATGAACCGCAGGCGGCTCTCGTAGTCGCTCGGGTTACTTTGTGCTTGATCCACTCTCGGTGATCTGGCCGAAGCTACGGGAAACTCAATCACATTATGTGTCATGAATTGCCGGTCCTCGTACTCCGGTAGACGGCTGCCTCAGCTTGCCCAATGACCACCAGGCGTTGGTTCTGTCGTTTCCTGTTCAGACCGAAGGACAAGACGATTATCCAACTCATCTCTACGTCTGATGCGCGGTTGACGCAATGGCGGGTGGTTGTTAGCATACTAACTATTGTGCGGGTACCAACGTGGAATTCTACTCTCCGGCTTCGCTGCAAGACGCATTGATCCAGCTCGAAGAGGGCAGAGCATCAATTGTCGCTGGAGGCACCGACTTCTTTCCAGGACTGCAACGGGGAAAGGCACCGCGTGATCTTCTGGATGTTTCCAGGCTGACAGAACTCAAGGGCATTTCCCGGACAGATGATGGCTGGCGCATCGGCGGAGCGACGACCTGGTCAGAAATCATCAGGCATGACCTGCCACCAGCGTTTGACGGACTCAAGGCGGCCGCGCGTGAAGTTGGATCAGTTCAGATTCAGAATTCCGGCACAATAGCCGGCAACATTTGCAATGCCTCACCCGCTGCAGACAGCGTACCGCCATTGCTTGTTCTTGGCGCGCAGGTGGAAATCGCTTCGGCGCAAGGTACACGTCTTCTTTCACTGGAGGATTTCATTTGCGGGGTGCGCCGTGTCGACTTGTGCTCCGGCGAACTTGTCAAGGCAGTTCACATTCCCGTTGGGAGCGCGAGGGGCTTTGGTTCATTCCTGAAACTCGGAAGCAGAAAGTACCTGGTCATATCAATCGCAATGGTTGCTGCGGCCGTTGAACTTGACGCGGATGGTTTGATCAGCAGGGCCAGAGTTGCTGTCGGAGCCTGTTCCCCGGTGGCCTGCCGGATTCCGGCGCTTGAAGAGGCCGTCACCGGCCTTGATCTCGACACGCTCAAGGCTGGTTTTGAGGGCGGGCCAGAGTACTTCCGAATGCTGTCTCCGATTGATGATGTCAGGGCCAGCGCCGAATACAGGATGAAAACCGCTTCCGAATTGTGCCGACGTTCGCTGATCTTGGCCGTCGAGAAGGGAATGAACTCCAATGCTTGACGCCTGGGTAGATGACTGCACTGCGTTCACATTGAATGGCGAGCTTGCTGAGTGCAGCGTCAGGCCTTGGGAGCGGCTTTCCGAGTCTCTTCGCGAACGCCTTGGATGCCGGGATGTGAAAGTGGGATGCGATGCTGGCGACTGCGGTGCCTGCACGGTGCTTCTGGATGGAAGTCCGGTTTGTGCGTGCTTGACTGCTACGTGCCAGGTCGCCGGCAGGCGTGTCGAGACTCTCTCTGGACTGCTGAAGTCGGAGCCACTGACGGAGGTGCTCGCATCAAGGTTCAAGCACGAAGGTGCAGCCCAGTGCGGGATTTGCACGCCCGGCATGATGGTCTCGGCAGTCGCTTTGTTGCGAGACCGCCCAACGCCAGTCGAGTCAGAGGTTCTTGACGCCCTTGGCGGTGTTCTCTGCCGGTGCACAGGTTACAGGGCAATCGTCAAGGCCGTGATGGATGCCACCAGTTACATCCGGAGTGATGCTTGCGGCGCTGGCGGAGTCGGCGCGCCAATCCCGCGTCTTGACGGAGCAGCAAAGATCGAAGGGCGCGAGATATTCGGTGACGATGCTGGCGAAAGCGGTTGGCTCGAAGTCCTCGTCATTCGCTCACCACACGCGCACGCGACCTTCAGCATTGGAGATACTGAGGGCCTTCTTTCGGGGAGCGATGGCCTGGTATCCGTGTTGACCGCCGCTGATGTTCCTGGTCTCAACCGGATGGGAGTCATCCCTGGATTCATCGATCAGCCGGTTTTTGCCGAGCGGGTGGTGCGTTTCAGGGGTGAAGCCATTGCGGCAATCGTCGGCTCAAGAGAGGCACTGCAGGACTTCGACATCGACCGGTTTCCAGTGGAATGGGAAGAGCGCCCTGGGGTGTTCGAAATCGCAGAGGCGCTTTCGGATGAATCGGTGTTTGTCCATCCCGACAGAGCTGGAAACGTCATGTGCACCGGGGTGGTGCGCCGCGGCGATGTTGAAGGCTCTCTCGATCAGGCAGAGGAGGTTGTCGAAGGGGAATTCACCACGTCATTTGTGGAGCATGCCTATATCGAGCCCGAGGCAGGGTGTGCGCTGATCCGGAATGGCCGTGTCGAAATCCAAGCTGGCACTCAGGCACCAGTTATGGACCTTGAGGGGCTGGCAGCAATTCTGGCCATGAATCCAAGGGACTTGCGAATAGTTCCAACTGCCGCTGGTGGTGGGTTCGGTTCGAAGCTTGATCTGTCCGTACAGCCATATCTGGCATTGGCAGCACTCAAGACCGGTAAGCCGGTTCGTCTCGCCTATTCCAGAACCGAGTCCATGCAGTGCACGACCAAGCGCCATCCAGCAAGCATCCGCATGAGGGTAGGCGCGCGGGCAGACGGGCGGCTCTGCGGGGTCAGTTATGAGGGCAAGTTCAACACCGGGGCGTATGCCAGTTGGGGGCCGACCGTAGTCAACCGTGTTCCAGTCCACGCATCAGGCCCATACAAGGTCTCGGACTATTGTGCGCGGACTTGGGGGGTGCACACCCACAACCCGCCTTCGGGAGCATTCCGGGGGTTTGGCGTGCCGCAATCTGCAATCGCGCAAGAGTCCCTGTTTGATGATCTGGCAGAGAAGCTGGAAATGGACCCGCTTGAATTCCGGATTCTCAATGCGCTTGAGAACGGGTTTCCAACGGTGTGCGGGCAGGTGTTCCGGCAAGGTGTAGGCATAAAGAGTTGTCTTGAGGCATTGCGGCCGGCATGGTCGGAACTCAATGGAACCGTATCGGAGTTTAACCGCCGCGCCATTTCTTCAGGCGAACCGGAGCGCATGGGTGCCGGAGTTGCCACTGGTTGGTACGGTTGCGGAAACACGTCATTGCCCAATCCCTCAACCATCAAGGCCGGCATCCGCCGGGACGGGACCATTGTTCTGCATCAGGGAGCAGTGGATATCGGTCAGGGATCCAATACTGTGGTCGCGCAGATCTTTGCAGAGGCGCTTGGCGTTCCGGTCGCCAGTTTGACATTGGTGTCGCCAGACACCGACAAGACCCCGGATGCGGGCAAGACTTCGGCTTCCCGCCAAACCTACGTCACCGGAAATGCAGCCAGGAAGTCGGGCGCGGCATTGCGGGAGGAAATCTTGCGCCTTTGCAATGCGTCAGCGCGCGCATCGCTCGATGTGTGCGATGGAGGAATACGCGTGTGCGACAAGTCGGATGAACACTATATCGATCTTGGGCGAATGAAGGCCGACGAAGAGGGATATGTGCTGAAGGCCGAGGAGACATACGACCCGCCGACAACACCGCTGGACGAAGACGGGCAAGGTGTTCCATATGCGCAATATGGGTATGCGGCTCAAATGGCCGTTGTGCTGGTTGACACTGCACTGGGAACCGTTCAGGTCCGGGAAGTTGTCGCTGCGCATGATGTGGGACGTGCAATCAATCCTGTGCTTGTTGAAGGTCAGATTCATGGCGGAGTGGCACAGGGGCTGGGCATGGCGTTGATGGAGGAATATGTGCCCGGACGGACCGAAAACCTGCACGACTATCTGATTCCCACCATTGGAGATGTCCCTCCAATTCGTACGATTATCATCGAGGAAGCAGATGAACTCGGCCCATACGGCGCCAAGGGACTCGGGGAGCATGCATTGATCCCGACTGCGCCGGCCATCCTGAACGCCATCTACCGCGCTTGCGGAGCAAGGATACGGCATGTGCCGGCGACGCCCTCGCAGGTGCTTGCTGCGTTGGAGCAAACCAATGCCCGCTGATGCCAGGAGCAATCGGTCCGAGAGGATCCGTTGCGATGCCTGCCCTGTGATGTGCTACATCGCCGAGGGCAAAGTCGGGGCGTGCGACCGCTATGCAAACCATGAAGGTGAACTTGTACGGCTTGATCCGCTGACAGTGATAGATGCAACAGGAGACAAGGGCGGAAAGGTGGTCGACTTCCTCTGGACCGGTGAGAACTGGAACGGAGAGTTGGTGAGATCCAGCCAGCCCTTTGTCACCGCAATCGGAGCCGGCACGACCTATCCCGACTACAAACCCGCGCCGTTCATTGTGGGTCAGGAGGTCGAAGGCGTGGACATGGTGACGGTCGTAACCGAGGGCATCTTCAGCTATTGCGGCGTTAAGGTCAAAATCGATACGGACAGGCACATCGGGAATGAGCAGGCGACGGTCCGCGTCCGCGGCGAGCCGGTGGGACATGTCACAACCAGCGAATACGGTTCGAAGATGCTGTCGCTCGGAGGCGTTGAGCACCTCACTGGAGGCGGAAAGGCAGAGGGCAGGGCAACTTGCGATGCTCTCCTGCAACTGTGCAACCGCGAAGCTGTCGAACTCGAAATTGAGGACGGCGCAAAGTTGATTGTGGAAGCGGGCAAGGCTCCGGTCATTGATGGGGAAACAGAACGGCTCATGAGAGTTGGCTGCGGGTCAGCGGCAATTGGCATGTTTGCGCGCCAGTGGCAGCCCCATGTAGACGAGGTTGTGGTGGTTGACGATCACATCACAGGGGTGCTGTCGGAGCATGAGGCCGGCAAGCAGCTTGGTTTGCCACCGACAGGGATCCGCGTTACCGGACGGAAATCGACACCGGGCAGGTACTTCAAGTCTGCCGAACCTGGCAGCGGTTGGGGCGGAACCAGCATCAATGATCCCCTGGACATCATCCGTTCAATCGATCCCAAGCACGCATGGCCGGGGCTTCGGCTTCTGATGGTGTCGACCACTGGTGAGCAATCGGCATATTTTGAGCTTGACCGCGACCTTTTGCCCCGCGTGCTGCAGATGCCGGAGCCTTTGCGGCTGTCGGCCGAAAGGGTCGCCGAAAACTGCGAACCGTCAACCTGTTCCGTGGTGTTCATGGGCGGTGCCGGCGGATCGTTGCGGGCGGGAGTTACGGAGAATCCTGTCCGCCTTACGAGATCAGTTCGCAATGCGCTTGCCAGACTGACCAGCGGTGGGGCCGGAACCTATGTCTGGCCAGGTGGCGGCATCACGTTCATGGTGGATGTGCTCGACATGCCGGTCAACTCTTTCGGTTACGTTCCGACGCCAGCGCTGGTGGCGCCGGTCGAATTCACGTTGCGGCGCGATGAGTATGAAGCACTGGGCGGGCATGTGACCGAGATCCGTCCACTTGCCGAAATAGTCACTCCCGAGGTCAGGCGGGTTGAGCCTGTAGGGCAATCGCAAGATCCGGCGAATGGACATTATACCGGCAATGGCAGTCCAGGAGTTGGCACATGAGTGGCGGGGTACAGGCGAGGATGCTTCCGGGAGGGCGGCTGCACCTGCAGCATGGACCAATGGACCTTGTGATCCTTGCAGAGTCGACTGAGGGAGACGCGTCAACTGCTTACGATGCAGCCAAGGACCGCTTCGACACACTTTTGCAGGAGATCGTGGATGAACTGCCGCTCTTGCGCCGGAGGGCGGCTCCCGGGCGCAATCCTCCCGCCGGAACGGTGGCCAGGCGCATGGTCAGGGCTGTGCTGCCACATTCCGATTCCGCGTTTATCACGCCGATGGCAGCGGTTGCGGGGGCGGTATCCGACGAAATCCTTGCGTCCATGACAGCTGCGGCACCGTTGCGCCGCGCTTATGTGAACAACGGAGGCGATATCGCACTGCACCTTGAAGAGGGTGAACAATTCAAGGTCGGCTTGGCGGAACTGGACGGGACGTGCGACCGAAGCATTCTGGTTGACGGAGCGTCAACTGTCCGAGGGGTCGCAACCAGCGGTCGCGGTGGCCGGAGTTGGTCATTGGGGATCGCCGATTCCGTCACAGCACTTGGTTCTTCTGCGGCGGCTGCCGACGCCGCAGCCACTTTGGTGGCAAACGCCGTAGATTTGCCGGACCATTCGGGCATCAAGCGGCAGCCTGCAAACGAACTTGATCCGGAGTCAGACCTTGGTGACATTCCCGTCGTTGTGAATTCACAGCGTTTTCAAAGTGAGGACGTCCATAAGGCTCTGGAGCGCGGCAGCGCGGAAGCGAGCAGGATGCACTCGGAAGGATTGCTGGATTCGGCGGCTCTCCTGTTGCAGGGCACCTGGCGCATCGTTGGTAGCGCCCGAAGGCTCGAAAAGATGGATGAAATGGTGACGTGCAATGGCTGAACCGATCATTCGGCGCTTGGCAACCATTGCTGAAGAAATCCGCCATGATGGTGGTCCACGGCCGGACAGGCCACTGAACAGGGCTGCCGCGCTGGCCGTAATCCAGAATCCGTTTTCAGACCGGTTTGTCGAAGATATTGCCTGGTACATGGACGAGCTGAAGCCGCTTGGCCTCCGGTTGGCCCGGCGTCTGATTGATGTACTGGGAGGAGATGCCACTGCGATCGAAGGTTATGGCAAGGGCGCTGTCGTCGGCGCTGGCGGCGAACTGGAGCACGGTGCGCTGTGGCATGTGCCTGGAGGTTATGCGATGCGCGAGGTTCTCGGTGGAGCAAAGGCCATAGTTCCTTCGTCCAAAAAGGTCGGCGGCCCGGGCACGCGTATCGACATTCCGATCACGCATATCAATGCCTCCTACGTTAGAGGCCACTTTGATGCCATGGAAGTGGGCATTCAGGGCGCGCCGCGTCATGATGAAATCTGCCTGATACTGGTTATGACTACGGGGGCGCGCATACATGATCGATGCCTCGGTTTGAGGGCAGAAGACGTCAAGGGAGAGGATGGGCTGAGATGAAGGCGGACATTCGCAAGACCGTAGTCTTGCTGGAGGAGACTCATATCGAGGCCGGGCAGGCGATCGAACCCGCCACGAGGAAAGCAGCGGCGGCGGCGGTCATAACCAACCCGTTCGCAGGGCGCTACGTTGGAGATCTTTCGGATCTGATGGATATCGGGGCAGAACTCGGTGGCCTGCTTGGCAGCATGTGCGTGGAGGCACTCGGAATCGAACCGGAACAGGCCGAAAGCTACGGGAAGGCGGCAATGGTCGGCGAGAACGGAGAACTTGAGCATGCCGCGGCCATACTGCACCCAAAACTCGGCGCTCCGTTGAGGAAGGCGGTCGAGAAAGGCGCAGCCCTTGTTCCCTCCTCCAAGAAAATGGGCGGGATGGGTCAGCCGCTTGATGTGCCTCTGGGACACAAAGATGCCGCCTACGTCAGGTCGCATTTCGACGGGATTGAAGTGCGGATCAATGACTCACCGCGCGCCAACGAAATCCTGGTGGCAGTGTCTGTAACTGACAGTGGCCGTCCACTTCCGAGAGTCGGCGGCCTGACAGCCGAGGAAGCGACGGGAAAGGACGGCTTGCGCTGACAACAGAGCCGCACATATGCGCCCCGGATCCCGAGCAATATCGCCTTGAAGACCAGATCGGTTTCCTTCTGCGGCTTGCCAATCAGCGGCACGTCTCGATATTCCTCGGCATGTCCCCGTTCGGCTTGACGCCGACCCAGTTCTCGGCCCTGATCAAGATTGCTGAACTCGGGGTGTGTGGTCAGAACCAACTCGCCCGCCAGACGAAAATGGACGTTGCGACAGCAAAGGGTGTCGTGGACCGCTTGTCCGAGAAGGGGCTGATTTGCTTTACCGGTGATCCGAAGGACAGGCGCCGGAAGGTCATTGCCCTCTCAAGACAGGGGGAGCAGGCAATTCCTGAACTGCACAGTTTTGGCAGAAAGGTGTCCGAGCTGACACTCAGCTCACTTCCCCCAGAGGAAAGGCCGGCGGCGCTTGAGTTGTTGGCAAAGCTGACCTGAGAAGCATCCAACATTTTGGAACCGGGGTTGCCGGGAACAATTCTACAATTGGTCTCTGGGTTCGAACCTGGCAGGCTGTATTGTCTTGCTCGCCCGAACTATACCCGCAAGCGTCGGCAATCCTGCTGCGCTCGCAACTTGTGAGGTCTCGAACATGAACCTGGAATTGCTCGTATTGCTCGGGCTCGTGATACTGAATGTCGTGCTGACCGCCTTGCTCGTATTCCGCAGGACGGACAAGACAGTTGCAGAAACCGAGGTCATGCTGCGCGGCCATCTGCGGGACAGCCGTGAAGAAAGCACCCGAGAGGCGCGGGACCTGCGCAAGGAACTCGGCGAAATCAATGAACGCCATACAACCGCCCTCACCGGAACCATGAGGCAGCTTGACGAGGCGCAGGGGTCAAGACTCTCGGAAATGCGCGCAGCCATTGCGAATTTGACCGAGGGCAATGAACAGCGCCTTGAGAAGCTGTCGGACCGGGTCTCGGAACACCTTGCGACGATGCAGAAGAGCAACGAGGAAAAGCTCGAGTTGATGCGGCGAACTGTCGACGAGAAACTTGAGGGCACGCTGGAGAGGAGGCTGGGAGAGTCCTTCAAGCTTGTTAGCGAACGCCTGGAAGCTGTGCAGCGCGGCTTGGGAGAAATGCAGGAACTGGCAACCGGGGTAGGGGACCTCAAGGCGGTTCTCACCAACGTCAAGACCCGCGGAGGTTGGGGTGAAATCCAGCTTGGAGCGCTGCTTGAGCAGGTGCTGGCGCCCGTTCAGTACTACAGCAACGTCAAGCCGAACCCTGCTTCAGACAATGTCGTCGAGTATGCCATCCGGCTACCCGGAGCGAATGAAGATTCCGAAGTCCTGCTTCCGATCGACGCCAAGTTCCCCATGGCCGCCTACAACAGATTGATGGAGGCTGCCGAGAGCGGTGACGGCAAGCAAGTCCAGGCTGCGTCAAACGAATTGATCAAGGCGGTCGAGGTTTCCGCCAAGGATATTCGCCAGAAGTACATCAATCCTCCCCACACTACCGATTTCGCGATCATGTATCTGCCGACTGAGGGACTGTATGCAGAAATTGTGCGCTCCCCCGACGTGCTGGAGCGATTGCAGGGGACGCACCGCATCGTCGCAGCGGGGCCAACCACGCTCGCGGCCATTCTCAACAGTTTGCAGATGGGATTCCGGACACTGGCGATCGAGAAGCGCTCGAGCGAAGTCTGGAATGTGCTGTCGGCGGTAAAGCGGGAGTTTGGCAAGTTTGGTGATGTACTGGACCGCGTCAAACGGCAGGTCGGGACGGTTTCGAGGACGCTAGAAGATACGGACAGGCGCCGCCGGGCCATGGACCGCACGTTGCATGATGTTGAGCAGCTTCCTGACACGGGTTCGAACCTGAAACAGCTCGGATTTGACTTGCCGGACAGTGAGGAAGATCAGATCTGACCTGTCAGCTTCCGCCGCTGCTGCCTAGACACAGAACGCCTTCAACTCGCTTCAATGAAAGGCAGGCGCTGGGCTGGCGGCGTGTTCCGGCTTCGGTGCGATCGCACGACACCATCAATGATCGTCATTCCGACCCCGGGAAGATTGCCCTGGCCGATTGACTCCAGAATGTTGGCTCCCGGCGAGTGCTGCGCCTGGTCCATGAGCACGAAGTCGGCACAGAATCCGGGCTCTATCAGACCAACGTCAAGCTCCCGCATGCGCGCGGTATTGCCGGTTCCAAAGCAAACTGCCTGTTCGGCGGCCACGTTACCCAAGCTGGACAGCATGGCGATCATTCGCAGTATTCCAAGCGGTTGAACTCCCGAGCCAGCCGGGCCATCGGTTCCGAGGATGATCCGCTCCAGTTGCCCAAGCTCTCTGGCCGTATTGAGTGTCAGCAGGGCCGCACGCTCGTTTCCATTGTGGACGATTTCCAGACTCTTCATGCAACTCTCGCAGAGGCACACAATCTGGTCGTCCGGTAGCGCCGAATGACCGCCATTGATATGTCCGATCACATCGGTTCCCGCTTCCAGAACAATGTCCTTGTCGATCAGCCCGGAGCCCGGAATTGAGGGTCCGCCCGTATGGATAGTGCTTTGGATCCCGTATTTTCGCGCCCAATCCACCATCTTCCTGGCAGTCGGCCCATCCTTGACAGAACCAAGTCCGACTTCGCCCATGAGCTTCACGCCCGCATCGGCAAGGTCTTTGAAATCCTGTTCCTCCATCCCGTGTTCGATCACGGGAGCGCCTGCCAGGACCTTCACGCCAGACGGACGAAAATTCTCGTACCAGCGCTGGGCGGCAATCGCCATTGCCTTCAATCCGACGATGTCCCTGGGGCGACCCGGCATGTGAACCTCACCGGCCGAGATCATTGTGGTGACGCCCCCATTCAGCGTGGAGTCAATCCAGTGAAGCTGTTGCTGGCGAGGTGTATAGTCACCAACAACCGGGTGCACATGACTGTCTATGAGTCCTGGGGCCAGCGTGACGCCGTTTGCGTCAATCACAGTTGTTGCGCCACTTGTGTCGAGGTCCCGTTCGTATCCTGCCTCTACAATCTTGCCGTCTACGGAAACAACGCAATCGCCGTCCATCAACGGTTGTTCAAGTTTGCCTGTCAGGATCAACCCGATGTTCCGTACGACGAGTTTGCCGCCTGATTCAGCCATGATTGCCTCCAATTCCAAGCTTGCATGCCCGGGCAAGTGTATCGGAGCGAGCCATTGATTAAAATTGCTGTTACCCGATGTGCGGGCGGGAGAAGTGACAGTTCGTGGGTCAGCTCATCTGTTGTGCGTGGCGCTGTTCGAAACACGCCTTGAGGCCCAAAAACGGCTTACTGAGAGTATCGTCCTAAGGGCGAGTGACATCATGTGCCAGCATCTTGATGATACGACTCCGGAACGGTTTCAATTCGATATTTCAGACTCGAAGCACAGTTTCTACAACAAAGCGCTTGACCATGCGCCCTGTTGAGCACAGATTGCCAATGTATACTGGACGCCGGAAACCAGTTTTCGGCTTGGAGACAGATCATGACTGGATACGCTGTTAGGAAAAGCGAGTCCATTATTGAGTCTGTTTCGGTGGCCCTGTCTTTGATTTTCTCAACCCGAATCCCGGGTTGCACAATGCCGTGATGGCAGCCCTATCAGACTACTTTCTGATCCAGAATAGCGACATCCGGGTCAATCAGGACACTGAACCGCTAACGGACAGTAACGTTAGATACAATTTATGGCTGCCAAATGGCGCCGCAAGAGTGTGCGTTGATCGGCATATATGATCCTGCTAGACTCGCATGCTCTTGATTTTGAAACAAGAGCTGGAATCCATTTGTCTTCGAGAGAAGTAAGTCTGCAATGATAGTTCCTGTTGCATCTACTGTTACCAGAGATTGGAAGACTCCTTGGGGTAGCTCCCAGCGCGCTGTCCCGAATGCTCTGACGAGTTCAGAAAAGTCCGTGGGTTTTGGGAATGGATTTGCCACAACGTGGAGCAAGGGATCAGGATATCGGAACCAGTTTGAACGTAACCTCAATCAGTGTCCGCCGAATGTCTCCAGTTCATTGAGAAAAGTGAACCAACTCTGCTTTGCGGGCCATGCACAGAGATTGAGTGAAATTGTCGCACCATCTGGCTGTGGCAAATCCAAGGTGCAACCTGAGTTGCAAAGCAAAAATCTTAAGAAGGGTATTGTACGACAGTATGATGACCAAAGACTACCTGCTGGTGTCGAGTCACAATCTTCTGCACCTGGTCTGGAGGCTGATCTGGGCCGGTCCGACTTGAGCGCTAAGCCACTTGTGGTGCTTGACGAAGCCAAGCGCCTACTTGGCAGGCAGCGGATTCAAGTGGCCCGGGCAACACTTCAGTCTGGTGCTACCAGTTTTGCAGGAGATGGCAGGATCTCTGCACTCCTGAAAGCAATTTCACCTGGCCGGGCACGGAGGTCAAAGCGTCCTGGAGGAATTGCTGGCGGAGAATTGGACTGGCTCAGGAAACATGGACACAAGTACAGAGGTCTGTGGGTTGCCATCAGTGGAACGCAGCTTGTGGCATCTGCAAAAACCCTTGATGAACTGAATAGGAAGATGGGCGAGGTCAACGAGTCAAGCGAACTGCCACTAATTCATAAGGTAGTACCTTTTTAGTGCCATCAATGTTGTTGCTTGATGATGAAGTGCCATTTTCGGGAGTCACGACCTACCTAGATGATGATCCCGCACAGCGTTCCGAGAATGCATTCATTCACATAAAAGTTGTCGTGGAGGGTGAGGTACCAACACCGCTAGTCGCAAGAGTGGATACAGCGGCTCCTTATGTCATCCTGAACTCGGAGTTGAACAGACAAATTGGGTTGAATATGACATCTGACCAGATCCCGTTGCACACCGCAGCTGGCCGGAAAGAGGGGAGTCTTGAGAGAGTACCAATTACTCTGATAGCAGAAGGCGGAGAGTCACTCGAAGTTGATGCTACGCTATTTGTATGCGACGACTGGGACAGGGGAAGTTTTCTGGGATATGGTGGGCTTTTGGAACGGATCAGAGTTGCTGTGGATCCAAGTTCCAGGAAATACTATTTCGGACGCTCGTGATGACAAGTAAAAAAATCTTCGGGACGGGCACGCTTGCAGTCACAGTTGCGATTGCTGATTTCCTGGAATACTGATCCATGAAAATGCCAAGATGGGCGACCCGTTTGGCGTCACGTAGTCAAACAAACGAGGAGCTCGGTCGGCTTGCCGAAATAATCTAGGCATGCACAGCGGTCCGTTTCAGCATGCTGGCAAGTTGTCTTGCTCAATTCAGGTAGCTCATTCGGTTTGCTTCGTTGACCTGAGCCCGGCGACCTTTCTGCTACCAATGAGTAGGCCTGTTCCAAAACCGAGTCCCGATTGTTGGCCGCTCACAAAGGCTCGGACGGTTCTGATCCCAAGCACTTGCAATTCGAGTCTTGCAGTTGACAAACAGCATTCGCGAACTTAGTCATTAGTATACCAACGATCGAATGGATGTGTTGATTGGCGTGGGTATGGCTTCCGCGCACATCCCTGCGATTGCGATCGGCAACGGTTTCTCAGAGATGTGGATTGCAAGGCATGGATCAGGCAATTGATACTCAGGGCAAAGCGATGGAGGTTCCGGCGGGCGTATTCGCCGAGACCGTAACCATGGTGGAGCACTACACCGACAGGTTGTTCAAGTTCAGGATCACCCGCCCCCGCAGCTTCAGGTTTCGCTCGGGCGAATTCGTCATGATCGGACTTCCGAACGCTGATAGGCCCATCTACCGCGCCTATTCGATTGCAAGCCCGAGTTGGGATGAGGAACTTGAGTTCTTCTCGATCAAGGTGCCAGATGGCCCCTTGACCATGCACCTCCAGAAAATCCGCCCCGGAGATGTGGTTCTGATGAGGCGGAAGCCAACGGGAACCCTCGTGAATGATGCTCTGCTTCCGGGCAAGCGCCTCTTCTTGTTGTCGACTGGCACAGGAATTGCCCCATTTGCTTCGCTGGTCAGGGATCCGGAGACCTACGAAAAGTTCGAACAGGTGGTTCTCTCCCATACATGTCGCCTGGTTGCCGAACTCAAATACGGGCAGGAGCTTGTCGAGGCGGCGCTGAATGATCCGCTGGTCGGAGATGAGGCGGTTCAGGCACTGGTCCATTTTCCTACGACCACTCGGGAGGAGTCCAACCGGATGGGACGGATAACCGACCTGATCCGGTCGGGCCGGTTTTTTGAGGAACTCGGATTGCCGAACCACACTCGCGATGTGGACAGATTCATGATCTGCGGGTCGATGGGGCTTCTCAAGGAAATGAAGGCAATTTTAGAAGGCGACGGATTTGTGGAAGGCTCGAACAGCGAACCTGCGGACTTCGTCGTAGAACGCGCCTTCGTTGGCTGAGCGGCAAGACCAGGAGTGGTGCGAAAGGCTAAACGCCCAGATACCTCGCCAATCTGGAGCGGTCCCTCACTGCTTCTTCGGCCGGCAATGTCTCCAGAACCTTGCCGTGTTCAATGAAAGAAACGCGATCTGCAATCGACATGACAGCTTCAAATCGCTGTTCGACCAGCAGAATTGCAACGCCCCTGGCCCTGAGCTGCCGCAACGAATTGCGGATCAACGCGATCATAGAGGGCTGAAGACCTTCAGTCGGTTCGTCGAGGAGCAGGACCTTCGGTTCCAGGCATAGTGCTCGGGCCACAGCCAGCATCTGCTGTTCCCCTCCCGATAGAGTTGCAGCAGGTTGGCGTAGCCGTTCCCGCAATCGAGGGAACATCGAAAGTACATGGTCCTTTATCCGGTGGTCCGCGTTGTTGACGAGAAGGCCAACCTCAAGATTCTCCTCAACGGAGAGTTCAGCAAACAGCCGTCTGCCTTGCGGTATCAGGCCTATCCCGCGCCCCGGAATCTCGTGCGCTGGAATTGAAGAAAGTTCCTCGCCATCCAGACGGATGCTTCCTGATACGATGGGAAGCAACCCCATGATGGACTTTATCGTTGTTGTCTTGCCTGCGCCGTTGCGGCCCAAGAGACAGTGGATTTCACCGGGTTCAACCGTGACAGACAGTCCGAACAGCACGCTTGCCCTGCCGTAGGCTGCATGGATCTCGTCAACTTCAAGCATTGCTCGTTCCGAGATAAGCTGTCTGCACTGCCGGGTCAGACCGCACATGCTCGGGGCTCCCCTCCGCAAGCACTTTCCCGGAGTCGAATACGGTAATGAAGTCGGCCGTCTCCATAACGACATTCATGTTGTGCTCGATCAGCAGTACGGTCGTTTCTCCACCCAGTGTCCGGATGAGTTGCTTGAAGTCCTCGATTTCTCCTTCGGCTAGGCCCTGTGTGGGCTCATCCAGAATGAAGAGCCTCGGAGTCTGGGCAAGCCCCATGGCAATTTCCAGCAATCTCTGGTGACCATAGCTCAGATCGCCAGCCTGCTGTTCGGCAAGATCTGCGATGCCTAGCTGGCTAAGCAGGTCGGCGACTCTGCGATTGACGGCGCCTTCTCCGGAATTTTGCATGCGCCGTACTGCGAGAGCCACATTCTCGCGGACTTCAAGGTTCGAGAAGACAGACGTGATCTGAAACGTGTATGCCATTCCCAGTTGGATCCGCCTGTGTGCGGGCAGGCGGGAAATGTCGGCTCCGTTGAAATGGACCGTGCCGCTTGCAGCCTTTATCCGCCCGCAGACTGCGGCAACGAATGTGGATTTGCCCGCGCCATTGGGCCCGATCAATGCCCGGATTTGACCTTCAGGCAGAACGAAATCCACATCATCGACGGCCCGAAGGCCGCCAAAATTTTTGCTGAGTCCTCTGGTTTCAAGAAGAGTCATGGGAGCCACCGCACACCCCGGCGGCGCAACTCACCGGCAATTCCCTGAGGGGCAAACAAGGTCAGGAGTACGATCGCGACCCCGACAACAAGGAGATGAGCAGTTGTGAGTTCACTGGCGTAGTCGATGAGATAGAATGTGAATGCGGTGCCAAGCAGTGGCCCAATGGTTGTCCCGGCACCTCCAAGCAGCACCCATAGCAACGGCAGGATCGAATACTGCACTGAGGCAAAGGTGGCTCCAGCATAGCCGAACAGCAATGCGTAGGTTGCGCCGGCAAGTCCCGAAATCGTGCCTGAGGCGATTACGGCGAAGTACTTGTGCATCCACACGTCATAGCCGAGCATTCGGGCGCGCTCCTCGTTTTCGCGAATTGCCACCAGGCATCGGCCGAAGCGGGAGCGAATGAGGCCAGCCACCAGCAGGTAAGCTATGGCAAATATCAACAGTGCTGCAAAATAACGGTTGGTATGATCCGAAAGGTCGATACCTGCGATGACACGATCCGCCTGCTGGATGACAAATCCTTCATCGCCGCGCGTGTACTCCCCAAAATACAGGGCCGCCAGGAAGCCCGCCTGAGCGAACATCAGAGTCACAATCATGAATGCGACCCCAGCGGTTCTCAGGGCCAGAAATCCGATCACCGCCGAAACCAGCATGGCGGCAACCAGCCCGCATGCCATGGCTGGCAATGCCTCGACTCCAAACAACCGCATGGGAAGTCCGAACCCATACATGCCTGCGGCAAAGAAGAGCGCATGGCCGAGGCTGAGCAAGCCGGTGTAGCCGAACAGCAGATTGTAGCCGATCGCGTAGACCGCCAGCACCATGATGCGGGCAATGGCGCCGTCATGATAGTCGGGTAACACAAGGAAAAGTCCGGCGAGGACCACCAGCACTCCACCGTGAAGCCAGCGCTCCTTCATGTTCGGGCCCGTCCAAACAGGCCTTGCGGCCTGAATACCAGCACGAACGCCACCAGCAACGTCGCCAGGATTTTCGCCAGCGTAGGTGAAAAGAATACCGAAATGATCCCATCACTCATGCCGATCAGGACAGCGGCGGCTATTGTGCCAGGCAGGCTGCCAAGTCCGCCGATGATGACGACGATAAAGGAAAGCAGGAGAGGGTCTGTTCCCATCAGATAGTGGGCTTGCTGGACCGGAACGATGAGAACGGCGCCAAGGGCCGCGAGGCCTGCGCCCATTCCGAACACCCAAGCATAGACCCTGCGGACAGGAATTCCGAAGGCCGTTGCCATCTCGCGGTCAAGCTGCGTGGCGCGCATCAACAGCCCGAAACGCGACCGTGACAGAAACTGCCACACTCCAAAAAGGATCACGATTGCAGCGGCAATGACTGCGAGCTTGTAGGTAGTCGTGGCCAGGCCCCAAGGCCAGGTCAACGCAATTCCACCCTCTCCAAACTCAATCCAGGGGATGGCTATTCGCTTGTTGAAGGGTGGCTGAACCGGGCGCGCGTCAGGGCCAAACGTCAATAGGGTGATTTGCTGGATGACGTATAGCAGGCCGATGGTAGCCACGATTGTGCGCTCAGGATCATAACCGAGCCTGTACAACACCAGTTTGTCGGCTAGGGCCGCCACCAGCCCGACCAGCACAGGTGCCACTAGCAGCGCTGCAAGGAATCCGAAGGCAGGGTGGCCGCCGATCGCGGTTGTCACCCACCACGCTCCGACCGCACCGAGCATGAAGAACTCGCCATGGGCAACATTCACCACGCGCATGATGCCGAACACAATACTAAGGCCCACCGCCGTCAACGACAGGACGGCGGCGGCTATGGCGCCTTCAAGCGTGGCAAGAAGGAAGTGCGGGCCGAAATCCATTACGGCCCGATTTTTCCGGGTGCTGCCTCAGAACGATTGGGTCGTATAGTCAACCTGGTCAGGATAGAATGTGTCCTCGATCGAAGTCGTATGGACCAGATCAAGCCTGCCATTCATAGCCTTCGTAATGTACTGGTGACCAAACACCTGGTGCGTCTTGCCATTAAACAGTTTGTCGCCCTGGGGGTGATCGTCTGACAGCGGAATTTCAGTCATTGCCTCCACGGCTTCAATCAGTGCTTGGCGATCCTTCGGTCCCTGATAGTCGGCCGCTTCCATGCCCTTCTTGATGATGTTCAAGGTCTCCCAGCATCCGAACATGTGGGCGTAGGTAGAGATGTCCTTGGGGTCGGTGATGGAAGCGCCATTATTGTCGACTCCGACGGCGGCGCGATAGGCCGCGTCATGGCTCGTCTGATTGGCCTGCGCGTATCTGGGAAATCCTTCCCAGAAGTGCGACCCCTCAAGAAACTCGAACCCGGGGGTGTTGATATCGACGGTTTCAAGGCTGTCAATGTACCCGAAGAACTCGGGTCCTCCTGAACCGAAGAATTCTCCGAGTTCCTTGACGAAGGTCAGGACAGCAGGGCCAACGATCACATGGTACAACACTTCAGTGTCTTGCGGGATTTTTGGAAAATACTTGGTGAAGGAGGTTTCCGTCGTCGGAATCGGAACGAGTCCGACCACTGAACCCCCGTTCTTTTCGAACGCTGCAGAAAAGTAATCCCTGTGATCGTGTCCGAACGCAAAGTCGGAAAACAGCAAGGTCGCCTTCTTGCCCAGATTGTCGGATACAAATGGCGCCATGGCCTGGACCTGGCTCCTCACGTCGGTGATCCCGGGCTGCAACGTGTAGCGATTCAGTATTCCACTCGCCACATGGTGCCCCTCGGACACCACGAAGTAAGGTATCTTCAATTCACCTGCCCGTGGCGCCGAACCGATGACCACATGGCTGAAGAGGGTGCCGTAGGCGACATCGCAATTGTCTTGTGTCGCAAACTTCTCGACCACTTCGGCACCGCGCTTTGGGTCGGTCCCATCATCGGTCGCAACGATTTCAAGCGGACGTCCATTGATCCCGCCGGCCGCGTTGATCCTTGCCGCAGCGGCCTCTGTGGTCCGATCATACCATCGGCCATAGAGCGCGCCGATACCGGTCCTGTGGACCTGGAATCCGATCCGGATAGGCTCAGAACTCTGGGCCTGTGCGAACCTCGTCAATGGCAATGGGGCTGCTGCCGCCAGTGAACCGGCGCCGAGTGTCTGAAGCGCCCGCCTCCGCGTTACCGGAAGAGCAACATTCTTGTCCTTTTGCATTTTCTTACCCCCTCGAATTCAGGTGCTGCGCAATGCAGCCTTCAAGTATCGGATTGTGCCGCAAAGCAAAACGCAAGTCCAGATAATTGCTGCTGGGCAGGTTCGGCTTATGCGCCCCTCGGAGATGCAAGCAGCCACAGGCTGAGCAGCGTATAGAGGATCATGAATACTGAAACGGGCAGTTGGCTGAGTGTCGCCCGCCTTCCCGAACCGAAGAGATCCTTGGCAATTTCGTGCGCTGCAAAAACGGCGATGACATGACCAAGGACGACCGCGAAGCATTGTGACAACAGGATGATCCGGACAGAATCCTGGTCATTGAAGAAACCGGTGGTCACATAGAAACGGCCGAGTCCCAGGTAATCGGCGCCAGAGTGAAACGGGTCGGACAGGGCGGCAACGGTGTACTGAATGTTCACCATGAACGCGGTCAGATAGTGCGCAAAGTGATAGCCAAGAGCGATAGGCAACACACTGATGGCCAAGCGCCGGAATGCAGTGCTGAAACTGATTTGCTCAGCCGCGGTGGGGTCCGGTCCTGCAAGTTGCGCGCCTGCCCAGACACATATTCCAAACACGAGCACTAGCAGTGCCGGGGCTGCCAGAATTCCGGCCACGGTCTCGGCAATGATTGCCGACCTTCCCGGAAACTCGAGCGGATTGACCCCAATGACCGACAACCACCAGAATGTTTCGTTGAGCCCATCGAAACTGCCGGTGCCCAATGCAACCAGGCAAAACAATCCAACTCCGGTGGAGGGATCGCGCAGATCCGGCAACTGCCATCCCGGCATGCCGAACCCGGAGCCATGGCGCGACAGGCGCAGAGGGGAAATGCGGGTGATCAAACCAAACAGCACCGAGAAGCACTCGCATTTGCCAAGCCAATAACGGCTGCCGAAGAGGATCATGCCGATGAACGTAAACAGCCAGTATCCGATGACAAATCCAGCCAGTCTCGGCGGTTCATCCGGAGCCGGATCGGCCAGCACCAGCATGTGGAACGCCACAAGAGTTGCAATGGCAATCAAGCTGGCAGCCCAATCAGGCAATTCAGGTAGCAGGCCGGCCCGGGATTGCCCGAAGATCAGCCGATGGATGCCCGTCCAGGGATTGACCCAACTCCAGACATCGCCGACCACTCCTTGCACGAATAGGAGACCCATCCACCAGACTGTCCAGATTCCAAGGGGCAGCGGGTTTTCGAACGGATCATGCGGGCCGGTTATACCCACTGCAACCAGCAGCAGTAGCAGCAGGAGCGAAACAAGGCTGGTTGCTGTCATGAGGCCCCCGGGTGCCTTGACCGCCGGCAGGCTGATAGTGGCAAACACTCGATCTGCGATCCTGGACGGAGCGAAGGCAAGCGTTAGTACCGTGAGCGCAACGACAACCACTCCGGTCGAGATGTAGAGTTCCGTGGGAAGCAGCAGAACAAAGCTCTGTTCAGTCGTGTGCGCAGCGGCCGTGGAGGGCAGGAGTAAAGGCAGCATGGCCGCCAGCCAGCGCCCGGCCCTGGTTCCAGGTGAAAGCACCTTCAGGAAACCTCTCCTCAAAGTTGCAGCTGTTTCGGACATCATGCCGGACCTCGACTTTGCTTCACTCAAGCCGGACCGGTGCAGGCTGTGGCAGCCCGGTCCGGATTTGCCAACGTCAAATTAGCCCGGCCAGGAGATGCCTCATCCGGGGAGCGACTTGCGGCATCACCCGCAACTCGGAACCGGATACCGGTGGCTTCGGAAAGAATAGGCGCATTCTGCGGCGAATGCCAAGTTCAGGGCTTTTGCGGCAACACGAGAGGTAGCAGGGAGGATATTTGCCTGCGGTTCAGGTTGCAGTGCTGTCTGGTCACTCGTGATACTTGTTCGCAAAGAAGAAGTGCCAGCCAGCATAAAGGCCAAGGCCGAGGAACAGCATGCCCCAAAAAGCGCTTCCGGTAATGAACTCGAACAAGGCCCAGATCACACAGACTCCAAACGTGACAACCCGCCGCCATAAGGGCCGGAAAAACGGCGATTCCAGATTAAGGAAACTGGTCTTCTTGTCCCGGTCCGGCATGATAGATCAACCGGACTTGGCGCCAGTGATGTATGCGACCACTTCCTGCTGGTCGGTCTCGTCCTTGTTCAGGCTGGCAACTATCCGGCCGCGCCGGAATACCACTATCCTGTCCACAAGATCAAAGACCTGTCGCATGTTGTGGCTGATCAGGATCAACGGCGCACCAGCCTGCTTGAGCGTCCTGATGATGTTCTCCACCTGCGCCGTTTCCTGAACACCGAGTGCGGCCGTGGGCTCGTCCATGATCGTCAGTTTGGATTGGAAGGTTGCTGTCCTGGCGATGGCAACACACTGCCGCTGACCGCCTGACATTCGCCGGATCGTGTTGCGGATGCTTGGAATCTTGACTCCGGTTCTTTCCAGCGCATCAAGCGTTGCCTGGCGCATGCCCCGGTAGTCGAGGATCGAGAACGGACCGAGCTTGAGCAGAAATTTCTCCCTTCCTAGGAAGAGATTGTCCGGCACATCAAGGTCATCCGCAAGCGCAAGATTCTGGAATACGGTCTCGATACCGGCCTCCCGCGCCTCCAGGGGACCGGCGAAGTTGACCTCGCCGCCATCGAACCAGATGGTTCCGCTGGTCTTCTGTTCGACCGCGGTGATTTGCCTCACGAATGTGGATTTGCCGGCGCCGTTATCTCCGACGATGGCAACATGCTCGCCCATCTGGATTTCAAGGTCGGCATGTTCCAGCGCATGGACGCCGCCATAGTACTTGGTCAGGCCTTCGGTCCTGAGGATTGGCTGTGTCACGATCCTATCCTCCCATCGTCTGGCGTTTCTGCCGCCACTGGTCGAGCACAACGGCGCCGACGATGATCGCCCCCTTTGCCATCTCCTGATAGTAGGCGTCGAGTTTGAGGAATGTGAAGCCGGATATGATGACGCCGAAGATCAGGGCGCCGATAACGGTCCCGAGTATCGAGCCGCGTCCTCCCGACAGCGAGACGCCGCCAATAACTGCCATGGCGATTGCGTCCAGTTCGTACATGACGCCCATTCCGGATTGCGCAGTCAGGTTCTTGGATGAGAGGACGATGGCGGCCACCGCAGCCAATGTGCCCGCTATGGTGTAGACCAGCACCTTGTGACGTTCGACATTGATGCCGGACATGCGGGCGGCTTCCTCGTTCGAGCCGATTGCGTAGCAGTGCTTGCCGTAGCGGGTGTATTTGAGAATGAGGGCAAACAGTATTGCGAGCGCCACGAATATGACGACCGGCATCAAGCCCTTTCCGATTGCCGCATATTCATCGGTCGGAAAGGAAATCGGACGGCCCTTTGACCACCATTTGGCAGCGCCCCTCGCAGCGACCATCATTCCCAGTGTCGCAATGAATGGCGGAATCCTGGTGTAGGCGACGAGCAGGCCATTGATCATGCCGGCAAAGAAACCGCAGGCGACGCCGACGACCAGCGGGATGATTAGTGGCAGGTCCAGCCAGCCCTGTTCAAGGAAGATTGCTTTTGGGTTCGGATTGCCGTTCACGATCGAGACTTGAGCAAAACTCATCGTGACCATGGCGGTTACGCCGACGATGGATCCCGAACTGAGATCAATGCCGCCGGTAATGATGACCTGCGTTACCCCGAGCGCGATGATCCCGACAATCGAGACCTGCAGGATAATGATCTTGAGCCGCGCTTCGTTGAAGAGCGTGTCGACCCTTTCCCTGGTATTGAACAGGAAGCTGTCCTCTATCAGCAGCCAGCCGAGCCCTTCAAAAATGAAGACGATTGCGACAAGCGCCAAAAAAACATTCAACTCGGCGGGAAGTACTCTCTTCGAGTGATCGAACGCCGCTCCCCCGGTCCCTTCGCCAGCTTTTGCCATGCGAATTCTCTCCCGTTTCCCGGTATGCATGCGCGGCCGGGGGGCAGCGTACCGCCCCCCGGGTTAGCGTTAGGCGCAGTTCTAGTTGCGCGCCATGAATTCATCCATGTTCGCAGGCGTCACGAGCTGGAAGGGGATGTAGACTTTCTGTTCCACATCTTCTCCGGCTGCAAGCATCAGCGCGGCGTTAAGCGCCCCAGATCCCTGACCAGCAGCGTCCTGGAAGACGGTCACGTCGAGGTCGCCTGCCACCATCGCAGCAAGCGCGTCCTGTGTGGCATCCACACCGCCGACAACGATCACGTCCATGTCAAGTCCGGTTGCCTTCATCGCCTGGATCGCGCCGATTGCCATTTCGTCGTTGTTGGCGAACACGGCATCGAATGGTTCGCCAGCGGACAGCCAGTTGGTCATCAGGTCTTGCGCCTCGTCGCGTGACCAGTTGGCGGTTTGCTCGTCGATCAGAGTAATGAAGTTGCACATGTCCATTCCGATCACATCGTGCACATCCTTTGACCTCTGGACCGCGGCCTGGTTGGAAAGCTCACCCATAAGCATGTAGGCGCGGGCGCCGCCGGCCTTGCCCTGAGCACGCAGGATCTTGCAAATCTCGAACGCTGCGAGAGTTCCCGATTCAATTTCGTTGGAAGCGACAAACGCCTGATTGTCAGGCAGGCTGTCGACATTGATCGGTTCGCGGTTGACATAGACAAGCGGAACGCCAGCGGATTCCGCAGCAGCGGTCATCGCCTGGGTAGCTGACGTATCGACCGCATTGACAATGATTGCATCCACGCCGGAGGCAATGAAGTTGTTGATCTGGTCAAGCTGCTTGGCGACATCGTTTTGTGCGTCCTCAACCTGCAGGTCAACCCCATCCATCTCATCGGCCATCCGGATCATCCCGTTGCGAAGGACGGTCAGGAAGTTGTCGTCGAACGCCGCCATGGTGACGCCGATATTGTCGGCAGCGGCTCCTGATGCCACCGCGACGGCAACACTTGCCGAAAGCAGAGTCTTTTTCATTCAAATATTCTCCCTCATTGCGGCGGCAACCCCGTTGCCGCAGCTGGTTCTGAAATAGGATTGCCCGGACATCCGGGCAAAAGTCAGGTTCAACCCCGCCCTCGACAGTAGTCTCCTGCGGGAATTGAAGGGGGATATGCAGTTATGTTGCACAAATTGTCAATAATGCGATGGCCAAGGTGCCGAAGGCTCTCAATGCCGGTTAGGCAGTTCGGATGTGCAAGCCGGATTTGTCGACGCCCGGTACCTCTGCAGGAAACCTCAACCGGCCACTTCACGGTTTCGGAGACTGTGGCCTTGGCAGGCGATTGAACCAATTGGCTCTGGGCGGCAGCGCGGCAAGCAAGTCCGGCTGCTCATTCGGTAGCCATCAAATGTTGCGGCGCAGCATATTATTGTTGCAGTGCGGCATAATCAGTTCTAGGGTAGGCAATTGCCCGGTATTGGAAGTGCCGGAGCACGAATTCGACATTGTTGGGCAGCAGACGATGAAAGACTCCACAATCACAGGTGCCATCGCAACAGACGGCATGGCGGGCGAGAAGAAGAGCATCTACCAGATCGGCGAGATTCCGCCGCTTGGACATGTTCCAGACAGGATGAAAGCATGGGTCATTCGTCCGGACAGGCTGGGTGAACCCGAGATTGCGATGCAAGAGGAGGAGGTGGAAACACCCGAAATCGACAGTCAGGAAGTGCTTGTCCTGGTGATGGCAGCAGGGGTCAACTACAATGGCGTCTGGGCAGCGCTTGGCCAACCTGTATCGACGTTCGATGTCCACCATGCCCCCTACCATATTGCCGGTTCCGACGCGTCGGGCATAGTCTGGGCCGTTGGCGAGAAAGTCCGCCGCTGGAAGGTTGGCGACGAAGTCGTCATCCACTGCAACCAGGACGATGGCGACGATGAGGAGTGCAATGGCGGTGACCCGATGTTCTCAACCAGCCAGCGCATCTGGGGCTATGAGACTCCAGATGGCTCCTTTGCCCAATTCTGCCGGGTCCAGGCACGCCAACTGATGCCGCGGCCCGCTCACCTGACCTGGGAAGAATCCGCCTGTTACACACTGACCTTGGCGACTGCATACCGGATGCTCTTCGGTCACCGGCCAAACATACTTCGCCCAGGCCAAAATGTGCTTGTTTGGGGGTCGTCGGGTGGTCTTGGGTCATATGCAATCCAGTTGATCAATACCGCCGGTGCCAATGCGATCGGAGTCATATCAGATGAGGCCAAGCGGGAGTTTGTGCTGGATCTCGGAGCCAAGGGCGTGATCAATCGTCGCGATTTCAACTGCTGGGGTGCGTTGCCGGCCGTCAATTCGCCGGAATATCGCGAGTGGTTTGGCGAAGTTCGCAAGTTCGGCCGGGCGATCTGGGATATTACCGGCAAGGGCAACAATGTGGATATCGTATTCGAACACCCGGGAGAGGCCACATTCCCGGTGTCCACATTCGTCGTGAAGCGCGGGGGCATGGTTGTGATTTGCGCCGGAACCTCAGGCTACAATCTGACGATGGACGCCAGATATGTATGGATGCACCAGAAACGTATTCAGGGCTCGCACTTTGCCAACCTCAAGCAAGCCAGCCAGGCAAACCGGCTGATGATTGAACGGAGGTTGGATCCCTGCATGTCCGAAGTGTTGCCTTGGGACCGGATTCCACGAGCGCACACCATGATGATGCGCAATGAACACAAGCCTGGGAATATGGCGGTGATGGTTTCGTCTCCGCATCCTGGATTGCGAACGGTGGAGGATGCCAGGGAAGCCAGCCCCGCATGACCGTTTTCGGGAGCTTGGCCCGATTATTGCCGGGTTGTTTGTCATAAGATCGGGTGCTGCGCGCTTGCCAGGCAATGAACCAGATGGGGCTGTACTGGCGGCGGAGCAATGAAGCGGGAGAGTCCTCTCATGATGCCGTGGTTTCAGCAGTCCCGTTGCATTTCAGGTCTTGCTGTTCATATTCCGGAGAGTTTTCGCCACATGGCCTGAACGGCAGGACTGCCGGCCATCCATAGCAGGTGCATTGAACGCCTGTACGAAGTTGCGGCAATCCTGACCAACCGGAAAAGTCGAGCCGTGTGCTGCCAGTCCGGCCTGACAGACCTCCATTGGATGGGTGATTAGAAACTCAGATGTACACCTGCTCCAATACTGGTGTAGGGATCGACATCGCCAACATGCTCGCCTTTCAGTGTAGCAGTGAGGCCACGCGGCAGTGCAAACTCCATCCCTGCACTGTAACGGGGAACTTCCTTATCGCCTGTTGCCATTAGCGCACCGGCCGAGAGTGTCATCAGGCCATCTTTCATGCGAAATCCGTAACCGGCTCGCGCCGCCAGTGAGCCAAGTGGTGAAATCGACCCGCTGGCATCGTTTTGGAACAGCGTGTCACCTGACAGCAAACCTTCTTGCTGCAAGCCCCATTCCTGGCGGAGCGAGGCCGACCAGCCACGGCCGTCAGAGTCTGGCGCAATCTGCACACCGATGCTGGCTCCCCACTCGCGCTGATTGCTGTCCGAGTGCTTGGCAAGCCAGTTGCCGCTGGCGTCCAGGCTCAGACGGGAGTCCGGCGCACGCAGGCCAAATCCTCCACCAATTTCAATGCCGTTGCCCGTGACACCGTCACCACCATCCCAGCGGATCTTCAGCGAGCCGCGTGGTGTGAGGATCCAGCCAGAGTCCGACAGTGCAACGCCAGAATGTGTAGCTTCCACGCCGCCACTCGTTCGCCATGTCCTGACCGATAGGCCACTGATCGCCGTTGTTCCGTCTCCATCGGTCTTGAGTTGCACGACTTCCGCCTTGATCGGAATTGACAAAGTGACCTGCCCCTGATGCGACACTGCCCAGCGGACGCCAACCGATGCCGCCGTCATCGACAGGCCGGCTCTCTCTACATCACCGTTCTCGAAATGATGTTCTGCATCACCGCTGCCAATACCCAGCACAACCCGGACAGTCCCGGTGCCATTTGGCATTGTCATCTGCATGTATGGCCAGGCGGCTGTCAGCGAAGTTTCGACGCTGCTGCCCGCTTCGTCCGCCACGAGGTTGATCTCGCCACGGTTTCTGGAGACCGCGAGACCCGCAAGTATGTGCTCGTTTGTCCGAGTGTCAAACCCCAACCAGGCCGACTTGACCGAGCCATCCCAGCTGTCTTTCCTGGTTTTCCCTTCGAAACTCCGGTAATCGCCACGGCCCCAGATTGTCCAACCGCTGTTGCTTTCGCCTGCATCTTCTTCGCTCAATGACAGCGTGAAGGCGCTGCCATCCAGCATCTGGGCATTGTCAACCGGGCCACTGAAGGACTCTGAGGAACGGTTGCCGGACCACCAACTATCCATTTGCTGGTCATCCGGTGTGTTCCTAGACAATGCGGCGGTGCTCACCGACAGACCGCCCAGCATCAAGCTGGCCGTTCCAGGCGTCGATTTCAGCCGATCATCGATGACATCCGTCACTCCGGATAGCGCTGCTTGTCCGACTGCGGCCAATGACTGCGTTATGACCTGCTTCTCCATCTCCACCGACGATTCCGATGATGGAGTTGTCGTTGCTTCGTTCGATGGAACGCCTACACCAGCGGAATTCACTGCGCGGATGCGGAAGCCATGCACGACCCCGCCGGTCAAATTGTCCACGGCATGCCGCCGGGTTTCTGCGCGGCTGACCGGAATGTCTTCCCATTCGGCGCCGAAGTTCTCTTGGCTCGCTCGTTGCTGGAATTGCCACTTGGTGATGCTTGGGTCACCGGTGTGCGTCCAAGTCAGGATTGCGCCGAGGGTGCTGGGCGACGCTGTCAATTCCGCCGCCAAAGGAACTCCCTCAGCAACTGTCCTTGCCGAGACCTCATCCGAGACCGCGTTGACACCGTCGTCTTTTACCGCGCGGATCTTGAAGGTATATTCTCTGTCGTTGCCCAGACCATCAACCGTATAGCTTGTTGTGTATGCGTCGCTGGGGTCCATGTCCTCCCATTCGCCATATTCGCCGCCCGCAGTCTTTTTCTGGTATTGGTACTTTTCGATTGAACTGTTCACAGGATTCGTCCAATTCAGTGTGATCTGGTTATCACCCGGGGTCGCTATCAATCCGGTTGGCTTAACCAGTGGCTTTGTCTGGAAAATGATTGTCTCTTCGCCAAACGCATATGTGATGGAAAAGTTGTTGTCCTTCAACTGATTGGCAATGGTATCTTCAAACTTGATTTTCTGACCCGTGGGATTGAAGACCGTTCCCGTCACGTGATCTCTGAATACTATTACGAAGTCGTCCTCCAACAACAAGTAGGTTGTGGAGAGGTAAGATGGCGGTTGAATGTAATTGCGACTTCCTGTGTAGCTGGACTTTCCAGTAACGTCGAAATCAACATCCCGGTAAGTTGTAATTGTACCCCTGACAGAATTTGAGATGTGAGTCTTGTCGTAACTGTCACTCAAGATCGACAGATCCACGTCACTATGGCTGACACCGCCTCCTTCGGTGAGGTCTGCGAGATCCACACTTCCATTGGGAGTGATGGTAGTAGTCTTGCCGTTGTCATTGAATGTGAATGTCAGCGTGCCTGCTCCAGAGGCCTGCGCTCCCCCCATCAGAATTGTTGCACCGAGCAGCAGAGCAAAACCGATTGTGAAGATGCACCGGGTGATCCGGCCTGCGGTTGTCTGGTCGGCAGGCGGGACGCCATTCCGTCTTTTCAGGCTCTCAACAGTTGCGGCGCGGAGGTAATCCGTGGACATCGGTGTCGTAAATTCGGAAGCCACCTGACCTGTTGCCGAACGCAAGGTGCGGGCGCAAGAGGCTAGGGCGACAATGGTGGTGAAGTGTGGGGGGCCGGCGCGGCAGATGCCGGAAATATTCGTCTTGGCCATGTTAATTGATGATCCTCCCAATGTAAGTTTACTTGGAGTTGATTGAGTCAATGAGGATTTGCTGTCTGGCATATGTGAGAAACGCGGCTCTCCAGCCTGCTTGGTTGATCCATCCTCCACCAAAATGGTTGCAGGTAACCGCATTTTTGCTGGCAGGTTTTGTCCCAGGATTTTCGACCATGGCCGGTGTGTTCGGCAACTCTCCTGCCAAACTGACCAACGTAGTGGTTTTGCTGGTTTTCCCGATGATGGCAGAGTGCGTCATCCATGCCGTTACTTGACATAATGGCGCTGAACAAAGTGTGGCAGTCCTGAACCGGATGCGGAATCAGGCTGGAAGGCGTTTGGACAGCCTTGGGGCCGTAGTTTGGTCCTACTTGCGAAGGCTTCCACAGCAACTTACGCAAACCTTCTTGCAGTCCAACTGACTTGACGGTGCACTGTATCATGGGCCACATGTTGCATGGGCACCGTACGCAGTCAACACTTCATTGCCATCATTTCTATATCTGGGGCACAACCGACCGGTAATTGCTATGTCTCATGAAGGCGGCTGCCCAGGAATATCATCTTCAACTTCCTCGACGAGAGCATTGAGGCAATCGAAGGATAGATCGAAACCACAACATCAAAGGCACCCGACCGTTCCGATGGAGCAAGAAGCCAGAGGATCTCGTCGCAACTCGGAAACGGGGAAGTCAGAAACTTCGGGAATTGGAACCCCAAGTCTGAATCAAACCACCAGGCTGCCTTAGTTTGCGGCCCCCACCGCCTCTTAGCCGGCTGGCATGTGCGCAAGCAACAGCGTTCAGTGCAGGCTCAACTGAATGCTGGTCGTTACGCAGGACAATAGAGGTGACAACCCGTATCAAGACCACACGAGAGTCCAGCTCATAACGCATTCTTCGACCGAAGATTCAGGAAGGATCGACCATGAAACTGCATTATTATCCTGAAACCGACAGCCTCTATATTGAATTCAGGCCGGCGCCAGGAACGGAGACTCGCGAAATTTCCGATGGGTTGAACGTGGACCTAGACGCTAACTGGCGAGTGGTCGGTTTCGATATCGACCATGCATCCCAACGGCTGGATCTCTCGACACTGGAGACGGAGGCACTGCCGCTACGCTCCCTGCGTGCCAGGTGAGATTGCAAGTGCCGCCTGAGGAAAGAAGACACGAAAGGGCCAGGGCCGTTGGCAGGCAACGGTACGAATGGTTTGATCACGCCGCCTTTCAACTTCAGTGTTATCGGTGGCTAAGAGTCAGCAAGAAATGCTGCCCAAGCTACACACTGGCACCGGCCCACTGACGCGCTGACCACCACTCACTCGAAATGTTTGTACTGTTCCAATGCCTTGCAGATTTCAGCCTCCTCAGCCGCGGTCTTGGGCAGCATGGGCAGCTTCGGGTGCCCGATGTCGATTCCGCGTGAGCGCAAGGCGGCGTGGTAGAATGGCACGGGGATACCGGAGCCTGTCAGCTTTCGCAGTTGGTTGGCTTCGCGCTGAAGTTTGAGTGCACCGGCATAGTCACCTGCTTCTGCTGCATCAAAGATCCCGTTCACGACTTTTGGGTAGAGATTGGAAAGGCCCGAAACGCATCCCTTGCCACCGCCAACAAGAGCCGGAAGCAATATCGTCTGCGATCCAACCAGAACATTGAAGTCGTCGAGGTCGCTCGTCGCAGCAACCAGATCATAGAACAGCTGAATGTTTGCCGAGCTGTCTTTCATGCCCTTCAAGCCGCGTTCGGCCAAAGCGCGGATCTGTTCAGGCGTCACGCAGTAGTTCGTGTATTTTGGATTGTTGTAGAGGTAGACCGGTACGTCTACGGCATCAATCAAGTGATGAAAGTGAGCATCCACCTCATTCCGTCCATGCAGGTAGTAGTAAGGAGTGAGCGATGCTATTGCGCTGACCTTGCGCGTTGAAGCGAACTTGGCCAATTCGATGGCCGTATACGTGTCCGGGTCACCGGCATGAACCACGACTTCTACACGACCGTTTACGCGTTCTGTAACCGCGTCGATCACCTGCTTGCGCTGGCTGACGGACATGATTGGCCCCGAACCATATGATCCGACAACATAGAGGCCGCTGACCTGAGGAACCAACCAGTCGAGGAAGGAATGGAGCTTTGCCACGTCGACGTTGCCGTCTTCGTCGAACGGTGTAATCAAGGCGGGCATGGCGCCTCTGAAGTCCTTCATGCTCATCGGCCAGTTCCTTTTCGGTGTCGATTGTTGGGGACCAACTGCGTTCCGGGCAGCGGCATGGTGCGGCACTATCAGTAAACAATAAGATTGTAAACACTCACAAGACCAAGAATTGCCATGCCAGTATTGGTGCTGTGTCCTGCAATTGCACCAAGTTCTTGCATGACGCGTGAAATGATTCCATTGTCGACAATGGCAATGTGTAGTTTGGACACCACAGATGCAGCAGAATAATCCTCTGTTTGGCGAAAAACCGTCCCTCGAACTGTTTTCATTCGGCAGTTCTTCTCTTCGGAAGTCGGCAAGAAAGACCATGTCGTTGGCAGAGCAGGTCGCGCTGCACGTCTCGGAAGCAATTGTCGAAGAAGAACTTTCACCTGGGCAGGCAATCACCGAGCAAAGCCTCTCCGAGAGTTTTGGAGTCAGCCGCGGACCGGTGCGGGAAGCACTGCGGATACTCGAAAACGAAGGGCTGGTCGAAATCGTGCCTCGTCAGGGAGCCAGGGTTACACGCCTGACGATCGACGAAGTGAATAATGTATTCGAGATGCGCGCCGTTCTTCTGGGATACTGCGCCTCACGCGTGGCTGAGACCCGGGACAAGGACTGTATCGCTACCCTGCGCAGTGGGTGCGACCAACTTGAAGCAAACCTCGATGCGGAAGAGTCACTGCGCGTTCACGCCAACGTCAGTTCGCGAATGAACGAAGCACTGGTTGTGCATTCCCGCAACGAGCGGATCATACAGATCGTATTTCAACTAGCCCGGCAGACGGCGAGATACACGCGGCTCGGGCTGTCGGCGAGATCTTCGCGACGGCGCAGTGTCGACACCTGGAATGAACTCATAGCGCTGGTCTCCGAAGGCAAGGTCCGCGAGGCCGAGATGCTCGAACGCCGGCGCGTTCTGGAAATCCGGGAGTTCGCAACACGGAAGATACAGGAAGCGGACTGAGACACGCGTTCTGGCGCAAGTTTTCTCCGGAACTGCGCCCCGGCATCCGCTACCTGCGCTGCCAGTTGCTGGCAGAGTGGTTTCCCTTCCTGCCTCCATTGGGAACAAGGCTGGCATGCTTGCCAAAAACAACCAGTAGGCAGCCTGGGCCCAAGGCCGCAAAATGCTGGCAGCTCCTTAGGGTCGGCAGAGAGTGCCTTTTGGCAGAATGACGCCGTCGTTGAAAGCTGGCAGCCGCCGGGTGTCCCGCAATGGAACTGCCCGGACTGAGATAACTGCGCCACAATCTTGCCTTGGATTCCGCGGAGAATCTCGCAGTACAAGCGTGGATCATGTCACCCTCTACAGTTCGATCCAAAGAGGAAAGCGGCTGAGCCTCGGCCGCATTGACGGCAAATCAGTATCCATTGCACCTCTCCGCGCTGGAACACTTGGCCTTCAAGCCGAAGCAGATTGTTGGTTGTGTGCTCAGGGTTCGTGGACTTCGCGGTAGGGCCAAAACCCAATCCTGCCTAAGGCTGGAGACCGAAGGGGCGTATTGGCGACTGTTGGAGTCTGGAAAGGCTTTCCTTCCTTCACGCGTGTTCAGGCTTGTAAAGGGAGATTGTCGAAATGCGGAAAAGATGATTGTTGACAATCACTTTTCTTGTCGGCAGTATGAAGGAAGTCAAAAGGAGGAACCAATGATTCTGTCAAAGAAAGCAATTGCAGCAGCGGCAGCCGGCCTGGTTGCGGTGAGCTTCGGCAGCGCAAATCTTGCGAGCGCAGAAACGCTCCGTGTTGCGCATTCAAGCAACCCCGGGCAGTCGGTCTACATCTATTGGGAAGAGCTGGCGAACCGCGTCAATGAACGTGCCGGCGGCGCCCTAGAGCTCCAGGTATTCCCGAGCGGACAACTCGGCGGAGATGAACAAATTCTCCGTGGAATGGGTTCGGGGACGATCCATATGGGAAGCAACGCATCAAGCAACATGAGCATCGTCAGCGACGCTTATAGCTGGGGCGACCTGCCGTATGTGTTCAAGTCCGCCGATGGCGCCCAGGCTGCCTTCAACGACCCCATGATCCAAGAGTACATCGCAGGGAAGATGCGCGACGAAGCCAACACGGTGGTCCTCGGCCATATCGAAGTGGGCGGATTTCGCGTGCTTATCAATACCAAGCGTCAGCTCAAGTCGCCGGGTGATGTGCAGGGCATGAAATTCCGCATGCTTGCAAACCCGATTGATCAGGCACTGTTGTCAAGCTGGGGTGCTTCGCCCGTCCCGATGTCATGGAGCGAGACATTCGTTTCCATCGAACAGGGCATCGCCGATGGCCTGCAGTTGCAGCCGCAGGCAATCCTCGGCTTCGGCTTTGACAAGATGATCCGCCACGGGACATTCACAGACACCCTGATGACTGTCCATGTAGCACAGATCAACGCGGATACATGGGATGGCCTGTCGGATGAGCTAAAGGAGATCGTACAGACAGCTTCGGACGAAGCGCTTGAGATCGCAAACGCTGCCGACCGTGCCGATATCGCCCGCATTACTGAAGAGTTGAGCTCGAGAATCGAATTCTACACGCCAACTGATGAAGAGTTCGCTCAGTGGCGCGAGGCGGCCATGGGGATTTGGAGCCAGTTCACCGGCAATATGGACCCCGATGTCCTGGCGCGCGTGCAGTCAGTCCAGTAATTGATGCTTCACGCTGTAACTTTGTGGTTCCCGGCATCTGCCGGGAGCCACCGCTCTGGCTCTTCGAACAGGCGATCAGTTCTTTCAGACTTTGTGCTAACGTATTAGCTCTTGGGAATGCCTGAGTGGTGATCCTTCTTGTTGCTTGAGGGTGGCGAAAGCACAATTGCTGATGAGTGCAGTTCCAGATCACCCACCTGACTTCCTTGTAATTGGCGGCGGAACAGCCGGGTGCATACTCGCAGCGCGCCTCTCCGAAAACGAAGACGTCAAGGTTGTACTGATCGAGGCGGGGCCACGCGACAGGAACCCCCTGATCCATATCCCCATCGGGTTCAGCAAGTTGATGCACAACCGGAAACTAAACTGGGGATACCATACACGTCCTCAGGACCATCTGAATGCGCGAAGCATCTATTGGCCCCGCGGAAAGGTGCTCGGCGGAAGCAGTTCGATCAATGGCATGATCTGGGTCCGGGGTTGCGACACCGATTTTGACGAATGGGCGAGCGTGACCAATGACTCGATGTGGGCGTGGGACAACGTTCAGCCCTACTTCCGGAAACTTGAAGCGGCGGAAACCGATGTTGATGAACGGCTGGGTACAGCCGGACGTATTCCGTTGACGACCCCTAAAGCTAGAAGCGTTGCTGTCGACGCCTTTGTTTCTGCCGCCGAGACAATGGGATTGCAACGCCAGAACGGGATGGCGATTGCTGACCGGCATACCGCTGGAAGCTATCTCGTTACTGCGGCAAACGGCCTGCGGGTCAACGCGGTCAAGGCCTATTTGAGACGTGCAGGGCAACGCCGGAACCTGCAGGTTTTGACGAATTCACACGTCCAGAAGATCCTTCTGGATCGTGGAAACGCCGCAACCGGTATCCTGCTTCATCGGGATGGCGCCACGCATGAATTGCGCTGCCAGCGGGGTGTTGTGCTCGCAGCAGGTGCCATCAACAGCCCGCAGATTTTGATGCTGTCAGGAGTCGGCCGGGCAAGCCACCTCAAGCGGCACGGGATTGAGGTTCGCCTGGACGCTCCTGGTGTCGGGCAGAACCTCCAGGATCACCTCGGCGTGCGCGTGATGGCGCGGGTCAAGCCGGCAGTAACCATAAACAGCGATTTCCGCCGCCCTTGGCGGCTACTTGGGCATTGCATGACGTATGCGCTGACCCGCAGTGGCCCAATATCTGTGGGGGGTGCCTATGCCGGAGCTTTCTTTTCGCCCAGCGGTCGTGCACGGCCCTCAATGCAGGTCCACTTTCTGCCCCTGGCACTGAAGGGGCCGGGATGGGATTTCTACCCGTTCTCCGCCGTGACTGCCAACGTCTGTCAGCTTGCACCCAAGAGCACGGGTGAGGTTGCCTTGCAATCTTCCAACCACATGGACGCGCCATTGATTGACCCCAACTACCTGTCGCACCCGGAAGACCAGGAAATGATGGTCGCCGGCGTGCGGTATGTTCGCCGGATCTTTGAGGCTCCAAGTTTCAGGGACAGCCTTCATGCCAGGGAATTCGCTCCAGGCCCGGACATTCAGGGCGATGATGATATACTGGACTTTGTTCGAGGTGCTGCAACTACCGTATATCATCCGGTGGGTACTTGCCGGATGGGGTCGGATGCCACTGCGGTCGTTTCGTCCAAGGGCCGGGTAAACGGAGTCGAACGGCTATGGATTGCTGATGCGTCCATCATGCCGACGATCGTTTCCGGGAACACGAATGCGGCGACAGCGATGATTGCAGAGCGGATTTCGGAGTGCATTCGCGCCTCGTGAATGAAGGGAGGAAGTTCTGAATGGAACGTGCAGGAATGGTATTCGACAAGTATGTCTCAATCTTACTGTCGGCTGCGCTGCTGTTCATGTTTGCGCTGATATTTCTCAATGTTGTTCTGCGGTTCGTATTTTCGACGGGTGTGCCGGCCGCTGAAGAACTTTCCCGCTTCGCTTTTCTGTGGACGACATTTCTGGGTGCATTTCTGGCGGTCAGGGATGGTCAGCACATTGGCATCACCGGCTTGAGGGGCATGGTCGCAGACAGGTTTCAATGGATCGTCCAGTTGGCAATCAATTGCATCAAGGTGGTGATCCTTGCCGTCGTGCTCGTGGGGGCATGGGAAGTCTTCATCGCCAATCTTGGGGGCAGGGCACCGGTGTCAGGCACGCCTGTAGCCTTCGGGTTCGCCTCCATCGTCGTTGGAGTGGCAGTTCTCCTTTCCGTGTTCCTTTATCGCGCTTGGTCCGCCCCTGGCATTCGCAAGAGGGGTGTTGAGCAATGATCATGGTCATCTTCATTGGCGGTCTGGCAGTCACGATGTTCATCGGGCTTCCGATCTCCTTTGCCCTGCTCGCGACTTCCGGTTTGATGATGCTTTACTTGGATGTCTTCGACCCGAAGATCATTGCCGATGCAATGTACAACAGCGCTGACTCCTATCCGCTCATGGCGATTCCGTTTTTCCTTCTGGCCGGTGAGTTGATGACTGCCGGCGGGATGTCGAAACGCATCGTTGACCTGATTGTTGCGTTGCTCGGGCATATTCGCGGAGGCTTGGGCTACGCCGCAATTCTGGCGGCCATCCTTATGGCATCGCTTTCCGGTTCCGCAGTCGCCGATACTGCGGCTATCGGCGCCATCCTCATTCCCATGATGAGAAATGCCGGCTACGATGTCGGACGCTCTGCGGGCCTGGTGGCAGCGGGCGGCATCATTGCTCCAATCATACCGCCCTCAATCGCCTTCATCATATTTGGCGTTGTTGCCAGTGTCTCGATCATCGACCTGTTTCTCGCGGGAATTACTCCTGGTGTGCTTATGGGCCTTTGGCTTGTGATAGCCTGGGCATACCTCTCTCGATCCGAGACAGGCGCCGTTACAGAATGGCCAGGATGGTCAGCGGCCTTCAAGGCAATGCGCATGGGGTTCTGGGCAATAATGATGCCAGTCATTGTTGTGGGCGGACTCAAGGCTGCCATCTTCACTCCAACCGAGGCGTCCGTGGTCGCGGTTGCCTATTCGTTGATAGTTGGCGGCCTGATCTATCGTGAACTGAATGTTGAGCGCATGTTGCGGGCGTTTCGAGGCGCCGTTGTGATGTCAGCTGCGGTCATGTTCCTTGTGGCAGCGGCAGGAGTGACTGGATGGCTTATCACTGTCGCACAGATCCCGTTTGTTCTGGTTGGCCTGCTGGAGCCCCTGATCGACACTCCCAAGCTGTTGATGCTGGTCATCGTGATCCTTGTCCTGATCATCGGGATGGTTATGGATTTTGTGCCAACCGTTCTGATTTTGACGCCGGTTCTGATGCCTCTGGTCAAGATCTCCGGGATCGATCCAGTCTATTTCGGCGTCTTGTTTGTCATGGCGACAGCCGTGGGTCTGCTGACACCGCCCGTCGGGGTTGTTCTCAACGTTGCCTGCGGGATCGGAAAACTCAACATGGAGCAAGGTGCGCGCGGAGTGATGCCTTTCGTCCTCGCCAAGATAACGCTGCTACTTGTACTGGTTGCGTTTCCGCAGCTCATCCTGACACCGTTCGAGTGGATTTCGGGGTCTGGATGAACGGATGATCCGAGCCATCCTCGCTGGCCGGATCCGGGTCTGCTGAACGGTGAAGTGCAACGCTGCTGGACCTTTTGCAACCCTCTCGGACGGGAAAACCCGCCTGCTGCGTGCCTCTGCTTCGCTTGGGGTATGAAGGGATTGCGTGCGGCTCTGCGAACAATACGATTGTTGACATTCCGCATTCTGGCCTGTAAACAAGGCATCTGATTGCCTTGGGACACCGGATGTCTTCGACTCTTGGTATAGCTTTTCTGGTCCTGATGGCCGTCGGCGTGCCTGTTGCATTCGCACTGTCCGCGGCCTCAATTCTCGGCTTCGTTCTGGCCGAAAAATGGGCATTCCTGAATATCGTCCCGCAGAAACTCATAGGCGGCATCAATCAGTTTCCGCTTCTGGCCATTCCGCTCTTCATACTGGCTGGAGAAGTCATGAATGCCGGGGGCATAACGCAGCGCCTGGTCGCTGTGGCAAATGCGTTCGTTGGTCACTTCCGGGCTGGCCTCGCCCAAGTCAACATTGCCTCGAGCATGCTTTTTGCCGGCCTCAGCGGCTCAGCCGTTGCCGACACTTCGGCGCTGGGGTCCATGATGATCCCTGCAATGGAGAAAGAGGGATATTCGCGCAAGTTCTCGGCTGCGGTGACCGCTGCATCGTCGATCATCGGGCCTATCATCCCTCCCAGCATCATGATGGTGATTTATGCATTCGTAATGCATGTGTCCGTTGGCGGACTGTTCCTGGCAGGGTTGGTTCCCGGGATTCTGATGGGCATACTGCTGATGGTTGTCACCCGGCTCTCCGCCAATCGGAAGAACCTGCCTCCGGCCAAACCCAAGCTCCCGGTTCCAGAGAGGATCCATGCCGTGAAAGACGGCATATTGCCGCTGCTTTCACCCGTGATCGTGCTGGTTGGCATAGTCGGGGGCGCATTCACGCCAACCGAAGCCGCAGCAGTGGTCCTGGTCTACACTCTCTTCATTTCCATCTTTGTTCTGAAGACGCTCACACTGCGCGAGGTGCCCGCAGTCCTCGTGCGCGGTGTGTCGCAATCTTCGTCCATACTCTATGTCATCGCTGCCGGATCGCTATTTGCCTGGGCAACGGCACTGTCAGGGGCCCCGCGCGACCTCGCCAGGATCGTCTTCGATGTATTCGAGAACCCGATTGCCGTCCTGCTGATGCTGAACATCTTTCTGTTGCTGATTGGGATGGTTCTCGATGCAGGGCCTGCCATACTGATCGTCGGCCCGCTGATCGCACCGGCCGTCTTGCAGTTCGGTGTCGACCCGCTGCATCTGGCCGTGATTACCTGCATCAATCTCAGCGTCGGACTGGCGACGCCACCCATGGGCCTGGTTCTCTTTGTGGCCGGCTCGATCTCACGAGAGAACATATTCGCGATCTGCCGCGAAATGGCTCCCTATTATGTGGCCCACATCGCAGTAATCGCGCTGACGACCTATGTGCCGGCTTTGTCGATGACATTGCCCCGACTGCTCGGCTTTGCCGACTAACCACCAACCATAACTTCAAGAGGGAGATTTGAAATGAAGTTACAAACAGGTTTGAAATCAATCATGGCCGGAGCCGCGCTCCTGGCTTTGAGCTTTCCGGGCATGGCGGCCGCGGCTGAATACACGATGAAGATCGGCCACGTTTCCGCACCCAGCAACCAGGCAGACGACCACCTGATGTCGGTTTTTCTGAAGGCATACATCGAGAGCCATTCTCAGGGCCGGATCGAAGTCGAAATCTATCCGTCCGGTCAGCTTGGCAACTTTCGCGAGATGCTGGAACAGGTGAACAACAACACGCTGGAATTCACCTCGACCACAGTTGGCGGGATTGCAAGTTTCTTCCCGGAGATCCAGGTTACAGACTTGCCCTACACCTTGCGCGACGATGTTGTTGCCGAACGCATGATGGTCTCGCCGTTCTGGAACGAGGTTCGTCAGGCGGTTCTCGAAAAGACCGGAAACATCCGTCTGATGGCGGTTGGGAATACCGGTTCCTGGCGCAACTTCGCCACAACGGAGAAGGAGGTGCGCACCGCGGCTGACCTGGAAGGCTTGAAGATCCGTACGATTTCATCGGACCTGCAGGTCGAATTCGTCAAGCAACTCGGTGCATCGGCTACGCCCATTCCCTGGAACGAGCTCTACACATCCCTGTCGACTGGTGTCGTTGATGGCACAAAGAACGCGATCGGCGATTATATCCCGCAGGGCATGAATGAACCGCTGGGGCACATTATTCTTGATGGCCACACCTACATCTTTGGATTCAGCTGGATGAGCGATGCATGGTTGAAGAGTCTGCCGGACGACCTTCGGAATATGGTGGTTGACGCCATGGCCCTGTCGGTTGGAGTTCAGACCAACTTCAACAAGTCGTTTCAGTCGCTTGCTTCCGAGACATGGCTGGAAGGTGGCAACACAATCTACGTCCCAACCGCTGAGGAGCGCGAGACATTCCTGGCAGCCCGCGACAGCATGCGCGACTGGTACAGGGAAAATTTCGGCGACGAATGGTTGAACAAGTGGCTGGATGCCGTGGCAGACGTGGAAGCGCAAATCGACGCTGACCGCGCTACAGTACTGGCTGACTGACGTACTTTCCTGGCGCGACCCGGACAGGGTCGCGCCAGGGCATATTGATCATTTGGCGAGCAACCCGATGACATCACGACCGACTCCCAAGGCAGTTGCGGCCGCTGCGCGGCTGATCAACGCTCTGGATGCTGTTAATGGCTTGATCGGGGCATCGTGCAAATTCCTCGCTTGTGCGCTGATCAGTCTGATTACTGCCGCTGTCTTTGGCGGTGTTGTCATGCGCTATGTGTTCAACGCGCCGTTGGAATGGCAGGAAGAGTTGCCAAAGTTCGCCATGGTCTGGATGACGTTTCTCGGTGCTGTGTTTGTCTATCGCCAGCGTCATCACATCGTTCTGGACATGCTGCCCAGGGCTTTGCCACCGCGCCTTGCGGCCCTGCTTCAACTACTCATAACCATGGTCTCTGCGACGGTCCTCCTGGTCTTCCTGACTTATGGCCTCGCTGCTGCCGAATCCGCGAAGGGTCAGCGCATCATCCTGTTGGAGTCGCTGTCGCTATTCTGGGTTTATCTTGCCGTGCCACTGGGAAGTGGCCTCTTGCTGCTTGCGGTGCTTCAGGACAGTTTGCGGTTCGCAGTCAGGATCTTCCATCCGGAATTTGAGGCAACTTCCGGCTGAGCAAGGTGCCGGAGGGGACTGCTCCGGACCTGGCCTCGTCGGGCCCGCGCTGCCGAAAGCAGCGCCGCCTTTTCCGTGTCCGTAGAGGCCGCGAATTCGACGAACCCAAATCTTCAAAAAGACCGTTTCAGGCTTCTGGATCAGCGTATCACGAAGTTGCTTGGATTGCGCAGCTTCTGCAAGTCGTCCCAGTCGGGAAGTGCTTCGATGTTCCCGGGCAGTCTGATGGACCAGCCGGCAACTGCATTGCCGAGGCTTACAGCCTCGCGCAACTGGTAGCCTTCCAAGATCCCGACCAGGAACCCGGCCGCAAAGGAATCTCCGACGCCAAAGCGGTCTATCGGGGAGTCGACCGGGTAGCTAGCGATGCGTTCTGTGTTGCCGCCTGTCGAAATAATGGCTCCGTCACCCCCAAGTTTCAGAATGACCTGATCAAGGCCGAGGGAGTGCAAATAGGACAGCAACTCCTTCTCGCCTGACATGCCTGTGAGCTTTGCGAGATCTTCCTGGCCAGCCAGCACATGGTCGGCATTCTGCATGAGCTCTTCAAGATGCGGTTTGGCTTCTTCCACCGGCCAGATCTTCGCACGGTAGTTGGTATCCAGGACAACCTTGACACCGTTGGCTTTGGCAATGTCCACCGCGCGCCAGATCGTGCGCCGGCAGGTGTCAGACAATCCGGGCGTGATCCCGGTCAGGTGAAGGATTGTGGCGCCAGCGATATAGTCTTCATTCAGGTCTTCCGGCGCCATTGTCGAAAACGCTGAGTCCTTGCGGTAGTAGTAGACTGAGGATGGTCCGGCCGCCCGGTTTTCCCGGAAGAACACGCCGGTTTGCGCATCCGGGACAACTATGACGCAAGAGGTGTCAACCTGTTCCGCACGCATTACGTTGAGGACGTAACTCCCGAATTCATCATTGCCGAGTTTGGAGATCCAACCAGCGGTATGCCCCAACCGCGCCACTCCTGCCGCAACCGTACTCTCGGCACCGCCCGGGCGCCTCTCAAATTCTTCCGAGTAGCGCAGCGGTCCGCGCGATTTGGCAACAAGGACAACACAGGTCTCGCCGATGGTCACGACTTCAGGGATTGTCTTTGCTCCTCCCGATTTCGGCCTGGATTCCATGGCACCAAGGGCCGGCCGATGGATCATGGGCTTGGTAGCAGACTATCCACCCGGACCGAACATTGTCAACAACCTTAATGTTGGTATTGCCCGGAAATACACTCAGTTGATCCTGCGGACGCAGGTGCGATTCCGCACAGTCTCGGCCAGTGGCCGCTACCAGGTCAACGCGAAGGCGGCGTCTGAATCTGACAGATCCCTTGCAACGCTGTTGATTTGATCGCAGCGAAATTGGCCAAGGACGGGAAGCGCGTAATTTTGGAATTTCTGCGCAATTTCCTCAAAGGAAAGGCGATTGCCTTTCATGCCGATCGGGGTAGATGTCTCAATCCTCTGGCTGGTTCCGTCATTCAGGGTGACAATTATGCTGCCGCATCTGACACCCGGGAATACCCGTGTGTGCTCGGAGTCTTCTGACACGACAACCTTGGATGCCAGCATCTGGACGTCGGGTTGCTCGATACAGGTCATGGACATCTCGTCAGAGGAAACATCGCCATGCAGGTAGGCGAGCGAAAAAATGACCGGGAGAGAGAACTTGGCTTCACTGACAGTCTTCACCGGAAACTTCGTCAGCCTGGCGCTGGCGGGATAACCAAGGACTTCTACACTGCGCACCTTTTCAATGGGCAGCACGCCATCCTGCTGAAGTTGCAGCGCCAAGGTTATCGCCGGAATGGCATGACCGCAGGCGTTGAACCGTTTGTGATAGGCGTTCTGGATCTCGTAGCCCGCATTGCCATTGGGCTCAGGCTTGAAGATCATCTTGTAATCGCATGCGCCGGAATAGGCCCCGATGTATCCGTCTGGCCCTTCAAATGCTGTCATTGGTCCGGTGTTGCCGTTCTTTGCCGCTGTAGCGGCCATCAGGCCGGCTATTCCCGCATTGGCGGCATGCATGTGACGGGAGTCGGCGCCCGTAGTCAGAAACGCAAAGAGTCCGCCAGCAGCAGACGCTGCCATTCCGAACGCATTTGCAAGTTGGTTCCGGTCAAGATTGAGTAGAACACCTGCCGCCGCTGCTGCAGCAAATGGCCCGATCGCACCTGTAGCATGAAAGCCCCTGGCGCGGAGCCCGTGGTCCATGCTCCGTCCGAGGCGGCCCGCCACCTCATATCCGGCGACAATTGCTCTCACGAAAGCAGATCGCGTTACGGGGGTTTCTTGCGCAAGCGCCAATGAAACAGGAAAGACGGTCGCAGAAAGGTGCATTCCGGAGGCGAGGCTGTGTGCGTCGTCGATATCCTCGACGGTTGATAGATAACCGTGCGCAATGGTTGCACCGGCTGCGCTTGCTGGGGTCGAGTTATGCAGGATCCTTGCGCCGCCAGTTCCGAATAATGCCGTTGTTTCCGATACGGCCGGCGTCAGAGGCGCAGCCAGCGTGCTGGCCAGGAAATCCAGAAGGCAAAGCGCCACTTCACTGGTGATTTCATCGTCGAGTGGTGACGAACTCATGTCGGAAACCAAAGTTCCAAGCCGCTCGCAGATCGTGTTGTCAGCTGAACCAGTCATTAGAAGAATAGTCGGTTTCCAATGGTGCGGGCCACAATACCGGTGTATGAACCATGCCATACATGCAATAACAAGAAAACTCGAATTGAGTCGGTTTTGTAATTCAATCGAGAGCGGCGTGAAGGACTCGCAGTCATGAGTATTGAAGTATCACTTTCCGGCAAGGTTGCCATTGTCACTGGGGGCGGACGGCAGTTGGGCGCCGCTCAGGCCAAACGCCTGGCAGAGTGTGGTGCAGATGTCTGCATCGCAGATATTGCAGACGACGAGAACCTGGCCGAAACACGCGCTGCTATCGAAGCAGCCGGGCAATCTGTCCTGACAGTTGTTTGCGACGTGTCGAAGCGTGAGCAAGTTGAAGCCATGACTAAAACTTGCGTTTGCGAGCTTGGCCGTATCGATATTCTCGTGAACAATGCCGGAATTTCCAGCCGTGAAACACTGATGGAAGTAACAGATGAAGAATGGAATGCGGTTTTTGACATAAATCTCAAGGGTCTTGTGTTGTGTTCGCAATTCGCAGCAAGGCAGATGATTGATCAGGGCGATGGCGGAGCAATCATAAATCTGTCGTCGTCGACGGGGTTGAATGCCAATGTCAGCCGCGGACCGTATTCCGTCTCAAAGGCAGGCGTGATCATGGCAACCAATCTGCTCGCCCGTGAATTGGGCGCACACAATATAACCGTGAATGCGCTTGCCCCGGGATTTACGTCAACGGCCAAGATCGGTGGCCGGGACGGCCAGATGTTCTATCGCGGCCCCGGTGAAACAGAGAGAGTCATGGAGAAACTGGCATTGAAGCGGCAAGGAGAGCCAGTGGATTACGCGAACGCCGTCGTATTCCTGGCGTCGGAACTTGGTTCCTACATCACAGGGGTGACCATTCCGGTTGATGGCGGATTCACAATCCGGTGACACATGAGCGCTCAAATCTACGTCACCGAACCGATTCATGAAGACGCTCTTTGGTTACTGCGTCAAAACGCAACCGTCGAAGTCGGATGCGGCAGCTGGAGCCGATCTGAGGTCCTGTCTCGTGTCGCGCCTGTTCAGGTCATGTTGTCCAAGACGGATCCGGTCATCATTGATGCCGACCTCATGGCCGCAGCTCCAAACCTCCGCTTGGTGGCGCGCCATGGCACAGGCTACAGCAATGTCGATATTGATTATGCGACGGCCAATGGGATCGCTGTGAGTATTACTGCCGGCGTCAATACTGAGGCGATTTCCGAGTACACCGTGGGCATGATGCTTGCAGCGGCTCGTTGCCTCCCACAGGCCAGTGCCGCCTGTGCTTCTGGATCGCCTGACAGGCATTCATTTGCAGGAATTCAGATTACCGGAAAGACCTTTGGAATTGTTGGTGTCGGCAGGATTGGGCGCGCTGTAGTCGAAAGGGTTGCGGCGCTTGGGATGAAGGTACTGGCCTATCATCCTCGGCCTTCAGCGAAGCACCTCGTGGATTTGCCGCTAGAGATTGTTAATCTGGAGACCTTGCTGCGGGACAGCGATGTCGTATCGCTTCATGTGCCTCTGAACCCCGAGACCTTGAATCTGATTGGCGCGCCCGAACTGGCCATGATGAAGCGGCGGGCGATTCTGTTGAACCTGTCGCGAGGAGGCGTCGTGAACGAGATTGCGCTGCACAAAGCTCTTTCGAACAATCAGATCTTCGCCGCCGCAACCGATGTGCTTGTCAATGAACCTGTGCGCGCCGATGAACCTCTTCAGGGCCTTCCGAATTGCATCGTTCTTCCTCATATCGCGGCTATGACTCTGGAAACGCAAAGGGAGATCGCAATGACTGCAGCGGCTCAGTGCCTCGATGGGGCGGCCGGAATTGTTCCCAAGCACATAGTCAATCCAGACTCCTTGAAGCACGCGAAATGGGAGCCGTTCCTATGAGCCAACTGTTCACGCTTGAAGGCCGGACAGCGGTAATAAACGGGGCGTCAGGCGCCATTGGTGGCGCCATTGCCCGCGGTTTTGCGGAAGCGGGAGCCAATCTTGCCTTGACCTATCTGTCGGGAGTGTCGCGAATTGTGGCGCTAGTGGATGCTCTGAAAGAGTATGGCGCCGATGTTCTGGTTTCCCAGGTTGACGTCCTATCAGAGGAGGCTCTCCGAATTCATGCCAATGAAGTGGAACGGCAACTTGGCGGAACCGACATATTGGTCAACTGTGCTGGTGGAAACATCAAGGCGGCAATGACAGACGGCAAGACCGGGTTTTTTGACCTTGAAGCGAAGGCCTTGAGCGACACACTCAACCTCAACGTGATGGGTGGTGCGATATTGCCGTGCCTGGCCTACGGGCCAAACATCGCCAACAGTCGTTACGGTGGGTCGGTCATCAATGTGACCTCCATGAACGCATTCCGCCCTTTGGAGGGTCGGCCTGCCTATGCCGCATCGAAGGCGGCTGTGACCAGTTTCACACAATGGTTGGCCAGCCATGCAGCGCAGACCTATTCGAAATCGATGCGGGTAAATGCGATCGCACCAGGTTTCTTCCCGAACGAGCGCTCACGTCCGACACTGTTTGATCCAGATGGAAGCCTCTCTGATCGTGGCCAACGAATTGTCGACCTGACGCCGATGGGGCGTCTCGGGGAAGTCGAGGATCTGGTTGGAACTGCCATTTGGTATGCCTCTGACGCCTCGCGCTATGTCACCGGAACGACGACGCCGGTTGATGGTGGTTTCAACGCCTACGCAGGGGTCTGAATTGAGCAGGCAATTCAATGTGCTTGTTCTGGGAAATGTTCGCGAAGAAGGGTTGGCCATTCTCAGGACCTTTGCCGAATTGACCATTCTTCCCGAACCCGTGCAGAAACACGACCTGATCGATGCAATTCCTGGAGCAGATGCGGTGCTCCACAAGATCGCAAGGATCGGCGCTGATGTCATCAGGGCTCAGACAAAACTTCGGATCATCGCCCGTCATGGAGTAGGCCTGGATGACCTTGACCTTGACGCCATCAAGGCGGCCGGGATCCCTGTCACGATTGCATCGACAGCAAACGCCAACGCTGTTGCAGAGGCAACGGTGGGTTTGGCGCTGGCAGCGGCGCGCAAGTTCGCGCGGGGCGATGAAATGATGAAGCGCGATGGGGTGTGGGCACGCGAGCAACTCCTGGGCCGGGAGATATCCGGTGCGACCGTGGGGATCGTCGGGTATGGCCGCATAGGCAGGCGCGTAGCCAAGTTGTTCGATGCCTTCGGGGCTGACGTGGTCGTACATGATGTCCTGCCGAGTTCGCTTGAAGATTGCAGCTTTGACGCTCTTGGCCTTGATGAACTCATGCGAGTTTCCGACATTGTGAGCCTGCATTGTCCGCTACTGCCGAATACCAGGCATCTCATCAATGAAGCGAAACTGGCGCTGATGAAACCGGGTGCCATCCTGGTGAATACTTCCCGGGGAGGACTGGTCGACACCGGCGCGTTGGTGCGGGCTGTTCAGAACCGGCGGTTAGGGGGCGCTGCATTGGATGTTTTTGAAGTCGAGCCTCCCGATTTTGGCGATCCGGTCTTCGGTGAGCCTAACATCCTGACGACCCCGCATGTCGCAGCAATGACTCTCGAGGCACAGGTCGCAATGGCGGTTCATGCCGCCAGTGAAATCCGGCGGGTTCTTGTCGACGGTCGGCCGCCAATCGACAATATCTTCGATTGACGCAGCCGACGCACGGTGCCGCTGCACCGTTTGATCCAGTCAGCAAGCTAGTGGTCAGGGTTCGACTTTTCAGCAGCCTCCGGTAGCCCGGTTGGAGTTGAAAGCAACCGGCCTGCAGCCAACCTAAGATTAAACATGATCCTGCCATTGGAAGGAGGATGATGCGGCGAGGCTTGTTGCTGATCCCAGTCTCCAGACCGGGACAGTGAGGCGGAATTCTTGCAGGGCAGGGACTTGCAATCGCTTCTTCGAGGTTGATGGCATGTAGCCAGGCCGGAATTATGCGTCTTCAAAGGGGGCAGGTATTGCGCAAGTCTAATGTTGACAATGATATTGTATGCGGTGAAAAGTGATTGCAGCGTTCACGGGGCAGTTATCTGGAGGATTGAGACATGGGATCGGAACACAAGCTCTTGATCGGGGGAAAGTGGCAAGCCGCAGCAGATGGCGGGTCTTTTCCTGTGTACAACCCGGCAAATGGTCAATTGATTGGCCGAGCCGCATCGGCAACCAGAGATGATGTGAGCGATGCGATTGAGGCAGCCGAAGCCGCCATGCCTGCATGGAGCGCCACGCCAACATGGAACCGGAGTGAAATACTGCGCCAAATTGCGAACAACATGCGGGAACGCAGTACCGAGATTGCGGCACTGATAACGGCAGAGATAGGCAAACCGGCGCCCCAGTCCCTCGGCGAAGTCATGGGAAGTGCCGAGCAATTCGACTGGTTTGCTGACGAAACCCGGCGGATCTACGGACAAATCGTCGAAAGCCGATTGCCCGATACGCAGCACTACATCACCTACGCCCCCGTCGGTGTCGTGGCCGCTTTTTCTCCCTGGAACTTTCCTGTTGCTCTGGCCGCACGCAAGCTTGCGCCGGCCCTGGCTGCGGGATGCTCGGTTGTCGTCAAGGGCGCCAGCGAAGCTCCCGGCGCAACAAGGGCATTGATCGAATGCTGCGTCAATACAGACCTTCCTCCAGGCGTCGTGTCTCTACTCAGCGGGAATGCCAGTCAGCTATCCGGAGTCATCATGGCTGATGACCGCGTTCGGAAGGTCAGTTTCACCGGTTCGGTTGAAGTTGGCAAGGAAATCGCGGCCTCGGCGGCAAGCACGCTGAAGAAAGTAACGATGGAACTTGGCGGGCACGCACCGGTCATCGTCATGGATGACGTGGATGTCCCAAAGGTTGCAGCCGTATCTGCGCAAGCCAAGTTCCGTAACTGCGGCCAGGTTTGCATCTCACCCAGCAGGTTTCTGGTCATGGAGGAGATTGCCAACGAGTTTGTGGAAGCCTTCACCGAAACCACCAAGGCGCTCAAAGTCGGGGACGGAACGGAAGAGGGGGTCGAAGTCGGTCCGCTTGCAACGGAGAAGCGGCGCAGCGAGATTGCCGACCTGGTGAAGGATGCTGTGGAGACCGGCGCCCAAATGAAAGCAGGTGGCAAGGTGCCGGAAGGGCTGGACCAAGGCTATTTCTATGAGCCTACGGTGCTTGCCGATGTGCCTGATGAAGCGCGGCTGATGCAGGAAGAGATATTCGGTCCGATTGCAGCAATTCGGACGGTGCGGTCATTGGACGAAGCTCTTGAAATCGCAAACAACACCGAGTTCGGCTTGAATGCCTATGCCTTTACCAATTCCCTCAGGTCGGCGCGCAAGATTGCGGACGGTCTCAGAAGCGGAATGGTCACAATAAACTCATTCTCGCCGGCAATGACCGAGGTGCCGTTCGGCGGCGTCAAGTCGAGCGGGTATGGCCGGGAAGGCGGCTCGCTTGGCATTTGGGAGTATCTGGAATCAAAATCTGTGACGATGACGCTTTGAGCAGGGACTTGGCTGTAGTGGTGGCGTCCTGACAGCTCCTTCATGGATTTGATGGCTTGTAACGCTGTTCATGGCGCAAGAATCTGAATGAAGGGCCGTATAGCCCGATTCAGTATAACCCAGGTTGCTTGCCCAAAGTGCAACACGAGCACATGAACGCTGCATGTGCCAGAATTCTTGAGTCTTGTCGCCGGATTGGAAGGGTACAGATGGGCCAGGAGTTCGGAGTCCACAACTCGCCATTGCCTGGCAGTAAGGCCGGGAGGGTCTTCCGTAACCCGAAAATGTGCGTTCCTTAACAGCAAACGCAGCAATGAACCTGAATTCCCTTCGTCGGGCCAAACCGATTTGATGCTGCTCACGCTGGTTCAAGGCAGGGAGTCTGAAGAACGGGAATCAGTAGCCGAAGGATGCCGGTATCCACAACGTGAGTGCAGGGAAGTAAGTGATCAGGAAGAGTACTATGAGGTGAACGCCAAGGTAAGGGAGCAGTTTCCTCGAAATGGCCTCCATCCGCTCCCTTGCGACGGAGGCAGCTACAAACAAGACCATGCCTACCGGCGGTGTCGCCAAGCCGATGGTCAAGTTCACACACATGACGACAGCAAAATGGATCGGATCAACACCGAGTTTTGTCATGATCGGTGCAAGGATCGGACCCATGATCAGGATCGCTGGAGCGGCGTCCAGCACCATTCCAATCAGCAAGAGAAAGATGTTGATCAGCAAAAAGAGCAGCAGCACATTGTCGGTCAGGCCAGTGATATGGGTCGTCAACAGCTGGGGAATGCCCGCAATGGTAGCAAGCCAGGCAAACAGGGCCGCGGCGCCGATCATGAACAAGATCGTACCTGAAGTCTTGGCTGCGCGAAGCAATATGCCTGGAATCTCGCCAAACCGTGTAGTGCGAAGTACGAAGAGGGCGATGAATGCCGTGTATGCTACAGCGGCGGCCGCGGACTCGGTTGGCGTGAAGACTCCACCAACTATCCCCCCGACGATGATAACCGGCGTTATTGCGGGCAAGATGGCTTCTGCGATGACCCGCCCAGCATTTGCTCTCGCTTCCAGAGCCAGCTCGGATGGCTTGTGATCCGGTCCGACCAGAAAGTAGGTCAGGATCATCATTGCCAATCCCATCATCACACCGGGGATGATACCCGCCAGAAACAGCGCACCTGTCGGCACCTGCATCACGTAGGCGTAGATCACCATTATGATGCTCGGCGGAATGATGGGACCGATTATGGAAGACGCGGCGGTCACCGCGGCTGCGAAGGATCTCGAGTAACCATCTTTCTCCATTGAAGGGATCAGCATTGAACCCAAGGCGGCCGTATCGGCGACCGCAGAGCCGCTGATTCCGGCAAATATGATGCTTGAGAAGATGTTCACCTGCGCCAGGCCGCCTCTCAACCTGCCGACAATCAGACTGGAAAATGCGACCAGCCGCTGTGTGACTCCCGAACTGTTCATGATTTCGCCAGCGAGAATGAACAGGGGAACCGCAATGAGCGGAAACTTGTCTATCCCGGCGAAGATCCGTTGCGGAACAACGATGAGAAAGCGGGCGCCCTCATTAACGAACAGGCCCAACATGGCCGAAATGCCCAGCGTGAATGCCACAGGCATTGCAGCAAGAAGCAGAAAGAGAAACACCCAGATAAACAGGAACGGCATGTCAGTCCTGCATTCCTGCCGGTGTGATGACGGTGTCGGAGGGCTTGCGTAGCAGCAAGAGCATGCGTTCGAACGTCACAAGGCACATCAACGCACATCCCACGGGAACTGAAAGATAGATCCAGAAGTACGATATCTGCACGGAGGCCAGGTATTGCCGGGCGGAGCGCAGAGCCAGTTCCATGCCATTCCAACCGAGGACCAGCAAAAAGACCAGAATTGCGAGAAGGCACAGCGCCTCAATCAGGAGGGCGATGCGCGGCGGTAGAACGCGGACTGCCAGATCAACGCGGACGAACTGGTCATGATCCGTACTGGTCTTGCGCCAGGCCAACGGAATGGCAGTGAATGTCATCCATATCATCAGTGCGCGGGCCACTTCTTCTGACCAGCGGATTGAGTTGTTCAAACCGTAACGGAAGAAGACTGCGACGATCAGAACAGCTGCCGTCGCACCGATGAACGCTATTGTGGCAATTCTCGCAAGCCGCAACGGCCATTCAAGCAAACTGGAATATCGGTGTTGGCGCATTGCCAAAAGTGCCTAACGTTCAATGGCCAAGCATATCCGTGCCGTACCCGGAAAGCCACCAAGCGGTGGAGGCCCGGTCAGTCTACGACTGCCGGGCCTGCCCACCAACGGAAAACCGTATTTGTCTAGCGGGCCATTTCGTTGCTGTCGGCAACCGCTGCTTCAGCGCGTCCGATTGCAGCCGCAATGGCGTTCGGAAACATGTCGCCGAATTCGGCAATATAGGCTTCGCGAACAGGGGCGGCGCCAGCTTCGAAGGTTGCCCGCTGTTCCGCAGTCGGGAAGACCAGTTCTCCGCCGTTTTCCTGAAAGGCCGAGTATTCGACGAAGTCCTCATGAATGGGCAGAGCGTCGGACAACAACTGCAGTGTCAGCATTCCGTCCAGTACCACATCCTGCAGGTCGGCTGGCAGGCTGTTCCACCAGTCGTTGTTCGCCCACCAAAACTCCCAAATATACGAATGGTTGTCGATCACGCCGTACTTGACGAAATCATCGAACCGCATGGAAGTGATTGATGAAATGGCGTTCTTCGTGCCATCCACGACCCCGGTCGAGAATGCCGTGTAGAGCTCTGGCCAAGGCACCGGTGTCGGGTTGGCGCCAAGCGCCTCGACGAAGTTGCCCTGAATGGGTGATGCTATGGTCCGGATCTTCAGCCCTTCCAGATCTGCGGCTGTCTCGACCTTTCGGCCGCGTGTGAAGAAGCTGCGCCAACGCCCGCTGTTTGAGACGTTCATGAGCCTCAGCGTTCCTGTCGCCTTAAGAGTTTCTTCCCGCAACAGGCCAATCAGTTCGGGGTCGGATTTCACAATTGATGCAATCCGGTCATTTGGCAGCAGGTACTGAAGGTCGAAGGCCTGTATCGCTGGGAACATGCCTGCAATCCCGCCCCCGGTTGTGAAGGTCATCTCCAGGGTGCCAAGTTGAACCTGCTCTGCCAGTTCACGGAAGTTGCCCAACTGACCGGCAGGGAACACCTCGACATCGATCCGGCCTTGAGACTCGGCCTCGATCTGGAATGCCATGACGCGGGCGGCTTTGGTTGCCGCTTGCGCCTCGGCGGTGACAAGGCCAACCCGCAGCCGATATTCTTGAGCCTGACCCGTGGCGGCAAGGCAGCTGGAAGCAATGGCCGTTGCTGCGCCAACGGTCCGGATGGTTTTCCAATCAAGCATCTTGTCCTCCCTTAATTGCCTGTGTGTTGTTAACAATGTGGATTCCTGCAAAAATACATTGTGAATGTTATCAAGTCAAGTATCAGGGCATGAGTCCCCATTGCCCAGCAGGTGAACCGCAAAGTGCTTTGGCTTTCACTTGCATGGTCTTATCCGGGGACTCCCGGATCAAGAGCGGAGCAGCATTTGAAAGCTGGCACAATCGGAGTGCTTGGCAGAGGACCGCAATCCGTGCACAGCTAGCATCCAGACACTGCCTGCTCTCCAAAGCTCTCACGGCTGGAGGCTGTTTGCCGATTGAACCAGACCGACTCCCTCATTGCCGCCAATCAGTAGCGGTTGGTTCAATCCAAGTCCTGATGTCCAAGCCGGCGCAGCAGACTGCCTCGTCAAATTGCCCAAAACGGTTGACCGGTTTTTCAATTCGTGGGGGGCTTGTTCTGGCAAGCTGCCGCAATTGCGTAGTAACTGGCCAACACTTCCGATGTGGCCCCCCTACAGTCGCAGGCCTCGTGGAATTGGCTGTCAGACGCGGCGGAACACCACTGAGGCAGCCCAGCCGGCCAGTGCTGCGATCACGACGCAGAGCAGCCCATATGTGAAGGCATGATTGTGGGCTTCTGTGTAGATCCAACGCTCCAGGCCAACCTTGTGGACGCCAATCACGTTGCTGTGCTCGGCCACCACGGTCTTGTCCCTGACAAGGAAGATCCTGGCAACGTACTCTCCCTCAACGAGGTTGGCAGGCAATGCAAAATGGGAACTGAACAATGTGTCTTCGACCACGGTAATCGGAATGGGTGTCAGGGAATAGAGGCCCTGATCCTCCCTGATCCTGATCAGCGCCTTGGTAAATTCAGGGGAGTCATGGATGTCCTGTGGAGCGCCAACCGAGCGGATAAGCTGGTTGAGGCTGATGTCCTTGTAGATATCCTCGACATTGCTGACCAATTCCTCCAGCGGCCTGTTTGCCGCAATCGCATAGAATGATGGCGCCGCATCCACCTCGACAGTGTCGGTGTTGACCCAGACCCCGAGAACCTTTTGCTTTCTGCGCACCAGGACAGGCTCCTGCGGGCCCGCCAGGGTGATGATGACTTCAGTTGCGGATTCGTCCGAAACCGGCGCCTCGCGTTTAACCGCGCCGAAAATGATCACTTCTGAACCATCAAAATTGGCGGTGATTGAAATGCGGTTCTGACTGAGCATCGATACCACAGACTCAGAATTGCTGGCGGCCCTGGCCGCTTCCGCAACTGCCAGCATTGGCAAGAGAAGTACGAGTTGCTTCACAAGCCTCATCTCAACCTCTCCAGCGAGTAGAGTTCCGATGGTTCGACCACGAGGTCGAGCAGCAGTTTCACCCCAACTGTCAGCACCAGCACAGCCAGCAATATCCGCAGTTGTTCCGCAGGCAGTCTCACGCCGATCCTTGTTCCGATCTGGGCACCGATGACGCCACCGACGAGAAGGAGGATACCCAGAGCCAGATCGACCGTCTGGTTTGTCGTAGCGTGCAAAACGGTTGTGAGCGCGGTCACAAACACAATCTGGAACAGCGATGTCCCGACAACGACTTTTGTCGGCATGCCAAGAATGTAGATCATGGCCGGGACCATGATGAAGCCACCGCCGACCCCCATGATCGCCGCCAGAACGCCGACGCTTGCACCGATAAGCAGAACCGGGATCGCGCTGATATAGAGGCCGGATGTGCGGAACTTGACCTTGAAGGGCAGGCCATGGACCCAACTGTGCTGATGGAGTTTCCGGCGGTAGGCGGCCTTCTTCCTGGTCCGGAGGATGGCGCGGAGGCTCTCTATGAACATGAGGCTGCCGACCACGCCCAGAAACAGGACGTAACAGAGCCGGACCAGGAGATCGACCTGACCGATCTCCCGCATGGCGGCAAAGACCTGGACACCTGCGGCCGCGCCGACAACACCGCCCGCTAGCAGATAGAAGCCCATTTGCAGGTCGACGGTCTTTCTGCGGTAGTGTGCCAGAGCGCCCGAGACTGACGAAGCCACGATCTGGCTGGCCTCTGTAGCCACGGCGACGGCGGGCGGAATGCCGATCAGAAACAGCATCGGTGTCATCAGGAAGCCGCCTCCCACACCGAACATGCCCGAGAGCATTCCCACGATGCCTCCCAAACCAAGAAGCAGGAAGGCGTTCACGGACACTTCGGCAATCGGAAGGTAAACCTGCATTTCAAGAGCGATTCAGCGGATCCAGGAGCACGAAATCAGGTTTCGCTGGTGAGACCATGACTGTGCCTTCCTTCGCGCCGGTTGGAGCAAGCCGCAATGCACAATCAGACAATTTTTCGGGTACATGTTCATCGGAGCCTTCCGGCATGCGATTGCCTTCCGCATTCATTTGCGAAGGACTCCCGGTCAAGACCTGACGCTTCCCTGCGTCAATATGCTGGCGGCAGCAGCGACCGGGCGGGTTCCCGGACATCGAAGCAGGGCCTCTGGATCAATCCCAAGCCGCGGAAGGGCCTGAAAGACGATCTTGCCGCAGTTCAATAGCCGCCCGAATTGATGTAGGCGGGGATTCAATGGATGGCGTGAATTACGCCTGCCTGCCCCATTTGAACCATCAAGCGTGTGCAGAAATGGCTGACAGACTGAACTTTCTGGTCTTCATGGTTGATCAGCTGAACGGCACCCTGTTTCCTGACGGGCCAGCAAGCTGGTTGCATGCGCCAAACCTCAGCAAACTCTCCGAGAATTCGATCAGGTTTGCCAACGCATATGCGCCCTTTCCGCTTTGCGCGCCCGCACGGGCGGGTTTCATGTCCGGGAGGCTGCCGTCTGAAATAGGCGTCTTCGACAACGCTGCCGGGTTTGGCAGTGACATACCGACGTTTGCCCATCTGTTCCGTCATGCAGGCTATCACACCTGCCTGTCAGGAAAGATGCACTTTGTGGGAGCAGACCAGCTTCATGGATTTGAGGAAAGGCTGACCACGGATGTCTATCCAGCGGACTTTGGCTGGACCCCGGACTACCGCAAGCCGGGCGAGCGCATCGACTGGTGGTATCACAATCTTGGTTCCGTCAAGGCGGCAGGAACCGCCGAAGTGACGCACCAGCTGGAATATGACGACGAGGTGGCGTTTCACGCTGTCAGGAAGATTCATGACTATGGCAGGAGCACAGAGTCGCGGCCATGGATGATGGTTGTGAGCTTCACGCACCCGCACGATCCCTATGTTGCCCGCCGGAGACACTGGGAATTGTATGAGTCCTGTTCCCATCTCCTTCCGGCGGTGCCGGCGATGGCGTACGAAAAGCATGATCCGCATTCCCGGCGCATCTTCGATGCGAATGACTGGCGCAGCTACGAGTTGCACGAAGACGATATTGCGAGGTCGAGGCGCGCCTACTTCGCCAATATCTCCTACATCGACGACAAGATTGGCGAGATTCTCGGTGCGCTCGAAGCGATGGAACAGTCGGACAGGACAGTAGTTGCGTTTCTGTCCGACCATGGCGACATGTTGGGCGAGCGCGGCCTCTGGTTCAAGATGCACATGTTTGAAGGATCGGCGCGGGTTCCGCTGATGATCGGCGGCGGGGGCATCGGAAACGGCCTGGTCGATCAGCCGGTTAGCATCATCGATCTGCCCGCGACGCTGGCGGAGATTGCCGAAATTCCGGCAGATGAGTTCATTCACTGGTCCGACGGCTGTTCGCTGTTGCCGCTGGCGCAGGGTGGGGCAGAGAACAGACCGGTCTATCTTGAGTATTCGGCCGAGGCATCCGTGACTCCGGTTGTTGGAGTCCGGGACGGCCGCTACAAATACATCCACTGTAACGCCGACCCTCCAATGCTCTACGATCTTGATGCCGATCCTTGTGAACTGACCAATCTTGCAGGGTCCAAGTCACACGTTCAGGTGCAGCAGCGGCTTTCCGGACTTGTTGCCGGCCGTTGGAACTTGGAAGAATTCGATGCCAGGGTCCGGCAATCACAGGCGAGGCGGCTCATGGTATTCGAGTCTCTCAGAAATGGTCACTATTTCCCATGGGACTACCAGCCATTGCAGAAAGCGTCCGAAAGATACATGCGGAACCATATGGACCTGAATGTGCTTGACGCCACCAGCCGCTTCCCGCGGCTGGCGTGATTTTCCCGGTGCTGATTGCGGTCGGGTAGAGTCATGAAAGAGGCGGACTATGTGATCGTGGGGTCGGGAAGCGCCGGTTCGGTTCTGACGAACCGCCTTTCCGAGGATCCGGCCTCGACCGTGATCGTGATCGAATTCGGTGGCTCCGATTTCGGGCCCTTAATCCAGATGCCCGCGGCATTGTCGTATCCGATGAACATGAAGCGATACGATTGGGGCTTTGCAACCGAACCCGAACCCTGCATGAACAACCGCCGCCTTGCGACACCGCGCGGAAAGGTCTTGGGCGGTTCGTCTTCGATCAATGGGATGGTCTATGTGCGCGGACATGCGCGTGACTTCGATCATTGGGCGCAGGCGGGGGCGTCCGGCTGGTCATATGCCGATGTACTGCCCTACTTCCGGAAGATGGAGAATTGGGACCACTCCGGCCACGGCGGCGATCCCGCTTGGCGCGGCAACGATGGCCCGCTGCATGTGCGCAGGGGGAGCAGGGACAATCCGCTTCATGAGGCATTCGAAATGGCGGGGAAGCAGGCCGGTTTCGAGCTGACCTCCGACTATAACGGCCAAAAACAGGAGGGGTTTGGTCCCATGGACCAGACAGTCCATGCCGGCCGGCGCTGGTCAACTGCAAATGCCTATCTAAAGCCTGCGCTCAAGCGGCCGAATGCGGAACTCGTGAGGGGGTTCGCCAGGCGGGTGGTTTTCGAAAATGGTCGAGCCTCCGGTGTCGAAATCGACATCAAAGGCCGGCGCGAGATCATTCGTTGCCGAAAGGAGGTGATCCTGTCAGCGGCGCCATTAAATTCGCCGAAGCTGCTCAAGCTCTCCGGTGTCGGACCCGGCTCGGAACTGGCAGCTCTCGGGATCCCGGTCATTGCCGACAGGCCCGGCGTGGGTGCCAACCTGCAGGATCATCTTGAAGTACTGGTTCAGCATGAATGCAAACAGCCGATTACCCTGGCAAGATACTGGAACCTGCTTGGCAAGGCGCTCGTGGGCGCGCGCTGGCTCATGTTCAAGGATGGCGTGGGGGCATCAAATCACTTCGAGAGCGCAGCATTCCTGAGATCAGCGGCTGGTGTCGAGTACCCTGACATCCAGTTCCACTTCTTGCCCATCGCCGCCCGTTACGATGGCAATTCGGATGTTGCCGGGCACGGCTTCCAGGCCCATGTCGGACCCATGCGATCTAATTCCCGGGGGACAGTGACGCTGCGGAGTACCGAAGCAATGGATCCGCCAGTCATCAGGTTCAACTACATGTCCGACCCCAAGGACTGGGTGGATTTCCGCCATTGCATCAGGCTAACCCGCCAAATCCTCTCACAACCAGCCCTTTCACCCTTTTGCGGTCCTGAAATCGCTCCGGGCGGGAACCGTCAGTCCGATGATGAACTGGACGATTATGTCCGCAACCATGCCGAAAGCTCGTATCATCCGTGTGGAACCTGCCGCATGGGTCGCGAGTCCGATCAGCAGGCGGTGGTCGATCCTCATTGCAGGGTTATCGGGGTCGATGGGCTTCGTGTCGTAGACAGTTCGGTCTTTCCCCGGATCACCAACGGCAACCTCAATGCGCCAACGATCATGGTGGCCGAAAAGGCTGCCGATCACATCCGGGGACGAACGCCACTGCCGCGCGACGAGTCAGAGCCGTGGATCAATCCCCGTTGGCGCCAAAGCGACAGATGAGTAACCACGGGCAGGAAGGTGGACCGGAAGAAGTGGCAGCCGCTGGCGCAATTTCGACCGGCCGGAGTCCTGGCTTCCTGATCGACGGACTCCAGTTCTGCAACTGGTCGAAGGGCATATTCCGGCAGATGCGGGAGGGTGACGTTGACGCAGTACATGCCACAGTCGTCTATCATGGCACATTCCGTGACGCCGTCCGCGAGATCGCAAGCTGGAACAGGCTGTATCTCGAATTCGAGGATCTGATTTGCCGGGGGCTTTCAAGCGAGGATGTCGTTGCTGCCAGGTCTACCGGCAAGACAGCCATTTTGCTCGGATTCCAGAATCCATCTCCGATCGAGGACGATATTGATCTTGTGGACGTGCTCCATGCGCTCGGTATCCGGTTCATGCAGTTGAGCTACAACAACCAATCGTTGCTGGCGTCAGGCTGGATGGAATCCGGCGATACCGGCATCACTCGGATGGGACGGGAGGTCATACGGGAAATGAACCGGGTGGGCATGGCGGTGGACATGAGCCATTCCGGTGAGAGGTCCACCCTTGAAGCAATCGCACATTCCGAATTCCCGGTGGCAGTCACGCATGCCAATCCCGATTGGTGGCGGCCGACAGCCCGGAACAAGTCGGATCATGTGATACAGGAGTTGGCCCGATCAGATGGCATGCTGGGCTTCTCGCTTTATCCGCAACATCTCCGCAACGGGTCCAACTGCACCCTTGAGGAGTTTTGTTCGATGGTTGCCGAGGTAGCGCAGCGCCATGGAACCCATTTCATCGGAATTGGCAGTGACCTCTGCCAGGACCGCCCGGCTTCTGCGCTCGCATGGATGAGAAATGGCCGCTGGGCAGGCCGCAGCGGCGACACTGCCGCGTTGAATGAGGGGTTCCCTGCACAGCCATCCTGGTTCCAGGATAACAGGGATTTTGGAGGCCTTGCAAAGGGGCTTGGAGCAGCCGGTTTCGACGGCACTGAAATCGCAGCGATCCTGGGCGGTAACTGGTTCCGCTATCTGCGCAGGGTACTGGACAGAACCGCAGAAGTACAATGAACGCACAGATGGAGTCAGTTCAGGGTGCTGGTCTGCGCACGCCCGGAGCCGTGATGACTCTGGCTCGCATGGGCGCGTCCCATCCAACCCGTCTGAGCTTCATGCGGCAGTTGGTGCGCAACTTGCACTCCAGCGAAGCCAGGGTGCACCGGCGCGTTTGGTCCATGAACTCCGAAGGCCACGGCGCTGCCGTCTATACGATTGAGCTTGCGGGATCCTGTTACAGCCTCTGCGCATTTTCCTCAGAGTTGAATCCGGCAGAACGTACTGACCGTGTCATTGCCGAGGCTTGGGATGCAACCTTTGCGCTGTTCGACGGAGAGGTTGGTTCCGAGGATATCGAAAGACTCCGATTGAACGTACCAAAGCAGGAAGCAGGCCGCTATCTGCCGACGGAGTTGGTCATCAGCCGGGCGAACAAGAGCGTTCGGATGTTCGACCATGTGGTCGACCGACTGGCCAATGGCCGGCAGCCGGATGCCGAGATGCTTCGCCGGGTCGGTTACCTGATGCGGACGACAGCAGTTTATGGAAATGGAAAATTTGGTTTGGCGGATCGCTGCCGCATCGCTTCAAGGCCGGCCTTGTCCAGCCCGTTTCAGGCGGAACTGCTGACCGTATGGCTGATCCGGGGCTTTTCTCACGATCTGGTTGAGCATGTTGCCAGGCACCAGCGGCCGGATACGGCGGTAACGCTTGCTCCAGCAAGCAAGAGGGCGCTTGGTATCGGCAACTCAACCGGACTGGGAATGGCGCCCTTCCTCGTCGGACATCCGTGGCTGATCAACAATTGGCTTGTGGCGAGGGAAACAGCGCTCGCAAGGGTGTTATCACTTGAGTGCGCCAATGACGCAGAGCGGCAGCGCTTCATGGACCTGCTGCTGCGGGCACGGCATCATGTTCAAGAACTTGAGGTCGAAGATAAACAACAGTCGGAGCACAATCAAGTTCTGGCGGAAGAAATCGCCGATCTTGCCGGGAAGATCCAACAGTCCGGCGTTCTTGAGTGCGCCTTTCCTTGGAAGGGCGTGTGTAAAATGACGAAGTCTCTCAGCCTTGAGACCCAGGAACTGGTTGCCGCGATACTGATCGAGCCATTCGGCCGCCTTGTTGATGATCTTGGCAATGCAATGTCATGCGGCCATGTGTTCGAAATCGATCCGTCCATGACAGCCGGGGAGTTGCTCGAATGTTTTGATGCGCATTGCGGATGGGCCATGGAACTGGACTTTTCGGCGCCCGGTTCGTGCCGGAAGTTCTGGTATTATTCGGAGGAAAAGATGGAGCCGCGGCTGGGAGACCGGTTGGAAGACCCCGGTGCTGAGCAGGCATTGGCCATCGATATCGCGCAGCAATTGCAGCAACTCGGCCAAGTGTTGCGAGGGGCAGATGGAAACCTGTCAGTGGCAGAACTGCTGCTATCGTACCCTGAACTGCGCCATGCGGTGCGCCGGGTCCAGAACGCGCCAACCCATCCTTATGCGGAGATTCACGACAATCTGGTTGGGGAAGGAACGAGGCCGATTGATCTGCTGCGATGCAAGCTGGCCTTCTTCGGGGCAACGAAATTCGATCCGAAATCCGATCTGTGGACGCGGATAACCATGTTTCAGGGAGCGCCTTGTTTCGATGGGATTAGCGAAGAGGATGCCGACGACTGGGCTTTCCCGGTCCTGACGGAAGGCTGATGCTCCTGTCAATCAACGAGATCGAGTTTGCAGCCAGGAAGGCAGCGGCCGGCGCCGGGTGGCCGCTTGGGCTTGCCGAAGAGATCGGCAGGGCAGTGATCTGGTCGGCGATGCAGGATTCCGAACTGGTCGGGCCGGTGCTTGACCTTGTCGAAGACGGATTCCGTCCCACCAGTTGCCATCAGAGAGATGGCCTTGCCATGTTTGGCGAGGCAACAATCACGGCAACTGTTTCCGCCTGCGACCTGCTGGTTGGCGGCATCTGCCGGCAGGCCGTGCTTTCCGATGCTACGCGGCCACTGGGACTTGCGGCGATTGCCGGAACCGTCGCCTCTGTCCACGGCGTGAGATTCAGGATGCAGGCCGGGGAAGCCGTTGCAGAAATCTCCCCTGGCGGCATCCGGCGCTCTGGCAGTCTGGTTCCTCCTGCCGATGTCTCCATTGTGATCAATGGAACTTGCAACCCGGACCACTCAAGACCCACAGACGGGTTGAGCCTCCCTGCGCATGACTGGGAGCGGTTGCAGATCCTGGCAAAGAAATCTCTGGTCCCCGCAACAATGAAATCCCGGGAAACAGGGGCCGGCGCGGGTATTGACGATTCAGACTGAGCAGGTTCCGGCGCTTCCTTTGTGGAACGGTCGGATTCCGGGAAAACGGTGCGAGCGAAGCCCGCGCGCTTGGTGGCGCTGCGGCAACCGCAGATTTGTGCCGGGCGCGGCGCTATGCAGCGCCCGGCAAGAAGCGTTACTCGGGGATCGATCCTTCGACACCCTCGACGTAGAAGTTCATACCCAACAGGGTGCCGTCATCGGCCGTTTCACCCTCGGCAAGCCAGGCTGATCCGTCCTGCTTGTTGATGGGTCCGGTAAAGGGATGATATTCCCCTGAAACGATGGCGTCGTTTGTTGCCTGCGCTTCAGCCTGAACATCGGCGGGCACGGCATCCGAGAATTCGCCGATCTCGACCATTCCTGAATCGATGCCTCCCCATGTGTCAGTGCTTTCCCAGGTCCCGTCCATCACGGCAGCAGTTCTGGCAATGTAATAGGGCTTCCAGTTGTCGATGATGGATGACAGCCGGGCATTCGGCCCGAATTCCTTCATGTCCGATGCCTGGCCGAATGCGTGGATGCCCTTTTCTTCCGCAACTGTCATGGCAGCTGGGCTGTCAGTGTGCTGCATGATGATGTCAGCGCCCTGTTCAATCAGGGTTGCAGCCGCATCGGCTTCCTTGGCTGGATCGAACCAGGTGAAGACCCAGACAATCTTGAATTCCACATCCGGATTTGCCTTGCGAGCATGGATGAACGCCGAATTAATGCCCCTGACAACCTCAGGGATCGGGTAGGATGCGATATATCCGACCGTGTTTGTCTTGGTCATCCTGCCGGCAATGTGCCCGATGACCGCCCGGCCTTCGTAGAAACGCGATGAGTAGGTCGAGACATTATCGGCCCGCTTGTAACCGGTGGCGTGTTCGAATTTCACATCCGGAAACTTCGCAGCGACATTGATTGTCGGGTCCATGTAACCGAACGAGGTCGTGAAAATCAGATCGTGGCCGGATAGCGCCATCTGAGTCAGCACGCGTTCGGTATCTGCGCCTTCCGCCACGCTTTCGACATAAGAAGTCTCAACGGCATCGCCGAATTCTTCCTCTACGGCCAGCCGTCCCTGATCATGCTCATAAGTCCAGCCGTAGTCGCCCGTCGGTCCGACATAAATGAAGCCGACCTTGACCGGTTCAGCCTGTAGAGCCGTTGCCAATAATGCAAGCCCCGCTGCCCCTGCGGCGGCACTTGCGGTCAACCAATTCTTGATCTTCATCGAAATTCCCGCTTTCAAAAGTTGGGTCGCCAGAACCGTGTTCGTCTCAATTTGATGAACGAAACGGTTGTCCAAGCGATGCTGGGGCACCAGTGCTGGCCCCCTTCCTCGAGGCCGTTATAGCAACCAGCGCGACGATAGTCACCAAGTAGGGCGCCATGGAGAGATAGGCAGGGTTGATTTCTGCGCCGACGGCCTGCAAATTCAGCTGCAACAGCGTGACCCCGCCGAACAGGAACGCGCCGAGCACGACCCGGAACGGCTTCCAGGAAGCAAACACTACCAGAGCCAGCGCAATCCACCCTGCACCGGCGGTAACACCTTCGGTCCATTGCGGAACCCGCAGCAACGACAGGTATGCGCCGCCGAGACCGGCGCAAGCGCCCCCGAACATGATTGCCGCCATGCGGATTGCAACGACGCGGTAGCCGAGGGCATGAGCTGCTTCATGGTTTTCGCCAACCGCCCTGAGAATCAACCCGCCCCTGGTGCGGCCCAGAAACCACCACACTGCAACAACTGTCAGGGCGGCTGCATAGACAAGTGCGTCATAGCCCAAGAGTATTGTGCCGAGGACCGGAATATCGCCAAGCGCAGCTGGTCCCATGGACGGAAAGGGTGGTGGCTTGATACCCGAATAATCCTGGCCGATCAGTGCCGACAGGCCGAGGCCGAACAAGGTCAGGGCCAGACCGGTAGCCACCTGATTTGCATGAAGTATCTGAGTCAGCAGCCCAAAGAGGCATGCGAGCGCAGCTCCGGCCAGCATGGCCGCCGGAATGCCTGCAAGAGCGGATCCGGTTTCTACAGCGGCAACAAAACCGCAGACTGCCCCGATGATCATCATCCCTTCGACCCCGAGATTGAGGACGCCGGACTTTTCGACCACAAGTTCGCCGATTGCGGCAAGAAGGACCGGCACGGAGGCAATTACCATCGTGGCAATCAGGAGGAGCGGATTGATGGCCGAAAAATCCATGTCAGGCAGTCCTCCGGCCCTTGAAGACGATCCTGTAGGCCGACAGGAAATCCATTGAGAGAAGGAAGAACAACAGCATGCCTTGAAAGGCCTGGATTGCCGCGGCCGGCAAGCCGAGCATGAACTGCGCCATCTCCCCGCCAATGTATGTGAGCGCCATCAACAAGCCAGCGAGAGCGATGCCAATCGGATTCAGCCGTCCGAGGAATGCGACGATAATCGCGGTAAAGCCGTAACCGACATTGAAGTCGATCGACAGCTGTCCTGCCGGCCCCGAAAGTTCGAATATCCCGGCGAGCCCGGCGAGCCCGCCTCCTGCAGCCAGGCAGATCACAACGAGCAGTTTGGGATTGACACCGGCGAATGCCGCTGACCGGGCCGACAGTCCGGTGAGCCGGATCTGGAAGCCCAACCGGTGCACGCGCATCAACGCATGTATTGCGATCACCATCAGCAATGCTGCAACGACGCCAGCGTGGATGCCGGTGCCGGACAGAAGTTCGGTGTTGGCGGCGCTTTCGTAATGCTGCAGATTGCGCGAGCCGGGGAAACCGGCCCCCTCGGGATTCCTGAGAATGCCAATGGAGACCGAGGCAAGGAATTGCTCCGCAACATAGACGAGCATGAGCGAGACCAGGATTTCGTTCACGCCGAACCTGATCTTGAGCAGGGCAGGGACCATTGCCCACGCGGCGCCTCCCGCGAGTCCGGCCGCGATCATGGCCGGAAAGAGCCACCACGCATCAAGCGGATACAGGGCAAGGGCAACTGCCCCGCCACTTATCGCGCCCATGATGTACTGGCCTTCTGCTCCGATGTTCCAGATGTTCGCCTTGAAACCGAGCGACAGTCCAACTGCGATCAGGATGAGTGGTGCAGCCTTCACCAGTATCTGGGGACGGGCATAGGCAGAAAGATTGGGATCGAACAGCGGTGACCAGAAAATCGTCAGGATGGCTTCAACCGGATCCTTGCCCAGCAAAGCGAACATTGCCATACCCGCAACCATCGTGAAACACACGGCCAGGAGCGGTGTGGCAATCATCCAAACCCGGGATTGCTGCCGCCGCCGTTCAAGCCGGAACATGGGTTCCGTCCTGGGCCTGCCTCATTCCATGCGCGCCACCCATCAGCATTCCCAAATCGTTCCGGGTAACCTCAGAAATTGATTGTGCGTGTGAGAGTTCGCCATCATGGAGAACGGCGATGGAAGTCGAGATTTCGAGGAGTTCGTCAAGATCCTGGCTGACCACCAGAACGGCAGCTCCCGACGCGGCCAGGTCGAGCAACGACTGCCTGATGAAGGCTGCGGCCGCGGCGTCTACACCCCAGGTAGGCTGATTGACGACCAGAACTGTCGGATTCTGCAGTATCTCGCGCCCGACCACGAACTTCTGCAAGTTGCCTCCGGACAGGGATTCAGCCGCACTTGCGGCGCCGCCAGTGCGCACATCAAACTGGCTGATTACAGACTCGGCATAGCGGCGGGTTTCCGGCCAGTCGACGATGCCGAACCTTGTCAGCCGCTTCCTCTCGGATGCCGTCATGTAGGCGTTTTCGGTCAGGCTCATTCCAGGGGCGGCGGCATGCCCAACCCGTTCCTCTGGCGCTACAAGCAGCCCGTGCCGTCGCCTGACCGACGTTGATTTCTTGGTAACTGGCGTGCCTCCGACCTGTATTTCGCCGGCTGACACAGAGATTTCGCCCGATAGGGCCGACACAAGTTCTTCCTGGCCATTGCCAGCAATACCGGCAATCCCGAGGATTTCGCCTTCCCTGACCGCGAGTGATACGTTCTTGAGCCCAACCCCGAACATCGAAGCTGGCTTGGTTGACATGCCGTTGATCTCAAGGAGGGGTGAGCCGAGCGCAGCGCCACTGCGCTCCGGCACCATGAAGGAGCTTCCGACCATCATCTCCGCGAGTTCCCGCGCCGACTTGGTCTGCGGGTCGCAAGTCGCAACGACCCGTCCCGCCCGCAATATGGTTGCTTGATGGCAAAGGTTGCGGACTTCCTCCAGCTTGTGCGTGATATAGAGTATTGTGGTGCCTTCCGAGGCAAGCTGGACCAGTGTCGCAAGAAGAATGTCGACTTCCTGTGGTGTGAGAACAGAAGTTGGCTCATCCATGATCAGGAGTTTCGGGTTCTGAAGCAGGCAACGGATGATTTCGATGCGCTGCCTCTCGCCAACCGATAGTTCTCCTGCGATCGCATGCGGATTGAGTGGCAGGCCATAACGATCACCAGTGGCAGCCACCAGTTCAGCCAATTCGCTCGGCTTCGGCGGGTCTTCCAGGCCCAGCGCAATGTTCTCGGCAACCGTCATGGCGTCGAACAGCGAGAAGTGCTGGAAGACCATGGCTACACCACGGGAGCGCGCAGCGTTGGGGCTTTGCGGGGCATACGGGCCGCCTTCGAGCTGCATGGTGCCCGAATCCGGCCGGATGTTCCCGTGAATTGTCTTGACCAGCGTGGACTTGCCCGAGCCGTTTTCTCCCAGCAGGGCATGGATTTCGCCTGCGTCTATCGAGAGGGAGATGCCGTCATTGGCTCTGACCCCAGGAAATGACTTGGAGATCTCTACGGCCTGAAAGAACCCGGTCATTCAGGCTCGCGTGCCTGAGTGTTTTGGCCTTTTGAGGCTTCAAGCAACTTGAAGGCAAGGCCAACTGCAATGGCTTGAGGGTGCTTGCCAAGTACAGGCATCCCAATCGGGCACTCGATGCGATCCACTGTTGATGGGCTGTGTCCGCTCTGGATGAGGCGTTTGCGAAAGCGCGCCCATTTGGATCTTGAACCGATGAGTCCCAGGGACCGGAAAGGTTGGCTCAGTATCCGGTCGCAAATCGCCAGGTCGTGCGCGTGCGAGTGGGTCATGACCAGGTGCTCGGCGCGTGCATGGGCGAAGCTGGCCGCGTCCGCCGGATTGGTGGCAATGAGTTGCTCGACGGCTTCCGGTATGTGATCTGGAAACCTGTCGTCGGAAATATCGACCCAGACAATCTCGAATGCCTCCAGAGGATCCAGGATCGCAACGATTGCCCGTCCGACATGGCCGGCCCCGTAAAGCCAGATCAACCTCCTTGACGCGGTTAAGGGTTCTGCCAGCCAGCCTTTTATGTGGGTGGCCCGGCTCCAGTCTTCCCTCGTGGGATCCAGTATTGCATCGGGCATGGCACCGGCGTTGGCGTTGATTGGCCTGACATACAGTTCGCCATCCGCTGCAATCTCCTGCAGTTCGGCGAGCCGTGTCTTGTCGTAGAGTTCGGTTACCAGTGTCACTGAGCCGCCGCAGCATTGTCCTAGTCCCGGTCCCAGCGGCATGCGCCTGGTCACGGGAATCCTGCTGTTGCCTTCCAACGCAGCGCGCGCATCACCAGCCGCAGTGTATTCGAGTGCGCCACCACCAATGGTGCCGGACTGGCCGTCCTGCCAGACAATCATTGAAGTTCCGGTACTGCGAGGCACCGACCCGGAACTGTCGGCGATCACCACACGGGCAACGACCTCGTGTTCCCTTATTCTGCGTCCGAGTTCGATGATGTCGATGGTCATTTGTCACTCGCCGGTCTGAAGGCGCACGGCAGCCAATATTCTCTCCGGGGTTGCAGGCGCATCAAGTGCCGGAAAGACGGTTCCGTCCCCGCATGCGCCGACAGCGTCCGACAGGGCTGCGAGCACTGAATTAGCCAGCATGAGAGGAGGCTCGCCAACCGCCTTTGACCGGTGGATTGTTTCTTCGCTGTTTCTGCCCTTGTTCCAGAGCGAAACGTTGAAAATCGCAGGGCGGTCTGAACAGGCAGGAATCTTGTATGTGGAGGGTGCATGCGTCATCAGCCTGCCGTCCTGGTTCCAAACCAGTTCTTCTGTAGTAAGCCATCCGGCTCCCTGAATGTATCCGCCTTCAATCTGTCCGATATCGATAGCCGGGTTCAGTGATTTGCCCGTCTCGTGGAGGATGTCTGCCCGGAGTATACGATTTTCTCCGGTCAACCTGTCAATCACCACTTCCGTAACCGCGGCGCCGTAGGCAAAATAGTAGAATGGCCTCCCTTGGCCTGCAATGCGGTCCCAAGCCACCTTGGGCGTGGCGTAGAAGCCGGTCGCAGACAGGGAAATCCGGTTGAGGTAGGCGGAATTCACGACATCCTTGAATCCGTAGGATTCACTGCCGACCATGAATCTTCCGTCGATGAACGCAACCTTGCCGGTCTCGACCTGGTGCTGGTCTGCGACATGTTGAACCAGCCGGCCGACAATCTCCTGGCAGGCATTGCTGACTGCCATGCCATTGATGTCCGAACCAGAAGATGCCGCAGTTGCAGAGGTGTTGGGCACCTTGCCGGTGTCGGTTGCCGTGATCTTCACGGATTCAATGGGTTGACCGAACTCCTGTGCGGCCACCTGGGCAACTTTGACGAACAGCCCCTGGCCCATCTCGGTTCCGCCATGATTGAGATGAATGGAGCCATCCTGATAGACATGAACCAGTGCGCCTGCCTGATTGAGATGGGTCAACGTGAACGAGATTCCGAACTTTACAGGCGAAAAGCCTATCCCGCGCTTGAATATGCTGCTCCGGGCGTTCCATTCGTTCAATTTCTGGCGCCGGTGGGAATAATCTGAACTTTCAAGCAGCTCGTAGGTCATGGCGTCGATGACGCAATCCTCGACCGGCATGCCGTAAAATGTCCGATCATGATGCGCCGCCTGAGCGGGCGGGTAATAGTTGCGCCGCCGGACCTCTACCGGATCCTTGCCGGTCGCGTGAGCAATGTGTTCCAGCACCCTCTCAATTCCCAGCATTCCTTGCGGGCCACCAAACCCGCGGAATGCCGTCGCCGACTGTGTGTTGGTACGAAGGCGTTCAGAAGAAACGCTGATTGCGGGGATGCTGTAGGCATTGTCAGCATGAAGCATTGCCCGGTCTGCTACAGGCAGTGAGAGGTCCCGGGACCAGCCGCAGCGGACGAATTGGCGAAAGATGACTCCGGAAATGCGGCCATCATCATCGAAGCCCGCCTCATATTCGATCCTGACGTCGTGGCGCTTGCCCGTGGTCATGAAATCGTCATCGCGATCAAGGCGCATCCGGCAGGGGCGGTTGGTCAATAAAGATGCAGCGGCGCATGCGCAGGCAATTGCATTCGCCTGACTCTCCTTGCCGCCAAATCCGCCGCCCATCCTCCGGACTTCGACGCGCACATGGTTCATTGGCTTGCCGATTGTGCCGGCAACCATGTGTTGAACATCGGTCGGGTGCTGGGTCGAACTCTGAACCAAAATGGAACCGTCTTCCTGCGGAACCGTCATCGCCGCCTGGCCTTCCAGATAGAAGTGCTCCTGACCGCCTATCGTGATCGCTCCAGCCACCCGGCGCGGCGCAGTCGCAATGGCGCCCTCGGCGTCGCCTGATCCGTATTGCCGTTTGTCCTCAAGGCGGTTGCCAGCTGCGAGCGCTTCATCAATGGAAAGGACAGGTGGCAGTTCCCGGTAGGAAACCCGGGCCCGCTGCGCTGCCCGCCGCGCCGCAAGATGTGACTCCGCTGCCACAATGAAAATGGGCTGTCCAACAAAATGGACGGTTCCATCGGACAACAGCGGCTCGCCGTCGCCTGAAGGGGAGACATCATTTGCGGCCGGCAGGTCGTCTGCGGTGATTACCGCCTTTACGCCATCCGATCCCCGGACGTCGGTCAGGTCGACCGAAAGCAGTTCGCCATGGGCGATTTCCGAACAGCCGAATGCTAGATGCAGAGCCGGGCCAGGAGAGGGAATATCATCCAGATAGGCCGCACGGCCTGTTACATGGAGTAGCGCCGCGTCGTGGGGGGCAGAGCTGTGAACCGCACTCATGGCGCGATTTCCAGAACTGACGCAGCTCCAAGCTGCGAAGTTGCTTCCAGATGGTAGTGCAGCAGCAGGTTGCGGGCTGCTTCCATGCGGTATTCGGCAGAGGCGCGCATGTCGGAGATAGGTGCGAAGTCATCAGCGAGTGACCCCATGGCGTTTCGTACCGTGTCTGTGTTCCAGGGATTGCCGATCATCGCGGACTCGGCATGCTTTGCCCTCTTGGGGGTTGCCGCCATGCCGCCGAATGCCAGCCTGGCGGACCGCACCTTGCCATCTTCAATCTCTATATTGAAGCAGCCGCAAACTGCCGAAATATCCTGATCGAACCTCTTGGAAATCTTGTAGCACTTGAAATTGCTGTCAGGGACCGGGAACTCGATCGCTTCGAGGAACTCTCCGGGAGCAATGTCCTGTTTGCCGTATTCGATGAAGAAATCCTCTATGGCCAGGCGCCTGCGGCTGCCGGCCTTCCGAAGGCAAAGCGAAGCGCCAAGCGCGATCAGGGCTGGTGAGGCATCGCCGATGGGCGAGCCGTTGGCCACGTTTCCGCCGATGGTGGCCGAATTGCGAACCTGGACCGAACCGAAACGGCGAATGAGTTCCGCCAGAGACGGGCTTGATGATTCAATGAGTTCTCCAAACTCCGCCAGCGTGACACAGGCGCCCACGCGGGCGACACCATCAACCACTTCGGTTGTTCGCAGTTCGGCGATATGGCCAATGAAGCAGACGGGCTTGATGCTTCGCAGTTGCTTGGTGACCCAAAGTCCGGTGTCAGTAGCGCCAGCGACGATCGTTGCGGCCGGGTTGGCTGCGTACCACGCGGCAAATTCGTCGAGAGTGCCGGGAATGTGGAATGCGCCGTTGAGGACCGGTCCGCTGGCCTCGGGAATGTCGTCCTGAACGCAGCCGGACCAATGGGGCAAGTCCTGCCCAAACGCTTCCTGTGCAGACCTGACGATTGGCTCATAGCCAGTGCAACGGCAAAGATTACCCGCAAGCACATCATCATGTTGCTGATTGCGATTCAGATGCCCCGCGACCAGAGACATTACGATACCCGGAGTGCAAAACCCGCATTGGCTGGCATGATGGCTGATCATCGCACGCTGCACGCAGTTGGGGCTGCCATTGGTCTCGGCCACACCCTCCACGGTCCTGACAGCCTTCCCGTGGAGTTGCGGCAGGAACAGGATGCACGAATTGACCGCCTTGTGCTCGATCATCCCGCCATGGCGCTCGGATACGATCACCGTGCAGGCGCCACAGTCCCCCTCGTTGCATCCCTCCTTGGTGCCAACCAGCCCTTGTTCGATGCGGAGGTGATCGAGCAGGGTGGTTTCCGGGTCTTCGATATTGGGACGGACACGGATTCCGTTGATTGAGAATTCGACCTTGGCAGGCATTCCAGTTGCAACCTTCCAGTGCTCAGTTTCCGGGCAAATGTGGCGTTATGCAATTGTTTTTTCTCAAATACCACAGAATTGCCGTTCGTTGTTGAGCGATTGGGAAAGCGGTTCCGGCCGCAATGAACAACCAGCAGCCGGTAGACGAGGCCAGCATGCACGCTGCCATTTCCGGTTGCTGCTGAGCGAGGCAGAACTGGAACCGGCTCCAGTTTGCCGGGCAAACTGCCGCAGGTTTCCTGCATCTTGATGGCAAGAATTTCGAGGATGCAGCCCCATACTTCGCTTTCGCAATCGGGGCGGCAGGTTTAAGTTTCAGGCCATGCAGAATGAACTCAGATTCGTCCATCTCAGGGTAAGCAGCGAGTATTCGCTGCTGCAGGGCGCAGTGCGGCTAAAGGGCCTCCCCGCCCTGTGCCGCGAAAGGGAAATGCCGGCCGTTGCGGTCACGGATCACAACAACATGTTCGGCGCACTGGAGTTTTCCGAACTGGCGGCAGCCGCAGGGATTCAACCTATCCACGGTTGCGCGTTCAGCTACTTTGCCGGATCTCCCTCGCAGGCGAATGGTGGCATTCCCGAACTGCCCTCGCTGGTTTTGCTTGCCAAGGACGAAACCGGATATGCCAACTTGCTGAGCCTTAACTCGCGGCTTTACCTGAGCGGCGATCGGCAAGCGCCGTGGATCGACAGTTCGGACTTGCGGGCACATGGAGAAGGGCTGATTTGCCTGACAGGCGGCGCTGATGGCCCTGTTGGACGGCTTGCCAGCACCGGTGAGGACGAAGCTGCTGAACAGGTTTTGGCCGAGCTTGCTGCACTGTTCCCCGACCGCCTCTATGTCGAGTTGCAACGTCACACCATGCAGGGCTCCAAACTCGTCAAGACGCAAGTGCAAACTGAACCTGTGCTTGTCGATCTCGCATATCGGCTTGGATTGCCACTGGTTGCAACGAATGACGTGCATTTTCCTGAACCGGCGCACTTCGAGGCGCAGGACGCCATGCTGTGCATTGCCACCGGTTCATATGTCGATCAACGAACGCAAAGGCCGCAACTGACTCCCGATCACCACTTCAAGTCTCAGGACGAGATGTCCGAGTTGTTCAGCGACCTCCCGGAGGCGCTGGCGAGCACGGTGGAGATTGCGAGGCGCTGTTCATTCCGAACTTCAGGCCGGAGTCCCATTCTGCCGAAATTCACCGAAAATGAAGCGGATGAAATGCGCCGCCAGGCGCGGGCAGGCCTTGAGGAACGCCTGGCCACCATGACCCTGGCCGCCAGTCCCGAGGAGTACTGGAAGCAGCTGGATTACGAACTGGATGTCATCGACTCCATGGGTTTCGCAGGCTATTTCCTGATCGTCGCCGAATTCATCAAGTGGGCCAAGGATAACGGCATTCCGGTCGGAGCCGGCAGGGGATCTGGCGCCGGGTCGCTGGTTGCCTTCGCACTAACAATCACAAATCTGGATCCGCTGCGTTTCTCGCTTCTGTTCGAACGGTTTCTCAATCCTGAACGGATTTCGATGCCGGACTTCGACATAGACTTTTGCCAGGACCGCCGGGATGAAGTCATCCGCCACGTTCAGGACAAGTATGGGTCCGACCGTGTTGCCCAGATCATAACCTTCGGCGCCCTTCTGGCGCGGGCGGCAGTTCGGGATGTCGGACGGGTGCTGGGCATGCCCTATCCGCAGGTCGACCGGATCGCCAAACTCATTCCGCGGGACGGGGCCAGAAATGTCACCCTGCAAGAGGCGATCGAGAACGAGCCTAAGCTTGCAGAGATGAGGAACTCCGATCCAGTAATCCGGAAGTTGTTCAGAAACGCCGGTCAGATCGAAGGCTTGCTTCGCAATGCCTCGACGCATGCTGCGGGAGTTGTCATAGGCGACCGGCCACTCGACAGGCTTGTACCTCTCTACAAGGACACTCGTTCGGAAATCCCCGCAACCCAGTTTTCCATGAAGTGGGTGGAGAAGGCTGGCCTGGTCAAGTTCGATTTTCTGGGCCTCAAGACCCTTACCGTCATTCAGAAGGCAGTCGATCTGCTGAAGACGGACGGAATAGACATCGACATCGACAATCTGGCGTTCGATGACGAGAAAACGTTCAGATTGTGTGCATCGGGCAACACCGTGGCTGTCTTCCAGCTTGAAAGCGCCGGCATGAAAGAAGCGCTGCGGATGATGATCCCGAACTCGATCGAGGATGTGGTTGCGCTGATTGCGTTGTACCGGCCCGGTCCGATGGACAATATTCCGGAATATTGCGCCGTTAAGAACGGGAAGCGGAAGAGAAAGAAGCAGCACAAGCTCATTGATGACATCGTTGCCGAAACCCACGGCATCATCGTCTATCAGGAACAGGTCATGCAGATTGCGCAGGCGTTGGCAGGCTACAGCCTGGCTGAAGCAGACCTGTTGAGGCGGGCCATCGGCAAGAAGATCAAGGAGGACATGGACGCCGAAAAACCCAAATTCCTGGCGGGCACCGAAAGGAATGGGGTCGATAGCAGGACAGCCAACGAAGTCTGGGAGTTGATGGCCCGTTTCGCCGAATACGGATTCAATAAGGCCCATGCGGCGGCCTATGCCGTGCTCGTCTACCAGACGGCCTGGCTGAAGGCGAACCATCCGGTGCATTTCATGACCTCTGTGATGAATTGCGACATCGGTGATACGGAAAAGCTGCAGGAATTTGCCCGGGAACTGAAGCGCCTGGAAATCGAGTTGCTTCCACCATGCATAAACCGGTCAACCGGAGAATTCTCCATCGTTGGCGGCAAGGTAGCCTACGGACTCGGGGCATTGAAGAATGTAGGGCGGGAAGCAATGCGGCGAGTATGCGAGGCGCGAGGAAGCACGCCATTCAAGGACCTTTGCGACTTTGCCGAGAGGGTTGATCTCAAGTCACTTGGCAAACGGCAACTCGAGACTCTGGCGCGTTCCGGTTCCTTCGACTGCCTGGAACCCAATCGCCAAAGGGTCGTTGAGAATCTCGAAGTCCTGATTGGCTATTCGTCAACTGTCGTTGCCGAGAGAGAGTCTGGAGAGATGTCGCTATTCGGCGAGGCAGTAGTGGATCTGCCCCCGCCCACTCTCAGGGAATGCGGCAAATGGCTGCAGGAGCAGCAAATTGAGGAGGAATATGCTGCTATCGGCTTCTACCTCTCCGGGCATCCGCTGGATGAGTACATTCCCGAATTGCGGAAGAAGGGAGTTGTCGACATTGCAAAACTGCCGGAACTTGCCGCGGCCGGATCAAAGTCCGAGATCATTGCCGGGGTTATAACGTCTGTCAGGAGACGGAATTCGCAGCGGGGCAACCGTTTCGCCTTTGTGGAAATGTCGGATGCGACAGGCAAGGCGGAATTAACCGTTTTCTTCGAGGAACTGGACGATGCCGGTGAACTGGTCGAGCCCGGGGCCAAGGTCCTGGTTGCAGTCGACATGAAGGCGGAAAACGAAAGGCTGAACCTGAGGGCACGAGTTGTACAGCCTATCAAGCGCGAGGTTCGTGCCCAGAGCAATGGCCTGAAGATCTACTTTAACAACAAGGCAGCTCCGACGGAAATCCGCGACCTCCTGCAGGGCCACAGCTACGGCGGAAGAGACCATTCGCGGGGATCAATCCGCTTCTGTCCGATGATCAACCTTCAGGGAGTTGATGCCGAAATCGAGGTTCCGGAGAAGTTTCCGCTCAACGACCGTGTACGGGATGCGATCAAGAGTTTTGACGGCGTGGTCACTGTCGAGGAGTTTTGACGGGACCAAGGCTGATCCTTGACAGTGGTCAGTTGCCGAAGTTGATGTTCGAGCAACAGTCGGCAAGACATCATCCCACTTTCTCTGCGCTGCAATCTTGCAGAAGCAGCCATTTGCCAGAAGCCGTCCGAATTTGACCCGGCCCGAAGACATGCCGATTGTCTGTTTCAAGGTAGGGCCAGTAGCCTGCAAACTCTCGTCTTCCAGAGGCATTCAGCTGAGAAGCCCATGAATCAGGCAGTACATGGTCACGAATTGGCGAGAATGCTCTTTAAGGAGGGGTAGGCGGCAAGTCTTGTCCTGTGGTCTCCCTTATGTACGTCGATCGGGCACAAGGCATCGTTGACTGCAAATGATGCCATCAATCAGATGGTCCCCGGATTTCGCGTTCGACGTAGGCGAGAGGGCGCTTCAGGAATTGGGCGGCACGTACTGGAGAAATGAGCTGCTCACCCAATGCCTGCCAGACCAGCGTCTCAAATCGCCGCGGGTGTTCGAACGCGCCGAAACCTTCGTAATGGGAAATCGGGTCCGGCTCTTCCTTGCGCCAGGATCTGGCAAAGGTACGGAAGCTGTTCCGGACCACAGATTGGGGCAACACTCCTGCCTGTCCAAGCCGAACCAGCATGGCTGCTGCCGGTACACCGTATAGGTGCTTCAAGCGTACAAGTTCGTGGTAGGTCACACCACTACGGCGCGCTCCCGCTTCCTGCATCAGGTGGTCTGCAGGAACGAGGAATGCTCCTGCGAAACGGTGGGCTGCACGTTCAACCGGGATTTCTGAATGGCCAGTCGAGCGGATGATCCTGCGCGCCAGTTCCTGGGCAAGCGCGAACCTCTTGCGTTCGGAACCAGACATGACTGACACGACAACCACTGAAGCAGTAATTCTGCCGCTGTCATCCCGGAAATCGCATGACAATCCTTCAAAGCGAGAGGACAGGCATGAGAGGATCACGCGGATTCCCAGCTTCTCAAGTAGGCCGGTCATGCTCAGGACCGGATTGATGCCGAAATCCCACCGATGCCGCAACTCGTGTGCAATCCTGTCGACCTGTTCCATCGTCTGGATGTAGCCGATTGCCAACCCGTCCAGCAGATCTTCAGGCGGAGGTATCCCAAGAATGTCCTCGATTACCAATTCGGCTTCGATCTGTTCAGTAATGATTGCTTCAGCCTTTGCCCGGTCACGCGCTGAAGTCCCTGAGTGCTTGCGGAATTCGATGCTGTGCAGGCACTCAACCCTGCTACCCATCAAGAAGTCCAATGACACTCCCAAAGTCTTTCCGAGGCCGACCAGAACGGCCGAAGACGGCATCATTCTGCCGGACTCGTACTTGCAGACCGCCTGTGCGGATACTGCTGGCGAAACCTGGGCGGCGAGCGCCCGCAGAGACAGCCCTGCTTTCTTGCGCGCCAACCTCAGCCTGTGACCGAACATATTCGTCAACTCCCGTGTGGTTGACAGAGTGCACAAATGATCTCGTTTGTCAACCAACACTGATGAGAGTAGTGGGTTCAAGCCTTGCGATGATTGATCCTGAATCTTGAGAGTGCCGAGCCGCGATCATGTCCGTCCCAATTGTCTTGCAACAGGCAACCACCCTCCGGCAACCGGGCGTTGCGGGACTACTGCTATCGGTTGACGTTCAAGCCAGATGTGCAAATTCCGATGACACTTGAACGGAATTCCGATCGCATTTGAACGCCATTCCGATCACAATTGGTGGATGATAAGGGCCAGCAGGTCGCATCCAGTTTTGACAGCAATCGGAACACGACCGACCGGCAAGGGCCAACCAATCCGGCTGCATTGCATTGGGCCTCAGCAGAGAGGGTGTTCGGCATCGAACATCTGCGGCGTGCCTGCAACGGAGTGCAGCACCCGGTCGCTATCCGGTGGCTGTGTTCAGCAATTTCCTGGATTCTGCCTCATCAATGCTCAGACCGTCTTGAAGGGCCAAGAGAAGTTCATTCAGCCGTGGTCCCCAGTATTGCAGACGATCCATTATGGTGACCCCCACGATCTCGCCTGTATCGGGTTCAATTCTCCACAAAACTCCCGGTGCACTCTCCTGCACGACAGCATGCTTGCCAGGTGTTGTAGCGACATAGAGAACATCAGCTTCTTTGTTGTAGCTTGCACTTGCGGTTCTAGTTCGCACTAGCCGGCCTCCATACTGCCGCGCGACAAAAGCTCGTCTCCGACGTTCTAACCAAAAGGGTCGATCAGGCGGTTCAAATCAACCGTGAGCGCCAACGATATAGGAGACGACTTCCGCCATGTCCGTCTGGTCGCGCTGCAAGTCGGCGATGATATTGCCCCGGCGCAAGACTACAACTCGCCCGCAGGCTTCAAAGACATCATTCAGTCGATGGCTGATCAGGATCGTTGCAATGCCCTCGCTTTGCATTTGGCTTATCAGGTTCAGGACGCTTTCGACTTCGCGTACTGCAAGAGCTGCGGTCGGTTCATCCATGATGACGAGTTTGGGCTTGAACGTCAGTGCGCGGGCGATTGCGATCGTCTGTTGCTGGCCCCCTGACAGCATTCCGACCGGGATGTGAATTGATGGGACATGCACACCGAGACTGTCGATCATCTTCTGCGCCTCGGCATCGATCCGTGCCTTGTTCACGAATGCCGGCAGCAAGCCAAACAACCTCTTGGTCGGTTCCCGTCCCAGGAATATGTTGTTCGCTACGTCCTGCTGCGGGGCAAGAGCAAGGTCCTGATAGATCATCTCGATTCCAAGTTGGCGCCGTTCGCCCGGTTCGAGATTGGTTATGTCGCGGTTGTCGAAGGAAATCTTGCCCTGGTCAGTCGAGTAGACGCCGGTAATGGCCTTCATCAGGGTGGACTTGCCCGCGCCATTGTCACCAACCAGTCCAACAACTTCACCGGCCTCGACTGAGAGGTCCACGCCCCGCAAGACCTGCACGGCGCCAAAGCTCCTCTCGATGCCTGACAGTTCCAGAAGGCTCATTGCAGGCGCCTTCCCCGCGAACGGATCTGGTCAAGCCAAACCGCTCCGACCAGCACCGCGCCGATTGCCATCTGCTGATAGTAGGCTTGCACTGCCAGTAGGTTCAGTCCGTTTTGCAGGACGCCCATAATGAGTGCCCCGATCATTGTGCCAAGAATGGAGCCGCGCCCGCCAAAGAGATTCGTTCCCCCTATGATGGCCGCGGTGATGGCGAGGAGTTCGTAGTTCAATCCGGCGGTAGGATCGCCGGTGTTGACCCGCGCTGTGAAGACCAGGCCCGCAATTCCGGCCATGAGCCCCGAAATGGTGTAAAGCGCCATACGCTGCCGACGCACATTGATGCCGGTGGCTCTTGCTGCGTTTTCGTTGTCGCCAAGGGCGAGAGTGTGATGGCCGAAGGGCGTATGAGCAAGGATATAGTGAGAAACCAGCGCGACGGCTGCCATGATGAACACGGGAGTTGGCACGCCCCAGGGCCGCGCCTGTCCAAGAAACAGTATTTCGTCGGGAAGTCCGTAGATCCCTCTGCCATTCGAAATGATCAGGGCCAGCCCGCGGGCGATGCCTAGCATTCCAAGCGTGACAATGAACGGAGGAACAGCGCCCCGGGTAATGACGAAGCCATTGACTGCGCCAGCGGCGGCGCCTGCCGCGAGGGAACCGAGAATGGCGAATTGCCAGGGCAACTCCAGCGTCACAACGAGCGCTGCGCCAGTGACAGAGGCCAGCCCGAGCACGGAGCCGAGCGACAGGTCAATACCGGCTGCGCTTATGACAAAGGTGGCGCCGATCGCCAGAATCCCGAAAGTCGCAGATGCCAGTATGATATTGAAGAGATTGTTTGCAGTCAGGAATACCCTGACCCCGCTGCCGGTAACGGGTGAGAGTATCGCCATGATGATTGCGAGGCCGGCAAGCACCGCAAGTGACTCCACCCGCACATGTGTTCGTTCCAGAAGTTTCAGCATCATTGCTGCCGAATGGGAAGCGGGCCGGTCAAAACCGGTTTGCCGGCCCGCACCGCAATTCTACTTGACATACTCCAGCATTGGATCGCTTCCGTCGTCAAGAATGGCCTTGGTCAGGACCATGGTCGGCACGAAGATCCAGTCGCCTTCAGGCTGCTGACCTTCAGCCATGGCCTTGACCATTTCGACCGCCTGCTTGCCCACCAGATAGGGAAGCTGGGCAACCGAGGCATTCAGGCGTCCCGCCTTGATTGACTTCACGGCATCGGAATTGCCGTCGACGCCGATGACGATCACCTGATCACCCTTGCCTGCCGCATAGACAGTCTCCACGGAACCGAGCGCCATGCCGTCATTGGCGGCAAAGACCGCAACCAGGTCCGGGTGCGAAGTCAGGATGTCGTTTGTGATGTTGGCTGCCTTTCCGCGGTCCCAATCACCGGGCAGCGATGCCACCACCTCGAGACCAGGCGCCAATTCAGCCAATCGGTTGGCAAAGCCCTGTGCCCGTTTTTGGCCAGTGATGTTTCCAGACAGCCCTTCGATGACCAGAACCGGACCGGATGCTTCAGCTCCTAGTTGGCCGACAAGCCATTCGGCGCCCTGTGCGCCAGCTGCCACATTGTCAGACCCGATCGAGAACGCAATCTCGACTCCAGCATCTGCTGCGATCGCATGATCGAGGTTACCGTCGAGATCAACTACCGGGATGCCCATTTCGTTAGCGCGTTTCAGGCACGGAAGCAGGATAGTCGAATTGATGGCAGCGGTGATCATCGCATCAGGCTGACGCTCTAGCATCGTATTGCAGACATTGAGCTGCGGCTCCGCCGCCTGGTCGCTTTCAACCGCCTGCAGGTAGTATTCCACTCCCGCTGCCTCAGCGCCTTCGCGTACACCAAGCTCCATTGCACCCCAGAACGGGTTTGCCAGCGTCTTCATGAGCACGCCATATGTTTCCGCATGTGCAGGAATCGCAAGGGCTCCCACGATTGCGGCCGCTGTGAATTGTTTCAGCATCGAACTTCTCCTTTTCCTAGATGCTCTGTCGACTTTGCCTGTCTGGTTCAGCGCTTCTTCGTCGCCTGGTTAATCCTGGCATTGCAGGCGCTGCCTGCGCGCCGGGTGCTCGAGTTTGGCAATCCAGTTGTTGCTGGATCATGCGTGAATTCCATTACTCAATCCGGAACGGAGGACATCAAGTCTTCTTGGCCCATGGCCAGTCCCCGTCAATTCAATCACCTTCAGTACCCAAGTTGCTGCTATCGGTGCGCCTCGTCTACGCAAATCCGGCATAGGGCCGGGGCGCAACACATGAGATCCAACAGTTTCAACGGCGATAATCTCCAATTCATCCTGCTCCTGCAAGCCTGCAATTGGGATGCCCGGCTTTTGTTCGATGACGATATGCAGCATTCACAAACTCATGCAGGCGATCCACAACCCTGCTGGCGGCAGCACCAAGTGCGATGCGTGGGTCAGGCACTTTCTGTTGTCCACACAAGATGGTTCTCATGAGCACGGAGAAGACTGTGAGCGAAGGTAAGGACCTGACCGGAACGGCCGGTTGGCGGTTCATGAGCATCAATTCCGATCTGAAGGCCTTTGGTGTGTCTGAATGGTCGAGCAGGCCTCTCCTCTGGCGTCGGAACGCGACAAATCTCCCGGTGCAGTCAATTGCGGCTCAGATGTTCAGACCATTCCGGCGAGATTGCGTGTACTTCTGTGCGGAACGGTTTCAGGAATTCCGAAGCAAATGGGATTTGGTGCACCGTGAACCCACGGAGAGCGCAGTCGATGAGAAGTGCGGGGGTGCTGCTTCAACTCGTTGAAATTGTAGCGGTTCCGCCTGCATCTGTTGTTTCCAGAAGCGAGATTGAGACTTGCCGTGTTGCATTTAAGCAACCTGATCGCCAAACTCTCACTACATAGTGTTGACTGCTTGCCATGGATTTGCAAGATGTGCGGCATGTTACCATACTTGGGCATAACCCCAATCTGCGCTGCAAGTGTGCAGACCCTTCTGCCAGGACCTTGGCAGAGCGAGTGTCGCGTTTGCGGTTTTGGCTTCAGAGACCTGATCCAGGAATTGGTCATGCGTTTCAAGTTTAGCCCGGTTGGGGCTTCTCGTCCGGCAACAATGACGGCGCACTTGGCCAAGTTCGGGGGTTGCAGCGCAATCATGCCGCTGTTCAGTTTTCGGCGAACACAGTTTGCCTGCCCCATTGATGGCGGGTTGGAGCGCCATCGGACCAAAGTGCCGTGCGAGGCAGGCCATCAGGTGCAGGGGTATGGGTCTGAACATCAGCCTTACAGCAACGCCAGGGCCAGAAGAACCGAGGCCCGCCAAAGGAAATTGAAGCCAGCCTGCTCAATTCTCCAATCTCAAGTCTGAATTCGAAAGTGGAGGTCCGAGGACCATGACAAACTCATTCCGGCCATGCCTGTCCGAACGACCTCTAACCGGCGGAATTTCCGCAGTAGCTCGACAGACCCGTGCCGTGCTCTCAAATGTTGGACGGCTAGTACCTGATTTCACTAGGTTCTTGTTCGAGGTTTACCCATCCCCTCCTGCACACACAATTGCTGAGAATCCAAAAGGCGGAAGCGGTGTCCCTCGCATCAAACCGAAGTCTGGATCACGGAATTCCCGGCAATTCTCAGTAGCGATATCGGCGCTGTTGCTCAGTTTGGGCTTGCTTCTCGGGGGAGTATATGCCGCCGACGCGGGCAACATGGTATTTACGTTTACCGATGACGGCACAAACTCAACCATCAAACCCTCGGGAAGTTTGGATCTGTCCGACTATAGCAGCGACCCTGATACTACGACTATAGCAAGTTCTGTTGTGAGGCTTCCTGGCCAACACTTTGGTTGGTGGAGCATTCCTTCTTCACGCGGGGCTGTTACCACCAAAGCGACCTATAAGTTTCTGCAGCATCGGGTTTCAGGGCGTTCCACACTGAGCCCCAAAAATGGCATCTGGGAATATGGGCTGCCCACATTCGTTTCAGACTTCCAGATCCAAGTGAGGATGTCGAGAGATGCCTCGAACCGACCGTTTGCCCGTGTCAACACCATTAAATCTCACTTGAATGATGATGGTATCCTTGATCTCTCCGACAAATCTGCCACATTCAGTGGCACACTTTTGGAGAGTATGGGCGACGACGACTTTCATATCGAAATCACAATTGGAGACCAGTTGGTCATTTTTACAACTGTGACGACAGTTCCGGCCAAACCTGAAGATCTCACGGCGGATTTGGGTGACAGTCAGGTAACACTCAATTGGAGCAACCCGAACAATAGCTCAATATGGAATTACCAGTATCAGTACAAAGAAGCGGGTGGGGAATACGGAGAGTGGACGGAAATTGATCCCAGTGACGCTTCCACCGTGACCCACACTGTTACTGGATTAACCAACGGCACAGAGTATAGCTTCAGGATCCGCGCTGCGAACTTCCTCGGTGACGGCCCGGCAGCGGACGAGGCTACAGCAACGCCATTGGCTCCGGGTGCACCGGACGCTGCTGATCTTACTGCTTCGGCAGTCAAGCGAACCGCTGTCCTGACATGGACGCATGATGGCGACTCCAGCATCACCAAGTGGCAATATCAGCAGCGAGAAGGTGACGCAGCCTTCGGTGGAGAATGGAAGGATATTTCGGGCAGCAGCGCAGAGACTCGGGATTATACAGTGGAAGGACTGACCGGCGGGCTCGCCTATGGATTCCGTGTTCGCGCCGTAAATGATGTCGGCATCGGTGCTCCTTCTAATGAGGCAACGGTGAACCCGCCGAAGGGTCCAACACTGGATATGGAGAGGCAGGCCGCAACCATGGTACTGTCCGAGATGGGGCGCGCAACGCTTACCGGAGCAACCGAGATTATTGATGAGCGGCTGCAATCAACTCCGGGCACAAGCACCTTGATGCTGGGTGGGCAGCTGATAGGTGGCGAAACATCCTTGAAAGACCCGGTTGCCAGTCACAAGGCGACAGGCTGGTGGCAGGGCAACCAGGCCCCGGAAGGCTATTCCAGTTCGATTGAAGAAGAACAGTTGCTGGATGGAAGTGCATTCGCTTTGTCGTTGAGCGGCGAAGATGCAGTCGACGGCAATACGGGCATGACGGTTTGGGGCCGGGGCGATCTTCGGAACTTCCAGGGGATTTCCGGAAATGACAGTTGGGATGGTTCAGTCAAGTCCGCGTGGATGGGCATTGACAACTGGGCGAACGAGCGACTGCTTGCTGGCGTGGCAGTGTCAAGAAACCGTGGCGAAGTCGACCTGCTCACGCTTGACGTGAACAGCCGTGTTGAAACCTCGCTGACAGCCATCTGGCCGTACATGCAGATGACCTTGCCGAGTGGAACCGGCACAGTCAGGGTTGTTCTGGGCATCGGCAGCGGCGAAGCAGAGCATCGTCCTGAGGAGGGCGAGGACTCGAAAGCCGGCATGTCACTGAAGGCCGCATCTGTTGGGGCCCGCTGGGCCGTGGCGAACCAGGGGCAAGTGACAATCTCGGTTCCGGTTGAAGCAGAGGTTGTACAGCTCAGGACCCGTGGCGATGCATCGACGGTCATCGGAGGACTCTCGATCAAGAGTTGGCGGGTTCGCAGCGGAGTGGAATTCGCTCATGCCGGTCTTGCGCTTTCGGACTCTGGATGGGTGCTGTTGCCGCGCGGCTCTCTGTCACTTCGCCAGGATGGTGGTGACGGGATAACAGGCCGGGGCGTTGAGGTTGGTGGCGGTCTTGGACTGTATTCGCCGGACTCCCGTATGAGTCTGGATGCGAGCGGGCATTGGCTTGCCAGGCACGCTGCCGCAGGTCAGCGCGAGTGGGGAGCCAGCATTGGTGTTCAGTTTGCTCCGGATTCCCAGGGTCATGGTTGGTCCGGCTCGCTGCGCCAGGAATGGGGAGTTCAGCAGGAGGGCATCCTGTCGGACGATACGCTGTTCCAGAACGGAACTGGCGGTTCGGTTTCGGCGCCTGGCTCACTTGCCGCACGGGCCGGTTACGGGTTCGGCGTCATGGAGGGCTTGATGACGGTGTCGGCGGATGCAAGGCTTGCAACGGGTGATGAAGAAGTTCCGCATTATGGAGCCGGGCTGGAGTTCGCACTGCCGCGTGGCCTCACTGCAACCCTCAAAGGCGAGCATGTTGATATGATGGATTCCGATACTCGCATCGGGGCCGGTGTGCATCTGCGGTTCTGATGGCAGTTCGTACTTTCAACTGATTGTAGCGCTGGGCCTAAAGAACCCCGTGCCTGTAATTTGTAGGTAACGGAATTGCTGTCTGGGGGGCGAGTCCAGCAGAACCAATAACTCGAACCCTGTGAAGGGCAGGATCACGGGCGGTACAATTCCGGCGGCACGCATGCTTATTGACCGCCGCAATGTGTGTTCATTGGCAACGCACCCCCGGCGGTCTTGGTGCCTCAAGCGCCACAGTTATTCATCCGGGTTTGACTGGCGTCTATTGCATCAATGGCCTGGCCAGATGCTGTGCGGAACAAATACCTTGCCGTCCGCAATCTTCCTGGCGGTTCGTACCAGCCCGGATGAGACAATGCTGAACTCCCCGCCGGCCTGCTCAAACTCGACCACAACATCAAGGCTTCCCATCGGGTGCTCAAGTTGGAGTTGAGATGGCGATGTGTGTCTGTCGCGGGCCAAACCATCGCAGATAGTACCTTCCGCCAACAGGCAGGCGGCAAGGCACTGAGACCCTGTGACTGCAAGCGAAGGATGGCAGGACCATGGCATGAAGTAGCGGACTGCCAATGCTCCCGCATTCCGGGGAGGCGCAACCAGCCCGAATTTCGGAATGACGGACTTGCTCACGTCACCGAGTCCCATTCGCTGTCCTGCAATCAATCTGATTTCTTCCAGCTGGTCCAGAAGGTCCTTGTTTTCGTCAAGTTCGCTTGCTGACTCATAGCCGGTCACACCAAAATCTGCGGCTCGCGCAATTACCATGGGCATGGCGACATCCACGCAACTGACTGGTGTATCCAGAATGACTTCCTGGCGGCAGCCTGTCGGGAATATGGCGCCCGTCGCGCTGCCCCCCGTGTCCATGAATTTGAGGTCGACAGGAGCCGCGGTTCCAGGAACACCGTCAATGGCCGCATCTCCGTCATAGGTGACGTTTTGCCCGGGAGTGCGCACGAGGGCGGCAACTCTCGCCTCAGTGTTGACCGCTCGGATTCGAACTTCTGTCTTGTCCTCCAGCGCTTCAATCAGGCCCATCTCGATTGCTGCCGGGCCCACGCCGGCAAGAATGTTGCCGCAGGTCGGGCCAAAATCGACAAGGCGGTTTTCGACGCCAACCTGGGCAAAGAAGTAATCGACATGTGCCCATGCATCTTCGGATGTCGAGAGCATGGCAACCTTGGTGGTTACGGCCACGCTGCCCCCGATCCCGTCAATGTTCAATGGATGGCCGGACCCGACAATCGCCACCAGGACTCTTTCCAGTGTCTGCTGATCCTCCGGAAGGTCGGAGCGCTTCATGTACGGCCCGCGTGATGTGCCCCCGCGATAGAACAGGTAGGGGATCGCAGTTTGACTCAACCCAGTGGCCATGGAAGCCGAACCAGTTCCTGAAGGAACCCAGCCGGGAAATCCCGGTTGAGCAAGCCTGCTAGTGTGCAGATGAATGCCAGTCCGATAACCGTCAACCCAAGTGCGGCCACGGGCCGGCGGCCGGCGCGGTAGTGCAGGAAGGCAGCCAGAAATACCGCCAACGCAATGATGAATCCGAATATCGAAGTCAGCACCAACAGCCCGGCAAACCACGCCACCGTTGGCCAAAGGTTGCGCACTCCCTCTGCACGGTCGGCAACTTCAAGATCAGCGAACCGGGCATGGGATTGAGGCTTCGTGATCATGCCGAGGAGCAGTATCAGGGATCCGGTAATCGCCACTCCTGCAACCCAGCGGGGAAATACCCGGTCGGCGGAAGCATGATCCGGGATCAACGACGCATCAATGAATGCCACCAGCGAATAGCCAAGCACCGCCAGCAGGAAGATCATCGGCGCCCGCTTGGTTCCAGACGGGATATCACCCTCGGACCTGATGTTGGCGGATTGCCGCAGGCCAAAGATGACGGAGACGACTGTCAGAACCAGAAGGGCGATGACAATCGGCGATACCAGATAGTCGATCCCTTCCTCGAATCCGCGACGGAACCGGAAAGATGCAATCTGAACGGCCTGGTTGGCATAGTTCTCGGCAGGATTGGAAAGCACAAACCCGATCAGGAAGGCCGGACGCGACCAGTCGAAGCGCCGAAGCATGATCCCGATCAGGCCAAAACCGAACAGGGCGGCCAGATCCATTAGGCTCTGTCCGGACTGGAACGCGGCGAAGGCGATTATCATGAACAGGAATGGAGCCAGCAGCTTGAAGGGTATGGATGTTATCCTGGCAATGCCTCCCGACGCCGCGATGCAGATCACCGTTCCGATGACATTTGCTCCCGCCAGCAGCCAAACGATCGCATAGGTGATGTCCAGGTTGTTCTTCAGCATGGACGGTCCGACTTCGATCTGGCCGGAGCCGAGCAGGGCAACCGCGCCGATGAAGATGGCCATCGAGCCTGAGCCCGGTATGCCGAACAGGAGTGTCGGGACCAGGCCTCCGCCCTCCTTGGCGTTGTTTGAACTCTCCGGGCCGATCACCCCGCGGACATTTCCATTGCCGAACCCGGATTTGTCCTTGGTCGACTGCACGGTGTGGCCGTAGGCGATCCAGTCCACAACGGAACCGCCGAGCCCGGGTATAACACCGACAACGACCCCGATTATGGAGCACCTTACGCTGAGCCAAATATTGGCAAACCAGTCTCGGGCGCCCTGCAGCCAGCCGCCGCCCAGAACAGGTCCTTCGGCAATGGACCGGTCACGGCGCAGCAGCGCAACGATTTCCGGAACGGCGAATATCCCAAGCCCGACAATGACGAGCTTGAAACCGTCGGTGAGGTAGGGGAGGTCATAGGTAGACATCCGGAGTGCGCCCGCACTGTCCCCCTCGCCGACTGTTCCCGCCAACAGGCCCAACGCTGCGGCCACGATGCCCTTCAGCGCTACGCGGCCTGCCAAGATTCCAACCATGGACAGGCCGAACGCGGTGACCATGAGCAGTTCGGGCGTACGAAACTCGAGTACAATCGGGCGTGCGACCAGGATGAAGAAGGTCAGGAAAGTGGCGCCGACCAGTCCTCCGAAGAGCGAGGACGCGAAGGCTGCCGAGAGTGCGCGAGCAGCCTCGCCCCTCTTTGCCATCGGAAATCCGTCAAGCACCGTTGCCTGAGAGGCAGATGAGCCGGGAATTCCCATGAGCACCGACGCGAAAGTGTCGGAAGTCGGGACGACTGCGACCAGTCCAATCATCAAGGCCAGTCCCGACATGGGTTCCATTCCGAACATGAATGGCAAGAGCAGGGAAAGGCCGGCGATGCCACCAAGCCCAGGGAACACGCCGACACACAGGCCCAGCGCGACTCCCAAGGCCAGATGCGCGAACACGCTCACCTGAAGTGTCAAGGAAAGCGCATCATTCAGTGCTGGCAATGCGAGGGCGAAGATGTCCATCTTCCGCGGGTTTCGCTGTGTTTTGGTTGTTTGCCCGTCCGGCCAGAATGGCCGAACGGGCGTATTTCAGGTCAGTTCAGGGTAACGCCGTAGCGATCCTCAAGCCAGCCAATGACATATGCCCGCGCTTCATCGGGAACATTGGTGGCGCTGCCGAGGGCCGTTGCCGCGCTTTCGCCGGTCATCTGCGGATACTTTCCGAGGGCTTTGGCGGAGATCTCGGAGAAATCTGCCCGTTCCTGGACGGCATCGAAAGCCGCAGAATATGTAGCCACGGCAGATTCACTTGCTCCGTTTGGCAGGAAAACCATCTTCTGGGCGGGGAATCCCGCGATGAAGAATGCCTTCCAGGCTTCCCACTGCTCACCGCTGGTCATGCAACCATCAGTTGCTTCACAGACTTCCTTGAAAGTCGGCATGTCAGGAAAGGTCGGGTCCCTGACGATGTTACCGTCACCGTCAAGAGCGCCCCAACTCATCATCGGTACGGCCGTGCCAGCTTCGACAAGAGGCGTCACGCCGCTGAGATAGGAGGAAGATGTCTGATAGTCGATATTGGCCTCGCCGCGCTCGAACATCAGCCTGCCGTCGCCGCGGCCGGTTATTCCAAACACGGGGTCCACAGTCAGCCCGAGCATTTCCCAAGCCAGCAACGGTACGAGGTCAAGCCGGGTGGCTCCCTGGCTGCCGTAGATGAAGTCGGTGCCCTGTAGCCCGCTGGCGTCGAGTCCGTCCATCATCTCTGCAAGGTCAGGGGGAAGGTAGGCGACACCGCCCGTCCCAGAGGCGAGAACCACATGCCAGTCATTGTATTCGTATTTCACCCTCGGGTCATTGAGCAGGTACGGAAACTGGGTGGATCCAGACGAACCGAAGATGAGCGTGCCATTGCTGTCGGCATATTCTTGTTCCTGAAACCAGTTCGCTCCCTTCGTAGAGCCAGCGCCCGGCATGAACTTGACGACAACAACCGGGTTGCCGGGAAGAGCTTCACTGAGCAGCGGCGCATAGAAATTAGCCCAACGGGCCGACCCGCCAGTTTCCGAAAACGGAATGACCCATTCCACGGTCTCGCCCGAAAGGTCGAGCATGTCTTGGGCGTCAGCAGCGGCGACAGCGCAGGCTGCGGCCAGTGCCACAGTGCATGTGCGGACTCTACGATGAAATTGCATAGGTGGTTCCCCTGATCTTGTTTGTTGAGGGTTGTTGTGTCCGACCGCTGTCCGGCCTCCTCTCCGAGCCAACTGCGGCGGGAAGCATCCCGGGTCGGCACAAGTCGAGGGATGCCATCTGATCGCGCCGGTCATAGCGCCAGTCGTGCTGCAGCAGCCCGGCCATAATATTTTGCACGGTGCGTTTGCCGCAACCCGAAACTTCAAGGTCTGCAAACGGCAGCTGTTGTCGACGCATGCCGGAAACCGCGGTGATTGGCTGGAAGTGGCGGGGAACCAAGGAAGCTGACACCTTATGGCGGCTCTGTGCAGAATTCGATGCAAGTGTCCGTCTGATCACGATCCTCAACAGCGGGCTCAATGCAAATTCCTGCGTGGGCATGATCCACTTCCGCAAACACCGGTCCCGGGGGCAGTTGCCGCAGGTTGCTCTTTGGGGACTGCATTGCCGGCTTGAACGCGACGGAGGAACCAGCAGGCGCGGCCTCAATACGTGGCAGCGTCGCGGGCCGGAATCGGGAACCCGGCCTGTTCCGGTTGCAACGAGGCAAGACGGCGTTTAGTTGAAGCGCACCCTCGGCCGAAATTCATTGCCAGATAGGTACAAGCTTCAATGTCATCCCCAAGGCCCCGGCCGATCACCGTTAAGGGCTTCAAGGACTATTTCGGTGAAGAGTTCCGCTCCCGGCAGGAAATGCTGGACAGGATCTGTTCGGTCTATCAGCTCTACGGCTTCGAACCACTGGAGACACCAGCGGTCGAAAACCTTGATGCCCTCGGAAAGTTTCTGCCTGACAAGGACCGCCCCAATGAAGGCGTCTTTGCCTGGAAGGATGATGGGGAATGGCTGGCGCTCCGGTATGATCTGACAGCTCCGCTCGCCAGGGTCGCTGCGCAGTTCCGAAATAGTCTGCCTACACCATACCGCCGGTATGCGGTCGGAACCGTCTGGCGCAATGAGAAGCCTGGGCCAGGCCGCTACCGGCAATTCTACCAGTGCGATGCTGACACCGTTGGGGCAGCCACGATGGCGGCCGATGCCGAATTATGCTGCCTTGCTTGCGAGATCCTTGAGACCGTCGGAGTGCAGCGCGACCAATATGTGGTGAAGCTCAACAGCAGGAACCTGCTGGACGGAGCGCTGGTGGCGGCAGGCATACTTGACCAGGATGATCAGGACGCATTTGACAAGGCGCGTGGAACGGTTCTCCGCGCCATCGACAAGCTCGACCGGTTGGGGACCGCCGGTGTCAAGGCTCTGCTCGGAACTGGCCGGAAAGACGAGAGTGGCGACTACACTCAGGGCGCTGGCCTATCGGATAGCCAGATCGCATTCATCATGGAGTTTCTTGGCACTGGAGGGCCCGACTCAGCGCGGACGCTGAACCACCTGGCCGGGATGATCTCGGACAACGAACTCGGGCGCAAGGGCCTCGCTGAACTCGAAGAGATCATGGAATTGCTGGGTGCTCAGGCGATTGGCGCCAGCCAATGCACGATTGAACCGTCAATTGTCCGCGGACTGGATTACTACACCGGTCCAGTCATGGAGGCCGAGCTGACAGTGGAAATCACTGATGCAAAGGGCAGGCCAAGGCGCTTCGGGTCGGTGATCGGGGGCGGCCGCTACGACGGCCTCGTCAAGCGGTTCACCGGGCAGGAGGTGCCCGCTACAGGCATATCCGTCGGAGTGGACAGGCTGCTCGCAGCGCTCCAGGAACTGCATCCTGCACAGAGCACTCAGTCGGGGCCTGTTGTCGTCACGGTCATGGACCGGAATCGCATGAGCGACTACCAGAAGATGGTATCCGAACTCAGGCGGGCAGGCATCAGGTCTGAGTTGTTTCTCGGCAATGCCCGGAATTTCGGCAGGCAGATGAAGTATGCTGACCTGCGCAATTCCCCCCTGGCGATAATTCAGGGCAGCGACGAGTTCGAACGGGGGGTTGTCCAGGTAAAGGATCTGGAACTCGGAAAATCCATCGCCGAAACCGCCTCTCACGAGGAATGGAAGTCGCGACCTACGCAGTGGGAAGTAAAGCGAGCCGAACTGGCGGCTGAAATCGGCCAGTTTCTTGACCGCACTGGCCAGCTGGGCAGCAAAAATGGATAGAGCGGCTGTCGCAGAAGACGCCGAACGGATTCTGAACTTCTTCGAGTCCAAGGGGGCCATCCGCGTCGAGGTCGACATACTGCAACCCGCGGCGAAGCTCCTGGACATCTATGGCGAGGACATCCGGACCCGCGCCTACATGACGTTCGATGCCGCCGGCAACGAAATGGTATTGCGGCCCGACTTTACGGTTCCTGTTGCCGGCCATCATATGGCCAATGGCATGGGGCGGACGCGCTACACCTACTTTGGATCGGTCTTCAGGAAGCAGGAACCCGGTTCCGACAAACCCAGCGAGTATCTTCAGACCGGTTTCGAGCAGTTTGGCGACGAAGACAGGACCAGGGCCGATGCTGAGGTCTTCATGGTTTTTCATGAACTCCTTGGCACCAACGGCATCCGGGTCTCGACAGGCGACCTTGGCGTCCTGCTCGCCGCTGTCGAAGGACTGGGCTTGTCCGAGCGGCGCAAGCAGGAACTGCTCCGGCAGTTGTGGAGACCGTCGCATTTCCGCCAGGCGCTTGATCGCCTGAGCAAGGCCACGAAACTGTCCAGACACAAGCGTAAGCTCATTGAACTGGAAGCCGAGGGTTCGGACCTTTTGGGCAAGATTCATGAAGCCGGTCCGGAAATAGGGACCAGGACCGCAGAAGAAGTGGTCGAACGCATCAAGGCGCTGTCCGAAGACAGCGCAGATAGACCACTGAGCGCAAGCGCCGTGCATCACTTCCGGACACTCCTGGCGCTCAAGGCCCCCATGGCCGGTATTCCCCGGCTGCTGAGGGATTTGGCCAACTATATCCCGGGGCTCGGAAAGGCCGCCCGGGCTGTTGAAGATCGTATGGATGCGTTGAGCGACCTTGGATACGACCCGGCCAATCTGAGTTTCGCAGCACGCTATGGCCGCACGACCCTTGAATATTATGACGGGTTTGTCTTCGGCTGGCATTCGGATGAGGACGGAGCGCCGGTCGCGTCCGGAGGCAGGTATGACAGGATCAATGAGATTCTGGGCTCGGGCCAGAAATGCACCGCAATCGGGGGCGTGGTGCGGCCTGCAGAACTTGCCCGGATCAGGGGGTAGCCCGAATGATCAAGATAGGCGTTCCGGCAAAAGGCCGACTGGCGCAGGACTCCATGGAATGGCTCCGTGAGATGGGGCTGGAGTTCAAGGAGCCTGAGGGTGGACGCCGGTATTCGGCCATCACACATGGCGAGATTGAGGTGGAACTGGTGTTTTTGCCAGCTTCGGCCATCGCCTCTGAACTCTATCAGCGCAACATCCAGTTCGGGATTACCGGCGCTGACCTGCTCTACGAGTTGCCATCGGACTGGCGGCAACGGATTACCATACAGATGTGCCTTGGGTTCGGCGAAGCAGAATTGAAACTGGCCGTCCCAAAATTCTGGATTGACGTCGAGACAATTCAGGACCTTGACGATGTTGCTGCGCTGTTCCGCGCCAAACATGGCAGGGGGCTCAGAATTGCCACCAAGTATCATCGGCTGTCCAGGCAGTTCCTGAGCGGCCAGCGCTTTACTGACTACAGGTTGGTGGACAGCAGGGGAGCAACCGAAGGCACCGTTGCCAATAATCTGGCCGAGGCAATCATCGATTTGGTGTCAACGGGTCGTACGCTTGACGCCAACGGATTGAAGTTGATTTCTTATGGTACCGTGTTTCAGACCGAGGCAGTTTTTGCCGTCACCATGCCGCTGTCGGTTCCTGGTGGCTCAACAGAAACTGCCTGGGAACTGCTAAAATGGCGGGATGTCAGGCATCGCTACAGTCTTTAGGCAGCATGTCTTCGGCATTCGGTGCTTGACCGAGTACTGCATGGCACCCAAGCAAACCAAATTGTGTTTCATCGACCGGCGGATCTGAAGATATGGGCTCTGCCCGGCGCTCCGGTGGGTTGCAGGAGCGACATCCGGGTGTCCGGGACTTCGTGTTGTTCAAGTTGGGTGCAGGCTTGGGTCAGTCCAGCATGCTATTCCTGAGTGTACCGTCGGACTTCCATGATTGCGCGTGTGTCGAGATTCAATGCAAAGCAGCGGCCGGGACTTTTTTCTTGGTGAGACGTCCGGCAACATAACCCTCCAGATCAAGAACCTCGGCTTCCGTTGCCCGCAGTCCGAGTTTGCTGCGCCTCCATAGAATGTCGCTTGCGCAGCGCGCAAATTCCCGTTCGATCATCCAATCGATTTCGGTGGCAGTCAGGTCGGCACAGAAGGTCCGGCCAAGGTCTTCGACAGATTTTGCACCGTTCAGGATTTCCGTTGCTTCGGTGCCATAGGCGCGAAACAGTCTTTCAGCCCATCGGTTGCTCAGAAACGGATACGCAACCAGGAGTTCATCAACGAGTTTACGCACATCGCCGACTGCAAAGTTGCCCCCAGGAAGCGCAACTCCGGCTGTCCATCTCCCCGGCAGGGAGGGAAAGTAGGGAGCCAACCGGTCAACCGCACTTTCTGCAAGTCGCCGGTAGGTGGTGATCTTGCCACCGAAGACGCTCAGGGCTGGCACCCCTCCAGAGTCGTCGATTTCGAACGAATAGTCTCGGGTAACAGCGCTGGCGTTTCCGGTTCCATCCTCAAGAAGTGGCCGTATACCGGAATAGCTCCACACGACATGCCCAGCTTCCAATGATGCTGCAAAGTGCTGATTGACCACACTTAGCAGGTAGTCGAGTTCATCTGGGGTACAATGCGGGGCCTGATCCGGGCTTTCATGTTCTGCGTCAGTTGTTCCAACCAGAGTGAAATCGCGTTCGTAGGGTATCGTGAAGATGACCCGGCCGTCATGTCCTTGCAGGATATAGCATTTCTCGTGATCGTAGAGGCGGGGTATCACGATATGGGAACCCCGCACGAGCCGGACATTCCGGCCTGAGGGCAGACGAAGCCGGTCTTGCAGGATCTTGCCAACCCAAGGGCCGGCTGCATTGACCAGTGCACGCGCCCGGTGAGTCGTGCATTCACCGTTCCGGCTGTCAGTCGTGACCACTTCCCAACTGCCGTCGACACGTTGTGCCGATACGACCTCAGTCTGTACCAATATATCCGTGCCACGCGCTGAAGCGTCGCGAGCATTGAGGACGACGAGCCGGGAGTCGTCGACCCAGCAGTCGGAGTACTCATAACCTCGGCGGAAGCGCCGTTGTAGAGGCGCGCCTTCAGGGGCTGCCTGCAGATCAAGTGAACTAGTCCCCCGAAGCAGATCCCGGCCACCCAGGTGATCATACAGGAATAGTCCGGCCCGGATCATCCAGGCTGGCCGTCGCCCGGCTTTGCCACCTTCTGCCTGGTCGTCGTTCCGTATCTCGCTGCAAGGTAACACGAACCGAAGGGGCCAACTGATGTGGGGCATTGCGCGCAACAGGACCTCCCGTTCGACCAATGCCTCTCGAACCAGGCGGAACTCGAAATGCTCAAGATAACGCAATCCACCGTGAAACAGCTTGGTCGATGCGGATGAAGTAGATGACCCGAGATCATGCATTTCGGCCAGCCTGACCGACAGTCCTCGGCCAGCTGCATCGCGGGCGATACCGCATCCGTTGACGCCACCGCCTATGACGAAGAGATCGCAGTCGGCTTCGGTCCCCATCATGTTCCTGCAGTTCGAATTACGAAGTGAAATGCGGCGTGCCGCAGATTGGGCTCTTAATCACATAGCGCTTCCATCGACCAGATCATCGGCGAGTCTTACTTGGCTCAGTTCCAGTGCTTCCTTCACGGCATCAATTCTGCTGGCACGCAGTCATCCGGTCACTGTCAAAGTGGCGGCAGGTGATAGCCGGGAAGGGAAGGGGTGTGAATTGGCGGTGTGCTGCCAGCCTTCAATGGTAGGCGTCAACGATTGACTTCAGCGCCGGGCCGAATTCGAGAATGCCGGCAACCTTGGCTTCACACTCGTCAGTAGTGGATGGTTGATCGCCGAAGAACAACTCATCCAGTTGTTCGTGCAGCGTCATGTAACCGCAGATTCTCGCTTGTGCGACAGCTTCTTGGAGGTCGGCTTCGCTTGCCTGCAGCCTGTCGGCACAACTCTGGTCTTCCACCGACAGAAATGTGCGCGCTCGCCAGACAGCCTCGATGACCGGAGCGCAATGCCTGTCGGCCATTGCCAACTCAGGGAGCAAGGCGATTGCAACTGCCGCCAGGAATGGCCGTGCGTTTCGCTGCAGGTCCTGCCGGGTCAATGACGGCCACTCGATTGTGAGAGCTTCATCGCTTGGGAAGCATGACCTGGTCGGCAAAAAAGATCCCTGTCAGTAGTGATCGAAGGACAATGAGGCCATTCGTATTGTCGACCATTTCCGAAGTAATCGAGGGTTGTTCCAGGAGGAGTTTGATGACCGATCGGGCTGCGCCGATGTCGGCCAGCCATCGCTCCGCAAAGCCTGCACCGGCTCCCTTGTTCGCGTGTTTCTCGACAAGATCGGCCAGCCTGCCGGCGGCATCCCGGAATCGTTGCAGAAAGTGGCGGATCTGGCTTGGACCCTTTGATCCGCTGGCCGCCTCGGTCTTGCGGCCCTGGGCCGCATAGGCAAGCATGAATTCGTAGGCTTCTTCGATTTCGTCAAATGCGTCGCGCATCTGAGTTGCAACGTTGCTGTCAATCATGAATCCTCACCCTTCCTTGCCATCTCCGGACCCCTCCCCAGTATCATGGACACCAGGTAGGCGCGGTGACTGGGGATAAAGGCAAAATATACATGCAGAATGACAAGGAACAGGATCAGCATCGCACCGAGGCCATGGATGACATAGATGACTCCCCATGTCTGATCGGACATGATCGAAGGGTTCCTTTTCCAGAATACCGTGTCGATCTTGGCCAGCATGACAAGACCGGTTGCGGTAGTGGCAATGACTGCAACAGCTGCCGACCAGTGGTAGGTCTTTTGGAAAGCATCGTATTTGGCTGGTTTCAGCCCGCTCCGGCTGCGGTTGAGGGTTATACGAATGGCCTCTTTGGCATCGTCACCGTCGGGCATCATTCCGCCGATGCCGTGAACAACGAACACCCTGTAGAGATGATACAGCAACGCCCCCAACAGGATGATGCCAGTCCACCAGTGAATGGGCACCCAATTGAAGTTGATCCCGATAATCGGCAGGAATGCAGTTGCGCCCAGTACCAGAATACAGGCAGCCATCACCCAGTGAAAAAGCCTGTCACCGAGCTTGTGCCTGATTTCGCTGGTTTCCCCTGATGCGGACATTTCTTCCTGGTTTACACACTACCTGATGCCCGGTCATGACCGAGACGTGTCAGGTTACCTATCTGCTCTTCCTGCGAATTCCGCAAATCATGAGATGAACGGCGATGACCGCAAAAGCCGCTGCAACTGGGAGCCATAACAGCTCCCAGTTGACTCCGACCAGCATTTCCTGGCCGAACATGTTCTTTGTGAAGCGCAACAGCTCCATCTGTCAGGCGAGCGAGCGAACTGCTCTGGCCGCCAGATTGCCCATCAAGGGAATCTTGAAGTGGTTGAAGTTCAGCGGTTGCGCGCCTCTTGATGCAACCCGGCGAACGAGGTCTTCGACTTCGGGACCAGGCGCTGAGCCCTTGACGACATCCTCCACTTCGGAGAGCCGCCGGGGCGTGCACTGAACTCCGCCGCAAACCATTGCCACATCGCTGATGGCTCCATTGGCCATCTTGGCGACCATGGTCATGCTGACCAAGGCAAAATCCCAGGTCTTTCTGTCCGAGACCTTCTCGAAGTAATGCCGGGCATTAGCCCAGTCACCCGGTATCTGAATCCCGAGGAGAATGTCGCCGGGTTCAAGCACGGTCATCCGGGTAATGTCGATCTCCGGTCCGATAAAGAACTCGGATGCAGGCACGGCCATGTCTTCTCCACCTCTCCGAATGACCATGCTGGCGCCAAGAGCAACCATGGCCGGAGCCGTATCGGACGGTGTCACCGCAACACATCTGCTGACCTCGAAAAGGGCGTGTTCCCTGTTCATGGCAGTCGGTGTGTTGGCATAACAGGTGTTGCCGCCAGCCCGGTAGCAGGGAAATCCATCCCTGTAGTAGGTGCAGCGTGTGTCCTGGGCGATGTTGCCTCCGATCGTTCCCGCATTGCGGATTTGCGGTGAAGCAACATTCGAGGCTGCCTCGGCAAAGATCGGAAAACGCTCCCTGACCATTGGGTTCTCAGCGACATCGGTCAGCGTGGTGGTGGCCCCGATATAGAGGCCGCCATCATCCATAGATTCAATTCCACTGAGTTCCGATATGCCTCCGAGGTCAACGATCACTGAAGGTTGCTGAACCCGGTCCTTGAACCAGCCGAGGCTGTCCTTTGCCCCTGCAATGATCCAGGCATCATCAAACTCGTCAAGCAACTCCGCTGCACCGTCCAGTGAATCCGGCTGGTACAGGTCAAAATTATGCATTACATCTGACATAGTTTTACCTCCCTCCGCTCACACCGTATTGGTGGCAAGCGGCCTGTGCGATTGAGGCTGGCCGGCAGCGGCATTGATGATCATGTCGCTGACGATTGGGACCCGGTTGAACTGGTGTCCACCAAGCGCATCGGAAATGGCGCAAAGCAGAGCTGCCGAAGCTGATCCCTGCAATGGTTCGCCGACCCCCTTGATCCCCATCGGATTGTATGGGTCCGGTTGATCAACGGCTGCCCAGTCCATGCGCTCCGGAGTATCCAGATAGGAAAGGGGTTTGCCGTGATAGAAGGATTTCGCATTGGGAATCCCGTAGGCCGGATCATACACGTGCCGCTCTGTTAGCGCGAGGCCGAAGCCCATCACTGCACCTCCCCGTACTTGCGCTGCAAGTCCGGTTGGGTGATTGACGACGCCGCAATCGGCAACGCAGAGATAGTCGAGGATCTCGACAGCGCCGGTTTCCAGGTCAACATCCACTTCCATGAAGCTTGTCGTCAGGGCTGGGGTCGTTCCTTCCTTCGGAAGGTTGTCCTTTGCCACGCCGACTAGACCGGTCCCTGCAATGGCGCTCGCAGCCCGCTGCGTCATTTCGTGGATGTCCTCGGGAAGAACCTGTCCAGAGAACTTGCCACCCATGTCGATTGCCTTTTGGGCCGCCTCGGCGAAAGACATGGAAACACTGCTGTCCGAACTGTGCACAACCCTCTCATTGTTCAGTTCGTAATCTGAAGGGCTTCCCCCCAGAGTAGAGGCAGCAATTTCGAGGAGCTTGGCTTTGGCGTCTTCCGCTGCAACATAGTTGGTCCGGGACATGGTGAAACTGGTGTTCGACCCGAACTGGCCCAAGTTGTACGGAATGTGCTTTGCCGTACCGCCGCGTTCAATGACGACATTGTCCCAATCGTAGCCCAGAACCTCCGCGGCCACGCGAGAGGTGGAGGCATACGAGAATGTTCCCAAGTTGCCGACCCCTGTGTGAACGTGGAGAACTCCGTCTGGGGTAATCCTGAGCAGTCCGTCAAATCCGTTGGACCCGGCGGAGTGGTAGGCCGAGGCAACGCCATATCCGCGCGCCTTAGGCCCGGTCCGTGTTCCGGACATGCCTGCGCGATCGGACCATCCGAACATCTCTGCCCCTTGGGCAATTGCGTTCTTCAGGAAAGCGGAGGTCAACGGATTCTGGTTGGCGCCGATCTTGGCGCCTTCGCCGCCATCACCCGGGGCGTTTATTTCCCGGATTGCCACGCGGTCGATGCCAAGTTCCCTTGCCGCCTTGTCGATCAGCGGCTCGATCATGTTGGCTGACTGGTTCTCGCCCGGACCACGCTGCGCACCCTTGGGCACCGTGTTGGTCAGGACGGGTACCGCCCGGAACCGCATGTTCGGTGGCTGGAAGACGATGCTGAAGGCGTTGCCCACATTGTTGAAGTCCGGGAAGCCGCTTGTCGGCCCGAGGTCCTGGACAACAAAAATGTCGGCTGCCGTCACGCGGCCGTCGGCGGTAAAGCCCAGTTTGGCCCAGCCCTGGAAACCGGATCGCGCCATCCCGTTATTGTATTCTTCCACACGCGACACGCGCAGGAGGCATGGTCTGCCGCCCAACTTCTTCGACATGAGAGCCGGCAGCGCCATGAGGGGATACGAGGTTGCCTTCCCCCCGAAACCGCCGCCGCAGTATTCCGCTACGAAAACAAGGTCCTTGAGTTCGATGCCGAGCATGCGCGCAAGGCCTGGCTGGGCAAAGGAAGTCGACTGCGTCGATCCCCACACGTGGCACTTGCCGTTTTCCCAGTAGGCGGCAGCCGAACGGGGTTCCATCGCATGATGGGAATTGGTGGCGTGAACGAATGTGTCCTCGATCACCACATCGGCTGATGCAAATCCTGCATCAATGTCGCCGAAGCCCCATTCAACCGGTGCTTCTCCACGGGGGAGTTCATCTTCCTCCACCATGGCGAAATCCCTGCCGGACCACTTGAGTTCCCCGAAGTCGACGCCGCGGCCCGAGACATTGCCGCCGGTCAGCGCATTCGCGCCATCCGGCCGCAGGCTGTCGAGCGGATCAACCACGAAGGGCAGCAAGTCCATATCAACATTGAGCGCAGCGACTGCGTCTGCGGCTGCCTGCTCTGTCTCCGCAGCAACAGCAGCGATTGGCTGGCCGTAATAGGTCGGCTCCGCCGTCAGAATCGGAAACCCGGTGACGTTTGGCTGCTTGAGTTCCTCCGGCAGGAGCATCCCCAGCACCCCGGGGATTTTCATGGCGTCGGTTGTGTCGATGTTTGTCACCCTCGCGTGAGGCATGGGTGAAGCGAAGAACTTGACGTGAGCCATGCCATCAGCGCGGAAATCCTCCGCGTATTTGGCTGCTCCGGTGACTTTCGCCTCGAGATCCGGAGGCGTGAAGTCCTTTCCTATCAATCTGTTTGACATGAGTTAAACCTCCCTGGCTGCCTTCATGACGCCGCGCAGATAATGATCATACGCGCCGCACCGGCAGAGATTTCCGGACATCGCCACCCGCGCTTCCGCTTCCGTCGGATTGGGGTTGCTGTTGAGCAAGGCGACAGCCGCCACGACTTGACCTGGCGTGCAGAACCCGCATTGCGGCGCGATTTCCTCAATGAAGGCGCGCTGCACGGGGTGCAGGGTTCCGTCGGGGGCTGCAATCCCTTCAACGGTCGTGATGGCCTGGCCGCGCATCCGGTGCGTCAGGGTCGAGCACGAGTATATCGTCCTGCCATTCGCGATCACGGTGCAAGCTCCGCATTCGGCCTGGTTGCATCCGATCTTGGTGCCTGTCAGTCCAAGCCTGTAGCGCAGCGTATCTGCAAGCGTCTCGTTTGGCGCGACATCAATCCTGTGCGTCTTTCCGTTCACCTCAAGCGACATCAGCCGATCAACGCTCCTGGCGTTTGCGTGCGCCGGAGTGGCAGTCGAAAACAGGTAGGCGGATCCACCGATCACAATGCCGGAGCAGACCACGCCCCTGAGAAAGTTGCGGCGTGTGACATGCAACGGCCGCCAAGGTTTGACATTCCCGTCTGCTGCGATTTCGGCAATCGCAGGTCCCTCGGGAAAGTCGATAGTCGGGTCATAAGGGCCCAAAGCTTCCATTTTGGAAAATCCTCCCGAATTCATGTCCGCGAAGGGGCCAGAATGGCCGAGGCGGACAAACTTCTGGGACAAATCTCCGCGCATTTTCAGGATGTTGTCAAGCCGATTCCGGCGTTGCGGAGGCACTTTTGCCCCATTTGGTTGACCGGGATCTGGCCCTGTTTCGATTGAAAGGCGCATTCCTATTCGAATTGAATGTGATGAGCCGTTCGGCCGACATCTCCAGAAGGCTGCTTTGCGGTCGAAGCCAAACGGATTGACGTATAGAAGTGGGTCCAATCCTCGTTTTCGAGTATCAGATAACGGCCAGACAGGAGAGTTCGATGCCGTCCCGTTGGAACCAATCCGAACTGAACGAACTGATCGATGAATGGTCAGGCAAGGGAATAGGCCGGGACCTTGCCATCCGGACCTACAGCACCCGGTTGCTGGGGCAGGACCGCAAGCTGGTCTTGCATGGTGGCGGAAACACCTCGGTCAAGACCCGTATGCGGGACGCGCTTGGCCTTGAATACGATGTCCTGTGCGTCAAGGGTTCCGGCTGGGACATGGGCACAATTGAGCCTGCCGGATTGCCTGCCGTGGAGTTGGCTCCGCTTGCCGCCCTGGCCCGGCTGCCCTCACTTGGCGACAAGGAACTGGTCGCCGCCCAACGGCGCCTGTTGCTTGATCCCCATGCACCGAACCCGTCGATTGAGGCGGTCCTGCATGCGATCATTCCGTACAAGCATGTCGATCACACGCATGCCAACGCCATCGTTGCGCTCACGAACCAGCCGGGCGGTGAGCAACTCATCCGCGAGCTTTTTCCCGAGACCACGATTGTTCCCTATGTCTTTCCGGGTTTTCTCCTTGCCAAAGAATGCCGGCGCATTCTGGATGAACAGCCGGCCGCATCGAGCCTGATCCTCATGAACCACGGGATATTCACCTTTCACGACGATCCCCGTCAGGCATACGAGAACATGATCGCCATGTGCGATGCCGCCGAGAAAAGGCTGGACCAAGGCCGCCCCCGCCCCTTTGTCTCTGCGAAACTGCCAGACCGCATCCCCGAGCTGGCAACAATTGCGCCGGCCATTCGAGGGGCACTGGCACGGGACGCCGGGGTCGACGGCCGTCCCGACAGATGGATTCTGGATTTCAGGACTTCCGACGAAATCCTGCACTTCGTGAACGGCATCAATCTGGCGGACTACGCGACTCGCGGTAACGCCACCCCTGATCATTCGATCCGGATCAAGAGATACGGGCTGGTTGCCCCGGCGCCCGATGCGCTGGATCCCGAGGCTTTCAGGCAGGGAATCCGCCAGTCGGTGGAGTCGTATTCCGCCGACTACGAAGGCTATTTCAGCCGCAATAATCAAAGGGTTGGCGGCGACCGGCAGATGCTCGATCCGGTTCCGCGCGTGGTCTATGTCCCCGGAGCGGGGCTGTTTGGCGTTGGCAGATCCGCGAGGGAGGCCGCAGTGTGCGCTGACATTGCCGAGGCCACCGTCAACGTCATCACAAGAGCAGAGGGGGTCGGGAGATTTGCGGCCCTGTCGGAAGAGGAGTTGTTCGACATTGAATACTGGCCGCTCGAACAGGCAAAACTGGCAAAGGCGGTTGAGAGGCCGCTGGCCCGGCAGATTGCCATTGTCACGGGAGCGGCCAGCGGGCTGGGTTTGGAAACGGCTCGATGCCTGAAGCAGGATGGCGCCGAAGTCGCCATGTTTGACAAGGATGAGGACATGCTTGAGGACGCGGCGGCCACCGTGGGGGGACTGCCGGTCGTTTGCGATGTTACGGACGCATCGGCCGTTGAGACAGCAGTGCAGGCTGTCGCTGCCCGCTTCGGCGGTGTTGATATCCTGATCTCCAATGCAGGGGCAGCGTTTCAGGGCCAGCTGACCGGAGTTGAGGAAGATGTCTTTCGTCAGGCCCATGAGCTGAATTTCTGGTCGCACCACTACATGGCCAGGGCCTGTGTAAAGATCATGGAGTTGCAAGGGACAGGAGGAGCACTGGCTTTCAATGTGAGCAAGCAGGCGCTCAATCCCGGACCGGGATTGGGTCCTTACGGCACCTCGAAGGCAGCATTGATGGCGCTGGTCCGTCAGTATGCAATCGAACATGGCGCATCCGGTATCACGTCGAATGCCGTGAATGCTGATCGGATTCGTACCAACCTGCTCACAGATGAGTTTGTAACGGAGCGGGCTGCTGCCAGAGGCATTTCACCGGACGAATACATGCGGGGCAACCTCGTCAGGCGGGAAGTGTTGGCCCGCGATGTTGCCGAGGCATTCCTGCACCTTGTCAAGGCGCGCAAGACAAGCGGAGCAATTCTTACCGTGGATGGCGGAAACGCAGCAGCGATGGTGAGGTAATTCCCGGTCTGGCAGTCAATCTGGCGTGGCCGGGACTTCAGGATCAGGATGCTCTCTCCACGACGAACCGGTTGAATTGGTCCTGCCGGCGCAAGAGTTCCTGCCAGGCGGAACGGTTCCGAATAGACGGTTCGCATCTTTCTCCAGTCGAGGACATCGCTTGAGCTGCGCTTTGGAAGTCCGGAAACCAGCCAATGCCCTTCGCCGCCGACATGGCGGCGCCGAGTGAAGAAGCCTCGATTGAATTGCTTGCATGGACCGGCAGTCCCGTGGCGTCTGCGATCATTTGCCGCCAGAGGACAGATCTTGCACCACCACCGACAGCGATGATCTCGGCCAGTTCAACACCGGACTGATGCATCGCAGCCGCCGTTCTTGCTACTTCGCCCGTCAAGGCCTCAAGCAGGGCGCGGTAGGTATGCGCCTGGCCATGATCAGGCCGCAAACCCAGGATTCCCGCGGATGCTTCCATGGACCAGTACGGGTTCATGCTGCCTGACAGGTAGGGGCAGGCAATCACTCCATCACATCCGATCGGAAGTGCGGAGGCTGCCTGCTCCAAGGAGTCGAAGGTTGCGGTGCTCGGGCTGTCAGTGACAAAGTTCTCCACGAACCAGTCCACGAGAAATGTGCCCGCCCGCCAGACTCCTTCGTAGAAGTAACCATCGCCTGTCGGTGAACACATGGTGCGCCAGTCACGAGAGACACGGGGCGTTGCCCCCCATGCTCCGAGTACCAGAGCGGTTCCGAGGTTGAGGTAGGCTCTGCCCGGCTTGACCGCATTGACGCCAAGGCCTGCGCACTGCCCGTCACCTCCCGCGGCAATGACCGGTATGCCCTGCGGAACGCCGGTCTCGGCAGCCGCAGCAGCGGATACGTGGCCAATCAGACTCCCTGGCGCAACCGTCGGCGCAAACTGAAGGGGCCGCAATCCAAGGCTGCCGAGGATTTCCTCTGACCACTTCATCGAGGATATATCAAAGGTTCCCATGGGGTCGGCACTTGTCCAACTGGCCGTGAACTGGCCTGACAGCCGGCCAGTCAGATGGCCGTGAACATCGACAAACAGGGAAACCCGTTTCAGGGTTTCAGGTTCATGTTTTGACAGCCAGTGAAGGCGGTAGACGACGGGAGTGTAGTCTACCGGTTTGCCGGAAATGCGGTGTAGCCGATCGCCGCCAAAGCTGTCCGAAAACTCGGAGACAGATGGTCGTGCGCGTTCATCAAGCCAGACGATTGCAGGCCTGAACGACCGGTATTCGTTGTCCAGGAATCCCAGCGTTTCCCTCTGGTTGGAGACTGCTACCGCCTTTGCATTTGCCATGTCGAGGTTTCGGCCAAGCTGCAGCAGCGCTTCGGCGCATGATGCCCACCAGTCAGCGGGTTCCTGCTCGAATAGGCCCTCTCCCGGCCGTGACATCTGGATCGCCGACCGACCCTCCGCCAACGCCGAACCGTTGTGGCTCCACGCAATGGCTTTGGTGGATTGTGTCGAGCTGTCAATTCCGATGACGAATTCGACGGACATTCGAAGCCTCCGTGTGTGTGGTGACAGCGCAGGCCACCGCAATTGCCAAGGCCAACTCATGAAGCGTTCTCTGAGCCGGACGGATTGAATGAACGCATCTGGTTACGCGCTTCGGCAGAACCTCCGGCCGAATATTCCGGCTGCGATACGATAGCGCAAGTGGTCCTGCGCTCAATTCCCGGTCACTGCCGGGAACCGTCAACCCCGGGTTGCACGCTATTTCATGGCCACTGTGGCAAATCCGGTCAATCAGGGGTGTTTATCGAGTCCTGTCCCATGACATCGAAAACACGCCAAAAATTGGCGGGCTCCGTCAATACCCGATGCCCCCTTGGTTTGGGATCGTCTGGATTGCCTTGCGTGTACCGGCTGCGGCCGAATGTTGAATCGCGGTTTGCTCATGACGCAGCATGCTGCAGAAAGGTGAAGGTGCTGCCATGCTGCGCTCCTGGCCACTTGGCAGCTTTCGCGTTGGCGGCCGCGCTGCTCCAGATTGGAGGGATGCGCAAATCCGGTGCGTTCTGGCGGCCTTGACAATTGTCTGGCCCGGCTGCAAGCGCCCGTAGGGCGGGCAGCAGCAGGACAATAATGGGACAGGCGAGCGGTTCGAATTCCGGCTGGACCGGGCTGATTGATGAAATCTGCGCCGGCAGTTGGATAAACCCGCTCACCGGAAAGAAACTGTCCCGGTCGTTTGATTGCCAAATCGTGATCAGGGAATCGCTTACGGGACTTGAACCGGAGTTGGTCCAGAATGCGGGCTTTCAGCCACCGTATGTGGTTGTATCCGACCAGTCGACCCATCAGGCGCTCGGCGGGAGAATTGCCCGGGCGCTGTCAAGAACGGGCAAGGTCGCAGAGATCGTGCTTGAGGAGCTTCATGCCGATATGGCAGCGGTGCGTTCCCTGGCGAGCCAACTGAAGGCTCATGAATCGGTTGTTGCCGTCGGATCCGGAACCGTCAACGATCTGGTGAAATACGCGACCTTGCGCCTTGGCCGCAGCTATTGCGTGTTCGCAACTGCTGGATCAATGAACGGTTACACATCGTCAACCGCCTCAATCACGCTGGACAGCGGCCTCAAGGTGTCACTTCCGGCGCAGATACCGGCCGGGTTCTTTGTCGATCTGGAAGTCTGCGCCGGAGCGCCGCGCTGGTTGAACGCGGCTGGGTTCGGGGACTCGATCTGCAGGCCGGTTGCACAAACAGACTGGTGGATGTCTCACCGGCTTCTTGGCACGATGTATCGCCACGAGCCGTATCTGATCGAAATCCCCGACGAACTCCGGCTGATGGATCTGGCTGGCGGCATTGCTAAGGGCGACATTCAGGCGATCGGCATGCTGTTCAGGGTTCTGACGTTATGCGGGCTTGGCATTACCTTTACCGGTGTGTCCAATCACGGGTCCATGGGCGAGCATCAGATTTCGCACTATATCGATTGTTTTGCAGGAGATCGTCATCCCGGCACGGTTCATGGCCAGCAGGTAGGACTGGCGACTCTCACCATGGCCCGGATTCAGCAAGCTCTGCTGGCAAGGCAATCGTCCCCCGAAGTCGGCCCCACGAGTATCGACCTTGAAGGCATGTCCAGCCGGATGGGTGATGTGGTGGCTCGCCAATGCGCCAAGCAGATTGAGCGGAAGGCATTTGATGAACGAACCGCAGACCGGTTCAATGCGCGCATGCAGGAACTTTGGCCGGAACTGCGCCAGGAGTGTCTGGAATTCGCCGTGCCGGTCGAAACTCTGCGCTCAAGACTGGAGGAAGCAGGCGGTGCGACTACCGCCACGCAGCTTGGGATCCCGGTTGATTTCTACCGCGAGGCAGTGGAGCATGCGCACGAGATGCGCGACCGGTATTCCTTCGCCGATCTGGCCTGCGGAGCAGGGGAGTTGGCCGATATGGCGGCCATGGAGGACTGAGCGATGCGGCCAATCTCTGACATGCCAGTGACGGTCGCACGATCTGTGCGAGTGGTCCTGTGCGACATCGACGACACAATCACAACGGATGGAAAACTGCCTGGAGAGGCGTATCAGGCGCTGGAGGATCTGAGCGACGCCGGTCTTGCCGTTGCCCCCATTACTGGCCGCCCCGCCGGATGGTGCGACATGATTGCCCGTTTCTGGCCCGTTTGCGGAGTCGTCGGCGAAAACGGCGCCTTCTACTTCGCCTATGATGCAAGTGAGCGCCGAATGAAAAGAGCCTATCATCATTCGCTGGAGGGATACCTCAAGGATGAGCACAGGTTCGACCGGATACGGCGGAGAGTTGCCGATGAGGTGCCCGGAGCAGCTGTTTCTGCTGACCAGCCGTACAGGTTGGCAGATCTGGCAATCGACTTCTGCGAGGATGTCGTTCCTCTGGCCATGGCGGACGTCGAGCGCATCAGGGCAATCTTTGAGGAGGAAGGAGCGGTTGCCAAGGTGTCTTCGATTCACGTCAATGGCTGGTTCGGAGATTATGACAAGCTGAGCATGACCCGCCGTTTCGCAGCCGATATGCTGGGTCATGACATCGACAGCTCAAATCACCAGTTTGTATTTGTCGGTGACAGCCCGAACGACGTTCCCATGTTCCGTTTCTTCGAGAATGCTTGCGGCGTGGCCAATGTGCGCGAATTCCAGGAGCACATGGACGCAACTCCTGCCTGGATCGCCGAGTCCGCGGGCGGGGCGGGGTTCAGGGAGATCGCCGACCACTTGTTGAAGGCGCACAGGGAGGGTTAACCGATGCCCACTGAGTTGGATATTCGCCGCGCGGTCATTGATGCTTGCCTAGAGATAAACGCCAACGGCTTGAACCAAGGCACCTCGGGCAACGTCTCGATACGGCATCAGGACCGGATGCTGATTTCTCCATCCGCAATGCCCTACGACAAGATGACACCGGACATGATCGCCTCAATTGACCTGTCAGGCAGCATGACAGGTGAATGGGAAGGTCCTCTTAAGCCATCGACCGAATGGCGGATTCACTGGTTGCTGATGAAGCAGAGACAGGATGTCACAGCGGTGATTCATGCACATCCACCATACAGCACCAGCCTGGCCATTCTCCGGAAGAGCATCCCTGCCTGTCATTACATGATTGCCGCGTTCGGTGGGATGGATGTCCGTTGTGCCGGATATGCAACATTCGGCTCCCGGGAATTGGCAGACCACGCAATTGAGGCATTGCGCGACAGGACAGCCTGCCTTCTCGCCAACCATGGCATGGTTGCGGTCGGCAGCGGCATTGAACAGGCAATGTGGAGAGCGGTCGAACTGGAGGCGATCGCCCGGCAATACAGTCTGGCAATTCAGGTGGGCGCCCCGGAGCTTCTTTCCGAGCAGCAAATCGACGAGACGATCGTCAAGCTTGCCGACTACGGTGTTCAGGGAGAGTTGTGACGGCCAAGCCGCAGGGGGCAAAGAGGTCTGGGATCAGGCTGTAGAATGTTTGCCTGGCCTTGGTTTCATGATCACTCCTTTTTGGTCCTCGGACATCGACCTTCGCCGATGATCGCTGCCGCTATCTCCGCAAGTCTGTTGTCGCGAGGCTGTGGCGTTTGCTGGGACAAAATGCGTCGCATCGGCACAAACTGGCGGACGGGTCGTGACTCGGGCCTGAGATCGATTTCTGGGCCAGCTTCTACAGTGACGAATGTCCGCATTCGTTGCTCGATGGCCGAACGCCCGGGGAAGTCGATCGCAACGATCCGGAAAGGGCTGCATGTACCGGCAGGTTACCATCGGAACCGAAAGCTGCGGTTCTTGCATCCGCCGGAAAGACGCCAGCCGGCAACTACGCCAGTGCCATGAGCTCAGTTGAAAGTGGTGGCAAGGAACCAAAATCTCCGGGAGGGCAAGTTTCTTGCTACGATCATGCGGTTGATGGCGGCGGTCTTCCTCGGCTGTTTCAGCCTATCGGGGGCCCAGTATCGACCGGAATACATCTTGTCTTCGCCCTCCAACTGATCAAGGAACCAGAACCGCTTGAGCAGACATGCTTCCAGCCATGTCATGACTCTGCGTCCAGAGGAGCACGGCAATGAGCAGCGTTTTCGATGTCGCCGCCTACATTCTCCAACAGCAGGGGCAAATGGCGACCTGGAAACTCCAGAAACTGATCTATTACAGCCAGGCGTGGTCACTCGTCTGGGACGATGATGTCATCTTTCCCGAAGAGATTGAGGCATGGGCCAACGGACCGGTTGTACGAGAACTCTATTATGTCCATTGCGGCAAGTACCAGATCAGGACTTTGGCGAGAGGCAATGCCGAAACGCTGACAGACGAACAGCGTGAAACCGTAGATGCGGTGCTTGATTTCTACTGCGGCAAGTCCTCCCAATGGTTGAAAGATCTAACGCACATGGAGCAACCGTGGCAGTTGGCTCGCCGTGGGGTGCCTGCCAGCGAACGTGGCAACGCCATCGTCACAAAGGAAAGCCTCGCCGAATACTACGGCAGCCTGCAGCCGATGGCGTGAAAGCCCAGAGAATGGATGGAGAGCAAGGAGATCCAACCGGATGACAAGTCACCCCGTACCTGCGGCTGGTCCGATGCGATTACAAGACGATGATGCTGGCATCCGCCATCGCAGGCCACACTGGTCAATGGAGATGGCTCACCCGGGCACCACCTCATCCATCGGAATGATCAAGGATTTCCAGCGTGTGGCCGTATGAAAGGAAGAGAGCCGTGAAGTATCTGTCCACCTTGATGATTGTGGCTACAAGTTGCCAGCTTGAGCAGCCCTGCTGTGCCAGCAATTGACCTCTCAACCTAAATCACCCCGATTTCCAACAGAGCCAGTCGCAGCTGCTCGGGCAACCAGTCTTCCGACCCTCTTGCCACACCCAGGTCGCGCGGACTGTCCTTCACTGAAAGGTATCTCCAGCCTTGAAACGGCCGATGCAGTACCGGGAATGTAAGAACGATCTGAGGATCAAACACCAGTGCGCAACGGGTAATTCCATCTTCAGACAACCGGCTTTCGATCCCGATGATTTTCTGGCGGGCCTGAACACGGCCGTTGATCACCCAATACAACGATCCCCCGTTCAGGATTTCCGGCGCCCGGCGCGGCCTTGAGCGTGTCACATGCTCCGGGTATCGGAAGCGGCCGCTTTCGAGCGCTTGGCGTTGCCACCTCACAAGGTCTTCCACCGAGTAGACTCCCACACAGAGCTTGATCAGATTGACGTAACCAATGTCAGTCATGACCAAGCCTACCGTTGCGGGCTCCAGGCATGATCTTCACCGCAAGAATGCTGGGGACCCATCGTGAATCCCAATACTCGGGGCCCGGCAACAGGCCATTCTGCGGTGATTGTGTTTGCTCTCTTGGGCATCTGCGGCGGCCAGAACATTTTGCAAAGATTGGTGCCGGAGTGTTTGATTTCGACGTAACAGCCATTATGATCCTCTCAGGTAGTGTAACCTGGAGTTCCTGATGTCAATTAATACCACCCACCTTCGACCGGTAGACTATGCCTGGGATCGGATCAGGAGCGAAGCCAAGGCCATAATCAGCAGTGAACCGCTTCTGGGCGGACTTGTGCACATCACCATTCTCCATCACGACTCGCTTGAGGAAGCCCTTGCATGCCGGCTTGCCGTAAAGCTGTCGTCTGCTGAACTCTCCGAGCAGATTGTCAGGGAAATCGCCTCGGAAGCGTATGCGAGCGACAAGACTCTTGGCCGGGCTGCCAGGGCCGACCTTGCAGCAGTTCTTGACCGGGACCCGGCTTGCAAGACGTTCGTGCAGCCATTGCTGTATTTCAAGGGATTTCAGGCGCTTCAGGGTTACCGGATCGGGCACAGGCTCTGGCAAGATGGCCGGAAGGACCTTGCCTATTTTCTTCAGATGCGGATTTCCGAGGTTTTCGGTGTCGACATCCATCCGGGGGCTGATCTGGGCGCCGGTATACTCATTGATCACGCCCATTCAGTGGTCATAGGCGAAACCGCAGTGGTCGGCGATAACGTTGCGATGCTGCATTCCGTAACGTTGGGCAGCACCGGCAAGGAAGATGGCGATCGGCACCCGAAGGTTGGCTCTGGCGTGTTGCTGGGCGCAGGCGCCAAGGTTCTCGGCAACATAACGATCGGCGACTGTTCGCGCGTCGCTGCCGGATCGGTCGTGCTGCGGGATGTGCCGCCACGCAAGACGGTTGCCGGCATTCCGGCAAAGATTGTCGGTGACGCTGATTGCGCCGAGCCCTCCGAGCTTGAGCCACAGTATTTTCACCCGACTGCTTGATCGTTTGGAACATCTTCTGGTTAATCCGAGAATCCGATTGACTTGCATTGGTTGCCTCGGCTATCGGCCCCGCCTGACATTTTGATCAGCAACCTTGGTGTTGGTGGCCCCCGCAAGGGGTGACCTGTCGCCCGGGCGCATGTGCCGCCGGGAAAGGACAACGCCCTTCAAACCGGAAGGAGATCAGCCGTGACCAAACGCACGTCTGCCAAGTACAAGATTGACCGCAGGATGGGCGAGAACCTGTGGGGCCGCCCGAAATCCCCCGTCAACAAGAGAGATTACGGACCTGGCCAACACGGACAGCGCCGCAAGAGCAAGCTGTCGGATTTTGGCCTTCAGCTTCGCGCAAAGCAGAAACTCAAGGGCTATTACGGGGATCTGACCGAAAAGCAGTTTCGCCGGATATTCGGGGAAGCTGAGCGTCAGAGAGGAGACACCGGCGAGAATCTGATCGGACTTCTCGAAAGGCGCCTTGATGCCTTTGTTTTCCGGTCAAAGTTTGTGGTGACGATTTTTGCGGCTCGCCAGTTCGTGAACCACGGTCATGTCCTCGTGAATGGCAAGCGGGTCAATATCCCATCCTACCGGCTGAATGTCGGCGATGTTGTCGAGGTCCGCGATCGGTCCAAACAACTGACCATGGTTCATGAAGGCATTGAACTGCCCGAGCGGGATGTTCCCGACTATGTCGAGGTCGACCACTCCAAGATGACAGCGTCCTTGACGCGCGTGCCGCAACTTGGCGATGTGCCCTATGCAGTGTCCATGGAGCCCAATCTGGTCGTGGAATACTACGCCAAGAACTGAGTTTCCGAACAGGCCGGAACCCGTTTCCGGCCTGACCCCAATTGCGGCGCGCCTGCCGGGCCGCATTCCACCCGCCGGTTTCGGATGAGCAGATGCTATCCAGAAATTTCAACCGCACCCTTAGGTTGGAGGATGCGGAAGAACTCGGCTATTGGCGCCGCCCGGTCTTTCTGCTCTTTCTGATGGCAGCGGCGATGCCGTTGTCGTTTGCCACCTGGTCGGCACTGCTTAACAATTTCGTCATCGAAGCAGCAGGCTTCGACGGAGTCGGAATTGGGTGGCTGCACACCGTAAGGGAGATCCCCGGTTTTCTGGCAATCGGGGTCATCCTGTTGATCGCCTTCTTCCGGGAGCAGGTGTTGGCAATTTCGGCCTTGATCCTGCTTGGCGCAACGACTGCGGTTGTCGCCTGGTTCCCCACTTACGGCGGGCTTTTGGCGACAACCATGATCGGTTCGGTCGGCTTCCACTACTTTGAGACCATCAACCAGTCGCTACAACTGCAATGGATCAAGAAGGAAGTTGCGCCAAGGACCATAGGCTGGATTGTTGCCATAGGCTCAGCAGGCGCCTTGCTCGCATATGTCGTGCTTGTCCTCACCTGGAAGACATTCGACCTGGAGTACAACACTGTCTACATGATCGGGGGCGGGGCGACCGTTCTCATCGCCATCTACTGCCTGCTGGCCTTCCCTCAGTTCGAGACCCCAAATCCGCAAACGACGCGCATGGTTCTGCGGAAGAGATACTGGCTGTTCTACGTCTTTGAGCTGATTTCGGGCGCCCGACGGCAGATATTCGTTGTGTTCGCTGCATTCATGATGGTGGAGCGTTTCGGCTTCGAAGTTCATGAAGTGACGACCCTGTTCATCATCAACTATGTGGTGAACATATTGGCGGCTCCGCTCATGGGGAGGGCGGTTCAGGTATTTGGTGAAAGAGCGGCGCTTGCTTTCGAGTATGGCGGTCTGACTCTTGTATTCCTGGCCTATGGAGGGATCTACTACTTTGGATGGGGAGTGGCTGTTGCGGCTGCCCTGTATATTCTGGATCACCTGTTCTTTGGCTTGGCTTTTGCGCTGAGGACCTACTTCCAGAAGATCGCCGATCCGGGTGACATCGCTCCGACGGCAGCCGTCTCCTTTACCATCAATCACATCGCGGCGGTCTTCCTGCCGGCGTTGCTGGGATACATGTGGATCGTGTCGCCGGGTACAGTGTTCTTCATGGCAGCTTCGCTGGCGCTGATCTCGTTTCTTCTCGTCTTCCTCATTCCCCGCCATCCCGTACCTGGAAGAGAAACGGTACTTTCCGGCCGCCGCAAAGGACTTTATGATTGAAGCCGTTGCCCTTGCACCCAGTTTCAAGGATCGCCTCACAATGTTCAGTTTTCTGAAAAGCAAGTCTTCAATGGTGGGACAGGAGAGATCGCTCCCCGGCAGGCCGGACCCAATTCCGACTTCCGACTTCCATCATGTATCGGGCAGGCCGCTCAAGGGTCCTCATCCGGACGGAACCTGTATGGCAATGTTCGGCATGGGATGTTTCTGGGGCGTGGAACGGCTGTTCTGGCAGTCTGATGGCGTCTGGGTGACGTCTGTTGGCTATGCAGGCGGATACACGCCGAACCCCACCTACAAGGAAGTTTGTACGGGGCTTACCGGGCATAACGAGGTGGTTCAGGTCATCTACGAGCCGTCAAGGATCAGCTATGGATCCCTGCTCAAGCTGTTCTGGGAAAATCACGACCCGACGCAGGGAATGCGGCAGGGCAATGACGTCGGCACTCAATACCGGTCAGGCATCTACGCCTATGGCCAGGATCAACTGGAGGAAGCTCTCGCGAGCAGGTCAAGATATGCCTCAGCGATTGGCGGCGCAGGCTTGGGAAAGATCGCCACTGAGGTTCTCGAGGCGCCGCAATACTTCTTTGCCGAAGACTATCACCAGCAATACCTTGCCAAGAACCCTCTCGGATATTGCAATATCCGGGGGACAGGCATCGAGTGCCCGGCTGGTTGATGCCGGCCAATCCCTCCGGCTGAACCTGGCTGAAGCCTTCGGTGTTCGAGGCGGTTTCCGGTCCGGTTTCACGGGCCAAGGCCGACCAGTTGGTCGCAAGGCTCGAGCATCACAATCCAACTCCTGTTGCTGTCTTTCTTGATGAAGAAAATGGATCAGGCGGAGGCTGGAGTGTTGGCGGGCATTTCTTGCAAGAGCCTGACGCCATTCAACTGGATCTGATTGCAGCGTCGCTGAGTTGCCGGCCGTTCAGGGTTTCCGTTGTCGAGAACAGGGACTGGGTTGCGTTGTCCTTGCAAGGTCTCCGCCCTGTCCTGAGCGGTGGTTTCCTGGTTCACGGCTCGCACGACGACAGCCCGATGGAAGATGGAACGATTTCGATCGAAATCGATGCCTCGCTGGCGTTTGGAACCGGCCACCACGGAACGACACAGGGATGCCTGGAGGCAATCCGGCGCCTTCATGAACAGGGTATCCGGCCAAAGGCCGTATGCGACATCGGTTGCGGAACCGGTGTGCTGGCGATTGCTGCGGCGAAGCTGTTCGGCTGCCATGTCATTGCATGTGATAATGATCCGCAGGCGGTTGAAGTCGCTGGAGGCAATTTTTGCAAGAACGATGTGCAAGAGTTGGCCCAGGCGGTTTGCTGCTCCGGGTTTGCGGCAAGGGAGTTCCAGTCCGAAGCAGGTTTTGATCTCGCGCTGGCAAATATCCTCTCAGGGCCACTGATCGAAATGGCGCCCGACTTTTGCCGCCATGTTGTGGATGGTGGAAGGGTTGTGTTGTCCGGATTGCTCGCAACCGAGAAGGACGAAGTTGAAGGTGCCTATCTGAGGTCCGGGTTTGTCCTTGAACATCGGATCGAAAAAGACGTTTGGCTGACGCTTGTACTGGTCAAGCCGCCCGCTCCCGTATGACTTCTCCGATATGATGGTTCAGATTGCGTTGACAACAGTCTGCTGCTGAACGCCAAGGCCATCAATACCGAGCTTCATCGTCTGGCCGGCATATAGATAAGTCGGCGGCTGTTGGCCCATGCCCACTCCCGGAGGAGTGCCCGTTGTAATGATGTCTCCGGGTTGCAGTGACATGAAATGGGATATGTAGCTGACGAGCGTCCGCACCCCGAAGATCATGGTTGAAGTGTTGCCATCCTGACGCATGCGTCCGTCAACTTCCAGCCAGAGGCGCAGATCCTGAGGATCGGCAATTTCATCCCTTGTGACCAGCCAGGGGCCGGTCGGCCCGAAGGTGTCAGCGCTCTTGCCCTTTATCCACTGGCCAGATCGCTCGATCTGGAAGGCTCTTTCCGAAACATCATTCATGATGCAGTAGCCGGCAATGTGGTATTCGGCATATTCTTCGGGCACGTATCTTGCCTCTCGTCCGATCACGATCGCCAGTTCAACTTCCCAGTCCAGCTTGGTTGATCCTATCGGGATCACGACATCGTCGTTCGGCCCGCAGATGGACGAAGTCGCCTTGCCGAACAGGATCGGTTCTTCCGGGATCGGTTGGCCGGTCTCGGCAGCGTGATCGGAATAGTTGAGCCCGACCGCAACCAGCTTGCCCACGGAGCCAACACAGGGGCCCAGTCTTGCGTCTCGTGGCAGCGCCGGAAGGCCGTCCGGGTCAATATCTTCCGCCCACCATAAATCTGCCAGGGCATCGCCATCAAGGTCGTCAATCAACGAAGATAGGTCCCGGTAGGATCCGTCGCTGGCAAGTATCGCGGGAACTTCGCTTCCGGGATCGCCGATGCGAGCAAGTTTCATGGGTTGATCTCCAAATTATCTGTTTGCCCCGGATCGGCCGGCCGGTCATCCGGACTAACGGCCGCTGATTGCAACTTCAGGCCAGCCCCTGTCTTCGGCATCATGTCTTGAATGCAAGCGATAAGGCAAGCCATGCGACTTCTACGGGCTTGCGCAATCCCGCGCCACCTGCCGGGTCCTGGCGAATGAAAGGCCTCTGCTGTCGCAACAGACCGCTACAGTTCAGTTGAGTACATCCGGCCAATTGGCATCACCCTTGGCAATATTGCCAGGTATGTCCTGCGACCAAGTGTTCCGGACCGAACGGTTGTAGTTCAGGTAGAGTTTGCCTTCGTGCAGCGACCAGGCGTCCGGGTCGGTCGAAGCGGTGTAATTGTTCGAGACGGCCCAGGCGCAGTAACCGCCATATTGCGGAGCGTATTTCTCGGGATCTGCGAGGAACAGGTCCAGGTTCAATTCGTTGGCAAAGCGCCATGTGGCGCCATTCCATTCAGCCTCAAAGTCCCTGCTGCCTTTGACTGGGCCGTTGTTCTCGAAATAGGCGACGGTATCGTATCCGCGGATGGCAAGCCCCCGCCGCGCAAATACCGGCGGCTCCATCGCATGGACCCTGGTGGCAGCAAGCGTAAGTGATGCGGCGATGAATGTGCGTCGAGAAAGGTGCATGTGATCTTCTCCCTGTAAATTCCTTTGGCCGAATGGATGCAACAATTGGCTTCTCAAGAGAATACACAATTCCGTTAACTTTTCCACGGCAGAGGCGCTAACGATCTGGGAGCAGAAATGTCCTGCTGTGGCAGATCGGCAAAAAAAAGAACTGCGGCTCCGGGAGGAAGAGAGCCGCAGTTCAGGGAGGAAAACGATGTCCGAAGAGGTCAGAATCTCTTCAGGGCTCCAAAGGTCAGTGAAGCAATGTCACCTCGGGCGATGCCGATGTCGTCAAGCTGCTTGTCGCTCAGCATGTACAATGCGTTGCGAGCCAGCCGCGAACGGTTCCACTGCACGACCGCTTTCGGTGCGGCCAACAGACCGGCGAATACGTTGCTGAACGAGAAGCCGGCTTCTCCCATGCGGGATGCAAAAGCAATTGACGCCATTTTGATGCCCTTTCCTGTTTGGGTGTCTGCGTTGACTGGCAAGTAGGGTCAGGTGACGCAGCAGACAAATGCTGTTTGTGCATTCCCGGATTGCAGTCTGCTCATGCCTCGCCTGATGCGGGAGCGGGCCGGTTTGTTCAGGCTCCAGATGGTCTCCGCTGGCCACTGGTAACTGTGGCCGGGCGGAACTATGTTTACCCCATGATCATCATGGAGCGCCCATGAGAGTTGTGGGTATTGATCCGGGACTGCGTATCACCGGCTGGGGCATAATAGATTCCAACGGCGCGGAATTGAGGCATGTCGCAAATGGAGTCTGCCGCTCGGAGGGCTCAGGCCTCGCCGAGAGGTTGAAGAGTATCTATCTGCAACTTGTTGAAGTGCTTCAGGCACACCAGCCTGACGAAGCGGCTGTAGAGCAGATGTTCGTGAATGCGAATGTCACGGGATCGCTCAAATTGGGGCATGCGAGGGCAGTTGCCCTGCTGGCCGCTGCAAATGCCGGCCTCCCTGTCGGGGAGTATGCGCCGAACACCGTCAAGAAGGTTGTCGTCGGGGTCGGGCATGCCCAAAAGAACCAGGTGGAGCACATGGTAAGGTTGCAGTTGCCAGGCGCCGATTTCTCATCGACCGATGCCGCTGATGCTCTTGCAGTGGCCATCACCCATGCGGTCACAGGTAATTTCGCCAAATCTTTGCCGGAGGCCGTGTTCGCCGCCGGGCCGGGGACATGATCGGCTTCTTGCGGGGTATCCTGGCGGAACGCGGTACGGACCATGTTCTTCTTGACGTATCCGGTGTCGGCTATGTCGTCTATTGCTCGGACCGCACAATTGCATCATTGCCTGGCACCGGTTCGGTCGTATCTCTCTACACCGACATGCTCGTGCGGGAGGATCTTCTGCAGCTTTACGGTTTTGGGTCGGTAAGGGAGCGGGAGTTTCACCGCCTGTTGATCACCGTGCAGGGCGTAGGGGCAAGGGCTGCTCTCGCCATTGTAGCGGCCTTGGGTGTCGACGCGGCGATACGCGCCATTGTTTTGCAGGATGCAAATGCAATTCAGAGCGCTCAGGGAGTGGGGCCTAAACTGGCGCAGCGGGTTGTCAATGAACTGACGGAAAAGGCGGCTGCCTTGATGGCATTGGCCGGGACCGGCCCGGAAGTGTCGGCGGATTCCGCCGCGGAAGGTGATACCAAGTTGGAAGCCGGGCAGGCAGAAAGGCCAGTAACTGCCCCTAAATCTTCGGCTGCCGCCGAAGCAATCTCCGCTCTGTTGAATCTTGGCTACCAGCAGGTGGAAGCCGCAGGTGCGGTTGCCGAAGTTGCAAGGGATGATGCAGACTTGGGAACCCCTGAACTCATTCGCGAGGCATTGAAGCGTCTTGCCCCAGGCTGAGAAGAGCATTTCTGACAGGGCACCAGCGGTCAGTCCCGGCGCCCAGGAGCAGGACCCGGACCGGGCGTTGCGTCCACTGGTGCTGTCCGAGTTTATTGGGCAGCAAAGAGCGAGGCAGAACCTGAAGGTCTTTATCGAAAGTGCGCGGCAGCGCGGCGCAGCAATGGACCATACGCTGTTTCACGGGCCTCCGGGGCTCGGGAAGACAACTCTGGCGCAGATCGTTGCGCGTGAACTGGGCGTCAATTTCCGGATGACGTCGGGTCCGGTACTGGCAAAGGCAGGCGACCTTGCGGCGATACTGACCAATCTCGAAAAGAATGACGTCCTTTTCATAGATGAAATTCACCGGTTGCAGCCAGCGGTGGAGGAGGTCCTTTACCCTGCTCTTGAGGATTTTGCCCTCGACCTGGTGATTGGCAGCGGCCCGGCAGCGCGCACCGTGCGGATCGAATTGCAGCCATTTACCCTGATTGGGGCGACCACAAGGCTCGGATTGCTGACGACTCCCCTGCGGGACAGGTTCGGGATTCCGACGCGGCTGGAATACTATCAGCCGGACGAACTTCATGAAATTGTGACGAGGGGTGCCAGACTCCTGGGAATGGCGGTTGACGATGAAGGGGCGCGGGAAATCGCCAACCGTTCTCGGGGAACCCCCAGGATCGCCAACCGGCTGCTGAACCGGGTAAGGGACTTTGCTGTGGTCGAGCAGGCAGAGATCGTGACCCGCGCCACTGCGAACCATGCGCTGATGCGCCTGGACGTTGACGAACTGGGACTGGACGGGGCGGACCGCAGGTATCTGTTGCTGATCGCCGACAATTATAGCGGCGGGCCTGTTGGCGTAGAGACGATTTCGGCAGCGCTCTCGGAAGCGCGAGATTCAATCGAAGAGGTCATTGAGCCGTTCCTGTTGCAGCAGGGATTGATCCAGAGAACGTCAAGAGGGCGTTCGTTGACACCGAGGGCCTGGTCTCACCTTGGGAGGCCAATGCCGCAGAGCGCGCCGCCAGAGGCGTCGTTGTTCGACGAGTTGGAATGCGACACGAATTCGGACTGAGGGTCTACTACGAAGACACGGACCTCGCCGGGGTTGTGTACCACGCAAACTATTTCAGGTTCACGGAACGCGCCCGTACCGAATTCGTCAGGACTCTCGGGATAGATCAGGGCGAGCTGAAGACGGATTACGGGCTGGTTCTGATGGTCACGGAGATTTCCGCGCGTTTTGTTGCGCCGGCGCGGTTCGATGACATACTGAAGGTCGTAACTGAACCACGGAATTGCACCGGTGTTCGCGCCACTCTCAGGCAGGATGTCTGCAGGGACGATACACTGCTGTTTTCGTCCGATGTCATTCTGGCATGCGTCCGCCTTGACGGCCGCCCCGTGCGCATGCCGGCGGAAATCAGGTCTGCCTTTCAGGGATTGGGCTGACGGCTTGATTTTGGTGGCACTGCTGTTTAGTGTCGGACTGTGCCGGATGGCATGGACAATGAAATGAGAACCGCGAAAAGCGGCATTTTCGGGCGCAGAGCAGAAATATGGAAATAGAAGCAATCCTTGCCGCGCAGGGAACCGACTTTTCGGTAATTGGCCTGTTCCTGCAGGCCGGACCCGTCGTCAAGGCGGTAATGCTGGTCCTGCTGTTTGCCTCCTTCTGGAGTTGGGCGATCATCTTTCAGAAATACATCAGTTTTCGCCGGGTTAGGCGGCATGCTTACCGGTTCGAACGGAGATTCTGGTCCGGAGACCCTCTGGTTGAGTTGCACCAGCAGATAGGCAGCCATGCAACCGGCCCGCACGAGCGCATATTCTGTGCGGCGATGGACGAAAGGCTGAAGTCCTCGAAGAGCGACGGCAGCCTGATTGCAGGCGCAGGCCAACGAATTGACCGGGCGATGGGATTGGCGGTTACCCGTGAAAACGGGCGCCTCTCAAGCGGCCTTGAATTCCTTGCGACCGTGGGGGCGACAGCCCCATTTGTCGGGCTGTTTGGCACTGTCTGGGGCATCATGAATGTATTCAGGGAGATTGGGATCCAGGAAAACACCAACCTGGCAGTCGTAGCTCCGGGCATCGGCGAGGCACTTGCAGCCACAGCACTGGGGTTGCTTGCGGCGGTTCCAGCGGTCGTGTTCTTCAACAATCTCTCAGCGGCAGCCGACAGGCTTTCTGGCGAGTTCGAGGATTTTGCCGACGAATTTTCGACGATCCTGTCGCGGCAGTTGGATCGCTAACCGTGGGTGCAACCCTGCAGAGACGGGAGCCCCGCCGCCGTACCAGGCGGATGTCGCACCGGCCCATGTCCGAGATCAACGTGACGCCGTTTGTGGATGTCATGCTGGTGCTCCTGATCATATTCATCGTGGCGGCTCCCCTGTTGACCGTCGGTGTGCCGGTGAAGCTCCCGGAGACGGCGGCAACACCACTTCCGGCGGAGACCGAAGAACCACTGACCATATCCATTGCCTCGGACGGGAGGCTGGCGATCCAGTCAACCGAGGTCGGGAGTCATGAGCTTGTTCCGCGTTTGCTTGCTATCATGGAAGAGAGAACTTCAGACAAGGTCTTCGTCAGGGGAGACCGAGACGCCCGCTACGAGTGGGTGATGCAGGTCATGGGCGCACTCAACAACGCAGGCATCCGCAATATCGGGTTGGTGACGGAGGGGAACGGGCCGACGATGGATGGCGCCGGTAACTAGGGGTCATTCGTGCACTTCGGCGCGATCATTTCCGCCCTCCTGCATACAGGATTGCTGCTCTTGTTGGTTGTGAGTTCAAACCAGCGCGAGTTCTCGCCGCTTGAGAGCGTACCGGTTACGGATGTGACTCTGATCAGCCGTCAGGAGTTTGATGAGCAGTTCCAGGACAGTGAAGCGGAAAGTTCGGAACCCGAGCCGGTGATCGAGGGTGAGTTGGATCCTGTCCCGGTTGCCGAGCCGACTCCCGAAACTGAACCCGAACCCGAACCGGAACCAGAGCCAGAGCCTGAACCCGAGCCAGAGCCTGAACCGGAACCCGAGCCCGAGCCGGAACCAGAGCCTGAACCGGAACCAGAGCCGGAACCAGAGCCGAAACCCGAACCGGAACCCGAGCCGGAACCAGAGCCAGAACCAGAGCCGGAACCCGAGCCCGAGCCGGAACCCGAGCCCGAGCCGGAACCCGAGCCAGAGCCAGAGCCGGAACCGGAACCCGAGCCGGAACCAGAGCCAGAGCCAGAACCGGAACCCGAACCGGAACCCGAACCGGAACCGGAGCCAGAACCCGAGCCGGAACCCGAGCCCGAGCCGGAACCCGAGCCAGAGCCAGAGCCGGAACCGGAACCCGAGCCTGAACCGGAACCAGAACCCGAGCCTGAACCGGAACCGATATCCGAACCTGAGCCGCTTGCCGAGACGGTGGCTGCAACAGAGCCTGAACCTGCACCTGAGCCCATTCCGGCACCCGAACCTGCGCCCGAAAATGAGCTGCAGCCCGAGCCTGAACCGGAACCTACTCCGGAGCCTGAGCCAGAACCGGTAGCGCCTCCGGAGGATACGTCAGTTCAACAAGTTGAAGAATTCTCAGATCTGCCCGTTTCCCGTCCGAGAAGACGGCCAAGCCCTGCTGAGCCGGTTGCCGTGGCTGAGCAGGAGGTTGAAGACACACCGCAGAGTTCAGACGAACCGAGCATCGAGGATTTGCTGGCTCAGGCAATTGCAAACGCAGATGAAACCCGGAGTGCCAGTCAAGGTCCAGGTCGCCCTCTGACCGCAGCCGAAATCGATGGCTTGCGGCAGAAGATCGGCAGTTGCTGGAATGTCGCGGCTCTCTCGGATGCGGCCCGGCAATTGACGATCACCGTCGGCGTTCAACTGGACAGAACCGGCACACCGCTTCAGGATAGCATCCGGCTACTTGACGCCAGTGGCGGTAGCCGGGAGGTTCAGACTCAAGCATTTGAAGTTGCCGAGCGCGCAATTCGATTATGCCTGAGAAACGGTCACGAACTGCCAGACGAGAAGTTCCAGAGGTGGCGGCGCCTCGAGATTGTGTTTGAACCAGAGGGGATGGCGATTAGGTGACGGTCTTGATTACACTGCCAAACGTATCCGGCACCGGAAAACACATCATTGCACCTTGCCGGCGCGCGGCAATTGAGGTGCAATGGCCAAGGTTGGAGCCAACAGCAGGAGAATGAAGGCAAAATGATGAGATTCGCAACACTGTCCACGGTCGTCATTCTTGGAGCAACGGCGATGTTCTCCCATGCCGCCTCTGCACAGAGCGCCGCAGAACCACTGAGAATTGTCATTCGTGAAGGAGTGATCAGGCCGCTTTCTCTGGCCATTCCACCCATCATTGCCGAGTCATCCGAAGCAACGGGCCTCGCCGGTGAAATCGAAGAAGTGATGGTAGCAGACCTGGTTGGTACAGCCTTGTTTCGCAGGATTCCACAAGAGGCGTATATTTCGGGGATCGGTTCTTTTGATGCACCACCTGCCTATTCTGACTGGAAAGCAATCAATGCAGAAGCCCTCGTCGTAGCGTCCGTCGATGTCGATGAAGGCGGCATAGCAACCGTCAGATTCAGGACATACGATGTGTTCGGCGAACGACCACTCGGTGAAGGATTAAGGTTCAGGGCGCAAACCGGGAATTGGAGAAGGATCGCTCACAAGATTGCGGACGAGGTGTATTCGCGCCTCACCGGCGAAACGCCCTATTTCGACACCAGGGTTGCATTCATTGCCGAAACCGGATCCAAGCAAAATCGACAGAAGCGCCTGGCAATGATGGATTATGACGGCGCAAATCTCTCCTATCTGACGGATGGTTCTTCCATTGTCCTGGCGCCGAGATTTTCGCCGGACGGTACAAGGCTCATTTACACTTCCTATGACTCAGGCGCGCCTCGCGTGCTCATGCGCGACTTGGACAGCAGCCAAGACTCCCTGATACTTGAATCGGCACAGATGACATTTGCCCCGAGATTTTCGCCGGACGGGTCAAGAGTTGTTCTTTCGATGACTGTAAATGGCAACTCGGACATTTACGAGGTTGTGCTTACGACTGGTGAGGCGCGGCGATTGACGCGCAGCAATGCAATCGACACAGCAGCAAGTTATTCCCCTGATGGCAAGTGGATCGTCTTCGAGTCCGACCGAAGCCTTCAGCCGCAAATCTATATCATGAGGCAGGCGGGCGGAGAGCCGCGCCGCATCAGTTTCGGACAGGGTCGCTACGGGACGCCGGTCTGGTCGCCGAGCGGAGACTACATCGCCTTCACGAAGCAGCAGGAGGGTAGATTCCATGTTGGCGTGATGCGCGCTGACGGCAGCGGTGAACGGCTGTTGTCGTCCTCGTTTCTGGATGAAGGTCCCAGTTGGGCTCCAAATGGCCGTGTACTGATGTTCTTCAGGGAACTTCCTGGCCCAGATGGGGGCCCAATCCTGTTTTCGGTCGATGTCTATGGCAGGAATCTCAAACGGGTGCCCACTCCCGGCTTTGCTTCCGATCCCGCCTGGTCCCCACTTAACCGCTAGGCTGCACCGCATTTGTTTGGGATCCTCGAAAAAGGAGATGGACCAACTGACTCATCCTGAGTCCATGAATGCCTGTTATTGGGCAAAGTTGCATCACTAATCGGCAGACAAACGCCGGATATAGACATGAAGGTAAACCTGTTGTGAACCTATTGCGGCATGGTGCGGTTCATGTTTCGGAGCTTTGGTACAATGACTCATCAGCGCGTAAGATCGGGCCTCTTTTTGGGGATACCGCGTCAAGACGAAATCACAACTCCCTGATGCTGATGGGGACCTCTGCTGGCCGTTTCCGGCAATGGTCCAATGCGCACAGTCATTCTCCGCTCCTGCCGCTACGCAAGAGCACTGTCCGACGCCAACCATCGTCGGGTCTTTGGGCTATCCGCTGTTGAGTCTGGTTTGGTAATGAATTAAACTAATGGCCCATCGGGGGTTGGCACTTGAAAGTGCTGATCTCAATGCCAACGAACGGGTGTTGGCCAAACTGGATGCACTAGACCATGGAAATCAACAACTCTCTTCTGCCATTCCGCATCTGTGGAACCGCGAAAAGTGGCAGCACCGCCTTTTCCTCTCACCTACGTCTCCCGCGTTTGTACATGATGCATTTGGCTTCCGCTCTTGTCCGGTCAATGCTCACCTCGTGCCCTCACCCCGCTCTTCCTGCAACTGCTGAAGGCCTGAGGATGCAGGATAGTGGCTCGTCTGCAAACCGGACTGCTTTAGCGCCGAAAACGCCATACTTTGCTGGTGCTGTTCCGGTACTGCTGTTTGGTGCGGCATTGCTGATCGGCGGAGTCCAGAATGCGGATGCAGATACGGTGGTTTTTACTTTCACAGATGATGACGCAAAGTCTCGCATCACCGCTTCGGGTAGTTTCGATCTTTCGGATTGGGGTAGAGCCGGCAGTGGGAGTAACTCCTTTGCAAGCAAAATTATCTTCCGTGATTCCGATGATCCAAGCTTCTTGATCCCAGGGGGTGGTTTCGGTGACAACAGGAATTTTGCAACCTACTCAGGGGAATACAGTGTTTATGGCTTTTCATCTGTTCGAGAAGATTTCGAGGCAAGTGTGAGTGGTCGATCCTACAGTTCGGATATCATATTTGCCATTGTTTTGGGTGAAACAGCATGGATCAGGCTTGATAGACGTTACATTGACAACAACGTTTTCGATCCCTCTCCTGCAAACATTACGTTCGACGGCACGTTGTTGGAAGTGCTGGGAGACAACGACTTCCACATTGAGATCAGGGAAAGCAGCTACAAGATCATCTTTACGACGGTGCAGGCTGCTCCAGCCAAGCTTGAGGGACTCAGGGCAAATCCGGGCGACGGACAAGTAACGCTGAGTTGGACAGATCCGGGCAACAGCAGCATATCCTTGTACGAGGTCCAGTATAAATCCGGAAGTGGGGACTACGGCGCTTGGGCTCCAATCGGCGGCAGCGACGCATCCACCACCAGCCACACGGTCGACGGGCTGACCAACGCAACGGAGTATGCCTTCAGGATCCGTGCTGTGAATCACGTTGGCGAAAGTCCAGAATCTGACGCAATCACTGGCACGCCTGGAGCGCCTGTGGCCGCTGAACTGTCTGCGGAAGAGGGTGCCCAGCGAGCAATACTGTCATGGACGCATGCTGGAGACTCAAGCATTACCAGATGGCAATACCAGCAACGGGAGGGCGATGCGGCTTTCGGCGAATGGGAGAACATTCCAGCCAGCAGTGCGGCGACGCGGCGCCATACGGTGCGCGGACTGACTGGCGGGGCCGGGTACGGCTTTCGTGTCCGTGCAGTGAACGAGGTTGGCTTTGGCGCCCCGTCAAACGTGGCTAGCACGGTACCACCGCAACTTTCGTTGGAAAGAGAACGGCAAGTTGTGCAGGGGTCTCTGGCGGCTATGGGGCAGGCGACGCTTGCCGGAGTGACCGGCATCATAGATGGTAGATTGCAGTCCACTCCAGGCACGAGTTCTTTGATGCTGGGAGGACAACACGTCAGCAGCAAAGCAACAATAATGGAGTCTGAAGCCGGCCCGGAAACCGGGAGTTGGTGGTTGGGTGCCCGAGTGCCAGAAAGTTATCACCGGCCGGTCGGCAATGCCGAAATGCTGGACGGCAGCGCCTTCACGCTCTCGTTGAGTGAAGAGGATGGCAGCGACAGGGGCTGGACTATCTGGGGCCGAGGTGACTTGCAGCGTTTCGAAGGGAAATCCGGCGAAGACGGCTGGGACGGTACTGTCAAGTCGGCGGTGCTGGGATTCGACACCCAGACGAACGAGAGCCTGCTTGCAGGTTTGGCGGTGTCGAGCAGCCGTGGCAAGACTGACCTTGTCACGGATGAAGTGGGCAGCCGCGTTGAAACCTCGCTGACAGCAGCCTGGCCATACATGCAAATGACCATGCCAGGCGGAACCGGAACGGTCCGGGTCGTGCTCGGCATCGGCAGCGGTGATGCTGAGCATCACTCGGAGGACGGCGATGTCGAGAGGACCGGCCTGTCCATGACGGCCGCATCGGTTGGCGCCCGCTTGGCGGTAGCGCAGCAAGGGCAGGTGACGCTGTCGGTGCCGGTCAAGGCGGAAGTTGTCCAGCTCAAGACCGATGGAGAGGCAACAACGGCGATTGGAGGTCTTTCGATCAAGAGTTGGCGAGCGAGCGGCGGTCTGGAAGCTGCCCATTCCGGACTTTCGCTGGACTCCAGTTGGATTCTCATGCCGCGCGGTTCAGTGTCTTTCCGCTGGGATGGCGGCGACGGTGTCACGGGCAAGGGCATTGAAATTGGCGGCGGTTTTGGCCTGCAAGCACCGGACTCCCGTTTGAGCCTGAATGTCAGCGGGCGTTGGCTGGCAACACACTCGGATAGCAATCAGAAGGAGTGGGGAGCCAGCGTGGGTGTACAGATTGCCCCGGACTCGCAAGGCCGCGGCTGGTCGGCTTCTCTTCGCCAGGAATGGGGATTGCAGCAGGAGAGCGCCCTGTCGGACGACACACTGTTTGAGAGTGGCACCGGCGGGTCAGCATCGGCGCTTGGTTCCTTGGCAGCGCGCGCCGGTTACGGTTTCGGGATGATGGAAGGCCTGATGACGGTGTCAGCGGATGCAAGGCTGGCGACTGGCGATGAGGAAGTACCGCACTACGGAGCCGGCTTGGAATTTGCCTTGCCGGGCGGTCTTTCTGCCTCGCTGAGGGGTGAGCATATTGACGCTGTTGATCCCGATACCCGCATCGGAGCAGGTTTGAACTTGCGCTTTTGACGACAATGCGTGGCCGTTGAGGGTTGGGCAACAGCAGAGTGCTTTCGGGGCTTGTAGGGACTTTACTCTCGCGAGCCTTAGCTGGAGGCTAATCTGTGGCTGGTATGAAGCAATAGATGCGCTGCCAGAATGCGCATGATCGCGTTATTGCTCAAGGCTGGCCGCCGCATCACTGATTGCCGTACCTTGTAGTCTGACCTGAAACTGGCTTGCCAGTTGCCGGTTTTCCAAGCGTGCGTTCTGCCCTGTCGCAAACTCGATGCAGCCAACAGTCCGGGTTTTCCAGCTTCACCAAAGTTGATCGGGCAATGGTGGCTACGACCTCAGCCGTGACCACCTCACGCTTCCGCGTTGAGTTGCGCTTTTGCAACAGTCCTGCCCTAGTTGTAGAGCAACTTGCAAATTGCTAAACCCACTGTTGACATGCCGGCTGCCGCAAACAGTATTGGTGGTTGGTAAACAGGACTGGCATTGCTTGAGCGGAATGCTAATTCCGTTGGTGATGTCTTGTTGGAGGAGGGGAGCGATGTTGCTCCATGATGGCCGGGTCAGGCCGCTGGGCGCAATTCCATCCCAGAGTTCTCTATGAGATGGGGTATTAGGCACCATGAGCATGAATTCCACTTGCTGCCAATTTGACTCGGGCCGTTCGACTGTATCAGGCCTCGTCGCCTTCGCTTCATGCATCTGCTCCAAGCGTTTGGCTACGTGTGGACTGAATCTGCTCTCATCCGGACTATGTTCACGGTTAACACCGTTCGATTCTACGCCTGTCCATGGCCCGGGAGTGCAAAATGACAGTTCTCCTGTTAACCGGATTACTGTGTCACCAATAACGTGGAAATTTGCTGGAGTCGGACAGGCACTGGCACTCGGCATGGCCTTGCTGATTGGGAGCACATTGAACGCCAGTGCGAACCCCTTGGTTTTCACCTACTCTGACGACGGCACCACCTCCACCATCACCCCATCGGGTAGCCTGTCTCTGCGAGGTTTGACACATACAGTCGGACGTGCTGGGGGTACAAGCTCATTGCGCATGGAAACTCGTTCGGGTCAGCTGCCAAGTTTCCTAATTTCTTCGCCGGGGAGAGAAAATTCACGGACCTACAGTCGCAATTTCAATTCTTCCTTAAGCATGACCTTTAGCGGTCTTTCCAGTTACACAGGAATAGTTTACCCCACGTCAATTCCGGATTACAAGTCACCCTTCTACTTCCAAATCGCCAACGGCCAATTTATAATTGATCAAGCTCACACTTCTGGTTCTGGAAGAACTTACACCCCCGATTCGAATGCCACTTTCACCGGAACGTTGAAGACCATTCTTGGCGATAGTGATTTTCACATCGAAGTTGCAATTAACGACACCAGAAAGGTAATCTTTACGACCGCTGGCACCGCCCCGGCCATGCCGGACAGCCTCGAAGCAACACCGGGTGATGGACACGTAACGCTGGATTGGGCAAACCCGAAGAACAGCAGCATCACAGGGTATGAAGTCCTGCAGAAATCTGATGACGGTGACGACGGAGCGTGGGACACGATCGAGGGAAGCGACTCAACCACGACCAGCCACACCATCGATGGATTGGAAAACGGGGAAAGATTCAGTTTCTGGATCAGGGCAGTGAACTTCCGCGGCGTCGGCGCCCAATCGGATGAGGTCACTGCGGCGCCAGTGAAGCCAGGGGCGCCGGCTGCTGCAGAACTGAGCGCTGCTTCGACCGAAAAAGCCGGTCAAGTACTCCTGTCGTGGACACTTGCCGACGACCCCAGCATCACCGAATGGCAATTGCAGCGGCGCGAGGGCGACGCGGATTTTGGCGACGAGTGGACCGCTATCGACCCCAGCGATGCCGCAACGCGCAGTCTTACCATTGACGGCTTGTCCAGTGAGGTTGCCTATGGCTTCCGTGTCCGTGCACTTAACGGCAACGGCATAGGAGCGGCGTCCAGGATAGCAACTGCCACTCCCAAAGCTCCCGAGCCGGGGCCGACGGTGGAGATGGAGAAGCAAGTACTGTCGAAGTCGCTTGCGGCAGCGGGTCAGGCTACGCTTGCAGGAGTGACGTCCGTCATCGACCAGCGTCTGCAATCAACGCCGGGCACAAACACCTTGGTGTTGGGTGGACAGACGGTAAATGGCACGGCGACTTCAAGGAATTTAGCCGTTCACCAACAGACCGACGGCTGGTGGTCCGGAAACCATGCCACAGAGTCCTTCAACCGACCGGTCGAAGATGCCGAATTGCTGGACGGTAGCGCCTTTACGTTGTCGTTGAGTGAAGAGGAAGGCAGCGGCAGGGGTTGGACCGTCTGGGGGCGTGGCGACCTGCAGCGTTTCGAAGGCAAGACCGAAGAGGACAGTTGGGACGGTTCTGTGAAGTCGGCGGTGTTGGGTTTTGACACCCGGACGAACGGAAACCTGCTTGCAGGTTTGGCGGTGTCGAACAGCCGCGGCAAGACTGACCTTGTCACAGAAGAGGTGGGTAGCCGTGTCGAGACCTCTTTGAGAGCGGCATGGCCATACATGCAGGTGGCGATGCCAAGCGGCACCGGATCGGTTCAGGTTGTACTCGGCATTGGTAGCGGAGATGCAGAGCATCATTCAGAGGATGGCGATGTCGAGAGGGCCGGACTGTCCATGACGGCCGCATCGGTTGGTGCCCGCTGGGCGGTAGCGCAGCAGGGGCAGGTGACGCTGTCTGTGCCGGTCAAGGCGGAAGTAGTCCGGCTCAAGACCGATGGAGACGGGTCAACCGCGATCAGTGGCCTTTCGATCAAGAGTTGGAGAGCGAGCGGTGGAGTGGAAGCTGCCCATTCCGGGGTTTCGCTGGACTCCAGTTGGGTTCTGACGCCACGCGGTTCAGTATCGTTCCGCTGGGATGGCGGCGACGGGTTGACTGGCAAGGGCATTGAAGTTGGCGGCGGTTTTGGCCTGCATGCGCCGGACTCCCGCGTAAGCCTGAATGCCAGGGGGCGTTGGCTGGCAACCCACTCGGATAGCAATCAAAAGGAGTGGGGCGCCAGCGTCGGTGTGCAGATTGCTCCGGACTCGCAAGGCCATGGTTGGTCGGCTTCACTTCGCCAGGAATGGGGTCTACAGCAAGAGGGCCTTCTTTCGAGCGACGGGCTGTTTCAGGACGATTCCAGCGGGGTTGTGTCGAAGCCTGGCTCTCTGGCAGCGCGAGCCGGTTACGGTTTCGGGATGATGGAAGGCCTGATGACACTCTCAGCAGATGCAAGATTGGCAACGGGCGACGAGGAAGTGCCGCACTACGGAGCAGGTATGGAATTTGCTCTGCCGGGCGGCCTTTCGGCCTCACTGAGGGGTGAGCATGTTGACGCTGTTGATCCCGATACCCGCATCGGAGCAGGTTTGAACTTGCGCTTTTGACGACAATGCGTGGCCGTTGAAGATTGGGCAACAGCAGAGTGCTTTCGGGACTTGCAGGAACGTCACTCTTGCGAGCATTGGCCGGAGGCTAATCTGTGGCAGATACGATGCCAATTTTGCGTTGCCAGAATGCACGTGAGCGCGATATTTCTCAAGGGTAACCACTACATCGCTGATTACCGCATTGTGTAGCCCAACCCGGAATTGCCTGCTGGAATCCGGTTTTCTGCGCAGCCGCTGCACCCGGTCGCAAACTCGATGCAGTCAACAGTCCGGGTTGTCCGGCTTCACCAAAGTTGAACTGGTAAAGATGGCAACGACAGCAGCGGCGACCACCTCACGCTTCCTCGTCGAGTTGCGTTTTTGCAACAGTTCTACCATAGTTGTAGAGCAATTTACGAATTGCCAAACTCACTGTTGACATGCCGACTGCCGCAAGCAGTATGAGAGGTTGATAAGCAGAACAGGCAATGCTTGACCGGAATACGAATTCCGGTTGCGATGCCTTTTGGGAGGAGGGGGCGATGTTGTTGAATGGTGGTCGGGTCAGGCCGCAGGACGCAACCTCATCCCAGAGTTCCCTATTGAGATGGGGTATTCGGCACCATGAGTATGAATTCCGTTTGCTGCCAATTTGGCTCGGGCCGTTCGACTGAATCTGGCCTCTTCGCTGTCGCTTCATGCACGCGCTCACTACGTTTGGCCGCGGGTCAACTGAACCTGCTCTCCCCCAGGCGATGTTCACGGTTTACCCCGAAACCTTCTACGCCTGCTGCGGGCCCGAGAGAACTGAATGGTGGTTCGCCTGCCTATGTGAGACCCGCATGCCGGTTGACCCGGTGCATCTCCAGTACAGGCTTGGGTTTGCTGCTTGGTGCAGCAGTGATGTTTGGAGGTACACATGCCGCTGGTGCCGGCCCACTGGTCTTTACTTTTTCCGATGATGGAGAGACTTCCACTGTCACCCCCTCTGGTAGCTTTGACGTCTCGAATTTTCGCACTCGGGCAGACTTTACGGAATCACCTACAAGTACAGTCAGGATTAACGCAAAGATTTTCGAGAGTGATACCGACGGACAGTATTGGGAGTTTGGTATCTCCAGTTCGACAACTTCGAAGGGCTTTACTGTGCCTAGTTGGAACATTTCAGGAGCTTCCACTTACGGTGGCAGCAATATAGTCGATATAGGGAATTCTTACAGTTCGGACTTCTATTTCTACCTTGGGGACGGCACCTTTAGAAGCATATACGTCGGCGAAAGTTCTGTTTCCAATGGGGTAGTTGATTTCGACGAACAAAAGGTCACATTTGACGGTACGCTGAGCAAAGTGCTGGGCGATGACGACTTTCACATTGAACTAGAGTTTGACAGTCAGAAGATAATCTACACGACGTTGACGGGGCCGCCGGCCAAGCCGGAGGCCCTTACGCCAGTTCCCGGTGACAGCCAAATCACGCTGAAATGGGCGGATCCGAAAAAGAGCACGATCCTCGGGTACGAAATTCAGCAGAAGGCAGGCAGTGAAGGTTTCAGCGATTGGGAGGAAATTGCAGGCAGCAATGCCACCACCACCAGCCACATCGTCGACGGTCTAGATGATGGAACCGAATACTCCTTCAGGATCCGCGCGGTGAACTCCATGGGAGAAGGTGCCGCGTCCGACGAGGTGACCGTTACGCCAGGGGCGCCAGCAGCGGCGGAGCTGAGCGCTGCTTCGACCGAACAGGCAGGTCAGGTAGTCTTGTCTTGGACACTTGCCGACGACCCCAGCATCACCGAATGGCAATTCCAGCAGCGCGAGGGTGACGCGGTGTTTGGCGACGAGTGGACCGTTATCGACCCCAGCAATGCAGCAACACGCAGTCACACCATCAACGGCCTGTCCGGCGAGGTTGCCCATGGCTTCCGTGTCCGTGCGGTTAACGGCAACGGCAGTGGTGTGGCGTCCAGGATAGCAACGGTCACTCCCAAAGCTCCCGTGCCGGGGCCGACGGTGGAGATGGAGAAGCAAGTGCTGACGAAGTCGCTAGCGGCAGCCGGTCAGGCTACTCTTGCAGGAGTGACGTCCGTCATCGACCAGCGTCTGCAATCAACGCCGGGCACAAACACCTTGGTGTTGGGTGGACAGACGGTAAATGGCACGGCAACTTCAAGGAATTTAGCCGTTCACCGACAGACCGACGGCTGGTGGTCCGGAAACCATGCCACAGAGTCCTTCAACCGACCGGTCGAAGATGCCGAATTGCTGGACGGTAGCGCCTTTACGTTGTCGTTGAGTGATGAGGAAGACAGCGGCAGGGGTTGGACCGTCTGGGGGCGTGGCGACCTGCAGCGTTTCGAAGGCAAGACCGGAGAAGACAGTTGGGACGGCTCTGTGAAGTCGGCGGTGTTGGGTTTTGACACCCGGACAAACGAAAACCTGCTTGCAGGTTTGGCGGTGTCGAGCAGCCGCGGCAAGACTGACCTTGTCACAGAAGAGGTCGGCAGCCGTGTCGAGACCTCTTTGAGAGCCGCATGGCCATACATGCAGATGGCGATGCCAAGCGGCACCGGATCGGTTCAGGTTGTACTCGGCATTGGTAGCGGAGATGCAGAGCATCATTCAGAGGATGGCGATGTCGAGAGGGCCGGACTGTCCATGACGGCCGCATCGGTTGGCGCCCGCTGGGCGGTAGCGCAGCAGGGGCAGGTGACGCTGTCTGTGCCGGTCAAGGCGGAAATAGTCCGGCTCAAGACCGATGGAGACGGGTCAACCGCGATCAGTGGCCTTTCGATCAAGAGTTGGAGAGCGAGCGGTGGAGTGGAAGCTGCCCATTCCGGGGTCTCGCTGGACTCCAGTTGGGTTCTGACGTCACGCGGTTCAGTATCGTTCCGCTGGGATGGCGGCGACGGGTTGACTGGCAAGGGCATTGAAGTTGGCGGTGGTTTCGGCCTGCATGCGCCGGACTCCCGTGTAAGCCTGAATGCCAGGGGGCGTTGGCTGGCAACCCACTCGGATAGCAATCAGAAGGAGTGGGGCGCCAGCGTCGGTGTGGCGATTGCGCCGGACTCCCAAGGCCGCGGCTGGTCAGCCTCGCTGCGCCAGGAATGGGGGTTGCAGCAGGAGGGCGTGCTGTCGGACGATACTCTGTTTGAGAATGGCACTGGTGGATCAACATCGACGCTTGGCTCTCTGGCAGCGCGTGCCGGTTACGGTTTTGGATTGATGGAGGGCCTGATGACACTCTCAGCAGATGCGAGATTGGCAACGGGCGATGAGGAAGTTCCGCACTACGGAGCAGGTATGGAATTTGCCTTGCAGGGCGGTCTTTCTGCCTCACTGAGGGGTGAGCATGTGGATGCTGTTGATCCCGACACCCGTATCGGAGCGGGAGTGCATTTGCGTTTCTGATGAGTGATCCGGCTCGCGACCGTTGCAGTTGGCGGCGGTTGCGGGCCCCAGGAATTGAGAACCGGGTCATTTCGGCTCGCTGTAGTCGGACTCATTGGTATAGTTCGGCAACCTGCCTCTTCGCCTCGTGAGGCTCAAGATGTGCAGGGGCCGGAAACCAGGACTGGCAATGCGCAGATTGCACGGGTCCTTTCTGGTACAAGAAGCTCTGAAGTTCGACCAAGCAGGTTGTCAGTAGACCGGTCATTCATGACCTTGCCCTGAATTGCCGTCCGTGGGACCGTTAGTCAGGCAATCCATTGACGAATCTTCGGTACCTTCGCGACTGGCATGCCATTGGATCGAATGGATGGTAAAGAAAGCGAACCTCAGCCTTTCAGGGAAAGCCGCTGCAACGATTTCGGTCAGGCGGAAGGACCGCCACTCCAGGCAGGCGGAATAACAATTTGTTGCGCAAGCCAATTTCGTTCAAAATGGACTTTCCCAAGCGGCCGAATTAGGAAGAGCCGTGAATTGAATAGCTTTTGGATAGGGCAAGCATCATGAACGCAAGGCTAGTTGTTTCTGTTCTGCTGGCGGCAGCAATGCTGACGGCATGCACCCAGGGAGGCAGATACGGCCTGTTTGGGAATCCTGCCGAAGAAGAGCGCGAGGCAGCCCAACCAGCAATTGTGCCTTCCTACGAGCCTAGCTCTCCAGAGTATTTTACAAACCTGATAGGCGACAGGGTGTGGTTCTTGGTGGACCAGAGCAACATTACCGATGACGCCCGTTCAGTTCTGGCGCTGCAAGCGGAGTGGCTTAACACCAATGCTCAATACTCGATAACCATTGAAGGTCATGCAGACGAGCAGGGAACCCGTGAGTACAACCTCGCACTGGGTGCGCGCAGGGCAAGTGCCGTGAAGGATTATCTGGTCGGCTTGGGTGTCGCGTCGGGCAGAATTACAACTGTGACATACGGCAAGGAACGGCCGGTTGCAGCCTGTTCAAACGAGTCCTGCTGGTCGCAGAACCGCAGGGCAGTAACCCTCGTCAACACGGAATTGACTGGCTAGATGAAGCGGCTGAGGCAAATACTGGCTGCGGTAGCGCTTGGCGCCTTTGCCGCTTGGGGGCAGGCCGCCGCTCAGGACGCCAATTCCGACACGCTGGCAGACGTCAGGCTGCAGCTGTTTTCGCTGTACGGATCGTTGGAAGCGCTCAGGCTTGAGCTTCATCAGAGCGGCACTAGTCCCGCAGCCAGCCTGGAAAGTTCCTCCGATACGGCTGCTATGCAGAGGATCGACGATCTCGAATTCGAACTCCGCCGGGCAATCTCGAAGATCGAGGAACTGGAATACAGGATCGTCAGGATTGCCGAGGACGGTATGCGGCAAATCAAGGATCTGGAATTCCGGCTGGTCGAACTCGGAGGTGGCGACCTCGCTTCCATAGAGGATGGCGTTCTACTGGGTGGCGAAAGCGAGGGGCCGGCACAGGGCTTGCCGCCCGATGTTGACAGCTTCAGTGAATCAACGCCTTCCGCGGATGAACGCAGTTCCTTCGACTTGGCCATGGAGGCATTTCAAAGAGGAGATCATGCAAGAGCGGCCGAGCTGTTTGATGCATTCTCCCAGGAATTCTCCTTGAGTGCCCTGAACGTCGACGCCCACTATTTCCGGGCCGAGTCGCTGATGGTCCTCTCGGATCCCACCAATGCCGCCAGAGCCTACCTCGAGAGCTACCGGCTGGACGAAACAGGCGCGACCGCACCTCGGGCGCTCGTCGGCCTGGGCTCGTCCTTTACCGACCTGAACCGTACGGCCGAGGCCTGCCGACTCTATCAGGAGATACTGGTCGCATTTCCGCAGTCGCCGGAATCGATCGCCGCTTCATTCGAGATCGAACAGCTGGGATGCAATTGACGGCTGATATCGCTGATCGCCTTTCAAATTCGCTCAAGCATGTCGCCGGACTTGAAGGGTCCGGCAAACTGGCAGTGGCAGTGTCCGGAGGAGGCGACTCCACCGCGCTGATGACAATGCTGAAACCGTGGTGTTCCGAACGCGGGTTGGAATTGCGTGCAGTATCCGTCAACCACGGCCTGCGTAAAGAAAGCGGGACGGAATGCGAGTTTGTGGCTTTACTCGCTTCACGCTTGGGAATTCAGCACGATGTGTTGTCGTGTGAAGTCGAGGCCACCGGCAATCTTCAGAGCGCAGCAAGGCGTGAACGATACCTCGTGTTGTCTGACTGGGCCGGCAAGAAAGATGTCAGCTTCATTGCCCTGGCACACACAATGGACGACCAGGCGGAAACGTTGCTCCTCAATCTTTCGCGAGGATCCGGTGTGGACGGCCTGTCAGCGATGCCAACTGTTGTGCAAAGGCTCGGCGTGTACTGGGTTCGTCCACTCTTGCAGGTGAGAAGGGCCGAACTCAGGAAATACCTCATCAAGGAGGGCATTGAATGGATCGAAGATCCGTCAAATGAGGATGATCGCTTTGACAGGGTCAAGGTCAGGCGCCTTTTGACGGGCCTTGAATCGATTGGCGCTTCTTGCGAACGGCTTTCTGCAACGGCAGAACGCATGCAGGATGCTCGTGCGGTGCTTCAAGAAGCCGCCAGAATGGCATCAGCCGATGTTGCAGTGACAGGCGATCTTGAAGAGACACACTTCAATGCCGGTTTCTGGGAATTACCGAATGAAACCAGATTGCGGCTGACCGCCTCCGCCATCAAGAGAGCCTCCAATTCATGCTACCGGCCCAGAATTGCTGCGCTCGCTGCCGGTTTGGAGTCTGTTCGAGCCGGGCGGAAATTCACACTGGCTGGTTGCTTGCTGGTGCCAACCGGCAAATCCGGATTCAGCGTCGTCCGGGAATTGGCGGCATGCGGGCCTTCGGTCGCGGCATGCCAGGTCTGGGATCAGTGCTGGCAGCTTGACGGCCCGCCACCGCCACCCGGTTCGTGTATCGGACCGCTGGGAGAAGGCGGGTTGCTGGAGTGCGTCGGCTGGAGATCAACCGGCCGGCTGAAGGAGTGCCTGGTTTCGTCGCCAGCGCTTCGCAAGGATGGTCAGTTGCTGGCCGCCCCGTTCGCCGGTTTGCCGAATGGGTGGCGCTTCTGGCGTACCGGTTCCGGCCTTGCTGCAAATCAGGCGCCTTGCGTTTGATTTTGGCAGCTTTGCAATTATCTGTGCAGGGCTATAGTTTGAGTTTATCCACAGAAATCGAAAACCGGCTCACCGGCCGGCTTGCAACGAACAGGAGGCACGATACTTGGGCAACGGCTTGAAGAACCTTCTATTGTGGGGCGCGCTCTTCGTGTTGGTACTGATCCTCTTCAATGTATTCACTGGCGGTGGACGCATCACAACCACGCCGGCAATGCCACTATCGCAGTTTCTGGAGCGGGTGGAGGCCGGTCAGATCAGCAGCGTGGTTGTTGACGGCGAGAAGCTCCATGCCAGAACCGGCAACGGGCAACAGTTCACTGTGATCAGGCCCCGGGAAGTGGATCTCACACCCATACTGATCGAAAACCAGGTGCAGTTCGAGGCTGAACCACAGGAGCCCAGCGGCCTGATGGCGTTCCTTGGACCCATTCTGCCGTTCATCATTCTCCTCGGTGTCTGGATCTATCTCATCAACAGGATGCAGGGCGGTGGCCGCGGTGGAGCCATGGGGTTCGGCAGGTCGAAGGCAAGGTTGCTGACGGAAAAGCAGGGCCGTGTCACCTTCAGGGACGTCGCAGGCATTGACGAGGCAAAGGAAGAACTGGAGGAAATCGTCGATTTTCTGAAAGATCCCGCCAAGTTCTCCCGGCTTGGCGGCATGATCCCGACAGGTGCGCTGCTGGTAGGGCCTCCGGGGACCGGCAAGACACTGCTGGCCAGGGCGATTGCCGGCGAGGCCGGGGTTCCGTTCTTCACGATATCCGGCTCAGACTTCGTCGAGATGTTTGTCGGTGTCGGCGCTTCGCGGGTGCGGGACATGTTCGAACAGGCGAAAAAGAACTCGCCATGCATCGTCTTCATCGACGAGATCGACGCAGTCGGACGCTCGAGGGGTATCGGATACGGCGGCGGGAATGACGAGCGCGAACAGACCCTCAATCAGCTGCTGGTTGAGATGGACGGGTTCGAGGCCAACGAGGGTGTCATTGTCGTTGCTGCGACCAACCGGCCGGATGTGCTTGATCCGGCATTGCTGCGGCCTGGCCGGTTTGACCGTCAGGTCGAGGTCCCCATTCCGGATGTCACCGGCAGAGAGAAGATACTGACGGTGCATGCACGGAAGATCATGATTGCGGCAAGCGTCAATTTGCGGATCATCGCCCGGGGCACACCCGGTTTCTCTGGAGCAGATCTTGCCAATCTGGTCAACGAGGCAGCGCTGCTTGCCGCCCGCGTGGGAAGAAGCCATGTGGCGATGGAGGATTTCGAGGCGGCCAAGGACAAGGTCATGATGGGGGCGGAACGCCGTTCGCTCGTCATGACCGAAGACGAGAAGAAACTGACGGCCTATCACGAGGCCGGACACGCTCTGGTCGGCATGAATGTGCCGCAGCATGATCCCATTCACAAGGCAACGATAATCCCAAGGGGCAGGGCCTTGGGGCTGGTCATAGCATTACCGGAGCGGGATCAATTGTCTGTCACCATGACGAAGTACAGGTCGAAAATTGCAATGGCCATGGGCGGCAAGGCAGCAGAAGAGCTCGTCTTCGGCTCGGAAAACGTAACTTCAGGCGCAGCGTCCGATATCCAGCAGGTCACCAAGATTGCCCGTGCAATGGTCATGCAGTTCGGCATGTCCGAGGAGTTGGGCAATATCGATTACGCGCAGGAGCAACAGACCTATCTTGGAGCCTTCAACCAGGGTCCGGGGATAAGCCCCGACACCCAGGAGAAGATTGACTCCGAGGTCCGGAAGATCTGCGAAGAAGGATATGAGACTGCCAAGTCGATCCTGACAGAAAAGCGCGACCTGCTTGACCGTTTGGCACAAGGACTCCTGGAGTATGAGTCTCTGACCGGTGATGAGATCACCAAGGTCCTCAACGGTGAGGCTCTGGATAGAGGGGACAGTGACGGCGGACCGGGAGCAACCAAGAGCACTGTGATTTCGGTCCCGAAGAAGCGGAAGGCTGGCGGAGGCAAGTCGGAAGGGTTTCTCGAACCCAAGGCAACCTGACGAAGGGCGCAGTAGACGTACTTGAGTACCTGCGCCCAATTCCGGCAAGCATCCGGCGGCTTGCCGCAAACACGCAATTGGTAACACTGGGAATGAAATGCCACCGATTATCCTGATCATCATCGGATTGGTTCTGCTGGCTCTGCTCATGCATTCAAGGCGGAAGCAGGGCGGTGGCGGCCCGGCTGGAATGTTTGGATTTGGCCGATCCCCGGCCAAGTTGCTGACTGAAGACCGGATTGGTGCGAGTTTTGCCGATGTTGCTGGCATAGACGAAGCCAAGGAAGAACTGGAGGAGATCGTTGCATTCCTGCGCGAGCCTGAAGTGTTTTCGAGGCTTGGCGGAAAGATCCCCAAGGGCGCCTTGCTGATTGGCCCGCCAGGAACCGGAAAGACCTTGCTTGCGCGCGCAATCGCTGGCGAGGCGCGCGTGCCATTCTACACCATTTCAGGCTCAGATTTCGTGCAGATGTTCGTTGGCGTCGGCGCGTCGCGCGTCCGCGACATGTTTGAACAGGCCAAGAAAAATGCTCCTTGCATCGTGTTCATTGACGAGATTGATGCGGTTGGCCGTGCCCGGGGCGTGGGCATAGGCGGCGGCAATGATGAACGCGAACAGACGCTCAATCAGCTTCTGGTTGAAATGGACGGCTTCGAGTCCAATGAGGGCGTCGTCATACTTGCCGCAACCAATCGCCCGGATGTTCTCGATCAGGCCCTGACGAGGCCAGGCAGGTTCGACAGGCAGGTGGTGGTTCCTGTGCCCGACTTGAAGGGCAGGGAGAAGATCCTCCAGGTGCATGCCCGCAAGGTCAAGCTTGGACCAGATGTGGATTTGAGGAGGATCGCCCGGGGCACTCCTGGTTTCTCAGGCGCCGACCTCGCAAACCTCGTCAACGAGTCTGCGCTGGTCGCGGCGCGGGTTGGCCGTCGGCATGTGGCGATGGAGGATTTCGAAAACGCAAAGGACAGGGTGATACTTGGCAGCGAGCGCAGGTCGATCGTCATGAGTGACGAGGACCGGAAGAGAATTGCCTATCACGAAGCAGGCCATGCGTTGGTTGCATTAAACGTTCCGCAGCATGACCCGATCAACAAGGCGACGATCATACCCAGAGGACTGGCATTGGGAGTTGTCCATTCGATGCCCGAACGGGACGAGGTATCGATCACGCAGACTAAGTACCAATCAAAGATTGCCATGTCGATGGGCGGAAGCGCAGCGGAAGAGCTGGTTTTCGGTGCCAGCAATGTCTCGTCTGGCGCAGCTTCGGATATCAAGCAGGCCACCAGGATTGCTCGGGCCATGGTCACAGAGTTCGGCATGTCCGACAAGCTTGGCAAGATCGACTATTCCGGGGGGCAGGACGCCCAACCGGGTTTTGGTCAGCCGGATGTCGCCAGCCCGGAAACGCGCAAGATCATAGACTCTGAGATCAGGCGGATTGTGGATGAGGCCTACCAGCGGGCACTGTCGATCTTGAAGGAGAAGCGGGAACAACTTGACCGCCTTGCCGCCGGACTGCTGGAATATGAAACCCTCACTGGCGAGGAGATCAAGAAGATCATTGAAGGTAAGGCTACTGTGGGTACGGAGAAACGAGCAGCTTCAAACGCAATTCCGTTTCCGGCACGGAAATCAAGCATGGTTCCAAGAGCTGGCCGTTCTGCAAAGGACAAACCGGATTCCGGACTGAGGACAACTTGAGAGTCTACTTCAATTGCTATTCTTCAAGTAAACATGGAGCCGCCATCTGAGCGCGGGTCCTGAGGGCCTGATCTGGGTGTTAGCCACACGCCCTCAATTCACGGGAATGAATGCATCTTGGAGCGGCACGGGTTTCACTCGTTCCGGCAAATGTGTTGTCCGGCCATGCGCGAGGCGGTCAGCTTGGCGATCATGGGGACATCATCCGCGTCAATTTGCATCCCGGCGGGCGGCGGGGTTGCATTGGCAAGGCTCGGGACTTATTCGCCTGATTGGTTGGATTCAGCCTTCCGCCGGTTACAGAGCATGAAATCATGACATCAGTCCGCGACTCGGGATTCACTGCTCATGTGGAATGGATGGGTTGCGTTGGAAATCGAGGCTCCAGTTTGCGATCGGAAGAGCGATCGATAGCTAGCTTCGATTTTGCCGGAATGGGGGGAGAGTCGCATAGTGGTTTGACCCGGCCGGCCTGCGGGCGTGTCGAGGAAATGTACGAGATCGGGATACCGATCCGCAATACACGTCAGGTGACGGTGCTGTCGTCTGAAGAGCTTGAGGCCATCGCTCAAGAGATGGGAGTTGGCGATTTGCCACCAGGCCTGTTGGGCGCCAATGTGGTCATCACAGGGATACCGGCATTCACACTCGTCCCGCCTGGGTCGCGATTGCAATTCAATCGCGGTGTTACCCTGACGGTTGATTTTGAGAATTTGCCCTGCAACCTTCCAGCGCGGGAGATCGAAGCAGAGATGCCGGGGTTTGGCAAGAAGTTCAAGGCTGCTGCTGCCAACCGGCGCGGTGTCACCGCATGGGTTGAGCGAGTTGGAACCGTTGAACTGGGTGAGAGCGCCAGATTGTTTGTGCCGGTCCAACCGCACTGGCCTCACGATACGCGGCCAGTACCTTTCCAGGATCGGCGGGATCTGCCGTTCATCAAGTAGCATGATTGATTCAGCAGCCGAACTGGCAGTTCCCATCAGCGGCATTTTTGAAGCTAACCGCAGCTTGAAGCCATGTTCAGGTAGGGCAGAGGCCTGCCGTCGGCAATATCCACCAAAGCCGGAACTGGACATTCGGAAAGTATTGGGGAGTCAGAGGTGGCCGGAGGCGGACGATCATGGATTGAACGGGGGCCAAAACGTCCCTGCCGTGTTGTGGACTAGCGATAGCAGTTGCGACTGTACTGCACGCCTTGCGGTATAACTGGGGTTCAGTATTCGAATGGTGGCACATGTCATTGATGGAAAGGCCTTTGCGGCCAGGTTGCGGGGGAGGGTTGCCGACGAGGTAGCCCAACTCAAATCCCGTGATGGAATAGTCCCCGGACTGGCTGTCGTGCTGGTCGGCGAGGATCCAGCGAGCCAGGTCTATGTGCGCAACAAGTCAAGGCAAACCGTCGAGACCGGAATGTCATCCTTCAAGAAGGTCTTTGACAAGGACGCCAGCCAGGCCGAATTGCTTGGGCATCTGGACCAACTCAACAATAACCCCGAAGTTCACGGGATACTGGTCCAACTACCTTTGCCTGATCAAATGAATGCAAATGCTGTCATTGATGCGATCAATCCGGCCAAGGATGTTGACGGTTTCCATATCTCGAATGTGGGCCTGCTGGGAACGGGCCGGGAAGGCATGGTTCCTTGCACACCATTGGGCTGCCTCATGCTTCTGCGTGACCTTCACGTAGATTTGTCGGGGATGAACGCGGTTGTGATTGGCCGTTCAAACATTGTCGGCAAGCCGATGGCAAACCTCCTGTTGAAGGAAAACTGCACGGTCACGATCGCACACAGCCGGACGCGGGACTTGCCGGATGTTTGCAGGTCGGCCGACATACTGGTCGCCGCTGTTGGCAGGCCAGAGTTCGTTCAAGGCGGCTGGATAAGGAATGGCGCGACAGTGATTGATGTCGGGATCAACCGTGTGCCAGCGCCGGAGCTCGGGGAAGGCAAGTATAGAATTGCCGGAGATGTGGCCTTTGACGGAGCCAAGGAAGTCGCAGGCGCAATCACTCCAGTTCCGGGTGGTGTAGGTCCGATGACGATTGCCTGCCTACTTGTGAACACGCTTATGGCTTGCCGCCGTTCGATCGGCTGTGGCATGCCGGAAGGCCTGGTTGCCTGATCCAGAGAGTTGGGCGCGTGCAATTGTTCGCTGCCCCGGAAATGAACCTGCAATCTGCATCATGTATTCGTGTTTACGGCAACCCGCGATCGTTGCGCCGGGATGCTTTACAGGGTGTCGTGCCGATGTTGGTTGAGCAGTTGTGGCATGCTTTGAGGAAGCCCGAGACGTGTGTCTGATACCTGTGATCGCCCACTTGAGGCTTGGCAAGGCGGTAGCCAATTCAGTGGCGGAAAGGGATTGCTGTCGCCTGGTGCCCAGTGAGTATGACGATTGCATCCTTGCGCAGGAGTGAAGCAAGCGGAGGCTCGCGGCAGTCCATTCCGCCGGTATAAGTGCCAAATGCCGGGAGAATGATCCGGTCGCAATCCGCAAGAAAGCATGGCCTGCTGATCCTGCGGCCACGCGCCGAGACACGCGCTTTGGGGTGGTAGTGGCCTGAAATCTCGCCGCGGGCGCCCGGTTCGGCCATGTGCCGGAACACCAGATCCTTAAGCCCGAATTCTGGAACGATCTCGCCACCGATGGCTCCGGTGGGGCTGGCATCGTGGTTGCCGCAGACCCAAATCCACCGGCATTGGCGCTGAAACCGTGCCAGCGACTCCCCGTGGACTGCAGATACTTGCCCGGCAACCAGATTATCATCGAAGCTGTCTCCAAGGCAGACGACCGTTTCAGCGGCAGTTGCTTCAAGCTCGCCGTATAGCCGTGCCAAAGTGTCCGTTGTCTCATACGGCGGCAGTAGTATCCCGCCGCTTCGTTTCGCATGCCGTTGAGACTTGCCCAAGTGCAGGTCGGAGACAACCAATGTGTTCGAACTGGCAATGTGCAACGTTCCGCTGGCGCGTGCTCGTACCAATTGGCCGTTAAACTGGAACTCAACTTGCTCGCGGCGTCCTGAAGCAACAACTTCAGGCATCCGGTTCGACCTGTACCGGCATGCTCAATCCTCCGCTCTGGTTGGTGATCTGCTCAAGCAGGATCTCTTCGGCCTTTCCCCGGATAGGTATGCTCCCGACTTCAAGCAGAAGCGGCGCCGCAAGCGGTGTAATGCGTTCGACCCTGGCGTGCTCAATGCGGTTGCCAACCCGTTCAATCAGTTCTCTGATCCTGGCAAAGTCAACCAGTCCCCGCATTGCTTCTTCACGTGTGATCTTCAGCAGGATGTGATCGGGGTCGTACTTCCGCAAGGTGTCGTAGATGATGTCGGTCGAAAACGTGATCTGCCTGCCGGTCTTTCGTTTGCCGGGCAGAGTTCGTTCAACCAGCCCCGCAATGGTTGCAACGCTTCGAAATGTCCTCTTCATCACCGCATTGCCTGCCAACCAGGAGTCGAGGCCCTCTTCCAGTCCATGGCCGTCCAGAAGTTGGCCTGGGTCATTAACCCGGTTTAATCCCCAAACAAGCAGTGCATAGTCGTTTGACACGAAGCCAAGCGGGTTCAGGGATCTCTCTTCCATCCTGCGGGTCAATACCAGGCCAAGAGTCTGGAGGGCGTTTCTTCCCGCAAATCCGTAGAAGCAAGTGCACTCGTTGCCTTCATGCCTGAAACTCTCAATCAGTAAACGGCTCGGGGAAGGCATGACAGAAATCTGCCTTTGAGTGTGCAACCAGTTGCGAGTGTACTCCGGCAGTCCTGGCCATTCTTCTTCCTGCAACAGGCGCATGACCCGGTGGCACAACACTGTCGAAGAGGCGAACTTGGTGCCCTGGAAAACCGCAATCTTCGGAGTTGGAGAACGTTCGCGGCTCACCTCTACCACCATTTCGCGCAGTGCTTCGTAGCGAACTGTCTGGCCACCGATCAGAAACGTGTCTCCTGGCGTCAAGGAAGCCGCAAAATATTCCTCAACTTCACCAAGCTGAGCGCCGCCGCGCCTGCGGGATAGCTTCACCTTGAGTTTCTCCGAGTCGACAATCGTTCCGATGTTCATTCGAACCGAACTTGCTGAACGAGGGTCTCGAAGCCGCCACGTGCCATCGTCGTGAAGCTTCAGGCGCCGCCATTTGTCGTAAGTCTGCAGCGCGTAGCCGCCTGTAGCGCAGAATTGCAGGCATTCGTCGAATTCCGCTCTTGTCAATGAGCGGTAAGGCCCCGCATTCACAACTTCCTCATAGAGGTCGCAGTCCGTGATCGGCCCTGCGCATGCTGCAATCATGATGTGCTGGCAAAGAACATCCCTCGGACCCCGGCCTCTGGGTTCGCCGTCCAGATCCTGCTCGCGCACGGCATCAAGCGCAATCGCGCATTCGATGACTTCGAACTGGTTGGCGGGCACAATCAGGGCACGCGAGGGCGCATCGTAGCGGTGATTTGAACGCCCAATACGTTGGACCAGACGCTTGATATTCTTCGGTGCGCCCACCTGAATGACAAGATCGACATTGCCCCAGTCGATCCCGAGGTCCAGCGTGCCAGTGCAGACTACGGCGCGCAATTTGCCCTCGATCATTGCATCTTCGACTTTGTTGCGGGCCTCGCGTGACAGTGAGCCATGATGAATTGCGATAGGCAGTCCTTCCGAGTTCTGCTTCCAGAGTGCCTGAAAGAAGAGTTCAGCCTGTGCCCGTGTGTTTATGAAGACCAGCGAGGTGTTTGCACTTCGGATTGCTTCAAGAACATCGGCTGCCGCATGCCTTGCACCGCCGCCGCTCCAGGGGGGTGGGGTCCTTGAATTGAGCATCCGGATATCTGGATGAGGCCCCGGGTCTGCAGAGACAATCCTGCAACGTTCCGGATTCACCGACATGAAGCCCGCAAGCTCTTCTGGGTCGCGAACGGTTGCAGACAGGCCAATTCGCCGTAGTCCGGGCGCCATGCGTTGCAGCCTTGATGCGCATAGCATCAATTGGTCACCCCTCTTAGACTCGGCCAAAGCGTGTATTTCGTCGAAAATTATTCGCTTCAGCGAGGCAAACACGCTGCTGGCGTCGGAATAGGTCAGCATGAGCGCCAGTGATTCGGGCGTGGTCAGCAAAATGTGAGGCGGGTCGACCCGTTGCCTCTTTCTGACATTTTGTGTCGTGTCTCCGGTTCGGTTCTCAATTCGAATGGGAAGATCCATCTCGGCGACCGGAATTGAGAGGTTCCGGTTCATGTCGGCGGCCAGGGCCTTCAGCGGTGACACGTAGAGAGTATGTAGACCGGTATGACGGCTCTCGGTCAGTTCAATGAGCGTCGGCAGAAACCCGCCCAAGGTTTTTCCTCCACCCGTCGGCGCAATCAGCAGGAGGGCTTCCTCCCCCGCAAGGCGGATCATGTCTTCCTGGTGAGGGCGAAGACTCCATCCTCTTGTTTCAAACCAGTGCCTAAATCGCTCGGGCAGCAAGTTCAAAGGGCCTCTCCTAGTGACCGGCAGGAATGCATTATCACGCTGACAAGTGAAACTCGGCAATTGCCGGTGAAGTCACAAGCAGATCACCACTGGCTTCGTCAAACGAGGCATCCGGGTTCTGGATGCCCTGGTCAAGCCACATCGCCTGCCTTCATTGGTCGGCATGCATCCAATCAGGAGGATATAACAGGAAGGCTCGTAGCAGTCTGCCGGATGCAGGCCAGAATGGCCGCGTCATCGGCCCCTGCAGCTGCCGGAATTGAGTTGTGTTTCTTGGCAAGCTTCAGCGCACTTTGGGTAGAGTTGTACGGGGTTCGCCTTGGCGATCAAACTGGCGGACCGAGTCTGGCAAGTTTTTGGAAGACCGTACCCAGGCAAGGCATTCATACTAAGTCACCAGCGGGATTTACTGCTTACCCGTGAAGCTGTGCTGAGGCAGATCTGTAGCGAAAGCGACAATCAAGATGACAATTTGACGTATCGGCGGACAAAGTGCCGAAACCGGGGCATCTATTGCAGCCGATTCCGGCTATTCCTGTGTTGTTGGCTGTTAGCGTCCAGTTGGCAGACCTGCTTGCCGGTTCGCAAATCAACACACGAGCAAGCGATCAGGTCGACTCCATATAAACGGGCTGCGATCTAATGGGGCCATGCCGGTATCACAAGATGCCTGTCGGCACCGCATGGCACGGCAAACGCAGATCATTCACCAAAGGCAACAGCAGATTCCACGCGCTCCGCCAGACAATGATTCCAGAGACTCGTCATCGATCTGTGCGTCCGTTTGTTCGGGCATTTCAGGAATGACCAGGTAGACTTTCGATTGGCCACCGTCGCTGACCGACAATTCTATGTCGTCCGGCACATTGACTCCGGCCTCGGTAAGTACCTGGCGGGGATCGTTCAGCACGCGCGACTTGTACTCTGCATCGCTCCACGACTGTGCAACAACCCTTGGCCACACTTCCTTCAGATCTGTTCGTTTGTCAGCCATCGCTATTCCCCTCAAATTGACCTTATCGGCATAGTCTCAAGCAGGCGTTCACTTGAGAAAGCCGTGAGGCTTGGCACCAAAATTCAGTAACCTGCACAGTCACTTTACTTCATTTCCAATGCAACATCAATTGCGCATGTCCCGGGTGTACTTGTGCTGTCAGCCAACGACACATCGGCCCAGAATTGCCAGGAACTCCTGTCTAATCTGTTGGCTCCGACTCCCGTTCCCCTGTTATGTGATGATGTACGTCAAGCCGGACAACCCGTCGGCAGCAGAAACCAAGCGAATGGAACGAAATGATCGGTGCGCGCCGGAAGTTCTGTAGCCGCTCATACGAACCCAAGTTGCGGGAATTTCGCTATTGGCGACCAACGGGCTGGCGACAAGATATCCCTTGGCGGTGTCAGTCGTACACCGACGGCCAGAATGAATGCGAATTTGGCAGAGATTAGGTGGATTTGGCATGGATCAAGCCGATGCTTCGTCGGTGAGGCGATTCCAAGGATGGCAACTGCGACGGCTTTTCAAGCACTGTTCGGTTGCCAAAGAGCAATCTTCAGCTAGTCGCGCTCAAGAGTTTCGGCTTGAACTGCGCGTCCGGCAAGACAACGCGATACTCAAATTGCGCAGCCTGCCATTTGCCGATAGAGAGGGGACCATATGGCGAGTTGGCGGAGTGGTTACGCAGCGGACTGCAAATCCGTGTACACCGGTTCGAATCCGGTACTCGCCTCCAGCTTGGCGCCAGCATTTTCTTGGCCCCGATGGCCCAATCCGCATTTTCATCAGCCAATAACTATTCCACAGGTGAATTTGTCAGAATTTGCCGGGCAGCATGGTGCTCGGGCCATGCGTCGATTTGCATCAAAACCGGCAGTCACACGAAAGCCTGAGGACGGTTGATCTGTGGAAGGCTAGTGCCGGTAGGCGCCGTGAATGAACATCTTCGATACCAGATCAAGCGTACAGCCATTTTCATTGCAGCCGAGGCAGCCAGACCCCGGAAGAAGAATTGAAGAAGAAGTTTCAACAGTATTCGTGAGTTCGAATTTGTTCCATCATTGGCGGCGGCAGTCTGGCATCAACCTCCAGCGTGGCATTTGGTTCATACTGCTGTTGTTCGATTCAACAAGGTTGGGCAGAGCATTCTACTTTGACTGAGACTGCTATATCGCGCCCGGCTTCCCGAAGTGTGAATCAGCAGCATTCAAGCGTGTGAAGGACCAGAGCGGATTTTGATTTGACATTCGGAAAATATTGACTATTTGCAGTCAAACTTGTGAAACGATCAAAAGAGGGAAACCGTGATCAAACAGTCGCAATTGAACTCAATGTCAAGAAAGCAACTTGAATCTCTGAAGGATAGAATTCAACAGAGGCTTGACCGGACAGATGAGCAAAAACTGAAGAAAGCCCATGCTGCTGCGGCAAAAGTGGCGAAGAGGCATGGCTTCAGTTTGGATGAGCTTTTGTCAGTTGGCGCTTCCGCCAGGAAGCCGGCACAGAAGCGGCGCTCCGATGCCGGGCGCAAGGTTCCTCCAAAATACCGTCATCCTTCAGATCCATCCAAGCTGTGGACAGGCAGGGGGAGAAGCCCGAAATGGGTTCTTGAAGCAATTGACAGCGGACTCTCGATGGAAGATCTCAAGATCAACCAGTAGGGTTAGTGAATTGTGGCCAGTCCGGGTGGCCCGCCGGTAGATTTGACTATTCGAATAGCAGTACATCCGGACAGCCCAAAAAGCTTGATCTGGCGATCCCAATTGCATGAAATCTGAACTCTGGAGGCCGTCGCTCAAACGGGCGCAAAGCTCGTTGTTGGCGGCCTTTATGCGAAAGGCCGGCGTAGGATGGAGTTCGGATAAGCTGGATTACGATGAGTTGTGGCGCCATTCTGTGATGTCGCCCAACGATTTCTGGGGTGACGTCTGGGATTTCTGTGAAGTGATCGGGGAGCGCGGCGATGCGGTCCTTGATATGGGTGCGTCAATTTCAGACGCAAGGTTCTTTCCTGACGCGTCACTGAATTATGCCGAAAATCTGTTGCGCAAACCCGATCATGATTGCCGGTTGGTCTTTTACGGTGAAGATGGCCACCGCCGCGAGATAGGCCACAACGAGTTGACCCGGCTCGTCGGCGCAATCCAGAAGGCGCTGAAGGATGATGGCGTTGAAGCTGGGGACCGGGTGGTTGGTGTACTTCCCAACACGCCCGAGGCCATCGCGATCATGCTTGCAGTTACAGGATTGGGCGCTGTCTGGTCTTCCTGCTCACCGGACTTTGGAAAGGCCGGTATCTTAGACAGGTTTGGCCAACTGCAACCCAAGGTCATGTTTGCCGGTGATGGCTACTGGTACAATGGGAGGTGGTTCGAAACGCTTGATGTGGCTGCCGAAGTGAGCCGGGACCTTGAAACCCTGGTGAGATTGGTTGCGACCCCTTACTACGGTCATGAATTCTCGCTGCGCAGCAGGAATGATGCTGCAACCGAATTCTCAAGCTACATCGCCGGGCAGGAAAGTGCGCCCGGGTTTTTGCGCGCCGGATTCGGCGCACCAGGCTTCATTCTCTTTTCTTCCGGTACAACTGGGCTTCCGAAATGCATTGTACACAGCGTTGGGGGCACACTGCTTCAACACCTGAAGGAGCACCGACTGCAGTGCGATATTCGCTCTGGAGATGTTGTAATGTTCTTCACGACCTGTGGCTGGATGATGTGGAACTGGCTGGTGAGCGCAATGGCCTCCGAAGCGACGGTTGTTTTGTATGATGGATCGCCGCTGCATCCGGATTCAGCCAGGCTGGCGCAAATTGCCGAAAGCGAAAGAGTCACCCATTTTGGGGCTTCAGCAAAGTACTTTGATGCATGCGCCAAGGCAGCAGTCAGGCCTGTTGACGATTGTGAACTGCCGCATCTGCGAACCATACTTTCGACAGGCTCTCCATTGTCACCTGAAGGGTTCGATTATGTCTATTCGGATTGGAAGCGGGACGTCTGTCTGGCATCAATAGCGGGTGGCACGGATATTATCGGCTGTTTCGTCGGCGGCAGTCCGGTTAGCCCTGTATATCGGGGCGAATGTCAAAAGCGCTATCTCGGCATGGATGTGAGAGTCTATGACGAGAATGGCAGCCCGGTCGAGGGCCAACCTGGTGAACTTGTCTGTGTTGCGCCTCACCCGTCGATGCCCGTTGGATTTCTGAATGATCCGGGAAACAAGAGATACCGGGAAGCGTATTTTTCGCGCTTCCCTGATTGCTGGCACCATGGTGACTGGGTTGAATTGACAGAGTCGCAGGGTCTCATCTTCTATGGCCGTTCCGATGCCACGCTCAATCCGGGAGGCGTGCGAATAGGCACCGCGGAGATTTATCGCCCGGTTGAACAGGTGGAAGAGGTTTTGGAGGCGCTTGTGGTCGGCAAATCACGAGGAAGTGACACGGAGATTATTCTTTTCGTGAGATTGAGGGACGGTTCCGAATTGACCGAAGATCTTGCCGGCAAAATCAGGAACAGGATCCGGACCGAGGCATCACCGAGGCATGTGCCGACGGACATTTTTGCTGTCCCCGATATTCCGCGTACAAAGTCCGGCAAGATCGTGGAACTCGCGGTCAAGAATCTCCTGGAAGGCAGGCCGGTGAAGAACACTGAAGCTCTGGCCAATCCGGAAGCGCTGGAACACTTCACGCAGTATTCCAGCAATAGTTCCGTCACAGGCTGAGGGAGCTCCATCCGGCAGAATTCCGCGCCGGTGCTTGAAGCCGCACACGAGCAGTCCCAGCCCGTATTCCTCAAATGACATTGCGGGATTCCGTAATTGGTGGTTGTTGGACATGCAGGCCATGAATTCAGACCTGCATGGTTTCCAGATACCTCGGGCGTTGGCAGTCAGATGCAGCTTTTTGAAATACTGGGATTCAAGTGGAACCGTAGTGCGATTGCACCGGGCAAATGCGGGCAAATTCAAAGCGCCCTGTTCCGTTACAGGGAGTCGCTTGCGGCGTTCGTCTATGACGCATGCGCGCTGGAGGATAATCCCATGACCTATCCGGAGGTCCAGGCGCTTCTTGAAGGCAAGACGGTCGGCGGCCACAGCCCGTTCGACCAGCAGCAGGCTTGCAACCTCGGCGCAGCCGCATGGGAACTGTCTGTGCTCATTGAGGCAAGCAGGTTCCGCATGGTCAAAGATGTATCCGATCGCCTTCACAGTCTCGTTGCGATTGGTGAGGCGCTTGATCCCGGGCATTTCCGGGGTGAGGGCGATCCCTTGAATGCCACAATGCATCCAAGCGTGAATCTTGGGGAAGACGGGCGCCATTGGCCGTTGCCAACAGTACAAGGTGCAGCTGAACTCAATCGCGTTCATTCCGAGGGCGTTGCTCTGCTGGAATCCGAAGTTGCAGACGCGCGGGAGCGGGGAATGGCATATTTCCTGTTTGGCGCATTGCAGCAGTTCTACTTCGACGGCAACAAGCGAACCGCCCGGTTCATGATGAATGGTGTCCTGATGGCAGAAGGGGTTGATGCGATCACCGTGCCGGCAGTTCGGCGGCAGGATTTCGACGAAGAGATGGTCCGCTTCTATGTGGGCAAGGACGGGACCGAAATGATGCGCTTTCTGATTGAGTGCCAGCAAGAGAGGGCTCAGTAACTGGACCCCGTGCCTGGTCCAGGACCGTCGGCGTGGCTGATGGAAGAGGGTGATCGTTCGGCCTTGGCTTCCAGGACATGTGTCATGACATTCTGCAATCGGATGACTTCGGCAATTCCGGGCAGGCAAGGGGCGATAACGGTTTGAGTTTCGATACGGCCCGAGAGTGCCGAAGGCCGCCGAGAACGAGTTCCGCTACGGTTGGAAGCCAAAGACCTGATGGTCCGCCGCGAAGCCGACTTCTCAGCGCTGCCTTCAACCCGATTGCCATCATGACCGCCGCCAAAGCTTCATTTCCACCGCTGCCCAACCAATGGAAATCGGCGCCCGGTTCCGAGTGTATGCGGCCGGTTCCGAATGCTGATTCTGCGTGGTTGATTCGAGACGCAGCGCTCAAACTTGTGCCTCTGAGCAAGGAGCCGGATTGCGCAACTTGAACCGGCCACTTACCCGCCAACAACATGCAACGGTTGATAGCCGATTAACTTCCATATGTTGATTGGACTCCAACCCGGCAGGCTGCAGTTCCTTCAACTGACATGCAGTGTTGCAGAATGCTCTCCGAGTGTGGCAATCCTGAAGGGTGGATGACGCTAACGGGCACTTGGTTGAGTGATGGTTGACTATACAAGTCAGAGGGTGGCTATGGTTGATAGCCAGGTTAGGCCTGCCGATGTCACCAAGTTTCCGATCATCGCTGCAATGCTGGAAATACCGCTGGAGGAATTCGTTCCGGATGCCAGCCGCCAGATTGCATATTCGGGCATGGACATCGCAATTGGCGACCAAAGAGTGGTGCTGGACAGGCGGGTCCTCGCCAAGATGCTGGATGCTCTCGACATAAGACCTAACGAGTTCGTGCTCGATATAGGAAGTGGCATGGGCTACTCCGCCGCCGTGATCGCACGAATGGCAGAGGGAGTGGTCGCACTTGAGGAAGATGAGGGCATGGTCAAGATTGCCGAAGGCAACTTCGCCAGCCTTTCTGTCGACAACGCCGTGGCCATGGCTGGCCCGCTGTCGGGAGGTGCACCCAAGCACTCGCCGTACGACGTTATAACCATTCAGGGCGGCGTCGAGGTTGTTCCCGATACGATCATTTCGCAGCTCAAGGAAGGCGGCAAGATCGGTTGCATCCACTCCGGCCAGGCGGCCGGAGAGTGCAAGGTCGGCATCCGGCGAGGCGACTCGATCAACTGGAGAACGGCATTCAATGCTGACGCGCCGGTGCTGCCAGGCTTCGAACGGCAGAAGGAGTTTGTCTTCGAACTGAACTAACGAAGGAGCCCGTCCGTCATGTGCGGACGAGGTTGAAGGGGGTCATGATCAAGAGAACCGGGCTGACAGCCGGAGCCGTAGCGATTTCGCTCGCAGTGGGGCTTTCTGGTGAGGCTAGCGCAGAGTCGCTGACAGACGCGCTTATTTCAGCATACAGGAACAGTGCCCTGCTGGACGCCACGCGCGCGTTAGTCAGGGCGCAGGACGAGTCTGTCGCCTCGGCAGTCGCAGCTCTGCGGCCAACCTTGTCGCTGGCAGCCTCGCTTAGCGGAAACCTGACAAGGGCGCCGGGTGCTATGACCGCGGTCAGAACCACGGACGGCGAGGTTTCGACTGCGCTGAGTCTCGTCAGCGAGTTGCTCCTGTCGGATGGGGGCGCTGGAAAGTTCGGAGTGGAAGCAGCGCGTTCCACCGTCTTGGCCGCGCGCCAGTCGCTGCTGGAAGTTGAGCAGTCTGTACTGTTTAACGCAGCCTCCGCCTACCACGACCTCTTGCTCAAGAAGGAGGTTCTTGAGCTTTCCGAACGCGGCCTGCGCGTAATTGAAGGCCTGTTGGCTGCCGCGAAGGGCAGGCTTGAAATCGGCGAAGGCACGCTGACAGACGTCACCATCCTTGAAGCGCGCCTCGCCGCTTCGAGAACTGAGGTGCTGGTGAGGCAGGGTCAATATGAGATAGCCAGAGAGACATATCGCCTGGTGACCGGCGAGTATCCGGGTGACCTCGTTCCGATCCCGGCTCTTCCGTCAATCCCGAATTCGCTTGAAGACGCAAGGGAGATTTCGCGCCAGAACCACCCATCGATCACAAAGGCACAACACACAGTGACTGCTGCGCAGCATTCACTCAAGCAGGTGGAAGTAGGACTGGTCCCCAGAGTCTACCTCGGTGGAAATCTATCGACCAATCGAAGGGTTGGGAACTGGGAGCGTGGCGTTGACTCAGCATCTGTCTCCTTGACCGCGAGAATGCCGCTCTATGCCGGTGGACGGGCGGATTCAGCGATACGCCAGCGTATTGCCAACCTTGAGCGGGCGAGGTCTGAACTTGAACAGGCCGCAAGGGTTGTCGATCAGGGAGTCGCGTCGGCATGGACACAGCAACAGCTGGCCAACGCAACAATCGAAGCGACTGAATTGCAACTTGCCGCTGAGGAGCTTGCGCTGGCGGCAGTCAGGAGGGAAGCGGATCTGGGGCTGCGGACCCCGTTGGACGTGATTGACTCGGAGCAGGACATGTTCACCGCGAGAAGCAACCTGGCAACAGCCAGGAACGAGCAAAGCCTGGCATCTTACAGTCTCCTCATGTCGGTTGGCCTGATGACCGCCAAGCATCTGGGTCTGGGTATTCCGGTCTACGACCCCGACACCTACCTTGCACGGGTTGAATCGGCACCGGCGGAAACATGGCCTGCAACTACCGTCGAGGACATGTTCAAGGCTCTCGGCATGCAGTGACGCGATGGCACGCCGCAGAACAGCGTCTGCGGCATTGCCACTGCGACCCGTGAACTGCGGTCCCGATTGGTTCAGAATCCAGCTGGGACCCTCTCTTGCCGTGTAGTCCGGTGTGCGGGACGGCGTCAGGCAGCAGCCTGAAGTTGGCGCCAGATTGCCTCTGAAGTGAGGGGCATGTTGACTTCCCTGATGCCGGAGTCCCACAGCGCGTCTTGAACCGCGTTTGCAGCGGCAGCCATGGCCCCGATCGTACCGGCTTCCCCGCATCCCTTCATGCCAATCGGGTTATTGACCGAAGGCGTTGGCTCAGAATGGAAGTCGACGAATGGCATGTCGGAGGCTCGCGGCATGGCATAATCCATGAATGATCCGGAAAGCAGCTGTCCCATCTCGTCATACTCGGCATGTTCCAGGACCACCTGCCCGACGCCCTGCGCTACGCCGCCATGCACCTGGCCAGCGGCGAGCATCGGGTTCATCAGCACGCCGAGGTCGTCGACCACCGTGTATTTGACAACATCAAGCTTCCCGGTCTCCGGGTCGATTTCAACCTCGCAAACATGGGCGCCATTGGGAAAGGACTTGCCCGGGAGCTCGGTTCTGACCTGTGTACTCAACAGGTCCTTGCGACCGGCCGAGCGGGCAAGTTCGGCTGCATCCATGATGTTCAGGAACTTGTTTGTCCCAGCAGCCTGGAATGAGCCGTCCTCAAATCCGATGTTCTCGGCAGGTTCTTCAAGTTGCTCCGCCACGAACGGCACGAATTTCTCGACAACCCGGTCGGCTGTACCATTGATGGAAACGCCTTGAGTGGTAACCGAACGCGACCCTCCTGTTCCGCCGCCAGTCTCGATCAAGTCGCTGTCCCCTTGCACCAGTCGGATTGCCTCGAACGGAATCCCGGCGCGCTCGTGCAGGATCTGCGCATATACCGTCTCATGTCCCTGTCCGTTTGATTGCGTGCCTACATAGACGTTCACCATGCCATCCTCGGCGAATTCGATCTGTGTAGTCTCGCCCGGATCGCCCAGGATGGCCTCGATGTAATAGCAAAGCCCCATTCCGCGCAGGGTTCCATTGCTTGCGCTTTCGGAACGGCGCCTCTCAAATCCCGGGAAATCAGCTTCCGTTTCCGCGCGCTTCAGTACCTTCCCGAATTCGCCAACGTCGAACACTTCTGGACCGAATGGCTGGTAGGGGAACCGGTCTGGCGGGATGAAATTCCTGCGGCGGATTTCCGATTGGCTCAGGCCGAATTCTCTTGCTGCCCGGTCCATCAACCTCTCGATCATGTAGATTGCTTCGGGACGTCCTGCGCCCCTGTAGGCATCTACAGGAGTGGTGTTTGTGTAAATCCCCTTCACACGGAAAAATACATCAGGGATTTCATAGGTCCCGGTGAGGACCTTCTCGGACAGTTCCGTCTGGATCATCTGCGCATAGAAGGAATTGTAGGCCCCGAGATTGCAGTGGGTCAGTACCCTGTATGCCAGGAAGCGGCCGTCTTCGTCGAATGCGCCTTCGACCGTCGAATAAAGGTCGCGCCCGGCATTGTCCGTCAGCATTGACTCGGATCTGGTTGGCAACCAGCGGAGCGGCCGGTCTATGAGCCTGGCGGCCTGCGCAACGGCGAAATTCTCGGGGTAGGTGAATCCCTTCATCCCAAATCCACCGCCGACATCTGCCGTCAGCACACGAATGTCCGAAGGCTCCACTCCCAGCACGGGTGCCAGGTCGGATTTGGCCGCCCACACCCCTTGGCCGTTGATGGTGAAGTGCAGCCGTCCATCCTTCCATTCGGCATGGCAGCCGCGCGGTTCAAGCGAGTTCGCAATGATGCGATGATCGGTTACTTCCATCGATACTGTCCGCGGCGCTGACCTGAATACGGCCTCAACCTTGGACTCATCGCCCCTGTACCAATCAAATGCCTGGTTGTTTGGCGCCTCGTCGTGGATGTTCTCGCCGCCAGTGGCGACTTCGACATGCGCTTCAAGTTCTTCGATATCCAGTTCGATGAGTTCGGCTGCATCCCTTGCCTGATTAAGGGTTTCAGCAGCCACCAAGGCTACCGGCTGACCTACGAACGTGACCTTTCCTTCCGCTAGAACGGGACGGGTAGGAGCTGCGGCCAGCCCTCCGCCGGGAAGCGCAAGCAACTCGGCATGAATGCTGTTGCGCATGCCGGAAGCGACGAGGTCGGCGGCGGTGAAAACAGCTCGAACACCCTTGGCCTTCTGTGCCTCGCTGGTGTCGATGGATAGGATCTTTCCGTGCGCCACAGGTGAATAGAGGAACTGGACGAACAACGCATTTTCCGGCGCTTTGTCGTCTACATACTCTCCTGCTCCCGTCAGGAATCTGACGTCCTCTTTCCGGCCCACGGATTGGCTGACGCCGAATTTCTTCATTGCAACTTCCTCACTTGGCCGGGTTTGACGGCCTTCAGTTTTCGAGAAGCCGGCTACCCCATGATCAGAAGGGTCGCCGGAGAACACGCCACCTTTCGATAGTTTGGTGAGCCTGTTCTGGCAACACGATTGTCAACGATTCAGGACTGCAAGGCAATGGCATCCGAAAGGCAGAGTTGCCCCATCCATCAGGCAGAACCGGACGGACCGGCCATTGCCGATTGCCCGTGTTCGCACAAGATGCGCCCGGGTTATTCGCCAATCGGTGCTATTCCTAGCTCAAACACATGTAGCAGCGTGCGTCCTCGTCATCGGGCCTGACGCATTGCGGCACCGCTGGCGAGGGTTCGTGGCTGAACTCGGCGCAAGGTCACTTCATTTCCACCGGCGCATCAAGTAATCGTCCCTGCCTTGCAAATCTTGAACCTTCAACAAATCCGAAGGCGGAAAATGGAAAAGCACTACGACCCGGCGACTGCTGAAGGCCGCATCTACAGCAGATGGGAAGACGCAAATGCATTCGAAGCTGGGGCGAATGCCCTGCCCGATGCCGAGCCTTATTGCATCATGATTCCACCGCCAAACGTGACCGGTGTGCTCCACATGGGTCATGCCTTCAACAATACGATCCAGGACATCCTGATCCGTTGGCGAAGAATGCAGGGAATGGACGTGTTGTGGCAACCGGGGCAGGATCATGCGGGCATAGCGACCCAGATGGTTGTCGAACGCCTGCTGGCCGAAAACGGAGAACCATCAAGAAGGGAACTCGGACGCGAGCGGTTTCTTGAGCGGGTCTGGGAATGGAAACAGCATTCAGGCGGAGCGATCATCAACCAACTCAAGAGGCTCGGCGCGTCCTGCGACTGGTCCCGCAACCGGTTCACGATGGACGAGGGCTTCCACGACGCGGTGCTAAAGGTCTTTGTGCACCTCTACAATGACGGCGTGATCTTCCGGGGCAAGCGACTCGTCAATTGGGATCCACATTTCGAGACCGCAATATCCGACATCGAAGTTGAACAGGTGGAGGTGGACGGGCATCTTTGGCGTCTGCGCTACGCGCTTGAGAATGGTGAAACCTATCAGCATCCGGTTGCCTTCGACGAGTCGGGCAAGCCTGTTTCCTGGGAGACCCGGGACTATCTGGTCGTGGCAACCACCCGTCCGGAGACAATGCTCGGAGACACGGGGGTCGCAGTAAATCCCGAAGACGAGCGATACCGCCACCTCGTCGGAAAGACTGTGAGATTGCCGTTGGCCGGCCGGTCGATTCCGATCGTTGCAGACAGGCACGCCGATCCCACCAAGGGCACCGGTGCGGTGAAGATCACTCCGGCTCATGACTTCAATGACTGGGAGGTTGGGCGAAGGTGTGAATTGCGGGCTGTCAACGTCATGACACAAGGCGCAGCCATGTACCTTAAAGGCAATGCCGAATTCCTTGAAGGATGCGATGTTGCCGGCGCGGCATTGGAACTGGACGGGCTGGACCGGTACGAGGCTCGGCAGAGGATCGTGAAACTTGCCGAGGAGCAGGGCTGGCTGGACGGCGTCGATGAAGATCGGCATGCCGTTCCGCATGGTGACAGATCGAAAATCGCAATTGAGCCATTCCTGACAGATCAATGGTTTGTTGATGCGCAACGCATCGTTGGGCCCGCACTTGATGCAGTCCGGGACGGCAGGACAAAGATCCAGCCCCAACAATACGAAAACCTGTATCTAAGCTGGCTTGAGAACATTGAACCGTGGTGTATCTCCCGGCAACTCTGGTGGGGTCACCAGGTTCCGGTCTGGTACGATAGTGACGGCAACCAGTATTGCGCGGCAACGGAAGAAGAGGCGGCCGAGATGGCCGGCGGCCGCGAACTTACGCGCGACGCTGATGTCCTTGATACCTGGTTCTCTTCGGGCCTTTGGCCAATCGGCACTCTGGGCTGGCCTGAACCGACCCCCGAACTCAAACGCTACTTTCCAACCGACGTACTGGTGACCGGTTTTGACATCATCTTTTTCTGGGTTGCGCGGATGATGATGATGCAGTTGGCGGTCGTTGATCAGATTCCGTTCCACACTGTCTATGTGCATGCGCTCGTGAGGGACGAGCATGGCCGCAAGATGTCCAAGTCGCTCGGCAATGTCATTGATCCGATCGAGTTGATTGACAAGTATGGCGCAGATGCGGTCCGCTTTACGCTGGCTTCTATGGCGGCCATGGGCAGGGACTTGCGCCTTTCGGAAAACAGGGTCGCCGGATACCGGAATTTCGGCACAAAGCTCTGGAATGCTGCCCGCTTTGCCAGGATGAACGAGTGCCGGCGCGAAGGCCATTTCGAGCCAGCCAATGTCTCAAATCCGGTCAATCGATGGATCGTGGGAGAGACTGCCAGCGTCCTGGGGCGTGTTGACGATGCGCTGGAATCCTACCGGTTCAATGATGCCGCCGAAGCACTATATGGATTTGTCTGGGGGAGTTTTTGCGACTGGTACCTTGAGTTTGCAAAGGAACTGCTGAACTCCGGCGATGCTGAAGTAGTGGCGGAAACCCGTCAATGCGTATCCTGGGTCATAGATCAATGCCTGACCCTTTTGCACCCCTTCATGCCATTCATCACAGAGGAAATTTGGAGTTTCTCCGACCGGAAGAACCTGCTTGTGCATGAGCGTTGGCCTGGTCACCGGGAGAGTGAACTGGCAGATGCCGGGTCCGCCAGGGATATTGGCTGGATCATCCGGCTGATCGAGGAAATCCGGTCGGTCAGGGCGATGATGCGCGTACCGGCAGGAGCCAGGATCCGCATGCTTGCCATTGATCTTGAGGAGGAGTTCAGGACCGTATTGGACCAGCATCTCCCGCAGGTATCGCGGCTGGCCAGACTGGAGTCTCTCGAAGATGCGCCGGCAGCGCCCGCCGCGTCGGTAACGATCTCAGTCGAAGGTGGAACCTTCTGCCTGGCATTGGACAATATCATTGACTTTGAGGCTGAACGCGCCCGGCTGAGAAAGTCGCTTGACCGGACGCTGGAGGATATCAAGGCCATCCAGAGCAGGCTTGCCAATCCGGGATTTGTGAGGGGCGCGCCCGAAGCGGTAATTGAAGAGAACCGCCAACGCCTGGCGAGTTCCGAAAGTGAAGCCAGTGTTTACCAGCAGGCGCTGGAGCGGCTGGGAGCCGGAGGGTGATCTCAGGCTGCAGGGGGCGGCAACCCTTCAGCGCAAACCCTGGCGGCGGCATCAACTGCCCCGCTGCCTCGGAGGTAGCCTATGGCGGCGAAACCGGCCTCAATTGAGGCGAGTGCTCCAAGGACCATATGCGGATTCAGATGACCCATGTGACCGATACGGAAACAGGAGGTTGAGTCGGGGTCTTCGTCTGTTCCCATGCCAAGCCCGATCCCCAGTGTAAGGCCGGCGTTGTCTTCGGTCCATCGGCGCAGTTGGAGTCCGTACGGCGCGCCGGCCCTGATGGTCGTTACGGAATGGCTGCGAGAATCTGGATCCGAAATGTTGGTCTCAAGATCGCCGTCGCTTCCCCAGCAATCCACAGCCGCCCAGATGGCATTCGCCAGAATCCGGTGCCGTTGCCATACGGCCTCCAGTCCTTCGTCACGGAGTATCATGTCAAGCGCTTCACTCAGCCCAAACAAATGATGCGTCGGAGCTGTGCCGCAAAAGTAAAGGTAGAACTCCTCTGGATCGACCCGCCTTTCCCAATCCCAATATGGCGTGCGCAGGGAGGCTTTGCGCGATTGTTCCCGTGCCCGGTCGTTGAAATACACAAATCCCAGCCCGGGCGGGGTCATTAACCCCTTCTGGCTTCCGGCGATCATGACGTCGACGCCCCATTCGTCCATGCGGAATTCATCACAGGCAAGGCTGGCGATGCAGTCGACCATCAAAAGTGCGGGGTGGCCGGCCGACCTGATCGCATGGGACAATTCGGCAATGTCATTGCGAACGGATGTCGCCGTATCGACCTGAACTGCCAAGATTGCCTTGATCTGACCTGACTTGTCCTTGCCAAGCCGGTCGGCCACCGCCTGCGGATCGATAGCGTTGCGCAATCCGAAATTGAGGTATTCAACCTCAACGCCCAGTTGCTCCGCAAACCCTCCCCATCCTTGGGCAAACGGCCCGGTTGCGAGAACAAGGATCTTGTCGCCCCTGCTGAGGGTGTTGGAAAGTGAGGCTTCCCAGACCCCATGACCATTCGCGATATAGATTGTTGTATGGTAGCGTGTTCCGGCAATACGCTTCAGGTCAATGAGGATCTTCTCGACTTGCCCCACGATCTCACCTGAGTAGATGTTCGGGGCGGCCCGGTGCATGGCCCGCAGCACCCGATCCGGCATGACTGACGGCCCCGGAATGGCCATGTAATTCCGGCCACGATTAAGGTTCATCGACTGCCCCTTCCAATCAGCCAGGCACCGGCTCGAGGCCGTTTTAGGCCTGCTCCCGGTCGATTATATGCCTGTGCCAATTTGTGCGGTGACTCTCCAAAGAAATACCTCATCAACAGGATGAGGTTGCGGCTGCCGCGTCTCAGCCACCCGTCGTCGAGATAGCGGCGGGGTTCAGTGATCGCGCATGTGCTCAGCGATTGGAGGCGGCCTTTCAATCTGCGGACAATCTCAACATCCTCGAAAATGGGGATCTCCTTGTATCCGCCCGCCTGCTCGTAAAGGCGTCTTGATATCAGCAGACCCTGGTCTCCATAGGGCAGGCCGAATGCCTTTGAGCGGAAATTGGCCCAGCCCGCCACCCACCATGCAAGGAACCCTGGGGACGAGAATCTCAGCCGGAAATATGCTGCCTGGCCAGGAACTGACCGGACATGTTGATCAACGTCGCTCTCCCACCCATCCTCTAGAACAGTGTCGGCATGCAGGAACAGGAGCCAGTCACCTTTGGCAGCGCGGGCACCCTCTGACAATTGCTGGCCGCGGCCCGTTCGTCCAGACACAATCAAGGCGCCTATCCGGTCCGCTGCCTCGGTAGTGCCATCGGTTGAGCCTCCATCAGCGACAATCAGTTCACGGATCAATCCTGTGTGCAGGCCCGGGTAAAGGCTTTCGGCGAGCCTCGGCAGTTCGGATGCCGAATTCAGCGTGGGCACTATAACGGATAACGGTGCGCGCATGCCCGAGGGCCTCTCACTCACTTGGGGTCGACAGGGAAATGCCTTCCCCGGCCCGCAGTGGATCTGCCCGTATCGTTTTTCCAGTTGCGTCATCCACTTCGACCAGGACTCCGCAGACGGCAGCAGGGCCCGAGGAAGGTTCCAATCTGGAGCGATTGATGCCGGTAACAAAGCGGCTCAGCGGTTCTTCATGCTTCATGCCGATTACAGAGTCATAACAGCCGCACATTCCGACATCGGAAATGTAGGCAGTACCACCCTTCATGATTTTGCAGTCGGCGGTCGGTACATGCGTATGGGTGCCAGCGACCAGGCTTGCTCTGCCGTCACAATGGTGCCCCATTGCCATTTTTTCGGATGTTGCCTCGGCGTGGAAATCAACGAGGATGGCGTGAACGGCAGTTCCCAGCGGGTATCGTTCGAGGATCCTTGAAACTTCCATGAACGGGTCACTGTAGGGTTTGCCCATGAAGATGCGTCCAAGTGCCGGGACCACAAGCAGTTTTCTGTTGCGTTGGTCCTTGAATACGCCGAACCCTGCACCAGGCGGCGAATGCGCGAGATTCACGGGACGCAGCAAACGAGGCTCGCTTTCGATTTCGGAGAGCAACTGGCGCTGGTCGAATGCATGGTCACCAAGCGTCAGGCAATCGATGCCGGCGGCCAGCAGTGTTCTGGCATGCGGCAGCGTGACACCGCGACCTTGAGTTGCGTTCTCACAGTTGGCTACCACGAAATCCAGCGCATACTGCTTCCGTAGCTTGGGAACGGCTTCACAGACCGCTTCCCGTCCAGTGCGGCCCATGACGTCGCCAAGAAACAAAATCCGCATCTCTTACCCAATTGCTGCGATCAGGACTGCGCCCGGAAATGTTGCACACCCAGTTCGGTTACCACCATGTCCAACCGCTGATCAAATGCTTCTGCCGGAACCTTGTGGAGTTTTTGAGCCGAGTAGGCGAACCCGATTGCCGTAGCACCACTTGACCTTCTCAGGAATTCCAGAGTTCTGTCGTAATAGCCACCGCCATAGCCAAGGCGGTATCCCCTGTTGTCGTAGGCAAGTAGTGGAACAACAAGCACGCGTGGCTGCAGCCAGTCACCGCTGGCTGGAATCTGGATGCCATGCTCGGCACGGATCAGCGATGCCTCTGGAGTCCAGTGCCGGAACTTGAGAGGGTGGCTTGGTTTGTCGACAACCGGAACACAGACGACGGTGCTGGCAGCAACACATCCGGTCAAGGCCGGTAGCGGGCTGATTTCGCTTCCGATTGGCAAGTAGCCCGAGACAATCTTCTGCCCGGACAAGCCGTCAAGCGCTTGCCGAAGATGATCGTTTGCAGATTCCTCACTGTTTGCGTTGGCGGCATTCGCGCGCGCTGCCATTGCCTGTTTCCTGGCACAACGTTTGAGTTCGGGGAGATTGGACCTCATTCGGACAATACCGGAATGTGGCAGGTCCGGAGCTGGCTGCCGCTGATTAAGCGATCTTGGCGCTTCAGGGAGCAGGTTGGTTTCTTGAGGCGTGGGATCACAATCGACTCCGTGTTCTGCTCCTGGCGATTGCCAAACGGGCGAAATAATCCATAATTGCTGCATGGAGTCCATGATCCAGCCTGGGCGGCTGCTTGCGCGCGGCGTGCAACGCCACCTGAGAAGAAGTTACGACTTCGCAACACTGGACGAATTCTCTCCCGTATCGGGGCTTCGCGTAGATGTAATGGGAATTGGCCCCAAAGCCGAGATCTGGGTGGTAGAGTGCAAGTCATCAAGGCTTGACTACATGTCGGATGCAAAGTGGCATGGCTATCTGGAATGGTGTGACCGGTTCTTCTGGGCAGTTGACAGGCAGTTTCCGTATGATCTCCTGCCGGAGGACACTGGCTTGATCTTTGCGGATCGTCACGACGCGGAACTTGTCCGGATGGGAGTGGAGAATCGCCTTCCGGCAGCGCGGCGCAAGAAGCTACTGATCAAGTTCGCCAGGAATGCGGCCGACCGCAATCAGGCGCACCTCGATGCCAGTTCATGGGAAACGTTGCGCGCCAGTGCTGGGTAGAACTCGAACCGGTTGCTGGTTGCAACTGTTACGATCGAAAAACGCTCGTGCAGGCCTTGATTGGCAGGCAATTGGCCGGTCGGCAATAAGGCAGGTAACCAGCGGCGCTCCAGCGATTCGAGTGCGGTGGTCTATCCGGAGTCTACGGCAAGATGCAGACCATCAGCTCCAGCATGTCATTGAACGGATGTCGGTTCGTGAATTGTCGGTTCAACTGGCAATCCGAACTCATGTGGCGTGACGCCCTATCCGAGGGACCCAAAATGAACCTCGTCATGTCGTTTATCATTGCGTAGCAGCCTTCGGCGAATTAGTGCGAAGAGGAAATTCGGCAAATTGAAGTGCGGGGAGCCAAAATGAACAAGAATGCCATTCTTCTGATTCCAGGATTGGCGCTGGTCGCGGCATGCGGTGGCGGCAACAACACGGCCAGTACCACAAGCTCACCACCAATCAACGGAGACGTATTGGAGACTTTTGCCGATGGGTCGGGTATTGCGAATTTTCGGATTAGAGATGGTGGCGAAACGTATGTTTCCAATGTGATGGGACGAAATATCGGGGATGTTGTTGCCGCTTTGGAAGCATTGACCGAGGAAGACTTGGAAGAGGACAGTGAAGTTGTTCTTACCCAGGACCAAGCGATTGCGTCAGTGAATGCAGAGTATGGTCCCAATTCCGCAGTCAAGACGAATGATGGCTATGGCAGTTACGTCAATTTTGACATTGAGGCTGCTGGGGGGGTGGTGACAACGGAAGGCGAGTACTTTTTTGACAAGACTGGCCAAGCATACACTCTATATCTCTATATAAATCAAGTTGGAGCGTATGAGGCTGGTGGCGCCGTTATGTCAGGTAAGCCAAGCGGAGAGTTCGTATACACTGGAAGAAACTATTTCGGTAAGACTGATGACACCAGTGTCGACATGGGAAGCTTTTCGATGAATGTAAATTTTGATGATGGTACAGGAAAACTGGACGGCACAACTGGAACTCAGGCACACACATCGAGCTCAATTTCAGGCGACATCGTGGTTGATATTGCCGACGGTACATTCACTGGTGAAAATCTGACACTAAAATACTCCGAAATGGGAGGTGCGCGAATAGACGCTGTCGTAGGTGTTGACGCAAACATATACGGCAACTTCCACGGCGAAGACGCAGCAGCAGTTTCAGGGCTGTATACAGACGATAGTTCCGATCCAAAGTATTTCGGTATGATTGCTGGCTCCAGACCGCAGCAAAATTGAGGTAAAGAGGGAGCATCTCCAACATGGGCAGCAGTTCCAGGGCGTATTCCCGGTGCAACAGCGGTGATCCGCCATGGTCGGCAGTTGCGGAGCGGTCTGGATTGGTGGTCTCGCCGTGAACTGGTTGAGAAGCCTACGGCAGCGGCGCTAGCCAACAAATTTACGCGGATCGTTTGGGCCGATTTGCTTCGCCATGTGGCCAATGGCATCGTTACAAGGCGACTGCCTTTGAATTTGGCTTGGCGAGACAGTTAAGAATCACGACGACAGGGTCATCGAGTTAGTGGCCCGCCACTAATGCGAGGCCTCCATCCTGTTGTGTTGTCAGGAAGCAGGACATTGTGCGGGTAGGTTGTCAGTGACAACCGGATCGGAACAACCCAGCCCGGACGAATTGAATCGAAGAAGTCAGTGTGGATTTGGGCATGGTCCAAGAACAGATTCTTGCCAACAGCCGGGGCTGCATAAACTGGCAGGACATGCGACGGTTCCTAGTCCGAATTGATGCAGCCGATAACCGGCATATGTGATTGCGGCAACAGGGGCGTCCACGTTCGCTCTGGGTCTTTCCGAGAACTACACCGGACCGAAGTTGACGAACTTACCTGCTGCGGAACGATCCCGTTAACCGACCTGACTTGGCGGCATGCAACAACAGATGGTGCAATATCCGCCAGACATCGTTTCAAGACTCTCGTCACCAATCTCGCTGTCAAAGCCTTCTGGTGCCGGAGGGATGACCAGGTGCATCCTGTCCGGACCGCTGTCGCTGATCGAAAGTTCTACGCCTTCCGGCACGCTATATCCTGCTTCCGAAAGTACATCGCGAGGATCGTCAAGCAGCTTCGACTTGAACTCGTCGTCGCTCCATGACCGGGCGACGACTTTTCCCCAAACCACCCCAAAATCACCTGCTGAATCTGACATGGAATTCGTCCTTATCTTGCATGAGTTTGCGAGTTCACGTTGTCCATGGAACCCGCACCCCAGAATTAAGCGCATTGTGCAGCAGTTCACTTAACGTGTCAATTCCGCCATTGCTGATTTTTGGACGGGGCGGCAATGCAGGTGATCCAGAATTCGCATACGCATTCGGCCGGATGAACGGGTTGCGGGATCATCCTAGTGTAGGATAAGTTGCCAAGGTGTGCCGCCTTAGCTCAGTTGGTTAGAGCACCAGATTGTGGATCTGGGGGTCCCCCGTTCGAGCCGGGGAGGCGGTACCAACCAAGCCCGGCATCCGTCGGTTCATGCCAACGCGTGATGAAACCCCGGGAACGGAAATCGGGGCGGAAGCGAATGCGGTGGAATGCGTTTGGCGCAGAGCGTACTCCCCGCAGTAAGGGGGAGTTCGGCAAAGGCCGAAGCTGATTCATGTCATTTCGCGACTCAGTTAACCGCATGTACGAGAGGGCCGCGTCCCTGGTCGACATGCCTCCTGGTCTCCTGGAGAAGATCAGGGTTTGCAACAGCACCTACACCGTACGTTTCGGGGTCAGGCTTCGCGGCCGGATCGAGACCTTCGTTGGCTACAGGTCGGTCCATTCCGAACATATGGAACCGGTTAAGGGCGGCATTCGTTACGACGAGTCAGTTTCCCAAGATGAGGTCGAGGCATTGGCCGCGCTGATGACCTACAAGTGTGCCCTCGTCGAGGTGCCATTTGGCGGTTCCAAAGGCGGTCTGTGCATCAATCCGCGCAACTACAGTGAACCTGAATTGGAGCAGATCACCCGTAGATTTGCCTACGAACTGACCAAACGCGATCTGATCAATCCAAGTCAGAATGTGCCCGCTCCGGATATGGGAACCGGTGAACGCGAGATGGCATGGATTGCCGACCAGTACTCCCGCATGAAGACAACGGACATCAACGCGCGGGCGTGTGTGACTGGCAAACCACTTTCCGCTGGCGGTATTTCCGGTCGGATTGAGGCAACCGGCAGGGGCGTCCAGTATGCGCTTGAAGAGTTCTTCCGCTATCCAGAGGACACAAACCGGGCCCGTTTGGACGGCACGCTCGAAGGCAAGCGGGTAATCGTGCAAGGTTTGGGCAATGTCGGCTACCATGCTGCAAAATTCCTCTCGGAAGAGAGTGGTGCCCGGGTCACGGCCATTATCGAACGCGACGGCGCCTTGTTGAATTCAGATGGCCTGGATGTCGAAGAAGTCCGGAATCACATTTCGGAACAGGGTGGGTTGGCAGGGTGCAGAGCCGGTACGTATGTCGAAGATGGTCTCGCCGTATTGGAAGAGGATTGCGACATATTGGTTCCCGCAGCCGTTGAAGGGGTGATCACCGAGAAGAATGCGGAGAGGATCAAGGCCCCGCTGATCATTGAAGCCGCAAATGGTCCTGTGACCTTTGAAGCCGATGAAATATTGAGAAACAAGGGAACGGTAATCATTCCGGATACCTACGCCAATGCCGGTGGCGTCACGGTCTCGTATTTCGAGTGGGTCAAGAATCTCAGCCACATCAGATTTGGCCGCATGCAGCGGCGTAAGGAAGAGGCGCAGAGTCAGCTTCTGGTCGAGGAGTTGAACCGGTTGTTTGGCGAAGCGCAAATCCCGGTCAAGCTTTCAGACAGGTTTGTGGAGCGGTATCGCAAGGGAGCTGGAGAGGTTGAACTGGTCCGGTCCGGATTGGATGACACCATGAGGCTTGCGTACCAGTCAATGCGCGAAGTCTGGCATGCGCGCAATGATGTCGATGATCTGAGGACAGCCGCCTATCTTGTTGCGATTGAGAAGGTTGTGACCAGCTACAAGTCCAAGGGAATCTGAACGGCACGCCATATCGTACATTGCCGGCGCAGCCGCTTCAGGGTGGCCGGTTCCGGGCGCTTGGTCAGTCCCGTTTCTTCATTTGCACTAAAATGTGCTCGGCCATGAGCTTGCCCTGAGCGCGCGGCGTTACGCCACCCACTCCCACTCGCCGTCCGAAGCGCCACCACAGTCCGGGATACCAGGCGGCTGCCATTGGTTCCGTCAGGATGATGGTAAAGCCGTTCGACGGCTTGAAGGCAAAGACTCCCTGTTCGATCCTGGTTATGTTGCTGACTTCCGCCACAAGCGTCCCGTCTGTGGAGTGAATGCCATCCTTGCTGAGCACCAGCGCGTTGGCGGTCGAGGTGTGAATTCTCCAGGTTATCAGAAACACGGCAACCCCAAGGGCGGCAAATAGCAGAAAGCTGAAGCTGGAATTGGTCGAACTGCCGACCGCAATGTAGAGCAGCACGGCGCCAAGAAAGAGCATCATGCCGGTGCCAAGATGACGGCGAACTGGTGATGGTGTCAGCGTGAAGATCGGTTCCAAACTCTTGCCTCCATTGCGCGTCGGTCTCAAGGGCATTCAGTTCGGATCAAGCTTGAGAACGGTAGCAAATGCCTGATGCGGAATCTCCACCCTGCCGACCTGACGCATGCGTTTCTTGCCCGCTTTCTGCTTTTCCAGAAGTTTCTTCTTTCTTGTTACATCTCCGCCGTAGCATTTTGCCGTGACATCCTTGCGAAGCGCAGGAATGGTTTCACGCGCCACGATCCGGCCCCCGATCGCAGCCTGAATCGGGATCTTGAACAGGTGCCGCGGTATTAGGTCCTTGAGACGCTCGCACATTGTTCGGCCGCGGTATTCTGCCTTGTCGCGGTGTACCATTATCGAAAGGGCGTCTACGGGGTCTCCATTGACCAGGATTTGCATCTTGACGAGGTTCCCGGTTCGATACTCGGAAATCGCATAATCGAAGGAAGCATAGCCTCTCGTTACTGACTTGAGCCGGTCATAGAAGTCGAACACAACCTCGTTCAGTGGCAAGTCATAGGAGACCATGACCCTGCGCCCCGTGAATGCCAGTTCCTTCTGGATTCCTCTGCGATCGTGGCAAAGTTTGAGAACATCGCCCAGATACTTGTCCGGAACGAAGATTGTCGCATCAATTCTGGGTTCTTCAATTCTGTCGATCGTCATTGGGTCAGGCAGGTCTGCCGGATTGTAGAGTTCCGTGCTGCTGCCATCCTTGCCGTGGACCCTGTAGATGACGGATGGAGCAGTGGCGATGAGGTCCAACCCATGCTCCCTTTCAAGCCTCTCCCGGATTACCTCCATATGCAGCAATCCCAGAAAGCCGCATCTGAATCCAAAACCAAGTGCAGCAGATACTTCCGGTTCGGTACTGAAGGAGGCATCGTTTAGCGAGATCTTGTCAATCGCATCCCGAAGGTTCTCGTAATCGTCATTGTCGGATGGGAACAGTCCGCAGAATACCACTGGCTGGCTGGGCTTGAGCCCGGCAATGGCCTCCGCACATCCTCCGCGCTCATGAGTAACCGTATCGCCGACGCGCGTGTCCTGAACCCGCTTGATCGATGCGGTCAGATACCCGATTTCTCCCGCATCAAGCCGGCCGGTTTCGGTCATCGAGGGCTTGAACACGCCGACCCGGTCAACCGAGTAGGCTGCATCCGTGGATAGCAATCTGATTCTGTCGCCCTTGCGAAGCACACCGTCGAACACTCTGACAAGGACAACCACACCCAGATATGCGTCGTACCAGCTATCGACCAGTAGCGCCTTGAGCTTGCCCCCGGCGTCACCTGAAGGCGCAGGCAAACGATTTACGATTGCTTCCAGTACGTCACCGATACCTTCCCCGGTCTTGGCGGAGACATGCACGGCTTCCGTGGCATCAATGCCGATGAGCTCCTCGATTTGGTGAAGCACCGGTTCGGGTTCCGCAGCGGGCAAGTCGATCTTGTTCAGAACCGGGACGATTTCGTGATCAGCGGTAATGGCCTGGTAGGCATTGGCAAGCGTCTGCGCTTCCACTCCCTGCGTGGCATCAACGACAAGCAGTGAACCTTCTACCGCCAGCATTGATCTGGAGACCTCATACGAGAAATCGACATGTCCCGGAGTGTCAATCAGGTTAAGCACATAGTCTTGGCCTGACTTGGAGCGGTAGTCGATGCGAACCGTATTTGCCTTGATGGTAATTCCGCGCTCGCGTTCGATGTCCAGGGAGTCGAGCAACTGCTCCTTCATGTCGCGTTCGCTGACTGTCCCGGTGACCTGCATGAGGCGGTCCGCGAGAGTACTCTTGCCATGGTCGATATGCGCGACAATGGAAAAATTTCGAACGTGCGAGATTTGTTGCATGCGGGGAGCAATCCTGCGGAGTCCGGGGCAAATGCCAAAATTGCGGACTTCCGTCAAATGTCCGCGGGAAGCCTCTTGAATGGTAGCGACCCGACCCGGCCGTCCTGGGCCATGTACGAAAGGAAATACAGGTATCAAGCGACATGGCGTTCACTTGAACCCACCGTGCTGTTTTGCTGCTTTGGTCTCCTGCGCAGTGCTGGCTACGGTCGCGTCAGAGTGACAGGTGCCTTGATGGAGATTTCTCCCGAAGTGTCGAATTGCAACCTGAACTCCAGCACCTGATCCTGCCGGGGAATTTCAGCAAGACCCATGAGCATGACATGCAGGCCACCAGGTTGGAGAACCAGCGATCCGTTGGCTGGCACTTCCAGGCCGTTGTCAATGCTGTGCATCGTGGCAACACCATCCGAACCGGTCTCCGTGCCATGAAGAGCAAGCCTCGCCGCTGCCTCTGAGGTGACTTTCACCAGCTTCTCGTTGGAGTCACAGTGGTTTGAGATTTCCATATAGAGTGCAGCCGCCCTGGCTGCGGGGCTGGCTGCATAGACCAGTGGGTTCTCTATCGATACCTCGCAAGCAATTGCCGTATGGGCGAAGACCGCTGCGGCACCGAATGATGCCAGCCAGCTGCGGCAGGCCATTATTGCTAGTCAGAACTGAAGAGTTGTGCGTGCTTTGTGAGCAAGTCAGGACGCAGAGGTATCTTCCGAGTTTTCTTCGGGGGCCTCTTCGGGTTGCGCCAGCGACTTCCGTGTCATGGAGATGTCTCTCTTTATCTTCAGCGCGCGGGCAGAGAGATTGGAATCGTGTGCCTTCTCCAGGAAGCTGTCCAAACCACCACGGTGGTCGACGGTTCGCAGCGCGGAGGCCGATACACGCAATTGAAACGACTTTCCCAGCGTTTCCGACATGAGTGTTGCCTCATTGAGGTTTGGCAGGAACCGCCTCTTGGTCCTGTTGTTCGCGTGGCTGACGTTATTGCCGGTGATCGCTCTCTTTCCGGTCAATTCACAAACGCGGGGCATTGGTCGTTCCGTTCGATTGCTGGCGGCCATTATGAATCTCTACCGCCCGGAGGCGCCGTCCCTAAGTGCAAACATGCCAGTGGTCAAGCGTCCATCTGCTGCCGGCGAGCAACAGCCCGTCCAATAACCGCTGCCATGATGCGAATTCGTTTCAGCAAAAGAGCCGCGCGGCGGTCAACCTGCTCCCGGTTCGCTGCCTCCGAGGCGCTTGGCCAGTTGTTCCTCCAGCAAAGTCAATTGTTGCTGCACCGCCGCGTCGAATACTGAGTTGCCGGTCATCAATTCGTCCTCCACCCGGCGGTAGCAGGCGCGGATCAACTCTGAGTGATTTGCGGCAGCAAGTACAAGCTGCTGGCACTGAGATCTGAGCCAGCGGGTGTCCTGAGCACGGCGATTGACCGTCCAACGGCCGCTGGTGCGCTGCGCCTTGATGAACTGTTCGATACAGCTGATGAACTCATCAATCCCCGAACCATCCGTCGCGGAGGCAGTAAGGACCTTCGGAAAACCCTCCACCGGTTTTTGGCGCGCAGAATGAAGCCTCAGCGCTGTCCCATATTCGGCGGCGGTTGCGAGCGCCGCATCGCGAAGTGAGCCATCGGCCTTGTTCACGACAAGCAAGTCGGCAAACTCGACAATGCCCCGCTTGACGCCCTGGAGTTCATCCCCGCCCGCGGGCGCGACCAAGAGGACAAACATGTCGGAAAGGTCGGCAACCGCCGTCTCCGACTGGCCGACGCCAGTGGTCTCAATCAGCAGGTAATCGTAGCCTGCCTGCTCGCAAAGGAACACGACTTCTCTAGACCGTGCGGCCATGCCGCCAAGCGATGAGTTTGTGGGGCTGGGACGGATGAACGCATCCGGGTGATTGGTGATATTTCCCATTCGGGTCTTGTCACCGAGAATTGAACCGCCAGTTTGCGTAGACGAGGGATCAATGGCCAGTACGGCGACTGATTTACCTTGTTCGAGCAGCTGGCCCCCGATGGTGTCGATCATCGTCGATTTGCCAGCGCCGGGGGTGCCGGAAATTCCAATTCTGATGGCTTCCCGCAATCGGGATTGTGCCAGTATGTCGCACAGCTTGACGGCCGAGGCGCGATGCTCGGGCCTGTTGCTTTCCACCAGGGTGATGGCAGCGGCGAGCGCGCGTCGATCGCGCTTCCTAAGTTGCGATGCGATTTGAGTGATTTCACGCAATTGGTTGATCCGTACTGTTCACGGGGCCACACCAAGTCCGAAAGACCATCGACTTGAAGGCCGCAATTGAATAGTGGCTGCACGGATGCCGTTCAAGAATGTGATTTCCGTCAAGATGATAGAGGAATGGGCACCAGTGAGGCAGGCGGTGCGGTTTGCTGTTGCTTTGGCCCTTGCAGCCCAGCTGTCTGCTCCGGCTCTTGGCCAAAACCGGATCGACAACCTTGATTTCTCCTTGAGCGTCGGTGGTTTCCGTGTGGCGTCCCTCAATATCAGGGGTGAGGTTTCGGAACGGTCCTACAAGATTGCCGCCGTGTTGACCTCGACTGGAATTGTAAACTGGTTCACCAATATCCGCTACGACGGAAGGGTTGAGGGAACAACACGACGGGGCAATCTGGTCCCCCGGCACTATGTGGAAACGACATCACGGGACGGCAGCCAGGCGTCAGGCAGCATTACCTACAGGAATGGCGTTCCCGTAAGGATCGAAAAGTCGCCGCCGGACATTCTTGGCACGCCAAGGGCTTCAATCAGCAAGCAGCGAGGGACGCTGGACCTGTTGACCATGTCTTATCTGGCTCTTCGCGATGTGGAGTTGGGCGAAATCTGCGACAAGTCCTTCTCCTTGTATGATGGAACACGTCGTTCGGAAGTCGTGCTTGGGGAACCGGTGGCGTTTGGCGATGGTTTCCGCTGTGATTGCAAGATCGTGCGTGTAGACGGCTATTCTGAAAGCGCCATGGCCGAACAACCCGAGTTGCCATTCGAGCTTGAATTCAGGCCAGTCGAGGACAGGGACGACTGGTATGCGGTCAAACGGCTGAAAGCCCCTACCGACTACGGGCGTTTGGTCGCCACTCGCAGGTGACCCGAGGCATGTCGCAGGATTGCCTTCTGGCAAACTGTCCAGTGATTCCAGGTGTTCAGGCGGCCCGCGCCCTTTGGGTCCGGCGCTCGCTTTCTTCCCGGGACAAGGCAACGGATGTCCTGATGCCTCGTTCGACGAATGCCTTCAAGCCATCGACGACCCGTTCGTTGGGGTCGATACCAGCACAGGTAAGCACTTCCCTTCCGTCCCTCGACCGGGCCCAACGTTCTATCACATCGGGGCCGTTGCCATACTTCCGGTGGTCGACTATGGCGTCGTCGAGTGCAGCAAGGACGACAGCCGCAAATAGCTTGCGCGAGCGCGATCCCTGCTCATGATTGAAAGCCGTATCGTCGTATTCGGCCATTGATAATCCCTGTTCCTTGGCGAACGTCCAAGCGACCCCCATCCCGGTCCCGTGCCAGACCGAGCAAGTGCAAACCACATCGTGCAGTTGCGGACGCGGCATCCAACCAATTGTTGTCGTCCGTAAGTGGCTATAATATACACTCCCTGCCTGAAATTTCAACAAGATTCTGCCACCATGCCGAAAATCAACGGTAACGAAATCCGTCCGGGAAATGTACTTGAGCACAATGGCGGGCTCTGGAATGTCGTCAAGGTTGAGCATGTCAAACCCGGCAAGGGTGGGGCGTTTGCCCAGGTCGAACTCCGCAATCTGAAGAACCACTCGAAGCTGAATGAACGTTTCCGCTCGGCAGACCGGGTGGAACGGATCCGCCTGGAACAGCGCAATCACCAATTCTTGTACCAGGACGGGAATCTCCTTGTATTCATGGACAGCGAGTCTTTTGATCAGTCTCACATTGACGCGGAACTGCTAGGGGACCGGCTGCCGTTCCTGGAGGAGGGAATGATTGTCATCGTCGAGTTCCACGGTGAGGAGCCGCTCAACGTTACCTTGCCGCAAAAAGTCAGGTGCACCATAGAGGAAACCGAGCCGGTGATTGCCGGACAGACGGCGGCAAACAGCTACAAGCCAGCCAGATTGACCAACGGATTCAAGATTTCGGTGCCGCCGTTTATCGGGCCGGGAGATGCTGTGATGGTCAACACCGAGACTATCGCCTACTCCGAAAGGGCCTGATCCGATACCGGCAGGTCATTTGTCATTCCGGCAGCAGACCTACTACCACCAAATGGGCGCAATTCTGACCATGCCGGTTAACCGCGGAGCTGGATCGAGGTTGCGCATGTTCGGGACCGCCCCGCATTTGCGGCCACTGTCATGCCAGCGTCCATGACAGATTGAGTTGAACCCGCCCGCGGGTGGGTCTAATCGCCGGTGGCCCGGTCTGCGTGGCAGTCGCAGCCGGCAACCCTGCTCTGGAACAGGATTTGCCATGCTGCGGAACAATGCGAATTTCAACCTGATGGAAAAGGTAGCCAGGCAAGTTGGCCGGAGCATGCTTCGGGACTTCGACGAAATCAGGCAGTTGCAAGGATCGGTCAAGGGAGTGGATGACTTTGCCCGGAGGGCGCATGAACGTGCCGAGACAGCGATCATCCAGCAGTTGACGGGAACGAGGCCCAACTATGGTGTCCGCAGCTCCTTCCACGGCGAACACCCTGGCAATGATCCGACGCGGTACTGGGTATTGAGCGCGATGGACGGGGCAAGGAACTTCCGTCACGGATTGCCTCGCTGGGCCTTGCGGATAGCGTTGGAGCAAAAGGGCGAGATTGTCCTGGCGGTGGTTTTTGACGCGCTGAACAACGAGATGTTTGCGGCGGAGAAGGGTGACGGCAGTTGGGTCGACGATAAACGGATGCGCGTTTCAAGCCGGGTTCGACTCCCGGACATTATGGTCGAGGTCGAAATGCCTGTGGGACAGCCAGTTGACGGAGAATGCCACGCAGTCATTGAAAGGATTTCAGGCCGGGTCGGGGCCGTCCGTTCGTCCGGTGCGCCCTCACTTGATCTTGCCTGCCTCGCAGCCGGTAGGATGGATGCGTTCTTCAGCTCCCGTTGTAGTGAGGACGAAACCTCGGCAGGCCGCCTGCTATTGACGGAGTCGGGAGGCTTGCATGCGCCCTGGAATGCCGAGGAAGGACAGGCGCCGTATGGCTTGGTAGCAGCCAGCGGGAACACATTCAGGGAATTCGAGGCGCTGGTCAGAAACAGCCATTGACCGGAATTCTCAGCTGGTTTCGATCAAGCGCACAACGGCCTCGCCAGCCGTGACTGTTTCCTCTCCGATCCGGTCAAGGCGAAGATATGCAATGGCCTTGTTTCCGGATCGCGTGAAAAGTGTTCCCACTTTCCTGGAACCGGCCCTCAGTTCGTCGCCGCACTGGGCGTCGCCCTCAACCATCACCGTTGCCAGCCGCCGGTTCAGCTTCCCCTTGTGCTTCATCCTCGCCGTGACTTCCTGTCCGACAAAGCAACCCTTGCGGAAGTCGACCCCGTTCAGCCTCTCAAACCCTGCCTCCAGGATGTAAGTGCTGCCGGGAATCAATTCTATTCCGGACTGCGGAATGCAGTATTCGACTCGAAGAGCTTCTGTTTCCCGGCCTGCAACAGTCTCTTCATGGCTGCCGTAGCGTCGCCACCCAAGAGCAGCGCATCTTGGATCCAGATAAGCCCCCGGCGGCGGCGCTCCCGTTCCGGACTGTACCTCCATGCCGGTGACTGCAATCTCGATGGGCCGCCGCAACTTGTAGAACGACAGTTGCCTGATCAGGTCATCGGCCCGGTCTGCTGCCACGTCGATCATGATGGATTGACCAGTCTCGAACAGGAAGAAATCGAACAGGTATTTTCCCTGCGGGCTCAGCAACGCCGAATAGAGCAATCCCTCGGAAAGCCGATCGATGTCGTTCGTCACGAGGCCTTGGAGAAAGTCCCGGCGTTCACTTCCCGATACCGAAATCACGGTCCTTGATTGCGTGTCCGTGCGCATTCTGCGGTCCATTCGTGGTGTGCTATTCATTATGGGTTCCCGCTTGGCGGCTTGCAACTGCCGGTCAAGGTCCGGGCGCCTTTTTCGGCATCTCATGATGTTCATGTTGCCGAAGGCCGGGGGACCGGATTTCCCGGATTGGCAGGGCTATCAGGTGGCATACTCTGCAATTCTCACCCAGCAACACAGCGAATGCCGGTGATTGAAACGACCTGTGTGCTCATTTGTTGTGCATATGATGCGAGAATGCACAAAAAGTTACCGAAACATCCGAAACCGCAGTTGGCCGACCCTCCTTCTTTTGAATGATCGGACAGATGCGGTGTTTCTGCGCCGCAGAAATCCAGCTCGCTAATGACGGCTGCAGATCAGTCAATCGCTGCCAACAGTTCATGAATTTCAGGCGGCGGCCGGGCGAAACAGCATGAGGCCTCCAGAAACTGGAGCCCGTGTTCGAAGCGGAGCAACCGCGCCGTCACGGACGGCAGCAAACGAAATGCGCCAGAGGGCGGAAACGAAAGCCAAGGAGAAACGAAAATGATCAACAAACTAGCGGGAGCAACAGTCGCAATCTGCCTGTTGCCTGCAAGCCTGGTTGCACAGGAAGCCGGTGTTGAACCGGCAGCGCATACAGTCTTTGTCTTTAATACCCTGCTCTTTCTCGTATGCGGGTTCCTGGTCTTCTGGATGGCAGCCGGGTTTACCATGCTTGAAGCCGGTCTGGTGCGAAGCAAGAACGTGACGACCCAGCTCACCAAGAATGTCGGTCTCTTTGCCGCAGCCGGGGTGATGTATTGGCTCATCGGTTACAAGCTGATGTATCCACTGGGAGACTGGTCAATCGGTTCCAACGAAAGTGGCGGTTATCTTGGCGACTTTGGGTTTGCCGTCCTGGAGGCGGCCGGCGTGGGAGCTGAGCAAGCCGACGATATCAGCTATGCCTCTACCGGTTCCGACTTCTTCTTCCAGTTGATGTTTTGCGCGGCCACAGCTTCGATCGTCTCCGGCGCTCTGGCGGAGAGGATCAAGATCTGGCCATTCTTGATCTTCACCGCGGTTCTGACAGGAATCATCTATCCGATCCAGGCGTCCTGGAAGTGGGGCGGAGGCTTCCTCGACAGCCAGTTCGGTTTCCTTGACTTCGCCGGATCCACGGTGGTGCACTCGGTCGGTGGATGGGCAGCGCTTGCAGGAGCAATTTTCCTGGGCGCCAGGACCGGCAAGTACCGGGACGGCAAGATCTATCCGATCCTGGGTTCAAATCTTCCTCTGGCAACGCTCGGTACGTTCATTCTCTGGATCGGCTGGTTTGGATTCAACGGCGGGTCGCAACTGGCGCTTGGCAGTGTGGGTAATGCAGCAGATGTCAGCCGGATCTTCGCCAACACGAACATGGCAGCGATGGCCGGCGCGCTGGCGGCGATGGTGATCACGCAGCTTGTTTACAAGAGGATGGACCTCACGATCATCCTGAACGGTGTGCTTGCGGGGCTGGTTGCGATCACAGCTGAACCTTTGATGCCGAACCTGTTCGAGGCGCTGGTCATCGGGGCTATCGGCGGAGCGATCGTCGTCGTGGGCGTGCCTTTGCTGGACAGGTTCCAGATCGACGATGTGGTTGGCGCCATACCGGTCCACCTGTTTGCCGGTATCTGGGGTACAATGGCCGTCCTGATCACCAATCCTGACGCAACCTTCTTCGGACAACTGATTCCGATCATCATCGTTGGCGTCGCCGTATTCGGGGTATCCTGCGTCATCTGGGGCATCCTGAAATCGACGGTCGGCATCCGGGTGGACGAGGAAGCTGAAATCAACGGACTGGATCATTCCGAGATGGGAGTGGAGGCCTATCCTGAGTTCATCAGATAAGGCCTGGCCGGGTTGCCGCGGCCGGCAATCGGCGAGCGGCAGCGCCGATAACGACTGACGGCACGGTTTCTCCTGTGGGCAGGGCCGGGATAACAATCCCGGCCTTGCTCATTGAATCCCGGCGACATTTCTAGAAAAAGGCGATTGTCCGACACGGTCATCCGGCAGATCATTGCTCTGGGAGCTTTGGCTACTGGCTGGCGGAAATCGGAAGGGATTTGCCCGGCGGATTGCCGCCGGGCTTGCTGGCAATCAGGAGTAGGTACATGGCCGGTCATTCGAAATGGGCGAACATACAGCATCGCAAGGGGCGTCAGGATGCGGCGCGCTCCAAACTGTTCTCCAAACTGTCGAAGGAGGTTACTGTGGCAGCGATGCTCGGCGACCCGGACCCCGACAAGAATCCGAGGTTGCGGCTTGCCATCAAGGAGGCCAAGTCCAGTTCCGTGCCCAAGGATGTCATAGAGAGGGCAATTTCCAAGGCATCAGGGCCGGACGCATCAACCCTCGAAGAGGTACGCTACGAAGCATATGGGCCTGCCGGTGTTGCAATTCTGATCGAGGCCATGACCGACAATCGGAACCGTACGGCGACCACTGTCCGTACGATCGTCAGCAAGAGTGGCGGCAAGATGGCGGAGAGTGGCTCCGTGAGCTACATGTTCGAACGGAAGGGCGAGATCCTCTACCCGTTCGACGCAGTCGGCGCTGGCGAGATATTCGAAGCGGCAATTGATGCTGGCGCCGAGGACATCGAGTCAACGGACGAATATCACTCAGTCTACACGGTTGACTCGGACCTTGCTGCCGTATCGACGGCGCTGGAAGGCGCCATCGGCGAGGCGGAATCGACGAAGATCATCTGGCAGCCAACCACAACCACCGAATTGGACCTGGAAGGAGCCCGCAAGGTCCTGAAACTGGTCGAGAGCCTCGAGAACGAGGATGATGTGCAGACGGTCACTGCCAACTTCGAGATCTCCGACGAAGTGATGGAAGCCCTCTGACCACATTGCGTAACCGTTTGCCCCGCAACCGGTTACTGAGACCGGCTGCAGGGCGACAGCAATGCTGAACCGATAGGTGAAGTTGTGCAGGATCCAGGGCCGCGCGAGCGGAATGTGGCCGCCGGCATCGGATGGATGGTCGTTTCGGGCATCTGTTTTGTCGCTGTAACCGCTCTGGTCAAGCAACTCGGCACATCGGTCCCCGCAGCCCAGTCGGCGTTCCTACGCTACCTGCTGGGCCTTGTGTTTCTGCTGCCGATGCTGCGATCATTGCTCCAGACGCGCATCAGCGGAAGGATGCACCTGACATTCTGGATTCGCGGCCTGGCGCATTCTGCTGGGGTGATCTGTTGGTTCTATGCCATGACTCAGATCACGATCGCCGAGGTGACGGCACTGAATTACCTGGTGCCCGTGCTGGTGACAGTCGGGGCAGCCCTGGTTCTGGGAGAACGGGTAGCGTTCAGGCGGATCCTTGCCGTTTGTGCAGGACTGGCCGGAGCAATAGTGATCTTGCGGCCCGGGCTGCGTGAACTGTCGTTGGGGCATATCGCAATGTTCGGAACGGCGGCATCCTTCGCAGTGTCCTATCTCATGGCCAAGCGGATGACTGACAGGTTCAGTGCTGCGACCATTGTGTGCATGTTGTCCTTCACCGTTACGGCAGGGCTGACACCCTTTGCCATTGCCGTCTGGGTGCCGCCAACCATTGGGCAGTTGGCCATTCTTTTTCTGGTCGCGGCCTTTGCCACTGCCGGGCACTATGTAATGACCATCGCATTCCGCAAGGCACCGGTCTCGGCCACGCAGCCTGTGACGTTTCTCCAACTGGTCTGGTCGGCATTGATCGGTCTGCTGATATTCGGAGAGGGACTTGATCCCTATGTGCTGGCAGGGGGATTGCTGATCATTTCAGCCACATCGTTCATTGCCTGGAGGGAGACGGTAATCAGTTCCCGCAATCGCCGGGGCAGTTGAATCTTCTACGGGAGAAGGCGGCAAGGCCGTGCCGCTGCCGTCGTCTTATGCCCGGTGGCGAACCTGCCGTTCAATGATCTGAACATATCCGGCGGCAACCAGGCTGAGCGCAACGCATGCGGCGAATATGGCGATCAACTGGATCGGGTGGGGATTTGCAGAAAGGAGCAGGCCTGCAATCGCCGAAACTCCCGCTCCTCCTCCGATTGTGAGTGCGCCCCCGACGCCGGATGCCGTTCCGGCAAGGTGCGGCCGTACCGAGAGCATGCCGGCGGTCGCGTTCGGCAAGATCATGCCGTTTCCGATGCCAATAACGACGACGAAGCCGAAAAAGCCGATCGGGTGCGTGAAATCGAGCATCACTGCAACGGTGCCGCCAATAGGACAAATCGTCATGAGCGCGGCTCCAATCATGACCATCCTGTGCACGCCAACCCGGACCGAATACCGGCCCGAAATGAAGTTGCCGGTCATGTAGCCGAATGCCGTGATGCCGAAATAGACCCCGAGTTGTGACGGAGTCAGTCCGAAATGATCCGAACCGATAATGGGCGCGCCTCCAAGATAGGCAAAGAAGTTGCCGGAAGCACAAGCCGCCGCCGCCGTGTATCCCCAGAATCGGCGCGAACTGAAGAGTTCAGGGTATTCCCGGAATTGCTGAACGAAACTTGCTGAGACATTCTTGGCGGTTTCGCCAAGATCGTAGTGCACGAACACGAACAGAAGAACGCCGAAGACAAGCTGAAGCGCAAAGCTCGCCTTCCAGCCGAAAGTCATGTCCAGGTAACCGCCAAGCGTCGGGGCGAACATGGGAACAACCGCCATCCCCATGGTCACGTATCCGATCATGGAGGCAGCTTCGCTTTGCGGTACCATGTCCCGGACGATTGCGCGTGACAGGACAATTCCGGTGACGATGACCGCCTGCAACATCCTGAAGACGAGAAAGAGCTCGATCGAAGGGGACAACAGGCAGCCAATTGTCGCTAGCAGAAACACTACGAGCGACCAGACAATGACCGGCCTTCGCCCGAAGCGGTCGGATAGCGGCCCAACGACAATGTGAAGGATCCCGTTCATGAACAGGTAGGCGGCAACGGACAGTTGCATAAGCGCATAATCGGTCCGGAAATACTCCGTCATGTTGGGAAGGGACGGCAGAAACACCGTCATGGAAAGGGGACCGATGCTCGCCAAGAGGATGAGCGTCACGATGTGAGGAGGCGATGTCCTGTCCAGGAAACGAACTACAGGGAGCTGGGTCATGTGGCCGTGTTATTTTTGGCTGCCGGCTTTGTCCACTGCGCAGCATGCAGGCCATGCGGCCTGTTCAACCCCGGAGAATTGGCCGATATTGTCGGAATCGCCGCGGCAGAGCGGCAGGCAGCAAGGGTAACTGATCCAATGATCTTGAATGAACTGTCCAAGAGACGGGAGCTTGCGCGCCTGGGTGGCGGTGAGCAGCGCATCGGCAGGCAGCACGAGAAGGGCAGGTTGACGGCCCGGGAACGGCTCGATTTGTTGCTCGACGAAGGATCATTCGAGGAGTTCGACCTGTTCGTCACGCATCGCTGCACCGAATTCGGCATGCAGGAGACGACCTATCACGGAGATGGGGTGGTTACAGGCAGGGGAACGATCAACGGCCGGTACGTCTATGTATTCAGTCAGGACTTCACGGTGTTCGGGGGCTCTCTTTCGGAAACCCACGCCGGAAAGATCTGCAAGGTCATGGACATGGCGGTCAAGTATGGAGCCCCTATCATCGGCCTCAATGACTCCGGCGGGGCTCGCATTCAGGAGGGCGTAGACTCGCTCGCCGGTTATGCCGACGTCTTTCAGCGAAACATTCTTGCCTCGGGTGTCGTCCCACAAATCAGCGTGGTCATGGGACCATGCGCCGGTGGCGCAGTCTATTCGCCGGCAATGACAGATTTCATCTTTATGGTCAGGAACAGCTCCTACATGTTCGTCACGGGTCCGGACGTGGTCAAGACAGTGACCAACGAAACGGTAACGGCCGAGGAACTCGGCGGAGCGAAGACCCATACCACGCGCTCTTCGGTCGCTGATGGCGCTTTTGACAATGATGTGGCAACGCTGCTGGAGGTTCGCCGCTTTTTCGACTTTCTTCCGCCCAGCAACCGGCAGGGACCACCAGTCTTCGAAACGCCCGACAGGGCGGACCGTGTGGAGGAAGCGCTGGACACGCTTGTTCCAGACAACCCGAACGTCCCCTATGACATCAAGGAACTGATCCTCAGATTGGCAGACGAAGGCGACTTTTTTGAGACGCAGCCCGATTTCGCCGCCAATATCGTTACAGGCTTCATCCGGTTGGAGGGGAGGACGGTCGGTGTGGTCGCCAATCAACCGATGGTCCTGGCCGGTTGCCTTGATATCAACAGCTCACGGAAGGCGGCCCGGTTTGTCAGATTTTGCGACGCATTCGAGATTCCCATTCTCACGCTGGTCGACGTACCGGGTTTCTTGCCGGGAACCTCACAGGAGTATGGCGGGATCATCAAGCACGGCGCCAAACTGCTGTTTGCCTACGGCGAGGCCACGGTGCCAAAGGTCACCGTGATTACGAGGAAAGCCTATGGCGGCGCCTATGACGTCATGTCTTCCAAGCACCTGCGCGGAGACATCAACTATGCCTGGCCGAGCGCCCAGATCGCAGTCATGGGGGCAAAGGGCGCAGCCGAAATCCTCTATCGTTCTGAACTCGGCAATGCCGAGTACATCAACGCCAGAACGGCAGAATACGAAGAACGGTTTGCAAACCCGTTCATTGCTGCGGAACGGGGTTATGTCGACGATGTGATCATGCCGCGCAATACCAGAAGCCGGATTTGCAGGGCCTTCGCTGCCTTGCGGACAAAACAGGTTTCAAACCCTCCGAAAAAGCATGACAACATTCCGCTGTGACTTTCTGCTGGCATGTTGCGGAATTCTGCCTGAATCAATAAAATCACCTTGCTGCGATGTCTCCGGCGCATCACAGTCACACAGGATCAACAATCTTGCCGGGCAAGAAACTGGAGGCGGATATGCGCACTTTTTCATTGATTGCGTGCGTGCTGGGGCTGTTTGCGGTCGCCAGCTGTACGGACGAGGAACTGGAGAGAGCAACTGTTGGCGGAGCCTTGGGCACCGCAGTCGGCGAAATCGCATTCGACAAGCCTGTTGAAGGCGCGATCGCAGGCGCAGTCCTTGGTGCGGCGACAGCCAACTGAAGCTCCAGGACCAATTTTACCAGTTTGATTCCGGCTGCCCGTCAAGACAGCGCTAACTCGTTGGACAAAGCGCTGAGTTGCCAACCTAAGGGCGGCCGGAGTTTTATCCGATCGCGAGCCTGATCGCGTGTTTCAAAAGATTCTGGTTGCGAACAGGGGCGAGATCGCTTGCCGGGTGATGCGTACCTGTCGCAGGCTTGGGATCGGAACTGTAGCTGTCCACTCCGAAGCGGATAGCCGCGCGAGTCATGTCAGCATGGCCGATGAGGCGATACTCATCGGCCCGCCCGCTGTGGCCAAGTCATATATCGACATTGAAAGAGTGGTAGACGCCGTCAGGAAGTCTGGGGCCGATGCCGTTCATCCGGGATACGGGTTTCTCTCGGAGAACAGTAGTTTCGCTCAGGCGCTGGAAGCAGAAGGGGTGGCATTCATCGGTCCACCGACATCGGCGATCGAAGCCATGGGAGACAAGCTCACCTCAAAACAGATTGCCGCAGAAGCGGGTGTATCCACGGTTCCCGGCCACGACGGCAGCATTGAGGGACCAGAGCAAGCGCTCAAGATCGCCAGGTCGATCGGGTATCCGGTGATGATCAAGGCGTCTGCGGGCGGCGGCGGCAAGGGAATGAGAATTGCGTTCTCTGAAGACGAGCTGTTGCAGGGTCTCCAGTCGGCACGTCACGAGGCACGCAGTTCCTTCGGTGACGACAGGATACTCTTCGAGAAGTTTGTAAGCCGCCCGCGCCACATAGAGATTCAGGTGCTGGCGGATACGCACGGCAACTGCATCCATCTCAACGAAAGGGAATGCTCGATCCAGCGCCGCAACCAGAAGGTGATCGAAGAGGCTCCATCACCCTTCCTTGACCCGGCGACCCGGCAGGAGATGGCCGGCCAGGCGGTCGAACTGGCCAAGGCGGTAGGATATTGCTCCGCTGGAACCGTGGAGTTCATTGTCGATGAAAACAGGCAGTTCTACTTCCTGGAAATGAACACGCGACTACAGGTGGAACACCCGGTCACTGAATTGATCACAGGAATTGATCTGGTCGAACAGATGATTCGGGTGGCCGCCGGAGATGAACTGCAATACCGGCAGGAGGATATCCCGATCAATGGTTGGGCGATTGAGTCGCGCATCTATGCCGAGGATCCATTCCACGACTTCCTGCCCTCGATTGGCCGCCTCACCCGCTACCGTCCGCCGGAAGAGTGCAAAGGGCCCGAATGCGCCGTGCGCAATGACACGGGTGTCTTCGAAGGCGGCGAGATCTCGATTCACTATGATCCGATGATTGCCAAGCTCTGCAGTTGGGGCGCAGACCGGGAATCCGCCATTGATGTCATGCGCGGGGCGTTGGACGAGTTCGAAATTGAAGGGATCAAGTGCAATCTGCCGTTTCTTTCTGCGGTGATGGACCACGGAAAGTTCGTTGCCGGGGATCTGTCAACGGCGTTCATTGAAGAAGAGTTTCCGGATGGGTTTGCCGGGGTGGAGCCATCAGAAACAACAGCACGGCACCTCGCCTCTGCAGCTGCCTGGATGCATGAATTACTTGAACAACGGCGGCACGCGATCGGGGGTGCAAAGCCGCCGGACTTTGCTCAGGGCTGGTTCGTGACTGTTGCTTCAACCAAGTTCAGGCTGAATGTTGAGTATGCGCGGGGGTTGGGCGTTGTCCATTTTGAAGACGGACACAGCATTGAAGTAATCACCGACTGGGACCCTACCACTAGCCTGGCCTCTTTCCGATTCGATGGAGAGGAGATGATCCTCAAGACCGACCGGCTGACTGGCGGCTTCCGCATTCGGCACCGGGGAGTCGACGTCAAGGTCGACGTTCGGACACCGCGTCAGGACGAACTCGGGGAGATCGTGGCCGCCATCGTCGAGGAGTCGACCGTCGGGCAGTTGACGTGTCCGATGCCAGGGGTCATGGTTTCCTTTGCAGTCTCCGAAGGAGATGAAGTGGCAGCTGGCCAGGCACTCTGCACCGTTGAGGCAATGAAGATGGAGAATGTCCTCAAGGCCGAGCGGAAGGCAGTCGTCACGAAGATCCTGCCATCTCCGGGCGACACATTGGCAGTTGGCGATGTGATAATGGAACTTGATTGATCCTTAATTTGGATCTGTCAGCTGCCCTGCCTCAATTCCCGCTGCCTCAAGGGTGACTTGTCGATGGCGCGGCTGATTTCGCGGACAGACCAAGGGAAGGGTTTGCGCAGCCTGACCTGTCCTTCCTTGCCGATCAGAATGATTGCAAAGCCGCGTGGGCGGAGGCTTTCCCGCAAGCGGCTGCGCACGGATGGATCAGTATCGAGCAGGACGATGACATCCCGCTGAGCCAGTTCGGAAAATTCTTTCTCCAGCAACTCGAGCTGTTCAACAAACCTCGGATCGTTTGCCGTGTCAGCCAGCACGACCAGTAGCCTCTTTGTCCACTGGTAGTCCGTCAGACTTATTGAGCGGTTTTCTTCATCGGTGAGATCAATTGGGACAAGAACATCGTCGCTGGTCTCTGCCAGCAGAATCGAGGCGACCAGTGAAATGGCTGCTGTCATAGCCAGAATTCTTGCCGGAAATGCCATGGTGCAGAACACCGCCATGTTGCGGGATGACGTCTCCCATATGTAGCCACGAGGCAGGAATCTGCAAGGCAATCGTCCAGCGTATACCGAACTGGTACCGCAGTCTTCTCTGTGTCTGGACAAACGGCTGCGGACGGTTTGCCAATTCTGGCCCGAAGTAGCCACTCCAATCTGGCAGGGCATTGTGTTAGTGGTTTGGAGCCAGTGACGCCTTGTACCCGTCCGGCGCGAAGCCAGTTTCAGGCCATGGTCATCAGCAGGACCCCAGCCTGTCGGCTTGCCGCAAGTATAGCCGTTTGGCAGTGCACAGTCAGGTGAATTTCAAGGACTGAATGTGAAGATACAAAGGTTGAGTATTCCGGAGGTCTTGTTGCTGACACCAGTGCGGCATTCGGACGCGCGGGGCTATTTCAGCGAGGTTTACAATCGGCGGGATCTGGCAATTCAGGGCATTGCCACAGAGTTCGTTCAGGATAATCATTCCTACTCGGACAAGATCGGGACCGTCAGGGGATTGCACTTTCAAGTTGCTCCACATGCACAGGTGAAGCTGGTGCGGGTAGCTCAAGGCTCGGTTTTCGATGTGGCAGTCGATATTCGGCGAAGCTCAAAGACGTTCGGCAAGCATGTATCGGCCGTGATCTCAGCAGAAAACGGCCGGCAAATTCTGGTACCTGAGGGCTTTGCGCATGGTTTTATGACCCTGGAGCCGCATACCGAGGTGTTGTACAAGACCAGTGACTATTATGCTCCGAAATGCGAGGCCGGATTACTTTGGAGTGACCCTGAACTCGGGATCGATTGGCCGGTTCCTTGCCAAGAGCTTAAGCTGTCCGGCAAGGACATGACTTTCCCGTCACTGTCGGAAGTGAAGAACCTGTTTGAATGACCTTCGTAACAAGACTGAAAATTGCAAAGCCGGGATGGCTTTCGCTGGGCCTTAAAGCGGGTTCGAGGCCAGTGGCCGTGACAGGATACCTGTCTTCAACCGGGTGCTCATCGGGAAGTTTCGTTTCAGCGAGATTGGCAAACTTCAAGTGCGGATGAGACCGACAAACCAATGTCGTTCGATGCCGATAATGGCATTTCCGGCTGACTGAATCCGGAAATACGTGCGAGGAAGTATGTCGGACAATAAGCGCACAATCATCGAGGGTTCGTGGTTCATGGCTATCGCGCTTGATTCGAGAATTGTAATTGCACGGTCAATCCAGGGTCGCGACCTGAATATTGGCCTCTCTCGACAGAAAGAGATGTCTGGCGCGTACATCACGGTCTTGCAGCCATATCTCGAAAGCTAGTGACTTGAGTCATGAAGTACTCTTTGACCCTTCTAGCGTATAATCAGCAAGACTTCGTTGCAGAATCGGTCGGTTCGGTGCTTGCGCAGCAATGCCAACCGATCGAAATCTTGCTTTCGGACGATTGCTCAACCGACCGGACGTTTGAGATCATGCAGGAGATCGCTTCTGTCTACAAGGGACCGCACAGTGTTGTTCTGAACCGGAATCCTCGAAACCTAGGTGTCATTGAGCATATCCAGCGAACTCATGAGATGAGCACTGGTGACATCATCATTTATGCCGCGGGTGACGACATCTCGTACCCGCATCGCTGCGAGCGGATCATTGAACGCTTTGAAGCCACCGGTGCCTTGTTGGTTCACTCTCTTGCCGATTGCGTGTCGATAGATGGTTCCCGATTGCCGCCATCTTATCTTGGTTCTGTCATGTATCACAAAACCAACGCAGTTGATGTCTGCAAGTCAGGATCATTGTATCTTGGAGCCACGACGGCCTATAGCAAGCGGTTGACCGAGAAATTCGGACATATGCGGAACCCGCTGTTGTATGAGGACCTGATCATTGGGTTTCGTGGTGTTCTTGAAGGGAGTGTGGAGTTGATCAACGAGCCCCTGCTTCTGTACCGGGTCGGTAGTGGCATTACCACTAAGCAAAAGAGCACAACATCTCTGTCCTTTCGGCGAGGTCACTTTAGGAGAATGTACGCAGTTCTTGGTCAACGTCGGCGGGATTGCGAGGTGGCCGGGTTGGACAAGCAAGGTCATGTGGTTAGAAAGATCAATCGCAAGAGAATCAGGATGCTGTTGGGACGGATTGTATTGGAAAAGCAGTTCCGGCGTCTGCTGCATGTTGCACGAGTTGTAGCAAGAAGTTCTTCCGCCAACGAATTTTGAACGTGTAGGAAGCCCCATGCACGAAGACCAAATCTGCGACGAAATGGAGGACAGCGAAGCGTCGGAATGTGAGCAATCATCTCATAATGCCAAGGCTCAATTGCAATTGTCAGTATCCGGTGAACCGACGATTGGGCAAGCATTCAATGAAATTGCCATGCGCGTGCTGCTGGGGAAAATAGGTTGAAGATTGTTCTTCTTGGTGCAGGAGGTCAGCTGGGCCGTGATCTGACGACGGCACTTTGCTCTGCCGACAGTGAGTTCGAACTCGTTACCTTCGACCGCAAGAAACTTGACTTGGTGCAACTCGACAAGATTGGCGCAACGCTGAAAAAGACTGGTTTTGATTGCTTGATCAACAGCACGGGCCATCATGATGTTGATCAGGTTGAATCAGACGCCGGAACAGCGTTCGCCGTGAACGCATATGCTGTCGCCGAGATTGCATCCGTCTGCAAGTCCAAAGGGGCAAGTTTCATTCATTTCAGTACCGACTATGTGTTCGGCGGCGACTGGATGCGGACGGAGCCGATCACAGAGGCAGTGCCTGCAATGCCAGTCAATATCTATGGCTCATCGAAACTGATGGGTGAGACGCTGGCAGAGTTGACCGGTGCGAGGGTCACCGTATTGCGGGTTGCATCTTTGTTCGGTGTGGGAGGAATGTCCGGTACACGGAGCAACTTCGTGGAAAAGGTTCTTCAACTTGGGGCTGAGGGGAAGGAATTTCGTGTCGTCGATGACCAGACTGTGTCGCCGGCTTCAACTTCAGATGTTGCTGCTGCGGTCGTTCAACTACTGCGGTGCAAATCAATTCCCGGCTTGCTCCATGTTGTGAATTCAGGGCAGTGCACACGTTACGAATTCGCACGCGAGATACTCTATCAAGCCGGTATGCCGGATCTGGTGCAACCCTGTGCAAGCAGCGAATACCCGGCTCCAGCATTGCGCCCGAGATTCAGCGCGCTTGGCAGCGGCAAGCTTCATTCGCTTGGAATTCCTATGCGGAACTGGAAGGACGCATTGAACCGTTATCTGGTTGCAAGGAAGAAGTATGGCGGAGCATGATATGCGCATGAATTGCGGGCCAGATGCACAGTTCGCATAGATTGGACTTGCGCATCATCGGTTTGGCGCTTTGACTTCCTGTTTGGGATTGCGCAGGGTAGCCGTGTTGAGGTTGCGGGCAGCAAGGACGCCGCCAAAAAAGCCAATTCTGAATTGACGTTCGTCCACCGAGAGCAGCTGCCTCACATTGCAGATCTTCCTAAGTGCGCGCAGCATCGCTCGACCGAACGCGAATGGTTGATTGTGCTTCTGTGACACCAGGACACGTGAATATCCGAAATGCCAACCCTTCATCTTGCTGAGTGATGGACAATTTTCGGTAGAACGCCCAGGCCGGTGAGTGACTCTTGCATCCCTCACAAACATGAGCGGTCCGCAATCTCTTCTCAGCCGCAGGCTGAGGTCGTCGTCTTCAAAATACAGGAAGATGTTCTCATCAAACCCGCCGACCGACTCAAAGGCCGTACTCCGGACGAAAAGAGCAGCACCTGAAAGCACGGGTACTTCACAATCGTGATCAGGCGCTTCTGCTGGAAGAGACCAGCCGTTCAATTCAATCGGATTGGTGGTTCGAAAGAATTGCCTGCCTTCAATTCCGACCCAGGGATTAAAGGCACTTGCCTCCGGGTAGCGGTTTGCGGCGTCAGCGAGCCGGTCAAGTGCTTCCGTACTCAAGACCGCGTCCGGATTGAGAAACAGTATGAACTCCGTGGCGGCAACGGCCGCAGCTTGGTTGCAGGCGCTGCCGAAACCGGCATTCCTGGTGTTGCAAATCAACCGCGCCCCGTACCTGGCAGCAAGTGACCTGGTCTTGTCTATGTCGGTCGACGCGTTATCGACTATGATCACCGGAACATGTTCTGGAACCGAGGCAAGCATTCTCGAAACCACGTGGCTGCTATTGAAGGTAACCGACACAATGGTTGTGGAAGGCTCAGTCCGTCGAGCCGACGCGCCAGGTGATGGCGAACGCAGAGTGTGTTCTCCCATGTCGGGATCAGCCTCGGAACCTGTGGGGCTGCGAGCCAAAGAGATCTTCTCCGTCCGACCAGATGGCACTGGTTCCAAATACCGGCATGAAGCAGCGCACCCTCATTTGCTCTGTTCAATCGAGGTTTTCTGCCCAATCAGGTGACGTGCTTCGATCACCCCCGACAGGTAACCTAAGCTCTTTGCCCGCCTCCTGGCGGACAATAGCCGGGGCAACAGGCATATCTCCCCGACTGCGCTCAGGACCGCTTTCGTGTAAGCCAATGGTACACGGTGCTTAAGCGATGCGTACACCCGGGAGTAGCCCATTTGCTGTCCCAGTGACCGATAGGCCCGTGCGCCCTTGCCGGTTGAGTGTCCACGCCTGTGAATGACCTCCGCACTGGGAACCAGCATCAATGGTCCCTGTGTAGCCCTCAATCGAAGACAGAGATCATCATCCTCGTGGTAGAGATGGATGTTAGGATCAAATCCGCCAATCTGGTCGAATGCCACCTTGCGAACCAACAGGGCTGCTCCGCTCAAGATGGGAACCTGCCAGTCGCTTTCCGGCAATTCCCTTGGAAGTTTTGGGCTGTCTGGGTCGATGGTGCTGGACCTTCTGTAGGACATCCTGCCTTTGGCGTCGCGGAATACCGGACTGAATGCTACTGCGAGAGGATACCTGCTCGTGGCGTCGGCCAAGTGTTCCAGTGCCCCACTCGTGAGTTCGGCATCTGGGTTGAGAAACAGCACCAATTCAGTTTTCGCAACTGCGGCACCCTGGTTGCAGGCCGAACCAAAACCCACATTCTCGCAATTCTGAATCAACTTCGCGCCGGCCTTGGCCGCAACTTCGGCGGTACTCTCTGAATCCGCCGATCCATTGTCGACTACTACAATGGGCGTTCCCCGGGGCAGTGAATCCAGCATTCTGGGGAGTATATGGCTGCTGTTGTAGGTGACTGTCACTACGGTTAACTGAGCAGAGGTGCCGCGGTAATTTTCTTCCCGGGCTCCAGCTGCTGCCACAGGCTGTGCTTCACCCGGAGCTGCTGATCTGCGCAATGTAACGTCCGTAGTTGCTGTTGCTGAAGCGAGCGGCCCGGCTTTCGAGTTGTCCGGCAGAAATCCAGCCATTTCTGAATGCGATTTCATCGGGAATGCCAATCATCAAACCTTGCCGCTCGGTAATCGTTCTGACAAAGTTGCCCGCATCAAGCAGGCTGGTGTGGGTTCCCACATCCAGCCACGCAAATCCCCTGCCCAGTTTGATCACCGATAATGCGTCCTCCTTAAGATAGGACTCGATCAGGGAGGTGATTTCAAGCTCGCCCCTGGCTGAAGGCAACAGTTCGGCTGCCCTCAAGGGTGCGGTGCCATCGAAGAAATAAATGCCGCAGACGGCAAAGTTTGATGCGGCTTGCTTCGGTTTTTCGAAAATCGATTGCGGTCTTCCTTGAGGATCGAACCCGATGACTCCGTATCGTGCCGGGTCGGCCACCTGGTACGCAAAGACCGATGCGCCTTCACGGTTGCTGTCTGCCTCTGCTAGCAATTCAGGAAGTCCGTGTCCGAAGAACAGATTGTCGCCCAGTAGCATGGCGCTTGAGCCGCCATTGAGAAATTCTTCTGCGAGCAGATATGCCTGCGCAAGTCCTTCCGGGTTCGGCTGTTGCAGGTAGGTGATTGACAGTCCCCACTGTGAGCCATCGCCAAGGAGGCGCCGGTATGCACCCTCGTCCATGGGCGTCGTGATGATGGCGATTTCACGAATGCCAGCGAGCATCAGGACCGACAGCGGATAATAGATCATCGGCTTGTCATAGATTGGCAGCAAGTGCTTGGAGACACCCAGTGTAATTGGATGAAGACGCGATCCGGTTCCGCCTGCCAACAGAATGCCCTTGCGGCGAGAGTCCTTCATTTGCCGCCGCTCCACGGTTGTAGCAGCGGCCAATGCGATGCGGGAATGGCCTGATTGCTGGTCGTTCTGTATGGCTCGAACCGCATCCAAACCGGCATTGTCGGATCTTGTATTGGAAGCATACGTGCCTGATAGAGTTGTCTGCCGGTTCCCAATTGACGGAATGACTGTGGCGGCTCTGGCCTGGTGACTATGGCCATTCCAGCATTTGGCAGGACAGTACCGCAGCAGAAGCAGTCCTTCTGGGCTGGCCCAACCCGGAAAGACAGATACCTCCAGTTCTCGATTGGCCCTGTCTGGACCGGCCTATAGCTGCCTCGAAGCATCAGGCTGCTGTGGCTTCTGTATTCGAGGTGGGAGCTAGTAGGGGCCGCCACCAGGACTGATGCTGCAGGTACCATTGGACGGTCGCCTCCAGTCCGGCCTCGAGTCCGACCAGCGGGACCCAGTCCAGTTCACTGCGAATCCGGGCAGGATCAATTGCATAGCGTGTGTCATGCCCTGGCCGGTCACCGACGAAGCTGATTAAACGGGTATGAGGCCCGCCGGAAGGGCGAAGGCGGTCGAGTATGCCGCACACAAGTTTTGCGATCTTGATGTTGGTCGTCTCATTTTCGGCGCCCACATTGTAGCTTCGCCCAACCTGGCCACGGTCTAGAATGGCCAGCAAGGCCGCCGCATGGTCCTCGACGAAGATCCAGTCGCGAACCTGTTTTCCGCTACCGAAAATTGGGATCGGCTGCCCATCAATCGCCCGCGAGATGATCCTCGGTATCAGTTTGTCGGGGAACTGAAATGGCCCGAAATTGTTGCTGCAATTCGAGATCAGGACAGGCAATCCATATGTATGGTGCCATGCCCGAACCAGGTGGTCGCTTGCGGCCTTGGTCGCCGAATATGGGTTGCGGGGGTCGTAACGGGATTTCTCGCTGAACCTTCCGTCCTGGCCAAGAGATCCAAATACCTCGTCAGTCGAAACATGCAGGAACCTGAAGGACTCAGGCCTGCCTCGCCTTTGCCAATGGCCGAGGGACGCTTGCAGAAGATTGTATGTGCCCGCGACGTTTGCATTCACGAAGTCCAGCGGTCGCCGGATTGAATGGTCGACATGCGTTTCTGCTGCCAGATGCACGACTGCATCTGGATCATGCGACCGGAAGACAGAATCCAGCGCGTTAGCATCGGTGATGTTCAACTGATGGAAGATATGACGATCAGAGAGAGGAGGGAGGGCATATAGAGCGGCTTCTCTGCTGTAGAGTTCAAGTGAATCGACATTGACAACCTGCGCGGCAACAGCATGTGGGCTTTCGTCCGCCCCAGACTTCCTGACGGTAGGGGCAGTCCCCAATGCTGCACGGACGACAGCAGAACCGATGAATCCGGCCCCTCCGGTTATCAGCAACTTCATTCGCCAATGCTCTCTCTGGATGCGAACACCACCTACTGATTGTAACGCAAGGTTGGCCCAAGCACTATCAATGATGGTGAGGTGGCCGCTCGCATCATTCGACCGCTTGTACCGGCAGTTCCCAATTCATCGCAGTTCGGTTTAGCTGCCGTGCGATTTCTGCAGTTGAACGGAGTAGGGCGGTTGCAGGAACGGCATGAGTGCTTGTCCATCACATGCGTGCTTGCCCGTCAGTTGTAGATGCCGGCTGCCCCTACTGCTCGAACGGCGGATTGATCAAGCGGAAGTAGCAGAATCCCGGACGAGCAGTTAGAACAGGCAGGTCAATGGTCGCATTGCGGGTGAATTCATAATGGCCGGAACAATCAACGAATGGGAAGAACTGGCGCGCAAGGAGTTGCGCGGTTCAGATCCGCGCAGGAAAGTCTGGAACACGATAGAGGGAATTGCTGTCAAGCCGCTCTATACCTCCGAGGATTTAACGGAAGCGGGCTGCGACGAGACTTTTCCTGGCTTGGAGCCATTCCTGAGGGGGCCTCGCGCGACGATGTACACGGGGCGTCCATGGACAATCCGGCAATATGCCGGCTTTTCGACGGCCGAGGAGTCGAACCGATTCTACCGTGACGCGTTGGCCGCAGGCCAGCAGGGTGTATCCGTGGCTTTCGATCTTGCCACACACCGCGGATATGACAGTGACCACCCCCGTGTTGTTGGAGATGTAGGGAAGGCAGGAGTCGCAATAGATTCTGTCGAGGACATGAAGATCCTGTTCGACAGCATACCGCTGGACCGGGTCTCAGTGTCGATGACCATGAATGGCGCGGTCATTCCCATTCTTGCCAATTTCGTAGTCGCTGCGGAAGAACAGGGAGTCCGGCAAGACCAGCTTTCCGGTACAATTCAGAATGACATCCTGAAGGAATTCATGGTGCGGAACACCTATGTGTATCCGCCTGAACCATCGATGCGCATAGTGGCGGATATCATTGAGTACGCCAGTGCCAATATGCCGAAATTCAATTCCATTTCGATTTCCGGCTACCACATGCAGGAAGCAGGCGCGAGCCTTGTCCAGGAGTTGGCCTACACCCTGGCGGACGGAAAGGAATATGTACGGACGGCCGTGCAGCGCGGCCTTGATGTTGACAGGTTTGCAGGCCGCCTTTCCTTCTTCTTTGCGATTGGAATGAACTTCTTTCTGGAAGTCGCGAAGCTGAGGGCAGCCAGGCTGCTCTGGAGCCGCATAATGACGGAGTTCGGCGCATCCGACCCGCGATCGAAGATGCTTCGTACGCATTGCCAGACTAGCGGCGTCAGCCTGCAAGCGCAGGATCCCTATAACAATGTGGTCAGAACCGCCTACGAAGCCTTGGCAGCGGTGCTCGGTGGCACCCAGTCGCTTCACACAAATGCCCTTGATGAGGCGATTGCCTTGCCAACAGAGTTTTCTGCGCGAATAGCCCGCAATACCCAGTTGATCCTCCAGGAGGAAACCGGCGTCACACGCACAGTCGACCCACTTGCTGGCTCATATTATGTCGAGACCATCACGAAACAGCTGGCGGATGCGGCCTGGGAGCTGATCGAAGAAGTCGAGGAAATGGGAGGTATGACAAGGGCTGTCATGTCCGGTTTGCCCAAACTGCGCATTGAGGAGACTGCTGCCCGCCGGCAGGCGATGATCGACCGTGGTGAGGAAGTGATCGTTGGCGTCAATCGGCACCGCCCGCAAATTGAGGAACCGGTAGATTTCAGGAATGTCGACACGAGGATCGTGCGCGAAAAACAGGTGACGAGGCTGGATACGGTTCGCAGCAGCCGCGACAGCAGCGATTGCGCAGAGGCGCTGGCTCAACTCGAGCGCTGCGCCAGAAACGGGGGGAATCTCCTGGAGGCTGCAATCAATGCGTCGCGGGCAAGAGCCACCGTCGGCGAAATCTCCATGGCGATGGAGAAGGTGTTCGGGCGCCACCGGGCCGACTCGCTGTCGCTTTCAGGAGTCTATGGGAGTGCCTATGACGGAGACGAAGAATTCGGCCGGATACAGCGGCAGGTGGCACAGTTCGAGGAAGAGGAGGGGCGCAGGCCGCGCATGCTGGTCGCAAAGATGGGGCAGGATGGACATGACCGCGGCGCGAAGGTCATCGCCACCGCGTTTGCCGATATAGGCTTTGATGTCGATATAGGCCCACTTTTCCAGACACCGGAAGAAACTGCCCAGGCTGCCATCGATAACGATGTGCATGTTGTCGGTGTGAGCACGCAGTCCGCAGGGCATGACACACTTGTTCCGAAGCTGATCCAGGAATTGAAGGACAAGGATGCCGGAGGAATTCTGGTAGTTTGCGGAGGAGTCATCCCGCCGGGGGATCACGAGATGCTTCATCAAGCGGGTGTCTCGGCCATCTTCGGTCCAGGAACAAACATCCCGGATGCAGCGGCATCGGTACTCGATCTGATCCGCAAGGGCAGGGAAGCCGGCTGACGGTTGCGGTTATTCAGAACAGAAGCGCGGCCGCAATTCCAAGGAATGCCAGAAACCCGACAACATCTGTGACCGTAGTGACAAAGACGCCGGAAGCTAGTGCCGGGTCAACCCTTGCCTTTTCGAGCCCCAGCGGAATCAGAATGCCGGACAAGGCGGCCGCAAACATGGTCACGATCATGGCGAGAGCAAGAACCCCGCCCAGTGCGATCGATGAAAACCACAACCAGCCGAGAACACCTACAAGGATAGCAAAAATCAGCCCGTTGATGAGTCCCACGAGACTCTCGCGGCGGATGACGCGCCAGGCATTGGAGGCCGTGAGATCCTTGGTGGCCAGAGCGCGAACGGCAATAGTCAATGACTGCGTTCCGGCATTCCCGCCCATGGATGCAACTATGGGCATCAGTACCGCCAATGCCACCATCTTGCCAATCGTATCCGCAAACTGGTCGATCACGATTGAAGCAATGACGGCTGTTGCGAGATTGACGGCCAGCCAGGGAAACCGCTGCCTCGCCGTGTCAAGCACCCGGTCATAGAGGTTCTCGGCGCCAACTCCCGCCAGCCTGAGAATGTCCTCTTCGGCTTCTTCGTCGAGCACGCTCATCGCGTCGTCTATCGTGATGACACCGACAAGGCGCCCCTCGTCGCTGAGTACGGGAGCCGAAATCAGATGGTACTGGTTGAACGTGTAGGCAACCTCCTCCTCAGGCATCGTTACCGGTATCGGGCGGCAATCTTCATCCACCAGATCGAAGAGCTTGAACCCCCGCGGCGACGACATCACGCGGCCAAGTGAAACCATGCCCACAAACCTTGCCTTGGCGTCCGTGAGGAACAGATGGTGAAACTCTTCGGGCAACTCGGTTTCTGAACGCATGTAGTCGATGGCCTCGCCGACCGACCAATGCTCGGGCATCATGACGATTTCCCTCTGCATCAGGCGCCCGGCGGAGTCTTCGGGGTATTTCAGGGAATGCACGACGACGGCGCGATCGCCGTCATCAAGTGCCTTGAGTATTGTATCTTGCTGCTCTTCAGCGAGGTCCTCGACGAGGTCAACGACATCGTCAGAATCCATGTCCCTTACCGCATCAGCCAGTTGGTCCGGCGGCAGGTGAGAAACAATTTCTCGCTGGATGGTTTCATCGATCTCTGTAAGCACATCATTGTCGAAGTGCCTTCCCCAGAGTTGGATGAGATCGCGGCGCAACTCCGGTTCGACCTGCTCCAGCAGGTCGGCGATATCCGCCTCGTGAACCGGATGTAGCAATTCGACCAGCAGGGCCTGATCCGCATCGCGAACGGCGCGGGTGACCTCGGCAACCAGATCGGGAGTCATCTCTCCGGCCTGATCGACCATCGCATCTTGCAGTTGAGCCAATGTCCCGTCCTCTGTGTGTTCCGAGTGCGTCGCACTATCGCAATTTCAATAGCTTCAACATAGACTGCCAGGGTTGTGGCAGGTGCAACCCCATTGGTGGCAGGCTTCAATCCGAAGCCCCCAAACACGCAGGAATCGACAATGAGCGGCAAGTCTCTGCTTCTTGGCCAGACCATTCGCTATCTTGCAGACCCGTTTGAGGCGCTTCCTGCTGATGCGTTCGGATATGACCGCAAGGGCGGAATTCTGATTCAAGATGGCAAGATCGCAAGTGTCGGCGACGGTGACAACTTGCGGGTGCTTCACCCGGATGCCGGGATCCATGATTATTCGGAGTGTCTGCTGCTGCCGGGGTTCATCGACCCGCATGTCCACTATCCACAGACAGCGGTTATCGCCAGTTGGGGCAAGCGGCTGCTTGACTGGCTGAACACGTACACTTTTCCGGAAGAGATGCGGTTTGGCGATCCGGATTATGCAGCCCGAACGGCCGGGCAATATCTCGACCTTGTCCTGCTGCACGGCACGACAACTGTCTGTTCCTTCTGCACCATTCACGCCGGAAGCGTTGACGCGCTGTTTGAAGCAGCGGAGGTACGCAGCATGCGGGTTGCTGCCGGAAAGGTTTGCATGGACAGGAACGCCCCTGCGGGACTGCTGGACGACCCGGCCAGTTGTCATGATGCGAGCCGGTCTCTGATTGAGAGGTGGCACGGGCGGAGCAGGCTGGCCTACGCAATCACGCCGCGGTTTGCATTGACTTCCAGCAGGGAACAACTCGCGGCGTTGGGCGCATTGTGGCGGGAGTTCCCGGATTGCCTGATGCAGACTCATCTCGCAGAACAACCCGAGGAAGTTGCCGAGGTGGCGCGGCTGTATCCTGAAGCCCGGGATTACCTTGATGTCTATGAGTCAAGCGGGTTGCTGGGATCCAATGGCCTATACGGCCATGCAATTCACTTGAAACCCCGGGAGAGAGACCGGCTGAAGGAAGTAGGGGCATCCCTGGTTCATTGCCCCACATCCAACATGTTCATCGGATCCGGCCTCATGCCGCTTTTCGACCTCAAGAGGGAAGGGCAAAAACTGGGCTTGGCAACCGATACTGCGGGCGGGTCTTCTTTTTCCATGCTTCGTACAATGGCGGCTGCCTACGAGATCGGTCAGTTGAATGGCACTGCAATCCACCCGGGCCAATTGCTTTGGCTTGCGACAGAAGGAAATGCTCGTGTGATGGGAATGGACAACGTGATCGGCAGCCTGCGCCCTGGCAACGAGGCAGATATTGTCGTGGTTGACCTGGCCTCAACACCGGCAATTTCGCAAAGGTCCCGGCGCGCCGGGGACATCTGGGAGGCATTGTTTCCGACCATCATGATGGGCGATGACCGCGCCATCAAGTCGGTATGGGTAAATGGAACCGAGGTTGCAGGGGCAGGGCGCTCACACAATTCGCGTTAGCATCACCGCCTGGTTATTTGGTGCCGAACATTCTGTCTCCGGCATCGCCGAGCCCGGGCAGAATGTAGCCGACGCTGTTCAGTTTCTGATCAAGGGAGGCGGTGACGATTGCCACATCAGGATGGGCTTCCTTCATTCTCTGCACACCTTCGGGCGCGGCAAGCAGGCAGAGCATGCGAATGCGCGTCGCTCCGGCTTCCTTGAGCCTGGAAACGGCAGCCACAACCGAATTGCCCGTGGCAAGCATCGGATCAAGTACAATGACCAGCCTGTCCTGCAGTTCTGTTGGCACCTTGAAGTAGTACTCGACCGGGGTAAGCGTTTCCTCGTCCCTGTAGAGCCCGATGAATCCAACTCTCGCTGACGGGATCAGTTCGAGCACGCCATCAAGGAGCCCGTTGCCTGCCCGGAGTATCGACACCAGTGCCAGTTTCTTGCCTGCAAGTGTAGGAGCTGCCATTTCCATCAGCGGTGTCCGGATGGTCTCAGGGCTTGTTTCGAGATCCCGGGTGACTTCATAGGCAAGCAGCATGCTGATCTCGCGCAGGAGTTGCCGGAAGACCGCAGTAGATGTGCTGTCCCTGCGCATGAGTGTCAGCTTGTGCTGAATGAGCGGATGTTTAACTACCGTCAGATGATCCTGCATGTCATGGAGTCCTTCTGCATGTGGCCGCGGGCACCACTTGGCAAGCGTTCTTTCCCACGATAGCCGCGCCAGTGCAATCTGCGAGCCGGTTGATCACAAGGCGATCCGGTTCGTGCATGAATGGAATGGCCTGCCGACCCAGAGCAAGAATGCTTGATTCAGAATTGCAACGCTTTCGAATTCCCCGAGGTCAGGGAATCCCTGCTGCAAGTTGGCATCATCAACCTGTCAGGCGCGTGACTGCGGCCCCGGATAGCCCAGAGTTTCAAGGGCTTCCGCAACTTCGCCCAGTATTTCAGGGTCATCAATGGTTGCAGGAACAGTGTAGTCCTCACCATTGGCGATCTTGACCATCGTCGCCCGCAGGATCTTGCCAGATCGGGTCTTTGGAAGCCGGTCGACGACTGCTGCCTGCTTGAATGCCGCAACCGGGCCAACTTCCTTTCTCACGAGCTGGATGCACTCCTTCACAATGGTGGCGTGACTTCGTTCTGATCCGGAATTCAGGCACAGTAGACCTACGGGAAGTTGCCCTTTGAGTTCATCCCTGGCCCCGATCACAGCGCATTCTGCCACATCGGGATGATTTGCGAGAGCTTCCTCCAGCGCCCCGGTCGACAGGCGGTGGCCAGCGACATTGATCACATCATCCGTTCTGGCCATGATGAAGACATAGCCGTCGTCATCCATGAACCCGGCATCGCCAGTATTGTAGTTGCCCGGGAATCTCGAAAGATACGCATCCTGGTAGCGGTCGTCTGCGCGCCACAAAGTGGACAGGCATCCCGGTGGCAGCGGCAGCTTCACTGCAATGGTTCCCAGTTCCCCCCTTTCGACCTCCTCGCCACTGTCATCAAGAATCCGAAGGTCGTAACCCGGCATGGCGACTGTCGGAGATCCCGGCTTGACAGGCAGCATTTCGACGCCGACAGGATTGCCTGCGATTGCCCAGCCAGTTTCCGTCTGCCACCAATGATCAATGACAGGGATCTTCAGCTGGTCCTCAGCCCAGGCGATTGTATCCGGGTCGGCTCGTTCTCCGGCGAGAAACAGGGTTCGAAGGCAGGAGAGATCGTAATTCTCCAGCATGCTTCCTTTCGGGTCGGCGCGCTTGATGGCCCGGAACGCGGTTGGGGCAGTGAACAGCGCCGCAACACGGTGCTCGGAAACAACGCGCCAGAACGCACCTGCATCCGGTGTGCCAACAGGTTTGCCTTCGTAAATGACCGACGTGTTTCCGGCGAGCAGGGGCGCATAGCAGATGTAGGAGTGGCCGACGACCCAACCGATATCGGAAGCCGCCCAAAATACTTCTCCAGGCTTCACACCGTAGATGTTCTGCATCGTCCAGTGCAAAGCCACGGCATGACCCGCCGTGGGCCGAAGCACGCCTTTCGGCTGGCCGGTCGTGCCCGAGGTATAGAGAATGTATGCCGGGTGATCGCCAGGCACATCCACACAATCGGCAGGTTGGCCAGTGCCGACGAACTCACTCCAGTCGTGGTCGCGCACTGGCCGGAGTTGTGCCTGCGACTCGTCGCGCTGGAACACAACACAGAATTCCGGCTTGTGATCGGAAAGCTCAATGGCCGCGTCAAGCAGAGGCATATACTCGACAATCCTGCCGGGCTCGATGCCGCAAGAAGCCGCCAGAATGCACTTTGGCGCGCAATGATTTATTCTGACAGCAAGCTCCTTGGCTGCAAATCCGCCAAACACGACCGAGTGGACCGCTCCCAGGCGCGCGCAGGCAAGGCAGGCTTCAATGGCTTGGGGAATCATGGGCATGTAGATGATGACCCGGTCGCCAGCGGTCACGCCGCTAGAGGCCAGAGCCCCCGCCAGGCGGGACACCCTATCCAATAGCTCTTTGTAAGTTATCCGTGATTTGGCACCCGTGACCGGGCTGTCATGAATCAGGGCTGTAGTGCCGCCTCTGCCATCGGCCACATGCCGGTCGAGGGCATTCCAGCAAGTATTGAGTCTGGCATCCTTGAACCAGTGGTGGAACGGCGCCTCTTCCGAAAACAACGCCCTTTCAGGTTTTTCGACCCAATCGATTGCTTCGGATGCCTTCATCCAGAAAGCTTCAGGGTCGGCCTTCCAGCCGGAGTACATGTCCCGATAGCTCATTTGTAGCCCCCCGATCCTTCAAGTTGCTGGCGATGCGCCAGGTCTCGTGATCTCGAACCTCCGCACATACCGGCCGGCAAACTCGTTCCTGCCAGTCCATGCATCATGCGGCTCCTCGCGTCCACAGTCTGCCGGCATGCAAGCTGCCGACAGGAGGGGTCGCACATCACCTGACCACCGTCAAGGAATCTGCCGCCGCCACGGATGCAGCAATTCCCGGAACCCGCCTGTATCCGGTAGCAATAAAGGCTATGCCGACAAATTTGTTATGCCGACAAATGGAGGCGGCACCAAAAAGGGGGCTGGCAAGATGCCAACGTGCAGAAATTTGGATTCCGGGAGATATACGGTTTCCGGAACTCAGGGCATGTTCAGTGATTGACGCTTCCCTGCCACTTCAAAGATTACAGAAGACCGAGTGATTTCCACAACCCTGCCGCCTTTGAAGCTGGCGCCGACATACAGATTGGTGATTTCACCTGAAGATAGGCGCACAAGCGCGCGTCGGCTGGCTCTTGAACCGAAAATTCCAATCAGGCTGGCCTCATTGTCGTCAATCGTGATCTCCTCGTCTGCCATTGATACGACATAATCGCGACCCTCAAGGATTGGAGATTCCGGCAAAACCGGTTCAGGCTCCAACCGGGCAACCCTGGTGGGTGTTTCGGGCTGGTCGGCCTGCACTGCAACCAGATTTGAGTTGCCTTCCGGCTTGGCCGCTTCCTCTGGTACTGCCTCGGGTACTGCCGGAACCGTCTCCGGCCGGCGCAATACGGGCGTACTGTCCAGTGGAATCCCGGCATTTGACGCAGTGCCTCGCTCGACTACGCTGCTTGTCAACGGAGTCGGCCGTACAACCACCTCCGGCAGTGCGGCAGCGACCGCGAATTGCCGGCGGCGAGGCCTTTCAAATTCGATTTCGGTCTCGAGCGGTTCTGATGCTTGATCCGGTTCCGCCAGGGCTACAAGCTCCAACTCCTCGGTTGGGGAGGGCGGCTGATCCTCTGCAAGGGTTGTGGAGGTAGGCGGATCTTCTGCCTGTTTGATCAAGTCGACTATCAGACCAGGACTCACAGTTGGAGATTGGGCATCCTCTTGCTGGCGGGCACTCGGATCAAGAACCGCCACAAACTGCTGCCGGATTGACTCGTTCGAAGAGCCAACAGTCTGCGGTGGTGTATCAACAATCTGAGCGATGGGTTCGGGTGTTTCTGCCTCAGGTTCCTCATTCTGGATTTCAGCATAGTTATCGATCTGAACAACAGTCTGCCTGATCCGGGCGATCATCTCTACTTGGACGGTGTCGGATAACCCCAGTCCGTGTTCGGCTGCCAACTTCTGGGTATCAGTGTCGTGCGGATCAAAGCCTCGATCAGCCAAAATCCGCAGGGGATCGGTAGTGTCTATGTTTCCCGATGTTGCGCCAGGGCGCGTTGCGTTGCCACTTGCCCCTGGGCTGGATAAGTCGACGAGTGTCTCCGGGCTCGACCCAGAGCGGCGGGTGCTGCCCCCGGATTGAGGCCTGCGGGACGGTCTTTGCCCAAGCTGAATGGGGCGGTCGAACAATTGTGCAGTACGACGGCGTTGTGGTGCCGGTATGGAATACTGCGCCGATATTCCGTCGGTAGCCGAATTCACACCAAACAACTGGCTGTCGCTAATGGCCTCGGCGGGAGACGATAGCCCGCACAGCAACAGGGTCAGCACGGCAATGCTCTTGGATGCCAGTTTGGTTGCCCGTTGCTGCCAATAGACCGTCTGTCCCAGCGGCCTGGCGTTGCCGCCATTGCCCACAGCAGAATTCGTGGCAGACAACCCTTTTCTGTATTCCGCTTCACTGCACCCGCAGTTGACGGCAAATTTCGTCAATCCAAAGAAAGCGTGCTGCTGATACACCGAATTTGCAGGCGGGATCGCCTCAAGACTGACGGGGTTCAGATTCCACTGCATTGCAAAATCCTCGGCCTCCTCGAGGTTCTGCTTCAACAAGTAGGCAATTCTGGCACGATCGCCGTCCGTATACCAGTCATATGACAATTCATCGATACGGAATGGGGTCGTTGACTGCAGGTGCTCGCTGACTTCCTTCCCCGCATCCTTGCTGTTTCGTTCGTACAGGATGCAGCTTGTGTACCAGATCAGCGAATTTGGAATGATGATCTTGGTTGCAACTGACCAGCCGCCGAGATGTGCCATCCGGTGTCTCAGCAGGGTTGTCTCAACGTTCCCGGGATCTGCTTCGTCAGGTTCGGTCGGCAACTCGCCAATTTCGTGCCAGATACTCCCTCCGGGCGAATGCAGCACATGCGCCTTCTCCTCGGAGAAGTGAATGGCGAAATTGGGCCGCATGAGTTCCATGTCGTTTGCAGTTCGCCCGGTTTGGCTTGTCCTGCCCTGTCCGGCAACCGAAGGGCAGGACAACCACTATTGCCTGTTCATCGCCGACCTGTGCCTGATGAACCATGCCTTCGGTGGATTGCCGATCACGATATTGCCTTCGCCAATGCCTGATCCAGGTCCGCAATCAGGTCGTCCGGATCTTCCAGCCCGATCGAAAGCCTTACGACATCCGGTTCTGCGCCCGTCGCTTTCTGTTGTTCCGGCGTAAGCTGGCGGTGAGTGGTAGAGGCCGAGTGGATGACAAGCGACCTTGCATCCCCCAGATTGGCGACATGGCTGAACACCTCAAGGCTGTCCACAAGCCGGACACAGGCGTCGTAGCCATCCTTCATGCGGAAGGTGAACAACGCGCCGGCACCCTTCGGGCAGATGTTCTTGATGCGCGCAAAGGAGGGTGATGAAGGCAGTCCCGCATATGTCACCTCGGCAACTTTAGGATGGCGTTCAAGCCATTCTGCTACAATTTGGGCGTTCTCGACGTGCTTCTTCATTCTCAAGGAGAGTGTTTCGATACCAAGGAGCGTGTAGTGCGCCCCCTGTGGGTTCATCGTCATTCCGAGGTCGCGCAATCCAACGGCAATTCCGTGAAAGGTGAAGGCCAGTCCGCCAAAGGTCTCATGGAACTTAAGCCCGTGATATGCCGGTTCCGGTTGCGATAGTGACGGAAACTTGTCGGTTGCCGACCAATCAAATTTTCCGGAATCAACTATGGCTCCGCCAGTGACTGTACCGTTGCCCGTCAGGTATTTGGTGGTTGAATGAACGACGAGGGTGGCGCCATGCTCAATCGGTCGGCACAAGTAAGGTGTCGCTGAAGTGTTGTCGACGATCAATGGAATCTGGTGCCTGTCGGCAATTGCGGCCAGTGCGTCCAGGTCAGTAATGTAACCGCCAGGATTGGCAATGGACTCGCAGAAAAGTGCGCGAGTGTTGTCGTCAATGGCTGCCTCGACCGACTGCAAATCTTCTGTATCCACGAACCTGGCTTCCCAGCCAAACCTGCCAATTGTCCTGCTAAATTGGGTAACCGTTCCCCCGTAGAGCCGGTTGGAAGTTACCAGATTGAGACCGGGGTTCATGAGCGGGAACAAGGACATGATTTGTGCAGCGTGGCCCGATGAGCAGCATACTGCTCCCATGCCTGCCTCGAGTGTTGCGATCCTCTCCTGAAGAACTGCAACAGTCGGGTTGGTAAGCCGCGAATAGATGTATCCGACCTCCTGCAGGTTGAATAGGGCGGCTGCGTGATCGGAGTCCCGAAACACGTAGGCAGTTGTCTGGTAGATCGGTGTCTGCCGGGCGCCGGTTGCAGGATCCGGCCTGGCTCCTGCGTGCACCTGCAAGGTGTCAAATCCGTAGTCTGGTTTGTTGTTCATTGGAACTGGCTCTCACTTTGAATGCGTGTTCTATAGGTCGGTGCGGTCAACAGCGCAATCGGGGCCTGCCGTGTCGCTGTTTCTGTCCCAGCATCATTCGAGCTTGGATGTGATGACTCCGGTGTTGAAGCCTGCCATCCGAAGTTCCCAGTTCAGCCGCTGATGCTCAATCTTGGGACAACGATTCTGGATGACTTGCAGTCCGGAAGCGCGGGCGCGGTCGGCTGCCGCCTTGTTCGCGACTCCGACCTGCATCCAGATGAGTTTGAGATCAGGCAATGCGGAGAGCGCTGACTCCACAATTGCCGGCACCTCCTCGGAGCGCCGGAAAATGTCGACCACATCAACCCTTGCATCTTTCGGGATATCCTCAAGCCGCGCGTACACTTCAGAGCCAAAGAGTCGCTTGCCAACGTAGTTTGGGTTGACCGGAATAACCGTGTAGCCCCTGTATTTCAGGTAGCGGGCGACAAAGTATGATGGCCGTATGTCGTTTCCTGACACTCCGACACAGGCAAAGGTCCTGACGCTCTTCAGAATGTTTCGCAAGAACTGATCGGAATAGGTCTCATCCATTTTGCTAATCTGTTTCAGCCGGCGGGTTGATGTTCCAAACCATTACCGGTTTCGAGGTGAATGCGGCAAGTTTCAGCGGCGACTCTTTCTGCGTTCGTACGCTTTGGGCGGTAAGCAAACGGCCATCCGGTTGGATGGCAACTCTGTCCAGTGCCTCAACTGCCCTTTATCGCTGGTCTGTCTTCTGTGACCGCATGCAGAGCAATTGCAACGGCATTGGACACATTCAGTGGAACTGGAGCATTCTTTGAACCAATCGCCAGAACAATGTCGCAATTCCCGCGTGTTCCTTCCCGCAGGCCTGATCCTTCCGAACCGAATACGAGGCATAGAGGCTTGTTGGACAGTTCCATTCTTGCGGAGTTCATCGACCGGCCGGAATCCGAGTCAAATCCTGCAACCAGGTATCCTTCGTCTTGCAGAGACTTGATGGCACGACCGAGATTGCGGACTCGGAGAAACGGCACGTGCTCTAGTGCGCCAGAGGCCGACTTTGCGAGTGCTCCGGTTTCCGGCGGTGAATGACGAGCTGGTGCGACCACAGCGGCGGCGCCGAGTGCCCACGCAGTGCGGAGTATGGCGCCAACGTTATGGGGGTCAGTTACCCGGTCAAGCAACACGAACGGGACTTGCTTCTGGTTGTTTCGAGCCAATTCCTCCAGCGCAGGAGGCGAAAGCGGGCTGACCTCAAGTGCCGCTCCCTGATGAACGGAACCCTTGTCGATCGGAGCCCGGAAATTCCTGGCATCTGCCAATTCGCACTGGATGCCGGATTCCTCAATCGCTCCTTTGAGCTTGGCTGCTGCGTTCCTGGTCACAATCAAGCGATGCTTGATACGATGGCCGTTGCGCAAGGCTTCGTCGACTGAATGCAACCCGAAAAGCCAGAGGGTGGATGGAGCCTGGCTGTCATGTCCGGCACGTTTGGCCGACTGAAACCGTGGCGGACGGCGGTTCATTCCGCACCCCTGGATCGGTCAATTCTGTGGCTCCACTGATGATGCAGAAGTTGTGCTGCCTTCGTGATCACATCCGCCGCCGTTCGCTTGAAAGTCACGTACACTTACCCTATTACGCGCCTCCGGCAACCGTCTCGTGACGGTGTGCCAGGGGCGACGTGCTGCAAGGTGCGGCAGCGGACTGTAACTCCGCCGGGGAGACCCACGCCTGGTTCGATTCCAGGGTCGCCCACCACCAAATGCTGTGAATCATCGGCTCTTGAATGACCGGCCCAAACGACCTCGGTGGGGACAGGCCGAAAATGCGAGAGTTCCGGCGGCCAACAAGTCCGGAGCGACAACCGGTGAGAGTCTACACAAGTGAATTGGGGCTTCCGTTGGGCAGGCCGTTGCCAGGTTGGAAGCCTTGCCCATTCCCGCCCGACAGTCCGATGATTGGCCAATGGTGCAGGGTTGAACCGCTCAACTCCTCGAAACACGGACTGGACCTGTTCAAGGCATTCCGGGAGGATCGCGAACACAGGATCTGGACTTATCTGCCCTATGGGCCGTTCGAGTCAATCGGCGCCTTCCTTTCCTGGATTGAGGATTCATGCACGGGTGATGATCCCAAATTCCATGCCATCGTGGATGCAAAGGACGAGCAAGCGGTAGGTGTTGCCAGCTACCTGAGAATTACACCTCCAACTGGCGTGATCGAGGTAGGTCACATCAACTATTCGCCGCGTCTGCAGCGCACTCCAGCGGCTACCGAAGCGATGTACCTGATGATGCGCAGGGTATTTGCTCTCGGATACCGGCGATACGAGTGGAAATGCGATGCGCTCAATGAACGGTCACGTAACGCAGCATTGAGGTTTGGTTTTCGATTTGAGGGCGTGTTCCGGAATGCAACGATCACCAAAGGGCGCAACAGGGACACAGCCTGGTTTTCGGTGATAGACTCCGAGTGGCCAGCGATAGAAGCAGCGTTCGAGAAGTGGCTGGATCCGGCCAACTTCGATGCAGCAGGCCAACAAATCAGGTCGCTCGGTGGTCTTGTTCAGGCCGATGGCGCACGTGCGGATACCAAGATCATTTCTGCATGATCCAAGGTGCTACTTCCGGTTTGGTAGTGGCGGCCCGCATTCCGGTTGCAGTCGATACCAATGCTCTCAGATTGTGTTCCCGTGGGGACGATTTCGTTTCTCTTCTATGCCTGAGGATTGGCTCCGGCGTTCAAGCTCATGAATGACGGCATCGAAGGGGACATCGTTCGCGGCCAGAAGAACCAACAGGTGATAGATGACATCTGCGGCCTCGTGAACGAGATCGTCTGTGTCTCCGCCCACGCCCGCCAAAACCGCTTCCACCGCTTCTTCGCCAAATTTCTTGGCACAACTCTCTTTTCCATCCGAAAGCAGCTTGGCAGTCCACGATTGTTCCGGGTCGGCCCCGCGGCGGCTTTGGATGGTGGCCTCAAGATCGTCCAGCACGCTCATGTCAACCTCACCTGTATGCCGGCAGCGGCCATATGTTTCTTGGCATCGCCAATTGTGAACTCGCCGTAATGAAAGATCGAGGCCGCCAACACGGCAGATGCCCCGCCCTGAAGCACGCCTTCGACGAGATGGTCGAGATTGCCAACGCCTCCCGATGCAATCACCGGTATGCTCACAGCATCCGATACGGCGCGCGTAAGTGCAAGGTTGAAGCCGGATCTGGTTCCATCTGCGTCCATACCAGTCAACAGGATCTCGCCTGCGCCGCGCCGCTCGACCTCCTTTGCGAATTCGACGGCATCGATGCCGGCAGCGCGTCGCCCCCCGTGCGTGAAGATCTCCCACCGGCCGGGGCTGACCGTTTTGGCGTCTATGGCAACGACGATGCACTGGTTGCCGAAGCGGTTTGCGGCGCGGGAAACGACTTCCGGATCGGCTACCGCCGCCGTATTGAATGAGACTTTGTCGGCACCCGCACGGAGCAGTCTTTCAACGTCGTCATTTCCGCGAATTCCACCGCCGACGGTCAGAGGCATGAAGCAGGACTCAGCTGTCTGTTCCGCAAGCTCAAGTATCGTGCCACGATGTTCGTGTGAGGCAGCAATGTCGAGGAAGCAGAGTTCGTCAGCACCCTCGGCATCGTACCGGCGTGCGGCCTCGACGGGGTCGCCTGCATCTGCGAGGTCAACGAAATTTACGCCCTTGACGATTCTTCCGTCCTTGACGTCAAGGCAAGGTATGATGCGTGTGCTCAACATTCGAGTGACTGGATCAGTGCCGGTAGTCTTCAAAGATTATCCGAGGCCAATTCGCATTGTTCATTGCGTTCCGCCCGGTTCCGGCCCGGCCAATTCCGCGATAGCGGCGGCCAGATCAATGGCTCCTTCGTAAATTGCCCTCCCGACGATCGCTCCTCGCAATCCTGCTCCTAGTGAGGCAAGTTGCCTGAGGTCCTCGATCGAAGTAACGCCCCCGGAAGCAATAACAGGAATTGCTACTGCGCCCGCAACTTCAGAAACAGCTTCAAGGTTTGGACCGTCCATCATTCCATCGGTGGCAATATCAGTGAAGATTATTGCCGCGGTGCCGCTGTCCTCCAGTTGCCGAGCCAGGTCGACAGCACGTATTCCTGTTGTTTCTGCCCATCCGCGGGTTGCCACCAAACCGTCTCGGGCATCAATCCCGACGATGATCTTTCCCGGGTGTTTTGCAGCAGCCTGCTTGACGAGCTCGGGATTCTCGACTGCTGCTGTTCCAAGGATCACCTGATTGATCCCCCGGCCGAGCCAGCGATCAATGGTGCTCAAATCCCGAATTCCACCGCCCAATTGCAGTTCGGCATCCACAGAGTTGATGATTGACTCGACTGCACCTGCGTTCGCAGGGTGCCCTGCAAAGGCGCCATCCAGATCTACGACATGGATGCGCCGGCAGCCAGCACTCTCGAACGCCCGCGCCTGGTCTGCAGGCACCTCGTTGAACACGCTGGCCGTTGACGGATCACCACGATGCAACCTGACGCAGCATCCGTCCTGAAGGTCAATTGCCGGTATCACCAACATGAGAAATCAGGGATTCCATGCCAGGAAATTGCCGATCGTCTTCAGTCCTGCCTGCTGGCTCTTTTCGGGGTGGAACTGAACTCCGGTGATATTGCCGGTACCGACCGCAGCGACCAGTGGACCACCATGATCGGTGCGGGCAAGCACCGAAGCGGAATCCTCCGGCTTGAAGTGGTAGGAGTGAACGAAATAGACACAGGTCGAAGGCGGCAAGCCTGCAAACAACGGGTGGCTTGCCTCAGTCTCTATGGCGTTCCATCCCATGTGCGGGATCTTGAAGGCGGCTCCTTGTGGTTCAATCCTGACGACCTGCCCGGGCACCCAGTTGAAGCCCGGTGTGCGGCCGTGCTCCATTCCGACGGTGGCAAGAAGCTGCATTCCGACACAGATGCCAAGGAATGGAACAGCCCTTTCGATGGCCGCATGCTCTATCGCTTCAAACAGTCCCCGGTTGAACAGGGCATCCTTGCAGGCGGCAAAAGCGCCCACGCCAGGAAGGACTATCCTGTCGGCATTGGCGATTTCGTCGGGGCAGGACGTAAGGAGCACATCGCCTCGGGAGCCTTCATCGGCCATTCTGCGAAAACTCTTCTCGACCGAGTGCAGGTTTCCCGAGCCATAATCCACGATGACAGTGGACATGCTAGAGGCGGCCTTTTGTCGATGGCAGCCTGTCTGCTTCACGAGCATCCGGTTCGACTGCCATCCTGAGCGCCCGGGCCACGGCCTTGAATGCCGCTTCGGCAAGATGGTGAGAGTTGAATCCGTGCCGCTTGCAGATGTGAAGTGTTATGCCGGCGTTCACAGCAAAAGCCTGAAAGAACTCTCGAACGAGTTCCGTGTCGAAACTTCCTACTTTTGCGGTTGGCATGGGAAGATCCCAGACGAGATATGGCCGTCCCGAGATATCAAGTGCCACTTCAACCAATGCATCGTCCATCGGCAGTTGGCATGAACCATACCGGCGAATGCCTGTCTTTTCGCCAAGTGCCTTGGCGATGGCCTGACCGATAACTATACCGACATCCTCAACTGTATGATGGTCATCGATATGCGTATCGCCCGTTGCCTCCACGGAAAGGTCAATCAGGGAGTGCCTGCCCAATTGCGCAAGCATGTGATCAAGGAAACCGATTCCGCTTCTGCAATCGAATGTTCCGTTTCCGTCCAGATTGACGCTGACCCTTATCCGGGTCTCAGCGGTTGTTCTTTCAACTGATGCAACCCGCACAGCGAGGCCTCCAATAGTTCAATGAACGCGGGTGTAGTACCCAAGCGGCTCGCATTTACATCCATTGCGGGATTGGTGAAAGTCCAGCTTGAACTGTACTCAAGAGCCGCATGGGACTGTTGCCGGGATCGTGACGGCGGGTGGCCAGAATGAAAGTGGACTTGCAACCTGTTGATTCATGCAACTGGGGAGACTTGGAGGCCCTCTTCGAGGCAAAGGGAGGGCCGAAGCACTGCTGGTGCATGGTTTGGAGGCACGCCTCGTCCGAATTGCGGAAAACCAAGGGCGCAGAGAGGCAGAAAGCCATGAAATGCGCCCTGTCGGAAGTGGTCGGGAGCAATACGAGCATCGGCCTGATTGCCAGAGTTGATGGAACTCCAGCAGGATGGGTGTCCGTGGCTCCATTGAACAGCTACCGCAGGCTGCATGGGTCAGTTGAACCACCGCCACAAGATTGCCGTGCGTGGGCAATAGTGTGCTTCTTCATAGCGGGCCGCTTCAGAGGGTTGGGCCTGATGCCCAGGCTGCTCCACGGGGCAGTACATTATGCACGAGATAGCGGTGCAGAGATGTTGGAGGCATTTCCCGTTGACAGGGAGTCTCCCAGTTACCGCTTCATGGGTTATGCGGACATGTTCGAGAGGGCAGGTTTCTCGTACGTCGGAATGGCAGGAAAGCGGCGCCGCGTGATGCGCCTTTCGCTTAAGGCAGAGGACAATTCGAGGGCCGTTTCAGCCGCCACCGCCCAGCCGCCGCTCCCGAATGAAGATATAGTAAGTTGATGCAACCAGAATGGTGGTTCCGGCAAGGAAACTCGCCGTAATTGGTTCTCCAAACAGGATGACACCAGAAGCAATTGCCATCGGAATGGTCGCGTAGTGCAATGGTGCAAGTGTGCTTGCAGGCGCCAGCTTATGGCTGGCCGCGATCAGCCACTGCTGCAGGCTGCCAAGTACTCCGCAGGCGGCGAGAATGCCGAACTCCGCAGATGTTCTTGGCCAATCGAAGTCTCCAAGCAGGCACCAGATCGTGAAGACCACTGCGCCAAACAGATTATAGATTGACGCGGTCTTGGCGGGTGCGTCGCTAGCCCCAAGTTTGCGCAGGAAGATGTACATCAATGCGGCGAAAAAGGGCGCGGCAATCGCATAGCCAATGCCTGGTTGAAGCCAGCCATGGGCATCAGGCCGGATCAATATCAGTGTTCCTGCCAGACCGGCAACGACCGCCAACCATCGTCGGATCCCGACGCGCTCGCCGAGTATGATTGGAGCCAGCAGGGTTATGAACACCGGCAGGCTCTGGGCAATCGCCGTGGCTTTCGTGATCTCTATGAGCGAAATCGCGAACAGCCATGCCGTGAGGGCGATGAGTCCGAATACACTTCTCAGGACCAGAGCCTGCACATTGGTCACAGAAAGGGCTTTGCTGCCGGATTGCCAGATGTTGATGCTGAATAGCAAAGGCAGTGAAAATACGTATCTGAACAGCAGGAACACCTGAATCGAGATGTCGGCGGCAAACAATTTTGCGACCGTCGCAATGACCATGAGCATGAAAGTCTCGGCCAATAGCGCCGCCATTCCCAGCGTCACATTGCGCCCGGTGTCCGATCCCGACCCCCCGGGCTTGCCAGAATCTGGGATCATTCAAGGTTCCTGTGCCACTGATGGTTTCGCCGACGCCAACACCCTTCGTTCATGCCTGTCAACCATCTGCTGTGCAAAGTGTCACATGCTGGCGATTTCGCCGGGCATTGTACGAAGCCCATTGGACCCCGCTTGCGGCCATTGACAGCGCCTTTGCGCGTGTTGGGCGCGGGTGTCCGTCCAAAATCTGCCGATTGAAGTATGTGCGCAGCTTTCAGGGCGACTGCGAAGGAACAGCTACAACTTTGTCGACCGGAGCCTGGCCATGGACTGCAAGTGCGGTTTTGCGTCGCTGGTCGTCCCTCAACCAGGATGCAGGGAACCACTGTCGGCGAGGTGATTGACCGGGTCTGCATTGGATTACATGGCTCCACGCTGGCGACGCCGTGAACAGGTTACGGTATTCCCCATGGCGATGACCCCGTAGCGAGTCGCCGCAGGTGCTGAATGTGCAAGCTGGCCGAACTCCCAGTTGCCCGCCACCGGGTATTGGACCAGAATTGGACGCCGTGCCTCAGGCTCGTGGGTTGGCATTCAGCCCTTCACAGCTCCTGCCGTCATGCCGCTCACCACATAGCGGTTGGCCACGAGCGCGAAGATGATCACCGGTGCGATGATCAGCACCGAATAGGCGGCAATCACCCCGTATTCGACACCGGCCTCGGCGCCGCCAAGGAAGCGGGTGATCCCCACGGTGAGCGGCTGGGCGTTCGAACCAGCAAGGAACAGCGCAAACAGATACTCGTTCCACGACATGACGAAGACGAGAATGGCCAGGGCGATGATCCCCGGACGCACGACAGGCAGGGTCACGTCCCAGAAGAGGTTCCACGGTGTGCAACCGTCAATGATCCCGGCCTGTTCGAGTTCCTCGGGAACCGACTCGAAGTGCCCGATGAGCATCCAGGTGGCAAACGGGATGTGGATCGCAAGATGCGCCAGAAGGAGGCCGCCCCGCGATCCGGCCAGGCCCAGTTCGACGTAAATCAGGAAGAGGGGCAGGGCGAGGACGACATAGGGAATGAACCGCATGGCAAGAACACTGAACGCCACAACCGACCTCGTGCGGCCGGTTATCTTGGAGAGGCCGTAGGCCATCGGAACGCAGACCACGAGTGTGATGGCCACCGCTGCCGACGAGATGATGACCGAGTTCTGGAAGAAGAACCAGAATGCGCCGCGTGTGAAGGCCTCGCCGAAGTTGGCCAGCGAAAAGTCGCGCAGCAGCAGCAGGTCGATCGGCGAGCGGAAGAGCGCCGTGGAGTTCAGCGATGCTGCCAGCAGCATGACCGGCGGGATGATCGAGTAGATCAGCCACAGGCCGAGCAGGCCGTGCAGCACGATCACCAGCAGGCGGTTCCGGTTGCGGGGAGAGATCATGGGTCGTGGTCCAGCATGCGGCGGTAGAGCGTGATGTAGATCCATGCGGCCACCGCCATGATGATGAACATTGAGAAGGCGATGGAATTGCCCATGCCCATGTCCTGGTTGGCGATGCCGCGGTCATAGGCAAAGATCGACAGGACCGTGGTTGTCCGACCCGGTCCGCCGCCAGTCAGCGACCAGATCAGGTCGAACTCCCGGAAGGCGGAAGTGATGATGATGATCGAGACGAAGAGCATGTGGGGGCGCAGCATCGGCAGCACGATATACCAGAGCGTCTGGAAGGGGCCGGCGCCATCGGTCTTTCCGGCGTCATAGAGGTCCTCGGGAATGGTGGTCAGTGCTGCATAGAAGACGAGAATGGCCAGCGGCGTCAGATGCCATGAATTGCTGATGATGGCAGCGGCAAGCGCCGTTTCCCGCTCAAGCAGCCAGTATGGCGATGGCCCGCCGAAGAAGCCGATCACTTGATTGATGACGCCGAACTCCTGCTGCCACATGAAGAAGCGCCAGGCGATGCCTGTCACCACCGGCGTCACCACGAAGGGAACCAGGAAGAGCGCCAGCCACATCGGGCGCATCCGCACCTGGCGGGAGCTGAGCAGAAAGGCGACGAGAAGCCCGAGAACCATGGAGAGAGCGAGGCAGCCGAGGGTGAAGACCACGGTAGTTTTGAGGGAATTGATGTAGAGCGGATCGCGAAAGGCCCGCAGGTAGTTGGCCAGTCCGACGAAGTCCTGCTGGTCGAACCGGTAGAGGAAGACCCTGTGGACGCTGTAGCGGGCCGCCATGAAGAGCGGCACGCTGACGATTGCGGTCATGATGACGAGGCCGGGGGCGAGGAACCACCAGGCCCGGTTGAAACTTGTAGGCATGCCAGCCATGGTAACCGCCTGCCAGAACCGTGGATGCGAGGGATGCCCCTTCCCCCGGACAGCGGGGGAAGGGACTTAAGTGTTATACTATTCGAGGTAGCCTGCGGCCTTGAACGCCTCGGTCATGTTGTTGACCCAGCGCTCCTGAGCCTGCTCTGGCGTCAGGTCGCCCGAATAGACATCGGTGATGTAGTCGGTCGCACCGCCCCACATGACTGCGCCGTATTCGGGAATGCCCTGGCGGATGAACACAGACTGAAGCACCTCCTGGAAGGTGGGCAGGAACTCCGTGTAGTGGGGCTTGAGGTTGCGCATTTCGTCATTCTCGAAGTGCGCCTTGCGCGAGAACTGAAGGCTGCGCTTGCCCCATTCGACCTCGTTGTCCTGAAGCATCCACTTGAGGAACTTGAACGCCTCGTCGGCATTCGGTGTGTCGAACAGGAGTACCCCGCCACCGCCGAGGAAGGGCGTGCCCTGGGTGTAACCCTTGAGGTTGCCTTCCCAGACCGGCAGGGTGGAGTAGCCGGTATTGCCCTCGGCGTCTCCGCCTTCGGTCTCGACGATGCCGACACCCTGTGGCCACATCGTTGCCATCGCCAACCGGCCATCGCGGAACATCTCAAGCCCTTCCAGGAAGCCCCAGTTCTGCGCTTCCCGCGGCGCCGTGTTGTTCGCCAGGTCGATGAAATACTCGGCGGCCTCGTTGACGATCGGATGGCCAACATCAGGCTGGAAGTTGTCGTCCCAACCGCTGATGCCTGTGGAGTAGAGAATGACAATGAAGCTGCGGGTGATCCCGACACCTGCGCCAAGCGCATCGGTCCAGCCATAGAGGTCCCGTTCGAGTTCCTCGCCCGCCAGCATCTCGCCAGCCTCGCGGGTGAAGAAGCCAGCGACCTCCCGTAATTCGGCGAAGGTCTTCGGCACTTCAAGCGGCCGCCCGAACTCCTGTTCGAATGCCGCCTGCTCGTCCGGATGAGCGAACCAGTCCGCCCGGTGGATGAGCATCGGCGCCGCAGGTGTCGTCGGCAAGGCGATATACTCGCCCGGGCGGGCACTTGACGTCATGTGGCTGTTGACCACCAGGTCCGGATAGGCGCTCACATCGAAGCCGTGCCGTTCGATGAACGGCGTGAGGTCGAGGACATGCGGGGCGAATGTGCCGAACCATCCGGGGCTGTGATACCCCATGTCCCAGCGGTCGGTATCGCCAATGGCCTCGATCGCCATCTGGTCGCGCAACTGATTGGCGGGCAGTATCTCGCCAATGACCTTGATGCCGGTCTCCTGCTCATACCGTGGTGCGAAATACTCGACCACGGCATCGGCTTCGGCGCCGGGGTGAAGGGCCCACCGCAGGGTGATGTCCTGCGCTGCGGCCTGACTTGCAGCCGCGCCAATGAAGGCCAGCGCGGCAAGCCTGTAGAAATACGATTTCATGATATTTCCTCCTTAAAGAGAGCATATGCCAGCCCTACGCGCAGTGTCAAATTCTGGGCCGTGGGGCGTGTATCCCAACAGTGTTGGGATACACCCCTGTCTTCATCCTACGGGGCAAGATCAATTGCGCGAACTTGGTTGTGGGCAGGTTCGATTGAGCCGTCACACCTGATTTCACCTGTGAAGGCCAAACTGGACTTCGAGGGATTGCCACTTGAGATATGGCAGTGATGCCAGCGCCCGAGCGCTCGCTGGGTCCTTTTGGCAGTGGAGCAATGAAGAAGAAGTGGGTCCGATGCGCGTTGATCTTGCGAACCGACAAGTTGCAGTGAACTTGCATATGAGATGGCCGGGTTGCACGACTTGCGTGCTGTCTTGAAACCAAACCAGAGGGTCGCCAAGGTGGAAGCGGACTGCTGACGGAATACGTGGTAGCAGTCCAGTATTCTTGACGGCCTTCTTCAGATGAATTGGACTGCTGTCAGGACGCCCCTGGTGAATGTCATTCCATAATCGACCCTCTCGACGGGCAGTTCTCAAGCGCTAGATCGTTGTCGTGGGGGAATGGAGCGGGCGATGGGATTCGAACCCACGACCCCAACCTTGGCAAGGTTGTGCTCTACCTCTGAGCTACACCCGCATCCGTTAACCTTCTGTCTAGTTGCGATTGGACAGCCTTTCAATCGGAAATTCGTGCCTGGCCTCCATTTCTGGCCGCTGGGGCTTGAACCACTTCAGTGATGCAGCGTCGAATGGCAAGCTTGCAGGACACAGTGTCCAGGACCAACCCTCTCTTGCCGTTGGCCGCTCTGGCAGGAAGTTGCTATCAGGACTTCATGTTGCGCCTTTTTTGCCGCAGCAGATTCAGTGCTTCGACGCAACAGGCGAAGAGCATGGCCACGTAGAGGTATTTCTTGTCGATGTGGTGGTGCAAGCCATCAGCGACCAGCGCCAAGCCGATCATGGCAAGCAAGGCAATCGCAAGCATCTTGGTTGATGGGTGCCGTTCGACGAAGGCTGATAGGGCCTCGGCAAAGAACAACATGACCAGAACGGCAAGTATGATTGCAGCGACCATGACCTCGATATGCTCGGCTATTCCAACGGCTGTAATCACTGAGTCGAGCGAAAAGACTATGTCCAGAACGATTATCTGGCCCAATACCGTCCAGAAGTTGGCGTGCTGTTTGGCAGGTTTCGCAGAATGCCGCTCGAGTTCGTTAAAGATCTCGTCTGAGGACTTCCATATCAGGAACAGGCCTCCACCGATCAGTATGATGTCGCGCCAACTCACTGCAAAATCACCGACCATAAAAATTGGTTCGGTGAGCGAGACAACCCAGGATATTGCGAAGAGGAGAGCAATGCGCATCAGCATGCCAAGGCTCAAACCTATCACGCGAGCGCGGCGGCGCAGGTGTTCGGGAAGCCGGGAGGCGGCCAGCGAAATGAACAGTACGTTGTCCACTCCAAGAACTATTTCGATGATGGCAAGCGAGACAAAACTCGCAAGCACCTCAGGTTGAGCAAAGAGTTCAAGCATCCATTGTTCCTTCACGCAAAATCTACTCGTTGGCAGGGCCAGGGCGGCACAGGCTCATTTCACGGGGAGCAAGCACCTTTTTGAGTCGACAGTGGCTTTACCCCTTTACGCGACTGTTGGACCCCAAGGGTCAGCCACGGCAAGGCATGCAGTCCGGAGTTCAGGTTGCCGATCTCCGGACGGGCACCCGAATACTCATTTTCGGCGCCAATGGTAGGCAAATCCTGCCCTGGGTCATTTGCAGGACATGCATGCTGTTTCAAAACTGGCAGCCTTGAATCTGGCCATCACCCCACGGATTGTTGATTGCACCCGAGATCGGGTAGACCGAATGGCGGCAAGGTTGCCGCGGTCAAGGATAAGCATTCTGATCGTGTTATTGAACCCGGCCACGACACTTCCGCAGCAGCGTTCCGCCAAGTCACGACTGGCCCAACGCCAATTCTACAGAAGGCGGATTGCTCAGGGTAAGGCTGGTTGCCTGAGATGGCCGGGCGATGAATTCGGTCCAGGCTTCAGCGAAAGTTACTCGGGAAGCCGCCAGCCATTGCCATGAGGACTGATCGGACCGGTGTTTACCAATACACCACCATATGACGGTCGAATGCGCTGGCCGGTTGTCTGCCGAGACGGTCAGCCAGGTTGTTTTCTACCTGTCAGCCATCCCTGACAGGCTTGCGTTCCCGGAATTTCCATGCGCCATCCTCGCGCGCAAGGACGTCCCGGTAGACAACACTGCCGACGATTGTGGGAGACTCGACATTGCCGACCTTCAGGAGGAACGCGTAGCAAACAGCCCTGATTTCGTTGCCATCCCTTTCCATTGTCAATGCCGTAATCCAGTGGCGATGCGTTGATGGTGTCCGCCCGGGGTCGGAAATGAATGCTGCGAGCTCTGCCTGCCCCTTGAACACCTGTCCGGCGACAGGACCGAGACTGGGCGCAAAATACCCGTCCTTCACGAAACAGCCCGCCCAATTCTCGCCGTCGCAATCGTCGGCGAAGTGGCAATAGCGGGCGTAGAGCTCCTGGATCTCAAGGCGGTCCTCAACTGGAATTGACGGGTCAAACATGGCTTCCTTTCCTCCGGTTAACGGACAAAGTCGGAACGGTTCCGTTTGGCATAGTCTGCCCAGCGAGTAGGTATCCGCCCGATCAGGCGCTCGAGGGAGTCATGCGTCTTCGCAATGCCGGGAGCACTTCCGGCGGCGACTGCTTCAAAAAACGAAACGCCCGAACCTGCATAAGTCATTTCACGCCCTGCGGCCTGCAACCTTGGTAGCAATTCTGTTGCCGGGCGATGCTCAAACCTCCAGGGCTGCCCGGTTTCTGCCTGCAGAATGGCAGCAACTTCCGCCATTGAAATCGCTTCGCTGTCCAGAAAGTAGGTCTGTCCTTCATGCGCGCCGCAATCCCGGAGAACCGCCGCGGCTGCCAAGCCTATGTCTTCCACATCGACCCAGGCTACCGGAGAATTGCCGGTATAGTGAACAAGTAGTCCATGGCTGTCCTTGTTGGCTTTGGCGTATTCAAGGATGTTCGCCATGAACATGGCTGGCCGCAGGTGGGTGAACCCGAACCCGCGCCATTCAATGTAGCGTTCGATCAATTGATGCCAGGCATGATGCTTGAATTTGGTGTTGTCGGGGGCATGCGTGCCTAGATGCACGATATGCCTGACACCGGCTACCGCCGCGGCGTCGATCAGGGACTTGCTTTGGTGAAGCATGTCCACGCTGTAGCCTGTCAGCAAGAACAACCGGTCAATGTCCTCCAACGCCGGGCCGAATGTGCCCGGATCATCAAAGTCGAACCGTACCACTTCGTCTGCTACTTTGGATAACGCCTCCATTGCTGCTTCGGAACGCGCTGTGGCCCTGGTGACCAGGTCTTCGGTGCCAACGAGGTTCCGCAATACGGCACCTCCGACTTTTCCGGTTGCACCCAGAACCAGGCATCTTGTCACTTGCGTGATTTCCATTGCCCTAATGCTCACCTGCCTTGAATCATGTCTGCTGCCTTCTCCCCGATCATGATTGCAGCGGCGTTTGTGTTGCCTCCGACAATGCGTGGCATGATTGACGCGTCTGCGACACGGAGCGCATCAATACCCTTGACGCGTAACGAAGTGTCGACGACCGACATTGTACCGTTACCCATCTTGCAGGTTCCGACCTGGTGGTGGCATGTGGCAGCAGATGATCGAATATAGTCCTCGAGTTCGTCGTCCTCCTGCACTTCGAGTCCAGGCCGCAATTCACCGGCCGAAAATGGATTGAAAGCATCTTGCCCGGCAATGACCCGCCCCTGACGTAGAGTACGCAGGAAGAAAGCAAGGTCACCTTCTGTCGAAAGGTAATTGGCGCTGATGACCGGATTGCTTAGAGGGTCGCTACCCTGCAAACTTATCTCGCCCCGGCTCTCCGGCCTTAGCAGGCAAGGCGCCAGCAAGTACCCGTCCCGGTCGAGGGGGCCGGGTCTTTCCAAAGGGAATCTGACCCGGCGCACCATCAAGGCGACCCCGAAATGCCACTCTGTATCGGGGATACCGGAATCGGGCAGGGAGCGTGTAAAGGCGGCTCCCTGGACAGGAAAATGGGCAAACGGGCCGGAGCGGAAGGCAATTGCCTGGAGCATGCCGAGGACTGCGCGGTCGATACGGATTTGCTGATAAAGCGTTATTGGCTTCGTGCAGCCGTAGAGTAGTGGGACCTGAATGTGATCCTGCAGGTTTTTGCCGACGCCAGGCAGGTCAACCCGTGGTTCGACCCCATTGTCTTTCAATTGGTCTGCCGGACCAATGCCGGAGAGCAAGAGGATGTGCGGCGAACCGATGACTCCGGCGCAAAGGATGATCTCGCGTGCGGCTTCAAACCGCTGGGATTTGCCGCCAACCCTGGCATGCACGGCCGAAGCGCGCCGCCCATCCAACTCGATACGAGTGACATGGGCGTTGGTGACGATACGGAGGTTGGAGCGGCGCTTGGCCGGGCGCAGGAAGGCAACTGCCGTGCTTTGCCTGCGGCCGCCTGCGGTCGTGAAATCGAACCGGCCAAACCCTTCCTGTTCGGGCCCGTTGAAATCATCGGTCAACGGATACCCGGCTTGCTTGCCAGCTTGGAAAAAGGCTTCGTAGAGCGGGTTCTCCTGCGCGCCGCGGGAAACTTTCAGTGGTCCCGAATTGCCGTGATATTCGTCATTCCGGTCAAGATGTGTCTCTGACTTGCGAAAATATGGCAGCAGGTCCTGGTAAGACCATCCGTGGTTTCCGAGTTCTGCCCATTGGTCGTAGTCCGCAGCGTTCCCGCGGATGTAGACTTGCCCATTGATTGACGACGAACCACCCAGAACCTTTCCGCGCGGCCAGAAGAGGCGTCTGTTGGCCAGGCCCGGTTCCGGGCCGGTCCAGTATTTCCAGCCAAAGGCGCCCTTGCGGATCAATTCGCCGCTGCCTGCTGGCACATGCACCATGGGCGACCAATCCTGGCCACCAGCTTCCAGCAGGCAAACTTCGTTGCCGGGATCTTCGCTCAGGCGGCTGGCTACAACAGCGCCCGCGGAACCGGCCCCGATGACGACATAATCCACGCTTCACCCTATCCAATAGTTGGAATTCATCCTAATTATCATATTTTCTGATTGACGAAACCGGAATGTGGTTCTAAGCTCACCTGCCAGGTCAGAGGTGAGGAGTGAATGACCACCGGGGTCGCCCGCGAGAGGAAAAGACTGGGGGTTCGGGACGGCCGATGCTTCGTTGACGGCGACTGGTCGCCGGACGGGCGGGGTAGTTTCGACCAGGTGCATCCTTCGACCAACGAAGTCGTCGCGCAGATTCCCGAGGCGGGGGCGGATGTTGTCGACACAGCGGTGGCTGCGGCGCGACGGGCATTTGACCATGGTCCATGGCCTCGAATGGGCGCCCGCGAGCGCAAGAAGATCCTCCAGGGCATAGTGGATCGTATCTCCGAAAATGCAGAAGAACTGGGCTATCTGCAAACGCTGGACAACGGCATTCCGATCAACTTCAGTCTCAATACCAGGGTCTCTGCCACCACTGCGGCCGACATATTCGACCACTACGCCGGCTGGATCGACAAGATTACCGGCGAGACCTATCCGCAATACACCGACAGCCAGAACCTTCATTTCATGAGTTTTCGCGAACCGGTAGGGGTGGTCGGTGCCATCATACCCTGGAACGCTCCCCTCATGATGTTTGCATTGAAGGTGGCCCCGGCGCTGTCGACCGGCTGCACTGTCGTCCTGAAGTCATCGGAACTTGCCAACCTTGCTGTCTTGCGGCTTGCCGGGATTGTTGCAGAAGCCGATCTGCCGCCCGGAGTCTTCAACCTTGTGACCGGCGGCCCGGAGACAGGAGCGGCGATTTCTGAGCATCCAGGCATCGACAAGATCACATTCACCGGCAGCCCGGCTGTAGGTGAAAGGATCATGAGCGTTGCCGGGCGTAACATGAAACGGGTAACGCTCGAGCTTGGAGGCAAGTCAGCCGCCCTGGTTTTTCCCGATGCGCGTTCGGTCAAGGTCGCCGCGAGGACTGTCATGGCACTGTCCTCGACCTTTCTTTCCGGTCAGGTCTGTTCGACGCCAACCAGGGCCGTGGTGCATCGTTCCATCCTTGATGAGTTCATGCAGGAAGCACAGGCCCAGATCGCGTCCGTCAGGTTCGGCGACCCTTTCGATACAGCCACAACCTCGGCCCCGATAATCTCCAAACGCCAAACCGAACGCGTGATGGGTTTCATTGCCAAAGGCCAGGAAGAAGGAGCGCAACTGGTATTCGGTGGAGACAGGCCAGACGGCGAACTTTCGCAGGGCAACTGGATCAATCCCACACTGTTCGCGGACGTATCCAATGACATGACGATCGCCAGGGAGGAAATCTTCGGCCCGGTTCTTTCGGTCATTCCATTCGAAACCGAAGACGAGGCGATTTCGATCGCCAATGACAGCCAATACGGCCTTTCCGGGGGCATCTGGACCGCCGACCTCTCCCGCGCCTTTAGAGTTGGCCGCGCCATGCGCACCGGTACGGTCGGGATCAACGGCTATTCGGTGATGCCGAATTCGCCTGCTGGTGGCATCAAGCGCTCCGGTCTCGGCCGTGAGGGCGGGTGGGCCACTATTGAGGCCTTCACCGAACTGAAAACCATGATCTTGAATCTTGATGCTTGAGCAATTCGAAATACAAATCCGCCGCCAGAAGGCCTGCCGCGCAGCAGCGCAAGTCAGCCGTGGCAATGCTGTCGGAAGGACGAACGGCGCATGTTTGTTGCGAACGGCGAGAGCAAACTTGACCAAACAAGGGCACGGCGGCTCTTGCCCGGCGAACCATGCAAGCCGGTATCGACCTGTATCGCATCCATGCCGCCGAAGCCGGCAACAGCCGCAGAGGGCGCCACTGCTATGGTCAATCCACGCAATCTACAAATCGCAATTCCCGCGTACATTTTTCGGGCATGTGGGGAGTTGCGGTCATGCCGTCAGACTTTCTGACCAGCAACAAGGCCAATTCAAAAGGAGGAACCCATGAAGAATCTGGCATACGCAACCGCAATAGCAATGAGTGCAACCCTTGCCGGCTCTGCGCTTGCGGAAACAAACCTCGTCTACGGGTCCTGGGCCCCGTCTACCGATCCGGCTTCGCTGGCCATGGATGCCTTTACGGCAGAGGTTTCCGATCGCTCGGGCGGCGAGATTACTTTCGAGACCCACTATGACAGCTCAGTGGTGCAGATGCGGACCGTTCTGGGCGCTATCGGCGACGGATTGGTCGATGCAGGCTATATTGCCGGATCAATTTACCAGGCAGAAATGCCGATCGACACCATGATCACCCAATATGCGTCGATCCAATCCAGCCCCTACGCGATTTCCGCGGCGTCGACCGAGCTTGCGCTCACATGCCCGGAATGTGTGGCAGAGGCCGAACAGCATGAAGTGAAGGCTCTTGCCTACGCGGGAACGCCGCATTTCTACCTCATGTGCAAGAATCCGATCTCCAGCTTTGCTGACCTCGAGGACAAGTCGATCCGGGCTGCTTCGGCAAATCTCCGCCTGGTCGAGAGAATGGGAGGAGTTCCTGTCAATACGCCGACCGTCGAAGTGATGGAGGCCATGAGCCGCGGCCAGGTCGAATGCGCAATCGGCTCAGTCTTCTGGCTTCAGGCATATTCGCTTTGGGACACGGTTGGTTATGTGCTTGACCTGCCGGTCGGCCAGTACAACAACGGCATGGTGTTCGGCGTCAATACCGGCCTCTGGGACGACATGAGCGACGAGCAACGCGCGGCTATTTCGGAAAGCCTGCCGACCCTGGTCGCCAATGCCGCTGCAAACGGTGTTGCCAAGGCCGGTGAAGTGCGCCGCCTGTCGGAAGAAAAGGGAGTTGTCTGGGGCGCTCCGTCCGACGAGATGCGCGCGTTCATGGATGCCTGGTTTGCATCCGAACGGGCCGTCGTTCAGGCTTGGGGCGAAGCGAACGGAGTTCCCAGTGCTCAATCAATCCTCGACAGGTTTGAGGAACTGGTGGCCAAGTGGAACGGCATTGTCGAATCCGTTGGAGAAGATGAAGCGGCAATGAGGGACGCCATCGCCAACGAGATCTACGCCAATCTCTGAAAAGGCGGGGTTCCGCCCGGTGACCGGGCGGAACCCGACTGTCGATGGCACGCGCTGAAAACTACCTTGCGGCTTTAACGTCCGTCTTGTTGTGGCTGGCGGCAGCCGCCACTGCGGTGATGATGTTCCATGTCGCCGCAGATGTCGTTGCCAAGCTCATCATCCGGCATCCGATTGTCGGGACGCTTGAGATGGTCAGCCTGTTTTACATGGTGGCAGTGGTGTTTCTGCCGCTTGCGGCCGTACAGCGCGAGCGGCGGCATATTTTCATCGAACTGTTTACTCAGAAGCTTGGCGCACGAGTGCAGCGAACCCTTGATGCGCTTGCTCTCCTATTGACGTTACTGCTTTCCGCAACCCTGTTCTGGCATGGGCTCGAAGTCGCGATCGAAAAAACACTGGTTGGAGAGCTCGCCAACAACATCGAATTCCAGGTTGAGGTCTGGCTGGGCCGGTGGTTCCCTGTTGTCGGCTTTGCGCTCACCTCCGCCTGGTGCCTGCTCCAATTGATTCAGGATGTTCTCGCGATCTTCTCGGGCGAGGAGCCGGAAGCCCACGATCCAGGAGACGCTCTGTGACCAATCTCGAGATCGGCTTCTATGGCATAGGCCTCATGATCGGGCTCCTGGCGGTCCGTGTGCCCATTGCCGTTTCACTTGCGACTGTCTCGATCGGAGGCATCTGGCTGATGCGCGGCGAGCGCGCGGCGTTCGGCGCATTGGGGGAGGTTCCCTACGATTTCTCGGCCTCGTGGACACTGAGCGCAGTCCCGATGTTCCTGCTCATGGGAACCTTCGCGCAGAATTCCGGGATGGCTGCATCAATATTCCGGGCAGCGCGCGTTCTGATCGGATTTGCACCCGGCGGGCTGGCAATTGCGACCAACCTTGCGGCGGCCGGATTTGCAGCGGTTTCCGGCTCTACGCTGGCGACAACTGCTGCCATGAGCCGCCTGGCCCTGCCGGAGATGTTGAAATACAAATACGACAAGGCGTTGGCGACCTCTACCGTTGCCGCAGCCGGCACCCTTGGTGCCCTGATACCCCCGTCGGTCGCGTTCGTTCTCTACGGGTGGTATGCCGAACAATCGGTGGCGAAGCTGTTGATGGCAGGCATTGTGCCAGGCCTGATCACTGCCATCGTATATTGTACGATGATCTACACTCGGGTTCGCCGCAACCCGGATCTCGCACCGATGCCCGATGAGCCATTCTCGGGACAGGAAAAGCTGCGGGCAATCATCGAGATCTGGCCATTCCCTGTCATCATTCTGTTTGTCGTTGTGGGCATCTACACGGGAACGACCACACCGACCGAGGCGGGGGCAGCTGCTGCCGCTGTCACGCTATGTGTCGCCATCGGCCGCGGGCAGATGTCTTGGAGCGTCTTCGTCAAGAGTCTGTCCGATGCTGCAAAAACAACAGCGATGCTGTTCTTCATCGTTATCGGTACAGTGTTGTTCACCAAGTTCCTTGCCTTGTCCGGGGTGCCGAGATTTGCGGCGGGTGTCGTCCGGTCGGCGACTTACGATCCACTCGTGGTCATTCTGGCAATCTGCCTGCTCTACATCATCCTCGGCATGTTTCTGGAAGGGATTGGCGTCATGCTTGTCTCGTTGCCGGTGCTGCTGCCGATTGCGACCGCGCTTGGTTATGACCTGATCTGGTTCGGGGTGTTGGTCGTAAAGTTTATCGAGATAGGCCTCCTGACGCCTCCGGTCGGTTTGAATGCCTTCGTCGTCAAATCGGTAGTTGGTGACCAGGTGCCCTTGGGTACCATTTTCCGCGGGCTGACCTGGTTTCTGGCAGCAGAAGTTTTGATCATGGCGCTGATCATCGGATTTCCGCAGCTCAGCCTTTTCCTTCCAAACCTGCTGAACTGACTATGCCGCAAGGGAATTCGGCAGAGTGCAGGTCAATACCGGCATACCATGATGGGTGGAGACGGCTCAAATGAACAGAATTGGTGACATCGGCTGCCGGCCATCCATTGTCGGTATCGGCGGCACGACCCGGCCTGGATCCGGTTCGGAATTGGCAGTGCGCTGTGCCTTGAAGCACGCCGAGGAAGCCGGTGCTGAGGTACGGATGTTTGCCGGCCCAGACATCATATTTCCGATTTATGATCCTGCCCATGCCGAGAGGACAGCGCAGGAGACGGCCTTTGTAGACGCATTGCGGCAATCCGACGGGATAATTCTTGCCAGCCCAGGCTACCATGGATCAATCTCGGGGCACCTGAAGAATGCCCTCGACTACACGCAGGATATGCATGCCGATGACAAGGCATATTTCAGCGCTCGCGCAGTGGGTTGCATCGGGGTTGCAGGGGGGTGGCAGGCCGCTCAGGCGACACTCGGCACGCTCCGAGACATAGTTCACGCGTTGAGGGGCTGGCCGACGCCGCTCGGCATTACGATCAACTCCACCGGCCCGGCAAAATTCGACGATGACGCCAACTGCCTTGATGAGGACCTCAACAATCGCCTGCGCTACATGGCCCGGCAGGTTGTGGTCTTCGGAGTCATGCGGTTCACGGCCCGGGCGGCCTATCCGGACTGGGAACTCTGGCCGGATACGGGCGAGTGGTTCCCGAAAATCAGGATTGAGCGTCCTGAGAGCTGATCAGTCGGCAACCTTCAGGCGTAGCGCAGTAATCCCCGGCAGCATGGTTGCGGTTGCGACCGCCAGAACAACACCGGTCCATATTGGTGATGCGGTTGAACCGTATATGTCACCCAGCAGGCCGGCCAACGAAACGAATACTGCGAGAGCGGTGTAGGAGAGGGCATAGAATATTCCCATTGCGAGGTTCCGGCGCTGATCCGCAATGGACGAGACAATCAATGCCATGACAATGGGTACTGGGATGGCGCTGCACAGGCCAATCCAGGCGAGTATTACGGGCAGCGCCCCCCATAACAACAACAACGCAAGTCCGAGTGCCAAGCCCAGGCTGCAGACTCCCACCAGGATGATTGGCCGGCTGAACAGTTCAGATATGCGGCCGGCAAACAGTGTGCCGAGTGCATTCGCAACCAGTGCAAGGCTGAGTATCAAGCCCGCTTCCACAGCACTGACGGGTCCACCATGAATGTGAACCGGACCAAAGCTCAGGAGCATGATGAAGGCTCCGTTGAAACTGGCCCAAAAAATCGCGGCCAGGCCAACAAAGCCCAACTCCGGCCAACGCAGCTTACGATCCTGGGTGACGCCAGAAGCAGTAGAAGGAGGTGGCACATCTCGACCCTTTACGAGCATGAGGATCAGGTACAAGCAAAGGGGCAGGGCACTGCTTAGCCCCATGATTGCGAATGCCACGGCAACGCCGTGAACTTCTGTCACGACCGGAATTACGACGAGGGCGAACCCGAGGCCCAAGGGCCATGAGAATAGCAGCACCGACATGGCGCGACCGAGCGACTTGCCGGTATACCAGCGAGACAGAATGGTGCCCGTGACAATCGTGACTGCTGTTGCGCCAGCGCCGGCAATCACGCGAGAGACGGCAAGTCCACCAAACCCATCGGCCAGCATTCCACCTGCACCGCCTGCAGTCAGCAGCATCAACGCCGCGATCCCGGTCCAGATGTCGCCGAAACGTTGACTCAGAATTCCACTTGGCAAGGCAAGGACGATTGCGGGCAGCGTGTAGAGCGCAATCAGGAGGCCCAGTTGGCCAATCGTCAGGCCAACTTCATGGACAAGTGTTGGCCCCATGGCGGCAATGGCGCTGTACTGGAACGCCATGGCCAACCTGGCCAGCGTTGCCGCTGCCAGCACAAGGGGTGCATGGTTTTTCGCCACGTCAGGTATTCTTGCGCGTTCCAGGTGTGATCTGCCGGTTTGCGGTGCCAGAAAATCCACCGTCGATAACGAGGTTGTGTCCTGTCACATAACCTGCACCATCGTTCATCAGCCAGGCGACACCGCGTGCAATGTCCTCAGGTGTTCCGATCCGGCCCCAAGGCACCAGCGCCTCGCGCGCAGCTTTTTTTGCAGGATCGGCATAGGTGGCTTCGGTCAATGGTGAACGTACGAAACCGGGCGATACGGCGTTTACGCGGATGCCGAGTTGGCCCCATTCCTGTGCGAGAGTCTGGCAGAGCATGATCGTGCCGCACTTGGCGATATTGTAGGGTCCCATGCCGTGTTGCGGCCCCAGTCCGGAAACTGACGCGATGGCGACCATGACGCCTTTGGCCTTGCGCAAGTGTGTGAATGCCGCACGCGCCAGCAACCAATGGGCACGAAGATTGACCGCCATTGCGCGGTCCCATTCTTGAAGGGTTACTTCATCGAGCCACCCGGCCGAAGGAGCGCCGGCGTTGCTGATCACGCCGGAAAGGGATCCGAATTCACGAAGCGCGGCTTCGACCAGTTTGGCCGGAACATCCGGGTCTTGCAGGTCGCCAGCAGCCGCGGAGGCGCGACCACCCTTGGCTTCGATGTTGGCGACAACCGCGTCCAGTTCAGCAGTGTGGTCGCGGTCGCATGCCAGAACCGCAGTGCCTGTTCCTGCCAGTTCCCTGCAGATTGCCGACCCGATCCCTCCAGCTGCACCTGTTACCAGTATGACCCTCTCTGACATGGCGGCCTCCTATCTGTAGCGATGTCCCTGGATGCTTACTCCGCCATCGACGGTGAGCACAGTGCCAGTGATGTAGCGTGCTTCGTCGCTGGCCAGGAAGACAGCTGCCCAGGCGACGTCAAAACCGCTGCCCTCAATTCCGAGTGGCGATGCGGACCTGCGCATGGCTCGTTCTTCGCTGGTCTGTCGCGCTTGGGCGCGCGGCGTCAGCAAGGGTCCCGGTGCAATCCCGTTGACCCGGATTCCGGCGGGGCCGTGGTCAACTGCCATTGCCGCCGTGAGAGCGTCTACACCGCCCTTGGAGACAGAATATGGCGTCGCCGAATATGGTCTGCGCGGCGAAATCGAGCTTATGTTGACGATGGCGCCACCTCCCGCAGCTTCCATCACGGGTACGGCATGGCGCGCCATGTTGACCATGCCGAGCAGATTGGCATCCAGTACCCGGCGCCAATCGTGGGGGGCTGTCGTGACCGCATCGCCGCGCACGACAATTCCGACATTATTGACCAGGATATCAAGCGTGCCGTAGGCCTCAACTGTAGCGTCAACTGCGGCTTTGGCGTCATCATCATTTGTGATGTCGCCCGTCACTGCGCACGACATGCCTTCGCCTTCGGCAATCAGAGATTGAGTTTGATCAACTGCTGCTTGATCGCGGTCCAGCAGTACAACACGCGCACCTTCGCGGGCCATCAGGCAGGCCGTAGCCTTGCCGGTTCCATAACCGGGACCCGAACTGCCTGCTCCCGTTATCAGCGCGACCTTTCCGTCCAGCCGCCGCACGGGGCGGTTCCCGAACGCTTCATCCCAGTAGATGTCCATCTGCATTGCCGGTTGTCCGGGCCAAGGAACCGTTTTCGCTTGACGGAATTCTAGTGTGTCTGTAATCTGAGTTCAAGACCACTATATAGAACACGAGGCAGTGGCGATGTCAGTTGATCTCTACGAGAAACCCGATCCCCAGATCGAAGTCGATGGAGTCATGATTGATTGCCGCCGAAAGGGGCAGGGACGGCCCCTGTTGTTTCTGCAGGGGATCGAGAGCTGGATTCGCGATGAGAAGTTCTCGGATCCGCTTGCCAGGTCTCACGAAGTGATCATGCCACAGAACCCTGGCTTTGGTCAGTCAGAGCTTCCCATTGACTTCCGGGAGATCGGAGACTTTGCCCAGTTCTATCTGCGGATGCTTGAAGAACTGGATCTGCATGACACCGTTCTTGTCGGCACGTCGTTCGGCGGATGGATCGCAGCTGAGATGGCAAGCCGCAGTTGCGAGCGCATTGGAGCGCTGGTTCTGGCAAATCCATTCGGGATCAGGGTGAGTGAGGATCCAACGGTTCGCGACATTCAGGACATCTATGCCATGTCGCAAGCCGAAGTCGCAGCAGCCTTTTATCACGACCCTGATGCCAACCGCCGCGACATTACTCAGCTTCCCGATCATACGCTCATTGCAATCTCCCGGGCGCGGGAAACGATGTGCCTCTTCGGCTGGAAACCCTATTTCCACAATCCGTCACTCAAACGCTGGCTGAAACGGATCAGTGCATCGACCCTGGTGCTTTGGGGTGAGAGCGACAATGTGATGAGTGTGGAGTATGGCCGTGCGTTTGCAGCCCATATCCCCGGGGCAAGTTTCAGATTGATCAAGGGAGCAGGCCACTACCCCCACATAGAGAAGCCCGCCGAATTCGTGGCAGCAATCGAGGCTCATCTTTCCGGCGAGGGAGAATTCAGGCCCGCCGCCTGATCAAGCGAGGACAGCAACCATGGAGATATTCCATTTTTCCGAACAACCCTATCCCGACGCCTGGGGCTACAGCACCGACTCTCTCAGAAATACAATTCCCTCCCGGCTCTGCGACCCCAAGGTTGCCCGGCAGATCTACCACGAGCGGCAGGATGAATGGTTGCTGTGCGACGAAGTCGGCATAAACATTGCTCTCAACGAGCACCACGCGACGGCCACCTGCATTTCCACCTCGCCGGAGGTGACCATGTCGATCATGGCGCGCATGACCAAGAACGTGCAGATCCTGCCGATAGGCTTCCAGGTCGCAAACCGCCCGAACGTCGTCCTTCTTGCCGAACAGATCGCCATGGCGGATGTCATGTCCGGCGGGCGCATCCAGATGGGATTTGTAAAGGGCGCGCCTAACGAACTGTCGCTGGCGAACTCCAATCCTGCAAGGTACCAGGAGCGGTTCTGGGAAGCGGTTGACCTGATCACCCGGGCACTGTCGACACGGGACGGCCCCTTCAACTACGAGGGACGCAACTATCATTACCGGCAGGTCAATGTCTGGCCGCAATGCTGGCAGAATCCGCACCCACCGGTATGGGTTCCGTGTCAAAGTCCCGGGTCAACCATCGAAGTGGCACAGCGGGGCTACAACCTTGCAGCATTCCTGATTGGACGAAACATGTCCAAGCTCATGGACGTTTACCGCCAAACCACGATCGAAGCCGGTTTCCCGGCACCTGGCCCCGAGAAATTCGGCTACCTTTGCCTCGGTGCAGTTGCCGAAACGGAGGAGGAGGCGCACCGCCGCGCCTGGGAGATTCACGGCTACCTGCGAACTACCGGCATCATCGCCGAGGCTTTCATTAATCCGCCCGGTTATCAGTCGCCGCAGGCCAATGCGAAATGGCTGCGCAAGGGTATCCTCCGCGGCCGGGCAGGAGCCCATTTCCCGGCGCAGAAAAAGGATGGCACCGTGATCATCCAGTCTACGGCATCAATCCCCGATTTGATTGACGCCAACATAGTGTTTGCCGGTACTCCGGACCAGGTCTACGACCAGATATGCGAATTCAACGATCATGTTGGCGGCATAGGGAACTATGTGATGATGATGCACGGTGGCACGCTCAGCCACGAGGACACCAAGGACAGCATCCGGCTGTTTGGCGAAAAGGTCCTGCCGCGCCTCCAGGCGCGCTACCCCGCAGCAAATCTCGTTCAGGCCGCGGAATAGGAAGGGCCAGTGGCTTCGCCCGAACTCGATTGGGTCAAGAAGAAGGTTGCATCTGACCGCGCCCGTGCCGGAGTGGTGCCGGACCGTCATGATCCTGTCGCTGCGCGGGCGTCGCTGCCCGAGACCCGGCTTCCCCTTCCCGAAGGCATTCGCATAACCCAACTGCAGGTCGGCGAAACGACAGTCTACCGTGTCATGGCCGCTGGTGCGTCGGCCGAACGGGTTGTTCTGCATCTGCACGGCGGAGGATATTCGGCTGGCGGTTTCGGATCGCACAGGACATTTGCCGGGTGGCTTTCCGAATTCAGCGGCGCGACTGTATTGTTCCCGGAATACCGCCTTGCGCCGGAACACCGGTTTCCGGCAGGTCTGGAGGACTGCTTTGCCACATACAGGTTCGCGCTGACGCAAGAATTGCAGTCGGTTTTCGCGATCGGAGACAGTGCCGGTGGCGCATTGGCGGTCTCGGTATTTCAGATGGCCCGCGATGAGGGCCTTCGCCTGCCGGACGGAATTGCGGTGATCTGCGGCATGCTCGATCTTGATGAGGAACGGTCAAAGTTCCTCCAGTTAAGTCAGCGTTCACGGGATAATGTCCGGTTGTATGTGAGCCAGTTGAGCGACCTCAAGAATCCACTTGCCTCTGTTATCGAGGCAGATCTTGCCGGACTGCCACCACTCCTTGTCCAAACCGGGTCCGAAGACTATTGCGCCGACGAATGCGAGCGGTTTGCAGAAAAAGCCCGTGTTTCCGGCGCAAGCGTTACCTTCGAAAACTGGCCCGGAATGGTGCATGTCTGGCATCGCTTCGCACCGAAGCTGCCAGAGGCAAACCAGGCGCTCAAACGTGTTGCTGGCTGGATGTCTGAAGTTGAGGGCCACGGTTCCTCGCCACCTGCGTGAGTCTCGGCGTCATACGGGACACGGGCCCTTTCACTTTTCGATCTGTTTGGCCCACGCCCCGGCCCAGCGCGGTCCAGCGGTCGCGCCCCGGGGTGCAATGGCATCCAGGCGCTCCATGTCTTCTTCATCCAGAACCACATCGGCCGCTGCCGCATTTTCGATTGCCCAATTGGTCCGCTCTGCGCCGGGAATGGGGATCACATCCTGATTGACCAGCCAGGCGATGGCGAGTTGCGCCGCAGAAAGACCCTTTTCGGACGCCATCTGCCGGACGGCGTCCGCGATTTCCATGTTCTTCTGAAAATTGCCGTCCTGAAATCGCGGATCAAGGCGGCGGTAGTCGTCAGGGGGATAGGACTCCGCGGGCTTGGCTGCGCCGGCCAGAAAGCCCCGGCCCAGCGGCGCATAGGGAACAAAGGCAATGCCGCGAGCGTGGCAGAATGCGATCTCCCCGGCTTCCGGCTCTCGCTCCCACAGTGAATACTCGGTTTGCTGTACAGCGATCGGATGCACCGCGCAGGCGCGGTTGATATGCTCCTCGCTGGCTTCGGACAGGCCGAGGTAACGGACCTTGCCTTCCTTAACGAGCCTCGCCATCGCTCCGATGCTCTCTTCAATCTCGACTTTCGGGTCGGCGCGGTGAAGATACAACAGGTCGATCCAATCGGTTCCAAGCCGCTTCAGGCAGCCCTCAACTGCCTTCGGTATATGTGCTGCGCTTGCATCTTGCCCCAGCCGTTTGCCTGTGTCTTCATGGGCAAAGCCGATCTTGGTGGATAGCACGACCTTGTCGCGGCGACCTGCGAGCGCTTCTCCAACCAGGGTTTCATTTGCGAAACCGTAGAGTTCGGGCGAACCGGTTTTCGGGATGCGCAATGGCCCGTAGATCTCGGCGGTGTCGATCAGGCTGACACCTGCATCAATAGAAGCGTGAACTGCCCGGATTGCTTCCGGCTTGTCGACATTGCCATAGGTGCCGCCCATGCCCATGCATCCCAGTCCCACAGCGCTGACCATTGGTCCGCCGTCGCCCAGAGGCCGGTATTTCATGGCACGCACTCCATCTTATGGGATGAATGCTGACATACATAACAAGAGCGCGCATGGCCAACAACTGCAATACGGGAACTATTGCTTGAATTCGGCCTTGCTTTCTGAAATATTATATGTATCCTATATGTCAGAACAGCAAAGGAGGAGAGCATGAGTTACCTCAAGACCATTATCGCGCCCTTGGCGCTCGGCGCGGGCGTCGCCTTGTCGTCGGCTTTCACGGCTGGTGCTGAGACCGTTTGGCGCTTTTCGAACTGGGTGCCTGGCACCACGCATCCGTCCCCTGGATTCGAAGCATGGGGCAAGTCCATCGAAGAAGCCTCAGGCGGCCAGATCAAGGTTGAGTTCTTTCATGCGGGCCAGCTTGGAAGCCCGCGGGACCACTACAACATGGTTCGCGACGGTATTGCGGATGCCGGGTGGTCGGTACCTGCCTTCGAGCCGGATCGCTTTCCGATCTTCGAAGTCACATCGCTGCCATTCCTGACCACCGATGCCGTCAAGGCATCGAATGTCGTGCACAGCTGGTACAACAACTACGCCGATGACGAAATGTCCGAGGTCAAGCTCTGCGCCATTACCATGGCGCCTGAAGGAACACTGAACTTCAAGGACATGGAAATCCGCACGCCCGATCAGATGGCCGGTGTCAAGATCCGGCCTGTTGGAACCTTCCTGACCCAGTTCGTGAAGGATCTCGGCGCAGTTCCGGTAGCAATTCCGGCATCGGAAGCCCGTCAGGCATTTGATCGCGGGCTGGTCGAGGGAATCGCCTTCCCCTGGAGGACGCTCTATCCGTTTGGTCTCGACAAAGTAACGACCCACCACCAGGACATGATCATCTATGCGGTCGCAGCAACAATCGTGATCAACAAAGACAGTTACGCCGCACTGAACGACGACGGGAAGGCGGTCATCGACGCGCACTGCAATCCCGACTGGAGCCAGAACATCAATCAGATGTGGTATGACTGGGAGAAGGAAGGCCGGGCATTGCTGACCGCGGATGGACACACGATCTACGCGCTGACCGATGAAGAGGAACAGCAGTGGGTGGACGCAGCGCAACATCTCTATGATGGCTGGGTCGCCCTGGTCGAAGATCGCGTGCCGAATGCCGCAGAGGCGCTGGATTCGTTGCTTTCGGCGATGGATGCGGCAGGCGTTGGCTACTGACAATCCAAAAATCCGGCCGGGACAACAATTCAGGCTTGTCCCGGCCATTCCCTCAGAGGGATTGGCGTGATCATGCAGAAGTGGCTTACTTCTGTTTCCGGGGTGATCGGAGCCACTGCGTTGTTTGCCGTCATGGTTCTCGTGTTCTCGGCGGTTATCCTTCGCTATTTCGGCATCATCGTTCCCGATTCCTATGACTTGTCGCGCATGCTCTTGGGGATTCTGATCTTCTGGGGCATCGCGCTGGCCGTAGCCGAAGACTCAATGATCAAGGTCGATGCGCTTCACTCAATAGCGGGTCCCCGCGTGCGTTGGTTGATCGGCGCATTCGCCGCCATTGTCACAGCCATCGTATTGGGACTGTTAGCATGGCGCGCCGGCGTTGCAGTTGCCGATGCCTTCGATAGCAAGGTCAGCACCAACGACATGCGTCTGCGGCTCTGGCCATACTACGCCGTGGCTTCGGTTGCGCTCTTTTTGTCGGTTGCCATTGCGCTTGCACGAATGATGGCGAGCTTCCGCGAGCCGGCCGGAACGCTTGAGGGAAGCGACTGATGGCCGGGGAAGTCGCAGCGCTGCTTGGTTTTGCATCACTCTTCGGCCTGATGCTGTTGCGGGTGCCAATCGGCATTTCCATGATCCTTGTCGGCTTTACCGGTTTCGCAATGGTAATCGGCCTCAAACCCTCGCTCAGCCAGTTGTCCTCAGTTCCCATCCGGGTCGCTACGGACGAGGTGTTCGGGGTAGTGCCACTGTTCATATTGATGGGAACCCTTGCGACGCTGAGCGGGATGGGAAGTGAACTCTACAAGGCCTCTCACTCATGGGTTGGCCACCTCAAGGGCGGGCTGGCCATGGCGACAATCCTCGCCTGTGGTGGGTTTGCGGCGATTTGCGGTTCATCGGTGGCATCTGCTGCAACCCTTGGCAAAATCGCTCTGCCGGAGATGCAGAAGTTCGGCTACAAGCAGACGATTGCAACAGGAACCATCGCTGCTGGCGGCACACTTGGCATCCTGATACCCCCTTCCGTTGTATTGGCGATTTACGGGATTATCACCGAGCAGGACATTGCGCTTCTGTTCATCGCCGGGCTGATACCCGGGCTGCTAGCCGTACTGCTTTATCTTCTCCTGATACTCGGAATGGCCAGAATTGATCCGAGCACAGCGCCGGGAGTCGGCAAGTTCCACTTGCGTGAAGCGGTCTGGTCCCTGCGCGGCGTCTGGGCAGTCATGGTGCTTTTCTGTTTCGTGATTGGCGGAATCTACTTCGGCATCTTCACGCCGACAGAAGCGGCAGCCATGGGTGCAGGCGGGACGCTGATCCTGACCTGGCTGCGCGGAACCATGAATTTCAAGAAGATGATGCAGGCGCTTATCGAAAGCACCCGCATGACGGGGGCAATCTTCGTCATCGCAATCGGGGCAGTGCTCTTCGGGCGATTCCTGACCGTGACACGCACGCCCCAGGATCTTGCAAGTTTTGTTGGTTCACTTGACTGGCCGACGGGCGCGATCCTGCTTCTGGTGATCGTCGGCTACCTTGTCCTTGGCATGTTCCTTGACAGCCTCGCCATCATCCTGCTGACTGTCCCAATCATATACCCAGTGATGACGCAGTTGGGATACGACCCGATCTGGTTTGGAATCCTCCTGGTCATGGTGATCGAGATCGGACTCATTACTCCCCCATACGGAATGAATGTCTTCGTGTTGAAGAGCGTCAGCCCGGAAATATCCCTCAGTACGATCTACAGGGGCGTCATGCCATTCGTGCTGACCGATTTCGTCAGGGTTCTGCTGATCGTGCTCTTCCCGTTTCTGGTGCTCTGGCTGCCCTATTCCATGTATTGACGAAGGAACGCCAAAATGGGCCAACCGGTTGCAATGAAGGCGATTGTGATCGCCGAGGGCACGGACGGGGCCACATTGAAACCTGCAACCGTTTCTGTGCCTGTACCCGGCCCAACCCAGGTCCTGGTTCAAGTATCGGCCTCAGGCCTAAACCGGGCTGACCTCCGCCGTACCCAGGCCCATTTCAAGGTAAGCGGGCCCGTTGTTGCAGGGTTGGAGGTCGCAGGTGTTGTTGTAGCCTGCGGCGAAGAAGTAGAGGGCATCGCAGAAGGAGATCATGTTGCCGCAATGGCAGCAGGTGGCTATGCCGAATACGCGGTTGCGGAGGATGTCTCTACCATCCGCGTCCCACCAGCGATGCCGTCCACTCAGGCCGCCGCGATTGCGACCTGGTACATGACAGCCCACGATGCCCTTGTCACCGCAGGGGGATTCACACGGGGTGGCACCGTTCTCGTTACGGCAGCCGGGTCGGGGATCGGCATTGCCACTGCGCAAATCGCCCGGGCCCTGGGTGCAGGCATGCTGATCGGGGCCGTACGGAAACCGAAGGAGCACCCGGAATTTGCGGCGCTTGGTTGGGACCTGGTCACAAAAGGGGAGCCTGATGACATCCGCAACGGCGTGGCCGAGGCAACCTCAGGCCGGGGAGCCGATGTCGTCGTGGACATGGTTGGCGCTGGCATTCTTGATGCCCTGCTTGATGCCTGCGCAATTGGCGGCAGGATTGTTTCGGTAGGCCGAATGGGGGGATTTCATGACCGGGTCGACCTCGACAAGCTTGCCCTACGGCAGCTTTCGGTCGTTGGCGTTACGTTCAGGACTCGCGACCGCCCGGCAAAGGCTGCCGTGCGCAATGCTATGGTCCGCGACCTGTGGCCATTGCTTGAGAACGGTGCGATCGTGCCTTTGATCGACCGGGTATTTCCGCTTGACGAGGCGCTTGAGGCGCAGGAGTACATGAAGGCCAACCAGCACTTTGGCAAAGTGGTGCTGGAGGTTCGGAAGGGTGATGGCTGAGCCGGTCTTCCCAATCGAATTCGTAAGGACTCAAGCGGGTCGAACACCGGAAGCGGCCGCTGCAAGCAACGGCTGCGAGACTTGGAATTACGCACGGCTTATTGCAGAAGTCGATGCCATGGCCGCTGCCCTGCAGTCGATTGCTGGGACTGAGCGGCCGCGCGTTGCTGTCTGCGGCAACAATACGCTTGATCACGCCGTTACGGTGCTTGGGGTGCATGCCTGCGGTGGCGTGCTTGTACCAATCAATGCCCGCAACTCGGCGGTGGAGGTTGGAGCTCAAATCGACCGCGTTGCTCCCCACATCATCTTTACGGAAGCGGTCACGGCCCACCTCTTCTCCACCTGCTCGCAACCGAAGATTGCGGGCCAGCCATTTGATGAGGCGGATCATGTCGCAAAGCAGGTGCGCTCCAACTTTGCCGGTTGTGCACCCGTATGGCCCAATGTGGTTCCGGAAGACGTCAACGGCATCAAGTTCACCGGCGGGACCTCCGGTGCGCCCAAGGCAGTCGAACAGAGTTTTCGTTGCGTTTCGACGCTCATCCGGACGATGGTGGAGACTTTCGGGTTCGACCCTGGCGAACGGCACCTGTGCGTGGCGCCGATAAGCCACGGGGCAGGGACATTCATGATACCTGTTCTTGCGTCGGGCGGCTTGAACCATCTGGTTGAGAAACCGGCTCCCGAACTTGTGCTGTCCTTGCTTGAGAAGGGCATCGGTACGACCACATTTGTCACACCGACAATGATCTATGCGATCATCGATGCAGCGGGCGGCCGATGCCCGGAGTTCCGGGAACTACGTCATCTCATCTACGGTGCGGCCCCGATGCCCCCGGAAAAGGTCATGCAGGCGAGGTCCTTCTTTCGCGGGAAACTCGAAGCTGTCTACGGACAAACCGAAATGCCTGTTGTCATGTCGATTCTGAGAGCGGATGAGATGGCAGATGACCGGAACATCGCCTCAGCAGGACGGGCAACCCGCCACTGCGAGATTGCCATCATGGATCCATCCGGTTCGATTCTGCCGCCCGGCGAAACAGGCGAAATCGTCGGGCGCGGCCCTCTCATGATGAACGGTTACTTCCGCATGCCGGAAGCCACTGCGCAGACGATCGTCGATGGTTGGTTGCATACGGGCGATGTCGGGTATCTTGATGAGAGGGGATACCTCTTCATCAAGGACCGGTTGCGTGATGTAATCATTTCCGGAGGATTCAACGTCTATCCGATCGAGGTTGAAGATGCCCTCGTGCAGCACCCGTCGGTTCGTGAGTGCGTTGTCTTTGGAGTGCCGGACGAGAAATGGGGAGAGCGGGTTGAAGCCGCATTGGAACTGGCGGCAGGCGCCGAGGGAAACAGGGAGGAGATCATTGAATTCGCCAGGGAACTTGTTGGTCCGGTCAAGGCGCCGAAGTGCGTTCACATAATGCCTGAACTGCCTAGAAGTCCGATCGGCAAAGTCATCCGCGCTGAGGCCCGGCAAGCCGCAATGGAACGTTCCGAGGTCCTGGTTTGACCGGCGCCAGCATCATCGGCATTGCAATGCTGAAAACCGGCCGGTTTCCGGAGCGGACGGTCCGGGATATGGCTGAGGAGGTTTGTGGCGCTGCGCTTGCAGAGGCAGAACTGGAGCCCGGCGAGGTCCAGGCAGTGTGGTTTTCCAATACGCGGCAGGCACTCATGGAAGGCCAGAATTCGATACGCGGGCAGGTTGCGCTGCGGGACATCGGGATTCATGATGCGGCGATCTCCAACGTCGAAAACGCCTGCGCGTCTTCCACTACCGGACTCTGGAACGCGGTGAACGCAGTCCGCGCGGAGGCTTGCGACGTTGCTCTTGTCGCCGGGTCGGAGAAGATGGTCTATCCTGGGGTCGACAAGGACACACTGTTCCGAACTTTCATGGGCGGTACCGATATCGGCCGTGTCGACGAAGCGAGAGCGCTGTTCCGGCACCTGTCAGGCGAAGTCGAGGAAGGCGTATCGTCAGAGGGAGGCACCCATACCTTTTTCATGGACATGTACGCAGCGCTGGCTCGCCAGCATATGCGCCGTTTCGGCACAACCCAACGGCAGATCGCAGCCTCGGCAGCAAAGAACCACCTCCACTCAACGCACAACCCCTTGTCGCAGTATACCCATTCAATGGATGTGGAAGAGGTTCTGGCGGACAAGCCGATCACCTATCCGTTGACCCGCTCCATGTGCGCTCCTGTAAGCGACGGGGCTGCTGCTGCCGTAGTAGTCAGCGAACGCTGGTTGAAGCGGAACAGCCGTTCTGGCGGCGTGGCCGTGCGGGCCTGCGCAATGCTGGCAGGACGGCCAGACCGGGATCCGGAAGATTATGACTCGCATGTGGGCGTTCGTACCGCCCGAGCTGCCTATACGTCGGCACAGGTTGAACCGGCGGACCTGTCGCTGGCCGAGGTCCATGACGCCACATCCTTTGGCGAAATTATGCAGATAGAGAATCTTGGCCTTGCAGAGCGGGGCGAGGGCGGTCCCGTCACCGAACGCGGTGAAACCACTCTGGGCGGACGGTGCCCTGTCAATACGTCCGGCGGGCTCGTCAGCAAGGGGCATCCGGTTGCGGCAACCGGCATCATTCAGCTCCACGAACTGGTAACCCAGCTGCGTGGCCGTGCCGGGCCTCGCCAAGTGTCCGGTGCCAGGATCGGCATTGCGGAGAATGGCGGCGGATTTGTTGGTGTCGAGGATGCTGCCTGCACGGTCACAATACTCGAAGCGAAATGAGGGAGGACGAATTGGACAGGCTTGCTGGCGCACCTGAGGTGCTCAATGCCGATCAGAAGCGGCTGTACGACGCCATTGCTTCGGGGCCGCGCGGACGGGTGAAGGGCCCATTGGCGATGTGGCTTCATTCACCGGACTTTTGTGAACGCGCCCAGAAGCTCGGTGAGCATCTGCGGTTCAACAACCTTTTTCCAAAGAAACTGTCCGAGATGATCATCCTGCTGACAGCTGCCAACCATCACAGCGATTTCGAGTGGCGGGTGCACGCGGCGATTGCACTCCGCGAAGGGCTGTCAGAAGAGCATGTTGCTGCAATCAAGGAAGGGAGCCGACCCGAGAACATGGAGCCGGACCAGCAGGCCATATACGATTTCGCAATCGGATTGCTGCGCGACAACCGGGTTTCAGACGAGGTCTACTCTGCCTTCGACAAGCTCTACGGTCCAAAGGGCATCGTCGAAATCACCGGCTTGATCGGATACTATCAAATCGGCGCGCATCTTCTGAACGCCACCGAGTTCCGCCCCGACGATGGCCGATCGGACTTTGGCCGCGACGGCTGCTAGCTTCTTTATCCGGCCAGGTTGAACATCACTGTCTTCAATTCGGTGAATGCCTCGATAGAGGTAAAGCCGCCTTCACGGCCCAGCCCCGAGGCTTTGAATCCACCGAAGGGTGAATTGGGCATGAAACTGTATCCGTTGATGCCCACCGTGCCGGCACGAATGCCCTCGGCCATCCGCCATGCGCGGCTGATGTCGCCGGTATAGACCCCGCTGGAGAGTCCAAATTCAGAGTTGTTCGCGATCTGAAGGGCCTCCTCTTCGGTTTCGAACGGAATGACCGACAATACGGGGCCGAATATCTCCTCCTGGGCGATGCGAGCATCCGGGTCGACATCGGCGAACAGTGTTGGATTGACCCAGTTGCCCGGCTGGAGCGCTGCGTCTGTCGGGCGGTCGCCACCGAATACCAACCGCGCGCCTTCCTTCTGCCCTACGTCGATGTAGTTCATGACTTTGTCGAGCTGGACCCTGTTGATCATGGGCGCCGAAGTCGTCGCCTCATCGAACGGGTCTCCGAACCTGACCTTCTTTGTCTGTGCCTCGGCATGCGCCAGAAACTCATCATATATCTCGCGATGGACGAGGGCGCGGCTGGTTGTCGAACAAACCTGTCCTGACAGGAACATGTCCATCATGCCCATGACCGTGTGAGATGCAGTTTCGAGGTTCTTGCAGTCAGGAAACACGATGGCGGCACTCTTGCCCCCGAGTTCCAGTGTGACCCGCTTCAGCCCGTCGGAAGCCAGGCGGTGTACATGTTCGCCAATCCTTCGACTGCCGGTGAAGGAAATCTTGTCGACCCCCTTCGATTTGACCAGCGCTTCCCCGGTTTCCCCATCACCTGGCAGGCACTGGAACACCCCGGGAGGCAGATCAGCCTCTGCGATGAGCTCGGCCATGCGCAATGCCGAAAGTGAAGCGTATTCGGATGGCTTCATGATGATACAGCAGCCAGCGGCCAGTGCCGGTGCGACTTTTTCGGGGAATTGAAGCAGTGGTGCGTTCCAGGGAGTGATGCCCACTGCTACCCCCACCGGCTCCCGCATCGTCAGGAATTTGAGGGTCACTTCCTCGGTATATTGCGGGTAAGTCTTGCCGGTAATCTTGTCGACCCAACCCGCCTGATGGCGGAAGACGTCAGAAGCAAGGTGTCCGGACACCCTGTAGAGCCGGCCGAATGTTATCGGGATCGCATTGTCCAGCGACTGCAATTCCGTCAACTCGTCCGCATGGTTCGAAAAGATCTCGGCAATACGCAGAATCTTGCGGGTGCGGTCTTTTGCTTTCATCTTTGGCCAGGGGCCTTCGTCGAATGCCTGCCTGGCGGCTGCGACCGCATCGGTCACATCCTGCTCGCCTGAAAACTGGAATTCGACCAGGTCTTCGTTGGTGGCCGGATTGCGGTGCATGTGGGTTCTGCCGCCCGTCGCTGTGCGCCACTGATTGTCGACGAAGACGCCTTTTGGCACGAAACCGAGTTCATCGCGCTTTGCCAGAAGTGAAATGGTCATCACACCCTCCGCTGAGTTCTGAACGATCATAAATGGTTTGAAAGACGGGAGCAATATCGTAAATCATACCATAACACGGAATTTCATTGCCGCAGGATGCCTTGAGGGATGATCATGCTGTGACAGGAACGCGGCATGTGCACCGACAATCGCCCTGTAATCTCCGCGTCCGCAAAGTGCAGCCAAGTCAGTCACCAGGACTAGCCACGGATGAAGGATGATCGGTGTTTCTTCAACCAAGTCTGGCGTGACCCACTTCATGTTGGCCGAAGTTCAATTCCGCCCTGGGTTGCACGGATCATCTTGATACGGGACAGTCGCTGGTAACTGTGTCTTGAATGCTCAGGTCGAGACGCCATCAAGATGTGGTGCGTACCTGCAACAAGGGCTGACAATTGGTCATGAATGTGGCATTCGTTTGGTCAATGCCATGGCGATGTATACTGGGCCAAACCGGGAAAGCCGTTGGCCAGAGTTGCATGCTCAAAAGGGTCGGTTGCCATGCAGAACAACCATAACACTAAACGCCAGAACTGCCCGGGAGGGATTACTACATGTCCCTGAACGGGGAGTTCTTTGGATTTGAGGCGCCAGTGTCTCCGAACGTCTCAGAAGGACCGATCCGTCGTCGGGCGGCAGTACGGCAACGGAGCCTTCCGCGTTCGCCGGACTGGCACGAGCAAACGATGACCGGGCACCCACATAGTCAATCCACTCACGCAGACTGCAATGGCCGACCGGATCTCAGATGATTGCCGTTGTAGCTGTTCGGCTTCCGCTGCCCTGTACGACATGGCACATAGGTTTGCCGGTTGCAGGATCGTGGCCTTACATTCGGACGGGCTGAGCTACTTGACCGTTCCGAGTGCTGCAGGGGATGCAAAATGCTAGTCGGCCAGTCGGAGTCGGATGGCAAGTCCATCAACAAGGCCACCAAACGGGTCCTTATGATTCTGACCGAATTCATCGGCGCCAGGGAACCTCTCGGTGTCTCGGAACTTGCGCGCAGGCTCGACATGACCCGCAACATGGTTCACCGGGCACTGGTGACGCTGCATGAAGAGGGCTTCCTCTTCAAGATCCAGGACTCAGGCCGTTTTGTTCTCAGTTACAACATCGCCAAACTGCAGAATGCGACACGGCCTGCACCGGCATTAAAGGACTTGGCAAGGCCGTACCTGGAAGCGATTGCAGAGGAACTCGGCGAAACGGTCCAGTTGACCGCGCGTAGCGGAGACTTCCAGACCGTAATCGATGGCATTGAAGGGCCAGGCCACCTGCATCTACGCGTCAAGATCGGCCGTGCCATTCCGCTTCACCTTTCTGCCGGGTCGCGGGCGATACTGGCCGCATTGCCTGACGAGGAAATTGCCGGATATCTGGCGCGCAACGAGCCCCTCAGGGGCCGGACAGCAAAGAGCCTGACTTCCGCTGATTTACTTTGGGAGGAAGTGCGGAACGTGCGCGAACAGGGCTACGCGCTGTCTTTTGGCGACTTCAGCCCCAACACCGCCGGAATCGGATTTGCCATCCCCGACATAGACGGGCGTCCGCATGGAGCCCTTGTTGTCGGCGGTCCGGTTCAGCGCATTTCCCGGGAATGGGTCGACAGCGCCCGCCAGAGTATTGGCGGGATGGTTAGTGAACTCAGGACTGTTGCCGCATTGTACGAGGCGATTTGAGATGACTGATCCGGTACCGGCTGGCGCGATCAATAGCTCAACCCGTCATGTCTTTGAGGCGATGCGGGAAATTGCCAGGAGCGATGCGCCGCTTGGGCTCAACGAAATCGCCGCGGGCCTTGATTTGCCGCCAAGCACGGCGCATCGCGCGCTGATGACACTGGAAGAGAGTGGATTTGCTGCCCGCGTGCGTCATTCGGCGCGCTTCGAACCAGGCGCTTCGCTGCATCACCTGATACGTTCGATGGTTGCCCAGTTTCCGATCCGGTCAGCCGCAGCCGACGCTCTAGCCGGTCTTTCCAACGAACTGGATGTGACTACCAGCTTGAACTGGAGGTTGGGCTGGTCGAGCATCCGCCTTTCATCATTTGAAGGTAGGCAGGAGTCGTTCCAGTTGCGGCGCATCGGCGAACTGCGTCCGCTCCATGACGGCATCGGGCCGTCCGCAATTTTGCTGTCGCTGCCATTGGAAGAGCGCGAGCGCTATTTCGCCATGTTGGCTTCTAGCCCGTCCAACCCTGCATCATCCATCAACGAGAGCCGTATCGAGAACTTCAGCCGGCAGATGGCGGCCCAGGGATATCTTGAGCTTCCGCCTTCCAACAAGTTGGGGTTCTTCTGGACTTCCAGTCCAATACACCGCGCTGACGGTTCTGTCGGCGGCTCGATCAGTATCGGCTACTCGATGCAACAGAGGACCGGCGCCGGCCTTGCTGCGGAAGTCGAACGCGCACTCCAGGTGTTGAAACAGTTGCAGGGCGAACTGGACGCCAGCCCGTCAAGCACGCAGACACATTTCGATGGCCTTGATCCAGGTGAGTTTGGCGTGATGAGCAGTCCGTCTCATGCGCCAGTGATCGTGTGACCGCGGTTGCCGAGTTCGGGTGTTTGCGCGTCTGTGCATAGGGTCATCATAACCTCCCACTAATCCTGCCTAAGGCTTGTGGTTCTTGACAGTTTTGCCGCAAGATACCTGGCTTGACATGGCCGAGGTGGGATAATATACGAGATTTACACCATATAGCAGAACAAGTGCGATTGGGGATCCGGTGTCATATCCAGGACTTGAAACAATAGAAAACGCTCTTGCCGAGATCAGTGCAGGCAGGCCGGTAATCGTCGTTGACGACAAGGACCGCGAAAACGAGGGCGATTTCATCATGGCCGCGGAATGCGCAACGCAGGAGATGATGGGGTTTGTTATCCGTCATTCCAGCGGGCTCGTTTGCACGGCCTTGACCGGTGAACGCGCCGACAAGTTGGCTCTGCCGCCAATGGTGACAGTCAATGAAGACCGACTCAGGACAGCTTATACGGTTACAGTTGATGCGGCGGAGGGAATAACCACCGGGATTTCCGCTGGTGACAGGGCGCACACCATACGCCTGCTGGCCGATCCGACGACGCGTCCAGCCGATTTGAGCCGACCCGGCCATGTGCTGCCACTGAGAGCCAGGGATGGAGGCGTAATCGTCAGAGAAGGTCACACCGAGGCAGCAGTTGACCTCTGCAGACTGGCCGGGCGCCAACCTGCCGGACTTCTTGCCGAGGTCGTGCGCGATGATGGTGAATTGATGCGCTTGCCTGAACTCCTTTTCTTCGCGCGGCACCACCGCCTCGTGGTTGTTTCCATTGCCGATTTGATCTCGTGGCGCAAAAGGAATGATCAGCCCTGGTCAAAGAATGCCCTTTCGGTGACGGCGTAGTTTCGATTGAAATCCAGTCAATGGAAGCCGGAAATCCGGATCTGCTTCATGATGATTGTGCCGCAGGGATCGCTCAAATCCACGCCAGTTTGTCAGTTCGGGTCCGTTCCAATCCTCAGCTGCAAGCGGCATTATGGCAAGGGGTGGATCCTGGGCCGTGCATCTTCTCGGTTGCGGCCATTCCCATGAATGAGGTGGAGAACACGTATGCCCTTGCCTGAACGACATGCGGACCGGCTCTACGATAGCCGGCTTGAGCCTGAAGAAGTGCGCGCCGTGCGAGCCGAAGTGCGGGCCTTTGCTGACAGGCACATTGCGCCAGTGGCTTACGAGATCGGGCAACGGACAGAGGCTGTCGAAGCTTTTCCCTGGGACCTGTTCCGAAAGATGGGCAGGGAAGGCCTGTTCCGCATACCGTTCTCTTCTGAAATCGGTGGGCGGGGCCTGCAATACCGTGTCACTGCATGTGTGGCTGCCCTGGAAGAGTTGGCCTACCACTCAAACTCGGTGGCAGCCATCTATGACGTGCATTGCATTCTTGCCGGCAGAACTCTTGAGGCCGCATCGCCCGAATTGCAGGAACAGTATCTGAAGCCATTGCTTGCCGGAGAAATCGTCGGGGCCTTCGCTACATCGGAGCCGGATGCAAGTTCTGACCTGACGCCACAAGCGCTGAAGACCATGGTTGTGGAAGACGATGATGCGCTGATCGTAACGGGTCGCAAGCGTTGGATTACCAATGCACCGGTTGCAAAGTTCGTTACCGCTCTCTGCCGCGTTGGAGATGGCACTGCCATGGTGCTGATCGACCTTGGCTCAAAAGGCGTAACAGTTGGCGAGCCCGACCAGAAGCTTGGCAATCATGGTCAACTGACAGCGGACATCTTGTTAGATCATGTGCGCGTACCCAGAGCCAATGTCATCTCCGGTATGAAGCAGGGCCTGCGGCGCGCACTTGCAACACTAACCTATGGGCGTATCGGGATCGGGGCCACGGGTGTTGGCATGGCGCAGCGCATATTCGACGAATGCGCGGGCCATCTCATGACCCGAAGGGCGTTCGGCCAGTACCTTGGCCAGATGCAACACTGGCAATTCCGGATGGCAGAACGTGCAACCGAAATCGAGAACGGGCGGAACCTATACCTGAAGGCGGCGCTCAGAATGGACGAGGGTCAGGAATTTCCCGAGCCTGAAGCAGCGATGTGCAAGTTCTATTCCACTGGAATGGCAGCGGAATTCGCCCGCGAGGGCATTCAGATGTTTGGGGGTTATGGTTTCACGAAGGAGTTGGCGGCTGACGGTTCGCACTACAAGGTCGAAGAGATCTACAGGGATGTAAAGATCACCGAAATCTACGAAGGCGCCAACGAGATTCAGAAGTACCTGGTGGCCAGGCAGATCTTCGGGCGCAACTTCACTGGGTAACTGTAACGCTGCTCATTCGGCAATCCTTGCAGGCGGCAATGATGCTCTTCACTGAGTTGTCTTTCAGTTTGTCTCGCCGTTGCCGGTCTCTGGTTCGATTTCGACCAGTAGCTGCTTGGCCTCAAACGTCTGACCCGGCTTTGCATGCATCACGGATACCCGGCCGTTCAGCTCCGAATGCACGCCGACTTCCATTTTCATGGCCTCGATCGTGAGCAGTAGTTCGCCCTTGGCAACTGACTGTCCTTCCTTTGCGGCTATCGATGATACGGTGCCGGGCATCGGAGCACCGACATGAGATGGATTGCCGGCATCCGCCATCAAGGCCTGCGGCACTGAAGCTGCCGCCGAGCGGTCTGGAATCCTGATCGTGCGCGGCTGTCCATTGAGTTCGAAGAACACCCGCACATGTCCATCTTCGGCCGTTTCGCCGACAGCCTGGAGTTGGACTTCCAGCGTCTTCCCCGGATCGATGTCGACGCTGATCATCTCACCGGGTTCCATGCCGTAGAGAAACGTCCTGGTAGGCAGTGTCCTAACTGGCCCGTAGTCCCTGTGGTGGCCCATGTAGTCGAGATACACTGAAGGGTACATCAGGTAACCAGCAAGATCCTCATCATCGACTTCGAAGCCGTTCAACTGGTCTGAAACCTTCCTGCGGGTTTCTTCGATGTCTACCGGCGCCAGTGAGTTTCCCGGCCTCCCGATCAGCGGCTCTTCGTCTTTGAGAACCTTGCGTTGCAACGTTTCCGGAAATCCACCCAAGGGCTGGCCGATATCGCCTCGCATCAGTTCGACTACCGACGACGGAAAGGCCACTTCGACATCTGGGTCTTCAATCTGCTGCCGCGTCAGCCCCTGGCTCACCATCATCAGCGCCATGTCGCCGACGACCTTGGAGGTCGGGGTAACCTTGACAATGTCGCCAAACATCAGGTTCGCTTCTGAATAGGCCGCCGCAATCTCCGGCCAGCGATCCTGCAGGCCGAGGGAGCGTGCCTGGGCCTTAAGGTTGGAGAACTGACCACCCGGCATCTCGTGAAGGAATATTTCGGACGCAGGGGCGGGTAGCCCTTCGTCGAATGCCACATAATGCGCTCGAACGTCCGACCAGTATTCCGAGAGTTCGCGGATTGCGTCGATGTCCAGATCCGTATCCCGGTAGGGGTCACGCAGTGTCTCGACAACTGATCCCATGCACGGCTGAGAGGTGCCGCCGGATAGTGAGTCAACGGCCGTGTCGACTATATCGACACCGGCCTCGGCAGCAGCGAGCACGGTAGCAATCCCCATGGCGCTGGTATCGTGGGTGTGGAGGTGGATTGGCAATCCGACTTCTTGCTTCAAACTGCGAACAAGAGCCGTGGCTGCCGACGGCTTTAGTACTCCTGCCATGTCTTTGATTGCGAGAATGTGTGCGCCGGCGCCCTTCAGTTCCTGGCCGAGCTTGATGTAGTAGTCGAGATTGTACTTGGGGCGGGTCGTGTCGTTGATGTCCGCAGTATAGCAAATGGCAGCTTCGCACACCTTGCCGGTCTCATTGACGGCGTTCATTGCTACTCGCATGTTCTCTACCCAGTTCAGGCTGTCGAACACCCGGAAGATATCGATGCCGGATCTTGCAGCCTGGGCGACAAAGAACTCGATCACATTGTCCGGATAGTTTGAGTATCCGACTCCATTTGATGCCCTCAGCAGCATCTGTGTCAGCAGGTTCGGAGTGCGTTCCCGGATATCTCTGAGCCGCTGCCACGGGCATTCCTTGAGGAACCTGTAGGCCACATCGAAGGAGGCGCCACCCCAGCACTCGACCGAAAAAAGGTTTGGCAGATTGCTTGATGTGGCTTCCGCCGCGCCAATGATGTCGTAGGAGCGCACGCGTGTCGCCAGCAAGGATTGGTGCGCATCCCGCATAGTCGTATCGGTGATCAGGAGTTGCTTCTGGCCAAGCACCCAATTGGCCAGTTCCTCTGGACCCCTGACGTCCAGTATCTTCCGCAAGTCCTCCTTTGGAACCAATCCCCGCAGGGGAGGAGGTTGCGGAGTTCTGGCTTGTGCAGGCGGTTTGGCCCTTCCAACTGTCTCCGGATTGCCGTTCACTGTCACATCGGCGATGTATCTCAGGATCCTCGTTGCCCTGTCCCGCCGGTTGGGGAACCGGAACAGTTCGGGAGTGCTGTCGATGAATGTGGTCGAGTAGTCGTTGGATCTGAAAGAAGGATGCCGCAGTAGGTTTTCGACGAAGGCGATGTTTGTGGCAACGCCGCGAATCCTGAATTCGCGCAAGGCCCGGTCCATGCGGGCAACAGCTTCGTCGGCAGAAGGCGCCCAAGCCGTAATCTTGACCAGCAGCGAGTCATAGTACCGGGTAATGACACCGCCCGAGTAGGCGGTGCCTTCGTCCAGCCGGATGCCCATTCCAGTAGCCGATCTGTAGGCCAGGATTCTGCCGTAATCGGGAATGAAGTTGTTTCGAGGATCCTCCGTGGTGATACGCGTCTGAATGGCGTGTCCCCTTATGGGTACATCTTGCTGTGACCGGATTCCGGTTGCCTCATTGAGAGTTGCGCCTTCGGCTATCAGGATCTGGGCTTTCACAATGTCGATGCCCGTGATTTCCTCAGTCACCGTATGTTCGACCTGGATCCTTGGATTCACCTCGATGAAATGGAACTGCCCGGTTTGAGCATCCAGCAGGAATTCAACCGTGCCAGCGTTCAGGTAATTTGCGTGCCTGGCAATCTTGGTCGCGTACTCGCAAACAGTCTGCCTTTGCTCCGCTGTCAGGTAAGGCGCGGGGGCTCTCTCCACGATCTTCTGGTTACGCCGTTGAATGGAGCAGTCCCGCTCGTGCAGATGCAGGATGCCGCCGAACGAGTCACCGAGAATCTGGACCTCGACATGTTTGGCGACAGGAATCAGACGTTCAAGGAAGCATTCGTCGTTACCGAATGCCGCCCTCGCTTCACTGCGGCCTTCGCTGACAATGCTCTCGAGACCCTCTGGTGACTCGACCCGTCTCATGCCCCGGCCGCCACCGCCCCAGGCAGCCTTGAGCATCAGCGGATAACCGAGTTCGTCGGCCATCTTGCGAACCAGGGCGGGATCATCGGGCAGCAGCCCGGTTGCGGGTACAACCGGGACGTTCGACTCGATGGCCGCCTGGCGCGCCGACGACTTGTCACCGAGAAGACGCATCGTCTTGGCGGTGGGTCCCACGAATGCGATGTTCTCTGCGTCGCAGGCATCAACCAGTTCGGGGTTTTCGGACAGCAGACCATAGCCGGGATGAATGGCATCAGCGCCCGATTGCTTGGCGATTCGTATGATCTCGGGAATGGAAAGATATGCTTCCACGGGGCCCATTCCCTTGCCGATCCTGTAGGCCTCGTCTGACTTGAACCTGTGCAGCGAAAATTTGTCCTCTTCGGCGAACACGGCCACCGCACGCTTGCCGAGTTCGTTGGCGGCACGCATGATCCTGACAGCGATTTCGCCCCGGTTTGCGACCAATATCTTGCTGAATTCAGGCATTTTCCGCAGGTGCTCCTGGCTTAAGTCTTGTTGTTGTGCCCGGCCTGGTCCCAACCGGACTCCACCACTTGAGAACGCCTGCCTGATTGAGCAAGGTGCCAATGGCGCCTGCGGGGCAGTTGCTCCGGCTGGCCGCCCCCAAAATGTTTCACGTGGAACATTTGGGGAACTTTTCTCTTTTCCTGCGGGACACTATGCGATATGGCCGCTTCATGGAACCACTGGATTCCGGCGTATCGCCGAACCGCCTACCGCAGCTTCCGTCGATGGAGGCTGCGGCGGCTGAAGGACATTCTGCTCCATACCTCGAGGGGCTCAACGAGCGGCAAAAGGATGCCGTGCAAAGGCTGGATGGACCATTACTGGTACTGGCCGGCGCCGGCACGGGCAAGACGAGGACTCTGACGACGAGGATCGCTCATATCTTGTGCACGGGCCGGGCCTGGCCGTCTCAAATCCTGGCAGTCACATTCACCAACAAGGCTGCTGCCGAAATGAGGCAGCGGGTCGAGAACATGTATGACCTGAAGGCCGGCACGCTGCCATGGCTAGGTACATTCCATTCAATTTCTGCAAGGATTCTCCGAAGGCATGCCGAACTCGCCGACTTGAACCAGAGATTCACGATCCTGAATGATGACGACAAGTTGCGGCTTCTCAAGCAGTTGATCAAGCTGGAGGGCATTGACGACAGGCTCTACCCGGCAAGGTTGCTTTCTTCGATTATCGACAGGTGGAAGAATGAATGCTGGTTGCCTGGCGATGTTCCTGCATCAGCAAGTGGAGCGTACAACGGCAAGGGAATAAAGCTCTACCGGCAGTATCAGGAGCGGTTGAAGACCCTCAATGCCGTGGATTTCGGCGACCTCATACTTCATGTTTGCCAGATGCTCCGCAACAACGAGAGTGTGCTTGAACGGTATCATCGCCAGTTCCGCTACATCCTCGTGGACGAGTATCAGGACATCAACACTGCCCAGTATCTGTGGTTGCGCCTTCTTACTCAGGGCACGGGCAATCTCTGCTGTGTCGGCGACGAAGATCAGTCGATCTACGGGTGGCGAGGCGCCAAGGTTGAACACATCCTGGGATTTGCCCAGACGTTTCCCGACTCCGAAATCGTGCGGCTTGAGCAAAACTACCGTTCGACCGGCCACATTTTGGCCGCCGCAAGTGGATTGATCTCGCATAATCGGGACCGTCTCGGCAAGATGTTGCGGACTGATCAGCAGGGTGGAGAAAAAATCCGGCTCATAGGGCATTGGGACGGAGAGGGTGAGGCGGCCTGGATCGGAGGGGATATCGAGGCGCTGAACAGCGGCGTTGGCCGGCTTCGCAAGTTCGAATTGAGCGAAATGGCCATACTGGTCCGAGCGTCCTTTCTGATGAGGGAACTGGAAGAACGGCTGCTTTTGCTTGGCATTCCGTACCGCGTCATCGGCGGACCCAGGTTTTACGAACGCAGCGAGATCCGCGATGCTCTGGCTTATCTCAGGCTTGCGGTCTCGAACGCAGATGATCTGGCCTTTGAGCGGGTTGTAAACCTCCCGAGGCGGGGTGTTGGCGAGAAGGCTCAACAGACAATCCAGATTTTGGCCCGCAATTCCGGAATTCCGCTACTGGAAGCGGCTCGTCGGCTTTTGCAGGAAAATGCCTTTAAGGGACGAACGGCCATTGGGCTTCAGAAGTTCGTATCAAGCGTGGAAGTCTGGACTTCCGACGCGACCGCTGGAACTGAGGATCCCGAAGAACTTGCTGGCAGGATCATTGATGAGGCCGGACTTCCGGAAATGTGGAAGAACACAGCCACGCCCGATGCCGAGGGCAGGATCGAGAACTTAAAGGAGTTGGTGCAGTCGGTCGGTGAGTTCGACAATCTTGAAGGATTCCTGGAGCATGTGTCGTTGGTAATGGAGAATCTCGAGGACACCGAAGGCGACAAGGTGTCTATCATGACGCTGCACGCGGCGAAGGGTCTCGAGTTTCCGGTCGTCTATCTCCCAGGGTGGGAGGAGGGCATCTTCCCATCCGGGAAAGCGCTTGAGCAGTCCGACACGCGGGGGGCGTTGGAGGAAGAGCGGAGGCTTGCCCATGTGGGCATTACCCGAGCAGCAGAGCTGTGCACGATTTCCTGTACTGCATCGCGCTGGTACCATGGGGACATGAAGGAACAAACGCATTCGCGTTTCATCGATGAAATTCCTGATGAGAATGCCGAGAGGCTATCACCGCCTGGCCTCATGGGAGACTCACTGATGCGGCGCAGCGGACTTTTCGATTCCGATGTCGAAGTGTCGTCTTTCTCTCGTCAAAGACTGTCGGGTGGGTATTCATCACCTGGGTTTCAGCGCATGGTGCAAAGATCGGCGCGGGAGAACACGGCCGGTTCCAGATATTCTGCGCCCGCGAGCAAACCGGACCGGGCTGCTGACTTCGAAATCGGAGATCGCGTCTTTCACCAGAAGTTTGGTTACGGAGTCGTCCAGTCGCAGGAGGACGACAGGGTAGTGGTCGAATTCGATTGTTCGGGTACGAAACACTTGATCGCCCGCTTCCTGTCGCGTGCCAACCAGTTGACCGCCTGACCGAGGTGCAGGAGAGATCGCGTCAACGCCCGGCCTGAACCGGACACAACCGGAGATCCGAAGATGGCCGTCTTTCGGGTCACCGATGCGCCGCAACAACGCATATCGACTCTCGTGTCACTTTCCTGGCAGCCAGCCATTATCCGTCCAACATGAGAGGTATGATCGCAATGGCATCTACTGACAGCACAGAATACCCAAAAGACCACTTCGCCCTGGCGTTCATCGAAGGGTTCAATGACGGTCTTCCGGAACTCAAGGAGTTGGCAGAGGGAGAAGACTGGGAGTTTTTCAAGTCAAATGCACGACTGTTTGGCGATAATCGTGATGACAGCCTGTTGCTACATCTGACTTGCTCTAATGGCTCGGGTCATTGCCTCATCCAACATGTTCCCATGGTGTGTCACTTGTATCGCCGTTGCCGATAGGTTGTGCAACTGCGGCGCATGCTGTTCCATGGAAGAACGCGGCTTCAATCTCAACAGCATGTTCGTCAACAGTTTCAGTTTATCGAGGGCTCGATTTAAGTCGAAACACAACCAATATGTGCCCTTGACCTGCCCATGACCAAGGACCGCCAACGTTAGTTTGCTCCTATCATGGTTCCCGTCTGGCGCGGAATTCATGAATATTGGAATAGGTTTGTTGGCGCTCCAATTTAGTGCGCTTGTATCCACGCCAGTAGTCGAGGAATTCTGAGTTGGAGGCGAAGATGCCATTTCCATTTTTGAAGTCGTCAATGGTCCCTCTAATACTCCCGATGTTGGCTGTATTACCGCTGCCAGCTTGATCACCCGCAATTCGCCATTTTTCTTGCATGAAAACTTCAACGTGACCAAAGGGTATGGGAATTTCCTGCAATGATTCAAGAGTGTACATTCGGCGACTGCTATGCCACTTGTCCTCCGTTCTGTGATACACGAATCCAATAATCCAGTGTTCGGCATAATTGCTATAAGGGTAGACGATATTCTTGGCTTCTGTCTGAGGTCGGATGTAGCTTGTGTAGCTTCCCAATGTGAAACCAAATCGAGATTGCCTTTCTCTCAGGTACGTTGTCTTGACATCTACGGCGACCTTATTGTGGTCTTCTTCGTCAAGCATCAAGGTAAAGTCCGGGTAATGGTTCTGCTTCATCGGTTCGATCAACAACATCCCCATTTGTTTGGCATAGGCCCAGACTACCTGTCGCGCTACGATCTCGAACAGTATGCTGATTAGCTTGGAATCAGAACCCAACGGATACACACGCGCCCTGCGATCTATAATTCCGCACAGAGAATAGCCGTTTTGGAGCTCCGAAAGTTTCTGTAGGATGAAGTTCTTCATCCGACAACAAGCGCTTCGGTCATTCTGTTACGCAAGTGTTCTGTCGCCCCCAAATGGTAGAAGTGGGAGAAAGTTCGAATCTCATAGTCTGCGAATGCCAAATGCAAGCGATGGTTCTTCCGATACTTGTTCTCAGACCACATCGAATACAGGAATGGGCACGGCAGCGCCTTCAAGCAATCTTCGAGATTGCTTGCATCATCTTCGGTCCAAGAGTTGAAGTAGTCAGTGAATCGACCAGCGTATGGCGGGTCGCAATAGATGAAATCACCATGATTTGCTTCGCTTAGTATCTCGGTCCAATCAGCGCATACAAATTCCCACTGTTTCCCATCCATGCATTCTGCCGCTTGCCGCACTTGATTGCATATCTTCGTGATGTAGGCTCGACGGAAGCGCTCCGGCTTTCGGCAGAATGGAGTATTAAAACGCCCCATCCTGTTAAATCGTACTAGGCCGTTGAAGCAGGCTCGATTCAAGAACAGGAAATCGTGGGGATCGCCAACATCATTGAAACGGTCTCGTACCCGATAATAGTGCTCCTGCCCATCCCGTAGAAGATACTCTCCTTCTCTTTCAAGGAATTCTCTTACGGTGGAGCTAGTAACGGTACCGGTTTGAATTGCCGCATAGAAGCGGATCAAGTGTGGGTTTGCATCGCCTAGCAAGGCGCGTTCAGGCTTGATGTTGAAGGAAACGACGGCTGAGCCCAGAAAAGGTTCAATCCAGCGCCCGGTGCCACACCATTCGATGCTTTCTCGGATGAAGGGAACTGCTTTCGTCTTGATTCCCTGAATTTTCAGCGGCGGAATTTGAATGGTGTTCATCAGATCACCGCCTCCCGAAGAGGCCCCGTCGGCATTTCGTTTGAAGGGACGACTTGTCCGATTCCACCGTCCATTATCAGGCCCTGGCGCGTGAATTCATGTGCAAGCTGACGGTCAACGCCTCGGTGATGAATTTGTTGATTGTCATTGCCCCCCTAGCCACACTCCTCCTCAGTTGGAGGCATGTCGTGGCTTCTGACTTCGTCCAGCCTGCCAGCCCCGTGATTGGGTTGTCTATCACGAGTTCAATGTGGGCAAGATTTCGGTCGTGCCGCCGACAAACTGGCATTGTTTGGGCCATACTGCGATCCTCAAAGTGTCGTCCATCATGTTGGACAACGTGACACATTGCTTTGCAAGGGTCAAGCTTAGGGGCAACATAAAGTGAAACAATGTGGACAAAACCGCGTTGCCAAGTTGGCTATCCCGCAGAACTGGATCTTGGCAATGTGTCAACAGTGGCGTGCGTCATCGCTGGTTACACAGAGACTAGACGTCCAGCGAAGCCAATCGCAGCGACCTTGAACGAGCAGCATGCAGTTGCAGGTAGGCATACGAACCGGAAACACAATGCTCCCCACCTTCGTTAGGCTGGTCGCCCATCGATGCCAACTGCAGTTCCTCGAGAATTGTGGGGAGAGTCAGCCGTGACCCATCTACGCAAAGCGAGGTATGCTGTCTGCCACGACCATGTCGTTAGGGTCGGTGGTCTTTCCGGCAGTATCAGATTATCGAGGGCCCAATAACAATCCCAGTAAACCTCACTTTTGCCTTTCGACAGTGCACGCGCGCCCTGCCGCCTCAATTCTGACGATTCGGTGGGCAGGCCAATTGAACAAGCCCTCAGGTCGGTGGATGACCGAGGCTGCGTGGTGAAAGTGAGAGAAACTGCCGAGCGGAGACCGCTATGTGCTTCCAGCTTGAGTCTACATCCGGATTTGGCGGCTCTACGCCGCTACGGCGGGCAAGCGGTTCAGGTTGGATTCTGAACTGGGCGCCTAGAGGTGAACCCGGTCTTGGCCAGGTTCACCCTATTTCTTGCGAGCGTTCGCCGGAAGTGATGATGCCAGAGGACGCTCAACTCCGATGTCCGCCAACCGCTTCCCGGGCGATGTCGTCAATCATCCACCGGTTGATGCCGATATCTGCGAGTTCACGGTCGGACAGTGCCTGAAGTTCGGCTTTGGTCCGCAGGAAACTCCGGTAGTCCTGCCAACCGGCGGTTATTGATTTCAGCCAGTTGCCAAAGGTCTCACCCAGAAGATAGGCGGGGTGAAAGGATGCTGTGATGGTGGTCATGCTCGTCTCCAATGTTTGTGTTTGCCGGCAGTCATTGCGTGCCGGTGAGAACGATATCGGTCCACTGCCGCTTGCATTCAAAGCCGTATTGCGCAATTCCGCATTGCTGAAATTGCAACCCGGAAACTGCCGCCTCGATCATCCGGATTGAAGGTTGCAGCGGTCCATGTCCATTGGGCAAGTGTTGACCGGAAAGGACGAGTCGAGTGCCTCCGACCAGGGAAGAGATCCTTGAGGAACTGAAGCGGGTCGCTGTCCCGGATGGTGGGGACATCGTTTCATTGGGCATGGTACGAGCGCTGTCGATTGACCGGAACGACGTGAGTTTCGTGCTGGAAGTGCCGGCAGCGATGGGTGGCCGGATGGAGCCAGTCCGGGCGGCTGCCGAGAGAATGGTCAAGGAGTTGCCCGGTGTCGGGAGAGTGTCCGTTGTCATGACAGCCCATCAGGAGCGTCCCGATGGCAACACTGCAACTCCTCCCAACCTCCGAATAGGCCGCCACCCGACTGGCGGCCAAGGAAAGGCGAAGCTTCCTGGGGTTGCCAAGCTTGTCGCTGTTGCATCGGGGAAGGGTGGTGTCGGCAAATCCACAGTAGCTTCCAATCTGGCAGTGTCATTGTCCAGAATGGGCATTAGGATCGGACTCCTTGATGCCGATATTCACGGTCCATCGCTTCCCATGATGATGGGAACCAGCGCGCGGCCGGATTCGCCGGACGGCTCCACCATCCAGCCTCTGCAGGCGCATGGCGTCGCCATGATGTCGATCGGATTGCTGCTGCCCAGGGATGAAGCGGTGATCTGGCGGGGGCCGATGCTGATGGGAGCCCTCCAGCAGATGCTGCAGCAGGTGGAATGGGGAAAACTGGATATTCTTCTCGTAGACCTGCCGCCGGGCACGGGCGATGTTCAATTGACGCTTTGCCAGCGTTTCGAACTCGACGGGGCTGTGGTTGTATGCACCCCGCAGGATGTTGCGCTCCTCGATGCCCGCCGGGCGGTCACGATGTTCAGGAAGCTCAAGGCGCCGGTTCTGGGGCTGATTGAGAACATGTCATATTTCGATTGCCCGCACTGTAGTAGCCGAACTGACCTCTTTGGCGCAGGCGGCGCGCGCCGGGCCGCAAAGGAAATGAGGCTCCCCTTCCTGGGGGAGATCCCTCTAGTTGCCGGTGTAAGGGTCGCCGGTGATTCCGGAAGTCCCGTTGTGCTTTCCGACGAGCGGATGGCCGCTACATTCAGACAGATCGCCTCTGCCCTCATCTGACCTTCCCCTGGCAGCTGCGGCCGGCTCCCGACTCCCACCCCCCTTTTTGGCGTTGATTCGTGTCTGGTGGGATGAAATCCCAAAAAATTCGTTTATGGTATCCACTGAAGGCTAGGAAATGAAAGAAATTTCACAAACAATTGCAGTCTATATATTGTGATAATGGCAAGCTAAACAACAATTGGCTGTATATATGTGGCAAAATTGCCACAAACTAAGGCAAGACAGGCAAATTTCTTGTTTCCCCTGCAAACCCAGAGACACCCGTAAATTCCCATGATATACACTGCTGCAAGGCTTGCGTTGCAGAGGCAGATTTCGCACAGGCAAGCCGGGTACAACTAACGAGTATCGTGCAGTGGCATCCCTTGGCCGTCTCTCGGTGTCCATAATCCTCCCCCCCCTTCCTCAAGGACACGGGACGGCCAAGGAGCCCACCCAAAGACTGGTGCCAGGCTTCCGGACGGGCCGGCCAAATTGGAACTCCGGGGGTTAAGTCAGTTGGATCAGGCATTCAGAGGCGAATCCCGGCACAAGGTCGATCAGAAGGGCCGGGTGTCCATTCCCGCAGATTTCAGACAAATCATTGCCCAGGGCGATCCCGACTGTGGTCCCGGAGGGTGCCCGAGTTTCACAATCGTGTACGGTGACGATCGGCTTCAGTGCCTGAAATGCTTCACCGAAAAGGAGATGCGGCGGATCGATGCCGAAATCGCCGAATTGCAACGGTCCTCGCCGGAGCGAAGATTTCTGCAGTATTTCTTCCAGACGCGTTCGGTTCGGGTATCCCTTGATCCCACTGGCCGCCTCGTTCTGTCCAACAGCCTGAAGGAAAAGGTCAACCATGAGGAACAGGTCTGGTTTGCAGGCACTGGCGACTCTTTCGAGATCTGGGGATCAGACACATACAGGCAAAAGCAGGGCGATCTGGAATCCATGTTTCGGGAAGGTGATGCGGCGAAGGATCCCATGTCCCTGCTCGACGACCCGTTCTGAACACCCGGTCGAGCGGCACCAGCCGCCGGGATTGGCGCATGCGCACCCACACGCCGGTTCTGCTTGATGCCCTGATCAGGACCGTGGGGCCGGTCGAAGGAACATGGATCGATTGTACACTCGGCGCAGGCGGCTGTTCGCAGGCGCTGCTCGACGCAGGAGCAAAGCGTGTGTTCGGAGTTGATTGTGACCCGCATGCAATTCAGACAGCGGCAAAGCGCGGCCTGGACAATCGCAGCGAATTTACACCCATTCTTGCGCGTTTCGGTGAAATCGAACAAGTCTCCGTTATCGCTGCTGCTGCGCCGGTCGATGGAATGGTCTTCGACCTCGGTGTCTCGTCAATGCAACTGGACACGCCATCAAGAGGATTTTCATTCACAAGAGATGGGCCGCTCGACATGAGAATGAGTGGTAGAGGAAAGTCCGCTGCAGATATCGTCAACGGGGCGTCGCAGGAGGACATTGCATCAATCCTCCGTAACCTCGGCGAAGAAAGAAAAGCAGGCAGGATCGCCAGAGCGATTTGCAACCGTAGGCGGTTGGCACCGATCCAGACCACCGCTCAACTGGCTGAGATCGTGGCTGGATGCCTTCCGCGAACAGGTGAAAAAACGCATCCTGCTACCCGTTGTTTTCAGGCCCTGCGGATTGCCGTGAATGACGAGCTCGGCCAACTGGTGCATGGGCTGAATTCCGCTGAACGGCTTCTGAAGGCAGGTGGCAGGCTCGCAGTCATCAGCTTCCATTCCATTGAGGACAGGATTGTAAAGCGGTTCATTCAGGGTGGGATCTCATCCGGTGGCAGCAGGCATCTGCCAGCCCGTGACATGGCCCCGCCGAGATTCCGTCCACGGGGTGGTGGCTGGCAAGGTCCAGCAGCCGACGAGATTTCCCGGAATCCCCGTTCCCGGTCAGCCAGGCTGAGGGCGGCCGAACGCACATTGGCGCCGCCGTTCGAGCTTGATTCCGCCGTCCTTGGCGTGCCGGGCATGGCAATATTGGGCTGACTGACATGCGCGTGATTGGATTGCTCTTTCCCGTCCTGGTTGTTCTCTGTTTCGCTTTGTGGGCGTACCAGGAACATGGCTTGACTCGGGATGTCTCGACGCGGGTTGACGAGTTGAAATCTGAGTTAGGGCAAACAGAGGATTTGCTCAGTTTCCTTGAACATGAGTGGGCCTACCTCAATCGCCCCGATCGGCTAAAGGAACTGGTCAATCAGCACTTTGCCGAACTGCGGTTATCGGCTGTCACCCACGCAGACTTTCGAATGGCAGAGAGCATTCCCTTGCGCAATGCCGTCGAACTCACAATCGACCGTGATTCAGGCATGGTTCTGGCTGCTCCCAGACTGACGAACTTGGGAAGGTAATCATGCGGACGCATCTCCAAGGCCGCCATCTTCGCCAATTGTTCGGACGGCTAGCCTCCGGCCGTGCTGCCCGATTGGATTTCTCGGACAAGAAGCCCAGCAGCGAAAAGAGAATTCTGTTCGGCGCATTCATGCTTGGAGCGGCTTTCCTGGTTCTGGCATCTCAACTGGCTGCCGTTGTCATGAACGGACAGGGCTCTGCGGACCGTCGAAGCGCAGAGTTGGCCATGTCGCAATGGCGGGCGGACATAGTTGACAGGAACGGCCAGTTGCTGGCCACGAACGCTCAGACAAATTCGCTGTATGCGCATCCTCAGGAGATGACGCTGTCCGATATCGATCTGGCGCTCAGTGAACTCGCCGTGATCTTTCCCGACATGGAAGTTGATCGGCTCAAGCGTCAACTGAACCATGATCGCAAGTTCGTTTGGATCAGAAGCCGGATCTCGCCTCGTCAGGTACAAGCCGTGAATGAAATCGGTGTGCCCGGCCTCCATTTCGGCAAGCGCAAGGCACGAATCTATCCGAACGGCAGGCTGGGTTCGCATGTGCTCGGTGGAACGGCCTATGGCGAACAGCATGTCAACTGGGCTGAACTCAAAGGTGTCGGGGGAGTTGAGCAGGGGCTTGAGCACATTCTGACAGATCGGGAAGCCGGTGAGCAAGTGGTTCTGTCGCTCGACCTGCGGTTGCAAGGAATTGTCGAGGAGGTTCTTGCCCATGGGGTCAAACTGTACCATGCAAAGGCCGGCTCAGCGGTGCTCATGGATGCCGGCAGTGGTGAGATACTCTCGCTTGCATCCTATCCTGACTTCGACCCCAACAATCGGGATGAGTATTTCCGTAATACCCAATCTGACCATGGCCCACTCTTTAACGCCGCAGTGCAGGGGATCTATGAACTCGGTTCGACCTTCAAGGTATTTGCTGCGGCGCAGGCGCTTCATCTGGGACTCATCAATCCCTCCACGATGATCGACGGAGGCGGCCTCAGGGTCGCCGGACGCGAAATCAAGGACTATTTCGGCCATGGTGCCCCGCTTTCCGTTGAAGATGTAATTGTGAAGAGCTCGAATGTCGGAGCAGCCAGGATCGGACTGATGATCGGCGGCCAGCGGCAGGCGGAGTTCTTTGAGAGCCTCGGTTTCTCCAAACCAACCGGCCTTGAGGTTGCAGAGTCGGTAATCGCAAAACCAATGCTGCCCTCCAAGTGGGGACGGCATACGACGGTTACAGTTTCCTATGGTCACGGTGTCTCAGTCAGCCCGCTGCATCTGACGGCCGCCTATGCCTCACTGGTCAATGGCGGTTGCAAGGTGAACCCGACAATTCTGAAACAGGATGGCCGCAGGTTGGAATGCAACCGGGTGATCTCAATGGCCGCATCGCGCCAGATCACCGCAATGCTTGGCGAAGTAGTAGCCAGCGGCACAGCTGCACGTGCCCGGATGGATACAATATCTGTCGGCGGCAAAACGGGAACCGCCGACAAGGTGAATCCGAAGGGTGGATACTACAAGGATAAGGTCCTGGCCGCTTTTGCTTCAGTCTTTCCTGTCGAGAACCCGCAATATGTACTGGTCCTGACCATGGATGAGCCAACCACGAACGATGGTTCAAAGTGGCAGCGCGGAGCTGGCAACACCGTGGTTCCAGTTGCAGCGGAGATCATTTCCAGGGTTTCGCCATTCCTGCTTGCCAAGGGAATTGCGGACGAATTCCAGGAGGCCGGAATGTCCGCTGGAGGGGTGTAGGCGAAACAGATGGTCCCAAATGCCGGCAGTGATTCAGTGGCCAGCAGGAGCCTGGAGGAGTTGGGACTTTCTTGCGCCCGTGCTGCCGATATGCGCGTGACTGGCATCTGCCAGCAGAGCGCCCAGGTGGAAAGAGGTCACCTGTTCGCCGCTATTTCCGGGGAAAACGTCCATGGCGCCAAGTATGCTGCGGAAGCGCTGCAGAGGGGCGCCGCAGCCATTTTGACCGATCGGGAAGGCGCTGCAATTGTCACTGCGGACGGAGCGGATATTGGCGCAAGGTTGATCATCGTCGACGAGCCGCGCAAGGCACTGGCAGAATTGGCGGCCAACTGGTTTGCCCGGGCGCCGGAAACAGCCGTTGCGGTGACGGGAACCAACGGCAAGTCCTCGATCGTCGGCATGTGCCGCCAGATTTGGGGTATGCTTGGCAAGTCGGCAGTCTCGGTGGGCACCATGGGTGTCGAAGGGGACTATTCGGCACCGCTCAGGCACACGACTCCGGACCCGGTCCAGCTCTTTGCCTTGCTGGCTGAACTCCACGACTCGGGCATTACCCATATGGCTATCGAGGCCTCCTCGCACGGGCTGGCCCAGCATCGCCTTGACGGGTTGCGGCTGGCGGCGGCGGCATTCTCCAATCTCTCACACGATCACCTGGATTATCATGGCTCCATGGAGGCCTATTTCACCGCAAAGGCAGCCTTGTTCGAGCGGATCCTGCCTCCCTCCGGTAGAGCAGTGATCTGGATAGACAGTCCGGCTGGCCAAAGGATGGCACTGCTTGCCAAGCGGCGGGGCCTGGCAGTGACCACGCTTGGTGCCGGGGATGCCGACATTCGGATAACTGCGCAGAATCTTGAAAGCGGAGGACAAAATCTGAAGCTTGCTTGGAACGGTAGAATTCTGCATGCCCGGCTGGCTCTTCCCGGCGAGTTTCAAGCCAGGAACGCTCTGACTGCGGCGGCACTTGCTGTGGCAAGTGGCGAGGATGTGTCTGAGGTGGTGGAGAGTATTGAGGGGATCAAGACCATAAGGGGCAGATTGGAACTTGCCGCAACTCGGCGCATCGGAACACCTGTCTATGTGGATTACGCTCACACGCCAGACGCTCTTGCGACCGTCATGAAAGCGCTGAGAAGGCACTATCTGGGACGCCTGATTGTGGTATTCGGCGCGGGTGGTGAGCGCGACACGACCAAGAGGGCGCCAATGGGTGAAGCGGTCTCAAAATACTCAGACGTAGCAGTCGTTACAGATGATAATCCGCGAAACGAGAAACCGGAGGCCATCCGTGCTGATATCTTGCGGGCATGCCCCGGCGGCATCGAGATCCCGGACAGGGCCGAGGCAATTCTGAGAGCGGTCGACATGCTTGAGCCTGGTGATGTGCTGCTGATTGCTGGAAAGGGCCACGAAACCGGGCAGCAGGTGGGTGATATTGTTCATCCCTTCAATGATGTGGAACAGGCAAGCATGGCGGTCAAGGCACTGGACGGGTTAGGAACATGAGCCTCTGGACAAGCAGCGAGGCCGAGGCGGCCACCGGCGGGACAGCAAGCAAGCCATGGTGGGCAGAAGGGGTGTCCATTGACACTCGAACCATGGCGCCCGGCGACCTGTTCGTGGCACTGACCGACAGGCGCGACGGTCACTGTTTTGTCGCAAGCGCTTTCGCCCGAGGCGCCGCGGCAGCCATGGTGTCGAGGGTGCCGGATGATGTTCCCGAGGACGCGCCTCTTCTTGTTGTCGAGGATGTCCAAAAGGCCCTCGAACAACTTGGCCGTGCCAGGCGCGCAAGAAGCCGGGCCAAGATTGTGGCTGTAACCGGGTCGGTAGGAAAGACATCTACAAAGGAAATGCTTCGCCATGTTCTCACAAAGCAGGGCGTCACCGCTGCCGCAGAGCAGAGTTTCAACAACCACTGGGGAGTTCCCCTTACTCTGGCGAGATTGCCGGCAAATTCCGATTACGGCGTCGTAGAAATCGGCATGAACAATCCCGGTGAGATTCTCCCGCTTGCCCGGATGACTCAGCCCCACACGGCGGTGATTACCAGGATCGGTCCTGTTCATCTGGCGGGCTTCAATTCGATTGAAGGCATAGCGCGGGAAAAGTCGTCGATCTTCTCAGGACTCGTCCGGGGAGGGACTGCAATCTACAACGCGGGCTCGCCTGCCGCCGATATCATGCGCGACGCCGCTTTCAGCGCGGGTGCGCATATTGTCAGTTTTGGAAGTTGCGGCTCGCCCGACTGGGAACTGTTGAACGTCAAGGTTCTAGATGACTGCACGGTTTTCGAAGCGCGTGGCGGCGGCTCGGCCCGTATCGCCCGGCTCGCAGCAAGGGGGAGTCACTTTGCCGAAAACGCCTTGGCCGTCCTGGCCGCTGTTGAGTCATTAGGGGCCGACCCAGTCGTCGCGGCTCTTGACCTTGGCGAGTGGAAACCGCCTGCCGGCCGCGGTGACAGGCACCGGGTTGCGCTCGGCGAAGATGAATCCCAGTCGATCATGGTTGTCGACGACGCCTTCAATGCCAGTCCGGTTTCGATGAAGGCGGCGATCGAGGTCTTGGCTGCGACCGAGCCTGGCCAGACCGACGCAGGCAGAATGGGCAGACGCGTGGCCATTCTTGGGGACATGCTTGAACTCGGACCGGAAGAGAGCGAGTTCCATGCCGGAATTGCAGATCTTGCGTCCATCGACGCTGTTGATGTGGTGCATTGTGCCGGCCCGTTAATGCGCAACCTCCATGACGGTCTGCCTGCTGGCAAACGGGGGCTGCGGACTGAAAGCGCCGAGGAAATGGCGGCGCTTGCGCATCAGCTTGTCTGTCCCGGCGATGTTGTCCTGGTAAAGGGGTCAAAGGGATCGCGTATCTCGATTGTTGCGGACGCAATACGAAGGCTGGACATCACCAGCTGAAACAAGAACTAGGGTAATCGGTCATGCTTCATCTGTTGAGCGGGTTGTCTGATGGCGGCGATATCTTCAACCTGTTCCGCTACATAACGTTCAGGGCAACCGGTGCGTTGGTCACCGCCCTGCTGTTCGGCTTCATATTCGGCCGTCCGCTGATCAGACTGCTCAAGCGAACACAGAAGCAGGGACAGCCGATCCGCGCCGATGGACCTGAGTCACACAAAATCACCAAATCGGGCACTCCAACCATGGGCGGCGTGCTGATCATCGGCGCGCTAGTCCTCTCCACGCTTCTTTGGGCAAGGTTGGACAATGCCTACATCTGGCTGGTGCTCTTTGTCACACTCGGCTTCGCTGCAATCGGCATGCTGGACGACTTCAAGAAGGTGTCGGCCAATTCAAGCAAGGGCATTCCGGCCAAGTACAGGATTGCTGCCGGCATTGTCATCGCCATCATAACGGGGGTTGTGGCGCTTGGGCTGCACCCTGAACACCTGTCCGGCGCTCTCGCCTTCCCGTTGTGGAAGAACCTGCTCATAGATCTGGGACTGTTCTATCTGGTGTTCAGCATCATCGTCATCGTTGGGGCGGCGAACGCGGTCAACTTGACCGATGGGCTGGACGGGCTGGCAATCATGCCGGTCATGATCTGCGCCGGCGCGCTGGGCGTCATTTCTTATGCAGTCGGCCGGGTGGACTTTACCGACTATCTTGACGTCCACTATGTGCCTGGAACCGGCGAATTGCTGGTCTTTGCCGCCGGGTTGATCGGGGGAGGACTCGGATTTCTCTGGTACAACGCGCCCCCGGCAGCAGTGTTCATGGGCGATACGGGCTCGCTTGCGCTGGGTGGCGCAATGGGTGCGATCGCTGTGGTGACCAAGCACGAACTGGTGCTTGCCATAATCGGCGGACTATTCGTGATCGAGGCGCTGAGCGTCATCATCCAGGTATGCTACTTCAAGGCAACCGGAAAGCGCGTGTTCCTGATGGCGCCCATCCACCACCACTTCGAAAAAAGGGGGTGGGCCGAAGCGCAAATCGTGATCAGATTCTGGATAATCGCGTTGATCCTGGCACTGATCGGGCTTGCGACGCTCAAGGTCAGGTGACCGGACTTGTTTGCACTGCCTGATTTCGCCGGCAGACGGTTTCTGGTTGTCGGGCTTGGCCGTTCAGGCCGCGCCGCCTGCCGATCGCTCAGGGCTTCAGGGGCTTCCGTTCTGGCATGGGACGAGAGCGAGAATGCCCGGCGCCTTGCGAGTCAGGATGGTATCGAACTCGCAGACCCATGCAATTGCGCCGGGATCAAGGACCTTGAAGCTGTCGTGGTGTCGCCGGGTGTGCCGCATCTCTATCCGGAGCCCAGCCCGTCAGTCGTGCCAGCGCTAGATGTTGGTGTTCCACTCGACAACGACATAGGCCTGTTTTTTGCTGCCATCCGCGCCAGAGCCAAAGGCACAGATTGCAAACCGGTCCAAGTCATTGCCGTAACCGGCTCCAACGGCAAGTCGACCACATCGGCGTTGATCCATCATGTGTTCCGGGCCTCGGGACGAGCATCCACCTTGGCCGGCAACATCGGCGCTCCGGTCCTCGATTTGCCGTGCGACGAAGGCGTCGTGGTTCTGGAGGTCTCATCCTATCAGGCCGAATTGGCGCGTTGCCTTGATCCAGATGTTGCCGTGTTCGTGAATTTCTCGCCTGATCACCTTGACCGGCATGGGGGCAGAGGCGGCTATCTGGCTGCCAAAATGCGCCTGTTCGAGGGTCCATCATTGAAAAAGGCCGTAGTTGGTGTCGACGAGGTTGAGGGCCGGGTCCTGGCAAGCCGGATTGCCGGGTCGCATGGGCATTTCACTGTGACGCGCATCCTTAAGCCTGAAGCCGCTTGTAGCGATGGTCTTGCCGTTGCCGTGCGTGGACAGAAACTGGTCGAGTACTTGGATAGTACTCCTGTGTATGAGTTCGATCTGTCAGACTGTGCAAGCCTGCGGGGACAGCACAATCTCCAGAATGCGGCCTCTGCATACGCCGCCTGTCGAAGCGTTGGCATGATGGCTGAGGAGATTTCTGCAGCCATCCCGAGTTTTCCGGGACTGGCCCACAGAATGCAGGCGCTCGGCTCAATCCAAAACATCGACTTTGTCAATGACTCGAAGGCCACCAATCCCGAGAGTGCTGCCCGGGCGTTGGGATGCTTCAAGCGGATCCGATGGATCGCTGGCGGCCTCGGCAAGGAAGGTGGTGTGGCGTCCCTCGCGAGCAGCGTGGACGACGTTATCAAGGTGTACCTCATCGGCAGTTCGTCAGACGAGTTTGCCGAGCAATTGCAGCCGCTTGCGCATGAGGTTTGCGGTGATCTTTCGCAAGCAGTCAGGCAGGCGTTCAAGGAGGCGGAACCGGGGGACACGGTTCTGTTGTCGCCCGCCGCGGCGAGCTTCGATCAGTATGACGATTTTGAGCAAAGAGGCGAGCACTTCGCCAAGGAGGTAGAAGCGCTGAAGGCGCAGTATTTTGCTGCCTGACCGGTTCCGGTTTAACCGGGCTCTTGAACCCTGGTATCAGGATTGCAGATCATCCAGAAATTCAGGCTGTGCAAGAGCGCAAATTTGTGTATAGTGAGATCATCGACCGTCAAGAGTCGAAGTGTTGAGTATTGAGTAAAGCAAGTACAGGCGAGATCCATGACAGATGCCATTCATGGCATACAGGCGATTCGGTCGCCTGGACCGTTATTGCCCAGGTGGTTGCGGACGGTTGACCAGTTAGTACTGGTTGCCGTTGCGCTATTGTTTTCAATCGGGTTGCTGCTGGGCATGGCAGCTTCGCCGGCAATTGCCGAAAAGGTCAACGCGGGGTCTTTCACCTTTGTGTTGAAGCAGGCAGTGTTCGGAGGGGCGGCCATTGCTGTGATGCTTGCGCTGTCCGCGCTGCCCGTTGCGTATGTGCGCAGAATTGGTTTTGCAGTTTTCCTTGTCTCCTTCGCCGGGCTTATCCTGCTTCCGTTCTTCGGAACCGACTTCGGCAAGGGCGCCACAAGGTGGTATTCGCTGGGTTTCGGATCTGTCCAGCCCTCGGAATTCCTCAAGCCCGGATTCATCATAGTCGCTTCGTGGCTGATTGCGGGTTCGGCGCAGAAGGACGGTCCTCCGGGGATTTCGCTTTCAGCCGTGATGGCGCTGGCCGTAATCCTTCTGCTGGCATTTCAGCCTGACTTCGGCCAGGCAAGCCTTGTGGCGTTTTCCTGGTTGGTCGTGTTTTTCGTTTCGGGCGGTTCGGTTCTGTTGCTGGCCTGCATGGGCGGCTTGCTACTGGTTGGAGGATTTGTCGCCTACACGCAGTCGCAACATTTGGCAGGAAGGATCGACACCTTTCTGTCAGGAGTTGTGGAGTCGAATTCGCAGCTGGACTACTCCCTCAATGCAATCAGGGAAGGGGGATGGTTCGGTGTTGGGCTGGGCCGAGGAACAATGAAGCAGCATCTGCCCGACGCTCACACGGACTTCATCGTAGCGGTGGGAGCGGAGGAATACGGTCTGCTTCTGGTACTCCTCATTGTGCTTCTGTTTGCATTCATTTCTATCCGGTCCATGCTGTTGCTAGCCAGCAAGACCGACACGTTCACCCGTATTGCCGGAACGGGGCTGGCGATGCTGTTCGGCGTTCAGGCATTCATCAACATCGGGGTTTCGATCAGCATGCTGCCGGCAAAGGGACTCACCCTGCCATTCATCTCTTATGGAGGGTCGTCCGTGATCTCTGTTGGCATCCTGCTCGGAATGCTGCTTGCCTTCACCCGTTCCGATCCCGAGGAGAACCACCCCAATGCGTCCAGGCACCGGACAATCTGATGCAAGGCTGAAAAAGCCACGCCACAGTGGCCGTGTCATCCTGGCAGCCGGGGGGACGGGCGGGCATGTATTTCCTGCCCAGGCCCTTGGTGAAGCGATGATTGCCCGCGGGTGGTCCGTGGAACTCTGGACCGACAGGCGAGGCCTCAGGTTTGTCGGAGGCTTTCCGCCGGATATTGCAATCCGCAAGATACCGTCGGCGACCTTCTCCCGGGGAGGTTTGGGAAGGGTCGCAGCGCCATTCATGATCCTGCTGGGAATTGTCGTTTCCTGCATTCGGATTTGGGGTAGCAGGCCTACGGTAATCGCAGGGTTTGGCGGATACCCGGCATTTCCACCCCTGGTAGCAGCATGGCTGACGCGGATTCCACGACTGATACATGAGCAAAACGGCATATTGGGGAAGGCAAACCGGCTACTGGCCGGACGAGTGGACGCAATCGCCTGCGGGGCCGTGTCAACAAGACTGCCTTCCAGTACAGTGTCAGTCCACACAGGCAACCCCGTGCGTGCAAACGTCATGGCCTATGCAGAAAAGGCATACGAGTGGCCTGAGGAAGGCGAAGTGAAAATCCTGGTCGTCGGAGGCAGCCAAGGAGCACGGATCCTCGACAGCTATGTGCCCGCCGCAATTTCCCGTCTTGACGGCAGCCTGAAGTCCCGGCTGTTTGTCAGCCAACAGGTCGGACGTTGCCAAAAATCCATAGTGCAGAGGTTCTATGATGAGGCTGGTATAGCCTGCGACGTGCGGCCATTCTTCGAGGATATTCCTGAGCGGATGGCTCAATCGCATCTGGTGGTGTCGAGGGCCGGGGCGTCCGCAGTGGCTGAACTTGCAGCTATTGGCCGGCCGGCAATCCTAATCCCGTATGCCGCGGCTGCTAACAACCATCAGGCCGCGAACGCTAGCGGGTTGGTCGAGGTGGGCGCTGCGATCCAGGTTGACGAGAGTGAACTGTCCGCCGAGTTGCTTGCACGCAGGATTCAATCAATTGCTGACGATCCGGGCAGGCTGGCGGAAATGGCGTCAGCAGCTCGAAAGCTTGCCCGCCTTGATGCTACAGAACGACTGGCTGGACTCGTCGAGAATCTGGCGGAAGGGCAACGGCCGCAATGAACCTGCCGACCAGGATACCACTCCGTCTCGGGCCTGTTCACTTTGTCGGGATTGGCGGCATTGGAATGTCCGGGATAGCCGAAGTGCTGCTGAATCATGGTTATCAGGTTCAGGGGTCGGACTTGTCGTCGACGCGCATTACCCAACGGTTGGAGTCGCTCGGCGCCAGAGTGTTCCAGGGGCATGACCCAGCCAACCTCACCGGTGCCGATGTGGCCGTGGTTTCATCGGCAATACGGGACAGCAATCCGGAACTGCAGGAGGCACGCCGGCTTGGGTTGCCGATTGTGCGCAGGGCCGAGATGCTTGCTGAACTGATGCGCCTTAAATCGAACATCGCTGTCGCCGGTACGCATGGCAAGACGACAACGACCACATTGATCGCCACCTTGCTCGAAAAGGGCGGGTTTGATCCGACCGTTGTCAATGGTGGCATCATCAAGGCCTACGAGTCCAATGCCCGGCTCGGGTCTGGCGAGTGGATGGTTGTCGAGGCGGATGAAAGCGATGGAACCTTCATAAAGCTCCCCGCCACTGTTGCTGTCGTGACAAACATCGATCCTGAACACATGGATCACTATGGCAGCTACGACAATCTCAAGGCGGCTTTCGCATCATTCATTCACAATGTGCCATTCTACGGTTTTGCGGTTTGCTGCACGGATCATCCTGAAGTGCAGTCACTGGTCGGGCGCACCAGCGACCGCCGGATTGTGACCTATGGTTTCAATGCCCAGGCCGATGTCAGTTGCCTGAATTTCAGACCGGACAAGAATGGCTCCGCTTTCGATGTCATATTCCGGCAGACGGGCCTTGCCATAGAGGCGTGCAGTCTGCCCATGCCTGGCGAGCATAATGTGGCGAATGCGCTGGCCGCGGTTGCTGTAGCCCGGGGGTTGGGAATGGCGCCGTCGGAAATAAGGGAAGGGCTGGCGGGGTTTGGAGGCGTAGCCCGCCGCTTCACCCGGACAGGCGAGGCCGGCGGGATATCGGTTGTAGATGATTATGCGCATCACCCGGTAGAGATCGAAGCGGCGATCAGGGCTGCCCGCCAATCAACAGATGGCAGGGTCATCGCCATCCACCAACCGCACAGATACTCGCGATTGTCCAACCTGTTCGACCAGTTTTGCACCTGTTTCAAGGAAGCTGACGTCGTCGGAATTGCCGATGTGTATGCGGCGGGTGAGGATCCTGTACCAGGTGCCGGGCGAGATGAACTGGTGGAAGGCCTCAGGCGGTGCGGGCAACGGCATGTCTTTGCGTTTTCGGGACTGGACGGCCTGACCGAACAGGTCGGCAGCCGGGCCCGGCCGGAAGATGTTGTTCTTTGCATGGGCGCGGGATCAATCTCGGCATGGGCACACCAGTTGCCGGCAAGGCTGGAAGCGATGGCAAAGGAGGCAGCGGCAGATGTCTGAGCCTGCACGCGCCCGGCCTCAAGCCCTTCCTGCTTGCAGCGGCAAGTTGACCAAGGGACGAAGCCTTGCCGAGGTAACATGGTTGCGTGTCGGCGGGCCTGCGGAATGGTATTTCCAACCCGAAGGTCCGGAAGATCTTGCCAGTTTCATGCGGGACCTGGACGCCACGATCCCGGTATTTGTTCTCGGTGCGGGTTCGAACTTGGTTGTTCGGGACGGTGGGCTTCGGGGTGTCGTTATCCGGCTTGGCCGGCAGTTTGCCGGGATCGAAATGAACGGCAACCTCGTCAAGGCAGGAGCAGCAGCTCTGGATTCGCGGGTTGCGGTGAGGGCCGCCGAAGCCGGGCTGGACCTTACATTCCTGAGAACCATACCCGGAACGATTGGTGGAGCAGTCTTCATGAACGCCGGATGTTATGGGTCCTATCTGGAGCATGTTTGCCGTGAAATCAGAATGATCACCAGGACAGGTGATTTCGTCACCATGCCTGCCTCAGATGCCGGCTTCCGCTACCGCGGCAGCATGTTGCCCGAGGGTGCCATCGTCATTGAAGCCACTCTGGAGTGCCCGGAGGACGACCCGGCCGCGTTGCTTGATCGAATGCGGTCTCAAGTCGAATACCGCAACCAGTCACAGCCCACCGGGATCAGAACCGCTGGCTCGACGTTCAGAAATCCGTCCGGATGGTCGTCGACCGGACCGGCAGATGAAGATCACGTCATGAAGGCATGGAAGCTGATTGACGACGCCGGTATGCGCGGCGTTTGTCACGGGCACGCGTGCGTATCAACCAAACACCCAAATTTCCTCATTAATACAGGAGGAGCAACCGCAACCGAAATCGAGGAATTGGGGGAAATGGTCAGGGCCAGGGTCTTGGCCAATTCTGGCATCAAACTTGAATGGGAGGTCCTTAGGGTCGGCGAGGACCACTGAAACAACAACAACAATAAGCCGATCTAACATCCGGAAACCGGTGGTTTGCCGGAAAAAGTGCGAGGCGAGGCATGTCGAGCAGGACAATTCGCCGGGTCGCAGTGCTGAAAGGCGGTCTGTCAAACGAGAGGGAAGTCTCTCTGGTGACAGGCGAAAGATGCGGCGCGGCACTGAAAGAAGAAGGTTATGAAGTGGTGGAGATCGATGCGGGCGCCGACCTCTGCCAAAGGCTGTCAGACTGCCGGCCCGACGCCGTCTTCAATGCCCTCCATGGCAGGTGGGGCGAAGACGGTTGTGTACAAGGCATGTTGGAATGGATGAAGGTTCCATACACCCATTCCGGCATTCTGGCTTCATCAACCGCCATGAACAAGGTGTTTGCCAGACGCTGCTTCATCGAGGCGGGCCTGCCAGTGGCAGATGGCCTGGTTGTCGAGACATCATCCATTTTCGAGTCCCACCCGATGGATCCGCCTTATGTGGTCAAACCAACCAACGAGGGATCATCGGTCGGTGTCATCATAGTCCAGGAGGGCGCCAACTCGCCGGTCCGGAGCAGTCCGGGAGACTATCCGAGCGTGCTTGTCGAACGCTATGTGCCGGGCCGTGAACTTACCGTGACGGTCATGGGTGATCATGCTCTGGCGGTGACCGACATTCAGACGGACACCTGGTACGACTACCGCGCCAAATACGAGGCTGGAGGTTCACATCACGTTTTGCCGGCGAACCTGCCGCGCTCCGTCTATGACGGCTGCATGGACATGGCTTTGGCTGCGCACCAGTCGCTCGGTTGCAGATCTCTCAGCCGGGCCGATTTCAGATGGGACGAAAGCCAGGGCCTGGATGGCCTGGTCCTTCTTGAGATCAATACCCAGCCGGGGATGACACCAACTTCCCTGTCGCCCGAGCAGGCGCAATTCAGGGGAACATCGTTTTCGCAGCTTTGCCGGTTACTAGTGGAGGATGCATCATGCGACCGTTGAACACCGGGGTGGGGGCCATACTGCCGGTTTCGGCAAGATTTCAGCTTCAACGGGTGCTGCTGACACCCCTGTTCCGCTTTGCGCTATTGGGAGTGCTGCCCATCCTGGCTCTTGGAGCAGGCGCAGGTATCTGGCTGTCAGAAGACGGCAACAGGGCCAAGGCAATGGGTATGGTGGCGTGGGCCGAATACACCTTCAAGAACAATGATGCGTTTGCAGTGGGCGCGCTTGTTGTCGAGGCTGATTCTCCAGAATTGCAGAAGTACGTCGAGAGCAACATTCAGTTTGACGCCGGCTCGGGCCCGTTTGGCATTGATCCCGACGCAATCAAGGCGTCCGTGGAAGCTCATTCCGCCGTGCTGGACGCCAGTGTCGATATCAATCCTGGCGGCAATGTTGAGATCGCCGTGCGGGGCCGCAAGCCGGAGGTGGTGCTGCGCAGGGCTGGAGAACTGTCGCTGCTGGACAGGTTCGGCGAGCAGGTGTTCGCAGGTGGCGCTGCTGTGGCGTTAGCAGATCTGCCTCTGATCGCTGGGGATGGCGCAGAGGGCAAGGTTGCAGAGGCACTCGAAATCCAGTCTGCGGCCGGGTCTCTCCGGCACGCAATTCGAGGGCTGGTCAGGGTCGGTGAGCGGCGTTGGGACCTTATGTTGGACGGAGGCCGGCTGATCCGGCTTCCAGAAGAAAACCCCGCAGCAGCTCTTCGCCAGCTTATCAGCTTCGACAGGCGCAAGGGCCTGCTGTCCCGCGACTACGAAGTGATCGATCTGAGGCTTCCCGGCCAGGTTACGATCCGTTTGTCTTCCGAGGTTCTTGCAAGGGCCGTGGAGCAGACGGGCATTAGTGATGGAGTAAAAGCGTGAAAGACCCTCTAGAAGAAATCAGGACCATGCGGTCCAATCGGCGAGCTGCAATTGACAGGGGTCTGGCAGCAGTGCTCGACATCGGCTCCGCAAAAATATCTTGCGCAATCCTGAAGTTCGACAGGCTCCCATGCCAGACTCACCCCGAGCTTGCCAGCGACATGCAAAGCAGATTGCAGATCCTTGGTTCTGCAACGGTTGCCTCCAGAGGCGTAAGGTCGGGTGAAGTCCGGAACCAGCGCTCTCTGGCAGAGACCATCATGCGTGTTCTGACCAAGGTGCAATCGCAGGTCGGAGTACGCGTTGACCACGCTTTCGTTTGCACGTCCGGTGGTGCAATCGACGGCAGCATCTTGCACAACACCGTCCGCATCAACGGAAGCCGGATCGACTCTGACGATATCGCCAGGGTGGTCGGGTGGGCAGAACTTCCGGAATTGCCGTCCGGCCGAACATATCTTTCGATTCAACCGATCGGTTTTGCCGTAGATCATCGCATTGAAATTGCTGATCCCCGGAACATGAGTGGCAACTCATTGAGTGTCGACCTTCATGCGGTCAGCGCGGACTCTGCGACTGTGAAGTCCATCGATGCGGCGGTCCGCAAGTGCAATCTCAGCCTGTGTGGAATTATGCCAACTGCGCACGCTGCCGCGCTTTCGGCCCTTGTGGAAGGCGAACAGAACCTGGGTGCTGCATGCGTAGACATCGGGGCAGGCGTGACTTCTCTGGCCGTCTACTACAACAGGAATGTCGTCTACTCCCGCACAATCGGGGTCGGAGGGCGATACGTCACAACAGACATTTGCAATGCGCTGTCCGTGTCAGAATCGCAGGCCGAATGGATGAAGACCGTCCATGGCAACCTGTATTTCGAGCCGCGGGATGATGAGGAGAGGATTGCTTTCGATACGCTTGATGGCAGCCGGAAATCTGTGTCGAGGGCTCAGCTGACATTCTTCATCAAACCGAGAATTGAAGAAATCCTCGAAGAGGTTCGCAATGTGCTGACCGAGATAGATTTCGATTGTCTTCCCGGCCGCAGCATCGTGCTGACCGGTGGAGGAAGCCAGATGCAGGATTTGGACGGCATGGCCAGAGCAGTACTTGGGCCGCATGTTAGGTTTGGAATGCCTGTCCGGTTGAGCGGACTTCCACAACCGTTGTCAGGGCCACAATGTTCGGCCTTGGTCGGTGCATGCCTGGACGCGATGCTTCCGCAGACTGAGTTCTCCGATTTGCCTGCTCACCAAACCGGGCCTGGCCGAAAGAACATCAGCCGCACCCTTCGTTGGTTTGCGGCAAATTGGTAGCGTCGGCCTCAATCGTCAGCCACTTAATGTGCAATCTGCCGGGTCCCGTGCCAGTTGCATCATGAGTCGAACCGGTTGCGCAAATGCTTGGAGGATTGTGGTGGTGCGTTTCCGCGGCATGCGGCTGCCAGTTCTTTCAATCGAGTACTTCTTCCGCTTGTCATTTGTGCGGAATTGCAGAAACTCGATATGACAAGGTGCAAGTTGTCCAGATGGGAATGTCGCTGAGGATGCTTGCGGGGCGGTAGATCCTTTGGTGCAGGTATGGCGGGTAGAAGCCGGATATATTGTTATGAAGACGCCAGGCGGCTTGCGCGCAGACGGCTGCCGCGGATTGTCTTCGATTTCATTGATGGCGCAGCAGGGCGGGAAGCCGGTGCTGCCGGAAATGAACGGAGACTTGACGAAATAAAGCTGCGTTCGCGAATCCTGGTGGATGTTGCACAGCGCCGTCTCGAAACGAAAATTCTTGGCAAGGAGTATTCGGTCCCTTTTGGCATTGCTCCCATGGGCATGTGCGGGCTTGCCGGCGCTGGCGCCGACCGCAACATGGCGAGGACGGCAAGGGCATTCAACATGCCAGTTTGCCTGTCCACGGCGGGGTCCAGCACGATGGAAGACATGCGGCTTTGGGCCGGAGACCATGCGTGGTTCCAACTCTATTTCAGGGGATCGGCCGAGAATACCATGGAAATCGTCGACAGGGCTGAGACTGCGGGATACGATACACTTGTTCTTACGGTAGATTTGCCTCAGCTCTCCAGAAGGCCAAGGGACCTGCGCAACGGTTTCGACCTGCCCTTTCGCCCGAATTTCCGTTCCTTCCTTGATTTCGCAAGCTCTCCGGCTTGGTCGATCCGCATGCTGGGCGCCGGCGTGCCTTACCCCAGAAATATCGGCCCAATACTGAATGCCGGTGAATATGACCGGAATGCCCCCAGATCCGGAACCGACTGGGAGTTTCTCGAACGGTTGCGTGAGCGTTGGCACGGAAATCTGATTGTGAAGGGGGTGAAGTTCCCTGAGGATGCCATTCGGATCAAGGAATTGGGCGCGGACGCGATTTATGTATCAAACCACGGGGGCCGCCAATTCGATAGCGAGCCTCCGGCCATCGACTGGCTGGCGCCAGTTCGGCAGTCCGTGGGAACGGAATTCCCGGTTATCTTTGACAGTGGCTTGCGCAGTGGAGAGGATATCATGAAGGCTCTCGCGCTGGGAGCCGACTTTGTGATGCTTGGCCGTCCCATTCTGTTCGCGATCGGTGCCGAGGGCCGGGTGGGTTTGGAAGCCATGCTTGAACATATTACTGCTGATTTGAGCGTGGCGATGGCTCAGATTGGAGTGAGCGAGGTTCTGGAAATCGGATCACATGTGCTCCATGGCCAGCCGGACGGCTGAAGCGCAGTACCGGAACCGGCTGTGTTGCTGCCTTAGGCAGCCTGCCAAGCTACTCGAGCAGTGGCTTTGTTCCAACTGGAATTGATTGGATTTAGCCGCACGATAGTGAAATTCGATTGCGGAAATCCGGGTTTTGACATAGTGCGCAGTTTCATCTAAGGTGAACTTGCAGACGGCAATAAAAACCAATCGAACGAACGTCTGTGTAACGAGCAGTGGAAAGTTAACATGTTGGATACGATTCGTGTGCCCGAGGCAGAATGCCTGAATCCGAAGATTCTGGTGTTTGGCGTCGGAGGGGGAGGATGCAACGCCGTTTCAAAGATGCAGAAAGAAGGTCTGTGCGGTGTTGAGTTTGTTGTTGCGAACACCGACTCCCAGTCGTTGTCGCAATCAGGCATAGCAAGGCAAGTGCAACTGGGAGTCCAGACAACACAGGGTCTGGGTGCAGGCGCAAATCCCGAAGTCGGCCGGTTGGCTGCCGAGGAAGCGAAGACAGAGATTCTGGAGCAGCTTGAAGGCGCCCACATGTGCTTTGTAACAGCAGGCATGGGTGGCGGTACCGGAACCGGAGCAGCGCCGATAGTCGCGGAGTTGGCCCGGGAGCAGGGCATCCTCACCGTTGGCGTGGTAACGAAGCCGTTTCATTTCGAAGGTGATGCCCGGTATCAGATGGCCTCCGAAGGCGTAGAGGAATTGCGCAGCAGGGTGCACACCCTGGTGGTGCTGCCCAACCAGAACCTCTTCAAGGTCACAAATGATGCCACGCCGATTGGAGAGATATTCCAGAGGGCCAACCAGGTTCTCTACAAGGGTATCAAGAGCATCACCGACCTTATGGTTAATTCGGGCCTCATAAATCTCGATTTTGCCGATGTGAAAGCAATTCTCAGTATGGAAGGCACTGCCATAATGGGAACCGGAGAGGCGGAAGGTGAGAAACGGGCGCAAGTCGCCGCCAACGAGGCAATGGACAATCAGTTGCTTGAGGATGTCCGTCTTGAAAAGGCGCATGGCGTCCTGATCAATGTGATCGGCGGCAACGACATGACCTTGCTGGATCTGCAGGATGCAACCGAGACGATCCGCGCAAACATTGATGGCAGCGCCAAGATCATCGTCGGTTCGGTTCTCGACCCGGAATACGACAACAAGATCAAGGTAACGCTGATTGCCACCGGGCTTACCTCCGCTGATGAGCAGGCGGGCAAGCAGGCCTATGAAGATGCTGTCGAAATGGATGTGGTTCCCGAGCCGGTCGAGGACGAAACTGAAGTCTTCGAGCAGGAATTTGCTGTTCCTGATGAAGCGCCACAGTTCATTTCCGAAGCTTGGGCAGAGGAACCGAGGGAAGAAGACGGCCCAGTATATGCCGAAGTGGCCGAGATCACTGAGCCACAGCCTCAGCTGGAGTCCAGCGTGCAAGCAAACGGACACGATGCCGACGGCCCTTTCCAGAGCCGGAGATACGTCGCTCCCAAGGCACAATTGCCGACAATTGACGGGCTGTCCGGCGACTACACTGGAAGCCATGAATCGGGTAAGGCATGGGATGGCCCTGCAGATGATCAAGGCGATAGGCATCAGGGGCGAAGAACTCTCAAGTCGGTGCTGGGAAGAATGTCCAGCGTTTCGCCGCTCAAACCCCGGCCGAATGTGCAGGTTGATCCTCTGTTGACTGCCAGCAGGTCACGGGACCCAGAGCTTGAGGAACAGGATCCGAGAGAAATTCCAGCTTTCATTCGCCGGCAGGCCAACTGAAGCGCACGAACATGAGGGGCATGTGCCGGCGTACTCAGTCGGCGCGTGCCTCGCAGCCGTGCGAAATATGGCCTGCAATCCGCAAGGGTATAACGGTCCAGGGTCTGTGCCGGTAGCGTCTCGGCAACAGTTCTGCGGTAAGGAACCGCTCCGGTCGCCTGGTCGTGTGGCGGTTGGCATGCCGATGGTGGCATTTGCCCGCTTGTTTCCCGTGGCCGCATTGGTTCGTTGGACCGCGTAAACACCTGCTACGGTCATTCGTTTCCGAATACTGCATTGCGATGCCGATTATCCGTTCCCGTTATCCCTATATTGCCATCGACATGGCCGATGGGTTTCAAGCGCACCGAAGATCGCATGGCGGATTGGCCGGGCATTGCCGATATGACGCAAAGGCTGTTTTGGCAGAACCGGTATGGTTGGATTGTCATGGTCGGAAGGCACAGGGCGAGGCAACTGGCCGCAGGATCCGGTTGAAACAATATGTTTCAATCATTGAATTGGTAACCGGCTCAAGGGCGGTTAAGTAGAATCTCAATACAGGCATGAGTTGAGCAAGAGTAGTGCAGACAACCATCAAGGAGAGCATCCACTTCAAGGATGTCGGGTTGCATACCGGAGTTCCGGTAAGCATGAGCATTCACCCCGCAAGTGCGGATGAAGGCATAAGTTTTTTCAGGAGCGATCTGAAGGGTCAGGACAACCGGATCCCAGCGCGATATGATCGTGTGGTGCCGTCATCGCTCTGCACTCGGATCGAAAATGATTCCGGTGCGTCCATACAGACCATCGAACACCTGATGGGAGGATTGGCAGGCTGCGGGATCCATAATGCCGTCATTGAATTGGACGGGCCGGAAGTGCCTGCCATGGATGGAAGCGCCCTTCCTTTCGTGAAGGAATTGTTGTTACGGGCCGGTGTAGTGTCATTGAAGCAGCCGATCATTGTCGTGCGCGTCCTGAGGCGTGTAGAGGTCAAGGCAGATGGATGCAGCGCTTCGCTTGAGCCCTGGAACAACAGCGAAATGGAGTTCAGGATTTCGTTTCCGGATCCGATTGGCAATCAGTTCCGTTCCGAGAGCCTCGCCAATGGTGCAATTGTCAAGCGGCTGATCGACAGCCGAACCTTTTGTCTCAGTTCGCAGATTGATGGACTGAAGAGAATGGGGCTGGGACTGGGTGGCAAGCGCCAAAAGAACGTGCTGGTCGCCGATGACATCCGCGATCTCTACCTTGACCCGTTCCGTCACGAAGACGAGTGCGTCAGGCACAAGATGCTTGATGCCGTTGGCGACCTGGCGCTGGCTGGACACCCGATTATCGGCAAATTCACGGGTATCAGGTCCGGACACGCATTGACGAATTCGCTCCTGCGCAAGCTCTTCTCGGATCCTTCTGCGTACGAACTTGTTGAAGCCAGCAAGGCTGTTGCTTCCGGTTTGCCCGGGGCTGGAGTCACCATTTCCGATCTTCCGGTTCTGCACTGAACTGCCGGAACAGAAACTCGTGAGTCCGGCCGCACTTGCAACCGGCAAGCACCTCGTGCCACATGTTGCCGTTGCCGGCACAGGCTGGCGGAAAACGGCGATGATTACAGTATGAAATTCACCTCGGTTGCTCGCAGCATTTTGGTGCTTTTGGTCTTGCCGGTGCTTGTTGCAGGCTGCAGTACGAACGACGACGAAGAACTGGCCAATTTGTCGCCCGAGCAAATCTACTACCGGGCTGAAGGCTTGCTCAATTCCGGCCTGGAGCCGGAAGCTGCCGAGATGTTCGAGGAACTCGAGCGGCAGTATCCCTATTCGGAATGGGCCCGCCGTGGCACGATCATGGCGGCATATGCCTACGGATTGGATAGGGAGTACGAAAAGAGCCGGGCCGCTGCCGAAAGATTCCTTTCGTCCTATCCCGGTGACAAGGAAGCGGCGTACGCGCAGTACCTTGTGGCCATGAGCTACATGGAACAACTCGACAAGCGCGGCCGCGACCAGAGGAACTCCCGCCTTGCTCTCGACGAGCTGAACCGCGTCATCGAGGACTATGGCGACAGCGATTACGCCAATTCGGCCAAGCTCAAGAGGGACCTGGTTCTTGAGGCAATTGCTGCAAAGGAAATGGAAGTTGGCAGGTTCTATCTCAAGCGGGGCAACTATGCCTCTGCACTGAACCGCTTCCAGCTTGTCGTACGCGAGTTCGGGACAACCGCATTTGTTCCAGAGGCTCTGCATCGGCAGGTTGAGGCATACCTGGCCCTGGGGCTCTTGGACGAAGCAAGGGAGATCGTCGCAATACTGGGTTACAATTTCCAGTCGAGCGAATGGTATGCGGAGTCCTATGCTCTGTTCGAGCGGAGAAATCTCAAGGTGCCTTTGCCGGAGGAAGGCGAGGGATTGTTCCAGCAGGTATTCCGCAGGACTCTCAAGGGCGAGTGGCTTTGACAACGGCGCCGTAGGGCTGCGGAACCATGTTGTGCAACCTCTCGGTCCGGAACTACCTGCTTCTCAACCGCGTTGATCTGGATTTCGGGCATGGCCTGAATGTGCTGACAGGCGAGACCGGGGCTGGCAAGTCGATCCTGCTTGACGCACTCGGCATAGTACTCGGCAGGCACGCCACGACAACGAGGCCACCAGAGCATGGCGAGCCAAGTGAAATCACGGCGTTGTTTGATGTTTCCGGCAACCGGGCCGTTCAGCAGATTCTGGACGACCTTGAGTTTCCTGGCGGGGAAGAACTGTGCCTACGGAAGCTGATCCCGGTTTCGGGCCGGGCCAGCAGCTTCGTCAACGACCGGCGCTGCTCTGCCGAAACGCTCAACAGACTTGGAGATGCACTGGTCGAAATCCATGGCCAGTCGGATGAAAGAGGGCTGCTCAATCCGGCAAATCATCGCCGGCTGCTAGATCAGTATGCTGGCAGCGAACAGTTTGTCGAGAACACAAGGAAGGCGTGGCGAGACTGGAGATCGGCAATCGGCCTGCATGATGAGGCGAACCGCAGACTGGCCGAAGCAAGCCGTGATCGCGAGTTTGCCGAGCATGCCTTGAAGGAACTGGAGGAGCTTGACCCAAAAGTGGGCGAGGATGAGGAACTCGATCGCCGCAGGTCTGCTCTCAAGCTGTTTGCAAAGTACAGGGAAGACCTGGACAAGGCAGAATTGTCGATTGGCGACAGTGGTGCTGAGGGAATGGTCAATGACGCTTTGTCGCGGCTGGCGACCGCGTCAGGGGTTGATGAGGATCGGATACAGCAAGCCGTCGAAGCTCTTGACCGGGCACTGTTGGAACTTGCTGAAGCAAATCGGCTTCTGGCTGATATCCGCTACGGTTCCACTGGCGATCCGCAGGAGGTCGAGCAGGTTGAGGAGCGCCTGTTTGCAATTCGTGCAATGGCGCGGAAGCACTCGGTCCGGCCCGATGACCTGGTGGATCTCTCAGTCAAACTTGCCGGAGACATTGAGGATCTGGATCGCTTGAGCGGCGAGGCCGACAGTCTCCAGGCGCGGATCCAGCAAGCGCAGGAAAATTATGCCGCCTCGGCCGCCGAGGTTTCAGCCCGGCGTTCGGAAGCGGCCAGCAGGCTGGCTGCGGCCATGGCCGAGGAAGTTGCCCCGCTCAAGCTGAAAAGCGCGGTGTTCTCGGTAAACATCGGCCAACAGGAGCCTGGACCGGAAGGACACGACCGGGTCGTGTTCAATGCGTCAACCAATCCTTCTGCACCTGCCGGTCCCATCAACGCCATTGCCTCAGGCGGCGAGCTTTCCCGGTTCATGCTGGCTCTCAAAGCATGCTTGATGTCCGATTCAGGCGCAACCTGTGCGATTTTCGATGAGATCGACCGTGGTATTGGAGGTGCTACTGCCAATGCGGTGGGCCGCAGGCTCAGGTCGCTTGCCAGCAGTTCTCAGGTGATCGTGGTAACTCATTCCCCGCAAGTTGCTTCGCTTGGTCACCACCATTGGCGGATCGACAAGTCTGCTGACTCCGGCCGGGCAGAAACCCGCGCAGTGAAGCTCGACGGCGCCGAAAGAAACAACGAGATCGCCAGAATGCTCGCTGGGGAGAGCATAACCGATGAGGCGCGGGCTGCTGCTGCGGCCCTACTGCAGGCTGTCTGAGCGCCGAAATCAATCGAGCGGCATACAAGCCTTAAGCAGCCAGGACTTGCCATGCTCCGAGCAATTCCCCTGGAGTTGTTCGACGGTTTCGCGGTGATAATCGTCAACCCATTGCCGTTCAGCTCGCGTCAGCTTGTTCCGGTCAATGAGGTTGCGGTCGAGAGGCACCCAGGTCAAATTCCTGAACTCAAGCATGGACCGGGTGTCCCCCCATTCCGGGTTTGGCGCCGGTTGAATGACAAACAGGTTCTCGATCCGGATGCCGAATTCACCCTGGCGGTAATAGCCGGGCTCAATGGATAGAATCATGCCGGGCAAGAGTTCCACGCCCGAGCGCGCGGACAATGATTGCGGGCCTTCATGAACGTGAAGATATTGACCAACACCGTGTCCGGTACCGTGTTCGAAGTCCAGCCCCTCCTGCCAGAGCGGGTATCTTGCAATGGCATCCAGATGCCGGCCTTGGCGTCCCTTTGGCCATCTCGCTCTGGCCAGTGCGATCAGGCCCTTCAGCACCAGCGTGTAGCACCTGCGATGCTCATCCGAAGGGGTTCCGATTGCTATCGTGCGGGTGACGTCTGTTGTGCCGTCCGGGTACTGTCCTCCGGAATCCAGAAGGAGCAGTTCGCCTTCGGAAAGATGACGGTTTGTAGATGGCGTGGCCTTGTAGTGAACCATGGCGGCGTTGGGTCCCGACGCGGCAATGGTGTCAAAGCTCTCGCTCTTCAACGACCGGATACTCTTCCGAAAACCGGCGAGCGCAGAAACGATGTCAAGTTCCGTGAGTGAAGCCATCCTGTCTTGCTGTGCAAGCCAGGCCAGGAATTCGACTACAGCGGCGCCATCTTGCTGATGTGCAACTTCTGAATGGGAGATCTCGACATCGTTCTTTACCGCTTTGGCAAGAATGCAGGGATCAGTCTGCTCCACCACCTTCAGGTTCAATTCAGCGAGCCGATCGAACACTGCAATTGGCGCTGTATCCGGGTCGACGAGCAGGGCCGTGCCTGAATCTTCAAGGTCTTTCAGGAACGACGACTTGTCGAAAGCATTCACCCGTTCCTTGATGCGCTTGGAAATGCTTCGGGGCATGTTCAGGTAGGTTTTGACTTTGCCGTCGGCGCGGATGATGGCGAATGCAAGGGCCACCGGCGAGTTTCGCAGGTCAGACGCCCTTATGTTCAACAGCCAGGCGATGCTGTCAGGAAGGGTAATCACAGCGGCATCGGTGCCTGATGACCGGATTATCTTTGCTATCCTCGCTCGTTTTGATTGGCTGGATTCACCGGCGAGGTCGACGGGGTAGTTGACGATCCTCGAATTCGGCGGTGCCGGGCGGTTGGTCCAGACGATGTCAACCGGATTTGAAACCGGTTGCAGTTCAAGGCCCGCCGGAAGCAGTTCCTGACGCATGGCATGGATCTCTGCTTTCGTATGCAGCCACGGGTCGAAACCGACCCGGCTGTCGTTGGGCACTGATGACCTGATCCAGTCGCAGATCTTTGGTCTCTGGAGTTCGTGAATGTCGATCAGTGTTGGATCAACCTGCTCGGGAGCCTGCAGTGCATAGCGCCCGTCGACAAAGAGTGCTGCCCGATGTGAGGCCACGACGCACAGTCCCGCCGACCCCGAGAAGCCCGTAAGCCATTTCATCCGCTCATCGCAGCTTGCCACCTGTTCACCACGGTGAGCGTCGGCCCGGGGAACCAGAAATGCCGATAGGCGCTGCTGCGCCATTGTGGATCGAACAGCGGTCAGTCGTTCCGATACGTCATCGCTTGCACAACCTGCTCCTGGCTCCTTGGCCATTCAACGGGTTCCGGTGCCGGGCCGCTGTCGTTTTGGATCGGACTGGAACAACTCGGCGAGTTGTTCGGTCATGGCCCCTGCCAGTTGTTCAACATCTGCAATGGTGACTGCCCGGTCGTAATAGGTCGTCACGTCATGGCCTATTCCAATAGCGATCAACTCTACGGATCGCCTCTTGGCGATCATGGCAATGACGTTCCGCAGATGCTGCTCAAGGAAGTTGGAGGAATTGACGCTGAGAGTTGAGTCATCGACAGGCGCACCGTCGGATATCACCATGAGGATTTTCCGGGACTCTGAACGGCCGATGAGCCGGCGGTGGGCCCATTCCAGAGCTTCTCCATCGATATTCTCCTTGAGCAGTCCTTCCTTCATCATAAGGCCCAGATTGTTTCTGGATCGCCTCCAGGGGCTGTCGGCATTCTTGTAGATGATATGGCGAAGATCATTGAGGCGGCCTGGAGTAGGGGTCCTGCCTGACGCAATCCATTTGCTGCGGCTCTCGCCGCCCTTCCAGGCGCGGGTTGTAAAGCCGAGTATCTCGACCTTTACCTGGCATCTTTCGAGTGTTCTGGCCAGAATATCAGCGCTGATGGCGGCTATGGAGATTGGCCGGCCGCGCATGGAACCGGAATTGTCGAGAAGCAGCGAGACGACAGTGTCTCGGAACTTCATGTCTTTTTCGACCTTGAAGGAAAGGGGAGTGGTCGGGTTTGCTACAACCCGAGCCAGACGGCCGGCGTCGAGCAGTCCTTCCTCCCTGTCGAATTCCCAGTAACGGTTCTGCTGGGCCAACAAGCGGCGCTGCAGCTTGTTGGCGAGGCGGCCGACGGTTCCTTTGAAGGGCTCCAGCTGCTGGTCGAGATTGCCGCGCAAGCGTATCAGTTCGTCGGGTTCGGCCAGCTCTTCAGCTTTGGTCTCTTCGTCGAATTCAATTGTGAAGACCTCATAGTCCGGGTCAGCCTCCGATCGGCCTGCCGGTTGCATGTGCGGCGGCGGTTCCGTTTCGGGATCGTCGGCCTCTTCTGCAGAGGTTGCATCCTCGGGATCACCTTCGAACAGTTGCCTATCGTCCGGGCTTGACTCCTCAAGCAGGCTCTCGTCGAACTCTGGATCCGACTCGGCGTCAGGGTTGTCGCCGGACTCGCTGTCAGCCTGCTCGTTTTCGTCTTCCTCGCCGGTATCGTCGTCGGTCTCGGTTTCCTCGTCAGGGTTGTCGCCAAGTTGGTCAGCGTATCCCAGGTCGCTGATCAACTGCCGGGCGAAACGGGCGAACTCAGTTTGGTCAGAGATGACATCTTCGATGGAGCTCAGGGTGGTTCCCGCCTTTTCCTGGAGTTCCTCCTCGAAGAGCCGAAAGACATGCTTGGGAACCGGCGGCAGTTCCCGGCCGGTTGCCAAATGCCTGATGGCGTAGCCGAGTGCATCCGACAGAGAAGCCTGATCAATGGATGTGCGCTCCCGGTAACCCTTTTGTTTTGCCTGGTCGGCGATCTTTGCATCAATATTAGATGCCGATCCCGGCATTCTCTTGGCGCCCAATGCTTCGCAACGCGCTGTCTCGAGTGCTTCGTACATCTCCTTTGCGGTATCGCCGGCCGGCAGATAGCGGCTGTGCGTGGCTGGATTGTGGAGCTTGCGGCGCAACGCCAGGCTGTCGGCTATTCCCCGGGTGACAGCCAAATCCTCCTGCGTGGTCCGCGGCCCGACAAATGGCAGGCGCATGACATTGTCCGACATGCCAGGAGTGTCGGAAGTGTGCCTGATAATGATCTCGGCGTCTTCGGCTATGGACCGGGTCGTTTCAGCCAGAGCTTTCTTGAACGCCGGCAAATCGTCCTGATTCAGGTTCGGCATCGGGAAACGCTTCCTTTCCTGTGTGTCCTTCCCAGAAGACTGCTGTTCCTCTTGTAGTCGGTGAACGCATGGATTCCAGCCGAATTGTCAGGTCAGGTTGCAGATTGTCTGTGTTGAACCAAGTCTGCGCATCCCGCAGGCGCCTTGAGCCGTGCCAGCAACTGCCTTTTGGACGTGTGGATCAATCGGCTGATCGAAACGAACACGAAAGATGATCGTTTGCCGAGGTTTCCCCAAGCAGCGAATTGTCTAGCAGTTTCAACTGGCGCTGCTCGTCGCTGCTTGGACCCTTGGGTTCGGTTTCGATCCAGACGGTCGGGTCGATTTCACATCAATTCTGCGCGAGATTGACGGCAAATGTCGGCTGGCTAGCCCACTGAATGAGCAACCGCCGCCACAAAGGGATTTGAGGATGTCGGCTTGTATCGCCCTTTGAGCGCAAGAGTTCAAAGTGGCAACTGGCATCCAAAAGGCGCAAAACCGGGGGCTCAGTGGACTCGATGTCCAGACGCATTCTGTTCAACTTGATGTACTCGTCATCATCAAGATCCCTACCGCCAGCAAGGCTCTTTTCCAGGTTGATGAACTGTCGCGCCAAGCCGCCATGGAGTCCGGCGCGCCGTCCGGTGCCAACTGTCAGATCAATGGTGGCTACGATGGCTACGGTTGCGGCTGCCATTGCTGGAATCCAATCAACTATCCAACCGGTCAGATAGGTTACCGCTGATGCGGATCCACCGATCACCGAAATGGTGACCGTAAGGGTATTCCAGGACTCATAGAACCGCCGCCGGTATAGGTGATAATGCACCGATCGTTGAATTCCGAACAAGAGGTCGTAAGTCCTTTCGTCCAGGCCGTTTGTCATCGCCTCCATCCTTTGCAGGTTTGGGTGTTTTCGGCTTATCACCAGCACGCAGATCAAGGACATGCAATACTTCATCCGCCCTTTGCCAGAGGTGCGCTCGAACTCTCTGTAAGGCAGGTCCGTTTTTGCATCCAGACTCTACCACCTGTCAGGTTTGTGCACTGGAGTCACGGGCGCCGCATATCTCGAGTCCGTTCAGGTTGGATTGATTCAGCCTTCACACCGGGATGTTGGTCTCAGGCTCCGTGGCTCAACCTGTTCATCCGGCATGAGAGCCTGTGGTCAGGCTGCAGTGTCTAGATGACAATGTGGCAACTCTCCCTTGAACGTGCTTTTAATGTATTATATATTAGTCATAACATAGCTTTACTGAGTAATGTATAAGACACAATATGAAATCTCAATCGACAAGTGCACTGCCTCGCGCGGCTCGGCGGGCCCTGACCAAGCTCGGTGAGGACATTGCGGTTGCCCGCAAGAAGCGCCGCATCTCGACAGTCTCCATGGCAGAACGTGCTTTCGTCAGCCGCAGTACCTACACCAAGATAGAGAAGGGCGACCCCACTGTCTCAGTTGGGGCCTATGTTTCCGTACTCGCAATTCTTGGACTGGTCGGTGGAGTCGGCATGTTGGCTGATCGAAGCAATGATGGACTGGGTTTGGACATCGAAGAGGACCGGCTTCCTCAGAGGATAGTTCTTCCTCGCCGGAAGGGAACAAATCCATGACCGAAATGATCGAGGTCCATATCGGACATGGTCAGATAACCCGGTTGGTTGGCCGATGCCGGTATGTCGGCAAGTCTCGGCGTCAGAGCTCAGTCTTCCAATACGCAGACGAGTGGTTGAACCATGAGGATGCCTTCGCACTGGATCCTGCAAATCTGAAGCTGGGCAAAAGTCTTGTCTATACCAGTTCGGAAAGTTCGGCGCTGGCTGGTGCCTTGCGCGACGCCGCGCCAGACCGGTGGGGCCGGCTGCTGATCGACCGCGCTTTCCGCAAATCGGGTGAACGGCGAACACTCTCGGAGATCGACTATCTGCTTGCAATCAACGACTATTCGCGGATTGGCGCGCTCCGCATAAGGCGACAAGGGGATACAGAGTTTGGTCATGAAGTTGGACGTTACCGCGTACCGCCCTTGATCCGGCTGCCGGCATTGTTGAATGCAGCCGATGCGGTTCGAGGCAACAACGAAACTGCCGACGACCTGAAGCTCCTGCTCAATGAAGGCTCGCCGCTTGGAGGCGCTCGTCCCAAGTCTGCTGTGATTGACAGGGACGGATCACTTGCCATCGCCAAATTCCCCAAAGCCAGCGAAGTGCGCAGCATACCAAGGGGTGAGATACTGGCACTCACCTTGGCAAGTCGGGCTGGAGTCAATGCTGCATCCGGCCGCCTGGAGAGCGTGGCTGGCCGTTCGGTAGCGCTCATCCGCCGATTTGACCGGCGAGGGGAGTCCCGCATACCTTTCCTGTCGGCCATGAGCCTGCTCGGTCTCTCTGATGGAGAGGTTGCTACCTATACCGACATTGCGGATTGCATCAGGATGTACTCGAGCGAACCCATCCCGGACTTGCACGAACTTTGGCGTCGGGTCGTGTTTGGCATCCTGATTGGCAACTTCGATGATCACCTGCGAAACCATGGATTTCTCTACGATGGCGACGGCAAGTGGAGGTTGTCTCCGGCATATGACCTCAATCCAGTGCCAATCGAGGAAAAGGCAAGGGAACTGACAACCTGGATTTCCGAAGAAGGGCCGGAAGCTGATATCGATATTGCCATCAAGGCGGCTCCATTCTTTGCCCTGAAACAGGACCAGGCCTCCCAGATCATTGAAGAAGTGAAATCGGCTTTAGCAGGGTGGCGTGGCCTGGCTCGCAAGCTCGGATTGAGTGCCGCCGACATTTCGGCCTATGAAACTGCATTTGATGGCGGCTGATCTGGTTCTCCACAGATCGGCATGTGTTGTCAGCAAATTCCGGTGACACTTGAACGGAATTCCGATCGTACTTGAACGAAATTCCGATAACACTTGAACGCGATTCCGATCACATTTGAACGGTGATCCCAGGCTGACTGGGCAAATCTGTTCAGCCAAGAGCCCATGCCGCTAAACTGTTGCGAGAAGCGTAATGAAGTTGTCGCGCAAGACGGCGGAAACTGCTAAAATGACGGCGGCAGTCAATGGCTTCCCCTTGACGCCGTCTTGCTCTGAAACATGAGTCATTGCCATGCCCATCGTTCGCCAGAGACCCGATGCGTCAAGATTCAATGATGAAGCAGTATTGCCCTACAAGCTTCGGCTGGAGGATTTTGGCTGCGTCATGCAGGACATCTACGACTTTTTCTTCAATGTGAATACTCATCTGTCCGACAGGGGGCTCGGGCGCCTCGATGATATGCTGAGACCTGCGGCAATGTCGGGGCTCATCTCCGACATGATTACCGCAAGCATGGCGCAGCATGCCCGAGTGCTCGTCGAAAACCTCTACCACAACGGACATCCAGATCTGATCATTGAAGGAATCTACCCCAACGACTCAGTGATGGCCGGAGATCAGGGGGTTGAGATCAAGACCACGCGCAAAAGGGGCGGGGCTGTGGACACCCATGGTGCCCGTGACCAGTGGCTTTGCGTGTTCGTCTATTCCGTTGATGATGCCACGAAACCTGCCATCAACCGCGCACCAATGAGATTCACTGAAATCTACCTTGGTTACGTCACGGTCGGAGATTTTCGGCGAAATAACCGCGGTGAGCTCGGAACGCGTACTGCTACCCTCCACAGACAAGGCATTCGGAGGCTCCGTGAACACTGGGTGTATCGGGACATCTGATTGCCTCGAGCTTTGGCATCGCCGTTAACGCAATCTCGACGTAATTTTGTGACAACTCCACACCTATGCTCTCATACCCCAGGTGATTGGCTGCGGCTAATGTGGATCCCGAACCTGCAAAGGGATCAAGGATCACGCCCGTCTTTAGAGGCAACGCGGCGCGGACTAACTGACGAATAAAAGCTTGCGGCTTGAGCGAGGGATGCGGCGCCAAGCGACGCTCCGCAGGTCGCGTGGGATGCGACTTGATCACGTCACCGAAGGGCCTGTGTTCCGATTGCCGCCGCAAGCCGCCGGTTCCCCACTTGCGGAGATTGTCTTGCACCCTTCCTTCAAGCGGTTGACGAAACAAGAGCCAAGGCTCAGCCATTGAGCGCGGCATGACGGTAACATCGGAGAATTCCTCATGTGCGTTCTTTGGGCGGTCGCCGCCACGCATTGTCATGACAAGGCGGAAGATCATCCCCCGGCTCTCCAGTCCGGCAGCAGCAAGCCCTGACGCAACGATGTGAGACACGAGCGGATTTGAAGCCACAAAGACATGCGCCCCCGGAACAAGGACACGCGATACGCTTCTTCCAAAGCGTTCGAAGAATTCACGCATATGTATGAGATCAGTTGCGCCAAGTGTCGTGAAGCGTGGAACCGGAGACCGCTTGTGACCATCAAAGGATGGAGGAATGCGCCAGACCCCACCCTTGCCCATCCGCAGCTTGCATTGCTCAGTCTCTGAGTATTCGATCAAACCATACGGCGGATCAGTTACGACGGCATGAATGCTGTTGTCGGCCCTGCGTTCAAGCCAGTCGAAGCAATCCTCTTGGTAAAGCACGGCCCCGCCTCTCACCAATACAGGATCGGTAGCTGTCGGCGGCCTCTTTGCCATCGCCATGCCGTTGGAGGGAGCCGGTTGCTCGAAACTGAGTCTGTAGCGGCCATACTGCGTCCGTTCGAACATGTCCGACCGCAATCTGAGATAGGAGCGCACGGAAGACGCAGGTACGTCGCCGAGGAGGTTTGCGACGTATTGCCGGATTTCAGATACGCTTGCATCGCCCAACGTCGAGTCCAGACAGGCAATGATCGCGTCCCGCACCGTACCAGGAGAGTGTTTCAGTCTGGTCATTTGGGCCATTCTCCGCCGTGTTCGATCACCATAGACGTCCCGACGTCTTTATTCAATTCGGTGTCTCATAGGCAGTGCAGAATGCCACATCTGACGTTCTCGGCTTGCAAACCTGTTCGCCGTCGATATCCAAGTGCAAAGAAAGAAAACTCAGAAGACGGCTGATTGTCGTCAGCTTGCAATCGCCCCGCACCGTGACGGCATTCGTGAAGAATGATGCTGACCCAGGCGATTTTCTTGGATTGCTTGAGAATTGTGTGTTGTTGCCCTTCAATCTGCATAAAGCTGAGGCGAGTTCTTCGGCACCAGCAACATCGCATCTCGGCAGATGTCCGCTCTCGGTCTGGCAGTCAAGTTGCACACCGCATGGCTTCGAAGATCACACGCGCGGTCCTTGAATTCTCGTCGCGCATGGGACTTGCTGACATTCGTCGTTTGCGGTTGGCAGTCCAGGTCCAGCGGAAGCGTGTGTTGGTGTCAGCTGCCCATTTTGCCTGAATGCCTAGGACGGGCTGCCCAATATCATTGAAAGTGGCGCAGGAATTCCAGCCAGGCCTGGTTTCGGCCCCCTGCAGTTCTAGCTGCTCTGCAACTTCCGCGGGGCAGGAAAATCGTCCAGCGGGCTTGCTGCGCGGGGGCCTTCCGGCAACTCTTCGTCAAAGCAACGCTGATAGAATTCAGCGACAGTTGCGCGTTCAAGCTCATCGCACTTGTTCAGAAAGCTCACCCTGAAGGCAAATCCCAAGTCGCCAAAAATCTCCGCATTCTGTGCCCATGCAATGACAGTTCTTGGGCTCATCACCGTCGAGAGGTCGCCATTCATGAAAGATGAGCGCGTGAGGCCGGCTACGGTTACCATGGCGCTAATGATGTCCCTGCCATGCTTGGTATTGTAATTCGGTGCCTTGGACAAAACGATCTGGGTTTCAGCATCGTGAGAGAGGTAGTTGAGCGTGGCCACGAGGGACCAGCGGTCCATCTGCCCCTGATTGATCTGTTGCGTGCCGTGGTACAGGCCCGTTGTATCTCCGAGGCCCACGGTGTTGGTCGTGGCGAAAATCCGGAAATGCCGGTGCGGAACGATGATCTCGTTCTGGTCCAGAAGCGTCAGCTTGCCTTCTGCTTCCAGTACTCTCTGAATCACGAACATCACGTCGGGCCGCCCGGCGTCGTATTCGTCGAATACCAGCGCCACGCGGTTGCGCAGCGACCATGGCAGAATTCCCTCCTGAAACTCCGTCACCTGCTTGCCATCGCGCAACCTGATCGCGTCCTTCCCGATCAGATCAATCCGGGAGATGTGACTGTCAAGATTGACCCTGACGCACGGCCAATTGAGCCGGGCAGCAACCTGCTCGATATGGGTTGATTTGCCGGTGCCGTGATATCCCTGAATGATCACGCGGCGGTTGTGCGAAAACCCGGCAAGTATTGCGAGAGTGGTATCGGGATCGAACTTGTAGGTTGGATCCACATCCGGAACCCGGTCGGATGGTTCGTCAAATCCCAACACTTCGAGATCGGAATTGATTCCAAATGTCTCCCGGACAGAGACGCGTTTCTCTGGATTCATTTCCCGATCCAATCCTGAACCATCCATACGGCAACCCAATCTTGTCTGTAGGCGGCGGAGCAAGGATTCGCTTAGTGCAGCAATTCAGGGCATGGCGCAAGATCGACACACAGCAAGCCTCAAGCTCAATTCCCGCACCTGGCTTCTACTGGCTTCAACATGTGGCGCGACCGTGGCGGCAGGTAGTCTGTATGGCCCAACACAGGAGACTGGGAAGAGACTCAGACCTCATCACACCGTGGGTGCAAGGAATTGGCTGGGGCTTGTGCCGAAGTGGATTGAGAGACGCTACGGATGTCTCAAAAGCTGTCAGCCCATTTGGGCCAGTCCCGGTCGACGAGCAGTGTTGCCAACGCAAGGGGGGGTCCAGTCAGCCGGGTTCGGGAGTCGATCAAGGCGGCAGTTGCGCTCAAGGCTTGATATTGCTGCTGGCCTTCAGCTGATCCCATGCCCAGACGACCTCTTTCAATCGATCTTCTTCGCTCCGGTCTCCGCCGTTCATGTCGGGGTGAAGATCCTTGACAAGCGATCTGTATTGCCTGCGAAGTTCCTTTTTTCCCCATCCGTCCTTTGCATCAAGGATGTTAAGTGCTCTTCGCTCATTACGGGATAGGCGGGCTGAAGCAACATGTGCGTGGCCGGACCTTGTTCCACTCTCGCCAAGAATCTCGAACGGGTCCTTTATTCCAAGCCGCTGCCAGGCAAGCTGTTCCCGTTGCTCCCGCCTTTCCTCCGGTGACTGGCCATCACCGGAATCTGTAGGGTCGTCGGTGGACTCGCCTTCGCTGATTTTGAAGAAATCCCATTGCGAGTTGTATTGCCTTACATGCTGCCTGCAAAACCAGTGGAACTCACCCGTGCCGCCGGGCGCCTTGGGCGCCCGGTATTTCCCGACCCGGTTGCAACTGGGGTGTTCGCAGATACGGGTTGATGTTTCGACGGCACCGGACATGCCTTGCCGGTTGCGCCTGCGGCGCTTCTTGTCCTTTGCAGCGGACATGTCGAATTGAAACCGTTCCTTGGGCATCAATCTTCCGGAAGCCTGGTATTGAAAACGATGGGTTTTATCCTTTAACCTCACTCGATCTCAACGCAAATTAACGAGGATTGCGCATGAAGGTGCAGGACCAGATCGAAGATGCGCTCAGGCAAGCATTCTCTCCGACCTCACTGCTCGTGCATGACGAGAGCGACTCGCATCGCGGTCACGCTGGATGGCGCGAGGGTGGTGAAACCCATTTCAGGATCGAAATCGTCTCCGCCCGTTTTGCCGGGTTGAGCCGTCTGCAGCGCCACCGCATGATCCATTCGGCGTTGTCGCCATCACCCCTTGATGTCATCCACGCACTCTCGATAAGCGCCAACTCGTAAGGGCGATCGCTAGCCCAGCCTAGCGGGCCGGCGCAAGTTTCGGCTCACTGGCCGAGTTTGCGGGAGACCAGTTCGCTGACGGCCTTCGGATTTGCCTTGCCGCCGGTTGCCTTCATCACCTGGCCAACAAAGAAGCCGGCAACACGGGGGTTTTGCCTTGCCTTCTCGAATTGCTCGGGGTGCTCGGCGATCACCTTGTCGACAGCAGCTTCTATGACGCCAGCGTCGGTCACCTGGCGCATTCCGCGCTGCTCAACAACCTCAACGGGGTCTCCCCCCTCGCTCCAGATGATATCAAACAGGGACTTCGCTATCTTGCCCGAGATGTCTCCGCCTTCCAGCATGGCGAGAATGCTGCCAAGCTGAGCAGCAGAGACCGGCGACTCCGCAATCGGCAGGTTTTCCTTGTTGAGCCGCCCGAACAACTCATTGATGACCCAATTGGCGGCAAGTTTGCCATCCCGGCCAACCGCTGCCTTTTCGAAATACTCCGCATTCTCCCGTTCGGCGGCAAGAACACGGGCATCGTAACTGGAAATCCCGTACTCCCGGATCAATCTCTCGATCTTTGCATCTGGCAATTCGGGAATGGTTGAACGAATACGCTCGACCCATTCGTCTTCGATTTGAAGGGGAAGAAGGTCGGGGCAGGGAAAGTAACGGTAGTCGTGCGCCTCTTCCTTCGACCGCATTGAGCGCGTCTTGCCGGATCCAGGGTCGAACAGGCGAGTCTCCTGGTCAACAGAATTACCATCCTCAAGAAGCGCAACCTGCCGCCGGGCCTCGTAGTCGATGGCCTGCTGGATGAACCTTGTCGAGTTCATGTTCTTGATTTCGCAGCGAATTCCCAGTTCCCCGGATCCCTTGGGTCGCACCGAGACGTTGACATCTGCCCTGAGGCTGCCTTCCTGCATGTTGCCATCGCAACTGCCGACATATCGCATGATCTGTCTGAGCTTCAGGATGTATGCGGCTGCTTCATCGGGACTCCTGATGTCTGGATATGAGACAATTTCCATTAGCGCGACACCGGTCCTGTTGAGATCGACCAGCGAAAGATCAGGGTCAACGTCATGCAGTGACTTGCCCGCATCCTGTTCCAGATGGATATGATCGATCCTCACGCGTCTGGCCGTGCCATCGCCCATGTCGACAGAGATCTCGCCAGCGCCGACTATGGGGTGGTGGAACTGCGAAATCTGATACCCCTGTGGCAGATCAGGATAGAAATAGTTCTTCCGGTCAAATGCCGAATAGCGATGGATCTCCGCATTGAGGGCGATACCGGTTCTTATTGCCTGTTCCACACAGAATTCATTCACGACCGGGAGCATTCCTGGCATGGCGGCATCAACAAAATCGACGTTGGTGTTGGGTTCAGCGCCAAACAGTGTGGAAGCCCCAGAAAAGAGCTTGGCATTCGATGCGACCTGGGCATGCACTTCCAGCCCGATCACCATTTCCCAGTCGGAACTTGCGCCCTGGATGATCCTTGGCTTGGGCTCGGGCATTGATTGATTGTGCATGTTTACGGCTTGAAATCTTCCTATCTCCAGACCATCAGCCTATCTGATTGTTCTGCCCAAATGTAAAGAATGCCGCCGCCAGTTGGCAGTCATTGCTCCGGAAGTCCATGGCAGCAACAGCGCGCCGGTGGGCGGCGGTTGCCGTTTCCTGGAATGAGGGAGCAGGGTGCAACGGCGGTGTGTTGGGCGGGTTGGTCAAAAAGGCAAAGCGCAGGCCACTCTGGGGGCTTCAATGATACGCGGTCTTGGAATACAGGGGCGCCAACCAGTAAAGGCAAATGAAATCGTGCAACGCCCAGTGGTCGGCATTCTCGGGAATCACTACCTGATCGACGGCAGTTATCCGGTACACGCAACGGGTACCATGAACAGTGCCGCAATCGCCAATGTTGCAGGCGCAATTCCGCTCATGGTGCCCTCTGATCCGGCCTTGGTAAAAGTCGATGATCTGATGGAGGTCTGCCACGGCTTCCTGTTCACGGGCGGGCGGCCAAACGTTCATCCGGAAGAGTATGGCGAGGAGCCCACTGAGGCGCACGGCGCGTTCGACAGGAATCGCGACAAGACAGTGCTTCCCCTTATTCGCCGCTGCGTTGACAGGGGGCAGCCGGTATTCGGTTTGTGCAGGGGTTTCCAGGAATTCAATGTCGCCTTCGGCGGGACGTTGCACCCGGAGATCAGGGAACTCCCAGGGCGCATGAATCACAGAATGCCGCCGGAGGGCAGCCTTGATGAGAAATTTGCCCACCGGCACTCAATTGAATTTGCCGAGGGCAGCATCTTTGCAAAATTGTTCGGGTCGTGTTCGGTCATAGTCAATTCCTTGCACGGGCAGGGGATCAAGGTTGCCGGTGACCGGGTTTCGATTGAAGGGCTTGCTCCTGATGGAACTCCAGAGGCGATTGCAATTGAGGATGCGCCCGGATTTGCGTTGGCCGTTCAGTGGCACCCCGAATACCGGGCACAGACGGACCCGGTTTCACGGGCGCTGTTTGGTGCTTTCGGCGATGCGCTTAGAGCCTGGCAGAGGATGCAGGCAGGTCAGAACCGGTAGGTCAGGCCTCCCTGGAGACCCTTCCTGTAGGTCTTGCCATCGCCTGTCACAGCCAATTGCAATCCGAAGGATCCGGCAAGCCTGCCTGCGCGTGAAGCAATATTTGCACCCAGTTCAAGCTCGATGGTTTTGGGCAACAGGCTCGTTGTCGACAGGAACGATCCGGTACCACCATGGAATTCCGAAACAACTTCAATCTGGTTCTTGGACATCTCAGTGTAGGCGACGCTGAATGCCGGTGCGACCGAGTAGCCGGAAATCTCCTTTGGTTCCGGTTCGACTTCAATTCCGATGCTTGCAGCGGCCAGGCTGGCTTTCGCAGAATGAACGTTGAGCGACAGGTCGCCAGCTCCGCTCTCTTCGTAGGGCCGGGAGGAAATCCGTACAATTCCGAGTACAAGGCCGGGACGTATGCTCATGCCACTGAACTTGCCGGTCCAGCTTGCGGAGCCTTTGACAGTGGTGAACCTGTTCGCAAGTTTGCCTTTTGAAGCCAGTGGCACATCGTCGCTGGGCAGAGTGCGGTGAATGTCGAACTTTCCACTTCCAGCCGAAACTGCGACGGCGTACTCTATGCTTCCGGTGATGACGCCCAGTACAGCTTCTCCAAACAGATTGTCCCCTGATGCTTCGGCAAATGTGTCAAGTTCAACCTCCGTCCGGTCAAGACTCAGCCCGATACTTGCATGGAGGCCTGACGCGTCGGGAGAAAACGACAGTCCGGTTGCGAACCCATTGATGTCTTCTGAGAATCCTCTCTGTGGCCAGGTTCGCTCCCTGGTCGCTCGAACAGTTTCGCCTGTTACCCAGCCGCACCCAAACTCCATCTGAATGGCATCAGGCCTGTCGCAATGCGCAAGCGCATCGGGGAATCTTCCGGTCGCGTTATAGGTTGATTGCATTACAGCTCCGGCGATCTCGTTGCCGTAGCCGTCGAGGTTCCCGCGCAGCTCCTCTATGTCGTTCAGATAAAGAAGATCCGAGTATACCGCATTCAGCGCATCATTATTGGTGCTCGAGTTGGCCAATTCTGCCAACACGTTGCGCTGGTTGGGGTTGAGGCCTTCGATGTTCAGGTTGAGTTCCGAAGACAAGAACAAGGTGTCCAGCCCATCGCGCTGCGCCTGCCGGATGCCGTAGTCCAGGAACAGCGTGTCAGAGACCCCAAGGTCTGCCAATCCTGTGATGCCCGCAGTTGCATTCAGAATGGCGACTTCCTTGAAGCCAGATGGAAGCGTCAGGTCATTCACCGCCAGACTTCCGTTCAGGCTTGCTGAACCTGTGATGCTCAGTAGGTCCCCGGCAACAGATGCCCAATCGACATCGTATACGAGTTGTGCAGAGTCGCGTTGCAACAGATCGCCAGTCATTGTGGTCTCGGCGATATTGTTCTCTCCGCCGGGAGAAATTGCACCATAATTGTCCAGGAGGCCGGTCGTGCGGCTGTCAGAGCCTGAATTGCACGCGGCTTTTGCCAGCTTGATTTCTTGACCGGGCGCAAAGCGGCCTCGGTTGGTGAACAACGGTGCGATGCAACTCTCCAGCCATAAATCACCGCTAATTCGGCCATGGTTTGTCAGATTTATGGATTGCACCGGAGTGGATCCGGATTTGAGTGCAATCACGGCGTAGCTCTTGAGTGGTTCGCGTTCGAACCAGTCGCTCCAGCTTCCTTCGGGCTCATTGACCGTGATGGATCCGCTGCTGGCAACCCGGACATTGATTGTGGCGTTTGCACCGGAAAGAGCCAATGCGTGAGCACCCCATCCTGATGTTTCGACCCTCCCATTGATGTCGATTTCCAGGGTTGTTCCCTTAACATGGGAGTTCAGGGCCTCTGCGTTTATCCCGTAGGACCCGTGGCCTTCCGTAATCACATCATTGACCATAATTGTGATTGAGCCTTCGGTGTTCGCATTCACGTCCTGGCGGACACGCACTCCGTGGTTGGAGTTTCCTTTGGTATGAACCAGACCGGCCGATGAAACGTCAATCTTGCCGGACGCCTTAATTTCCAATGCGGCCACCGGCAGGTTGAGCGCCGACGCGTTTGCTCGTGACGTCACATTGTTGACATGGACCGAAGTCGGATAGGCGGCGGGATCCTTGTTGTCGACGAATACGCCAAAGGCTGGCGCGGACTCTGCAACCTGGATCAATCCGGCGGCTGACAATCTAAGTTCGCCAGCATGGCTGTCGACGCTTATTCCGTCCACACCCTTGCCCAACGCCCAGACATCGTTGACCGCAATATTGAGCAGACCTGGCTTGTCTCCGGGGAAGTAGCCTCGGAACTTGATGGCTGCGAGTGCCAAATTCGTCTTGGTTTCGTCGCTGCGGGCTACGACTCTCGAATAGCCATTTTCCGGGTTCGTCGTGATCGACAGATCGCCATTGCCGGTGAGCACGATGCCACTGCCATCGGAGCTATCGACAATTGCGCCGTCGTTCAGCACGATCGAGAAATCGGACACTTCGAGGCAACTGATCTTGCCATGAGGCGTATCTTGTCCCGCAACTGACAGGATTGAACCCGGGCATGTTGGTTGTGCTTGAGCAATCCCGATGGTCAGCGATGCTGTTAGCAGCACCGTTCCAATTGGTATCAGGGAATGCCCGAAGGCTCGTGCACATTCTGCCATTGCGTGCCGTTCACACATGTCCATGCGATGGGTCATCAAATTCGGTTTGCCAGTTTAATTTTGGTTTGCGGTGATTGATAACAGTTGAACCTGACATGTTTGTGCGAAAGCTGCCCGAGTTGCAACATGCAGTCTGACAGCCGGGTGTGATGGATCGCGCTCCCGTGGCTCCAAGCACGCGGACATGCGAGGCACGTAAGCGATCTTGCAGCCGGTTTGTGCATTTGCTGCGGTCTCGTGGTGCGTCTGCCATAGGACGACGATATTGTTGAACCTGATCACTTCGGGAAAAGAGCAGGGCATGGAATGCCCCGTAGATCATGACCGCTTGCACAACTGCTCAGATCGTTGATTTGTGGCGCAGCTCGAACCCTTGTACGACTGCAGGACCTATTCCACGGTGCGTTCCGGTTCTGGATGAGAGTTTGGCTTCCAGCCGGGAGCTGTGTACGGCAGAGGTGCTCACGAGTTTTGTTCACCAGGATTAGCACTGGTCAGGAATTGCGCGAGCTCAACTGTGCCATGAATTCAGCACCGTGGATTCCTGAAATGATGTCCTGTGGCTCGCCGCTTCGTGCAAGCCTCTTTGGCAGGATATTGCTGCTCCATTCTCTCCAAACGGCCCGGCGGGTGTTGTCTTCCTGCCAGTTCGTGCCAAGGACGGTTGACCAAATCTCTTCTGCAGACTGCTCTGCCTGGTATTGAGAACTTGACTCCTCCGAGACCTTGCGCTGCCATCGCAGCACTTCTTCCAACCCGAGGTCCAACGAACCCGCATGGACGGCTTCAAGCCATTCTGTTGCTGCACCTATTGAGCGCTCATCTGGTTTCCGGTTCTTGCGCGCCTTGTGCTGAACGATGCGAGTGCCGGACCTTACAATTGCTTCAGTCCCGGACTTGGGCGGCGCAACCTCGAATGTGGAGATGCTTTGCCCGGAGTTCGCATCCCTGACCGAAAATATATGGCACTCACCTCGCTTCGCCTTCCTGACGTAGAGGCGGCCCACGCAGTGACTGAGCCGGAGAGATTCTTCCCGCAACTGCTCTTCCATTGTCAGGTTCTTGACAACCGTCCCGTTCGAGGCCTGGAAATCCGGCGCGAGCCGGGGCCACCCGGGGTAGTCGTTCCATCGTTGCCCTGTGTCGCTAGTGCCGGGAGCATCCGCGGCAGTCAGCGCCGGTATCCGGCTCATCCATTTCCGGGTGGTGGAAAACAGCGCTGACGCAGGATTGTTGGAGCCTTCGGTCAGGAGAGTGAAAGAGAGCTTGGTTGCCCCGTTCAGATCCTGCGGGGTCGGGTGAGGCAGTGGGTTGCCTCCGGCCAGGATCGTCCCAAGAACAGCGGGAAGTACAAGTGTATCGGTTAGGTCATCGACCATCTCCAGAACATCAGAAGTTGCCATCGAAAGCTGCCTGCGGTCGAACTCTTCCGCGTTGTGGCCGTATGATGCCGCCAGTTGGGCGTGGTATCTCGCCCAGTTGCCCTTCGAGGCCCCCAAAATGGTCCCGGGTGACACCGAGTAGCGTATGCAGAGCGGCTGGACGCATGCGGAGGCAATGTCGAGGAAGAGCCGCCAGGCCGTTTCGTCGCCGGGAATCCAGCCAGTGTCAAATCCCTTTGCCAACGACACAATCTGTTCAAGTGTAATCTCGTTTCCGAGTGAGTATCGCCGCGCCCGGTCCATTCCCAGCGGGTCCAATCCGCGGGTTTCGGAACTGAACTGAAAGACCCGGCCCGAGGGAATTGGCGTTCGCAACTTGCCGAATCTCCTCAGTTGCCCCTTATCAAGCTTGGTCAATTCGGAGAGGACGGGCCTGAGCGGATGGCCGCTGTCAATTGCAGTTCGGCATTCCTGGAACCTGGTTACGAATTCGGCGAACAGCGGATAGGCCTCAGCAGACTGCAATCTCCACTCGCTGCGCGAGCCTTGCGTGTCAGCGTAATAGGTCACGGCCTGTGCGATTGGGTCTACGACTGACGCCAGTGCCCTTGATGCGGCCTCAAGATCGAGTTCCTCGAAGCCATCAGGAAAGTGGTAGTCAGGCCGATTCATCGTGGCGGCCATTGCCTGAGCCGCAGCCAGTGCACATCCGCCCTTTACAAACCTTGGCCCGGTCCCGGCAGTTGGAACAAGATGTCCATTCACTTCTGTGAACAAATTGTATTCCAGGCCAATATCGGCAACTTGCCTCGGAACTGGCAGCGCTGGACAATAGTCTGACAACTCATCGGGTTCGGCAGCGCCAGCCGATGTTGGGCTCATGAACTCTTCGAACCTTGAGACGATGTCGTCGACCGCTTTCGGGGCAGGTCGTGGACGCCCTGGTATCGACCCTTCCAATCCTGTCAGCTTGAACAGTGCTGCGATGGCAATCGCTGTGCAAATGGAAGATCTGCGTTCCGGGCTTTCGCCAACGGCATGCACCAGTGACATCAACCATCGTTTTGAAACTTGCTCGCATGACTGAGGTTGCAGGACCGGCAGTCCGAAATCAGTCAAAGATGAAAGCTCGACTTCTCCGGTTCGCGGCAGCACGCTCAATTCAACGATATCGTATCGATGGCTTGTGCCTCGCCGCTTCGACGGGTCCATCCAAACGCGGATTCTGGTTTGGTTGCTGTCTCCGATTTCCTCAATGATCATGGCATAGTTTAATGCCCCGTCTGTTTCAGCCGTCAAGCAGTAGATTGAAGTTTCCTGTCCGATTGCGGGTCCGCGGACGCGAGAATGCCGCGTCTGGAGAGTCCACAATCACCCGAAGGCGAAGGCATTCCGTGTTTTCTGATCTGATCCATTAATGCCATGCCTCATTGCAGTGAGCATTCCTGACCCAAATAGGTTGATGGAAGCGATCGTGCGGGAATGGTGGGGGAGGGTGGCTAAAACGTGACAGAGGGGTTGGCGCAGGCTCTGGCCTGCCGGCGTTTTGCGGAACTTGGGTTGAACGAGATTTGCCGATGCACGGGCTGAAGAATGGCGCTGCACCGGTGGGGCCGACTCCGCATCCTGACAGGACCGAGGAAAGTGAATGCAAGCCGAGTTTGACAACCTCTTCTGACGCTTGTAATCAGAATTCTGAATTCGGAATTCAAATATGAAGCTCATTCAAGCCCATCCCAGCCTGGCTCAGCAAGTCTACGACGTGATTGTTGATGAGATCTGCAACGGCAAGCTGCCAGCTGGCGCGCATCTGGTGCAGGAAAAACTGGCAATGCGACTCGGAGTGTCGCGGCAACCCGTCCAGCAGGCGATGGCACTACTCAAGTCGGATCGTATGGTGGAAGAGATTGGCCGCCGGGGACTTCAGGTCACGCGCCTGGATATTGATCTGATGCGTCACCACTACGATATCCGCGCCGCGCTTGATGGCCTCGCGGCCCGTATGGCCGCAGCGCGGGCCAGGGACGACAAGGACATCAGCAGGGACATATCCCGGCGCGGCAAGCGAATAATCAAGTTGGGCAAACAGGCGGTCCTCAGAGGCAACGTTTCCGATCTGGTACGCCACGATGCGGCATTCCACGAACTGCTCTATGAAGCTTCGGGCAATCCACTGTTATCGCGTACGGCAGAAACTCATTGGCGGTTTCTGCGCAGGGCAATGGGCGAAGTGCTGCGACACGCCGAGCTGCCGGAAGAGATTTGGCGCCAGCACGCCTGTATCCTGGACGCAGCCGCGACTGGCGATCCTGTTCGTGCCGAATCACTCGCTGTCGAGCACGGTATTCGGGCCTGCGAGAACCTGTCTGCCAAACTTCGCAGGAACGATGCCATCGGCCCTGTCAAGCATTCAGACTGCTGACTCAGCTTTGCGGGCCATCGCATGAACCCACTACTCAACGCAGGACAGATGCTGAGTGCGCACGCGAGGCTTCAGCCTAATCGCATCGGCGCGCGCGATCTTGAGCGAGCCATGACCTATCGCCAATGGAACGAGCGAGCCTGCAGACTCGCCAATGGGCTGGCCGGGCTTGGCCTGGCCAAGGGCGATCGCGTTGCCATACTCGCTTGCAACCGCGTCGAATGGGCCGAGATCTACACTGCGGTGGCAAAGTCAGGGCTGGTGGCGGTGCCCATCAATTTCCGTCTGACCGCCGATGAGGCGCTGTCGATTTGCGAGGATTGCGACGTGTCGGCAGTTATCGCGGAAGACACTCTGGCCGGGATTGCCGACGAAATGCGGGACAGATTGCCGGTCCCCTCCACCAATTTCATCCAAATTGGTGGGGCAGCGCCGACCGGCTGGCGCTCCTATGAGGCGCTGCTGGCGGATGCCAACACAGTGGAACCGGACATTGCGGTCGGTGAAGGCGATCCCTGGTGTCTCATGTACACTTCGGGCACCACCGGACGGCCGAAGGGCGCAATCCGCGGGCACCGGGGCATGGCCATGCTGGCATTCATGACGCAGGTCGAACTCGGCCTGAAGCGCAGGGACGACGCCCTGCTGGTCATGCCCATGTGCCATGCCAATTCACTCAATTTCTTCTCCGCTTTTCTGTCCATCGGGGCAACAGTAACGATATTCTCGCGTGCCAGCTTCGATCCGGCCTTATGTCTTCGGACAATCGGCCGGATGGGAACGACCTTCACGTCGCTCGTGCCAACACACTTTACGATGATGCTGGATGTTCCTGCTGCCAATCTTGGATCGGACGGTTTTGAGCGGGTAGAGAAGCTGATGATATCGTCGGCGCCAGCCCGTGCGGAGACCAAGCGCGCGGTAATGGAGATGTTCCCGAATTCGGGGCTGTTCGAACTCTATGGCTCAACCGAAGCCGGATGGGTAACCATGCTGCACCCTATTGAGCAGTTTGATCATCTGGGAACTGTCGGGCGCGAGGTCGTGGGCTCAGCTCCAATCAGGCTTCTCGACGAGGACGGAATTGAGGTCCCTGACGGGGAGCCGGGCGAGCTGTTTTCCTGCAGCCCCTATGCATTTGACGGATACTGGAACTCTCCCGAACGAACTGCGGAGGCACATAGGGGTGACTATCTGACTGTCGGGGACATGGCGCTACGTGACTCCGAAGGGTTCATACGGCTCATCGACCGCAAGAAGAACATGATCATTTCCGGCGGCGAGAACATCTTCCCCTCCGAAGTTGAAAGTGTCTTGTCAGCTCATCCTGCGGTGTCCGATGTGGCGGTCGTTGGCTGTCCAGACAACAAGTGGGGAGAGCGGGTGGCCGCTGCGGTGGTGCTGCGGAAAGGCGCCAATCCCTCGGCCGAGGAACTGCTCGAATGGTCGAAGGGCCGGCTTGCCGGGTACAAGCGGCCCCGCACAATTGCATTTCTTCGACCGGACGAGATGCCTCGAAACACCACCGGCAAGATCCTTCATCGTGTCCTGCAGGACATGCTGGCCGGGACGAAGTGATGCGCTGCCCAGTTCTGGTCAATCCAGGAGTCACCCGATGACCGACCGCCAAGACCTTAACCGCGATAAAGACAGTGTTGCCGCCTGGATTGCTCTGGTTCTGGAGAGGCGGGGAGTACGCCGCATTTTCGGGCTGCAAGGGGGGCACATTCAGCCGGTCTGGGATCATGTTGCCAAACGCGGCATTGAAATCATTGATGTGCGCGACGAGGGTGCAGCTGTCCATATGGCGCATGCCCACGCCGAATTGACAGGTGGGCTGGGCGTGGCGATGGCAACAGCGGGACCGGGCGTGACGAACTGTGTAACCGCAATTGCCAACGCATCGTTGGCGCGAGCTCCGGTTCTCCTGATTGGCGGCTGCACATCCCGGCCGCAAGCCAATATGGGTCCCCTTCAGGATATACCGCATGTTGATATCATGCGGCCGGTGTCGCGTTATTCGCAAACGGCGCGCGTTCCGGAACAAGTTCTTCGAGAACTCGACGAAGCGGTTGCCCGGGCGTTCGGCGCGCTTGGAGAGCCTGGCCCAAGCTATATCGAAATACCCACAGACGTATTGCGGACGCGGCTTCCAGCGGGCCTTGTCCTGCAAGACTGGATCGATCCGAAACCGCAAAGGCGGTTACCTCCAGAGCCGCAAAGAGTGGCCGAGGCAGTTGCGGCAATCCGCAATGCCAAGCGACCGCTCGTTGTCAGCGGCCGCGGATCTCGCAATGCCGGAGCGCCGCTCGTGCGGTTCCTTGATGTCGCGGCTGCGCTCTATCTTGATACACAAGAAAGCCGCGGACTTGTTCCAGCAGACCATCCAGCATTCGTTGGCGCGGTTCGCGCTGCTGCGATGGCCAAGGCCGATCTTGTCATTACGATAGGGCGCAAGCTCGACTATCAGCTTGGCTACGGATCCCCCGCCGTATTTCCGGAGGCGCAATTCATGCGGCTCGCGGACAATGATGGTGAACTGTTGGACAACAGGCGCGGCTCGCCGGAAATACTGGCCTCGGTTGATTTGGCCCTTGACGCATTGACTGACGCACTCGGCAATGACGCCGGGGAGCGTGACACTGGCTGGCTCAATGGATTGCGCCGAAAACACAGGGAACGTATCGCCAAGGGAGAAAGGGATCCGGTGCCCTGCCTGGGCAGCGATGGGAAGATTCATCCGATGGCGATATTTGCCGCGCTGCGCGAAGTTGCAGCGAGCGACTACATCGCGGTCGCGGATGGAGGAGACCTTCTCAGTTTTGCGCGGGTCGGCCTGTCCGCCTCGACCTATCTTGATGCTGGCGCTTTCGGCTGCCTAGGCGTTGGAGTTCCATTTGCCGTGGCAGCGGCACTTGCCTTTCCAGGACGGCAGGTAATCTCCGTCAATGGTGACGGTGCCTACGGAATAAACGCCATGGAGATCGACACAGCCGTTCGCCACGGGGCAAAGGCGGTGTTCATCGTATCCAACAACGCTGCCTGGAACATCGAGCGCTACGATCAGGAAGCCAATTATGGAGGCCGGGTTGTCGGAACGGTTCTTCGCCACTCAGACTATGCGGGCATGGCCAGGTGCCTTGGCGCACACGGAGAGCGCGTGGAAGATCCGGAGGAACTTGCGAATGCGGTCCGCCGGGGTCTCGAAAATGCGCCGGCTGTCATTGATGTGGTGACGTCCCAAGGCGCCGTTTCCTCGGATGCCAAGAAGGGGCTGGGATTTGTGCCCGATTTTCAGCCGCTGACTGCCTGGGATGACGCGGAACGTAAGCGCCGGGAATCCGCATGAGCTTGATCTCTTGCACCAGCTGTTCGTATCTGTTCGCAAGACCTGTGTGACAGAGCCGTCGTGGTGGTCGAAGGCAGAAATCTTCTTTCAGTATTGTGAGGAACAATGGACTTTACCGTCTCCCCGCAAGTCGCCGAACTACGCAGCCGCATTGCGGCTTTTGTCGAGGAACACTTGATCCCGTTGGAAGGCAATCCTGCTTCCTACGATGCGCATGAGAATATCTCGCTGGGACTGCTTGCACGTTTACGCGCCAAGGCGAGGCAGGAAGGGCTTTGGTGCCTGCAACTCAAGCCCGAAAACGGCGGATTGGGAATTGGCAAGGTGGGAATGGCGGTTTGCTACGAGGCAATGAACCGCTCAATTTTCGGTCCCGTTACCTTCAACTGTGCTGCGCCCGATGACGGCAACATGATGGTGCTTGAGGCGCTGGGGACCCAAGAGCAGAAGGAGCGCTGGCTCAGGCCGATCGCCGAAGGCAATGCCCGTTCGGCGTTTGCAATGACCGAGCCTCATCCAGGTAGCGGTTCAGATCCCGGGATGATGCAGACCGTAGCCAGACGCGACGGCACCGAATACGTGATCAACGGCCACAAATGGTTCATAACCGGAGCCGAGGGGGCAGCGCATTTCATCCTGATTGCGCGAACCTCGGATGACCCGCGACGCGGTCATACGGCATTCCTGTTCCACAGCGACGATCCCGGCTGGGAAATCGAGCGCCGCATTCCGATCATGGGGCCGGAAGAGCACGGAGGCCATTGCGAACTCAGGTTCAACGGGTTGCGGATTCCGGATGAGAACATCCTGATCGGGCCGGGCAGGGGAATGAAGGTTACACAGGCACGCCTTGGGCCGGCGCGGCTGACCCATTGCATGCGCTGGTTGGGCCTCTCCCGACGATGTGTAGAGATTGCCCGTGAATATGCCGGCATCCGCATGGGCTTTGGTGTCAGGCTGGCTGACCGGGAAAGTGTGCAGGTTATGCTTGGCAACCTTGCCATGCAGATTGAGATTGGACGGCTTCTTGTGATGAAGGCTGCTTGGGAGATTGACCGCGGCGGATATGCGCAAAAGGAAGTGTCTATGGCAAAGATCCATGTGGCGAACCTCTTGCACAAGGCCGCCGATGTCGCCATCCAGTTAAACGGAGCGCGCGGGTATTCGAAAGACACGGTACTGGAGTGGATCTATCGCTACGCCCGGCAGGCGCGGTTGGTTGACGGCGCTGACGAAGTGCACAAGATGCTGGTCTGCCGTCACCTCGATAGGGACGGCCAGGACTTCTATTGCTGGGACGGACAGGATTGATCGCGGCTGCGCCGGATCTCCTCAGCCTTGGCAATACGGCCGGGCAACATTTTTCAGTCAATGCTCACTGCAAGGCAGAATTGCGTAGGGCAAACGCACACCTCTCGCAAGCGAGAGGAACCTGCAATTGGCCGCGCATGAGAAGTGCCAGACAGGTTATGATGGGCGCTCAGCGGCCAATCATTTCGGTCGGCAATTGACTACCATTCCGAAAGGCGCTGAGGGAGTGGATCAGCCGTGAACGCCATACGGTGAGTGAGTTTTGTCAAGAGTTCCGCCTTCAAGGGCAAATGGCCGGTGTCTCTCCAGAGATTGTTTGTTTCGAGAGGGTCATCAATCAAATCGTAGAGTTCCCCGTCGTCGTACGCATGGTCAACCACTATCTTGTGCGTGTCGGTGCGCAACATGGTCAACTGGGCTGTCGGATCATTATGGTAGGGCATGGCATTGTAATATTCGCAGTAGATTGACTCGTCAGCCCGGAACGGACCTTGGTCATCCACTAGACAATCATAAACTGATTTACCCTGCATGCCCGGATGTAGCGGCACGTCAATTGCTTCCATAAGTGTCGGCGCCAGATGAACCAATTCAAACAGGCCGTCATACCGTTTTGGTTTCACACGCCCTGGGAACCGGATCAATAGCGGCACACGGATAGCGGCATCGTAAAAGTACGGCCCCTTCAGATAAATCCCATGATCGCCCATCATCTCACCATGGTCAGACATATAGACTACAATGGTGTCGTTCGCCTGACCGGTTTCATCAAGCGCCGACAGCATCCTTCCGACCTGTTGGTCGACATGCTCGCACATTGCCCAATACGCTGCCTTGACCATCTTGTGATCGATTTCGCGCATCTGGTTCCGGCCAAACCCTCCAAGAAATCCTTCAACCTGACCGTACGCTCCATCGGTGTCCACTCGCTGGTAGTGGGTCTTTGTCTTGAGATCGTCATCCATTGCCTCGGGCAATGGAATGTCGTCAAGCCTGTCAAGGTAAGGCCTCAGAAACGAAGGCGGCGGGTCGAAGGGGTGATGCGGCGCGTAAATGTTGGCGAGGTAGAACCAAGGCGCCTCTGCCTGCCCCTGCCTGGATATGAACTCCGTGGCGCGCGTGGCACACCAGGCGGCCTCAGTCGCATGCTCTGGCATTCCGTGCTTGACCCACGGTGACAGTTCGTGAGGCGGTGCATTATATTGAAGGCCCTTATCGGCCAGAAAGCGTGTGTAATCGGAATTCAATTCCCATAGATCGGTCGGCGCTTGCGCCCAATTGAACTCGCTGAAGCCATCAGCAATTCTGGGTTCTGTCGAAGTTGCGACCTCCGGCGCCCCTGGCGCAAGATGAAACTTGCCGACAAGGCCAGCAATATATCCGGCGTCAGCGGCCAACCGGGATATCGGCTTTTCGGTTGCCGGGATTATCTGACCATTCTGCCGCAACCCTGTGGTTCGAGGATAGCGGCCAGTGAGGAAGCTGCCGCGGCTGGGTGAACAAATCGGACTTTGAACAAATGCGTTCTCGAACAGGGCGCTCTCTGATGCAAGCCGATCGATATTGGGGGTCGAAACCAGGCCATTGCCATAGCATCCAAGCGTGTCTGTGCGCTGCTGATCTGTGCAAATCATCAGAATATTGGGGCGCCGACTCAAAGGAATTGCTCCAATTCTCTAGATCAATGGACAATCGTAAGCGTGACCACACCAGTGCGAACCTGTCAACGGGAAACCTCGTCGGTGTTGTGGTGCAACTGTGGAGGTGGGGAACTCCACACCTGCCGGCATCTACGTGAGGTTTTTCGGATTGCTTGCGGACTTATCCTGCCATGAGGAGCAATCGGGGATCATATGCATAGCCAAATGGCAGGTGTCAGCAGCCTTGGTGCAGGTGTCAACCTGCCGGACGACAGGCGTAAAGCGGGTTGCAATGTTATTCTTCACGATCATGAAATCGGAATCCGTGCCGCACCATGTTTTTGTTGTGCAGGGCAATTCAGCAGCCTATTTGGCCGGGGGCGTGCTGCCCTATCCACCGGCTGACTGATACGCCTTGTACCCCTTGGATTGTGGTTTCCGGTAAGGCCCAATTTCCTTGAACAGGCCTGCAATTGTTGGCGATCGGCGACGCTCGGCCTGGATTTCCCAATCTCGTTTTCCGGAGTCGCGCCAGCCACCGCAGTGCTGAGGCCCGGCTTTTTGGGAGTCCTGGCAAGACGCTGAACCGTTCAAAGCTGCTTATCGTTCCTGCTTGATCTCAACTTGCCAATCTTGCAAGACTCCCGGCAGTCTAGATTTGCGTAACCGGATACCTCGCGCTCCAGTATGATCAATGGCTGGCGGCAGCTGAGCTTGTGTTAGTGATCCAACAAACAGGGAGAAGGAATAGAAGCATGTTACAGAGCAAGCTGAAAGTGGCCGTGATGACGTTCGCGGCGTTGGTGTTGTCGTCCGCGTTCGCCAGTGCTCAAGACAGAGTCCGTTATGCGACTGATGGCTATGCAATGGGAGCACTCGCAATCATTGCGGCTGAGAAGGGGTTTTTGCAGGACGAAGGCATTGAGCCGATAATTCAAACTTACTCTTACGGGATCGATACCGTCGATGCCGTCCTTGCGGGAAATGCCGATTTCGGTGTTGTGATCGGATTCCCGCTTCTGACAAGATTTGCAGCCGGGAATATCATGTCTCCAGGCATCTCGGCCGAGCCGCTTCCTGGATGGCACAAGCTCTATGTGAATGCCGATCTTGAACTGCCTGATGACCTCAAAGGAAAAAGGATTGGCGTCGCTACGGGCACCGCTCAGGAATTCGTGACTCGCGAGCATGTAAAACAGCTTGGACTGTCGCCCGATGACGATACCGAACTGGTTGACTTTACCAGTCTCTTTGAGATCGTCGGAGCAATGAAGGCTGGCCGTCTGGATTATGCCTGGATCTGGGGAGAAGGCGTCGCCACGATTGATGCCGACGCTGCCTGGAAGTTCATTGATGACGACAGCATCGTCAGTCAAACGGTTACAGCGCCTATCGTTGTGTTGAAGGACTTTTACAGGGACAACCGGGATTTGGTTGTCAGGACCTTGCGAGCGTACCAGAAGGCCGCTGAATTCATGAACAGCGACATTGACGGAGCGGCGAACCTGCTTGCCGAGAGGATCGGTGGAGATGAGCCGCAGATAAGGAATGTCATCAGTCAGCAAAGATATGGCTTGACGTTTGGTCCATCGTCCATGTCCAGCCTGAAGGCCAAGTACGAATTCCTGTTGGCAGCCGACAAGATCGAGCCATACGATTTCCTTGCGCAATTTGACGCATCGGCGCTCGTGGAGGCCGTTCCGGATGTCGAGGTGGATGCGATGCTCGAGTAGGCAATTCGGGTTCGGACCCGAAGCTGCCTGAATACGGGCGAAGGGGGCGCTGATGGCAATCCGGTTGGAACAGGTCTCCTTCGCCTATGATCTCGCGAGAAGTCCACTCGTCCTGAAAGATGTCGACCTGTCCGTATCGGATGGGGAGTTTCTTGTCCTCCTGGGACCCAGCGGCTGTGGCAAATCGACTTTGCTGCGTTTGATTGCTGGCTTCGACATGCCAACGTCAGGTGTCCTTGATGTGAACGGAGACCAGATAACGGGCCCAGGCAAGGACCGTGGCATGGTCTTCCAGGACTTGGACAGCGCGCTGTTCCAGTGGCTGACGGTCAGGGGAAATGTCGAGTTCGGCCTGCGCGTCAATCGCGTGCCGGAAGAAGAACGCAAACTCCGGGCTGATGATGCGCTGAGAATGGTCAACCTGTCTGGCCACGAACACAAACTGATCGACGAGCTTTCAGGAGGAATGAAACAACGCGTACAGATCGCACGAATGCTCGCCATGCGTCCGGAAATCATGCTGATGGATGAACCATTTGCGGCACTGGATGCACAGACGCGGCACATGCTGCAGATGCAGCTTGTATCGATCTGGTCGGAGGTGAAGCGTACAGCCATCTACGTAACACACGATATCCGGGAGGCACTCAATCTTGGGCAGAGGGTTGTCTTGATGTCGGCTGGCCCACAAGCAAATATCAAGCACGAATACTCGGTTTCCATGAGGTATCCTCGCGACCAGACAGACCCCGTCTATATCGACCTTCTTTCCAGGCTGGCGAAGGACATTGAAGAGGAGGTCACCAAAGTATGGTCGTAGGAACTGGCAATGGGCGTACAACTGCCAGCTGGGCAATTCGAAACCTTGCCGGCATCTGGATTTCGATAGTCTCCGTTACGGTCGGCTTGTTGGCCTGGGAGATCGTAGCCCGGTTTTTCATCGACCCGTTCTTCTTGCCCCCGGTTACAGCAATCCTGCTAGGGGCAATCGAGCTGATTCAAAGAGGCCTGCTCTTTGAGCATATCGGGATCAGCATGTTCCGTATCCTGACGGGTTTCACGCTCGGAAGCATTGTGGCCATTCCGCTCGGGCTGGTGATCGGCAGTTATCTGTCGGTGCGGCAGGTCTTTGATCCCTTTATTCATTTTCTGAGGTTCATTCCGGCCTTGGCGCTCACGACATTGTTCCTTGTCTGGTTTGGCGTTGGCGAAGTCTCAAAAGTCCTTCTGGTCATGTACTCGACCGGTTTCATTGTCGTGATCAATACGGCTACGGGTGTAGTCACGATCCACAAGAACAAGATGCGTGCAGCGCAGACGCTTGGCGCCACACCCTGGCAGATATTCTGGCTGGTGACCGTCCCTGCAACCGTCCCCTCGATGTATGTCGGCATGCGGTTGGCGCTGGCCGGGTCCTTTCTGGTGATAGTCGCTGTCGAGATGCTCGCCGCAGAATCAGGACTTGGTTACCTTATTTGGACTTCAAAACTGTATTTCCGGATTGACTGGATGTTCGTTGGCATCTTTCTGCTCGGTTTCTTCGGCCTGGTGACCGACTATTCCTGGAAGATGATCGGAAGGCACTTGCTCGGGCGATATGTCCGGGAATCGGCAGACTATTGAAATGCCGAAGAACGTTGTCCTTTTCCTCACCGATGATCATGGCAAATGGGCGCTGGGTTCGTCGGGAAATGACCATGTCCGCACACCCAATCTCGATTACTTGGCCAATCACGGAATGGTCATGGAGAACGCCTTTACGCCGACACCAGTTTGTTCCCCGGCGCGTGCGTGCCTCCTGACTGGCAGAACATCATCCCAGCACGGAATTCACGATTATCTTGATGGCGAGCCCGATCATTTCGAACGCGACTGGCTCAAGGGGCAATCCACCTTGCCGGAATTGCTGCATGCGGCAGGTTACCAAACGGGTGTCGTTGGCAAATGGCATCTGGGCAATGACGACAAGCCCGCTCGCGGTTTCGACCACTGGGGACCACTTGCCGGAGACTACCCGATCGACGCAACAGGCCCCGCCCGCTATTGCGTTGCGGGTGGCTTGGAGACAGCCTCCGGCTCCAAGGCGTCGATCATTACCGACGGTGCGGTCGAGTTCCTTCGCAATCGCGATACCGGCAAGCCGTTTTTTCTGCTGATCGGCCATGTCTCCACGCACAGCCCTTGGGAAGGGCATCCAGAGCGCCTGGTCAAGCGATACGAGTCTCATGATTTCGAGGAAGTACCGCAGCACGAGAGTTATCCCTTCGGGGTACAGAATCTCGAGTCCCGTGAACTGATTGATCGAAGCCAGTCTCGGGCCGCCCTGGCTCAATATTATGCGGCTGTGACATCAATCGACGAAGGTGTCGGGCGCCTAATCGATACGCTGGACGCCGAGGGGATCCGGGACCAAACTCTCATCATCTATACATCGGATCATGGTCTAAATTGCGGCCACCACGGGATTTGGGGCAAGGGAAACGGGACCCTTCCCCTGAATATGGTTGACGAGAGCATTCGCGTTCCGCTTGTCTTGAATGGTCCGGAAGTCTTTTGTGGCGGGCGTCGCCGTGAATTTGTCGACCACCTGGATGTGTTTGCTACCATTCTGGACCTGACCGGGACCGGCCGCCCCAATGATGTCAATTACGCCGGCCGTTCATTTGCGAGACTGCTCGCAAATGGCAGCATGAACGACTGGCGGCAGCAACAGTTCTGCGAGTACGGCAATGTGCAGATGATCCGTGATGAGCGCTACAAGCTTGTAGTTTGGCATGATTCCGGACTGCACAGACTCTTCGACCTTGAGGAGGATCCGCGCGAAGAGCATGACTTGGCGACCATGTCCGAGCACAGGCACCGTTGCGAAGAGATGCTGGATCAACTCAGCGGCTACTATGGCCGCTTCAGCCTGCCAGAACATTCCGGGCTTCGTCCAGGAGGACCGGAGCCGACCAACTCTTCATCCCCCTGGAGCATCTAATGGTCTGTCCGATTTAAGGGAGTCCAATTGCTAAGGAAATCTGATTCACTGGCTCCAAGTGTCCACCGCAAGCTTGTGAACCTAGAACTGGAACGTAGTGGCTACGAGCAAAAGAAATCCGATCATTTCTTCTAGCGGTCAACCTACACGACTTGCGCAGAGCAAGAACAACCCGCAGGCACTGGTCAGGCATGCATGGCCGGCCGCTATCATTCTCCATCTTGGTTCAGCACTCGGCCCGGTGGACACGATGTGAAGAACCGGGTATTCCAAGCCAAAGGCCTGGCGATGATGGGACTGCTTCCATGCCAAGGGAGTCGAACGACAAATGCGCAAGGTTCCCCGACCACCTCATCCTGTCGAGCCCGACCGCTTCAGTTGATCTTCAGTGAAACAAGTCTATTGGGCAATTTCTTGCTCTCGGGCTCCGCGCTTACCAGATGGGTGCTGAGTCCCAGCGATCCCGTCTCGTGATGGCCGGGTTCTGCCACGCTGAGTGATTACCCCCAGTCCTTGAGACGATGGCATCCGTGGCCGAGACAACGAACCGTTCGCAGTAGACTCCCTCAGGCTTCTGGCACGAAGCCTGAGCAGCGTTGCGAGATCTGTGCCTTGGGGAATTTTCGGCATCGAATTCTCCATGTCAGTGACCATTCAGTCACGTGCAGTTGTGTTTCTAAGGCTCTTCAGACAGGAAGCGGAACGTTTCTTGCTCTGCAACTCCTAGTTGTGTTGGCCACCGAGACTGAAGGCCCATGGCTTCCGCCAAGTCTGCTCCGTCCTTTTGTAGGGTCCCGTGCTTTGCCAATCAAGTGTGTGGCCTCCCCCTAGACCATTACGAAACCCGGAGAAGGGTTGGCCGATATGATCTGGTCAAGCGCCTCGAGTGAGATATTGTTTCCTCCATATGGCAACCGCCTGCCATATTGCGCTGCAATGGCTCTGCCAGCCTCACCTATGGAGCGACAAACAAGTTGGAAATCCGGCAGGTCCGGTCTTGGGATCTTCCAAACTCCGGCTATGTTCCAGTTTCAGATTTGAGGCTTCTTGATGATGATCAAGGCGTGCTATGGCTCACTGCAGCCAATCGTGAGTAGCTTAAGCCGGTTCTGCAAAACTGGGCCTGCTTCAGGCGATTCATTTTTGGGCTTATACGGAGCCACCAACTTCCAAGTGCAGCGCAATTTCGAAACGTTCATGCCAACAAGTGAACCATACCAACTTTCCGTGGCCCCGATGATGGACTGGACCGACAGGCACTGCCGGTACTTGCATCGTCTGATCACAAGGCATGCTCTCTTGTACACCGAGATGATCAGTTCCGCGGCCTTGGTTCAGGGCGGAGCAACCTGGCTGCTGGAAACCCACCCGAGTGAACATCCAGTTGCATTACAATTGGGGGGCTCTGATCCGGATGAACTTGCGGAAGCAACTCGGATGGGCGTGGAAGCAGGATTCGACGAAATTAACTTCAATGCCGGTTGTCCTTCCGACCGGGTTCAGGAAGGCTGTTTCGGTGCAATCCTAATGAAGAAACCCGAACTGGTATATCGTTGCCTGGCTTCAATGAGGCGTACAGCCCAGGGTGCAGAGGTCACCGTCAAGTGCCGGATTGGAGTTGACGATCAGCAGCCAGAAATTGTCCTGCCAGAATTTCTTCAGGTCTTGTCAGATGCCGGTATTGCCAGGGTTGCTATACACGCACGCAAGGCATGGTTGTCTGGGTTGAGCCCGAAGCAGAACCGTAATGTTCCTCCACTGAATCATGACCTTGTGCTGAGTATGAAGGACGAGTTTCCCGAAATGCGCATCTGCTTGAACGGGGGTATTGCCGACTTGGACTCGGCAGAACAGTTCCTGAAGGCAGGTGTGGATGGTGTCATGATGGGCCGGGCCGCGTATCGAGGGCCATTCCAGGTCCTCGGGCAAGTTGACAGGCGAATATTCGGAGCAGGTTCAGAGGCGACCAGGGTTGGCGTGGCGCAGGAAATGCTGGACTACATCGAAGATGAACTAGCCCAAGGCACCAAGATAAATCAGGTTACTCGGCACATGATTGGTCTGTTTGCCGGTTGCCGCGGCGCACGGGCATGGCGGCAGGCATTGTCAGATCATCGGCGCCTTGCCGAAGATGGAATTGGCTACCTGTCCAATGTGGTTGCGGGGATGACAGAGTATCAACACATGCCCGTTGATCTGCCATCCATCCCTGACACACGAGTGACAGAGATGCAGTCAAGTCGCTGAACGTCCTCTCCTGCCACCGCGTCGTTGCCGCAGCAACTTGATTCGGGCCGGCAATTCCGACAGCAACCGCAGTCGCTTTTTCTTGTTATACCGGCCCCAGTTGGCAACCTCGTCCTTGGTGCGGTGGCAACCGATACAAATGCCGGCAGACGGATGGATGACACAGATCCTGAGGCAGGGACTGTCCGGCTCATCGCGTGTCCATTGACGTTTGGTCATGTTCCTGGACCTGCAACTCCCAACCGATCGAGTGCGCCCTGCAATATAATGGATGCCGCAATGTGGTTAACGACCTCGGCGCGTTTTCGTCGCGACAGCCCGCCTTCAAGCAATGAGCGTTCCGCAGCGACAGAGGACAACCGCTCGTCCCAGAGTCCGACTGGAAGTCCTGTCGCGTCGGCCAATGCCTTGCCGAATGCCCGTGTTGCCTGGCACCTTGGGCCCTCTGTACCGTTCATGTTTTTTGGGAATCCCAGTATGAAGCCGACGGCGTTCCGTTGGATTGCCAATTCCTCAAGCTCCTTGGCATCCAACCTGGTCTTCCGCCTTTTCAGCGTCGCGAGGGGAGAAGCAACCACCCTGCGAACATCTGAAACTGCAATGCCAATTGTCTTGGTTCCAAGGTCTAGTCCGATCAAGGGTCCATCTGCCGATATAGCTGAACCGAACTGGCCCATATCCTCAACAACGTTATCCACGCGTCCATCCTGTCTCGTGGTATCGTTCGGGCAAATCCCGAGACGTAGTAGTCGTTACTGGGATCAACTGTCCCTCAAGAACCGACTGTCTCCCATGAACATGTTGTCATCGAGCCTTCAATTGGTTTCGGTCAATCCGGTTTCGATTTCTGCACCAAATGGCGACCAGCGATTTCCCATTCTACCCTGAAACAGCGCAGGCCATTATGATCACTCTTGGCCTTCCAGGTTGCCAAAGAAAGTCGGTTGACCAGCATGATCCGCGTGCTGATAGACAATCCGACCTTTGAATTGCCGCGCCTCCAGTCGGCCTTCACGCGCTCCCCTTTTTAGCCAGCTTGTGACTTGGGGTTTGACTAATCCTGCCTTCTTGGCAGTGGTGTTTTCGTCGAGCGGGTCGTCGGAAGAAATCTCACGGAACCAGGCGATGAACAATTCGTAGAATTCTTGCGGTTGCACTGCATTGGGCGAACCCACTTCTGCTGCCTCAATAGCGCCAGCGTCAACGGATTGGTCTTGGCCAACCGAACAAACTTCCTTGATGGATTTGTCCGTAGTCACTTGATTGGCATTTGCGTTGGCCGGTCGCTTCAGGGCTTCCAATGGACCACATGCTGTGTCCGGCATCCAGTTGGCTCCCAGTTCAACCAATTTGGGATTTCCTGACCTACTGTCGTCTGTTCTCTTCGCCCAAACGGGAACCCAATTGGCCTTGAGGTTCTCCGTTGCTCCGTTCCAGGTGCCACCCCTGCCTGGTGTGCTGCAAACAACCACAGCTGCGTCGGCAAGACAGTAGATATATCGATTCCGTTGCATGGCGTGGCCCGTATTCCAACCGGCTTCGGGATTGTATGGTGACACCAGAGCAAGCCTGCCTTCACGGATATGATTGCGATAGAGCTTGGAGGTCGCCTTTAGCAACAGGCCCTCTGCCACGACGCCAACCACATTCCCCTCGGAATGCAGTGCACCCAGCATGGCACCCTCATCAATCCCCCGAGCTCCGCCTGAAACCAGGCAATCATTGCTATCCGCAGCCAGTTCTCCGATACGTCGCGCAAATGCCAACTCCTCCGAGCGTGCGTTTCTGGAACCGACCACGGCGATTCCACCGGAATTCAGCAGTTTGCTGTCGCCACAGCAAAAGAGGAGAGGCGGCACCTTTCCTTTCAATCGGCGCTTCAACCTCTGCGGATATTCCGGCTGGAAATCCCCAATTGTGCGAATACCCGCGCGTTCCCACTTCTCGGTTGCGAACGCCAGCGCCACACCACGATTAAACAAGAGTTCGAGCCTGGCCAAGGTAACGCTAGGGTCAGACCAACCAGCCAGTAGTCCAGCAAAGTCGGGTTCGAGCAGCGCCGAGGGCCGGTGATTCCGTTCGCCCAGCCATTTGGAAAATCGCTCCCACTCCCCGATTGAAAGAGGCTTGGCATCAGGCTGATCCGCCCTGCCCAGTGATAGGGTGGCGAGCATTGTAGCCTGAAGATCTGGGTCTGCCGACATCTCATCCTCCAACTTTGGCGCTCGCAAGCGCAACTGGATATACTGGGCCACTGCCGGCGGTTTGCAGCAAGGCAGCGGCTACGGCGATTGTCCAGCCTGAGTCCACGACATCATCAACCAGGAGCACTGGCCCGTCGGGAATACTCCCGACTATCCGAAACACCCCGTCAAGGTTCCTGCACTGGTGGAACCGGTTATGCTGCTCCTTTTGCGGCTGGTTTGTGTTCACCTTGTGCACGGCAGGGATGAACGGCAATTTCAATTTGGCTGACAGCCGGCTGGTGAAATCGGGCACCAGATGGAGGCTTCTATCGGACGGAATACAAGTTATCCATTGCGGCGAAGGCTGGGGGCGCCAGCGCACATTCAACATTTCAACGACTGCCTCAACAAGTTCGTCCCGAAACCGGCCAGCCTGCTTGTCCGCCGCGACACAATTGCCCCATCCTGCATCGCCCCAGCGTGAGAGGACCCGTCCAGTCTCATGTCTAAGCGCTAATGGAAGATTGGTAGGAAAGCCATAATTTGGAAAGGCCCCAGCAGCAGTCTGTTTTTTGCATTCCAGTGGCTCTTCCGACCGCCGAAGAAACCGATTGGCAGCCAGAGTGTAAGCATGGGAGGTATGTGGTTCCACAACGGGGCGGCCTTGGCATGGCGCGCACTTGCCGCACGGTTGTGTATCCGGCGAGTCCAAGGAATTCGCCAGGAACTGCATCAGGCAGCCCTGTGAATCTATGTACTCCTGCACTTCCATATATTCAGTGTCCCTTTGCTCACTCAGCCTCGTGATTTGCGCATGGTCCATACGATAGGGAGCCGAGGTCCGGCGCCACTTCCCTTCCGCTTTGACAACTGGTGAATCGCGGAGCGCAGAGAGGTACTTCAGTACATGTTGAATCTGCCCAGTCCTTAGATTTACTGATTGTTCCAACTTTCTGGCGGATAAACCGTCCGCGTCCTCCAGCTTCTTGAGAATCCTGTTGACCCATGTCTCTCTCGGAAACGCTGTTCTCCTGAAATATTCGATTATTTGCTGATCTTCCTCACCTGACATTAGCAAGCCAATCGCATGATCCAGACGCCGTCCGGCCCGGCCAACCTGCTGATAGTAGGCGATGATTGATGACGGTGTCTGAAAGTGAACAACAAACCCCAAATCAGGTTTGTCGTAACCCATTCCGAGCGCAGTTGTTGCGACAAGCGCCTTCAGTTGATTGCGCTGCAACTTGTCTTCAAGATCCAGTCGGCACTCGTTCGTGTCGTCGTGTCTTTCACTCCTGACACCGCTGAAGTACGGCTCAGCTAATATGCCGTGCTGCTGAAGCCAATTCGCGACCCGTTGGGCGTCACGCTTCGTGAGAGTGTAGATGATACCTGTTCCTGGAAGCGAGCCTATGTGTTCAGCAAGCCATGCCAGCCGTTCCGATTGTGTAGGAAGGCGCATGCATTGGAGATGAAGCGACCGGCGCATCAAGTTCCCGCGCTGTACTCGGAGGCCTCCGAGTTGATCAACTACATCGCCGACCACCCGGGAGTTTGCCGTCGCAGTAGTGCCAATAACAGCCGTAGTCTTGGGCAGGACTCTAATGACATTGACGATTCGTTTATAGTCCGGGCGAAAATCGTGACCCCAATCGGAAATACAGTGCGCTTCATCTACAACCAGCATGCCGATGCTATTTGACAGGGGATAGAGAACCTCAGAATAAAATTGCTCGTTCGCAAGCCGTTCCGGTGAGATTAGCAGTGCGTCTGTACTATTAGTCTGCAATTGCCGGATTAGTTCGGGCCAGTCACTGGTGTTGGTCGAATTTATCGAATGGGCAGTAATGCCAAGCCGTTCTGCTGCCACCAACTGGTTGCGCATGAGCGCAAGCAACGGCGAGACTATAAGGGTCATTCCCCTTCCTGCATCGCGCAGGGCGCGTGTGGCGATAAAGTATACAGAGCTCTTGCCCCAACCTGTTCTCTCAACAACAAGGAGCCGCTCCCTCCTGTTGACCACAGCATCAATTGCCTCCCACTGGCCCGAACGGAATTCGGCACGGGTGTCGTTGACCGAATTTTTCAGAAACTCGAGCGCTCTCGTTCTACTGATCACCGGAGGAGTCCTTCGGTTTCTTGGCGGTGGCAGACTGATGGAGAGCTGCATGCCATGGCAGGTCTTGCTTCCACTTCAGCTTCATTCTGTAGGCTCCTGCACTTCGGGCTGCGGCAGATTCGCAACAGCAGGGGGCAGCATGCTGAATTCCGCAATCCGTTCGGGATCTACTCCGGCCAACCCGGCCACTGCTGCAAGGTCGGCCAAGATCAGCGAGCGGATCGCATCTGGCGCCGATTCATCGCGTAGTATATCCGTCCAACCCCTGAACGCCTGATCCGGTCTTCCGACCTGCAAAGCCAGAAGCCCAAGAAAATACCGAGCGCGGGCATTTGCCGGATCCAACTCAAGCGCTGCACGGAGTTCTTTCTCCGCTTCAGGGGAAACATACCCACCGGCTGAACCGATATAGAGCTCTGCAAGGCGCATGCGGTCAGTTAGACCAGCAGAATCTCCCAGTAGCGCGTTGATGTCTCTCTGTGTGCTCGTGGCTGCTGCCAAGTCTCCTTTGTCAATGGCGGCCAAATAGTTGGCCCGAAGTTGATCCAGTGAGGACTCGGCACCGTCTGTTTCACTCGCATCGGGAACCGCTGGAGACTGCGAACCACTGTCGCCGTTGCCTGCTGGAAATTGGTCTGGTGCGGCACCGCCCAGAAGAGAGATGAACTCATCTTGGGAAGGGCGCTCCGTGTAGGCAAGATTGGCTAACTCGATGCGGGCTTGGCGCGGCAAATCCTCCTGGCCAGGCGAGCCAACAGCAAGATACAGCGCCACAGAGCCCGGCAGAAGCAGCAGCAGTGCAATGAAGACCGCCATCCGGGATACAAAGATTGGCGTTGCATTGGTGTCAGCTTCGCTCCGGAATTCTCGTGCGGCGCGGAGTATCCTGCGCTTGATCTCCAGCCTGGACTGTTCAGCCTCTTCTTTTCCCAGAACGGATCGCGCCTCGTCCTGATCCAGTTCGCTCAGCATCCTCCGGTAGACAGTAAGATTCCGCTCCAGGTCGGAAGGTTGGGGATCATCGCGCTTCAGCAAGGCAACGATGTACACGGCCGCGGAAATCAGCGCGAAGCCAGTTGCTATTGCCCAGAAAATCATCTCCTCACTACCTGTCAATCAATGGAAGAAAAGCTGCCGGGCGGTAGGGGTAGAGCATGCTTGTGCAACCAGTGTCCGATGCATTTGGCATCCAGCAACGCCGGACAGCCAGTCTGGTGTTTCCGGTCAAGCCTAAGATGGAAACGGCTGATCGGTTCGTCTATACGACAACCCGCACAGTTTGAAGCAGTCGCATGTTGACGCGGCCCCGGTTTGGCGTGGAACAGGATCAGTATGGCAATTCGGTTCAACAGGTATTCCGCTCTGTCATTGGCCAGAGAAGCCATCCGGCATCATAGAGGCTGGAAACCGGCCTGGAATTCGGTCGAACCATCCAAATCTTATGAGGTCGTGATTGTCGGTGCTGGCGGACACGGCCTGGCCACTGCCTACTACCTCGGCAAGAACCATGGAATCCGGGATGTGGCGATCGTCGAAAAGGGCTGGCTGGGGGGCGGCAACACCGGGAGAAACACGACGATCATTCGCTCCAACTATCTTCAGGATGACTCTGCCGCGATCTATGAGAAGGCGCGGCAACTCTACGAGACGCTCAGCCAGGACCTGAACTTCAATGTCATGTTCAGCCCGCGTGGCGTGATGATGCTAGCTCAGACACATCACGAGGCGCGAGGTTACATGCGGATCTCGAACGCAAACCTGAACCAGGGGGTGCAGACGGAGTATATCTCGGCGGAAAAAGTGAAGCGGCTGTGTCCGATCATCTCGATAGACGGCCCGCGTTACCCTGTTCTTGGAGCCTTATGGCAGCAACGCGGTGGTACAGCCCGGCACGACGCTGTTGCATGGGGCTACGCTCGCGCTTGTTCAGATATGGGCATGCACATCATCGAACAGTGTCCGGTAACAGCGGTCAACACAGCTGGCGGAGCAGTCACGGGTGTTGAAACTGCAAAGGGACCGATCGCCTGCAAAAAACTCGGTGTGGTTGTGGCAGGGCATTCAGGTGTTCTCGCCGAAATGGCCGGCTTCAGGCTCCCGATTGAGTCGATCGCTTTGCAGGCACTCGTTTCGGAACCGATCAAGCCTTGTCTTGACGTCGTGGTCATGGCCAACACCGTTCATGGCTACATCAGCCAGTCTGACAAGGGGGAACTGGTCGTTGGAGGCGGCGCTGACGGTTACAACAACTACACGCAGCGCGGTTCCTTCCAGCATATTGAGGGGACGGTCCGAGCTCTTGTCGAGACCTTTCCGATTATTTCAAGGTTGAAGATGTTGAGGCAGTGGGGCGGCATCGTTGACATGACCGGCGACCGGTCGCCCATCATTTCCAAGACACCAGTTGGCAACATGTTCATCAATTGCGGATGGGGCACCGGTGGGTTCAAGTCCATCCCGGGTTCCGGATGGGCGATGGCCGAACTTGTTGCAAAGGGGGAGCCCGGCGCGCTGGCTGCTCCCTTTGGTTTGGACCGCTTCAGGGAAGGTAGATTCATTGACGAAAGCGTGGCGGCGGGAGTGGCGCATTGAATTCTGATTGTATGTTGGCTTGCAGGTCCAGGCATCTGCCATGCTGAGTCTTCGTTGCCCGTACTGCGGCGTACAAGCCGACGAGACCGAACTGGCACCAGGCGGTGAGGCCCATCTCAAGAGGTTCGGTCCGGGATCATCGGATGAGGAGTTTGAGGGCTACCTGTTTTACCGGAACAACCCGAAGGGTGTTCATTTCGAGAGATGGCGTCACAGCCATGGGTGCGGCAAGTGGTTCCATGTTGCCCGGTGTACGGAGACCCTTGAAGTGTTCGGTTCCTACAAGGCGCAAACCTTGGAGCCGCCCAAGGCTATTCTCCAGAAGATCGCCAAACGCCGGCCTGGCCGGTCCTGAACTGAGGGGAAGGGACTCCAGAAATGGCAACTCGACTGGCTGATGGCGGCAGGCTGATCGACCGGACCAAACCGGTGAGATTCCAGTTCAATGGCACGGCGTGCTCTGGTTTTGAAGGAGATACCCTCGCGTCCGCTCTCCTTGCCAATAATCAGGTGCTTCTGGGGCGTTCCTTCAAGTATCACAGGCCGCGCGGGCTGGTTTCCAGTGGACCGGAAGAACCCAACGCACTGCTTTCGGTGGGCGAAGGCAACCGGTTCGAGCCAAACCAGCGGGCCACCATGGTCGAATTGCAGGACGGCATGGCTGCCGTGTCGCAAAACCACTGGCCAAGTCTTGAATTCGATATCGGGAGCGTTGCCGGCAATTTGTCTAGGCTATTGCCTGCTGGCTTCTACTATAAGACGTTCATATGGCCGCGAGCTGGTTGGGCGAGGCTGTACGAACCCGTGATCCGCCGGGCTGCAGGATTGGGCCAACCTCCGAGAGAGCGGGATCCCGACAACTACGAGCACTGCTACGTTCATGTGGATGTGCTCGTGGTAGGTGGAGGCGTTGCTGGACTGACTGCGGCTTCACAGCTTTCGAAGTCAGGCGCGCAGGTTCTTGTAATCGAGCAGTCTGGCCAGTGGGGAGGCCGTTCTTCGGTTGATTGCAGCGCCATCGACGGCATGACACCCCATGACTGGATCCAGAAAGTGTCTACCGGTCTTTCCGGACTCGGCAACATTCGGTTGTTCAACCGGACGACGGGCATCGGTGTCTATGATCATGGCTATGTGCTTGCCTTGCAGACGTTGAGTGACAGTCCCGATGCTGCGGTAAGGCAGAGGCTGTGGCGGATCAGGACCAGGCAGATAGTCTTGGCCACGGGGGCAATTGAAAGGCCGTTGTGTTTTGCCGGAAACGATGTCCCGGGCGTCATGCTGGCCTCCGCAGTACGCGACTATGTGACGAACTTCGGCGTTTCGCCTGGCGACCGGACTATACTGCTAACCAATAACGATGATGCCTACAAGACGGCTTTCGCATTGACCGAGGCCGGATTGTCAGTGCCTGCAATTCTCGACACCAGGACTGTATCAGCTGGACCGGCGGCCAAACGAGCCAGGGAAATGGGCATTCCCGTCGAAACCGGACGAACAATTGCAGCGGTTCGCGGACGGCTGCGTGTCACGGGCGTGGGAGTCTGTGCACAAGCCGGTGAAGGTGCCGAGCTGAAGGAAATCGGATGTGATTGTGTTGCCATGTCTGGAGGCTGGTCACCTGCGGTTCATCTCTGGTCTCATTGTGGTGGCGGCCTCGAATGGGATGCGCAGCGTGTCATGTACCGGCCGGATCAGTCCAGGCCTCCAATCGACTCAGCCGGCGCGCCAGTCATGCACGCAGCCGGGGCGGCAAATGGCCTGTTGAACCCGGCTGAAACCGTTCAGGACGCAGCCACCGCAGCGTCGGCAGTCCGGCGGGCGCTGAAGTTGCCTGGCAGAAAAGGCAAAATCCCCCAGATCGAAACAGAGGCCGAAGTCTCAACCCAAGCCGCCTGGATGTCGCCCAACGGCATGGGCCGGATTGCCAAGAGCCGTGCTTGGGTGGATTTCCAGAACGACGTCAAGATTGCAGATGTGGAGTTGGCAGCGCGCGAGGGATACGAAAGCGCCGAGCACGCCAAACGTTACACGACCCTGGGAATGGCGACCGATCAGGGAAAGCTGTCCATTGTGAACGGAATGGCGTTGCTGTCGAAGGCACGAAATATCGGCGAGTGTGATGCCGGCACCACGACCTTCCGCCCTCCATACACCCCGGTAGCACTTGGGGCGATTGCAGGAGACGCTAGAGGCGAACTGTTCAAACCAATCCGCAAGACACCCATGGACGGATGGCATGATCGCCACGGTGCTCACTGGGAGCCAGTGTCGGATTGGCGGCGGCCCTATTGCTACCTGTCCACGGAAAGCGAGTCTGTTGAAGAGGCGGTAAAGCGGGAGTCGCTGGCGGTAAGGCGGTCGGTGGGAGTTCTGGATGCTACGACCCTCGGCAAGATCATGGTCAAGGGTAAGGATGCGCCGAGGTTTCTGGACATGCTCTACACCAACGTCATGAGCAGCCTGCAACCCGGGCGTTGCCGTTACGGGCTCATGTGCAACGAAAACGGATTTCTCATGGATGACGGCGTCGTCGCCAGGCTGGATGAGGAGACTTTTCTCTGCCACACAACGACTGGCGGTGCCGATCACATCCACTCGTGGATGGAGGAATGGCTGCAGTGCGAGTGGTGGGATTGGAGGGTCTACACTGCCAATCTGACAGATGCATTCGCCCAGATCTGCATCGCTGGGCCAGAGGCCAGGCGTGTGCTGGAGCGCCTGGGCGGAACCGGTCTTGATCCGGACTCGCTACCGTTCATGACCTGGACGGCGGGCAGGGTAGGTGGCTTCGACGCCAAGATCTACAGGATCTCATTTTCCGGGGAGATTTCCTTCGAGGTCTCAGTGCCTGCAAGTCAAGGCCTCGAATTGTGGGAGGCGATTGTGGCCGCAGGCGCGGAGTTCGGAATCCAGCCTTATGGTACAGAGGCGCTTCATGTCCTGCGGGCAGAGAAGGGGTACATCATGATCGGTGACGAAACGGATGGAACCGTAACGCCACAGGATCTCGGACTTGGATGGGCAATCTCGAAAAAGAAGGAGGATTATCTTGGCAAGCGGGCACAGGAGAGGCTTCACCTGACAGATTCGAACCGTTGGACGCTTGTCGGCCTGAAGACGGTCGACAGATCAGCGAACTTGCCGAGTGGCGCTCACGCGCTTGGTCAGGGGACCAACTCTCATGGCCATGCCAAAATGATTGGCAGGGTTACTTCGAGCTACTTCTCCCCCATTCTAAACCGTACGATCGCTCTGGCCTTGATCGAGAGAGGAACGGAAAAGATGGGCGAGATTCTGCGCTTCAACGTGTCTGGAGAGACAATCGAGGCCAGGGTCTCCGGCACAGTCTTCTATGATCCGGATGGAACCCAGTTGAATGCCTGAGCAGTTGCAATCCGGTTTTGAGGCGACCGTTCGCCAGGTGCCCTCCCGGGTGATGATCTCAATTCGTGGTGACCTTTCGGACAAGGAACTGGCATCCCGCCTTTCCGGCGTATTGGAGAATGAGTTGCCGGAGCAATGCCGGTTGGTCCGGGGCAATGATCTGGAAGTCGCCTGGATGGCGCCCGATGAACTCCTGCTCATGGCCGATGAAGGCAGGAAGGAACTGGTTGAGTTGATTGGACAGGCACTGGAAGGCATGCACCATCTTGTCGTCGATGTCTCTGCCATGCGTGCCGAATTCGAGGTGTCAGGGCCGGTCCGGGACATACTTGCCAAGGGGACGCCAACGGATGTGTCCATGAGCAGCTTCAAGGCAGGAGACTTCCGGCGGTCGCGAATTGGTCAGATTGCGGCTGCATTCTGGCTTCTCGACGAGACAAGGATGAGGATCATCTGCCGTTGCTCTGAAGCGGACTACCTGGCCAAATGGATTGCATCGGCAACGGCAAGTGGCAGTGAACTTGGATTCCACCATCCGGCGTGAACAGGTGTTTTGCGCCGTGCTTGCGCGGGTTGCAGGTTTTGGCCGCGGCAATACCCAGACAGAACCTCAAGCCAATCGGACCTCATAGCTGGAGTGGTCAGCTTTGCTCGAAGTTTGGCGGCAATCCCGACGTTCTGGGTACGGTAGGCGTGCCAATCTCACATTGTCGTTGAACCGCGAAAACATACTGCATTAAATGATCCCGCCATTATGGTGACTGCGGCGGGCCGGGTCGACCGCACCACGGATCCGCAGTCGGACATCAATTTCGGAGACTGGAGACAATCGTGGACGGAGCACCTGTAGAAGACACCAGAAAGTGTCCCGTTATGGGCGGCCTGGATCGTCGCTTTGCAACGGGCAGCATTGCAAATCAAAGTTGGTGGCCGGATCAACTCAATCTGAAAATCCTCCAGCAGAATGGAAAGGCGACGGATCCCATGGGCGATTCGTTCGACTATGCCGCTGAGTTCGAAAAGCTGGATCTGCAAGCGTTGCGGAATGACCTTTACGCCCTGATGACAGACAGTCAGGATTGGTGGCCGGCCGACTATGGCCACTACGGGCCACTCTTCATTCGGATGGCGTGGCATAGCGCCGGGACCTACCGCATTCATGACGGTAGGGGTGGAGCAACTTCAGGCACGCAGCGTTTTGCACCGCTCAACAGTTGGCCGGACAACGCCAACCTGGACAAGGCAAGGCGGCTTCTCTGGCCGATCAAGCAAAAGTACGGGAGGAAGATCTCCTGGGCGGATCTGATGATCCTTGCTGGCAATTGCGCCCTGGAATCGATGGGGTTCAAGACCTACGGTTTCGCTGGTGGCCGCGAGGACGTTTGGGAACCGGAAGAGGACATTTACTGGGGCCCCGAAACTACATGGTTGGGGGACGAACGCTACAGCGGCGAACGTGAACTCGATAACCCCCTTGGCGCAGTCCAGATGGGACTGATCTATGTCAATCCGGAAGGTCCGAACGGCAAACCCGACCCGGTTGCCGCGGCCCGCGACATTCGGGAGACTTTCGGCCGGATGGCGATGAACGACTATGAGACGGTCGCCCTGATTGCGGGAGGACACACATTCGGAAAATGCCACGGAGCGGGCGATGCGGGCCTCGTCGGCCCTGAGCCGGAGGGCGCCAGTCTCGAGGAACAGGGGCTGGGTTGGACCAGCGCCTACGAAAGCGGAATGGGCGTTCACGCAATAACCAGCGGCCTTGAAGGAGCGTGGACTTCTGATCCAGTCAAGTGGGACAATGGGTATTTCGATCTGTTGTTCGGGTATGAGTGGGAGCTGACCAAGAGCCCTGCCGGTGCCTGGCAATGGACGCCAAAGGATGTGAACGACAAGGATCTTGCTCCAACGCCCGATGGCTCGGGCAATCGTGTGCCAACCATCATGTTGACAACCGATCTGTCGCTGCGTTTCGATCCTGTATATGAGCCGATTTCCCGGAGGTTCCATCAGGACCCGCAGGAATTCGCGGATGCGTTTGCAAAGGCGTGGTACAAGCTCACTCACAGGGATCTTGGACCCCATGCCTGCGGGTTGGGCCCGCTCGTGCCCTCCAAACCTGAACTCTGGCAGGATCCTGTACCCCCGGTCGATCATCAGCTCATTGATGCCGACATGGCAACGGTTCTCAAGTCCAGGATACTCGACTCCGGCCTTACTGTTCCGGAACTGGTGCGTGCCGCCTGGGCATCTGCTTCAACCTACCGGGGAACGGACCGGCGCGGGGGAGCAAACGGTGCCCGGGTCCGCTTGGCACCCCAAAGAACCTGGGAAGTCAACGACCCCGCGGAACTGGACCACGTATTGGCAGTCCTGGGAGCCATCCAGGTAGCGTTCAATTCAGGACGATCGAGCGGACAACTCGTTTCTCTGGCGGATTTGATTGTGCTTGGAGGTTGCGCAGCTATCGAAAAGGCAGCTGCTGCGGCCGGAAGAGAGATTGAGGTTCCGTTCAATCCAGGCCGGACGGATGCGTCCAATGAACAGACCGATGCGGAGTCCTTCGCTGTCCTGGAGCCAAAGGCCGACGGATTCCGGAATTTCCTCTCACCGGACGTGGTCGCAGGCGCTGCCGAACTGCTTGTTGACAAGGCCCATTTGCTCACACTGACGGCCGCCGAGATGACAGTCCTGGTAGGCGGAATGCGGGCTCTTGGCGCGAATGCTGGCGGCAGCCCGCATGGTGTGCTGACACACCGGCCCGGGCAGCTGACCAATGATTTCTTCGTTAATCTGCTCGACATGTCGACAGAATGGTCGCCGAAGGCCGGAGACGCAGGAATCTATGAGGGAACAGAGCGGACGACCGGCAGAGTCAATTGGACGGCTACTGCAGTTGATCTCGTATTCGGCTCCAACTCGCAGTTGCGTGCGCTGGCGGAAATCTATGCCAGCGACGACTCGTCGGCAAAGTTCGCGAGTGATTTCGTCGCAGCATGGCACAAGGTGATGGAGTTGGATCGATTTGATCTGGCAAAGGCCTGATCCAGTTTCGTCAGCAATGGCGCCGCCGCCGGACAGACACGTCCGCCAGCGGCGGCGCCATGCAATCACTGCAACACGGGATTGACGCGAGCCGGTCTCCACGGAACCAAAAGCAGCACCTATTTCATGGCGAACAAGACAAGGAGTTCGTCATGAGACAGGAAATTGACATCACGAAAATCGACTACGCAGAATACGAACGGCGTGCCTCGGAATTGAGGGCCAAAGCGCTGCGTCAAGGTGTTGCCCGGCTCTTCGAGAAATTGCGGCATGCCACTGTTGCGTTGGAAGGCCTCTTTCATCGTCCTCACCGCATCGGATGAAAGGAAGCGATGGCGCCGAATGAGTGACGTGAACAACATCGCCGCCTCGTGACTGGATGCCGTCGCTGGAACGGTCCGGCCGGATGGCGGAGAACTTGCCGAAGTTGCCGGGTATCAGCTTGCATCAACAGGCGGTTGCCGTAAATCTCCTGCACGGGATTGATTTGCAGGAGGCAGCACCTTGAACATGCCGCTGATAGGTCTCGAGGGAGACGATCGACCATTTACCGCCAATCCGGCGGATTCCTTCACGCTGCCCTCACGCTACTATTGGGATGCGGCGGTTTTCGAGCGGGAAAAGCCGTCAGTCTTTCATAGGAGCTGGTGGTATGCTTGTCATGAAAGCCAGGTCAGCGAACCCGGTTGCTTCGCCAGCGCCAACATTCACGATCAGGGCGTGTTCGTCGTCAGGGGGCGGGACGGCAAGGTCCGTGGATTCTACAACGTCTGCAAGCACCGGGGACACGAACTTGTCGAGGGGACTGGCAAGACCAATCTGATCACTTGCCCGTATCATGCCTGGGCGTATGACCTTGACGGCAAGCTGAAGAATGCGCGCAACACGGAGAATGTCGGTTGCTTCGACCGGCGCCAATTCTCGCTGAGCGAGGTCCGCGCCGAGGTGTTCCTCGGCATGGTGTTCGTAAATCTCGATCCGGAAGCTGTTCCGTTATGCGTGCAGGCGAAGGGGTTGGAAGAAGAGGTGCGCCGCTACTGCCCGCAACTCGGCAGTCTGAAGTTTGCCCAGCGCGATCACTACGAGGTCCGGTCAAACTGGAAGGTTCTGATCGACAACTTTCTTGAATGCTACCATTGCCATCCGGCCCACAAGGACTTCGTGAGCCTATGCGACATGGAGAGCTACCGCTCCAGGGTCAATGGAATCTACTCGAGCCACTGTTCAGCCAAGGCGAGGTCTTTGGAAAACTCTGCCTACCGCTTCGATGTTGGAGACGTCGATTTCGGCTATGCCGGTTGGTATCTGTGGCCCAATCTCACCATCTGGGCCTATCCGGGCGAACCCAATCTCTCAGTGCTGCAAATGGTGCCGGACGGCCCCGAAACTACGATCGAGTTTCAGGACTGGTTCCTGACCTCGCCAGAACCGTCCGACCAGATCCGCGATGCCATGGTCTATCAGAAGGATGTGCTGCAGCCTGAGGATATCGCGCTTTGTGAAAGCGTTCAGAGGGGACTGCGATCAAAAGGGTACAATCAGGGCCGTTTCGTCGTCGATGCAGAACGCACCGAACTGAGCGAGCATGCAGTCCATCATTTTCAACGGCTGTACGTGGAAGCAATAACCGACAATTGCTGACCGGGCGAGGAGCAGTTCGGAGAATAGAGTCAGCCGTTTTCCTGCTGCCAACGGCGTTCGTTGTTTTCGATGGCTCCAATCCTGCGGGGGATTGAAGGATGGCTCATCAACCAGGCGATTCCTGAAGTCGGGCGGCCTACCGCCTTTTCCAGATTCAGCAGCATCCTCTTCTGCGGTTCGGTGCCCAGACCGGCCTTGATGAGCAGCGCACTGGCATACTTGTCTGCTTCCAGTTCATCCGCCCGTGACAGGCCAGATCCGAGCAGGTGCACTACTGCGCTTGCAAGCAGCCCACCAACCACCGGAATAAACCGTCCGAGCAGCATTCCGAGCGCCATCCTCATGGCATTCTGACTCGCGAAAACCGCCATCCGCTTCTTGGTGTGGCCGAGCGCCACATGTCCCAACTCATGCGCAACCACAGAACAAATCTCCGGAGCGGTGAACTTCCCGGCCCTGTAGCAATCCAGCAGTCCTCGGGTCAGGTAGATTTCCCCATTGGGGGTCGCCAGCCCGTTGATTGCCGGGGTATCGTGCACGGACACCCTTACATCCCCAATTCCGGCAGCTGCCGCCAGTCGCGCATTCAGCCGAAGTAGTTCACGGTCAGTGAGTTCCGCTGACTCCTTCTGTAGACGCTTTTGCGTCCTTCGGGCCGACAGTTGGAAGGAGGCAAAGAGCCACGCCAGAGGAATAAGCGCCAGTGCAATCTTGAGGATCATGCGCTCTGTCCATCAGTTTTGCCGGACGCCAGATCGAATGCCTCGATGATGCTGGCTGCCCGTTTCCCAATCTCGCCGATCGTCATGCCAGCAACGAATAGGTTGGAACCAATCCCCAAGCCAGTGACTCCGCAATTGAGCCAGCTGGCGAAATTGTCCGGGCCGACACCTCCCACTGCATAGAGTTCTGCTGAGGCAGGCAGTACAGCCCGGAGAGCCACGACGCCCGATGTGCCAAGCAGGCCTGCGGGGAACAGCTTAATTCCGTCGGCGCCAGAATCCAGCGCTTTAAGGCATTCGGTCGCAGTGAAAGCGCCAGGCAAGGATGTCATGCCCAGCCTGCGGGTTTCCGTGATAACCTTGCGTCTCGTGTTCGGGGACACGATTAGCCGGGCGCCGCAGTCAGCAACCTGGCGGACCTCGCCCGGTGTAAGGACAGTCCCCGCGCCAATCACCGCAGTGTTGCCAAACTCTTTGACGAGAATGGAAATGCTCTCAAGTGGTTCCGGCGAGTTCAATGGAACCTCAATTGTGCCGAAGCCTTGTTCGACAAGGGTCTCACCCACCCGTGCCGCCTGATCAGGGCGCAGACCCCGCAGGATTGCGATCAGCGGCCTCGAATTCATGATTGCCCAGCCAACAGGTTTGCATGGCGAAGTCCGGCAATGACAGCCGTCTCGGAGTCCAGTTCCCTGAATTCTTTGCCAATGAACCTGAATGCGGTGCGATACGAGTCCAGTGCCTTGCCGGCTCCCAGCAGGAACACCTCCTTGCCACGCCAGATCGGGCCAGTGGATTGCAATTCTGTTCCGACCAGCAATCCGGCAAGCCGGGCAGTTGCCCTGCCGGGCGTCAGGCCGGTCAGCAATGACCCGGCCCTGATGGAAAATAGACCAGCAGCCAACTCTCCGGGATCGCGATAGCTTTCATCAAGGGCCTCGACAAAGGCTTCTGTGCACCAAAGATCTGAATCCACCGAGTGCCGCAGTATCGACCGTTGCCCAAGAAGCTCAAATAGTTCACCGGTCATATAGGTGCGGAATCCCGTAATTCGACCGGCCTCAATGTTTACCCATTTCGTATGAGTGCCCGGTAAACACACCACGCCTTCGAAGTCTGAATGCAGGGACAGGAGACCGGCGATCTGCGTTTCTTCGCCGCGCATGACGTCCGGTGAAGGTTCCAGTGTTGAGATGCCGGGCACAACCAGAACCGTCATTAGGACTGGGCTTGAACGCGGCGAGGCAAACCCTCCTTTGCCTATCGGCAGGCAAGGGGTCGAACGGTAGGGTGCGTGAACCCATCCTTTGTCCGCACCGACCATTCCACAGGCAACGACCCGGACAAGGTTAGTGCCTACAATCCAGCTGTCAGTCAGTTCCAGCAAGGCATGCGCAAAGTCGTCCGGTTTCAGTCTTCCCATGCCCTTGGCGGAACTCGCCTGCTGCAAAACACTGCCGTCGCCGGCCATTGCCCAGGCGCGCAGGTTTGAAGTTCCCCAGTCCACTGCAACCCAATCCGGAAGTGCCATGTGTGCGCCCTTTCCTGGGATCCGAACGATGTTCGGATTCACATGCCGAGCGGTGCCGGCATCCCAGCGGCCGTTATGCGGCAATAGAGGGCGCTTGCCAATTGGCAGGCAACACCAACGCATCAATGATGCCTATTTTCGCCAATGACCGCCCTCGCATGAACAGGCGGAAGACCCCATAACGGCAAAGCTAATCGGCCTGACACGCCCGGCCCGCCTGGGCCAGTGCTTCAATCTGCCCGGCGGGGGTGAAAGAGGACAGCAGGGAAGGAAGAGGGCTGCTGAAGGACAAGTCAGATGTTCTTGTTGTTGGAGACCTTGGACGGCAGTCTTGAGTGAATGCCAGCCGGACCAATAGACCTTGAAAAGCATTAGGAGTATATTGGATGGATCGAGCCACAACAGGACAACGCCTTGGCAATCGCACGGCTTGAAGGCGACAGGGCGGCAGTCCAGGCGGAGATGAAAGCAATGGATGCAGGAATCGAAACGAGGCTGGCACGGATGGATGCACGCTTGGCACAAATACAGGCTGACATTGCAAACCGGGAAGTGCGGATGTTGTTGGCCGTCGCCGGTATGCTCGGCCTCGGCATATTCATCCTTGACCTTGTCTTAGGTTGATCGTCGGATCGCAGTCGACTTGGATCACGCTGGTTTTTTTGTGGGGGTGTCAAGGTTGCTGTTTGGGAATGCATAACCAGCCGAGGATGTGCGGCACCATAGCTGTTCCAAAACTCCAATAAATGATCCGGCCAAGGCACGCGTCGCTCAAATGGACGCGCGGATCGAGACGGCCTTTGCACAAGTCCGTGCTGACATGGCAAACCAGGAAGTGTGGATGTTGCTGGCGATCGCCGGTATGCTCGGTTTTGCGGTGGCCATCGTGAAACTCAGCTGATTGCCAACTTGGAAAGACGGATTGCTGCGCCTTTGGAAGGGCAGTAGGGGAGAAAAAACGCTCACCCACTCCGTTCATCGGCGACGGTACCTTGGTTAGGACGAAGCTCTCCAGAACCGTGGCAATACCCACCAGCACAAAGCGGCATAACCTCACTGCCGGCTGTGTGTTTTTGCGATCGGGGTTGCGACCAGATGTGTCTTCGGCGCCTTCTGTGCCGATCGCAGGCAGATTGACTTTGACGGGCATGTGAATGCGTTTTGTGAGGCGGTCCTTCGCCCGGATTGAAGGGTCTCCTGTGAAACCAGGCGATGGCTGAACCTGGTGTCGTACCCCTTGCCAATTCTCTCAATCCGCAGTCCACTGGGTCTCACTGCTTAAGGGTATCAAGTCGAGCCTGACAGAGGGGTCCAAGAGCTATACCCTGGCCGAAGATCGAAGGGGCAGAACGCCCCTTTCGCGGGTTGCAGGACTGCAATCCAACTGGCAATTGGCATCCGCTGTCGTGCCGTTGGGTTCGCATCTGGACATTCTCTCCGAAAACTCTGAAGAGCCGCTATCGGCAACTTCGTTTGCCGCTTGTATTTCTGACTTCGCATGCAGGTTCAGGCAATGAGAATTATACGCGACTTCAATGACGACTGGGTCTTTTTGCCCAGCATGGTCGGTGGTACAGAACTTACGGAATTTGTCGGCCTACCAGTCAGGCTGCCGCACTGCGCCTTCGACCTGCCGCTGAACTACTTTGACGAGTGCTTTCACCAGCAGGAATTCTGCTACCAAAAGTCCTTTCTGTGGCAGCAGGAGTACAAAGACAACGAAGTTCACCTCAGATTTGACGGTGCAATGGCCGATGCCCAAGTTTACTTGAATGGGACTCTGGTTGCCTCACATTCCGACGGTTACACGCCGTTCGCAGCGCGGTTGACGGACCACATTGTGGATGGAACGAATCTGGTAACCGTAAAGGTCAATGGAGAGGAGGATCCCGATATCCCGCCGTTTGGCGGGCAGATCGACTACCTGACCTATGCTGGCATCTATCGGGAGGTCTGGCTGCAGACTACCGGTCCAACCTGGATCGATAGTGTCAAAATCGAGACGCCTGATCCACTGTCCGCCAGCAAGTGTGTCCGGGCGCGGTACGAACTGGCCGGCCGTTTGCCCGACGGCGGAGAGATTACTCTCCACATTTTCGACAGGAACGGTCGCCATGTGGCGACCGCAAGCAAACAGATTGACGGACGGACCGGCGAATTCGAGCTTTGCGGCCTGAATGACCTCGAACTCTGGGACATAGATTCTCCTGTGCTCTACGAGGCGGAATTCACACTCAACCCACACTTCGCCGTCGCTGACAGTGTCTCAGTCAAGTTCGGTTTCAGGTCAGCCGAATTCCTACCCGACGGGTTCCAGTTGAACGGCAGGCCCCTGAAGATTGTCGGTCTCAACCGCCACCAGTCTTACCCATACGTCGGTTATGCGATGAGCCGCCGCGCCCAGGAACGGGATGCGGAAATCCTCAAGATCAATCTGAACTGCAATCTTGTACGAACGTCGCACTATCCGCAGTCGCCGTGGTTTCTTGACCATTGCGACCGAATTGGACTGCTTGTGTTTGAGGAAATCCCCGGGTGGCAGCATATTGGCGGGGAGTTGTGGAAACAGCGAGCACTCGCCAACGTCGGCGGCATGATCCGGCGGGACTGGAACCGCCCTTCAATTGTCCTCTGGGGCGTGCGGATCAACGAGTCGCCGGATGACAGCGAACTCTACTCTCAGACAACAGAGTTGGCCCGGAAGCTGGACTCAACCCGCCAGATTGCCGGCGTGCGGAATTTCACCGGCAGTGAGTTCCTGGAGGACGTTTATACGATGAACGACTTCGCCATCGGCAGCGAGGAGATGCCTGGCGTCAACCGGGGGCGGATCGCGTTGCGCACCCGAAGCGAGGTGACCTGTATCGATCGTCCTGTCCCGTACATGGTCACAGAGTTCAACGGCCACATGTATCCGACAAAGATCTGGGACAATGAGCAAAGGCAGATGGAGCATGTGACAAGGTTTCTTCAAGTGCTCGATGCAGCATTTGGCGATCCAGAGATTGCTGGTTGCATCGGCTGGTGCATGGCCGACTACAATACGCACAAGGATTTTGGTTCCGGCGACCGCATTTGCCATCACGGCGTCCTGGACATGTTCCGCGTTCCGAAGTTTGCAGCGAGCGTCTATGCCAGCCAGTCCGATCCCGGAAAGCAGGTGGTTCTTCAGCCAGTGACCTGGTGGGCGCGCGGAGAAAGGAGCATTGGCGGTGTGTTGCCGCTGATCATCCTGACCAATGCCGAAGAAGTCGAGCTTCGAAGTGGGAGCGAATTCGCGATGCGTTTTCGGCCAGACCGGGCGGCATACCCAAACCTGCCGCATCCGCCGGTCATCATTGATCAGCAGCAAATCCCGCCCGGCTGCCTCGGTGCCTGGGGGCAACTGTGGGAAGATGCGACCTTCACGGCGTTCGTGGAAGGACATGCCGTGGCAACGAGATTGCTGGTTTCGGATCCGGTGGCCCATGAAATGGAAATCGCCGCAGACAGCGATTGGCTGCTTTCAACGGAGAAGGACCAGGTACGGATCGTGGTCAAGGCTCTGGACCAGGCTGGCAACCTGTTACCGTTTCTGACCGACCCGGTTTCTATCACTGTCGATGGGCCGGCAACTCTTTTGGGGCCGTCACTACTGTCGTTCAGGGGCGGCGTGGCCGCTTTCTGGGTTGAATCAACCGAACTTGAGGGGAAGGTACGGGTGCATGTGACGTCTCCCCGATTTGATCAGGTCAGCACATCTCTCAACGCAGTCAGTACACCACCGGACAACAGTTGGTGATGCTGTCACTGGCTTGGCAATCGGGTTGCAGCCCAGGCGTTGGGGCGCAGCATAGAGTGCCTTTGACATCCGACCCGTTCCGTATTGCCCTTTGTCCGATGAATGAGTTGAATGAGCGACGATGCATGAGATTGGCCTTCTCAACCGATCCCCATCCATCCGGCGGCCAGGGTAAGGAAAAGTCCGGCGATCGCGAGAGCGATAGCGTAGATCAAGCCGTAGTGGAGCATGTCCAGGCGGTTTCCTCCTCTAAGGATGGCTCTGCGCGCGCCCCAAAGTGCGCCCAGCACAGCTCCCAAAATCACTAGCAACTTAGGAACCTCGCTTCAGGTTGCCACCGCCGGGCAACAGCGCCAGTAATCCGTACCGTGGCCCGGCGGCTTCTGTGCGTTTTGATGCCGGGGTGCATTCGGGGCCGTGGCAGGCAACGGGTGATCCAGTCAGCGAGAGCATTTGGGTCCTCTGCATGAAACTCGGCCATTTTCATGCAATCGCCAAAAAAGTAAATGACAGAAAACTAGAGTTTGACTATGTGTGCCGGCAACGGAATGGCCCCCTATCTGGTTGAGTGCGATGCCCCTTCATTCCTGGAGAATGACTGAATGAAGTCAGTTGTTTACCTCCCGCAGGACTATGTGCCTTCGGAAGAAGAGCCGTTCATGAACGAAATGCAGACAGAGTATTTCAGGAGGCGGCTGGTGGCATGGCGGGACGAGATTCTTGCCGAGTCCAGAGACACGATCAGGAAGCTCCAACAACAGACCCAAAGCATCCCGGATCTCGCCGACCGCGCAACAGAGGAATCGGAGAGGCAGGTACAGTTGCGCGCCAGGGACCGTCAGCGCAAACTGGTGGTCAAGATCAATATGGCACTGGACAAGATCGAGGATGGGGAGTTCGGGTATTGCGAAGCTACCGGGAGGCGGATTTCCCTCAGGCGCCTGCTGGCGCGGCCGATCGCAACCTATTGCCTCGAAGCCCAGGAAAAGCATGAGCGGGCCGAAAAGGAATTTCGGGACGACTGAACGGTCCGGGCGTTCAATGCGCCTGTATGTCGGATAACAAGTTTGCCGACGCGAGCTCCTAGTTCCCTTGTAGATGCGGTGCCAGGTCCCGTGGCGGTGGCAGGTGCGGGCATCGCCGGGCTTGCTATTTCCCTGCTCCTTGCCCGGTCCGGACGGAGCGTGGTGGTGTACGAGCAGGCGGAGGCGCCGTTCGAGTCGGGAGCCGGAATTCAGATTACCCCTAACGGCATGCGGGTCCTGTCTGCACTTGGGCTGTACAGCGAGGTTCGAAAATGCGGAGTGCCAGCAAGGTGGGCTGATCTCGTCGAACACATTTCCGGCAGCAAACTGCTTCAACTGGATTTATCGTTGAGCGGTGGCGGAAGTGCGGCTTACACCTTCTGCCATCGCGCTGACCTTGTGCGACTCCTGGCTAACGCAGCGACCGCCGAAGGGGCAAGCGTCAGGCTCGGATGCAGGGTTGAAGCCGTACTGCCGGAATCCAGCGGGATCGCGATCTCATTGGCAGATGGTGCTGTCATCAAGCCCTCGCTCCTGATTGGAGCAGATGGGATCAACTCGGTCGTCAGGAGGTTTCTCAATCCTGATGAACCGCCCATCATGTCAAATCACATTGCCTGGCGTGGCACCATTCCCTCAGGAACAACCGATGCGCTAGGTCCGGGTCATGTCCGGGTCATTGTCGGGCCGAATCGCCACATTGTTTTGTATAGGCCCGCTCATGCAGGCCCGACAAACATGGTTGCAGTTCGGCGCTTTCGGCGAGCTTTCCCGTACGGGCGCCCGCAAGACGAAGCGGCCGAAGCACTCGTGGAGCAGTTTTCCGGGTTCGGAGGCGGAGTAAAGGAAATACTGAAGGGAGCCGAAAATGTGAGCAGATGGACGCTTGCAGAAACGAGGACCGCCCGACGCTGGTCCGGAAACGGGGCAGTCTTGGCCGGGGATGCACTGCATCCGGTGCTTCCATTCCTTGCGCAAGGCGGCAACCTGGCCCTGGAGGACGCATGGGTACTATGCCGCATGCTGGAGATGCACGACGATATGCCAAGTGCCTTGGCAGCCTTTAGACGCAAAAGGAACCACCGGGTGAACAGGGTCGCAAGAGCAACCAACTTCCAGGGCAGGCTCTACCATTCAACAACAACCGGCCCGCGCAATTTGCTGTTAAGGACACTCGCTTGGTCAACACGCCTCGTTCCCGGCTTGGCGTCAATGCCCGTGCACTGGATCCACAGGGAGGATGTCACACTGAACTGATGGGGGGTGCCGATCCTGTTCAGGCCTCAAGGTCCACCCAGATTGGCACGTGATCGGATGGCTTTGTCCATCCCCTCACATGCCGGTCAATGCAGCAGTCATTCAACAGGTCAGCGCATTGTGGAGTAAGAAGGAAGTGGTCGATGCGAATTCCTTCATTGCGTTCCCAAGCTCCGCGCTGGAAATCCCAAAAGGTGAAGTTGAGAGGCGATCCGTTCCTGACTCGAAAAGCATCGGTATAGCCAAGATTCAAAATGCGCCGCCATGCCTCCCGTGTTTCGTAGAGGTAAAGCGCGTCATCGGTCCAATCTTCGGGCGTCATTGCGTCTTCCGGTTGTGGAATGACGTTATAGTCTCCCGCAAGCAGCGTTGCCTCTTCCAGCAGAAGCAATTCCTCGGCCCGTTCCCGTAGCCGTTCCATCCAGGCAAGTTTGTAGATGTATTTGTCTCCGGGTACGGGATTTCCGTTCGGAAGGTATAGGCAGCACACCCTGACCGGGCACTTGCCAACGGCAGTTGCTTCAATCCATCGTGCCTGTTGGTCGTCCGGGTCGCCGGGCAAACCGCGCTTCACATCTTCGAGTGGGAGCTTTGAGAGGATTGCAACGCCGTTGCGTTGCTTTTCGCCGTGGGTTTCGACCACATAGCCCCGGTCTTCGAATTCGGATCGCGGGAATTTCTCGTCGGCGCACTTGATTTCCTGTAGCAGGACAAGATCGGGTGTGCCCTCATCAATCCAATCGAGCACCCTCGGAAGCCGCGCCCTGATTCCGTTGATGTTGTAGCTTGCAACCTTCATGAGTGACCGGCGATCCGGCTAGAGAGAGAAGCTCATCGAACAACCGCACGTCGACTTGGCATTCGGATTTTCGACCACAAAGCGGGCGCCAATCAGTTCTTCCGAATAGTCGATGATTGCGTTTTCGAGGAACGGCAGCGAAATGCTGTCGACGAGCACACGTTGGCCCAGCCCTTCAAGAACCGTATCGTCTGCCGCCGGTTCGTCGAACAGTATCTCATACTGAAACCCGGAACACCCGCCACCCTTCACTGCAACCCTGAGGGATTGCTGTTCGCCTGTCTGGCTGTTGATCTCTGCCAATTTGCGAAAGGCGCGGTCCGAGACCTTTGGAGGAATGCTGATCGCCATCTTCACGGTGCTCAAGAGGTTGGAATTCGCCGATGACGCAATATATGTGTAGCGCGATCAGTCGGCAAGGATCCGAGCCTTCATGCCGCTCGAACAAAACGGTCTGGCGAGCTTCGCCTGCCATCCGCCCAGCCAGTCATCCAGGCTCTATCCTATTGAGGAGGAACCGGGGCGGTCGCCGTTTCAAAGGGACTGCGACCGGATCGTGCATACAAAGGCATTCCGCCGGTTGATGCACAAGACGCAGGTCTTCGTTGCTCCCGACGGGGACCATGTCAGAACACGGCTGACACACACGATCGAGGTGTCGCGCGTCGCGCGGTCTATCGCCAACGCCCTCAGCCTGGATCCTGACCTTGCCGATGCAGTGGCGCTTGCGCATGATCTGGGTCATCCTCCTTTTGGCCATGCTGGTGAGGAAGCGCTGTCGGAGTTGATGGAGGAATACGGGGGCTTCGAGCACAACGCACAGGCGATCAGGATCGTTACAAGTCTGGAGCGCCAATACATTGAACATGACGGCCTGAACCTGACTTGGGAAACCCTGGAAGGAATTGCCAAGCATAACGGGCCGATAGTCGGCGATGTTCCATTTGCGCTCTCCGAATACAATCGATGCCATGATCTCGCCCTTTCCCAGCGGGCATCCGCAGAGGCACAGGTGGCGGCTGCCGCCGACGATGTTGCATATATCTGTCATGACCTGCAGGACGGTCTCAGGGCAGGGATGTTCTCCCTTGACGAAATCTGTCCGTTGCCGGTGGTCGGACCGGTGCTTGACGGGCTGGAGTCAGCTCATCCGAGGGCTGACACGGAACGCGTTGCCCAAACCATGCTACGGAGGATCTTCAAGATACTGGTCAACGATATCATCCTGTCAACACAGCAACGTCTGCTCGAACTGGCGCCTGAATCTGCCGAGGACGTAAGGCAGCATGATCGGAACGTGGTGGGACCATCCGAGGAAACGAGAGCCATGCTGGATGAAATCCGTAATTTCCTTCGGGTCCGCATGTACCGTTCAGGTGATGTAGAACTGGAGCGGCAGCATGGTCAGGAAGTCGTCTGTGACTTGTTTTGTCACCTTATGGAGGAGACAGATTTGCTGCCGCCCGATTGGAGGTTGCAGGCGAACCGGGCCGGAAACACGTCGGATAAGGCAAGGGTTCTGGCCGACTTCATAGCAGGAATGACCGACAATTTTGCGCTTGCGATGCACTCAATGATTGATGGAGGCTCCGGACAGGCCATCGGCTCAGGCCGAGGCGAACTGTTGCTTTCCCGCAGAGCAGGGACGTATGAGCCGTAGGGATTTAGCGTGCTTGGCCACTGCTGACGGAGAGGTTTGGCCGTTCAAAGCAGGATTGCCGAGTTCTTTGCATTGACCAAGCCAGTGCAATAGCTAGACCGAAAACAAGTGGCGCACCTGTACAAACACAGTCGCCCAAGATCGCTATGGAGGCGGATCCAAGGTGGATCTCTTTGCTGAATTAAGGGCCGAAGTGATCGGCAAGCTGACCGAAGCTCTATCCGGTCAAGCGGAGGCGACCGAAGAACGGCTTGCAGCTGTTACGGTGGAACGGCCTAAATCCGCCGGGCACGGGGAACTGTCGACGAATGCGGCAATTGTCGGCGCGCGGATTGCCAGACGGAAGCCCGCCGATCTTGCGGCCGATCTTGTTCAGGAACTCAGGAAGGACGAGCGGGTTGCTGAAGCGGAGATTGCAGGCCCCGGATTCATCAACTTTCGCCTTCACCCGGAAGCCTGGATGAATGTGGTCCGCCACTCAATCCGGTCCGGCCCGGAATTCGGCAGTTCCGAAATCGGAGGAGGGCGGTCAGTCAATCTGGAGTTTGTTTCGGCCAATCCGACAGGACCGTTGCATGTGGGCCATGTGCGGGGAGCCGTTTTCGGGGATGCGCTTGGCCGGCTACTTCAATTCACCGGGAGCAAGGTCGTCCGGGAATACTATGTCAATGATGGCGGCGCTCAAGTGGACGCACTCGCCCGTTCAGCCTATCAGAGATACCTTGAGGCGAACGGCCGCCAGGTCGAATTCGGAGATGACGAATACCAGGGTGATTACCTGATCGCCGTGGGCGAAAGCCTCAAGCAACTGTATGGAGCCTCGCTTGTTGACAAGCCCGAGGCGGAGTGGCTGGAGGCTGTCAGGTCGCATGCGATTAAGTCGATGATGGCGATCATCCGGCAGGATCTGGAGTCGCTTGGCATCCAGATGGACATCTATTTCAGCGAGCGGTCGCTTGATGACGGCGGCCGCATTGACGCAGCGCTTGAAGAGCTCGATCGCCGCGGCCTCATTTATGAGGGTGTGCTGGACCCGCCGAAAGGCAGCATTCCCGATGACTGGGAGCCGAGGCGGCAGACTCTTCTCAAGGCAACCGAGCATGGAGATGATGTGGACCGGCCGATCCGCAAGTCGGACGGTTCCTGGACCTACTTTGCCTCGGATATCGCCTACCACTACGACAAGGTTAAGCGCGGTTATGATGAACTGATCAACATATTCGGCTCAGACCACGGCGGCTATGTGAAGAGGCTCAAGGCGGTGGTTTCTGCATTGTCGGGCGGCCAGATGCCGTTCGACATCAAGCTGATGCAACTCGTCAGGGTCATGACCGCCCAGGGCGCCGCCAAGATGTCGAAGCGTGCCGGCCAGTTCGTAGAATTGCGGGAAGCTGTCAACGCGGTTGGTCCTGACGTCACGCGATTTGTCATGCTCATGCGCAAGAACGATGCAACACTGGATTTCAATTTTGATGAGGTCAGGCGCCAGTCAAAAGATAATCCGGTGTTCTATGTTCAGTATGCGCACGCCCGTGTGTGTTCGGTACTGAACAAGGCGAGGTCAGCCGGTCTTTCTGTGGATGACGCCGATCTTGAAGGAGCGGACTTGACACTGAATGACCATCCGGCGCTTGTCGGGATTGCCCGCCGGATTGCCGAATGGCCGCGGGTCGTCGAACAGGCATCCAGAAGCCACGAACCTCACCGGATCGCCTTCTACCTCAATGAGCTGGCGTCGGAATTTCATTCGCTGTGGTCCAAAGGCAATTCGGAGCCCGGTTTGAGGTTCGTCGACACGGATCAACCTGCGGCTTCGCTGGCCCGGATTGCGTTGGCGCGCAGCACGGGAATTGCTATTGCCACAGGACTTGGTATTCTAGGCGTAGAGCCGATTACAGAGATGCGGGGCTAACCGCACAGAATTGGCTACCTGATTTGGGATTTGCAGGCGGCAAGAGCGGCAGGAATTGATGACGACTTCGACGGTCGAGGGCCATCCTTCGGCGTCGCGCGGCGGAGCACGCGCTGACAGGCTCCGGAGAGTGACCAGTCTCCTCGGAGCAGGCTTGACGTTGGCCCTGTTGTTGGGAGTGGCGATCTCTGGATCGCTTGCGGCTCGCAACAAGTCCTATCAGCCGATTGTAATAGAGCCGTCGGTTGCAGAACTGAAGGTCCGGCCAAGCGCCAGAGGGGGACAGGAGTCACCCTTCCAGGAATTCACGCTTAACGACATACTTGCGGGAGACGACGCGCCTGAAGCGATCGAGATTTCGGGGTATGCTCCGGGCGTGAACCCGCTTGCGAGCGCAGACATGTCACCGCGAGCCAGAAGGGAGATGCACCGGCGAGTGAGCGGAACGGCCTTCCAGGAGTCTGGCCGGGAACCCGCCAAGCTGGATCAGTTGAACCCGGCAGTGATCATCTGGCAGTCGTTTGCGCAATCGCGCGGTGACGGACAGCAAAGGATCGAGCCACAGGCCGTGCAAACCGGTAGTGATGTGGCTCAGCTTGGCCATTTTGAAGATGAAACCGCTGCTCTGCTCAAATGGTCAATGCTCCTACAAAGGCATTCGGATTTGCTGACCAGTGTTGACTGGTATCTTGAACCGGCATCCAGCGGCGGATTGCCGATAACCAGGCTGCGGGTTGCAGGGTTCGGGGCAAGGGAAATCGCGCTCTGGTTTTGCGACGAACTAGTTAGCAGAAACGAAACTTGTGTCCCGACGGTGGTAAGATGACAGACCTCGGAGCCTGCATATTCGGTTGCGCTGGAAACCGACTGACTGATGCCGAAAAACGGTTCTTCGCTGAAGTTCGCCCACTTGGTTTCATCCTGTTTGACCGAAATGCCGGTTCGCACGATCAAATCCGTTCGCTGACAGAAGAAATGCGGGAGGCGGCGGGACATGATGCGCTGGTGCTGGTCGACCACGAAGGCGGGCGGGTCCAGAGATTCAGGGGCACAGGATGGCGGAACTGGTTGCCGGCGCTTGATCAATGCGAGAATGTCGAGGGCCGATTGCGTTCCCGGTCAATGTGGTTGCGCTACAGAATGATTGCCCATGAACTCGCGTCGGTTGGAGTATCGGTCAATTGCGTGCCATTGGCGGATGTGGCTGGAGATCACACACATCCTGTGATCCGCAATCGGTGTTACGGAACGGACCCGGTTTCAGTTGCATCGACGGCAAGATCAGTTGCAGACGCATGCCTTGCAGGTGGTCTGTTGCCGGTACTGAAGCACATGCCAGGGCATGGCGGCACAGACGCAGACAGCCATATTGCGACGCCTGTCAACAGCAAGCCGTTCGACGACCTTGCGGAAAGCGAATTCAGCGCATTCAGGGAACTTAATCACCTGCCTCTGGGAATGACCGCGCATGTTGTCTACGAGTCTCTCGACAGTTCTACGCCCGGCACGATGTCTCCGACAGTCATTCAGCACATCAGGCAGGAGATTGGATTTGAAGGGCTGTTGATGACAGACGACATTTCAATGTCGGCGCTGAAGCTGCCCATAGACCGACGCGCATCGGCAGCAATCGAGGCAGGATGCGATACTGTTCTTCACTGTAATGGGAAACTTGATGAGATGGAGGCCATCGCCAGTTCGGCCGGCACGCTGACCGGTGTCGCCAGTATACGATTCGAAAAGGCCTTGCGATTGCGCCAGCCGCCAACTCCGGCCAATATCGAGGAACTGGCGGCCGAGTTTTCTGAACTGATGGGCGCGTGACTGTGAATGAACCGCACAGAACAGCCATCAGGGTGAATTCCATGGTCGGCGACGATGTTCTGGTCGTTGATGTCGACGGCTTCGAAGGTCCCCTCGACCTGCTTTTGGATCTGGCGCGCAAACAGAAAGTCGATGTGAAACGAATTTCGGTACTGGAGCTGGCGAGGCAATATTCCGAATTCATCAGGAGATCGGAATCTATCCGGATTGAACTTGCTGCCGAGTACCTCGTGATGGCTGCGTGGTTGGCGTTGATCAAGTCGCGCCTGCTCCTGCCTGAACCGGCCTCAGACGAGCCGTCCGGGGAAGAACTCGCCGCCCGCCTGGCGTTCCGGCTGAGGCGGCTGGATGCGATGCGCAATGCTGCGCGGGATTTGACTGTACGAAAACAGCTCGGGAAGGATTTCTTTGCCCGGGGGATGCCGGAACAACTCGCTCTGATCCATCATCCTCAATACAACGTTACGGTACTTGAACTCATGAAGGCCTATGCCGGACTGAAGTCCGGCCGGGACTACAAGCCTTTTGATACTGCACGCCGACGGTACATGGCGGTAGAGGAGGCGACAAAGTTGATTGTCGACATGCTTTCGGACACAGTCGAGTGGGCGAGCCTCGCAGAATTCCTACCCAAGGGATGGGCAGGTGATGCAGAGGAAATCCGCTCAGCGACAGCATCGATGTTTGCGGCGACGCTTGAACTTGCGCGATCCGGCAAGCTGCAGATGCGGCAAGCATCGGCGTTTGCCCAGATCGACATCAGGGGAAATCGGGAATCGGGTATTGGCTGAGTTTTTCGATGATCCAGAACTGTCCGGCGCCTTGACAGAGCAGCAGCAGGAGCGAATGCTGGAGGCCATCCTGTTCGCGTCGGCGGAACCGGTCCCGATCGGCGAGTTACGCAGGCGCTTGCCGGTGGAATTCGACATTCGCCCGGCAATCGAACGGTTGTCGAAGCGCTACGAGGACAGAGGCGTAACCCTTGTCCGGGTTGGCGATGGCTGGGCGTTTCGAACTGCGCCCGACCTCGGTCACCTGATGATCCGCGAAAAGAAGGTACTGCGAAAGTTGTCACGCGCTGCCTTGGAAACCCTCGCGATCATTGCCTACCACCAACCGGCTACACGGGCAGAAATCGAGGAAATCCGGGGTGTATCAGTTTCGCGTGGAACGCTTGATCAGCTGATCGAGATAGGCTGGGTCGGAATAGGCAGGAGAAAAAAAACGCCGGGACGACCTGCGACCTTTACTGTCACACGCGCATTTCTCGATCATTTCGGCCTGGAATCGGTTTCGGACCTGCCTGGCCTGAAGGAACTGCGTGAAGCAGGACTTCTCTCAAGCCTGGAAATATTGACCGAAGACGAGGAGTCGGCCACGGATTCACCGGCTTCGGACTGACACTTCTTCGGGGCCAGAAGCGCATAACAACTTCAATCCCCAGCCTGCCGAAAGTGCTTTGAGAGCCGCAAATCCTGGCCTTGGTAAGACGAACTTGTACGCGTTCCGTAAGGGGCGAGCGGCAAAGCCGACATTCTTTCAAACGCAAGGCGTCCGACGATCTGGCCGTGCTCCAGCAGGAACGGGACTTCATGGCATCTGACCTCCAGCACGCCGCGTGATCCCTGTCCACCGGACTCCCGGTGTCCGAACCCTGGGTCGAAAAACCCGGCATAGTGCACGCGAAACTCGCCCGCGATTGCCATATAGGGCATCATCTCGGCAGCGAACCCTGGAGGAATGCTGACGGACTCGTGGCTTACCAGGATGTAGAAGGAACCGGGGTCCAGAATGATGCGTCCGCTTTCGGCTCTCACCGGTTCCCAGAAATCGTCGATCCCATAGGCCGCCACCTTGTCGATATCGACAATGCCCGTATGCGCTTTCGCCTTGTATCCGGCGAGCATGCCCGGTCGCTTCAGGTCTACCGAAAAGCCAAGTCCACCGTCGATGACCGCTTCGCCTGCCACCAGCCGGAATTTCTCATGAGCCTGGCTGAGGTCGGCATCGGACAGTCCGGCATTGCCGCGCCTGAAACGGATCTGGTTGAGTCGCGACCCGGTGCGGACCTTGATCGAAAATGAGCGGGGGCAGATTTCTGCATAGAGCGGGCCTCGGTAACCGGCTTCAACCCGGTCAAACTCCGTGCCGCCGTCGACAATCAGGCGCGTGAGAATGTCGAGCCGACCGGTGGAGGATTTGGCATTTGCAGCTGCGCAGATTTGAGACTGACCGAGATCCAGCCTTTCCTGCAACTCGACCAGATAGACACAGTTCTTTTCCATGATCGCCCCGGCAGTGAGGTCGATCCTGTGCATTTGGTATTCCTTTATCCTGTCGGCAACAGCCCGGCCGGCACCGGCAAGAAAGGATGTCCGCACTCGAAAGGCATGCTTGCCAAGCCTCAAGTCAAGGCTGGCAGGCTGGACTTGATCCTCGGTCAAAGGGTCCAGGGTACGAATGGCGCCCGCGTCAGCCAGCGCCTTGATCTGAAAGTCGGCTAGTACGCCTTCACTATCACCGCCCATCTACGCGCCTCTTGAGGTCTGAACGGAGTCCGAACAATCAACGCTGGCAAATGGTCGGGCCAGCGAGATTTGAACTCGCGACCTTTCGCCCCCCAGACGAACGCGCTAACCTGGCTGCGCTATGGCCCGACTTGGGTCGAAATCTATTGGGATTTGGGCAGGCTAGGCAAGGCCTAATTTGCTGCGGGCAGCCTGAATATCGGCTTCGGCTCGGGTTTTGACAGCGCTCAGGCGTTCAACCAGCTTCTCTAGTTGGTTCCGTTCTTCCGGCTTCAGGCTATTCACCAAGTCGGCTTGGATCGCAACTGTGCGCCCGGCAATTGCAACACTGATCATGGCCTTGTCCGGTTTCTGCGACCCGGTTTCTAAAGCAAGAGATTCAACGGTTGCGGGAGTCTCGGCTATTGGGCTGGACACCCGAATACCGGTATTTGCCTTCTTGCCTGGCATTTCCGGCAACGGGCCAGGTGTTTCGTCAGTTTCAATGTCTTCAATGGCTGGTCGCTGTTTGGCGAGGTACTCAGCGCCCAAGCTGGCGACATGCCTGGTTCCCTTCTGGCTGAGTATCCGTTGTGCGCCCTTAATTGTCAGGCTCTCCTCATGAAGCAGCAACCTCAAACCCGCAATCAGTTCAATGTCCGACCGTCGGTAGTGACGGCGGTTGCCGGAGCGCTTGACCGGCTTGACCTGGTCGAACTGGCTTTCCCAGTAGCGTAGAACATGCTGCTTCACGCCGATGATCTCTGCGACCTCGGCTATCGTTCGAAATGCATCTGGAGCTTTATCGGATGCGGACATCGCCACTGACTCAGCTTTCAGAGTTAACCCTTCGTTTGAGGATTGTGGACGGCCGGAATGCGACCACACGGCGTGGCGAAATCGACGCCGCAACACCTGTCTTCGGATTGCGGCCCTCCCGCTCATTCTTTTGCCGGATTTCGAAGATCCCAAATCCGGCAATCTTGACGCTTTCGCCGCGGGCGAGGGCGTCCGCCATCTCTCCAATCACGTCGTCGACCATGTTGGCACAGTCCTTTCGCGACAGGCCGACGTTTCTGTAGACCGCGTACGTAAGGTCGGCTCTCGTCTTTGTCAGTGGTTTCAATGTTCCTCCCACAACCGCTGAGTCTGTCGACCGCCGCTATTATTTACGACACCATTGCGACATACAAGCGACAACAGGCGCCGAAGACGGTTTGGACAGAAATTTACCGGTTATGGTGGATTGCTGCTTGATCAAGCAAACTGAGCAATTGGTGGACGCTGGTCTCCTACCACCGCAATACAACTGCGCCCCAGGCAAGACCTCCGCCGATGGCCTTGGTCAGCACGAGGTCGCCATGATTTACGACCCCTGTTGATCTGGCATGATGAAAGGCCAAAGGTATCGAAGCCGCTGAGGTGTTGCCATGCCTTTGGACCGTCGTGACGACCTTCTTGTCCGAGAGTCCAAGTCTCTTGCTGGTCGCCGAGATGATCCGCAGATTTGCCTGATGGGGTATCACCACATCAACATCTGCAGCCGCCAATCCGACAGATCCGAGTGCTTCGGTGGCGGCGCTGGATAACTTGTCTACCGCATGGCGAAACACCTCGCGCCCGTTCATTCTGAGGTGACCAGCAGTCTGTGTGGTTGAAACACCACCATCAACGTAAAGCAGATGCTTGAAATTGCCGTCGGAATAGACCTTTGTGGCCAGGATGCCCCTGTCGGATGGTTCACCCTCTGCCGATTCTGCTTCAAGTACAATGGCGCCGGCACCGTCGCCAAACAGGATGCATGTTCCCCGGTCGGTCATGTCCAAAATTCGGGAAAACGTCTCGGCCCCGATAACCAGAACCTTCCTGGCGTCGCCAGTCATCAGCAAGGCGTTGGCGTTCGCAAGAGCATAAATGAACCCGGCGCAAACGGCCTGGATGTCAAAGGCAAAGCCACCATTCATGCCCAATTCAGCCTGAACCGTAGTTGCGGTCGAGGGAAAGGTGTTGTCGGGAGTGGAAGTAGCCAGGACGATTGCATCTATATCCGAAGGTGAATTGCCGCTGTCTGCCAGAGCTTCGCGTGCCGCCGCAATGGCCATGCTTGATGTCGTTTCGTTTGTGTCGGCGAAATAGCGTGTCTTGATGCCTGTTCGGGCCAGTATCCACTCATCACTGGTGTCAAGGAATTCCTCAAAGTGCTCATTGTGAACCGCGCGGGCCGGCAGGTAGTGACCCACCCCCGTTATGACTGATCGCTTCCTGCTCATGGCTCACTCAGCCCCTTGCACCGGCGCCTTCGGATATTCTGCCTGCCGCTGCGACAATGCCCGGCCCCGATAACGACAACCTGACCGCCAGGTCGACTGCTGCGGCGATTGCGACCGCGTCTGCGCTGCCATGCGATTTCACCACGGTGCCATCAAGTCCCAAGAATACCGCGCCGTTGACCCGGCGTGGATCAATCCGTTTGGACAGGCGCCTGAGCGATGTTAACGCAAAAAGCGCCCCGATGCGTGACAAGAAAGTGTGATTAAACGCTTCACGCAGGAACTGCCGCAGCAATGCAGCAGTCCCTTCGACAGACTTGATCATGGCATTGCCCGTAAATCCGTCGGTGACATAGACATCCGCTACATCGGTTGGGATATCGCTGCCTTCCAGATAGCCGACATACTCAAACCCGTGTTCTTCAGCATCTTCGGAAATGAGGCTGTTTGCGGCTTTGACCTCTCTTCTGCCCTTGGTGTACTCCTTTCCGATGTTGAGCAGGCCTACTCTCGGTTTTGCCAGTCCCAGTCCAATCCGGGCATAATTTGCGCCCAGAATGGCAAATGAACGCAGATCCTGTTCGTCAGCGCTGATATTGGCTCCAACGTCGAGTAGAATTGACGATCCGTGGCTATTACGGGATGGCCAGTGGCATGCCATCGCTGGCCGTTTTGTGCCTGGAGCCTTCTTCAATCGCAACATCGACAAGGCCATGAGCGCGCCGGTGTTGCCGCATGACACGACTGCCTGAGCCTGATTGCTGCTTACAGCATCTATGGCAGACCACATTGAAGTCTTGCGGCCGTTGCGCACCACACTGCTCGGGATCGAGGTCATTTCGACGACATCGTCGGTATGGTGCAACTTGCACCTGCCGCGCAGACTCTTCTGCTTTTTGATCATTGGCGAGAGCTTCTCGTTGTCGCCATACACCTCAAACCTGATGCCGGGATGTTTCCTGGCTGCCTTGGCCATGCCGGAAACCACGGCACCCGGACCAAGGTCGCCACCCATCGCATCGATCGAGATGACGATCCCATGCGGGTCACTATTCTGAGATTCTCGTGTGCTGGGCATCAACCGCGACAACCTTGCGGCCGGGTCACTCCGCGTCGTCTATGTCATCCTCGACTTTTTCGACGACCAACCTGCCATTGTAGTATCCGCATGCGGCGCAGACGTGATGTGGCAACTTCAGTTCGCCGCATTCGGGGCATTCCGCGAAGTTCGCCGCAACGAGTGCATCGTGGGAGCGCCGCTTGTTCCGCCGCGACGGGGACACCTTGTTTTGTTGTACAGCCATGAGTTAACTCGAATGCCTCAGTATTGCCGTCTCGGCGTGTGTGTCTGACCGCCACAAGGGCGCAAGTCCCTAAGAGTAGTTGGAGTGTGCGGAAAATACAATCAATTCGGGGGTGCGCAATGCCAATTTTTCTATTGCGCCAGTCTGTCGCGAAATTCCGACAGTACCGCAAAGGGGCGTTCGATCTCCGGTTCGCCGGACTGCCTGGGTTCTGCCGTGTGGTGCGCAGGTGTGATCGCGTTTTCGAGGCGCGGATAGGTCGGAAGCTCCAGCAGCATCACCTCCCGTGCCAGTTCGAGCAGGTCTACCTCCTCGCCAAGGGGTTCAACTGTGTCGTCATCCGGGACGCGGCACTCAAGTCCCGGAAAGACACGGGCCCGGTCTGCAAGGAAACGCCGCCGTACAGTGGAGTCGATACGTGTTCTGACGTTGCCAAGCGAGATCACACATTCCTGTGTTACCGTTGCCCCAACCTGGCCCTGCAGTTGCCACTCATCGGGAGATACTGACCAGATTTCACCGTGGATTCGGAGCTTCGCAATAGAAATGACATGCATTTCCCGGGCAAGATCATTCTGGACATCTTGATGAGGCAAGAAACGGAAACGAGTGGATGCGGAAGTGCTGAGATCGCCAATGCGCAGAATTCGCTTCTCAAATGGCCTAACCTGATCGCTTGAGTCCCTGCGGATCAATTCATTCATTGGTCTTGCAATCTTTGGTCCAGCCTGCGGGCAACAAGCGATATAGGCCAGATGCCCGCAATTCAAGACGCAGCGCGTGGCCCGGAAGATCCGGAAATGGCACATTTGCGCGATCCAGGAGCCACCAGACTTGTAGCGGCAAGCATTGACCTGATGGGCCTCCTGAAGAACTCTGACTTCAGGCGATCATGGCTGCCCGAAGCCGAATGAGAAAAGAGTAGTTCAGAGTCATAATTCTTTACTGCCGGCTGTCCAACTGCCGGTTTCGCCGGACACTCTTCACTTCAAAGGCCTTCGATTGTTCACATCTGCCAATGCGAGTCTCAAAAGGGATTACTGACTACGATGGTGCTTGCAACCACGGCCAATATCGGTAAAGATGGAATTCCTAGATTAAGTGAACTGCCGTATAGATCGCTTAATTTGGGAAGATGCTGGTTCCGGATGCGACATGAACCGGCAAAATCAAACAAGGTGAGGACGGATACGATGTCAAATTCAACCAACAACTTGGGTGCGGTATGGGGAAAGGTCGTGGCTCAGTCCTGGAGCGACGATGAGTACAAATCAAGGCTGCTTGACGATCCTCGCAGCGTTCTTGCAGAGGCGGGATTTGACGTGCCTGAAGGGGTAGGGGTTTCGGTCAGAGACAGTGGTCCAGACATGATTGACCTGGTCATTCCTCCGGCGCCGGCAGGCATTGACGGCGAGATTGGTGATGAGAGTCTTGAAGGGCTGGTCGGCGGAATGTGCGTCGCGTGCACCTGTGGTCAGGGGAGCGGAGGCAAAAACCCCTTCTGATCAAGAATTCGGCTTCGGCAGCCCGGTTGAGATGCAGGCGCTGTTACGCAGTGGCTGCATCCTATTCGCGGCAGCCAACAGCCGCGAAGCATGAGTGGTTTCCCGCCCGGGTTGGTACGAGAATGTCATACCTGCCGGTTTTGGCTTGCCAAAGTCACGAGGGGCTCTTCCCCCGACGATAGAGTGTGAGAGCAAACGAGAAACTCGCCGCCGCAAGACAGTGCTCAATACACTTCAGGGCGTTGGCACACTGAAAGCCGGAAACGTGATTGCGTGCTCTATGAGAGTTGGCTGTGATTGTCGCGGTATGGAAAACTTGAATGCTGTCGCGGTTGATTGATCAACAAGGTTGTTGCAAGTGGAAACAAGTTGGTTTAGTGTGAACCAAATTGTAAAGTTAAGTGAGATGTGTTCCTCAATCAGGGCGATCGCAGTTCTTTGAACAGCATGGGCCTTCATGATCGAATAGCAATTGGGAGAATTCGATGTCAGATTCAGCGAACAACTTGGGAGCGGTTTGGGGAAAAGTCGTAGCTCAGTCCTGGAGCGACGATGAATACAAATCAAGGCTGCTTGATGACCCTCGCAGCGTACTTGCGGAGGCGGGATATAATGTGCCGGACGGGGTAGACCTACTGGTTACCGACAGCGATCATCCGGACAAGATGCACTTGGTGATCCCTCCGGCGCCGGAAGGTTTTGACGGCGAAATCAGTGACGAGGTTCTTGAAGCGGTTGCTGGTGGAAATGCCTGTTTTAGTTGCTGTGGGCAGGGTCATGGAGGCAAGCCGCCCTCAGGTGCTCCAGGATGGTAGGGTGTTCGACAGCGGCAGTCCTCTTGGCTGGTAGCATTAGCAACTGAACGGCCTTCGGAGACTTCACTGCAGCCAACAGTCGTGAATCGTGAATCTCCCTTTCCCTGAAGGGCAGCCGGTTGCCGTGATCGGCTAGCGGTTTTGGCCGTTCCGTTCACTTCGGCAGCAAGAGCAGTAGGAGAGTTCGTCTACGACCGCCCGATTTAGCCCGTTCAGCGCCTTAGCCCCGCTGTGTCAAGGTGAGGCGGAATGTATGCGGATTTTCGTGCCAGAAGGCAAGATGTGGAAGGGCTTCTACCAGCAAGAATTGCTGCGAAGCCAAGGAGTCCGCTGGACTTGAGCGCGCCAAAGTTGCTAGGTACGCGCCGGTCTTAAGCGGACGAACTGGAATCGAGATGCGCTTGTTATCCGCCCATCAGTTTATGCTCCTTGCGACAGCAATTCTGTTCGGGGTTGCAGCCTGCTCGCCAATCTACCGGGACCACGGCTATACCCCGCCCGAGTCGCAACTTGCGCAACTGACGCTTGGCGAAAGCACGAAGGAACATGTGCTGGAGGTCGCCGGTTCGCCATTCACCACGAATGACAACTATGGAGAAACCTGGTTCTATGTCAGCAGCAGGTTCAGCCAGGAGGGTTATCGGGAGACCAAGGAGGTTGACCGTCGGCTTGTCGCGATTTCCTTTGATGCCGAGGGCAGGGTCGCAAACGTGCAAAGATACGCACTTCGGGACGGCCGCACGGTAGCTCTTTCGCGTCGAATCACAGAGACAAGCGCTGGCCGGCTGACCTTTATAGACCAGCTGTTGCGCGGACTCGGAAGGCTGGATCCAGTCAGATCAATTGGGAGACAGTAGACCTGACGATGGGACACGCTGTCCCAACCCTTATTGACAGGATGCTGGTTGCGGAATTCGCCGCTCGTTCGGTTAGTCCAAGCGGCGATTTTCCGAGAATTCGTAGTATGGCCCGGCTCAGGCCGCTTGAAAGCGTAATGCTACACCATTGATGCAGTAGCGCAGTCCGGTTGGCTTCGGTCCATCAGGGAAGACATGGCCAAGATGCGCATCACAGCGGTTACAAATTACCTCGGTTCGTTTGCGGAAAAGCGAATGGTCAGGCCGTTCACCGATCGAAGACTCATTGATCGGTTGCCAGAAGGAAGGCCAGCCAGTCCCGGAATCGAATTTTGCATTGGCGTCGAACAAGTCGGCGTCGCAACAAATGCACTTGAACGTCCCGTTTGCCTTGGGGAAGTCGTCATGAGTAAACGGCCGCTCAGTTGCGGAGCGCCGGGTCACGCGGAACGCGGCCTCTGACAATTGCTCCCGCCATTCCGCTTCGGATTTTACAATCTTGTCGCTCATTTTTTCACTGAAGGTCACAATTTTGCCAAGATTGAATTCTAATTTGCCTAATGCGCAAAAATCAATACACAACCTGCCATGCCGATGGCCGGTTCTTTTGCTGGAGACGGGATTTGATGGGTTCCAAGTATCTGGTGAGACAAGCTTCAACACAGCAGGATGTTGAAAGAGCCCAAAGATTGCGCCACCTGGCTTTCAGGGCCAACCGGGGCGCGCAGGTCGATCCTGGGGCAATCGATAAGGATGAGTTCGATGAGGAGTGCATCCACATCCTGATTGAGGAGCGAAGTTCCGGCGAACTCGTGGCTTGCTTCCGGCTTCTGGTCCTTGGTGGTGGTTCGGAACTAACCAAGACCTATTCAGCCAAATACTATGAACTCTCGAAGCTGAAATCATTCGATCGGCCGATGATCGAAATGGGGCGGTTCTGCATTCGGCCAGGCGTCAATGACCCAAATATCATGCGAATTGCCTGGGGCGCGCTGGCAAAGATCGTGGACGCTCACGGCGTTGAGCTTCTCTTCGGGTGTTCTTCATTCGAGGGCATTGACACAGACGCCTATCTCGACTCGTTTGCATTGCTGCGGGAGCGCCATTTGGCACCGAAGCGCTGGCTGCCCAAGGTCAAGGCGCCGCGTGTATTCAGGTTTGGATCGTTGCTTCGAAACCGGAAAGCCAATCGCCAGCAGGCCATGCTGAAAATGCCTCCGCTTCTGAAATCCTACCTCGGTTTGGGCGGATGGGTATCCGATCATGCGGTCGTGGACAGGGACCTCTCGACACTGCACGTCTTTACCGGGTTGGAGATCAAGTCCATTCCGAGCAAGCGGGCCCGTCTATTGCGTGCCCTTGCAGGTTAAGCCATTGCAGTTCTGACCGGCGCGGTTGACAGCCACCCGATCAATCAGTCAGCCACCGGTATGGCTCATGTGACGGGACATCTGACCAGAGATCTTCTGGCGGCTATAGTCGAAATCGTGACCCTTCGGTTTTCGGTCCACAGCCGCACGGATCGCCCGGATGAGCGCCTCGTCACTGTCCGGGCTTGAGCGCAGTGGTGATTTCAGGTCCGCGCTGCCTTCCTGGCCAAGACACATGTAGAGCGTGCCCGTGCAGGTCAGCCGCACGCGATTGCAGCTTTCGCAGAAGTTGTGGCTTAGAGGTGTGATGAAGCCGATCTTCTGTCCGGTGCCTTTGATCTGGGTGTACCGGGCCGGTCCACCCGTAGATATTTCCAGATCCTTCAATGTGTACCTGGTTTCGAGGTGGGACCGCAGATCCCGCAGCGACCAGAACTGTGTGAGGCGGTTCTCATTGCCGATGTCGCCCATGGGCATGACCTCAATGAACGTCATGTCCATTCCAAGGCTTCTTGCCCAGTCAACCAGAGTGAACAGTTCATCCTCGTTGAAGCCTTTCAGAGCCACGGTGTTGATCTTGACGCGAATGCCTGCTTCCAGTGCGGAGTTGATACCGTTCAGCACCTGTGGAAGCCGCCCCCAACGGGTAATGCTGGCGAACTTTTCGGGATTCAGCGTGTCAAGTGAGACGTTGATCCGCCTGACCCCGGCCGCCTTGAGTGCTTCAGCATGCTTCGCCAACTGCGAACCATTGGTGGTTACGGTCAATTCATCTAGTCCGTTGCCCAAGTGGCGTGAGATCGACTGGAAGAAGTCTAGGATTCCCCGCCGCACAAGTGGCTCGCCTCCTGTAATACGCAGTTTGCGGACGCCCATTGCAATGAAGACGGAGCAGACCCGGTCCAGTTCTTCAAGTGTCAGGAGTTCCCGCTTCGGCAGGAATGTCATGTTCTCCGACATGCAGTAGACGCAGCGGAAGTCGCAGCGGTCGGTGACCGAGACCCTCAGATAGGTGATCGCCCGTTGAAACGGGTCTACGAGAGAAGAGATGGCATCCATGTCTCTACGATAGTGCAGCCAATGGCATGCGGCAAGGCCTTCGCACAGTACGCCGTTGCCATTCGTCATGTTTTCTGTGCGCTTCCCGAAGCAGTGCCCGACCATGGTGCGAGTTGCATGGAGGCTGCTGGCGATATATCATTTTCGGGAATTGTTGCGGTCAGTTTCGCTTCAGGGAGCGGCGAACAACAGAGGAGCCACACCATGCTCAGTTTTGCCGAAGAAATACTGCTGTTGCTGCTTGAAGACGAAGAGGGGCGCTTTATTCACGTGCCCGAATTGTCGATGAGATGTGTCCTTTCCGGCGCTGTGCTCCTTGATCTTGCGCTGAAGAACAAGATCGACTCCGACATGGAGAAGCTCACGGTAATCGACCCCGAACCGCTGGGCGACGCGCTTCTGGATCCAGTCCTGAAGGAAATTGTCGAGCATGGGGCGCAAGAGGATGCCCGCTACTGGGTGGACAGGGTGGCGAGGAGTGCCGACGGCATCAAGGAGCGCGCGCTGAGCAGACTTTGTGAGAAGGGCATCCTTGAAGAAAAGGACGACCGGGTCCTCTGGGTCTTCAAGTCGCGCCGATATCCGATCAAGGACGGCGAAGTCGATCGCGAGGTGCGCCACAAGATAATTTCCATCCTCTACAGCGACGAAATTCCGTCGCCAGAGGAAGTCGTGATGGTGCTGCTTGTTGATGCTTGCGGAATCTTCAAGCACCTGCTGTCGGAAATGGAACACAAACGCTTCCGCAGTCGTATCCGGCAGATCCGGGAAATGGACCTGCTTGGCCAGGCGGTAACGAAGTCGGTTCGGCACATTGAGGCATCCTTGGCGCTGGCGCTTCATCCACCGTTTTGAAGTGAGTTCGTGCGACACGATGCATTCAGAAATGAGGCTTTTGGACACGGCTGCATTGAGAATTCGTGCGGAAAGCGTGTGACACCTTGGTCGGTTGGTTGCGGGGTAAGTTGGGTTGATCGGCGGCAGGGTCGCAGGAGTGAACTGCCCAAAGAACCAGTACCACCTGACTTGTCGCGAGGCGTTGGCTCTGGAGTCGCCCGCTCTGGCTCTTTTCTCCCTAGTTGCAGCAGCTTTCTTCCCACTATGCTAACCAATAACCTCCGATTGGCCTTTGGCCTCCTTAGCTCAGGCCTTGTGAGCGATGGTACTGCCACCAAGTCCGCCGGGCGGCATCCGCGGACTGACAGATTTCCGAACTGGTGAAATCGCAGCGAGCAGCCGTCGCCACATCGCGGGTCCCTTTCTGGAGCAGCTTTCACGGCTTGCTCGCACGTTTCCCTTTCATCATGAAGGCTGCCGTGCGGGCCATTCATCGGGTTCATTGATCTCTTTGGTGACGCCTTGGAGTGGGTTCGCTGCTGACCAATAAAGATTGAATGACACGGGCAGGAAACGTGCCAAAACCAAATCACTCAACCGTGACCGACTTTGCCAGGTTCCGTGGCTGATCAACATCCGTATTCAAGGCTACAGCAGCGTGGTATGCCAGTAGTTGGAGCGGAATTGTATAAAGCAACGGTGACAGCAAGGGATCTGAGGCTGTTACCGTTATGGAAGACCAGACTTCCCTTTCGTGTCGCCGGACAGTTCCTTCATCCGATATCAGTATGACCTTTCCTTTGCGTGCCCGAACCTCTTCGAGGTTGGAAAGTGATTTTTCCAGAAGCTGGCCGGGCGGTGCAAGTACAACGACAGGAAGATCCTTGGTCACAAGCGCGATCGGGCCGTGCTTGAGTTCGCCGGTGGCGATGCCCTCAGCGTGGATATAGCTGATCTCCTTGAGCTTTAGCGCACCTTCCAGGGCGATCGGATACATTGTTCCTCTGCCGGCAAACAGGGCGCTACGATAAGGGGCGATCCGGCCAGCGATTTCTGCAATTTGCTGGCTGCCATGAAGTGCAGTGTTCACCAGAATCGGCAGGCGCCTTACTTGAAGTAACAGCCGTTCCAAACTGGCCCGATCGAGTTGTCCTTTCTCCTCAGCAGCAGTTAGCGCCTGCAACAGAATGGCTGAAAGTTGACAGGTAAAGGCCTTTGTCGAAGCCACTCCGACTTCCAGACCGGCATGGATTGGCAAGACTGCGGAGGCTTCCCGGGCCATGGTGCTCGTCGTGCTATTGAGAACGGCCACGTTTGGGCAACCTGCTGTTTTCACGTGACGTAGCGCTGCCAGTGTGTCGGCCGTCTCGCCAGACTGGCTTACGAGTATAGCAAGCGTTCTATCATCCAGCACCGAGTCCCGGTAACGGAATTCGGACGCAATTTCTGCTCTCGCCGGAATGCCAGCAAGCTGCTCGAACCAGTAGGCCCCGACCTGACAGGCAAAATTCGCAGTCCCGCAGGCAATGAGTGCGATTTTGTCAATTTCAGTGAATTTGGGCATCCCATCAGGGAGCCTTATGCGGCCGTTCTGATCCAGATATTCGCTTAGTTGCTTGGCTAGCACCGCAGGTTGTTCAAAGATCTCTTTTGCCATGAAGTGCGGATGACCGCACTTGTCGGCATCGTCTTCCGTGATGCCAATCTTGACGGCGGGCCGATCAATGGTCCTCCCTTCAAAGTCGGTGACTTTGACTCCCTGCCGGCTGACCACGGCACAGTCGCCGTCTTCGAGGTGCGTTGCCGTGTCGGTTAGACCAACCAGCGCGACCACATCCGAGGCTATGAACATTTCACCGTTTCCGTGACCTATCACCAGGGGCGAGCCACGCCGGGCAGCGAACAACAGGTTTTCCTCGGACTGGAAGAGGAAGACCAGTGCGAACGCACCCCTAAGAGCGTTGACAGTCAGTCTCGCGGATTCTTCCGGCGTGTGTCCTTCATCCAGAAATCGATGGCAGAGTTTCGAAGCGGTTTCAGTGTCGGTCTCGGTCGTGCAGGGGTAGCCGCGCTCGGAGAGTTCCGATCTCAATTCCCGGTAATTCTCGATGATGCCATTGTGCACAACAGAGACAGCTGATGTCTGGTGAGGGTGGGCATTTGCCAGTGTTGGCTCCCCGTGTGTCGCCCACCTGTTATGACCGATGCCGACAGTTCCGATTACCGGTTGCTCATCAATTGCGGCTGCGAGCAGATCGAATTTCCCCACTGTCCGCCTTGTTTCAAACCTTCCTGCGTTCAGTGTGGTTATGCCACAACTGTCGTATCCGCGATATTCAAGCCTGCGAAGCGCCCCCAAGAGCACCGGTGTTGCCTCAGTCGAACCCAGAAAGCCGGCAATACCGCACATTCAGTTAGCTCCTGTCCCTATTACCACCGCGCGCTACCGCAGGATCGGTTGGCGTGGTGATTGTGCCAGTCTGGTTAATTGTCTTCTTGCCGGCAGTGCCTCTCAGCCGTTCGAACAGTCTTGCTGCGGCTCCCGCCAGATTCCTCTGCTTGCTACGTGCCAGCGCCAGCGCCCTTTCTGGAACGTCTTGGGTTATGACCGAACCGGCAGCCGTCATCGCGTGATCCGAAATCTCGACCGGTGCAATGATGGTGGAATTCGAACCGATGAATGCGCCGTCACCCAGCCGTGTCGCGTGCTTCGAGACACCGTCATAATTGCAGGTGATGGTGCCTGCCCCTACGTTCACGCCCGTGCCGACTTCTGCATCGCCGACATAGGACAAGTGTGGGACCTTGGTTTGCTTGCCGATGGTCGATGCCTTGATTTCGACGAAATTGCCAACTTTTGCATTGTCGCCGATGCAAGTTGCCGGTCTTATTCTGGCGAATGGGCCGATGATGGCGTTCTTGCCAATCCGGCACTCTTCAAGATGCGAAAAAGATCGGATTGTGGCGCCTTCCTCGACAGCAACTCCTGGTCCGATCACCACATGGGGTTCAACAACAACATCAGAACCTAGTGTGCTGCCAAGCCCGAAGAAGACGGTCTCGGCAGCAACCAGTGTTGCGCCGCTCTCAAATGCCGATTGGCGCGCCTGCTTCTGGAAGGCGGCTTCAGCACGGGCAAGATCCGATCGCGAATTCACTCCCAGAAGTTCATCCGCCTCTCCTTCAACCACCTTGCACCGGAGACCTTGTTCGTTTGCAATCGCGGCTATGTCGGTGAGGTAAATTTCACCGGCGGAATTGTCAGTCCTGACCTGCTCAAGCAGCGAGAACAGAGCTCCCGAGTCCGCGCACAAGGCTCCACTGTTGCAGAGGTTGACAAGCCGTTCATCGGTGTTGGCGTCGGCATGTTCGACTATCCTCTCAAGTGCGCCGTCGTTATCGCAAATCAATCGGCCATATCCCGATGGATCTTCCAGTCTGAATCCGAGGAAGACGGCATGGGCCTGTTTGCCCTGTTCCGAAATCATCCGCTTGGCCGTAGTGTGCCGCAACATCGGCGTATCGCCGTAAAGGACCAGAACCTGGCCCTCGAACCCTTTCAGCGCCGGGCGGGCGGCAGTCACCGCATCCCCTGTGCCCAGTCGATTCGGTTGGACGGCGAATTCGATGTCTGGATTGATGCTACCGGCAACGCTGACGATCTCGCCATGGCCCGGGCCGGTGATAAGGATGATCCTGTCTGGGTCGAGCTTGGCGGCTGTCTTGAGGACATGCTCGATCATCGGAGCGCCGGCCAGCCGGTGCAGGACCTTGGGCTGCGCCGATCTCATTCTGGTGCCATCCCCGGCCGCAAGTATGACTACGGCAAGCGCCATTCACATTGCCTTTCCAATAGAGCAGCGTGAATATATATGGTGTGTCCGCCCGATCAACTACACTAGGATTCACGACATGTTGCGCAGGATTTCAAGGTGGTTTCCTTCGACAATGTGATCGGTCGATAGCGTTGAACACGGTAGCATTCGATCTTGACGGAACGCTGGCAGACACCAGCGGTGACCTGATCTTCGCGGCTAATTCTGTTCTTTCAGAAAAGGGCTACGGGACACCTCTCGATTTTGAATCCGACAAGCTGACTGCCTTCCTCGGGGGTAGGGCACTTTTGCGCGCAGGCATCACGGCAGTTACCGGGGAGCCTCCTGAGGCAGTCTTGGATGACGGGTGGTATGCAGAGTTCCTTGACAGGTATGAACAGGACATTGACCGGCTTACACAACCCTATCCCGGTGTGGACAGCGTCATTCCCCAGATGCGCAAGTCCGGATGGAAACTGGCCATCTGCACAAACAAGCCGGAAAGGCTGGCCCGGATATTGATGAACAATCTTGGCATGCTCACCTGGTTTGACTCACTCGTTGGAGCCGATACCTTGCCGGTCAGAAAGCCTCATCCTGACCCGTTGTTGTTTTCCATCACATCGGCCGGGGGGCGGGCTGATCGCTCGGTCTTCGTCGGAGACACGGAAACCGATCTGCTCACCGCACGGGCAGCTGGGACCCCGGTAATCCTGGTCTCGTTCGGACCGGAACAGGGTGGAGTAGAGCGATACCGTCCTGACGCGCTTCTGGACAGTTTTGATGAACTGCCGACAGTGGCGGAGCGCTTGGTTCGCACCTCGGGTCAAATTTCAGAGGCTCGGGCCAATGTTTGAGTCGGACAAGTGTTTCAATCTGGGCGAAGATGTCGAAGCCGTAAGGGATGCAACGAGACGATGGGCCAATGACAGGCTCAAGCCCATTGCGGCGGATATTGACAAGTCGAACCGGTTTCCTGACGGCCTGTGGCCCGAACTCGGTGATTTGGGAGTGCTGGGCATCACCGTCGAGGAGTCGTACGGTGGCGCGGGCATGGGCTACCTTGCCCATGTCGTGATTGTAGAGGAATTGGCGCGAGCATCTGCCAGCGTGGCACTTTCATATGGGGCGCATTCAAATCTGTGCGTCAACCAGATCCGCCTTCAAGGGACCGAGGAACAGAAACGCAAGTTTCTTCCGGGACTGGTTTCAGGGAAGAAAGTTGGTGCATTGGCAATGTCCGAAGCCGGCGCGGGCTCGGATGTCATCTCAATGCGGCTGATGGCTGACAAGCGGAATGATCATTACCGCCTGAATGGGGCGAAATTCTGGATCACGAATGGTCCGGAAGCCGATACCGTCGTTGTCTACGCCAAGACAGACCCCGATGCCGGATCAAAGGGGATCACTGCCTTTGTCGTCGAAAAGGGAATGAATGGGTTTTCGGCTTCACCGCATCTCGACAAGCTGGGAATGAGAGGATCAAATACATGCGAACTGGTCTTCGATGATGTGGAAGTGCCGTACGAAAATGTGCTCGGTGAAGAGGGGGAGGGCGTTCGAGTGCTCATGTCTGGACTGGACTACGAGCGCGTTGTGCTGTCGGGAATCGGCACAGGCATCATGGCGGCATGCATGGACGAGATCATGCCTTACATGCGCAGCAGACGGCAGTTCGGCAAGCCGATCGGCGAATTCCAGTTGATGCAGGAGAAAGTCGCAAACATGTACACAGCCCTGAATTCAGCCAGGGCTTATGTCTATAGGGTTGCCCAGGCTTGCGATGAAGGCCGGGTTACCAGGCAGGATGCAGCGGCCTGCGTGCTCTATTCTTCCGAACAGGCAATGGTCCAGGCGCATCAGGCGGTGCAGGCCATGGGCGGAGCGGGCTTCCTGTCGGAGTCACCGGTAAGCAGGTTATTCCGGGATGCGAAACTGATGGAGATTGGCGCCGGAACTTCGGAGATCAGGCGCATGCTGATCGGGCGGGAACTGCTCAAGGAAGTGGATGATTGAGCGCGTGCCGCTTGTAAGGCGTTGCGGCCAGAACGTGTTCCTGTTCGCGCTGTCTTGCCAAGGAACACGCGGAACTGGTGCTGGCCCTATTGTTCGGCAACCGCGGTTGAGTTGATACCGGCACGAAGGCAAAAGATAATCTCCCTTGATCCGGTTCTCGTAATCTGAACCGGACACAAAGCAACCCTGGGCTCACAAATGGCTAAATTGACTTCAGAAGTCGCGACGGGCTCGGCTGAGTTCCGACGCAACAGCGCGGCGATGGCGGCAGAGTTGCGCAGGATCAAGGATGTTGCGGAAAGGGCGTCGGCCGGGGGTGGAGACCGGGCGCGGAACCGGCACACTTCACGGGGCAAGTTGTTGCCGCGTATGCGCGTCTCCAATCTCTTGGACCCGGCATCCGCCTTTCTTGAGATCGGAGCCATAGCGGGCCATGAGTTGTATGAGGATGAGGTTCCCTGCGGTGGCATGATCGCAGGTATCGGCAAGGTCGCCGGCCGGGAAGTCATGGTTGTCTGCAACGATGCCACGGTCAAGGGCGGCACCTACTACCCGATTACGGTCAAGAAGCACTTGCGCGCTCAGGAAATCGCAGCCGAGTGCCGGTTGCCATGCATCTATCTGGTTGATTCCGGAGGCGCCAATCTGCCGCAGCAGGACAATGTGTTTCCGGATCGGGATCATTTTGGCAGGATATTCTACAATCAAGCGCGGATGTCGGCAGCCGGTATACCGCAGATCTCGGCGGTAATGGGTTCCTGTACGGCTGGCGGTGCCTATGTGCCGGCCATGTCCGACGTCTCGATCATAGTACGCAATCAAGGAACGATCTTTCTGGCGGGGCCACCGCTCGTTAAGGCGGCAACAGGGGAAGTTGTGGGGGCCGAGGAACTTGGTGGCGGGGTTGTTCATGCAAGCCGCTCCGGCGTTGCCGACTATCTTGCTGAGGATGACTCGCATGCCTTGGCGCTCGCCAGGCAGGCGGTTGGTTCATTGAACAGGGTGCTGCCCGAGTCCGTCGACCGGCAGGCCCCCGAGACGCCAGCATATGATCCCTTGGAAATACCGGGAATTGTACCGAGCGATCTGATGACTGCGTTCGACATCAGGGAGGTCATTGCCCGAGTGGTCGACGGCTCCCGTTTCGACGAGTTCAAGGCGGAATTTGGTGAGACGCTCGTGACCGGATTTGCGCATGTCTGCGGTATACCGGTTGGAGTTGTTGCCAATAACGGTGTCCTGTTTTCTGAGAGTGCGCTGAAAGGAGCGAACTTCGTGGAACTGTGCTCCCAGCGGCGCATTCCTCTTGTTTTCCTGCAGAACATTACCGGCTTCATGGTTGGCAAGAAGTACGAGCACGAGGGCATCGCAAAGCATGGCGCCAAACTGGTCAACGCCGTCGCAACGACAGCTGTTCCCAAGATCACTATTATCGTTGGCGGTTCATTCGGGGCAGGAAATTACGGAATGGCGGGAAGGGCGTTTCAGCCGCGATTTCTCTGGTCCTGGCCCAACTCCCGGATTTCGGTGATGGGTGGCCAACAGGCCGCAGGCGTTCTCGGCGCCGTTCGCAGGCAGGCCGCCGAAAAGTCAGGAGGCGGGTTGGACGAGAAGCAGCTTGCCGCCTACGAAGAAAGGATCCGCAGTCAATTCGATGCCCAATCGCATCCGCTCTATGCTTCGGCGCGGCTCTGGGATGACGGCGTCATAGACCCAGTCGACACGCGATCCGTATTGACGCTCAGCCTGGAGGCTGCTCTCAACGCCCCGATCGGGGAGACAAAATATGGCGTCTTCCGCATGTGAGTCGGCCGCCTGCCGCCGGAATATCCATATGCCGCACTGAATCCTGAAAGCTGTGCGATCTTCGAAGGCCATCCAGAGTCTCGACCGGGAGTGCGTTTCCCGGCTGCCATCAATCTGCGTACAAGGTCGATGGCTGCTTGCAATCTGGAATTGCTCACGGGCACTGGAATTCCGCAATCGGCAGGGGCAGTCGGAGCGTACCGGTTGGCCTTGCTGACAAGATGCATGGCCTCGGGCAATTCCTGAAATGCCCGATCATGGCAGGCTTTGAGGGAGGTCGTCAGGAGGGCAATCCAGAGCATCCATTGGCCGGAATGCGCAGTTGGCGGCGATCCCGCTGTATCGCTAAGCATCTGTTTGTCCTTGGAGTTGAGTCAAAGAGCACGAACTTGCCGTTGACGGTGAATCCCAGCCGGGATACAAATCCGCCACTGTGGAGGAACTTCTCTGTCATTGTACAGCTGCGTCAAGAGGACGCGAGCATCTTGGAATTGCGCCGCTTTCTTGCCGGTTTCGAGTTTAGGAGAAGTTTGTCCGATGCCTCAGGACATAGTCTTGACCATGAAGGGGATCAACAAGGCGTTTGGCGGTTTGCGCGCCCTTATTGATGTTGATCTGGAACTTTACGCCAACGAGATACTCGCAATCGTCGGAGACAACGGCGCCGGTAAGACAACGCTGATCAAGGTCCTCACCGGAGTTTATCTTGCCGACTCGGGCGTGATTGAGGTCGACGGAAAGCCAACCAATGTCAGGTCCCGCCGGGACTCTCTCGACTCCGGAATTGCTGCGGTCTACCAGGACCTCGGACTGGTGGACACATTGCCGGCTCCGCATAACGTCTTTCTCGGCGATGAACCGCTCGTTCGCTTCGCCGGATTGCCTTTCATTGACAATTCGCGGATGCGCCGGGACGCGGTCAAGATTCTGCGGGACCGGGTCGGGGTCGAATTGCCGGACATATTGGAGCAGACGCGCAACTTCTCGGGAGGGCAACGCCAGGCTGTTGCCATCGCCCGTGCCGTACACAGGACCGACTTGAAGATCCTTGTCATGGATGAACCTACGGCTTCGCTTGGTCCTGAGGAAACACGCAATACGCTCAACCTCATCAATTCAGTGCGTGACAGGGGCACACCGATCATACTGATCAGCCACAATCTGGAGCATGTATTCGAAGTTGCCGACCGCATACTCGTCATGCGGGCCGGCAGGAGGGCGGGCGTCGTGAAGGTAAGCGAGACAACACGCCGGGATGTTCTGGGACTGATTGTTGGGTCAGAGCAGCCTGTGGTGCAATCCTGATGGGTAGAATTTGAGGAAACATGGCAGCTGTTGAAGGGCAGACAGGCAACAAGAACGCCGAGCGGACTTTCAAGCTCCCCTGGTTGCGCCGGTACATCAACCTGGCAGGCCCGCTGGTAATGATCATTTCACTGTCGATTGCGATGCTGATTCTCCAGCCGCGGTTCTTTGAAATCGACAACCTGATGATCATTCTTCAGGATGCAGCCATCTATATGGTCCTCGGCATGGCGATGACCCTCGTCATTACTGGCAAGGGCATTGATCTTTCAATCGGGGCCGTTGCCGTCCTGTCCGCCATTACGATGGCCCTGCTGATCAAGGACGCGGGTTGGAATGTCTATATGGCGATGTCAGTGGCGCTCGTTGTGGGGCTGGCCTGCGGGGTCCTGAATGGATTGGTGATCACGCAACTGCATGTTCCCGACCTGCTTGCGACACTGGCCATGGATCAAATCTACCGCGGCATTGTACTCGTGATGGCCGCCGGCACGGTGCTGGCACGCTTTCCCGAACCGATTCCGTTTATGGGCCGGGGCCGCATCGGGGATGTGTTCCCAACTGCGGCAATAGTGGGGCTGATTGCACTGGCGATCGGCTTCCTGATCTATCACAAGACATGGCTGGGCAGGTATGCAATCGCCATCGGCGCAAACCGCGAGGCAGCAGTTTTGACCGGCGTGAATGTGAACCGGCAGAAGGTTTACCACTATGCGCTGATGGGACTGTGCGCCGCGATTGCCGGCATTTTGCTCACCGGACGGCTCAACGCCATCCAGTCGACAGCCGCGGCTGGGTTTGCCTTGCACACGATCGCGGCCGTTGTGGTCGGCGGCACGCTGCTGTTCGGGGGACGGGGTACCATGTTCGGCACGCTCATCGGTGTGCTGCTGCTTTCGATGGTGACCAACGCCCTCGTCATCCTTCGCTTCCAGTTTTTCTGGCAGTTGGTCGCAGCGGGACTCATCATCATAGCTTCCATCGGATTCTATTCCTACCTGCAGCGCGGTTCGAACCGCGACGACAGGACCGACGAGTAGTCGGCATGACGGGCCTCCGGCCCCAATCAGCGCTGGGAACTGCGTGGATACGCAGTGCTGCGCAACAACCCTGAAAGGAGGGGAGGAAAACATGTTCATTAACAGCAGAACAGTAGCGAGCGCCGTCGTTGCGCTTTGCATGGTGGCGCCTGGCGCAATTGCCCAGAACTTGCCGCTGGTGTCGCTGCCCGATGACGATGAAAGGTACTTCTGGTGGTACCATCAGGTGCAGACCGACGAGGTACTTGCGAACATGCAGGCGGTGGTTGCCGAGCCTGCCGTGCCGGTGGCAAACCCGCCGGACGAGCCGCTTCAGATCGCCGTGATCTATCCGAGTCAGGATGTTTCCGATTTCTGGCTGCGGTCGTATCTCGCGATGGAAGCCCGCTTCAACGAAATGGGAATGCCGTTTGAAGCAGTGCAGTTTGCTTCCGAAATGGGGGACAACTTGCTGCAGGCGACTTACGCCGAGCAGGTGGCCCGGGAGGACTTCGAGTACGTGATCTTCGGCCCGTCTGAACTGCAGCTTCAGCAGGATGACATCAAGGGGCTGATGGACGCGGGCAAGAAAGTCATCATCCTCAATTTCGACACCGCGCTCCAGGAGTGGGGCGACGATCAGCCGATGATGTACACCACCTTCTCTCACCTCTTCGGAGCGCTGAACATTTGCAATTGGGTTCTGGAGAATCTCGGCACAGAGGGCACTTACGCCATGATACGCGGCTTCCCCGGAGGCGTTGATGACCAACGCTCGGGAGGATTCCGTACATGCCTGGAGGAAAATTCCAACTGGGAGATGGCCTATGAGCACTACGGCGACTTCCTGCGGGAAGGCGGATTCAACGGTGCCCAGCTGATCCTGTCGGGATACCCTGAAGTCACATACATTCATAACGCCAACACCGCGATGGCAATGGGTGCGATTTCCGCAGTTCAGGCTGCCGGAAAGGGCGACGAAGTCATGCTTTCGGCGTGGGGAGGCACTGGTGATGAACTCGAAGCGCTGCGCAACGGCGAACTCATGGCTACTCCAATGCGGATGAGCGATGATGTCGGTGTCGCCATGGCTGAAGCAATTCGCGCCGACCACGAGGGCCGCAGTGATGACATTCCACTGGTGTTCCTGGGCCGGATCGACATCCTCTCGTCAGCATCGGGACCGGAACTGGTAGATGCATTCGAAATGGAAGCATTCCGTTACACCGGTATCGGCACCCTTGAGCGCTAGGTAACGGTAGCAATAGATGGGGCGGCGGCCTGCCAGCAGTGCGGGCCGCCGCCCGTCTCTTTTTTCCCTCCTGTGGCGTACTTCACGAACTCTGGTTGCATCTGCCAGTCTGCACGCGACCCTGTGCGCAGCGTAACCGCGATAGGGGTTGCCGTCGCCCGCTGAACGGGTCAATGCAGTCGGCAAATAACTCGCGGCAGGAGGCAACGATTGGCCGGTGCGTTCTCTAAAGTTCTGATTGCGAACAGGGGAGAAATCGCCTGCAGGATAATCCGGACGGCGCGTCGTTTGGGTATCGGGACAGTCGCAGTTTACTCAGATGTGGATGCCCATTCCCTGCATGTCAGTCAGGCCGATGAGAGCCGGTGGATTGGTCCGGCCGCTCCCACCGAAAGCTATCTGAACACCGAACGGGTGATCGACGCCGCGCTCGATACTGGCGCAGAGGCGATTCACCCCGGCTATGGGTTCCTTTCCGAAAACCCCGAGTTCGCACAGGCAGTGGCCGATGCCGGCTTGACGTTGATCGGGCCTCCAGTCGCTGCCATGCGGCAAATGGGACCAAAAGACACAGCCAAGCGCATCATGGCGGAAGCCGGGGTTCCGGTTGTGCCCGGCTGGTCGGAATCTCATGGCAGCGAAGCCGACCTACGAGCAATTGCGAGTGAGATTGGTTATCCGGTTCTGATCAAGCCGGTTGATGGCGGTGGAGGCAAGGGAATGCTCGCTGTACATGCCGAAGCCGAGTTTGACCTTAAGCTCGAACAAGCGCGCAGGGAGTCGCGTTCGGCCTTTGGTTCCGACCGAATTCTGCTCGAAAAACTCATCGAAAATCCGCGGCATGTCGAGGTACAGATATTCGGCGACCGTGCCGGAAACGTTGTCCATCTCTTCGAACGGGATTGCTCGACGCAACGCCGTCGGCAGAAAATCATCGAGGAAAGCCCCGCCCCGGGGATTTCCGAGGAGTTCAGGACAGCGTTGTGCAGCGCTGCCGTCGCAGCCGGCAAGGCCATTGGCTACGAAGGTGCGGGAACTGTCGAGTTCATCGCCGATGGCAGTCAAGGGCTGCAACCCGACTCATTCTGGTTTCTGGAAATGAACACTCGCCTCCAGGTTGAACATCCGGTTACCGAAGAGGTGACCGGGGTTGATCTGGTTGAATGGCAATTCAGAGTCGCTGCTGGAGAAGACATACCACTCCAGCAAAGCGAAATCGGGTTGAGCGGACATTCTGTGGAAGCAAGGGTCTACGCCGAAGACACATGCCGGGACTTCCTGCCTGCGCCGGGCATCCTGACACGGCTTGAGTTCCCCGATGGCATCCGCGTGGAGACAGGATTTGGTAGCGGTGACCGAATTCCGTCGCAGTATGATCCAATGATCGCAAAGGTCATAGCAACAGGTGAGAGCCGGGATGCTGCTGTCAAGAAACTCGGTGAAGCGTTGTCAGGAACGGCGCTGTCGGGAACCGCCTCAAACATTCCGTTGCTACTGGCCGTCCTCAATTCTGACCGCTTTAGCGCCGGAACAGTCGATACTGCATGGGTGGAGGATGTTTTGTTGCCCCGCACGGCGCAAGATTGCCCGCCCGCCGAGGCATTGGCCTTGGCAACTCTTGAGCTTTCCGGTGTTGGCTCGGGCCTGTCCGGGCTTGCAGGATTCAGGATCTGGGGCCATGCCGAATGGGATGTCCTGTTGGGATTTGGTACATCGCGGCAAAGGGTCGCAATCCGGTTAGGCGGCCATCAAACCGCAATTGTCCAGGTTGCAGAAACCATGCTGGCTTGCCGACTTGACCAGTCCGGTTGGCAGGTCGATGGCACCGGCGCATGGCCTTTTGTCTGCAAGTTTGACGGCAAGGCATTCGTCCTTTCCGAAGGAATGTGGGAGTTTCGAATTGTTGACTCCGAAGTTGCTGCCGGCGCAGTGACGGTAGCCGGACCGGAAGTGTTGGCGCCACTTCCCGGGGTGGTCAGCCGGCTGCTTGTGGATCAGGGACAGCCGGTAATGGCCGGTGATCCGATTGCGGCGATTGAGGCAATGAAGATGGAGCACATGCTTGCCGCGCCTAGGAACGGGTTGGTTGAAGCCGTTCTGGTTGCCGAAAATGACCAGGTCAGCGAAGGCGCGGTCATCGTCCTGTTGAACGATCCAGGCGATGGGGAATTGACGTGACGGCGAGTGCTACCGGCATTGAGATCGTAGAGGTGGGACCGCGCGACGGGCTCCAGAATGAACCTGGCTGGGTAGGGGTGGACCAGAAGACACGTTTGGTAGACACGCTCTCGGAGTGTGGCTTCCGCAGGATTGAAGTCGGCAGTTTCGTCAAGCCGGAACGCGTCCCCCAGATGGCTGGCACAGCCGAGGTTTTTGGAAGCATCAATAGGCGGGCCGGTGTGTCGTATATGGCGCTGGCGCCAAATCTCCGTGGTCTCGAAGATGCGATTGCAGCGGGGGCTGATGAAATCGCCGTGTTTGCATCTGCCAGCGACGGGTTTTCGGTGGCAAACCTCGGACGGCCGGTGGAAGCGAGCCTTGAGGGATTTCGCACTGTTGTCGCCAGCGCGCTCAATGCGGGAGTGCCGTGCAGGGGTTACATCTCCTGTGTGCTGGAATGCCCTTACGATGGGTTAACGCAACCGGCATGCGTAACCAAAGTCGCTGAGTCACTGCTGGAGTTCGGTTGCTATGAGATTTCACTCGGTGATACGATCGGCAAGGGAACCCCAGAACAGGTAGGCCGGCTGCTTGAAGCACTTCTGCAACGATTTGAGGCCTACAGGTTTGCAGGACACTTTCATGATACCGCCGGAAATGCGCTTGCCAATGTGTCCGCGGCAATGGATTTCGGAATCCGCGTATTCGATGCATCCATTGCAGGCCTTGGTGGCTGTCCTTTTGCCCCTGGTGCCTCTGGCAATGTTGCAACAGAGGACCTTGCCGATATGTTGGTCCGGTGCAATGAAAACACTGGCCTGGACAAGGATATGCTGGCAAAAGCCGCTGAATTTGCGAAGGGGTTGAGGACCGGTGCATCCTCCCGGAAGCCTCCGGTCGTGCCGTCATGACATGAAGCGTCAACTCAATTGAAACACGCAGCAATAGGGAACCCAGAGCCATGCCCTTGGAAATGAACCGCGAGGTATTCGTTACCTGCGCCGTGACAGGTGCAGGCAGCACGCAGGACAGAAGCCCGCACGTTCCGCGTTCACCAAAGCAAATTGCCGATAGTGCAATTGAGGCGGCCAAGGCTGGAGCAGCGGTTGTTCATTGTCATGTCCGGGATCCGGTGAGCGGGGTTCCGTCAAGAAATCTCGAGTATTACCGCGAAGTCACCGAGCGCATTCGTGCGGCCGATGTCGATGTGGTCCTCAACCTGACTGCCGGAATGGGTGGCGACCTGACAGTGGGGCCACATGACAAACCGCTGCCGCTAAACCCAGACGGCACCGACATGATAGGCGCCGAGGAGCGCCTGAGACATGTGGCCGAGTGCCTGCCGGAGATTTGCACCCTGGATTGCGGCACGATGAACTTTGCTGAAGCCGACTACGTGATGGTCAATACACCGGGAATGCTTGAGGAGATGGGGCGGATCATAACCGGGCTGGGCGTTGTTCCCGAAATCGAGGCGTTCGAGACTGGTCAACTATGGTTTGCCAAGCGCGTGGTCGAGAATGGCATCCTCAAGTCACCCGCGCTTGTGCAATTGTGCATGGGTATACCCTGGGGTGCGCCCGACGATCTGAACACGTTCCTTGCGATGGTGAACAACATTCCGAAGGGCTGGACTTTTTCGGCATTCTCGCTCGGGCGCAACCAGATGCCCTATGTGGCGGCGGCCGTTCTTGCTGGCGGCAATGTGCGTGTCGGTCTCGAAGACAATCTCATGCTGGACAAGGGAGTGCTGGCAACCAATGCACAGTTGGTTGAGCGGGCGGTTTCGATCGTGGAGTCGCTGGGTGCGCGGCTGATGACGCCTGAAGAGGTCAGGTCCAAACTCGGACTGGAGAAGCGGGCACCCGCGTTTGGCTAATGGCAGAGCATGCTTCAGTTGATCTGATCGTTGACCGGAGAGGGGTGGCAACGGTCAAGCTGAATCGGCCGGACAAACGGAACGCCATGTCCGGCAAAATGATCCGTGAATTGGCTTATGCCGCCTGGCAACTGGACTCGGATGCTTCGGTTAGAGTTGTCATACTCGCTGCAAACGGCACGGTATTCTGCGCCGGTGCTGATCTGGGATGGATGAAGGCACAATTCGAAGCAACTCCTGAGGGTCGCAAGAATGAGGCTCTCCATCTCGCCGCGATGCTGGATGCATGGAACCGGCTTTCAAGGCCGGTAATCGCACGGGTTCATGGCAGTGCATTCGGGGGAGGGATCGGGTTGATGGCGGTTGCTGACGTCGTGTTCGTAAACAGGGACGCAGAGTTCAGCCTGACTGAAACCAGGCTGGGGCTGATACCGGCAACGATTTCCCCCTACGTCTTTTCGCGGATTGGTGAGACAGGAGCGCGCCGGACTTTTCTTTCCGGGAAGCGGTTTAATGGTGGTGAGGCTGTGCGCCTGGGGCTGGCGTCACAGGCGCTGGCGATAGAGGACCTGGATCAGGCCGTGGAAGAAGAAGTTGATGCCTTGCTCAACTGCGCACCGGGCGCAGTGGCTGACGCCAAATCCCTGATACGCCGCCTTGCCGGCAACAGTGGTTGCGTATCAGATCAGTCAACCGCCGACCGGCTTGTGGCTAGATGGGAGAGCGCCGAGGCGCGGGAAGGCATTGCCTCGTTCTTCGAAAGGCGAAGGCCGGCCTGGGCCAAGGGAAAGAACTGACGATTTCCCGGTTGCCACTATGCACGCTATTCACTGTTCGACTGACCTCAACGCAGCGGGTGAAAGCGGGTGGTGAGGCTTCTGATATTCCGGGTGAATCCGGCAACATGAATTGGCGCATGCTGGTCTGATTCAGGGTTGCCGCGGGGAGCCAGTTTCAGCTTGCAGGCGAGATTTGAACCTGTTCGAGAGGTGGCGCAGCAATGCAGGGAAGATTCCAAAAGGACAGTGATAACGGATGGGCCAAACACGAACTCGCATAGAAATCGTTCGCCTCAGCATTACACTGCTGAAGGTGCATCCAAGAGTTGCAAGGCGAATGGATGTGCCCGTGAATACGCATCTTGATGTTCTCCACCAGTATGTTCAGGCCGCAATGGGATGGAACAACGATCATGCATGGGGGTTCGAAGCACGAAGTTCCGGACAAAGGATGCATTGGAGTCCGGACGAATGGGAGGATGAAGAACTTGACGAGACTCTGCTTGATATTCTGGCCGTCCTTCACGGCAAACGGGAGTTCACGTACATATATGACTTCGGGGACCAATGGGTACACAGGATCAGGGCCGGAAAGATACAGTTGGCGCGCGAAGACAGGCGCTATCCGTACCTGGTCTCGGGTACCGGGCGCTGCCCGATCGAGGATATCGGCGGATTTTGGGGGTACAGCAGTTTTTTGGAGGCGTGCAGAGACCCGAATTCGGAATTCTGGAAAACCCTTCCTGATTTGTACGAAGACGGCCTTAAGTGGGACCCTACAGATGCCCAAATTGAGGAGCGGAGAAAGAGTCTCGCGTATCACAGTGAATGAGACCGTTGTGCAGTCCAAAAGGCATGACGCTTCCCGGGCAGTGCACGGGTCATGCATCAGAAGTCGGTTCAGGCGCCTGCCTGCTTCGCAAGGGACATTATGGTGGATTTTGGACCATTGCGACCGGGGCAGAACCGGAGAGCCGTAAGGCAACCCGATTAGTCGGACACTGTGGAGCCGCAATTTTCCAGAAAGGAAATGGAACAGCTGCAAGGCAAGTCCGCGCTGAAACAGTGAGAACATCGAAGCGGCGGGAATTCCTGCAGAACAATCCTGCTTCGGCCAAGGGCAATGCTTGAATTTCGGCGCAATGCACCGTTTTGGGTCGTCACATTGATCGGGCCGGTGCCCGCCGGGTGATTTGACTTTAGCTGAGCGAGTTCGCTCAGCAATGCTACGGCTCAGAGTCCGATACCGGACCTGCAGCTCTGTTGCGGTAGGTGAATTGTGGCTCTTTCCAGACAAGCAACATACGTGTCAAACGGCCAGTGATCGCGTGGTGTTGAGCATGGCCGCTCATCGCCAGAACAGCGAAAACCGGAGCGAAACCTGCTCCTTTCGGAGCAAGTGGCGAGCAGTAGACAGTTGACGAAACTGGTTTCGCGCACATATGTGGAAGCTGACAATCCAATCAAGGGAGAATATTCCATGTCAATCTTACGCGTTCTTGGCGCCGCTACGGCGCTGACGATCGGTGCTGCAGCGGTTCTCGCTCAGGACAAGACGATCACGATAGCAACAGTGAACAACGGTGACATGATCCGTATGCAAGGCTACACGGATCAGTTTACCGCCGATACCGGCATCAATGTTGAATGGGTCACGTTGGAAGAAAACGTTCTCCGTCAACGTGTGACAACCGACATTACAACCAAAGGCGGTGCATTCGATATCATGACGATCGGCATGTACGAGACACCGATCTGGGGCGCCAATGGCTGGCTTGTTCCACTTGATGACCTGAGTGACGAGTACGATGTGGACGACATCCTGCCTGCCATGGCTGGTGGGCTTAGCCATGAAGGCACGCTCTATGCTGCGCCGTTCTATGGCGAGAGCTCAATGATCATGTATCGCACTGACCTCATGGAAGCTGCCGGACTTGAAATGCCGGATGCGCCTACATGGGATTTCGTTCGCCAGGCCGCTATTGCGATGACTGATCGCGATAACGAAATCAACGGCGTCTGCCTGCGTGGCAAGGCGGGCTGGGGCGAAGGTGGAGCCTTCATCACTGCGATGTCCAACTCTTTTGGCGCACGCTGGTTTGACGAAGACTGGAGGCCCCAGTTCGATACGCAGCCTTGGGCCGATACGCTGAACTTCTTCGTGGACCTGATGACCCAAGCCGGACCTCCGGGCTACGCTACGAATGGTTTCAACGAAAACCTGTCGCTGTTCCAGCAAGGCAAGTGCGGCATGTGGATCGACGCTACTGTTGCGGCATCCTTTGTTACCAATCCGAACGACTCGACGGTTGCAGACAAGGTGGGTTTCGCACTCGCTCCTGATACCGGCTTGGGCAAGCGTTCGAATTGGCTCTGGGCATGGGCACTGGCCATCCCCGCTGGCACGCAGCAAGAGGCCGAGGCCAAACAGTTCATCGAGTGGGCCACTTCGAAGGATTACATTGAGTTGGTCGCGGCGAACGAAGGCTGGGCAAACGTACCACCAGGCGCAAGGACATCACTTTACCAGAACCCCGAGTATCTGAAGGTTGACTTTGCCCAGATGACGCTGGACTCGATCCTGTCGGCCGACCCGAACAACCCGACCGTAGATCCGGTGCCATACGTAGGCATCCAGTTTGCTGCGATCCCTGAGTTTGCCGGTATTGCTACGCTGGTCAGCCAGGAGTTTTCGGCCGTCTATGCGGGCCAACAGTCCGTGGCAGAGGCGCTTGAAAAAGCGCAGGCGTTGACCTTGGATGAAATGGAAGCAGCCGGTTACTGACCCGCTACTTCCCCAGATTCAGGGGTACCGACCCTCAATCGCTCATACGTCACCATGGAAATGGTGTGAGCGTTGACTGACATATCCAGGCGGCCGCCTCAGGCCGCCTGTTTTGCTAAAGCAGGCCGATGCGTTGGAGCAGTTTTCTGCGCCAAGGCAGGTGAAAACCGGCTGGGCCAGCGGTCAGAATGTCCGGGCAATGTGTGCCGGAATTCCAGGGACGTCAGGAAATCCTGAAGTTCGACTGTTCCACCACGGCAATTGTTCGGTTGGCGTTGCGAAGCGGCCGTTGGAACCGCACTACCGTATGGACCACAGTTTGGCGTCTCGTGACCCAAAGTTTTTCTGTTTGGCGCCGTGGAGTCCACCTGCGGAGGTTTGGCCCGGCAATGGATGACGCGCAGCACACAGCACTGGAGCCAGAACTTCGGTCCGTCAGCGCGTTGTTCATTCTCCTGCATGAGTTGGGCAGTTTCGAAGGCGAAAGAGAGTTAGGAGCTTGAAATCGTCGGGCCGGATATCCGGCATGTTCTGGCTGTGGTGATTGGGAACAGGCATTGTCTCTGCAATCCGGACATTCGAAGTGTGCCGGGATCTCCAGAAGTTGAGTATCGCGGCTTCATCGTCGCATCCGATGACCTTGCATCAACCGAATAGCCGGACTAGTACGCTTGCGGCCGATAGGATTTCAGCCATTATTGGTCAAAACTGCCAAAAGGTGGCAGAAGTGAATTTCCGGTGCCGGGACATTCCCTCACTAGGGCGCTGACCGGGTTCCGGAAATGGTCGATGGCACATCCCGGAAGCGATTTTGACGATTCCAGGGAGATGTCCTTCGCCAACAGGGAGGTGTGCCGATGGCGACGAAATCTTCGCGTTCAGTTGCGCGCATGATGCTTGCACCGGCGGTGATCCTGCTCTTGGGTTGGATGCTGGCTCCCCTGATCACCACTCTCTGGTTCTCGTTTAGAAGATACTTGCCGTTGCGCGGGGGCGATCAGGGATTTGTAGGATTTGACAACTATGTCCGCTTTGTAACTTCAAGCGCATTCTGGCCCAGTGTAGTTACGACGCTCACCATCGTCCTTGGCGTGCTCCTGATTACTGTCGTTCTTGGTGTCTTGCTGTCGCTGCTTCTTGACCAGCCGATGTGGGGGCAAGGGATCGTCCGTATACTTGTCATTGCGCCATTCTTCGTGATGCCCACCGTATCAGCACTCGTTTGGAAAAACATGTTCATGGATCCGGTGAACGGTATCTTGGCGCACTTATGGAAGTTCTTCGGCGCCCGGCCTGTTGAATGGCTGATCGATGTTCCCATTGGCTCAATCGTGATGATCGTCTCCTGGCAATGGCTGCCATTTGCGACGTTGATCTTGCTGACGGCAATCCAGTCACTTGATCACGAACAGCTGGAAGCTGCCGAGATGGACGGTGCGCCGCCGCTCAAGCGCTTTGCCTATATCATTCTGCCGCATCTTGGCCGCGCCATCACAATTGTCATCCTGATCCAGACGATCTTCCTGCTGTCAATCTTTGCAGAGATTTTCGTGACCACTGGCGGAGCATTTGGAACCCGCACACTGACCTACCTGATCTTCCAACGCGTGCTGGAGAGCCAGAATATCGGCCTTGGCTCAGCCGGCGGTGTCTATGCCATCATCCTCGCAAACATTGTTGCGCTGTTCTTGATGCGGATAGTCGGCAAGAATCTGGACGCGTGAGGGAGGCAGATCATGGCACGCGCAGTTACGACCAATCGCAAAGTCCTTAATACCGCCATCGCGTGGGTAGTTGGGCTTCTGATCTTCTTCCCAATCCTCTGGACAATCCTGACGAGTTTCAAGACTGAGGCCCAGGCGATCAACGACCCGCCGATCTTTCTGTTTTTTGACTGGACGCTAGAAAACTATTCGGTGGTTCAAGAGCGTTCAGACTACATGCGCCATTTTTTGAACTCGGTAATCATCGCAGGCGGCTCGACGCTGTTGGGGATTGCCGTTGGTGTCCCGGCGGCGTGGTCCATGGCCTTCGTGCCATCCCGCCGGACCAAGGATGTATTGCTTTGGATGCTCTCGACCAAAATGCTTCCGGCGGTGGGAGTCCTGTATCCGATCTACCTTGGTTTTATCGCGCTTGGATTACTTGATACGCGGACAGGTCTGGTGATCGTGCTCATGCTGATCAACCTGCCGATCATTGTCTGGATGCTCTACACGTATTTCCGTGAGATCCCGGGCGAGATTCTGGAGGCGGCACGCATGGACGGAGCAACGCTGAAGGAAGAGATCTTCTTCGTTCTTACACCGATGGCAATTCCGGGCATCGCGTCAACCGTTCTGTTGAATGTCATTCTGGCGTGGAATGAGGCCTTTTGGACGCTTAACCTCACGGCAGCGAAAGCGGCACCCCTGACGGCATTCATTGCCAGCTATTCGAGTCCCGAGGGACTGTTCTTTGCGAAGTTGAGCGCAGCATCGACCATGGCCATCGCTCCGATCCTGATACTTGGCTGGTTCAGCCAAAAACAACTGGTCCGTGGCCTGACATTCGGCGCGGTGAAATAGGGAGCTGATACATGGGACGCATTATTCTTGAGAGTGTATCGAAGAGTTTTGGCGACACACTGGTCATCCCGCCTCTGGATTTGACGATTGAAGACAGCGAATTCTGTGTCTTCGTCGGACCTTCGGGATGCGGCAAGTCCACCTTGCTGCGCCTCATTGCCGGGCTTGAAGACGTCAGCTCGGGGACCATTCAAATTGACGGCTCAGACGCGACAGACATTCCTCCTGCGAAGCGCGGCCTTGCGATGGTGTTCCAGTCATACGCCCTCTACCCTCACATGACTGTACGCAAGAACATCGCGTTTCCGATGCGAATGGCCAAAATCCCAGAGTCCGAACAGAGCAGGCGCATTGAGGCGGCAGCGAAAGTCCTCAATTTAACCGATTATCTTGATCGCAGGCCGGGCCAGCTATCCGGTGGACAGCGTCAGCGTGTGGCAATCGGTCGTGCCATCGTACGCGAGCCTGCGGCCTTTCTCTTCGACGAGCCGCTGTCAAACCTGGACGCCGCCTTGCGAGTGGGTATGCGGCTGGAGATCTCTGAACTGCACAAGCGGCTCGATACCACAATGATCTACGTGACCCATGACCAGGTTGAGGCGATGACCATGGCCGACAAGATCGTGGTCCTCAATGCCGGGGTTATCGAGCAATTTGGATCCCCTCTTGAGCTGTACCATCGCCCACAAAATGTGTTCGTTGCCGGCTTCATCGGATCGCCAAAAATGAACCTGATCAAAGGGGCGGAAGCGCAGAAGCACAGTGCGCACACTGTGGGCATCCGGCCTGAGCATATCGACGTGACTGCTGAAGGTGAAGGCGCCTGGGCAGGTACAGTTGGGGTCGCCGAACACCTTGGATCGGATACATTCTTCCACATCCACGAAACTGGATTGGGGGAGACTATCACGGTTCGGGCTGCTGGCGAAGTCAGCTTCAGTCATGGGGACCGCATTGGTCTGAGCCCGCGAGCTGATCTCTTTCACAAGTTTGATGCCGAAGGTCTTCGAATTGAGTAAGTCAGTTCGCTGAGCAAGAGCACTGAATCATAAAATGAAAAGCGGGATTTTTTTGACAGCCGCGCATCATTTCGCGGCCGGTGCCGGAACGATGCCGCCGGGCGACCGGCAACCAATTCGTCTCTGCGCTCGAATTGCCAATCTGGATGGCGGACAGTGATCGAGAGGAACGGGCCAGGCATTACAGGGAAGACCGCCGTTCCGTTGAGAGCCGACACCCTTGGTAGCCTGTCTGCCGAAATCAAGAAGCCACTCTACAGGCGTGAAGATCTAACGCCTGGGATTGTCCACATTGGCGTTGGCAATTTTCACAGGGCACATCTGGCATGGTATCTTCACCGGCTGATGCAGCAGGGACAGGCCAAGGACTGGGCGATTGTCGGGGCCGGGGTACGACCTGCCGATGCTGAAATGCGCGAGAAGCTTCTGGCACAGGACTGCCTGACAACCCTGGTCGAATTAGGCCCGGACGGGACCTCGGCCGAAGTCTGCGGATCGATGATCGGTTTCTTGCCGGTCGAAGAAGGAAACGGTGCCTTGATTGCGCAGATTGCAAACCCAAGCACACGGATCGTTTCGCTGACCGTAACCGAGAGCGGATACTTCGTGAATCCAGCAACCGGTTCCTTCGAACAGGATCATCGCGACATAGCATTTGATGTTGCCCATCCGGAGACTCCCCGCACCGCTTTTGGAGCGATTGTAGTGGCCTTGGCCAGGCGTCGCGCCACCGGACTGGGTCCGATCACCATCCAAAGTTGCGACAATCTGCGTGGCAACGGAGATATCGCCCGGTCAACCATTGTATCGCTGGCATGTCTCACGGATCCTGATCTTGCCGGGTGGATTGATGCCAACTGCAGTTTCCCCAATTCAATGGTGGATTGCATCGTGCCCGCAACTGGACCAGCCGAGATTGGGCTGGCGCGTTCCCTCGGTGTCGATGACGCCGTTCCGGTAACCCATGAAGATTACCGGCAATGGGTCATGGAGGATGACTTTTGTGCCGGACGGCCAAACTGGGAGAATGTTGGTGCGACGATTGCTTCCAGCGTCCACGGTTACGAAACCATGAAGATCCGGGTTCTTAATGCTGGCCATCAGGTGTTGGCGAATGCGGGTGAGCTCTTGTCGGTTGGCACAATTGCCGAGTGCATGGCGCATCCTCAGATTTCGGCATTTTTTCGAAAGGTTCAGCACGAGGGAATTGCTCCTTACGTGGCGCCGGTGCCGGAAAAGACGCCCGGCGAGTACATTGCCTTGATCGAGAAGCGCTTCTCGAACCCGGCTATCCATGACACGATACGACGTGTCGCCTATGACGGATCTGCGCGGCATTCCGGGTTTGTCGTGCCGATCTTGCGCGAAGCGCTTGCAGCCGGTGGGTCCGTGTCGGGCCTCAGCCTCGTGGAAGCCCTGTGGGCGCGTATGTGCGCAGGTACCAGGGAGGATGGAACTACCATAGAGCCGAACGATCCGGACTGGACTGACTTATTGGCTGCTGCCGAGGCGGCGAGAAGTCGTCCAAGAGCCTGGTTGGAGCAGAGAGGCATCTACGGCTCCCTTGCCGAAGAACCCAGATTTGCCGAGGCTTTCGAGAAGTGGCTTGGCGTGGTTTGGTCGGAGGGGACGCCGGCTGCGATTGACCAATTCTTGCTCGGCGGGTGACCCTGCAGGCCGAATTTAGAAAGGCTCCACATTGATCTTGCGCTGTGGCTAAGCGCTGATTGACATGAGTCCGGGGCAAACGGCCTACGGCGAAACCTGCTTTGTGCCCCACACGGGTGGGACTGTCTTCAACAGTGCGATTGCCCTGGGCCGCCCTGGGAGTTGATACGGGTCTGTTGACCGGACTTTCGTCAGATCTGTTTGGCACGCAGTTGCTTCAGGCGTTGATGGTCGGTCATGTAGACACGAGCTTCTGCCGTCACAACCGAACGTCCGACCACATTGGCCTTTGTTGCATTGAAGGATGGTCAGGCTTCCTACGCCTGTTTTGACGAGAATTCGTCCCTGCGCTTGTTTGCCGACGAAGAAATCCCGGCACTTGACCTGGAGACCAACTGCTTGTTCTTCGGAGGGATCAGCCTTGCCCGTGAACCCTGTGCCGACACGTTTGCCGGGCTTCTGGAGCGCGAAGTGTCTATGGCTGTGAAGAAGCGCGTGATTTTGGCGATTTGCTGCGCTTTTGATCGATCGTTGTCAAAGCCCTTGCGGGTCCGGTCATGATGCTGCATCCGGCGACGGCAAATCTTTGGTCAAACGGAGTGGGACGGCTCGTTCATCAACTGAACTGCAAGGCAAGAGGTACAGGTGGCAAGGTTGCTCGGGTCGATCCGGTGTAGAACAGCATGGGCTGCCTCGCTTGCCGGATTGCGGTCAGGTGGCAAACGGCAGTTCTACAGGCATTGGATTGGCATTGATCATGGGCCCGCAATGGATAGGCCGCAAGCCGGCCCGTTGAGGCACCGCAGAGGGTAAAGGAGCGTGTATGCATCGCATTCATATGCTGCCGGATTGCTGGGGCAGGACACGGAATCGAGTACGTTGGAACAGAGATTACGGAATTGTGTGAGATCCCAATAGGCAAGACGAGCGCCGTGCCGAAGGACAACCATAGCATTGCGGACACGGATAGTTTCCGCATGGGGATTGCCCAGCACCTTCAGAAATCGTTGGGAAAGGACCCCGAACACGCCACGCTTTACGATTGGCGAATGGCGCTTTCGCTGACGTTGCGGGACCTTGTCGTGGAGCCGTGGTTTGCTTCGACCCGAAGCACCTACAGGGCCAAGGCCAAACGAGTCTACTACCTGTCCTTGGAGTTTTTGATCGGTCGGCTGATTGAAGATGTGGCAGTGAACCTCGGCATTGAAAAGGTGGCGTGTGAGGCAATTGAGGCATTGGGACAGGATTTTGCTGCCGTGGTTGCTGATGAGCCGGACGCCGCTCTTGGAAATGGCGGGTTGGGGCGGCTTGCGGCATGTTTCATGGACAGCCTGGCAACGATGGCAATCCCTGCCTACGGCTATGGCATACGCTACGAACAGGGCTTCTTCGAACAGCATTTCGAAAACGGCGCTCAGGTTGAGACGGCCGAGACCTGGTTGGCTCAGCGCCATGCTTGGGAGTTTGAACGCCCGGAAGTGACCTACCCCATTCATTACGGCGGTTGGGTTTCGGAAGCTGACGGCAAGGCGGTATGGTCGCCGGAGGAGACCATCACAGCCATGGCATATGATACGCCGGTGGTCGGTTGGAAGAGCAATTGGGCCAACACTTTGCGTCTCTGGGCAGCCAAACCAACCAAGCTCTTCGATCTCGGAAGCTTCAATCGTGGTGATTATTTGGCTGCCAACACTCCGGAACGCACTGCGCGCACGATCTCGCGTGTTCTCTACCCGGATGACAAGACAGACCTGGGCAAGGAATTGCGCCTCAAGCAGGAGTTCTTCATCACGTCCGCATCGATTCAGGACATACTTCGCCGCTTCCTGTCTGAAGGCCACTCCCTTGAGAATCTTCCGGACCATGTCTCGATCCAGCTCAATGATACACACCCCGCAATCGCCGGTCCGGAACTCATTCGCCTGCTTGTCGACGAGCATGGCATGGAGAAACTCCTTGCCATCAAGACGGCGCGAGCATGTCTGGCTTTCACCAACCATACGCTTCTGCCTGAGGCATTGGAGCGTTGGTCAGAAGACCTTTTTGGGCGGGTGTTGCCGCGCCACCTCGAGATAATCCGTTTGATTCAGGAAGATCACTTGAGCCGCAGCGGCAGCAATGTCCACATTATCGAGAAGGGCGAAGTGAAGATGGGCGAACTTGCCTTCGTGATGGCCCACCGGGTGAATGGCGTGTCTGAACTCCACTCGGATCTTGTAAAGCAGACTGTATTCGCAGAACTGCACGACTCCTATCCCGATCGCATCGTCAACCAGACCAACGGCATAACGCCGCGGCGCTGGCTCTATTCCTGCAATCCGCCGTTGCGCAATCTGATTGACGAGACCATTGGAACCGGCTGGGCTGATGATCTACAGCGATTGTCCGGGCTGCGCGAATGTGCGGAAGATGCCAGCTTTCGGGACAGATTTCGCGCCGCCAAGATGCAGAACAAGCTTCGCTTGGTACTGTGGCTGCAGGACCGCGATGGCATGACGATCAATCCGGACGCCATGTTTGATGTTCAGATCAAGCGGATCCACGAATACAAGCGCCAGCTAATGAACATACTTGAGACAATTGCGCTGTGGAATGAAATCAAGGATGCGCCCAACGGCGAATGGACGCCGCGCGTCAAGTTGTTCGGAGGAAAGGCATTCCCAGGCTACGCCATGGCCAAGTCGATCATCCATCTGATCAATGATGTGGCTGCCACGATCAATAGTGACAAGGCCACATGTGAAGTGCTGCAAGTTGCCTTTCCGGCCAATTACAACGTTTCGATGGCAGAACTCCTCATACCTGCAGCCGAGCTATCCGAGCAGATATCAACGGCAGGCATGGAGGCATCGGGAACAGGCAACATGAAACTGGCGTTGAACGGCAGCCTGACAATTGGCACGCTGGATGGAGCGAATGTCGAAATTCGCGAACATGTCGGTGCCGAGAATTTCTTTCTGTTCGGTCTTACTTCGCAGGAGGTCGTCAAGCGTCGTAGAGAGGCAGGTTTTGCGCATGAGGCAGTCAATGCCAGTCCGCGCCTTAAGAGGGTTCTTGATCAGGTGGCTGGTGGTGTGTTTTCCAGGGGTGATACGGAACGGTACCGGGAACTGCTGCACAACCTCCTGAACCACGACTACTTTATGGTGACTTGCGACTTCGACAGCTTCTACGAAACGCAGCGCAGGGTCGATTTAGACTACCGGGATACAGACAAGTGGAACAGAATGGCCGCGCTGAACACGGCAGCCATGGGCTGGTTCTCGTCCGACCGGACGATACGGGGGTATGCAAGAGACATCTGGGATGTGACTTCGCTGAAATGAAGTCCGGCCAGATCATGCCTCCCAACAGGAATCAATGACATGATGTCATCAGACGATGCTCGGAAAATTGCCGCAGGCACGCATGCGGATCCGTTCTCGGTGCTGGGCATTCATTCGGTTGATGGCGTACAGACAATCCGGGTCTTTATGCCCGGTGCAGCCGGGATCGATGTCCTTGACCAGAGCGCAAAGCGCCGGATCGCGATCCTCAAGCAACTGCCGGGTTTTCCGGATGTCTTTGTCGGCCAAGCCACCCGGCGCCGGAAGCCGTTCCCCTATTTGTTGCGGATCACCCAGGGTGAGTATCAATGGGTGGCCGAGGATCCATACCGATTTGGGCCGGTTATTGGTGAACTGGACGAACACCTGATTGGCGAGGGTGCCCATCTGAACCTTTGGAACGCACTTGGCGCTCATGTCATGATGCATGAAGGCACACAGGGTACGCACTTTGCAGTCTGGGCGCCCAATGCGAGTCGCGTATCGGTCGCCGGAGATTTCAATAGTTGGGATGGCCGGCGCAATGTCATGCGGCGAAGGGGCCAGACAGGTGTCTGGGAGATCTTCCTTCCAGGTGTCGGGGAAGGGGCAACCTACAAGTACGAACTGGTTGGACCTGATGGTCATCTGTTGCCGCAAAAGGCAGACCCGGTCGGGTTTGGTGCTGAACATCCGCCCCGGACCGCTTCGATAGTACGGCGCCTGGACGGTCATGCGTGGACAGACGAAGCGTGGATATCGCGGCGCGAGGCGCGGCAGCGCATCGACCAGCCGATTTCAATCTACGAGGTACACCTGGGTTCGTGGCGTCGCATTCCGGAAGAAGGCAACCGGCCCTTTGCCTATACGGAGCATGCTCAACAACTCGTAGCTTACGTCAAGGATATGGGTTTCACGCATATCGAGTTGATGCCGGTATCGGAGTTTCCGTTTGATGGTTCCTGGGGTTATCAGCCTATTGGCCTCTATTCGCCCACGACACGCTTCGGAACACCAGGCGAATTCCGCCATTTTGTCGAAGCTTGCCACGAGGCAGAAATCGGTCTCATTCTGGACTGGGTTCCAGGCCATTTCCCCTCGGATCGCCATGGCCTCGGCCAGTTCGACGGTACGCCGCTATACGAGTATGGGGACCGCCGCGAAGGATTTCACCCCGACTGGAACACGCTCATCTACAATTTTGGCCGGCATGAAGTTTCAAACTTCCTCGTCGCCAACGCTCTATACTGGCTGAAGGAACATCATGTGGATGGCCTGCGCGTCGATGCCGTGGCGTCGATGCTCTATCGGGACTACTCGCGGAAAGAGGGTGAGTGGATTCCAAACAAGCATGGTGGCCGCGAGAATCTCGAAGCCATTGCCTTTTTGCAACGGGCCAATTCCGCCGCCTATGCCGAGGTGCCCGGGATCATGATGGTCGCCGAGGAAAGCACAGCTTTTCCTAGCGTCTGCGGGCCAGTCGACCAGGGTGGACTCGGTTTCGGCTTCAAATGGAACATGGGCTGGATGAATGACACACTGTCTTACATGGGCGAAGATCCAGTTCACCGGAAGCACCACCACCACAAGATGACGTTCGGAATTCACTACGCATTCTCGGAAAATTTCATTCTGCCAATCAGCCATGATGAGGTTGTCCATGGCAAGGGATCAATGCTCGAGAGGATGCCCGGTGGAAGTCTGGACCGGTTTGCCAACCTGCGGGCCTTCTACGGTTACATGTGGGGGCATCCAGGCAAGAAACTGCTCTTCATGGGCTGCGAGTTCGCGCAGGAACGGGAGTGGAACTACGGCAACTCGCTTGATTGGCATCTTCTCGCTAACGGACTGCATCGCGGTATGCAGAACCTGGTTCGGGACCTGAACGGGCTATACCGCCGTACTCCAAGCCTCCACGAACTGGATTGCAAGTCTGAGGGGTTTCAATGGGTTGAGGAAGGTGCTGCCGATGAGTCGGTGATTGCCTGGATCCGGCGTGGTGCAGATGGGAGTGCTCCTGTACTGGTGGTCTGCAATTTCACTCCGGTTGAACGGCAGAAACGGCGTATTGGCATTCCTGCCGCTGGCCGCTGGATTGAGCGCTTGAATACGGACGCAGAAATCTACGGGGGTGGGGGACGAGGCAACCTGGGGTGTGTGGACAGCGATGCGATTGCGGCTTCGGGGTTTGATCAGTCCTTGCGATTGACCCTGCCGCCGTTATCCACGTTGATTTTCGAATTAGAGGGCAGTGCGTGAGGGGCCTGTCCTGTTCAGAGGGAGAATACGGGATGGATCGAGGGGCTCACAAACTGGCTCAGCAATCGATGGCCTTCGTGCTTGCGGGCGGCCGAGGCAGCCGGCTGTATGAAATGACTGACCGGCGGGCCAAACCCGCCGTGTTCTTTGCGGGCAAGAGCCGGATCATCGACTTCCCGCTTTCCAATGCCGTAAATTCCGGCATTCGGCGCATTGGTGTTGCTACCCAATACAAGGCGCACTCGCTCATTCGGCATCTGCAGCGCGGCTGGAGCTTTTTCCGCGCCGAGCGGAACGAGTCTCTGGACATTCTGCCGGCATCTCAACAGCTGAACAACGAAAACTGGTACAAGGGAACAGCGGATGCGGTGGCGCAAAACGCCGAGATCATTCGCAGCTACGGACCCAAATACATCGTGATCCTGGCAGGCGACCACATCTACAAGCAGGACTATGCGATGATGATCGCACATCACGTCGACAGTGGAGCAGATGTCACCGTTGGCTGCATTGAAGTGCCGCGCATGGAGGCGACCGGCTTCGGGGTCATGAGGGTCGATACCGAGTCCCGGATACTTGAGTTTGTCGAGAAACCGAAAGACCCGCCTGCCATGCCGGGACATCCAGATACGGCCTTGGCAAGCATGGGAATCTATGTGTTCGAGACAGCTTATCTTCTGAAACTGTTCGATGAAGTGAGGGACGACCCGGATTACGGCCACGATTTCGGCGGTGACTTGATTCCGATGCTCGTCAGGGAAGGCAAGGCAATTGCGCACCCATTCAGCCGGTCCTGTATCCGGTCATCCATGGAAGAGAAGGCCTATTGGCGCGATGTGGGGACCATTGACGCCTATTGGCAGGCCAATATCGATCTGACCGATTTTAGGCCGGAACTCGATCTCTATGACCGGTCCTGGCCGATCTGGACATATTCCGAACTGACGCCCCCGGCAAAATTCATCCACAACGAAAAAGGCCGGCGCGGACATGCGATTTCCTCGATAGTCTCAGGCGGATGCATCATTTCAGGCTCCAGCCTGAACCGCTGCCTGATGTTCACTGGCGTCAGGACTCATTCCTATTCGCAACTCAATGGCGTCGTTGCCATGCCCTATGTCGAAATCAATCGTAGTGCGCGGCTGACGAACACAGTGATCGATCGCGGCGTTGTTATACCCAATGGTCTGGTGGTTGGAGAGGACCCCGAGCTGGATGCCAAGCGCTTCAGGCGTACCGAAAACGGAATCTGCCTGATCACGAAGCCAATGATCAATCGCCTGGAGCACTGACGTGAAGGTACTGTTCGTCGCGTCTGAATGCGCGCCGTTCATCAAGACCGGCGGCTTGGCCGACGTGATCGGGGCGGTGCCCAAGGCGCTCACCGCAACAGGTACTGAAGTCAAGGTACTCATCCCGGCCTATCCGGCCCTGCATGGCCTCGCCGATAGAGGCCGGCCGATCAAGCGTATTGACGACCTGTTCGGTGGCAAGGCGCTGGTCAAGGCCGTCAGGGCTGAAGGGTTGGACTTGTTGTTGCTTCTGGCGCCGCACCTCTACGACCGGGATGGCAACATCTATCTGGGTCCAGACGGACAGGACTGGTCCGACAATCACCTGCGATTTGCCGCACTTGGCTATGCGGGCGCAGAGCTGGCGCTGGACGGGGCTGATGGATGGGTTCCTGATGTCGTCCATGTGCATGACTGGCAAACCGGCCTTTTGCCGGCGTATCTTTCGCAATCCGGGCGCAGTTCGCCGCCGGTGGTAACGACCATTCACAACATTGCGTTCCAAGGTCTGTTCGAGTCGTCTGAACTGGCGAAGCTGAAGCTGAAGCGCGAAATGTTCGCAGCTGATGCCGTTGAGTATTACGGAAAGATCAGTTTCCTGAAGGCCGGCCTCGTGTTTGCCGACAAGATTACGACCGTAAGCCCCAGTTACGCCTGCGAATTACTGACCCCCGAGCTAGGAATGGGTCTCGATGGCCTTCTTCGAGAGCGCAGAAGAGATCTGACCGGAGTCTTGAACGGCATCGACCTTGATGCGTGGAACCCGGAGTCTGATCCGCATCTCGTCGATAACTACACTGCGCGCTCGCTCAAACGCAAAGCGGCAAACAAGCGCGCTGTCGAAGCGCGGTTTGGATTGCGGCGTCAGGACGGACCACTATTTTGCGTTGTCAGCCGCCTTACCTTGCAAAAGGGCCTGGATATGCTGCTGGAATGCTTGCCGGGGCTGTTGGCAGAGGGCGCCAGCCTTGCGGTGCTCGGGTCGGGCGACAGGACGTTGGAGCGACAATTCACCGAGGCATCCAGCGAGCACCCAGGGCAGGTCGGTGTAATCATCGGCTATGACGAGCCTTTGTCTCACCTTCTGCAAGGCGGAAGCGATGCCATTCTCATTCCCTCTCGATTTGAGCCTTGCGGACTCACCCAACTCTACGGGCTGCGGTATGGCACGTTGCCGATTGTAGCGAGGACAGGCGGATTGGCTGACACGATCATTGACGCCAACCAGGCGGCACTGACTGCGGAATGCGCAACCGGGTTCCAGTTTTCTCCGATCAACGCTGCAACGCTTGACCGGGCAATCGCAAGGGCATGCGAGATCTTTCGGCAACCGAGGATCTGGTCAGCCATGATGCGCAAGGCAATGCGCCACCCGGTGGGGTGGGGCGCCTCAACTTCGGCCTACACGGCGATTTATCAAGGCTTGATTGTGGCGTGAGATGAAAGACTGCCACGAGATGACATCTTTCCAGGTATCGGCTGGATGCCACCAACGCCTGGGGGCGAACCATGACGGCGGCGGTGTCAACTTTGCAGTTTTTTCTGAGCATGCCACCAAGATAGAGCTTTGCCTGTTTTCGCCTGACGGGAAGAAGGAAACATCCCGCATTGTGCTTCCGGAACGTACTGGGTCGATTTGGCACGGCTATCTTGAGGGCCTGCCGGTGGGTTGCCTTTACGGCTATCGCGCACATGGCAGTTACGCTCCGGAGTCGGGGCACCGTTTCAACCCGAACAAACTGCTCTGCGATCCCTATACGCGTGAATATTTCGGTCGTTGGACAAACCACCCTGGTACTTTCGGCTATGATATGTCGTCGTCAGAAGAAGACCTGTCGTTTGACTGTACCGACAGTTCACCCCATGTGCCGAAGTCCGTTGTTCCGGATCCGGCACTTTTTTCGGACTTGATGCAGGGCAGGCACCGGCAGAGCTGCGATGACTTGATTTACGAGGCCCATGTCAAAGGGATGACCCGGCTCAATCAATCTGTGCCGGAATGCCTGCGCGGCACATTTGATGGACTGGCCACCGACCCGATTATTGAGCATTTGCAGAAATTGGGTGCAAAGGCGATTGAGTTGATGCCAGTACATGCGTTCATTGATGATTCTTTTCTCCTGGAGCGCGGACTGAAGAATTACTGGGGCTACAACTCAATCGGCTACTTTGTACCTGAACCGCGCTATTACGGCCCCAGCGGTTTCATGGGCTTCCGGCGCATGGTGGATCGTTTTCACGAAGCCGGTATCGAGGTCATTCTTGACGTCGTCTACAACCACACAGCCGAGGGAGACCAGCGCGGACCGACACTGTGCTTTCGCGGACTCGACAATTTGTCCTACTACCGGCTCCTTGCCGGGCAACCGCGCTACTATGTTAATGACGCCGGCTGTGGCAACACGTTGAACGTCGCTCATCCATTCGTGCTGCGAATGGTGCTCGACAGTCTAAGGTTCTGGGTCGAATGCATGGGCGTGGACGGGTTCCGCATGGATCTCGCCACGGCACTGGGGCGGGAAGATCATGGGTTCGACCCTTGTGGCGGTTTCTTCAACGCATTGCGCCAGGACCCGGTCCTGTCGCAGGTGCGCATGATTGCTGAGCCTTGGGATTTGGGACCAGGCGGCTATCAGCTGGGCGGCTTCCCGGCCGAGTTTCTGGAATGGAATGACAGCTATCGCGATACGGTGCGGCGCTTTTGGCGCGGCGATGATCACAGCGCCCAAGAACTCGGCAGCAGGTTGCTGGGGTCGGCGGACAAGTTTGGCCAGCCAGGACGGAGCAGCAAGTCGTCAATCAATTTCGTTGCAGCGCATGACGGTCTGACGCTGGCCGATACGACGCGTTTCGCTGGCAAGAATAATGAAGCAAATCGCTCGGACAATCAGGATGGCCATCACGCCAATTTCAGCGACAATTGCGGTGCCGAGGGCGCATCGGATGATCCGGACATTCAAGAACGGCGAAACCGGCGCGTCCGAAATATGCTCGCAACACTGTTCGTGTCTCAAGGAACGCCGATGCTGCTGGCTGGCGATGAGTTCGGAAACTCGCAAAACGGAAACAACAACTCCTATTGCCAGGACAACGAGATCGGTTGGCTGAACTGGGAACAGATCGATTGCGGCCTGCTGGAATTTGTCCGGGCGCTATCGGAATTCCGGCGTGCGCATCCATCCTTGCGTCAGAAGCGCTTTCTGCATGGCGCCGTGCGCAAGTGCGATGGTCTGCCGGATGTGGAGTGGACAGACTTCACAGGCCACCCGCTTCTTTGGAACGATCCCGGCCTGTCAAGATTTTGCCTGACGATCAGATATTCGGCCGAGTCACCGAGGGCTATCTTCGAATACGACACCGTATTCGTTGCATTCAATCGTTCGGGAGAGGAGTCGGAGGTGACACTGCCGGCTGCGAGTCACGGACAGCGCTGGCTGCGGTGCATCGATACGAGCCTTGATGTGCAGGACCGCTATGCAAGAGTCGAAGTTGGAACCACTCTGGTCGCCGCGCATTCTGTCACGGCGTTCGCGTTCAGCGAAGAAGGTGTCGAAGCCTGAAGCAGGCAGTGGCCTGTGGCCAGATCGCCAGGGTGCAGGCTTCAAATGCCTGGCCAAGCTGTTGAACAATGAAAGTAGCAGCTTCAAAGTGGGAGGAGACTACACATGACTTTTGGCACTGTTGCGACCCAACCGTTTGAGGACCAGCAGCCGGGAACATCGGGTTTGCGAAAGAAGACCCGTGTCTTCATGCGACCTGGCTATCTGGAGAACTTTGTTCAGGCTGTATTCGCCGCGATCGGCGGCGGAGCTGGAAAGACTCTCGTGGTCGGCGGCGATGGCCGCTACTTCAATGCAGAGGCGATCCAGAAGATCATCAGGATCGCAGCGGCAAATGGCGCGGCAAGGGTTATTGTTTCCAAGGATGGCATCCTGTCAACGCCGGCCGCATCCCATTTGATCCGCAAGCACAGGGCAGATGGCGGCTTCATTCTTTCCGCGAGCCATAATCCAGGAGGTATCGACGAGGATTTTGGCGTCAAGTTCAACACATCAAACGGAGGGCCGGCGCCCGAGGCCCTAACGGCCAAGATATTTGACGCGACCAAGGTGATTGAGAGCTACAGGATCGCTGAATTCGAAGACGTCGACATGGGACAAGTCGGGACTGCGCTTCGAGGTGAACTAACCATCGAGATCCTTGATCCGGTGGATGATTACCTCGGGCTGATGGAACAACTATTTGACTTCGACGCGATCCGCACACTCTTTGCCGGTGGGTTCAGCATGCGCTTTGATGCCATGCACGCCGTCACTGGCCCCTATGCGCATGTCATCCTGGAAGACCAACTTGGAGCGCCCAAGGGAACTGTGGTCAACGGCATTCCTAGAACCGATTTCGGGAAAGGCCACCCCGACCCAAACCCGATCTGGGCAAAACCTCTTGTTGACTTGATGATGTCTGGCGATGCTCCGGACTTGGGCGCGGCATCGGACGGCGATGGTGATAGGAACATGATCGTCGGGCGGGGAGCCTATGTGACACCATCCGATAGCCTGGCTGTTCTGGCCGCCAACGCTCATCTTGTGCCGGCCTATTCCTGCGGTCTGGCAGGGATCGCTCGATCAATGCCAACCAGCAGGGCTAGCGACCGTGTAGCAGAAAGGCTCGGGATAGGAGCGTACGAGACACCTACAGGTTGGAAGTTCTTCGGCAATCTACTCGACGCCGGTATGGTCACCATTTGCGGCGAAGAGAGTGCAGGAACCGGGTCCAACCACATAAGAGAGAAGGACGGGATATGGGCCGTCCTGTTTTGGCTGAACATTATTGCGAAACGTGGCACTTCAGTTGCCGAGATCCTTCAGCATCATTGGCGGTCATTTGGTCGAGACTACTATTCGCGCCACGATTTCGAAGCTGTTGACTCTGACAGTGCCAATGCGCTCGTTGATGACCTCGCCCGCCGACTTGTTGATCTGCCGGGCCAGGAGATTGCCGGACTTAAGGTCAGTCTTGCTGATCAATTCTCCTATACGGATCCAGTTGATGAATCGGTTAGCAGCAATCAGGGGATCCGAATTTGCTTTGAAGGTGGCAGCCGCGCCGTGTTCCGACTGTCGGGAACCGGAACACAAGGTGCGACACTGCGTGTCTATCTCGAGCAATTCGAACCTCCTGAAGGAAACCACGAGCAAGAACCGCAGGAAGTGCTTAAGGCTGTCCAGGATGCGGCTTATGAAGTCTGCGGGCTTGAGGCGCGCTTGGGCCGAACCAAACCGGATGTGCGGACTTGAAACACGAGTTCCGGAGTAGCAGCAGCGTCGGCCACTATACTGCCAGCAAGTACGTATAGGCCTGCCACGGCGCGCTCCGCCTGAACCCCGAACCAACATGCGAGTGAGCCTGCGCATTGCAAGTTGATGAGCGGCGCGGTGCAAGCCTGCCAAGACATGCTGAAAGGGGGAAGTTGGATACTGTCAATGCGGGGCTGCACTAACCCAGGATCATCTCGTAATGCCTCGAAACCCTTGCCGCTGTTTCTCCAACCGACTCCACAAAAGATGCATACAGTGCTCCGTGTGATCCAGTTCCAAAACTGCTCTCGAGAACCTGGCCGACTTCCTGTTCAGGCTGACCATCCTCCGTCGCCAGCAGCATCAGACCCTGAAGGTTTCGCCAGAACTGGATGCTGTCGCAAAGCTCCTCAGCAACCAAGGGCTTGATGAGTTCCAGTTCCCCGGCTTTAGCGAATACCGAAGCTGCGTCCCTCAACAGGATTTCAGGGTGGCCGGAGGCATGCGCAAGCTGGAGATGTTGCGCAATGAACTCGAGGTCAAGAATTCCGCCCCTGCGATACTTGATCTTGCCTTCTCCGGCCTCTCCGAATTCGGTCTGGATTCTCTCTCGCATTGAACGGATATCATCAGCGAGCTGCTCCTCTGATCTCTTGCGGCACAAGACCGAACCGATTGCGTCTTCTATTCGCTTGCCGAGATCGCCTTCTGCGTAGACCACCCGCGCCCTGGTCAGAGCCTGATGTTCCCATGTCCAGGCATCCTCGGCCTGATATTTGACGAATCGGTCCATTGAGCAGGCGATCGGCCCCGACTTGCCGCTGGGGCGCAGCCTCATGTCGACCTCGTACAATCGGCCTTCCGCAGTCTGTGCAGTTACGCCATTAAGGAACCGGCGGCAGAACCTGGCGTAATACTGGGTCGGAGATAGCGGCTTGTTTCCATCGGAGCCAACACTCTCTGGCGGATGATCGTAGACAAAAATCAGGTCCAGGTCGGAGGCAACCGTCATTTCCCGGCTCCCCAGTTTGCCGCATGCGATTATTGCCATGCGGCCATCCTCCACAGTCCCGTGCCTGGCAGCAAACTCGCGCTTTACAACCGGCACAAGCGTAACCAGGCACGCCTCGGCGATGGCACATAGCGGTGCCGATGCCTCCGCAGCAGAAAGATAGCCCCGTAACATGTGTACGGCGATCTGGAACGTTCTCCGGCGCGCCCATCGCCGCTGAATATCGAGAATGGTCTGAAGCTCATCTCCGGAGTCCTCCAGACGGCCGGACAGTTCGTCGGCGAGGTCTCCGGGGCTGTATTCCAGCTGATAGTGGACGCGCACCAGGCCACGCCGGGCAGCTTCCACGGCGTGATCCTCCAGCCCCAGATCATCTGGCAGTTCCAGGTCGGCAAACTCGCTTTGCAGGACGCCTTCCATCAATTCCGGGTCCTTCGACAGCCACCCCGAAAGCCGGGGCGCTGCACTCATGATCTCGCCGATCAGGTCGCAGAGTTCCGGTTTGGCAGCGAGCATTTCGAGCAACCCAATGCTGCGGGCGACACGGCTCAGAAAGCCGTCGAACCGGGCAATGGTGGCATCGGGGTCGCTGGTAGCCGCAAATGCCGACAGGAGGTGCGGGATGATCTCCTGGATGACCGCTGAGGCGCGCTCGCTCCGCGTTGCCAAGGCAGCCCCTGAGGTCCACCCGTGAACCGTTTCCCACGCGGTGCCGGGATTTCCGAAGCCTTGGGAAGAGAGAATTGCCAAAGCAGCGTCGCGTCCCTCCGCTTGCTTGAAATCGATGCTGAAGGAAGTCGAATGGGCGGGGCGGGGCTCAACCACCTCGTCGTAATGCCGTTTGACGGTTTCCAGAGTTGTTACCAACTCATCCCGGAAAGATTGCCTGTCACTGAATCCCAGAAAGGCCGTGATCTTGTCCACGCCTTCGGGCGTTGATGGAAGCGTGTGAGTTTGCTGATCATCCACCATCTGAAGGCGATGTTCCACACGGCGCAGCAGTTTGTATGCATCGGTCAGTTCAACCGCCGCCTGCTGTTCAATCCGGCCCAGGCTTGCCAACTGTTGAAGCGTTTCCAGTGTCCGGTTCCCGCGTAATTCTGGCGTCTGGCTTCCCCAGATCAATTGCTGCGTCTGCACCAGGAACTCAATCTCGCGGATGCCACCGGGGCCGAGCTTCACATTGTGGCCTTCAACTTCAATGGTATGGCCGCCCTTTTCCGCGTTGATCTGCCTCTTGATAGCCCGGATGTCCCTCACTGATGCAAAGTCGAGGCTGCGCCGCCAGATGAAGCCCGAATTTGCCTCAAGAAATGCGGCTCCTGCCTCCATGTCACCGGCAACTGGCCGGGCCTTGATCATTGCCGCGCGTTCCCACGTCTGGGCTGTTGTTCGATAGTAGCTTAGCGCTGCGCGGACCGAGACGGCTGGGGGTGTAGAGGCCGGGTCGGGGCGCAGGCGCAGGTCGGTGCGAAAAACATAGCCGTCTTCCGTAATCCGCCCCATGACTTCGACAAGGTTCCGGGCGAACCTGGAAAAGACCTGCTGGTGTGCTCCAAATTCGACGGCAGCCCTCTCTTCATCGAACAACACAATGAGATCGATATCGCTCGAAAAGTTGAGCTCCGACGCGGCCAACTTGCCCATTCCAAGGATGATCAATCCACTTCCATTGGCCGGGACATCGCGGTCTGGCAGCTTGAGTTTGCCTTTGTCATGCGCTTCCCTCAACAGCGAGGCGGAAGCAGCGCCGAGGCAGGCGCAAGCGAACCGCGACAGCATGGCCGCGATGTGCATCACATCCCGGCAGCCAGTGATATCCGCCAATGCGCCAGCCGCGGCAAAGCGCCGCTTCGCCACGCGCAGCGTGGCCATGAGTTCAGTGCGCTTTGCCTCCGAGCCGGGCCTGGAGGCACTGGCAATTATCTCCAGCTGGTGCTCCATGACGAAATCGGGCCCATCCCTGAGAAGGGTACGGGCAAACGGAATGTCATTCAGAAGTATGTGGCTGAGGTAGGGGCTGAAGCCGAACACGGCTTCCAGAAGCGCGACGCTCAGTCTGTCGTCCCGTGCTTCCTCAACAAATCCGCCAATTGCCGGGTCCGGGTGACTCTTTCCTGCCGCAATCCACTGCTCCCATCTCGAAGCAATCGAACCGGCGCCGTCCGCCACGGGCAATGGCGCTGGGTTGCTAGTCCAGATTCCTGAAATCGCGACCATTCTCACTTCCGCCAATCACAATGCACCCCGTTGGTCCGAATTCTGAAGTCTGGCATCACGGTCCATCCTGACTGCGCATGCAGATCCGTTCAGCGCTTAAGAGCTGTCGTGAGTGAAATAGCATCGGTCAATCTCGCCGTTGAGGTTTCGCGCTTCCGGCTCAATGCTGGAAAGCGCCTCGGCCTTTGTCCTGCTAGCCGGTAAGTCGCCCGAGGCAAGTCTGATCAGTTGCCGGGAAAGCCGGTACACGGAGTCGCAGTCTTTTGCATGTCCGGGGCCGACACCAGTGAGGCATCGATCAATCTCGTCGGCATGGTTCAACAGCGAGGATGGCAACAGCCGGTCTTGCACCAGCATGCCGAGGACGGTTTCCTGGTCGATCGAGTGTCCATGGACCCTGAGGTGAATCTCGCCGGCATTGAAGACGCTGAGCACTTGGCGCATCTGCCCGTTTGCCGATTCCGGGTGCCGTCCCGCAACCACCATGTGGCCCAGCAGCAAGGCGGCGCCGAGCTGAATGCCCTCTATGCTCCTCCCAAGGCGGATAAAGTGCCACGGTGCGTCGCGATACATCGTGGAGTCTGCAAGACTGAAGACCTGCGACAACTGCTGTTCGGTATTGCGATAGAAGTTCTCCGGCGCGCTGCTCCAAATCTCCGGCATTTCTTTTGATTTGAAGTCCAGAAACTCGTGATTGAGACTCAGCCACAATTCCTCGCTGATACAGTGGCGCATCTGCCGGGCGTTCTCGCGCCCCAGTTCAAGGCTGGTTCTGATCGAAACGTCGTTCGATTGCTCGAATGTCAAGTTGCCTGCCAGCGTGAAGGAGTCCGCCAGCGTAAAGTCATCACACTGTTCCCGGAGAAGCCCACCAGGAGGTGCGCATTTCAGTGAATGATGAACCAATTCCCATCCGGAGTGGATTTCCTCAAGCGGGCGGTCGATCAGGGTCGAAACCTGGGTTTCCAGCAGGCGGCAGGCGTGAATTGCCCGTTCGATATACCGGCCCATCCAGTAGAGTCCCTGTGCGCTTCGTGACAGCATTCAGTCGCTCACAACCCAAAAATCCTTGCCCCCGCCACCCTGGCTGGAATTGACCACAAGGTTGCCTCGCTCAAGAGCGACCCTGCAAAAGGCGCCCGGAACAATACGGGTGGACTCTCCGCTCAATATGAACGGGCGCAGGTCTACATGCCTTGGTTCGGGGGAGTCGCCGATCAGGCAGGGGGCACGGGAAAACCGCAGCGTTGGCTGCGATATGAAATCGGCCGGGTTGGACCTGATTGCCTTTGCGAACTCGGCCCGTTCCCCAGGTGAGGCTGCAGGGCCGATCAGCATACCGTATCCTCCAGACTCACCAACCCTCTTGACGACCAGCTTGTCGAGATTGTCGAGCGTGTATTCCAGGTCCTCCGGCCTGCGGCAGCACCAGGTCTTCACACTCTGCAGCAGCGGCTCTTCTCCCAGATAGTAACGGATGACATCTGGCATGAACGGGTAGATTCCCTTGTCATCTGCGACACCTGTTCCGGGCGCGTTGGCAAGGGTTACATTTCCTTTCATCGTTGCTGCGACGAGTCCTGGAACTCCCAGCAGCGAGTCCTTGCGGAATGCGTCTGGATCAATGAAATCGTCGTCGATCCTCCTGTAGATGACGTCTACCTTTTGCAGGCCTGAGACATTCTTCATGTAGACGGTACCGTTAATGACGGTCAGGTCGCGTCCTTCGACAAGACTGACTCCCATCTCGCGGGCAAGAAACATGTGCTCGTAGAATGCCGAATTGTAGACGCCCGGTGTGAGTACAACCACAACAGGGTCGTCTACTCCAGCTGGTGCCAGTTCTGTCAGTGTCTGGTGCAGCAGGCGGCCATAATGTTCGATCTCAAGCACCTTGCAGGCGCGGTAGAGCCTCCGGAAACTTGACTTCGTCGCATTCCGGTTCGCCACCATGTACGAGACACCGGAAGGTACGCGAAGATTGTCTTCAAGTACGACAAAGCCGTCGCTGGTACGGATAAGGTCGGTTCCGCAAACTGCGACCCAGATGCCGCGCGCCGGATGAAACCCCCGAAGGTTGGGACGGAATTGGGGGCAAGCCCGGATCACATCCTCCGGAACAACCCCATCCCGGATGATCCGGTCGTCGTTGTAAATGTCATCGAGGAACAGGTTTATTGCGTTGATCCGTTGCTTGAGGCCGGCGGTGATCGCTTTCCACTCCGCCGATGCAATCAGCCTCGGAATGCAATCCACAGGTATGATCCGTTCCTGCGCTTCGCCTTGGCCGTAGACTGTAAAGACAATTCCGCCTTTGCGGAACGAACTGGAAACCTGGCTCTGCACAGCCTTGATTTGCGATGCCGGAACCGACTCAAGTGTTTCCTTGAGCCGGCGGCAATGTTCTCGTACCGAGCCGTCAGGCTGGAACATCTCGTCGTAGATTTCGGGAGTCAGTTCATACTTGCCAAAATCCAAACTCGTTACCTCCCGGTTTCGTTGCGCCACGCGAAATCGCCGGTGTGGCAATCCTTAGCCAGTCTTTCAGATTTCAGCCGCAGGCCATCAGCTTGGCGGCAGTCTTCCCTGACCGTGCCCGCATGGCAGTCAATCGTCCAGTACCGGCCACACTCGGTGACGGGAGCCAGTTATTGAAGCGCAAAGTGCCCCGGCTCCTGCCGAAATGCTAGGTGAGGATGCCGCAGTTGGCAAGCAGCCAACACGGCCGGGGGGAAGAAGCCATGCTTGAAGGCAAAGTTATGGCCGGGATCATTATTGATCGCCCCGCATCGTTCAGCTGCAATGGAATGGTGTTGTAAAACCGCACGGGAATTCAATTAATCTTCAGCTTGATTGCAGGAATTCGGGCGCCCTGTTGGTGTCCTGCAACCCGCTCGAACAACATGTGATTTCCGGCCGGGCGGTAGCGCAAGGCGAGAGCCAGGATGCCTGGAAGCACAAGGACTCTCATGTTCACGGTTGCCGTTTGTGCGCCGGGCACATTGACATGGCCGGTTCAATCCAGTGTTGCTTGCAGATCAGGACTGCCGGGTTGCGGCGGCGTTTCTGTACTGGCGCAGCCACCGCAACAGGATATGCGGGCGGCAGCGCGGCCTCCAATTCCACAGAAGTCAAGCAATGGTGCAATTTGCGCTTCCGCATGCTATCGACTCGATGAATTGAAATTTCTAACCTGACGACTGCGCTAGCGAGGAAGTAAATGTCGGATAGCTACAAGATCCTGGTGGTCGACGATGAGACCGATGTCGAACCACTGGTGCTTCAACGAATGAGACGCGAAATCAGGAAGGGGACCTACGAGTTTCAGTTTGCCCTCAACGGTGTCGAAGCTCTGGAGAAACTGAACGAGGACGACACTTTCGACATAGTCCTCTCTGACATCAACATGCCGGAAATGGACGGGCTGACACTGCTCCAGCAAATCCCTTCAGTTAACCCGAATATCAGATCTGTAATCGTCTCTGCCTACGGCGACATGAAGAACATCCGGACGGCCATGAACCGCGGTGCGTTCGACTTCGTTACCAAACCCATCGATTTCGAGGATCTGCGCATCACGATCGATCGCACGGTGCAACACCTCAAGATGTGGCGGGAAGCCCTCGTTGCCCGCGACAACCTCATTTCCATCCAGAACGAACTGGGGTTGGCGAAAGACATGCAGCAATCCATCCTGCCGAAGGAGTTCCCGTCAGGGGATGCATTCGCCCTGCATGGCCTGATGGAACCGGCACGGGAAGTCGGCGGAGATTTCTACGACATCATCCGTATGGGTGAAGACAGGTGCGGGATCGCCATTGCCGACGTTTCAGACAAGGGCGTGCCGGCGGCACTCTTCATGATGTCCAGCCGCACTTCGATGAAGGGGTCGGCGATCGGCGCAATGCACCCTGAACTGGTCCTGGAGGAGGTCAACAAGTTGCTGGCTGCCGAAAACGACGCCGGCATGTTCGTCACGGTCATCTATGCGATCCTTGATACTTTCAACGGCAGTCTCGAATATGCCAATGGCGGGCATAATCCTCCCTTGATCGTGCATGCCGACGGGACTTCCGACTACCTGGATTTGCCTCCTGGCATTGCGCTTGGCATGTTCCCGGAGATGGGCTTCGAGAGCCGCCGGGCCCAGTTGAAGAAGGGCGATATGGTGCTGTTCTACACCGACGGGGTCACCGAAGCGATGAATCCGGAAGGTGATTTGTATGGAGAGGATCGCTTGCAACAAGTTACCGCAGGACTCGTAGGATTGGGACCCGAGGAGTTTTGTCAGGGCGTGGTGAAGTCAGTGCACGAGTTTGCAGGCGAAGCAGAGCAATCGGATGACATAACCTGCGTATCCCTGTTGTGGAAAGGGTAGGAATTTGACCGGTGAACTAGAACTCGTCGCCGCTGGCGGAGATGATCAGTGGCAGCGGATCGACAGCGCGGTATCCGCATTTTCGGAGGAACAACAGTGGCCGAGCGAACTGGATTTTTCCGTAAGGCTGTTTCTGGAGGAACTGGTCCTCAACGTCATGATGCACGGTTCGGACGATGGATCAGCTGAGGTTCGTCTCAATATTCAATCCACAGGCCAGGAGGTTCGAATGGTGATCTCCGATAATGGCAAACCGTTCAATCCACTAGAGGAAACGCCGGAGCCGGACCTGGATTCTTCAGTTGAAGACCGCAGGGTTGGTGGGCTGGGTGTGCACATGGTTCGAAACATGGCTGACGATTTCCAGTACCAGTTTGTGGACGGGTACAATCGAGTCACCGTGGTGAAACGGAGAGGCTGAGTAAGTGCCGGCCCGGGCCACCAGGATCGCATGTTGCGCTGCGGCGCTGATAATGGCGCCGTTGTGCACGGCTGCTGATACCGGTGAACCGATCGTGTTTGGCCAGTCGGCGGCCTTCACCGGTCCTGCCGCAGAACTCGGCAAAGGAATGCGGCTGGGTATCGAGGCTGCATTCAATGAAGCAAACTTGAAAGGCGGCATCAACGGGCACATCGTCGCGCTCTTGCCTCTGGACGACGGGTATGAACCAGGCAGAGCCATTCAAAACACTCGCGAACTGATCGACCAGCACGAGGTGTTTGCGCTTATCGGCGCGGTCGGAACTCCTACATCGCGTTCGGCGGTACCGATCGCGACGGAAGCGGGAGTCCCCTATATTGCGCCATTCACCGGCGCCGCATTCCTGCGCAACGCATATCAATATCCTACAGTCGTAAATCTCCGCGCTTCCTATGAGCAGGAGATCGAGGAGATGGTTGCCCGGCTGATCGCGGATCGCGGAATCTCGAACATCGGAATTCTCTACCAGAACGACTCGTTCGGCCGGACCGGACTGCAGGGAACCCTGTTCGCCCTGTCGTCAAGGGACCTCGATTTGGCTGGTTCCGGCACCTATCCGAGAAACACGACTGCGGTAAAGACCGCCGTTCTTGATCTGCAACTGGATAAACCCGGCGGTGTGATCATCGTCGGCGCGTATCAGCCCGCTGCCGCCGCCATACGCTGGTCCAAGGAAATCGGGTTCACTCCTGTCTTCATTAACATATCCTTCGTTGGAAGCGCCCCGTTGGCGAATGAGCTTGGCGACCTGGGCGAAGATGTCTTCATGACCCAGGTTGTGCCGGACTATCTGGCCGAAGACATCGAGATTGCCAGAAATTACAGGCAGGCCCTGAATACGCTGTCGCCAGACGCGAAGCACGGCTTCAACTCCTTTGAAGGATATATCGCCGGCAGGATGGCCCTGGAGGCACTTCGCAGTTGTGGCGCTATAGTGAACCGGCAGTGCTTTCTCGGGCGGTTTTCGAACCCTGAACCCATGGACCTCGGCGGTTTCGTCCTCAGGTTCGGCGAAGGGGACAATCAAGGCTCGGACGCGGTATTCCTGACCTGGCTTGACCGCCGGGGAGACTTTGAGCCGGCAGCATCCTTGAATGCGCAAGCGGGAACCAGTCAATAATGGCCCGGTCGGCAACGTTCTCGACCAAGCGCATTGCCACGAGGTTCTACGCCGCCATCGGCTTTACCTGCCTCATCACGATCATCACCATCATCGTTGCGCTGATCTCGTTCGAGCGCATCAGCCTGTCCCAGCAGATCGTTTTCGAGTCAACGCTGCCAGAGTCTGAGGTGGTGGTGGCCGTGGCCCGGACCAGCGGCGCCATCGTGACGGCAGTGCCGCGGCTGACAGCCGCCAGTTCACCTGAGGAACTTGCAGAGGTAACCGGCAATCTGGCCGAGTTGCGGCATGATTTTGAGGATGACCTGGCCGGGTTGCTCGCAATCAATGAGTCAGAATTCTCGGAGTTCTCGGCAAAGGGACAGCAACTCCTCGGCAATGTTGCCGACATTGAAGCCTCCATGGAACTGCTGTTCCTGTTGCGCGGTCGGGGAGAGGTTTTCAGGGACCGGCTCAGCCAGCTTGAACTGGAGATGCGCCAGACTCTGGTTCCTATGATCGACGACCAATATTTCTTCACGGTGACCGGCAGGCGGGAGATTGGAAAGCCGCCAGTTCCATTTGACGATCACTTCACCGAAACACAGTTCCGCCTCTACAGGTATCTCTCCAGTATCGAGAAGGAAGCCATACTGGCCATCCAGGTGCTAGCCACGATTGGGGTCACCGACGATATCGCGTTGTTGGGGGTCTTGAATGAGCAGTTCAATTCCTCGCGCGACCGGCTTTCGACCTATATTGGCGCATTGCAGGACCGGGATATGGCCCGGACTGTGAATCCCATTCTCATTGAATTGCTGGCGCTTGGATTCGGAGATTTGAATGAATTCAATGGATTCAGCATCAGGGAATCCGAACTCCGCCTGCTCGCGGACCAGCGCTCGCTGGCTGCCGAAGGGCGGCGGCTTTCCGACGAGCTTGTCGGTGATGCAGAGCAGCTTGTTCAGGATGTCAATCTGCGGGCGCAAATGCAGGCGGCTGCCGCAGGACAGGTTCTCGAAACGGCCAGGCTTGTTCTGATTGCGCTCGGGGTGATGGGAATATTCTGCGCGCTGGCAATTGTCTGGCTACTGGTTGCTCGTGTGCTGCTCACCCGGCTCCGCTATCTTTCGGAGCGAATGAGACAGATGGCGAGGGGCGACCTTTCCGAAGAGGTGATCTCCACCGGACAGGACGAAATTGCGGACATGGCCAATGCCCTGGAGGTCTTCAGGCAACGGGCGCTTGAAGCGCAGCGGCTGAATCTGGTCGAGGAGCTGGCGAATGAACTGCAAGAGCGGAATGTGGCCATGCAACAGGTCGTTGACGAACTCAAGACAGCCCAGAACCAGATCGTGATGCGGGAGAAGCTGGCTGCGCTGGGTGAGCTGACTGCGGGCGTTGCGCATGAGATCAAGAACCCTCTCAACTTCGTCAAGAATTTCACCGAATCTTCGCGGGAACTCGTCGAGGAGTTGTCTGAAGTCATCGCCGACGAGGAAATGTCCGAGGAGGAAAGAAAAGAGGAAATCGGCAGTATCGGTGAAATGCTGACCGGCAACTTCGACCGCATTCTCGAGCACGGCAACCGGGCAGTGAGGATTGTCAATGACATGCTTCGCATGGGCAGGGATGCGGGGACTGCGCAGTCGACGGACATCAACCAACTGGTCGACCAGCATGCGAAGCTCGCCTATCACGGCGCAAGGGCTTCCATTGAGGACTTCCGGGTGAAGCTCAACGTCGATCTTGACCCGGATGTGGGCGAGGCAATCGTGGTGTCCCAGGAAATTGGCCGGGTCATTTTGAACATGGTAGGCAATTCCTGTTATGCCGTGCACCAGAAGCGCTTGACGCTGCAGGCTGGCGCAGGCGAAGGTAATCCCGTCGACTATGTGCCGGAATTGCGTGTGACCACTGCAAAGTCAGGCAACATGATCGAGATCACTATTCGCGACAACGGCACCGGCATGCCGGAGTCCCTGATCGAAAAGATCTTCAATCCGTTCTTTACGACCAAGCCCACGGACGAAGGCACGGGTCTCGGTCTCGCCATGTCCAGCGATATTGTCCAGAAGCACGGTGGTTCGATTGCGGTCGAGACCAGTGAAGGCGAGTTCACGGAGATGAAGGTGGAATTGCCTGCGGACGCAACCATCGCGCTGGATGAGGCAGAGAACGACGAGAACAGTTCCAGCTAGCCAGCTAGCCAGTCTATCTGGTTCCAGTAACAATGAGCCGGACCGGCCAAGTATTCTCAACTGGCCGATTGGCGAGTGTTTCTGGATTGATGCGGTGGTCTGCGGCCAGTTGCAGACAACGCTTACCCAACTATCGCACGGGAGATCCGGTGCTGCTGCGGCAGGAATGGCAAAGAACTGGCGCTACTGAACCCTGTCACCCGCCGGAGCCCTTCGGCCCCGGGGCAGGCTCTTGCATTGCCTATGGGTCGGCTACCCGCTGATCGATTGCGCCGCAGTTTCCTTGTCGGGATGTATGGGAATTACCTTGTCGAAGCCGCTGATCTTGAAGACTTCCTCGATCTGGTTCGGCAGACTGCAAAGGACCAGGCTTCCGCCCTTTGCCTTGACGCCCTTCGTGATCAGCAAAATGGCTCTCAGGCCTGCGCTGCTGATATAGCTCAATTCCTCAAGATCCAGCACGATCGAACAGCTGTCGTCTCCGGCTTCTGCGATCAAATCTGCTTCAAACTCCCGCGAATTCGAACCATCCAGCCTTCCGCTGAGGCTGGCATGCAGAAGGTTGCCGTCGCGCTCGACGTTCATTTCCATGGCATTCTTCCTCGAAATTGAACCCATCTTTCTTATATCCGTTGTTCCACCTGTTGCAACAATCGAATTTGCAAATGGCAGCACGCTCGCTGCGCGTCCTGCTTCAGAGGCAGATCTGACAGCCAACTGGGCCGCTTGATGGCTGCCGCGGCGACAGCCTGCAACAACTCCAGACCGCCATAGCTCACACCTGGCCGACCGGTTGGCCATCGGCCTCCTGCCAGAAAGTCTCGATGAGGCCGTTCAATATGCGGGCCCATTCTGCCTGTCCCCGATCGTCCCCAATCAAATCCTGCCTGATTTCGACGATTACCGCGTCGATTGGCCTGCCGCCCACGCTTCGGGGGGCCATGAACTTCCCTGCATCGAACTTGTACGGCTGGTTGTCGCCCACTATCATTCCTGGAATGCCGCGGAGCTGCTCCATGCAACGGTGTGCCAGTGTCCATGAGGGTTCGCTGAGTATGCCGCAATGCCAGGGACGGGGCTGCTTCTCCGTTCTCAGCATCGGAGTGAAGCTGTGAATTGACAAAATGCATTTGGGCCGGACCCGGCCTACAATTTCCGAGAGGGCATTGTGATACGGCTTGTAGTAGCCGTTGATGCGTTCCATGCGCGCCTCCTCGGACAATCCGAGATTGCCGGGGATGGTCGTGCCGTCGCTGGAGCCTATCACACATTCGGGCGAATCAATTGGCCGGTTGAGATCAGCCACAAGCCGGGAATACCTGCCCAGCAGCGCCGTTTGACCAGAAAGGGAGTGCAGGCATCGTGCAACCCCCTCAATCCCTATGTCGTAGCCGATATGGCGCAGCAATTCGCTCCTCTCGATCCCAAGGCCATTCAAACCGGGCGGTATTTCGACACCTGCATGTTCTGCGGTGATCAGGACTTCGGACGGTCCGCGTGAATCGAGAACCAGGTAAGGGAGAGGTGAATTCAAGGAGTGCTATTCCCCAAGTTGTATGGTGGGTTCTGATCTGTTGATCGTTTCGGGTTTCCGCAAGTGCAACTTCTGGCGTTTGGTGGAGTGCAGGAAATTCGCCATGGCCCTGGATTCAAATTGACGCCGAAGCATCTTTCCGGTGGCGGCATTGTCAAGCAATTCCAGATTGCATCGCTCTCAGCGCTTTGGGGACAGTCCGGAGATCCTGATAACCCGGCGTCAGAAACCGGTTGGTTCCTCCTGCCCAAAAGCCGGCTGGGAGGGTCGCTGGCCCGGCCACCAGACTGCGCGCAGGGCGGATCGAGATTGCTCCTGATGCCCCAGGCTGACCGATTCTCTGTTTGACCGGTGTTGGCATCATACATATATCAACCGCGATCCCGCAGCCGTCGGGCGCAACTTCGAAGGAAGCAGTATTGAGCGATCTGCTAAGGGAATATTTCGCCGTTCTGGTGTTCTTTTGCGTTGCTGGCGGTCTTGGTTTGCTGCTGCTTGCCGCTGCCGCAATCATTGCTGTCTCGCGGCCCGATCCGGAAAAGGTGTCCGCATACGAGTGCGGTTTCAGCGCGTTCGATGATGCCCGCATGAAGTTTGACGTTCGATTCTATCTCGTTGCGATCCTGTTCATCATTTTCGACCTTGAGGTGGCATTCCTCTTTCCCTGGGCGGCAGCATTCTCTGATGTGGGGCAGTTTGGTTTCTGGTCAATGATGGTGTTTCTTGCGATCCTGACGGTCGGGTTCGTCTATGAATGGAAGAAGGGTGCGCTCGAATGGGAGTGATCAATGAACCCGCCGGCACCGTAGACAGCAACACCGGCCGCCGGGCCGAGTCGGCTGGCAGGGAATTGCAGGACAAGGGATTCCTGCTGACCACGGCAGAGGATGTGATCAATTGGGCCCGGACCGGCTCGCTTCACTGGATGACGTTTGGTCTTGCATGCTGCGCCGTCGAAATGATGCACACATCAATGCCTCGCTACGATCTCGAGCGGTTCGGGACGGCCCCTCGCGCCTCGCCGCGCCAGTCGGACCTGATGATTGTCGCCGGGACGCTGACAAACAAGATGGCTCCGGCTCTCAGGAAGGTTTACGACCAGATGCCAGAGCCGCGCTACGTCATCTCCATGGGCTCCTGCGCTAATGGTGGGGGATACTACCATTACAGCTATTCGGTGGTGCGCGGCTGCGACCGGATCGTACCCGTTGACATCTATGTGCCGGGCTGCCCTCCAACTGCCGAAGCGTTGCTCTACGGCATACTCCAGTTGCAGCGGAAAATAAGAAGAACGGGAACCATCGTTCGGTAAGGGCGCAGAATGACGGAAGATGAGGCGAAAAAGCTCGCCGACCACATCATGGTCCGGCAGGCCGATGCAGTGCTTTCGGCTGATGTGGTGGGTGGAGAATTGACAGCAACTGCTGTTGCCTCGGGGCTAGTGGATCTTGTGGACTTTCTGAAGTCGGACGCGCGCTGCGAATTCGCCACGCTCGTCGATCTCACTGCGGTTGACTACCCGGGCAGGGAAAAGCGCTTCGATGTCGTCTACCACTTCCTTTCCATGCAGCTCAATCAGCGTATCCGGGTAAAGGTGGCGTTGCGCGAAACGGATATTGTTCCTTCCATTGTCGAAATCCACCCCTCGGCCAACTGGTTCGAGCGGGAGGTGTTCGACATGTACGGCATCCTGTTCTCTGGGCATCCGGATTTGAGACGCATACTCACCGATTACGGTTTCCGCGGTCATCCGCTCAGAAAAGACTTCCCGATGACCGGCTTCACTGAGGTGCGCTACGACGAACGGCAGAAGCGCGTTGTCTACGAACCGGTCGAACTGGTGCAGGAGTACAGGCAGTACGACTTCATGAGCCCTTGGGAAGGCGCAAAGCACATTCAGGATGTGCAGTCGGGCGAGGCAAAAGAATGAACCCCGGAGCGACAACGCTGCCGAACGGCAGCCCCGGCAGGAGCCGGTTGGAATGGTAATGCAAGACATGGACAGCCAAGGCGCCGACCTCCTTGAAGGCGAACGGGGCATCAGGAACTTTCACATCAACTTCGGCCCGCAGCATCCTGCCGCGCACGGTGTCCTGCGATTGGTCCTGGAACTTGACGGTGAAATCGTCGCCCGGTGCGACCCCCATATCGGCCTTCTGCACCGGGGCACCGAGAAGCTCATGGAGAGCCGCACCTACCTGCAAAACCTGCCATACTTCGACAGGCTCGACTATGTGGCCCCAATGAATCAGGAGCATGCCTGGTGCCTTGCGATTGAACGGCTGACCGAAACCAGCATCCCAAGGCGGGCCTCGTTGATCAGGGTGCTCTACTCGGAGATCGGCCGGATTCTGAACCACCTGCTCAATGTCACAACTCAGGCCATGGATGTGGGGGCACTGACGCCGCCGCTTTGGGGGTTTGAAGAGCGCGAAAAACTGATGATCTTCTACGAACGCGCCAGTGGAGCCCGATTGCACTCGGCCTATTTCCGGCCCGGAGGTGTTCACCAGGATCTTCCTGATGAGCTGGTCGAGGACATCGTTGACTGGTGTGGTGCGTTTCCACGCGTCCTTGACGACATCGACGAACTGCTCACCGAAAACCGGATATTCAAGCAGCGCAACGTGGATATCGGAATCGTCACTCAGGAAGAAGCAGAGCAGTGGGCCTTTTCGGGCGTCATGGTGAGAGGTTCCGGTCTGGCTTGGGATCTGAGGCGCACGCAACCATACGAGTGCTACGAGGAATTCGAATTCAAGATTCCCGTTGGCAAGAACGGCGACTGTTATGATCGGTATCTTTGCCGAATGGCAGAGATGAGGGAGAGTGTGAAGATAATTCTGCAAGCCGCTGAAAAACTTGCAAGTGCAGAGGGCGATGTGCTGACCCGGGGCAAGATCGCTCCGCCAACCAGGGCAGAGATGAAGACCTCGATGGAGGCACTGATTCATCACTTCAAGCTCTATTCCGAGGGCTTTCATGTTCCCGCCGGAGAAATCTATGCGGCAGTAGAAGCTCCCAAGGGGGAATTCGGTGTCTACCTGGTTTCCGATGGCACGAACCGGCCATACAAGGCCAAGATCCGGGCTCCCGGATTTCCGCATCTCCAGGCAATGGACCACATGTGCGGCGGTCACCTGCTGGCCGACGTGTCAGCCATTCTCGGCTCGCTTGATGTCGTGTTCGGTGAGATTGACCGATGACCGCCGTGATTTCGGTTGCAAGCGAACAGATTGGGATGGGTGATGCGTAGACGGTTCAGTGAAGACCAGCCTGCCGCCTTCGCCTTCACCGAGGAGAATCTTGAGTGGGCAAAGGGGCAGATCAGCAAGTATCCAGAGGGAAGGCAGGCGTCAGCCATTATTCCGCTCTTGATGAGGGCCCAGGAGCAGGAGGGCTGGCTGACCCGCCCGGCAGTCGAGTGTGTCGCCGACATGCTCGGAATGGCGCACATCAGGGCCTACGAGGTGGCGACCTTCTATTTCATGTTTCAGTTGGAGCCGGTCGGCAGCGTTGCCCATATTCAGGTCTGCGGAACCACGACCTGTATGATTTGTGGCGCCGAGGATCTGATCGGTGTTTGCAGGCGCCGCATTGCGCAGCAGCCGCACCAGATTTCCGAAGATGGTAAATTCAGCTGGGAAGAGGTCGAGTGCCTCGGGGCCTGCTGCAATGCTCCGATGGTTCAGATCGGCAATGACTACTACGAGGACCTTGATGCCTCATCATTTGAGGAAATCCTGGATGAGTTTGCTGCGGGCCGCCGTCCGGTTCCCGGGTCAAGAACAGGCAGATTTTCCAGCGAACCTGCGGCCGGTCTGACAACGCTGCAAGAATTCAAGGACGATGGAATCACGATGAATGCCTCTGTCGCAAAGGCTCTGGAAGAGCAGGCAAAGATTGGCGGCTGATGGCCGCCGGAACTGAAGATTAGAGATGCTGAACGACAAGGACAGGATATTCACCAACCTCTACGGCATGGATGACTGGCGGCTGGCTGGTGCGCGCCGGCGCGGGCACTGGGACGGCACCGCCGCGCTGGTGGCTTTGGGCGAGGAACGAATTGTCGACGAAATCAAGCAAAGCGGCCTGCGGGGCAGGGGCGGCGCCGGTTTCCCGACGGGCTTGAAATGGAGCTTCATGCCCAAGGCGGATGATGGCCGGCCAAAATACCTGGTGGTCAATGCCGATGAGTCCGAGCCGGGCACATGCAAGGACCGTGAAATCATGCGCCACGATCCGCACACGCTGATCGAGGGGTGCCTTGTCTCCGGTTTCGCCATGGGGGCGCATACCGCGTACATCTACATACGCGGCGAATATGTGCGGGAGCGGGAGGTCCTGCAGGAAGCAATTGACGAGGCCCGCGATGCGGGACTGATCGGCAAGAACGCCGCAGGCTCGGGTTGGGACTTCGACATCCATCTCCATCACGGGGCAGGGGCATACATTTGCGGCGAGGAAACGGCCTTGCTCGAGAGCCTGGAAGGCAAGAAGGGGATGCCGAGGATGAAGCCTCCCTTTCCGGCTGTCGCCGGGCTCTATGGCTGCCCGACCACAGTGAACAATGTGGAGTCGATTGCGGTCGTCCCCACGATCCTGCGGCGCGGGTCCGGCTGGTTCGCCGGTATCGGCCGGCCGAACAACACCGGAACCAAGATCTTCGCCATCAGCGGGCATGTGAACAGCCCGTGTGTGGTCGAGGAGGCGATGTCCATTCCCTTGCGCGAGCTCCTGGACCGGCATTGCGGTGGTGTTCGAGGTGGATGGGACAATCTGAAAGCAGTTATCCCTGGCGGCTCTTCGGTACCATGCATTCCGGCGGATGTGTGCGGCGATGCGCTGATGGAATTCGACTGGCTTGCCGCCCAGAAGAGCGGGCTTGGTACAGCGGCGGTCATCGTCATGGACAAGTCGACGGACATCATCAAGGCCATCTGGAGGCTGTCAAAGTTCTACAAGCATGAGAGCTGCGGACAGTGCACGCCTTGCAGGGAGGGCGCCGGATGGATGATGCGCGTGATGGAACGCCTTGTGTCCGGCGATGCTGCTGTAGAAGAGATCGATATGCTGCTTGATGTTTCGAATCAGGTCGAGGGCCACACGATCTGTGCGTTGGGCGATGCCGCCGCCTGGCCAATTCAGGGGCTTATTCGTCATTTCAGGGACGAAATCGAAGAGCGGATTGCGACCCGCGCCAAGGGCGCTGCGGTCCGCATTGCTGCTTGAGAGGAGAAGTGCACAGCCATGACTGAAATGCGCAGCCTTCTCATCGACGGGCGGGAAGTCTCGGCCGACCCGGATCTTACGCTCATCCAGGTTTGCGAGGATGAAGGCATCGAGATACCCCGCTTCTGCTTCCACGAGAGGTTGTCGATTGCCGGTAACTGCAGGATGTGCCTTGTAGAAGTTGTCGGCGGTCCGCCGAAGCCGACTGCTTCCTGTGCCACTCAGGTCAGGGACTTGAGGCCGGGCAGGGACGGGTCGCCCCCGCAGATCAGAACGAACAGCCCGATGGTGCGGAAAGCACGCGAGGGCGTGATGGAGTTTCTGCTTATCAATCACCCGCTTGACTGCCCGATTTGCGATCAGGGCGGCGAATGTGACTTGCAGGACCAGGCAGTTGCCTACGGGGTGGATTTCAGCCGTTTCCGCGAGGCAAAGCGGGCGGTTGACGATCTCGACCTCGGGCCGCTTGTCGAAACCCACATGACCAGGTGCATTTCCTGCACGCGTTGCGTCAGGTTCACGACCGAGGTGGCCGGCATCCACCAGATGGGGCAGACCGGAAGAGGCGAGGACGCCGAGATAACCAGCTATCTCAGCCGCTCCCTGTCCTCAAACCTGCAGGGCAACATAATCGACCTGTGCCCGGTCGGAGCGCTGACTTCCAAACCCTACGCGTTCACTGCCAGGCCTTGGGAACTCACCAAAACAGAGACAATCGACGTCATGGACGCCCTCGGCTCCAATATCCGGGTCGACACCAAGGGCCGGGAGGTGATGCGGATCATTCCGCGCAACCATGACGGGGTCAATGAGGAGTGGATCAGCGACAAGACCCGCTTCGTCTGGGATGGCCTTCGCCGCCAGCGTATCGACAAGCCCTACCTGCGCGTGGATGGCCGGCTTTCGCCGATTGGATGGGAGCAGGCGCTTGAAGTCGCCGCAACCCGGCTGAAATCCGGTCCTGTTGCTGCTCTTGCCGGGGACCTGGTGCCGGTGGAGCCGGTTTTTTCGCTGCGCCAGCTTGTTGATGGACTGGGTGGCAAGTGCGAATGCAGGACCGACGGGGCAGTGCTGCCAGCAGGCAACAGGTCTGCCTACGTTGGCAACGCCCGCATCGAGGACATTGACCGGGCCGGCAGCATAATCATTGTTGGATCAAATCCGGTAGATGAGGCGCCGGTGTTCAACGCCCGTATCAGGGCAGCATGGTTACGCGGCGCACAAGTCACGCATTTTGGCGAACCTGTTGATCTCACCTACAGTCACACGGCCCTCGGCAACGATGCCGAAGCCTTCGGGAATTATGCCGAGGGCGCCATCGGCAGCATGACAGGCAACGAACTGGTGGTCGTCGGGCAGGGGGCGCTTGCGACTGCTGGCGGCGAAGCCATACTCGCCACCGCGATGCGCCTGGCATCCCATGGGCTTGGCATGCTGGTTCTGCACACAGCCGCGGCGCGTGTCGGGGCAATGGACGTAGGTTTCACGACAGAAGGCGGGATTGAAGCAGCACTGGATGGTGCCACAACCGTCTACAATCTCGGCGCCGATGAAATCGAAATCGCAGAAGGGCCATTCGTCATCTATCAGGGAAGCCACGGTGACAGGGGAGCCCATCGAGCCGATCTGGTGCTTCCGGCGGCCGCATACACTGAGGAAAGCGGCATCTTCGTCAATACCGAGGGACGCCCGCAACTTGCGGCGCGAGCGTCGTTTCCGCCGGGACTGGCAAGAGAAAACTGGGCCATTATCAGGGCAGTATCCGCCCGCGCAGGCGGACCGCTCTCGCACGATTCTCTGGCCGGACTCCGGGACGAGATCGCCGAGGCGCATCCCCATCTGCTGGATCTCGACGAAGTGCCCGACAACGGTTGGGACCCCTTGCAGCCCACTACCATTCCGCCTGGTCCCATGGGCCGGGCCGTAAGTGACTTTTACCTGACAAATCCGATTGCAAGATCATCGCCATTGATGGCGCAGCTCTCGGCTGCTTCGACAGGGAGCGGAGGGCTGTTGCATGCTGCTGAGTAAGCCTGACACTGCGCCGCCCCGCAACCGGAAGGCAATCAGACCGGCGCTGATCAAGATCACCGGAATGCAGGACTCTCAATTGCAGAAGGCCGCATTGTAATGGTGCCCTTTTTCGAGACAGGTCCCGGCATCTTGCTGATCGTGCTGGCGCAATGCCTGGCAATGGTTGCATTTGTCATGATCTCGCTGCTGTTCCTGGTCTATGCCGACCGCAAGATATGGGCGGCCGTGCAGATGCGCCGTGGACCGAATGTCGTCGGTGCCTTCGGTTTGCTGCAGTCTGTCGCCGATGCGCTGAAATATGTGCTCAAGGAGATTGTAGTACCTGCCGGAGCCGACAAGGCAGTCTTCATGCTCGCGCCGCTGGTATCGTTCGTTCTGGCGATGACGGCGTGGGCCGTGATCCCCTTTGCGGACGGCTGGGTGTTGGCCGACCTCAATGTCGGCATCCTCTACGTTTTCGCCATCTCCTCCCTTGAGGTCTATGGCGTCATCATGGGCGGTTGGGCATCGAACTCGAAATATGCGTTCCTGGGAGCCCTGCGTTCGGCGGCGCAAATGATCTCCTATGAAGTATCGATCGGGTTCATCATAATCGGTGTGCTGATCTCCGCCGGGACGCTGAATTTGAGCGAGATCGTCGCCTCGCAGGACGGTCCCTATGGCTTCTTCAGTTGGTACTGGCTTCCACACCTTCCCATGGTGGTGCTGTTCTTCGTGTCGGCTCTTGCAGAGACAAACCGGCCACCTTTCGACCTTCCCGAGGCGGAGTCCGAACTTGTTGCCGGCTACCAGGTTGAATACTCGTCCACGCCGTTTCTGCTGTTCATGGCCGGTGAGTACATTGCCATCTTCCTGATGTGTGCGCTGATGTCCGTGTTGTTTTTTGGCGGGTGGCTGTCGCCGATCCCCGGCATTCCCGACGGCGCGCTGTGGATGGTCGGCAAGATGGGTTTCTTCTTTTTCCTTTTCGCCATGGTCAAGGCCATCGTGCCGCGCTACCGCTACGACCAGTTGATGCGCCTTGGCTGGAAGGTATTTCTGCCAATGTCGATTGGCTGGGTGGCAGTCGTCGGACTGTTCGCCCAATACTCGCTGTTCGGCGGGTTTTTCGTGCGCTGGTCAGTTGGAGGTTAGACAATGCTTGGAAGCATAGATTTCACCCGGGCAGCCAAATACTTCCTGCTTGTGGACTTCCTCACCGGGATGAAGCAGGGGCTGAAATACTTCGTGTCGCGCAAGGCAACGGTTAATTATCCGCACGAGAAGGGCCCGCTCTCGCCGCGCTTTCGCGGCGAACACGCGCTGCGGCGGTATCCGAATGGCGAGGAACGGTGCATCGCCTGCAAATTGTGCGAGGCAATCTGCCCGGCTCAGGCCATCACCATAGACGCCGAACCGCGCGAAGACGGTTCGCGCCGGACCACGCGCTACGATATCGACATGACCAAGTGCATCTATTGCGGGTTTTGCCAGGAGGCCTGCCCGGTCGATGCGATCGTCGAAGGGCCGAACTTCGAATTTGCAACCGAGACAAGAGAGGAACTGTTCTACGAAAAGGACCTGCTTCTGGATAATGGCGACAGATGGGAACCGGAGATTGCCCGGAATCTTGAAATCGACGCGCCCTACCGCTAATCGCCGACCGCCGGAAGCTGAAACCTGCTCTTGAATCGCAATTGACCGGATGAACATGGTTGCTTTCGCATTCTACCTCTTTGCTGCCGTTGCCATCATCGCCGGGATTGGTGTGGTATTTGCCCGCAATCCCGTCCACGCCGTGCTTTGGTTGATCGTGGCGTTTCTGGCATCTGCTGGCCTGTTTGTCCTTCAAGGCGCAGAGTTCGTGGCCATGCTGCTGGTCATTGTCTATGTCGGCGCCGTGGCAGTCCTGTTCCTGTTCGTGGTGATGATGCTGGATGTGGACTTTGCAACCTTCCGCGCAGGCATGGCGCGATCAATTCCAGCAGGCATACTCGTCGGCGCAGTGCTCCTGACAATACTCGGGCTGGAACTGGGCGACTGGGAGACATCCGAAGTCGCGAGCTCGCAATTGCAGGCAGTGACGCCCGCGCTGTCGGAGGTAAACAACATCGAAGCCCTGGGGCGGCTGATCTACACCGAGCATGTGCTTCTGTTTCAGGCCGCGGGACTCATCCTGCTTGTGGCCATGGTTGGAGCAATCGTCCTGACCCATCGGCGCCGGAAGGGCGTCAAGCGGCAGGACATCCTTGCCCAACTCTACCGCGACCCGGCGAAGTCTCTGGAATTGAAGGATGTCGGGTCCGGACGGGGAGGAGCGGCGTGATCGGGCTTGGCCATTATCTTGGTGTCGCTGCGGTCCTGTTTGTCATCGGGGTCTTCGGCATCTTCCTCAACCGGAAGAACGTCATCGTGATCCTGATGTCCATCGAACTGATGCTGCTTGCGGTGAACATCAACCTGGTCTCGTTCTCGGTTCACCTGGGCGACCTGACCGGGCAAGTGTTCACGCTGTTCGTGCTCACGGTTGCGGCCGCGGAAGCGGCCATCGGACTGGCAATCCTGGTCTGCTTCTTCAGAAACCGGGATTCCATCGCGGTTGACGATGTGAATCTGATGAAGGGCTGATCCTGCCATGACGCCGCTGATCGTATTCGCCCCCCTTGCGGGGGCCATTCTTTGCGGGTTCGGCCACCGCTGGATGGGCGAACGCTGGGCAATCATCGTTGCTACCGGGCTGTTGTTTGTTGCCGCGTTCCTAAGCTGGTTCGTGTTTTTCTCTTTCGACGGCGGCACGCAGCAAGTCCGCATCTTCCGGTTCATCGACAGCGGAACGTTGTCATCTGACTGGTCGATCCGGCTGGACAGGCTGACTGCGATCATGCTGGTGGTTGTGACCACCGTGTCCTCGCTCGTTCACCTCTACAGCTTCGGCTACATGGACGGTGATCCGCAATGGAAGGAAGGTGAGTCCTACAAGCCGAGGTTCTTCGCCTATCTGTCCTTCTTCACGTTTGCGATGCTGACGCTGGTCACATCCGACAATCTCATCCAGCTCTTTTTTGGCTGGGAAGGTGTCGGCGTTGCCTCCTATCTCCTTATCGGTTTCTACTACCGCAAGCCGACTGCCAATGCTGCCGCCATAAAGGCGTTCATCGTCAACCGCGTTGGCGATTTTGGAATGGCCCTTGGCCTCTTCCTTCTGTTCCTCTTGGTGGACTCGCTGCGCTTCGATGACATCTTCCTTCGGGCGCCTGTTCTGGCCGAGACAAGCGTCGGATTCCTCTGGATGAATCTCAATGCCGCCGAACTTGCTGCGTTCCTGCTATTTGTCGGAGCCTGCGGAAAGTCGGCGCAGCTCTTTCTCCACACCTGGTTGCCGGACGCCATGGAGGGACCGACTCCTGTGTCTGCGCTGATTCATGCCGCCACCATGGTGACTGCCGGCGTTTTTCTTGTCTGCAGGTTCTCGCCGCTGTTCGAGTTTGCTCCGGTGGCACTGGCGATCGTAGCGGCGGTTGGCGTGGCCACCGCATTCTTTGCTGCCACAGTCGGCCTCGTCCAGAATGACATCAAGCGCGTCATCGCCTATTCGACCTGCTCGCAGCTTGGTTACATGTTTGCGGCCGCAGGTGTGGGTGTCTACCAGGCGGCGATGTTCCACCTCTTCACGCACGCCTTCTTCAAGGCGCTGCTGTTCCTCGGTGCAGGTTCCGTCATTCATGCCATGCATCACGAGCAGGACATGCGGAATTACGGCGGATTGAGGAACAGGATCCCCGCTACCTTCTGGTTGATGCTGATCGGCACTCTTGCGATCACGGGCGTTGGCATTCCGCTGACACACATCGGATTTGCCGGCTTCCTGTCGAAGGACGCCATTATCGAGTCAGTGTATGCCAGCGTCGGCGGCATTGGCGGCGTCACCTTCTGGTTGCTGGTTGTTTCTGCCCTGATGACCAGCTTCTACTCCTGGCGGCTGATGTTCATGACCTTTTTCGGCTCGCCGCGCGGAGATGCTCATGCCCACGAGCATGCTCACGAGTCGCCCTGGACGATGCTGGTTCCCATCGCTTTGCTGGGGGTCGGTTCGGTTCTCGCCGGGATGGTATGGTACGCTGAGTTCTTCGGCTACCAGGTCGGCCAGTTCTTTGGATCATCGGTATTCGTCGGTGCCGAGAATCATGTGCTTGAGGAGGCGCACCATGCGCCAACCTGGGTGAAGGTGTCGCCGTTCGTCGCCATGAGCATCGGCTTGCTCATAGCCTGCCTTTTCTATCTGGCCCGTCCTTCCATTCCGGAGGCGCTGGCGAGAGCGCATCGCCCTCTGTACCTCTTTCTGCTGAACAAGTGGTATTTTGACGAAATCTACGAGTTCGTTTTCGTAAAGCCCGCCAAGTCGCTCGGACGCTTCCTTTGGCGGAAGGGTGATCTCGGCGTCATCGACGGGACACTTCATGCAGTTGCAAGAGGGGCAGTGCCGTATTTGACCCGATTGGCAATGAGAGCCCAGTCCGGCTACCTGTTTCATTACGCCTTCGCCATTGTCATGGGGGCGTGCGTACTGATTGCCGCCATTGCGGTGTTGGGAGGAGGCTGATGAGTCTGCTCTCGATCACCATGTTCACGCCGCTTGCCGCGGCTGCGATCATGGTGTTGTTCCTGCGAGGCGAGGACGAGGCCGCACAGCGCAATGTCAAGATTCTGGCGCTGGTTGCCACGGTTGCGACGCTGCTGATCTCCCTGTTTGTCTATGCCGGCTTTGACCCGGCCGACACTGGCTTCCAGTTTGTCGAGGAACATGACTGGTTGCCCGGCCTCACCTACAAGCTCGGCGTGGATGGCATCAGTGTTCTGTTTGTATTGCTGACGACCATTCTGATGCCAATCACGGTGTTGGCCTGCTGGAATGTGACCCACCGGGTGAAGGAGTTCATGGCGGCGTTCCTGGTCCTTGAGACCTTGATGCTTGGCGTGTTTTGCGCCCTCGATCTGGTGCTGTTCTACCTGTTCTTCGAGTCCGGGCTGATCCCGATGTTCCTGATAATCGGTGTCTGGGGTGGCAAGGACCGGATCTATGCCACCTTCAAGTTCTTCCTCTACACGCTTCTGGGTTCCATCCTGATGTTGATCGCCATGATCGGGCTGTGGATCGATGCGGGAACGAGCGACATTTCGAAATTGCTGAACCATGTGGTTCCGTCAGGGGATCTCGAGGTTATCGGTTTCGGCATTCCCGGCGGTTTGCAGACCCTCATGTGGCTGGCATTCTTTGCGTCCTTCGCTGTCAAGCTGCCGATGTGGCCCGTGCATACCTGGTTGCCCGACGCTCATGTTCAGGCGCCAACGGGCGGATCAGTCATTCTGGCCGCAATTCTCCTGAAAATGGGCGGCTACGGTTTCCTGAGATTCAGCCTGCCGATGTTCCCGGTTGCATCGGATATCCTCGCGCCAATGGTCATGACCCTCAGTGTTGTTGCCATAATCTACACGTCCCTGGTCGCCATGATGCAGGAGGACATGAAGAAGCTTATTGCTTATTCGTCCGTCGCCCACATGGGATTTGTGACTCTGGGTATCTTCGCTGTGAACCGGCAGGGATTGGACGGCGCCATATTCCAGATGCTCTCGCATGGCTTCATTTCGGGTGCCTTGTTCCTGTGCGTGGGTGTCGTCTACGACCGCATGCACACCCGCGAGATTGACGCCTATGGCGGCCTTGTCGTCCGTATGCCTGCCTATGCGTTGGTCTTCATGCTGTTCACTCTGGCAAATGTCGGCCTTCCAGGAACAAGCGGGTTTGTGGGCGAATTCCTGACGTTGGTCGGCGTCTTCAAATACAGCACCTGGATTGCGATGCTGGCAACTACTGGAGTCATCCTGTCGGCCGCTTACGCGCTGTGGCTGTTCCGCCGGGTCGTATTCGGCGACCTGATCAAGGATGCGCTCCGTTCCATTTCCGATATGGATAGTCGCGAGAAGCTGGTGTTTGCGCCACTGGTCGCGCTCACTTTGCTTCTTGGCGTGTATCCATCGATCGTCACGGATGTGACGGGGCCAAGCGTTCAGCAACTTGTCGACCAGGTCCGCAATGCGCTGATCGAAGCTGGACGGGTTGTGCCATGAACATGTTTGACGCAGGGGTTATCTTGCCAGAACTTGTACTGGCCGGCTTTGCCATGTTTGCCCTTGTTTGGGGTGCCTACTCGAAGAGTGCCTCAACCGTGCAGACGATAACCTGGGCCACGACGCTGGTTCTCTTCGCACTGGCCTCCTGGATTGCGTTTGCGCCCGAGAGTGATCGAACGGCATTCGGTGGCGTGTTTGCCGACGACGCCTTTTCAAGGTTTGCAAAGGTGATCATTCTCCTCTCCTCGGGGATTGTCCTTCAGCTTGGTCAGGATTTCCTGAAGAGGGAGCGGTTGCAGAGCTTCGAGTTTCCGATTCTGGTCGCGTTTGCGGTGTTGGGCATGATGCTGATGGTATCGGCCCGGGACTTGATGGTCATGTATATGGGCATCGAGTTGCAGTCCCTGTCGCTCTACGTTCTGGCAGCCTATCACCGGAACAGTGTGCGCTCGACTGAAGCTGGCCTGAAGTATTTTGTGCTGGGGGCGCTTTCGTCGGGACTCCTGCTCTACGGAGCGTCGCTTGCCTACGGATTTGCCGGTACCACCCGTTTCGACGGCATTGCAGTGGCGGTCCAGGACGGTATTTCGGATGGGCTGCTGTACGGACTCGTCTTCATGCTCGTCGGGTTGGCGTTCAAGGTTTCGGCGGCACCGTTCCACATGTGGGTTCCCGATGTCTATGAGGGCTCGCCAACGCCAGTGACAGCATTGTTTGCGACCGCGCCAAAGGTCGCGGCGGTTCTCCTTCTGGCAAGGCTGTTAACTGAGGCATTCGGGCAGGTTCACGACGACTGGGGCCCGATCATCGCCGTGCTTTCCTTCGCATCGATGTTCCTCGGCGCGGTAGCGGCCATCGGGCAAACCGATTTCAAGCGGCTGATGGCCTACTCTTCGATCGCCCATATGGGTTTTGCTCTCATGGGTATCACTGCCGGCACGGTGGAAGGAGTCGAGGCAACCCTGCTCTATATGGCGATCTATGTGGCGATGAATATCGGTGTCTTTGCCTTCATTCTGTCCATGCGCCGCGAGGGAAGCCATGTGGCCGATATCCGGTCCCTCGGGATGTACTCGCGTCAGTCGCCAGCAAGGGCGCTCGCAATGCTGGTTCTGCTGTTTTCGCTGGCAGGCATCGTTCCGATGATTGGTTTCTTTGCCAAGCTCTACGTGTTCCTTGCTGCGATCGAAACTGGGTATGTCTGGCTGGCGATAGCCGGTGGCATAGCTGCAGTCGTCGGTGCCTATTACTATCTGCGGATCGTTCACTTCATGTATTTCGGTCAGGAACAGGAGCGCATTGACGAAGGCATGTCCGTTCTGTGCTCAGGCGCATTGATGGTCAGTGCAGTGATCATGGTTGCCGGGGTAGTCAACCTCTTCGGGGTCTCGGATTTGGCGCTGGCGGCGTCGCAGTCGCTCTTCCTTGAATGAGGGATTGGCCTGAGGGGGTCGACCGCATCGTTGCGGATGAGCTTGCAAGCACCAACCAGGAAGGCAGAAGGCTGGCCGGGGAATTGACGGCGCCGACCTGGATTCTGGCGCACAGGCAAACGCTCGGCCGCGGCCGTTTGGACCGTATGTGGGTTTCGCTCCCTGGCAACCTGCACGCAACACTTGTCATGCCGCTGAGAACGCCGCCGAGATATGCGCCACGCTGGTCGCTGATTGCGTCGCTTGCAGTCAGGGATGCCTTAGCTGAAGTTGCCGGGGAGGAAACAAGTATCAGGATAAAGTGGCCGAACGATGTGCTGCTTGACGGTGGCAAGACCGCAGGCCTCCTTCTGGAGACAGCAGGTAGTGCGGCTGATCCAAAGTTGCTTGTCGGGGTCGGTATCAATCTAGGTTCGGCACCATCGCTTCCGGAACGATCCGGATCGGCACCCGTTCCAACCTGCCTGAACGCGGCAACCGGGGCCACCACTGCACCTCTGGAAATGTTGACGCTTCTCGCCAGGAGCTTCGCCAGGCGTGAATGCCAGTTTGTCAAAGGCGGATTTGAACCTATAAGGCTGGAGTGGTTGCAACATGCGCATGGACTTGAAGAAGAGGTAATCTTCAGGATGTCCCGGAGCGAGATTCAAGGGAGATTTGTGACAGTGGATTCAGACGGTTCCGCAGTGGTGCTTTCTGACGGCGTTCGCCGAACGATCTCTTCAGCCGAAATGTCAGTCTGTTGAGCGCCGGCATGTTGCTGGCAATCGATGTGGGGAACACCAACACGGTCTTTGCCGTGATGGACGGCAGGCGATCGGTGGAACAGTGGCGTTGCTCGACCGAGGACTCCCGGACCGGGGACGAATACTATGTGTGGCTTTCTTCCCTGATGCGCAAACGGGAGCTTGAGGAAACCATCGACTCCGTAATCGTGTCCTGCGTGGTTCCGAACGCGCTCTTCAATATCCGGTTGCTATGCCGCCGTCACTTCAATGTTGAACCGCTCGTTGTGGGCACCGCCAAATGCAGATTGCCGGCCAAGGTCCGGGTTGACGAGGGCGCCTATGTTGGCGCTGACAGGTTGGTCAATACGGTTGCAGCATTCGATCTGTATGGTGGCAACCTGATCGTCGTTGATTTTGGCACCGCCACCACTTTCGATGTGGTCGATGGCGACGGCGCATATGCTGGCGGCGCCATTGCCCCCGGCGTTGAGTTGTCCTTGCGGGTGCTGCATGAAGTCGCTGCCGCGTTGCCACGGGTCGAGGTAAGCATGCCCCCAAGGGTAGTAGGAACCAACACACGGGACTGCATGCATTCCGGGGTGTTCTGGGGCTATGCCGGTCTGATTGAAGGCATATGCAGGAGAATCAGACAGGAGCGGGGGTTGCCGATGAAGGTAATCGGGACCGGCGGCCTGGCCAACCTGTTTGCAAGCGGACTGGAAGTGTTCGATCACGTCAATACTGAACTCACTGTCCAGGGACTTGCCGTCATTAGCGACTTCAACCGAAAGCAACCTGCGTGAGCCAGTCCAGATTTGTTTATGTGCCGCTGGGCGGTGCTGGCGAGATCGGCATGAACATGTATGCCTACGGATATGGTCCGGAGGGCCGGGAGCGGTTCGTGGTCGTGGATGCTGGGGTCATGTTCCCTGACATGGAGACGACACCGGGTGTCGACCTTATCATGCCCGACTATTCGTGGCTGGTAGAGCAGGGAGGGCGGATCGACGGGCTCTTCCTCACTCACGCCCATGAAGATCACATCGGTGCCGTCCCGTTCCTGCTCGAAGAGTTGGAAATCCCGGTTTTTGCCCGGCCATTCACCGCCGAACTCACACGCCGGAAGCTCAGTGAATTCGACTTGGCGCCCGGGCTGGTCCGGGTTGTGAAGCAAACGTCTTCGCCGGTCGCAGTTGGTCCCTTCTCCGTCCGTTTCGTTCCGGTATCGCACTCAATTCCCGAGGCATCGTCTCTGCTGCTGGAAGCTGGTGGCATGAGAGTGATCCACACGGGGGATCTGAAACTCGACCGCGATCCGGTTGTTGGCGCTCCCTTTGATCCGGAGTTCTGGACGAGTCTTGGAAAGCCCGGGCTAACGGCGCTGGTTTGTGACTCGACGAATGTGTTTTCGGCGCAAGCAGGACGGTCCGAGTCCTCGGTCGGCCCGGCCTTGACCAGACTGTGCGCCGAAACGAGTGGAGCGATGGCGGCTACAACCTTCGCCTCCAACATCGCCCGACTGAAGCAGCTTGCGGAGGCCGCTTGCGCAGCAGGCAGAAAAGTCGTGCTGCTCGGTCGCGCCATGAACAGGATGGTCGAGGTCGGCAAAATGACCGGCATTCTTGATCAGTTTCCTGAAGTCATCAGTCCTGAGGAAGCGAAGAGGCTGCCAAGAAATCGCCTGTTTCTGTTGACCACAGGCAGCCAGGGCGAACCTCGCTCTGCGACTTCGCAACTGGCCAATGGCAAGTTCCGCGGCCTTGAACTGACCGCTGGCGACACACTCCTTTATTCGTCCAAGACAATTCCAGGCAACGAGCGGTCAATTGCCCGGGTGATCAACCGCTTTGCAGTCAAAGGGGTAAAGGTCATCGATGACAGTGCTGGGATCTATCATGTTTCGGGGCACGCAAATCGTCCCGACCTGTTGGAACTCTACCGGCTTGTTCAACCGGAGTGCGTTGTTCCGATGCACGGCGAATACCGCCATTTGGTGGAACATGCAGACCTCGCATCAAGCACGGGTCTCCCGAGTTTTGTGGTTGGCAATGGTACGATGTTCGACATTGGAGCTGGACAGGTTGTCGAGGAGGGCATTCCAACCGGACGCCTCTACCTTGATGGTCATGAGTTGATAGAGGCACGGTCTGGTGTGGTGAGGCAACGATTGCGGATTGGCAACTCCGGGCTGGTTTGTGTTTCGATCATTCGCGGCAAGTTGCCGTCCGGCCAGAACCGCGTTGGCGTCGGGCTGTTCGGGTTGCCAATGGTACCCGGCCAAGTGGTGGAGTCCTCAATCGCCAAGGCCGTCAACACCGAACTTGACCGGTCTGGGCGTAACAGGAAATCTGCAGATGAGGACTTGAAGGAAGCAGTCGCGAGGATTGTCAGGCGTGTTGTTCGTGGCGAAATCGGCAAGACACCTGAAGTCGGAGTGCTGATTCACCGGTTGTAGAGCAGGAGATACCTCACGGCGCTGTGATTGCAGGCGATCGGCTCGACAGTTGCTTCATCATGAATTCAGGAATGTGATCACCCAGTCCGACCACGTCATTTTCTGCTGGCAGTGAGCCCTTTTTTGGTGCGTGCGGCCGGGGCTGCCTTGGTGGCCTCGCTGCATTGGCCTCTTTGTGACCGTCGCCGCTTGCAACAGGCTGTGGATGGGATCTGGATTTCGCGGTCCTGCGCGATCTGCGCGAGCGGGGCGGGCTCGTGTCGGGAGCCGATACCTCTTCCCGTTCAATGCCGGCGCCTGTCAGCTTCTCGATAGCTTCCATGTGCCGTTCGTCGCTCGGGAGGCAAAGTGTGACCGCCATTCCACTGCGGCCGGCCCGGCCAGTCCGGCCTATGCGGTGTACATAATCTTCAGCATGTACAGGCACGTCAAAGTTTATCACATGGCTCACATTCGACACATCCAGCCCTCTGGCTGCGACATCCGAAGCAATGAGGTAGCGGATTTCGCCTTTCCTGAAGCCATCAAGTACGTTCATCCGGATTGATTGGTCCAAGTCGCCATGCAGGATTGAACAGTCAATCTTGTGTTTGTTCATGGACTTGCGCAGGATTTCCACATCCGACTTGCGGTTGCAGAACACAATGGCGTTCGCGATATCGTCGCCATATTCGGCAAGCTTCATGCGAAGCAACGCGCGTTTTTCCCTTGCCGCCGCCTGCCTGTGCGAAGGCCGCATCAAAATGAACTTCTGTTCGATATCCGCGGATACGGTTGCCCGCCGGGTTACCTCGACCCTAACCGGGCTCGACAGGTTCTGGTTGATGAGGCGTTCGATTTCAGACGGCATCGTCGCAGAAAAGAACAGTGTCTGCCGGGGTGGCGGTATCAAGCTGAATATCCGCTCGATGTCAGGGATGAACCCCATGTCCAGCATGCGGTCTGCCTCGTCGATCACCAGAATGCTGACACCGGACAGAAGCAGCCGTCCCCGCTCGAAATGGTCCAGCAGGCGCCCGGGTGTTGCGATCAGGACATCGACCCCCTGGTCTATCTTTGCCAGTTGTTCATTGAATGAGACACCACCGATGAGCAGGCTCATTTTTAGCCGGGAAGCGGATGCATACGTCTCGAAGTTCTCAGCTACCTGGCTGGCCAGTTCACGAGTTGGTGCGACGACCAGCGAGCGTGGCATCCGCGCCTTTGCCCGTCCCCGATTGAGCATGGAGATCATTGGCAAGACGAATGAAGCGGTCTTGCCGGTTCCTGTTTGGGCGATCCCCAGTACATCCTTCCCTTCCAGCGCAGGAGGAATGGCATGCAACTGAATCTCGGTGGGAGACTTGTAGCCTGCCCGAGCCACGGCCTGTACAACTGAAGGGTCGAGGCCCAAGCTGGAGAAATCGGTTTGGGGTTGTTCTTCGGATTCTGTCTGGTCAGTCATCTCTCAACTGCCTGCGAGGCAGGCCAGTTCGGCCGTAAACGCAACGATCGACCGAATCCTGCGCTGCGAAGCATATACGAGTGCACCGTTTGGTGCACCTCGGAATATGGTTTGAGCCTATTGCCTCGTTGCGTGCTGTTGCACTGTTGCATACCGGCTGCGCAACCAAATTGATCCAGGACAACTGAACGCGCATTGCCTGGCATTACGCATTCAAGGCCGGTGCATGAAGACTTCAGCCACTCGGGTGGCGTGATTGACGGCACCGGCAGTCCCGGGAATTGGCGGGTAGAAGCGGTCACGCCCCGGAAATTCCCGAAACAGCAAGTCCGGGCATGAGTCCAAATTTCAGAGTGTTCTCGACAAAGGATCACTGTGGTGCCGGATTTGGCACAGAGAGAGTCTTTCTGTCGGGATTTGCCGGACTGTCCCTTTGCTATTCTCCGCAACAGGAACTTGCGGATGGGGTGCTGCGGGTTCCGGTTTATCCGGCACTTTACGCCTTCCCGGCTGTCCGCGAGTGGGAAGAATACAACACTTCAGAAAAACTGTTCCAATTCGTGTTCTTTGCTTCGCCCAATTGCCAATGATGCTGTAGATGGATGGCGAGAAGATCAAGCGATGTCACAACCATCGGACTGGAAACCGGCAATTCCGTTCTTGCGGATTCTTGTGTTTGGGCTTGATGCATAGGGTCATGGGAGTGGGACCAGCGGCCAGCAGGCAGCTGTTAACGAGAGGAATACAAAATGGATCTTGGGATTTCGGGGAAGTGGGCGGTGGTCAGTGCCGCATCAAAGGGTCTGGGAAGGGGTTGCGCGGAAGCCCTGGCGGAATCCGGAGTGAATCTAGTCCTTGGTGCACGAGGTATTGAAGCCCTTGAGGCGGCGGCGGAGCAGATCCGCGAACGGTATTCGGTCAGGGTGGTAACGGCCCCTGGTGACGTGACGACGCAGGATGGCCGGGACAAACTGATGTCGTCAGTTCCCTACCCGGATATACTTGTCACCAATGCGGGCGGGCCGCCCCCTGGACTCTGGAGCGACTGGGACCGCGACGATTTCATTGCGGCGCTGGACGCAAACATGCTTGCCCCCGTCGATCTGATGCAACGGGTGCTCCCTTCGATGATGAGCAGGAAATGGGGCAGGATAGTCAACATAACCTCCATGTCAGTACGAGCGCCAATCGGAGCGCTGGGCCTGTCGAACAGCGCCCGCGCCGGGTTGACGGGATTCGTCGCAGGAACGGCAAGGCAGGTTGCTGGTGACGGAGTCACAATCAACAATCTGCTTCCCGGGATTCACGATACCGATCGGGCAACCGCTCTTGATGGGAATGCCGCCAAGTTGGAAGGGCGGACGCCTGGCGAGGTGAGGGCAAGCCGGGAGAAGAGCATTCCGGTCAAGCGATATGGAACGGCTCGGGAATTTGGTGCGGTGTGCGCGTTCCTGTGCTCGGTGCATGCCGGCTACATCGTTGGACAGAACATTCTGCATGACGGTGGATCAGTAAATCTGACAGTCTGATCGCTCCGGGAGCGTCAACGGGTCCGGATTGCCGGTCAACAGCCGACGGCCATCGCCGGGATTTCTTGCCAGGCATGACCGGAGCAGGCATTCGCCAAATCTTCATGCAGGCGGCTATTGATTCCTGTCTGAAATAGTCTATCAATTTGGTCGGGTTTAGGTTTAGCGGGTTTGAGCAGGTGAATTCCTCGGTTCCCCGGTTGATGACTGACAGTCTGACCAAGAGGTTTGGCGCCTCTGCGGTCGTATCGGAAGTTTCGCTTTCGGCGAAGGCCGGAGAGGTCCTGTGTCTTTTGGGGCCGTCCGGATGCGGCAAATCCACAACCCTGAGAATTGTGGCAGGCATTGAACGGCAGGACTCCGGGTCAGTCAGCATTGATGGTGCGACGGTTTCCGATGGTAGAGCCCACCTGCCGCCTGAGAACCGGTCCGTTGGATTGTTATTCCAGGAATTCGCTCTTTTTCCGCATCTGACTGTGTCTGAAAATGTTGCCTATGGCATCCGGGGCAGGGGATGCGTTCGCCGGTCCCGGGTAGAAGAACTGCTACGCAAGGTCAGGCTATGGGACACGCGGGACCGCTACCCGCACGAATTGTCCGGTGGCGAGCAGCAGAGGGTTGCATTGGCAAGGGCGCTCGCTCCGCGACCAAAGATCATGCTCATGGATGAACCCTTCTCGAATCTGGACAACCGGCTGAGGGATGATGTGCGCGACGAGATGCTGTCGCTGCTGAAGGATGAGGATGCGGCGATTGTTCTTGTGACTCATGAGCCGCCAGAGGCCATGCGGACCGGCGACAGGATAGCGCTGATGCGGGACGGCAGGATCATACAGGCTGGGACCCCCTTCGAAATCTATAACAGCCCCGCCGACCGCAAGACGGCCGAGTTCTTCTCCGAAATCAATATTGTCCATGGCATTGTAAGAGGGCGTTCTGTCGAAACACCTTTCGGCCAGTTTCCGGCACCCGGTCTTGTGGATGGCGCCGATGTGGAGATCATGATTCGTCCGCAGCATATGCGCATCGACTTTGACCGGAATGGGAACGGTCCGATCCCGACAGACTCAGATGGGGTCGCGGTTCGAGGCACTGTGGTCAAGGCGCGATACATGGGCAATTCCAGCCTGGTTGAGTTTCGCATGGAGGCAGACAATTCGGTACTCAAGGCAACTGTCCCGTCAGTGTTTCTGCCGAGGATGGGAATGCCGCTCTGGCTGAGCATAAGGCGCGACAAATACTTCCTGTTCCCGTGCGTGGTGCAGAGCCGCGTCGCGAGTCCTTACCTTGACGAAGGTCGAAACGTATCACTGCAAGATGAAATGGTAGTCGGAGCTGATAGCCCCAAGCTGTAGGTGCCGTTCACCGAAGATTGTTTTGCAGGACCGTGGTGCAGACGGAATAGCCGACTGTATTCAACAATGTCCTCGGCGGCCCGAAGGCCTATGGTTTGCCGCTAGAATTCTGTTGTGTTTGGGCAGAGATCGGTATGGATGATTGAAGCCCTGTATCCACGGTCTGCTCGTTTGCTCTTCGTGCATTTGGGCCCTTGGTTGCAACATCTATTGAGTCAAATGGACGGTCTGCAACACCCTCTGCACTGCCGGATCGTGGGAGAAATCGAATGCTGAACAATGTTGGATTGCCCGGATTGATTTTATTGATCGTATTCGTGCTGGTGCTATTCTTGGTGATCCGGCGGCTACTTCGCTGACCGAGCTATCGCATAGCTGTTATGGGATACTGTCGTGCTGGGAAGTACACGATCTCGTGCTTGTCACGTAACTGAGTTTCACTCGATCGCCGTGCTTCTGGTCTATCATGGAGCTGAGTTTTGAGATGGTAGCCCCAGCTGGTGTCTTCGATGATCAAGCCGCAACTTCGTCGTCTGCGTAGGACGGCATTGACTCCTGCACTCTTCCAATGACGCCGCCAAAACACTATGTCAGTGGAGCAAATGGGACGGATTGCAGCATGTTGCTGCAATTCCGGATCTTCGGAGGTATCGAATGCTGAACAATATTGGATTGCCAGGACTGGTTCTGATCGTCGTAGTCGTGCTGGTTCTATTCGGGCGCGGCAAGATCGCATCGCTAATGGGTGAAGTCGGAAAGGGGATATCCTCCTTCAAGAAGGGTGTCAGCGAGGGCAAGAAGGAACTTGAAGCCGCTGCTGCCGAGGAGGCCAAGGACATCACTCCAGAGTCCGAGAAGACTACCACCTGACTGCCGGATAGTCCGCCATGTTCGATATTGGCTGGACCGAGCTCCTGCTGATCGGTGTCGTCGCGCTCATTGTAGTGGGACCAAAAGACCTGCCAGGCATGTTTCGCACGCTGGGCAGGTTTACCGCCAAGATGCGGTCAATGGCTCGAGAGTTTCAGCGCACCATGGAGCAGGCGGCAGACGAAACCGGTGTGAAGGGGGTCGCAAAGGATCTCCAATCGGCCACCTCGGCAAGAAGCCTTGGACTCGACAAAATCCAGAGTTCGGCTAACAGGTTCAAGGGAGGCTGGAAGGCTGGTCTGGATGCGTTGGAAGCTGAAGGACGGGAGTCAGCGGAACCACCTGCTGCGCAAACGGGTTCGGGCTCCAAGGCCTCGGATGGTGAGGAAGCGACCGGTCAACCTGCGCAGTCTGATGCGAAGGCGGCCCCGAACTCGGTGCCTGCAGAAACTGGAGTTTCAACCCCGGAAGAGCCGTCCGGCGACGAAGCGGCCGTAGAGGATCGAAAACGGGACGCGCCGGTACCTGCCGGCGCTGCTGAAGTAGCGGAATGAGTTCAGACGACATCGACGACTCGAAGGCCCCTCTCATTGAGCACCTTGCCGAGCTTCGTACCCGGCTGATCAGGTCAGTTCTGGCATTCGGGGCAGGCATGATCATTGCCTTCATCGTCTGGAATCCGATTTTCAACTTTCTGACCCAGCCGATTTGCGACGCGCTGGACATGCGCAACCAGGATTGCGGCCTCATCCTCATCAAGCTGCAGGAGGGCTTCTTTGTCGCCATCAAGATATCGCTGCTTGGTGGTTTGGTGCTGGCCTTTCCGATCATCAGCCATCAGCTGTGGAGGTTCGTAGCACCAGGGCTCTACAAGAACGAAAAGAACGCCTTTCTACCGTTCCTGATCGCATCGCCCTTGATGTTCCTTCTCGGGGCAGCGTTCGCCTTCTATATCGTCATTCCATTGGCGTTCGACTTCTTTCTCGGGTTTCAGCAGTTCTCGGTGACTGGTGAGGGAGAAGTTACTGATCCTTTTGCGGCTGAGGCCGGGATCACTTTCCAGGGCTCTGTTGCCGAATACCTGTCCCTGACAATCAAGTTCATTCTGGCCTTCGGCCTGTGTTTCCAATTGCCTGTTCTCCTTACACTGATGGGCAAGGCGGGCCTCGTTACATCAGAAGGTCTGGGGCAGGTCAGAAAGTACGCCGTGGTTGGCATTCTGACGTTGGCCGCAATTGTCACTCCGCCGGATGTCATTACACAGGTCATCCTGTTCGTAGTTGTCTATGGGCTTTATGAAATCTCGATCTTCCTGGTCCGGCGGGTTGAGAAAAGACTGAAAAAGCGCCTCAAGGAAGAAGGGTTGAGCTTCGAGGATGACGATGAAGAAGAAGCGAAGGGCACACCCTGACAAGCCGCTGTTGCCTGAAGCGCACGCTCTGCAGCTTCTGCCTGCTACTTGTACGACGCCGCCAGTTGTACGGAGTTTGTGTCATCGCCGGACGATGGCGAACGGAGATCACGGCGCCTCCTGATGCAGATGAGTGAATTGGAGAGGATTGCCGCTGCGCTGGAGAGGATGTCGCCGCGGCCAGTTGATCCGCCGGATGTCCTGTCTGCAGATGTGTTTACCTGGAAGACCGAGCCTGAACGGCTTGAACCGGTGCACTCAGTCAACCGGGTCGACATTTCGATGTTGGTTGGCATTGACCGGGCGCGCGACACTCTCTTGGATAACACCCGGAATTTTGCCCGCGGCAGCATGGCGAACAACGCGTTGCTCTGGGGTGCGCGGGGCATGGGAAAGTCATCTCTTGTAAAGGCCGTGCATGGCTGCCTGTCAGCCGAATTCAGGAGCCTGAAGCTTGTCGAATTGCAGCGCGAGGATGTTGGTTCCCTGGCGGGGCTTCTCGGAATGTTGAAGGCGATGGACTGCAGGTTCATCCTCTTCTGCGATGATCTTTCGTTTTCCTATGATGATCACCACTACAAGTCGCTCAAGGCGGTGCTGGATGGCGGTGTAGAGGGACGACCGGAAAATGTCGTGTTTTATGCCACATCGAACCGGCGCCACCTCATGCCGCGGGACATGATCGAAAACGAGCGTTCTACGGCAATCAGCCCGTCCGAGGCCGCTGACGAGAAGATTTCGCTTTCCGACCGTTTCGGTCTCTGGCTTGGATTTCATCCGTGCTCGCAGAGCGAGTATCTTGAAATGGTCTCCCGATATTGCGCCCATGGCAACATCAAGATCGATGCTGCTGAACTGGCCAAAGGGGCCATCGAGTGGCAGCAGACGCGCGGTGCGCGATCAGGCCGTGTTGCCTGGCAGTATTACGTGCATCTATCCGGCAGCGAGTTTCCGGGGCTTCCCGGCTGAGGCCTTATCCCCTACCCACATAAGGCATTGTAGTGGCCATGATGGTCAGAAACTGGACGTTTGTTTCCAGGGGCAGTCCGGCCATGAAAGCAATTGCGTCCCCGCAGTGATCGACATCGAATATCGGTTCAGGCCTGATGTCGCCCGATGCCTGCGGCACGCCAAGCGGGAACTTTGCCGCCATGTCCGTGCCTGCATTACCAATATCGATCTGCCCGCATGCTATGTTGAATTGGCGTCCATCAAGAGAAAGACACTTGGTCAAACCTGTGATGGCATGCTTGGTGGACGTATAGGCGGTTGAACAGGGGCGGGGTGTGTGAGCGGAAATCGAGCCGTTATTTATTATTCGTCCGCCCTGCGGAGACTGGTTTCTCATCATTTTGAAGGCTTGCCGGGCGCAAAGGAAAGAGCCTGTCAGGTTCACACCGACGCATTGGTTCCAGGTGTCCACCTCCAATTCGTCAATGGTTGTGGGCGGAGCTGACATGCCGGCGTTATTGAACAGGAGGTCGAGCCTGCCATGGCTGCCGTTAACCCGCTTGAACAACTCCTCGACCGAGGATGCATCCGAAACATCACACGGCTGAACCATGGAGTTCGCTTGACCCGTCAGCGAGGCGGTTTCTTCCAGCGGTTCCCGCCTCCGTCCCACCAGCACCAACGAATAGCCAATTCGGCCAAGTGCGAGAGCAGCTGCTCTCCCAATTCCTGTTCCGGCGCCGGTTATCAGCGCTACCTTAAGTTCCGACATGAGCTTCCTGCCTCTGAATTGACTGGTTGGACGATTGCGACCGTTGAATTCGCGCCGGTATCATGGTGGCCGCAAGCAGGATTGTGAATACCAGAATTCGTTTGGCGACCGAACAGGATGTTCAGGTCATTTCCTGTCCAAGTGCGTGGAACCCCAGAAGGGTGAGCAAGTTTGATGGCTCGCCCTGCACTGCATCAGACGGCTGCCTTTGAAGATTCAGGGGCAGGTGAGCGCCCAATCCTGTCTGGTATGAGTTGAATGAACGCTGTGCCTTGATGGTTTCAGTGCGAGTCCAGTCATAATAGGTAAGCAGGCCGTGCAACCTACTCAACAGGCACGGCAAGACCAAGGCGAACTCTCAAATGCGCAGGCCAGCCACGGCAAGTGTTCCAATTGCATGATAGCACGGATTGCGGTGCCGCCAATCTCAGGACAGGTACGGTATCGGGTCAGTACTCTGCGTTCCAATCCTGACTTCGAAGTGGAGGTACTCTTTCTCGCCGCTTGCAACGACTCCAATTGCCTGTCCCTTTGCGACCTGGTCACCGGACTTCAGATTGACGCCCGTGATGTTGGCATAGACGGTGAAAATGTCCTCCGGGTGCCGGATAAGCAGAATTGCTGTATTGTCTGAATTCCGGGAAACCAGTGCGACTTCGCCATGGCCCGCAGCGACGACCGATGTTCCCGCCGGCGCGGCAATGTCGATACCCTCGTTGCCTCCAACGCCGGAATACGGATTGATGATCTCACCTGCTACCGGCATGGTGAAGGTTGTGTCCAGGCTGGCTGTTCTGAACTGTCCAAGGTTCGGTGAGTCCGGAAGTTCAACTTGAGCAGGGGACTCTGGAAGTGGCTCGTTACGGCTAGGCGGTGCTGGGACTTCTTCATCCGGCAGCGCAGCGGTCCTGGTCACAACCGCGCTTGAACCGCCTGATGCAACCGATGGTTCGGCCCGGCCGGGATTATTCTGGGCCTCGGAAACAATTGCTGCTGGTTGGCCGCCAACAGTTTCGGCAGACTCGACCTCAGCGATTGCGTTCTCCGCAAGCTCGGCAATTCCCGGCGCCGATCCTGGGCTGGCATCGGCAGGGAACAGAATGATCTGCCCGGGATCCAAAGGCGCATCGACAAAGACCGAATTGAAGCTGGCAAGCCGATCAGGATCGGTCCTGTGTTGCAGAGCAATTCTCCGGACTGTGTCGCCTTCTTTCGCAACAACGAATTTCTGTTCCTGGAACGGTGCTACTTCAGTTCGTTGCACAGGTGTTGGGCTGGCGGTCAGCGGTTCAACGGACAGGGCGGTTGGCCCTGCCGTGGTTTCCTGTTGTGGCACCTCAATGTTGTATGGCCTGGTTATTGCATCACCGCGCATGTCGAAGTTGCATCCGGCGGCAACGGCAAGCGCCGCAATTGCTGCAACTGTCAAGACTGGTGGCATCCGTTTACCCGATATGGACGGAGTCACTGCCGGGTTCTGTCTCGGGTCGGAGTCGAGAATGTGCGAGTCAGTCATTGTTCACTCCTTCAAGCAAGGGCACGAACCTCACCCCGCCCAGATCAGTGTATACCAGACCTGCCTGCGTCTTGTCGATTTTCAACAATCTTTGATCCATTTCCGAGCGCTCAACCGGAACAACCATCTTGCCGCCTACTTTCAACTGTTCAACCAGCATTGGCGGAACATCCTCTGATGCGGCAGTGATAATGATCCTGTCGAATGGGGCAGCTTCGGGCATGCCTTTGGTGCCGTCGCCAACGGAAATCGAAACGTTGATCCGCTTGTGTGTTTCAATGACAAGCTTTCTGGCGGCATCCGCCAGTCTCCTATGCCTCTCGAGGCTGTACACGTATTTGGCGAGGTACGATAGTACAAGGGTCTGGTAGCCTGACCCGGTGCCGATTTCAAGAACCCGGTGGTGGTCGCCCAGTTCGAGGGCCTGGGTCATCATGCCCACGACAGTTGGCTGGCTGATCGTCTGTCCACGCTCTATTGGAAGGGGAATGTCTTCATAGGCCATGGCCGCAAATGCATCCGGCACGAATTTCCGGCGGTCGATTGCTCCCATTGCGGAAAGCACGCTTTCATCTTCAATGCCCCGGCGCCTGACAGTCTCGATCAGGCCATCCAGTTTCTGGACCTGCCGGTTCACTGATACAGAGGCGCAATGGCACTCAGCGCGTTGTGATCCGTCAAATCCGCGCGCATCGGTGTGATGGAAATGAAATTCTCGAGGTTGGCCTGAACATCGCTGCCCTCCTGAGCGCCGGCATCCTGGCGTCCACTTCGGATCCACATGAAGTTGCGTCCATTGGGTGACTTGTGCGGAGTCACGGTGAATCGGCTGCCAATTCTTGCTCCCTGGGTCGCCGCCTTTGTGCCGGCGACATCCTCGGCGCGGCAGGGAGGAAAATTCACATTGTAGAACAACTCGTATGGATGATCGCCCCAAGGAGCATTTTCAAGCAGTGACTTCACAACAGCTACCCCGTGAACCCGCGCCGCATCAAACGGGTCGGCAAGTTCCCTGTTGGTGGGTCCATAATACTGAGAAAGCGCAATCGCCCGCACTCCATGCAGGGATGCTTCCAGGGCGGCGCCGATCGTTCCCGAGTAGACTGCATTCTCGCCGGAATTGTTGCCCCGGTTCACACCAGACAGGACAAGATCAGGCCGTTCATTCTCCCCGAACTCGTGCAAACCGATCAAGACGCAGTCGGCCGGCGTGCCGGAGACGGCAATCTCGCCATTGCTCTTTGCAGTGAGAAGCATGGGATGAACAAAGGAGACCGCGTGTCCGTTTCCCGATTGCTCCTGAATGGGCGCAACCGTCTTCACGATGCCATCGGGGCCTGCAACACTTGCAGCGATTTCCCGCATCACCGCCAGGCCCGGGGCATCGATTCCGTCATCATTCGTAATCAGGATTCGCATGCTCTCACCGGAATTGCTGCAAGGAAGCGCACTGATAGTTTACGGCTGGGGAACGGTAAAGAGGGATGGTTATGCGCATGATCATGTGCCGCCGATTGTTGATCGGTCGCTGGCCGCTTTGGCAATTTGGCCATCGCAAGCCGTATTTCGAACCATTCTCGATACCGCAACTTTAATCCAGGCAAGTTGATCACCATGTTTATGCCATGACCAGTCATGATACAGTCGGGCGCTTCTACTGCGGGGCTGAACTTCGGGCCCGGCGCTTCGGCATTACGCTCAAATATGAGGATATTGGCGAACGGCTGATGTTTCTGCGCAAGGAAGCGTACGACAAGTATGATGGCAGGGCGCTGACCAATATTCCTGGACACGCAACCTACGGCGGAATGCGAGGGATAGCGGAGTCCCTTCGTGAGAATGGCGATCTTGAAGCCGCCTTTCTGGCGGCAGCTATCGACGAGGAAATCAGCCGCAGAACCAGCAGTGCCTCTTGACCGGTTCCAGAAGGAGGTCGTTGAGGTCATCAGCGCCGAACGTGACCATTCCAATCCCTTTGCCGGTGGATCGGTGATTCAGCATTACGGCTTCCGGTTGAGTGATGACCACGACATTCTTGCCGATGGAGCCAGCCGCCTTGATCAACTGATGCAGGCTGACTGCGCATCGCTTGAAGCAGCCGGATTCACTGTTCGGCAAACCCAAGCGTATAGCGGCTTTCGCGAATGCAGGGTGATGAAGCCCACCGTCGGAACCACGACCCTGCAGTGGACGGCCGGAATTGCCAGCGAATTCTATGCGCCGGTTCCCGATCCCAATTTCGGTTGGCGGCTCCATTTTGCTGACCTTGCAGTCAACAAGGCTCTGGCCGCGGGAGCCAGAATGAAGATGCGCGATTTCATCGATCTTTGGCTGCTTGATCGTCATGTCCTGCCGCTATGGCGGATGGCTTGTGCGGCACCAGGAAAGAACACAGACGTCAATCCGTTTTCCTTGATTAAAGCGATTTCGTATAACTGGAGCATGACTGTTCGCAGTAATGATCTGGAAGACCCGATATTGCTATCCATGGGCATGAACCTGGAGGGAGTCGGAACGGGCTTGCGGCAAGCGATACGCGAGGCCCAACTGTGTCTCCCGGATGTACGGCCTGAGCATTATGGCAGGCTGCAATTTGATCAGGACGGTAATCCGGTCACGGACCGGAACATCATTCCCTTTGGTACATGGCAGGCTCCAAGACCAGGGGGCGCATTGCCCACCTTCGAAGGTACCGATAGCGAGATGATTGCCGGATTGATCAGCGAATATGGTCTTCAAGGCGGCGACAAGCCGTGCCGACCGGCAGCAGTATCGAATTGCAGCCTGTAAATGGTCAGCAACCGCATCAGAGTTCTGAACCTTGTTTGCTGTCATCCGTTCTCGAATACGGTTGGATTACCCTGAATTTGCGTCGATTTGGTGGCGCCATTCGCGATCTGGGGGTACCTGGGGATGCTTGCCGGCATTCCGCGGTCCGGGGCAGCCGGGTTTGAATCTGAATGGCAGGCCACTCCGGTTCATTGCTGTCGCATGCATCGGCTGCTGCCACGGTTACGGCCTGCATCTGTGCTTCAGTCATTGCATGCAGCCATCCATTATCAAGAGCGCTGGACGCAGTAAGACACTGACGAGTCTGCCGCTGCAATTGCCGCAGGCTGCCTTGGCTGCTGTATGCTGGTTGGGCCGCTTCCTATCAGCAGTACCGGTTAAGGATCAGCCGGAATTATCGAGCATCCCCTCGGGCGAGATGTTCAGCTTCCCGCCAAGGTATGGGCTCAGCACATCGGGAAGGCCGATGCTCCCGTCCTCCCGCTGACCGTTCTCAAGAACAGCAATCAGTGTGCGCCCGACCGCAAGGCCGGATCCGTTTAGAGTATGTACATGGATGGGTGCGCCTCCACTCCCGGGCCTGTAGCGGGCATTCATGCGCCTTGCCTGGAAGTCACCGCATGTGGACACGGAACTGATCTCCCGGAACTTCCCTTGACCGGGCAACCAGACCTCAACGTCGTAAGTGCGCCGGGCGCCGAACCCAAGATCGCCCGTGCAAAGGCTGACGGTCCGGTAATGGAGTCCCAGCGCTTCTAGTATTCCTTCGGCGCAACGACGCATCCTGGCTTGCTCTGTTTCGCTGGCATCCGGAGTCGTAACCGAGACCATTTCCACCTTTTCGAACTGGTGTTGGCGTAACATGCCAGCGGTGTCCTTGCCGGCAGAGCCTGCTTCAGACCGGAAGCACTGAGTGTGCGCAACGTAGCGTCGCGGCAGGCTTGCCTCGTCGATAATCTGATCCGCAACCAGGTTGGTCAATGTGACCTCGGCAGTCGGCACAAGCCACTTGCCGTCAGATAGCTGATAGGAGTCCTCGGCAAATTTCGGCAGTTGGCCAGTGCCCCGCATCATGTCTTCCAGAACGATAACGGGGGTCCATATTTCCGTACACCCATTGGAATTCACGTGTGTGTCGATCATGAACTGGGACAGGGCCCTGTGCAGGCGGGCCACACTGCCGGACATAACGACAAATCTCGACCCGGACAGCCGGGCGCCGGCTTCAAAGTCGAGTCCGCGCTGGGCTCCTGGAATTCGGAAGTGCTCTAGCGGGGAAAACCCGAACTCCGGCCGATTGCCCCAAACTGACAGTTCCTGGTTGTCTTCTTCGTCCTCTCCATCCGGCACATCAGGATAGGGCATGTTCGGGATGGTCATCAGCAGTTCGGCGAGATTCCGCGCCTCTGTGTCCGCCTCGCGTTCCAGCACAGAAATCTGTTCCTTTTCGGCAGCTACTTCCGCCCGGAGTGCCTCGAATGCATCAAGGTCGCCTTCTGCTCTCGCTTTTCCTGCGCGCTTGGAAGCCGCATTCCGGCGGGCAAGCGCAGCCTCGGCCGCGCCAATCTTCTCCCGGCGGGCGGCATCCATCGCAATCAGCTTGGCAGCAAGAGGTGCCTCTCCACGCCGTGACAGCGCTGCATCAAAGCTATCTGGATTGTCTCTCACAAAACGAATGTCATGCATGCCAAGGCTTCCAGGAACAGGGTAAAGAATTGCTGATGGCCAATAGCGCAATCGAAGGCAAACTCAAACAGCGCAGCAGCTTGCGTTTCCGGCCCCGATCGGCCAAGCGCCGCCATCCAGGCCGAATTGGAGTTCATGCGGCACCTCGGTGTGCGCAAGATCCAGCATGCAAGTGGAACCAGAATGCAGTTGTCCAATATAACCGTAGGTGCCTTGCGATATTGCGCAATTCGGACGCTTCGGGTCCGGACTCCAGCCGTTCCAGTACACGGGCATGATCGCGGCATCATCCAGGTCACCCGCGTGCAGGGTATCGCCGATTGCAATGGCGTGAAGGCAGTTATAGTTACGCCATGTTCCGGAAACCGGATAGTGGTGCAAGAACGTCTGAGAGAGGTACGAAATGTTCATCAATCCCGCATATGCTCAATCGGCCGGGGGTGGTCTGAATTTTGCCAGCATTGTGCCACTGATTCTGATCTTCGTGATCATGTATTTCCTGCTGATCCGCCCGCAGCAGAAGAAGGTGAAACAGCACAAGGCGATGGTCGAAGCGCTAGCCCGCGGCGATACGGTCGTCACCCAAGGGGGATTGATCGGCAAGATCACCAAAGTCAGGGATGCAGAGGTCGAAGTCGAAATTGCCGAAGACACTCGCGTCAGAGTGATGCGCAACACGATCGCTCAACTCGTGACCAACGTGGACTAGTAGTAGAAACAACCTTCCAGTCTGGTTCAGTCCGGCGGCGGCAACCGTGCGGCGCATGAAGAACAGCCCCCGAGGATCCTGATATGCTGCGAATCGCATTGTGGAAGCAAATAGCGATCCTGCTCGTTTGTGCGTCAGGGCTGGTTTTGGCATTGCCGAATGCCTTCTACTCGAGGGTTGAGAGCCATAACGACGCCCTCGCCATTCATGAAGCCGGTCTGACGCTGAATGCGGAGATGCAGGAGCAGCTCGGCGGCTGGCCCGGCTGGTTGCCGTCTTCCCTTGTCAATCTGGGCCTTGATCTCCGGGGTGGGGCCCATCTTCTGGCTGAAGTCAGGCTCCAGGATGTCCATTACGAGCGTTTGGACGGCATGTGGCCAGATGTCCGGGATGCCTTGCGCGAGGTGAGGGACGCTGTAGGCCCCATCAGGCGCCAGGATTCCGTTCCCAGCGAATTGCGGGTCAGAATCTCGAACCCGGACGGCATTGAAGCCGCAGTCGCTGCAGTCGAGGATCTTGCCAGGCCGATCGTATCGCTGAGTTCGGTGGGTTCAATGGACATCGAGGTCCAGTCCGAAAGTGATGAGGTCATCGTCACTCTGACAGAGGAGGAGATGGCCGCAATTGACGAACGCACAGTGCGGCAGTCGCTTGAGATCATCCGCAGACGTGTCGACGAAGTGGGCACCAGGGAACCCACGATACTTCGCCAGGGGGCTGACCGGATCGTCATTCAGGTTCCAGGACTTGGTTCGGCTGAAGAACTCAAGACACTGATCGGAGCAACCGCCAAACTGACATTCCATCCTGTTATCCGGCGCACATCTGACGAGGCTGCGTCTCCTGGGGCCGGAAATGTGATCTATCCGTCACTGGATGAACCGGGCCAATTCTATGTCCTCGAGAAGTCGCCAGTGGTCAGCGGCGACGAATTGACCGATGCCCAGCCGGATTTTGATCAGAATGGCCGTCCTGCTGTGACCTTCAGATTCAATCCGGCCGGGGCCAGAAGGTTCGGCGACTACACGGCTGCCAATATCGGCTCGCCTTTTGCAATCGTTCTGGATGGAGAAGTTATTTCGGCCCCGGTGATTCAGGATCACATACCTGGCGGCGCCGGTATCATCACCGGCCGTTTCACGGTCGAGGAATCCAATCGCCTTGCGATCCTTTTGAGGGCAGGCGCCCTTCCGGCAGGCATGACCTTTCTCGAAGAAAGGACGGTCGGTCCAGAACTTGGCCAGGACTCGATCGATGCCGGGCGCATCGCCTGTGTGATCGCGTTCGCGGCGGTTCTTGTATTCATGGCCGCCAGTTACGGCCTGTTCGGCATCTTTGCGAATGTGGCGTTGATTACCAATCTTATCCTGATCTTTGGAGTGCTATCGGCGGTTGGCGCCACGCTGACATTGCCCGGCATTGCCGGGATCGTGCTGACCATTGGAATGGCTGTCGATGCCAATGTACTGATCTTTGAACGCATACGGGAAGAAAGCAGGACCGCTCGCGGACCAGCCAGTGCGATTGAGCAAGGTTACGCCAGAGCGATTACTGCCATTCTCGATGCAAACATCACCACCATGATTGCAGCCATCATACTGTTCGCAATCGGCTCTGGCCCGGTGCGCGGCTTCTCAGTCACGCTCGGAATTGGAATTGTCACCTCGGTGTTCTCGGCGGTCTATCTGACGAGACTCCTGATTGTGAAATGGTTTGAATGGAAGAGGCCGCGGGCGCTTAATGTCTAGGTCAAGAACATGAGGCTGAGACTCGTTCCAGCGCACACGAACTGGGACTTTTTCCGGTTCGCCAGGCCAGCCTTGCTGGGGTCTGCAGCAGCAATGATTGTATCGCTCGTGCTGGTCGTTGTGGTCGGGTTCAATTTCGGGATCGACTTCAGGGGCGGGACCACGATCAGGACCCAGAGCACGGTCCCTGTTGATGTCGGAAGTTATCGGGACGCCCTATCAAGTCTTGGACTCGGGGATGTGGCGATCTCGCAAGTCTACGATATCAACTTCGGGCCGGATCAACATGTGGCGCAGGTTCGCTTCGAGGCCCAGGAGGGCGACGAGGCGGTGGCGGTGGAGACCGTTCTGCTCGTGCAGGAGGCCCTGCGGACCATCGATCCGGAAATGCAGTTCCCTTTGATCGAAAGCGTCGGTCCCAAGGTCTCAGGCGAACTGATACAGAAGGCGATACTGGCAGTGGTGTCCGCCATCGCCGCGGTGCTGTTCTACATCTGGATCCGCTTCGAATGGCAATTCTCTCTAGGCGCAGTGGCAGCGCTTGTGCATGACGTTGTGCTAACACTGGGCATCTTCTGCGCTCTTCAGATCAAATTCGATCTCGCCATCATCGCAGCTCTGCTGACCATTGTCGGATATTCGCTCAACGACACGGTTGTCGTATTCGACCGGGTTCGGGAAAACCTGAAAAAGATGAAAAAACCGGCCTTGGTCGAGGTGCTGAACCTCTCGATCAACGGGACCTTGTCGAGGACCGTCATGACGTCTGTCACAACGCTGATCGCGTTGCTGTCGTTGTTTGCGCTTGGCGGCGACGTCATTCGCGGATTTGTCTTTGCGATGATCTGGGGGGTGGTAGTCGGAACCTATTCGTCTGTCTTCATCGCCACCAATATTCTGCTGCGGCTGGGGGTCAAACGCGACTGGTCCAAACCGGACAAGGGTGCAGGCACGAAGTTCTCGTCAGACTCTCCTTGATGGAGTTTCCAGAGATGCAGGCAGTGCCGGAGATTCTCTGGGCATTCAGGGTGGAACTGGTCTGGATACTGGCCGGTTCGGTTGTTGCGGGAGTGGTTCGGGGCTTCTCCGGTTTCGGAACTGCCATGATCTTCCTTCCGATTGCCAGTTCGGTTGTCGAGCCCGTCTGGTCGCTCATCATCCTTTGTGTAATGGACATCATCGGTCCGCTCATTCTGTCGGGGAAGGTCGCAAAGGACACCAACCCCAAGGAACTCCTGCGTTTGTCGATTGGAGCGGCAGTGGGAATGCCCTTTGGGCTGGTGCTGCTGGGGATGTTGACCCACGACATGTTCCGGAATGCAGTTTCAATACTGGCGCTGACGCTGGTTGCCGTGATGGCGACGGGTTGGCGCCACCGTGGGACAAGTTCCGACTTCGCGGTGTTCGGAATTGGCGGGTTTGGCGGACTGCTTGCCGGTTCTACCGGAGTTCCCGGGCCACCGGTTATGCTGTTCTATCTGGCGCGGCCGCTTCCTCCCGCAAACATCCGCGCAAACATCTTCATGTATCTGATAATTGCGGATGTGTTGCTGCTTGCCATGATGGCGTTCAGAGGCTGGCTCAGTGTAGAGCCCTTGCTGATCGGGTCGGCAGCGACGATCACCTATCTGGCCGCGATAAGGGTTGGAATGCTGTTCTTCCGGCCGGATCGCGAAAGGCAATACCGGTTCCTGGCATATGCGATCATCGCCGCTGCTGCGCTGCTTGGTCTTGCCGGAACGATTGGGTGACTGACATGCGGGTCGACCGGGTTCAGTTTCCGGGCCAGTGGCCAATTGAGGGTTATGGGCCGGACTTCTTCAGAGTCGGCGGAAAAGTGCACCGCGGCATGATACTGGTGTTGCCCGGAGGCATGGCAGCCTGGAAGGGATTTTCGGACATCCAGAACATCTGCAATGCCAACGAAGCCCTGGACCTTCTGGTGGTCGGTACCGGACAGGAGTCTGTCCAACCGCCGGACTCGTTCCGGCAAGGTCTTCTGCAATACGGCATTGAAGTCGAAGTCATGACGACACCGTCGGCGTGCAGAACCTTCAACGTTCTACTTTCCGAAGGGCGGCGCGTTGCGGTTGCCTTGATGCCGGTGTAATCGAATCCCAGATATAGTTGCATGGCGGTCCGCCGAATGGCTCAAGGTCCGCCCCAATCGCGAAAGGATATTACAATGTCGTTCAGCCTTCCGGATCTTCCTTATCCACATGACGCTCTTTCTACAGCTGGCATGTCAACAGAGACGCTCGAGTTTCATCACGACCTGCACCACAAGGCCTACGTCGACAATGGCAACAAACTGGTTGCGGGAACCGAATGGGAAGGAAAGCCGCTCGAGGACATCATTGCCGGGACTTACCAGGCCGGAGCGGTTGCCCAGAACGGAATATTCAACAATGCCTCTCAGCATTGGAACCATGTGCAGTTTTGGGAAATGATGGGCCCCGGCAATTCTTCCATGCCGTCCGAACTTGAAAGCAGGATTGACGGGTCATTCGGCTCGGTTGACAAGTTCAAGAACGACTTTGTGGCCGCCGGCGTTGGCCAGTTTGGCTCGGGCTGGTGCTGGCTTGTCGAAGACAAGGACGGAAGCCTCAAGGTGACCAAGACAGAAAACGGTGTGAATCCGATCTGCTTCGGTCAGACGGCACTGCTTGGGTGCGATGTGTGGGAGCATTCCTACTACATCGATTTCCGGAACAAGCGGCCAGCTTACCTTCAGAACTTTCTTGATAACCTGGTGAACTGGGAAAACGTCGCAAGCCGCCTCTCGGCTTCTTAAGTCCGCCCTGAGTGGCAAAGCTTCACGGCTCCGCCGAAACCGGCGGAGCCGCTTACTTTTGTGGACGACAGAACCCGAGGCAAACTCGCGATGATCGCCGCCGGCACTGTCTGGGGGCTTTCGCCGATATTCTACAAGGCCATCGCGCAGGTGCCACCGATGGAGGTGCTTTCCCACCGCGCAGTATTCTCATTCGTGACATTTCTGCTCGTACTGCTCTGGCAGGGGCGTACGATGCGCGTATTCGCGGTTCTCGCAGCTTCCCCGGGGAGATTTGCGACGGTTGTGCTTGCGGCGCTGTTGATCGGCTCCAATTGGCTGCTCTTTGTGGTTGCAGTACAGTCCGGGCAAACGACGCAGGCGAGCCTCGGTTATTTCATCTTTCCGCTGATTGCCGTCTTTCTTGGCTCCGTGCTGCTCCGCGAGCGTCTCGGCCTGCACCAGTGGGTGGCGGTCGGAGTCACTGCGGCAGCCGTTGCGTACATGTCGTTTGCCACTGGGGAAGTTCCGATACTTGCCCTTTTTCTCGCATCTACCTTCGCCATCTATGGCTTGCTGAAAAAGCGCTCCAACGAAAATGCTGTGGTGTCCGTCTCGGCAGAGTCCCTGATCCTCACTCCGTTCGCTCTGGTATGGTTGGTTGGAGTGCATGCGTATTCGTGGCCCTACTTCACGGGGCGCCCAGGGGGCTGGTTCGGACAGGATCTGCTTACGAGTGCGTTGCTGGCCATGTCCGGGTTGATGACAGCCGGGCCGCTTGTCCTGATGTCCTACGCGATGAAACGGATTCGTTACTCGGAAGGCGGGTTCCTGTTATACACCAATCCGACGCTTCAGTTCTTGACAGCTGTTCTATTGTTCAGGGAGCCGTTTACATCCGCCCAACTGCTGGCGTTCGTGATGATCTGGGCAGCTCTGGTCGTCTTCACATTCGAAGCTGAGGTGATTTCGGCCGCCAGATATGTCTCAAGATTGCGGCAAAAGTAACTGCGTCGCTACCGCCTGCTGGAAGAACCTGCGTGGCAAGACTGACATGGTGGATTTGGCAGGAGCCATCCAAATCGAGTCCGGCAAGCGGCCGGGACCGCGTCCATACAGCCTTTCGAGGAATGCCAGGCAAGGAAATATGCGCTTTCTGACCGGTTGCCACTTGGTATAGCTTTCTTCGCTGGTTGAATTGCACTATCCAAAGCCTTGAACAAGCTTCAGGCGAATGGCCGCAAGTGAGGGCCTTGCATTGCTCGGGAAAGATTGAATGGCCGACAGACAACCTCTGAAGATCGGGTCGCTCCCGGTAACCGTAGCGGTTGTGGCACTGATTGCCATTGCCGCAGTGCTCTACTTTCTCACGATGAATGGTCAGCAGGATCCGGGATCCGAAGAGGCCGTGTCAGAGGTGCAGACTCCCGAGCCTTCTTCTGGCGGCGAGGTCGAAGAGACATCGGTAGTGGAAGAACAGGCCGGTTCCGGGCCGGAAACCGACAATCCAGAAAGCGTTGCTTCTGCCGAACAGGAGCAACAGCCAACAGCCGGCGCAGAACAGAAGCCGGCTGAATTGGCCAGCGAAGAGTCGCCTGGTTCGGCCGCAGAGACCGCGGGAACCCCGAGCCAGCAGCCATCCGAGGCGGCAGAAACATCCGGAGATGCAACCGGGCCTGTTGAGAACGAGCCGGATCCAGCAGAAACAGCTGGTACTGAACTTGCATCGCAACCAGAGGGTGGGTTGCAAGCTGAGGAGCAGCAGGCGGCAGTGGACGAGTCTCCTTCAGTTTCTGATGGGGCGATGCCGTCGACGGCTCCTCAGGAGCAGGGAGCTGAGCTTTCTGCGCCGCAGAATGGCCAATCTGCCTCGTCAACGGCGCCTGATGAGACCGCAAGCGGATCCGCGCAGGAGGAAGTTCCGGGAACAGGGCCTACCAGTGAGCTAACGATCGCGGTAACCGAAGAATCGGCGACTGATGCCGACACAAGCACTCAGGCTGCCTCGCAGGTTGAGCCTACTGCACCGCTAGTGGAGCAGGAAGAAGCAGAGCCAACAACAGTCGGCGCCAGCGAGACATCAAGCCAAGTCACTCAGCCGGGCAGTGCTCAAACCAAGCCGGCTGACGAGAGTCCAACTGCCGGGGAGGTCCTACCGGGCCAAGAGGATGGGAACGAGGCAGGAGGCGGGGACACGGCCATTGTAACCAGTCAACCCGATGGATCAGAACTCTTGGAGCAACCGCAGCAGGTTGAGGTTGATTTGGCGGGTCAATGCCCAAGTGAATCAGGCCTCGACAGCGCGGGGACCGGGGCCGCTTCCTGCCCAGAACAGGAACCAGGCTCCTCCGTTAGCGCAGGCCAACAAGTGGAAGCAGTAACAAGCCTGCAGGTTGATGGTGAGACAGCTGCTGTGGGAGAGGGATCCTCAACGGCTCCACCTGACGGGCAACGGGATGGTGAGGCGGCACCGTCGGCCGTGGCTCAATCAATTCCGGAAGCGGATGACGAAGGGGTTGAGAACACAGTCGCAGCACCGGAAACACCTGCAGCCGATCCATCTGAAGATAACGCTTCGGTGATGGGCGATAGCAGTCAGGCCAGTCAAGAGACTGCGGCTACTTCAGGTGCGCAACTGGAGTCCAAGACTGTGACGGTTATCGAGGAGGATGCTGATCGGGCAATGCTTGTGGAAGAGGCGGGCACACCTGCTGTTGCGCCGGAAGACCCTGCTGACCAAACCGCCGAAGAATTGCTGATTGTGATTGATGATGACCTGTCTGAGGGAATCTCGAATGAGACAGGCATTTCGGTGCAAGCCACCACGATCACCCGTTCCACGGAGACCCTGGTGCAGGGGCAAGGTCAGGCGGAAGAATCCGCGGCTGACCAGCAAACAGCGTCCCTGGGATCAACCGGCGGCGCAAGCTCACAAGAGCCGAGTTCCCCCGCTCAGGCCGCATCAAGGTCTGATCAAGGTGCAGTTGAAATCGGCAGCGGCAGTCCGGAGAGCGGCACCGCACTGGCAGGAGACCAAGCAACCGAGGTCCCCGGTTCCGTCAAGTCAGATGATGCCGGTCCAATCCCGGAACCGGAACCAACCGGGGATAACCGGCTGAGTTCGCTGCAAGAAGACCCGTTCGCTTCACCGGCATCGAATGAGCAGTTGGCGAAGATTGGCGTTGTGCCTGCCCCGGGAACAGACACGGACACGACTCCATCGGAAGGAGTTGCAGCAGATCAGGAACAGCCCGAACCGGCAATTTCCGCGCCCACATTCGACATTGTGCGTGTTGACAGGTTTGGGACGTCCATCGTTGCCGGCCGGGCGCCCGCCGGTTCCATTGTCGAGGCAATTGTCAATGAGGAGACTGCTGCATCCGGCCGGACTGGACGCAACGGTCAGTTTGCAATGGTATTCAGCGTGGACACGACGCAGGAGTCGCTTGCGATATCGCTGAGATCTACTTTGCCGGACAACTCGGTACTGATCTCGCAGGAAACGGTTTTTGTCGTGCCGCCCAGGGGCAGAACTGCCGATTTACAGCCATTGCCAGGTGCCGAGATTCCTGACCCGGTAGCCAGTCCCGCCGCAATTCCCGAAATCCAATTGCCGGATCCGGCTGAACTGCAGCCATCGGTGCTGTTGGCGACCGAAGACGGTATTCGCCTGATCCAACCGTCACTGCCCGACGAGGAGAAACGCCTGCTCGTTGAGGTCGTGTCATACGATGAGTTCGGACAGGTGTTCCTTGCCGGAAATACGAGAAGCGAAGCCGGGCATATCAACTTCTACCTGGATGACGCGTTGGCCAAAACTATTGAAATCACGGGCGAGGGCAGTTGGTGGACTGATCTGGCTGAAATCGAACCAGGAAGATACCGGCTGCGCGTAGAAGAAGTTGACATGAGCAACAGGGTTGTGGCGAGCGTGGAAATGCCCTTCCAGAAGGAGTCTCCCGAGCATGCGCGGGAGATGCTCAGGATTGCGTCATTGCCGAACGAGGCCGAACTGGAGCCATCGGACGGAGGGCCTGGAATAAGCTTGCTGGCAGTTCAACGCGGGTTCACCCTCTGGGGTATTTCCCGGGAACAGTACGGGCTAGGCCGGCTTTACGTGAATATCTTTAATGCCAACCGGGATCAGATCGAGGATCCTGACCTAATCTTCCCGGGTCAGATATTTGTGATTCCCGATGACAGCAACTTGATTGATCCACTCTGGTAGGGTCGCGCTTCCAACTCGAACCGGGATTGCTGCCGTCCGCCCTGATTGCATAGGATCTTGTAGCATTTGACCGAAGCTAACGGCCTTGAGACACGCTATTCGGCGGGTGTCAGTCCGGGCGGGGGGCCAATACGAGTTGCATCATCCGTCCGCGCATCATCCTGAGGGAGTTCCGCTGGACCTTGTTGCGGGTTCCCGGCGGGAGAGTGGGCCACGGCATCTGGCAGCAAGGGCTCGTTTCCAACGGCGGCTTCCTGCACATCCTGATTGAGGCCGGATACCGCCTCCTGGGTCCAAAGAATTGTCGGGTTGCCCGATTTCCTCAGAGCCCGGACTGTGCCAAGTTCCCTTGCTGTCCTGCTCCGCCTTCCGGCAACAATTGCGGCAACGAAGCGCCCGGCGCCATAGGAGCCCTTCCGGGCCCAGATGGGCAGGGCCAGCATCGCTGGTGTGAAGACCAGTGTCAGGATGGTTGCGGTCGAGAGTCCGAACACGACCGCCGCTGCCAGCGACTTCCACCACAATGATGAAGGTGTGTCGACGGAATAGCCACCTCCGATGATGTCAACCGAGATGCCCAGCATCATCGGCGTTAGTCCGGCAATGGTCGTAATTGAAGTCAGCAAGACCGGCCGCAGCCTGACTTCAACCGTCCTGATGATCGCTTCAATCCGCGGCATGTAGCGCGCGAATTCCTGATAAGTATCAATAAGTACAATGTTGTTGTTAACGACAATTCCCGCCAACGCCACGATACCAACGCCTGTCATGATGATCGAGAATTGCTGTTGCAGGATCACCATGCCCAACAGGACTCCGGTTGTGGAAAGGACCACAGCAAGCAAGATCAACACAGCCTGGTACACACTGTTGAACTGGGCAAGCAGTACGGCAAACATCAATCCGAGCGCGCCAATGAAGGCCTGCATGAGGAACTGCTGGCTCTCCGACTGCGACTCCTGGTCACCTGTCCACTGCCACGTGACATCATCAGGAAGGTCGGCTTGGTTGCTGAGCCAGTTTTCGATATACTGTGTTCGTTCTGTCGGCGTCATCGGCGCGCCTTCGTCATTGCGCTGGCCCCACCGCATGTCAGCCCTTACGTCGATGAAGCGGTTCTGGTTGAAGCGGGAGATCTGGCCGACGCTTGCAACTGCCTCCCGGGTCACGAAGTTCGAAAGCGGAACCAATCCATTCCGTGCGCTGATACGCAGTTCATCGAGTGTCGACAGGTGCCTGTCGCTCTCAGGAAATCTGACGCGAATATCGATCTCATCATCCGAACTTAGGGTCCGCATCTTGCCAATCGAAAGGCCTCGTGTAAGCAACTGGACGAGTCCGCCGACTGTTGAGACGTCTGTTCCGTAGCGGCCGGCCCGTTCAACATCGACCTCGATTTGCCAGTCGATGCCCGGAAGTGGCCGGGTGTCCTCAATGAGAGTGAGCCCTGGCGTTTCATCGAATTTCCGCCGGACCGTTCCTGCTGCCTCAAGCAATGCATTCCAATTGCCACTGAGCAGGCGGAGCTGGACCGGTTTGCCCGAGTTCGGACCGTTTTGCTGGATCTGGTAGTCGATATGGATGCCTGGAATGTCTCGAACCTTTTCTTCAATGGCCTCAAGGATATTGTTGGTATCCGTGACAATTCCGCCCATTTCCTGCCGGTCCTCCCAGGGCAGGAATTCGATGCGTACTGCGCCGACGGCGTCGTTGGGGCCTCCACCGCCACCAATGCCGCGGTCGTTGAGGCCGGCAGCGCCAGCATAAGCAAATACGTTTGCAACCCCCTCGGTGCCAAGAATGACGGCTTCGGCCTGCCTGACCAGAGCGTCCTTCTCTAGCAGGCTGAGGTTGCCCCTTGCGCGCACATAGAAGCTGACTGTTTCGGGTTCGGTGTCGACAAAGAATGTAACGCCGCGGCTGTTCTCGCGGTAGACTTGGAAGACCGTTGCCACAGCGATCGCAACTGCGATGATGCTGACAATCGGCATGATGGGATTGCCAACCATAAAGCGGGTTGCTTTGGAGATCAGGCCACGCCTTTGCAGAAACTGCGGCCGGACACGGCGCAATCGGAAACTCAGGGATTTGAGTATGATTGTCATCGGCGTGGTCAGAATGACAAAGAGGATGACAAACGGAAGCGAGGGGCTGATACCGGCGGCTGCCAAAGGTGGCAGCGGCGGAGGACGGATCGCAAGAAGAGCCGAACCGAAGAGCAGGACGAGCCCGATCGCAGCAAGGACAATCCGAACCGTCCAGTGTGTGCGGCGCAGCGACTTCGACATCGAGTCGAACTTGTCGGCAATGCTGGCAGAGATACCGCCAACCACCGGCAGAAATATCAGAGCCACTACCAGTGACGCCGACAGGACAAAGATGATGGTGACCGGCAGGGTGCCCATGAACTGGCCAGCTACGCCCGGCCAGAAGAGCATGGGAAGGAATGCGCACAGGGTTGTCGCCGTTGACGACAGGATCGGCCAGAACATGCGCTTCGAAGCCGCCACGTAGGCCGCCATCGGCCGCATTCCTTCCTTCAACCGGCGGTCAGCAAGCTCGACAATGACTATGGCGCCATCGACAAGCATTCCGACTGACAAGATCAAACCGAACATGACAATGTTCGAAATCGATATGGACATGAGCGCCAGCAGGGAAAAGCACAGAAGGAACGAGCAGGGAATGGCAAAGCCGACCAGTAGTGCTGACCTGATGCCGAGAGCGCCCAAGACTACGATCATGACCATGGCAACGGCCGTCAGAACCGAGTTCTGCAACTGGTTAACCATGGACTGAACCCCCTGGCTCTGGTTCTGCGTTACGTCGAAGCCGACAGCATCCCTCAGCGACGGGGGCCATGATTGCCGAACTTCTTCGGCCACCCTCAGGACGTTGCCGGCGGTATCTATGACGTTTGCGCCCTTGCGCTTGACCACTTGAAGAGCAATCGTCGATTTACCGTTGCTACGCGAAATCCCGGCGCGGTCGTCAAACGTCATTCTGATGTCGGAAACATCGCCAATCGTTACAACCCGGTCGCCGTTGACCTTTATTGGGACCTCGTAGACATCGCCAGATTGGGCGAAGGAAGATGGAATCTTCACTGCGAAGGAACCTTGGCCGGTCTCAACATCGCCTGCGGCAATCAGGCGGTTATTGCGCGAGACGACACCAATGATGTCCGAAGCTGTGACCCCGTAGGCCTCCAACTGCAGCGGGTCGATAATGACTTCTACCATTTCCTCCCGCTGCCCGGTCAGTCCGACCTCAAGAACGTCCTCGATTGCCTCGATTTCCTCCTTCATCTGTTCGGCCACGCGGATGAGCGTGCGTTCCGGCACCTGACCTTCAAGGCCAATCACCAGAATGGGGATATCGGAGAAACTGAATTCATTGATCGAAGGACTGCCGGCACCATCAGGGAATTCGGCTTCTGCGCGGTTGACAAGATCCCTGATCTCGGCAAGCGTCGACGGCCTGTCGAGGCCGAATTCAAATGACAGAGAGACTCCGGCATAGCCTTCGTCTGCGACAGAGAACATTTCTTCGAGGCCGTCGACATCCTTGAGCCGGTCCTCAAGCGGCTTGACCAGCAATCTCTCGCTGTCCTCGGCGGAAATCCCCGGGAACGGCACCGACACGAAATATGCAGGTATGTCGATGTCCGGCGCGCCTTCCTTGGGCAACCCGGTGTAGGCAAGCACTCCTGCCGAAATCGATAGCAGCAGGCAGACGATTACCATCCGGGCATGAGAGGCCGCCCAATCAATAAGCCGGGTCACGATGCAAGGCTCCTGTAAGATACATCGACCGGTGTGCCATTGATCACATATTCGTGACCGACGACGATTACGTCTGCCTGTTCAGGCAGTCCTGTAACCCACGCGCCTTCCGGAGTATCCCTGATGATGCTGATGGGCAGAAAGTTGGCCTTGCCGTCGACGACGGTCCGCAGGCCGAGTTGGCCGGCATCGTTGAGAGTCATCGCTGATTGCGGGATCAGATGAGCCAACTCACTGTCGGAGGCTATAAACACCTCGACCGCTGACCCGTCGCGGATGGCCAGATCGCGGTTGGCGACTTCCAGCTCAAGCCGGAAGGTCCTCGTATCGCGGTCTCCGGATTTGGAAATGTATGTGACAGTTCCGGTTGTTGTCTTTCCGGATGTGAATCTGGCGGTTGCCGTATTGCCCACGGAGACACGGTCAACCTCAACATCTGACAGGTAACCGACAATCTTCATCGGATCGAGCTGCAGCACCCTGGCGCATAGCGAACCCGGCTGGAGGAGCGATCCGGTCTCGGCAGCATCTGTGTCCAGCAACCCGTCAAACGGGGCAGTCATTTCCAGGCGGGAAATGGCGACACGCGCACGCTCGACCGCAGCCTGCGCGGACTCGAGCGCCGCTTTCGCCGAATTCCTGCGGTTCTGGGTGGCAAATCCCTCTTCAGCCAGAATTGAGGCAGTCCTTTCGTTGTTCGCCGCTTCCTCAAGCCGCGCTTCCGCTTCAAGCAGATTGGCGTAGCTCGAACCGGGGTCCAGAACGCAGAGAACCTGCCCCTGGTCAACGAAGGAACCCTTGCGCCTCGGTTCCGACACGACGAGTCCTGATGTTTGGGATTTGACGTCTACAAACCGGAGCGCTTCAGTCTGACCGCGGATAACAACGCCGGACTCAACCGGGCGCGCAATGGACTTGATGGCGACCACTCGAACGCTGCCATCGTCTTCATCTTCTCCGCCGCCTCCCCAATGGCCTTGATGCCCATCACCGCCGGGGCCGCCGGGTCCTCCTTCGTCGCCGGAGTCTTGCTGTGCCGTCTCCATCCCCGGGCGGCCATTGCCGGAGTCGGTTGCTGCGCCTGAGTCCGGTTCCGCATTGAACTGGCTTCGGGCGACAGCAAGCACAGCGTCCCGTTCAATAACGAAAGCATACAATCCAGCGGCAACCAATATTGCCGTCAGCATGGATGCAATTCTCATGTTGGCTCCTGGTAAGGCCGAGGTGGCAACTCGATGCGTACCTCCCAACAACCGGAATCTAGCCACTTTCTTGCGGCAGGACAAGATTGCCGGAATTTATGGCATTGGCAAAGCTCGGGAGATGGATGTAAACAGCGGCGGTTATCTCAGGAGCGACAATTGAGCAATCCCGACTCCTTTATCGACGAGGTCAAGGAAGAGGTCCGAAAGGATCGGCTTTACCGGTTGTTCCGCCGGTATGGCTGGCTCGGCGCCTTGGCCGTCCTGATCATCGTCGGCGCCACTGCATACAGGGAGTGGTCGGCAACTCAGGAACGCACTGCCGCCGAAAACGCAGGCGACGCATTCGTGGCCGCCACATCCGCCGCCAGCACGGAAGAGCAAATCGCCGAGCTTGACAGCATGGAAATCCAGAACGCTGATGCAGGAGCCATTCGGGATCTGATGGTTGCATCGGCCATGATGGAAAATGAACAGCTGGATGATGCGCTGGGGCGCCTCGACCAGATCATCGGCAATTCCGAAGTGTCAGTAATCTATCGGGACCTCGCACAGTTGAAGTCCGTTTCCGTGCGCCAGAACTCCGATGACCCTGCGGACGTGATCGCCGCGCTTGATGGCATGATTGATGGCAATTCGGAATTCAGGCTGCTTGCGATGGAGATCAAGGCCAACCTTCTTCTCGATCAGGGCAAGAATGAAGATGCCAGAACTCTGTTGCGGAGTATCGTGTCAGCTTCTGGCGCGCCTGCCGACCTGTTGCAGCGGGTCACAAGGTCGCTGTCCCAGCTTGATCCCGAAGCCTGATTGAAACAGGCAAGCTGGCACGGCATCAAGTGTTGCATGAGTGATTCCGCCGGGGACAACCAATCATGAATGGTGAAACGAGTTTTGGCAGGGCTGGGGCCACAGGGATCGCGATTGCGCTCTCCCTCGCTGCATTGCTGGCGGGCTGTTCTGACAATGATGACATGCTTCCGGGCAAGCGCATCGATGTGCGGGTACCACTCTCCGTCACCAAGGACATTGTGTCAGGGCCTGAAATCGCTGAAGTGATAGACCTGCAGGTCAGTCCGGACACAAACCGGCCGCTGCCCTTGGCAATCCCAGCGGCCTCAAGCCGCAACAGCTGGGCTGATGTCACCGGGGCAACACCCAACAGGGTCGAGCATCTGGCTCTCGCAAACCGTCCGCAACAGATCTGGTCAGTGCCGATCGGCCAGGGCAATGAACTGAGGCACCGGCTGACGGCCACGCCGATTGTCGCTGGCGGCCTGATTTACGTAATGGACTCCCAGGCGCGCGCCAGCGCTTTCACCACTTCGGGACAGCAAGTTTGGTCCCGCAGCCTTCTCCCGCCGGGAGAAGATGGCCGGGATGGCTCCAGTGGCGGTCTTGCCTATGGCCGGGGCATACTCTTCGCAACGACTGGCTATGGTGAACTGCATGCGCTGAATGCTGTAAGCGGCGAATTGTACTGGACTCAGGGTTTTGACGCGCCGGCGACGTTGGCCCCTGCTGTATCCGGTGATCTCGTGTTCGTTGTAACCCAGGACAGCAAGGGTTGGGCGGTCGGCATGACCGACGGCCGACTCCGCTGGAACTGGCAGAATGCCGAAGTAAGCGCAGGCATTACAGGCGTGGCTGCCCCGGTGGCAGCGGGTGGCCTGGTGATAATGCCTTACCCCTCGGGGACCATTCAGGCGGTTGACACCGCTACGGGGCTGTCTGTCTGGTCAACCAAAATTGGTGGCTCAAGGGGAGCAGCCGCCCGGTCAAGCCTGACAGCTGTATCCGGAGGGCCGGTTGTCGATGGCGATACTGTCTACGCCGCCAACCAGGCCGGGCGCATGTCGGCGGTTGACCTGGCCAGCGGCAATACCAACTGGACCGTGCGGGAAGGCTCTTACAATCCTGCCTGGCCCGTAGGCGGTTCCCTGTTCGTAGTTTCCGACGCAGCTGAGCTTGTCCGGCTTGATGCCGTCACCGGTGAACGTATCTGGGCGGTTCCGTTGCCCTCTTACAAGTCGCCAAGATCCTCGCGGCGCAAGGCTGTATTCGCCAACTTTGGCCCGGTTCTTGCCGGAGGCAGAATCATCGTTGCTTCCGAGGACGGCCTGATCCGGTATTTCGATCCTGTCTCGGGAGCTTTGTTGGGTGTGACCGAGATCGCTGGCGGTGCCGCCAGCGGCCCGGTTATCGTCAATGGTGTTCTTTACATCTTGAGCCAGGACGGCAACCTGGTTGCATTCCGCTAACGGTATAGCCGTGCGGCACTTGGGGGTCCGGGGGCTCTTCGGATGGTGTTCAGGATCGCTATCGTTGGCAGGCCGAATGTCGGCAAGTCCACACTGTTCAACCGCCTCGTGGGCAGGCGGGCCGCTTTAGTCGACGACACACCTGGTGTCACACGCGACTACCGCGAAGGCGGCGCCGACCTCTACGGGCAGAGTGCCGTGGTCTTCGATACTGCAGGCATGGACCCTTCGCTTTCCGGTGAACTCGACAAGGACATACGCAGGGTAACGGAAGTAGCGATCGGAGACGCCGACCTCTGCCTCTTCATGTTCGATGCGCGAGCCGGTGTGCTTCCGGCTGACCGCGAGATATTTGCGCTCCTCAGAAGGATGTCCCGGCCTGTAGTCCTGGTTGCCAACAAGTGTGAAGGCGAGGCAGGAATGGAAGGATGCATCGAGTCATCGGAGTTTGGCCTTGGTTGGCCAATCAGGATTTCGGCTGAACATGGCGAGGGGATCAGCGACCTCAAGAATGCCCTTTTGGAGAGTCTGCCCGTCTCTGGCGTCGAAGTCGCGGTCGCAGAAACTGATGATGATTTGGCCACGCAGCCGGAAGCGGCCGAACCAACAGGACCTCTGAAAATTGCAGTGGTCGGCAGGCCGAATGCCGGCAAATCGTCCCTGATCAATCGGATAGTGGGCGAGGACCGGCTGGTTACGGGAGCGACGCCCGGCACGACACGGGACGCAATCGCGATCGCCACGGAATGGTACGGAACTGAAATCCAGATTCATGATACCGCAGGCATGCGGAAGCGTTCGCGGATAGTCGACAGGATTGAGAAACTGTCTGTATCGGATGCGCTGTCCGCCTTGAGGTTTGCTGAAACGGTGGTGCTGGTGATTGATGCAGCAATACCGTTGGAAGTGCAGGACCTGCGGATCGCCGACCTTGCAGAACAGGAAGGCCGGCCTGTTGTCTTTGCAGTGAACAAGTGGGACACCGTAAAGGACCGTCGCCATCGCCTTGCTGCTATTCAGGAGAGGCTCGACGACCGGCTTCCGGAAGTCAGGGGAGCGCCGCTGGTGACAGTTTCAGCCACTACTGGCGAAGGCATGAGAAATCTGCACGAGGCCATTCATCGTGCCTGGCGTGTCTGGAACACGCGCATATCAACGGGCTTGCTGAATCGCTGGCTTGAAGAAATGACGATCAAGCATCCGCCTCCCGCATTCAGGGGCAAACCTGTGCGATTGCGGTATATGACTCAGGTCAAGGCCCGGCCACCCAGTTTTGTTGCGATGTGCTCGCATCCGCGGCAGGTCAGCACAGGCTACAGGAGATATCTCAAGAACGGGTTGCGGCACGCTTTCGGTCTGGATGGCACGCCGATCAGGATTCGGTTGCGGTCCCAATCGGAGAAGAACCCCTACGCTCCGCGCCCCGGCTGACTGTCCCGGATCCGCTCAGTCCTGCGTTATCTGGCCGAAGGAACGGGCCGGGCACCATCCTGTTCCAGCGCAATGTGATCGGACTGCGCATCCGGACATGCTCGCAGCCGAACCGTGAGGTATGATTCTGGAATTTCTCAAGACCAGCCATTTGCCCGCTTTGGCAAAGCCGGCACCTGGTGGGGTTCATGCGGGCATGATTTCAGACAATAGCCGGTCCGCTTCGGAGTAGGGCGAAGCCAACCTGGATGTGTCCTCGCCCGGAAAGAACCGTTTGCGGGTTCCGGTTGCCATCGGCCTGGGTTGCAAAATGCAGACACGCGGGCAACCCGTTGAACCGGCCTCCTGTTGCCAGCTGCGAGCCAGCGCAATCTGACATGCCTTTGAACTGCCATAGATGCCGAAAAACTTGCCGCCGGCCCTGTCATCTTCAAAAAACACCGCGGTCGCCGTGCCAGCAAGCTTCATCAGTGGCGCAACGAACGAAATCAGTTCACAGGTGGCGGCGCAGTTGACGGCCATCGATTTGCTGAAATCCCGGATCTCGCAATGGGCAACGGGTGAGAGTGGCGGCGCGTGGATGGCTGCATGAACAAACATGTCGAGCCTCTTCCAGTTTTCGAAGATAGCGCGGCACATCTTCTGCCTGTCAGTGCCCGAGGCAATGTCGCAAACCGCGAAAGAGGCGCTTCCGCCTTGCTCCCTGATCCGGCCGGTCAGTTCAATCAGCGCTCCTTGTGTGCGCGCAACGGCCAGCACATGATACCCTGATGCTGCTAGCTTTTCCGCAAACGCCATGCCCAATCCGCGCGAGGCGCCGGTAACAAGGGCCACGCGGGAGTTTGGCCGGGGTGGTTCCGTCATGCCTCAGTCAGCGGATTGTCGCATACTGTCATGGCATCTCCGTAGATCCCTTCGAGCCAATCTGGAGTGTCATCCGGGATCAACTGCATGACGGCATCAGTAGGCCCACGCAGGAGGTTTGCCGATTGGGACTTCGAAATGGAAAATGGAGAGTTTCCTTCGGAAAACAGTGCGTCGTTGGCTGCCAGTATGACGATCAGTACCAGTGCGCCGCGCAGGACGCCGAATATCATGCCTGTTCCCTTGTCCAGGGCGCTGATCGCAGGCAGCTTGGCTATGCGAACAAGGATTGAGGCAATGAGCGACAGCACAATCCATGCAAAGGCGAAGGCGACAGTAAAGCCGGCAATCACCGCAAGTTGACAGTTTTCTGCCAGAAGGTCTCCGACGACCGGGATTGATCCCACGATAGGGAGCGCACCCGGGGCCGCAAAGTATGCTATGATTGCTGCGATCAGCCAGACAATTATCGAAGTGACTTCGCGGACCAAACCTCTGGTGTAGGCAAAGCCGGTAGAAATCAGAATGATAACCGCTGCGATCAGGTCAAAGTAGTTGAACTCTCCCATTCGGGCCTCACTGCCTCATTCGGAGTCTGCCGCTTTCGGGGCGATAAACGACTTCATCAACTCCGGTAGATCACCAAGCCTTTTGGCATTGATCAGGCCTTCTGACAACGATGTGGATCCCCGCGGGATCAGCGCGGTGGTGAATCCAAGTTTTGCAGCCTCAACCAGCCGGCTTTCCGTTTGAGAAACGCTCCGGATTGCGCCCGACAGGCTGATTTCCCCGAACGTGACTTCTGTCGAGGGAAGCGCCCGATTGTACAGGCTTGATACCAGAGCGCCTGCAACCGCCAGATCGGCCGCGGGTTCGGTCACGCGGATTCCACCCGCAGTATTCAGGAAAACATCAAGGCCGGCGAAGCTGATGCCGCAACGGGATTCCAGAACGGCAATGATCATGGCCATACGGTTGCCATCGGAGCCGACGACAGTGCGCCGGGGAGTTGCATAGGAGGACTGCGCAACCAGCGCCTGGAACTCAACCAGCAATGGCCTTGTTCCTTCTATTCCTGCGAATACCGTCGAACCGGGAGTGGGTTTTTCCCGTTCCGAAAGGAAGAGGGCCGATGGATTTGCGACCTCTTCCAGGCCCCGGCCGGTCATTTCGAAGACTCCAACCTCATTTGTCGGTCCGTAGCGGTTCTTGACCGTCCTCAGGATCCGGAACTGGTGGCCGCGCTCCCCTTCGAAATAGAGGACGGTATCCACCATGTGTTCAATGACCTTGGGGCCAGCAATCTGTCCATCCTTGGTCACATGGCCAACGAGAAAGACCGCGGTTCCGCGCAGTTTGGCATAACGGACCAGTTCAAAGGCTACGGCGCGCACTTGCGATGTGGAACCGGGCGCGCCTGTGCTGGCCGCGGACCACATGGTTTGCACGGAGTCTATGATCGCCAGTTTGGGCCGGGTGCTGTCGAGGGTGGCCAGCACATTGGCAATATTGGTTTCCGTTCCCAGGAGCACAGGCGCTTTCTCTAATCCCAACCTGGCTGCGCGCAGGGCGATTTGAGAGGCTGCTTCCTCGCCGGAGACATACACTGTGCTGCCACCGGCAGCCGCAATTCCGGCGGCGGCCTGAAGCAGCAGGGTGGACTTGCCAATTCCGGGATCGCCGCCGACCAGGGTTGCGCTCGCTGGCGCAATGCCGCCGCCAAGCACCCTATCCAGTTCTCCGATGCCGATCTGCGAGCGTTCAGGCGGGTCGCCAAGGCAATCCAGTCCCGTTAACTTGACCGGCTGACCAGTTTCTTGACCGGCGGCTCCCTGCCACAGGCTGACTGCCTCAATCTCCTCAAGGCTGTTCCAAGCATCGCACTTTTCACAGCGTCCGGACCACTTTGCGTAGCGGGCGCCGCAATTCGAGCACTGGAATTTGCTGCTGTCCTTTGCCATGACCCCGGAAAACTACGCCAGACCTTGCTGGCCACGGCCCGCCGTATCCCTGTGCTCGCCGGTAGCGCTCATGCGAGTGGGCCATCGGCTGAACCTGAAACGAACTGCCTCAGCGAGGGATTGTCCGCGGTGTCAAGTTCCTTTGCGTTTCCGGACCACACTACTTCGCCCTGATGCAACAGCGCTACCCGGGAGGCGATGGTTCTGACGCTAGTCATATCGTGAGTGATGGTGACCGCGGTGGTGCCGGACTCGGTGACGATCCCCCGGATCAACCGGTTGATTCTTGCAGCCCTGATCGGGTCCAGCCCGGTGGTGGGCTCATCAAAAAAGAGGATGTCCGGGTCGGCGGCAATGGCCCGTGCCAGCCCTGCGCGCTTCTGCATGCCTCCCGAGAGCTCGGAAGGGTAAAGGTCCAGAACCCCGGAATCCAGGCCTACGCGCTCCAGTTTCTGCACGGCGATTTCCCGTGCAGCCTCCAACGAAATACGGTCGGGGCCTCGCAGCAACTGAAACACGACGTTTCGAAAGACGGTCATCGAGTCGAACAAGGCACCACCCTGAAACAGCATGCCTATGCGGGCGCCGCCTGCGATGCGTGTTAATCCCGGAGTGTTGCCCGATACGGTGATCGAACCTTGGTCAGGTGTTACCAGGCCGAGAATGCATTTCAGGGTCACCGACTTGCCGGCGCCCGACCCGCCGATCAGCGCAAAACTCTCTCCCCGCGCCACATTGAAACTGATCCCGCGCAAGACGCGGTTGCTGCCGAATGACTTGTAGACATTGTCCAGCTCAATTTCCGGCGGTGCATCATAAGGTTGGGTCGAATTCAAAAGAACAGTTCCGTCATGGCATAGTTGGCGGCGATAATGAGGACCGATGACACAGCGACCGAATTGGTTGTAGCGCGTCCTACGCCGCGCGCTCCCTGACCTGCCTTCATGCCGAAGTAGCATCCGGTAACCGACATGATGAAGCCGAACACGGCTGCCTTGGCAAGGCCGGAAACGACATCGGATGTAACCAGGAACCTTACAGTGAAGTCGATATAGAGGTCCGGATTGAAACCAAGACGAAGGGTTCCGACAAGATAGCCTCCAAGAATGCCAATTATGTCGCCCACGCCGGTGAGCAACGGCAGGGTTGCGGTTGTCGCAATGACTCTGGGAACAACCAGGAATTTCGTCGGATGCGTTGACAGCGTACGGATTGCATCGATCTGGTCGGTGACCTTCATGGTTGCGATTTCGGCTCCGATCGACGACGCGACCCTGCCGGCAACGATGAGTCCGCAGAGCACCGGACCGAGTTCCCTGACAATGCCTATGGCCACGATTACGGGAACTGCCGAGTCCGAACTCAATCGGGAACTGCCTGCGTGAATTTGCAACGCCAGCGCAGCACCAGCGAACATCGCCGTCAGCCCTACGATGGGCAGGCTGAAATATCCTATGCTGATTGCTGCCCGGCCGAGTTCGCGAAGATAGATTGGCGGCCGAAACACATGGCTCAGTACATGCAGGGTGAAGATCGTCATGCTGCCCACGGATGAGCAAATGGCAATCACCGAACGGCCGATGGCGGCAGGGATAGCCAAACCGACCGATGAGCCAACTCTAGCCACCAGTATAAACTCTCTCATACCTGCCGCCGAGGCTCGTCAGGATTTCGTATCCGATGGTCGAGGCGCACGCGGCCAGATCATCAATGGTCTGGCCGGCTCCAAGCAGTTGCATTGATTCCGGCACGGTTGCCAGCCCGCCCACATCAACAGTGATAAGGTCCATCGAGACGCGGCCGACTGCCTTGCACGGAGTTCCATCAGCGAAGAAAGTAAGGCGGTCTGCAAGCGATCGGAAAATGCCGTCTGCATATCCCGCAGAAATCGTTGCAATTCTTGAAGGCGTATCCGCCCTCCATTCGCCACCATAACCGACAACCTCACCAGGATTCACTTCGCGCACCTGAATGACCGGGATTTCCAGCTGTACCGCAGGGCTTGCTGCCGCATGTGGCAGGCCCCCATATAATCCAATTCCCGGACGGCAGATGTCAAAATGGTAATCCGGTCCCAGCAGCATGCCACCTGTGGCGGCAAGGGAGAGACGCGTGTTCATTCCTTCCGTCATTTGCCTGAATTCCGCAAGTTGCCGGGCGTTCAAGGGGTCACTGGGATCGTCAGCGCAGGCGAGGTGACTCATGACCAGAACGGGTGCTGTGCTGCCGAGCGCCTCTCTCGCCGAGCAAAACTCTGATGCCTCCATGCCGAGACGGTTCATGCCAGTGTCAATCTGAAGTGCCAGTGGCGCCTGAGGAAAATCCCGCCGAAAGCCGGCAAACTGTGCTGCAGAATTCAGAACCGGCGTCAGGTCGAAATCGGCAATCAATCCGGCATCCCGGCGATAATACCCGGAAAGGACCAGTATCTCGGCGCCATTGCCGAGTATGCGGCGCAAATCTGCTCCTTCCTCGGCCAGAGCAACGAAGAACGATTCTACACCGCATTCCCTGTGAAGCAGCGGCGCAACTCTTGAAGCGCCGAGCCCGTAGCAGTCCGCCTTGACGACAGCTGCCGTAACGGTCCTGTCAACTGTCAGCGCATCAAGCCGGCGCCAGTTCCCGGCAATTGCATTAAGGTCTATCGTGAGCTTGGCTCTTGCCATGCGGTTCCGTCTGTTAGCGGGCTGGCAAGGCGCCGGCGCACAACCAGGCAGAGCGGCGTTCCGGTCTCATCCTTGCATTCTGCGGGTCCGGCATCATGCTTACTCTGGGTCAGCAATTCCGGGATCTTCATAGCCTTCGTCTGCCGAATTTCCAAACTGCGTGAAGCGCTTGTCATATCCCAGCTTGATCGTGCCTGTCGGGCCCTGCCTGTGCTTGGCAACAATCAACTCTGCGCGCCCGCAGACCTTGTCCATCTTATCCTGCCACTTCATCGTTTCGGCCTCGTCGGATTCCTCCGGCTTCTCCTGTTCGATATAGTATTCACGACGATATACGAACATGACGATATCCGCATCCTGTTCAATCGATCCCGAGTCCCTGAGGTCTGATAGTTGCGGCCTCTTGATGTCTCTTCCTTCAACAGTCCGGGAGAGTTGCGACAGAGCGATGACCGGGATGTTGAGCTCCTTTGCAATCGCCTTCAGTCCCTGCGTGATCTCGGCAACCTGGTATACCCGGCCCTCGCGGGTCTGTGATGCCAGAACCAGTTGGAGGTAATCTACAATGAGCAGATCAAGGCCGCTTGTTTCCTTGAGCCGCCGGGCTCGAATTGCAATTTGGGCGATGGGAAGCGCCGGAGTGTCGTCAATATAGATGGGGTAGGACTGGAGGTTCTTTGCTGCTTCCGAGTATCTGTTGAGGTCTGTCTGATCGATGTTGCCGGTGCGGACTCTTGAAATCGGGATGCGCGATGTGGCGGCCAGAATCCGAGCCGCAAGCTGCGAGGACGGCATTTCGAGGGAAAAGATGCCGACTCGTCCGCCGGATGGCGGTCCGTCGCCATTATCACGGTAGTCCCTGGCAACATTGAAAGCGATATTGGTTGCCAGCGCTGTCTTTCCCATGCCGGGCCGGCCTGCAAGAATTACGAGATCCGCCTTCTGGAGACCGCCCAGTTTCAAGTCGAGGTCAATGAACCCTGTGGCCAGACCCGAGAGCTTGCTCTTTCGTTCGACAGCGGTTTGCGCGGCCTCAACCGCGCCAACCATCGACTTGATGAAAGACTGGAAACCAACCTTGCCTTCGCCGTGTTCGCCGATGGCGTAGAGTTTCTGCTCCGCATCGGCAATGAGGTCTGCGACTTGCCTTTCAACACGCGGGTTGCGGGCGTCTTCACCCAATTCGGCATAGAGGTCCATCAGCTTCCGGCGAATTGCGAGCTGATAGATTTCCTCGGCATAGTGCTGTCCCGCATGCACACTTATTGCTGAGTCCTGCAGCCGAAGCAGGTAGTTCACGCCACCGATCTCGGAAAGTCCGGGTTCCTGATCGATGAATGGCTTCAGCGTCTTCGGGTCGGCGATGGCGTTGCGGTCGATTCGCTCCGCAATCAACCTGTAGAGGAACTGGTGGATCGGATCGTAGAAGTGTTCCGCTTTCACGATCCGGGACGCAGCCTGGAACACATCGTTGTTCGAGAGAATGGCGCCAAGCAGGGACTGCTCTGCCTCGATGTTGTTGGGACGGGGCGGCTGCATCGGCACGTCCGTCACCGGTGATCCGTGTTCGTGCAAATCCGCGAAGTCATCCATGTCAGCTACCTGCCATTATCCACGACCGCCAATTGGTCGCAGCCCTTCACCACGAATGCAAAATGTATGTTCAGGTGCAAAAGGTGTGGAAAAGCCGCAACCTGAGACCACAATATAATGCGGACTCGTTGCAGAATACCACCAAATGCGTGAGCGGACGGAGATTCCTGTGGGAACTCAACTCAGTAGGCTCTGTTCAGCAAAGCTATCGTTGCGCCGGCTGCCATTCCTCGGGAGAAGCAAGAAATGCCCTGACTGAACGGATCGAACCGCTGTCCAGATGCTCGCTCCGTTCTACCGTGTCGAGCAGCACCTGCCAGTTGCAGAGGCCATGAATCCGCAACTGTTTGCCGGCAAGCAGCGCTTCGGTCTGCGGGAAGATGCCATAGTTGAAGACGACCGCAATATCCGTGCAGCCGGCACCTGCCTCCCGTATTGCGTCGGCGAAGGAAAGCTTGGATCCGCCGTCGGTTGCCAGATCCTCGACCAGCAATACACGTTGTCCTTGCAGGATTTCCCCTTCAATTCGGGCATTCCGGCCATATCCCTTGGGTTTCTTCCTGACATAGGTCATCGGCAATTGGAGACGTTCGGCGACAAACGCCGCGAATGGAATTCCTGCCGTTTCACCTCCAGCTATGTTATCGACCTGGGACAAGCCCACTTCACGGTCGATGAGTTCAGTCAGCATGTCGGCGATTTCGCTCCTCGCCTCCGGAAAGGAGATGATCCTGCGGCAATCGATATAGACCGGCGAAAGCCTGCCGGAGGCAAGGCGAAAGGGATCATCGCAGTTGAACCTAACCGCCTCGATCGCGACGAGAAGTTCGGCGGTTCTCCTTGCGTGTTTTTCCGCGATGTCAATCATCCTGGTCTCCAGACTTGCCTGCGACCTCCCATTTGGGGCCGGGTCCAGGGTCGAATACGACTATGACGTCATCTTCCACTGTTACCTCCCGCTTGAACTCAAGCGGCTCCTGCCTCTTCCTTAGCACCAGTTTGTCCTCATTGGGGGGCAGGCGGTAAAAACGGGCGCCGTTGATGGAGGTGAAGCTCTCAAGACTGCTGAGCGAAGCGGCATCTTCGAAAATCTGCGCCAACCAGGGGAGTGCTACGGGCGCAGTATAGATGCCCGCGCAACCGACTGCGCACTCCTTGGAACCTGCCAGGTGTGGGGCACTGTCCGTTCCCAGAAAGAACTCCGGCCCACCGCTGGTTGCGGCCTCTACCAGGGCTTGCCGATGGTGTTCGCGTTTGGCCACTGGCAGGCAATAGAAGTGGGGCCGTATCCCTCCTTGAAAGATGTGGTTGCGGTTGATGACCAGGTGGTGAACCGTAATCGTCGCCGCAGTTGCAGGGTAGTTTTCCCTCGCAAAATTCACTCCTTCAACAGTCGTTACGTGCTCAAGCACAATGCGCAGATCCGGCTCCCAGTTCCGGATTGGTTCGAGCACATTCCGGATGAAGACCATTTCCCGATCGAAAATGTCGAAGCTGAAATCCGCAACTTCCCCATGAACGCATAGTGGCGTACCGGTCTCTGCAAGGACCTTGAGGACTGGCCGCGTGCGCTTGACGTCTGTCACTCCGTTCTGCGAGTTCGTTGTGGCGCCAGCGGGATAGAGCTTGACTGCCGCAATCTGCCCCAGTTCAATTGACCGTGCGACATCTTCGGGATCGGTGTCGTCTGTCAGATAGAGTGTCATCAGGGGGTCGAAGGTGGAGTTGCGGGGCAGGGCGGCGAGGATGCGTTGCCGGTACTCGGCCGCCGCGGCGCCAGTTGTCACGGGCGGGGACAGGTTTGGCATGATGATCGCCCGTCCGAATACGGCCGCGCTATCGTGGACAACCCGCTCAAGGATTGCGCCATCGCGCAAGTGCAGGTGCATGTCGTCCGGCCGGCGGATACTAAGCTTCATCTGGTTTGCATTTCGAGCTGAGCGTACATGGAGTCGGGGATTAGGGGCTTGATTTCGGGCAAGATGGTATCTTGCAGAACTCTTCCCGTAATCGGGCCTGCATGCCGGTAAAGAACAGTGCCATTCCCGTCGAGGATAAAGGTCTCCGGTATTCCATATACCCCCCAGTCAAGCGCCAGTTTGCCGTCGGCGTCCGTTCCGACCGCGCTGTAGGGATTGCCCAGTTCCTCCAGGAATGCCAGCCCGTTCGCTTCGGTATCCTTGTAATTGATGCCAATGACCTGCAATCCCGAACTTGCAAGCAAGACAAGGTTTGGGTGTTCGGCGCGGCAAGGGGGGCACCAACTTGCCCAGAAATTCACGAGCTTTGGTCCTGGTGCCAGAAGTGCATCCCGGCCAGGTAAAGCAAATTGGCCAAGCTGTCCTGGCTCGAATTCAGGCGCTGTTCGTCCGACCAGAGTCGAGGGGAGCCCGTCGCTGTCTGCCCTCATGATCTGAAGCGCCATTAGCCCGCAAAACCCGGCAAACAGCGCCACCGGGAGCAGCAGAAGGGGATTAATCTTTCCCCGCATCAGACCTGTTCCTGAGAGCTTCCAGCTGCCGTTTGACCTTTGTGGAGTCCATGAGCGTGAATGCGATGATGGCAATCAGGATGATACCCGCTATGGCGTATGCCAGCAGCACTTCCCAAATATACGAGCCCAGTTGCGGCATCATGCGGCATCTTCCCGGGACTGGAGAATTGCAATCTGTTGGCGATTGATTTCGGTGCGGGTCCCTTCAAGCACCAAGACGACAAAAAGTGCAACAAATCCGGCCATGCAGACAAGCAACGGAAAGTAGAAGATATTGTGAATATTGGTCTCTCGGTCCAGGGACAGTGTGGATCCCTGATGAAGTCCCTGACTCCAGAACCAGACAGAATATCTTGAGAGCAGGGCAAAGACCGACCCGAACAGGCAAAGCCAGGCGGCAAGGTCGGCAATTCTGCTTCTGCCGCCCGGGCTGCGCCACAAGGCTATGAACCCGGCATACGAGACAAACAGAATGAGAATGGATGTCAGCCGGGGTTCCCAAGCCCACCAGGTTCCCCACATTGGCTGGCCCCAGATTGCACCTGTAGCAATTGCAATTGCTGTCATCGACATCCCGACCGGCGCTGCTGCCTTGGCTGCCAGGGCCGAAACGTGATGGCGCCGCACGAGCCAGATCATTGATGCGACTGTCATCATCAACCAGGCATTGATTGCGATGAATGCAGAAGGCACATGGATGAAGATTATCTTCACGGTTGATCCCTGAACCCTGTCAGGAGGTGTGAAGAAGAAGCCCCAAATCAGGCCCGACAGCACCAGGATCACTGCCACAATCCAAAGCGCGGGCATCAGCCTGTCGGTCGCTCTCATGAAACGGGTGGGGTTGGCGAATTGCCAGATCGACACCTAAATCTCCTGCTTCACCGGTTCACTGCAGTTCGTGGCCTGCGGCTCTGGCTAGCGAAGCGTAATACGCAGCAACCGTGCTGACGCAATTGGAATCAACGCCACGCTGGCCAGAGAGATTGCAGCAAGTGCAGCAAGCGGAGTCGCGGCATCCCTGCCGTCGGCAAGAAATTCGACAGCCAGACTCCCGAAAATCATGGTCGGAATGCAGAATGGGACGACGAGGACGGCTGCCAGCATCGCGCCTCTGCCAGTGCCGGCGGCGAATGCCGAGCCGAGAGCCCCGATTGCGCTGAGGGCCGGGGTTCCAATCAGCAACGTCAAGGTTACTGCCAGTCCGGACCCCGGTGGAAGATTGAGCATGATCCCGAGAACCGGTGCCGCAAGGCAGAGCGGGACACCTGTCGCCAGCCAACTGGCAAGGAATTTGAATGCAGCAAAAGCCTCCAGAGGCAGTGGCGAGACCAGGAGCCTCTCCAGAGTTCCGTCTTCTACATCCTCCTGAAACAGTTGTTGGAGCGAAACCAGGTTGGCAAGCAGCGCTCCGGCCCAAAGCACGCCGGTTGACATCTTCCGATGGGTTTCAGGGTCGGGTCCGACACCCAGAGGCAACAGCAGGGCGACCGCAAGAAAGAACACAATCGGCAGACCGAAACCGCCCCGGTAGCGGAATGACTGCTTCAATTCGCGTAGAAACAGCGTCTTCATCTGCTGGCCCTGGCCGGACTCGTATCATCATTCAGCTGCGCCAGATTGATCCTGACGTCCGGCGAGAGCGAGAACTGCAATGCGGTGACCACGGCTATGCCGCCAGACCGGCAGTGCATGGACAGTTCGGCCGCTACGGTTTCCGCACCATCGGAGTCCAGGGAGGTTAGCGGCTCATCAAGGAGCCAGACTCGGGCCCCCGATGAGATTGCCGATGCCAGCGCCACTCGCTTCCGTTGACCAGCGGAAAGGCGGCGCACCTGCCGGTCAATCAGTGGCGTCAGTCCAAACCGGTCGAGGACTGCCGGGTCAACCCGGTGGCCATGTATTCCTGCCCAGAACCGCAGGTTGTCGCCTGCGGTAAGGTCTGGCTTGAGCCCGTCGCGATGCCCAAGGAAGACCAGTTCGTCATGCGGCACTCGCAGTGTGCCACGGGCGACCGGATCGATTCCGGCTATCGTCCTCAGCAGCGTGGTCTTCCCCGAGCCATTCGGTCCCGCGACCTCGAGGCAGCTGCCGGCGCCGACCTCGAAGTTCAATCCGCTGAAGACGATTTGATCGTCCCGGGCACAGGATATGCCTTCTGCCTGAATCTCCAAGGGCTGACTGGAATTGCTGGTCATTGCGGCGCCGTGGCAAATCTGGGCCATACAGAAGGTGCGGAGTCCGGACCCTGGCTGCAGGCCGTCATTGCACTACTCAACCAGTTTCCGGCCTCCTGCAAGCCCGTATCGGGTTGCCTGGGCAACCGGCCGGGTGTGTGAATGCCTCGCGAGATTTCCATACATCTGACTTCCTCCCGACCTGCTGGCCGAACCTCAAGAGTGGAGCCGAAGCCGCGACTGTAGGTTTGCTGGACGATTGGTGCCTGAAGCGGGAGAATGGGGAATGGCCGTTTGCATAGGCTGTGTAGCCGCTTACCTGATTGCTTAGTCCCGGAAAAGCAGGCCGTAACGATTGGCCCGGGATTGCCTCTCTGGTTCAGCACCAGCCATTGGTTCGTGGTCCGGGCGATTGTTCTGGCCGAGGGCAAGGCTGTTCGGGATCCCGGCCGCAAATCACCGGCAGGGCGGGACCGCCCCGATTGCAACAGCAGCCGGAATTTCCCAGTCCCGGGCTTGCCGGTCGGCCGGCGTGGTTTCACTATTGGTTTCTCTAGATCTGGAAGCTCTACATGGTTCATTAGCAAAATCCGCACAATGACCACCCTCTGTGGGCGGTTGCACCTTGACGTGTCGCCGTTCCAGTGGATTAAAGGGTTGCAAATCAACGCCTGGAGGCAAGAACAAGATGGCTGCAACCGAAACAGGCTCCAAAGTGACGCCGACCGGACTCAAGGTCGGGTCAGAGACCTACAGCATCTACTCGATTCCGGCCGCCGAACGACGCGGACTTGGGGATTTCTCCCGTCTTCCGGTTTCGCTGTCGGTGGTGCTGGAGAACCTCCTGAGATTTCATGACGGATCGACGGTCACCGAGGCGGATATCTCGGCGCTTTCCGACTGGTGCAGCAATGGTGGCCGCAGCGAGGCTGAGATCGCTTTCCGGCCAGCTCGCGTCTTGATGCAGGACTTTACTGGAGTGCCGGCTGTCGTGGATCTGGCAGCAATGCGCGATGGCCTGCGCTCACTCGGCGGAGATCCTTCCAAAATCAATCCCCAGGTGCCGGTCGATCTGGTCATTGATCATTCGGTTGCAATCGACGAATTCGGGAATCCGCGTGCTTTTCAGGTCAACGTCGAGCGCGAATACGAACGAAACATGGAACGTTACAAGTTCCTGAAATGGGGACAGTTCGCCTTCGACAATTTCAGGGTCGTGCCGCCAGGAACCGGTATCTGCCACCAGGTCAATCTCGAATATCTGGCCCGTACGGTGTGGTCGGGACCAGATGGCTCCGGCGAGACAATTTTGTATCCCGATACGGTCGTCGGCACTGACAGTCACACGACAATGGTGAATGGACTGGCAGTGCTGGGTTGGGGAGTCGGCGGCATTGAGGCCGAGGCCGCCATGCTCGGTCAGCCGTTTTCAATGCGCATTCCGGAGGTGGTGGGTTTCGAAATCTCCGGGAGGCTTACGGAAGGCACCACGGCAACCGACTTGGTGCTGACCGTGGTGAGGATGCTGAGAGAGAAGGGCGTCGTCGGCAAGTTCGTGGAATTCTTCGGTCCCGGACTTGATGGGTTGCCGGTTGCTGACCGGGCGACGATTGCCAATATGGCGCCGGAGTACGGCGCCACCTGCGGCTTTTTCCCTGTCGACGACGAAACCCTCCGCTACCTGCGTCAGACCGGACGAGACGAGGAACAGGTCCGGCTGGTTGAAGCCTATGCCAAGGAAAACCGGATGTGGCGCGATGCCAGCAGGGACACGGTATACACCGACCGGTTGCATCTCGACCTGTCGACCGTGGTTCCGGCAGTGTCGGGACCGAAACGGCCCCAGGACCATACACCACTCGACCAGGCAGCTGGCTCTTTCTGGTATGTCGCTGACGACTACCGCAAGAAGACAGGCAGGACGGCCCTTTCTCACCCGGTCGAGGGCCAGGACTTCAGCGTCGGCGATGGTTCGGTTGTCATCGCGTCGATCACTTCTTGTACGAATACATCGAACCCATACGTCATGATTGCCGCCGGCCTGGTCGCCAGGAAGGCCCGCGAACTGGGGGTCAAGAGCCAGCCGTGGGTGAAGACCTCTCTTGCTCCGGGTTCCAAGGTCGTTACCGAATATCTGGAGGCGGCAGGACTGCAGGAGGATCTGGACGCCATCGGGTTCAATCTGGTCGGCTACGGCTGCACAACCTGCATTGGCAATTCCGGGCCGCTCATGCCCGAGATCTCCGAGGCGATTTCAAAGGGCGATCTGGTTGCGGTTTCGGTGCTTTCAGGAAACCGAAATTTCGAGGGGCGCATCAGCCCGGATGTTCGGGCGAACTATCTCGCATCGCCACCTCTGGTGGTTGCCTACGCGCTGGCTGGCGACATGAACAAGGATCTCACAGGGGAGCCATTGGCGTACTCCGAGGAAGGCAAGGAGGTTTGGCTCAAGGATATCTGGCCGACATCCGCAGAAGTTGCCAAGATCGTCGAACAAACTGTAACAAGGGAAGCATTCACGTCAAAATATGCCGACGTCTTTCAAGGCGACGAGAAGTGGCAGGCGGTGGCGGCGCCGACCAGCCACACTTATGACTGGCCTGCTGCATCGACCTATGTGAGGCATCCACCGTATTTTGAGGGAATGACCATGGAGCCGCCGGGCACTGGCGACATCGTCGATGCCCGGATTCTGGCGTTGCTGGGGGACATGGTCACGACCGACCATATCTCACCTGCCGGCACATTCACGCCAGAGTCTCCTGCCGGAACATATCTTGTTGAACGCCAGGTGCAGAGGCACCTCTTCAATTCCTACGGCGCCCGCAGGGGCAATCATGAAGTGATGATGAGGGGAACTTTTGCAAACATCAGGCTGAGAAATCAGCTGCTTGATGGTGTCGAAGGGGGATTCACCATCGGGCCTGACGGCAACCAGATGTCGATTTTTGAAGCGGCCATGGCATACATGAAGGCAGACACGCCGCTGGTGGTCATTGCCGGGCGGCAATACGGGGCGGGGTCTTCGAGAGATTGGGCGGCCAAGGGAACCAGGTTGCTCGGTGTCAAGGCGGTCATTGCGTTGGGCTTCGAGAGGATTCACCGTTCCAACCTGGTTGGTATGGGTGTGATCCCGTTCGAATTCATGCGCGAGAGTGATCTGGCAGAGCTTGAACTCACGGGCGACGAGACCCTGACCATCAAGGGGCTGGATGCCATATCGCCCTTGATGGAGTCGGAGTGCGAGATCAGGTCAGCGGATGGGCAGGCAAGAACTGTTCCACTTCGCTGCCGTGTGGATACCGAAGTGGAAGTCGACTACCTGAATCACGGCGGAGTACTTCAATTTGTCTTGAGAAGGCTAGCCCGATCTGATTAAATGCCGTCAATGGCCGTTCGTAATTGTTCATCGATGCCCTTGCTGTAGCAGGGATGCAATGGGACGGGAGATACCAGGATGACTGGAACAGGTAAATTCTGCGCAACAGCGGTCCTTGCAACAGGGCTGATTTCCGCTGGCATGGTTTTTGGGCAGGGGCAAGGGACCACCGGCGATAAAGGTGCCTATGGCTATAAGGTTCTGGAATTGTACACCTCACAAGGTTGTTCGGCCTGTCCCCCGGCTGACGATTTACTGCATTCACTTAAAAATAGAACGGTTTCAATTGTCGAAGACGGTGAAACTGTGAGCTTTGAGTATGTCCCCTTGGCGTTCCATGTCGACTACTGGGATTATCTTGGGTGGACAGACACCATGGCTGAGAGTGAATTTTCACTCCGGCAGATGGACTATGCGCGCCAGCGGCAACAACCAATGGTCTACACGCCGCAAATGATCATTCAGGGGCAGGAGTTCGTTATTGGCAGCAACGAGCAAGCAATCGATAATGCGCTGAAGCAGGTAGATGGTGCAATTCCATTGGATTACACCGTGTCTTCTACCGATGACGGAACATTTCAGATTACCATTAACAAGGAATTCAAGGAAAAATTGGCGGCGGGCGACTACGACGTATTCCATGTGCGCTACTTCACGGGGTCGCATAGCGTGGAACCCGAAGATGGTGAGAACAGAGATACCAACGTTGCCTATACAAACATTGTCACCGAGTTCATACCAATTGGTACGTGGTCGAATAAAACTAACACTAGCACTGGACTTACCCTGAAGGGGATTACCGAGCAGGAGTGGAAGGAAAAAAATGGGTGGTTTCCCGGGGAACAACCGGCGGGCGATCAGGTCAATCATCTCCTGGTGCTGCAGGAACCTGAATTCGGCAACATAGTCGGCCTCGGCATGTTGGATGGCGAACCGGAGGTTCCAGTGTTTGTTCCTCCTAGTTAGAACAAATACATTCAGGTAATCCTGGACACCGGTGGACTGGTAGAGAAACGTCCGTCGTCTGTGGCTTTCCCATTCAGTTTGGCGCTGCAATCCTATAGGAACACAACCGCCCGGCGGTGACCGTGATCCGGCAGCGCGTGGCATGGTCGTGTTGATGGGGGTAGATTGACGGGTTCTAATGAACGGCTAGTGGCGGTTGAAATCCGCAATGTCGTTAAGCGCTTTGGTGATGTCACCGCGTTGCGAAGCGCTTCATTGTCTATCCTGGACAACGAGTTCTTCACGCTCCTTGGGCCTTCCGGCTGCGGCAAGACAACGCTGCTCCGGCTCATAGCAGGCTTCGAAGATACGAGTGAGGGCCAGATCCTGCTCTATGGCCATGGACTGGAAAACCTGCCTCCCCACAAGAGGCCGGTCAACACGGTCTTTCAGCATTATGCGCTTTTCCCGCACATGACGGTCAGTGAGAACATTGCGTTCGGCCTCAAGATGCGGCGTTTTGGCAGGGATGAGATCGAGTCAACGGTCCGACGGATGCTCGGCCTCGTGCATCTGGAGGCTCTCGCAGACCGGAAGCCAGACCAGTTGTCCGGTGGCCAGAAGCAGCGTGCCGCGTTGGCACGCGCAATCGCTCCAGGGCCCAAGGTATTGTTGCTTGATGAGCCATTGTCTGCGCTCGACCTGAAGCTTCGCCAGGCCATGCGGCTTGAACTGAAACAGCTCCAGCAGGATACGGGAATTACATTCGTCTTTGTAACTCATGATCAGGAAGAGGCGCTGTCAATGTCCGACCGCATCGCGGTCATGTCGGACGGCGTCATCCAGCAAACCGGCGATGCACGGGACATCTACGATAATCCGGTGAACCGGTTTGTAGCCAACTTCATCGGAGAGACCAATTTCCTCGAAGCCGAAATCCAACCCGGTGAGGAAGGGAGTTGCGTTTGCAAGCTGGCAAATGGCGCAGTCCTGCAATGCGGTGGGGTTTCCGGACAACGGGCAGAAGGCAAGGGCGATATACTGATCAGACCCGAGAAGATCAGCCTGGAAGAGCCCGGCAATGAGAGCACTCTTCAAGGTATTGTCAGGCGCGCCGTCTATCTCGGCACGGATACACAGTTCCATGTCGAGGTCGAAGGCGGGCTGATGCTGCTTGTACGGCATCAGAATCTTGAAGCTGGACGACGTAATCGCCAGCCAGGCGACCGGGTGGGAATCAGGATTGAGGAAGGCGCCGCCCGCCTGTTGGTCGACTGATGGCAGCAATGCCTGGCAATGTCAGTGGAACATCCGGGACCTTTGCCCCGGTCAGAATAGCTCTCCTGCTTCCTGCGTGGCTGGTTATCGGGTTCTTCCTGCTGATTCCCGTGCTGTTGATGCTTGTCTATTCCTTCCTGACCAAGGAGTTCAGGGGAGGTGTCATCTGGGAATTCAGCCTCGCCGCATACGACCAGTTCCTGTTCGACAGAGGCCTGTTCGGGGACGAACCGCCAACCATCGAATGGACTTACATCACGATCTTCGGACGCTCCATCATTCAGGCAGGGGCAGCAACATTCCTCTGCCTCATCATAGGGTTTCCAACCGCCTATTTCATTGCCACCAGGGATGCGCGTACACGCACGGTATGGCTCTTTCTCGTCACGGTTCCGTATTGGGTCAATCTGCTGATACGCACAGTATCGATGAAGTTCCTCATCAGGGACAATGGTCCGATGAACGAATTTCTGCTGGCGCTTGGCGTGCTCAGCGAACCGCTGACCTTGATCAATACGGATTTTGCGGTCCAGTTGGGGCTCTTCTATTCCTATCTGCCTTTCATGGTTTTGCCGATCTATGCCTCGGTCGAGCGCTATGACTTTTCGCTGTCGGAAGCCGCGGCCGACCTCTATGCCGGCCGCTGGACCATCCTGCGCCGGGTCCTGCTTCCGGTTGTTCGGCCTGGGATAGTCGCCGGGTGCATTCTTGTGTTCATACCCAGTCTAGGCGCGTTTCTGGCGCCAGACCTGCTTGGCGGAGCCAAGAACTTCATGATCGGTTCCTTGATTGAGGAACAGTTCAAGGGCAACGCCGGCAACTGGCCGTTCGGCGCAGCAGCTTCGATGATCTTGCTGTCCATGGTGTTGGTGGCGCTGCTCTTCCACGCCCGCCAGCAAGCCAGAGCAGAGCAGGTCTGATATGGCTGGCGGATCCAAAATACGGCACTATCCGGGTTTCTTTGCGGCAACGCTGGTTTGCCTGTTCAGCCTATATGCCCCTCTGGTGGTCGTCATGGGCTACAGCTTCAATGCATCCCAATCGATCACTGTCTGGGGCGGGTTCAGCTTGCGCTGGTACCATGAGGTTTTCTTCGGAGTGGAGTCGGCCAAGTTCAAGGCAGCAGCATGGAATTCCGTCACCATCGCCACCATGGCGGCAGTTGCGTCGACAGCAATTGCAACCGCCGCGGCTTTGGGGATGGTGCGGGGCGGCTGGTTCAGGGGCAAGGCCCTCAGTTTCGCGCTGCTGACCATGCCGATCATGGTTCCGGAAATTGTCACTGCGGTTGCGACACTGATCTTCTTCAGCGCCATCGGCATCGTGCTCGGATACAGCTCTATTGTCATTGCCCACATCGTGTTCTGCATTCCATTCGCTTTCCTCCCGATCGCAGCCCGCCTGCAGGGAATTGAACCGGATTATGAAGAGGCGGCCCAGGATCTCTATGCCGGGAGAGGGCAGGTATTCCGCTATGTGCTCCTGCCTTTGATGGCTCCCGGTATCATCGCCGGGTTCCTGCTTGCCTTCATCATTTCCCTCGATGATTTCATCATCACGAATTTCATCAAGGGCGCCGGGGTTGAGACTCTGCCCACCGCCATATTCGGAGCGGTCAAGCAGGGGATCAAACCGAACATCATGGCGCTTTCCACCTTGCTGTTGTTGGTCTCAGTGCTGTTTGTTAGTGTTTCCTATGTGGTTGGAGGTCTGGGGAACCGGGGAAACCGGAGACCCCTCGGCAATGACAAGGATTGATCCGGCCGCGAACCGAATTTGGAGAGGACAAGGATATGTTGAAGAAGTCAGCGGTTGCAGCGCTCGTGTTGTCGGCGTCGGTTGCCGGTACTGCCCACGCAGAGGGCAATCTCTCAATCTACCATTGGTTTGAGTACATACCTCAGGAATTGCTGGACAAGTTCTCGGCTGAAACAGGGATCGAGGTGACCATGGACACCTTTGATTCCAATGAGGCGATGCTGGCCAATCTGAAGGCAGGCAAGATGGGAAGCTATGATGTGGCAGTCCCCGGCGACTATATGGTCGAGATCATGATCGGCGAGGGATTACTTGACCCGATTGCGGAAGGGGAGTTGGCAAACAGAGGCAACATCGAAGACCAGTGGTTGAATGTTTCCTTTGACCCGGGCCGGATGCACTCCATTCCCTACCAGTGGGGGTCGACAAGTTTCTCAGTCAACCGCGACGAGTATGCTGGCGACATCAGGACGACTTCGATCGTCTTTGATCCGCCGGACGAGTTGAAGGGCAAGATCAATGTTCTGGACTCGCAAGGGGAAGTAATGCTCCTGGCTTCAATGCATCTGGGCATCCCGCAATGCACAAATGACCGCGACCAACTGAAGGCACTCGACGATCTTCTCCAGTCGGCAAAAGAGCATTGGGCCTCGTTCAATTCCGACGGAGCCAAAGATGTTCTGGTTTCGGGAGATGCAGCAGTCGGCATGATCTGGAATGGATTCTCGGCCAAGGCACGCGAGGAAGGTGCAAATATCGAGTACTCCTACCCGCGCGAAGGGCTGATAGTCTGGATGGACAATGTGGTCCTGCTCAAGGATGCCCCCAATCGGGCCAACGCACTGATCTTCATGGATTTCCTCCTTGAGCCGGAGAACGTGGCGGCGGTCACAAACTTCGCCCGGTACAGCGCCGGGGTTAAGGGTGTCACCGAACTCCTCGACGAGGACCTGAAATCGCAGCCGGAAGCAGTTCCTCCGGCGGATGCGCCTGCCGGTACCTTTGTGCAGGTTTGTGATCAGGCTACTCAGGAAGTCTATGACGCGATCTGGACCCGCCTGAAGAAATAGACCGAAAAACCATCGGGGCGCACCAGTGCGCCCCGGTATCGAACCGGGCCGGAAATTGACCTGCGACCCCCGCTATGCGCAGCTGTTTGAGCCTGTCCGTATTGGTCCGGTTACCGCCAGGAACAGGTTCTTTCAGGTTCCACACTGCAATGGCATGGGTTACCGGGACCCCAAGGCAGCCGCCGGTATGCGGGAGGTCAAGGCCGAAGGCGGATGGGCTGTTGTCTGTACCGAACAGGTCGAAATCCACCCGACATCGGAAATTACCCCATTCATTGAGCTGAGGCTTTGGGACGACCGGGACATCCCGATGCTGGCATTGATGGCCGAGAAGGTCCACGGCCACGATGCCCTCGCGGGGATTGAACTGGCCTATAATGGGCTGAACGGTCCGAACCTCTTCAGCCGCGAAGTTCCGATGGCGCCCACAGCGTTGCCCATTGCAAGCTTTACCTACGATCCGGTTCAGGCCCGGGCGATGGACAAGGAAGACATCAGAAATGTCCGGCGCTGGCACAGGCAGGCAGCGGTGCGGAGCCGCACCGCGGGATTCGATCTTGTCTATGTTTACGCCGGCCACGCGCTCGGGTTCCTGCATCATTTCCTCTCGCGCAAATACAATCAGCGGAGCGATGAATATGGCGGCAGCCTCGAAAACAGGTCGAGGCTGCTGAAGGAACTCATTTGCGATCTCAAGGATGCAGTCGGCGAAAGTTGCGCAATTGCCTGCCGCATTTCTCTGGACGAGTTGTCAGGCCCGGAAGGGCTCGAGAGGGCAGAGGTTGAGGATGTGATCGGCATGCTGGCTGAACTGCCTGATCTATGGGATGTGTGCCTCGCCGGTTGGGAAAACGACAGCAGGACCTCGCGTTTTGCCGGGGAGGGCGCTCAAGAGCCCTACTTCAGCAACATCAAGAAGCTGACCACCAAGCCAGTCGTGGGAGTCGGTCGCTACACATCCCCTGACCGGATGGCGTCGCTGGTCCGCAACGGCGTTCTGGACCTGATCGGTTGCGCCCGGCCATCAATTGCCGATCCATTTCTGCCGCAGAAGATCAAGAACAACAGGCTTGAAGACATCCGTGAGTGTATCGGTTGCAACATCTGTGTGTCAGGAGATTTCACGATGTCGCCGATCCGGTGCACTCAAAACCCTTCCATGGGCGAAGAATGGCGGCGGGGTTGGCATCCGGAGAGAATACGAAACCGGGAGTCGGACAAACCGGTATTGGTCATTGGTGGCGGACCAGCCGGTATGGAAGCCGCGCAGATGCTTGGTAAACGCGGCTACGATGTGGCGCTGGCGGAACAGTCCGTTGAACTGGGTGGTCGGGTTAGGCGGGAGGCCGCCTTGCCGGGGCTCGCCGCCTGGATCAGGGTTCGCGACTACCGGCTTCAGCAATTGCATGACCTGGCGAATGTGGAATTGCATGTCGGGAATGAGCTGTCAGCGGACGATGTGCTTGAGCTCGATTTCGGACGGGTTGCCATCGCGACCGGGGCAGTATGGCGTCGCGACGGGGCTGGCCATCAATGGCCGAAGCCGATTGCCCTTTCGGAATCGATGCAGATCCTGACACCTGACGACATCATGGACGGCGTGCGGCCAAGCGCTTCTGATGTCCTGATTTGGGACGATGATCACTATAATATGGGTGGTGTTGTGGCCGAGTTGCTGCGCAAGGAAGGCTTCAATGTCAAACTGGCAACCCCGGCTCCCGAGGTGTCGACATGGACACGAAACACTATGGAGCAGCATTTCATCCAAGCCCGGCTTCTGGAGGCGGGCGTGGAAATCTTGCCCAACCGGATACTGACCCGCACTGGTGAAGGAGTTGTCCATCTCTCGTGCAGCTACACGGGATCGGAGTTTCCCGTCGAGTCTGGCAGTGTCGTGCTTGTCACGTCGCGGATTGCCAACGATGGCATCGCCAGGGAATTGATCAAGCGCAAGAGTCAGTGGGCAGATGCCGGTCTGGAACTGGTAAAGGCAATCGGCGATGCGGAGGCCCCGGCAACAATTGCGCATGCAGTATTTGCCGGGCGGAGGTTTGCAGAAGAACTCGACGGTCCGCCGGCCGACCCGGACACTGTTCCATTCAGGCGCGAGCTTGTGGAGCTTTCGGGCTGATCACCAGCAGTGGATCATGCTGCCGGGGGTTGCAAGCAACCGGCAGGCATTCATCATGTGCCGCCGCTACGGATCGCCTGGAACGCCGAAGCTCGGCGCTTGTGTTGGATCAAGTGCGCGTGTGACATAATCCTGCATTTGCGGTTCGTAGTCGGTCCAAAGCCGCCGAAGCGCATTCACCGGATCAGCGTCGTCCCAGTCGACACGCAGGTCAACCAGCGGCCAACTCTGTTCGGAGTGAACTAGGAGCGAAGCTGAACTGACCTGGCCCTCTTCTCCGCCAGCGTCGTACAAGCCCGCTTCCAGGGCGCCAAGCAACCGCTCGGCAAGATGTTGCCCAACTGTGCGCTCGAAGTGTTCGGTCATTGCTGCGGGCAGTTCAACACTCTTCAGTAGATTGCCTGCGGCTACGCAGTCCCGGCCTGACTCTACTCCATGGCGGCCGAGCGTCTTTTCGCCCGAAAACGCGGCTGTTCCGCCATTGCGGTCGATGGCAATGACCTGCCGGAATTCCCGGAATTCAAGCCCCTCCATGGTCCGGTCAAGCGCAACGCCAGCGCTTTCTTCTTGCTCCATCCTGTCGAGCACCATCGGTCCAATCGATGGAAGTGTGACATTTTGGGTCGAAACGGCGCCAACTCTTGTTCGAACCCATGGACAGCGTGCTCCCACGCAGATTGATGAGGTCGTAATGGCGACGCCAAACATGCCGCTCTGCCTGCACATGCCGATTATCGAAAAAGTCATCGAACAAGCCTCAATCCGGGATGACCGCAGTTGCTTCGATCTCGACCAGCCATTCCGGCCGGGCAAGCGCAGGAACAACGATCCCGGTAGAGCAGGGGAATACCCCCCGGAGCCGGTGGCCGATCTGCATGTAGACATCTTCCCGGTAACGGATGTCAGTGACATAAACGACAATCCTGCAAATGTGCTCCATGCAGCTGCCGGCTTCGCGGAGCAGCATCTCGATGTTCTCCATTGCCCTTGCAGCTTGGGCCGAGGCATCTCCGGCATGCAGGCTTTCGCTGGTGTCAAGATCCTGTGAGACCTGTCCCCTCAAGAATACCATCCTGCCGCTGGCGGCCACTGCCTGGCAAAGATCGTTATCGAGTTTCTGTTCGGGGTACGTGTCCTTCGTATTGAATTTCCGGATCCTCTCATGAACCATTCTGGGCACCTCCCTGGTTGGTCTTTGCAAAGTGTTTGTGACAGAGATCGGCGAACCGCTTGACGAGGCGGCGCGATCCTTGGCCCCTGACCGTCGCCATCACGATTCTGCCCGGAGTGACTTCCTCAAGCAACGGAACCGCAACAACAGAAGATCCGTCATAAGTCCTGTCGGTATCCGGGCGCGTAATCAGGATGCTGTAGCCGAGGCCGCGCCCTACAAATCCCCGCACCATTTCGAATGACGGGGTCTTGAACTTGATCCGGGGTGTCAGCCCCAATTCGCTGAACAGGCTGGTGAAATACTGTTCGCTCGGCGGCCGCTGGAGCAGGATCATCGGTTGTTCCGCCAGATCATGCATTGAAACATGGCTGGATGCCGCCAGCGGGCTTCCAGCCGGCAGCAGTGCATACGGTTTTTCGACCGACAACTCCTCAATCACTATGTCGCTTGCCCAATGAAGATCGTAGCTCAGTGCGACATCGCAGGCATTTGATCGCAATGCTTCCTGAACCTGTCCCTGATGGCCAACGATAAACGAGACATCTGCATCAGGATTGCCGCTTTCGAAGTCACCAATCAGTTTCGGCAGGTGGATTGGCGCCAGCGTAAAGAAACATCCTATCCGCAGACTGTTGGATGATTCATCGTGACTGGGCGTAGCTGCCCTGTCCAGCCGCATCGGCGTGCCGTAGCCCCGGTTGGCGTAGATCAACGGTGCGTGGCCTTCGTGAATTACCGTGTCGACGACCTGGCCGACAAACACGACATGGCTTCCGACAGTAAAGTCGTGAAGCAATTCGCAGTCGAACGCCACAAGATGGTCCGCGGCAACCGGAGATCCTGTGCGTCCCGCAATCCAGTTCGTGCAGGAGAACTTGTCCTCGCCGGGCGGCTGGATCCGTCCAGCGAACGTGTCGGCGACAAAGGATTGGTCGTCTCTCAGCAGATTGACGCAAAAGACCCGGTTGGAGAGAATGGCACTGCAAGCGGGGCTCAGGTGATGAACGCACACAAGCAGCGTGGGCATTTCGCTGTCCGCCGAAACGGATGACATGGCCGAAACCGTAACCCCAAAACGGCCGGCCGGACCGTCAGTGGCAACCACGCTGACCGAGTTGGCGGCATGACTCATTCCGGCGATGAAGCGCTCGCGGCCTGGTTGCGCGTCAGCGGTCATGGGATCAACTCCATTCCGGCACCCCGGAGATGGTCATGAAGGCAGGCGATCAGTCATCCGACGGATAGGGTTGTGTATCCAGCCAACCGTCAAGACCGTTGCCACCCTCAACCCTGTCGGACAGTCCGGCAGCGTTTTTGGCAAAATCCAGCGGACCATCCCATCCGAAGTTCCGGTAGACTGCGCCAAGATGCGCAAACGGTGGCGACTGTGCAAACAACTGGAACGTCAGGCGATGGCCGGCATAGTCTGAGTTGAGAAGGTCCCGGGCAAATGCCAGCAGCTTTCGACGATCGTCCGCGACCCAGCGTTCGTTGATTGTGTAGTACTTCTGCAACCACGGGCCCGATTCTTCATCCGTGAAACAGGAATGGTCAGGAGTTACGCAGATCTGGCCACCGCAAAGCTCGCGAGCGATATGAACCATCTCGTGGTACTGGGAGCAGGCGTGCACCCGGCCTGTGTAAAGAAGCGATTGGTTTGGCATCAGCAACCCGCCCGGGCTGGGCTCGGCAAGCGTCACCGCAGCTGTCAGGTGAGCGTTTATGCCTTCCCTGTAGACAGCCAGTTTAGCCAGCTTTTCCTGGACAGCAGGTTGCTTGTCCAAGCCTGTCTGACGGGCGTTCCATAGCGCTGCGCCGATCATCAGGTCAGCAAAGGCCAGGTTCCGCTGAACAAACGCAAATGCAGAATACCGGTGCAACGTGGCTCGGATGAATGCTGCCGCGCGAGTGTGGCGGTAGAACAGGACATTGTCCCAAGGCACCAGAACATTGTCGAATATCACCAGGCTGTCGACTTCATCGAACTTGTTTGCAAGTGGATAGTCGGCGGCTGGTGCCCGCTGCGCAAAACCTGTCCGGCAGATCATCTTGATACCAGGCGAGGACAATTCGCAAATGAACCCTACCGCATAGTCGGAATAGGCTTCATTGCCCCAATTAGCGATCGTGGGCTTGGTAAAGGCCTGGTTGGCGTACGGCGCAGCAGTTTCGAACTTTGCCCCTCGTACGACAATGCCTTCTTCGGTTTCCTTGACCACATGCAGGAGCATGTCGGGATCCTGCTCTTGGGGCGGCTTGGATCTGTCTCCCTTGGGGTCCGTGTTTGCAGAGACATGAAAGGGGTCATTCTCGACAACTCGGCCGATGTGGCGGCGGATATTTTCGGAGAATTGCGGGTCGACCTGGTTGAGAACATCCTGGCCATCAAACAGCGACCACATTTCTCCGACGGTCTCGTCGCCGACCCGGGTCACGACACCCTGGATCTCGTCGAAGACCGTGTTTGCCGCCCGGCGCTTGTCCCACCAGTCCTTTTGTGTTCGGGGGAGCTTGACTCCAACTGCATACTCGCAGCCATTTTCTTCATAAGTCATGACCGGCCGCGTGGCCGCCTCGTGCTGCATGTCGTATATCCGGGCGCGCACGTCGACGATCGGCTTGAACATCGGGTGGGACGGAACATCCTTAACCCGCTCGCCATTCACAAAAACTTCCCGGCCGTCCCGAATGGACTCAAGATATTCAGTTCCACTGCGAATCATTTTCTACTTCCACTTGACCACGCGTCTGTTGGCAGTTCCTCAAGGATCTGCAGCGCACGCACTTGCAGGCAATCGCTTGAACTGCAACTGACTTCAACACTATCAATATCAGATTTTTCCGCTATTGCTTCTTTCCTTGCTTCGCGTGGAGATGATCGATTCATAGGTGCGTTGCTGGCGGGCAGCTTCGGGGGCGGTCCGTGAGGAACGCACGCGCTTCCAGACAATGCAGACGAGTTTCGCGACACTCCCGGCCACGACCAGAGGCATCATCACCATGCTGTTGGCAATCTTCTGTTTGTGCAGCATGGATACGATCATCAAGGGCATCGCCGACAAGTATGGTGTCTTCCAACTTGTATGGGTGAGGTTCGTTGGCCAGGCCGTTCTTGCCTGCCTGTTGCTCCGTTGGCAGACTGGTGGTGTCATTCGAACCAGCAGTCCATTTCTTCAGGTGTTGAGGTCAGCACTGGTGTTCATCGGAACAGTGACTTTCTTCATCGGCTTTACCAATATCGATCTTGCCGCTGCGACGACGATACTTCAGGTAAATCCCGTTCTGATTGCGATAGGCGCCTGGCTGGTATTGGGTGAGCGTTTCGGTTGGAGGCGCATGCTCGGAATCTGTGCGGGGCTGATCGGGGTTGTGATCATCATCCGGCCGGGTTCATCCGTGTTCTCGCCATATGCGCTCTTTCCGCTCATCGCAGCCAGCGCGTTTGCTGTATATGCGATTGCAACGAGATTTCTGTCAGACCGTGAAGATGTTGCCACCAGCTTCTTCTTTACTACGCTGATTGGCACGCTGCTTGCGTCGATTGTGGTTCCTTTCTACTGGACGACCCCTGAGTTGGTTGACATCCCGATAATGGTTCTTGCGGCCTGTTTTGGCGCAGCGGGACAATATTTGATGATCAGGTCCCTCTTCCTGGCAGATGCTTCGGTTGTCAGCCCGTTCGGCTACTCGGCGTTGGTGTTCGCGGCGATTTACGGGATGGTCTTCTTCAACGAGTTTCCCGACATGTGGACCTTGGTTGGCGCCCTGATCGTTGTCGGGTCGGGCCTGTACATCTGGCACAGGGAGTCCGCCAAATCCAGAGAGACGGCCCGGTCGCAGGATGCCGGGTCCAGATAGTCGGTCCCGGTCCGGGTGGGTGCCGGTTGTAGACCGCGTCACCGATTATGGACTGCGCGCACTGCTCGGCGCAGGACGGTTCCTGCCTTATGAGAAAAGGGTGGGGATGGCGGGAACCGTGATGGAACGTGTGATCGCTCCCCTGACCGATATACACGAAAGGGTTCACTCCAATCTAAAGCTCGTGTTTCCGGATATGGAGCAGGAGGAACGAAACCGGATATTGCGAGGCTGCGTGGACAATTTTGGCCGGGTGTTTGCGGAGGCCTACTCGACTGTCCAGTTTGTTGAAAGGGTGGCGTGCCGGCCACCGGGCGGTCCCGGTTTGCAGGAGATCGAGAAAGCGAAATTGCGCGGGCAACCCGTGCTGCTCGTGACGGGGCATTTTGGCAACTACGAGGCTGGCAGGGTCCAGCTGATAAGGCGGGGCCATTCGGTGGGTGGTGTCTACCGGGCCATGAACAATGCCTATTTCAACAGGCACTACGTTCGAACCATGGAACGTATTGGCAGACCGGTCTTCCCACGCGGAGGTTCCGGAACCAAGGGGTTCGTAAAGTTCGTCAAGGAAGGTGGATTGGCCGTTGTGCTGAACGATCAGTATTCGGGCGAGGGCGAAGAGCTTGGATTCATGGGGTTGCCAACCATGACCAACACCGGTGTAGCGCGGCTGGCCGTCAGATTTGATGCATTGCTGGTGCCATTCTATGGCACCAGAAGATCAAACGGGCTGGATTTCGATGTCGAATACGAGCTCCCGATCGAACATGGCGACGTTTCTGGAATGACACAGGCACTCAACGACAGCCTTGAGGCGCGGGTCCGTGCGAACCCGGAACAATGGTACTGGATTCACCGGCGCTGGAAACAGCGCCTATCCGGGAACAGGTCATGACCCGGCTTAGCCGGCCTATGGCCTTTCAAGCGCAATTGCCGTTGCTTCGCCTCCACCAATGCAGACTGCCGCAACGCCACGTTTGACCTCTCGCGCTTGCATTGCATGTAGCAACGTCACCATGATCCGGGCGCCCGAAGCCCCGATTGGATGTCCAAGAGCACACGCGCCGCCATTGACGTTCAGACGGGAGGGAGAGACCTCCAGCGTGTCTGCAAAAGCCATCGCCACGACGGCAAAGGCCTCGTTCACCTCCCAGAGTCCTACGTCATCAACCGGCCACCCGATCCGTTGCAGGAGCCGTTCGGCTGCAGCTGCGGGCGCAGTTGTGAATAGCGCAGGCTCTTGCGCTACTGTCGAATAAGCGACGATACGCGCCATGACCGGAAGTCCGCGCGAAAGCGCTGCGGTCTCTGTCGCCAGCAGCAACGCAGCAGCGCCATCCGAAATTGAAGATGAATTGGCTGCGGTGACCGTACCATCAGGCCGAAATGCCGGCCTGAGTTTACGGATGCGTTCTGGCCGGGCAACAACCGGCTGTTCGTCCCGTTCAAGCAATATGGAGCCGCCAGGCTCTGATCTTGCCGGTTCAATCTCGGCATGGAACGCGCCGGTGTCATGTGCGCGCAATGCCCGGCGCAGCGACCGTTCAGCAAAATCGTCCTGACTTTGGCGCGTGAAACCGAAACTTGTGGCGCAGTCTTCGGCGTAGGTTCCCATGAGCCGGCCACTTTCATAGGCGTCCTCAAGCCCGTCAAGAAACATATGATCGACGGCTCCGGCATGTCCCAGGCGGGCGCCTGACCTCATTTTTGGGATGAGGTAGGGAGCATTGGTCATGCTCTCCATTCCGCCGGCAATTGCGAGTTCGCCCTCGCCAAGAGCAAGCCGGTCATGAGCAATCATGGCGGCTTTCATTCCGGACCCACACATCTTGTTTATGGTCACGGCGGGAACTGTGTCGGGAAGACCGGCACCCTTGGCAGCTTGCCGCGCCGGTGCCTGGCCCAGGCCGGCTGATAGAACGCACCCGAAGACGACCTCGTCCAGCGATGCTGGATCAAGCTGCGTGGAATCTTGCAACGACCGGATGGTGGCGGCGCCCAGTTCGGTTGCAGGAATCCCGGAAAGTGCGCCCTGAAATGCGCCAATCGGGCTTCGCTTTGCCGCACAAACAACTACGGGATGCAATTCTCTGTGCTCCGGGATTCATTCAGAGAAGCCACTGCTGACTCATTACGTTTCAACCAGCGGCCTGGCGGGGCTGAAACCCGGCAGCAGTCAACTCCTCGTTCCTGGAAATGATGATCTGCCTGCTTTTTGCAATCGGCTTCAACGAACAGCAGGCCGCCGCGAGATTGGTGGCGATTGGCGCCGATGTACATGAATGCAATCCTCCGGCTATTTCGCCGGTGCAATCATCATGTACATTTGACGGCCGTCGAGTTTTGGAAGTTCTTCAACCCGTCCAACCAGCCCGATATCGTCGGCCACTCTCTCCAGCAAATCCTGACCGATGTGCTGGTGCGCCATCTCCCTGCCCCTGAAGCGCATGGTGACCTTGACCTTGTCCCCGTTGCCAAGGAACCGCTCCACATTCCGGAGTTTCACCTTGTAGTCATGAATGTCCGTGTTGGGTCTGAATTTGACCTCTTTCACGTCTATGGTCTTCTGCTTTTTGCGAGACTCGGAATCACGCTTTTGCTGCGCGTATTTGAACTTGCCGAGATCCATGATCTTGCAAACTGGCGGGGTGGCAGTAGGGGAGATTTCGACAAGATCGAGACCTTCCTGTACCGCAAGTGCAAGCCCCTGTTCAGGGGTCTTGAGTCCTAGATTGTCGCCGTCGGGTCCGATCAGGCGGATTTGCGGAGCGTCTATGCGATCATTCGCACGAGGGCCCGTCTGACGCGCCGGAGGCGCGTTATATGGTCTTCGGGGTATTTCTGCCTTCCTTTTCCAGATTCAGACAAGGGACAAATAATTGCCTTCCCTGTATACTTCAACTGTTTCAACCGTCGATTGCATGCGGCGCAGCGTTTCCGGCCGAATTTTCCCTCAGGCTGCCTGCGTCCTCAAATCCGGCGGCAGGGCTTGCGAGGCATTTGCCTTAATGAATTCTTCGAGAGTCACGACCTCAATACCCTTCTTGCCAAGGGTTCTGACTGATACGGTTCTCTCGGCAACCTCTCTTTCGCCGACGGCAAGAATTACCGGCACTTTTCCAAGAGACAATTCCCTGACCTTGTAGTTGATCTTCTCGTTCCGCAGGTCGGTGTAGGCGCGGAAACCGGCCTCCTTGAGAATTGACGAGACCTCTCTCGCGTAGTCGTTTGCTCCCGAGACAATCGTGGCAACCACAATCTGGCGCGGCGTTAGCCAGAACGGCAGATGCCCCATATGATTCTCGATCATCATGCCAATAAAGCGCTCGAAGCTTCCGAGGATGGCGCGGTGCAGCATGACTGGTACATGCTTCTCACCATCGCGGCCGATATAGGCTGCCCCAAGCCGGCCCGGCATGACAAAGTCGACCTGCAGTGTGCCGCACTGCCAGTCCCGTCCGATCGCATCCGTCAGCACGAATTCCAGTTTTGGTCCATAAAATGCGCCTTCGCCCGGGTTGGGTTCGAATTCGCAACCAGCGGCTTCGGTAGCCGCAACCAGGGCGTGTTCGGCCTTGTCCCAGGTTTCATCGGTTCCTGCCCGTTGTTCGGGCCGGTCGGCAAACTTCACCTTGAACTGTTCGAAGCCCAGATCCGAATAGATCCGGGTCAGCATGGCAATGAATGACGCTGTTTCAGCCTCGATATGGCTTTCTTCGCAAAAGATGTGAGCGTCGTCCTGAACGAATCCCCGGACCCGCATCAGCCCGTGCAGGGCACCTGATGGTTCAAACCGCGTGCATGAGCCGAACTCCGCCATGCGCAATGGCAGGTCGCGGTAGCTCTTTTGTCCATGATTATAGATCTGCACATGGCAGGGACAGTTCATTGGCTTGAGAGCATTGACCCTGGCCGCTTCCGACTTCTCCGCTTCATTCCTGACCAGAAACATGTGCTCGTGGAACTTCTCCCAATGGCCGGATGCTTCCCACAAGGCCCGGTCGACCACAGCAGGGGTGTTGACCTCGACATAACCGTGTTCAGCTTGCCGCCGGGACATATACTCCCGAAGCAACTTGTAGACCGTCCAGCCTCTTGGATGCCAAAAAGCCATGCCAGGCGCTTCTTCTTGGAAATGGAACAAGTCCATCTCAGCACCAATTCGGCGATGATCCCGTCTTTGGGCTTCCTCGATCAGTTCGAGGTGCCGTTTCAGGTCCTGCTTGCGCCTGAAGGCAACGCCGTAGATCCGTTGGAGCATCTTGTTCCGGGAGTCACCGCGCCAGTATGCTCCGGCAATGCTCTGCAGCTTGAATGCATCGGCCGGCAATTGGCCAGTGTGCCGTAAGTGCGGCCCCCGGCAAAGGTCCTGCCATTCACCGTGCCAGTACATTCGGACGGCCTCGCCTGGCGGAATTGCCTCGACCAGTTCGACCTTGTACGGCTCGTCGCATTCCCTGTAGTGTTCGATAGCCCGCTGGCGGTCCCAGACCTCTGTCCGAACCGGATCTCGCAGGGCTATGATCTTCCTCATCTTCTGTTCAATGAGACCAAGATCATCGGGGGTGAACGAGGTTTCCCGGTCGAAGTCGTAGTACCAGCCATTCTCGATGACTGGCCCTATCGTAACCTTGGTCTCGGGCCACAATTCCTGAACTGCGCGCGCCATGACATGCGCCAGATCGTGACGAACCAGCTCCAGTGCCTGAGCCTCGTCCTCCATCGTGTTGATCGAGATTGTGCCGTCGGAATTGATGGGCCACTGAAGATCCCAATGCTCTCCATTCAGTTGGGCAGATATTGCTTTCTTGCCTAGCGACTTGGAGATGGAAGCGGCGACGTCAGCCGCAGTGATGCCAGACGCGAACTCACGCTTGCTGCTGTCTGGAAAGGTAAGAAGAATCTCGGATGCCATGGCGTCCTCGTCTGTTTGGCGCCTACGAAACGCCCGGTTGCGAAGGGGGCTTGAAGCGTCTGGCCCAGCAGCAGTTGTACCGGACCTGATAGCGATGCCCTGATCAACTCGCGTCGATCGGAGCCTTGCTATTAGATTAAGTCCTCGTCGTCCACCGGTTTTGAAATCACTGCAAGAAGAAGCACAAGACAGCGGGTATTTTCCAAGGCCTTCTTTGCGGCAGATTCAGGAGAGTAGCTGCGTGGCCTGCTATCCCAGCGCTTCTCGAATTGCGTTCAGGCCCGTGCTGCGGTCGGTTCGAGCTTTCAATGCAGTTTCCATGTCCACAGGGACAAAGCGGGTATCCATGTTTGGTTGAAGCTGGCCGATCCGGTCCATATCGGCAGAAATTACAGTTCCGATCATGAAATAGCCACCGCCGGACACAGCATCCCGGTGGAGGACGATCGGTTCAGTGCCACCAGGAACTTGAATTGATCCGTATGGATAACAGCTGTCAACAATGTTGGAGGGATCCGAGCCCGCACCAAACGGCTGGTTGCGCTCAACAAACTCCAAGGGTTTGCCACCCCTGAAGCGGTACCCGATCCTGTCGGCTTCAGGAGCAACTTTCCAGGTGTCTTCAAAAAAGTGGTCTCTGGATTCATCGGTTACTCGATGACTGTAGAGGCCGGGCACGACGCGGAGTTCCACAGTTCCGCCAATCGAGGGGATCAGATGCCGTGGAACCGCGCGGGACACCGAATTGGCCGCAGTTGTGGATCCCAGATTGATCTCATCTCCTTCCTGCAGGCTCCTGCCATCCAGTCCGCCCATTGCGCCGAGTGCGTAGGTTGAACGGCTGCCAAGAACGACCGGAAGATTGAAACCGCCGCGTACGGCAATATATGCGCGCGCACCTGATTGTAGATACCCGAAACTCAAGGTTTGACCTGACCTGACAGCAAAGGACTGCCAGGTTTCTCGTGGCTCCCCGTCAACCATTGGAGGCAGTTCGGCTCCGGTAACAGCCACGACTGCGTCTTCCGTAAACTCGATCTTCGGTCCCATGAAGACCGATTCCAACACCGCCTCGCCTTCGTCATTTCCGACCAGCAGATTTGCAGTTCGCAAGGCGAACCGGTCCATCGCGCCAGAAATCGGTATTCCCAAGTGATAGTAACCGGGGCGGCCGAGGTCCTGGACCGAAGTCGCCAGGCCGGGGTCAAGAACTCTAATGCCCATGGAGCAACCTCTCAATCTTTGCGTTGTATCCGTCCATATCGGCCTGAAATTCGTCCAGACGGAATTCCAGGCTGCGAACTAACGGTTGGAACTTGCCTTCCGCTACCTGCGCTACGAGATCATCATAGCCGGGTCGATCAATCGGGTTGAATTTGACGATGTCGCCGGGTTTGAAGAACACCATGAAGTCCCGCAGATGTTCAATCTCCTGCTTTGGGTCGAAGATAGGCATCGGAGTGATACCGAACATCTGGTAGCCGCCAGCACCTCGAACAGAGTAGATGCATGAGAAGCAACCCCCGTATCCCACTGTGAGCTTGGGAGTGTCTGTGCGCGGCCGCAGATATTTTGGAACTTCAATCTGACGGTCCCTGTCAACCATCTGATACATGAAGGGCAACCCTGCAACGAAACCGACCATGCTGACGAACCATGGGGAACCGGAGTGGGCAAGGACAAAGGACTCAATGGAATCGTAACCATTGATCCGCGCAGCGTACTCGAGATCTGTGCCGTTCGGGTCTTGATGGCGTTCGCGAAAGCGCATGAGAGTTTCGTTGGTCCATGGGTCGTTGTAGAAGACCGGGACTTCAATTGCCCGTGTTTGCAAGGTCGCATCGGAGTTCTCGGCAGCGGACTCCAGTGATTGAAGTTCCGCCAACAAGTCCTGAGGGCGTATGCGGTCGGGATCAAATCGCACCTGGTATGATGCGTTGGCCGGACATATTTCCGTCACGCCATCGATCCGGTTCTCCCGGATCTCGTTGGTTATTGACAGGCTCTTGAAGAAAGCCTCGAGTGACATCTCCTCGTCAATCTCGGCAAAAATATGGTCATCACCGCCAAACGAATATCTTACCGGCATGTCAGCTAGCCTCCCGGATTATCCTGCTTTTCTTCATTGCGTTTTAGCCAATGTTCGAGAAACCCTGTATCAAAATCACCCTGCTGGACATTATTGTCTTCAGTTAACGCCAGGTGCATGTCTTTGGTCGTCTCGACACCCGAAATTGCGAGTTCGGTCAATGCTCTGCGGAGGCGAATGAGTGCCTCCGGGCGAGAGCTATCCCAAGCAATGAGCTTCCCGACAAGAGAGTCATAGTAGGGAGCCACCTCGCAGCCGGGGAAGAGCATCGTATCGAACCGTACTCCCGGGCCACCAGGGCTTGTTATTGCTTCTACAGTCCCCGGGCTCGGAAAAAAGTTGTTAGCGGGATCCTCTGAATTGATCCGGCATTCGATTGCATGGCCATGCACATGGATGTTGTCCTGCGTCAACTGCAATGGTTGGCCATCGGCAATCCGCAACATCTCCCGGACCAGGTCTACACCGGTTATGAATTCAGTCACCGGATGTTCAACCTGGATTCGGGTATTCATCTCCAGGAAAAAGTAGGATTCAGAGTTTGAATCGTAAAGGAATTCGAGGGTTCCCGCGCCCTTGTAATTCAGCGAGCGGGTGAGCGCTGCTGCCGAGTTGCAAAGCGAATGCCGCACCGTGTCCGGCAATATGGTTGCTGGCGCCTCCTCCCAGACTTTTTGCCGGCGCCGTTGCAGCGAGCACTCCCTTTCAAAGCAGTGCACGGCATTTTCTCCGTCGCCGAGCACTTGAACTTCGATATGCCTGGCACCTCTGATGAATTTTTCGAGATAGATGCCGCCATCACCAAATGCCGCATTTGCTTCCAATCGGGCTTGGGGAACAAGCCGGCCGAGTTCTTCAGAATTCTCAGCTATTCGGATGCCGCGGCCGCCTCCACCAGCTGCTGCCTTGACCATGACCGGGAAGCCGATTGCAGAAGCGATCTCTTGTGCTTCTTCCAGTGTGTCAATTCGTTGGGCGCTTCCTGCAACAGTAGGAATTCCAAACTTCTCGACCACGCTGCGGGCTGCAACCTTGTCTCCCATCATTCTGATTGTAGAGCTTGCCGGGCCAACGAAGGTGATGCCTTCTGTCTCGACAGCCTCCGCAAAATCGGGATTTTCGGACAAGAACCCGTAGCCCGGATGGATGGCATCGGCACCGCATTCCCTTGCGGCTGCGAGTATCGCTTCGATATTGAGATAGGACTTTGACGCTGGCGGAGGTCCGATTTCGATAGCCGCGTCTGCAAGCTGGACCGGCAGGGAATGCTGGTCTGCGCGGCTGTGTGCGGCGACAGTTCGCATCCCGAGTTCCCGTGCAGCCCTCATGATCCGCACGGCGATTTCACCACGGTTGGCGACGAGCAGGGTGCCGATCGTCATTACGCTCAATTCTCTTGTCAGTCGTCGAGTTCGAGAAGTGGCTGGGCGGCCATGACGGCTTCCTCGTTCTCGACAAGGAACTTCGCAATTGTCCCGGAAGCATCAGATTTCACTTCATGGAATGTCTTCATGACTTCAACCAGGCCAATAACGTCGTCCTTGGCAACAGTGTCGCCCTCTTGTTTGTATGGCGGTTCGCTCGGGTCTGGTTTCCTGAAGAAGATTCCGGGCAGGGGCGACAATACTTGCCGTCGTGACATGATCTGTTTCCTTTCATCTACCTGTTGGGTTGGGAGAGAATTGCCTGCACACGACACCGGATGCTGGCCTTGATTGAAGATGGCGAACTGTTTTGCAACGATGTGTCTGCATCAGGCAGGCGCATCAGAGTGGCTGCTGATGGCTCTGCCAACGGCGGTTGCGATGTCCAGAGCGTTCGGTGTGTCGGAATGTATGCAGATGCAGTCCGCTCCAACTTTTATGGTGGCCCCATTCCGAGACTCAGCTTCTCCAGAAACAATGGCACGGAGGCATCGTTCCGCAGCAAGATCAGGGTCGACCCGCTCATGTTCGCGGGTGATTACGAGGCTTCCATCATCATTATAATCGAGGTCGGCGTAGAATTCGGAAATGAAGGTGTGTCCCCTGTCGACGTAGACCTGTTCGTGACAAGAATTTGCCATACCTAGCAACGGCACCCGGAAGATGTCGGCGGCATCGCAGACGGCATTGGCGATTTCCAGGTCCTTGGCCGCCATCCCGTACAGCGCTCCATGCGGCTTTATGTGAGAAAGCTCCATTCCCTCTGCCATCAGAAATCCGTTGAGAGCACCAACCTGATAGATGATCATGTTTGCCAATTCCTCGCGACCGATCGCCATAACCCGTCTTCCAAATCCCTGGCGGTCAGGCAGGGATGGGTGCGCGCCGACCTTTACATTGTGCGCCTTGGCAAGCCGGACGGTGTCACGCATATGGTTCGGGTCCGAGCCATGGAAACCGCATGCGACATTTGCCATGGAGATCAGTGGCATCATTTTGGCGTCGTTGCCCAGCCGGTAGATTCCGAAGCTCTCGCCCATGTCGCAGTTGATCGTAGCCATCATTCAAGCAACCTCCCAATTGATCGAAGAACCAGCCCAGGCACAGTCACGAAGTGGAACAGCCACGCATTGGTCCGTTCGGTGCCGGCCTTTGCCTGCATAGGACTGCACGTGAACTGCCTGTTCTCATTGGCCAACGCTCGCAATGTAACGCATCCGGAACTGGTCCGCGACAACCGCTACAATCAATAGGGCGCCAATGACGACAATCTGCAAATAGGACTCAATTCGCGCCAGGTTCATTCCGTTTTGGACAAGTCCGATGAACAGGGCACCGAGGACCACAGACTCGATCCGGCCAATCCCACCTCGAAGACTCACACCCGCAATGACACATGCGGCAATCGACTCCAGCGGCATGGTTGCGCCGATATTTGCCTCGCCCGTGTCCAAGCGTGCGGTTAGCAGAATTCCGGAAATCGCCGCCATCGCACCGCACATCACGTAGGCCAGAAACAGTGTCAGCCGAGTGTTGATTCCGGACAACTGTGCAGCCTTGATGTTGCCGCCTACCGCATAGAAATGCCGACCCAACCGGGTCCAGTTGACCACAAGATACAACAGGACAAACAAGAGCGCGGTTACAAAGACAGGGGTAGGTATGCCAAGAGTTGAACCGAAACCGAATACATCGCCAAACTCGATCGGCATTCCATAAACCGGTGTGCCGCCTGTCATGTAGAGCGCCAGGCCAAATCCTACCGAAGCCATTCCCAAGCTCATCATGAATGGTGAGACGTTGAAGATGGCGACGCCAACGCCATTTACGACCCCGACGAGGGTCCCTGCGGCAACCCCGGCCAGGATGCCGATCATGATCGCCAATCCAACGGCGTCGGGCATCGCCGCATACGCTCCGGCCATTGCCGTGGCGCCTACAACTGAGGTGAGCGCCAATATGGTGCCGACAGAAAGGTCAAATCCGCCAGTCAGCAATGCGAACATCTGACCCATTGCGACGAGTGCCAGATACGTGGATTGTCTCAAGACATTGAGGAGGTTGCGGCCTGTCAGAAAATTGTCTGCCATGACCGTAAACACGACAACCGCCGCCAACAGGAGAAAGGGCAGCACTCCCAGACGTACGAATGCCTGGCGTATCCAATAGGCCGCTTTGCGGCGAGGCTGCGCAGCCCGGCTGCGATTCAATTGTGTCTGATTGGAACTCATGCCGCTTCCTTTTCGAAACAATACCGCAGAACATTTTCCTGCGATATGGCATCATTCTTCAGTTCGGCTGTCAGTTCCCCGCGACACATCACATAGACACGATGGGTAAGGTTCACGATTTCGGGAAGATCCGACGATATGAGCAGGACCGCCGCGCCACTCTGACAAAGCTCCTTGATGAACTCATATATCGCAACCCGTGTACCGATATCGACACCCACAGTGGGTTCGTCGAATGCAAAGAGCTTGATCTTTCGGGTCAGGCATTTGGCCAGGAGGATCTTTTGTTGATTGCCGCCCGAAAAGGAGTTTGCCTCCCGCTCAAGCCGCATTGGTTGGAGGTTAAGCCTCGTTGCCAGTTCCTCGACGCGAGCCTGTTCAGTCTTTCGCCGCAGCAGGGGGCCGTGCGAGTAGTCCCGGGTCGCCAATGCCGGCAGCGAGATGTTCTCCCGAGCGCTACGCATCATCATGAGGCCTTCCGAGCGGCGGTCAGGCGGCACATAGTAGAAGCCTTGGTCGAGCATGCGGCCTGGTGTCGAGCCAGTTACTTCCTGGCCTGCGAAGTTGATCCGCCCGCCGGAGACATGGACAAGCCCAAAACATGCCCTCGCAACCTCGGATTTGCCTGAACCGACCAATCCAGCCAGCCCCACGATTTCTCCCTGCCTGACATGGAGGGATGCTCCAATCACTGTGCTGTCGATGGTGCTCAGCTGCTCAACTTCCAGAACGGTTTCACCCGGCTGATATGCTATGCTGGGATAGATCTGCTGGATGACCCGCCCGGTCATCAGGTGGAACAGCTGTTCTTCCGAAACCCCGGCATCAACAGTCGATACATAGCGGCCGTCGCTCAACACCGTAATTCGGTCTCCAATTCGCCGGATGTCATTCATGCGGTGCGTAATGTAGATGATGCCAACACCTCTGGCCTTGATTTGATTGATCAGGGCGAAGAGTTGTTCTGTCTCCCGCTCTGTCAGCGATGCGGTCGGCTCGTCGAGGATGAGTACGGAGAGCTCTGAACGGAATGCCTTGGCAATCTCCACCATTTGTTGCTCGGCGCGTGAAAGCGTCGACACGTGCCTGGCAGGATCCAGCGGAAATCCGAGCCGATCAAGTATCTGGGTTGCGCGGGAGCGCAGACTTGCCTTGTTGAGTATGCCAAAGGATGTCTCTTCAGCACCGAGAAAGAGGTTTTGTTCGACGGTGAGTTGAGGCACCAGCGAGAATTCCTGGAACACTGCACTGATACCGAGCGAACGGGCATGATGAACCGATGCCAGCGCAACCGGTTCGCCTCGAAAGCGAATCTGTCCTCCGTGCGGCCGCAGCGCGCCAGCGGCGATTGAAATCAGCGTCGACTTGCCGGCGCCGTTTTCGCCAAAGATTACATGAACTTCACCAGGCAACAGTTCGAAGTTGACACCGTCCAATGCCTGAACACCCGGGAATTGCCGGGTGATCTGGTCAAGCGCCAGTACGGGCGTAGCCTCGCTTGGCGAGGCTACGTCACTTGTTGCCATTGCTCGGGGCCTGCCCCTTCCGTTCAGTTCACCGAGAAGGTGGGCCTGAAGCCGTCAGGTGCAAGCGACGACGCTTGATCAAACGTTCCAATATTTTCGGAGTCGATCACGTAGAGCGCCGGCCCGACATGCTGTTCGTAGGACATTCCTTCAAGAATGCGGACGGCCTGGTCGATTGCGACACGGCCCTGAATGACAGCGGAATCGGTTGGCGCCGCCAACACCTGACCGCGGGTAATCCCTTGATACACGCCAGGTGTGAAGTAGTAGGCCATGACCTTGATCTGGTCGGTCAGACCACGCGCCCTCAACAAGCCAACAGCAGCCTCGGCAGTGACAGCCGTCCCGACCACGTATTCAATGTCAGGATGCGCTTCCAATGTGTCCTCGACAAGCTTGAGCTGCACCTCTTTGCCGGTGTCTCCGTACTTGGTTTCTACCACTTCTATGGCAGAGCCTGCGACGGCCTCCTGAAACCCTGCGTTGCCTGCTTCAACCCATCCCGCACCTGGAGGTCCTGGGAACCATGCAACCTTGACTGCATCCGATCCTGCAGGGTGCGCCCTTGCAATGTACTCGCCGGCCTTGAAGCCCATTTCGCCGAATGAGACGAGCGACTTGGCAGACAGCTCTGAGGACGACATGCCATTGATCACATCGATCACGGGAATGCCCTTGCTGCGTATCTCGGATACCAGGTTGTTCAGGCCGTCAAATGAAATTGCGCCAATGACGACTGCATCCGCACCGCCCGCAACGCAGTCCTCAATCTGAGAAATCTGCGTGTTGAGGTTGGTGTATCCGCCAGCTTCGACCAGTTGCATCTGAACGCCCAGACGCTCTGATTCAGCGACAACGCCATAGTTGACCGCAAGCCAGTATGCGTCCTTCATGTGCGGGAACGAAACGCAGATATCCCATGGCATTTGTGCCTGTTCCAGGGGAACATAGTCGACTGTACGGCGCGGGCTGGCCATGTCGAATGGCGGATCCCAGACCTCGACGGAGTAGGGGTACCAGTCTTCCGCACTGGCTTTGCCAACCAGTGGTGCGGTGGTCATCATGCCTGCCGCTGCTACAATTGTTGCGCCTGTTGCCGCGCGAAAGGTTGTATTCAACCAGCCAATTCGTTCTTTCACCTCTCGGTCCTCCTCGTTTGGCCTGTCAATTCAAGATCCGGTCGGCATAGGCCCAGTTGTGCCGAAGCTTCCCTTCAAGATGTTCTGGCAACCATTCTCCGGCAACTCCAATGACAGGCAATATGGGCCGGTGCTTGCCAAGCTTGCGCCATTGTCAGGTCCCCAAGAGCAATTGTATAGTACAATAATTCGAAGGCAGGTATCAAAAAATCCGTGGTCTCACTTCGCCAGATCCGCTACTTCATTGCGACGGCCAGCAGTGGCAAGATTTCACTGGCTGCATCAGACCTGAACGTTTCGCAGTCGGCAATCAGCACGGCCATCAAGGAACTGGAAGCAAACCTCGATACGCAGCTTTTCGAGCGGCATGCGAGCGGGGTCACGCTGACCTATGAAGGGCATCAGTTCCTCCAACATGCGCGCAATATCGCCTCGACTGTCGCAGAGGCGACACGAGCGCTTAGCCGTTCAGGCCGGGATGTCACAGGCGAGGTCGTGGTTGGTGTGACCTACACCGTTGCAGGCTATTTCCTGCCAGAGATTCTGTCGCGATTTCACCGGGCGTTTCCGCGCGTGGAAATCAGAATGCAGGAATTGCTGCGGGACCAGATCGAAAGACGTCTCGTGGATGGAAGGCTCGATCTTGCGGTAATGCTGGTGTCAAACCTCTGGAACAGTGCCGAGATTGAGTCGGAGGTATTGGCCCAATCTCCAAGGCATCTCTGGGTCAGTGCAGACCATCATCTCACGGCAAGGGATGAGGTAACCCTGGCAGAGATTTCACGCGAGCCGTATGTCATGTTGACAGTCGATGAAGCCCAAACGACTGCACTGAAGTACTGGGAGCCTACAGGTTACCGGCCGAAAACCGTGTTTGCCACATCGTCGGTAGAGGCTGTGCGGAGTATGGTTGCACTCGGAACAGGCGTTACGGTTCTTTCCAATATGGTATACCGGCCATGGTCGCTGGAAGGCCGGCAGGTCGAGTTGCGGCCAGTTGTAGATCATGTGCCGTCAATGGATGTGGGCCTTGCCTGGCACCGGGGCATCACGTTGTCTGACCCGGCACGGGTATTTCGCGACTTCATGAGCCGGACATTCCGGGGTTCAAGAGATGGCTTTGTGAACGCCGATGTCTTTGCCTCGCGCTCGATTTCACGCAAACTGGAAAGGTGAACTGAAATCCGGAAGACTCCACATAAATTGGTCAATTGCGATTGTGCCAAACAACAATAGACTTCGCAAACGAAAAAGTAGAAGATGACAAAGCGATGAAGCATGGAAAAATATTTCAACCAATACAAAGCAAGAATAGACTCTCCGATGACAACGATTGCACCATCACCGTATACACGCCATTGACTACTGCCGATTCCAGTCAGTCACAAAATCCCACTAAAGTTTTGCTGTCACACTACCTCGTAGTCAGTCGACTATAGGAAGTTCAATGCCCAATATTATTGTAAATCAATTGACCAATCACCCCAAGGAACAAACTGAGCACGATAGGCTAATTGCCTTGCGTATTCTGTGATGGCGTGCCTTCGGTCATCATCGTCCAACGATACAGGAATTATGATATCGGCATGGTAGGGATTGCTATCAAGAGGGGTTGCAATCGTTGTGCATCCGGCTATCATAATGTCTTCAGTGGACAAAATATACCAGCCCCAGAAGCTCTTTCCGGAAAGTTCAGCATTCGTGACGCCAATCTCAGCTAACTTGTCTTTTGGCGCCATAGCCATTCGATTTACTGAAAGTTCATTCGTGTGTTTGGGTGGCACAAATCTACCGACGGGAGCGTTGGCTTTACCGTGGGCGTTCAATTTTCGCATCGACCGTTTAGCCTTAGTGCCCGACCGTTCGTCTCTTCCGAGTGTCTCACCGGGTGCGATGTGCTCGACCGTGCCTTTGCTAGGCCGGTTTAGCATTGGAGAATGCCTGCTCTCTGCAATTCGTGAAGTCCCCCTTCGTCAAGTAAGTCACTAGCATCCCTGACCTGTGTACGGCCTTTCGACTTTTGTGAACCATAAAACATAACTCCACTTCCATCGTGTTCAATCAAGAAGAGAACACCGATTGGGAGATGAGGATTCCGAAAGTCAATTGCTATACTGCTTTCCTGCATGGGATAGACGTCTGGTTGCTCGACAGGGTATTTGCTAACCTCTGTCAAGAAACTAGCTGTTTTATCAATGGCAAGATCTGAAGGCAAATCCAATTCTTCCTCCTGCGCTAAGGTTGGACATTCGTCCAACTCCAGTAGGGAGTCGGTTAACCAGGTACACAACAAACTTCTTGGATTTTCGATCTCTTGGGCATCGGCTGGAGAAGGAACAATGGTATCAAGTGAAAATCCACCGGCATCCTTGGGGGTGGACGGAATTAGGTTCCTAGTGACGGGCAAGTTAGGAGATGGGATGTCAATCACCCATGCTTGTTGCAATTTCCAACCGGTAAGATCAGAATGCCAAGGGCCAGTTGAATGTCTGCGATTAGGGTTGGCTTCCATGCGGCGTCGGAGGCATTTGTCGGAGTTGTAGCTAGTCATGGAGCGACCTTGGGGATTGGACTGTGACAAGCCTAATGTGGTTGCCACCGCTGCTTGGGATGAGCGAGTCGCCGAGTAAAAAGGCGCGAGAACATCGAGCATTGTATGTGGTTACTCCATCGCTAGTTGTAGTGTTTCCAATACTGAGCGTTGAACGGAAGTCAAATGGTTGTTCATGGAACCAAAGCTGGAAAATTGTAGACCGCAATTGTAGTCGCCGGCAACTTCCAAAAACAAGTCAGCATCAGGGAGAACGGATTTATCAAGCATAATGCCAACTATCCAGTTGGCATTAGCATTTGAGCATTCAAATTTTACAATAGACCGTGTATGGTCTGCCCCGATCGCAAATGGGTCAGAGGAACTTGGGAGGTTTGCCAGGTTATTGATAATACCCTTCAATTGACTCATGCCACCGTGGAGTGTTAGCCACGTGGACATTACAAGTCTGGCTCTCTGAAGTTTGCAATTTGGCAAAAATTGATGCACGGAGGTTTCAAAGAGTCTTGCTTGGCGCTGAGCTTGTTCAATGCTATCTGTGGATCGACGATCAAGCATTGTGGCCCTATATCCATCAAGTCTTACTTGGAATTCGATAAGGTTGGAGGGTAGTGTCAGTGCGACAAGGGCAGTGTCAATGGAGTTGCCGGTTTCTACTTTCAGCGCCTCAGGTGGAATATCAAGTTCAGGGCTGAGCGCGTCATAGATTGGTCCAATAATTTGTGCAAATGAGGCCAAGTGATCGAAGGCGGGACGTTGAAATGCAACTTCGTAGCGGAGGTCACACCTGTGCAGTTGGGCATTCATGACTCTAACCCGTAGCCGTGGCAGTTAGACGTGGCGCTGTGAGTGGTGAGGTCCATGCTGGTGCATAAGTGGGTACTTGGGGGGTTAGTTGCAATTGGCACCAATTGAGACTGGGAGTATAGACGGTTGAACAAGTATACTGAGGAAGCAGATTCTGCTGGAGTTCTTGGCTGTAGACCTGGTGGGGAATTCATGCTGTCTGTCGTTGTTGAACCTGCCATCTGTGGCATGAGGAGGGCCTGAGGGTTCCGAATTTGTTTGCAGCAGAGGATACAGAGTTGAAGAGAATTCGCAATACAGGTCACCCAGTTGATTCGACAAGTTGTGAGGTTAACGCTTCTGTGGAGTTGACCTAATCAGAGGAGATCTGATGGATCCCAACTTTCTTGAGATCAGCGCTGGCAGAACCATTGCGTATGTTAGAACTGCAGGTCGGCAGCCCGGCGTTGTCTTCCTGGGCGGATTCAGTTCGGACATGGATGGCACGAAGGCGCTGTTTCTGGAGAAGTGCGCAATAGAGAGCGGGCGGGCCTTCCTGAGATTCGACTACACGGGCCACGGACGTTCTTCAGGTTCTTTTGACGATGGCTCTATCAGCGAATGGGCGGACGATGCCGCGGAAGTGCTGCACAGGGTTTCAGAGGAACCTCAAATACTTGTCGGCTCGTCCATGGGGGGATGGATCGCGCTGCTGTTGGCAAGGCGGTTCCCGGACAGGGTTGCAGGGCTGGTTGGGATAGCAGCGGCACCGGACTTCACTTCTGATCTCGAGGGAGAAATTGCAGGCAGGGGAGAACTGGATGAGCTGATGCGGGATGGGCGTGTCAGTATTCCCAGCGACTATTCGGACGAACCCACCGTCATCACCCGGAAGCTGATTGAGGATGGTCCAGCCAACTTCGTCATGGACCAGCCGCTGGAACTGAATTGTCCGGTCCGGTTACTGCACGGCACGGATGACAGTGAAGTGGACCCTGGATTGGCTGTCAGATTGCTTGGCCATGCGGATGGCTCGGACATGCGGCTGACAATGGTCAAGGGGGCTGACCACAGGTTCTCAAGCCCGGCCTGCCTCAATTTGATCCAGCAATCGATTGACTCAATCCTGCCTGAACAGGATTGACGACAGCACGTCAGAACAGCAGTCCAAGGACGACGAGAAACAGGCCAAGGATTGCGCCCAAGACGGATCCGTAATTTACGGGGATCAGCAGTTGGAGCCTTCTCCTGATTTCAGCATCGTCAGGCGAACTCTTTTGTACTTGCAATGCGCGCAACAGGCAAAACACCACACCGCCAATTCCTGCAAGGCAAACCGCGGTTCCAAGATAGACCAGCCAATCCATGACCGGATTCTCTACCTAGACATGAACTTCCGATCAACTCCCGGGCCAGGATCCCAAATCTCTTCCAAAGGGAGTCTGTCCGGGTTCCTCGCGATGACGCAGGATAGAGTGAGGTGGTCGGGTTCGACTGGACAGTTTGAGGGCAGAACTAAGTTAGCTTTCAAGTGAAAGAATGCCCTCTGTGATGCTGTCTCTACGCCTGTTTCGGGGGGATGGTCAATCCACCCCCTGGGCTGGGGGCGCCCCGCTCCGCATGCAGGGAGCGTAGAGAGCGGAGTGCGGAGCGGGGCAGAGTTCACGCTGCCTCCCGCTTCGGTTGTCTGTACTTCGCAGCAAAGTAGACTTCCGCCGGAGTACGCCCCTTCAACGCCAAGTGGGGGCGTCCGTGATTGTAATGGGCCAACCAGGTGGCGATCACCCGGCGTGCATGGTGGCCACCGCACAATTCGTTCAAATAGACAGCCTCATACTTCAAGGATCGCCACAGCCGCTCAATGAACCGGTTGTCGATCCACCGCCCTCGCCCGTCCATGCTGATCCGGGTACCCGCTTCTCTCAAGACCGATAGCCAGGTCTCACTCGTGAACTGGCTGCCCTGGTCTGTGTTCGAAATGAGAGGCGTTCCATAGCGCTCCAGCGCCTCCTCGAGTGCGCTCACGCAGAAACCAACCTCCATTGTGTTGTCAACTTCCCAGGCCAACACAAAGCGGCTCGACCAATCCATGATCGCCACCAGATACAGGAACCCTCCCCGCACCGGAATGTAGGTGATGTCGGCGCAAATCACCTCTCCTGGCAAGATTTGTTCAAGACCATCAAGGAGATAGGGGTAGATCCGGTGGCCGGGCTGCGGCTTCGAGGTCCGCGGGCCCGGATGAACCGTCCGCCAGTTCACCGCCGCCATCAGGCTGCGTGCCATATCCCGGCCGACCTCGTGACCTTGGCGGCGAAGGTGCAGGCTCACCCGACGCGTTCCGTAATACGGGAAATCCATATACAGTTGATCCATCAGGCGCCGCAGCATCAATATTCGCCCGTCTACAGGTTTCGGCGTGTAGTACAGCGACGAACGGCTCAATCCTGTCGCCGCACATTTGCGTGCCAAGGTCATGGATCGGTCCGCTCGGATCAGCTTTACCTGGTCCTGCCGCCCAAGCTCTCCAAACCCTTCGAAAAAAAATCCCTCTCAACTGTCAGTTGGCCGATCCTCGCATACAGGCGCTCGACCAGCTGCTCTGAGCCGTTGTCCCGCGGCTTCACACCTCCAGGGGCGAAGACATCCAATAGGCCTTCATAGGCCTCCGTCTTCCACTTGCTCACCTGGTTCGGGTGAATGCCATACCGCGACGAAATCGTGCGCACCGTCTCGTCACCTCGCGCAGCTTCCCAAGCGACCTTACGCTTGAATTCCGCTGTGAACTTCCGTCTCTTCATGGCCAGTCTCCTGTCCGCCGAAAAGCTAACTTAGCAGACTGTCCGAATTTGCCCGACCACTTCTGAGCGTTCCAGGTCGCTTGACAGCAAGGTTGCAAAGGCAGCCCCGATTTCCTAATTGGCTGCGTATGCCCTCATAGCTCAGCCGGTAGAGCATCTGATTTGTAATCAGGGGGTCGGGAGTTCGAGTCTCTCTGGGGGCACCAACCGGCAGCAGTCTTTCGGCTTGATGCACGAGATTGTTCTGCATGTTCCACTGGCAGAAACCGGATGTCAGGTTACTGCTGCCCTGACCTTGTACTTTCCGGACTCCCACGGCCGGTTCGCAATCGCCCTCTTGAGACCTTCTACAGCGTTCATGATGCACGACTCCGTGTTGTAGAGCGGCGCAATTCCAAATCGGATGATGTCAGGATCGCGAAAATCGCCCACAACATGGTTTTCGATGAGATGTTGCATGATCGCATAACCCTCAGGGTGCCGGAACGAGACATGGCTTCCTCTTTGTTCGGGATCTCTTGGTGAAGCCAGTTCAAGCTCAGGGCAATTAAGCTCAACTTCCTTGATAAAGGACTGGGACAGTTCCACCGACCGCGCCGCAACATCGTTGATCGATGCGATCTTCCAAACTTCAAGTGCCGTCTCAAGAACTGCCAGTCCGATGATCGGAGGGGTGCCCACGCGCATTCGTCCGATCCCGGGGCTGGCCCGATATGCCAGTTCGAAATCAAAGGGCGCCGCGTGTCCCAACCAACCGCTCAGCGGTGACGAAACGGACTCGGCGATGTGCTCGGCGACATAGATGAAGGCGGGTGCGCCGGGTCCTCCGTTCAGATATTTGTATGTGCAGCCAACCGCAAAATCTGCCTGGGCGGCTGCGACATTCACATTGATGGCGCCAACCGAGTGGGCAAGATCCCAGACGGTCAGTGCACCGTGCTCCTGCGCTGTGCGGGTCAGTTTGCTCATGTCATGACGCCTGCCGGTCCGGTAATCGACTTCCGTCAACAGCAGAACGGCAATATCGCTGCCGATTTCGTTGGCAACCTGTTCTGGCTCGACAATCTTGAGCCGATGGCTGTTTCCCATCGTGTCTATGAGGCCCTGAGCCATGTAGAGATCGGACGGAAAGTTCCCGCTATCCGTCAAGATGACGGGTCGCGTGGGGTTTAACCGAAGCGCAGCGCCAAGCGCCTGATAGACCTTCACGGATAGCGTATCGCCGGTAACAACTGTGCCTTGGGGGGCGCCGATCAATGATCCGATCTGATCGCCAACGCAGAGCGGTTTGTCCATCCAGCCTGCATTCCTCCATGCACCGATTAGCAGCTCTCCCCATTCCTGATTGAGCACACCATCCAGGCTTGCAGGGAGGTTTTTCGGGGGAGGGCCAAGTGAGTTGCCGTCCAGATAGGTCAGCCCGGAGGGCAGATTGAAGAATCCTCTGGTACGTTCAAAGTCGGTTGATGCGGTCTTCGATTGGCTCAATTGGGTATTCCCCGCGGTTCGTGTCCGGTCGAGACGGGCATCCTATCCCAATTTCAGTTCATGCTCATCCCAAAGCAGCAATGATCCAATTCCAATCAGCATGGGCTGGCACATTGCGCAGTTGCGCGGTGGAGTCGACAGCGCATGCATCCAAACCGCGGTCGACCGAAGGGCTGATTTGTCCGGCGTGAGCCGCCGGATCAGTATTATTAGCCGGCAGCGATTCCGGCTTCGCAGGGGTCATGAGACCGAGTCTTCGAACACTTGTAGCGTAGCAATCAGGTTCAGTGACAGGAAACGTGCACTTTCTCTTGCCTATGATGCGCCAGCATGGTTTGTGCCAAAAGAACGTTCTGCCTTGAGGCCGTAAATCTGGACTGAATTGGATGAACAGGTGAAACTGGGAGCACCGAAGGAAAGCCACGAAGGGGAAAGGCGAGTTGCCTTGACGCCCGAGTCGGCAAAGAGGCTGCAAAAGCTGGGCTATACTTGCGCACTCGAGACAGGGGCAGGCGAGGCAGCCGGATTCTCAGACCTGCACTATCGCGATGCTGGTGTTGAGATTTGCGCCTCAGCTGAGGAACTCTGGAATGCTTGCCAAGTAGTCGCCAAGGTCAGGCAGCCGACCGACCGGGAAGTTGCACTTCTGACAGACGGGCACACCCTGATCTCGCTCTTCCTTCCAGCCCAAAATCCGGAATTGCTGTCTGCCGCTTCAAAGTCCGGCGCCAGTGTTTTGGCCATGGACATGGTTCCGCGTATCTCGCGCGCCCAGAAACTGGATGCCTTGTCTTCGATGGCAAACATCGCCGGCTACCGGGCAGTCATGGAGGCCGGGAACAATTTCGGGCGGTTTTTTGCGGGTCAGGTCACCGCCGCAGGCAAGATGCCGCCGGCAACTGTCATGGTCATTGGAGCCGGGGTGGCCGGACTATCCGCCATCGGCACGGCAGTTTCGCTTGGAGCCATCGTCAGGGCATTTGATGTCCGTCCCGAAGTGGCCGAGCAGATTCAGTCAATGGGCGCTGAGTTCCTTTATCTGGATTTCGATGAGGATGCGTCCGGCACTGGCGGATACGCAAAACCTTCTTCCCCCGAATTCAGGGAAAAGCAGCTTGAGCTGTTCCGGAGTCAGGCGCCTGAGGCTGACATCGTCATCACGACGGCTCTCATTCCAGGGATGGATGCACCCAAGCTATGGCTTGCGGACATGGTTGAAGCCATGAAGCCGGGGTCGGTTGTTGTGGACCTCGCAGCAGAGCGCGGCGGAAACTGCGACCTGACCGTTCCGAACGAGCGCATCGTCACGGACTCTGGTGTCGTGATTGTCGGCTACACGGATTTCCCCAGCCGCATGGCCGCTCAGTCCTCATCGCTGTATGCGACCAATGTGATGCACCTGATGTCGGAACTGACGCCGGCCAAGGATGGGCAGATTGTCCTTAACCTCGAGGATGACGTCATCAGGGGTGTGACGGCAGCTACTGCGGGCGAAGTGACTTTTCCGCCGCCACCACCGAAAGTCCCGGCCATCAAGCGCCAGGCTCCAGCCGCCGAAAAACAGCCAACGCGGGAAGAGCAGTTGGCGTCCGAACTCGTGCAGTTCCGCCGGGCCACAAAGTTCCAGGTCTCCATGTTGGTGGCGGGTGGCATTCTGATTTTGCTTGCCGGGTTCTTTGCGCCGCCGAGCTTCATGCAGCACTTCATTGTCTTTGTACTAAGCTGTTTTGTCGGCTATCAGGTTATCTGGAACGTCAATTATGCCCTTCACACTCCCCTGATGTCGGTAACCAACGCAATCTCAGGGATAATCGTGGTGGGCGCTCTCCTCCAGATCGGCTCTGATACCCCCGTCGTATATGTGATCTCGGCCATTTCGGTGTTGATTGCGACAATCAATATCGTCGGAGGGTTCCTTGTGACCAGGCGCATGCTCGCCATGTTCCAACGCAGTTGACCGGAGCGGGATAGATGGTGAATGAAGGATTGCTTCAGGCTGCCTATATCGGCGCCGGTGTGCTTTTCATCCTGTCGCTCGGTGGCCTCTCCAACCAGGAGAGTGCCAAGAGGGCAATCTGGTATGGAATGGCAGGCATGGCTTTGGCCATGGCCTCTACTGTGGTGGCGCCAGGAATTGGAAACTTCCCGACCATTGCCGTGATGGTACTGATCGGCGCGGCGATAGGAACTGTCGTTGCTCTGAGGGTGGAAATGACCGGAATGCCGCAACTGGTTGCGGCACTGCATTCCTTCGTCGGGCTTGCAGCCGTGTTCATCGGCATCAATGCCGAACTGGCACTGATTGCGCTCGGAGGCGAACCAACCACCATCGTATCGACGGGCTTTGTAGAAAAGCTGGCCAAAAAGACCGCAGCCGAGATTTCACTGCTCAAGGTTGAGGTGTTGCTGGGTGTCTTCATCGGAGCAGTGACCTTCACGGGTTCGGTTGTTGCCTTCGGCAAACTTGCAGGCAGGATTGGAAGCAAACCGCGCAAGTTGCCGGGTGGCCACTACTGGAATGCTCTGGCTCTTGCGGCATGTATCGGACTGGGGGTCCACTACCTCGGCAGCGGCAGCCTTACCACAATCGTGGTTGTTTCTGTCATAGCGGGCTTGATCGGTTGGCACCTGATCATGGGCATAGGTGGAGCCGATATGCCCGTGGTCGTGTCCATGCTGAATTCCTATTCGGGATGGGCAGCCGCAGCCATCGGGTTCACGCTGGAAAACGACCTTCTCATCATTACAGGAGCGCTGGTGGGATCATCCGGCGCCATTCTGTCGTACATCATGTGCCGTGCGATGAACCGGAATTTCGTCAGCGTCATTCTGGGCGGATTTGGAGGTTCCGGTGAAGCTGCCGCCGATCTGGAAGGCGAGCAGTTGGCGATTGATGCTGAGGGAGTTGCCGCGTCGATCGAAGCGGCCGACAGCATCATCATCGTTCCGGGATACGGGATGGCTGTGGCGCAGGCTCAGGGTCCGATCAGTGAACTCACACAGCGGCTGCGCGCCGCGGGCAAGACTGTCCGCTTTGCCATCCATCCGGTCGCCGGAAGATTGCCCGGGCACATGAACGTGTTGCTGGCCGAAGCGAAAGTTCCCTACGACATCGTTCTTGAAATGGACGAGATCAACCAGGACTTTCCGGAAACTGACATTGCCATTGTGGTGGGATCGAACGACATTGTGAATCCGGCCGCTCAGGAAGATCCAAATTCCCCGATCGCTGGTATGCCGGTTCTTGAAGTGTGGAAGGCTCGACAGGTCTTCGTGTCGAAGCGAGGGCAGGGGACAGGGTATTCCGGTATCGAAAACCCGCTCTTCTATCGGGAAAACACCCGCATGTTCTTTGGTGATGCCAAGGCGTCGGTCAACCAGCTGCTTTCATTGCTTGAGTAGCGGCACGTAGCAAGTATTCCGGCCAGAGCACCCTGCCCGCAACAAGAGTTGGGACCTGTGCGTCAGTATGGCTCTTGCGAGTATTTCTTGAGTTCAGCCCGGGCCACCTGCCTGCGATGAACAGCATCCGGGCCGTCGGCCAGGCGAAGGGTTCTCAGGTGGGTCCATTGCCGCGCAAGCGGGGTGTCCTGGCTGATCCCTTTGGCTCCATGCATCTGTATGGCCTGATCGGTGACCCGTAACGCCACTTCGGGGGCAAGGGCCTTGATCTTGCTGATCCAGGGAGCCGCCGCTCTCGGGTCTCCTTGGTCCATGAACCAGGCAGCCTTGAGGCAGAGAAGCCGGGTGGTTTCTATGTCGGTCCTTGCCTGCGCGATGATGTCATAGTTGGACCCAAGCCGCGCAAGGGGTTGTCCGAATGCGGACCGGGATATTGATCGCCGGCACATGAGTTCAAGCGCCTTCTCGGCCTGTCCGATTGCCCTCATGCAATGGTGAATACGTCCAGGCCCCAGCCGCCCTTGTGCGATTTCGAAGCCATGGCCAATGCCGACCAGTATGTTCTCGACCGGAACTCTCACATTGGTGAATCGAATATGCATATGGCCGTGCGGCGCGTCGTCATGGCCGTAAACCTCCATGGGGCGCAGAACCGAGATTCCTGGGGTGTCGGCAGGAACAACCACCATTGAGTGATTCCTGTGACGGGAGTTGTCTTCAGATGTGCGCACCATAACCAGATACACGCTGCATCTGGGATCTCCGGCACCGGTCGCCCACCATTTCTCCCCGTTGAGGATGCAGTTGCCATCCACGATTTCGCAAGACATCGAGATGTTTGTGGCGTCTGACGATGCCGCATCGGGTTCAGTCATCAGATAGGCCGACCGGGTCTTGCCCTCGAGCAGAGGCTCGAACCAGCGGCGCTTCATTTCCTCGCTGCCGTATTTGAGGAAGACCTCCATGTTGCCGGTGTCGGGAGCGCTGCAATTGAACACTTCGGGAGCGAGGTGGGACTTTCCCATTTCTTCGGCAAGATAGGCGTAGTCGACAGTGGAAAGGCCAGGGCCGCCCTGATCATCTGTGAGCCAGAGGTTCCAGAGGCCACGCGCCCGGCTTCTCTGTTTAAGTGATTCCAGAATTTCGGTTTGTCTCTTCGTGAAACGCCACCGGCCTCCCTTGGGCACCTCTGCGAGGAATTCTTCATCGAGAGGGGCGATCTCACCGGAGATCATGGATCGTACTTCTGCCAGGATCGGTTGTGCGCGATCCGATAGGCCGAGGTTCATTGCCGCCATGGTGCATGCCTTGGTTGAGGATTCAGGGTCTACCTGTAACAGTTCTGATTGGATTGAATGCAGGGCTTGGTCAATATTAACCCGTCTGACGTTGCTTCAACGATAGGCACTGATGATTTTCCCGTCATGACCTTGGTACCAAGTCCCTGTGCCGGTTGGCCGGTTGGTGGCTGTGGCACGCAAGATCGCCCGACGGGAACCGGTCGCCGCCGTGACTCCGAACACCCGCATCCAATTCACCTCCGGGCAGGTGTGGTACTTCCAGTTTGAAATGCCTGCCTCATCTCCGATGATCTTCGGCAGGTCCCGCCAGGTCAGGCAGCTTGCGCTGCCGGCTGAATTGACGAAGACGGCGTCCATGGCAGGCAAAACAAAGATGTTTCGGACCAACGATCCCTCCATGTACCAACAAAACGGCGAACTGGGAGAACTGGAGTGTACTGCCTCGGCATTGCATACCGGCCTCGCATCTGAATGGGTGACTTGCTCCCGTGAGGTTGACAATTCGCCAAACGCGCACACAAGTTCGTTGCATCACTTGAACGAGCGCCTGCAGGTGCCTGGCCAGCCCCTGCCGGGAGCAGCGACTGCAACTACAGGCACTCAAGGACGAACTACAGGCTTGCCGAATGGAACAGCCTCTCGAAGACTACCCCGAAGAAGCGCTGTTGGCATCCGTTAATCGCATTCTGGCGCCGCAACGGGTAGTCGGAATTCGCAGGATCGGCAGGGGTCAATCCAACCCTACCTATCTCCTGGATTGTGTAGATCGGAAATTGGTTCTCCGCTCCAAGCCGCCAGGCAAGTTGCTCAAGTCTGCCCATCTGGTGGAACGCGAATACCGGGTGATGGCGTCGCTCATGGGGTCAACTGTTCCAGTGCCGAAGACACTTGCACTGGTCGGAGATCAGGACTCTCCGCTCGGAAGAGCCTTCTACGTGATGGAACATGTCGAAGGGGATATCCATTTCGACCCCACACTGCCCGGGATCGACCCCAAGCTCAGAGCGGTGATTTATGATGATATGAACCGGGTGCTGTCAAATTTGCACCAGATCAATGTGGGAAAGATCGGGTTGGCTGATTTCGGCAAGCCTGGCAACTATTATGCCCGGCAGACGAGCAGGTGGACACAGCAATACCATGCATCGCGGACATCGGCCGATCCGAACATGGATACTATTGCTGAATGGCTCCAGGCAAACATGGTCGAAGATGACGGGCAGGTTTCTCTGGTGCATGGCGACTACCGCCTGGACAACCTTGTCGTTGACCGCCGCACCTGCAAGATCCGGGCGGTGCTTGACTGGGAGCTTTCGACACTCGGGCACCCTCTGGCAGACCTTGCGTACCAGTGCATGCAATGGAGAATGCCGCATGACGGCGCGCTGAGAGGGCTGGAAGGCGTCACCCGGCGTGATTTGGGCCTGCCTGAAGAAGAGGACTATGTTGCGGACTATTGCCGCCGCCGCCGGATTGGCATTCCGCGAAATTGGACCTTCTATCTCGTTTTTGCTTTCTTCCGGCTTGCTGCAATCCTCGAAGGGGTTGGCCGCAGGGCTCTTGAAGGCAACGCATCAAATCCTGCCATGGCGGTAGAATATGGCAGGCAGGTGCCGCTACTGGCGGAAAGGGCAATGGAAGCGCTTGAATCACATCCGTAGGCACTAGCAACAGGATCATTTGAAACGTAGCAGGGCGCCAACGACCCGCCATAGGGCGGGGAACGACGGGCTCCATGACAACATCTGGCAGTGCGCGCAGGATCCCGTAGGCACTAATTGAACCTGTATCAGAGGCGATAGACGCGCCGGGCAGTTTCTCCAAACACAGCAGAGTGACACTCGGCAGGCACGATCTGCCGCAAGGACTCAACAATTGAGCCATAGGTTGTGCAAAGCGAGTCCACCGGAAAGTTTGAACCGAACATGCACCTTTCCGGACCGAACAACTCAAGGCAGCTTTCTATGATTGGCCGGACGTTTTCCGTGGTCCAATCCGGACAGAACATGCCGAGGCCGGACAGCTTGACATACACTCTGGGCAGTTCGGCAAGTTGCCGCAAGGAATGCCGCCAGTATGCAAGTCCTTCTTCCGACCAGTCGCTGGGCGAACCGCAGTGGCAGAGTATGACCGGGAGATCGTCAAATGCCGAAAACAGCCGGGCCGCAGGCGCAATCAAACCGGGTGTCAGCTGCAGGTCAAAGGAAAAACCGTGCCGGGCAGCGCGGCGCAGGCCATGGGCAAAGGAAGGATCATCAAGCAGGTTGTTTGTTCCCGTCCTGAGATCCTCTTCTGTTGATCTGCCCACGATCTGGCGAATTCCGGCCACGCTTCGCAACTGTGAAAACCCGTCGAGATCCGAGTCGCAGCTGTCGCTTGTCAGATCGCAGAACGCGACCTGGGCCATCGGCCAGGTTGGGTTTTCGTCAGCGACCGACTGTACCCAACGCGCCTCCTGCATGGGATCCCGAGCACCGACCTGGACATGAACCGAGGCTCCAATCCCGGCGGGCTCGGCCAGACTGCGGAATTCTTCAATCAGGAAGTCACGTTGAATGGGTTCAGGGTCGCCAAAAAAACGCTTCTTTCCCCTTTCCATCAACCAGGGATACTCGACCCTTTGCAGGTCCCACAGATGGTGGTGAGCATCGATCAACATGCGGAATACTTCAATCGCCGGCAGTCGCTATTCGGGGAGCGCAATTGTGTCACGAATGCTAGCCCCTGACTGGCACGGACTGAACGCGCCGGAATCAGGCGTCAAGCCTCGCCAGGGGTTTTTTCCGGGACAGGCCGCCACCTGTTGACGCTTGTGGGCCGGCCAGGGATGAGCAATTCGGAGTCGCGCCGGGGCTTGCGCGCAATCACCCGTCCGTTCGAGACAACAAGCAGCCTGTCGGGCCTGAGCCGAATTGCCTCGACCGGGCTTGCCGCATCAAGCACGACAAAACTCGCCCGCTTGCCGGCCTCCAGGCCGATGTCGTCAAGTCCCATGATCCTGGCATTCTCTGTCGTAACCATGTCAAAGCATCTTCGCATGTCCTGTTCGCTGGTCATCTGGGCCAGATGCAGTCCCATCAATGCCACATCAAGCATGTCGGCGCAGCCGAGCGAATACCAGGGGTCAAGAACACAATCCTGCCCCCAACCGACAAGAATTCCGTGTTCGATCATTTCCGGGACCCGCGTCAGTCCCCTGCGTTTTGGATAGGTATCGTGCTGGCCCTGGACGATGATGTTGACCAGCGGGTTTGAAATGACTGTCACTCCGGAATCGGCGATGATCGGCAAGAGCTTGGACACATAGTAGTTGTCCATCGAGTGCATTGAGGTGAGATGAGACCCGGTAACCCTGCCATGCATTCCGAGCCGCCTGGTTTCAAAGGCCAACTGTTCGATATGGCGCGAATTCGGATCATCGGTTTCGTCGCAATGCATGTCGACGGGCAATCCGCGTTCGGCTGCCAACTCGCAGAGGTCGGTCACTGACCGGTTCCCTTCGTTCATGGTGAGCTCGAAGTGCGGGATGCCGCCGACCACGTCTGCACCCATGTCAAGGGATCTGACGAGATTGCCGTATGCGTTCGGGCTTCGGTAGAGTCCATCTTGCGGAAACGCCACCAACTGAAGGTCAATGTAGCCAGCAACCTCCTTCTGAACCTCTTTGAGTGCTTCCATTGCCAGCAGCCGGTCGTCGCAAACATCGACATGTGTGCGGATTGCGAGCAAGCCCATTGAGGCAGCCCAGTCGCAATAGGCGAGTGCCCGGCTCTTCACGGCTTCATGGGTTAGCAGAGGCTTCAATTCGCCCCAAAGCGAGATGCCCTCTAGAAGTGTTCCCGACACATTTGCCCTTGGAATTCCCTGGGAGAGTGTTGCGTCCATATGGAAGTGCGGGTCGATAAAGGGTGGCGATACAAGGCAGCCCTTGAATTCGTGGGTTTCGCGCGCCTCTGCTTCAATGGTCGGCTCGATCGCTGCAATCCTGTCTCCAGCGACTGCAATATCGCTAACCCGGCCAGACGGAAGCGTCGCGCTCTTGAGCAAAAGGTCAATCGCCATCAGATTCCCTCTTCTGTTGCCGCCAGGCGGGCAACGGGGTCCCTCCCGTCTATCTTGGCAGCAAAATTGCTGGAACGGATCTGCCCTTCCCTCAAGGCAACCAATTCCATGGTGGATTCCGGGATACGGTCTGCGAAAGCACCGATTGGAGATAGAGCGCATCCGCCGTGAGACATGTGGGAGTAGATCCCGTAATCGGCAGCGCCAAACTTGCCCATCTTGAAACGCTTGATTGCCAACTCGAGAGTAGGCCCGAAGTGCCAGACGGCAGACGTGACCACTGAACGCTCCCCTCCAGGATGCGCATCCGAGACTGTTCCGATTACCGGGATGCCCGCATCGTGGGCAACTTCAGCCGGTCCAAATGCGTCAGCGTAGAGGACATCCGCACCGATGGAAATCTGTTCACGAGCGAGATTGCGGGCCATCTCAAGATCATGCCAGGAGTCAATGTAATCGATCAGGAAGTTGATATCTGACCTGACTTCGCTGGCGCCGTCCATGAAGGCATTAATCAACCGATTTACGCCCGGAAAGTTGTGGCGCCCGATAATGCCGAGCACGCCATTCGAGGAAAGTCCCGCAGCGATGATTCCTGTCAAATACGAGGCATCCTGAATGTAATTGTCGAACACTGCAAAATTGCTGAACCGGGTATCAGACTTGAATGCGGAACCCATAAGGTAGGATTTGCCAGGAAAGCGATTGGCGGCAACCCTGCTGCGCTGTTCGTGCGCAAATGCATCACCGACAATGAGATCCGCGTCGCTTTCGGAAGACTCAACTATGGCAAATTCAAAGTCCCTTGCATCCACATTATCCCTGAATTCGTAGGAAATGTCCCCGCGGCGCACTGAATTCAACAGGGCACCATGCACGGCAGCCACCCAACGCTGTTGCACCGGCACCGTATAGACGCCTGCAACCTTTAGCGGCGCAGCACGCTTGGCAATGGCCGGGGCCGCAATCCCTGCAATCACCCCTGCGCAGCCGAGGCCAAGCAAGGCGCGGCGGCTTGGCGCTGAAGTTGTAGATTGGTCTATCCGCATGCGTTCTGATTGTGATTCATGTGACCGTCGAGTGGCAAAGGCCAACGTACTGGATTTCCGGCTAATTCGAAAGTTCAGACGGAATTTTAGCGTTGCTCACATAGTGGTCCAAATGTCAGCGTATCAAGGCGCTTTGGTGCTCCACTCGGGCTTGGGAGCAATTGAATCCGGTTTCCAACGCGGCCAGGATTCATTCGCTGTAGCGGTCATTGCGGTTGCAGGCTTGAGCTGTCTGTCCTGCTGGAAGCTGCCACGTTGCTCTTTCAGTCGGTTGGCAGGTTCGCGCCCCATTGGCGAGTGTCCGTAGCGGTTCGCTGCCGGAGGCCATCCGCGTCGGTGGCAGAGGTCCTTCTTCCGGAATGAGGCGCTCAGAAAGCAGCCTATGACCTTGAAGGTGCTACCGGGTTCCTCCTAATGTCCGGCCAATTGCGAAGGGGATTGCACATGCGCAAGACGGCCAAAGACGCCGAATTTGATTACGTTATCGTCGGTTCGGGCTCAGCGGGAGGATTTCTTGCATACAGGCTGTCGGAGTGTGGAAGATACCGTGTCCTGCTGCTTGAGGCCGGTCCCACGGATGCGCACTGGACAACGCGTGTGCCCGCGGGGTCGCGCTACACGTTTTCTGGGGGCCGGCGGAATTGGTGTTTTGAGACCGAACGAGAGCCGTACATGAACGGCAGATCGCTGTTTCAGCCCCGCGGCAAAACAATCGGTGGATCATCTTCCCTGAATGGAATGGTCTTTGTCAGGGGGCACCGCAATGATTTCGAGAGCTGGGCTGAACAAGGCGCAACAGGTTGGCGATACGCGGATGTGTTGCCGCATTATCGCAGCATCGAAACCTACCACGGCGACAGAAGCGAATATCGAGGCAATGAAGGTCCTGTTGCTGTCCAGAAGATGACCAATAACCATCCGGTCGAAGAGGCGTTCATCGCAGCCGGTAGTCAGGCAGGGCATTCCTGCCCGGACGACTATAATGGCGCCAGTCAGGAAGGTGTTTCCGCGTTTGATGCCAACCATTTCGGGGGATGGCGTTGCGGGACCGCCCGGGCGTGCGTCTGGCCAGCAGCAAGGAGACCAAATGTCACAGTCATCACAAACGCGCATGTCATGAAGTTGCTGATAGAAAACCGGCGAGCGACAGGAGTCGCCTATCGCCACCGGGGAAGCGACCACTCAGTCCGGGCGGCTCGCGAAGTCATTCTGTCTGCGGGAGCATTCCAGTCGCCACAGTTGCTTATGTTGTCAGGGATTGGACCGGCCGATCACCTGCGTGAACTAAGCATTGAAGTCGTTCAAGACCTGCCAGGTGTGGGGCAAAACTTGCAGGACCACCTGGAAGTTCATGTACAGTACAGTTGTCCTCACAAGGGCATGACAAAGAACCGGTTGCTGTCCTGGCCTAGGATTGCGTTGGCAGGGGCAGAGTGGTTGGCATTCAAAAGCGGGCCAGCCGCAACTTCGCATTCGCGCGTTGGAGCGTTTTTTCGGTCAGACTCCTCAGTTTCGCATCCCGACATTCAATTCCACTTCTGGCCGTATTTCATGGAGGGCTGGTCGCCACCGCCGGAAAGGGACGGGTATTGCTTTGATGTCGGTCCAGTCGCCTCAGCCAGCCGTGGCTGGGTCAAGCTCAGATCAACCGACCCGTTTGCTCCGCCACGCATTTTGCTCAATGGATTGAGCAACGAAAGCGACCTGGTGCTCTTTAGAACCGCCATCCGGCTAGCCCGTGAAATTGCGCAGCAACAGGCCTTTGACTTTTGCCGGGGGGAGGAGGTTTCTCCGGGTGTAGGTGCGTCGACGGACAGCGACATCGACAACTACGTGCGGAACAACGCGAATAGCGCCTATCATCCCTGTGGAACCGCCAAGATGGGACACGACGACATGGCCGTTACTGACCCGGAGGCACGCGTACATGGCATTGACGGGTTACGTGTTGCTGACGCATCAATTATGCCCACGATCACGAACGGTAACATCAATGCACCCAGCATGATGATAGGCGAAAAGGTGTCTCGCATCATCCTCGACAAATCGCCGTAGCATTGAGGCTGGGGCGCAAAGGATGGCCGAATTCAACAGTTTGACCGAATATTTTGCGAAGCCAGAGGTTGTCACATCTGTCAAAAGCAGGATCGACCGAAATGCGTTGACTAGGGCGGATTCCAACCAAAGCGCAGGATCGAGAAACGAGCGGCAGTCCGCGTCAAACTTTTGCAACAGGTTATGGGTCGTGCGGAATAGTACCCCTTCGTGACCGTTCGAAAAGTCAGGTTGGCGACCCTTGCTGTTTGAAAGAGGCATGAGTTTGCAAACCTGCCGCAGTGAGCCTCCAAAACTTCGCATCATGGTCTCTTTGGCCGAACAGCGAATGGGCTTTCACGTCTTGCGTTGGGGCCGGTAGTCTTTCGGGTCTAAACATTCGTTGTAGAGGGTACGTTTGATTCGAAACCAGTCCGTTCCATTGATCCCTCGATTTGAGGTCGCGTTGCCCCCGTGGGGGAATGCCGAAACTACCTTCAACCAGTATCCCTGCATACGGGAGATGTCTCGAATCTCTTGAGCAACTTCCGCCAAGTCCTGATCTTGGCTGAAAATCACAGCCACATCGAACTCGCCATTTCGTGCCATTCGGACCACATCGAGACCAAGTCTCAAATCAATGCCCTTCTCACGTTGCACCGGTACTTCTTGCAGGGTGCCATCTGCCAGGCGAGTCACCTCGGTCCGATGGCGCAGTGGCCGCGATGTTACTGTGATGCCGGCTCGGCGCATTGCGGTTAGCCGTTGCGTCCAATAGCCATGCCACATTGGAGACTTATCGGCGTTTGGGATGCCTGTATAGAACCTGATACCTGCTTGGACCCAACCGTTTGCTTCACAGACTCTCTCAGTCAGCTTGCGGATATCGTAGTTGGGGTGATAGTGACCGAAGGCGGCTTTGGCATGCTGAAACAGGTTTTGGCCATCGATGAATGAAACGGCTCGTTTCGACTTTGGTTCTTTGCGCATGATCTCGAAAAGAATAACCCCGCCGGGGCCAGTAACGGCAAGTCCGACGGGGACGAATTGAGAATCATTTAGGTTACTGCGCTTGATTTGTCAACCCGGATTCCCAGCAGTTATCGCTTAAGCTCATTGTCCCTTTCTGGATGCTTCAAGGGATGTCATCCTGTGGGGTGTAATGGCTTAGGAACTTTGGCCACCACGGTGTGATTGTCTGTCAGTTACATGGTTGGCAACCTGCCAAGTCGGCTAAATTTGCATGAGAGAACCATGTGGCAGCAAGGTACAAGGCGGGTTCGGAGCGCGTGCTGCCTGCTGCAATTGCAATCCCGCGGCACATCCTAATTCGGCATGCTGACTACTGCTCCAGGCCGCAATTCCGAGCTTGTAGCGCTAACCGGTGTACGATTGGACCGGATTGAGATTCTCTAGTGAATTACGGCCTGTCGGTTGCAAGCGCGGGCAGAGAGCAAAGATGGCCGCATCTAGACACTACAGGCGTAGAGCTGGAATGGTAGTGAGGACGACAGAACAATCGCTTTAACATTTGCTCGACGAGAGTTTGAACTGCCTGGCCTTGAAACGCAGGATCTGGATGGTCTGGCTGCTGCCCGCGCGCCGGTTGACGGTGGGCAGGCATGGTGTCAATGAACAGGAGTGCCGTGCGGAGCCGAGGTATGAAACAACATTACTCAGCACTTGAAATGCTCAGACGCCTTGTGGCGTTTCCGACCGAACCCAACCGCTCCAACATCGAACTCGTGGAATTCGTTCGGGACTACCTGGCAAGCCACGGGATAGAATCCGGGATCGACTTCAATGAAGACGGGTCGAAGGCAAGCGTCTACGCATCAATCGGCCCCGATGTGGATGGGGGCGTCATATTGTCCGGCCACTCAGATGTGGTTTCGGTCAAGGGTCAGGACTGGAGCTCGGACCCTTGGACATTGGTTGAACGGGACGGCAAGCTTTTCGGCCGTGGCGCTTGCGACATGAAAGGTTTTGTGGCTGCGGTTCTCGCATGTGTTCCCGAGATGCTCGCAGCGGATCTCAAGCGGCCAATTCAGATTGCAATTTCCAGGGACGAGGAGATTGGCTGTCTGGGAGCACCGCCGATGATCGACAGGATGCTGGTGGATCTTCCGAGAGCCTCAACGGTGATCGTCGGTGAACCGACAATGATGAAAGTCGTCACCGGTCACAAGGGCGGCAGCGGTGTATCCGTGCATGTCCGGGGGCATGAAGTCCATTCGTCCATACTCCATACAGGCGTTTCGGCGATCATGGTGGGCGCAAGGTTGATTGACTGGGCAAACCAGAGGAATTCGGAGAGCGCTGCTGCAAAACCAGCCCCCGCAGCAGAGATGTTCAACCCACCTTGGACGTCCCTCCATGTGGGAACCATCAGGGGCGGAACAGCCCAAAACATAACCGCCAAGGATTGCCGCTTCGGCCTCGAGTTTCGCTGTGTGCCAGGGGATTCTCCCCATCAGTGGCAACAGAGATTTCGTGACTTTGCCGCCTCGATCGAGGAAGAAATGAAACTGGTCAATGAGGACACGGCAATCTCGATAACGCCGTGGTATGATGTGCCGCCTCTTGCCCCGGAGGAATCCGGATCGGCGGAACTCCTCGCTCGTCAGTTGACAGGCGACAATGAAACCCATGTGGTGTCGTACGGTACTGAGGCGGGGCAGTTTCAGGAAAAGGCGTATTCTGCGGTAGTCTGCGGACCCGGTGACATCGCCCAGGCACATCAACCGGATGAGTATTTGACTGTCGATCAGCTTGATGCCAGCGTCGCCTTTGTCCGGAGCCTGATCGAAAGATTGAGTGTGTAAGGAGAGAACATGGCAATCAGGAACAGACTTGCTGAACTGCACGGGGAGATCACTGGCTGGCGGCATGATCTTCACCGCCACCCCGAACTCCTGTTTGATACCCACCGGACATCTTCTTTTGTCGCTGGCAAACTCCAGGAATTTGGATGCGACGAAATCGCCAGTGGCATTGGCCGAACCGGTGTTGTGGGAGTAATCCGAGGGCGAAAGCACACATCGGGAAGGGTGATTGGATTGCGGGCTGATATGGATGCGCTGCCCATCACCGAGACATCAGGCGTGCCTCACGCTTCTGAACATCAAGGCAAGATGCATGCATGCGGTCACGACGGCCACACCTCAATGCTTCTCGGCGCAGCCAAGTACCTTGCCGAAACACGCAACTTTGACGGTGATGTCGTGGTCATCTTTCAACCGGCTGAAGAGGGCGGAGGCGGCGGCCGCGAGATGGTTGAGGATGGCTTTCTGGAACGTTTCGGCGTTCAGGAAGTCTACGGCATGCACAACATGCCTGGAATGAAAGTTGGCGAGTTTGCTATCCGCAAGGGCCCGTTCTTTGCTGCTGCTGACACCTTGACGATCAAGCTTGAGGGCGTGGGCGGCCACGCCGCAAGGCCGCATGCAACAGTCGACACGACAGTGGTCGGGTGCCACTTGGTTCTCGCCCTGCAGACCATTGCGTCTCGCCGTATCGACCCGTTGCATCCTGTGGTGGTATCGATCACCTCGTTCCGCACCGATTCAGACGCTCACAATGTCATTCCGGGAAAGGTGGAATTGCGCGGTACGATCAGAACAATGGACGAAGGAGTCAGGTCAGACGTATTCGATCAAGTCAGGAAGATCGCTCTGTCAACGGCCGAAACATTCGGCGCCAATGTGGAACTCGACATCGTTGAAGGCTATCCGGTCATGGTCAATAGTGAGTGGGAAACAGACCATGCCATTGATGCAGCAAACCGCGTTGCCGGGACTGTGGACTGTGAAGCGCCCAAGATCATGGGAGCAGAAGATTTTTCATTCATGCTGAATGAACGGCCAGGTGCCTATATTCTGGTTGGCAATGGCGATACGGCGCCGGTTCACAACCCGAACTACGATTTCAATGACGAGGCGATCCCCGCTGGGTGTTCCTGGTGGGTCGAGCTTGCAGAGGCACGGCTTCCGGTCGACTGAACAGGGTTGCATTGTGAAGGGCCGCCGGATCGGGCCTTGGACAATTGATGATCCAGATTTCAAGAGCGTATCGGCAGTACTCCTGACCAGCAATGGCAGGTTACGGGCTCATGTCCGGGTCAAATGTTGCTCGCTTGGCAGTCCTGATTGAGCTGGGTCGCCCACAAAGGTGCGGGTCAAATAGATCACCGGTAGAATTCCTACCAGGACGATGAGCAGCGATGGAACTGCGGCATCTGCCAGACGCTCGTCGGATGCAAGCTCATAGGCACGCACAGCAAGTGTGTTGAAGTTGAAGGGCCTGAGAACCAATGTCGCCGGCAATTCCTTGAGAACATCCACGAATACGATGAGCAGAGCAGACAGGATGGTGCTGCGCAAGAGAGGCAGGTGTACCTTGAACAGGAGTTCCGCAGGCTTGCTCCCAAGGGTGCGGGCCGAATGATCTAGCGACAAGCCGATCTTCTCCATGCCGGCACTGACGCTGCCGAGCGAAATCGCCATGAACCTCACTGTGTAGGCATAAAGCAATGCCGCGAGACTGCCGGAGAGCAAAAGTCCGGGATTGATGTCGAATAGTCTCTCGATCAACCGGATCAATTTGTGGTCAAGCCAGATAACGGGCGAGAGGATACCCAGAGCGATGACTGTGCCGGGAATTGCGTATCCGAGGCTGGCGAAAGCTATGGTAGATTTGACAATCCGGCTTTGGCTCTGTCGCCCAATGAACCCCAGAACCAGTGCAAACGTCACCGAAATCACCGCGGCAAGCGCAGCAACACGAAGAGAATTCCAGACGTGCACGAACTGATCGGCAAGACCCAAATTGCTGTCGAACAGCGCGTATTTCAGAAGAACTAGCACGGGGATCACAAACCCGAGCATGACGGGAAGTCCGCAGAACAGCCAGGCAAGCAGCGAATTGCGTGAATTGAGCCGGATCCGGTTCGAAGCCGATTTGTCGTAAGTCGAGTCAAAACGGGCGCGCCGTCTAGAGAGGCGTTCCAGCAAGATAAGCAGGGCGACAAAACCGAGCAACACTGCCGAGAGTTGCATGGCTGCGACCGGATCACCAAACCCGTAAAAGGTCCGGAATATGCCCGTGGTGAATGTTGTTACACCAAAATACTGGACAGTCCCATAATCAGCTAGGGTCTCCATTCCAACCAGAGCCACGCCGGTTGCAATTGCTGGTCGTGCAAGTGGAAGTGATAGTCGGAAGAAGCCGCTGAAACCGCCCTGGCCGAGTGTGCGACTGACCTCAAGTGTCCGCATGGACCGTTCAAGAAATGCCGCACGAGCCAGCAAGTACACGTATGGGTAGAGAACGAAGCCAAGCATCGCGATGGCGCCGCCGAGAGACCTGATTTCGACGAACCAGTAGTCGTTCCGTGACCAGCCCATGACATCGCGGATATAGGACTGAACTGGCCCTGGATAGTCGAGTAGACCGGTATAGGTGTAGGCAATGATATAGGCCGGCATCACAAGGGGGAGTGGCAGCAGCCAGACAAACAATTTCCTGAACCTGAAGTCGCAGGCCGCTGTGAGCCATGCCGCGGGAATGCCGAACAGGCAGGCGAGCGCTCCAACCCCTGCAACCAGGGTAATCGAGTTCAGTACATAACCGAGAAGTACAGTTTCGATCAGGTGCTGCCAAACGCCAGTATCGGCAGCAAGAAACGCTGACGAAGCGACGTTTATGATCGGGACGGCTGCGGCGGCAGCCAAAAGTGCGGCTGCAATGGCAAGAGCCGGCATCAGTATTCTGGCTCGTTCTCTGCCTTGCTCAGAAACGCAATCCTGCTGTTGGGCATAATGGGGCCTCTGTAAGCGGCGGCCTTGATAGCCGCCGCATAAAACTGGCTAATCTTTACCTCCAACCAACACGGTCCATCAACTCGACGGCTTGCCAGTTGTGGGTACCAAGCAAAGAGAGATCGAGGTCGTCTTCCCTGAATTCGCCGAACGATTCAAGGACTGGAGACACAGGCGTGCCTGGCACAACCGGATATTCAAAGTTCACTTCGGCGTACCATTGCTGTGCCTCAGGAGAGACGAGATAAGCCAGGAGAGCAAGTGCCGCTTCGCGATTCTTGGCATGCTTTGTGATGCCTGCACCGCTGACATTCACATGGGTGCCGCGATCTCCTTCTGCCTGATTGGGCCAGTGGATCTTCAAGGAGTTGGCAATTGCCTGATCGTCAGGGTCGCTACTTCCGGCAAGCCTGCCGAAATAGTAGGTGTTGACAACCGCGAGGTCGCACTCCCCAGCCGCAACTGCCCTGATCTGGTCGGTATCACCGCCTGACGGATTCCGTGCCATGTTCCAAACCAAGCCTCTTGCCCAATCATCTGCCGCCACTGCGCCCAGAGACGCAATCAATGATGCAACAAGCGATTGGTTATAGATGTTGCTTGAGGACCGGATGCAAATCCTGCCTTGCCAGTCCCAGTCAGTGAGTGCTTCGTAGGTGGACAGCCGGGATGCGTTGACGCGTTCGGGCGCATAGACCACAACCCGCGCTCTTTTGGAGAGGCCAACCCAGAGTTTGTCGGAATCCTGCAGGTGAGCCGGAACGGCACTGGTAATCTCCTCGTGGTCAATCGGTTGGAGAACGCCGGCCTCTTTCGCACGATGCAACCTGCCTGCATCAACGGTTATGAACAGATCAGCAGGTGTCTCCTCTGCTTCCAGGGCAAGTCTGGTGAGCAGTTCATCTGCCCGGCCGGTGACCAGGTTGAACTCTGTCCCAGTTTGTTCCCGAAACCTCTCAAGCAGCGGTTCGATCAACTCCTGCTGCCGGGCCGAGTAGATGTTGACCACACTCCCTTCTTCCTGGGCTGGAAGCTGAATCGGGATGATTGCAGCGAAGATAGCCGCAGCGCAAATGGAGCGGCGGACGTTCAAGTTTGTCATGATTTGACTCCGATGTTTGATTTCCGAGTAAATTACTCGGAAATAGGAAGCTGTCAATCGCAAATCGTGCATCTGGCCGTTTGGGATAATGGAATCGATCCTGTACTGAACTACTTGCGACCGAACCCGGCTACCTCAATTCTGCCGATGGTGAATTGCTGGACCAGTTCAGGATGCCGGGAACGCGCTTCGTCAGATGTCCAGTTCAGGGGCGAAACGGGCGTTTTCCTGGAGGAAACGGAAGCGTTCCTCAGGCTTCCGGCCCATTAGCCTCGTGATCAGTGAGTGTGTCTCACCGCCGTCGCCGTCCTCAATATCGACCCGTATCAGCCGCCTGGTGGATGGGCACATGGTTGTGCTCTTGAGGTCCTTGGCATCCATCTCCCCAAGTCCCTTGAATCGGGAAATCTCGACCTTGCCCTTGCCGTTCAATCCTTCAGCCAGAATCCGGTCTTTCTCGGCTTCGTCACGCGCATAGTGCCGAACTGGCCCTTGTGATATGCGGTAGAGTGGCGGGCATGCGAGATAAAGATGACCGAATTCAATGACTTCCCGCAATTGGGTGAAGAAAAACGTCATCAGCAGCGAGGCGATATGGGCACCGTCAACGTCAGCATCCGTCATAATTATGATCTTCTCGTAACGGAGGTCGCCGGGATCAATCTTGCTGCCTGATTTCACGCCGAGTGCCAGGCAAAGGTCGTTGATTTCGCTGTTCTGATGCATCTTCGCCGACGACGCCCCTAGGACGTTCAGGATCTTGCCCCGAAGGGGCAGCAGAGCCTGCTTGTGGCGGTCGCGCGCCATTTTGGCCGACCCGCCTGCAGAATCGCCTTCGACGATGAACAGTTCAGTACCCTCGCGCGATGTATCCGAGCAATCCGCCAGCTTTCCTGGCAGGCGGAGTTTCCTGGTGGCCGATTTTCGCGACGTTTCCTTCTCCGCCTTCCGCCGCAACCGGTCCTCGGATTGGGTAACAAGATGCTCAAGAATTGCTGCAGATGCTCTCGGGTCGGATGCCAGCCAGTTGTCGAAATGGTCGCGTACGGAGTTCTCTACGAGACGTTGTGCAGCGGCGCTTGCAAGTCGGTCCTTGGTCTGGCCGACGAATTCAGGTTCCTCAATGAAGCAGGAGACTAGTGCGCATCCGGTCGACTGGAGGTCTTCACGATTGATCTGGGCAGTTCGCCGGTTGGACACGTACTCCCCATAAGCCCGGATACCCTTCAGGATCGCTGTCCAGAAACCGGCTTCGTGGGTACCGCCTTCAGTTGTCGGGACCGTGTTGCAATAGGAGCGGGTGAAGCCGTCCCTGCTTGCCGACCAGTTGATCGCCCACTCGACCGAGCCGGCTGTCCCGTCGCCGAAGCGTTCTGCGAATTCGACCCTGCCGGCAAACGGCTGTTCGGCGTGGACCGCCGACCCGTTCAGCGTGTCGCAAAGAAAGTCCGCCAGACCACCTGGAAAATGAAAGGTCGCAGTTTCCGGAACGCCGGCGCAGTTCACCGCGCACTTCCACCGCAGTTCGACTCCGGAAAACAGATAAGCCTTCGACCGGACCATCGCGAGCACCCTGGCAGGATCCAGCCGGGCTCCAGCCCCGAATATCTGCGGGTCGGGCCTAAACGTAACGGAAGTCCCCTTGCGATTTGACGCGCCGCCCGCCTTCACCAGTTCTCCCAGTGCCTTTCCGCGCGAAAAGGACTGAGTATAGCGTGACCGGTTCCGGATGACCTCAACCGTCATTTGCTCGGACAGAGCGTTGACGACCGAGACTCCGACACCGTGTAGTCCACCAGCTGTCTGATACACCTTGCCCGAGAATTTGCCGCCCGCATGAAGAGTTGTCAGTATGACTTCCAAGGCAGACTTGTCCGGAAACTTCGGATGAGGATCCACCGGAATTCCCCGTCCGTTGTCAGTGACGGTCAGTGAATGGTCGTCATGGAACTCGACCTCGATACGGCTTGCATGGCCTGCAACGGCCTCGTCCATTGCATTGTCGATGACCTCGGCAGCAAGGTGATGGAGGGCTCGGGCGTCTGTTCCGCCAATGTACATCCCGGGTCGTTTTCTGACGGGTTCCAAACCCTCCAGAACCTCGATTGAGGAGGCGTCGTAAGTGCCTTGCACCGGTGTGGTTGAGCCGGGAATCCCGAAACCCATCGTGTGGCCTCTGTAGTTACTGCTCTTTTTTGTACACTATATGCTGGAGTTGGTGGTAACCGCAAATGCCATTTGTTTGATTCAGATGGCAGTATTCCCAATCCGTCGCCTTGAGGCCACCTGCTGTCCTGCTGTTTCCACCGGGCAATCCGCTGGCCATTTGCTGCGCCTGGCGCAGTGCCGACTTTTGAAGTCCCGCTGCACTTGTTGAAATTCGGCGCTTGGCATACGGCAGCCGAATGAAAGTCTTCAGGAAGAACGCGCCCCTGGTTGCGCAGGTTGGCGCCACAATGTCTCTCGCCTTGCCAGTCATTGGCAGCAACCTTACCCAATCGCTGAAACACTTGACCGATGCGGTCATGTTGGGCTGGTACGGGGTAGAGGAACTTGCGGGCGGTGTGCTCGGCGCAACCCTTCTGACGGTGCTATTTCTTGTCGGTTCGGGCTGTGCGATGGCAACCGTGCCGCTTGCTGCAAGCGCTGAGGGTGCCGGTCAGACGTGGAGAGTCCGGCGGGTTGTCCGGATGGGGCTGTGGCTGTCGATCGCATTCGGTGTAATCATCCTTTATCCGCTATGGCACACGGAAGCCTTCCTGCTCATGGTTGGCCAGGAGGAAACCACTGCAGGATTGGCCGGTGACTATATGCGGATTGCCATGTGGTCCCTGTTTCCGTCTCTCGGCATAATGGCGTTGAAGAGCTTCTTCTTTGCATTGGTCCAACCACGGGTTGTCCTGTGGGCAACGCTCGCCGGGGCCCTGTTCAATATAGTTGCCAACTACGCGCTGATATTCGGCAATCTGGGCTTCCCCGAGATGGGTATCGAGGGGGCAGCAGTGGCGACGATAGCGGCTCACGGGTTGGCATTCGCCGTCATGGTGGGCTACGTCTATTCGAAGCCGCTGTTTCGCCAGTATTCGTTGTTTTCCAATTTCTTCCGGCCGGATTGGCCTGTGGCTGTCGAGGTGTTCAATCTCGGATGGCCCATCAGCGCCACGCTTGTAGCCGAGACCGGGTTTTTTGCGACCACGATGCTGATGATGGGATGGATCGATACGGCAACGCTTGCTGCCCATGGAATTGTGCTCGAAATCGCTGCCTTTGTCTTCATGATCTATCTTGGCCTGGCCAATGCCGGCACGGTGATGGTTGGGCGGGCGCTGGGAGCCGGCAGGCGTGACGAGATTGTTCTCGCATACCAGGCGGCAACCATCTTATGCTTGGTGGCTGTGGCAATCGTTGTGTGCGTGCTGCTGACTTTCCCGGAAACCCTTGTTCGCGCCTTCCTGAGCAGCACAGATGAAAATGCTCCTCTCGTTGTCTCTGCCGGAGTATCCTTGATTTACGTTGCTGTATTGTTTCAGGCAGGCGACGCCTTGCAGGTCGTGGCGTTGGGATTATTGCGCGGCTTGAAGGACACGCATTTTCCAATGATCATTGCCGCCTTCAGCTACACCGTGGTCGGCATCCCGGTGAGCTATCTGGCTGGATTCACCTTCGGAGGCGGCGGCCCTGGCGTCTGGTCGGGACTAGTCGTCGGATTGGGAATAGCCGCCGTGCTGCTCTATATCCGTTTCAACCGCTTGCTTGCCCGGCTCGATTTCAAAAGCATGGACCAGTCAAGCCGTTTCAGCTGACGCCATGGTCTCCTATACCGGGGATCAAAGGCCCATCAGCCGTTCGTCAAACGGATACCGGCTCAAATTCTCATAACCGGTCTCGGTCACCACCACCTGGTCTTCAAGCTTGATCGAGAAATCTCCACCCTGTTCACCGACAAGTGCCTCGACGCAGAACACCATGCCTGGCTCAAGCACATATTCAAATGCACCGGGCTCGTAGGCATCCTCGTAGCAGATATGTGGCCATTCGTCGCAAAGACCGACCCCATGGAACTTACAGCTGTATTTTCGTTCCTGGTATTCGGGAGCGAGTTTGTGCCCTCCAAGAATAAGTTCCTTGAAGGTGACTCCCGGCGCCAGCATTTCCATATTGGTCGAAATATGTTCGTGTGCATGCTGCATGGCGCGAACCATGTCCGGCCGGGGCGCATCGTCCCCAATCCACCAGGTCCGGGATATGTCGACGCAGATTCCATAGGATCCAACAAGGTCCGTATCAAAAGCGAGTATTTCGTTGTTCTGCAGAACCCGGGGCCCACACTCCTGAAACCATGGGTTGGTACGGGGGCCGCTGGCAAGCAGGCGGGTTTCAATCCACTCTCCACCGCGCCGGATGTTCTCGGCATGCAGGACCGACCAGATGTCGTTCTCGGTCTTGCCCGGCACGGCTTGCTTGTGCATTTCGGCAATGGCGTGCTCGCAGGCGAGAGAGGCGCACCGCATGGCGCGTAATTCATCCTCGCCCTTGACGGAGCGCGACTTTTCCGTGACTTCCTCGCCATCAAAGATCTCGAAGCCTGCCTTGGTCAGCGCTTCAAGGCCATGAGGCATGATCTTGTCCACTGCCAGCCGGCGATTGGTGCCGGCATGGGCAGACATGATTTCTACGATCTGACCGGCAAAGTCGACAGCGCGTTGTTCCGAATGGTCGCCGGTCGAAAAATAGAAGAAGCCCGCGCCTGAGCGTACTTCACGCACCAGTGGATTGAACTCCGAAAGGAACTCGGTCTTCTTGTAGTCGAACAGAACCATATAGCCGTCGGCGCACAGCAGAACCGCCCGGAACGGGTTGTGCGTGTTCCACAACTGCATGTTCGTCGTGTCGGTTGCGTAGCGGATGTTCAATGGGTCGAATAGTAGGATGCCGCCATAGTCTCGGTCGGTAACATGCCGTGTAAGCCGCTTCCAACGGTATGTGCGCATTGCATCCAGGTCCGGCAGTGCCAACCCAGCAGCCTCCCATTCCCGAAAGGCGAGCATGGTTGGCCCGATCTGGACGCGATCACCGTCGTTCGGCGAACCGTCTCCTAGCAGGGGGCCGCGCTCCGGGTGGATTTTTCTTGAGGGAATTCTGTAGACGTCCATCCGTTACACCTCCAGATGAACAGGGTTTTGATTCCGAATTGAAACTACAGAATTGGCGACCGGTCAAAGGAAATTTCTGGGTCGGCAGATATTTTCTCAAATTCTGCGTATTTTTACTTGCTCGGAGCCTTTCAGGAAGAGATTGCCGGGCTTTTGGCAAGCAGAAACCGGCGTATTGCAGGTAGGCCCAAGAGTTGTGATTCGGATTATTTGCGGACCGTTAGGCTTAGATCCTCACCGGGAGTGTCCGGCGATCGCGAACTTGCCGCATGCGCCGTGATATCAGGCTGCCTTCCGGCTGAACTGGTACAATCGTCCATTGGCGGGGATACCCTGCCCGGAAAGCGAATGGCAGGTCTTGCTCTCAAGAATTTCCTCGCCCTCCGGTGGCATGTAGATGACCTCAGTTGCCGCATCACTCACCAGTGCCGTTCCCGGCGCCTTGAGAATGTTGAATTCGACTTACTTGATCGTTTTACAGGCTTCGACCGCGGAAGCGGAGCGTCTTCCTGGTGGCGGGCCGGCCCGGCCTGCAGTTTCGTAGGCAGAGCGGAACAGGTGGTCAGCCGTCGTGACAATGTCCTCGATTTCCGAACTCGCCAGCTTTTGAGAAGGGGTCAAACCGATGAGCATCGCCTGGTTCGGTATTCAATCCCCGGTGACGCGACGTTCAGCCAGCGCAGCACGATCGTGGCGCAGGCGAGCTCCTGGAACTCTTGCCGCCAGCTCTGGTCTTGCCTTCAGGTCGCCATTACGGCTCTTGCCTGACCGCCATGGCCACGAATGAGCCTGATAGTTCAGTCCAAAGAAACGGACCTTCAAGTGGACATGTGTCCGGTCGATGCTGTCGCAACAAAAAGGGCCGGCAACGTTTCTCAGCTGCCAGCCCCAAGAGTATGATTGAATGTGGCCAATCAGGCTGAGTAGTACATATCGAACTCGATCGGGTGGGGTGCGTGTTCAAACGCGTAAACCTCTTCCCATTTCAACTCGCAGTATCCCTCAATCTGGTCCTTGTTGAACACATCGCCTGCAAGCAGGAAATCCATATCCTGATTGAGTTCGTCCAGAGCTTCACGCAAGGATGAACAGACTGTCGGGATGCCCTGCAGTTCCTCGGGTGGGAGATCATACAGGTTCTTGTCCATCGCCTCACCGGGATCGACTTTGTTGCGGATTCCATCAAGTCCGGCCATGAGCAAGGATGCAAAACAAAGATAGGGATTTGCGGTCGGATCCGGGAAGCGCGCCTCTACCCGCTTTGCCTTCGGGCTCTCTGTCCAGGGAATTCGGACGCAACCTGAGCGGTTGCGGGCCGAATATGCCCTGAGAACTGGCGCTTCAAAGCCCGGTATCAGGCGCTTGTAGGAGTTTGTGGTTGGATTGGTGAAGGCGTTGAGCGCCTTTGAGTGCTTGAGAATGCCACCAATGAACCACAAGCCCTCGTCGCTGAGGTCCGCATACTTGTTGCCTGCAAAAACCGGGGAGCCATCCTTCCAGATCGACATGTTGACGTGCATGCCGGTGCCGTTGTCACCTGCGATCGGTTTCGGCATGAATGTTGCCGACTTGCCATAAGCATGGGCAACATTCTGAACGACGTATTTGTATTTCTGGAGCTGGTCTCCCTGGTCGGTCAGCGAAGAAAAGATCAATCCGAGTTCATGCTGGCAGGAGGCGACCTCGTGATGGTGCTTGTCAACATTCATGCCCATCTGGGCCATGGTCGAGAGCATCTCTGACCTGATGTCTTGTCCGGCGTCCACTGGATTCACCGGAAAATACCCGCCCTTTACTCCTGGACGGTGTCCGGTGTTGCCCATGGAATACTCTGAATCTGTGTTCCACGAGGCATCCAGCGCGTCAAGTTCGTAGGACACCTTGTTCATGGTGTTGGAGAAGCGGACATCGTCAAACAGGAAGAATTCCGCCTCCGGCCCGAAATATGCGACATCGCCAATGCCAGTCGACTTCAGAAACATCTCGGCTTTTTCGGCTGTGCTTCTCGGGTCCCGGAGGTAAGGTTCCCCGGTATCGGGTTCGACAACGCAGCAATGTATGCAGGCTGTCCGTTCCGCGTAGAACGGGTCAAGATAGACAGAATTCGGATCCGGCATCATCTTCATGTCGGAGACCTCGATCGACTTCCAACCGGCAATGGAGGAACCATCGAACATGAATCCGTCTTCGAACAGGTCTTCGTCTACATGGCTTGATCGCATTGTGACGTGTTGAAGCTTGCCCCGCGGATCGGTGAATCGCATATCGACATAGTCGACCTCCTCCTCCTCAAGGAAGGTGAGGACGTCTGCGGCAGTTTTCATGGTTGAACCTTTCTCGATTATTGGTCCTGGGATTTGTGCAACGGGGCCGGCTCCTGTTCAGAGGGCGTCGTCACCTGCTTCGCCGGTCCTGATGCGGATGGCTTGTTCGACGGGAACAACAAATATCTTGCCATCCCCGATCTTGTCCGTGCGGGCAGACTTCTGAATGGCTTCCAGCGCATCTTCAAGCTGGTCGTCGGAAAGCACGACCTCAATCTTGACCTTTGGGAGAAAGTCGACGACGTATTCGGCGCCGCGATAAAGTTCAGTGTGACCCTTCTGCCGTCCGAAGCCCTTGACCTCGACAACCGACAGGCCCTGAATTCCGACCTCTTGAAGGGCCTCCTTGACCTCGTCCAGCTTGAACGGCTTGATGACGGCCTCAATCTTTTTCATGGTCGCGGCTCCTTGACCGGTGGCAATAACTGAACGGCACTACTTCACTTGCGGCGGGTGCAAGGCAATGATCGGGAGCAGCCAGTTGCGGCATTTCATAGGGGTTGCCTAATTTTTGTGCAGCTGGCCCAATTGTTCAACAGAGTGAGAAACAGGTTCAATGCCGATTGTCTTGAGAGCAGATCAGATGCGGGCCATGGAGCAAGCCGGAATGGCAAGTGGCCGGGTTTCGGGCCTCGACTTGATGGAAAAGGCTGCCTTCTGCGTCTGCGAGGAAATAATCGAGCAGTTTGGCAATCGCGAGGCGGACCAGAGGCGGGCAGCTGTTCTGTGCGGCCCCGGAAACAACGGCGGTGACGGTTTTGCGATTGCTGCGGCGCTGGTTCATGACGGTTGGCAGGTCTCGCTCTGGGCAACCGGGAGTCCGGAAGCCATGTCGGCTGAGGCCGCAGCAATGCGGTCAAGATGGAGCGCACTCGGGGCGACTTCCAATCTTGCGGAATTCACAAGGGACTCATGCGCTGCCGGTACGGTTGTGGTCGACGCGCTGTTCGGAACCGGACTGCACAGGCCCGTCGGCGGGCTGGCGCTAGATGCGCTGATAGCCGGGTCCGGGATTGGACCTGTTGTGGCAGTAGACATCCTCAGCGGCGTCAATGCCGATACAGGCGAATTCATGAGCACCGGCAGCTGGGGCGGAGCTCCCGCTCAGTTGACGGTCACCTTCCAGTGCGCCAAGCCCGGGCATTTCCTGAGGGAAGGCGGCGGGCTAGCGGGCAAACTGGTTGTAAAGTCGATCGGGCTGGAAAGAGAACTTGATCAATTTGATCAGGGTGAAGCCGTCTGCCGCCGATTGGTGGCAAGCGATCTGCCGTCGAAGCAACTGATGAAGCGGGACGCTCTTGCCCACAAATACGACTACGGCCACTTGCTGGTACTGTCAGGTGGAAGAGGGAAGGGCGGCGCTGCCCGCCTGGCGGCCCGGGCGGGGCTGCGGGTAGGAGCCGGACTGGTGACCATCGGGGTCGAGTCGGCAGGACTGGCGGAACATGCGTCGCAACTCAACGCCATCATGCTGCAAACCGTTGATGATGCCTGCGCCCTTGAGTCATTGCTTGAGGATCCGAGAGTCAATTCTGTCTGCGCAGGGCCTGGACTTGGAACCGGGCAGTTGACGCGGCGCATGATTGCACGGCTGCTGGAATCTGGCCGCCCCTTGGTGCTCGACGCAGACGCGTTGTCCAGTTTCAGCGAGAGTCCCGAGGACTTGTTCGGTCGCATCACGGCAGATGTGGTAATGACCCCGCATGGCGGCGAGTTCAGACGGCTGTTTCCGGACCTGTATGAGAGAGCCTTTGTCAGAACGGTAGAATCCAAGCTGGATGTTGCGCAGGCGGCGGCACGCCGCTCCAACGCGGTCGTGTTGTTAAAGGGACATGACACAGTTGTTGCGGCGCCGGACGGGCGGGTATTCCTGATTGCGGCAACCGGCGATGACTCGGTGCCATGGCTGGCAACAGCAGGGAGCGGAGATGTGCTTGCCGGTTTGATTGCGGGGCTCATGGCAAGGGGGTTTGATAGTTGTACGGCAGCCTGCTCAGGGGCTCTGTTGCACCATGCGGCTGCCCGTTCATTTGGCCCTGGACTGATTGCTGAGGATTTGCCCGAGGCAATTCCGGCAGTTCTCGCCGGTTTAGAGGTAGAACTTCCTACAGCAGGATCTTGACGGCGGAAGCGGCCGGTATCCCTGTCGGGTGCGCCCCGTCCGCAGTAGATTTTTCTCTCGCCCGCGCTCTGGCAAACTGGTAATCACCTGCGATTCTTGGGTCGCGTGATCGCCTGACGGATTGAAGTGTGCGGGCGTGGCGGAATTGGTAGACGCACCAGATTTAGGATCTGGCGCCGCAAGGCGTGGGGGTTCGAGTCCCTTCGTCCGCACCACAACAAATGAGGGCTAGTTGCTAATGAATCTGACTGAGGTCGTCGCCGAAGGGCTGGTTCGGAAATACGAGGGTAGCATCACCGCTGATGAAATCGGCGGCAGGATCGATTCAAAGATCGAGGAAATCAGACCGACAATGAACTTGCCGGGTTTTCGCCGCGGCAAAGTACCTGCGAAGCTGATCAGGACCAGGTTCGGCAAGCAATTGCGATCAGAAATGGTCAACGACATCATCAAGGAAGTTGTCAAGAACCATCTGGAAGCGACCGGGGACCGGCCCGTCACAAATCCCAAGCTGGATTTAGCCGACGGGGAAGAAACTGGTTCCGTCAAAGTCACAGTGGATTACGAGTGCATGCCTGAGATTCCGGAAATCGATTTTTCCGAAATCACCATTGAACGGCCGGTTCTCAAGGATACGGACCGGCATGTGCAGCGGCGCCTGGACAAATTCCTCCGGCAGCTCGTGAAGCCTGTAAGCACAGGCGAAGACTATGAGGCGGCGGTAAACGATCTGGTAGTTCTTGATCTGAAGGTCTTTGTCGAGGGAGCCGAACAGGAGGATCTCCGGGATGAGGAACACAGTTGCTATGTGGATGGTCCTGATTCCGATCATTTCTTTGCCAGTGGCCTTCTGGGGGCCAAGGTCGGTGAACGAAGGATGGTCCCGAAGTTGGTGACGGGCTCTCCGGGCAGCAACGACGAAAAGACGGAATACGAATGCCAGATAAAGAGCATCAGCAAAGTTGAGATTCCGGAAACCAAGGAAGAACGGGGGAAACTCTGTGGAGGTTTGGACCGTTGGGAGGCCCTTGAGTCATCCATACGGGCACGGCAATTGGCACAATACTCGGAGTGGACTCAGGAGATCGTGAACCGCCTCCTGCTGGATGCGCTTGATGAACGGATCCAGACCGAGTTGCCTCCGTCCTTGCTGGAAGAGGAGGCGAACACAGTTCGGGCTGCCCTTCTGAAGGAAGCCATTGCCAAATCCGCTGAATCTTCCGACGACGAGGCAGTCAAAAATAGTTCGCCGGAGGTGGCGGCAGAAGGAGCCGAAACGGATGGGCCAGACACGGCTGGCGACGAGCCGGTCCAGGACAGCGGTGTAGACGAGGAAGAAGTTGTCAAAATTGCCAGCAGGCGGCTCAAACTTGCACTTTTCATGGTTGATCAGGCTGGTAAGCACGAATTGCGCACAACGCGGGCCGAAATCAACCGGTGGATTGAGCAGCGGTTCGAAGATCCGGAAGAACAAAACAAAGCAAAAGCCCTGGTCGAGTCGAATTCCAACTTCGCTGGCAGCATCAGCAATCAGATAATGGAACGCAAGGTTCTTCGGTTTATTTTCGAGCTGGTGACCAAGACAGAACTTCAACTGGAATTTGAAGAGTTTTTGGCTCGCCGGATGGCGCTTGAGGAGCTTGATGACGTGAGCGCAAGCTGAACCTGGAGAAAAGGGTGCGCTCGCCGGGCGTTCATCCAATGCAGCAAGTGGCGCTAACCAGCCTCAAACCGAACAATAGCAATGAGTCCGGTCCGGCCGTCCAGGCTGTTCCGCCCAGAAATCAATTCAGGAAGGACAATTCCAGATGAAGGATCCGATCGACACCTTCATGAATACGCTTGTTCCCATTGTTGTGGAGCAGACTTCAAGAGGCGAGCGCAGCTACGACATTTACTCCCGGCTTCTGAAGGAACGGATTGTATTCGTCTCGGGCCCCATTCACGATACGCTGTCGACTCTGGTGGTTGCGCAGTTGCTGTTCCTGGAGTCGGAAAACCCCAAGAAGGAAATAGCGATGTACATCAACAGTCCGGGCGGGGCCGTCACTTCCGGATTGTCGATATACGATACGATGCAATACATATCGCCAGCAGTGTCGACCTTGGCGGTAGGCCAGGCGGCCTCAATGGGTTCATTGCTGCTTGCAGCCGGCAACAAGGGCATGCGGTTTGCATTGCCAAACAGCCGCATCATGTTGCATCAACCCAGCGGTGGATTTCAGGGCCAGGCCGCCGATATTTCAATTCACGCCAAGGAAATCCTCGAATTGAACAACCGGTTGAACGCCATTTACGCGAAACACACGGGTCAGCCCGTTGAGCGGGTTGCGGATGCTCTCGACCGGGACAACTTCATGACACCGGAAGTGGCCATGTCCTGGGGGATCATCGACAAGATTGTCCAGAATAGGGAAGACAAAGGATAACTGTGAATGGCCATTCTTCGCGAACAGGTAACACACATGCTACCCCCGTCTCGGCTTAACCGGGGTCGTGGACAGTTTGCAGGGAAGCCAGCCTGTCACAACTGGCTCTGCTCGCGGGATTCATTGGCTTCTGGTACAATTGCCCTTGACAGAATTCTCCCTTAAGTTTTGGAGGAAGCGGTTGCCTGTTGTTACCGGATATAGCGGCTGCGAGGCAGGAAGAGTGCAGGTTTTGTGATGCCGAATAGTGATACCTTCGAAGAGAAGCACTTGTATTGTTCGTTTTGCGGCAAGAGTCAGCATGAGGTCAGAAAGCTCATAGCTGGCCCGCAAGTCTACATCTGTGACGAGTGTATTGAACTCTGCATGGACATTATCAAGGAGGAGGCCAAGCAGGGTGGCGCCAAATCGGACTCCGAGACGTCAAATCCACAATCCATCTTCAATGTGCTTGACGATTACGTCGTAGGGCAGGAGCGCGCCAAGAAGGTTCTCTCCGTGGCCGTCTACAATCACTACAAGCGATTGGCGACCCCGCCCCGCTCCGGCGATATCGAACTTGCCAAGTCGAATATCCTGCTTATCGGGCCGACGGGTTGCGGAAAGACCCTGCTGGCGCAGACGCTGGCAAGAATGCTCGATGTCCCCTTCACAATGGCGGACGCGACAACTCTGACTGAGGCCGGATATGTGGGCGAGGATGTCGAGAATATCATTCTGAAGCTCTTGCAGGCCTCCGAATACAACGTAGAGCGCGCGCAGCGCGGCATCGTCTACATCGATGAAGTCGACAAGATCACGCGCAAGGCAGAAAATCTGTCCATCACCAGGGACGTGAGCGGAGAGGGGGTCCAGCAAGCCTTGTTGAAGCTCATGGAGGGCACGGTAGCATCGGTGCCACCACAGGGTGGACGCAAGCACCCGCAACAGGAATTCCTGCAGATCGACACGACCAATATCCTGTTCATTTGCGGTGGCGCATTTGCGGGGCTGGAGAAGATAATCTCCCGAAGGGAACGAAGTTCTTCCATCGGCTTTGGAGCCGAAGTCGCTGACGAAGACAGCCGCAATCTAGAGGAGCTCTATAGCTTGCTGGAGCCGGAAGATTTGTTGAAGTACGGATTGATCCCTGAGTTTGTGGGCAGGCTGCCTGTTGTTACAACACTGGAAAAGCTGGACGAGGCCGCTCTTGTCAAGATCCTGACCGAGCCGCGCAATGCACTCGTCAAGCAGTATCAGCGCATGATGGAACTCGAGAATGTCAAACTGACCTTTACCCCGGATGCGATAGCAGCCATCGCCCGAAAGGCAATTGACAGAAAGACGGGAGCCCGCGGCCTCAGATCAATTCTGGAAGATGTACTTCTGGACACAATGTTCGATCTCCCTTGCACACAAGGTGTTGAAGAGGTTGTGGTAAACCAGGAAGTGATCAGTTCAGGCATTCCGCCGTTGCTGATCTACTCGGAAAGCCAGAAGAAGGTAGCAGCACAATACTGACCCTGCTTGCGGGCGGGCGCGACCGGCTCCGCATGATCGCAGCAAGGGCAACAGGAAGGTTCAATGAAGTTCATCTTGAGACTCCTGACCTGGTGGAATGGCCAGACGCTCGGCACACAACTGCACACCCTCTTGTATGGTCAGGAGGTTGGCCGGGATGAAGACGGCAACAAATTCTACCAGAATGCCGACGGAAGCCGCCGATGGGTCATCTACAATGGCGAGATGGAGGCCAGCCGGGTTTCACCTGAATGGCATGGGTGGCTTCACCATACATACCAGCAACCCCCTACGCAGGAGCCGCATGTGCGTCACAGGTGGCAGCGCACGCATGTCAGCAATCTGACGGGAACCGAAAGTGCGCGGACTCCGGCAGGTTCTCTTCTGTCCCAAGAACCGGCCAAGCGCGCGGACTACGAGGCCTGGATGCCGGAGTAGGCTGGAGGCAGGAGACGCGACATGGCAGAAAGCAGGCTTGAGGCTCTGGTCGGATTTGTGGTCCTCGTTGTCGCAGCAGTATTTCTTTGGGTACTCAATGAGGACCGCGACTGGTTTGGAAGCGAGTCAGGTTACGAAATCGCCGCATTGTTCGATTCCGCCCAGGGAATTTCGATCGGGACCCAGGTCAGAATGGCCGGCGTGAACGTCGGCAGCGTTAGCAGTGTGTCTCTCGACCAGGCAACATTTTATGCACGCGTGCGTATGGAGGTGGCTGAAGGTTTGGAGATTCCCATCGACAGCCAGGCAATCGTGACGTCCGAGAGCCTGCTTGGCGGGCAATTCATCGAAATCAGTCCCGGGGGCGCGTTCGAGCTGCTGGAGGAGGGTGAGACGATTACGGACACGCAGGGTTACAGGGATCTCATGACTTCGTTGACGGAGGCGCTGACCCGCGCAAACGAATGAAGTGGACTGTTTTGCCGCTTGCGGCCTTGTTATTCGGTTCGGCAATTGGCGAAGCTCAGGTCGCGCTGGATGCGAACGGCGCTGTGCTGAGAGGTTTGGACACGGTGACCGGCAGGGTGTCCGAGTTTGACGTTCGAACCGGAGAGACGCTCGATTTCGGCCGGTTATCGATCAGTCTGGAGGTCTGCCGCTACCTTCCCGAGAGCCTCGCCACCGAGTCTTACGCCTTTGTCAGAATCCGGGACACGAACTCGGCCGAGATCGTGTTTGATGCCTGGATGATCTCGTCTGCGCCAGCGCTGTCAGCGATGGATCATCCAAGATACGATGTCTGGCTCATCCGCTGCAAAACCGAGGACGTGGACTCGGCCAATGGCTGACACATGAAGTCAGCATCGGCATCAAGCGCAGCAGACAGCAGACCCAGATATTCTTTGTGGGGCACCTGGACGACACCGAAGCGCTCCAGATGCGGGGTCGAGAATTGAACATCAAGCAACTGAAAGCCGCCATTCCGCAACCTGTCTACAAGGTGGATCAGTGCGATCTGCGACGCGCACGGGACCAACGAGAACATGCTTTCCCCTGAGAATACGCCTCGGATTGCAACACCGTAGAGCCCACCAGCGAGCTCTCCGTCCACCCAGACCTCGATAGAATGTGCTAGTCCGAGCCGGTGAAGTTCGGAAAAGAGCAAAAAGATCTCTTCATTGATCCAGGTATCCTCGCGATCGGCGCAATGGGAGATCGTCAGTCCAAAATCATGATTGACTGTTGCCACTGCACCGTTGCGGCGGGCGGTTCTTCTCAGTCTCCTCGGAATCTTGAACTGGTCGAGAGGAAGCACGCCCCGCCTGTCCACGGTATGCCACTCGATGCCCTGCTGTGTCGAAGGGTCGCCCATGGGGAACACTCCAAGGGCGAATGCGCGCAAGTATTGCTGGAGGCGAAGATGCAGGCGCCTGCTGGAGGAATTGCGCATACGTCCTCCCCTCAATGCCTGGAAAGCCAGCTCTCCATCCAGTTGATGTCGTAATCTCCGCTGATGATATCCTGTTCCTGCAGAAGCAGCTGAAAGAGTTCCACCGTGCTGTCGACACCGTCTACGATAAGCTCATCCAGTGCCTGTCCTAGTTTGGCGAGTGTTGCACGACGGTCGGAGGCGTGCACGATGACCTTGCCGATCAGGCTGTCATAGTAGGGAGGGATCCGGTAGCCGGCATAGAGCGCTGAATCGGTCCGGACACCAGGTCCACCAGGTGCATGGAAGGCTGTCACGGTTCCCGGTGAAGCGGCGAATGTCGGGAACGACTCGGCATTTATCCTGACCTCGATCGAATGCCCCCTGATGCTCAGATCATCCTGCACCAGTGACATTGGCTGTCCCGAAGCAACCCTGATCTGCTCATGAACGAGATCAATGTCAAAGACAGACTCAGTGACCGGGTGTTCGACCTGGAGCCGCGTGTTCATTTCGATGAAATAGAAGTTTCCGTCTTCGTAGAGGAATTCAACCGTTCCGGCGCCTGCATAAGAAATTTCTGCAACCGCCTTGGCGCACTTCCTGCCGATTGCGTCCCTGGTTTCAGCATCAATGCAGGGTCCAGGCGCCTCTTCAAGCAGCTTCTGGTGGCGCCGCTGCAGTGAGCAGTCGCGTTCACCGACATGCACGGCGTTGCCTTTTCCGTCCCCGAATATCTGAACCTCGATATGCCGGGGCTTTTCAAGGAACTTCTCGATGTAGAGTTCGTCATTGCCGAATGCGGCCAAGGCCTCGGCAGCAGCAGTCGAATAGGCCACTTCAAGTTCTTCGGCTGACCGGGCAATCTTTATGCCCCGGCCTCCGCCCCCCGCAGCAGCCTTGACAAGCACAGGAAATCCAATCTCGCCGGCAATCTTCGCCGCCGACTGTTGGTCGGGCACTGCGCCATCAGAGCCAGGTACGCACTCAATTCCAAGGGAGCGCATGGTCTGCTTGGCGACAATCTTGTCACCCATTTGCCTGATATGATCCGATCGCGGTCCGATGAATGTGATATCGTGATCCTCCAGAATCTGGACGAAGTCCGGATTCTCGGAAAGAAATCCGTAGCCGGGATGAATTGCGTCTGCTTTTGTCACGTTGCAGGCAGAGACGATTGCCGGAATCGACAGGTAGCTCTGCGCCGAAGGCGGTGGCCCTATGCAAATTGCCTCATCGGCCATGCGCACATGCATGGCGTGTTCGTCGGCGGTTGAATGCACGGCTACACAGGGAATACCCAACTCCTTGCAGGCCCGGACGACCCTCAAGGCGATTTCGCCACGATTGGCGATCAGGATCTTGGATACCATCGGGCTGAAGCCTCAATCGATGATCATCAGGGGCGTGCCGTACTCGACGATGGAAGTATCCTCGACGAGTATCCGTCTGACGGTGCCGGCATGTGATGCATTGATAGGGTTCATTGTCTTCATGGCTTCAATGATGAGCAGGGTTTGCCCTTCTGCAACCGCGCTGCCAACCTCAACAAACTTTGGCGTCCCTGGTTGCGGCTGGAGGTAAACGGTTCCAATCATTGGGGCCAGGACAACCCCCGGATGTTCGGCCGGGTCCGAAGCCGGTCCCGGATCATCCTGAACCGGGGCGGGCGCTGCTGCCGGTGGAGCCGGTCTGGCGGGTTCGACAGCCACCGTTCTTTGCGAAGGGGTCTTTGATAGCCGGATTCTGGTCTTCCAATCCTTGCCGCGGCGTTCGAAGACATCAACTTCTTCCAGCCCATGCTCCTGCATGAGCTCCGCCAGGCGTTCGATTGCCGAAAAGCCGAATGCGCCTTGCTCCGACGGAGGGCCGCCTTCACAACCTTCGCTGACCTTTTTGTCCGTTTCCTTAGCCATCATTCACCTGAAGATTACCGAAATTGTGGGACCGGTCCGCAATCGGGCCGGAATCAGTTGGACCGTGCCCGTTCGTCGGCAACAGTGCGCCGCATTTCGTCAAGGTCCAGGTAGCCGCGAATAAGCCGGCTGCCAATCACGAATGCCGGTGTACCGGTGATCGAAAGTTCCCGCGCCAGAGCATAGTTCGCCTGAACAAGTGTGGCTGCGCTTTGGTCAGACATCGCGTTGGACAATTCTGCAAATTCGATGCCCGCAGTCGCGGCAGTCTGGGCCACCAGGTTGGTGTCATAGGGTCCTTGATACGTCATGAGCATGTCATGAACTGCCTTGTATGCTTCGGGCCCTGCCATGCGCAGGGCCGTGATAGCCAGCACGGCAGCGAAAACAGATTCTTCGCCAAGAATGGGGAATTCCTTGAGAACAAGGCGAATATTGCCGTCTGTCTTGATCAACTCGGCCACTACGTCATGTGATCTCCTGCAATATCCGCATCTGTAGTCGAAGAACTCGACGATCGTGATATCGCCTTCCAGGTTTCCGCCGACCCACGAGTAACCGTCATCAAGGAGTTGTCCGGAGAGCCGGTTTATGGCCTCGCGGCTGGCAGCTTCCTGGGAGAGTTGCTCCCGGTCTTGCAGCACCTGCAATGCCTCAACCAGCACTTCCGGATTCTGAACCAGATATTCTCTGATTATCTTGTGCAGCGCAGCTTGATCTTCATCAGTCAACTGATTGAAATCAAACGGCTTTTCACTGGCGGCATATGCAGGAACCAAGAGAAGTGCAGCAACAAGCGTATGAAGCAGGAATAGCAAGGTGCGGGCAATGCAGTTGCATGTGTTCATTATCGTAGACTCAGATGCTTGGGGACGTCCGTGAAGCTCAGGATTGATCGCTAGTGTATGCAGGCCAGTCAATGGGAATGCCTCTACCGGTCCTGAAACTCTTGCGACCACCAGCCTGTCCGCCTTGGTTGCCCTGACGAGTTTGGACCCAGCTCAGCGGCAGCTTCGATTGCAGGCGCCGCCGCCATTTCGGCTCTATCGGCACTCATGGCGCCAGTTCCGGACTCGTCATGCTGATTGCTGGCTTCCGCACGGCTTGATGCGCCTTCGTCACCTGATGGCAAAGCTGCGTCCGGCTCCTGCTGCCTGGATTCAGTTCTTGTTTCGCCGGTCTTCCTCCGTTGCCCACCCCGTCTGCGCCTTCTGGGCGGCTTTCCGCCGGGCCCGCCCGGCTCTTCTTCAACCCGCTCTGCCTCCTTGCCTCCAGCGTCCGCTGCTTGCAGAACATCGTCGGCCTGAGTGCTTGACTCTCCAGCGGCGTCCGGCCGCTTGGGGGGCCTCGACCCAGATCGCCGCCGGGTTCTTCGGCCCCGGCCCCGTTGCTTCCTCTCAGCGTCGTCCGGCTGAGCCGCTTGCTCATGTGGCTGCTCGGCGTCGCTTGTGGCTTCCCGGGTTTCTTCACTGCTGCCGGATGCATTGCGCGCGCCCCTCGCGCCTCGCCGCCCCTGGCCCCGGGAAGTACGCCTGCGCCTTTGTTTATGGCCTTCATCGTGTCTTTGGGTTCCCTGGCCGGCGTCCGATTCCGGTTGCAGCGAAGTCTCGACGCTGATCACGGTTTCCTTGGTTTCCCCCGATTCCAGCACCTCGGTCTCAAGCTGCCGGATCTCGACCTGGCTGCCGGTATAGCGAGCGTGCCCTTCAACAATGACCGAAACCTGATGGGCGTTCTCGATGTGCGCCAGCGTTCCGCGCTTCTGGTTGAGGATTATGTTGGCAACATCCACAGGAACCGTGGCAACGATACTGCACTGGCTGCTGGCGCTGGCTGCCCTGAACTCCAGTTGCCGCAGGACTTCGAGAGCCAGAGAGTCCCGTGCCCTGACCAGCCCGGTCCCGTTACAGGTAGTGCAGGGCTGTGAAGAGAGTTCCAGCAGACCCGGCCGCAGCCTTTGGCGGCTCATTTCGAGAAGGCCAAATCCGGTTATCCGCCCGACCTGGATCTTTGATCGATCGGCCTTCAGATTGTCTTTCAGGCACTTTTCGACGGCCGAATTGTGCCGGGATTCCTCCATGTCGATGAAGTCGATGACAATCAGTCCGGCGAGGTCGCGCAGCCTGAGTTGCTCTGCAATAACCTCGGCAGCCTCGAGATTTGTCTGCAGCGCCGTCTGCTCGAGCGTTCCGTGAAGGGTTGCCTTTCCAGAGTTCACATCGATTGCCACCAGCGCCTCGGTGATGCCGATGACGATATATCCGCCGCTTGGAAGTTGTACTACCGGGTCAAACAGCCCTGACGCGAATTGCTCGACTCCATGGGCAGTGAAGAGGGGCAGGTTGCCGGCATGCCGTTTCACCTTCTTGGCATGAGAGGGCATGATCAGCTTCATGAAGCCTTTGGCCGTCTTGTATCCCTCATCGCCGTCGACAATGACCTCATCAATACCCTTGGAGTAGTCATCGCGGATCGTGCGCCTGATGAGGCCGCCATCCTCAAATATCTTGGCCGGCGCAATTGACTTGAATGTGAGCTCCCTGATCTGGTCCCATTGCCGGATCAGATATTCGTAGTCGCGCTTGATCTCCTGCTTGGTACGGTTTGCTCCAGCAGTTCTGATGATGAGGCCAACACCTTCCGGAACATCAATGTCGTTGACGATCTGCTTGAGCTTCCTGCGATCAGTGACATTTGTGATTTTGCGGCTGATCCCGCCACCCCGGTCGGTGTTCGGCATCAGCACGCAATAGCGTCCCGCGAGGCTGATGTATGTGGTCAGCGCCGCCCCCTTATTCCCGCGCTCATCCTTGATGACCTGCACCAGCATCAACTGCTTTTGCCTGATGACCTCCTGCACCTTGTAGTCACGGCGCAACTTGCGGTTTTGCTGGATTACCTCGCTGATTTCCTCGCGGCCGGCTGTTTCCTGCAGGTCGGCCGACGTGTCAGCGGACGCGCCTTCATCGCTTGCCGAGTCCGGTTCAAGTTCGTCCGGGTCGGTTGTTGCAGTCGCAATAACGGGGTCGCCCGCTTCCTCTGGAACCGGGACGGGCAGCGGAAGATCCGATCCATCAGAGTCAAGTGGTTCGGCAATTTCAACGACAGGCGCTTCGGGCGCCGCTTCCCCATCCGCTTCAGCAGAGTCCGTGACAGTAGCCTCGGCTCCTTCCTTGGCGTCCGGTTGCTGGTCGGCTACCGGAATCTTGTAATAGTGCGGATGAATTTCCGAGAACGCCAGAAACCCGTGACGGTTTCCGCCGTATTCTACGAATACAGCCTGAAGCGACGGTTCGGCGCGGACTACCCTTGCCAGGTAGACATTTCCGGTGATCTGTTTCCTGTTGGTGGACTCGTAATCGAACTCTCGTACCTTGCCGTCTTCAACGACGACAGCGCGCGTCTCCTCTGGATGTGTCGCATCGATAAGTAACTGTTGAGACATGATAATACCTTGTGGGCGGGCGCAGACCGGTAGCTTCGGTTCTTCCGAATCGATCTGCATCCGTAGCGGGGACACGCAACGTCAGCGGCCAAATTCCTTTTGCTTGGCGCGTCTCAATGGTCAAAGTCGCGAGTCCTCGATCAATTTGTTGTCAACTTCGCCCTGCATGGGGCGGCTCCGCCAGCCTGACATTCCGCACCCTCCCGGTTCCGGGGCGTTTCTGTCCCGGGAATTCGGAGAAGGTGCATGGATTCAGTCTAAATCCTGATAGAACGCCAGCCGGAAAGCGATTGCGCACGGCGGCGTTCGGCGACAGGTTATCCAAAGTCAAGAAAATGTTCCAGCAACTTTTTTCGGTTGCGGCTGGCGCTGCCGTCTTGGCAACGCCAGGCCACGCTATTTCGCCGGGGCGGGCGGGATCTGCGCCGCGTCGCGATCAAGTCAGGCTCTTGACGATGTGGACTTGAAGCCTGAATTGTGATTTGAGCCCGATCGGCGTTGCGGACTTGTTTTCCTGAGTCAATACCGGGTTTCACGTACGAATATGGACAGCCAGAACCCAGACAATTCCGGGCCAGAAGAAGCCCGCCCCAAATCCGGTCTTCCGTGGTTGAGCCTGGCGGCCGGCGCATCTGCCCGGTTCCTCGGATACCTGTTCAGCCTGGCCGTGCTGGGGATGATTTCGCTGGTCGTCTTGCTTGATGCTGTTGTGTGGTTGTTCGACCGCGATCTGCCCAACCACGAGGCCTTGTCCAACTACCAGCCCCCAATCATCAGCCGGGTATTCTCCGGAGAGGGGGAATTGATCGACGAATTCGCCCGGGAACGCCGTTTGTTCAGCCCGGTTGAGGAAGTGCCACCGCTGGTCAAGGGAGCATTCATCTCCGCTGAGGACAAGAATTTTTACAGCCACAAGGGTTATGACCCGGTGGGTATGGCAAAAGCATTGGCGGACGCCATGCGCGGTGGCCGTGTCAGGGGCGCATCGACAATCACCCAACAGGTGATGAAGAACTTCCTGTTCGCAAATGCGCCGACCGTAGAACGCAAGGTCAAGGAGTTGATTCTCGCCAACCGTCTGGAGAACGTGCTCGGCAAGGACAAGATCCTGGAACTCTATCTGAACCAGATCTTTCTCGGTCGTAACTCCTATGGCGTTTCGGCGGCTGCGCAGACCTATTTCAACAAGTCGCTTGACGAACTTTCAATCGAGGAAGCGGCATACCTTGCTGCCCTCCCGAAAGCGCCGTCGAACTATCATCCGGTCAACGCCAAGGCCGCCGCCGTGGAACGGCGCAACTTCGTGATCAAGGAGATGGTCGAGAACGGTGTGATCACGGCAGAGGAGGGTGCGGCAGCGGCCAATGCCGATCTTCGAACCGTCTTCAGTGGCGATTACGCATCCTTCAAGTCGGGCCTTCCTGACCGCGACTACTTCACCGACGAAATCCGCAGGCAGCTTTCCGGAATGTTCGGTGAGGAGGAATTCTTCAGCGGTGGTTTGACCATCCGGGCAACCCTTGATGCCGAGCTTCAGGCGGCCGCTGCTGAAGCATTGCGGCAGGGGTTGATCGACTACGACATTAACCGGAGCGGTATCTGGCATGGAACCGGGCTTTCGCTTTCTCCTGAAATGCTCGCCGAGGAAGTTCTGTGGCGGCAGGCTCTCGCCGGTACGGAATTGCCGCGGGATATTGATGGTTGGCATCCTGCAGTCGTGCTTGAAGTGCGCCCGGACGGCGCGTTGGTTGGTGTTGAGGGACTTGAGCATGGTCCCGAGGACATCATCGACAATGGCGACGTATCGTGGGCCCGCGCCAGGGCATTGCCGGACGGCAGCACAGAACGCGCGAATGGAATCGGCGGCCTCGTCGAAGCCGGCGACATAATTTTTGTGACCCGGCAGGAGGCAGAGGGCGATGCTGGCGCCGGCTGGTCCTTGAAGCAGATCCCCAAGGTTCAGGGTGCCCTGGTTGCAATGGATGTGCACACCGGCCGGGTTCTGGCGATGCAAGGCGGATTTTCCTATGAGGAGTCGGTCTACAACCGGGCAACCCAGGCGATGCGGCAGCCGGGTTCGTCTTTCAAGCCGTTTGTCTACGCTGCGGCACTGGACTCCGGTTACACCCCGGCCACCATCGTCATAGATGCGCCAATCGAATTCGACACTCCGGAGGGTATCTGGCAGCCCAAGAATGCGGGTGATGACTTCCTCGGGCCAGTTCCTGTGCGCAAGGGCATCGAATTATCCAGAAATCTGATGACCATCAGGCTGGCTCACGATGTGGGGATGGAGACGATTGCCGGCTATGCGGAGAATTTCGGGATTTACGACAGGATGGACCCGTTTCTGGCAAATTCGCTGGGTGCGCAGGAAACCACCCTGTTCAAACTCGTTTCTGCCTACGCCATGTTTGCAAATGGAGGCGAGAGGGTACTTCCGACCCTGGTTGATCGTGTGCAGGACAGATGGGGCAAGACAGTCTTCAAACACGACACCAGGTTCTGCATCGATTGCGGTGAGTCACTGCTCGTCGACGGAACCGTTCCACAGGTTCTGGCTTATAGAACCCGGGTTATTGATGCGATAACCGCCTTTCAGCTCACGTCAATGCTGGAGGGGGTCGTTGAAAGAGGTACGGCATCGAGAGTGGTCGACCTGGATGTTCCTGTGGCGGGCAAGACAGGCACCACAAACGAGTCGCGCGACGCCTGGTTCATCGGATTCACGTCCAATGTGGTAGCTGGCTGCTATATCGGGTTCGATGACCCCGCAAGCCTGGGCCGGCGCGCATATGGAAGCAATCTCTGTGGCCCTGTCTTCAATTCCTTCATGAAGAAAGTGGTCGAAAAATATGGGGCGGCCGGATTCAAGACGCCCGATGGCGGCCTGTTCGTCAATATCAACCGGTCCACAGGGGAACTGGTAAACAGCACTGCAGCCGAACAGACCCCGGCAGGAGCAATTCCAGAGTTCTTTCGTTTCGGTACCGAGCCGAGGCTCGGGGAGAACAGGATAGTGGACGGTGGGTTCGTCATGGGATCGGACCTGGAGATATTCGTTCCGGAAGACGAGCAGGAGGGAGAGTCTCTGCAAACGGCGGAAACCGGAGCCGACGAGCCCGATACTGTTGAACCGGAAAAGGAGGAGCAGACCTCCTTTGGCGCATTATCGTCCGGTGGCCTCTACTGAACTTTTGCACCGGGACTGGCATCCGGGCAAGACCCTGGCCTGCGCAAGATGAATTCCATCGCAGGTCAATCTTGAAGTGCAGCCTTGCTAGAAGTAGATAGGCCCGATTGGTGGAACCGGCGCATTGCAACCAGATGACGGGGCGACGATAGTGCCGGAGTGCCATTGCGGGACAACATTTCCGCAGAGTGCTGGCGCCAACCACCGCCCGCAGTGAATCCCGGAACCGGAGTTGACACCTTCCAGGCCGATTGGGAGCAGAAACAATGCGAACCGAATTTCAGAGTTCAGTTGATCTGATCACGAAGAGCATTCAACTGCTGACAGCAAAAATTGACCGGCCTGCTGCCGAGAGCAGGCTAGAGGAAATCAACTCGCTGGCGGAAGACCCCGATCTCTGGAACGACAGGGACCGTGCGCAGTCGCTAATGCGCGAGCGGCAGTCGATCATGGCAAGCCTCGACGAAATCGACGGCCTCAGTCGTGAATTTGAAGACGCGGTCGACCTAATCGAGCTTGCTGAATCCGAGAATGATGAGGAGATGATCAAGGAGACGGGCGCATCGCTTGAGAAATTGGCGCGGCGTGCAGAAAAAATGGAGTTGGAGGCCCTGCTCAGTGGCGAAGCCGATGCAAATGACGCATTCATGGACATAAACGCCGGTGCAGGGGGCACAGAGTCCTGCGACTGGGCAATGATGCTTGCCCGCATGTACGAGAAGTGGGCCAAACGCAGGGGTTTCGGCTTCGAAACCATATCGGCGAACCGGGACGGGGAAGCCGGCATCAAATCGACCACCATCAAGTTCACGGGAAGGAATGCCTTTGGATGGCTGAAGTCCGAGTCTGGCGTGCACCGTTTGGTTCGGACATCGCCCTTTGACAGCAATGCAAGACGGCACACTTCCTTCACGGCGGTGTCAGTCTATCCGGTGGTAGACGACAATATCGAGATCGAGGTCAATCCGGCCGACCTGAGGGTCGACACCTACAGAGCCTCGGGTGCTGGCGGTCAGCACGTCAACAAGACCGATTCAGCAGTACGAATGACCCATATTCCCACAGGCATAGTCGTGACATCTTCCGAAAAGTCGCAGCATCAGAACCGGGCGAACTGCCTGGCTGCCCTCAAGTCCAAACTCTATGAGCTGGAGTTGGCGAAGCGAAACGAGAAGATGCAGGAGTTTCACAGTCAGAAAGGAGATGCTGGTTGGGGCAACCAGATACGCTCATACGTTCTGACGCCGTACCGGCTGGTCAAGGACTTGCGAACTCAGGTTGAGACTTCCGACACTCAGGGAGTGCTGGATGGTGATATCGACCAGTTCATGGCATCGATGCTGGCGCAGGATGCAACAGAGTCAGGGTCGGCAGGCGCCAGATAAGTACACTTGCTCCGGCCGGAATTTGGCCGCCGGATTGCGTAGACGCGGTGCAAGTCAGGGGCTCCCGGTCGCCGTGGCCCGGGCAACTGCAAAAATTCGCTGATAGCGAAAAAGCCGATAGTCATACGGCAGACCGCGTCAGCAGTGATAAAGCAATTTGAGTGAATTCTCCGCGCCGGGTGGAAATCCACCCGGCGGGAACAACTATGCCTTGAGGCAATCAGGAGCCGGAGTTGTTTGCGGATCCGGCCTTGCTTGCAGCTTCGGTCTTTCGTTGCGTAGTTGAAGCGCCAGGGGCTTCTTCAGCAAGCGGATTTTCCTGCCGCTTGACCGTGCCCTCGAAGTGCGCCCCCGCTTCAATAGCGATGGTCTCGTGAATGATGTCGCCTTCGACACGTGCTCCGCTATTCAGGCGCACTTTTACACCGCGGACCTTTCCGATGATCCGTCCATTGACGACAACTTCGTCGGCGATCAACTGCCCGCGAATGGTTGCGTCTTCGCCAATGGTCAGGATCCTGGCCCTGATATCTCCTTCGACCTGTCCTTCGATCTTGATATCGCTGGTCGTTTTGAGATTGCCCTTGATGTAAAGGTCCGACGAAAGAACCGATGGCGCGCCGGTGGCTGATTTACCTCCCTGCGCTGCTGCCGCGGGTCGCGTCGGCGCTACCGCCTGTGGTTGCTGGGTTGGTTGTTGGCCTGCTGTTGTCTCGCCTGTCTTCTTGTTCGTAAACATATTAGTTTGCCCCGATAAACTTCAATGGATCGACAGCTTTTCCACCCACACGTATCTCATAATGCAGGTGCGGGCCTGTCGACTGACCCGTTGAACCTATATCACCGATGCGGTCCCCTCTGGCAACTACCTGTCCTCTGTCTACGCGAATTTTACTGAGGTGACCGTAGAGTGTCTCGATTCCGCCAATATGGCGAAGCCGAATGGTCCGTCCATAACCGGGTTCGAACCCGACAGATATGACCTGGCCAGCGCCAGCCGCTACCACGGCAGTGCCTGTCCGCGCGGCAAAGTCTGCACCCTGATGATGGTGCCTTTTGCCGGTTACCGGGTGGGTTCGCGTGCCGAAGCCGCTGGTGAACCGATTTTGCCCGACAACCGGATGGGCTACGGGTATCGAAAGGTAGGCCAGGCGATTCAGGTTTAACCTGTCGAGTTCCGAATTCAGTCTTCCCATGTTGAGGCCGGGGATTGCGGATTCAATCAAGTCGGTTGATTCAGGATCAATACTGCTGGTTGCGTCCGCCCCACCCATGCCTGAAAAGAGCCGCCGGGCGTCTCGGGCAAGGGCAACAGGAGCCAATCCAAGGCGCCGGAAGATGCCCTCCAGCCCGTCGGAAGCCAAAGCCAGCGACTCGGTCGCCTCGGCCAGCCGCTCGGCAGCGCGGTCCCTGCGCTCGTTTTCGAGCGCGACAGTCCGCCGCAGATCCTCAAGTTCCGCTGTCTTGACAGCGTGCAGCTTTCTGGTCTTGTCCAGTTCTTCCATCGAGCGATCAAGCGTAGCCATCAACACAGCAGTTTGTTGTTCGGACGGGTCGCTTGCGGTTGCGTCTCCATCTGGAACCATGCCGATTTCTGCCAGAAGCGCATCCGCTTCCGATTTGCTGCTTGCGGCCTCCATATAAAGATCGAAGGCAGTTTCGTTCTGACGGCGGAGCAATTCAGCCCTTTCCGCAAGGCGTCGCATCTCATCCCGAAGGGAGTCGAGGTCGGCGGTCCGGGATTCAACTATTGATCTGTCGAGATTGGCCAATCCTGTCAGATGCCACATCGCAAGGCCGGTCGCGATCGTCGTCCAAGTGAGCACGGCGGCACCGACGGTGAACATCATCAAGAACATGCCCGATTTGAGAAGCACGGTCTTCTGGCCAGTGGCCGACTTGATCGTGACCATTCGGTCGGAGAACAGATTTCTCACGAAACCTCCCTTATTCCTGACATTACTGTGCTGCCATGCGGCAAGCATTCTGTGCAGAATGAGTTTTCATCTGCGTGCCCTTGACCATCACCATTTCTGATAGTCGCTCGATAGGAGCCATACATTTATCCTGTCATTGCTGCGGCATCAAGATCCGTGAAATGCAGGCCGGGTTCGTCCGTTTCGCCGCAACATACTTTATGGCCGCATGTTATGCCCGCAATGACGGTCAAACCTGGCTCAAGTTGCATTGGCGTGCAACTTGGCGCATTGTAGCAGCAGTTGCAAAGACCTCCCCGCAGTTTGGTCGGTGCATATCGGCTTGAACGGCACCCATATGACTTCACAGCAGGACAGCTATCTCGTTCGAATGCGACGGTCCGCACTTCTCTGCGCGGCAGTCTTGCTATTGTGGCTGGCGCAGCCCCTTCCAATCCTGGCAGAAACCCGGATCAAGGCCCCGGACGCGGTTGCAACCGCATTGACCAATGTGATCGGCAATTCTCTTGGTATTGCCGGAGAGGTGGATGTCTCCGGTGTTTATGTCGTCTCGTTCCCAGGAAGGAAACGATCGTTAATCCGGATGGAGGGGGTCAGGCTTGATGCAGCTGACGCCGGTTGGGCAGTCAATCTGGACAGGGTTGACCTGGCCATGGAACTCGCATCTGTCCTGTCTGGCAAGTTGGCGCCATCAAGTGTCGCCATAAGCGGCGTGACTGTGACATGGACAGAAGGGTCATTTGCGCCAACCATGCAGTCCGGTCTCCCGTTACAGGTTCCGGCGCTTGATTTGCCGAAGATTGAAGCTGCGCTGTCATCAGTTATCGACATGGCCGATGATATGGACCTGGAGCGGCTCACCGTTGCCCGGTTAACCATATCAGGCGAAGCGTCGAGTAATGTGGCTGGAATGCTGGGAGGCTGGTTCAGCGTGGCCGGTACCGGTTCTGGTTGGCATATGACGGCAGGGGGGCATCTGACGCTCGGCGAAACTGTGATCGGCAACTTCAGGATTTTGGGGTCCAGGGATCAAGGCGGCGTTTCGACGGCAATTCACGGCAACTTCAGCCTGGTAGAGACTCAGAGGTTTGCGGGCAGTTTGCTTGGGGACACCCAATCATGGCCTGTCGATTCGCCGATCGACGCAAGTTTCAAAGCGGCATGGGACCAGCACGGACGGGTCGAGCGGGCAAATGCCACCTTGAGGGCAGGCAAGGGCAGTATCCTCGGAATGGAAGGGCAGGAGAGTTGGCACCTGGAGTCCGCGATTGCTGAACTTGAACTCGCGCCGGATTCCGGGCGCGTTGAACTGACCCGTTTCGATCTGAATTCGAGCGTGTTTGCAGCGACCGGAACAGGGCATGCCTATCTTTTGGGGGAACAGGGGCCGACCAGCAGTCTTGAAGGCCGCTTGGACATCGCAGGACTGACTCTTCTCGATACCAAGACATTTCCGTTGCCGCCCCGCATGATCTCCGGAGCAACCCACTTCAAGATCAATTGGGGCGGGGGGTTCGAACTACGCCTGGCCAATCTTGCAGTCTCTATTGATGGTTCGGTGGTGAATGCTTCGGGCGAAATCGGCAGGAAGGACGGCCACTGGCACGGGCGCGCCCGGCTGAATTCGCAAGAGTTGCAACAGGGGGCGCTGTTCGGCATCTGGCCGGTTGGACTCCTTTCGAAACCCAGGAGGTGGCTGGATGCAAATGTGCAAGACGCCATGCTTCACGGTGTTGCCTCGGAGTTTTCCTATGCCGGGAAAGACGGTTGGTCGGGCAAGCTGACCCTGCAGTTCAGCGACGCAACGGTCACCTACTTGCCGTCATTGCCGCCAGCAACAGCATCCGGCTATTTCGAACTCACGGACAGTGTGGCAGCTTTCAGGTTTGAAGAAGGGCATGTCGAGGTTGCTGATGCAGGCGTGATCGACCTCGCTGGGTCAGACATCTTGATCCCCAAGGTAACCGATGGCCGCGTGCCTGCCAGAATCCGGTTGAATGTCTCTGGCGAGCTGACACCGGTATTCCATCTATTGGATAACGAACCCTACGGATTGCTCCGGAGGATCGGCTTTCGCCCGGATTTGGCAAATGGCAATGGCGTGGCGCAGGCAGAAATCCGCATGCCGCTCCTCAAGAATTTGAGCTGGAACGATGTATGGTTCGCGCTTCAGGGCGGAATATCCGGTGTTCGCGCATCTTCCGGCTCTGCCAATGTCGAGTTCGCGTCTGACCGGTTAGACGTCGAGGCAACCAATGAGGGCATTGAAATCTCCGGTTCCGGCACCGTCAGCGGACAGGCTGCGAGCGGCAAATGGCAGATTGGGTTCGGTCCCGGCGAGGACCAGGCAAGCCTGCTTGTCGGCAAGCTCTCGATCTCGCGCCGGCTATTGGACAATTTTGGCGTAGCCGTACCTGCCGGTTTGTTGGAAAACGCCCGAAGCGTCGACCTGTACGTGACGTTCGCTCCTGGCAGCCCGCCACATTTCGGCATCAAATCGAATGCGTCCAATTTGGGTTTCAGCCTGCCGTTGATCGGTTCGGATACAGATCCGGACACTGGAACAAGCGTGCTGATTGAGGGCAAGCTGTCGAAAGAAGCCGAGATTACAAGGGTCGCAGTGAGTGGCGCTGACTTCAGTGCAGAAGGGCGATTTGGTTTCGATCCCGAAAACGGAAATGCCGTTCTAGATTTTCCCAATGTCGTCATAGGCGACTGGTTTGATGTTTCGGTTCGCTACCGCATGGATGAGCGCAATGGATCCCGGCTGGAATTCATCGGAGGGGAGATAGATCTAGGGCGTGCGCCGACAGGGAGCTTTGACCTCAATCAGGCGCGTGAGTCTGGTCAGACCATACTTATCCGTTTGGACCGTCTGACATTCAATTCAAGCATATTCCTTGCCGAACTGGTGGGGGAAATCGATTTCTCGAAGCCGATCGAAGGAGCGTTGACCGGCAAAATCAATGGAGGAGAGCTCGTCGGCGTCAGGGTCGGGTCTTCTGCCCATGGACTGCTGGCATATTTCGCCACCAGCGATGCGGGCGCAGTCATGCGCGACGCCGGAGTGACCACAGGGCTTCGTGGAGGCGCTCTTGAATTGACACTGGTTCCCGAAGCCGAACCCGGATCGTATCGGGGCCAGATGAGAATTCTGAACGCCGTCGTCAGGGAAATGCCGTCCCTGAGCGCCATCCTGAACATGCTGAGCATTGTCGGTTTGCTGGACCAGCTTCTGTCCAATGGGATTTCCTTTTCGGAGATTGAAGCCGAGTTCTCTGTTTCACGGGAGACAATCAATCTGGTCAAAGGGACTGCCATAGGTCCGTCAATCGGAATCAGGATGTCTGGTGGCTGGAACATGGAAGCGAACTATGTCGACATTGACGGCGTTATCACGCCGTTCAATCCGATCAGCGAGCTTGCGCGGAAGACACCCTTGCAGTTTATCGGAATCACCAAGGGTTCGGGGTTGGGGGCAATTTCATTTGCTGTAGAGGGACCGCAGGACAATCTGTCGATTTCTGCCAATCCCCTTTCGGTTTTGACGCCCGGGATCTTCAGGAGGCTGCTGAATTTCTGAATCCAGTCCCTCATTGATCACAGAGTTCGACTTTGATCTGCCTGAGGATCTGATTGCGCTTCGCCCGGCGCGTCCACGGCGTGCGTCCAGGGTGCTTGTGTGGGAGGGTGGCAGGATTTTGCATCGCAAGATGCCTGAACTGCCGCAACTGCTCCAATCCGGTGACCTGTTGGTTTTCAATGATACAAGGGTCATTCCGGCGTCGCTCCGGGCTGTTCGCCGCCGGGCAGGACTCGATCAGGCTAATCCAGGCGTTTCAATCAATCTGGACCGGCAGGTATCCGCAACCGAGTGGAGGGTTCTGGCCAAACCAGCACGGCGGTTGCGGCCGGAAGACCGCCTCGACTTTGGCGCCGGGTTGGAAGCCGAGGTTCAGGCACGTACAGGCGATCAGATTGTTCTGCGATTCAATTGTGCCGGCGCTGAATTCGAGAGCAGGCTGGAAGCGGTGGGAGCTATGCCGCTGCCACCTTATATCAGTTCGAGACGGCCAGTAGATGCGCAAGACCAGTACGATTACCAGAGTGTGCTTGCAACAAGAGCGGGAGCAGTTGCTGCACCCACGGCGTCATTGCATTTCGACGGCTGGTTGCTGGAGCAACTCGACAAGCAAGGCATAGCTCGTACCACAGTCACATTGCATGTCGGCTCAGGCACTTTTCTGCCGGTGAGGACCGACGACCTCTCCTTGCACAAGCTGCACGCAGAATGGGGGGAAATCAGCAACGATACGGCCTCGAGGATCAACGAGGCCAAACGCAGCAATCGCCGCGTCATCGCAATTGGAACCACGGCCATGCGGTTGCTCGAGGCCTCAGCAAGGGACGGAGAGGTTCGCCCCTGGACAGGAGAAACGGACCTGTTCATCCGGCCCGGGTTCAGATTCAGGGTGGTTGACGGCCTCCTGACCAATTTTCATTTGCCGAAGTCTACGCTCCTGGTTCTGGTCGCTGCATTTATCGGAATGGAGGGGATGAGGCGCGTCTACCGCGCTGCCGTAGACGAGAAATACCGGTTCTACTCCTATGGGGACGGATCTCTCTTGTTGCCATGAGCAGAATTCGCCATCGCTTGGTCGCATTCGCGCAATTGACCCCGGAAATTGGGAGTATATGCCGCTTGTTTTCCGGGTAGGGTAGAGCTGATGCTGCATGTTCTCAGGGACACATGGGCGTTGCAGGCCGGCATTCTGCTGTTGATGGCCGGCAATGGCATGCAGGGCACGCTTCTGGGCGTGCGCGGCCCCTATGAGGACTTTTCCGCCTTTGTGATGTCATGGATCATCGCTGCCTACTTCGTCGGGTTTCTTGGAGGCTCCCGTCTTGCTCCAGTGCTCATCCGGCGGGTAGGGCACGTAAGGGTCTTTGCAGCGCTCGGCTCTTTGGTCTCTGCCTGCCTGATCCTCTTTGCGGCATTCCCGGATCCCTATGCCTGGTTTGCCCTTCGCGCGGTGATCGGGTTCTGCTTTTCCGGCGTATATGTGGTGGCCGAGAGTTGGCTGAACGACAGTTCCACGAACGAAACCCGCGGCAAGGTCCTGTCCGTCTACATCATCGTGCAGATGGCCGGGATAGTCGGGGCGCAAGCGTTGGTTAATCTCGGCGACCCACAGGACTATTTCCTGTTCGTCATTGCATCGGTTCTGGTGTCAGTTTCGTTTGCGCCCATCCTTCTCTCGGCATCGCCGGTCCCGGTTTTTGAGACTGCATCACCAATGCCGCTGAGGAAGTTGGTGTCTGTCTCTCCGCTTGGAGCAGTCGGAGCGTTCTGCCTTGGAGGCCTGTTCTCGGCGATGTGGGGCATGGGAGCGGTCTACGGAACGCAGGCGGGATTCGACCTCGGCCAGATTTCGACGTTTGTGGCGACGATCTATGTGGGCGGGTTGCTGTGCCAGTACCCGCTGGGTTGGCTGTCCGACAGGATGGATCGAAGGAAACTGATACTGATTGCCGCTTCGATTTCCGCGGTAGCGTCGGGCGCAAGCATGTTCTTTTCGCAGCAATTCGCTCTTGTGCTCGTAGTGGCGTTTGTCATGGGAGGCATCTCGAACCCGCTCTATTCCCTGATCATCGCCTATACCAACGACAAGCTTGAGCCGCAGGACATGGCGTCGGGTGCCGGCGGCTTGATATTCATCAATGGCGTGGGAGCGGTCGGAGGCCCGGTACTGGTCGGCTGGTTGCTTGCGACGGCAGGGGCGGCCGGTTTCTTCATGTTCATTGCCTTGGTGTCCGGTTTCCTGGCGCTCTTCGCTCTACAGCGCATGTTCGTCCAACCATCGCCAGCGGTTGAGGCCAGCGCAGTATTCACACCGCTCAGTCAAGGCTCAACTCCGGTGGCCGTCGATATGGCGCAGGAACATGCGATCGAGCAACTCGATGCGGATTGACATCGTTCTGCGTCATGCATCAGCAGCATCAGTAGTGCAGGAAAGGCACATTCCGGCGCAGAATTGCTTTTCAAATTCCGTTTATCGAATGTCTGCTTGTCAACATTTGCCGCAACAACCTATATTTCGCCAGATTGGAAGGCAGTCTGGCTCAGGCCGGGCTGCGGTGAGCCTTGAAGATCAGGAAAGCGGTTCAAGATGGAAGCGGACTTCAGAACAAATTTTGTTCGGCAGAACGCCAATCCTCGGCGTTACTCCGCTTTGGTGCTCAATGCCGACTACCGGCCGTTGTCCTATTGCCCATTGTCGCTCTGGACATGGCAAGAGTCGGTCAAGGCTGCATTCCTGGACCGTGTCGAGGTGGTGTCCGAATATGATTCGGTCGTCCGTTCGCCCTCGACGCATTTCAGGCTTCCTTCCGTGGTTGCTCTGCGGAAGTTCATCAAGCCTGCGAGCAGGACGGCCTTCACGAGATTCAATCTGTTCCTGAGGGACGGGTTTCGCTGCCAGTATTGCGGGTCTGAGGGCGAATTGACCTTTGACCATGTGGTTCCCAGAAGCAGGGGAGGCCGCACTGTTTGGAAGAACGTGGTCGCTGCGTGCGCCGCCTGCAACTTGGCCAAGGGTGACAAACTGCTCTCGGAATGCAGCCTTCAATTGCGGCGCAAACCGGCAGAGCCGACGGTCAACCAGTTGCTCAATTCCGGGAGGAGATTTCCTCCGGACTACTTGCATAAAAGCTGGATAGATTTCCTCTATTGGGACGCGGAATTGGAAGCCTGATCAGAAACTCCGGCCGTATTCGTGCGGCCGGAATTCAGGGACGGGCTATTCTGGTGGTCTGAAACAGGGCGGTGGCCCAAATTCCGGCAAGGACCAGCGAAGCCAATCCGTTCCAGGTGGCCATTGAAAGCCCGAGCCAGCTCCAGGCGATTTCGCCGCAACTGATAATATTGACCGGCTGGGTGAAATCGAGAAGATTAGCGCCTGCCAGCGCATCAATTCCAGACGCAGAACAGGTGGCCGGTCCTTCCCAAATCCCTTGTTCGACTCCCGAATGATAGAAGGCGATTGCGGCGCCCGCGATGAGGGCAACGGCTGCGAGCAGTCCGAATGCCCTGAACCGGGCAATCAGAAAAGCCAGTCCGGCGCCGCTTGCCAAGAGATGTGGCCATCTTTGCCATATGCACAACTGGCATGGCTCCAGTCCGCCGATAAACTGGAAAGCCAGCGCCGCCAGCAACAGCGCTGCCGATCCCAGCGTCGGGACCAACACCAACCTAATGTCCACTACAGGCTCCTTGCCAGAAAGACCGCAACAAGCAAAAGCAAGCAGGCGATCAAGGTTGCGAGTCCAAGCCGCTTTTCGATCAGCCTCCGGATTGACGGGCCAAACCTCTGGAGGAGCGCAGCGACCAGGAAAAACCGCAGGCCTCGGCCCACGATGCTCGCGACGATGAAGAGCGGCACCGAAAGTTGCAAGGCGCCTGACAGAATTGTGACGATCTTGTAGGGCATCGGTGTGAATCCTGCCGCAAACACCGCCCAGAAGCCATTCTCTCGATAGCTTTCGGCCAACTGGGCATAGCCCTCAGCAAGACCCAGTTGCGCAATGAGCGACTGACCCAATTCTTCGAACAGGAAGCTCCCGATAATATAGCCCATGAGCCCACCTGCTACTGAGGCCGCCGTGCAGACTCCAGCAATCAGAAAGGCCCGGTCGGGCCGGGCAATGACCATCGGAATGAGCATGACGTCGGGGGGGATGGGGAATATCCAGCTCTCCAGAAAGCTCACAATGGCAAGCGCAACCAGTGCATGGCGGCTTCCTGCCAACTTGATGGTTTGATCATAAAGGGTCTTGAGCACGGACATTCCGCCGGAACTGGCTGCGGGCAACTTTCCTGAGTTGTCACCTTTTGCAGTTGCGGCGGCGGTCGGCAACCATCTTGGTGCAAGTGCCCATGGACTTGCCGTTCCATATGCAAGTGTGGGCCTTGACCAGGGCGGACACGAGCGCGGCGTTGCCAGGAGAATTCTTCTGTGTTTGGTGCCATGCCGTCAGAATGGGCAATGGGCAAGGTCTGGTCGCTTGTGTTCCCCGTAGCGAAAACTGAGCGATGCATCCGGCGGGCCAGATGTTACTGCGCCGTCCTCAATGCAATTCCCTATGTTTCTTGCTGGCCGCCGCTACTGCGACTGCCACCTTCGGGTGCAAGTCAATTTGCCGTCTGGCCAGAACATTCCAGTCTTCGGAAGGTGTTATCTTCGTGTACCCTTCTCTATTGTGGTTCGGATGAATACTCCGGCGCATCTTGTCCTCGGGATGGCGGCCTTGGCGCGACCAAACTCCCCAAGGGTCAACACAGCCGCCTTCGCTGGCTCCCTGCTTCCGGACCTCTCGCTCTACCTGATGGGATTCTGGGCCCTGTTCATCCAGAATATTCCGCCAGGGATTGTATTTGGCCAGCTGTACTATTCCGAAGCGTGGCAAACTGTTTTCGCTATCGACAACTCCTTCTTCGTCTGGACCGCATTTGTCTTGGCGGGCTACTGGTTTCGCAAGGACTGGCTGTTCGTGTTTGGGCTTGCAGGCTTGCTCCATATACTCTTCGACTTTCCGCTTCATCACGATGACGGCAGGCCGCACTTTTTCCCCGTCAGCGACTGGGTGTTTTCAAGTCCGATCAGCTACTGGGATCCGCGCCATTACGGCAACATAGTTGGCGCGATTGAGGCGGTGCTATCCCTGTTTCTTGCGGTCTGGATGTGCCTGAAGTTCAGGTCGCTGCTCGCACGCTCCATGATTGTCGTTCTGTTGGCCGCTGAGCTGGTACCGACACTTGGGTCGATCTTGTTCTCCCCTCCGGGAACCTGATTCCGACTGTGGAATTTGTCGACTTCGGGATGTCTTGGCCGAAGTTGCTGGACCTTGGTGCCTCGGTGTGAAGCTCCTGTTATGCCTATGCATATTGGCTGGTAACTTGCTCCATACTGAACCCGCCAGCGGCCGTGCTCACGGGTAGCCAGCAAAGCCGCAGAACTCTCGGCGCAATGGATACGTGCAAACCGACGGGAGTGTGCGTTGCCACGGAGACCCAGCTGGCGGTGATCAGGAAGGCCAAGGCAGTTCCAATAGCCGTCATTGTCAAGACGGGTTCAAGTGTTGCACTCACCGTATGTTTCAACAGCCTTGCCCGTTCCCAAGTCAAACTGCCGGAGCGGCAGCAGTACGCGTGCTTCCGTCGCCGCGGGTGTGGAGTGTGGAGTCGAGAGAGTTGACGCATAGTAAGCAGGTGAATAGAAGCGCGCCTTGGCCCGAGTGGCGGAATTGGTAGACGCAGGGGACTCAAAATCCCCCGACGATAAGTCGTGCGAGTTCGAGTCTCGCCTCGGGCACCAGAACACGCCGCATGAACCAGCAAAGGGTTCATGAACCGTATTTCAGATCGATTGAACTTCCGAGAGAAACGTGAACCGATTGAACTTGCCAAGAGCCCTGACGAGGGCAGTTGCAGGAGTCATGCTCCTGTTTTGTGCAACCGGTATTGCAAGGTCCGAAGAGGCCATCGTTGCAGTAGCCGCAAACTTCACTGCAGCGGCGGAGCAACTCGTCGAGACCTTTGAAAGCGGCAGTGAGCACCGGATCAAGCTGTCGATTGGTTCAACAGGCAAGCTCTATGCTCAGATCGTCAATGGTGCCCCGTTTGATCTGTTCCTGTCAGCCGACAGCAAGCATCCGGCCCTTCTCGACGAGCAGGCACGAACAATTGCGGGTTCAAGGTTCACTTACGCTATAGGGCGGTTGGTTGTCTTGAGTCGGCCAGGGAGAGCAATAGGAGAGGACAGCCGATCTGTCCTTGCAGGTCCTGCTATTCGGAGGGTTGCTCTGGCCAATCCTGATCTGGCCCCCTACGGTCAGGCGGCACTCGAGAGCATTAGCGCAGCCGGATTGGACGACGAGGTGCTGCCCAAGCTCATCATTGCCGAAACGGTCGGGCAGGTGTTTGCCTTCGTCCAGTCATCGAATGTCGATCTGGGCTTTCTGGCACTGTCCCAGGTCGTGAACAGCGATCCGGGTGAGATTGGAGAGACCTGGCTTGTCCCCCCCGAATTCTACAGTCCGATTCATCAGGATGCGGTCCTCACCAATCGGGCGGCAGACAACCCGGCCGCGATTGCGTTCTTCGAGTTCCTGCAAGGAACAGAAGCCAGGAAGATAATCGAAGGGTTCGGATACGGCTTCCCGCCAGCCGATGCTTGATCTCAGTTCAGTATTCGTCACGCTGAAGCTGGCGGTTTCTGCCACCGCAATCCTGATGCTGATTGCCACGCCGCTGGCTTGGTGGCTCGCAAACACCCGAAGCCGGATCAAGCCTGTTGTAGAGGCGATAACTGCCCTGTCATTGGTGTTGCCGCCCACAGTCCTCGGATTTTACCTGTTGATCCTGTTCAACCCGGAGTCACCAATTGGATCTGGATGGGTAAAGCTTACTGGCGATACGCTCGCCTTCTCCTTTACCGGAATCCTGGTTGCAGCCATTCTCCATTCATTTCCCTTTGCGGTTCAGCCGTTGCAGGCAGCGTTCGAGAAGGTGGGAAGGCGGGCCATGGAGACTGCTGCCAGCCTGGGAGCCAAGCCACTTGATGCATTCTTCACGGTAGCGGTGCCACTCGCGAAGAGGGGGTTCCTGACTGGAGGTGTGTTGGCCTTTGCTCATTCGGTAGGTGAGTTCGGCATCATTCTCATGGTCGGTGGCAACATTCCGGGCAGGACCAGGGTCATTTCAATCGACATCTATACGAGTGTCGAAACGCTCGACTATCAGAGAGCGCATCTTCTCTCTTTGGGAACGCTTGCGTTTGCCTTTCTGGCCATGATGCTGCTGTTTGTCGTCAATCGCCGGTATCGCCACCATGACGAAATCTGAATCTGTCATCGAATTCGCGGTCGAGATCGACTACCCGAAGTTTGCATTGAGCGCCCGCGAAAGTGTGCCCCTGAGTGGTGTTACCGCACTGGTAGGGGAAAGTGGCGCCGGAAAGAGCACATTGCTTCGTATTCTCGCCGGAATCGAAAGGTCGGCTCGTGGGACAGTGCGCTTCCGGGACAGGATTTGGATGGATACCGACGCCGGAGTGTTTGTGCCTGCGCACATGCGGGCCGTGGGTGTGGTGTTCCAGGAGGGGCGGCTTTTTCCGCACTTAAGCGTTTCGGGCAATCTGGTTTACGGTTTCAAACGAAGGCGGGGTAGAGAAGGATCCTCATGGGACGAAGTATGTGACGCTCTGGACCTTGGCCCGTTGCTGGACAGGCAAACTCAAAATCTCTCGGGTGGCGAACAGCAACGAGTTGCGCTGGGGCGAGCCCTGCTTTCGGCGCCTGAATTGCTGTTGCTCGACGAGCCGCTTGCATCGCTCGATAGCGACAGCAAGGAAGAGATCATTCCATACCTGCGCCGGGTCATATCGGGATTTGGTTTGCCCGCGATCTACATTTCCCACTCACGGGAGGAGTTGAAGACCCTCGTAGACAATATCCTGACTGTTCAGGACGGTAGAATTGTGTCCCGCAGCGCCGACGAAGCTGGTCCTGACCATCGCCAGCTCTTGCGGGCGGCCGTCGTCAGGGATCTTGGACCAGGACTCTTGGAATGCAGAATTGGTCACGATGAGGTTGTAGCGCGCATAGAGGGCGAAGCCAGCGCAGTTCCCGGTTCCAATACAATTCTGGCATTCATGGATACTGACCTGGCGGTTTCGCTTTCTGGAGATCCAAATGCGATCAGTGCAGGGACAATTGCGGCAACAGTTGAAACTGTTGAGCAAGGCGCATGCGGCAGCGATCTTGTTCTCACGCTTGCGACTGATGGAGGGAAGATCAAGATCCGGCAATTCTGTGGACCGCCGCAAGTCCAGAAGCCGGTGCCTGGACAGCGGGTAGGGGTGGCATTCATTCGATCACCCCGTTGCTTGAGGTGAATTGATGCCCGTTACCAGTGAATGCGCTGGAAACACGGGCGTGAAGCTTTGCTCTGAATGACCGCCTGGCCAGCAGGCGCTGGTTGTTGCGATCATCCTTGGCGGCTATACAGGACCTGTGCGGGCGTGGCGGAATGGTAGACGCGACGGACTTGATCGGAAATTGAGTGCCCTGTGGGAAACTGCAGGAGTAGAACCGCTCAAATTCGGGGAATCCTTTGACCTGGCAACCCCGAGCCAAGCCCGGCAGGAATGCCGGGAAGGTGTAGAGACTAGACGGGCGGCGCCTAAGGCAGAAATTGCGATGGCGAAGGGATAGTCCAGGCCACAAACCTTGCCTCGGCAAGGGCGGTGAAAGCCGTAGCTGGCAAGAAAATCCGTTTGCCGAAAGGCAGTGAGGGTTCAAGTCCCTCCGCCCGCACCAGGAAAGTCATGCATGTTGCGCCATTTGCTCCACGCTTCCGGTGAATCCAAGTCACGGCTGCTGACAAATCCTGGCATGGTTACTTGAATCGGTGGCTGCGTGCTGTCCTTGATCAATCGGCGGGCTCCCGTATCGCCCGAGAGCGACCCAATTGCGGCGAACATGCTGCGAGGCAACACGACCGGGTTGCCGGGAACTCCATTCTCGTCGCAAGCCTGAACAATGCGGCCCGGCCGGAAGTTCTCGATCAGGCAGTTGATATGCCGTGTCTGGATTTCCGGCATATCCGGCAAAAGCACTACCGCACCAGCCATTGATGGCGAGAGGGCGGCAATGCCGCATTTCAGTGACTCCGACATCCCGTCGCCGGCGTCAGCTACTTCGACTAGCGAGATATCGAGCCCCGCAAGCGCGGCCTCGCGCACCGGCCGGTCTGGCGGTACTGTGACAATCACTTCGGCCACCCGCGAATGCAGCGCCTCAAGAACGGCTCTGCGGATCAATGGTATTCCGCCGACCGGACACAGGAGTTTGTCGGCTCCGCGCATGCGCAGGGAACTGCCCGCTGCCAGAACCACAGCGGCAATTTCGGCCCTTGGCACCGGCCATCCGGTGTCCCCAGTTCCGGTCATCCGCGCATGATCAGTCCATCCGGATCGTAGAGCGGTGTTGAAATCACTCGGGCGGGCCGCAGGTCGCCCAGTATCTCGATTTCGACTTCAAGACCGTCAGCCGGAATACTGGAAGGTATGAAGCCGATAGCCACGGACTTTTGCGCGTGGTGGGAGTATCCGCCCGATGTGCAGAATCCTCTGACCTCGCCGTCAACCCATATTGGTTCGTATGCAACCACATCGGCATCAATCGCATCTACTTCCATTGCATGCAGCCTTCTGGCTGGACTGCCCTGCCTTTCCACCTCCACTGCCGACCTGCCGATGAAGTCGTCATTCTTCTTCCAGGAGATGAAGCGGTCCAGACCCGTTTCGGCTGGGGTGTAGTCCGGCGAATACTCGCGCAGCCAAGATCCGAAGAATTTGTCCAGCCGGAGCGACATCATGGCACGCATGCCGAAGGGCCGTAGTCCCAGCTCACCCCCATACTCCGTCAGAGTTTGGAACAGTGTTCTCGCGGCTCCAGCGTCGCAGTAGATTTCGTAGCCGAGGCCTCCGGTGAAGGACAGCCGCTGTGTGATCGTATTGATAAGTCCGACCTGCATGCGCTTCGCTTCCATGAATGCAAATTCTTCAGTGGAAACGTTGGAACGTGTCGTGCGCTGAAGCAATTCCCGCGCTTTCGGGCCAGCGATCTGAAAGCCGATTCTGGCATCGGAGATGTTTTCAATCCGAACCCCGGAAGAGGGGAGGTTATGCTCAAACCAACGAAGGTGGAATGCCTGGGCAGCGTAGGAGGCGGTCAACTGGAATTCCATTTCGTCAAGGCAGGTAACTGTAAAGTCGCCAATAATCCGCCCCTTGTGCGACAGCATCGGGTTGAGCGCCACGCGGCCCGGAGCGGGTATTCTGCCGGCAAAAATCCGGTTCAACCACGATCTCGCCCCGGGGCCGGTCACCCTGTATTTTCCGAAGTTCTGAATCTCGTTGATGCCAACAGCATTGCGCACGGCCTGCACTTCTGCTGCTGTCGCCTGCCATGCATTCGAGCGCCGGAAAGTCGGTGTTTCGTACCTCTCCTCGCCATCCAGAGCAAAATAGTTCACCACCTCGGTCCCGAATTGGGCGCCAAACACTGCGTTGCGGGAGTCCCAGATGTCGTACATCGGCGACGTGATGCATGGACGCGCAGCCGGGAGTTCTTCATTGGGATACACAACCGAGAAACGGCGGCGATAGAACTCGACGACCTTTTCGAGCGTGTAGGAGGGACTGATCCACTTGCCGAACCTGGCAACATCCAACGCCAGCGTGTCGCGCTCGGTTTCCCCTTCGGCCATCCATTGAGCCAGCATCAGTCCGACGCCGCCTCCCTGGGAGAAGCCTGCCATGACTCCGCAGGCTGACCAGTAGTTGCGAAGCCCAGGAACCGGTCCCACCAGCGGGTTTCCGTCTGGGGCGAAGGTAAAGGGGCCGTTTATGATCCGTTTGACTCCAACGGTCTCCAGGGCCGGGTAACGGAAAAAGGCGTGATCAATCGAGCTCGAAATCCTGTCGAGGCTGTCCGGAAGCAGCTCGTGGCCGAAGTCTGGCGGCGTCCCGTCTATGGACCATGGCTGGCAGGGTTGTTCGTAGAATCCTATGCAGATGCCGTTGCCTTCCTGGCGCAGATAGTTTTCGCCGGGCGGGTCCAGCACATGCGGGTGTTCCTTGCTCGCTGCTGCAATCTCCGGAATGTCCTCGGTGACCAGGTATTGGTGCTCCATGGGATGGAGAGGCAGGTAGACCCCAGCCATCTGGGCCACTTCCCGAGCCCAGAGCCCCGCGGCATTGACGACATGTTCGGCGTGAACTGTTCCCTGCCGGGTGACAACGGTCCAACTCCCGTCGGTACGGGGAAGTGTCTCGATGACCGGGTTCTGGGTTACGATCTCGGCGCCTGCCAGCCGGGCCGCCTTTGCGTAGGCATGAGTCGTTCCCGAAGGATCCAGATGGCCATCCAGCGGGTCGTAGAGGCCACCGATGACACCATCGAGATTGGTCAAGGGCGCCAGTTCCTTGATCTCCGCAGGCGTCATCAAGTGAGTTTCGAGGCCCATGAATCTGTGTTTGGCCCGCTCTGCCTTGAACATGTCCATGCGCTGGGGGCTGTCGGCGAGCGTGATGCCGCCCACATGGTGCAGGCCGCAGGACTGTCCCGAAATCTCTTCCAGTTCCTTGTAGAGGCCAATTGTGTAGCCCTGCAGCGCGGCCATGTTGGTATCGCCGTTCAAGGTATGAAAGCCGCCTGCCGCGTGCCAGGTGGAACCCGAAGTCAAGTCGGATCTTTCGACCAGCATGACATCAGTCCAGCCAAGTTTTGTGAGGTGGTAAAGCACAGAGCAGCCAACGACGCCCCCGCCGATGACGCAGACCTGAACATTGGTTTTCATGTCTCAAGACGCCTGGATAGTTGGGTCACGCAACGCGTCATATTTGCTGGAACCCGGCATATCAAGAAAATGTGCAGGGCGGCATTCAAGGAGCCATAATGACTGCCGCAACTCGCTGGAAACAGGGAGGGTTTTGGCAGTCTGCGGTTTCGCCATGCTTGAGGTCGGTCGATGGCCTGAAGGCGCTACTGCGCCGGTTACTGTCGCCGGAGAGTCGTGTGGAATAGGGCTCGTTTCAGCGCTCAGGTATGAGCCCGCGTGGCCTGAACCGCATGACCAGCAACAGAACAATGCCCATGGTAAGGTAGCGCATGTGCGCAGCTGAATTCATCAGATGCATCCGCAGTGCGGAATCAGGTTCCATCCACAGCGTCGCTGTCTCCAGCACAAATAGGCCAATCGGCTCTACTTCAATCCAGAAGAACCAGATCAGCATGCCACCCAGGACTGCTCCCCAATTGTTTCCGGAGCCTCCCACGATGACCATCACCCAGATCAGAAAGGTGAAGCGCAGTGGCTGATAGGTTGCGGGCGTCAACTGTCCGTCCAATGTTGTGACCATGGCTCCGGCAATTCCGCAAACAGCTGACCCCAACACAAAGATCTGCAAGTGGCGGCTCTTGATGTCCTTGCCCATGGCTTCAGCCGCAGTTTCATTCTCGCGAATTGCCCGCATCATGCGGCCCCATGGAGAGTTCAGTGCGCGTTCGCACAGCACGATCAGGCCGGCCAACGCAGCAAGCAAGATTGCCGAATAGCAGAGCTTCACAAAAATGGAGGAGAGTACCACGAGGTCTGCATTCATCCGGTCGGCCAGCGACACAAACCAACCGGTCCTCTGCAGATCAACCTCATAGGGGACCGGCCGGGGCAAACCGACGACATTCTTTACACCCCGGGTCAGCCAGTCCTCGTGCTTCAGCACGGCGACGATTACTTCGGCAATGCCGAGTGTGGCTATGGCGAGATAGTCCGACCGGAGACCCAATGCGACCTTGCCGATGACCCAAGCTGCAGCGGCGGCCAGAAGACCGCCAACCGGCCAGGCAATCAGGACCGGCAGCCCGAGTCCGCCGAGGAAACCAGTGCCAGCCGGGTTGACGCTTTCGATTGCGGCAACCGCCGGGTCGAACAACCAGCGGTACAACCACAAGCCCAGCACCAGGATTGCCGGAACCGCCAGGAGCCGTGTCTTGCCGGATTTGAGTTTCGTCCAGGCAAATACAGCAGCTGCAATAGTTGCCAGGCCCACTGCCAGGGCGGTCATGACTCTTGCGCCTCCGGCTTGCCAGGCATCGGCTACCGGCGGTGCCGAAGTGATCACAACCGCCAGTCCTCCCAGTGCAACAAATCCGGTGACGCCGATATTGAACAGGCCGGCATATCCCCACTGGATGTTGACGCCCAACGCCATAATGGCAGAAACCAGACCGAAGTTCAGTATCGCCAGAGCAACATTCCAGCTCTGCAGGAATCCAGCCGCAGCGATCAGCGCCAGCGCGGCAACGAAATACATGCCATCGCGGCGGGTCAAAACACCCGTCCCCGGAAAAGGCCGGTTGGCCTGATAAGCAGTACAACGACCAGCATGAGGAACGAGACCGCAAACTTGTAGTCGGTTGACAGAAGCTGGAGCAGCCCCTGTATCTCCCAGGAGTCCGGCAACAGGTGGCCAGCAACACGCTTGAACGCATATGTGATCGAAATTTCGGAGAAGGCGACCAGATAGGCGCCGACGACCGCACCAATCGGGTTGCCCATGCCACCGACAACGGCCGCAGCGAATATGGGCAGCAGCAACTGAAAATACGTGAATGGCTTGAATATCTTGTCCAGCCCGTAGAGGGTTCCGGCGATTGCGGTCAGGCCCCCGGCGATGATCCAGCAGACGGCAACAACACGCTCGGGATTGATCCCGGAAAGCAGGGCAAGGTCCTCATTGTCGGAATAGGCGCGCATGGATTTGCCGGTCCGCGTTCTGTTCAGAAAGAAGAACAGCGCCACCATCAACGCAAGCGCAGTCAGGATTGTGATGCCTTGGGTCGTCTTGAAGGCGAGGCCTTCCTGCAATCCGGTCAGTTCCTTGAAGTGCCGCGCCGAGATTATGAACCGTGCACCGTCCGCAAATCGCTGTTCTCCGGGTCCGATTATCAGCCGTACCAGGCCGTTGATGGCCAGCATGACGCCGAACGAGACAATGACAAAGGTCACCAAAGGGGCCTTAACCTGTCGGTAATGGCGGTACACCAGCCGATCAATTGCCAGCACGAAGGCGATGGTGGCGGCAATCGAGAAGGGCAGTGCGAGCAGCGCCGTGGGCAGAGGGCCTAGACTGATCCCCAGCGATTGGAGCCACGAGGTGCCGAATACGGCCATCATTGCTCCGAATGCCATCGTATCGCCATGGGCGAAATTGGCGAATCTGAGCACGGCGTAAACGAGAGTGACACCGAGAGCGCCAAGAGCCAACTGGCTGCCGTAAGACAAACCCGGGATCAGGACGTAGTTGGCAAGCACAACAAACGCATTGACGAAATCCATCGGGGTTCAGCCTCCCAAAAAGGATCTTCTGACTTCGGAATTGGCGAGCAGATCCATGCCAGAACCGCTGAAGCGATTCCGCCCCTGAACCAGAACATAGCCCAGATCTGCTATTTCAAGGGCGCTGCGGGCGTTCTGCTCAACCATGAGAACCGAAACACCGGTCGCGGCGATCTCCTGTATCCGGTCCATGACTTCGTCCATGATGATTGGTGAAACCCCTGCTGTCGGCTCGTCGAGCATCAACAGGCTGGGCGAGGTCATCATGGCGCGTCCGAGTGCTACCTGCTGCCGTTGGCCTCCGGACAACTCACCAGCCAATTGCGACCTGCGCTCGCGTAGCACAGGGAACAGGCTGAACACTTGCTCCATGACCGGCATCGGGTCGTCTGTCCGCAAGAAGGCGCCCATTTCCAGGTTTTCCTCGACTGTCAGCGTGACGAATATGTTGTTTGTTTGGGGCACAAACGCCATGCCTTTTGCGACCCGCTGCTGCGGCGATAGCCCGGTGATGTCCTCATCATTGAACACGACGTTGCCGGAGCGCAGGTCAAGCAGCCCGAACATGGCCTTCATGGCCGTGGATTTTCCTGCGCCGTTGGGACCGACCACGACCGCAATCTGCCCCTTACCCAGTGTCAATGTGACATCATGAATGATGTCGGCGCCGCCGCCATAGCCGCAGGTCAGGCCCTGTCCTTCGAGAATGCTCACTGCACCACTCTGTTGGCATATGGCAGGTCAGGCTCGGCCGACCAGTAGCAGTAGGGAGCTTCGCCTGGCTGAAACTGGCCTGGCCGGTTTGCAGGCGGTGTGCAGCGATCAGTGTTGCGGCTTGTCATTCGCCAGGTCTTTCATTGGCGGCGCCTGCGCAGCTTTCCGTCCAAGGTAAGCTTCGATCACCTGTTCATTTGCGCGGATGTCAGGAGCCGGGCCCTCCGCCAAAATGCGGCCCTCTGCCAGGACAATAACGGGGTCGCACAGCAGGGAAATCAATTCGAAGTCATGCTCAATGAGGCAAAACGTGTAGTTCTGCTCGAGATTGAGCCGCAATATGGCCTTGGAGATGGTCTGCAACAGCGTCCGGTTCACACCGGCGCCAACTTCATCAAGAAAGACGATCCGGGCATCCACCATCATGGTGCGCCCGAGTTCGAGCAGCTTCTTTTGCCCGCCTGACAGATTGCCTGCCTTTTCGTCGGCAAGGTGGCTGAGCGTGAGGAAGTCGAGGACCTCGTCGGCTTTGTCGGCGACTGCTCTTTCCTCCCGGCTGATGCGGTTGCGGTGGAACCAGGCGTTCCATAGGATTTCGCCAGACTGTCCGCCGGGAACCATCATCAGGTTCTCGCGCACGGTCAATGAAGAGAATTCGTGCGCAATCTGAAATGTCCGCAACAGGCCTTTTCCGAATAACTCGTGCGGGGGCAGGCCAGTCACTGTTTGGCCGTCCAGAAGCACCTCTCCCGATGTCGGGCTGAGCGCACCTGTGATCAGGTTGAACAGGGTGGTTTTTCCGGCGCCGTTGGGTCCGATCAGGCCGGTTATGGATCCGGCCTTGATTTCGAGGGATACGCCATCAACGGCGGTAAATCCGCCGAACCGCTTTGTCAGGCTGCGTGTAGAGATCACCGTTGACTATCGGTTGACTGCAATTGGCATGGTCAACGAGAGCAGCCCTTTGCCGGGGGCAAGGGTGGCCATGGAATGGCCACCCTCGTCGTTGTTGCTCAGCGGTATCCGACCGTGGTGAATTCACCACCGGCGACTTCATACTCGCGGAATTTGCCAGCGGCTTCGCCCGGACCGATCAGTTCGACATCGGAAGCGCCGACATAGTCGATCTCCCCTCCGCCAGCCAGGATTTCGAGCGCCTTGCCCAACTCACCGGGAAGGATCTGCTCGCCCGGTGCATTGGCGACATCCATGATCGAGTCCTTGTAGTCGGCACTCATCGTGGAGCCAGAAGCTTGCATCGCCAGAATGATCAACGCAGCAGCATCGTAGGCTTCTGCCACATAGACTGTGGTTCCGTCGACGCCGTCGGCGGCGGCTGCGTCGATGATGACCTGTCCGCCTTCGCTGTCAGTGCCGGGCGATTGGCCGAACGAGCCATCAAGCGCCGGCCCGACATTCTCAGCCAGGCTTGGCCCAATCATGCCGTCCGGCAAGACGAATGTCTCGAATGCGCCGGCATCAAGCGCACCCTGGATGATTCCAAGTCCGCCTTGATCAAGATAGCCCACGACCACCAGCGCATCACCGCCTCCAGCAGCAAGGGCGCCGATCTCGGCAGAATAGTCTCCCTTGCCGTCCTCGTGCGACGTTGAAATGGTGACTGTGCCGCCATCTGCGGCAAACGCGGCCGCGAAGCTATCGGCCAATCCCTTGCCGTAGTCATTATTGGTGTATGTGACGGCGACGGTGTCGATGCCCCTGTCCATGATGATGTCGCTCATGACCTTACCCTGCCGGGCATCAGATGGAGCGGTCCGGAAAAACAGGCCATCATCTTCGGCTGTTGTGAGTGCCGGTGATGTGGCCGACGGAGAAATCATCACGATCCCGTTCGGCCTGGCGACGTTTTGGAGAACTGCGCCGGTGACACCCGAACAGTCCCCGCCAACTATGCCCGACACCTTGTCTGCGGTGATCAGCTGCTCCGCAGCCGCCGTAGCGACCGCCGAGTCAACACAAGTCGAGTCAGCCCTGACCACTGATACGGTGGCACCACCCATGAATGCGCCGGATGCCGTAGCTTCCTCGGCAGCATGCTCGGCCGCCCACGCCATTTGAGGCGTCAGCGATTCAATAGGTCCGGTGAATCCAATGAGAACGCCGATCTTGACTTCCTCCTGGGCAGTGGCGGCGGCGGCAATGCCCATACTGGCTGCGCATACAACCACAAGCTTTTTCATTTCAGTCTCCATGAAGATGTTGTTTGAACCAACTCGGGACAGTCTACGCAAAAGGCGTTCCCCTTTCAACGATGTCTGCGTTGCAGTCCGGCGAGCCAGTTGCCAAGCCAAGTCTGCTGCAGAGATGGCCCTGGCGTGTGGCTCGATCATGCTGGCGGCCGGGGGTAGCTTGCTGCTGCCGGCCACTTCATCGGGGTGCCTGCGTTTGCTGGCAGGCGGCGCCACAGATCAGTTTCTGGTGCTGCTGGCCTCGTGCTGAACAGGACCGTTGCCCGGACCGCTCAATTGGTCAGTGTACCGCGTCGGAAGCCCGGGAGCCGGAGTGCAGGCCGCGCTCACTGTAGGGTGTCGTGTTGTACCGCAACCTGTAGCACCTCGAGAAGTGTGAAGGGGAACCAAATCCGCAAGCGATGGCGATGTCCAGCACTGTCATTTCAGTCTGCTGCAGTAGATTGCGCGCCCGCTGCAACCGAAGGTCCATGTAGAATCTCTTGGGCGAGTGGTTCAAATGCCGGCGGAAGAGCCGTTCAAGTTGCCTGAGGCTGATGCCGGCGCCCTGTGCCAAGGCCGAAGCGGCAACCGGTTCCTCGATATTTTCTTCCATCTTGCGAATTATGGAAGCGAGCTTGGGATGTATCGGAGCGGATCCAGTTTCTCGGGTGTAAATGCCAGGAGGTTCCATTTGGCACGGCATGCCGAAGCATAGCCTGTCGGTCACGCGGCCCGCAAAATGCTCTCCAAAATCTTCCTGAACTATGTGCATCAGGGCATCTGACGAGGCTACGCCGCCGGAACTGGTGATGAATCTGCCATCTATTGTGAGCGTTGAACGGCTGTGCTGCAATGCAGGAAACTCCTCCCTGAAGCTGTCGCAGTGCTCTTTCACTATGGTTGCGCTCCGGCCATTGAGCAGGCCAGCCTTCGCCATCGTGTAGGATCCGGTGCACAAACCCGCGACCGTGATACCCTTCAGCGCTTCCCGCCGGAGCCAACTGACTATTCGTTTGGTAGAACTCTGCCGGATGCCATCGCCACCGCAGATCACGATCACATCCCTATGGGTTAAGGGTTCAAGGCTGTCGTCAACGGCAATGGCAACACTTGAATCGCTGCGAACGGCTGTTCCTCCGTCCGATATCATTCGCCAGTCATAGGGCGGCCAGCAGGACAGTGCATTCACCTGGCGGAGCACTTCCGTCGCGTTGGCCAAGGACACAAGCGAGAATCCATCAAGCAGCAGGAAGGCAAATCGGCGTTCGTAGTGGTCGGCCTCTCTCATTGAATTGCTCCAGTGTGGTGGGTCCAGCATCCATTGACTAATCGGCAATCAAAGCATCTCGACATTAGTTCGGCGCATACTTATGGACAATGCCGACTGGCGGACCTGGTTCTGCTGCGGCATATGACTGGCGTCGGTGGCCGCTGGCGAATTGGAATTTGGGCCGCCGCAAAACAGGAAGGCCAGACTCGATGTCAAACGAATGGCAGCCCGCCGGATGGCGGCAGAAACCGCGTGTCCAGATGCCTGATTATCCGGATCCGGATGTAGTCGTGGCGGTGGAAGACAAACTCAGGGGATATCCTCCTCTTGTGTTTGCGGGTGAAGCGCGGAGTCTGGAAGCGAAGCTGGCGGCAGCGTGCGATGGCCGGGCGTTTCTCCTGCAGGGAGGCGATTGTGCCGAGAGCTTCAATGATTTCAGTGGCGACGCCATTCGCGATACCTTCAAGGTACTGCTCCAGATGGCAATCGTACTTACGTTCGGAGCAAAGTGCCCCGTAATCAAGGTCGGGCGAATGGCAGGCCAGTTTGCCAAGCCGAGATCGTCTCCGACGGAGGAAAGGGATGGGGCAGAGCTTCCGAGCTATCGAGGTGACATAATCAACGACAATGCGTTCAATGCGGCAGCAAGGGTACCGGATCCGACAAGGATGCTGCAGGCATATCTTCAGTCGGCAGCAACCCTGAATCTCCTGCGGGCCTTCAGCAAGGGCGGTTATGCAGACGTTCACCGGGTTCATTCCTGGACACTTGGATTCACTGACAACCACGAGGTCAGCAAGTACCGGCAGCTTGCCGAACGAATTACCGACGCACTGGACTTCATGGCGTCGGCAGGATTGCATTCCGACCAGGTCGAAACGCTGACCAGCGTCGATTTCTATACAAGTCACGAAGCATTGCTGCTGGAGTACGAGGAGGCACTTTGCAGGATCGACTCGACAACCGGGCTGCCGATTGGCGGGTCAGGGCACTTGCTGTGGATCGGGGACAGGACCAGGCAGCCGGATGGCGCTCATGTTGATTTTCTGAGGGGGGTACAGAATCCTCTTGGTATCAAGTGCGGGCCATCGCTGAAGATCGATGAACTCCTGCGTTTGCTGGACATTCTCAATCCGGACAACAGGACGGGCCGCATCACATTGATCAGTCGATTTGGCGCAGAAAAGATTGCCGACGGATTGCCTCCGTTGCTGCGGGCGGTCGAAAGCAACGGACGAAAGGTCGTCTGGTGTTGCGACCCGATGCACGGAAATACGATCAAGTCTGCTAGTGGATACAAGACTCGCAGGTTTGAGAGCGTGCTTGCCGAGGTTCGCGGGTTCTTTCAGGCGCATGCCCAAGAAGGCACTTGCCCTGGAGGTGTCCATTTTGAAATGACCGGTTCCGATGTTACGGAATGCACTGGGGGTGTCAGCGCAGTTTCCGACGAGAGTCTCAGCGACCGTTACCATACAGCCTGCGATCCGCGCCTGAATTCGTCACAGTCGCTTGAACTGGCATTTCTCGTCGCCGAGGAGCTTTCCAGGTTCCGTCAAGCCAATTGATCCGGACCTTGCGAATGGCTGGCAAGGGCAGCACAACTGTCTTCACACGTTGAGGCTGCTGCGAACCTGTGCCTCGCAGTAGGCAGCCAATTCCTTGCGGTCCTTGAAGCGGGCTACCACCACAGGCGGGTGGTAGGTCAATTCCACTTGTCCGCCTCCCGGAGCGGCGCAAACCCTGAAGACATGGTCCTTGAAGCCCATTCCTCCCCAGAATCCATAGAGGGTTGGATCCTCTCCCGAAGGCGCGGTGTAACAGATGGTAACAGGTTGGACGCTCAACGCCTTGCGATTGTCCTGAAACAGGGCAGCGAACAGTGTCGGTTTGAAGGCAAGTACTCGCTTGCCATCGGTGCTGGTCCCTTCTGGAAAAAACACAAGCCGGTCGCCATTGCGGAAACGAGTGGCGAAGTGATGCTTCTGCTCCAGTGACTTCCTTGGATCACGCTCAATGAAGGATGCACGCAAGGACCTGGCAATGATGCCCACACCGAACCAATTCCGCACCTCTGCCTTGGCAACAAAGTTGATCTCATGCGTCGCGTTGAGGGCAAAAATGTCCAGCCATGACGAGTGATTGGCAACCACAGCGCCCGGCTCCCTCATGGGACTTCCATTGACCTTGAGCCGAATGCCAAGAATTCTGAGAGTGTTTCGGCAGGCGAAATTGGTAAGGGCTGTGCTTGCCTTCGTGCCGAAGGGCCATTCAACGGCCCGAATGAGCCAGAAGACGATCAGCAGTCCGTAGATCAGGATAGCAAGCTGCATCCAGACAACTGAAATTCTTAGCCATCCGACAACGCCAAATGTACGGGGAGGAGCGACATGGTCAGGATCCCAGGTGCTCACTGTTTGGCCCAAGCCTTTATGTAGTAGTTCCGATGCCTTTCAGACATTCTGGCAGTGTCCATCACCAAGCATATGTCGACAGTGTTGAAGTCGCGATCAATGAAGGCTCCATCGCCGACAAAGCCGCCAAGCCTAAGGTAGCCCTTGATAAGAGACGGCATGGCGGCGAGTGCAGTGGAGCGGTCGAGCGACGCAAGCTTGCCATTGTCAAGCGGGACATAATGTTCCGTCAACGCGCGGACGCGCATGTCCGGTGGCGCAAGATGATTGCGATGCAGAAACGCGAGGGCTGGAGCATGGCTTGACAGGTCTGTTCCGTGAAAGCTTGCCACGCCGAACATGATCTCGATTTCGTGGTCAAGAACATAGCAGGCCAGAGCGCGCCACAACTGATATACAGCGGTTCCTCCCCGATAGTCGGCATGGACGCAGGATCTTCCAAGTTCCACGAGCGATCGTCCTGACCCGGTCAACGCCGACAGGTCGAATTCGGAACTCGAATAGAAGCCGCAACGGCTGCTGGCCACATCGCCTCGCAGAAGCCGGTATACACCTATCACATGTTCCAGCTTTGCCTCGTCGCGGCGCCGGTCGATCAGCACGAGGTGGTCAACCCATTCATCGAAACTGTCGGACTCCAGTTGGCGAGCGTGGTCGACGCCGTCACCGTCAGCGCCAAACTCCTCGACAAATACCCGGTAACGCAGCCTCTTGGCTGCCTCCAGATCGCGTTCGTCGGTAGCCAGCCTGACAACCAGGGTTGATCCTTCCTTCATCGGAAGCTTCTCAAACTATCCGCCCGCAGTAGGCAACGAAGAATGCCGCCAATGATCATTTGAACGTACGGGGTCAAGCTGGCGCGCCGCCGCTAGGGGAGAGCAGCGAGTCAGGCGCTTGAAGGGGTTCAGATTCAAGCGCAACGACTGAACCATCAAGAACCAGCTTTCCGGCATTCTCGAAATTGACGGTAATTCTGGTGCCGATTATCGATTGGATCTGTCCTGTGCCCCAGTCGCTGCGCAAGGGATTACGGACAATGAGCCCCGGCTCGAGGAGGCAATTGTGATCCAGCATTTGACGTTCGCCGTCTCTGTTGTCGGTCATGATGCCGTGCCACTAGATGGATTGGGGAGCGCATGCGCCTCTTCCGGAATCCTGCGAAGATGGTCCCGGTATCTTTCCATGTGCATACGGTAACGCCCGGCTGCCTTGGCGAATTCCCCCGCCTGCTCTGCAGTCAAGGTACGTACGACTTTCGCGGGCGATCCGACCAGCAGCGAGTAATCCGGGAACACCTTGTTTTCGGTTACGAGTGCGCATGCTCCAACGACCGAATTATGCCCGATTTGCGCTCCGTTGAGAACAGTGGCGCCCATTCCAATCAGGCAGTTGTCGCCGATGCTACACCCATGAAGCATCGCCTTGTGACCAACCGTGCAATTGCGGCCGAGGGAGAACCGGAACCCGGGGTCGGTGTGAATGACACAGTCTTCCTGAATGTTGCTGCCCTCGCCAAGCAGGATAGGTTCATTGTCGCCTCGCAGGGTACAGCCGAACCAGATGGAAACGTATCTGCCCACTACGACATTTCCGATGACGTTGGCATCTGGCGCAATCCAGAATGTTCCAGACTCCGGCAATTGCGGTTCGATGCCGTCAAGTGCGTAGAGCGTCACGGCCGGGGACCCTGGAATTCCTGATTCAAGCCGGCAACAAAACCCACTAGGTCAGGCTGCCTGTCGCGGCGCAGCCTCTCGGCCTTGATAATGGACTTGATCTGTTCGAGCACACGATCAATGTCGTTATTGATCAGCACGTAATCATATTCGGGCCAATGGATGATTTCACCATGAGCCTTGCGCATTCTTTCGTCAACGGTCTGCTGGCAGTCGAGCCCGCGGGCCAGCAACCGGCGCCTGAGCTCTGCTATCGAAGGAGGCAAAACGAACAGCGATACTGTGTCGGCCGAATAGGAGGACTTGCGGATCTGCTGGCTACCCTGCCAGTCGATATCAAAAACGATGTCCCGGGAGTTGCAAATCGCAGTGTCGATCGGCTCCTTGGGAGATCCATACCAGTTTCCAAATACCTCTGCGTGTTCGAGAAACAGCCCGGCCTGTGCCATCTCCGCGAATTTGCCGGGCGATGTGAAATGGTACTCGCGGCCGTCGACTTCGCCACAACGAGGACTTCTGGTGGTTGCGGAAACCGAGAATGTGATGCCTGAATCCCATTCAATCAACCGCCTTGCGAGCGTCGTTTTTCCGACACCGGATGGCGAAGACAGTATGATCAACAAACCCCTTCGTCTGCCTTCAGCCATCAACAACCCTTCTGTCTGCAATTGGATCAAGGGCTCCTATACCCTTCGTTCGGTAGCTTAAAGGCTCGATTGAGAGTCTGAGTCCGGCAGTGCCCCGATTGCCCGCGTGGACAGCGGAATGAATCCGCAAACTTTGGCGGCTGATCTTGGAATCCAGCTTGCAGAGGCACGGGATCGGGTTATCGGGAAGTTGCAGCAGGGCAATTGTTCATGCAGTCCGCTGCAACTATCTGGTGTCGAACCAAAAGGAACGTCTGGAACACGGGATGCAGCCTGAATCGAGCGAGCAAAGTCCTGCGTGCGTCCTCGTACAACCGCAATTGGGTGAGAATACCGGCGCTGCGGCGCGCGCAATGCGCAATTTTGGCCTGAATCGTCTGCTGCTGGTGGATCCCCGGGATGGTTGGCCAAACCCCTCAGCTGTTGCCATGGCCAGCGGCGCAGGAAAGATTCTGGAATCCGCCGGCGTGTTTGAGGACCTCGGGTCGGCGGTAGCGCGCCAACACTATGTTCTGGCAACAACAGCAAGGTCCCGCGACCTGAGCAAACCAGTCATGGCGCCTGCGGCTGCGATGGATGATGCACGAGCAAGAATTGCCGAAGGGCAGCGGGTTGCAGTGCTCTTCGGTCCCGAGCGGGCCGGACTGAACAATCACGACCTCGTATTGGCAAACGCCATCATTGAAGTGCCCGCAGATCCAGCCTTCAAGTCTCTGAATGTTTCCCAGTGCGTGTTGATTGTTGCCTATGAATGGGTTCTGTCCGGGTTGCGGTCAGTGCGTAACGGCGCCGGGGCGGAAGCGCAGGATCCGGAAACAGCCGTCCAGGAGGAGAAATCCGTCCTCTACGAGAAATTTGCTGAAGACCTGTCGAAGGCTGGCTATTTCCGCCCTGAAGAGAAGGAAGCCTCCATGAGGATGAACCTTCGGAACTTGCTCTTGCGGCACGAATTCAGCAAGGCGGAAGTCAGGACCCTGCACGGTATCAGGAACGCCTTGCGCCGCTTCCAGGCAATTGACGACGAGGGGGCGGGATCCGATTTGAAGGACGTAGGATAATGGCAGCCAAGCGTAACATCTTTGTTGAAGTAGACAGCCGGGATGCAGTCGAAAAACCTTCGCCGGCGGGAATGGCCGGCTGGACCTGGCAAAGCCGGAAGGCAATTGCCCGTTGGCTTTGTGTCCTGCTTGCAGGAGTCGTGCTCACGATAGTTGTAGGTGGCGCAACACGGCTGATGGACGCCGGACTTGCCATCACCGAATGGCAACCCGCATCAGGTGCGCTGCCGCCGCTGAGTGAGGCAGACTGGGAGTCTGAATTCGAAAAATACAAGCAAATTCCGGAGTTTACGCTTCAAAATTCAGAAATGACTTTAGACTCTTTCAAGAGAATTTATTGGCTCGAATGGGGGCATCGTCAGCTTGGCAGAGCATTGGGTTTGATCTGGCTGACCGGGTTTTTGTGGTTTGCGCTCAGGCGGCGGCTACGACCGGGCTGGACATCGAAGTTGTTGGTGCTTGGCGTGCTAGGAGGGTTGCAAGGCGCCATCGGCTGGTGGATGGTCAGTAGTGGACTCTCCGGGACTGCTGTGGATGTCGCGTCTTACCGCCTCGCAATTCATCTGCTGATTGCATTCATCATTTCGGGACTTGTCCTATGGTACATTCTGCAACTAGGCCACGAGCCTGCCGATTTGTTCGCTGCAAGGCGCGTCAGGGACAGGCGGCTTCGGGGTTTCGGCGCTGTAGCAATCGGGGTGCTTGGGGTGCAGATCGTGCTGGGCGCGCTTGTCTCCGGCATTGATGCCGGAACCGCATTCCCGACATGGCCGTTGATGAACGGGAGTTTTTTCCCTGCCGACAGTCTGGTTCTGGAACCGGTGATGGCCAATTTCATTGAAAATCCTGGCCTAGTTCAATTCAATCACAGGCTTGTCGCCTATCTGATCCTGATTGGCGCCGCAGCGCTGTGGTGGAAGGGCAGGGCAAGTCAACATCGCGCCGTCCGTCGCGCCGCTCACCTGTTATTTGCGATGGTTCTCATCCAGGCCGTAATCGGCATTGCAACCGCCCTTAGCGCCGCTGACCCGTCGCATGCGCTGCTTCATCAGGCCGGTTCGATAATCCTGTTCCTGCTGGCTGTGAATTTTACCTTTCAAGCCAGTTATCCCCAGAGGAGTCCGGTCAGTTGAGAAACGCACAAACCGCAATAGACAGTCTGCTTGCCTATCAGCGCCAGACGGAGGCCCTTGAACAGGTGGCCGAGTTGGTCAACTGGGACCAGGAGACCTTCATGCCGAGGGGCGCTTCCGAGCAGCGGGCCGAATGCAACGGTGTGCTTCAAGGGGTTATTCACGCGCGCAAGATTTCTGGCGAGTTTGCCGAACTGCTTGAGAATGCATCTGGATTGGAAGTTGACGAGTTCGGAACTGCCTGTCTTCGGAGACTGCGGCGTGAACATGAACTGGCCAGCCGGGTTCCAGAAGAACTGCCCACCGCAATTGCAAGGGTTAGTTCTAGGGCAATGGCGGCCTGGCAGGACGCCCGGGCCAATGAAGACCCCGGCCAGTTCTTTCCTTTGCTGGACGAACTGGTTGGACTCAAGCGGCAAGAGGCCAGCGCGCTGGCCGCCGACGGGAATTGCTATGGAGCATTGCTTGATACTTATGAGGAAGGTGCCACCACTGAATGGCTTGATGGTGTCTTCGACCGCCTGCGGGTGGGGCTGGTTGAGCTGAAGGAGCAGGTTCTCGGATCGGAACGGGTTCCGAAGAAACTCTCCGGACATTTCCCTGAGAGCAAGCAATTGGAGCTTGCCGCCGAACTCGCGTCCACATTTGGATTCGACTGGAACAGGGGCCGGCTTGACAAGTCGGCGCACCCATTCACCAGTGGCAGTGGAAATGATGTACGGATCACGACACGAGTGAGCGATGGCGACCCGTTCAATTGTCTCTATTCCACCATTCATGAAACCGGGCATGCTGCCTATGAACAGAACATCAGAGAAGGCTATTCGCTAACGCCGCTTGGCCGGGGAGCATCATTCGGCGTGCACGAGAGTCAGTCCCGGCTATACGAAAACCAGATTGGCCGCAGCAGGGCGTTCTGCACCTGGCTCCATGCGCGCATGAAGGCGGCATTCGGCGAATTCGGGATTGAAGACGGCGAGGAATTTCATGCCTGCGTCAACCGGGTTGGACCAGGCTACATCCGTACCGATGCAGACGAAGTGCAATACGACCTGCACATCATGCTGCGCTACAGCATGGAACGGGATCTGATTGATGGCCGGATTGAGGTCGCAGACCTAGAGGAGGCATGGAACCAACGTTTCCGGGAGGATTTTGGCTTCGATGTCGACAAGCCATCAAACGGCGTACTGCAGGACATCCATTGGTCCGCCGGCTTGTTCGGTTACTTCCCAACCTATTCGATCGGGAACATTCTTGCTGCATCGCTGGATCGGGTGATGCGCCGTCAAATTCCGGACCTTGATGGCATGTTGAGTTCTGGAGATCTGACAGCAGCGACTGATTGGTTGAAGTCGCATGTCCAGCAATTCGGAAGCCTGTACCAGCCCAGGGCGTTGATGGAGAAGGCAACAGGGGTTTCGGCAACCGAAGGTCCGTTGCTCGACTATCTGAACAACAAGTTCAGTGCGATCTATGGTTTCTGAGCAACCCTGCGCGATGCAGGCTGAATCCTGTCAGTTGGCCCATTCGGGCTGCCTCTTGTCAAGAAATGCCGAAATCCCCTCGACAGTGTCGCGGTACATCATGTTCTCCACCATGACCTGGCCAGCAAATCCATAAGCATCCTCAAGCCCCATTTCGGCCTGTTCATAGAATGCCCGTTTGCCGATCCTGACTGCCGCTCCCAGTTTGGAAGCAATCTGGCTGGCATACTCCCGAGTCTCGTCAACCAACGCTTCGGGATCCACGACCCTGTTGACGAGGCCAAAGCGGCATGCTTCGTCGGCGCTGATCAGGCGTCCGGTTGTGAGCATTTCGAATGCGTGTTTGCGGGTTAGATTGCGTGTCAAGGCAACCATCGGGGTCGAACAAAACAGTCCGATATTGACGCCATTGACACCAAATCGAGCATCTGGAGTTGTGATGGCAAGGTCGCACGAGGCGACCAATTGGCATCCTGCGGCAACTGCCGGTCCCTGGACGCTTGCAATGACTGGCTGAGGCAGCCTGGTTATCGACAGCATCATTTCGGCGCACTTGTCGAAGATCATCTTGAAATACGCCTTGCCGCCGTCTTCTGCCTGCCGGTTGCGTGTCAGTTCCTTGAGATCATGCCCGGCACAGAAAGCCCGGCCGGTTGCCTGTAGAATGACGCAGCGTACGTCGGGCTGATCAGACAGATCAGTCAGCGCCTGTTGAAGCGCATCGATCATTCTCTCGGAAAGCGCGTTGAGCCTGCCTGCGTCATCCATGGTCAGCGTGACGACAGGACCGGACTGCGAACGGTGGAGAATTGTATCGCTCATCTGTAACTCCGGCGTTATTGGGGACCCGTTTTGAGCCTAGCCAGTTTCGGCCTTGCATCCAAGCCGATTCAGGGCAGCAACCGGCCTGATTGACGCACCTGTTTTGGTTTCATCAAATTGTGGGGTATCATGTTACCGTTCGCTAAAGTGCAGGAAATTAAGGGCAAAATCGCAAAACCGGGTTGACTTTTGCCGCCGGCTAGTCAATTCGGGCGCCTCGCCTGCGGAAGGCAGGTGTCCAGTCAATCGAAGCGGGATCACTTATGCGAACCTTCTCAGCGAAACCAGACGACATCGACAAGGAGTGGATACTCATTGATGCGGATGGAGTCGTTCTCGGGCGCCTCGCAAGCATCGTTGCGGCGCGTTTACGCGGGAAACACAAACCGATCTTTACTCCACATATGGATTGCGGTGACAACATCATCGTGGTCAATGCAGACAAGGTCCAGTTGACCGGAAAGAAGCGGCGGGACAAGACTTACTACCGGCACACCGGATATCCGGGCGGTATCAAATCAAGGACTGCCGGACAGATCCTTGAGGGCAAGCACCCGGAGAGGGTGGTGACCCAGGCCGTCAAGCGAATGCTGCCGTCAAACCGGTTATCAAGGAAGATCTTGAGGAATCTCAAGGTGTACGCCGGTCCAGATCACCCGCATGCTGCGCAGCAACCTGTCGGTTTCGATGTATCGGGTCTGAATAGCAAGAATGTGCGGAGGACTGTCAAATGAACGATGTCATTCACTCGCTCGAGGAGCTGGGAGAGCAGCCCTCGGAGGTCGAAAGCCTGCCGACCGCTGAACCCAAGCGCGATGATCTGGGACGGTCCTATGCCACAGGCAAGAGGAAAGATGCCGTGGCGCGTGTCTGGATCAAGGCTGGAACCGGCAATATCACGGTTAACGGCAGGACATTGCAGACGTATTTTGCGCGTCCCGTGCTCCAGATGATCCTGCGTCAGCCGTTCAGAATTGCCAACGCCGAGAACCAGTTTGACGTCATGGCAACTGTCCGTGGCGGAGGCCTTTCGGGGCAGGCAGGAGCCATCAAGCATGGCATTTCCAAGGCGCTTCAGCTCTACGAACCGTCCTACCGGCCTGCGCTGAAGGCTGCGGGTTTTCTTACACGGGATTCCCGGGTGGTCGAGCGCAAGAAATATGGAAAGAGGAAGGCTCGTCGAAGCTTCCAGTTCTCGAAGCGCTAGTGCGCATTGGCCTTGAGGAACGGCCGGGAGTTCGGAAATGCAGTTGATCTTTGCCTTTTGACACTATCGCGGGTCACTAGGATCATTGGTTTGTTGGGTAAGGATCTTTGACCTGTCACTACGATCAGTGGTGGCATTCGGGACAATGCAATTCACATGGCAATAGTCTACGTTCTCACAAACGCTGCATTTCCAGACTACATAAAAATAGGCAGGACGACGAACCTGGCGCAGAGGTTGCGCGCACTGGATAACTCAAGCGTTCCGCTGCCTTTCCGATGTGTTTATGCGATTGAAGTTGAAGACGAGACAGTTGTCGAGCGTCTTGTGCACTCGGCCTTTGCAGACCATAGAACTCGATCTTCACGCGAATTTTTCGAACTTGACCCACAGCGCGCCATTTCGGCACTGAAATTGACTGGTGGCCGCGACGTGACGCCGAGAGGTGATGTTGCGGAAGACGAAGAAGGCGTTAGAGCGCTTGAGAAGGCAACTCGACGCCCACGAAGGTCTTACAAATTCAGTGACGCAGGATTGCAGGTTGGCGATATTGTCTCCTACGTAAACAACGAAGAAATCACCGCAGAGGTCGTCAGCGAAACAAAGGTTCGTTTTGAAGGCGAAGAAATGAGCCTTAGCAAGTCTGCACTCAGACTCTTGCATAGAGACGGCTACGAATGGCAAACAGTGAACGGCTGGCAGTACTGGAGCCTTGACGGTGAAACGATTGCTGCTCGATTGAAGCGAAAGCTCGAGGACATAGAGACGGAACTGGCAGAAGGTGACGATTGAAGGCAGTTGGTCATGACGCCAATGAATCTGATTTGAGCTTCTCGATAAGCTATTTTGTGATCGTATTGCAGGTCCAGCACTGAATTCTACGGACCACCAATGTCTCTTTGCTGCCGTTTGGCATGCGACCGTTTCGGCGCAAGATCCGTTAACCAATGCAGACAGCCAACCGCGCTACTCCCACGCTGCTGGCAAAGGCCCGTCCTAAGAATACGTTGCAGCAGCCATGCCCGATAGGAAATTGAAGAAAAATTGTTTCCTGATAGTGTGACTCGTGCAGGTGCCTGTTGGCCACCGGCCGATCCCGCATGGGCCAAGGTCAGGCCGGCCTCCAGGTGCCGGATTCTGGATGAGGAGGAAACAATGACTGGAATCGGAATTCGACTTGCAGCTTTGGCCGCAGCAGTGACGCTGGCGGTCTCGGCTCAGGCTCAGGAAGGGGACAAGACCTTCTATATCCTCTCGCATGGTGGCGCCACCGACCCCTTCTGGATCGACTGGAACGCTGGTGCGGTGAAGGGGTGTGATCTCCTGGGGGTGACTTGCAACATTTCCTTCGCCAACGGCGATTTCGCTGTCCAGAAGGAAGCCTTCAACGCGGCAATAGCAGCGGAGCCGGACGGTATCGCAACAACTTCCGCACAGCCTGGCCTGTGGGTGGAGGAAGTGCCAGCCGCACGGGCTGCGGGCATACCGGTGGTGTTCTACAACACCGACGACAAGTCGATTCCGCGGCAGGCTTATGTCGGGGCAGATCTGACCGGTGTCGGCGTGCTGTGGGCCCGTTACCTTGTCGACAACGGTTTCGTTGAAGAGGGGGATAGCGTGTTCTTGCCGGTAGAAGTGCCAGGGGCGAGCTACCAGCAGCTAGAGACAGAAGGGATTGCAAGTGTGTTTGATCCGCTTGGGATCTCTTACGATGTCTTTGATGCTGGGACGGATCCAGCCGGCATGATCGCTTCAATGACTGACTACCTGATTGCCAACGATCCTGCTGCGATCATTGCGCTCGGGGACGGTGTTGCCGCTGCAACCCGGCAGGTCATGGATAATGTCGGGATCGCACCCGGCGACATCCCGGTAGTTGGTTGGGGCAACAGCGCTGCGACTGCGGAGGCAGTTCGCGATGGATACGTCAATGCTGCAGCCTGGCAGTTTCCGTCAGCACAAGGGTTCATTCCTGTGGTCTTGCTAACGCTTGCCGCCGACGGTGAGCCCATCGGCTACGACGTGATTACGCTCAGCCTCTATGACATGAGCAGTGTGCAACCGATCCTGGATTTGTACGCTGGCAAGTGACAGAACAAGGCGGTCCCGGAATGCCAAACATGTCCGGGTCCGCCACACCAGCCGGACAAGCCCATGCGCCTGATTGAAGGGGTTGGCTGTGACTGACTCTCCGGCGGCCGCGCGATTCCGCCTGCGTTTGAGGGGGCCGCAGTTGGCTTCCCTTGCCATACTGATTGTCGTTCTGGGCATCTTCTCGGTCGTGGAGCCAAAGTTCTTTTCGATACGCAACGTGTCGAACATGTTGGCCTTCATGCCGGAACTGGGGATCATTGCGCTTGGGATGTGCCTGCTTCTGACAGCCGGAGAGTTTGATCTTTCGGTGGGCGCCGTCTTTGCGCTTGGCCCGTGCATCGTCATGCTGCTGGCCCAAAACGGGGTGCTGCCGATCGGACCGGCTTTGCTGGTTGGCCTATTGGTCTGCATGACGGTTGGCCTTGTTAATGGCCTCGTAGTAACGAAGATCGGCATTTCTTCGTTCCTCGTGACACTCTCGATGCTGTTGATGGCACGAGGGATTTCCTTGTACCTTACCCAGGGTTTTCCCCTTCGTTCGTGGAACGAGCCGGGGTTTTGGGTGACCTTCCTTTCCGGCGACTTCTATGTGGGCGGACTTAGGATTTACGCCTCGCTGTTCTGGTTCATTTGCCTGGCACTGGCAGCGGCCTACGTGCTTAACGTCTCGCGCCTTGGAAACTGGATCAGCGCGGTCGGTTCCAACCGCAGCGCTGCTGTGGCGCGCGGCGTTCCGGCCGATGCGGTCAAGATCGGGCTTTTTGTCACCACTTCATCACTGGCCGGCTTGGCGGGCATGATCAGTGCGTTCCGGATCAATAATGCATCGCCGGTTGCAGGAACCGAATACGAGCTGGAAGTGATCGCCATGGTCGTGGTTGGAGGAACTGCGTTGATGGGCGGCTACGGCACGGTTCTCGGCACGGTGGTTGGAGTCATCCTGTTGCGAGCGATCCGCAATGGGATCATCATGATAGGAGTTCCGGGACTGGCATACTCGATATTTGTGGGCGGCATCATCATGGCCATGTTGATCCTGCATGCAGTCATTGGCCGGATGGGAGGCCAACGCAGGGAATGAACGAAATACTGGGAATCCGGAACCTGGCGAAGTCCTTCGGCAGTGTGATTGCTCTCCGGTCGGCGAGCTTTTCCATGGCGGAGGGCGAGGTTGTTGCACTCGTCGGCGATAACGGAGCTGGCAAGTCGACCCTCATCAAAGTGGTCTCTGGGGTCTATCCGCCGGATTCCGGAGAAATCCGCATTCAGGGAAGGACAGTGAACGTACGCTCCACGCGGGATGCCATGGCGCTTGGCATTGAGACGATCCATCAAGACACGTCACTTGCACCGCAACTCTCGATTGCGCGCAACCTGTTCCTTGGCAGGGAGCCAGTTGTGCTGCCATGGCTCGGGGTCTTCTCCCCGATGGATTTTACCGAATTGAGGCAGTCGGCCTCGCAACTGTTGCGGCGCGTTGGTATCTCCAAGGAACTGGATGCATCGACTCCGGTAAGCTCACTTTCCGGAGGAGAACGGCAGTCAATCGCAATTTCCAGAGCGATGCAGTTCGCTGCCAAACTCATCATCCTTGACGAGCCAACCAACAATCTTGGGGTTGAGGAGACACGCGGTGTGCTGCGCTTCATCAGGCAGATGAAGGATGAAGGGCATTCAGTACTGTTCATCACTCATAATATTCACCATGTGCTGCAAGTTGCGGATCGCGCAGTCATTATGCGCCGGGGAGAAGTGGTCGCTGAATGCGAAATCGCTGGCAGCGACGTACTGACAATTGAAGGGTTGATCATGGGAGTTAACCTGGAAGAAGCGAAGGCAGCGCAAGCGTGACCAGATTGCATGGAATCTCACTGTCGCGACAGGAGTTGGCAGAGCGCACTGGCGATCCCGGGCGCATCGGCGGTGTCAGGTTGATCAGCCTTTCTGATGGGCTCGAAAGGGGTGTACGGGCACTTCAATTCGACACTGGCAGCGGACTGCAATTCCTGGTTCTAGTCGACCGCGCGATGGACATCTACGAAGTTGCCCATGCAGGCCGCCAGCTGGGCTGGCATTCACCGGCGGGGATTCGCCACCCTGCCATGCACGAGCCGGAAGGGGAGGATGGCTTGGGCTGGGCCCGGTCCTTTACGGGGTTTCTGTCCACCTGCGGCCTAGATCATGCGCTTGGACCGGACGAGGTCCCGGGGGAGAACTACAACTATCCCAGGAAATCAACGATTCAGCATGGCCTTCATGGGCGGATTGCCAATCTGCCTGCGCGCCTGAAGGGCTATGGCGAGACCTGGAACGGGGATGATTGTACTATCTGGGCAGAGGGATTGGTCGTGCAGGCGGCTGTATTTGGCGAGGTCCTGCACCTGCACCGCCGGATTGAGGCAGATCTGGGAGGCAACGAAATCCGTCTGATTGACCGGGTCGTCAACGCCGGCTTTAGCCGGACGCCGCACATGATGCTCTACCATGTCAATCTTGGATTTCCGCTGATTGATGAGGGCACTCGTTACATTGCACCCATCCGGCAGGTGCTTTGGGCTTCACATGATGGGGCGGGACTACGCGCACAGGGCGTAGGCTACCGGACTTGTCCCAAGCCCGTGCGGGGCTTTGCTGAACAGGTTTGGGAACACGAGATGTCGGCAGACCATGAAGGTAAAGTGCCGGTAGCTGCGGTCAATGACAGGCTTGAACTTGGCTTGATGGTGGAAGTGCATCAGGATCAGCTTCCTTGCTCGCTTGAGTGGCAGAATTTCCAGGCAGGGCATTATGTGCTCGGCCTGGAGCCGTCGACCCATCATGCGCTTGGGAACAGTTTCGCCAGGGATCGTGAGGAAATGATATGGCTCTCGGTGGGAGAGGAGCGGCGATACGACGTCCTCTTTGAGGTGTTGAGTGGGCGGCAGGCGTTGGACGGTACCAAGCAGCGCATTTCGAACATTGCCACGCAGCCGGAAACCGACTTTCCGGTACCGGCCAATCAGTTTCCGTCCCTGCATGGAGCGCACAAACCCCGCGATTGAAGGGATCAAGAATTGCATTAGTGGAACGGCATACGGGTGAGTTTCCGGTTGCCGGATTGTGGCCTGACCGGTGCCAAGCAAAGGAATGGCAAAAGGACTGTCTTGGTGCGCGGCACACAATTGCCGGTGTCCAGCAACACGCAATCGTCAGTTTGATTAGGTGGTCATCACGCCGGACAGTCCCGGCAACAACAGTTGTGACCTTATGCAAATGACACAAAAGCCAAGGGAGGGATCATGGCAGAATTGAGATGGACCGTCGCCGATTTGAAAGCGTTGAAGGGCAGGGCGCAATTGTCGATGCTCCGGTATTTTTCGCTGGATGAGGCGGCAGCAGCTGAAGCTGCCGGAATAGATATCGCTTCGGTGCCACCGGAACTGGTCACGCATCCTCGTTATCGCGAGGTTGCGCCGAGTGTATTCACGATGACAGGCAAGACCCACCTCGAATACGGCAGTGCTGACGAGTATCTGAAGTACTGCGGGGAGATGCTGGATGCTGGCGCCGACGCTCTCTATTGCTCAAGCAGCATGCGAGTGGTTGAGCACCTTGCACGCGAGTACATTCCCGTTGTCGGCCATGTCGGACTGGTTCCAGCACGGGCGACCTGGACTGGAGGGTTTCGCGCTGTCGGGAAGACAGCAGAAAGCGCCATTCAAATCTTTGACGAGTGCCGGGCATATCAGGATGCCGGCGCAATCGCAGTCGAAGTCGAAGTGATCCCGGTTGAGGTCGCAACAGAGATCAGCAAGAGGCTGGATCTGCTTCTGTGGTCGATGGGTTCAGGTTCGGGATGTGATGCACAGTACCTGTTCTCGGAGGACATTTTGGGCGAAAACCGTGGCCATGTTCCACGCCACGCCAAGGTGTACCGGCAATTTGCGGCAGAATTGGATCGTCTGCAGGCGGAGCGTGTTGCAGCCTATGGTGAGTTCATCAATGATATCGCTTCGGGCGCATTTCCGGAAGAACAGCATGTGGTCCGTATGGACCCTGCGGAGCATCAGAGCTTTCTTGACCAACTCGGTTGATTTGGGCCGCAGCAAGACGGAACGGGAATTATCCGGGATTTCTGGAACGCCTGTCGCAAATCCGGCGGTACCGGGACAGGCTCAAGGTATGCGATGGCATCTTGAGATTTCCTCCGTCCGCCAACTTCAGCGAGTTGGTTGGGTTCGACTTAGGCGGTTCCAGCCGTCGAGGCCGACTGTGCTGCGCTCATGATGGATCACTCCTCGAATTGTGCGGTACACCAAGCGCATTGCTGTGTTCACATACACAGCTCCACACTCTTGGAGGCCATTGTGTGTTGGTTCCGGGACGGTTGAGCGCAGAACTTTTTCCCGTACTGGCCTGCGAGGCAGGATCAGCGATGTGGGGATGTCGTAGAGTGACACGTTTGTCACTCAAACTCACTTGAGTGACAAAATTGGCAAAATATGTCCATCAAATGGCTCTGTGACCCCAAAATAACCCTCAAATGCGAACGCTTGGCAGCGCAGCCAGTCCGAGAACATGCTACTATGCGCCGAAACGAACGAGCCCAATGAACACAAGGCGACGCTCATTTCCGGTTCAGTGGCGGCGCGGAGTGTGGTCCACACACCTTGAGTCAAGGTTGACAGAACCTCGCTGAAGGGTCAGTTGGACCCGTATGAGAACAGCTATCATTGGCGCCAGCGGTTACACCGGTGCGGAACTGGTCAGAATTCTGGCAGGACATCCTGAATTCGTGATTTCGGCCTTGGTCGCAGACAGGAATGCCGGCCGGGATTACAGCGACGTGTATCCGGCTTTCCGGACACTGAAACTGCCCCGGCTGCAGGCCCTGGATGAACTTGACACCTCAGCAGTTGATATTGCCTTTTGCGCTCTGCCGCACGGAACCAGCCAGGATACTATTGGCGGGTTGGCGGGCACGATGCCGGTTGTCGATCTTTCTGCGGATTTCCGATTGCGGGATCCACTCGCCTACGAGCAGTGGTACGGACGGCCCCACAGTCAGACCGAGTTACAGAAACGTGCCGTCTACGGTCTCACCGAATTCTACAGGACAGAGATATCCACGACCCGCCTGGTTGCCTGCACAGGGTGCAATTCGGCAACCGGCCTCTATCCCTTGATCCCGCTTGTGTCTGAAGGCGTAATCGATACCGGCAATATCGTGATTGACCTCAAGACCGGTGTTTCGGGAGCCGGGAGGTCGCCGAAGGAAACCTCCCTCCATGCCGAGGTTTCGGAGGGCTTCCAGGCCTATGGGGTCGCGGTGCACCGGCACCTTGCCGAGTTTGACCAGGAACTGAGCCGGTTTGCCGGACATGAGGTGCGGGTCACATTCGTTCCTCACCTGCTGCCGCAGAACAGGGGCATACTGGCCACGATATATGTGATGGGCGATGCAGGCGTCATCCACCAGACCCTGGCTCGGCGCTATGCCAATGAACACTTCATCGAAGTGCTTCCGTTGGGCACGCACCCGTCGACCCGGCATGTGCGGGGGTCGAATTTCGTCCATCTGGGTGTTGTCAAGGATCGTGTTCCGGGCCGCACCATGCTGTTCTCTGCCCTGGACAATCTGACAAAGGGATCCTCCGGACAGGCTGTGCAAAATGCAAACGTCATGACCGGGCTTGACGAAACCTGCGGTCTGGATCTGCTTCCCCTCATTCCCTGATCATGATTGGCCTGAAGAAGCGCAGACGTGTCCAGTTGCTGGCAGTTTCCGGCGCCGCGCTAATTGTTGCGACGGCGCTTGTCGGTTACGGGTTCCGGGATGGGCTGGAGTATTTCAGAAATCCGACGCAATTGATTGAGGCGATGCCGCCGGCAACTGAAGAGTTCAGGCTTGGCGGCATCGTTGAAGGCGGTTCGATTCTGGGATTGCCAAATGGGGGAGTAGGATTTCGCATTACTGACGGGGAAAATTCAGTAGGTGTTCAGTTTCTGGGCATACTGCCGGACCTGTTCGCAGAGGAACGCGGGGTTGTGGCCCGGGGATCATTCGACGGAAAGGTCTTTCAGGCAGTTGAAGTGCTGGCGAAGCACGACGAAAACTACATGCCGAAGGAAGTCGTGGACGCAATGAAGGACCAAGGTATCTTCAGGCCGGATGTCGATTGAACCAATGGTCTCCTGCCAACACGGCAATACCGGTCGACCGGGTAACCACAAAGCAGAGGTGATGACTGCCAATGATGGTTGAGTTGGGGCATTTCTCGCTGGTTGTTCTGCTTATCGTGTCACTGTTGCAGACTGCCACCTCCCTTGCTGGTGCGCATTTCCGCTGGCCAGACTGGATGAAGGCATCAGTCCCGCTATCGTTTCTACTGTTTCTGCTATGCGCAGTTTCCTTCGCTGCGCTTGTCAATGCCTTCTGGCGATCGGACTTCTCGGTAGCGCTGGTCACCGCCAATTCGCATTCGGCTAAACCGCTCATCTACAAGATTGCCGGAGTTTGGGGCAATCATGAGGGTTCCATGATGTTGTGGGTGCTGGTCCTGAACTTCTTCGGCTTCATGATCGGCTGGAGGGGGCGAGGATTACCGCCATCGCTTCTATCCCGTGTGCTCGGCGTCATGGCAGCGATTTCAACTGCGTTTACTGCGTATATCCTGTTGGCATCCAATCCGTTTGCCCGGCTGGATCCGGCGCCTTTCGACGGGCGCGACCTCAATCCGCTGCTGCAGGACCCAGGTTTGGCCTTTCATCCTCCATGCCTCTACCTGGGGTATGTTGGACTCTCGGTCTCTTTCAGCTTCGCTGTAGCAGCCTTGCTGGAAGGCAGGGTCGATGCTGCCTGGGCCCGGTGGGTCCGGCCATGGACGCTGGTCTCGTGGGTGTTCCTAACGCTTGGAATCGCCATGGGGTCATGGTGGGCCTATTACGAACTCGGCTGGGGCGGCTGGTGGTTCTGGGATCCTGTCGAGAATGCGTCTTTCATGCCGTGGCTGGTTGCAACGGCGCTTCTGCATTCGGCCATGGTAGTCGAAAAGCGCGAATGCCTGATGAACTGGACTGTCTTTCTTTGCATACTCGGATTTTCCCTTTCCCTTGTCGGGACGTTTTTGGTTCGGTCGGGCGTCATCACCTCAGTCCACGCATTTGCAACGGACCCGTCACGCGGCGTCCTCATCCTCATCATTCTCACCCTCTTCTCGGGTGGGGCTTTCCTGCTCTACGCGCTCAGATCAAACCTGCTTTCGCCATCGGGAGCGTTTGCATTCTTCAGCCGGGACTCGGCCCTGGTCGCCAACAACCTGTTTCTGATCGTTGCCACCGCCGTGGTGTTTCTTGGCACATTTTGGCCAGTCGTCATGGAACTGGCAACAGGAAGGGCGGTCTCGGTAGGCCCGCCGTTCTTCAACGCCGCATTCACACCATTCATGGTTGCCCTGATCGTTATCCTTCCATTCGGGGCACTTCTCAGATGGAAGCGGTCGTCACCAGCAGATGCGATCCTAACACTTCGGGCAGCGTTTGCGCTTGCGCTCGCCGCAGGTTCAGTTTCGTGGGCAATGCAAACCGGGGGGAGCATGCTCGGTCCGGTCGGGCTAAGCTTGGCTACCTGGCTCATGGCCGGCGCGGTGCTGGATCTCTATCAGCGGGCAGGGGGATTGCGCGGGGGACCGGCTGGTTTTGCACGACGAATACTGCGCATACCGGGTGCCGACTGGGGCAAGTTCGCAGCACATGCAGGCCTTGGGATTTCGGTTGCAGGAATTGCTGCCGTGACCGCGTGGGAAATCGAAGATATCCGGATTGTCCAAGCCGGAGACACCTACCAGGTCGGATCCGTGCAGGTGGAATTCCTCGGCCTCGAAACGAGGCGAGGGCCGAACTACACTTCCCTCTACGGCAATTTCCAGATCCGTAAACGGGGTGGTGACGAGTTGCTTATCCAACCCGAACGCCGCGTGTATCAATTCGCCGGCAGCAGGACTACCGAAGCAGGGATCGCATCCGGGTTGCTCGGCGACATCTATGTCGTGATTGGGGATGTGCACGAGTCCGGGGGCGTCACCGCAAGAACCTATGTCAAGCCACTGGTCAGCTGGATTTGGCTGGGCGCAATCCTGATGGCACTGGGTGGCACGGCAAGTCTTCTCGACCGGCGTTACCGGATTGCCCGCATGGCTACACGGCGGCGCACGGGAGTGTCTGAAGCAAGTGTGTAGGCTGCGCCTGTTGCTACTGGCCGCAGCACTGGCCGTTTCAAGCCAAGCGGTGGCACTTGAGCCTGATGAAATCCTCGATGATCCGGTTCTTGAGGAACGCGCCCGCGAGATTTCCCAATTGCTGCGATGCCTAGTGTGCCAGAATGAGACAATCGACGAGTCCAATGCGCCACTTGCCAAGGATCTTCGTCTGCTCGTTCGCGACCTGCTTGAGCAGGGCCAGGACGATGACGAAATCCTGGATCATGTTGTAGAGAGGTATGGTGAATTCGTCCTTTTCAAACCGCGCATGGAAGGTGCGAACCTGGTTCTCTATCTGGCCGGACCAGGATTGTTCGCTGCGGCGGCGATTTCGGCGTTCGTCTACCTGAGACGAAGAAACCGGCGTGTAATGGAGAAGCCTGCAGAACTGGATGAAGAGGAAAACAGATTGCTGGATGACCTGGTCAGTCCGGACAGATCCGGCAGAATGAACAGTTGATGAGGCGGCAGGGCAACAGCGTCATATGCGGCAAGCCGAGCAACAAAGCGTATGCTGGTTGCAGCCAACTCCCGAGCAAGCATACCGGATGAATTAATTGGCATGCCCGCGGCTTTGGAAGAGACTGGGCACAAGGAGCAGAAGGATGACGATCTACGAGTCAATCAAGGTGGATGAGGAGGACGGCATCGTCATTCTCCAACTCGACCGGCCCGATGTGATGAACGCATTGGATACGCAAATGCGCGGAGAAGTTGCGCATGCAATCCGCTCGGCCGCCGATACGGGGCGCGTATTGGTCATTACCGGTAGCGGCAATGCCTTCTGCTCCGGTCAGGATCTGGGGGATGGCGTCAACGCGGCCGAGCCTGATCTGGAGAGGACACTGCGCGACGAGTACAATCCCTTGATGAAGGCGCTTGTCGAGTCGCCAATTCCGACGATAGCCGCGGTGAACGGTGCAGCAGCTGGCGCAGGAGCCAACCTTGGTTTGCTGGCGGATGTCGTGATCGCCTGTGAAAGTGCCTACTTCTATCAGGCCTTTACCCAGGTTGGATTGATCCCGGATGTAGGAGGTACATGGTTGCTGCCGCGACTATTGGGCCATGCAAAGGCAATGGGCTACATGCTGTTTGCAGAAAAGCTGCCTGCCCGCCGGGCAGAAGAATTGGGGCTTATCTGGGAGGCGGTGCCCGACGAGGAATTTGCAGATCATTGGCGATCTCGCGCCGAACATCTGGCACAGGGTCCAACGGCAGCCTATTCGGCAATCAAACGGGCAGTTCGCAGTGGCTACACCAACAACTTCGAAGAGCACATCATCCTTGAAGCGAGATTGCAGGGTGAAGTTGGCAGAACACGCGACTTCAAGGAAGGGCTGCTGGCTTTTCTTGAGAAGCGGGAACCTGCCTTTGAAGGCCGCTGAACGGACAGGGTATCAGCGATCCGGTTCACCTGATTTCACAGCCTCGACAAGCATATGGTCAGCAACGGTTCCATCATAGCCTGGCCCTGAGGATGTCGAGATGGACAGGCCCGAAAACCCGGCTGAAGTGAGCATTCGGCTGAATCCATCAATGTCCTGGTGGCAGTAGAGCCGACCTAGGGAATCCCGCCGGTCATTCGTGCCCATGTGCATTCCCACGAATAGCAGGCCTCCCTTCTTGATTGCGCGGCTTAGCCTGCACACAATATCGGGAAGATGCTGGCGCGGGACGTGTTGCAGCGTAAAGCTGGCCCACACGCCGTCAAATTCGGACTCCATTTCGAATTGATCGAAAGTCATGCAGATGGCTCCGATCCCGTGCAAGTGGTTGGCCTCATCGACCATTCCCTGTGAGCCGTCGATGGCAGTGACAGCAAATCCGGCTTTGGCAAACTCGGCTGAATCCCAACCGGCACCGCACCCGAAATCGAGGACCGATCCTCCGGCTGGCAACCTGTCCATCATTCTCTGGCGATGAATGGAGGTGTGGTCAGGCTTCGACCATTCGGCGTAGGCTTCAGCCCTGTCGTTGTAGAGGTCCAGTGTGAGGGTATCGTGTTTCATCGCCTGCCCGTTCAAATGTCGTCCCCGGATCAGAGTGCCAGTTTCTGACCGGATTCAGTGTCTTCAAGTCCCTCAATCACGCTCAGTTACCCGGTTTGTGAGTGGTTGCGCAGCGATCGGAGCCAGCGATTGCCGCCAACACACAACATCAGTGGAATCCAGACAATCCGATCATGGCCGGTCCAGCGCGGCCACGAGAGCAAATTCGTCATAACAACGGTTCGGCAGTTCAGCTTATCTCAGCGATCAGCCGGGCCCATGCTCTTGTGCCCCTGACGAAGCTGTCGACGTCGTATTTCTCGTTTGGCGAATGAATTCTGTCGTCGTCCTTTCCGAAACCCATAAGCAGGGAGTCCATTCCCAGGATTTCCCGGAAGTAGCCCGCAATCGGAATTGAACCGCCGCAGCCTGCAAAGACGGCTTGATTTGGCCATTCGGCGGAAAGGGCCTGCCGCGCCTTGGCAAACAGATGGTGGTTGGTCGGAAACTGGCTTGCCGGAGCGGCTCCATGCTCCTCGAATGAAACACTGCAATCTGCCGGGACGCGGGCCCGAACAAACGCGCGGAAGCTCTCTCGCAGCTTCAACGGATCCTGGCGGCTTACCAGGCGGAAGCTGATCTTGGCTGAGGCCTGCGACGGAATAACTGTCTTGAAACCAGCGCCGGCATATCCGCCGGAGATTCCGTTGATCTCGCAGGTTGGCCGCGACCAGATCATTTCGAGAGGCAACCGGCCGTCTTCTCCCGCCGGGTTTGCCAGTCCGATATCGCCCAGAAACTCCGAGTGCTTGAAGCCGAGTGCTTCCCATTGCGACATGATGTCGCCAGGGACTTCGTTCACATCGTCATAGAATCCCGGAATGGTTATCCGGCCGTCTTGATCATGCAGATCGGCGATGATCCGGGAGAGTATTCTCAAAGGGTTGGCCGCCATGCCACCATACATACCCGAATGCAGGTCCTTGTCAGGGCCGGTGATGGTGACTTCCTCTCCGAGAAGCCCGCGCAGCATGGTCACGATTGCCGGAGTTTTTTCGTCGAAGAGGCCGGTATCGCAGATCATCGCCAGATCGGCAGCGAGTTCGCTTGAGTTTTCCTGGAGGAAGGGGACAAGAGATGGTGAACCGGACTCTTCCTCCCCCTCGAACAGCATGGAAATATTGGCTGGAACCTTGCCGGTCACTCCCTTCCACGCGCGGCAGGCCTCGACAAAAGTCATCAATTGCCCCTTGTCGTCCGAGGCTCCGCGTCCCCGTAACACGGCGCCGCCGGGCCGTTCCTCAATAAGCGGTTCGAACGGGTCATGATCCCAAAGCGATAGCGGATCGACCGGCTGAACGTCATAGTGGCCATAGAACAGGTAGCGTTTGCTGTTTTCCGGACCATGCGCCACCACCATTGGATGGCCCGGAGTGGAGTGAACGTTTGCCTCAAATCCGATCGAGCAGAGTTCGCCAGCCAGCCAATCCGCAGCAGCGCGGCAATCGGCCTTGTGGGCGGGGTCGGTCGAAATCGACTTGATCCTGACGAACTCTTTGAGGCGATCCAGCGATGCGCCTTTGTCCGCATCGATCCTGTCCAGTACCTGATCAAGAACCATCGTCACATTCCTTGCACCCGATTTGGAGATAGATTGCTACACATGTCTGGCACCCGAAGGGGCAGGGGACAAGCCGCCCTCAATTGGTCCGCCGTATCCATCCGCCACCAAGCATCCGGGAGCCTTGCCGTGCGTAGAATACACAAGCCTGCCCCGGAGAAACCCCCATTTCCGGCTCCAGCAATTCAACTTCGGCAATTCCATCGCCCTTGGGATAGATTCTTGCCGGCACTGCCGGACGGGTCGAGCGGATCTTTACGTTGGCGTCCCAATAAGGCCGAGCTTCGAATTCGTCATGTCCCAGCCAATTCACTTCCTGCACCGGAACTCGCTCCTTCAGCAATGCATCGCGAGGACCAATCACAACCCGGTTGGTGTCCGGTTCGATCCGGACGACATAGGCGGGCTCATCCAGCCCTCCGATCCCCAATCCGCGCCTCTGGCCTATCGTGTAGTTGATTATGCCTTGATGCTCGCCGACTACACTGCCATCAAGCCCGACAATCTCGCCGGGTTCGTGGGCTTCCGGACGGAGTTTCCTGATTAGTCCGGCGTAGTTGCCGTCAGGCACAAAGCAAATGTCCTGGCTATCAGGCTTGTCTGCGACTGAGAGTCCGAACTCCTTCGCCATCTGCCGGGTCTCGTCCTTTGACTCGGTTTCGCCAAGCGGAAAGCGCAGAAACTCCAACTGGTCCCGGGTGGTCGAGAACAGGAAGTATGACTGATCCCGATTGAGATCGGCTGCGCGATGCAATTCGGCGCCATCCTGTCCAACCACCCGCCGGATGTAATGGCCGGTTGCGAGGCAGTCGGCGTCAAGATCCTTGGCAGCTTCCAGCAATTCGCGGAATTTCACCCTTTCGTTGCAACGGATGCAGGGAATTGGTGTGGAGCCGGCAAGATAGCTGTCCGCAAACTCGTCAATCACGGCGTGTTTGAAGAAACTCTCATAGTCGAGCACATAGTGCGGAAACCCGAACACCTCCGAGATGCGCCGGGCGTCATGAATGTCCCGGCCTGCACAGCAGGCCCCTTTCTTGGCAAGCATGGCGCCGTGGTCGTAGAGTTGAAGCGTCATACCGATGACATCGTAACCCTCGCGTGCCAGCAAGGCAGCAACGACTGAACTGTCGACACCGCCTGACATGGCAACCACCACACGGGTATCCGCCGGATCCTTGTCGAATCCGAGGGAATTCACTTCGGTTTGCTCAATTTCCAGCACGGGCATTGGGTTCCCTCAATTGAACTTGACCAGCGTATCGGTTGGCAATCAAACGCCGTCCCTTGCTGCCGCGTGGCCCCAAACAACCGGTATTGACGGTGCGGCCACTCATTGCTGCCAAGGCGGATTGCGTTTCCTGCAAGTTGCAATCGAAGACAATAGGTTGTGGGTTCGAAAGTTCAAATCCCTAACAGAGTTCACGGGCCGGCATCCTTCCAACCTCGTGTGCCCGCAGAGCGTTGACGGGCGAACAAGCCCCACATTTGACAACTGAGTCAAGTCGAATATGTTCTACTGAACACATCCTTCTTCAGACGGGCAGTGCTGAGCCATGATCAAGAACTCAGTTCCAGGTAACATCCGCACTCGCAACCAGTTCATCAACTCTCTTGCAAACTGCATGTCCCGCTTCCTGCATTCTGCCTCCAGGGGAATGAGTGCAGTGCCCGCCGGGCAGATGTTCACGGTTCACTCCTCTCCCCATTCTGTCACAACCGCTGACGAACCGAATAAGCGGGGTGGGGTACCTCCAGTCCGCCGGAAGACCGTAAGCCGTTTTGATCAACCTTTCGTCGCGACCAGCGTGGGGATCTTATTCGGCACTGCACTGCTCTTAGGGAGCGCACAGTCGGTTGGGGCAGGCACCGTCATTTTGACATTTTCCGATGATGATTTCACGTCAACGATTACGGCGTCTGGCAGCTTGGACATTTCGGACTACACGGTCCTAGGTCAACCTAACAGGAGCGCAAGTTCCTTCGGCCGCATGGGCTCTGTAGTGTGGAGTTGGTCGCGGTCAGACAAGGCCCTAATCAGCAGGCAGATGAGAGTGCCAACAGTGACAGTCTCCGAACTTGTAGAATTTGGGGGCGGAGGGATCATCACCTTTGGAAGTGAGGAAGCATACGATTCGAACCTCGACTGGATCCTAAACGTAAGTCAGAGAATATTAGCGGTTGATGCGGGAGATATTACTGGAACAACTGTTGATTTCTCTGGCAAAAAGATAACGTTTAATGACTCGTTGCTTAACAAACTGACGGATGACGAATTTCACATAGAATTGGCATTTGGTGGCCAGAAGATCATACTTACAACTTTTTCGTTGCTTCCTGAGAAACCGGTCGGAGTAACCGCAACTGGGGGCGATGGTCAGGCAACACTGAGTTGGAATGACCCAGAGGATAGCTTGATTACGAGCTATCAGTACCAAGTGAAATCTGTGCATGAGGACTACGGGGAATGGCAGAATATTGAACGCAGCGACGCTACCACTACCAGCTTCACCTTAGACGGTCTCACCAACGGAGAATCATACACCTTCAGGATCCGGGCGATCAATTTCCTTGGGCGAAGTGGAGCTTCAGACGAGGTCGAGGTGGTGCCGATAGTCCCTGGGATGCCGGCAGCAGCATTGCTGACAGCGACGACGGGCATCCAGCGGGCAATCCTGTCATGGGAGCATGCTGGCGACCCCAGCATTCTCAGGTGGCAATACCAGCAGCGTCAGGACGAGTCGGCTTTCGGCGAAGAGTGGACCGACATTCGGGGCAGCACGGCGGAGACCCGCGGTCATGTGGTTCGCGGATTGACTGGAGATTCTGCTTATAGTTTTCGTGTCCGCGCAGTTAACGCCGACCACAATGGAGTGGCGTCAAACGTGGCAACAGTGAACGTTTCGCCATCGTCGGTGGAGTTGGACAAGGAAGCGGCAAGTTTGGTGTTGTCCGAAATTGGGCGCGCGACAATTGCGGGAGCAGCTGACATTATTGATGAGCGACTGCAGGCGCCACGGGGTTCAAACTCCTTGACGTTGGGCGGAAAGCAAGTTGTCGAAACAGCGTCGCTGAATGACTCCGTTATTGAACATCAAGCAGGGGGCTGGTGGTCCGGCAACCAGGCAGCAGAGAGTTACAACCGTCCTGTTGAGGATGCCGAGGTGCTCAATGGCAGCGCCTTTACACTGTCTCTGAATGAGGGAGGTGCAGGACAAGACGGCAGTGGCCTGACGGTTTGGGGCCGCGGCGACCTTCGGCACTTTGCAGGTGGCAGCGATGGAAATAGCTGGGACGGAACGACCCGGTCTGCCTGGCTGGGACTTGATGGGTGGGCGAACGAGCGCCTGCTTGCAGGCCTTGCGGTGTCAAGGGGGCAAAGCAAGGTCGATCTCATTACCGATGAAATTGGTGGCCGGGTTAATACTTCACTGACGGCAGCCTGGCCTTATATGCAGATGTCCATGCCTGGCGGCAGCGGCTCGGTCCGGGTTGTACTTGGTCTTGGCAGTGGCGAGGCGGAGCATCAGTCAGGGGACGGCGATGTTTCGCGAGCCAAGCTGGCAATGACGGCTGCTTTGGCCGGAGCCCGGTTTGCAGTAAGGCACCAAGGGCCGGTGACGTACTCGTTGCCTGTCGAGGCAGAAGTAGTGCAGCTAAAAACCGAGGGCGACAATTCCACGGCGATCGGTGGACTTTCGGTCAAGAGTTGGCGGGTACGCGGCGGACTAGAGGCGGCCCATGCCGGAATTGCGCTTTCTGACTCCAATTGGGTTCTGTCACCGCGTATCTCGGTATCAGTGCGCCATGACGGCGGAGACGGTGTCAATGGCAGGGGAGTTGAGATTGGCGGCGGATTTGGCCTCCAGGCGCCGGATTCCCGTGTGAGCCTGAATGCCAGCGGGCATTGGTTGGCAACGCATTCGGCAGAGGGTCAGCGCGAGTGGGGAGCCAGCATCGGTGTGTTGCTTGCGCCGGATGCCCAGGGCCACGGCTTTTCGGCATCTCTGCGACAGGAGTGGGGATTGCAGCAAGACGGTGCTCTGTCGGACGGCGCCTTGTTCCAGGATAGCGTTGAGTCACAGTCGGCTCCTGGTGCTCTGGCGGCAAGGGCCGGGTACGGGTTCGGATTTTTGGAGGGTCTGATGACCGTGTCTGCGGATGCGCAGTTGACAACCGGCGAGGACGAAGTTCCGCTTTATGGTGCAGGGTTCGAATTCGGCCTTCCAAGCGGCCTCACTGCCACGGTGCGGGGAGAACATGTTGCTTCAGTCGACAACCCGGACACACGCATTGGAGCAGGGCTTAAACTGAAATTCTGATCGCATGGCACGATAGCGACTTGGTGCTCCCAGCAGCCGGGTGGGAGCACATGGCCGCGGAGACCTTTTGATTGCGGGGTCGTAGGCGGTCGAGGTGCCGTGTGTGACCAGAAGTCTTACTCGGCAAAATTGGCCGCGGAAGCACTCCCAAGTACAACGGTCGGAGCGGCATGCATTTGGCTTGATGCAACCGGAGTTGAGTTGCTCCAATGGCGGCATTGCACTGCGATCCCGCCAGCTACCAGCGTTAGACACCCGGGAGGTTGCCGCTTTCGTGCTGGTGTTCCATGAAGGATACAACTTCTGACATCTCCTGTGTGCTGCATGACTTGCAGGCGTGATGCCGTCCGGTCGAAGCTGCCCCTCTCGACACTCTCTATTGCCTTCACCCAAGCCAGGATGAGCGGCCTGCTGCGGGTGAGGCACCTTCCGGATGCCAGATTGCTACATGTATCAGTCCTCGGCGAATGCTTGCCACCGCCCGAACCAGATTGCGCACTGCGTGTACTGTCGTTGGGTTTTCATTTCTGTTTGGAACAGAACCACCGGCTGACTAACGCGGTGAAGCCCATGCCGGAATACCGGAATTATTCCACAGGGATAAACCGTTTTGGCCGCATCAGTCGCTTGCCAATGGATGAAGGGGCCGGATATTCTGCCGAGACACGCTGATTTCATGGACGCCTGACGTAAACGGACTGCGGCTCACGAGAGCCGGCGTTGCCGGGAAACCTGGGGACTTGGCATGGCTGACTTGATTGCTGACCAGCTAGAATCCACGCCTGACGAGGCGAAGCGAAGGATGGAGTTCCTCCAGGATCAACTCCGGGAGGCCGATATTGCCTATCATGGGGGCGACCAGCCAATCATTGATGATGCGCACTACGATCAGTGGAAGCGTGAGCTACGGCAGCTTGAGAAGAACTTCCCGGAACTGGCTGCCGAAGACAGCGCCACCGGGAGGGTTGGCGTGCCACCGTCTGAAGGATTCAGCAAGGCAGAGCATGCGTCTCCAATGCTTTCCTTGGATAACGCCTTCGGCGAAGAAGAAGTCCGCGAGTTCACCGCGAGAGTACGCCGCTTCCTTGGACTTGAAAGCGAGGCTCCGCTCGAATTTCTGGCTGAACCCAAGATCGACGGGCTCTCGATTTCGTTGACGTACGTCAATGGTGCGTTGCAGCGGGCGACGACACGAGGTGACGGCACGATGGGAGAGGTGGTCACGGCAAATGTAAGGACCATTGCCGAAATTCCGGAGGAGTTGAACGACGCTCCTGACTTCATTGATGTACGAGGCGAAATCTACATGAGCCATGGCGACTTCATTGACCTCAACAAGCGGCAGGAGGCGGCAGGGGCCAAACAGTACATGAACCCGCGCAATGCTGCCGCGGGGTCCATTCGCCAGCTGAATCCGGAGATCACCCGGAAGAGGCGGTTGCAGTTCTTTGTGCATGGGCTGGGAAAGGTCTCAGGCGAACTAGGAGACACTCAGTCCGGAGTGATGAACCGGCTTGGGCTGATGGGGTTGCCAATCAATCCGCTGGTGCAAACCTGCTCCGAACTGGCGGAGATGATGTCCTATTTCGACGACATGGAGGCCCGGCGCTCAAACCTGCCGTATGACATCGACGGTGTGGTCTTCAAGGTCAACCAGGTCCCGCTTCAGGTCAGACTCGGAAACAGCAGCACTGCACCGAGGTGGGCGGTTTCAGCGAAGTTTCCGGCCGAAACTGCATGGACCACTCTCAGGCAGATCGACATCCAGGTGGGCCGAACGGGCGCACTTTCTCCGGTTGCCAGGCTCGACCCCGTAACGGTAGGTGGCGTGGTCGTATCGAATGCGACGCTTCACAATGAAGATTATATCGCGGGGCGCGGCTCCGACGGATCGCCCATCCGGGACGGCAAGGACTTGCGGGTTGGCGACTGGGTGAAGGTGCACCGTGCGGGGGATGTCATACCGAAGGTGTCCGATCTTGACCTTGGCAGGAGGGAAGCGGATTCAAGCCCGTTTGTGTTCCCTACGGTTTGCCCGGTGTGTGGTTCTGACGCCGTACGCGAGCCAGGAGATGCAGTCAGACGGTGTATTGGTGAGTTCAACTGTCCAGCCCAACGTGTTGAAAAACTGAAACATCTGGTATCCCGCAACGCGTTGAATATCGAAGGGTTGGGTGACAAGCTCATTGAGCAGTTCCATAACGAAGACCTCATACAGGAACCGGCGGATATCTTCAGCCTCAAGGACCGGATAGGGTCGGGCGAAAACCGGCTGGATGCTCAGCATGGTTGGGGAGAGAAGTCGGCAACCAATCTGTTTGCAGAAATTGAGCAAAGCCGCGAGGCCGGACTTGATCGGATGCTATATGCGCTAGGGATCAGGCATGTCGGTGAGGGCGTGGCTGAGAGGCTGGCCTACTATTACGGCACCTGGAGCGCATTCAGTGACGCCATGGAGTCTGTTGCCCAAAAGGATGAATCGGCCTGGTCGGACCTCGTTTCGATAGAAGGGATCGGTGAGAAGATTGCCAACTCGCTTGCCGCTGCATTCAGCAATGACAGGATCAGCAATTCCATCGGGCGGTTTGCGGACCAGTTGAACATTCAGCCTGTCGAACGTCCGCAAGTTTCGGATAATCCGATATCCGGATTGACAATTGTGTTCACGGGCACACTGGCAGCGATGACACGCGCCGAGGCAAAGGCCCGCGCCGAAGCGATGGGAGCTCGCATTTCAGGTTCAGTGTCATCAAAGACCAACTTGGTAGTCGCCGGGCCGGGAAGTGGTTCCAAGAGCCGAAAAGCACAGGAATTAGGCGTAAAGGTAGTTGACGAAGCGGGTTGGCTTGATCTCCTGGGGTCGGATGGGGCCGGATGACACCGGTACGTCCGGAGGAACTGCAGCCTCTGTTCAGAAGTGTCAGTACGCTAAGCGGGATTGGGCCTGCAGCCAGCAATTCGCTTGAACGGCTGAACATCCACCTGGTTCGCGATCTGCTGTTTCATCTGCCGTCGTCCCTGGTTGAACGCCAGCGGGTTGTATCAATGTCTGAACTTGAACCGCCTGCATCTGTGACTGTTGAAGTTACAGTCCTTGAGCATCGTCCTGGACGGCACTCCGGACAACCCAGCCGGGTGGTTGTGGAAGCAGCGGACCGCAGATTCGACCTCGTCTTTTTCGGGAGGGTAGGCGAGCGGCTCAAGCGGGTGCTTCCGGACGGTGAAGTCCGGATAGTTTCCGGAAAGCTTGAAGTGTTCAATGACGGGCTTCAAATGACGCATCCGGATTACATTGTTCGGGCTGCTAGCGCTGATCAGATCCCTGAACTCGAGCCGGTCTATCCGTTGACCGACGGCATATCCAACAAGATGATGAGGAAGTTCATTGGGTCAGCACTTGGCGTGTTGCCTGATCTGGCCGAGTGGCATGACATTCGCCTGTGTGGTGAAAGAAACTGGCGATCCTGGCAGGAAGCTCTCCTGACGGTTCACTCATGCAAGGCTTGTCATTCAGCAAGAGATCGCGCTTTGGCAATCGAGCGTCTTGCCTTCGATGAAATGGCCGCCAACCAAATCGCTCTCTCAGCCTTCAGGCACCAGTGGCGCCGCTCATCCCGCACGGGAGTATCCTTGAACGATCAGCGAATGCAGCAGGCGCTCGACCGTTGCGGTTTTGAATTGACCGGTAGCCAGAAGCGGGTCTTGGATGAGCTACTGGCTGACCTCGCAATGCCAGAACGGATGCTTCGATTGCTTCAGGGAGATGTTGGGTCGGGCAAGACGATAATTGCTCTCCTGGCATTGGTGGCAGCCTGCGGTCAAGGCAGGCAGGGTGCACTCATGGCGCCAACCGAAGTTCTTGCACGGCAACAATTCAGGGCGCTTGAAGGCATTGCGGAAGGCTTGGGCCTTTCGATTGGACTCGTAACAGGAAGCGACAGCCTCCAAAGCAAGAGAGAGTCGTTGGATGCCCTTGCATCAGGGGAAGTTGACATAGCTGTCGGCACGCAGTCCCTGATACAGCAAGGGGTGAGGATTCATGATCTTCGCCTTGCTATAGTCGACGAGCAGCATAGGTTCGGCGTCGAACAGAGGCGCGTGCTTTTGACATCGAACCCGTCTGCCAATCTTTTGATGATGACTGCAACGCCAATCCCGCGCAGCCTGGCATTGGCAAAGTTCGGGGAAACTGACGTGTCGACGCTCACGGAAAAACCAAGAGGTCGCCCCGCAATCACAACCGCGGTCATTCCTGCGTCGAGGACAAATGAAGTCTTGGCACGGCTTCGCCTTGCCGTTGGCAGGGGGCAGCAAGCCTATTGGATTTGTCCGGTCGTCGAGCAGTCCGGCGATACTCGCTACTGGACACCGGAAGAAAGGGCAGCCGAGCTTTCCAGCAACCTACCGGGGCGGGTCGATTTTGTTCACGGCCGAATGCCTGCGGAGCGCCGTGCTTCTGCTATGGAACGCTTCCTTGAAGGCGACGCCCGTATTCTTGTTGCTACCACGGTTGTTGAGGTCGGAATGGACATACCGTCTGCAACCATAATGGTAATCGAGTCGGCAGAGCGATTTGGCCTCGCACAATTGCATCAACTGCGCGGGAGGGTGGGTAGAGGCACGGAAGAGTCGGCATGCGTGCTTATCTACAACTCGCCGCTGACCGATATGGCCAGATCGCGGCTGGCGACAATCCGGCAAACCAATGACGGGTTCGAGATTGCAGAGGCTGATTTGGGTTTGCGTGGGAATGGAGATCTGCTTGGAGTCCGCCAGGCTGGTACCGATGGCTATCGTTACGCCGACCCGATTGGCCAGTCCGACCTTCTCGAAGATGCCCGCCGGTTCGCGCGCGGAATCATGAAAGACAATCCCGATTTCCTGTCTGCCCGAAAGAGCGCAATGCATAACCTTCTGTTTCTCTTCGATCTCGACCACATACTGATCCCACCGCGTTCACGGCCGGAGCAAACGGCAGGCCATTTGCAAGGCAGTTGAAACGAGGGAATAATGTGAACTGTACGATCAAGACTTTGCAAAAGCCGAACTCCCTGAAACACGAGAGTTGCGGGAAGTGAACGCGGTTGGAGGTTTTCGTGTCGTTGTGGAGGTGCTTTGCAGGTCGCTCAAGCAATTTCGAGACCGATCTGCCCGGTTGGTTCACTATTGCAGTTTGCCTGTGGTTGCTGATGCACCTGCCTGCAGTATTGGCATCGTGAGTCCACTGGACGGCACAGGCTCGATCGGAGGATCATGAGCATTTGCAATGACCGGTCAGGGAGGATGGCGTGAAAGAAACCAAAAGGCCGAATAGGCCCACTGGTGGCACCCGAATGCGGTCATTCGGAACCTCAGGCCGCCTGGGGCATGATTCATCCGGCTTCTATGGCAGGCGGATGTATGAAGAGCCGAAATCCCGGGACACCCGCCAAATGGCATCCACTGGCGCCGGGATCAGTGTCCCGAGTGAGTTGGAGACGGATGTGGTCCACCATCATTCTAGCGAGGCAATGCCGGAGCTTCCGGATGGAAGCGTTCACTTGATGGTGACGTCTCCACCCTACAACGTGGGAAAGGACTACGATGACGATGTTCCGATGAATGAGTATCTGGAAATGCTCAATCGGGTCTGGCGGGAAACCTACCGGGTACTGGTTCCGGGAGGCCGCGCGTGCATCAACATCGCGAATGTCGGCCGCAAGCCCTATCTTCCGCTCAATCACATGATTGCGGCGCAGGCATTGGATGCCGGGTTTTTGATGAGAGGCGAGATAATCTGGAACAAGGGCGCCAGTGCCGGGGCCTCATGCGCCTGGGGAAGTTGGCGGTCTGCCGCAAACCCGGTCTTGCGTGATACGCACGAATATATTCTGGTCTTCTGCAAGGAAGGATTCAGCCGTGCCGACGGGGCAGGGAGGGAGTCCACGATCGGGAGGGACGAATTTCTTGAATGCACCAAGAGCATCTGGAGCATGCCCACCGAGTCGGCAAAGAGGACTCGGCATCCGGCACCGTTTCCAGTGCAATTGCCCCTTCGGTTAATCCAACTCTATACCTTCAGTCAGGATGTCGTACTTGATCCATTCATGGGGTCCGGAACCACGGCCGTTGCGGCAGTGGGGGCTGGCCGGAAGTGGGTCGGCTACGAAACTTCAAGCGAGTATATCCGCATTACGCAAGAAAGGCTTCAACGGGAGGCGGGGCCTCCTGAGGTCTCCTTATTTGACGTTGCTGCTGGCCAAGCCACCGGGTGATCGATGCAGAGGAATGCCAGGATGTCCTTCTCGGCCAATCGGTGCCGTCCGGCGATGAGTGGGTAGCACTCAGCTGGCGCCGGTTGCTTCGTCAAATGCCGAAAGGGTTGCTTCCAGTGAAAGCAGGATGGAAGCGTGCCTGTTCTTGTACTTGCGCGCAGGCTCCAGAAGATAAAGGTCATTGAATGGATGCTCTGGCGGTGGGCCTTCATCACGCAACATCGCTGAAAGCTGGTTGAAGGCCTTCTGGATCTGCTCGCGGCTCCTGCCAATGATGTTCGAACCAACCACCGAGGCAGTTGCCTGCCCCAGAGCGCAGGCCTTTACATCCTGGCTGAATCCGGCAATCCGGCCTTGGTCGAGTTTCAACGCTACAGTGACGGTTGATCCGCAAAGCGGGGAGCGCGCCTTGGCGCTGGCATCGGGACAGTCCAACGGCTCAGTCAGCGGAATATTGGCGGCAAGCTGCAGAATTTGCTGAGAATACAGCTTGATCAGATCGACTTCTTCGCCCATTCACATCGTTCCCGTCATTCACGTTGAACAGTTAGTGCAGGATTGGAACTTTGCAAAGATCGACCATTGCCGCCGAAGCAGCCAATGTCAAATTCGACAGCAACGGGCTGGTTCCTGTCATTGCACAAGACCACCAGAATGGCGAAGTCTTGATGATGGCCTGGATGAATGAAGAGTCGCTGAGACGGACGCTTAGCAGCGGCAGGATGACATACTGGTCCCGATCACGCCAGTGCTACTGGGAAAAGGGGGCGACCAGTGGACACCAGCAGTCGCTTGTCAGCCTCAGCATCGATTGCGACCGTGATTGCCTGCTGGCGCAAGTCGACCAGATTGGCGCTGCTTGCCATACGGGTAAACGTTCATGTTTCTTCACGGATATTGAATCGGGCTGAAGCTGGTTCGCCTTGCCCCGGCGAAACACCGGATACGGACGAAAGACCAATGAGGCGTCTAAGTTCTTCGGGCGAGCCACCTTCCTCGCGAAAGGATCGGATTGATCTCGATTCTCGCCGCTTTGCCATCCTCTTGCCGTCGCCGTCCCGGATCAGGCGATGATGGTTCCAGACGGGAACCGGTAAACCTAGCAGTTCCTGCAGCAGACGGTGGATTTCGGTTGCGCCGAAGAGATCGGCGCCACGTGTGACTTGAGTGACTTTCTGTTCGGCGTCGTCGACGACAACGGCCAGATGATAGGAAGTCCTGATGTCCTTGCGGGCGATGACGATGTCGCCATGGCTGTTCAGTAGCGTGTTTGCGGACAGCTGGTGGCGGCCTTCATGGATTTCTCCGGTGTCATCGAACCAGATCCTGTTGACCGCCTCCCTTCCACCTAGCACAGAAATGGCCTTGCCCATATTCAGCCGGACGGCGTCAAGTTCGGTGCGGCTCGTCATTGAACGGTTGCGGCAAGTTCCGGGATAGGGAGGTTGCTTTGCCGAGGAACCGTTTGCCGGGTGGCCGGTTTCCTGCGGCGCCGAAAGGGCATTGCGGATATCGGCTCTTGTACAGTTGCATGGGTAACAGACACCTATTTCCGCCAACTGGGCCAGTGCATTTTCGTAGGCGTCCATCCTGGCTGACTGGCGCATGACCGGTGAGTTCCACTCGATGCCAAGCCAGGCCATGTCCTGAAGGATCGCTGCTTCGAATTCCGGCCGTGAGCGCGCGGTATCTATGTCTTCGATGCGGAGAATGAACTCGCCATTTGCCCTGCGCACCGAGTCCCAGGCAAATAGGGCGGAATAGGCATGACCGAGATGCAGATGTCCATTTGGCGATGGAGCAAACCTGTCCCGGAGCATTCAACGCTTGCGCAGTATGAACACGGTTGACTGCATCCCGATGCCGGGAAGATGGTCTCCATGTTCCTTGAAGAGAAGGTCCACGGTCGAGGTGTCGACATATTCAGATACGCGGGATGTGTATTCGTGAGACTGCATCGTATGGTCGTTGTATGAAAAAGTCAGCGTTCCACCCGGTTCCAGCAGTCCGATCAGGTCATCCATGACTGATACCGGCGCCCCGCCAAGACTGATCACCCCCACGGCAGCAATGTTCCTGTAGTCGCCTTGGGAAAATGGCAGCGCCCCTTCAGGGTCCAACGCCATGAGCCGTCGATAGACCTTCCGGCTGTTGGCATGGGCAACCATCGCTTCCGAAATGTCGCAGCCATCGATTGTCTGGAATCCGGCCTTTGCGAACTCCACACCTGAGCGGCCTGTGCCGCATCCAAAATCCAGCAAGGGTGCTGCAAGGTCTTCAACAATGCCAGACAGAGCATCGGCACAACGCGCCGGTGTGGCATAGCCATTGGTATCCATTTCGTCATCGTAGGTTGACGACCATTCCTGGTAGAGTTTCCAGGTCTCATCAGGTGATCTCTTCTGGTAGACGTCGTCAAGAAACTGTTTGGTCATCTGTCCTCCTTTCGCAGCGCAAGTCTATTGAGCAGCATGGGGCTTGTCCATGCGGCGGGCTCCGCAATGCCCACTCCGTGTTGCATCCAGCATCTGGCAGCCGGGAAGAATGTATCCAACGACCCAAGAATTACCGGTCAGGAAATGGGAAGCACGCAGTCTTGTCTTCATGACGGGCGCAAGGGATGCCGCCCCATCCCGCGGCGCGCAATGTGGTTCGCTCCGTTCAAATACCACTTGCTGTTCCGATTGCCGCCTGGAGAATCCCGGGGCGTTGGCGTCTACAATCTGGACTGTCGCAAGATTGTCATCCGGCTTTCTCCTTGCCGTTCCGTGCCGGCGGGGAAGAGATCAGTTGGTGCAGAGGCAAGAGGTAACGAGAAAACAAGTACTTACGGCGCATTGTTGACAGAAGGCGGAAGCTGGGCAAGAATTCACTTGAAATTGCTGCTACGCAAAGAGACCATTCAGCCAGCCACGGCAGCAATTTGCAATTCGGCGATCTTTGCTGTCGTGCGACAGGCTACACAACCGATGGAGGAACCAATGCTACGTACACTGTCAGTGATTGCATCAACTCTTGCAATGGCCACGACAGCGCTGGCTGCCGATGGCAAGCTCGTACTATACACGTCGCAGCCCAACGCGGATGCCCAACAGACCGTGGACGCGTTTACTGCCAAACACCCGAATGTCGAAGTCGAGTGGATTCGAGATGGCACCACCAAGGTGATGGCCAAGCTCCGGGCGGAGTTTGAAGCCGGCGCACCGCAGCCCGATGTGCTGCTGATCGCCGACATGGTGACAATGGAAGGTCTCAAGTCGGAAGGGCGCCTGATGGCTCATCCCGATGCTGACACATCGGCCTATGATCCAGCGCTGATGGACGATGAGGGCCACTATTTTTCGACGAAGCTGATCACGACCGGCATAGTCTACAATACCGGCGCGCCAATGGCTCCATCGTCCTACAAGGACTTGCTGTCGCCCGAGGCCAAGGACAAGCTGGCCATGCCGTCACCTCTTACCTCAGGGGCCGCTACCATTCACATGGCCGCCATTACGTCGCATCCGGATTTGGGCTGGGCGTATTATGAGGGCTTGGCGGACCAGGGCGCAAATCCGCAGGGTGGCAATGGCGGCACCTACAGGGCGATCGCTGGCGGAGAAAAACTCTACGGTTTCGTCGTGGACTTCCTGCCAATCCGCAACAAGCTGGATGGTGCCCCAGTTGAGTTCGTATTTCCGGAGGAAGGGGTTTCGGCGGTAACGGAACCTGTCGCAATACTCTCGACAGCGAAGAACCCCGATGCTGCGAAGGCATTTGTGGACTTCCTGATTTCAGCGGAAGGGCAGCAGTTGGCTGCGGACATGGGATACTTGCCTGCTCATCCGGCCATTGCGCCGCCGGAAGGCTTCCCGCCACTTTCGGAAATCAAGCTGCTTGACTTTGATCCGGCGAAGGCGCTCGCCGAGGATGCAGACAACAAAGAACGGTTTGTAGACATATTCGGTGGCTGAAAGGCGCCGATGCTACAGTTCTTCAAGGGCGGCGAGGGTATTGCCCTCGCCGCCTTTGCTTGTTTGGGGATGGCCATTTTCGGCTTTCCTCTTGGCCTGCTTGCCAAGGTCGCGTTTGGCGGCGGCTTTGGTCCATTTCTTGAGGCGCTGGACAGCCGGTCAGTCCCGCGTGCCCTATGGAATTCCCTCGAAAGCAGCCTGATCTCAGCTGCCATTGCGCTTGTCTTCGGGACGGCTGTGGCCCTGGTCGTCGGCCTGACAGATCTGAGAGGAAAGGGCGCTTTCACATTTCTGCTGCTCATTCCCATGATGATCCCGCCGCATGTGACGGCAATCGCCTGGATACAGGCGCTGGGACCATCTTCTCCTCTTCTAAACTTGCTAGGCGTGGCTCCAGAAATCGGTTCGACCCATCCGCTATACTCGCGTGAGGGCGTAATACTGCTGCTCAGCATTCAGCATTCGCCGTTGGTATTTCTTGTCGTTCTCGCCGCGCTCCGAAGTCTGCCTCGTGAAATGTCGGATGCAGCGCGGGTGTGCGGGGCAAGAACCGGCCGCCTGTTGCGGCGCGTGGTATTGCCGCTTCTTGCGCCGACCTTGATTGCAGCCTTTGCGCTGGCCTTCGTCTCCGCCCTGGGGAATTTCGGGATCCCTGCGCTGCTGGGCATCCCGGCCCGCTATACGACCCTGCCGGTTCTGATCTGGCAACGCCTGGCGAGTTTCGGCCCTTCCGTTCTGACCGATATGGCGGTCATCTCGGCACTGGTTGCCGTGGTAGCCGTTGTGGCGATCATGCTGCAGATGTGGATTTCACGGCAACGGAGGAATGCGCTGATCGGGCCGCCACAGCCTGCGCTCAACATCAAGCTGGGGCGGGCCCAGTTGCCTGTACTTGCGGTCAAGTTGTTGATCGTCCTCGCCACGCTCGTATTGCCGCTTTCAGCCTTGATCTCCACCTCGCTGATTCCGACCTACGGGGTTCCGTTGAACCTCCAGACGATCACATTTCACAATTTTGCCGAGATCCTCTTTCGCCAGTCAGTGACAATCCGGGCATTCATCAATTCGACATTTGTCGCTGCGACTGCTTCAGTGGTCATTGCTGTTCTTGCAATCTTTGTTGCCCGATTTGCCGCATCGCCTATCGGCGGGGTCCGCCGGTTTGGCACAGGAATGTCGGCATTGGCCGAAATGACATATGCCATACCGGGACTGGTGATATCCGTTGCATTCATCCTGACCTTCATCAGGCCATTGCCGCTTGTCGGTTTTTCAATCTACAACACACTGACGATCATCTTGCTGGCATATCTGTGCGCCTTCTTTTCGATTGCCCTGAAGTCAATCAGCGCCGCTTACTTGCAACTCGATCCGGCTTTGGAAGAAGCGGCTCAGGTCGCTGGCGCGAACTTCTTTCGCCGCATGCGGAAGATCACGATTCCCCTGCTTTTGCCTGCGGCGGCATCCGGCGCAATTCTCGTCTTCCTGACCGCATACAATGAGGTGACAGTTTCGACATTGCTCTGGTCAAGCGGGACAGAGACCATCGGCACGACAATCTTCAATTATGAGGATGGCGGGTACACCACACTTGCCTCGGCCATGTCTGCCGTCACGGTATTCGTAACGGTGCTGCTGATGGTCGTCCTGGATCATCTTGGCCGCCGCGCTCCACCAGGGGTCGTTCCCTGGCGGCTATAGCTTGCGGCTTCAGTTGGCAGTCCCGCTGGACCCGGCAGCGTAGCCGGCCAAGCCAAGTGCTGTTTGACCTGTACAGAGGCAACGCGAGGCGTTCCGGCCAAATTCGAGATGTGCAGCGTTAACCGCTCTTGGTGGGCAGGACCCAGCCGCCAATGAACTGCAGCCGAACGGTCTCGCCCTGTCGAACCGGCTGGCTGAGATTGAGCATGACATTGCCGTCAACGCCCTCTCCGCAAGCCAATGCCTCCCAATGGCCGCCGCGGTACTGGACGGCGGTTATTTGCGCAGGCCAACCGGCTTCATCCAGTTCAATGTCTGCCGGCCGCAATAGAATTGTGCATTTGCCTTGTCCTGTGCCCGTCACGGCAACGGTTTGCCCTAGCAATGTGGCATGGCGGCCATTGACTTCTGCCTGAACCAGGACGCCGCGGCCGATGAAGTTGGCGACCATTTCATTGACTGGTTTTGTATAGATTTCCTGCGGCGACCCAATCTGCTGGAATTGTCCCTCAGACATAACCGCCATCACGTCTGCCAGTGCCATAGCCTCGCTTTGATCATGGGTGATGTACAAAGTCGTCACACCCGACCGATCATGAAAGGCCCGAAGTTCGGTTTCCATTGAACCCCGTAGGTGCGGATCGAGGTTGGCCAATGGTTCGTCCATCAGAACAGTCGTTGCGGATCCTGCAAGGCAGCGGGCAAGTGCTACGCGCTGCCGTTGACCACCAGACAGGGCCTCAGGCCGCCGGTCGGCGAACTCCATGAGTGAGACCGTCCGCAGGTGGCCGTGTGCGCGATCCATGGCGTCGGCGCGCGGCACGTTTTGAGCCTCGTAAGGAAATGCAACGTTGCCGGCGACGGTCATATGCGGCCATAACGCGTATGACTGAAAGACAACGCCAACCTGCCGTTCCTCGGGCGGTACGAATACCTCCGGCGATGTGACTATGGTATCGCCGAGCCTGATGCTTCCTTGGTCTGGCGTTTCAAGCCCGGCCACTAGCCTAAGCAGGGTGCTCTTGCCACAGCCTGAAGGGCCTACGATGCAGCAGAAGCTGTTTTCCTCAACGTCGAATGAGACCTGATTAACAGCCATTTGGTCCCCGAACGACTTTGAAACTCCCTGAACGTTGATGCTCATCCTTGCTCCGGTGTTCGGAAATAAACAATCTGCGCTTTTACTTCCGATTCCTGCGCTGACCAAGCGAGTCAGTTGACAGCTCAGCAGTAGCGGGAGTGGAACTGGAAGTCTCCATGCCGCCATCAGGCACCACGCGGCTGGCCTGATGACGCTTGCCTGGAACTTGGCCCTCCAATCTTTTCTACTGTATACGGGGCCTTATCGGTTGTTCCATAGTGGCTGAGGATTGCCAGTCAGGGTGCTGCTCCCGCGGCCGCAAGCAAGGCTATGTGGTTGGTGCCTGCATGTTTTCTTCTGGAGCGTTGCCTTCGGCATCGGCAATCCGTGCAACCGACACCACCTGTTCCTCGTCAGAGAGGTTGATTACCCGGACTCCGCGACCCTGTCTGGACTGGAACGAGACATCGGAGACATTGCAACGGATGGATTGGCCGGAATTGGTCGTAAGCATGATTTCGTCGCCCAACTCCACTGCCAGGAATGCAACAATTCCTTCGCCTCCCATTCCCACAATGCCCTGACCGCCTCTCCCTTTCTCGGTAAAGTTGTGAGAGGACATGAGCTTGCCCGAACCGTTCGCGGAAATCGCAAGCAGCAGGCGTTCGGCTCCCTGCATGGCATCAAGGAGCGACTCTGGTAGCTCGGTATTGCTCGACTCTTCTGGTTCCGGGTCGGCAATTTCGCCTTCCTGAATTGTCGCTGCCCGGCGGAATCGCAGGAATGCGTCGCGCTCCTGAAATGTCATCGGGAAATGCTTGACGATTTCCATCGACACAACATGCACGCCCTGCTTGAGGCGCATTCCCCGCACTCCCGTCGAATAGCGTGTCTTTTGGATTCTCACTCGTTCGACAGCAAAGCGGATGACATTTCCTGACGAATTGGCCAGCAGTACGTCATCATCCTTGTCACAGATCAGCGCATTGACGAGGGTCACATCCTCCGGGAAGCGCATCGCAATCTTGCCGTTGGCCATCACATTGGCAAAATCCGACAATTGATTGCGCCGCACATGCCCATCCGACGTCGCAAAGATGATCTGATAGTTTTCCCAATCGGTCTCGTCGACTTCGATAGGAGTCATGGCGGCAATGGAGACACCAAGCTTGATTGGCAGGATGTTGACGATCGCCTTGCCCCGGGCGTTGCGGCCCGCTTTTGGCAATCTCCACGTCTTGAGCTTGTACACCATGCCGTCAGTCGTAAAGAACAGAAGCGCCGAGTGGGTATTGGCCACGAACTGGGCGGTCACAAAGTCTTCGTCCTTGGTGGACATTCCTGACAAGCCCTTGCCTCCGCGTTTCTGCGACCGGTATTCGGTAAGTGGGGTGCGTTTCATGTAGCCGCTGTTGGTCACGGTAATCACCATGTCCTCAGGCTCGATCAGGTCTTCGTCCTCGACTTCTTCAGCACGTTCGACAATCTGCGAGCGCCGTGGAACTGCGAATTTGTTTTTGATTTCAGTCAGTTCGTTGGCGATGATTGCCTGGATCCTCTCGCCTGATCCAAGGATGTCCAAATAATCCCGGATCATGATGGCGAGTTTTTCTAGCTCGTCAGTGTTCTCCTTGACACCCATCGCCGTCAGGCGCTGGAGGCGAAGATCCAGTATCGCCCGCGCCTGCGTTTCAGATAGCCTGTAGGTGCCATCGTCGCTGACTGTGTGTTCCATGTCTCCGGTCAGCAGGATGTAATCGGCGATATCGACCGCCGGCCATTCTTTTTGGCGGAGCCGTTCCCGTGCAATTGCCGGTTCGGCAGAGGCCCGGATGATGGAGACCACCTCATCAAGATTGCTGACTGCGACTGCTAGCCCACACAGAATGTGGCTGCGCGCCCGCGCCCGCCTCAACTCCTCAATCGTTCTTCTGGCGACGACCTCTTCGCGGAAATCGATGAAGGAACGGATGATCTTCCATAGTGTCAGTGACTCTGGGCGCCCGCCGTTCAGCGCCAAGAGATTGCAGTTGAACGACGCCTCCATGCTGGAGTGCCGCCATAACTGGTTCAGGACGATTTCGGGCGTCGCGTCGCGCTTGAGTTCAATCACCACACGTACGCCAGTACGATCTGATTCATCCTGAATGTTTGCTATGCCCTGGATCCGTCCCTCTTTTGCGCATTGGGCAATACGCTCGATCATCAACGCCTTGTTCACCTGATAAGGGATTTCCTCGACGATGATCGCTTGACGGTCCCGCCTGATCTCCTCGATGTTGGTCTTCGCCCTGACGATGATGCCGCCCCGTCCAGTCACATAGGCTTTCTTGGCGCCCATCCGTCCCTGGATCAGCCCTCCGGTCGGGAAATCGGGACCTGGTATCAATTCCATGAGCCTCTCGGCGGAAATGTCCGGGTCCTCGATCATGGCAAGCGTGCCGTCGATGACTTCACCCAGATTGTGCGGCGGAATGTTCGTGGCCATTCCGACGGCGATCCCGCTACCGCCATTGACCAGGATATTCGGGAATTTCGCTGGCAGGACAACTGGTTCGCGGTCACGCCCATCGTAATTGTCCTGAAAGTCGACCGTATCCTTGTCTATGTCTTCCAGCAGCATCTGTGCCAGTCGAGCCATGCGCACTTCCGTGTAGCGCATGGCTGCTGGGTTATCTCCGTCCTGCGAGCCGAAATTCCCCTGGCCATCCAGCAACGGCAGGGACATCGAAAACGACTGGGCCATTCTGACCAGTGAATCGTATATCGCTGCATCGCCATGCGGATGGTACTTGCCCATCACATCGCCAACCGGCCGAGCCGACTTCCTGTAAGGCTTGTCGTGCGAATTGCTGGTCTCGTGCATTGAGTAGAGAATGCGGCGGTGGACCGGCTTGAGTCCGTCGCGAAGATCCGGGATGGCGCGCGACACGATCACGCTCATAGCGTAGTCGAGATAGGCTGACTTCAGCTCATCGACTATGGAAACCGAATCCAAGCCGCTCGGCCCCGGCGAGGGGCCGTCATCAGTGTCTTCTGGCGTGTTTCCGGCGTTTTCGTTCAAGGCAGATTCAATTCCAATTGGACACAAGACCGTGTGGTTGCCATTATATTATAGTACAACATGAACTCCAACCGGAACTGGTGCCGCTACAGTGCCATCGCGCAGCCTGAAATAAGTGTTTTGGCAACAGCTGTGCCGGGATGGACCTGTTCGGGTTGGCAGGCCCTTCTGGCCTAGCGCAATCTCAGAAGGGTGTTTCGTCGTCGAAACTGTCGTTGTCGATTGATGGCCTGGAAGGTGGGCGTCCCTCAACGGCGGGGTCCCTTTGATAGTCATCAGAAGAGTTCCGGCCTCCAAGCATTGTCAATTGGCTTTTGAACCCCCGAAGCGCAATCTCGGTGGAGTACCTGTCCTGACCCGACTGGTCCTGCCACTTGCGGGTCTCAAGTTGACCCTCAACATAGACCTTTTGCCCCTTGGTCAGGTACTGCTCTGCAATGCGCACCAGCGGTTCCGAGTAGATGACAACCCGATGCCATTCGGTCCGCTCGCGATTTTCACCCGTATTCCGGTCGCGCCAGCGTTCCGATGTTGCAATGGCAAGGTTGCAGTATTGCGCACCTGAGGGGAATGTTCTGATTTCGGGGTCCCTTCCGAGGTTGCCGACCAGTATGACCTTGTTGACACTGCCAGCCATTGCGTCCCTTCCTTTAGCTTGTCTTCAATCTATAGGGTGGGCCGCCGCAATCGACAACAGATTGATGGCGTTCAAGCAGCAAGATCGCATCATTCTTGTCGAAAATTCGGACGGGAAGCACTGCGGGGTAATCCACCTTTCTGCCTTCCAGCGGCCAGATGACCAGCGTCGCGCAAATCAGATGAAATAGACCGGGATTGCAACTTTCAACCGACCGGAATTGCTATAGAAGGGCGTGGGGAGTGATTATGCGTGTTCTTGTGGTGTTCACACAAAGGCAGGCCTGAATCCAGCGCCAGCTGCCGGTGGAACCTTACGATTGGAGGGGACGAATGAGCGATCCTAGCATGATCCGCGTCAGGGGTGCGCGGGATCACAACCTGCAGTCAATTGATGTCGATCTGCCGAGGAACAAGCTCATTGTCGTTACGGGTCTAAGTGGTTCAGGCAAGTCCACTCTTGCGATGGATACCATCTACGCGGAGGGCCAGCGCCGTTACGTAGAAAGCCTGTCGACCTACGCCCGCCAATTCCTGAACATGATGGAAAAGCCGGATGTCGATCATATTTCAGGCCTGTCTCCGGCAATTTCCATAGAACAGAAAACAACTTCCGCGACCCCGCGATCGACAGTTGGCACCGTTACGGAAATCTACGACTATCTGCGATTGCTCTACGCCCGTGTAGGCGTTCCGTATTCACCTGCAACCGGCTTGCCTATCGTGGCGCAACAGGTCTCCGACATGGTTTCCCGCGTCATGCAACTTCCGCACGGTGCCAGGGTCACGCTGCTGGCGCCGGTCGTGCGGGACAGGAAAGGCGAATACAAGAAGGAATTGCTGGACTGGCGCAAGAAGGGTTTTGCCCGGGTCAGGATCGACGGTGAGATGTACGAGCTTGATGAGCCTCCTCAACTTGCCAAGAGTTACCGTCACAACATCGAAATCGTCATTGACCGGATTGTGGTCGGCGATGGCATCTCGCAGCGCTTGGCGGATTCATTCCGTACAGCACTTGATTGTGCCGACGGCCTAGCAATCGCCGAGCATGTGGATCCGGACGGTAGCAGCGGCAGCATAACGTTTTCGGAGAACTTCGCCTGTCCGGTGTCAGGATTCTCCATACCCGAGATTGAACCTCGCCTCTTCTCTTTCAATGTTCCCGCCGGGGCCTGCACAGGATGCGATGGGCTGGGAACACAGGCGTATTTTGACGAAGATCTGATCATTCCGAATCCGGCGTCGAGCCTGCTGAAAGGTGCGGTCAGATCCTGGTCAGGCACCTATACCGAGTACCATTTCCAGACGGTAAAATGCCTCGGCGAGCACTACAACGAAGACATTGAGCTTCCCTGGAATGAGCTGTCAGAAGAGTTTCAGCAGGTCATGCTCTACGGATCAGGCAAGACCGATATCGAGTTCATCTACGAGGATAACAGCCGCAGCTATTCGGTCACAAAGCGTTACGAAGGCATAATCCCCAACCTTGAGCGCCGATATCACGAAACAGAGTCGGGGCAAGTTCGCGAGATGCTTGAACGGTTCCGCCGGACGCGGAAATGCGAGCATTGCGGTGGCCGGCGGCTTCGTCCCGAAGCGTTGGCAGTCAAAGTCGACGGCATGGATATCGGTGAGTTGACAGACCTGTCGGTGGAAGCGGCGCGAGCATGGGTCGTGGCTTTGGAAGACAAGCTTCGTAAGCAGCAGTTGCCCATTGCGCGGCCAATACTGAAGGAACTGAGAGACCGGCTTGGTTTTCTGGCAAATGTCGGGCTTGAGTATCTGACGCTGTCCAGACAGGGCAATACTTTGTCGGGCGGCGAAAGCCAGCGTATCAGGCTTGCGAGCCAGATCGGAGCCGGCCTTACGGGCGTCCTTTATGTTCTGGATGAACCCTCGATCGGGCTGCACCAGCGGGACAACAAGAGGTTGTTGTCGACGCTGAAGAGTCTGCGTGACCAGGGAAACACGGTAATCGTCGTCGAACATGATGAAGAGGCGATCCGCGAAGCCGATGAGGTTCTTGATATCGGACCAGGTGCCGGGATCCATGGTGGCAAGATCGTGGCTCAGGGCAGGCCCTCGGAAATTGAAGCCAATCCGGCTTCGCTGACGGGACAATATCTGAGCGGCAGGAAGTGGATACCGTTCAGGGAAATCCGGCGGCGCGGTTCCGGAAAGCGCATCAAGATCAAATCCGCCAGTTGCAACAATCTGAAGAACGTGAATGTCGAATTCCCGCTCGGCAAGTTCATTTGCATCACGGGAGTCTCCGGGAGTGGCAAATCAACACTGGTCTTCGAGACGCTTCACAAGAACCTCAAGCATCACAGTACGCATTTTGGTGTTCCAACCGACTATCGGGGTCGTTTTGAAAACTGCAAGAGTATCGCTGGCACGGAACATCTGTCGAATGTGGTCGACATCAACCAGCGGCCGATCGGACGGACTCCCCGGTCAAACCCGGCAACCTATACCAACGCCTTTACGGCAATTCGCGACTGGTTTGCAGAACTCCCGGAGTCGCGCACCAGGGGATACGCTCCCGGCCGGTTCTCCTTCAACGTGAAGGGCGGCAGATGCGAGGCCTGTGGAGGTGACGGGGTCAAGCGCATCGAGATGCACTTTCTTTCGGATGTCTACGTCACCTGCGAAGCTTGCCGGGGCAAGCGGTACAATGACGAAACACTGGAAGTGCTGTACCGGGGCAAGAGCATTGCCGATGTACTGGATATGACCGTAGAGCAGGCCAGCACATTCTTCGATGTGATGCCGAAGATCAGCAAGAAGCTCACCGCAATGCAGTCGGTAGGCCTTGGCTACATCAAGCTGGGCCAGCAAGCCACGACTCTTTCAGGAGGCGAGGCACAGCGGGTGAAACTTGCCAAGGAACTTTCGCGCATGTCGACAGGCAAGACATTCTACATTCTGGACGAGCCGACCACCGGCCTTCATTTCGAAGACATCAGCAAGCTGCTGGCGGTTCTTCACCAACTGGTTGATCGCGGCAACACCGTGGTTGTGATCGAGCACAATCTTGATGTCATCAAGACCGCCGACTGGGTGATTGATATGGGACCCGAAGGCGGGGAAGCTGGTGGCAAGGTGATCGCAACCGGGACGCCTGAAGAAATAGCACGTCACTCAAAAAGCCATACTGGACGTTTCCTCCGGGAGGTTCTCGACCGCGCAACTGTCGAAGCCGCATAGATTTCCGATTGGCGTGGATGCTGAATCCGGCTGCCAATTCCGGTGGCAACGGCAACGGTGGTGGCCTATGAATTGGCGCTACAGGCAGGCTGCGCACTGTCGGCGACCGCCACAATGGCATCCAGTTTTTCGCCGATTTCTGGATCAATCTCCGCTTCCGGAACATGCTCGGCAAGTTCGTAAAAGTTCTTCTTGTTCATGAGGTTGGGCAACCCGAGCTTCGTGAAATAGTTCTGGAACAATGGCGCCAGTACATCTTCGCTCGCTTTGACATCGGCATCCCAGGGCGATCCCTTTCCCAATGTCGTCAGCGCATTGCGAAGATCGGAAATTGAGTCCCGCATTGCCTGCTGACGAATTTCAACTTCGGCTGCGGCGAACAACGGAAGCAGCTCACCCTCCTGGTTCAAAGTCCGGGCGTAGGACTCGAGTGTGGACTGCGAACAGATGTAGTTCTCGATTTCCCGCTTCTTCCAGCAGAGTAGACGCAGAAACTGACTCTCAGTTTGATCTCGCTCCGTGCGATCAAACAGGGCAACCCCGGCGAGTTCCGGGAGGGCTTCCCGCAAGCCAAAGAAATGGTTGTTCGCTGCCAACTGCTGGTTTCCGACATAATGGACAAATGGCCTCTCAAGCACTTCAACCGCCCTGCAGTTGCCAAGCCTGCGAGCAAGCGTCTGGAGGATCGCCAAGTCAGTTGAGCTCTCGACATACAGAACCCAGCCAGTCTGCTCGGCCTGAAGGTAGTGCTCATAGCCGATCTCTGCCAATGCCCTGTGAACCGGTCCGGGCTGGCCACCGATCCTGTGAGGATTGCCGACAAATGCAACAACCAGATCCTTGCCGGCAGCCTCATTGAGCAGGACTTCCGAGTGGCTGGCAGCGATGATCTGGCTTCCGCATTCCGAGGCTGCTTCAGTGATCAACCGGTAGATTTGACGTTTGCGCAATATCTCCAGATGGGCATCCGGTTCATCAAGTAGAATGATCGCACCTGGGTTGGCCTGGATATACGCAAGCACAAACAGTGTCTGTTGCAATCCCCGGCCGCTTGAAGTGAGGTCAAGCGTAGAGCAGCCCTGGCGGTATTTCATGACGATCTCACCCCTTTCCGGGATGTAAACCGGATCATCCATTTGCACTTCGAACAGGGACTCCAGCCGTTCGACAAGCAGTTTCCATCGCGTCGGATGCTCTTCCAAAATGCGGAGGCATAGATTGCGGAGCACTTCGGCAGTCCGGCCCTCGCCGACCCGCACATTCACGGCACCCTGGTCAAGACGCACTTCAGTCGAGGCAAGTCCCGATAATGAAGGAAGAAACGCCACGCGCTGCTGGCCAGCCTCTTCGGGAATAGGCATCCGTCGTGGTGATCTGCCTTCTTCAAGAGGCAAGGGCCGGCAGTAGAAGGACTCTTCATTGGCATAGTCGAATTCCATGCCACAGATCCAATTCCTCCCGTGGTTGATCCCTTCAACCATGATCTCAATACGCACATTTCTTGTGCGTTGGCTGGAGCCGGAGCGCTCTACGTTGCGCACACGAAGATCGTGCCAGAGAAGCGCGGCGCTTGAGCTGGGAATTGCGTGGAGATCCCGCCGATTGACGGTCACACCGCGGCGCCGTTCAGCAGCGCTTCCGTTGGTGCGTTTTTCGTTCCAGCGCCTGACGCCAATGTCCCAGAGTGCCAGCGCCTGCATCGCCGAGGTTTTGCCCGAATTGTTCGGGCCAACGAATACAACCGGGCTCGCCAGTTCGATCTCGACTTTGTCGAACCGTTTGAAATTGCGGATGGTGACCTTGGTCAGCATGCAATGCCTCGCTGAATGGGCTCCCTGCCAATGCGCCTGCCGATTATTCCGGTTGTACCAGGGTACGCCGTTCGCGGCTGCAAGACCATGATCGGAGCTGTGGGGCTGCTCCCGCCGCCAGCTCAGGCCGGTCTGATGAAGTCGCTAATGATTTTCGAAACGCTTGATGATGGCCGAAAAATCAAGCCCGGATCCATTTTCGTCCTCAACGAACGCCTGATAGATTTCGGTTGCCCTGTTGCCAATCGGCGTGAGCGCACCCGTTGCTCTGGCCGCATCCTGCGCCAATCTGAGATCCTTGAGCATGAGGTCTGATGCAAATCCGGGCTTGTATTCGTTATCGGACGGAGCAAGCGGTCCGACATTCGGGGCAGGGCAGTACTTGTTCAGGCTCCAACTAAAACCCGAAGAAGTTGAAGCGACCTCGAACATTTTCTGCCGATCGAGGCCAAGGCGGTCAGCAAGCGCAAACGCCTCGCAGGTCACGATCATCGTCGCCCCCAGCATCATGTTGTTGCAGATCTTTGCCGCCTGGCCCGAACCTGCCGGACCACAATGCACTGCTCTTGCCCCCATGACTTCCAGCAAGGGCAAGACAATTCCAAACGCATCGCTGCTGCCGCCCGCCATGAAGGTGAGGGTGCCTCCGGCCGCTCCGGCAACACCGCCAGAAACCGGTGCATCCACGAACTGCAGTCCGCTGGACTCGGCCTGACCCGCGGCCCAGCGCGCACTTTCAATATCAACCGTCGAGCAGTCGAGGTGTATGGAACCCGGCGCCATCTCAGGCTGAATTTGTGACGTTACCGTCCGCAGTGATGCTCCATCGGGGAGCATTGTGATGACAACATCCTTGCCGCTCGCTGCGGCAGCAGCCGACTCCGCGGCCACCACCCCTTCGGGACATGTGCTGGCAATATCAAATCCACTGACCGCATGGCCCGCCTTGGCAAGATTTTGGGCCATGGGCGCGCCCATGTTGCCAAGTCCGACAAATCCGACCTTCACCGTTCAATCTCCAATTCTTCTTCGCCAAGGTGACCAAGCAAGGCGTCAACTTCGGCATCCTCAACAGACCCGCAATTGGCGTGTTTCCATTTCGGGCGGTTATCCTTGTCGATCACCATTGCCCGAATTCCCTCAATGAAATCAGTATGTTCAACTGCGCGGTGCACGTAACGGTATTCGAGTGCCAGCGCTTCTTCAATCGATTGCGACTTCCTTTGGAGCCGCACCAAGCTCAGTGCGCACGCCATCGACAGCGGCGAGTTGCGACCGATTGATTTGAGGCACTTGCTGGCAAAGCCGGAATTGCGGCGTTCCAGGGCCTCGATAATCTCATTCATGCCTGGCAGTGAGAACACTTCATCAATCATCTTGCGTTGGCATTGGATTTCGCCAGCCGGCGGTTCATCCGTGCACTTGCCGATTTCCTTCAAATCTCCTGTTCGAGCCAGTGACTCTTTCAGAGGTTCCCAGCGGTCTTCAGGAACAAAGCTGTCCGCCAGCCCGGCGTTCAGTGCGTCGGCGGCATTGGCGCGTGTGCCGGATACGGCCATGCACTCTCCAATCCGGCCGGGAGCTCTCGACAGTAGGTACGAGCCGCCTACATCTGGGACAAGGCCGATTGCGCATTCGGGCATGGCGACACGGCTGGATTCACCAACGATACGGTGGCTGGCATGGCATCCGATGCCAACACCTCCACCCATCGTGAATCCTTGCAGAAATGTCACCACGGGAAGCCTTGAGTTCGCCAGTTTTGCATTTAGGCGATATTCGTTACGCCAGAAGCGGCGGCCGTAATCGAAGTCGCCTCTCTGACCAGACCTGTACATCTCGACTATGTCGCCACCAGCGCAGAAGGCCCGCTGGCCTTCAGCGTCAATGATGATCAGGTCGATTGCGTTGCCGTCATTCCATTGATCAAGCGAACGCTCGATTTCCGAGCACATGAAAGCTGTGAGCGCATTCAACGCATCCGGTCGTGCAAGTGTGATCCAACCTGCGCGTCCGGCAGCACGAATTCGTATCTCGCTCATGCCTAAGCATCCGGCAGCAAGTCGCGGGCGATGATGAGCCGCATGATTTCGTTTGTGCCCTCGAGTATCTGGTGCACTCTGAGATCCCGGACGATCTTCTCTATCCCGTAGTCCGCAAGGTATCCGTAGCCTCCATGAAGCTGGAGGCACTCGTTGGCGATCTTGAAGCAGGCATCCGTCGAAAACAGTTTGGCCATGGCGCAGAAGCGGGTTGCATCGCTGGCACGGTTGTCGAGCTTCCATGCCGCCAGCCTGAGAAGATTGCGGGCTGCCTGGAGTTCGGTCTCGAATTCGGCAATCCTGAATCGAAGCGCCTGAAAGGACGCCAGTGACCGGCCGAAAGCCTTGCGTTCGCCCATATGGGACAGTGCCCGTTCCAAAGCTGATTGCGCGCCCCCCAACGAGCAGGCCGAGATGTTCAGCCTGCCGCCATCGAGTCCGGCCATGGCATAGCGGAATCCCCGACCTTCTTCTCCGAGGATATTGCCGGTTTCGACAAGGCAGCCATCAAGATTGACCTGCCGGGTTGGCTGCGACCGCCAACCCATCTTATCCTCCAAGGCCCCGAAGCTCAGTCCGGCAGCATCGGAATCGACAATCATTGCAGAAATCCCCGCCGGACCTGCTTCACCGGTACGGCACATCACCACATAGGAGTCGGAATATCCGCCGCCTGAGATGAACGATTTGCTTCCGGTCAGCCGCCAACCATCATTGGTCCGCTCGGCGCGTGTCTTCAACGCCGCGGCGTCCGATCCCGACCCCGGCTCGGTCAGGCAGTAGGACAGGACAGTATCCATGCTCAGGGCGCCCGGCAGGTACCTCTCCTTGAGACCGTCCGAGCCGAATTCGTCGATCATCCAGGCGCACATGTTGTGGATCGACAGAAATGCGGCAACGGAAGGACAGGAGCGGGACAGAGCCTCAAATATCAGCGTTGCATCGACCCGCGTCAGTCCTGATCCTCCGGCCTCTTCGGAAACATAGATTCCACCGAGGCCGAGTTCTCCGGCGGCGTTCCAGAGTTGCCGGGGAATTGTTCCCTGGTTTTCCCATTCGCGTGCATTCGGGGCGATGTGTTCCTCACCGAAAGCAACCGCCATGTCCTGAATGGCGGCTTGCTCATCCGTCAGCCCAAAGTCCATCTCATGTGCCCCGGCCGCTCTATTCCATCGACTGGAAGTTCAGGATTGCGCCTTCCTTGATGCCGGAGGGCCAGCGTGAGGTGACAGTCTTGGTGCGGGTATAGAAACGGAAGGAGTCCGGACCATGCTGGTTCAGGTCGCCGAATGCCGATTTCTTCCATCCTCCGAAGGTGTAGTAGGCCAGAGGCACCGGGATCGGAACATTGACCCCGACCATTCCGATATTGATGCGATTTGCGAAATCTCTTGCTGTGTCGCCGTCGCGCGTGAAGATGGCAACACCATTGCCATACTCGTGGTCTTGAGCGTAGCCCAGCGCCTGCTCGTAGGAATCTGCCCGGACAGTGGACAGCACGGGGCCAAAAATCTCGGTCCGGTAGATGTCCATATCCGTTGTCACACGATCGAAGAGGTGCGGGCCGACAAAGAACCCATTCTCGTATCCCTGCAGGCTGAAACCGCGGCCATCGACGACGAGATCTGCTCCCTGTTCTATTCCTGACTCAACCAGCCCTAAAACCCGTTTCTTTGCGTCTCCTGTGACAAGGGGGCCATAATCGAGATCATCGCCAGCGGTATATGGTCCTATCCGGAGGTTCTCGACCCGCGGAGCCAGCTTGTCCATGAGCGCATCGGCGGTGCGTTCCCCGACGGGTACGGCAACCGATACGGCCATGCATCTTTCTCCTGCAGCGCCATAGCCAGAACCCACCAGTGCATCGGCCGCCTGGTCCAAATCAGCGTCAGGCATGACGATCATGTGGTTCTTGGCGCCTCCGAAACACTGGACCCTTTTCCCGCTGGCACAGCCTTTCGAGTAAATGTACTGCGCGACCGGCGTCGAACCGACAAAGCCTACCGCAGCAATGCCTTCGTGATCCAGGATCGCGTCCACTGCCTCCTTGTCGCCGTGGACAACCTGGAGAATCCCTTTGGGCGCGCCAGCTTCGATCATGAGCTCGGCTAGCATGTTCGGGACAGACGGATCGCGCTCCGAGGGTTTGAGAATGTAGGCGTTGCCGCAAGCCAGGGCCGGTGCAAGCTTCCACATCGGTATCATTGCCGGGAAATTGAATGGGGTAATGCCCGCAACAACTCCAAGCGGTTGCCGCATAGAGTACATGTCGATTCCCGGACCAGCGCTGTCTGTGTATTCTCCCTTCAGGAGTTGCGGCGCTCCAATGCAATATTCGACGACTTCCAGCCCTCGCTGAATGTCGCCCCTGGCATCCGGAAGGGTCTTGCCGTGCTCAGAGGACAGGACTTCTGCCAACTTGTCCATGTCCCGCTGCAACAACCGGACGAATTCCATCATGACGCGAGCCCGGCGTTGCGGATTTGTGGCGGCCCATGCGGGTTGCGCTTCGGCAGCGCCCCTGACGGCGGCGTCGACCTCTTCTGAGCTTGCCATCGGAACCTTCGACTGGACCTCTCCGGTTGCCGGGTTGAAGACGTCGCCATAGCGCCCGGACCCACCTTCCACGCGCTCTCCATTGATAAAGTGTGTCAGCGTCTGCATGTCATCTCCTGTTGTTCTGGAAGCCGCTGGGTCTTCGGCGCGATCCCCATTCAGATTGAGCTGGAAACCGTGCAGTCCCAAGTCAATTACCAATCCTGACTGAATTCGACAATCTTGCGGGTTGAACACAAACACAAGTGCGGACGAGTCTCATGAGCCACCCAAAAATGCAGCAGGATAACGGGTTCGGGAGGTTCCGAAATTGCCATTTATCCCCTGTAGCTGATGAGACGCAGCCAGGACCGGCCATCAAGTTGGCAGGGCAGCCATGGCGCAAAGCACGGTGCCGGGCCAGCGGGCAGACCGGCTCAACAGTAATTGCGCTTGCAAATGACCGGTTATCGAACTTAACACTCATGCCACGCTGGTGGGCTAGCCAAGGATAGCGAGGCATCGATCCGCGAATGTGATCGGAACGGTGCAGTAGTAGATGGAGACTGCAATGCGGGTTGGACTATATCCCGGCACCTTCGATCCAGTCACTTACGGGCATCTCGATATCATCAGGCGGGCGTGCACTCTCGTTGACCGTCTGGTGATCGGCGTCGCCATCAACCGGGACAAGTCACCATTGTTCGATCTCAATGAGCGCGTGTCGATGGTGGAACTGGAAGTTCAACAACTGCAAGAAGAAACAGGAGTGGAAATCTCTGCGCATCCATTCGAAAATCTCCTGATTGATTGTGCAAGGGAAGTCGGCGCCTCCGTGATCATACGCGGTCTCAGGGCGGTTTCGGACTTCGAATTGGAATTCCAGATGGTGGGAATGAACAGGGCGCTGGAATCCAGGGTTGAAACCGTCTTCCTTATGGCCGATGTGAAGTGCCAGGCAATCGCCTCGAAACTCGTCAAGGAGATTTGCCGGCTGGGAGGCGACGTGTCGAAGTTCGTCTCGCCAGCCGTGGCCGATGCGTTGGATCAAAAATTTGTGACCAGGTAGCGGAATGCGCCTATAGCTGGTGCTACAAGGAACCGGAATTGTGATATGGCGGCAGCCACAGCGCCCCGGAATTGGACTGGCAAGTCTCTGGTGGCCAGCCAAGTGGCAATGGTATGGAGATATGGAATGCGGTTATTCGTCATTGTGGTGGTGATCTTGCTTGGAACCTTTACTGCCCGTGCCCAAGACAGTGATTTGACGCTGAACATTGAGGTTGCGGAAATCAATGGTGTGCCAAAGGGAACAATTAAGATCGAGTTGCTTCCTGAACTGGCACCTCTGCATGTGGAGAGAATCACGAAACTGGCTGAGTCCGGGATGTACAACGGCGTAGTGTTCCACCGCGTCATTGATGGGTTCATGGCCCAAACTGGCGATGTCCAGTTCGGTGCAATCGACAGCGGCCAACCACAATATTGGGGAATGGGCGGCTCGGATCTGCCAAATCTGGAAGGAGAGTTTACGGACGCTCCGTTTATGCGCGGAACTGTCGGAATGGCGCGTGCAATGGATCCCAACAGTGCAAATTCCCAATTCTTCATCATGTTCGATGAAGCTCCCTGGCTCAATAACGACTATACGGTCTTTGGGCAGGTGATCGGCGGCTTTGATGCAGTCGAAGCGATCAAGCGGGGAGACTCGGCCCGAAACGGTTCGGTATCCGAACCGGACTATATGGCGAGGGTATGGGTAGAAGGGGACACACTCGCGCTCGCCCAATAGGGTTCCCATCACCGGAACCTGACGGATGGTGCCTGTCGGGACAGCGGCGGTTTTGGGTGCTGCGGCATTCTGCCTGATCGCCACCGCAACTCCAGCCCAGCCGGAACTCTGGAAATATGAATGGCCAAGAACTAATTTCTCGATCAGCCTTGTAGATCATTCGGAGATCATGTCCGGCGGTCCTCCAAGAGATGGCATTCCGGCGATATCAAATCCGCAATTCCACGCAGTCGCCGAAGAGGCGCAACTGTCCTTGCGGGAACCGGTAATGACTCTGGAACTGGAGGGAGAGACGCCAAGAGCTTATCCGGTCCGTTATCTGCTTTGGCATGAGATCATCAACGATACGGTTGGAGATTTGCCAATTGCTGTCACCTATTGCCCGTTGTGCAATTCGGGGATCGTCTTCGACCGCAGAACATCAAGGGGCGATACCCTGACTTTCGGTGTAACCGGGAAACTGCGCCTGTCCGATATGGTCATGTATGATCGCGAGACTGAAAGCTGGTGGCAGCAGGCCGTGGGGCAGGGGATCATTGGCGAATACGCCGGGGAAGAGCTCCAATCATTGCCGGCATGGACCGAGTCATGGGGAGAGTTCTCGGAAAGAAACCCGGACGGTTTGGTGATGAGCGAACCCCGTTTCAATCGCAGATACGGGACCAACCCCTATCTCCGCTACGACTCCGCGGAACGGCCATTCCTCTATTTTGGGGATAATCCTCCCTTCGGCATTCATCCACTGGCCCGGGTTGTCAGGGTTGGCGAGCGCGCCTGGCCACTGGAGAGGTTACGCGAACTAGAGACGCTGACCGAAGGCGGATTGGAATTTAGCTGGACGGCTGGGCAGGCCTCGCCGCTGGATCAGTCCCAAGTGGCCGATGGCAGGGATGTAGGGACAATCCGGGTAAAGGAAGAGGCAAGCAAGAGAGACGTTGCGCATGACCTCCTCTTCGCATTCGCGTTCCACGCATTCTATCCGGAAGGCCAGTGGATGCTGGGGGATTGATCCTCAGGTAACAGAAACTCTGGACCGTCAAACGGGCTTGGTAGCAAGCATGGCGTGGCGTTTACGGCCGGCGGACAGTCTCGCTGGGCTCCCCAGATCGTCATTAGAAATCCGATGTGAAATGTCGGTGATCCGGGAGTCATTTAGCCGGACGGATCCACCGGCAATCATGCGCCGCGCTTCCTTGCCGGATGCGGCCAAGCCAGCCAGTTGTAGCGCCCGGGTTATCGCAAGACCGCCATCCGCAAATTCCGTTTCCGCGACCTGAATGGTGGGCAAGCCCTCACTGCCACCGCCAAATTCGAAAACTTCCCGTGCTGTCTGTTCCGCTTGCTTTGCCGCACCTGTCCCATGTGCGAGGGCAGTTACAGCATTTGCGAGGATGATCTTGGCCTCGTTCGCTTCGGCTTCCTTAAGGCTGCCCAACCGATGGCACTCCTTGATGTCCAGTTCGGTAAACATCGAGAGCAACTTTCCAACATCCGGGTCGGGAACGTTCCGCCAATATTGCCAGAACTCGTAGGGCGAGAACATGTCCTCATTGAGCCAGACCGCACCATCCGCAGTCTTGCCCATCTTCCGTCCATCGGACATCGTGAGCAACGGCGTCGTCAGCCCGAATGCCTGGACTCCGGAGATGCGCCGGATCAGGTCGACGCCGTTCACGATATTGCCCCATTGATCCGAGCCGCCCATCTGGAGAAGGCAGCCATGTTGCCGGTTCAAGACCAGGAAGTCGTAGGACTGGAGAACCATGTAATTGAACTCGAGCAGCGAAAGCGACTGCTCGCGGTCAAGGCGGGACTTGACCGATTCAAAAGCCAACATCCGGTTCACCGAAAAGTGCCTGCCCACATCTCGTAGGAACGGGATAAAACTGAGTTTGTCGAGCCAGTCAGCATTGTTGAGAATGACGGCGCCTGCGCCCTCTTCACCGAACTCGAGGTATTTCTCGAAGACCCTCCGGATGCCGGCAATATTGCTGGCAATTTCCTCGTCTGACAGCAGGGGACGCTGATCGTCCCTGAATGACGGATCTCCAACCCTGGTCGTACCGCCACCCATGAGAATGATCGGCTTGTGCCCGGTTTTCTGCAGCCATCTCAAGGTCATGATCTGCACCAGGCTGCCAGCATGCAGCGAGCGGGCGGTTGCGTCGAATCCGATATAGGCCGGGACGATCCTGCTACAGAGTTCACTGTCGAGTTGTTCTGAATCCGTGCAGGCATCAAGGAAGCCGCGCTCCTGCAGCACGGCAAGGAATTCGGATTTAGGAATTCGGCCCATATGGTTCAGCCTGTATTGATCCGGGAAGGTCAATTACAATCAGACAAGATGGGAAGAAAGTAGCAATGAGCAGGCACAAGGCAGAGTGGTTTTCGGGATGCATGTCCGGGACGTCGGCTGACGGGGTGGATGCTGCGGCGATCCTGACCGATGGTGTGGATGTGCTGGAGTTTGGTCCATCCCGTTACAGGGCCTATTCGCCGGAGGAAGCCCGTGTCATCAAACAGGCTTTTGGGCGTTGGCAGGGGGAGCCTCTGGTTGCGGAGGTGGAGTCTGTTGTCGAAAGGGCACATGCCGAACTGCTGGACGGCTTCCTTCCCGGGTCGACAGTGGGCTTCCATGGTCAAACGCTTGCTCACGATCCGGCTGCCGGCAAGACTCATCAGGCCGGCAACGGCCAGCGTCTTTCAAGTTCAGTGGGACGCAAGGTGGTATGGGACTTCAGGTCGGACGATATGGCTGCCGGAGGGCAGGGTGCGCCGTTGGCTCCTTTCTACCACTTTGCTCTGGCAAGAAGGTTGAAGCGGTCCGGCCGCATGGCGTTTCTGAATCTTGGTGGTGTCTCCAATGTCAGCATAATTGACACATCATTTGACTCACCCGACGAGCCGGGTGCGGTCGCAGCCTTTGACGCGGGACCGGCGAACGCAATCATCGATGATTTTGTTCATGATCGTACTGGCCAGACGCAGGATGACGGCGGCAAATTGGCGATGGCTGGAACAGTGCACTCGGCAACGGTTGATGCGTTTCTGCTGGACCCATGGTTCGCTGAACCGCCCCCCAAGTCGCTGGACCGAAACCACTTCCACTACGTCCTTGAGCATGTTGAATCCTTAGAGGCTGTGGACGGTGCAGCGACGCTGACCGCCTGTGTGGTTCATGCTGTCAGCAGGTCACTGGATTGGGTTGTAGAGCCGGTAGAGTGCATCGTTGTCTGTGGCGGAGGTCGTCACAATCCAGTCGTGATGAACCAACTCGGCGAGGCCTTGCCGCCGCGTGTGGTTTCTTCAGAGGCCATTGGTCTAGATGGCGACATGCTGGAGGCACAGGCATTCGCATTTCTGGCTGCCCGCGTCCTGCAAGGGCTGCCAACGTCATGTCCGGGAACAACTGGTTGTTTACAGCCTACATGTGGCGGCATAATATGTGGTTGACACAGTTGATGCGATGCAACTATTGGTCAATCGTTTCGTCGCCCAGACGGCATCGTATTTGGGTATAGCCAAGATTGTCACTTGACAAGAACAAGAACCCGCCACGCTGTTGATGAATCCAGTACTTTGTAACCAGAGAATTTAAGGATGTTAGCCGTGAAGGAGCCATGTAGACGCGACGCTGAAGTATTTTGCAACCTGTGTGAGTGGGTCCACCAATGTTGGTCTATGAACTTGGCGGCATTTGAACACCTGACTAGTCCGAAAGCCCCCAACTTGCATCCAATACCATGGGAGTGCTTTCTTAAGTTTCCCGCTGGGAGATTTGTAGGCCACCATTTGGAATTGAGCAATGCGTATACACTAATGCAAATGGCCAAGCTACATGATAAGCCAACTGATCGTAACACAAGCGTGACCATTGACTGGTTTGCCATACCTGATTGGTGGTGTGAGGAAACAAGGGCTGAAATTTGTGATATCCATCAAGCACTTGATGAGTTTTATGTTAAACACCTAAAGCTGGTACGAAATAAGATCCTAGCGCACTCTGATCAAGCAGTTTACAGTCGAAACAAAATACTAGGAGAGTTTGAATATAGAGAAGGCGAAGAGTACTTCCAGAATCTCGGCCGGTTGGCTAGCAAAATCTGGACTAGGTGGAAGTGCAAGGCGCCAGCTCCATGGCAAGGTTCAGAGAGAGCGTTTGAGTTCACTCCAGATAGTTCGTGGCGTGAAACGCACAGACAGATTTGTGAGAGGGTTGGAGAACATATACGCAAGGATATTTCCTTCGCACAAGTGTAGTATGTAGATGTTCCGTGCCCAATTGTTTGCACGGGGTGGTTCCTGAACCAGACTCTTCCGGCGTGATCGTTTTCCGATCCGATTGTTCAGTCTCGAAGGAAGGCCTGAATCCCGGGATACTCGACAGAGCGGGCCAGTTCCTCCTCGATCCGGAGGAGTTGATTGTACTTTGCGGTCCGATCCGAGCGCGAAAGTGAGCCGGTCTTGATCTGCCCGCAACCTGTGGCAACTGCCAGATCGGCAATCGTGGTGTCTTCAGTTTCTCCGGAACGGTGTGACATGACACATGAAAATCCAGCAGAAGCGGCGAGTTCCATCGTCTCCAGAGTTTCGGTGAGAGTGCCGATCTGGTTGACCTTGATTAGAATCGAGTTGCCGCATTTGCTGTCGATGCCTCGCTGCAACCTCTCGGGATTGGTAACAAACAGGTCGTCGCCAACCAGTTGACAGCTATTGCCAAGCCGGTCTGTCAGTAGCCTCCAACCGTCCCAGTCATCTTCGGCGCAGCCATCTTCAATCGACAATATTGGGAAGCGCGTAACGAGAGAGTCAAGAAACTGGACATTCGCATCAAGGTCGCGCTGAACCTGTTCGCCTGCGAAATCGTAAACTCCGTTTGCATAATACTCGGTCGAAGCACAATCGAGCGCTATTCCCACTTCGGACCCGGCTTCATATCCCGCATCTTCTATTGCCTGGATCAGGAGCTTCAACGCGGTCTCTGTTGATGAGATCGCAGGAGCAAACCCGCCTTCGTCTCCAACATTTGTGGAGTGGCCTTCCTTGGCAAGAATCTGGCGGAGTTGCTGGAATACTTCCGTTCCAATGCGCAGGGCTTCACGAAAAGTCGGACCTTGAACAGGGACGATCATGAATTCCTGAATGTCGATCGGGTTGTCGGCATGCTGGCCGCCATTAAGGACATTCATGAGTGGTACAGGCATCATAGGTCTTTTGCCCCCCGCGACATACGCTTGCAGCGTTTGACCGGTGTGAGTAGCTGCTGCCTTGGCGCAGGCCAATGAGACTCCAAGTATGGCGTTTGCCCCGAGCCGGCCCTTGTTTGCGGTTCCATCCAATTCGATCATTGCCGTGTCGATTGCGGCCTGGTCGAGCGCGGAACGGCCGCGGAGGGCCGGTTCGATTTCCTTTGCAACCGCATCCACTGCCTTCAGGACACCCTTGCCGCCGTAACGGGACGGGTCGCCGTCACGAAGTTCAACAGCCTCATGGGAACCGGTGGAGGCTCCGGAAGGTACCGCTGCACGCCCACTGGTTCCATCCTCAAGTGTGACATCGACCTCGACTGTGGGGTTGCCGCGGCTGTCGAGGATCTCTCGTGCCCGCACTTGACTGATTTGGCTCATTCGCCGGTTCCTTCCTTTGTCGCCGGAACTCCGTAGAGTTCCATTCTGTGCCCAATGAGTTTGTAGCCGAGCCGTTCGGCGATCTGATGCTGGAGTTTCTCTATTTCAGGATCGATGAATTCAATGACTTCGCCTGAGTTGATGTTGATGAGGTGGTCATGATGCTCGCGATCCGCGTCTTCAAATCGCGCTCTTCCATCGCCGAATTCGTGGCGTTCGATCATGCCGATTTCTTCAAGGAGCTTCACGGTCCTGTAGACGGTCGCTATGGAGACGTTAGGATCCAGCCGGATAGCCCTCTTATGGAGTTCTTCAACACTTGGATGGTCGGTAGACTTCTCAAGGGCGCTGACGACAGCTTTGCGCTGACCAGTTAACCGGATACCCCGTGCTTCGCAGCGATGCAGCAATTGTTCAGCCATTCGGGATTCCGCAGCAGTTTCAAGTCGCAGGTGGGCTATCCTCCGTGACGCCGTAATGTTCAGGTCTGGGTCGCGATTTCAATGAACAACAGCAACCAGTACCGCGTTTGCCCGGTTGGCGTAGGGGAGCCTGCTTAAAGAGTTCCATTTCCACGGATTGGCCGGAAAAGTCCATACTGTAATCTGGCCTGAACAGCGTCCTTTCTGCAATTCAGGTCCCGCAGAAGGTGCGCGTTACGACTTCTTCCGGTCCCGGAGGCATTGCAAGGCGGCTGGATACTGGGCGGTCATCGAATGGCCTCGACCATTCACAGTTCAATCGCTCAAATGGCTCGAAATCACCGCCGACTGCGGCTGCAATGCACTGCTCAACGAGGTGGTTCCGTGGAATGATTGCGGGATTCAGTGCCTTCATTTCCTGCTGCCGGGTTGATGTCGCAACTCCTTCAGAGCGCAACCGCCGCCGCCAATCTGCAATCCACTTGTACGATTTCCCGGAACCGCCAATCAACTTGTCCAGAGTTTCATCATCCGAAGGATCATCGCCAATGCTGGAGAGAGTTCGGAACGAGACAGTAAAGTCTGCCTGGGTTTCTGCCATCAAGTCCAGAAATCCGGTAATCAGCCCCATGTCCCCGTCGCCAGCCGGCAAACCCAGCTTTTTGCAAAACAGTCCGGTCCATGCCGTGTTGAATGCGTCCTGGAAGCGGTTGATCGCTTCGGTTGCCACCTTGACCGACTGGTCTTTGTCAGGTCCAAGTATGGGAACGAGCGTCGTCGCCAATTGAGCCAGATTCCAGAGGCATATCGCAGGTTGGTTCGAATAGGCGTAGCGGCCACCGTGGTCGATGGAGCTGAAGACCTTGCCGGGATGAAAACTATCCATGAAGGCGCATGGCCCGAAATCGATCGTCTCGCATGCCAGGGAGGTATTGTCGGTGTTCATGACGCCGTGGATGAATCCAACTCCCATCCAAGCAGCAATCAGCCGGGCTTGGCGGTCTACAACTTCTTCCAGCAAGGAAAGAAACGGATTCTCGGTCTTCGCCAGTTCAGGATAGATGCGGTCGATTGTGTGCTTCGCCAACAGTTGCAGCGCCTCAGTATCGTTGCGGGCGTAGAAATACTGGAAGGTGCCCACACGCACATGGCTTCGCGCAACCCGGGTCAAGACTGCGCCGGGCAGGGCGCCTTCGCGGTACACCGGCTCACCCGTTGTTGCAGCAGCTAGGGCGCGGGTTGTTGGAATGCCAAGGGCGTGCATGGCCTCGCTGACGAGATACTCCCGCAGTACAGGACCGAGCCAGGCGCGTCCGTCTCCGCGCCGGGAGAATGGCGTCGGACCCGAGCCCTTGAGTTGGATGTCCTTGCGATGACCGTTGCAGTCTATCACTTCACCCAGCAAGAGGGCCCGTCCGTCACCGAGTTGGGGAACCCAACCACCGAATTGATGACCCGCGTAAGCCATCGCCAAGGGTTCAGCACCCTCGGGCACTCGATTGCCGGCGAGGATTTCGATACCTGCCGGTGACTCAAGCCAGCCGGGGTCTATTCCCAATTCAACGGCAAGGTTCCGGTTCACCATGATCAGGCCGGGTTCGCACACAGATGTCGGATCCAACCTCGCGTAGAACCGTTCAGGCAGTTCCGAATAGCTGTTGGAGAAACTGAACACTTGCTGGCCGTGTATTGGTTGAACCCGGGTGCGGAGGCCGTTCAGATGGTTAGAGGCAGGCAACCTTCTCCGTGATGAGGCTGAAGAACTCATCTGCGTCGACCGACCCGATGAAGGTTGCGTTGGGTTGGCGGTCGGTCACATTCCACCAATCGACAACCGTCATGCCCATCGTAAGCTCGGACTCGGTCTCAATCTCTACATTGGCAAATCGGCCGGAGAAGATTTGAGGTTTTAGCAGGTATGCGATGACGCAAGGATCATGAAGCGGTCCGCCTTCGATACCGTACTTTCTGGTGTCGTGCCGGTTGTAGGTTGAGAGAAGATCAGCCACCACCTGGCCCTGCCTGTTTCCGATCTCCCGGAATTTCTCCAGCCGTGCTGCGGTGATCAGGGCCTTGTGTGTGACGTCCAGAGGTAGCACCGTGATGCTGACACCGCTGGTAAAGACGATCTTTGCGGCGTCAGGGTCCACATAGATGTTGAACTCAGCAGCGGGGGTAACATTGCCGACCTCGAAGTAGGCGCCGCCCATCAGTACGATCTCCTGAATACGCGAAATAATGTCGGGAGCGCGTTGCATGGCAACGGCAATGTTTGTCAGTGGGCCCAACGGGCACAGGGTGACAGTTTCAGGAGGTTCATTTCGGAGGGTGTCTATGATGAAATCGACAGCGTGACGGCTCTGCAGTTCTATTGCCGGTGCCGGGAATTCCACCCCGTCCAGACCGGTTCGGCCATGAACATGTTCGGCTGTAACAAGCGGCCTCTTGATCGGCCTGTCGCATCCGGCAAAAACCGGCACGTCCGGCCGCCCGGCGCATTCGCACAGTGCCAGGGAATTCCGCTGGGTGAGTTCCAGCGGCACATTGCCGGCAACTGCGGTGATACCGAGCGTATCAAGTTCGCTGCTGCCAAGAGCGGCAAAGATGGCAACCGCGTCGTCATGACCGGGGTCGGTGTCGATTATGATCTTTCTCGGTTGTGTCATGTCAGGTTCACCATAATTGCAGCCATTCGCTTCTCCTCAGGATATATGGCCCGCAATGCGGCAAGAAAAGCTGATTGCGAAGGAATGCCCAGGTTCGGGATTAGTCAACCGAACGATCAGCACCGTACTGACAGGTTGCCTGTTGCGGCAACACATGACCAGCGGTGAACCGCATGAAAGGAAGTGGAGGCTCTTCCGCGCTCCAGACCGGCTTCAGGCGGCCGACTTGCTGTGGTCCCAGTAGCGGTCGAGTTCATCCAGTTCGAGATCGGCAGGCTTGCGCCCTTCCGAACGGATCATCTCTTCCATCGCCTCGAACCTGCCGACGAACTTCGTGTTGGCTGCCCGGAGCGCCCCCTCCGGGTCGATGCCAAGATGCCTTGCGAGGTTTACGCAAGAGAAGAGGAGATCGCCTAATTCTTCTTCCATTGCACTTGAGTTGGAAGTCTTGATGGCTTTCCGCAGTTCCTTGAGTTCTTCCTTGATCTTGGCTGCTGCGCCCCTGCTATCAGGCCAATCAAATCCGATAGTTGCAGCGCGTTTTTGAAGCTTGTTTGCCCTCGTGAGTGCTGGCAGTGCTTTGGCAATTCCATCAAGGGTGCCAACCTCTGATTTCTGTGCCCGTTCATGGGCTTTGCTCTCCTCCCAACTGCTTTCCTGTTCGGTCGCAGTCCTGGAAGAGTCGAACTCGCCGAACACATGGGGATGCCGGTCAACCATCTTGTCGGCAATTCCACATGCGACATCCTGAAAATCGAACATTCCAAACTCGTCGGCCATCTGGGCATGATAGATCGATTGCAGAAGCAGGTCGCCCAGTTCACCTTTCAGGCCGGTCCAGTCGCGGCGCTCGATGGCATCTGCCACTTCGTAAGCCTCTTCGATGGTGTAGGGAACTATCGTGTCAAAGTTCTGCTCAAGATCCCAAGGGCATCCACCATCGGGGTCGCGCAGCTTTCGCATTATCTTGATCAGCCGGACGACCTCGGCGGCAGCTTGGTCATCCCGGATTGATTTGTAATTGTCCATCGAGTCTGCTCCTTGGAATCTGCTGCGGCATTCTGGCACGACGCCGTGAAAATCAACCCGCGCCGCGTACCGGGCCGCCCTTCAAGATGAACACGGGTGCAAGGCCGGGGCAATGGCTGATGGACCAGCAGAACTCGAACGCGCCGGTTCAGCGGCTGCCGGGTTGGCAGGATGTGCCTGGCTTGGATGTACTGAGATCAGGCTTGCTATTCGGCTGCAAGCTTGATGACCGGTTGCATCTGGTCCAGTTCGCTGCGGGTCAAATGGCACTTGATGTAATGGCCATCGGCAAGGAACTGGTTCTCCGGAACCTCGGTTTCGCAACGGTTTCCGGGGACTTTTGACTTCCACCTGCACCGCGTCTGGAACGGGCAGCCCGGTGGTGGATCCATGGCTGACGGGATATCGCCCTCCAGAACGATGTGTTGCTTCTCTACCCGTGTATCCGCAATCGGCACGGCCGAAAGCAGGGCTTCGGTATAAGGATGGTAGGGCGGGGAGAAGACCTGGTCGGTGTCGCCCAACTCAACCACATGGCCCAGATACATGACCATGACCCGGTCGGAGAGGTAGCGCACGATTGACAGGTCATGCGAAATGAACAGGAGAGTGGTCTTTTCCTTGGCCTGAATCTCCATGAGCAAGTCGGTCACTGCAGCCTGCACTGACACATCCAGCGCCGACACCGGTTCATCCGCCACGACAATTCTGGCGTTGCCAGCAAATGCCCGGGCGATGCCGACACGCTGCTTCTGGCCGCCGGATAGTTGGCGGGGCATGCGGTTTGCGAATTCACGGGGCAGTTTTACGAGGTCGAGCAACTCAAGCATCCGGTTGTGCCGTTCCTCCTGTGTCGACCCGACACCGAATACCTCAAGCGCTCGCGTTATTTGGCGGCCGACGGACATGCTGGGATTCAAGGTGTCGAACGGGTTCTGAAACACCATCTGGACCGATGAAACGGTCTTGGTATTCCGAGCCTCGATTGGCGTGCCCTGAATTGGCTTTTCGTCCAGGTAGATTTCGCCATCTGTTGCTGTTTCCAGTCCCATAAGGACCTTGGCAAAGGTCGACTTACCGCATCCCGACTCTCCGACAATGGCCAGGGTTTCGGACTCGCGAGCTTCGAAACTCAACGCTTCATTGGCCTTCACAACCCGATCGCCCTTGCCTCCAAACAGCGCATTGGCCGATACGGTGTAGTATTTCTTGAGATCCTGCATCTTCAGGACAACTTCCCCGTGGGCAGTGGCTGTGCTGCCTTCCTTCCCTTCCGCAGGCGCGTCCCAGTCGATTTCATTGTATTTCAGGCAACGGGTTTCGTGCCGGTGATTGCCCTCGACATCCGCCATCGGGATTTCATCCTGGTTGCAACGGCCTTCTTCGAAATAGTTGCAACGTGGCCCGAAATTGCATCCGGGTGGCCGCTCGTGGGGCAGAGGGAAGTTCCCCGGGATGGCGACAAGCGGACTGCTTGTCTTGTCGGCTCCGGGCAGGGGGATCGATCTGAACAGCGCCTGGGTGTACGGGTGGCGCATCTTGTCAAACACATCCCCGATAGAGCCGGTTTCAACCGCCTCTCCCGAATACATGACACATAGCCGGTCGCAGACTTCGAGTATCAGGCCGAGATTGTGCGAAATGAACAACATCGAGGTGCCGTATTTCTTGCCCAGGTCCTTGACCAGATCGACTATGCCAGCTTCTACGGTGACATCGAGTGCTGTGGTCGGTTCATCAAGAATCAGCAGCGACGGCTTCGACATCAGCGCCATGGCGATGACAATCCGTTGCTGCTGACCGCCAGACAACTGATGCGGATAGCTATCGAGCATCCGTTCGGGATCCGGGAGGCGAACATCTTCGACGACTCCAAGCGCCAAATCACGCGCTTCCGCCCTCGACATGTCGTTGTGGAGCAACGGGACTTCCATCAATTGAGAGCCGATCTTCATTGCCGGGTTCAACGATGCCATCGGCTCCTGATAGATCATTGCGATCTCATTGCCGCGGATCGCCCGCAGTTCTTGCTGGCTCAATTCTCCGAGGTCGCGCCCCTTGAACTTGATTGTACCGCCGACGATCTTGCCGTTGACGCCAAGGTCCTGCATGACGCCGAGAGCGACTGTGGACTTGCCGCATCCGGACTCTCCGACCAGCCCCATTGCCTCACCTGGCTGGACGACACATGAGAAGTCCATAACTGCCGGGATCTCGTACAGCCGCGTGAAGAAGGAGATCGACAGATTGTTGATTTCCAGGATCGGGGTGGCCGGCTCCGTGGGCGACATGTCTTGTACTCCTTCTTCCACCCTTCGAATTGATGCGATCAATCCTTGAGTGACTCCTCGCGCAGCCCGTCGGCCAGGAGATTGAGTCCCAGAACCAGGCTCATCAATGACAGGGCAGGAGGAAGCGCCGGGTGCGGGTAGATCGACAGCAGCTTGCGGCCGTCATTGATCGTGGAACCCCAGTCAGGGCTCTCGGGACTGACCCCAAGGCCAAAGAACCCGAGCGTTCCAAGGAGGATCGTCGTGTAACCGATCCGTAGGCAGAAATCGACGATGAGCGGCCCCCTCGCATTTGGAAGTATCTCCCAGAGCATGATGTACCAGGGGCCCTCTCCCCGGGTTTGGGCGGCGGCAACATAGTCCCGCGTCTGAATGTCGAGCGTGATGCCGCGAACGATACGGAAAACCGTTGGTGAGTTAACGAACACCACCGAAACGAACACATTCAGGAGGTTGGGGCTCATCCCGAACAGCCCAACCGGGTCTGCGTTGAAGGCAAGGCCGGAATAGGCCCAGAGGCCAATCAGCAAGGTCACGGCAATCAGCAAATTGCGCTTTGGCGGTTGCGTAAAGAAACGGCAGTTCCAAAGCACAACAAAGAAGATGATCGGAAATGCAAACAGCGCTGCCGCCAGCAAATTGGGAATGGACGTCGTCCAGACGTTGCCCAGCCAAAGCGGGATTTCTGAACCCGCCTTCCTGATTTCGGGCGTCACCAGCAGATAGAAGAGCAGGATGACCGGGAACGCCAGAACCAGATTGGCCACGAAAGACAGCACCGTGTCGAAGCGCCCGCCAAAATATCCAGCTGGCAGCCCCAGCGTGATTCCGACCATGAATGCAATGGCCGTCGCTGCCGGCGCGATGCTCATGACGTGCCGGGAGCCAATAACCATCCGTGAGAAGACGTCGCGGCCAAGATTGTCTCCGCCCAGCAAATAAGCCTGTGTTTCGGAATCGGGAATGAATGTCCCCGGTACCTTGTTCTTGAGTTGGGCAATCTGGGCGAGCGGATCGAACGTGGCGATAGGCGGTACCAACTGCAAGCTGCCCAAGGCCACGCCTTCAGCCAAGATCGCGGTCAGAAACCAGAAGGTGACGATTCCGTATCCGATCATGCCGATCGGGCTGTCGAAAAGCTTGCCGTAGAGGCCGAGTCTCCGCTTGTACTTGATGGAGGCGGCGTAGAAGACCGCCAGCGCAATCCAGACAGGGAGGAACTGGATGAGGATCTGGGCGGTGATCTGTCCCCAGGTCAGCGGTGTCATTCTTCCAAACTCATGAAATTCTGATCCGTGGATTCAGGTAGACGTAGCCGATGTCCGAAATCAGCTGGGTGACAAGGACCACGACGACTGCAGCCATTGAACAGCTAATCAGCAGATCAATGTCATTATTGTCGGCGGCCAGCACCAGCGTCCAACCGAACCCTTTGTAATTGAACAGTGTTTCGACAATCACCACACCGGTCAGCAACCAGGGGAACTGGAGCATGATGACCGTAAAGGGGGCGATGAGAGCATTTCTCAGCGCATGCTTGAGGACAATCTGCCGGAATGGAACCCCCTTGAGGCGGGCGGTGCGGATGTATTGGGATGTCATGACCTCGGCCATCGAGGCCCGGGTCATTCTCGCAATATAGCCCATTCCGTAAAGCGCCATGGTCAGAACCGGCAGCGTAAAATTCTCGAACGTCACACCGTCATTCAGGGCACTTGCCGCCGAACCCTTGAACCATTTGAGGCCGACCGCCGACGAGGCGAAGATTGCGACGAGCACAACGCCAGAAATGTACTCCGGCGTTGCCGTGGTCACGATGGCGAATGTTGACAGGGACCGGTCGGTTCTCGATCCTTCCCGCATCCCTGCGAGCACACCGACCACCAGTGCCATGGGCACCATCACGATCATCACCCAGAACATGAGAACACCGCTTGCCGAGAGGCGCTTCCAGATGATTTCGTCGACATCGACCTTGCCGACAGTCGAGTAGCCCAGATTGCCCTGAAGCAATCCGCAGTAGGTCGGGATATCTTCGGGCTCCATGCCGAATTTGACGCAACGGCCGCGTATCGTTCCGTCGTCGGTGACGCGGCGCCAGCCCGGCACAACTCCAAGCCATTGCCCGTAGCGGAACGCTATCGGCTCAAGGTAGCCATTCTTCTCCAGATATGACGATACTTCCTCGTCCGTCATTCTCTGGTTGCCCTGGAACTTTGCGAGCTTTTCCAGATTCGGATAGAGATTGGTCAGAAAGAAGACAATGAAAGTCAGCACAAGCGCCGTCAGTGCCATGACACTAATGCGCTTGATCAGGAACAATCCCATACTTTCACCCTTTCCGCCGGGTCAGGCAGTTTCGCCAGATTGGCGATCTCACCGGGTTTTCTTGTCTTGCTGAAGCCCGGCCGGCAGGGCCGCCGGCCGGTATGGTTGGTAGCGGTTCAGGCCGCCCAGCCGATCTTGTAGAGATGAACCTCGAAGGTCGGGTGCATGCCTGCATTCACAAGACCGCCAACGTTATGGCTGTATAGGGACCTCCAGTATGGCTGGCAGATGTAACCTTCTTCCAGCATGATTTCCTGCAGGCGTACCATCACTTCCCGCCGCTTGTCGGCATCGGCGATCGACAGGGCTTCATCGAGTTTTGCGTCGAACTCGGCGTTCGCCATCCCCGTCTCGTTCCACGCTTCACCGGAGCGGTAAGCCAGGCCGAGCACCTGGACGCCGAGTGGGCGCTGGTTCCAGTTTGTCGAGGAGTAGGGGAACTTGGCCCAGTCGTTCCAGAACGTGTTGCCCGGAAGGATTGAGCGATTCACCTTGATGCCGGCATCCCTCAACTGGGCAGCAACGGAGTCTGTCGTATTCCGCCGCCAGTCGTCGTCGATGGAGACCAACTCGTGCTCGTAGTCGAGCATTCCGGCCTCTTCCAGCAGCGCCTTGGCACCCTCAACATCCCTGACATGCTCCATTCCGGGAGCGTATTCCGGGTGGATCGGGCAGACGTGGTGGTTTTCGGCGACCGTTCCGCGATCATTGTATCCGAGCGACAGGCAGGTTGCGTTGTCGACAGCCTTGACCAGGGCTTGCCTGACCCGCTTGTCCGCATTAGGGTGTTTGCCCGTCAATGACGGCGTCCGAGTTTGTCCGGATAACGATCGTGGCAGCAGTGACGATTTCAGATTTGGTCCAGCCAATTCCATCGAACGCATCAATGAACTCGCCCACGGTCTCGTATGTGATGTCGAATTCCTCGGCTTCGGCGCCGGCAAGCCAGGAAGCAGGATCGGTGCCATAGTCAAGAAACTCGATACGGTCGAGATAGGCGCCTTCGCCCCACCACTGGTGGTTTTCGTTGCGCACCAACACGCCCTTCACACCAACTTCAAGTGATTCCGGAAGATACGGGCCTGTGCCGAGCGGATTGCTGAGCATGTCCTCGTCAGCATTGAAGCTGCGAGGCACGATCGCCGCCGGGTAGTCGGCCATGCCGGGAATGATCGAAATGTCTGGTTGCGGAAGCGAGAGCTTGACCGTGTGGCTGTCGACGACCGTAATCGCGCCTTCAAGGGCAATGTTGGTCGTGCCATCGATAAGCGTCGCCATGCGTCCGGCCATGGAATTGCCGTCAACTCCGCGCTCGCACCACCGGGTAATGTTGAATGCGACATCTTCAGCGGTGAAGTCGTCGCCATTGTTCCACTTTACGCCTGGGCGGACATGCAGGAGGTATTCGGTGGCATCCTCGTTGACGGTCCAGCTTTCCAGCAAAATGCCGCGGAATGACCCGTCGGCATTGTATTCGACCAGATATTCCAGCCAGCCCCTGGCAAAGTTGGCGATTTGCGACCAGTCATATGTTCTGGGGTCTTTCAGCCCGCGAACTTCCGTTTGAAGCCGCAGCGTGCCGCCCCGCTTAATTTCCTGGGCTTCTGCTGCTTCAGGTATGATTCCTGCCAGCGCGCAGGCTCCGGTGGCTGTCACGCCCATGGAGGTGGAGCGGGCCATGAACTCGCGCCGGCTCAGTTTGCCTTCCATGAATTCGCCGGCATACATCTTCGCCAGCTTGTGAATTGGTTTCCCATTGATTGTGTGCTTGTTTGTCATTGGCTTCTCCCAGTTGATTGACCGAATTTCGCAGTCGAATGGCGGATGCCACAGGCGCCAACGGCGGGTTCGGAGTTGCGTGCTCCACCGTCTTTGTCCGGCGCCAGGCAGGACACCATTATTTTGAACTCTGCCGGAAATTGCAACGCGTTAATTCCGCGCTGCAAGATCGTGTTGTGTGGCATGACTCTTCCGTGTTCCCGGAAACGGGTGCCGTCACACCGATACAGGCTGCCAATCGCGCATCCGGGAGCGGAACCAGGTTCTTTGCCGCTTCGCAAACTGCCGCGTTACGGCGCATGTTCTTGAGACTGCAGCTTCCAGTTCAAGTCCGCCCTCCAGATGTGCCCGGAATTCGCGTGCCCCAAGCGCTTTCGTGTAGGGCATTGACGGCGTCCAATCCTTGATTGCCTCCCTGCATTCCTCAATCAACCCGTCTGCCAGCATGCGGTCCAGCCGGTCGCTGATATTGGCGGCGGTGTCGGCGGGATCCGGACAGACGAGCAGGGGCTCTACTTCCTTCAGCTTGAAGAGCGGCCGCGTTTTATGCTGCTGCCAATGAACCAGTCCACAGCCTGTGGCAGTCAACACTTCCCATGCCCTCATGACCCGGGCAGGATTGTTCAGGTCCAGCGCAGCAGCGGTTTCTGGGTCGCGTACGGACAGTTCGGCCACTATGCCGTCTAGTCCCTTGGAGGAAAGTAGTTGCATTCCCTGCTGCCTGACTGGCGCCGGAATTTCCGGAATGGGGGCAAGACCGTCCAGCAAGGCTGTAAAGTACAGTCCGGTTCCGCCAACTATGATTGGAAGGCGGCCGGACAGGGAACTGAGCGCATTCTCGAGATCCCGTATCCAGGCACCAACGGAGTAATGCCGTCCCTTGTGGACATGGCCGTAGAGCGCATGCGGCAACATCGATTCATCGCACTTGCTCGGACGCGCCGTCAGGATCCGCCAACAGGAATAGACCTGCATCGAGTCTGCGTTGATGATGATGCCGTCTCGCTCTTGCGCAATGCGCATGGCGAGCGCAGACTTTCCGGAAGCAGTCGGACCGCAAATGAGCACTGCCTTTGGCCGGATTGGACCATCATGGCCGGTTGCATTCACTTCGGTTTGCCTCCATCGGGTTCACGTGGCCGGGCGATCAAACCAGTGGACAATTCAACCGCTACATGGTCAATGCCGCCACGACTGGTGACCGATCCCTTCCGGCCCTTAGGACATTCAGGCTCCACATGGCAGAACTCCCCTACAAGCGCATAATGGTCAAGATCTCTGGCGAGGCCCTCATGGGAAACCAGAAATACGGTCTGGACCCGCCGACAGTCGAGCGGGTTGCTCGGGAGATCCGGCAGATCCACGAGTTGGGTGTCGAAACCTGCATGGTGATTGGGGGTGGCAACGTCTTTCGGGGCTTGCAGGGATCAGCGCGTGGCATGGAAAGGACAACCGCCGACTATATCGGCATGCTGGCGACCGTCATAAATGCCCTTGCCATGCAGTCTGCGCTGGAAACGATGCAAGTGCCTACCCGGGTCCTGTCGGCAATTCCGATGGACCAGATTTGCGAACCCTATATTCGCCGCCGGGCCATGCGGCACCTTGAGAAGGGAAGGGTTTGCATCTTCGCATCCGGAACAGGCAATCCTTACTTCACCACCGATACGGCTGCGACCCTCCGGGCAAGCGAGCTCCACTGTCAGGCCATTTTCAAGGGCACAAAAGTCGATGGAGTCTATGACTCCGATCCGGAATCCAATCATGAGGCCAAACGGTTTCGCACCGTCAGCTTCGACGAGGTCCTGCAAAGGAATCTCAAGGTCATGGATGCCTCGGCGATCGCGCTTGCCCGCGACAACAAGTTGCCGATCGTGGTCTACTCCATGATGAAGCCCGGCGGACTTCGGGAAATACTGGAAAGCCGGGGCGTCTATACAATCATTTCTTGATTGAGTTATAGCGGGGCGTGTGCGCAGTAGCGCGTGCTGGATGGAGGTGCATGACCATGACGGTCGATGATTTCGATCTGGATGTTGCCGATCTCGAGCGCCGCATGTCGGGGGCGCTGACGGCTCTGAAACAGGAATTCGCGACGCTGAGAACAGGGCGTGCGTCAGCAGTCATGGTCGAGAACCTCCAGGTTCCGGCCTACGACACGGTCATGCCTCTCAACCAGTGCGCGACCATCAACGTTCCCGAACCACGCATGATCAGCATTTCTGTCTGGGACAAGGATTTGGTCAACGCGGTCACGAAGGCGATCCAGGAGTCGGGCCTTGGAATCAACCCGATTGGCGAGGGAACGGTGATTCGGCTGCCAATCCCCGAACTTAACGAGGAAAGACGGCACGAACTGGCGCGTACAGCTGCCAAGCAGGCGGAGAGCGCCAGGATTGCGGTCCGCAATGTCAGGCGGGACGGAATGGATCAACTCAAGAAGGCCAAGGCGGATGGGGTCAGCGAGGACGAACTCAAGCTCTGGTCCGACGAGGTTCAGGAGTTGACCGACCGCTGCATAGCAGACATCGATGGAGCGCTTGAAGTCAAGCGGTCGGAGATCATGGCGGTCTGAATGGAAATGACTGTGAGAAATGTCGCAGTTGCCGGTGCTGTCTCCGACAGGCAGGTTCCCGCTCATGTTGCCATAATGATGGATGGGAATGGCCGATGGGCTTCGCGCCGCGGCCTACCCCGGCGGTTGGGACACAGGGAGGGAGCCGAGCGGCTGCGCGAGATTGTTGCCGAATGCGCCGACTGCGGGATCAGGTATCTGACCGTGTTTGCGTTCTCGACGGAAAACTGGCGGCGCGGTCCGCAAGAGGTCGGGGATCTGATGAACCTCTTCAGGCTCTATACGCGTTCGGAAGCTGAAGCGCTGGTTCGCAATGGCGTGAGATTCCGGTTCATCGGGGATCATGACGCCCTCGATGCAACCCTGGTTGAACAGATCCGGTCGCTGGAGGCGCGGACGCGCTCGTGCACTGCCCTGGAGCTGACAGTCGCGGTCAATTACGGCTCGCGCACAGAGTTGGTTAGGGCAACGCGGCTGATCGCCGAAAAAGTATCAACCGGTGCAATCCGGCCAGATGAGATTGATGAGGAGATGATCAGCAAGCATCTCTACGCTGGCGACCTCCCGGATCCGGATTTGGTCATCAGAACGTCCGGTGAGTGCCGTTTGTCAAACTTCATGCTCTGGCAATCGGCGTTTTCGGAGTTCGAGTTTGTCGATGATCTCTGGCCTGAGTTTTCTGCCGAGAGATTCCGTGCCGTGCTGACGAAATACAGCTGCAGGGACAGGAGATTTGGCGCAGCGAGCAACTGACCGGCCCCAACCGCCAAAATCGGAACTCAAAGCTCGTACTGCATCTGCTGTGGCGCTTGCCGTGCCCGGGCTGGTGCTGCTAGCCACAGGAGGCCCGGCATTCCAGCTGCTATGCGCAGCGGCAGGCGGCATCATGCTATGGGAACTGACCAGGCTCCTGCAGCCGGGATGCGCAGTTTGGGTTCCATTGGCCAAGGGAGCGGCGGCCTTTGCCGGGCTGGCGGTGGTGTTGCTCGTCGATGGCGCAATTGCGTCTATTTGGATGATCATCGGAGTTGGATTGCTTCTTGTGGCGCTTCTCGTTCCGCTGGCCCAATTGCGTATGCTCTTGTTTGGCGGCGCGGTTCTCTTTGCTGCCTTCACTTTGGCTCAGTTGAGGGAACAGGCCGGTTTTGCTGTCGTTGCCTGGCTCATGGCAGTTGTGTTCGCAACCGACATTGCAGCCTATTTCAGCGGAAAGACCCTCGGCGGCCCCAGGCTTGCGCCTTCGCTGAGTCCTGGCAAGCGCTGGAGCGGAGCAGCGGGTGGCTGCATTGCCGCTGTCCTGGTAAGCGCTGCCTTTCACGGGCTGACAGTTCCAGCAGCGATCGCAACAGGATTAGCACTTTCGATTGCTTCACAATCTGGGGACCTGGCAGAAAGCTGGCTCAAGCGGAGAGCTGGCGTCAAGGACAGCTCAAACCTAATCCCAGGGCATGGTGGGTTGCTTGACCGTTTCGACGGAATGACGGGAGCCAGCGTGTTTGCAGGATTGCTGGAACTGCTGGGTTTGCACTGGCAGGCGGGATTGGCTTGAATTGCGTTTTGAGATTGACCGTCGGCTGCTTGATCACCATTTGAGCGGACGGCAATGTGTCTTGAGGGCAACGCGCACCGGACACGCAACAGTGCATGTGTCGGCTGGTAACGGCTGAAGTATGCGGACCCGCTGTTGCATCTGGTTTGAGGAACGGGATACCGGAAGCAACCATGTTTGATGGCCTGATTGAGTTGGCGGGAACCGTATGCGCGTTCCTTGTCGCCGTTGGGATCGTGATCTTTGTCCACGAACTGGGCCACTATCTGGCGGCCAGGTTTTCGGGCATCAGCGTCAAGGTTTTTTCGGTCGGCTTTGGAAGGCCTGTTGTGGCGTGGCGTGATTCACGCGGAACTATCTGGCAGGTCGGTATTCTCCCCCTTGGAGGCTATGTCCGTTTTGCCGATGCCGGCGAGTCCGCCATTCATGACGCTGCATCAGGACAGCAGGAAGGCGACAGCCTGAGCATGGCGCCGCTTTGGCACCGGATCATTACGGTAAGCGCCGGGCCACTGGCCAATTTCGTGTTTTCGTCGATTGTCTTTGCCGTGCTGGCTCTTTCGATAGGGTTGATTTCTGGCGATGCAGTGGTCGGCAAGTTGAGAAACCTGCCGGGCGTCGAGCACAACATAGAACCAGGCGATCGGATAACCGCGCTTGATGGCGTTGAGGTCAATTCGCTGGCGGATCTGTACGTTGACGTCCCGATGGAAGGGTCTGCGCGAACCAACATTTATTCGATTGATCGCGGTGGCAGCCTGTTCGAAGCGGAAGGTCCTGTACCTATGCCGCCAGTCATTTCGACTGTCAGGCTCATGTCGGCAGCAGCAGACGCGGGGCTGCAGGAAGGCGATGTCGTACTGGCGGTGGACGGTAATCCGATCCGGTCTTTCGCCGAGTTGCGACGCGCCGTTGAAGACTCGGCCGGTCAACCGTTGGACCTTGAAGTCTGGCGCGCCGGTGAAGTCTTTGATGTTTCCCTGCAAGGCAGGAAGGAAACCATTTCCCTGCCAGGAGGCGGGTTTGAAGAACGGATACTGGTCGGAGTCAATGGCGGGCTGTTCTTCGAACCGGTCACGGTGAAACCCGCACCGTTGGATGCAATGCTGATCGGTTCGATGCGCACCCTCGGCGTCATTACCGGAACCATTGACGGCGTTGGCGCCATAATCTCTGCCCAGATCAGTTCGTGCAACATTCAGGGACCGGTGGGAATTGCACGTGTTTCCGGTCAGGCGGCGTCCCAGGGCACATTCGAGTTCGTATCATTGGTCGCCGTCATTTCGGCGGTAATCGGGTTTCTCAATCTGCTGCCTATTCCCGGGCTGGATGGCGGGCACCTTGTGTTCTACGCGTACGAGGCAGTGTTCAGGCGAAAGCTGAGCAACAGCTTCCAGCGGACTACGGTCATGCTGGGTTTTGCTCTCGTTGTAATGCTGATGGCTTTCGGCCTCTTCAATGATCTGACCTGTGCCTGATTGTCAGGCAATGCCATTCGCACCATCGGCTGTCCGCTAGCCTTGATTGCAGGCCCTCTTCAAAGACTGGCATCCACCAGTTTTCTTTGACATCGGGAAATAGGCAAATTATGCCTATCTCCTTGAGGAAGCGTGGGGGTGTTTCTGTGATCCGAGTGCGTTCGTGCGTTCACGGTATTGTGAGCGGCGCCAGACCGGCAATTTTGGCGCTGGTGTGCATGATGTTGTTGCCGGCTGCTGCTGTTGCACAATCTTATACTTATTCCCGAGTCCAGGTGGACGGCATCGTTCGAATAGATGTCGATAGTGTACTTCGATTCGCCGAGCTGCCAGCATCCGGAACGGTGTCTGCGGCGAAATTGAGTGCAGGATATCGCGGCTTGGCTGAATCCGGCCAGTTTGAGGATATTGCGATTGAAGTCCGAGACAGGACACTGTTCATCGCCGTTACAGAGTATCCGACAATCAACGAAATAGCGATCGAGGGCAACGAACGGCTCAAGGACGATGTGCTGACGCCCCTGATCAAGTCAGAGTCGCGCCGTGTTTATAATCCAGCGCTGGCGGAAGAGGATGCCTCGGCCATCGCTGATGCCTACAGGGTAGCAGGCCGTTATGCCGCGACCGTGACGCCCAAGATTATCAGGCGCACGGAAAACCGCGTTGATCTGGTTTTCGAGGTCATCGAAGGGCGGGTTATCGAAACGGAAAGGATCGGCTTCATCGGAAACGAGATCTATTCCAGCCACCGGCTGAGGCGCGTCCTCAGCTCAAAGCAGGCAGGCATCCTGCGTACTTTTGTTAGAAGCGACACTTTCCTCGCCGAACGGATCGAACTCGACAAGGAACTGCTGGAAGAATTCTATCTCGAGCGCGGCTATCTGGATTTCAGGATACTGTCAGTGACCTCGGAACTGACAACAGAACGGGACGCCTTCTTTGTCGTGTTCACCATCCACGAGGGCCAGCAGTACCGCTTTGGCAACGTTACGGTTGAAACCGACGTATCCGGGCTGGACATCAATGCCTATGCTGCCCAGTCCAAGATCAGGAGTGGCGACATCTATTCGCCCAAGGCGATCGTTGCTGATTCCCAGAGAATGGAGTTCCTTGCTGCCCAGGAAGGCCGGGCATTTGTTCGCGCCGTGCCGTCAATCGACCGTGATGACTTCGAATTGAGAGCGGACATCAACTTCAGTCTTGAACTGGGTGAACGGGCATTCTTGGAGAGGATCGACATAGAGGGGAATTCAACAACCCTCGACAGAGTTGTAAGGCGCGAGTTCGAAATCGCCGAAGGGGACCCCTACAACCAGCGAAAGGTCGACGAGGCGGTCACCAGGATCCGCAGGCTGGGGCATTTCTCGACAGTTGAAGCCACGACATTGCCGGGAAGCTCGCCGGACCGTGTCGTGGTCGTGGTTTCAGTGGAGGAACGGCTGACCGGCTCACTTAGTTTCGGGGCAACATATTCGAAAGACGATGGTGTCTCAGGCACAATAAGCCTCTCGGAGAGCAATCTGCTCGGGCGCGGTCAGTTTCTCAGTTTCGGTATCTCCACGGGGAACGACAGCAGCTACGATCTGACCTTCATGGAACCGCATTTCCTTGACCGCGACGTCGAGTTCCGCCTTGAGACCTCTTATGTGCGGACCAACACGGACAACGAGCAATATTCAACCACTCAATGGAGCTTCCAGCCGTCCGTACGCTTTTTCATCAGCGATACCAGCCGGCTGCAGCTGGGCGTTGGACTATCCTCCTATGAGTTGAGTGGGGTTACGTCATCCTCGAAGATCCTGGTCGACGACTTCTTGCGGGGCAAGGGAGATAATGTGTCTGCAAGATACCTGCTCGATTATGACAGCAGGCGGGCAGCTTTCAATCCTGAGATCGGTATAGCTTTCGAAGGTGGGCAGAAGTTCACTTACGGAACCAATGACAACTCGGTTGCGATCCGCTCGACAGCGTTGTTGGGTGGCTACACCACATTGTTCAGTGAAGATGTGCGGGTGTCGGCGGAACTTGAAATGGGTATTCTCAACTCCTCCGGTGGCCCTTCCAGGCTTCGGGACCGGTTCCACATGAGCAACCGGATCATGCGGGGTTTTGCTGCGAACGGCATCGGACCCCGCGACTTCGAGTTGCAGGACTCCGACTCGGGAGACACGATATTGAACGACTTCGGTACCAAGGAATATCATGTACCCCTGGGAGGAAACTACTTTGCTGTAACCAGGCTGGAGAGTCGTTTCCCTCTCGGCGCAAGCCAGGATGTCGGGATTTCAGGCGGCGTTTTCCTGGATGCCGGCTCGATCTGGGGTTTGGATGATACGCGTTGTGGCAACTACAATGCGGCATTTCTGCATGACCAGCCAACCACGGAAACACGGAAAGCTCTGTGTACAGTCGATGACTCGATGCACTTGCGTTCAGCAGTTGGCTTCTCGCTATTCTGGACATCGTTCCTCGGCCCATTCCGGTTCAACTTCGCGCATGATCTGAAGTCGCAGCCCTACGACACGCCGCAGGCCTTCAATATCGAACTTGCATCGACCTTCTAGATGCGCTTGCTCGCGACAGCCGGTGGCTTACTGTTCCTGCTGTCTGCGCTCCTGGCAGGCCAACCGGGCATGGCTCAATCATCCGCCAACGGCAGCCAAGGGGTTGAGGAGTTGTTGCCAAGCGATCAGGCCGGTCTAGGCGCCAGGCGTGCGGCGATCGGTTTCCAGCTTGCAGAAACACCGGCGATAGTCTTCCTGAATACTGAATTGCTCTACAGTCGTTCTGAGTATGGCAACAGGGTGCTTCGGGAGCGCACCCGCGCAGAGGAGTTTTTTCGGGAGCAGAACAGTGAATTTGCAACCTTGCTCCAAGAGGAGGAGAGTTGGCTAAGAGATCTTCGGACTTCGGGGGTCGTCGACGAGGCAGAATTTGAAATTCTCTCCGATCATTTCAACCGGAAAGTCAATTTGCGCCGGCAGCGCCAGGACAGCATTCCAGACCTGCTGCTCCAATGGATTGAACAAAGCCAGGGGGAATTCGACCTCATCGTGAGTCGTTTCCTGCCCGAGATTGTGCGGAGGGAAAGGTTCAGGGCTGTATTCAATGCAACCTCAGCCGAATTCTATCCTCCTGAACTGGACATCACGCCCTTGATATTGAATGAGATCAATCTGGGGCTTGGTGACGGAACCAACTCCAGCAACTATGAACCACCAGAACAATTCGTCCGCCGGAACGCACCGGCAATCTGAAACATCGAGAATGCAAGATTGCGCAGCCGATGGATGAATTTGGCCGCGCAGCAGTGGAGTTGATCAGCCATGGCAAGTGAAGCGGGAAGCAAGCCAGATGTTACGGTCCTTGACCATTCCATGATCATCAGGATGATCCCCCACCGGTATCCGTTCCTGTTGGTGGACAAGGTCGTCAATCTGGTGGCGGGCGAGAGCGCAGTCGGCATCAAGAACGTGACAATCAATGAGCCGCATTTCCTTGGGCACTTTCCAGGCAATCCGGTCATGCCCGGAGTGGCAATAGTTGAAGCAATGGCGCAATCGGCTGCCATTCTTGTCAACTACACCCAAGACCTTATCGACCAACCGATCAACATTTACCTGCTTGCGGTAGACAATGCGCGCTTTCGCAAGATGGTAGTTCCGGGAGATGTTTTGGAACTTCGCATGACAGTAATCAGGAAGCGCGGCAAGGTATGGAAATTCCAGGGACATGCTTATGTTGGCGAGGAACTGGCTTCGGAAGCAGTGATTACCGCTTTGTGGGAATTGCGGGAGGAAGCCAGCCGCCAATGAGCATATCTCCCACAGCCAGCATTCATCCAACGGCGGAAATAGCCGGTGCAGCACAGATTGGTGAAAATGTCCGGATTGGGCCGTTCAGCATAATTGGTCCGGAGGTGGTTCTCGGGCCGCATGTTGAGGTCAAGTCACACGCAGTCGTAACCGGCTGGACAGAGGTGGGCGAGGGCACGACCGTATTTCCGTTTTCCTGCATAGGCGAGGTGCCGCAAGATCTGAAATTCAAGGGTGAAAGAACCCGGCTGATCATCGGCAAGCGCAACCGTATCCGCGAGGGCGTCACGATCAACAGTGGCACTGATCATGGCGGAGGTATCACCCGCGTCGGCGACGATTGCCTGTTCATGACGGGCTCCCATGTGGGACATGATTGCACGGTAGGAAACAGCGTCATCATGGCAAACTGCGCCGCATTGGGAGGTCATTGCCAGATTGGCGACAACGTCATTATCGGCGGGCTGTCAGGTGTGCACCAATGGGTGCGCATTGGCAAAGGCGCCTTTATCGGGGCGCTGACCATGGTGAACTGGGATGTCATTCCCTACGGGTTTGTCAAAGGGCCGGGCGGAGAACTGTTTGGTCCCAACCTGGTCGGTTTGCGCAGAAAGGGCATCCCGCCAGAGGACATCAAGCAGTTGCGGCGCGCCTACAACCACATTGCGGCTGGTGGCAGGCCCTTTGGCGAACTTGCACGCGAGGTAGAAGAGGTCGGATTCACGGGCAGTCTGGTCGCCGACCTGGTCGAGTTTGTCCGGGACAAGTCGGATGACAACTACCTGCCGATAGTCAATCGTTCCCCGGGTGATGAAACCTGAGGGGTCGATCGCATTGATTGCCGGTTCCGGCCTGCTTCCGGAACTGGTGCTTAAGTCACTGCCGGCAGGACAGGAGGCCACCGTGCTGACCCTGCCGGGCTGCGAGACCTGGCGGTATGGGGGTGTCAGGAAGATTCCCATCGATCTCGGAAACTATGTGACGGTTCTCCGGCAGCTGGCGGGGGAAAACTGCCAGAGAGTTGTGCTTGCCGGGGCAGTGAAACGGCCACCGGATTCTGCAGAACACGCCCCCGAAATCTGGGACGGCGACGACTCGGCAATACGCGCCCTGTTGAAACCGGTCGAGGCGCTTGGCATCGAAGTTGTCAGTGTTCAGGATCTGGTTCCCGACCTTGTCGCCCAACCCGGTGTCCTGACTGCTTTGGAACCAGAGCCACAGGATCAGACGGACGCAAGCCGGGCCGCAAGGATCGTCAGGGCGCTTGGCCGTGCGGACGTTGGTCAGTCCGCAGTGGTGGCCCGCGGCCTTTGCATCGCCGTCGAGACGGCGACCGGAACCGATGCCATGCTCAGGCTTGCTGGCCAGTCGTTGAAGTCCCTGTTCCCGCAAGACCAGGTCAGGGCTGGGCTATTCTACAAGGCACCCAAGATTGGTCAGGATCTGCGGGTCGATTGTCCTGTCGTTGGTCCGGCGACCGTGACTGAAGTGGCCGCAGCGGGTTTACGAGGAATGGTTGTGCAAGCAGGTGGCGTACTCATGCTGGACCGGATCGAGATGGCAAGGCTTGCAGACAATCGCGGCGTGTTCATCTGGGTGGTCCCGGAGAATTTCGATTGACCCTAAGGGTCTTTCTTGTCGCCGGTGAACCATCTGGCGACCGGCTTGGCGCCGCACTTATGGAAGGAATTCGGCAATCGGCGGGTGAAGCTGCGTTTGCCGGAGTTGGCGGCCCGGAAATGCAGGCCTGTGGACTGCCAAGCCTATTCGACTATTCGGCGCTTTCGGTAATGGGAATCGCCGAAGTCATTCCGCGTCTTCCCCACCTGATGCGACTGGTCAGGGACACGGCAGATGCAGCAATCGCGTTCAAAGCCGACGCGCTCGTGACAATCGACAGCCCTGATTTCTGCCTGAGGGTTGCAAGGAGGGTCAAAGGCGCCGGCGTATCGTTTCCGCTTATCCATTACGTCGCCCCGTCAGTATGGGCCTGGAGGCCAAAGCGGGCAGCAAAGCTCGCAAACTCAGTAGATCATGTGCTCGCCTTGCTGCCATTCGAGCCAGATGTCCTGGCGGCCTCCGGCATCAGTTCTACATTCGTCGGCCATCCGGCGGCGTCCGGTCGACCGGTTGGGCCGGATCAGCTGGATGAACTCAGGCAGGAGTTTCAAATCGGCAAAGATCAACCTGTTCTTTGCGTCTTGCCTGGCTCGCGCGCGTCAGAAGTCAGAGTGCTCGCACCTGTCTTCAGGAAAGCGGTCGAGTTGTTCCTGCAAGCGCGACCAGAGTTTGCCGTGCTGATTCCTGCCGCGCCTCCTGTTGCCGGCTTGCTGAGCGCTGCAATGAGAAGCTGGCCGCCGCAGGTCAGTCTGGTGAACCCAGCAGGGCTGGATGGAAAGGAAGCCGACATTCGGAAACGCGCTGCGTTTCAGACCGCCGATATTGCACTGGCTGCCTCTGGAACGGTCACGCTGGAGTTGGCGGCAGCGGATACACCCATGGTGATCGGCTACGACATGAACTGGTTATCGCGTCAGCTGGTGGCGGCACTGCTCACGGTGGACACTGTTAATCTGGTCAATCTGGTTTCGGATACGAGGGCGGTGCCTGAACTGCTGGGCAAACGGTGCCGGGCGGATCTGCTGAATGAACAACTGCAACTGCTACTTGATGACGCGTCAGCCAGGCAGAGTCAGAGAGATGCATTCCGGGTGACCCTTCAACGGCTACAGAGCCCGCAATCCAGTGCGGCGGAGACTGTCCTCGGCATCATTCGGCAAACTCGGATGGCACAGCCCCGAACACCGACACCAGCAATTCGGGAGCAAGGCACATGACATGGTTGGGGGTGCCTGCTGCTGCCCAGACGTCTGTCTGCTGTAGCAGGTGGCAATCAATGAACGTCATGGTTTTGCTCTTGTGGGCAATTGGTGGAACACCTCCAATGCTGAAACCGGTATCCCGCTTGACGGCAGTGGGGGTGGCCAAACCTATCGGTTCTCCGGCAATCTGTTCGGCCAACTGCGGATCAATTCGGTTTTTGCCGGCAGTCAGGAAGATGTACAGTTTGCCGGAGGACAAGCCGGAATAGACGATGGATTTGACAATCTGGTTAAGTTCGCACCCGATTTCCCTTGCTGCGTCGACGGCGGTTCTGGCGGGCTTTTCCAGTTCAAGAAAGTTTGGGGAGAGGCCATGCTCCTCAAGGCAAACTCTGACTTGTTCGACAGCCTTGCTCATTGGAGGCATCCAGTTGTGGTTGGCGCATGATTACCGGGGGCGTTGCCCGTGCACAATGCGCGCACGGTCAACTCGCGGCGCTGATAGCAAAGCAAGGCGGGTACCTGAATGGGGTTGAGTGACAAGGGAGAAACCGCCCGGTTGTTTGCCAATCGCATAACCGAGGTTCCAGACCGGTTGGAAGGCGATGAAGGTTTCGATATTTCGCCATACTGCCCGGTGCAAGCTTCGGCGTTTGTTGACCTGGTATCCAACGCGACAAGTTGCAGCCCTTACCTGCGGTCAATCATATCGGCGCAACCGGAGTGGGTAGCTTCGCTGGCAGAGCGGAGCCCCGAAGACGTCCTGAATTACCTGATCACCCACCGTGAGATCCCTACGCCGGAGCGAGCCGCCCGGCAGTTGCGCCGGGCAAAGCAGGAAATTGCTGTACTTGTGGCGTTGGCAGATCTGGGCGGGGTCTGGGATCTTCAGCAGGTAATGCAAGCCAATACGGATTTTGCCGACTTTGCCGTTCAGTACGGTTTGCAGGCTCTCTTCAAGGCAGCGCGGGCTGCAAGGGGTGGTGCCATATTCGGCAGCGGGCCGGTGGATGAGATTGGAGGCTTGTTCGTTCTGGCCATGGGAAAGATGGGAGCCGGCGAACTCAACTATTCTTCCGATATCGATTTAATCTGCCTCTATGACGACACAAGGATCAGCGACGATAACCACGACAGTGCGAGAGTACGTTTTATCCGGATCGTTCGCCGGTTTGTGTCGCTGATGAGTGCGCATTCGGAAACCGGCTACGTATTGCGGACCGACCTCAGGCTAAGGCCTGACCCGCTGGTCACTCCGGTTTGCATGCCGGCTGATGCCGCCCTCCGGTATTATGAGAGTTTTGGACGCAACTGGGAAAGAGCCGCCTTTATCAAGGCTCGTGGATGCGCTGGTGATCGTCATGCGGCTTCGGATTTCCTGAAGTCTCTGGAACCGTTCATCTGGCGGCGAAGCCTCGACTACGCATCCGTAGAGGATGTGCGGAGGATGAGGGAGTTGATCAGGGAAAAGGTCCTGAGCAGACCGGACGACCAGAAAGGAGAGATCAACGTCAAGCTGGGCAGAGGTGGAATTCGCGATATCGAACTGATGACCCAGACAATGCAGATCATCGTGGGCGGGAGGGACCCGGGCCTGCGCATGCGGGACACGCTCGGTAGCCTGGCCGCCCTTGAGTCAAGGAAGTGGATCGACAGCGAGGTTCGCCAAACCCTTGCGCAGTGCTACGAGCAGCTTCGAAGGATCGAGCATCGGGTCCAGATGGTCAATGACGCCCAGACCCACAATGTACCGAGCGGAAATGTTGCCTTGAAGCGGGTTGCGGCACTGTGTGGAAGGCCAGACATTCCGGCATTCCTCGGTTTTGTTGGCGGGCTCATGAGCAAGGTCGAGAATGTAACTGCCGAGTTCTTTGCTCCATCAGCAGCAGATGCAGCCGCGCCGGACACCGACGAGGTTCCAGAGGCCATCCGGGAGTCGATCGATCGTTGGTATGGCCTGCCGGTAATGCAGGGCGAAAGGGCGCGTTCGGTATTCGCCAGAATCCAGCCAAAGATCATTTCGGGCCTGCGGCGGGCAGAAAATGTTGAACAGTCCATCGGGCAGTTTGAAGGGTTTTTGGCAGGCCTGCCGGCCGGAGTCCAATTGTTCTCGCTGTTGGAGTCTCACCCGGTCCTGGTTGACTTGTTGACAGACATTTGCGGAACTGCGCCTGGGCTTGCAAGGCATCTTGCCCGGAATGCGCAGGTTTTCGACGCTGTCCTTGACGGCGGCTTCTTCGAGCCCATTGCGGATGCTGAAGCACTGCTTGGCGAATTGTGCACAGCCGTTGACGGGATCGGCGAGTATGAATCCTTCCTTGATGCGTGCCGGCGTTGGGCCAAGGAACGGCATTTTCAGGTTGGTGTCCAGCATCTGCGCAGCACCATAGACTGGTCGCGCGCAGCCCAGGACTACAGCAGCATCGCTGAGGCGGCAATTTCGTGTGTCTGGCTCAGGGTCTTGGAGCGATTCAGCCACATCAACGGTCCGCCGCCAGGAACTGGAGTTGCACTCGTGGCCATGGGGTCGTTGGGGGCAGGGCAATTGACTGCACGCTCTGACCTTGACCTCTTCGTAATCTATGATGACGCGTCGGATGGCGCCAAAAGGCCTGCAACCCGCCAGTACTATACCCGGCTGACACAAGCACTGGTGTCGGCGGTGTCAGCGCCTACAGCTGAAGGCAGACTCTATTCTATGGAAATGCGGCAGCGCCCTTCAGGAACTCGAGGCCCAGTGGCAACATCTTTTGCGGCGTTTCGCCAACACCAGAAGGAAAGGGCGCAGGTGTGGGAGCATATGGCATTGACGCGCGCCAGGTTCATTGCCGGGTCCGCTGCTGTCGGAGATGAATTCAATCGTCTGCGCCTTCGCACAATCAGGCAAGAACATGACGGAACCAGGATTGCTGGCGCTCTTGTAGAAATGCGCGGGCAGTTTGCCAAAACCACAGACAGATCGCGTGAGGTCGACCCTTGGGAAATGCGCCTTGGAGAGGGCCGGCTTCTTGACATCGAACTGTCTGCTCGAGCGGCTGCCCTGCTTGCCGGCAATGCGTCACGCTCAACAAGCGATCAAATTCAGGCTGCCCGGGATTGCGGGTTGCTGAGCCGGGATGAGGCTTTGCAATTGGCGGCTTCGCACCGTTTGCTTCGGGGAATGCTACAGGTCGCAAGATTGACCGTTGAAGACACCTTCAATCCTGCTACGGCTGGCGCCGGGGCCGCCGCATTATTGCTCAGAGAGGCAAAGGAAGAGAGTTTGCAGAATCTTGAGGCCAGACTGGCACACGGCCGGAGGGAGTGCCTGAAGATCATCCGGTCGATTCCGGGCAGAATGCGAGGGTTCCTGCATTGATACGCCAGGGAGCGGACCGCCAGTTCGACGCGCGAGGACTGATGTTCGAGGCCTTCCGCATGCCGGAACTGACAGACAAGGATTGCAGATCCATCCTGCTCGACTGGGCACTGGGCCTGCCGGACGACGCCGAGTACAAGTCGGCTCTTCAGCGCATGCTGGACCTGTATGGCGAGAGTAACGCCGACCATCCCATGACTGCGCTACTCAGGGAGGGGCTGGAACTCGCCTCAGGCACCCAACGAACGAGAGGCCGCTACAGTGCGCGCCGGAGGGGCTCCGGGCAAGATCCTACAACCTGACGGACCAATGCAGGCATCAGTACCCTGAACGGCCTTACCGTTCTGCAAGCGGAATGAAGTTCCGCTCGTTGTTGCCAGTGTATTTCTGCCGCGGCCTTCCGATTTTCAGAGTCGGGTCCGCAATCATTTCCTTCCATTGCGAAATCCAGCCGACAGTCCGCGAGAGCGCAAAGATAGGAGTAAACATGGAAGTCGGGAAGCCAATAGCATCGAGGATTATGCCCGAGTAAAAGTCGACATTGGGATAAAGGCGCCGCTGCTGGAAATACTCGTCTTCCAGTGCGATCCTCTCCAGTTCCCTGGCAACCTGCAACGTGGCCTGGTTCTCGTTGGGGACCAGATCCAGAACTTCATCCGCCGATTGTTTCATGATCTTCGCGCGCGGATCGAAGTTCCGATAGACGCGATGCCCAAATCCCATAAGGCGGAACGGGTCATTCGGGTCCTTTGCGCGATTTATGAACTCCGGGATCCGGTCAACCGTCCCTATTTCCCGTAGCATCATCAGGCAGGCTTCATTGGCGCCGCCATGGGCTGGTCCCCAAAGGCAGGCAATGCCCGCGGCAATGCAGGCAAACGGGTTGGCTCCGGAAGAACCTGCAAGCCTGACAGTTGACGTCGACGCATTCTGCTCGTGATCGGCATGGAGCACGAATATCCGGTCCAATGCCCGGGCTATTTCCTTTTGCACCTTGAACTTCTCGGGCGGCACCTTGAAGCACATCCGGAGGAAGTTCTCGGCGTAATTGAGGTTGTTCTTCGGATATATGAACGGCTGCCCGATGGAGTATTTGTATGCCATCGCCACAATGGTTGGCAGTTTGGCGATCATCCGGATGGATGCAATTTCGCGCTGCATCGGATCATTGATGTCCGTGGAGTCGTGATAGAATGCCGACATGGCGCCCATGACCCCGGTGATGATTGCCATCGGGTGAGCATCGCGCCGGAAACCCCGGAAAAAATAGGTCATTTGATCATGCACCATGGTGTGCAAGGTGACGCGGCTATCGAAATCGGCAAGCTGATCCCTGGTTGGAAGATCCCCGTAGAGGAGAAGGTAACAGACCTCGATGAACTTGGAACTTTCGGCCAGCTGCTCCACGGGGTAGCCACGGTAGAGAAGCTTGCCAACCTCACCGTCAATGAATGTGATGGCGGACTCACAGGATGCGGTGGCAGTAAAACCTGGATCGTATGTGAACATGCCCGCTTCGCCATAGAGTCTTCTGATGTCGATGACGTCGGGTCCCAGAGTTGGTGAACTCACGGGCAGTTCGAGTCTCTTTCCCTCGAATTCCAGAACGGCGATTCGTTTGTTTTCAGACATCTGCAAATTCTCCATCAAAATCATGGTCCGCCAGGCTGGCGGTAAATTTGTTCAGAAACACGCCCAAGGTCATTGCCAAGGTAAATGCTCAGCAATTGGGCGCAATAGTAGCGATTTTTCAGGCATCAACACGACCAGAAGACGGACAGTCCGGTAGTCATTTCTTGAACCCGGGGGCAGCGGCATTGGCCCTTGCAAGATCGGAGTCAGTCCTGAATTGCCGACAATAATCTCATAGCACCGGGGGCTCCCAGTTTCAATGAGACAGATTGCCCTTCTCCTCAACTGAGCGGGTTTGCCGAAGATGCCTGTGAGTTTGCGAGGGGATGACTCTGGCTAGCCATCCGGGAAGTGCAGACGAAAGAACGCCTAAGGTTCCTTGACCGTCATGCGCGGGCAGCCAATTGCGACGGCCGGTGCATGCCTGTGGACTGCAGTCGCGTGCTGGCGTCAACCTCCACCCGTAATGGAGTCCTCGAGCCGTGCGAGCGTCTCCACTCGGCCAAGAATGCACATCATGTCGAATATGCTTGGAGAAACTGTAGAACCGGACAGCGCAGCACGCACCGGGCCTGCGATTTTGCCCAGCTTCATCTCCCTGGAGTCACAGATTTGCTTGACGACAGGTTCGATCCCCTCCCGGGTCCATGGCGTGTTCCGCAACCCTTCGGCGAGATCCAACAAGATCGACTTTCCGTCATGGTCCAGGTGCCGCGCTGCCTCCTCGGACACGGTAATTGGCCTGTCGGTTAGTACAAAGGCTGCTTTGGCAACCAGGTCCTTAATCGTCCGTGTTCCTGTACGCATGGCCGGAATGGCTTGCGCCAGCATTTCATGCTTGTCCTGGGCCTTGCTTCCCGCTGCCAACTGGAGTTCCTCCAGAAGCCGTTGGTCCGATGCTGCCTCGATATGAAGCCGCGACAGATTGAGGAGCTTTTTGCTGTCGAGGCGGGCAGGAGACTTTCTGAGCGCTTCCAGATTGAACCACTCCTCGGCCTGTTCCGTGGTAAAGAACTCATCATCACCGTGGCTCCAACCCAGTCGTGCGAGATAGTTCCGCATCGCCTCAGGCATGATGCCTAGGCTTTTGTAATGCTGGATGCCAGGATCGCCAGCACGTTTGGAGAGCTTCTTCCCGTCCTCCCCGAAGATCAGAGGCACATGCGCGAAGACCGGAACGTCCCACCCAAATGCCTTGTACAGGAGCGTCTGACGGGCTGAATTAGAGAGATGATCGTCGCCACGGATGATATGGGTAATCCCCATGTCCCTGTCGTCGACCACCACGGCAAAATTGTAGGTTGGCGAGCAGTCAGACCGGACGACAATCATGTCGTCAAGCGTTTCGTTGCTCCAGGATACTGATCCACAAACGGCATCATGGACGACTGTGTCGCCCGTCCTGGGTGTTTTGAGACGGATCGTGAACGGGCGATCCGGATGGTTGGCCGGATTAGAGTCCCTCCAGGGACTCTGAAACAGCACCTTGGAATCGGTCTTGAGCGCGGCAGAGCGTGCCTGCTCGATTTCCTCTGGAGTGGAGAAGCACTTGTAGGCCTGGCCAGTTTCCAGAAGGGTCAGGGCAGCAGCGACGTGCCGGTTCTTGCGCTCATGCTGGCTGACGATGTCTCCGTCCCAATCCAGCCCCAGCCACCGGAGGCCGGAAATAATGGCTTCGGTGGCTTCTGCTGTTGAACGCGCCCTGTCGGTATCTTCGATACGGAGCCGGAAGGTTCCACGATTGGCACGGGCAAACAGCCAGTTGAACAGTGCGGTCCGGGCTCCTCCAATATGAAGCATGCCTGTGGGGGAGGGAGCAAATCTCGTTACGACATCCTTCGGCATAGCTATACACGCCTTGCAGGTGAATCCTGGAGGGAGGCCAGCTTACGCGCAAGCAGGCCGGGGAATTATTGCTTGAACAGGCCGGGGTCGCCGGTTGCTCAGTAGTTTCTCATCAGCCCGACCAGCTTGCCTTGCACCGAGATTTCGTTCGGCCGGTACACCCGCGTTTCATATTCGGGATTGGCGGCTTCCAGCGCAATTGAACTGCCCTTTTTCCGCAATCTCTTCAGCGTGACTTCCTCGTTGCGGACCAGCGCCACGATAATCTCGCCGTTGTCAGCGGTATCCTGCTTCCTGATCAGAACAATGTCCTCATCGAATATGCCTGCATCCACCATCGAGTCGCCTGACACGGTCAAGGCAAAATGCTCGCCGATCCCGCTCAGCATGGAAGAAGGCACGTTGAGGTCACCTTCTTTCTGGCTGATTGCCTCAATTGGCGATCCTGCCGCAATACGTCCCATGACCGGAACCTGTATGCTGTCGTACATTTCCTCCAGCACGGACCGTTTGTCGATCGCCGCTGAAACGGCCGCAGCGATAATCGATCCTGCATCCCTCCGCGGGCGGTCAGGTGTATTGATGACCTCGAGCGCCCGGGCGCGATTCGGCAACCGGCGAAGGTGGCCGCGCTCAACTAGGGAATTGATCAGGCGGTGAATGCCGGACTTTGATTTGAGGCCGAGTCCCTGCTTCATCTCTTCGAAGGAGGGGGAAATACCCGTTTCTTCGATCTTATTGTCGATCAATCGCAACAGTTCCAATTGTCGTTTGGTCAGCATGTGTTTCTTCCTTGATTGCTCATATGCCCCAAAAAGCGGGTTGAATGGGCGGAGTTCTATATGCGTTCAAGTTTTGTGTCAAGAGACTAATTTCGCAGGTCGCAATATTCGACGAAGTCGCCGGCAAGGCGCGCAGGATCGCCTGGTGGCCGCACAACAAGCGCATCGGCCTGGTTCATTGCGGACATAAGGGAACTGTCCTGCCGTTCAAGGACACGCACCCGGACATTTTCCGGAGAGTCTTCGATTACGGCGCGCATATAGTGTTCCCGGACTCCGTTGGCCGGAACCGGTGAAGCCAGTTGCGCCTTTCTCCTGCTGAGGGAGGTGCGGCCAAGGCCGAGCATTGCCCTTACCGCGGGCGTCAGGAACACATGAGTGCAAACCAGCGCTGAAACCGGATTGCCCGGCAAACCGACAACGGGTGTTCCGCTCATGCTGCCGGCCATCAGCGGTTTTCCTGGCCTCATCGCCAGCTTGTAGAAGGATTGTTTCAATCCGACCCGCTTTGCTGCGGGTCGAATGAGGTCGTAATCACCCTCGGATGCGCCGCCTACAGTCACGATGAGGTCGGCGTCGCTTGCCAGCCGCAAGGAAGCCTCAATTGAGTCCAAGCGGTCACGCGCAATCGGCAATATCCGCGCAGTGGCGCCCGCAGCCTCAAGAATGGCTGCAATGCCAAATCCGCTGGATGCAATGATCTTCTCTTCTGCATCCGGATCCCCCGGCATGGCCAGCTCATCCCCGGTCGGAATAATCGCAACATCCGGACGGCGATGGCAGCGGACCGAGGCGAAGTTCATCGAGGCAATCAGCGGCAGGGTTGAGGAAGACAGCAATCGGGGCGCCGGAATCCGCGTGCCTGCGCGATAGTCGCCTCCGGCGGCGCGTATGTAATGGCTGCTGTCGATCCCATCCCGGATCACCACGCCGTCATCCACCAGTTCCACATCTTCCTGAATGATCACGCGGTCGGCGCCCTCGGGGACGGAGGCACCCGTGAAAATCCGGACAGCGCTGCCCGGCTTGAGTCGTCCAGGGTAGCGGCAGCCGGCCGATGACTCTCCAATCACCGCCAGTTGCCTGCCGGCTTGCACGTCGGCATTCATTACCGCGTAGCCGTCCATCGCCGAAGTTGCATAAGGGGGCTGGTTGCGGACCGCTGTCAGTTCTTCGGCCAGTATCCGGCCTGCGGCGGCGCCCAGCGGAACGGTTTCAGTGTCCGTAGGTGATACCAGATCAAGGATATGCCCAAGAGCCTGTTGAACAGAGATCATCGGGTGCTCTCGTACCGGCCGGACTTGCCGCCTTCCTTCAGCGAGACATGCATATCGGTAACGGATGCGCCCCGGTCTGCTGACTTGATCATGTCGTAAATCGTGATTGCCGCGATGGACACTGCGGTCAGCGCTTCCATTTCAACTCCGGTCGATCCGGTGGTCGAGACCTGCGCTTCAATGAGAATGGAGGCCGGATTGTCCCGAAGATCGAAATCAACCTTGACGCTCGTCAAGGGTATCGGGTGGCAGAGAGGCACAAGATCCGACGTTTTCTTGGCCCCGGCAATTCCGGCAATGCGAGCGACCGCCAGAACGTCACCTTTCCTGGTAGTATTTTCCCGGATTGCATCCAGTGTCTCTGCGGACACATGGACAGTTGCCTTGGCTATCGCCAGCCGCTTGGTCGGCGGTTTGCCCGAGATATCAACCATGCGCGCAGCACCGGCATCATCAATATGGGACAGCTTAACCATTCTGGGACTCGTATTCTTGCTGAAGTCTTCCGTCTACTTGGTCCGGCCCACCGCCGGAGACAACTGTCGCGGTGTCAATTCGTCAGGCTTCCCGTACCACTTGCAGGATGGCAGGCAAAGCGCGTTGGCGGCTGGATTGCATCCAATGAATGACCGGCAGAAAGCACATGAATTCGGCGCAGTTTTCCGGAACAAGTGACGCAAGCGCATGAATGCATGATCTTGCCATTGTCGGGCGGTGGATTAGCGCATTCGGTCAGTTGGCGCCGCTAGTCACGCTAACAAGGCGTTCGAGGCTATCCCGGGCCGACCCGCTATCGATGCTGGCGGCGGCGGCTTCTGCCCCCTCTCGCAGACTAGTGGCCCTTCCGGCAATCTGGAGCGCCGCTGCGGCGTTGAGCAGCACGGCGTCCCGGTAGGCGGATTTTTCGCCGTCAAGCAGATTTGCAAGGCAACGGGCGTTGTGCTCCGGTGTGCTTCCGACGATGCTCTCAAAACCGTGCGCCGGAAGCCCGGCATCTTCGGGGCTCACGACAAATTCCGAGATGTTTCCGTCCTGCAGGCGGCAGACCCGCGTGGGGCCGCAAATCGACAGTTCGTCGGTGCCGTCATCGCCATGAACAATCCAAGCAGAGACGGATCCAAGGCGCTTCAGTGTTTCTGCCATGGGCCGGATGAGATGAAGTGCGAAAGCACCTGACAATTGATACTTGACGCCAGCCGGGTTGGTGAGCGGGCCAAGAATGTTGAATATTGTCCTGGTCCCGAGTTCCTGACGCACCGGCATCACATGCCGCATTGCCGGGTGATGAACAGGTGCCATCATGAATCCGATGCCGGCCTCGCCGATGGCCCGCTCAACGACATCCGGGTCAACCGATGTGTTGACGCCAAGCGAGGTCAGCACATCCGCTGCGCCAGAAAGTGAGGACAGATTGCGGTTGCCGTGCTTTGCAACTGTCACTCCTGCGCCAGCCACAACCAACGCAGTTGCAGTGGAGATATTGAGTGTTCCCTTGCCGTCGCCACCAGTGCCGACGATATCCATTGCATTCTTGGGTGCTGCGACACGCCTGCACTTGTCTCTCATGACCGATGCAGCGGCAGCATATTCCTCAATGGATTCAGAACGCGTACGCATTGACATCAGCAGCCCTGCTGTCTGAGCTTGGGTTGCTGCGCCTTCCATGATCAACATGAAGGCCGAACCGGCTTCCTGGGCTGTCAGGCTGCGCTCGCAGGCTATTGCAATATATTCCTTGAGACTATCGCTCATTTCTTTCCTCCCGCCAGTTCCAGAAATGCGCCGAGCAGTTCCTGACCATGTTTCGTTGCAATGCTCTCTGGATGAAACTGCACTCCGTGTATTGGCAAATTCTGGTGCTGGATACCCATCACGATTCCGTCCTTGTTCCTTGCGGTCACGCGCAGGTCGCCAGGTAGGCTGGCCTCTTCAACGACCAATGAATGATAACGGGTCGCTATGAAGGGTGACGGCAAGCCGCTCATCAGCGTCGAGTCAGCATGGAATATGGAGTCCGTCTTGCCATGCACAATTTCATGGCAATTTACTATTCTCCCGCCGAATGCGCTGGCGATTGACTGATGGCCAAGGCACACTCCGAGCAGGGGGATGGATCGCTCTGCAGCCGCCTTGACAAGGTCGACGCAGATGCCTGCTTCATTCGGCGTGCAGGGTCCAGGAGACAGAACGATACGCTCTGGCCCCAGATCGACCGCCTCATCTACACTTATGGCATCGTTGCGGTAGACCACGACCTCTGCATTCAACTCGCCGAGATACTGGGCAAGGTTGAATGTGAAGCTGTCGTAGTTGTCGATTAGCAGGAGCATTTGCCGAGCGCGCCTCATTCATCTTCATGCAGCAGTACAGATGTCGTCAGGCAAGGTCTCCGGTGTCCACTGGATCGTACTCTGACGCTTCTGCAGCTGCCGTCCTCAGGGACATTGCCTTGTTGACGGTTTCCTGCCACTCCGTTGCCGGATCACTGTCATGCACTATTCCGGCTCCTGCCTGAATGTGAAGTGTATCTTTCATCATGACAGCTGTCCTGAGAGCGATGCACATGTCCATGTCGCCATTGGCCGAGAAATAGCCCACACCACCTCCGTAGATGCCGCGCTTGCTGCCTTCCAGTTCGTCTATGATCTCCATCGCCCGCACCTTGGGCGCTCCAGAAACTGTTCCAGCCGGCAGGCCTGACAGTAGTGCGGAAAGTGAATCATGTTTCTCCGAAAGTTCGCCTTCTACGTTCGAGACGATATGCATGATGTGCGAGTAGCGCTCGACTGCAAACGTCTCGGTCGGTTGCACCGTTCCGGTTTTGACCACCCGTCCGACATCATTGCGGCCAAGATCGAGCAGCATGAGGTGCTCGGCCCGTTCCTTTTCATCGGCAAGCAATTCTTCTCCGAGGCGGGCGTCCTCTTCAGCAGTGGCGCCCCGCGGCCGGCTTCCCGCCAGCGGCCGGATGGTGATTGTTCTGCCAAACACCCTTACGAGTATTTCGGGGCTTGCGCCGATCACCTGGTATTCGCCGAAATTGAAGAAAAACATGAAAGGCGACGGATTGGTCCGCCGCAGCGCGCGGTAGATCGAGAACGGATCCCCCGGCAGCTTCGCCTGCCAACTTTGGCTCAGTACGACCTGAAATATGTCGCCAGCTCTGATGTACTCCTTGGCCCGTTCGACAATGGACATGAACTTGCCCTTTGGCATGTTGGCAATTGCCTCAGCGGGTTCGGCCTTGGAACCGGTCACCCGGTTGGAATGCGGAATTGGCGCCAAGAGCTTGGCAACGGCTGACCGGACCCTGTCGCATGCCATGCGGTAGGCCTGCCTCGCCGGAATTCCACTATTGTGCCAGGAAGGGCTGACGACAATGACATCGCCTTTTACTCCGTCGACAACCGCCAGAATGGTTGGGCGCACCAGGAGCGCATCAGGTGTGCCCAACCGGTCAGTGTTCACGTTCGGAAGCCGTTCAACAAGCCGGGCCATATCGTAGCCGAGAAAACCAAATAGCCCGGCAGAACTGGCGGGCATTCCATCCGGCAGTTCCATCTTGCATTCTTCGATCAGGTTTCGCAGCGATTGCAAGGGAGGCTCGGACTCAACCGACCAGCCTTCGTCAAGGAGATCCGGATGGCGATTGACCCTCGCTGTATCGCCCCGGCATTCCCAGACCAGATCCGGTTGCATGCCGACGATCGAGTATCTGCCCCGGATTTCTCCTCCTGTGACCGATTCAAGCATGAAGCTGTTGACGCCGGCGCCAGCCAGCTTGAGCATCAGGGAGACAGGGGTGTCCAGATCAGCCGAGAGGCGGCAGTGAACAATCTGGCTTTTGCCTGCATCATGGTGGACCGTGAACTCGTCGAGGTCCGGAAAAATGTTCATCCGTCCCACGAGTCAGGGTAATTGGGCGTGAATGGAGTCGATGATTGCATGGTCGATGCTGATCCCGGCGGTTCTCTGCAGATACTCCGAATAGAGCCGGAACAGGTCTTGCCCGGATGATCGCTTGAACCCGTCTACAACAGCTTCGCGGAGCGAAACCGCATCATCGCTGCTGAAATCGACTGGATTGATCGCGTCGAGCAGAATGACCGCAACAGTTGCAGCGGAGCCGGTGGTTCCGGCTTCGCCCTCATCCAGCCCGAATGCCGCTTCAAGCAGTCCCGGCGGAGCCCCTGATACGAATGCGCCTTGGCTCAGTTCGATCTCTACCTTCGGCTCCAGACCAAGCTCCTCAAAGCTCCGGCCCTTTGTCAACTCCCCCTGGAAGAACTCTGCCCGCTCCAGAACCAGGCGCTCGACAGCCGCTTCGCGCCATGATGCCGCTGCCTCCTCTTCGATGGTATCGAATGGCCGCAGGGTAGGCGGCACGGTATCGTCCAGCCTTGCCGCAAAGACGCCGCCATTAGGCAAGTCCAACAACTCGGGAAAGTCTCCTTCTTGCAGCGTTGCGACGGCATTACGGAACTCTACGTAACGGGCGAGTCCGTCACGGGTTCCGGAGTCAACTGCCAAGGTGGAGAGTTCCAGCTCGGTTTCCGCTGCAATTTCTTCAAGGGTTGCACCGCCGGCAAGCAGATCCTCATAGCTCTCGATATTGCCTGAGATCATGTCCCGCGCCATCCCGGTCTTCAGTTCTTCTTCCAATTGCGCCCGGGCATCCTCGAAAGAGGTGTTCTGCGCTGCCAATACAGCAGTGACCCGGAAGATTGCCGGTCCAAGTGCGGACTCGACAGGACCGTAGATGCCAGTGTCCTGACTGCCGAACAGCAGATCCGCAGCTTCATCTGTCAGGTCCGGCCTGGTGACTTCGCCAAGTGACACGTCTTCCAGCGTAATTCCCCGGTCAGAGAGAAGATCAATGAACCCCGCTTCGTCTGCATCCAGACGATCGCGCGCTCGTTGCGCCGCAGCATCGTCCGGAAAGACCAGGCGGTCCACGAACCTGCGTTCGGGGAGCTGATACTCGTCGATCCTGCCTTCATACTCCTCTCTGAGTGCAGCCTCGTCCACCTCAATGGAGTTCGTCAGCATATCGGGTGTCAGGCTGGCAACGGTCACCATCCTCTTGAGCGGATCAGTGAATTCGTCCGGATTCTCGTCGTAGTAGTTTCGAAGATCCGTGTCCGTAGGATCGGGAACCGGTTCTTCCAACGCAGCTTCGTCGATTTCTACCCAACGAAAATTCCTGGTGCCAAGCGCCAATTCGATCAGGTCGTCCAGATACGAATTGGATGGCTGGATGCCTGCCGACAAAGCCATGCCGACGAGGCGCCGGGTTTCCTCATCACGGACGATTTCGTCGTATTCCCCTGGCGTCAGGCCGGTTCGCTCCAAGGCGAAGGTGTAGCTGGATTGGTCAAAAGTGCCATCCACGCCATGGAAGGCCGACGTATCGCGAAGCCGCTGCAGGACAGTTTCGTCACCGACGGAAATGCCGACCCGGGTGGCCTCGTTGTCCACTGCGGCGCGCAGAACCAGAGCTTCAAGAGCTTCCCTGTCCAAGCCGAGTTCGACAGCCTCGGAAAGTGACAGGTTGGTTCCGCTGATCCGGGAGAACAGGTCGATCTGCGACTGGAGTGCCCGGACGTAGTCATCAACCGTGATTTCTTCATCGCCGACGGTGCCCACGGCCCTGACGGATGTCGAGAAGCCACCAATTCCAAAACCTGCCAATCCGACGATCAGCAGTCCGATCAGGATATAGACGACCATGTTTGTCGCCTTCGTGCGGCCAGTCTTCGCCATGTTGAATTCAGCCCGGTAACCTTGTGCCCGAGGGCTTCTAGGCATCATGCCTGTGGGTTACAAGAGATGCAGCGCAAGGGCAGGGGCCCTGCGGATCGATCACGCGGTATAGCCGTCGAGCCTGCCGAACATGTCGGCAATGCCACTGGCGTCGGCATTGGCAAAGGCAATCCGCAATTGCCGGGTTGCCGGAACCGGTCCACCAGTGGGCGCAAACATTGTTCCAGGCAACACAAGCAGGCCGAGATCGCCGAGCAATTTCAGGACGAGTTGGTCGGACGGAACGTCGAATGGATGCTCGGCATAAGCAAAGTAGGCGCCGCAACCCTTGAGGCTCCAGCCATCCAGTTTCTTGAATCCATCGTTTATCAGTTTGCGCCGATTGAGGATTTCCTTGCGCTCATCGGCCAGCCAGTTGCCCAGTTGCCGCATGCCGAGAAGTGCAGCGTGCTGGCCTATCCTGTTGGGGCAGATGGAAACCGAATCGAGGAACTTCTCGACTTCCGCAAGCACCACTTGCGATGCGGCAATGGCTCCGACCCGGTGGCCCGTGAGCCGGTAGGCCTTCGAAAACGAATAGAGATGAATGAAAACACTGGGCCAGCCGGGGTCGGCAAACAGGTCGTGAACCGGGCTATTCCGTGAATCGAAGTCCCGGTAGGTCTCGTCCATGATCAGCGCAATTCCATGCCGTTGCGCCAACTCGTAGATCTCGCGCACTATCGGTGCCGGGTATTCGGCGCCTGTCGGATTATTCGGTGATATCAATACGATGGCGCGTGTCGTTTCCGTGATTGTGCGCGCAATTGCCTCCACATCTGGCCCAAGACTGCCTCCACCGTCAGGCACACGCGCTTCGATGCCCATCATGTCGAGCCACATCTTGTGGTTGAAGTACCAAGGTGCCGTGATCACGATTGAGTCTCCGGCCTTTGCCAGTGCCGTGACCACCGCAACGAATGCCTGATTGCACCCGGATGTAATGGCGATTTGGTCCTCCGCTATTGAGCCCTGATATGCAGCCGACCACCTCGTAGCGATTTCTGACCGGAGTTCTGGTTCGCCGAGCACCGGCCCGTAGACATGCGCTTGCGGGTCCTCGACGGCATATCTTGCTATCGCCTTCCGCAGCATTTCCGGTGGGGGTGCAACCGGAGCGGCCTGGGAAAGGTTGAGCAGCTCAAAATCGGTGTTCCTGGGAGTCGACTCCAGCCATCGCCTGGCCTCCATGACAGGAGGGCTTTCGGTTTGCTTGATATGAGGATTCGTCCCGAACATGGCCTTCTCGTATGCGTGTGCTGCTATTGAAGCAATCCCGGCAGCCAGAGTACCAGCCCCGGAAAAGCGATCAGCACAATGACGGTCACCACATCGGCAAGGAAAAATGGCGATGCTCCCCGGAAGACATCCTGAGCAGGCATCCTGATCCCGGACTCCTGGCAGACACCGGAGACCACAAAGCAATTGAGCCCGATTGGAGGGGTTATCAGGCAAAGTTCGGCCATCTTGACCACAATGATGCCGAACCAGATGGCGCATTCGTCGGCTGTCATTCCAAGGTTGGAAGCCTCCCTTGTCACGTCCAGGCCTCCGTTGAGCGCAATGACCGCCGGATAGGTGACCGGGAGGGTCAGGATCAACATGCCAATTGCGTCCATGAACATGCCAAGCACGACGTAGCACAGGAGAATTGCGCCGAGGATGATCAGCGGGTGGTAATCGAGGCTACCAATCCAGGTCGCGAACCGGTTGGGCAGGTCTGCGTATCCGAGATACCTGACAAAGATGAGCACACCCCAGATCATGGTGAATATCATCACTGTCAGCTTGCCAGCCTCAATCAGCGCCCCGCGCAGTTGACTCCAGCGCATGCCCTTCCAAACGGCCATGCTCAGCACAATCACGACGCCGAGCGCTCCGGCCTCCGTCGGTGTCGCCCAGCCGAAATAGATCGAATAGATGATGACCAGCACGACGAGCAGCATTGGAATCGTGCCGGGCAGGCTTGCAAACCGGCTCTTCCAGGTAAATCCACGCGCCGGCGGTCCCAGTTTGGGATTCAATCGCGCCATCACAATGATGAGCAGGGCGTAGATCAGCGCCGAAACGGCTCCGGGTACAAACCCGGCCAGCAGGAGTCGTGCAACCGACTGCTCGACGATAATTGCGTAGACCACGAGGATTGCCGATGGCGGGATCAATGACGCCAGGGTTCCACCGGCAGCGACGACGCCCGCGGCAAAGCTCCGGTCGTAGTTGAGGCGGAGCATTTCCGGAATGGCAATCCTGGCGAAGACGGCAGAAGTTGCCACGGATGCGCCGGAGACAGCCGCAAATCCAGCGGTCGCAAACACCGTTGCCACGCCAAGCCCACCGGGCAGCCATCCGACCCAACGTTTGGCGGCCTCGTAGAGATAGCCCGTAAGTCCGGCAAAGTAGGCGAGGTAGCCAATCAAGATGAAAGCCGGGATCAGTGACAGCGCATAGGTTGTCGACTTGGCGTGGGGAACCTGGCCGGCAAGCTTGGTCGCTGTAATCAGGCCGCGGTCGAAACCTTGCTTCTGCATGAAGAACAGGCAGAGGCCGAGGAACCCGATGAACGCAGCTGCGAATGCAACCCGTACTCCGATTACGACCAGAATGATCATCAGTCCGCAGAGCCAGAGCGACATCTCGAAGACGTCCACGCCATCCAGCAGCATTTTGATGTCAAGCATGGCCATCGCCAGCGTGCTCAACGCTGCCTTCGCTTGCTGCCTGCTGTGCCGTATCCAGCAGCAGAGGAACGGCCGCGGGTTGCTTTAGGTTGAATCTGAAGGCGCGCCAGTAGGCCCAGATCTGAATGATCAGTCGAACCCACAACACGGCCAACGCCAGGGGAATGATCAGTTTTGCCGGCCACAGAGGAATGCCGATGTCTATGGAGCTGTCACGGCTCCAGTTCGGCGATCCGAAATCGAAGCTCCGCAGAAAGTGGTGCCAGCTGCCGTAGATCAGAAACGTTGTCACCAGCCATATCAGCAATACGGACAACAATTCAGCCATCCAGAGCAGCCGTCCGCGAAACCTTCGGATGACCACATCCATGCGTACATGGCCGCCGTTCCGTTGACAGTAGGCAATGCCCACAAAGGCAACGATCGCCATGAATTGCTGGACCCAGTCAATGAAGCCAGGCAGCGGGAGGTTGAACAGTTTCCTCCCGAGGACATTGATCACTGCCACCAGAACGAGCAGGAGAATGACCAGTCCTCCGGCTACGTTCAGGACGGATTCCGCCCGGTGAAGAAACTGATCTGTCTTTGAGAGCCTTGTATCGTCCAAGGCAACCGGGGCTGCAGTCACGTCAGTGCACCTTGCGGCGCCGCCACCGGTTGGCGGCGGCGCCAGGCAGGTTCATCTCATTTCTGAGAGAGTCGCCTGGATCAGGTCGTATAGTTCCTGACCTGGAAGCCCTTGTTCGGTCATGGCTGCGATCCACTCATCCCTGATAGGGGAGGCCACCTGGCGGAACTTTGCCAGTTCCTCCTCTGTAAAGGTGACCCTGACCACCTCTTTTTCCTCGAGGATCTGGTTCCAGCGATCAAGCAACTGGCCGTAATTGTCGAGGTAGTGGTCGACAGCTTCTCCGACAGACGCATCAAGCGCGGCACGGTGTTCATCGCTGAGCGCCTCATAGGCGTCGGTGTTTACAACCACCGGGCAATTCACGTTGCCTGGATTCAGGTTTTCGGTCCACCAGTCCGCCAGATCGATTGTCTGGAACGAAAGGTGGGCGTGAGGAGCGAACGCCACCGTGTCGACCAAATCCGATTCCATGGCCTGCATGACCTCGGTTGCAGTCAATGAAGTCGGAACCGCTCCCACTGCTTCAAAGGCCTTTCCAAGTCCGCCAGTTGCCCTGACACGCATGCCTCTGAAACTTTCCAGTGAATCCCTGGGCTCTCCAGTTCCGACGATATTGTATTGCGGCATTGGAGACGGCATCAACAGCGTCGCATTCCAGCGGCCAAGATCGGCAACTGTGGCCGGATGTGTGTAGATTGCGTAGCTTACGGCAACTTCCTCATCTAGCGTGTTCACGCCCAGGAATGGCAATTCCAGTACAGTGATCGTCGGATTCTTGTCGCCGTGATACCCGGCACAGAACTGCGCCATCTCGAAGGCGCCGATCGAAATGCCGTCGAGGTTTTCCCGGTTGCTGGACAGTCCGCCATAAGAGAGGTTCAGGGTGAAATCGCCCCCTGTCTTCTCGTCGACCAGTTCAGCCAGTCGTTCGACATGTTCCGTGAAGGCCCGGCGGCTTCCCCAAAGTGATACGTTCCATTCGATCGCAGCCGCCTCTGTTGACAGGGCGCCGGCAACAGCGACAAGTACGATCTTCCCGAGTGTGTTTCTCATGATATTGCTCCTTAAGGGCATTCGTTTGAAATTTGGCCCTGTGTAACGATGCGGTTGCAGCCTGCCAACCTGTTGCCGCTAACCGGCAGCGCGCGTGGGCACTGTTTTTGCGGCATGCTGCCGGTGAAGTTCGATGCAATCCGGCTATTGCGTAAGGGTTGTGCAATGGCAGAAGCCAGCCGGCTTGCCTGAACGCCCGGGTTAGGGCGATATTGCCCTTGTATTGGAGTCAGGCGGGCACCATGAGTGCGTCGAGTGCCTGCCGTAGCAATGCAGTGTATCGGCTGCCGCCGCTGCACAGGGAAACAAGGGTAAACGTCAACTTGGCTTGCACCGAAAGACACGACGGGAGCAGACGCTCGAAGCTGGAAGGCAGGTTGGCTTCCTTTGCGGAATCGTTTGAACCGGTTCTGCATCAGGCACTGCCTCTGGCCGGCAGCATTCCGGCCAAGCTACGGGAAGCCATGGAGTACGCTTCATTTGGAGGCGGCAAGTATCTGAGACCATTCATTGTTCATGCTGCAAGCCAGTTGTTTGGAGTTGCCGGAACCAGCAGTTTGCGTGTGGGCGCGGCAGTTGAGGCAGTGCATGCGTACTCGCTGGTCCATGACGATCTGCCGGCCATGGACAATGATGACATGCGCCGCGGACGGCCCACTTGCCATATTGCATTCGGTGAAGCGACGGCCCTGCTTGCCGGCAACGGCTTGTTGACTATGGCCTTCGAGATACTCGCAAGTCCGGAAACCCATGAGTCCAGTGAAGTAAGGCTCGACTTGATTCTCTCACTTGCGGACGCAGCCGGTGCGAGGGGCATGCTTGGTGGGCAGATGCTTGATATGGAATATGAGACACGGCCGGCAGGACCGAATGCGGCAGAGGCCGTGGCAAGGGGCAAGACCGGAGCGCTGTTCGCGTTCTGCGCGGGTGCAGGTGCGATACTCGGCCAGGCACAGGCAGCGGAAAGGCGGCAACTGGAAGATTTCGGGTTTGATCTGGGGTTGGCCTTTCAGATTGTGGATGATCTGCTTGATGCCGTCGGCGATGAGGCAGTGATGGGCAAGCGCACCGGCAAGGATCAACAGGCCAGCAAGGCTTCATTTGTTGCTCTGTACGGTATTGATGGCGCAAGGGAACGGTTGGCAAAATCTCATGCCAGCGCGCTCGAAAAACTGACCTGCTACGGTCCGCGCGCTGAAGAAATGCGGCAAATTGCGGGATTTGTGGTGGACCGCAATCGATAAGCAGCCAATGCCACCGCAGGCGTTATCTTCAAGCCCGGCGAGTATTGCCTGCCGAGCGCTCTCTTGATCCTGAACCAGACAGCTCGGGCTGCGAAAGTCTCGGTGGCTCTGTTGGTATGCGTTTCAGTGCGGGCATTTTGGCGTACGAGTTTGACCTTCGACCCATAGGAATGGTCTGTAGGATCAGGCCTTCCGCAGCAGCACGATCCTGTTTGAGTTGGTGCCGCGTGTATTGTTCGTGACCCCCCAGCAATTTGCAGTTTTTGTGAATTGCTGCTGATTGATCATGACCCCGATTGCCTCGAACGGCAGGCCCGCAGCAGCAGCGATCACGTTCTCTTCCAGTCTCACTGTTCCGTGCCGGACTTCGCCTACCTCGAAGGCTACATGGCCGCCAGGGACAGTAATGCGGCCGAGCTCCATGAGTGTTTTGCGAACGAACTTCTGCCAATCATCGACCGACCTGTGCATCGTGGTCTCGACCGTGCCTGGATCAACACCGGCAAACCAGCACCGCAGCCAGTTGTCTGCCTCGTAATTCACGACATCGAGAAACGGTGGGGAGGTAACCGTGAGCGAGACTGATTTGTCCTTGATTCCGGGTGTATCCCATGAGCGGCCAACCAGGAGTTTCCCCTTTGCCTGCACGCCACCATCCGCCAACAGGGAGCGGGACTTCCGCAAAATGATCTCGGCAATGTCCCTGAATTCCGGGAGTTGGCTCCGCCGTTCGTTTATCCGGGCTTGGCCCCTTACCGACACCGCCTGGTTGGGCGGGAGCGTATAGACGGAGAGAAAACCCTTCGAATGGCCGGTGAGCCTGTTGATGGTGACCATTCTGATCCAGGCATCAATCTCATCCAGTTCACCGGATTCAGATCTCTGGAGCAGGTGTCGCCGCAGGAATTCAATGCTCGACAGTGTTCGAGGGTGATAGAAGACAAGCAGGTCTTCCCGCTCTACTGCGTCCTCCATTGGCCAAGGGATGGAGAGGAGCCTCTCGCGAACTTTGTGAAATGACGGCGTACGAACACGTGGTGCCACCAGCATCCTGCACAGCGGATTGATGTCGTTTCCGACAGGTGTTCGTTGTTGGAGCGCAGCCTCAACCGGTGTCGTGCCTCTTCCCATGAAGGGATCGTAGACCGCATCTCCGGGCTTGGTCAGCCTCTTGATGAAGAACCCGGGAAGTTGCGGCTTGAAGCAGGCCCGGTAGCTGATCTCGTGGATGCTGTGGCATTGGCGTTGCCGGGAAGTCCAGAATTCATTGATATAGTAGGGAATGCCATTCCGCCGTTCGACACTGGTACGAGGCCCGAATTCATGGAACGCCTCAAGTTGCTCACACAAGGAGTGACTGGAAACGAGATCATCAAACAGGCTTATATTCAAAGAGTTGCTGCTCTATTCTCATGTCATGGGCCAGCAGTGCCGCCGGTCAATTCTGGCACGTTTCCGGGTTCCGAATCCGGGACAGGAACTCGCCGGTCCAACTCCCGCGGCAACCTGAACGAAACATTCTCGGTCACTCCGTCAAGTTCCTCGACGTTTGCATCAAAGATCTCCTGGAGATGCTTGATCAACCCCTGGACAAGTTCTTCAGGTGCCGATGCGCCGGCGGTTATTCCAACAGTGGATACCCCGTCGAACCACTCCGGTTTCACGGATCGGGCGTCAGCCACCAGGTAACTGCGGGCGCCACAAGCCGCCCCGATTTCCTGCAACCGGTTCGAATTGGAACTGTTTCGCGCCCCGATAACCAGTACGAGGTCGCAGGCTGTCGCCATGCGCCTGAGGGCGTCCTGGCGGTTTTGGGTCGCGTAGCAGATATCGGCCACACTCGGGCCAATAATGCCGGGGAACCGACGCTTCAACGCCTCGACCACCTCTCTGGTGTCATCAACGCTCAGTGTGGTCTGCGTGACATAGGCCAGCCTGGAGGGATCCTTCGGCCGCAGCATGTGGACATCTTCAACGGTCGAGATCACGGTTGCAGCGCCTTCTACCCGCCCAAGTGTTCCTTCGACCTCAGGGTGTCCATGGTGGCCGATGACAATGATCTCAAAGCCTTTTCGTGAGTATCTCTTTGCCTCGTTGTGGACCTTGGTGACCAATGGGCAGGTGGCGTCGATGACATGCAGGTCCCTGGATCCGGCATCACGTTCGACCTTCCGCGACACTCCGTGTGCGCTGAATACTGCCAAGGCACCTTCAGGAATGTCCTCGACATCTTCGACAAACCGCGCTCCCTTCGTGCGAAGGTCATCAACGACATGCTTGTTGTGGACGATTTCGTGCCGGACATAGACAGGAGGGCCGTGCTGTTCGAGTGCGCGTTCGACGATTTCAATTGCCCTGACAACGCCGGCACAAAATCCCCGGGGGTTTGCAACCACTATCCTGATCGGTTTTTTGTTATCCGGTCCCACTATTCAATTCCCGAACGAGGCGAAGCAGCAGCGGGGCAGAACAGCAACGGGCCAATGGTGGAGCATTGGTTGTGTTCTTCTCCGACACGGCTGGGCAATTGTCTGCCTTTCTGTTTCCCAAGTGCAGATGCGTTAGCACTTCCTCATTTAAGGGAGCAACGGCTTCGAGTCGAATGATCGTAGTAGTCACCGAATGAGTGGCAGAGCTGTAATCCCCGGATTGCCAAACCGCACCCGGTTCTGCCCGCTTGGGGCAATGGCATTGCGCCGCGATGATCGGATGTTGATCAGTTTGCAATCCGGTTCTTCAAGGTAGCCTAAAGCCGCAAGCAAGAATGGATAACAATTCTCCCGCACGGCTTGAGGATCGTGATACACCTGCGCAAGTATTGGGTGGCAATCGACGGTTTTTGCAGCCGAACCGGTTAATCCGGATTGCAGAGTTGCCTGCCCACAGCGGAGTCAATGGAGCACGCCATGCTACGCAATGATCCTCACTCAATCCCTCCTGCATCGTTGAGGCGGCCGCCTGCGCATGACCTGCCTGCATCATCAGGAAAGATGCAAAGGCTCTTTCAACCCCTGGCGGCAACGGGCGTTCCTCTGGGCGGTATCGGAACGGGCGGAATAACCCGATCGTCAGACGGAAGATTCAGCCGATGGACGATCAAGGGTGGCGGAGTCGCCAAATTCAGCATGGCGGCCAACGGTTTCATCGTCCGGGTTCAAAAGGAGGGAGAAGACCCTGCTGCCGTTGCATTGCAGCCGAAACCCGACGATGTCGAGCTTGAGTCTTTTCGGTTTGAGGCCTCGCCTCCTGAATGGGGTGGCTTGTTCCCGTTCGCCTGGCACAGGCACGCGGCATTGGCAGGCATCGAAGTGGAGTGCCTGTCGTATTCGCCTGTCATTCCGCACGATCTCCATTGTTCGAGCCTGCCAGTCGGTGTCTTCAAGTGGCGTTTCACCAATACGGGGGCAGAGTGCGCCGACGTGTCGCTGGCCTTCACATTCGCCAATCTGAATGGCTGGTTCGCCGAGTTTCATGAAGGCAGGCCCGGCCGGGTGGCGTCAGGATGCTTCAATCGGCCGATGGACATCGAGGGAGGCACTGGGGTCATTCTCGACCGCCGCCGGACTGCACAGGAACCTGTAGAGGGAACCGGGGAATGGGCGATAGCGGTTTCTTGCAGTGCGCCGGCAGTCTTCTCCCGCACGGTCTGTTTCGATGGAACCGGCAAGGGCAAAGCGTTCTGGGATGAGTTTCTGAGTAGCGGCGATGTGCCTGATCTGGGGAGCGGATGGGTGAGCGAGAGTGGCTTCAGGGAAACACCACCGCCTCATCCGACGGGAGCAGTGGCTGCTCGGGTTTCGGTCGAGCCCGGTCAAAGCCAAGAAGTTGTAGCCACACTTGTCTGGGATCTGCCCCGCATATCGTTCGGGCAGGGACGGGGCTGGTTCCGGATGCACACGGACTTCTGGGGCCGAGGAGGACGCAGTGCGCAAGGCATTACGGAAATGGCGATCCGGACTGCATCAGACTGGGAACGCCGGATTATTGACTGGCAGAGCAAGGTAGAGGCAGATGTTGGAAGCGAGCCGCATCAATCCGGCATGCTGATCAATGAACTCTACTTTCTGGTTGATGGCCTCACAGTCGCCACTTCTGCGCATGGGGCACCGGACGGCCGTGAGCGGTTCGGGATCATCGAATGCCACGACTATGCACTCTATAATACTCTCGATCTTTGGATTTACGCCGCCGAAGCGGTAGCGCAGTTCTTTCCCGAGCTCGCGGCCAGTGTTGCGCGCGATTATGCCGAGTTTCTCATTCCCTCGGATCCGGGGCAGCGCCATCACCGCTGGCACGATAGCCTGTTTCCGATCAACCTCTCGAATGCCTGTCCCCATGACCTCGGCGGCCCAGGCGAAGATCCATTCATTACACCCAATTCATACACCTATCGCGATGGAACCCTCTGGAAGGACCTGAATTGCGACCTTGTCCTGTGCATACTCAGAGAAGGACGGCATATGGGCAGTGACTGGAGGCGCGACCGTTTCCCGGCGGTTCGAGCAGCCATAAACCATTTGCAGCAATATGATCGGGATGGGGACGGCATTATCGAGAACGAGGGCATTCCCGACCAGACCTTTGACAATATCCCCATGACCGGCCCGTCAAGCTATTGCGGTGGCTTGTGGATTGCAGCGCTCCTCGCCGGTTCTAAATTGGCGCTGGAGGCTGGCGAGCCTGAATTGGCCAACGGCTGGAAGCAGCAGGCGGAGCGGGCGAGCGCCGCATATAACGAACGCCTTTTCAATGGAGAGTGGTTCCGCGTGGACACGGATGGGCCATTCTCGGAAGCCAGCTTCATCGAGCAACTCTTCGGGCCATTCCTGGCAAGACGGCTCGGACTCGGTAACATCGTTCCCTATGATAGTGCACGAAGCGCACTACGCACCATCTACGAGCGCAACTTTCTGGATGGTGGCGGGGGCGAAGGTGTTGTGTCGCTCGCCGGCATCCCTGATTCGGCGATGTCATTGCTGCCTCACCAGGAAGATACGAGCTTTCAGACGGCCGAGATCCAGCCTGGATTCAACTTCAGCTTTGCGGCTCAACTGGAGGCATGGGGCATGGATCAAGAGGCAGACGAAGTCAGACGGGCGTTGCACAGGGAACTGCACATCAAGCGCAATCTGGTCTTCCAGACTCCAGCTGCTTTTGACCGTGGTCGGCTAACCTGTCGCGCGGTTCTGAACATGCGGCCTTTGGCTGCATGGTGGATGATCGCGAATGGCAAGCCGCTGTATTCGCAGGCGGAATGAGAGCAGCCGAACTTGCCAGATCCGACCCTACGGCTTCGTAAAGCGGAACAGTGCCCGTTGCCGGTGGGCACCATCCCAAACGTAACTGGCGGACGCAGGGCGTGCCGATGCAACCGGCCCGAGGCGGGTTATGCCGTCAGATCCCGGCAGGGCACCTGATGACCAGCATGAACTGATACAAGAACAAGTGGGTCATCGCCTGAGTTGTCCGCAGCCTGAACCAATCACGGTCATTGCACTAGCGACTACCTCACGGGATTCCGTTGTGCGGAAGGAGTCGACGTGATAATTGGGAGAGAAGGTAGGGGTAACTTGAACGGGGGAGAGCCTCAATGAACAATAGTGCGTTATGGTCAATTCCGGCATTGGCATTGCTGGCGGCGTGCGGCGGCGGTGGTGGAGTCGCAACAGTCAACCCGCCGTCATACGCAGCAGATGGTTTGAAAACGTTCGATAACGGTGACGGGATAGCGCGCCTTGAGATGACTCAGAATGGCGACTCATACGTTGCAAATATCCTCGTTACCGACGTCCAGGATGTCGTCAAGGACTTCAGGAATAATGGCAATTCAGAATACGCAAAAGAGTTAGACGAATTAGCTGCGGCACTTGTCTCGAATACACTCGCAAAAACCGACGATGACTATGGAACATACTATGCGGGCTATATCCGAATTCCTGTAACGTCCACCGCTCCGGGCGCAAGTCAATACACGACTGGGCGGGTAGTAGCTGAAACCTTTGCAGACGAGACAAACTCAGCGGCTGTCACCTACCCGCTTAACAGAGAGGCACTCACATTACTGGCCGGAGGAGTTTCTGTCTCTGATCTACCTTCCGGGAAGTTCGCATATACCGGCAGGAACTTCCTGAAAACGAAGAGTGGGACCTCCGTGGAGAAGGGGACATTCAAGATGAGTGTCGACTTCGACGACAAGACGGCAAGCATTCTTGGAAATACAAGGATTTTTGTCCCTGCAAATAGAGACGATGATGACACAACAAACGATAAGGATATGGTCAAGTACTTGAGTACACTTGCGGGAAATATGAGCATCCAGATTGATGAAGGCACATTTACTGGTAATGCCTTGTCTTTAACGGTCTTTAAGGACGGTGGGGTCGATGAAGATAGCGTAGATAACCTTAGCCCAGAGGAACTAGAAGGGATCACAACACAATTTTCGGCAGTGATTTATGGCAACTTCCATGGTGAAGGAGCTGTTGCAGTTTCCGGACTGTATGCGGATGACAAGTTTATTCCCGAATATCGCGGCGCTATTGTGGGGTCCCGGCCAACGGACGAGTGAGAGGTGAAAAACGCCGCTGCAGTAGTGGCAGCATTGCTGCCACTTATTGCCGGATCAAGCCTTCATGCTGCATGCTATGGAGTCGGCGGCAATGAGCGCTTGGGGAACTATTGCGCAATCAACGCAATCGATAACGCCATCATTGACATTGATACTGCCAGGCTGATCGACTTTCGCCTGAAGCGCGAGGGCTACGCTCAAGGTTTGGGTCTTCAAACCGGGGTAGAACAGTTCACAGGCTCGCTGTCGCTTACCCCGACCATTCAATACTCCAACAACATCAATGGCGGAAATCCGCCAGGACCATTGGTCTTGGGCAATCTGTCGTTCGAAGGAAACCCCGACAATTACCGAAAGTCAGGGTTGCTGGCGGGCCTGCAGGCCGGACTGAGCGGACGCCACATTCACGGAGAGGGCCGCTACTTCAACTATGCTGTTGTGGCGGGCTATGCCAAGAGCCCAAAGCATGGTTCTGGCGTCGCAACAAGCAGCGCAAACCTGTGCAGCATCAACCATATCAGCAGTTGGTGGTTTGTCGATGCTTGTGCGAGCTGGATGCGAACCCGGAAAGACCTTTCTGATGACAAAAGTCGCAATCTGAGCCTTACTGTCAGGCACAATTTCAGAGGCTCGGGCGATGTCTACCGGCAGGCAAGCGCCGGGATCAACGCCTATTCGGATAACGAGTACACGCAAAAGCAACTAGTGCTGGGCCTGGACTCCATCCATCCGGGCGGGAATTTCTCCGGATTTGAAGTGATGTTGGGTGAGCCAGTCGACAAGACCCTGGTAACACGACTGTCTGTATCAGCGAAGCTCGGCACGGTAGTTGCCCAGAAGCCGCTGACGCTCTCTGTAGGGATGTCAAATGCGAGTGGCGGCCTTTTGTTTGGCTACGAACGCAGCGAGCGAACCTACAGTGTTTCTGCGGCTTACCCGGTCGGAAAACACCTGAGAGCACAGTTCGGTTACAAGAGCACAGATAGCACAATCGACTATTTTGACGCCAGTACGCCTACTTTTGGACTGCAATTCGCTTCGGTCAGTTTTTAGCAAGCATCAAGCACTCCCCAGGGCTTCAAGGCGGCGACGGGGTCATTGTTCGGCGAGGCCGTTTTACTGGCAACCGAATTGGCAGAGAAAGATGGAGACCGCCGACATGCATGCGACCGCCGTCCTCTCAATTTCAGCATTAGTTCTTGTGGCTGCCTGTGGGAGTAGCACTTCGACAACAACAGCCAGTTCTCCTTTGAAGAAGGGAGAGGTGTTGAGGACTTTTCAGGATAGCTCTGGGATAGCCCGCCTTGTAAGTACTGAGGATGGGGTTGTCATCGTCAACAACGTGATTGGCGCTGACATCAAGCGATCCGTGAGTGAATTCACTGACGGCGTCGATACTGCTTCGGAGGTCAAGAATGAACGGCTGACAGTTCAACTTGCCAACAGCCTCCGATCGACTGGCCGCGTCAGCGACAATTATGGCCGTTATCTTTCCGGGAGCATACAGGGGACAGCCGTTTTGAACGGGGTCGATACACCTGGCGAAGCATCGGTCACCGTATTCGTGGACAAGAGCGGTCAAGCCTCTACAGCATTCATGACCTTTTTTGGCTTCAGGCAAGTTGAGGCGGCTGGGATTGAAGTCTCCAATATCCCAACTGGCGAATTCGTCTACACAGGCAGGAATTTCATGGAAAAGAGGCCCAACTCGACAGTCGATACTGGCACATTCGAAATGACTGTGGACTTCGGCAAGGGTACTGGAGAATTCGAAGGCACCACACTTACGGCGTCAGAGGACAAGTACCTGAGTTCACTTGCGGGTGATGTCACGGTTGACGTGACTGACGGAACCTTTGCCGGGCAAGACCTCGATCTCAAATATTTCAAGGGCGGTGTGGCTGACCCGAAGATCTACGGACCTGCAATTCTCGACGCAAAGTCAGCTTCAATCTACGGCAATTTCCATGGAGAGGGCGCAGTTGCTGTATCAGGTGTGTATGCAGACAATGATCTGGTCCCCACGTATGTTGGAGCCATCGCTGGTTCCGTGTCGCAAAGCGACTGATCGCATTTCGAGTTGTAGATCTCGGCAGGATGCCGCCATCTCGTTTTGGTGCAGCTTGTGAGCGAGCTCTTGCGGTTCCGCAAAACCCGACGCGGAAAGCCGATGTTGACTCAGCCCATTTGTCATGACCGTCCTCAAGCAGGTCTGGCTTGACCGAGGGCCGTTCGGCCGACCGCTCCAGTTGCAATCATTACGGTATCCGGCGCAGCGACTGTTGATGCGAACTCTCCTTGCGTTTGGCAATGCACCCTTCAACTGAGTTTGGGGAGCCGCCGCAATTTCCACGCAGGTACTGCTTCAGGCTGCCAAGGGTCTGGCACGGTTCATTCAATGGTCACATGCACATGGAACTGGCGGAGAGACAGGGATTCGAACCCTGGGTGCCCGTAAAGGCACAACGGTTTTCGAGACCGCCCCGTTCGACCGCTCCGGCACCTCTCCGCAGGGCAACACATAGCTGCAACCTGTATTTCATTCAAGGAATTCAGCCCAAGCCGGCAACCGCCAACAGTTGGTGCAGGACGCTGCCACCTGGTCGCCTGCATTTCTGGACAGCGACCCGGAATAGGCCAGCAGTTGGACGGTGACACAAAATCTTAACATAGGCGTAGTACAAGCATCATGGAGCGCAACTATCTGGGTGTCATCAACCTAACCTCAAGGAAGGTATCATGCACTATACATCAAGAGTGTTTTTGGCGGCCGGGGCCGTGGCGCTGGGCGCAACGGCGGCGAATGCCCGTGACCAAATCAGGATTGTCGGATCCTCGACCGTCTTTCCATACTCTCAGGCTGTCGCTGAGCAGTTCGTGAACATGACAGGTGCAGACTCTCCCATCGTGGAATCAACCGGAACCGGGGGTGGGATGAAACTGTTCTGCGCCGGTATCGGGGAGTCACATCCCGATCTGGTCGGCGCTTCCCGGGCAATGAAGGCTTCCGAATACCGGCGTTGCCAGGACAACGGTGTGACCGACGTCACTGAGGCCCTGATCGGTTACGACGGCCTGTCCATTGCCGTCTCCCGAGGCAATGAGCATGACTGGGATCTGTCGCTGAGCGAAATATTCCTGGCGCTGGCTGCTCAGGTGCCTGTCGACGGTGAAATGGTCGATAATCCGAACATGAACTGGTCTGATATCCGGGCCGGCCTTCCGGATCAGCCGATCTTGGCATACGGCCCTCCGCCGACTTCTGGAACCCGTGACGCCTTCGTTGAATTGGCAATGCATGCAGGCTGCAAGGCGCTTGACTTCGTCAAGGACAAGGACGGCGCCTGGGTCGATGAGAATTGCGGCCGCATGAGGCTTGACGGCGCATTCGTCGAGGCTGGCGAAAACGACAACCTCATCGTGCAGCGCCTTAACGCCGACACCACGGCAATGGGCATTTTCGGATATTCTTTCCTATATGAGAACCTTGACACGCTGAAGCCGGTCAAGATTGGCGGCATTTCACCGGATGCCGGTACGATTGGTGACTTCTCGTACACCATCTCACGACCGCTGTTCATCTACATCAAGAACGCGCATCGCGGAGTCATTCCGAACTTCCAGGAATTTATCGAGGAGTACATGTACGAAGATGCGCTCGCTCCTGGTGGTTACCTGTCCGAGCGCGGCCTTGTTGCACTCCCTGATGATCGCCGTGGTGACCTTCAGGACGCAGTCATCAATGCTGAGACTATGGACGCAAAGTAGCCGTTCGTTTAACTCGTTGCCGCCCGGACGCATGGTTCCGGGCGGTCATTCTCTGGTTGAACTCATATGACGCTAGCCGCATTCACAGTGCTATTTGTGGTTGCCGCATTCAGTTACGTCATCAACTGGAGGGCCGCTCAGGCCATACTGAAAGGCGGCCAGAGACTTCATTCGGTTCCAAGATACCACGCGATCTTCGCAGCTCTCTCGGTACTTGTACCCGTTCTTGCCGGCCTGATGCTCTGGCTGGTACTTCGGGGTCCGGCAACGGATTTCCTGATTGCGCGTACTCTTTCTCCAGAAGCCTACTGGAACCAGGAGACTGGTCAACGCCAGTTGGTACTGGCGCAGATCAAATCGGTTGCCGCAGGGCGGATATTTGGAACCCCTGAGCAGTGGATCATACAGGCAGCCGAGCGACTCACCGGACTGAGCCAGTTGCTGGACTGGTTTACGCTGGCAATCGTGACAACTGTCGCCGCTGCGATGCTTGCCTATGCCCGGAGCAAGGTAGGACCGACGTTCCGCTCGCGGGAGAGGGCCGAGCGGATTATTTCGCACCTTATGGTCTTTTGCTCAGTAGTGGCCATCTTCACCACCATCGGCATCGTCGCTTCACTTGTGGTTGAAACCACGCGCTTCCTTTCGCTGGTTCCGCTTCACGAATTCCTGTTCGGTCTCAACTGGGAACCGCAAATTCCGATAAGGGATGATCAGGTGGCGGCCGCGGGCGCCTTTGGCTGGATTCCTGTCATCCTCGGTACAATGGTCATTACTGTTGTGGCGCTCTTCCTTGCCGTTCCAATCGGAATCATGTCGGCCATCTATCTCAATGAGTTCGCGTCCTCCCCGGTTCGCGCCGTGTCAAAACCCCTTTTGGAAATCCTGGCGGGTGTTCCGACTGTCGTCTACGGGTTCTTTGCAGTCTTGGTAATTGCCCCGGCCTTGCGCGGATTTGGCTCATCGCTTGATGTCATGGTCTCACCCAATACTGCTTTGGCGGCAGGCGGAGTGATGGGCATCATGCTGATTCCATTCATTTCTTCGCTGTCGGACGACGCCTTAGGAGCAGTTCCCGTTTCGCTGCGCGATGGTGCATTGGCGCTTGGGGCCACACGGGCAGAAATGATACTTGGGGTCGTATTCCCCGCTGCGCTCCCTGGCATCATGGGCGGGGTGCTATTGGCAGTAAGCCGGGCAATCGGTGAAACCATGATTGTGGTCATGGCCGCCGGACTCATTGCCAAGCTGACGATCAACCCTCTGGACAGTGTAACGACTGTTACTGTCCAGATTGTGACACTCCTGATCGGGGATACGTCGTTCGACAACCCAAAGACGCTCTCTGCGTTTGCGTTGGGCCTGATGCTCTTCATCATGACACTGATGATCAACGTATTGGCTCTGCGGATCGTCCATAGGTTCCACGAAAGCTACGATTGAGGCACTTGGGAATGAACGCCCGACAAAAGGAAGCCGGAAAGCTGATGGAAGCAGTGGCAAAGTCGCTGCCTAGGCGTAACCGAAAGCAGGTCCTCCTTCAGGCCGCCGGGATTTCGTCCATACTGCTGGCATTCGGAGTGCTCTGCCTGCTGTTGGGTTCGCTGATTTCCAGTGGTTACAAGGCTTTCACCCAGACCCAGGTGACGATTGACGTCTTCGTCGATCCCGATGTCATAAAGGTTGAGGCCCTCCCTAGAGGGAACTTCCGGGGATTGTTGCAGTCCACCATGGCCGAGCGGTTTCCGGATGTCACGTCAAGGGGTGAACTCAGGCAACTGGCTGGAATTCTCAGCAATGGCGCCCAGTTCCGCCTGCGGGACATGATTGTCGATGAACCGTCGCTGATAGGAAAGACTGTCACTCTGACGGCTCCAGCGTCAGACCCATACGACCAACTCAACAAGGCGTTGATTGACAGGGATACTCCTGAAGAGAACCGCAGGCTCAACGACAAGGAAATTGCCTGGTTCGATCAACTCAAGGCAACTGGCGCCATCACCAAGCCGTTCAACCTTGGCTTGTTCGTGAATTCAGACAGCAGGTTTCCGGAACTTGCAGGATTGAAGGGGGCAATGATCGGGTCCTTCTGGGCATTACTGGTGTGCTTTCTGCTGTCCTTCCCGCTGGGTATCGGGGCAGCGATTTATCTTGAGGAATTCGCTCCCCGGAACAGGTTCAGCAACATCATTGAAGTCAATATTAACAATCTTGCTGCCGTGCCGTCTGTGGTATTCGGGCTGCTCGCATTGGCGGTGTTCATTGGTTGGTTCGGGCTTCCCCGGTCGGCCCCGCTCGTTGGTGGAATGACCTTGGCCCTGATGACGATGCCGACAATTATCATTGCGACCAGGGCTGCGCTGAAAGCGGTGCCAAGATCTATTCGCGAAGCTGCCTTGGCGCTCGGAGCATCAAAGCATCAGGCTGTCCTTGGACAGGTTGTTCCATTGGCAATGCCTGGAATATTGACAGGCACCATTATCGGAATGGCCCAGGCGCTAGGGGAAACAGCGCCGCTGTTGCTGATCGGCATGAACGCATTCGTTACCGCTGCGCCTTCAACTCCTATCGACAGTGCCACGGCATTGCCGACGCAGATATTCATCTGGGCTGATAGCCCCGAACGCGGGTTCGTCAGCCGCACCTCTGCTGCAATCCTGGTGCTGCTGGGTTTCCTGATCAGCATGAACGCATTTGCCATCTTCCTGCGAAACAAGTTTGAACGGAAATGGTAGGCTGATCACATTGCGCGTACGGCAAGCAGGCCACCAGCTGGCAACGCGTCATCCTTGCCGCCTTGCATTCAATCAGGCTTCGAAAAAGCATTGACAAAACTTCAGCGCTACTCAATAGACCGCTCTCCGTTGTTGCACCCGTAGCGGTCAGCAGCGGTGGTATATGCAATCGGTCTTCAGCAAACTTGTGGATTCGAAGATGGATGAAAAACGCGCGGCGAAGGACGACGATGCCGAAGTGGAAGATGCGGTAACTGCTGCGCAGGAACCCACAGGCGAAGCGGAATCTGAAGCCGAAGATGCAGTTTCCGAGTCGCCGTTGACCGCCGGCGCCAAAGATGACGCAACGGTCAAGGATGAGGATGGAGATGAGGCGGAAGCCGAGTCAGAACCAGATGAAGCGGCTTCAAGCGCAGCAGAGGAAAGTTCTGAACCTGATCCGAACCCGGTTAGCAATCCCGACATTTCAGCCTACATCCAGTTTGCAGGAAAGCAGCACAAGGTCGCTGTCGGGGACGAGTTGGATGTCTGCATTGAACCAGGGGAAACGGAGATCCTTGTAACCAATGTGCTCGCAGCGCGCAGCGATCAGGGGGTTGTCGTCGGATCACCGACCATCGAAGGAGCAGAAGTCGTCCTGAACTATTGGTTCGACATCCTTGGTCCAAAAACGATCAATTTCAAGCGCCGCCGCCGCAAACACTCGTCGAAAAGGACGATCGGGCACCGGCAAAACATTCACATATATACAGTGGCGTCGATTGACGTTCCGGGTCTGGGCAAGAGCGAATTCACCGGCCAGGGCAATTCAGCTTTGGAGGATCTTGCCCAGTCGCAACAATCCTGAATGGGACGATAAAGACATGGCTCACAAGAAAGCAGGCGGCTCCTCGCGCAACGGCCGGGACTCGGCCGGCAGGCGGCTCGGGGTCAAGAAGTTTGGCGGAGAACAGGTTTTCCCTGGCAATATCATCGTTCGTCAACGGGGGAACAAGTTCTGGCCGGGCAAGGGAACCGCAGAAGGCAAGGACCACACGATCTTTGCGACCGAGCCCGGAACAGTGACATTCAGAACGGGATTCAAGAACCGCAAGTTTATTTCGGTTGCGCCCGTTCAGGACTCAGCTGGATAACCCAGTTCCCAGCCGGACGCCGCTGATTAGAGCGGCAATCCAGCTCAGTCACTTTCCTCGCCCTCTCGCTGTTTCTGCGAGGTGATGAATCGTGCAATTTGTTGATTTGGCAAAGATCCAGGTTCGCTCGGGGTCGGGCGGCAACGGCTCTGCTAGCTTTCGTCGCGAGAAGTTTGTCGAATTTGGCGGTCCTGACGGCGGCAATGGCGGGCGCGGTGGCAATGTCTACGTACAGGCTGATCAAAGTCTGAACACCCTTGTGGACTTTCGCTACCGCCGGCATGTCAAGGCCGGGGACGGTAAGGCAGGCCGCGGACGGCAACGCACAGGCGCCAAAGGCCGGGATGTGACACTCAAGGTGCCGGTGGGAACAGAAATTCTTGATGAACTCCAGGAAAACGTGGTGTTCGACCTCGTTGAACATGGCGAACACAAACTGTTGCTTGCCGGAGGGAATGGCGGATTCGGGAACAATCATTTCAAGTCGTCCACTAATCAGGCGCCGAAGATTGCCAATGAGGGGAAATCGGGTGTTCAGCGTACCTTTTGGCTCCGGCTTAAGGTCCTTGCCGATGCCGGACTTGTCGGACTGCCAAATGCAGGCAAATCGACATTTCTGTCGGCAGCTTCAAATGCCCGTCCAAGAGTCGCCGACTATCCGTTCACCACACTGCATCCGAACCTGGGTACGGTACGGCTCGACGAGTCAGAGTTCATTCTTGCCGATATTCCGGGACTGATCGAAGGTGCGCACGAGGGCAAGGGAATTGGCGACCAGTTTCTGGGGCATATCGAACGGTGCCGGGTGCTGCTCCATCTCGTGGATGGCACCTCTGCAACGGCAGTGGACGACTATCAGGTGGTACTGAACGAGATCAGGCAATATGGTTGCGGCCTTGCCGAAAAGCCGAGCTTTGCAGTTCTGACAAAATCCGATGCCATAACGGCGGACGAGCAGGAGGAACGCGTTGCGGGGTTGAAAGCCATCTCCAAAGGACCGGTTCTCGTGGTTTCGGCGGTCACTGGGGATGGAGTAAAGTATTGCCTCCGATGCCTGGCAACCGCCATCGCAGACGCAAAACTGGCCAGTGCCGATGTGAAGGATCCGGTCCCATGGACGCCGTAGGCCACATCCGCAACTCCAGGAGGGTCGTCCTGAAGATCGGCTCCTCACTGGTGGTGGACGCATCTTCTGGAACACTCAATTCGGACTGGCTTAAGGCGCTCATGGAAGATGTGGCGGTCCTGAGATCCCTCGGGAAAGATGTCCTGATTGTCTCTTCTGGATCGATTGCGCTGGGACGGCGCGTGCTCAATTTTGGCAGCGGACCGCTTTCCCTGGAACAGAGCCAGGCCGCAGCTGCCGTCGGCCAGATACGGCTGGCCCGCTCTTACGAGGAGTCTCTTGTCCCCCACGGACTTGTTGCCGCCCAGATATTGCTGACGCTGGAAGACAGCGAGAACCGGCGCCGGTACCTCAATTCCCGATCAACCCTGCAGAACCTGCTCAATCTGAATGTCGTTCCTGTCATCAACGAGAACGACACCATCGCAACGGACGAGATACGGTTCGGGGACAACGACCGGCTGGCAGCGCAGGTCGCAGTGATGACCAATTCGGACTTGTTGGTCCTGTTCTCCGATGTCGACGGACTCTACGACAGCGACCCGCGCCGTCACGCAGATGCCAAGCTCGTCAGGGTTGTTCATTCGATTACGAGCGACATTGACCAAATGGCTGAGGACACTGCTGCGGAGGCATCGAAAGGCGGCATGAGGACAAAACTCCTCGCCGGCAAGACTGCCAACCGGGCCGGCTGCGCCATGATCATTGCCAAAGGGGAAAGACTGCGCCCGCTGGAGGCGCTGCTTGAAGGAGCCGATTGTACGCTCTTTCTGGCGCAGGGTGATCCGAAGACGGCCAGGAGGCAGTGGATTGGTTCAATGAAGCCAAAGGGATCCGTCATAGTAGACGAAGGCGCGGCAAAAGCACTGATGTCGGGCAAGTCGCTGTTGCCGGCGGGGGTGGGCCGGATCGAAGGCGAATTTGGTCGCGGCGATCCGGTCGGCATTCTTCAGTCAGATGGATCCATGCTTGGTCAGGGCCTCGTTAGATATACAAGTCAGGAAGCGCGCAAGATCAACGGACGCAAGTCGGCCGAGATTGCTGAAATCCTCGGTTATCCGGCGCGCTCGGCCATGATTCACCGGGACGACATGGCCTTGTGAGCCCGGGGCTGCTTGCTGTAGCGCCTTGTCTCGGATACGAGCGCTGATCACGAACCAAACCCGTACCGGAGGCATGCTTCTCATGGCAGTCCAGGACATCGCAGCCATGATGAACGAGTTGGGCCAGCGAGCAAGAGCGGCAGCTGAAAGCCTGGCGAATTCGTCAACAGACGCAAGAAACCATGCGTTAACTGCGGCGGCGTCTGAAATTGAACAGCGCCGCGACACTATACTGCGTCAAAACGAGCAGGATCTCGAGGCAGGCCAAGAGAGAGGGCTCTCCGATGCAATGCTTGACCGGCTGGCATTGGACGGCAGTCGCCTGGCCGCTGTCGCCGAAACCCTGCGGGCAGTTGCTTCCCGGCCGGACCCTCTTGGAAAGGTCCTGGGTGAGTGGGAGAGGCCTTCCGGACTGAGGATACGCCGCGTGAGCACCCCGATCGGGGTCATCGGTATCATCTACGAGTCACGTCCGAACGTCACAGTCGATGCCGGCGCGCTCTGCCTCAAATCCGGTAATGCATCGATACTGAGAGGCGGATCTGACAGCCGGTTGACGTCTTCGGCATTGCACGCATGCCTGGTCGCTGGCCTGCAGGTTGCCAGTCTTCCCGAAGCCGCCATACAGCTGGTGCCAAGTGCGGACCGTCAGGCTGTTGGCGAGATGCTGAGGATGACACAACACATCGATGTCATCGTTCCGCGTGGTGGACGAAGCCTCGTCGAACGCGTCCAGTCAGAAGCGCTTGTTCCCGTGTTTGCTCACCTCGAAGGCATCTGTCATGTCTACGTGGACACGGATGCAGATATGGAGAAGGCCCGGCGTGTGGTCTTGAACTCAAAGACGCGCCGCACGGGCATTTGCGGTGCGGCAGAGTGCCTGCTTGTCGATAGGGATTTCTGGAACCGTCATGGAGCTCCGTTCGTCACGGATTTGATCGAAGCTGGCGTCGAGGTCAGAGCGGAAGGGGAACTTTCGTCTGTCGAGGGGACAGTGCCGGCTAGTGGCGACGATTTCGGCCGTGAGTTCCTCGACATGATCATTTCGGCCAAGGTGGTTGACGGAGTTGAAGGCGCAATTCAGCACATTCGACGGTTTGGTTCGAATCACACGGAGTCAATTGTCACGGAATGCGACCAGGCAGCGGACAGTTTCTTTTCGGGACTGAATTCAGCGATACTGATGCGGAATGCTTCCACCCAGTTTGCTGATGGCGGAGAGTTCGGCCTCGGCGCCGAGATTGGCATCGCCACAGGCAAGATTCATGCTCGCGGGCCGGTTGGCGCCGATGAGTTGACGACTTTCAAGTATCTGGTTGAAGGCGAGGGAACGGTACGTCCTTAGCGGGCAGCAACCGGAAACCTGGCCACTACCACTGCCGGACCCGGCCACAGTCCACATGGACAAAACCGGATTGCAGGTAGGTTCCGACGCCTCCTGCCTGGCACCTTAACGCCGCACTGGAAATCTGCCGGGTTGATCTTGAGTTGAGCCGGATATCGGCGGCCATTCCCTTTACGTGAAGCGAACTGGACGCCACCCCTGACGAGCCTTCTTGCAGCAACCGGTTGGTTGCCGGCGTCCGGTATCCGGAAATCAGCTGAAACGGCTCGCTGGTCTCAAGCATGTTGTGCATTGCTGCCAGTATATCCAGAGTCCGCACATCAATTTCTCGCGTCTCGTTCTGCCGCCAGTCCCGCATGAAGTAGTTCACGGCGAACAGGGCTTCATCCACGTATTCACCATCAATATGGTAGATGATGTCCAGTTCCTCTCCGGTCCGGCTATTCGTCATTGAAAGGCGGCGGGCACGCGCGCTTCGGCGGGCGGCAAATACCGCAGGCGTGCATAAAGCTGCTGCGCCCACCAGACATGCAGCTGAAAACAGGAATTCCCGACGCGCCCTTGAGCCGCCGGCGCTTGCCGTCAAACTGTTGCTCACTTCCGTCTCAATTTGTTGCGAACTTCAATAGTTCAATCAAAATACCTGTAATTGAGGCAGAAATGTCCTGATAGCATGCAGTGGCGGGAATTGCAAATTTACTGCCTCTGGAGTAGTCTGGAGCCTTCATTGAACAGGTTTTGCGGAAGACGTGAAGATGATTTGCTTTGGTCCATTTCGTTCATCCCGGGGCGTCCGTGCAGCCAGTAGCGCCGAGTATGGGAGCGCATTGCTAAGGGGGTTCCTGTGCCTCGCGCTTGTGGCGACCTGCTGGCACTCGAAGGCGGATGCGGCAACATCCGCTTTGCCCAAGTTCGAATTGCAACTCGCACAGGAAGTGGCATCGAATCCTGAACTGGCGCGCTATTATGGCGATAGAGGCTACCAGCCAATATGGGTCGACCAGACTGATAGCAGCAGAAAACGGCTTGTCGCTCTGCTGGATGTCCTGAAAGCTGCGCCCAGCCATGGACTTCCGTTCGGGGCGGTGCAGGCGGACGAACTGAGCAGCATTTTCCTTTCAGCAACAGATCAACTTGCCAAGGCCAGGGCAGAAGCACGGACCAGCGAGATCTATCTCGAAGTCGCAGGAGCACTCGCGTCAGGAGTTCTTGAACCATCCGGCGTAGACAAGAGCATTGCGCGTAAACGCCCGGTCAAGGCAGTCGATTTCCTGCTTGACGGTATTGCAGGTCCAAGTCCGGCCGAGTTTGTTGCCAGCCTGGCGCCGTCAACCGGGAACTATGCCGGATTGCGCAAGAAACTGATGGAACTGGATGCCGTGATTGCTTCGGGTGGCTGGGGCGCTCCCGTCAATGCGGCTGAAATTGGCCCGGATGAGTCCGGACCGGCGGTAGCTCAATTGCGCAACCGGTTGATCAGGATGGGCTATCTGGAGCGCTCCTCATCGGACTCGTATACCGACCGGCTCATGTTTGCTGTCAAGAGGTTCCAATCGGACCACGGGCTTGATCCAGACGGAGTTGCCGACCGGATTACCATCTCGGCCATCAATCTTCAGCCGGAAGACAAACGACGGCTGGTCCTTGCTGCGCTAGAACGTTCGAGATGGTTGAATTTCCCGCTTGGCGAACAGCATGTCTTGGTCAATTTGCCGGACTTCCATGCGAGCGTGATCAGGAATGGCAAGTCAGTGTTTGATACGCGGGTTGTCGTAGGCAAGACAAACAGCGATCTGCAAACGCCTGAATTTACTGATGAAATGACTCATATGGTTGTCAATCCGACCTGGTGGGTGCCGCGTTCGATCTCTACAGGTGAAGTGCTGCCAAAGCTCAAGGAGGATCCACTGGCGGAACCGCAATTGGTCATCTTCGAACCCGAAACCAAGCGTGTGATCGACCGGAACGAAGTCGATTTCTCGACTTTCAGCGCCCGCAATTTCCCGTTCGAGATGCGTCAGCCTCCTGGACCGGACAATGCGCTTGGACGTGTCAAGTTCATGTTTCCCAACAGGTTCAACGTCTACATGCACGATACGCCATGGCGGGCTCTTTTCCAGCAGGAGAGACGCTCGTACAGCCATGGTTGCATAAGGGTTCATCGCGCTTTTGATCTGGCCGAATTCCTGATTGATATGAACTTTGAAGACGGCCAGGTGTCCTTTGAATTGTTGAAGGAGATTGGCGAGGAGATTCAGGTCAACCTCAAGCACCGCCTGCCGGTGCATGTCACCTACCAGACAGCTTGGGTGGCCCCGGATGGAAGAACCAATTTCCGGAGCGACATTTACGGCCGGGATGCGCTGATCTATGAAGGCCTCGTCAAGGCTGGTCTCGACTCTCAATTGCTCAGCAACTGACCCAAACCCGCTGCCAGCCGCAAGCAGCCAAATGCTGCATGAATTCGTCAACATGACCCGGCGGCTGAACTGAATGGAATATTCGCTTGCAGAAATCGCTGATGCTCTGGGTGCGGAGGCAGTTGGCGACACCTCCCTTGTCGTGGATGGAATTGCAGAACCCGCGGAAGCCGGGCCAACAGAGCTGGCACTTGCCATGAGCGCGGCATTCGCCGAGGGATTGGCATCAGGCAATGCGCAAGCGGCCCTGACTACGAGCGGTATCGACTGGCGCAGGTTCGGGATCAAGGGAGCAATACTGGTAAAGGAGAACCGGTATGCCCTTGCCAGGGCAACGGGGCTATTCCCGCCGCTGTCTGATGTTGATGCAGGAATTCACGAGAGCGCTGTCATCTCTGAAGGTTGTATCATTGGGGATGATGCTGCAATCGGACCGTTCGTTTCAGTCTCGTCCGGTGCTGCTATCGGCGAAAAATGCACGATTGGCGCCGGGGTTTCGATTGGCCGTAATGTCCGGATTGGCGACCGCGCTGTAATCGGACCGGGCGTGCGGATTGGGGCAGGGACCGTCATTGGTGATGACTTCATAGCGCAGCCGAACGCCGTGGTCGGAAGTGACGGGTTTGCGTATGCCACTCCGGAAGCCGGTGCCGTCGAAGAGGTACGTTCTACGCTGTCCAGTACCATCACCAAGCAGCAATCTCGCCAAGAGCGCATTAACTCTCTTGGCAACGTAATCATTGGTGATGATGTCGAAATTGGAGCCGGTGCTGCAATCGACAGAGGTACAATTTCGTCAACACGAATTGGTGATAGGACGAAGATCGACAATAATGTCCATATCGCACACAATGTGGTCATCGGGACGGATTGCCTCATATGCGGCTTGGTCGGCATTGCGGGATCGGCCAAACTCGGCAACCGGGTCGTGCTGGGGGGCATGTGCGGGGTCAAGGACCATGTCGAGATCGGCGATGATGTGCTCGCTGCCGGCGCATCCAAGATCTACACCAACGTCGCATCCCGTACGGCTGTAATGGGTTCGCCTGCCGTCCCAATGGAAAAGAACATCGAAATGTACAAGAGCCTCCGGCGCCTTCCAAGAATTGCCCGTCAATTGAGCGACCTCAAGAAACAGGTTTCACGACTGGCGGGGAAACTATAGTTGGTATGTTTCAACTGGAGTTGCTGCGATGAACGACGCAATTGCAAAGCGCGTGATTGAGATTATTGCAGAACAGGCCATGCTTGAAACCGGCGAAATCACCCTCGAGTCCACGCCTGAAGAGCTCGGGATCGACTCCCTGGGCCTGGTCGAGTCGATCTTTGCGATTGAGGAGAGTTTCGACGTGCAGGTGCCGTTCAACGCCAATGAACAGGGCAGCGATCAGTTCGATATTTCCAGTGTTGGAGCCATCGTGAACGCAGTGGAAGAACTCGTTAACCAGAAGGACGGTTGAGCCTGGCATGAGGCGGGTGTGCATCACTGGCCAGGGCACCATCAATCCCCTTGGCAATTCAGTCCCGGAAACCGTGAGAGCTTTTGCCGACGGCAAGTGCGGCATCGGGCAACTGGACATCCGCAATGTCGACCGGCTGACTGTGACCGTCGGCGGGCAGGTTCGGGGATTCAAGCCCGAAGACCAATTCGACCGCCAGGAACTGGCCCTCTATGACCGTTTCACGCAGTTTGCGCTGATTGCGGCGGACGAGGCGGTTGAACAATCTGGCTTGAATGCGGACGACTTTGGCCGCTCAAGTGCCGGCATCGTTCTGGGCACGGCAGGCGGCGGATTGAACACTTGGGACGACAGTTACAGGCAGGTCTATGAGGAAGGCAAAAGGCGGGTCCACCCGTTTGTCGTCCCCAAACTGATGAATAATGCCGCAGCCAGCAATATTTCGATGAAATACGGGCTAACAGGGCCGAGTTTTTCGGTCTCCACGGCCTGTTCCTCGTCCAATCATGCGATGGGCCTTGCATTCCAGATGGTACGAAGCGGGATGACGGAAGTCATGCTCACAGGTGGCAGTGAAAGCACTCTGTGTTTCGGTGGCGTCAAGGCCTGGGAAGGTCTGCGGGTCATGTCGAACTCCGTCTGCCGGCCGTTCTGCGCTACCCGCAGCGGCATGGTTCAAGGCGAAGGCGCCGCAGTGTTCGTTATAGAGGATTTCGAACATGCCCGTGCACGGGGGGCTGATATTTTGGCCGAGATTTGCGGATTTGCGATGTCTTCGGATGCAAAGGACATAGTGAACCCATCCCGTTCCGGGGCAGCCCGCGCCATGAAGGGGGCGTTGACGGATGCCGGCATGGCAGCTGATGAGATCTGTTACATCAACGCTCACGGAACAGGGACGGCAGCCAACGACAAGACCGAGTGCGCGGCAATCCGCGACGTGTTCGGCGCAGCTGCGGACCTGTTAATGCTATCCTCTACCAAATCCATGCATGGCCACCTGATAGGTGGAACCGGAGCAGTGGAACTCCTGGCCTGCATCATGGCCCTGCGCCAGGGGATCATTGCCCCGACAATCAACCATTGCCAACTCGATCCGGAGTGCGACCTTGACGTTGTGCCGAACGAAGCCCGGCAGGCCAAGGTTCGAGCAACGATGTCGAATGCGTTCGCCTTCGGCGGAATGAATGCCGTTCTCGTTCTGAAATCGGTGCAGTGACCGGATCTACATGGACTCGAAGGCGCTGGTGAATCCAGTCAGGGACACCATCAATTCGATCGGATCATCCGGGTTTGCATACGCAAAGATTGTCATCCGCATGCTGTTCCCGGCCTTCATGCGGGTGATTTCCGCGTTGGTGAAAGCAATCCTGGCATAACACCCGGTGGCATCGCAGACTGCGTATTGGTAGCGGCGAGGCAGGGCCTGGTCGACCTGTATGAGTATTCCGTCCTGCAGCAACACTCCGAGCGGCAATGCAATGATCGATCCGGCAGCGCGTTCCGGATCATTCAGCAATTTGCTGACCTCGATCCGTGCAATCGGTGTGGCTTCATCATTCAGCACGAGGTGCTGCATGTAGCAGTTTTCCTCGCCGTCATCGTTCTTGAGGCAGATAACTGCCCAATCGCCGTGCTCTGTCGTGGTGGGTTCCACGACCACCTCGCCGACCTGCAAGTCGGTTCTGCTGCTGGAGGCCTCCCCGGCATTTTGAGCAAAAGCAGCACTGCCTGCCCCAAGCGACAACACTGACGCAATGAGTGTCAGTTTTCGGATCATGTCGTGTACTCCGCTGATTGGTCCTTTTGACTGGGCAATCGCCACTTCCGACAAGCGATGCCCGCTGGAAATTCGAGCGTTCCGAGATGATTCATGCAGCTTCCGGCATCTTGAATGTTCATTCTCTTGCGCACTCGATCTGACTATCTGCGGGTGTCCGATGAAGTGTTTTAGGCGACCCGCTCCCTGACCTGTCGGTACACTTCATTGCTCAAATCTGCAAATGCACAACCGGTATTTTGGCACCCTTGGGTACTTTGACTGGTTGCGTTCGGTGATGAACCGGAAATTGTTCAGCAGGAGGGATGAAACTGCTGAGGCCCAGCCGGAATCCTGGTCAGGACGCAACCCAACCAGTTGATTGCATTGAGACTTGAACAACCCAATGGACATGAAGCGCACTGGCCAGAGTGTGCTGCCGTAGTTTCGCTGCCGGTTGTGCCATGCCTGCCCCCGCATGCTCGTACACGGTAAATTGATACCCATCTTGACCAAGGGTGTGCTGGGGTTGGAACTCTACAGGCGCTGTTCGCCGCAAAGATTCAATTCTGCCGAGTGCATGCGTGAATCGGTCAGCCGAATTGGTTGCGGGGCCGCCGGGTCACAGCTTCCGGATCTTCAGCCGCGTCAATCTCTGGGATTGCCGCTCAATCACCTCGAACCGGAACCCATTGTAGATAAACTTTTGCCCCTGCGAAGGGATGGTCTGGGCATGCTGCAACAGTAGCCCCGCGATCGTCGTGGCCGGTTCTTCCGGCAGACGCCAGTCAAGCTCCCGGTTAAGGTCCCTGACCGGCATGGCGCCGCTGACGATGTAGCTTCCGTCGCTGGTGGCGACCGGTGTCAGTTCCGGCGCGGAGTCGTGTTCGTCGGCGATGTCTCCGACAATCTCCTCAAGTATATCCTCCAGTGTCACCAGGCCCTGAAGATCTCCGTATTCGTCGACGACCAGGGCAAAGTGAGATCTGCGGCGCAGGAACTCGTAGAGTTGATCGTCCAGCGCCGTCGTGTCCGGGATAAAATATGGTTCCCGAATTATCTCGCTGAGTTCCAATGCTGAAAGATGGCTCCTGAATTGTGAGTCCGAGTCCATTGCCGACAGCGTCCTCGCCAGCAGGTCCCTGGCATGGAGCACCCCGATGATGTTCTCCTGTTGGCTCACATAGACCGGGATTCTGGTATGCGGCGAATGCGTGCACTTCCCGATGATCTCGCTAGTACTGGTTTCCCCGTCGACCATCTCGATTTCGGATCTGTGGAGCATGATCTCACGCACAGTACGGTTGCCGAGATCCAGGGCGCCCAGCAGTCGGTCCCGGTGTTGCTTGCCCACTGCGCCCGTCGAGTGTCCGAGCGCAATCGTGCCGGCAAGTTCCTCCTCCACATCATGCATTTCCATTTGTGCTCCCCGCCGGACTCCGAGGGGATGGAGAAGCCACTCGACCAGCATCTGAATCACGGAGACAACAGGGAAGAACACTTTGACGACGAGGGCTATTGCGGGTGCGACGAGCCTTGATGCGGCTTCCGGATTGGAAATCGCAAAGGTCTTGGGCATGACTTCGGCAAATATCAGTATGACAAGTGTCATGACGACCGTGGCAACCGCTACACCGGTATCGCCGTAAAGTTGTGTGAATACGCTCGTGGCAAGCGCCGCGGCGAGGATATTGACCAGGTTGTTGCCGAGCAGAACCGCGCCGATCAAGCGCTCCCGGTTGTCGGTGATGTTCAGCGCGGTGCCAGCCCTCTTATCACCCTTGTCAGCCTTTGCGCGCAGCTTGCCCCTTGATGCAGAGGTCAACGCTGTCTCCGAACCAGAAAAGAAGGCGGAAAAACACACCAGCAGAAGCACGACTATGGCTACCGCCCAAAGCGAGTTGGATTGGATGAAGTCTATCATGGTCATCTGGTTTCTGATGAATTCCTTGTCAATCGCAAGCGGCCAGGGGACCGCTTTGGACAGTTGAGAGGCGAACGGGATCCGAAGGTTTGCTCATTTCTGGCTGCAATAGGATTGCCGTCCCCGGACATGTGCGTCATGGCCCGGACTGTTGGCTTGCCAGCGGGTGCCTCGTATGCACGAGTTCCTGGAGGTGCTTGCCGGCAACATGCGTATAGATCTCCGTGGTTGCAATATCTGCATGCCCGAGGATGCTCTGGATTGTTCTCAGGTCGGCCCCGTTCTCCAGAAGATGGGTTGCTACTGCGTGACGTATGCCATGCGGGCTGACTTTTTCCGGCGGCACGTTCGCGGCGACTGCCAGTTCCTTGATGAGGCTGTAGATCCTGTGCCGGGTCAAGTGGCCGGATTTGCCGCGGGAAGGAAACAGGTAAATGGAAGGCTGCTTGCCCTCGAGCCGCCGCAGTTCTTCGGTTTGATCCCTGAATTCGAGCCAGGCCTCAATTGCAAGCCGCGCCGGTTCAACCAACGGAACCAGCCTTTCCTTGTTTCCCTTACCCAATACCATCAGGAACCGAGGGCTTCCTCGTACGCTAGCAGCAGGAAGGCGCGCAACCTCACTGACCCGGGCGCCCGTTGCATACATCAACTCGAACAGGCAGGCGTTGCGGGCGTTGGCTCGTCCAGACTGGTGCATTCCACGGGCAGCCGACAGCATGCGATCGATTTCCTCCGCGGTGATCACTTCCGGCAGTGGCCTGCGCAACTTCGGGTTCTTGATCCGATGCGTGGGATCGTTCTTCAGCCAGCCTTCTGCGTGCGCAAACCGGTAGAATTGCCTTAGAGCAGAGAGGTGCCTTGATCGTGTGGAGGCTGCGTATCCGCGGGCGGCCAGCTCCCGCAGATATGCTTCGAGGTCGGCTTCAGTCGCTGACGCAAGGTCCATGTCTTTTTCTTTGAGGTGATCAACAAACCTGGCAAGATCGCGCTCGTATGCCTCAATTGTGTTGCTCGACGCTGAGCGTTCAGCAAACATCGCCTCCAAAAAGGCGTCCACCCAAAAATCCTTGCGCAAGTCCTCGATCCTGCTCATTCTGCCGCCGTCGGCCCAACAAAGTGCCTGGTCGGGCACTGCCGCTTGCCGAGGGCATAGCCAGCGTTTACCGCTTGTTACGGATAACCTGCCTGCAAGCTGGGCAGGAGTCAATTGCCATGCGGGCGAATTGCGCCGCCAATCGCTGCCGCTGCACTGGTGTCGATTCCAATATCGGAGTGCCGGCAGTCTAGTCTGTGCCGATTTCAACGGGGATTTCGACCGGCCCGGCAGGCGGCGAGAGATCACCGAAGAAGGTGTAGCCTGCCAGGAAAATGATACCGATCAGTATCAGGAAAATGAGAAAGTAAAGCAGTCGCCTCATCATGAACGCCTGGATTCAATTGACGGGATCGTACAGCTTAGGCCATTACGACTCCAGCAGGATTTCCGCAAAGCAGCACAAGAAATGAACACTGCCGAGCGTGCAAAATGTTGCCAAACCGTCTAGTTCAGCACCTTCAATGAAGATGTTCATTCGAGGTAGCATCCAGGCATGGCCAAGACTGTACTCGAACGGCTCTCCCATTACAGGAAGAATCTTGTCTTTGTCGGAATGATGGGAAGCGGCAAATCCGCCATCGGCAAGCTTGTGGCGAGCAAGATCGGTGTGCCATTTGCCGATACCGATGTCGAGGTTGAGAACATCGAGCGCATACCGATTGTTGAGCTGTTCAAGGAGAGGGGCGAGGAGTATTTCCGTGATCAGGAGACTCAAGTACTTCGCAACCTTCTTTCCGGACCGCCGCGCCTGGTGGCGTTGGGCGGCGGCGGGTTTCTCTCCGACCGGAACAGGCAGATCATTCGCTCCAGAGGCGTATCAGTTTGGCTTTCAGCCGACGCAGGCCTGCTGTGGTCACGCGTCAAAGACAAGACTCACAGGCCATTGCTTCAGACCATGGATCCTTATGCGACCCTGGTCGACATGCTGGCGCGGCGAACGCCGTTTTATGAGATGGCTGATCTGAGAGTTCAGGCTCAGGATGGCCTGTCCAAGGAAGAGATGGCCCAGAAAGTTGCGGATGCGATCTCCGTCTACCTGCTGCAGCACAGTTTCTCGAACGCAAAGGGTGCCGGTCATGCCTGAAGTCGTGCCAGTAAACCTCGCAGAACGGTCTTATGACATCGTTATCGGGAGTGACCTGCTTGCAGACACCGGAAAATACCTTTCGCCCCATTTGAGCAGCCCGAGAGTTGCCGTCCTGGTCGACGAGCAAGTGCAGGGGCTTCATCTTGGCAAACTGCTTGATGGGCTGAAACAGGGCGGCATCAAGTGCGACTGGCGTCCTGTGCCGGCTGGTGAGCGCGCCAAGTCCTGGAGAGTTTTAAAAGAAACGGTCGAATGGCTTCTCGAGATCGGAGTCGAACGGCGTGATCTTGTGATTGCGTTTGGCGGCGGTGTGACGGGGGATTTGGCAGGATTTGCTGCGGCTGTGACCAGAAGAGGCGTGCGTTACGTGCAGATCCCAACGACATTGCTCGCCCAGGTTGACAGTTCCGTGGGCGGCAAGACCGGCATAAATTCGGAGAGCGGGAAAAACCTGGTCGGTTCCTTTCACCAGCCATCTCTTGTCTTGTGCGATACCGGTCTGCTCGAAACACTGCCTGCGAGGGCCATGCGCTCCGGCTATGGAGAGGTCGCAAAATACGGTTTGCTGGGAGACGCAGCATTCTTCGCCTGGCTTGAAAAACATGGGGAGGATGTCGTCGGCGGCGATAGCAGCGCCTTGATCACGGCTGTCCGGCGGTCCTGCGAACTAAAGGCGGAAATTGTGGCTCTGGATGAAACAGAACAGGGTTGCCGCGCGTTGCTGAACCTCGGCCATACCTTCGGCCATGCATTCGAGACTGACACGGGTTACTCCGAACAACTATTGCATGGCGAGGCCGTCTCCCTGGGATGTTGCCTAGCCTTCGATCTTTCCGAGGCCACAGGCCTCGTGGATGCTGACTCTGTCAGGCGGGTGCGCGCCCACTACGACAGTCTGAGCATAGCAACCGACATCAAGCGTCTCCCGTTTGCCCTTTCGCCTCCAGAACGTCTGATCGAACTGATGAGGCAGGACAAGAAAGTTATCGGTGGCCGCATCCGGTTCGTGTTGGCCCGTGAAATCGGCAGGGCAATCGTGGCGGAAGATGTAGACCTGGATGCTGTAAGGGAGGTCTTGGCGAGATCGGCCCGTCGCTGACGGATGGGCAGCTGTAAGTCAGCTGCAACTGGCTCCGCCGAGCACGCAGAACTGGGCACAACTCGGATGATTAAGCCTGACTGGCTGCTCCGCTTCCTCCAGCGTTGCACCCAGTTCGAACTGCCGATCATAGGGCAGGAGCGTGCAGGCCACTACGACTGGCTTTGCGTCGCCCTTCCTTTTGACAACCATTCTTGAGGAAGCGCACATCATTTGATCAGGCCGTTTGTTCAGCTTGGCCCAACAGTCGACTGAGATTTCTGGAACGTCTTGGCTGTTGTCGATCTCCGGAAACAGCACAGTTGCGGACGGGTCGAACGGGTCTATGTCATAATTCTGCGATTTGAACAGCCTGGAGTAGCCCTCCCGGGCCTCAGCTTCGGATTCACCCCAGACAGTCCGGCCGGCCACTGCCATCGAAAAACCGTTTTCCTGCAACCAGTCCATCCCATTCAAGGTAGTGCGGAATGCGCCGGGACCGCGTTCAATATCATGAAGCGCTTCGCTGTGATGATCGAGTGAAATGCGCATTGTGAGGCGTTGCCGTCCGCTCTTGGCCAATGAGAGGAGTCCTGACTGCACCCGGGGCCGCATCATTGGCCGCATGGCATTTGTCAGAACCAGCACTTCGTAGCCGGCTGCAAGGCAGTCCCGGATGATCTCGATGATTTCGAAATTCATGAAGGGTTCGCCACCAGTAAGCCCGATTTCACCAACGGGCCATTGCCGCTGCCTGATTTGCGCCAGATAGTCCCGAACCTCGGCCGCGGTTATGTAGACCAGGCTATCGTTACGAGGCGAGCTTTCGATGTAGCAATTGGTACAGGCGATGTTGCAGAGCGTACCAGTGTTGAACCACAAGGTCCTGGGATCTGACAAGGGAACAACGGCGCGGGCGGTTCCATCGGCAGTCAGCACCGGGTCCTGGAATTTGCATGTCCGGGTATTGCTGGAACCATACCGGTCGATTTCAGGCATGTTCATCCGGGGCCGGGCTCCTCTAGTCGTTCATACTTGCCGGATTCCAGCTGCCGGTCGTACCGAATCATCGTTCCACAGGAATACGCGGCGGGAATATAGGCTCTTGATCTGATTGATCAAACACGGGCGAGGCGGTCGGTGGCCGTCGACGGCAATCCAATGGCGCCAGAGCAGGTTCGGCGCCGGTACTGATGTTTGGCAGAGCCACCCCGATTGGGATAAGGAAGTGCCAACTCAAGCAGTACGCGTCCGGAGTCTCCCGTTGTTCAAGATCATTCCAGTCCAACCATTTGATTTCGTGCTGTTCGGTGCGACAGGCGACCTGGCCGCCAAGGAGATCCTTCCTGCACTGTATCGGAGATTCCAGGTAGGGCAGATGCCGGAAACATCCCGCGTTATTGGAGTTTCCCGGTCGAAGCTCTCCGATGAACAATTCCGGAAATTCGCCTCGGATGCGATCAAGCAGCAGTCGGAATCTGCAAACACCGCCGAGGGCGACCTGGACCGTTTCCTGAAGTGCCTTGCTTTCCGTGCCATAGACGTTGAGGGCGGAGAAGGCTGGCAAGCCCTTGCCAAAATTCTGCGGTCCGAGGTTCCCTCTGCATACTATCTTTCTGTCGGGCCAAGCTTGTTTGAAGGGATAGTCAGCGGACTTGATTCAAATGGCCTGGTAAGGGACAACTCCCGGATAGTAGTCGAAAAGCCGTTCGGGCAGGATCTTGACTCGGCCCGGCAGTTGAACCGGGCGCTCATCGCAACTTTCAATGAAGGGCAGATCTACCGCATAGATCATTACCTCGGAAAGGAAACAGTCCAGAACCTGATGGCACTCAGGTTCGCCAATGCCTTGTTCGAGCCGTTATGGAACTCCACCCACATTGATCACGTCCAGATTACAGTAGCAGAGAAACTGGGTATCAAGGGCAGGCAAGGGTACTACGACCGTACAGGCGCAATGCGGGACATGGTTCAGAACCATCTGCTGCAACTGCTGTGCCTTGCGGCGATGGAACCGCCTTCGCGGTTCGATCCGAACGCAGTGAGGGATGAAAAAGTCAAGGTGATCCGTGCTCTGGAACCTGTGGAGGCCGGCAATGTGGTGCGAGCCCAATATGCAAGCGATGAACCTGGCGAAAACTATCTCGACCATGCCTGTTCAGCGGCCAGCCGCACCGAGAGCTATGTTGCCCTCAAATGCGCTGTCGCGAACTGGCGCTGGGCAGGCACACCCTTTTATCTGCGCACCGGCAAGAGGCTTCGGGAGCGGGTGTCCGAGATCGTGGTTACCTTCAAGCGGCCACCTCATTTGATATTCGAGGGCATGAATGTCGGGCCGGGCAATCAGCTGTCCATCAGGCTGCAGCCCAATGAAGGCATTACCATGCAGATTACCATCAAGGAGCCGGGTCCCGGCGGCATGCGCCTGGCTGCCGTTCCACTGGACATGAGTTTTGCAGGATCCCTTGGTTCAGAAATAGGCAAACTTACAAATGCTTACGAGCGACTGATAATGGACGTGATCCGGGGGGATCAGACCCTCTTCATGCGCGACGATGAGGTTGAAGCAGCGTGGGCATGGACTGACACGGTGCGCGAAAACTGGGACAGCGGCGGAGATCAGTTGGTGGCGTACGACGCCGGAAGCAGCGGGCCAACCGAAGCCGATGCCTTGCTGCACCGCGACAATCGTAGCTGGAGAAAGCTGGTTCCTTGAGGCCGGGGCTACCGGTACAGGAACAGCCGGAATCAAGTGCATTGCACACTGCACACACTCAGAGTGCCTTGATCGAACTTTGGTCGGGGCCGCAGCGCGTCGGCCGGATGTTGCCGGATTAATTGGAGACCGATGATGGCAAGTCTTGATGAGTTGAGATCCCACCGGGCGGATAACCGGCGCACAATCCTCGAACTCTTCGAAACCGATCCCCGCCGGGTGGTTGATTTCTCGCTCGAGTTCGATGGCCTGCTATTCGACTACTCCAAGACAAGCCTTGATCGGCATGCGCTTGATGGACTTGTCGAGCTATCGCGCCGCAGCCACCTCCCGGATCGCATAAGAGGGATGTTTGAAGGAGATAAGATCAACGCCAGCGAGGGGCGTGCGGTGCTGCATACGGCACTGCGCAGCGCGCCGGGCAAGGCGGTCATCATGGACGGCATCGATGTTGCCAAGGAGGCGGGGCAAACGCTGGATCGAATGGAACGCTTCGCCAGTGCCATTCGGTCGGGTGAATTGTCGCCAGTGCCGAACCGCCGGGTGAGCGACATTGTTCACATCGGCATCGGCGGTTCCGATCTTGGCCCGGCTATGGCCACGGAGGCCCTGGCTCCATTTGCGCAAGGCCCGGCGGTGCATTTTGTTTCGAATATCGATGGCTCGCAGATTGACCAGACACTTCGCCGGCTTGATCCGGCAACCACCATGGTTGTGGTCGTCTCGAAGACCTTCCGTACCATCGAAACCCTGACCAACGCGCGCACAGCCCGCCAGTGGATTGTTGAATCCGAAGGCGAAGAAGGAGTGCACTCCCGCTTTGTCGGGATTTCAAGCAACCTCGGGGAAACCGGCGCTTTCGGAATTGATCCCGAAAAGGTCTTCGGTTTCGGTGACTGGGTCGGAGGGCGCTACTCCATCTGGGGCCCGGTTGGCCTGTCCTTGATGATCGCCATCGGAGCCCGAAACTTCCGGGATTTTCTTGAGGGCGCCAGATCCATCGACAGTCACTTTTGTACCGCCGATTTCCGGCAAAACATGCCTGTACTGCTGGCGTTTGCGGGGCTCTGGCACAACCAGATTTGTGGCTACGGTACACGGGCTGTATTGCCGTATGACCAACGGCTTTCTCAACTGCCTGCCTATCTTCAACAGCTGGAGATGGAGTCAAACGGAAAGTCGGTCACTCTTGATGGCAGCTTGCTCGAAGAGGAATCCGCGCCAGTTGTTTGGGGTGAACCTGGGACCAATGGCCAGCATGCCTTCCATCAGATGCTCCATCAAGGGACGCAAGTTGTACCGTGTGAATTCCTGGTTGCTGCCGAAGGCCACGAACCAGAATTGCGGCATCACCACGACATCCTGGTCGCAAACTGCCTGGCCCAGGCGCGCGCATTGATGGTGGGCAGCAAGAACGGCTCCTCACCCGACAGTAGCGTGGTTCTTGAAAGTCATAAGGCATGTCCCGGCAACCGTCCGTCAACGGTGCTTGCTTACCCTAAATTGACGCCCCGAGTCCTTGGCCAGATCATTGCTCTCTATGAGCACAAGGTGTTTGTGGAAGGGGTTATTCTTGGGATCAACAGCTTTGACCAATGGGGCGTCGAGCTTGGCAAGAAACTGGCCACGGAGCTTGTGGATTGTGTGTCATCCGGAAGCAGGCCCGCAGAAACCGATCCTTCAACCGGCATGCTGCTTGATTTCATCCGGAAGGCCCGGAGGTAAGACGTGGCGTCGGCGCTGCCGTTGAAGACCAGTTTGTGAAGGGGCTGGAGCGGGTGATCGGAATCGAACCGACGACATTCAGCTTGGGAAGCTGACGTTCTGCCTCTGAACTACACCCGCGTCCTTTCCGAGAACGACGATACCCCGGCAATCAGGCATTCGTCAAATTCCGATTCAGTCTCAGGAGCCCGGTTTCCGCCGTCGCCGCCGCCTTGAGCTTGAACCGGAAGAGCCAGCGGTCGCCGGATTGTATGTTGTGTTGGTCATTGCAACGACTTTTGCCAGTTCGGGGAATGGATCAGTTGCATGAGGAATTGCGTTGGCGTTGACGAAGTGCTCCTGAAATCTTGGTTCTACTGCGGTTTCGACCTTCTCGATTTTCCTGACAACCTCGAGGATTTCAGACCTTGCGGCAAGGCTGCACAGCGCCATCCGGGCGCCGGTTCCAGCCGCGTTTCCCGCCGAGTTGATCCGGTCAGGATGGCAATCGGGGATCATCCCCAGCGCCAACGCATGCTTGGGCGAGATATGAGAGCCGAAGGCTCCAGCGAGCACAATCCGGTCGACGGTGTCTATGCCGAATTCGTCCAGCAACAGTCTTGCGCCGGCATACAGCGCAGACTTTGCCAATTGAACAGCACGGATATCGGCCTGGGTAACCCGGATCTGTATGCTCCTGTCTACGGCAGAATAGAGGACATAAGAGTAGGTGCGGCCTTCAGGGACCACGCGGTCGGTGCCCACCTGTTCCGGCGACCCGATCAGGCCGGACTTGTCGACGATTCCGGCAATGCGCATTTCTGCAATCGCTTCGATGATCCCAGAGCCGCAGATGCCGGTTACCCGGGCATCTTCCAGGTGTTGCGAAAACTCCTCCTCGTTTGACCAATGCTCGCAGCCAATGATCTTGAATGATGGCTCCTTGGTGTCCGGATCTATCCGAACCCGTTCAATGGCTCCGGCCGCGGCCCGCTGTCCTGAAGAAATCTGCGCACCCTCGAACGCCGGGCCGGTCGGGGACGAGCATGCAAGCAATCGTTGGCTGTTGCCAAAGACGATCTCGGCATTGGTTCCCACATCAACGATCAGTACATTGTCATCCGAGAGGTGAGGCTGTTCGGAAAGCACAACCGCCGCGCAATCTGCGCCCACATGTCCGGCTATGCAGGGAAGTGCATGAATCCGCGATGAACCACGAAGGCATTCCAGTCCCATTTCGGATGCCTTGAGTGCAATCGGGTCAGCGGTTGCCAGCGCAAACGGCGCTTGCCCAAGCTCAACCGGATCGAGTCCGAATAGGAGATGGTGCATGACCGGGTTACAGACAAATACGGCCTCGACAATGTCATCTGTATTGATGCCGGCCTCTTGTGCCGTATCTTCGAACAGCTGGTTGACTGCCAGCCTGATTGCGTCGGTCATCCGTGCTGCGCCATCCTCATTGAGCATCGCAAACGAAACCCGGCTCATCAGGTCTTCACCAAACCTTATCTGGGGATTCATGACACCAGCGGTGGCGACAACCTTGCCGGTTTCCAGGTCGCACAGATGCGCTGCCACGGTCGTGGAGCCGACGTCGACAGCATAACCGAAGAGCGGCCCCTCCTTGAATCCTGGCCAGATGCCGATGATGCAAGGATCGTCATCCGGAAATTGCCGGTGAAGAGCGGCGGTAACCTTCCAGTCGCCACGCCGGAGTACCACCTGTAGTTGCGCCAGGATCGCAAAGTCGATTGAGACACGATGCAGGCCCCACTGGTTTGCAAAGGCTGCCTTCAGCCTCTCCAGGTCGCCAGTCGGGTCGTGGATATCGGGTTCGTCAACTTCGACGTAGTGCAGTTTGACTGCCGGATCCATCTGCACCGGCCTTTCGTCCGGTGACTTCCTTACAACCTGTTTGTGGACCTGCGATCCGACCGGGACATCGATCACGATGTCCTCAAGAATCCGGGCTTGGCATCCAAGCCGCCTGCCTGGTTTCAGGCCACGAACGCGGTTGTAACGCTCCTCGACGTCATTCCATTCAGACAGCGCGCTTGTTCTTGCCGTAACACCATGCTTTGGGAATTCACCGAAAGACGGCGAGACCTGGCACCTGGAACAAATTCCCCGAGCGCCGCAAACGCTGTCAAGGTCAACTCCAAGCTGACGTGCCGCTTCCAGCACGGTTGTGCCGACTTGTACATGGCCGCGCCTTCCAGACGGCATGAAGATGGCCAGCGGCGGCTCGCTGGCGATGCCATCACCGCCTACTGTAGAACCATGAGCCGCAGGCCCGGTTCGCTGATCTTCGCTCTCACCCTTAGGCGTCAACTCTTGCCCATCCTAAGCATGTTGCCGCAGCCGCGCTGCGGTTGACGCACACCGCCTTCAGAATTGTTGCAAGAGTGCATTGGCAAACCGTTCCGTCAGCGATTTCTGCGGCGGCGGCCGGTGCGCCGCGAAGTGTGTTGCTCAAGCTGCTCGGTTGCCGGTTTGTAGCATCTGATCCAGACCGCACCGTTGGGATCGTTATTGGTCAGCAGATTGGCGGCGCGCACCGCCTGCATTTCCTGGGGGCGTACCGGATTCATGATCGCCGAAGTCAGGCCAGCAGCGATGGCCATGGGAAGGAATGTTGCGTTTATTCCGTGCCGGTTCGGCAGACCGAATGAAACGTTTGAAGCTCCGCAGGTCGAATTGACGTCGAGTTCCTCGCGAAGCCTTCTGACCAGGGCAAAAACTTGCTTGCCTGCGGTTGCCATGGCGCCAACCGGCATGACCAGCGGGTCGACCACAATATCATTTGCAGGAATGCCATGGTCAGATGCCCTGTGAACGATCTTCCGGGCGACTTCGAACCGGACGTCCGGATCTTCGGAAATGCCTGTATCGTCATTTGAAATGGCGACCACCGGAACATTGAATTTCTTGACCAATGGCAGAATGGACTCCAGCCTTTCCTCTTCACCGGTGACCGAATTCAGCAAGGGGCGCCCCTCGCACTCTTCAAGCCCGGCTTCCAGCGCGCCCGGAACTGAACTGTCGATACAAAGCGGCACATCGACTTTGCTTTGCACGAGATTAACCAGGCGCCTCATCAGAGGTGGTTCCGTTTGGTTCGGATCCGGGTTGGAATTGTAAACGACACCAGCATTCACATCCAACATGGACGCACCGGCGTTGACCTGTTCCAACGCATCTTTTTCGACCGTAGCGAAGTTGCCGGCTTCCAATTCCGCAGCAAGCAATTTTCTTCCTGTCGGATTGATGCGCTCGCCGATGACACAAAATGGTTCGTCATGCGCAATGACCACTGTCCTGGTTTTCGACTCAACGACGGTGCGGGTCATTCGTCACTCACTTGCCTGGTGGGGTTGGGACTGCTGTGTGAGTTTGCCGGTGGCCCAGTTGGCCGATGGCAGGATTCCGCCCAAAGGAAAGATATGAAGTCCGGAAATCCGCGATGCCGGGTTGTCCCGCTTGAATGCAGCAAGCTTGCTGACAACTTCGTCCGGAGCAAATGGTACAAGGAGTTTGCTTATGTTCCTTGCGCGTCTCTGGATGACACGAATTGAGGGGCCAACACCACAGGCAAGCGCATACTTGATAAGCGTCTGCAACTTGGTTGGCCCTGCGACACCTACTTTTATGGGCATGGTCACGCCAAGGGCTGAGACCCGTTCTGCCCAACCGATGACAGCGTCGGCGTCGAAGGCGAACTGGGTTGCAATTTCCAGTTCAAGATCTGCCTTGCCTGCAAATTGCTGCTTTTCGAGCAAGGCCCTGTCAGCTTCCGAAGTCCCGCCGCCAGGGTCGATATCCCGGTTTCCTTCAGGGTGTCCGGCAACATGAATTCGTTCAAAGCCGAAACGTTCAAACTGGCGTGTCTCAAGCAGTTGCATGGCGCAATGGAAGTCGCCAACTGGTTTTTCCATTCCTCCTGCAAGTAAGAGCGCCTCATGGATACCGGCCACGCGCCGGTAGTTGTCCAGCATCGTCACCAGTTCCGGCTCGTGCTGCACAGAACGAGCCGTGATGTGAGGAACCACCGTGAAGCCCTCGCCAGAAATTCGTTGTACCGTTTCCAACATGTCGGCAAATGGTGTGCCTTCTATATTGGCGACGAACACGCGGGTTCCGGCAGGCAGGATTTCTGTGAAATCAGCAACTTTCGCCGCTGTTCGAGGCATGACTTCGATACTGAAGCCGTCGACGAAATCAATGACCGGTTCAACAGGCAAGGTTGCGCATTCGGTGTCTTGTGTGGACATGCCTATCACCAGCGACTTCCTGTTTCCGGGGTAATTCGCCGACTCAACTTGACCAACCATCGTTGGTGATAAGTTCCTTTAGTCGGTCACCGTCGAATTCCATTTCGAGACGAGCTGCATGTTCGGCGGCAATGGCTACGGGTTCGCCCTCAGGCGATGCTTGTCCGACTTTGCGCCATTCGGCCAGATAGGCATCCGAGTCCCGTGCTCCCACCCTCATGGCGCACCTGTCAATTGCCTGCTCGAACCGTTCCGACAGTTGTTGCTTTGCTGCTTTCCGGCCTCTGCCTACTATGACCTGCGCAGGAATGTCGCGCCAGTACACATAAACCACGTCAGGCATCTTGCGAATCCTCCGGAACAAGCGTCAATCGCTAGAGGCAACCATTGCCCGAAAGTTGGACAAATGCGACAAGAATTTCACAAAGACGACAGAATGAAATGGGAGCGCGGGATTGCGTAATGACCCGTAGGAAAAGTGGCGCAGGAGGCAACAGGACGCTGACGGTCCGAGTCAAGAAGTCAAAAGGCCGGCGCACGAGTTCATATCGCTGGCTTTCCCGGCAGTTGAATGATCCATACGTGGCCCGGGCAAGGGCAGAGGGATACCGCAGCCGGGCTGCCTACAAGCTGCAGGAACTGGACGAGCGATATGGGCTTCTTCAGCCGGGCAATCTGGTCGTCGATCTCGGTTGCACGCCAGGTGGGTGGTCGCAGATTGCTGCGGCGAGAATAAACTCAGCCGGAACCCGGCGTGGATTACCTGTGGGCAGAGTGATTGCCGTCGACTTGAACGAGATGGAACCGTTGGAAGGCGTAGAGTTTCTCCAGATGGACATTCGCTCGGAGGATGCGCCCGGTGCAATAGTGGACCATGCTGGCGGTCCTGTCGATCTGGTCATATCGGACATGGCTGCCCCGGCCACGGGGCATGCTAGTACCGACCATCTGCGCGTCGTCGCTCTTTGCGAGATCGCGGCCTCCTTTGCCGAGGAAGTATTGAAGGAGGGAGGGTGTTTCGTCGCCAAGGTGCTTGCCGGCGGAACAGAAAGTGGGCTGCTTGCCGATCTGAAGTCGAAATTCGAACGGGTGCATCACGCCAAGCCCAAGGCCAGCCGGTCCGGCAGTTCCGAGAAATATGTAGTGGCGCTCCGGTACCGGGGAGGAAAATCGTGTAATGAGAAGCCGGCATCGCCGAATCCGGGGCCAGAAGACAAAAGGGGAGATTGATCAAATGTCACGAATTGCACGCGCAAACGTTGGCGACGCAAGGATAACAGTGCTGAATGATGGGGCGGCCGAGTTCCCGCCGGAGGTGTTTCCTGAGCTTGACCAGGAGGGTCTGGACAGTTTGCTCAAAGGGGCCGGAAAGAGCGCAATCCAAACCAACTTCAATGCGTTCCACGTCGAGACGCCCGGAGTGTCAATGCTGGTGGACACAGGAGCAGGTGGCCTGTTCGGGCCGGGTGCGGGATTTTTGCAGGCTGCCCTTGCGGAGGCCGGGATCGAACCTGGCGGCGTGAATCTGCTGGTGATTACCCATTTGCACCCCGACCACATAGGCGGCGCGACGAAGGAGGATGGAACGCCGGCATTCGAAAATGCCGAACTGGTGCTGACTGAAACAGAACGGCAGTTCTGGAGCGACGACGGAAATTTTTCCGGCGCTGATGACCAGACCCGGCAATGGCGGCAACTCGGCCTCGACATGCTGGCAGCGTATGGAGATCGCGTGCGGACCGAGGACTTCGGGGCGGAGGTGGCTGCGGGCATTCATCTCGAGAAACTGCCAGGCCATACGATAGGTCATGCCGGGGTCAGGATTGATTCGGCAGGCGAGCAGTTTCTGTACGTAACCGATATCCTGCATGCGCAGGACCTGCAGCTCGCAAATCCGGAAATTTGCGCAGCTTTCGATGCCGACCGGGAAATGGCCATAGCTACCCGCAAGAGAACGCTGGACATGCTAGCCGCCGACCGGATTCCGTTTTCAGGCGGTCATTTCCTGGACAGGACCATAGCCAGAGTGGTCAAGTCGGGCGCAGGATACAAGATCGAGTCCACTTGATTGTTGCCACACTAAGATCGCAGAACGTTCATGGAGCCAATTCATGGACAATCGGAAGGCTCGATGTGGCAATTTGGCAACATTTAACGAACTCATGACGATTTCTAGCAAATTGATGGTTGCAACCGGTTGAAGCCTGTGCGAACAGACACCGAACGATAGCAAGTTGTTGCCAGTTACAACCAAATCTGCGAGGAGAATGTCATGAACGCCAAGGTAATTGATCTGGATCGCCGGGACATGGACAAACAGAAGGCGCTCGAAGCGGCGCTCGGACAAATCGAACGCAACTTCGGCAAGGGCTCGATCATGAAGCTCGGCCAGGGCGGAGCCGTTATGGACATCGAGTCCGTTTCGACTGGCTCGCTTGGCCTTGATATTGCGCTAGGGATTGGCGGATTGCCAAAAGGGCGCATCATCGAGGTTTATGGCCCTGAAGCTTCAGGCAAAACAACTCTGGCGCTGCATGTTGTAGCTGAAGAGCAGAGCAACAAAGGCATTTGCGCCTTTGTGGATGCAGAGCATGCCCTTGACCCTGCCTATGCCAAGAAACTCGGTGTCGATATTGACGAACTGTTGATCTCGCAACCGGATACTGGTGAACAGGCACTGGAAATCACGGACACGCTGGTTCGGTCAGGGGCAGTGTCCTTGATTGTCGTCGACTCCGTAGCCGCCCTGACTCCCAAGTCGGAACTCGAAGGCGAAATGGGTGACTCTCAAGTGGGCACCCAGGCCCGTCTGATGAGCCAGGCGATGAGAAAACTGACCGGTTCCATCAGCCGTTCGAACTGCATGGTGATCTTCATCAATCAGATTCGCATGAAGATCGGCGTCATGTTCGGCTCTCCGGAAACCACTACAGGCGGAAACGCCCTGAAGTTCTATTCTTCGGTGAGGCTCGACATCAGGCGCATCGGCGCCATCAAGAACCGGGATGAGGTCATCGGGAACACGACCAGGGTCAAGATCGTGAAGAACAAGATGGCGCCTCCATTCAAGCTGGCGGAATTCGACATTCACTACGGATCCGGAATCTCGAAGGCCGGCGAGCTGATTGATCTCGGAATCAAGAGCGGCATCGTCGAAAAGTCCGGTTCGTGGTTTTCATATGGCGATGAGCGCATTGGCCAGGGCAGGTTGAATGCAATTTCGTTTCTGGAACAGAATGAGCCGATCGCAGAGGAAATCGAACACAAGATCAGGCAGATTCACGGGTTGGCTTCACCCGCAGAAGATTTGTCCGACAGTGAATTGACGGCAGAGACCGCCTGAGCCCTCACTCGATTGAAGACTCGCCTTTCAATTGCCCGCCGGCAGGATTTCCCGCCGGCGGGCAATTCCTTTGTGCAAGCCTGTTCGCTGCGCTCAGCCGGGATGCAATGCAGAAGTGGGGTTGCTGGCAAATTGGCGAGAGCCTGTGGTGGGTGGCATAGCCCGCGCCCAGCATGGTTGGACAGGTCGGACAATTGCAGTTATTTGGCTGCACTTTGACAGCGGTGCGGGAATGTCCAGATGACCAGCCTCAATGAAATCCGGTCCAGATTTCTTGGCTATTTTGAGCAAAACGGACATCAGGTGATCGACAGTTCGCCCCTGGTTCCGCGAAACGACCCGACCCTTCTCTTCACCAATTCGGGGATGGTTCAATTCAAGAACATCTTCACCGGTGTGGAGACCACGGATGTCCTCAGGGCAGCAACCAGCCAGAAGTGCCTCCGGGCAGGAGGCAAGCACAACGACCTCGACAATGTCGGTTATACGGCGCGTCATCATACGTTTTTCGAGATGCTCGGGAATTTCTCGTTCGGCGACTACTTCAAGGAACAGGCAATCTACTATTGCTGGGACCTGGTAACGAACGGTTTCGGAGTCGACCCGGGGCGTCTGTTGGCGACTGTCTACAAGGACGATGATGAGGCGGCGTCCCTCTGGAAGAAGATTTCTGGCCTGGACGACAGCAGGATCATCCGGATTCCGACCTCTGACAATTTCTGGTCCATGGGACCAACCGGTCCGTGTGGTCCCTGTTCCGAACTCTTCTACGATTATGGTGAATCCATTCCAGGCGGCCCGCCCGGAAGTCCAGATGAAGATGGTGACCGGTTTGTCGAGTTGTGGAACCTCGTCTTCATGCAATTTGAACAGCACGAAGATGGCAGCCGGACAAACCTGCCAAAGCCGTCGATTGATACCGGGATGGGCTTGGAGCGGATTGGCGCGCTCTTGCAAGGCACTAACGACAACTACGATACAGACAGCATAAGAGCGTTGATTGAGGCAGCTGCTAACGAAACCTCAACCGACCCTGACGGCCCGGGCCGGATGCACCACCGGGTTGTAGCGGACCATTTGCGGTCGACTTCATTCCTGATCTGCGAAGGCGTAATGCCTTCCAACGAGGGCAGGGGTTATGTTCTGCGGCGTATCATGCGGCGGGCGATGCGCCACATTCACATGCTGGGAACCCAGGATCCAGTCATGCACAAACTGGTTCCTGTTCTTGTCGGGAAGATGGGAGAGGCATTTCCTGAACTCAAAGATGCCAGTTCATTGATTTCGGACACCATCCGCGACGAGGAAATCCGGTTCAAGTCAACGTTGGACAGGGGAATCCGCTTGCTGGATGCTGCCGTGGACGACCTCGCAGACGAAGAAGTGCTGTCCGGGGAAATCGCCTTCAAGCTTTATGATACCTTCGGTTTCCCGCTCGACATGACGCAGGACGCTCTCAAGGAAAAAGGCAGGACTGTTGATGTTGACGGGTTCGATCGGGCGATGGCGGAACAGCGCCGCAAGGCTCGGGAAGCCTGGAAAGGATCCGGTGAAGCCGCAGAAGATCCGGTGTGGTTCGAACTGTTTGAGGAGTTCGGTCCCACCGAATTCCTCGGTTATGAGTCCGAGGCCCTCGAAGGGCAGCTTCTTGCGATTGTATCAGGCAGCACTCGTATCGACAGAGCCGGGGCGGGGGAACAGGTGGGCGCCGTCTTCAACCAGACCCCATTCTATGCTGAAGCTGGCGGCCAGGTTGGCGACACCGGTTTGATCGTGACTGCGGCCGGCAAGATGGAAGTGTCCGACACCCGGATGCTTGCCGGAGTTCAGGTTCATTTTGGCACGGTAACGGAAGGGGAACTGCAGGTTGGATCCGCGGCAGCGCTGGAGGTCGACTCGCTGCGGCGGCGTTCCATCAGACGGAACCACTCATGCACTCACCTGCTTCACGAGGCGCTCAGGATGACGCTGGGTGATCATGTATCGCAGCGCGGGTCTCTGAATGATTCCAGGCGTTTGCGTTTCGACTATTCACATTCCGGACCAATGACGCTTCAGGAAATTTCCAGCGTGGAAGAACTTGTCAATCGGCAGATTGGTGAGAATGCGGAGGTCGTCACCAGACTGATGACACCGGACGAAGCGGTAGAGTTGGGGGCAAGGGCCCTGTTCGGAGAAAAATACGGGGATCAGGTCAGGGTAGTCTCGATGGGCCGGCAGAAAGGATCGGGACGCGGGCGAGATGGCGAGACCTATTCCATCGAATTGTGCGGAGGAACGCATGTCGGCCGGACGGGGGAAATAGGACTATTCGTTTCCACTGGCGAAACAGCCGCTGCTGCGGGGATCAGGCGCATCGAGGGACTGACAGGGGATGCAGCGCGTGAATACCTCGCCGAACAGGACAGGCGCATGGCCGAGATTTGCCTGTCGCTGAAAGCCCAGCCGGTTGATGCCCCCGGACGAGTGGCTTCATTGCTGGACGAACGAACTGCGCTGCTGCGGGAAGTCGAAGACTTGCGATCAAAACTTGCGGCGGCCCAACTTGCGCCTTCCGGACAAACTGAGGCTGAAGTCGTCAATGGCACTGCGTTCAAGTGCAGTGCGCTGTCCGGTGTGCCAGGACGGCAGTTGGCGGCCATCATCGACAAACAAAAGGCGGCATTGGGATCGGGTGTAGTCGTGCTTCTGTCCGAGTCTGACGGAAAGATGTCAGTTGCTGCAGGCGTTACTGACGATCTGACCTCAAGAGTTTCAGCAATTGACATAGTTCGGGCTGTCACGCCGGTTCTCGGAGGGAAAGGCGGTGGCGGGAGGAAGGACTTTGCCCAAGGGGGCGGGCCGGCTGTCTCGAATGCGGCCGAGGCAATGGACGCCGCAAGGAAGTTTCTGGAAGGAGTAGAGAATTGAGTGCCTACTGGATTGCACTGGTCGAAGTTTCGGATGCCGAAACCTACGGCAAGTATGCGCGTATCGCCACGAAGGCGATCGAGGAGCATGGTGGGAAGTTTCTGGCGCGTGGCGGCAGAACGGTGCCGCTCGAAGGCAAACACCGGGCCCGGAATGTCATCGTCGAGTTCCCGTCGGTTGAAGCCGCAGAGAAGTGTTACAATTCCAATACTTACGCAGAAGCGTTAAAGCTGGCCAAGGTATCCGCTGAACGCGACATGCTGATCGTGGAAGGCGTTTGAGGTAGCCGGGAAACCCCGGCGCCGGACAATTCAGGCAAGCTCCCGGTTCAGATTCTCGTCGATTGCGTCAATGAATCCGGTTGTCGTTTGCCAGTCCTGGTCGGGACCAACGAGCAGGGCAAGATCCTTGGTCATTGTACCGCTCTCGACCGTGTCTACGACCACGCGCTCCAGAGTAGCGGCAAACGACTTGAGCTCCTCGTTGCCATCCAGTTTGGCGCGATGCTTGAGGCCACCTGTCCAGGCATAGATCGACGCAATCGAATTGGTCGAGGTCTTCTCGCCGCGTTGGTGTTGCCGGAAATGCCTGGTCACCGTTCCGTGAGCGGCCTCTGATTCCACGACGTTGCCGTCCGGGGTCATGAGGATTGATGTCATCAAGCCAAGCGACCCGAAGCCCTGAGCGACGGTGTCGGACTGAACATCGCCGTCATAGTTCTTGCAGGCCCAAACGAAACCACCGCTCCATTTCAATGCGGCAGCGACCATGTCGTCGATAAGCCGGTGCTCATACGTAATCCCTGCGTCCTTGAACTTGCCCGCGAACTCCTCCTCAAACACCTCCTGAAATAGGTCCTTGAACCGGCCATCATAGGCTTTCAGGATCGTGTTCTTGGTAGAAAGATAGACTGGCCAACCAAGAGATAATCCAAAATTCAAGGAAGCACGCGCGAAATCCCGGATCGACTGATCGAGATTGTACATGCCCATGACAACGCCGGAACCCGGCGCGTCCAGAACCTCGCGTTCAATCGTGTTGCCGTCTGTGCCCTCAAAGACCAGCTTGAGTTTCCCTTTCCCTGGAAAGAGGAAATCTGTCGCCCTGTATTGGTCGCCAAAGGCGTGGCGTCCGATGACGATCGGCCTGGTCCATCCCGGAACCAACCTCGGAACATTCTTGCAGATGATCGGCGCACGGAAAACCACTCCGCCGAGAATGTTCCGGATCGTGCCATTGGGAGAGCGCCACATCTTCTTGAGCCCGAACTCCTCTACCCGGGCTTCATCAGGAGTAATGGTTGCGCATTTGACGCCGACGCCAACCTCCTTGATTTTGTTGGCGGCATCGACGGTGATCTGATCGTCAGTCCGGTCGCGTTCTTCGATTCCGAGGTCGTAGTAGATCAGGTCAATGTCCAGATACGGCAGGATCAACCTCTTCTTGATCTGATCCCACATGACTCTGGTCATCTCATCGCCGTCTAGTTCTACAACCGGATTTTCGACCTTGATCTTCATGATGCCATAGCTCCGTTGGAAATCCCGCTGTCGTATAGCCAATGGAGTTGTATTCGTGAACCGGAGATTCACTGCATTGCGTCTGCCTGTTCCTGCTGCGGCATTCAGGTTCGAAGGACGTCAGACCCGTCAGTTAGATTTCGATCCATTGAACTCAGGCGGCTGCAACGTCAGTATTGGCGCGTGGCGGTGTTCGCCCAGGACACAGGGGTTACTGCAATCGTGCATGTGAATTGGGAGGAAGGGGACGGTGGTCCTGGCAAGAGTCGGGGAAGATTCCAGTTCAACAGTCCGGCGCTTACGGGTTTCAGTTGGCCGCTATTTGAAATCGTTGGTGCGGAACCCGGCCCGCGCCTCTGCGTCATGGCGGGCGTCCACGTAAATGAAGCATCCGGCATCGAGGCAGCAATGTCATTGGTGGATCGCCTTGATGCCAAGGCGATGCGCGGCCGCATCTCGATCATTCCCGTGGTCAATCAATCGGCCGCCTATCATCAAGCCATCAGGACTCCGGCTGACGGCAAAAACCTTCATTGGTTGTTTCCCGGCGATCGCGACGGGTCACATTCAGAGGCGCTGGCGCACCACCTGCTATTTGACTGGGCCGCCGGTGCAGAATTGCTTATCGATTTGCATGGGGGCGATATCGGAGAAGTGCAGTCACCTTACGTTGTGTTCCAGCAAACAGGGAATGCAGAGATCGACGCTCGCCACGAACTTCTGGCGCGGTGCTTTGCAACCGATTTGCTTGTTGCGGTCGAACCTGCGAGTCTGTTGCATCCGGGACGGAGCTGCACCGCACTTGGCAAGCTGGGGCGTTCAGGCCTGGTGACAGAGGCAGGCGATCATGCCGTCTTGACCCGGCAAACCGTTGACTGGCACATTCAGGGTGTGCTCAATGCTGCGCGTTGCTTGGGCATGCTGGATGATGTCATTGATGTAGAGCTTGGGCGATCAAGCGCAGTCATCATAGAAGACTATACGTTTGTGAGTTCACCAGTGAATGGCCTCTACGTTCCTTGCTGCGAACCGGGGGACCATGTCAGGAAGGGGGAAACACTTGGAAAAGTACGGGACGAACTGGGCAACTGGCTCACCGAGATCAAGGCGCCGCAGGATGGCATATTGATGTGGCGGTGGTGCATGCAAATGATCATGGCGAACGCTTGGGTAGGGGCTGTGGGCCGGCCCAGGAGGCCAGATCAATCGGGTTGATATAATGGCCAATGCGCAGAACGCTGTTGGCGGTTCAAATCTGAGGAACAAATTCAATAGGAGAAACAACATGACAAATTCACTGATCCGATCCCTGTCGGCCGGCGTTGCAAGCGCCGCTCTGGCCGTCGTTTCGGCGACAGCCGCGGTCTCGCAAGAGACCATCAAGATCGGTTCCACCTCGTCCTTCACCGGACCAGCGGCCTTCTATGGAGGGCACCAACGCATGGGAATCGAGATGGCAGTCGACGAGATCAATTCTTCCGGGGGCGTGCTCGGTAGGCAAGTTGAGATCGTCTATGAAGACAACAGGTGCAACCCCGCAGAAGCCGTGAAGGCTGTGAATGCCCTTGTTTCGCAACACGAGGTGGTTGCGATACTTGGAGCGCTGTGCAGTTCGGCGACTCTCGCAGCGCTGCCCGTTGTAGCGCGCTCTGAGGTTCCGCTGATCACGTCTTCTTCGACAGCTGCTTCGATCACCGGGCAGATCGGCGAAGGCGTGAATCGCTGGGGATTTCGTTCGACAGTGGCCGACGACGGAATGGCCTACGCCATGGTTGCTTACCTGAAGAAGGAAGGGGTCCAGCGGGTCAGCATCGTCGGTGAGGAATCCGACTATGGCCGGGGCGGCGCGCAGATCTTCACCGAGGCGCTCGAAGCGAACGGGCTGGAAGTGGTTTCGGCGGACTTTGTTAATCCAACCTCTCCCGACTTCTCGGCCATCCTGACCAAATACAAGGCCATGCAGCCGGACCGGATTGCGATCTATTTCACGTCAACACCGTTGACGGCATTCTATCGCCAATACGAGGCGGCGCGCATGAGCATTCCGGGAACCGGAAGGCTGTTACTTGATGTCATTACAGACGCAGTTACGCCTGAGTTCGTTGCTGCTGGTGGACTCGATGGTTCAACGGGCACAAATCCATATTCACCGAGCATCGATACCCCTGCCAACCACGATTTTGTCAAACGCTTCACCGAACGCAACGGCGAAGCGCCCAACCAGCCAAGCTTCATGGCCTACGAGGCGATGCACATGCTGGCGCGGGCAATCGAAGAGGGCGGGGAAGCAACGCGAGAGGCTATCCGCGATGCTTTGCGGTCAGTCGAGTACCCCTCGATCATGGGTGGCACAATCAGCTTTGATGAAAGCCATCAGGCCCGGAACAATGCCGTAGTGACCTCAATTGTGAACGGCGAGATTGTCATCGTTGGCCTATCGCCTGGATGATGCGCCCCCGCACATGCCATGACTGGCCAGCGGCAACCTTCGTAAGGCTGCCGCTGGCAATTGTACGATCCCTGAGGTGGCCGCGTTGACAATTGACCTGCTTCTGGAACTCCTTTTGAACGGTCTCCTGATCGGGTCGGTCTATGCCCTGTTCGCCATTGGTCTTGCCTTGATTTTCGGCGTTCTGGAGTTCGTCAATTTTGCCCATGGCGAGTTCTACATGCTGGGCGCGATGGTAACGGCAACACTTGTACATGCCGTGGGTCTTAACTATTGGTTAACGGTGCCGATTGTTCTGGTTTCGGGTGCCGTAGTGGGGGTCGCCTTCTATGATCTGCTGCTGAAACGGCTACGGCACGGTGACTTCGAGAAGAGCATACTCATCACGATCGGTTTGGCGATGTTGCTGCAGAACGGCGCCTTGTTTGTCTGGAGTCCGACACCAGTACTCCTGGCCACGCCTTTCGTCGCCGATGTGATTGAAATCGGCAACCTCGTGATACCGGTAACCAGGGCAATAGCGCTGGTTGTATCGATTGCAGCGCTGGTGGTGGTTTATGCGATGCTCTATCGCACCCGTGCCGGCCTCGCACTGAGAGGCGTAGCACAGAACCGCGAAGCCGCATTGATGGTCGGCATTCCGCCACAGTCGATCAGCCGGATTGCAGTCGCGGCAGGAATTGCGCTTTGTGTCCTGTCTGGAGCCGTGCTCGCCCTGATCTATACGATTTTTCCTACTATGGGCGTGTTGCTGGTCTTCAAGGCGTTTGCAATCGTCATAATCGGCGGACTGGGAAGTGTAGCCGGTGCCGTCGTGGTCGGTTTCGGCATCGGATTCCTCGAGAGCATACTGGGCCTCTATTACGGGGCTGCCACAGCCAACACGCTGATATTCCTGACAATGATCGGAGTGCTTATGTTCAGGCCTCTTGGGCTGTTCGGGCGCCGAATTCGAATTTGAACATGGCAAGGTTGCCTCTTTACGGAGTCATCGTCGTCGCGTTGATGGCAATGCCGGCATTCATTGCTTCCCCCTACCATATGTCCATTGCTGTGAGCGCCTGTGTCTTTTGCGTGCTCGCAGTCGGATTGAACCTTGTCTACGGCTATGTGGGCCTGCTCTCGCTTTGCCAGGTCGCGTTCTGGGGGCTGAGTGCATATACCGTCGCCATCCTGACAACAGCATTGGATGTGTCTCCCTGGCTGGCAGTCTTGTGCGGTGGCATCCTTGCCTCTGTTGCGAGCCTGGTTGTGGGATTTGCCGCGTTCCGGGTTTCGCGGCATTCCTTTGCGATTACCAGCCTGGTGTTCGCTCTTGTTCTTGAACAAATCGCATTCGACTGGACGTCGGTGACACGAGGAGCAATGGGCATACCGGGACTTCCTCCGCTGGATCTTGCGATTTTCGGTTTGGAACCAGTGGTCTTCGATACCGATCACCGCTTCTACTATCCGATCCTGTGCTGGACTCTGATCACCATTGGCGCAACCCGGGCTCTTCTTGTGTCCCGCATAGGAAGAGCGTTTGTCGCAATTCGCGAGAACGAACCCCTAGCGCATTCTCATGGCTTGAATGTGCTGCATTACAAACTGCTGGCGTTCGCATTTTCGGCGTTCTTTACCGGAATCGCCGGCGGCATGTTCTGCCTCTATTTGACGATCGTGGACCCGTCGATCTTTCACTTCTACTACACCGAGGCGATGCTGATCATGGTCATAGTCGGAGGCGCCGGCAGCTTCTGGCCGGTTGTTGCTTCGGCAATCGTATTCTCGGTTGTTCCCGAAATTCTCAGAATGGGTAACGAATTGCGATTGGTCATCTACGGAGGGGTATTGATCACCGTGATGCTCCTGATGCCAGAAGGCATTGCCGGATTCCTGCGGCAGCGGAAAGTTGCGCAATGGCGCAGCAGGATGGTTGAAGCCGGAGGCCGGCAAAAATGACGCCGTTCTTTCAGGTCGAGGGGCTGTGCAAGGCCTATGCAGGGGTGCCCGCTGTCAATGATCTGTCTTTCGCACTCGAGGAAGGCGCGATTGTGGGACTCGTTGGCCCCAACGGTTCGGGCAAGTCCACGACTATTGACTGCCTGACGGGGTTCGAGAAAGCGGATTCTGGTTCCTGGTTCCTGTCCGGCCATGAACTGACGGCCTCAAGGCGCCACCGGATCGCACGCGCTGGTGTTGCACGCACCTTCCAGGCAATTCAGGCATACGGCCGGCTGAGCGTCCTGGAAAATCTCTGTGTTGCCTGCCAGGAGTTCGACTCAGTCGGTTGGTTTGGCAGCCTGTTTCAGACACCGCAGCTGCGGGCTGTCGAAAAAGCAACGATCGATCGCGCACATGGCCTGCTCGACACGGTAGGACTGGCCCACCTCACCGACGCGCCCGTGGACATACTGTCATACGGTCAGAGGAAGCTGCTTGCGATCGCAGGCGCCATGATCAATGAGCCCCGCCTTTCGTTCCTTGACGAGCCGGTTGCCGGGGTCAATCCTGCGATGATCATACGGATTGGCAAGTTGCTCAGGGAGTTCAACGCGCGGGGCGTTACCCAGCTTGTCGTTGACCACAACATGGACTTCATAATGGGGCTCTGCGACCGGGTCATCGTGCTGGATCTGGGAAATTGCATTGCGGACGGCCCTCCATCGCTCATCAGGACAAACCAGAGGGTGCTGGAAGCGTATATCGGAAGCGCCCAGGTGGATCGCAGGCAATGACAGGACAGGACCCAGTTCTTGAACTGAAGGAGTGGTCGTGCGGCTATCTGGACGAACCAATTGTGCGTTCGTTCGACCTTGGCCTTGAGCCGGGTTCCATCACTTGTGTCATCGGATCGAATGGTGCTGGCAAGTCGACGCTGTTGCGAAGCATCTTTGGCACTGCAAAAAGGTTCCATGGTACATTGACCATGAGGGGCAAACCCCTTCACAGGCTCACCCCAGCAGCCCGCATGGCGCAAGGATTGTCACTCGTGCCACAGGGACGCTGCAACTTTGCACACCTCAGTGTAGCCGAAAACATGCAATTGGCGGCCTACACATTGGAAAGGTCGGCTGCCAACGACGCCATTCAAAGACAACTCAGTTCCTTCCCGGTCTTGCAGGAGAAATCGAATTTGACAGCCGGGAACCTGAGCGGCGGAGAGCAGCAGATGCTGGAAATGGCTATGGTCCTGGTTGCCGAGCCGGCCGTGCTGCTCGTTGATGAGCCGTCGCTCGGTCTCTCTCCGAAAATGATGAGCGAAGTCTTCCAGACCATACGAAGCCTGGCCGGGAAAGGCATTGCAATTCTGATGGTTGAGCAGAACATTCGCGGAGGCCTGGCAGTGTCGGACCGTGCGGTCGTCATGGATCTTGGGCGCAAGGTGATGGAAGGTGATCCAGTGGAAGTCATCGAAGACGAACGAATCCGTTCTGTATTCCTCGGAGGCGCACCGGCGAACGCAACCGGCGATTGAAGCGCGGGGCAGCAGCAGTTGTTGAAGGGTGACAAACTCGTAGAGCGTCCACGTCCTGGCAGTTGAGTTTCCTGGCCGGACGGCAAAAGCGCCTTCGGAAAGCCTGGTTGCGGCACGCTGAGATTGGCAATTCGGCGCCTGTCAGCTAAACGCTCCGTAAAGTAGAATTGGCCGCAGATGAAACAGCAAGCCCGTCATCCTGAAAAGGCCCATCGGCCGAGCACGGAAGCGCCCCGAAAGCCGCCCTGGATTCGGGTCAAGGCGCCTGTTTCCTCAGGATACCGGCAAACGCTTGATACGATTATCGCCCATAACCTGACCACAGTTTGCCAGGAAGCTTCGTGTCCGAATGTCGGGGAATGCTGGAGCCATGGTCATGCGACATTCATGATACTTGGCGACATTTGCACCCGGGGCTGCAGTTTCTGCAACGTTGCTACTGGCAGGCCCGACAAGCCGGATGTGTTCGAACCTGCACGTGTCGCCGATGCCGTGGCAAAGCTTGGCTTAAACCATGTCGTGGTTACCAGCGTTGACCGCGATGACTTGGAGGATGGCGGCGCTGAGCACTTTGTGCGGACAATTCGCGCAATACGCAGAAAGTCGCCAAAGACCACGATCGAGATACTGACTCCCGACTTCCTCAGATGCGATCCGTCGGTTGTCCATGACATTGTCGATGCGCGTCCCGACGTATTCAATCACAACCTGGAAACGGTGCCATCACTCTATCCGTCCGTCCGTCCGGGTGCCCGCTATTTTGCCTCGCTCAGGCTCCTCCAGATGGTCAAGGAAAGGGCCCCGGACATGTTCACAAAGTCCGGGTTGATGGTCGGTTTAGGTGAATCCCGTACCGAAATCGTCCAAGTGATGGACGATCTGCGTGTCGCCGATGTGGATTTCCTTACAATCGGGCAGTACCTCCAGCCGACAAGAAAGCACCATCCGGTAATGGAGTTTGTTCATCCGGACAGCTTCGAGGCCTATGAGACTGCGGCTAGGGGAAAAGGGTTTTTGATGGTGTCGGCGACGCCGCTTACGCGGTCCAGTTATCATGCCGACGAGGACTTCCAGAAATTGCGCCTTGCCCGCCAACAGTTGAGCGCCATGTCCTGATGCCGCCTGTTGCATCCGGCCGATCAGGAATGTGCTCCGTCCATCCTGGAATTGACAGGAGCCAGCTGTACGCGGTTCCTTGCGGTGCCCATGCCGACGCACGGTGAGTCCCGGGATGTCCCTTTCGCGGCAAGCCAGATGTTCGGGCTCGTATCCGACATCGAAAGCTATCCCGAGTTTATCCCATGGTGCCGGGCGGCAAGGATCAGGTCGCGGCAAAAGGAGGGCAACTTGGAGATACTGGTTGCTGATCTCGTCGTTTCCATCAAGGTTTTCAGGGAGACTCTCGTGTCCCGGGTGACGCTGGATCCGGACAATTCACGGATCACGGTACGCTATATCAAGGGGCCATTGCGGAAACTGAACAGTGAGTGGCGGTTTACGGACCTGGGCAGCCAAAGGTCACGTGTCGAGTATGATGCCGAGTTCGAGTTCAAGACCCGTATCATGACTGTCTTTGCGGAGAGTCTTCTCGATCACGTTGTTTCAAGGATCGTGAATGCGTTTGAAGAACACGCCCGGCACAAGTTTGGCGGCGGCGGCACCACTGCCTGAGAAAGGCTGCTGCATGGCGCCAACCCAGGGCCAAGAGACTGGCAGCAACTGGTTATTGGGCTGATAGCAGGTACTGGCCGAGCAGGCGGGCAGCCCTTGCAGTGGTGCATTGCGTGGCGGATTCAGGCACCACCTACCGGGTATCCTCCGAGAGGCGCCGCGTAACGTATTTGGCGACGTTTCCGACCAGTTGCTTCATGTGATCGTTCTCGAAGAAGTGGCCAGCGCCTTCGACCAGTACATGAGTGAGCTCGATGCCCCTTTGGTCCTGCAGCTTTGTAACCAACTGCTGGATCGATGCTGCCGGCGCAATCATGTCCTCTGTGCCGTTAATGATCAGGCCGGAAGAGGGGCAGGGAGCCAGAAAGGAGAAGTCGAACCGGTTGGTCGGCGGAGCCACCGATACAAATCCGGTGATTTCGGGTCTGCGCATCAGCAGTTGCATTCCAATCCACGCGCCGAACGAAAATCCTGCGACCCAGCAGTCTTTGGAATTCGGGTTTTGCGACTGGACATAATCAAGCGCAGATGCGGCGTCCGCCAGTTCACCCACGCCGACTTCGAAGGCGGGCCCTCGCTGGCTTCTGCCAACACCGCGGAAATTGAAACGCAGCACTGCAAAGCCGAGACGGTGGAAGCAGTAGTGCAAGTTGTAGACGACCTTGTTGTTCATCGTCCCGCCATAGTTCGGGTCGGGATGCAGTATTATGGCAACTGGTGCGTCTTTGTGTTCCTGCGGGTGGTACCTTCCTTCCAGGCGTCCGTCGGGACCGGAAAAAATGATCTCTGGCATGGGTTGGCCGGTCTCCCTGAGGCAAAGTTCGACCGGCCGGTTTGCTTGACCAGCCAGCGGCAGAACTTTAGAATGATTCTAATCTGGCAGACGATGCCGCCAAGACGCGCAGTCTAGTTCACGGCTGGCAAACCGTCAATGAACTGCGGACAGTACCAATGAAATTGAGCACCCGGGGACGTTACGCAATGGTTGCATTGGCAGATCTCGCCTTGGAAGCGGGAGATCAGTACGTGACGCTCACGGAGATTTCAGAACGCCAGAACATTTCTCTGACCTATCTTGAACAGTTGTTCGGCAAGTTGCGCCGGGCAGGCCTGGTAGAGTCGGTAAGAGGGCCGGGCGGTGGCTACCGGCTTGCTGCGAGTGCCGAAGACATACGGGTGTCGCAGGTACTCGAGGCCGTGGATGAAGACATAGATGCAATGTCCCGGGGTTTTGCGCTGGCAGGGGGCAATTCAGGCTCGCGCGCTCAATCCTTGACCAACCGGCTTTGGGAGGGGCTTTCGGCGCAGATGTATGTCTTCTTTCACAAGATCCGGTTGTCAGACATCGTCAGGAACGAACTGGCGCCGTGCCCAGCGGTGCCCAACTTGTTGCGACTGGTGGATGATTGATGGGCGAACGTGTCTATCTCGATTGGAATGCCACGTCGCCGTTGAGGCCTGAAGCACGCGCAGCCATGATTTCGGCCCTCGATGTGGTCGGCAATCCATCCTCGGTCCACAAAGAGGGCCGGGCTGCGCGGTCGATCATTGAGAGTGCGCGGGCAGGCATTGCATCAGAACTTGGGGTGGATGCCGGGAATGTTGTGTTCACGTCTGGCGCCACTGAAGCTGCTGCGCTTGCCCTCGCCGGACGCAATCTCCGTTCTGCACCCATTGAACATGAGGCGGTGCTTGCCTGGACTACGCCTGACCTGGCTTTGGATCCGCATGGCAGGGTCAAAGTCGATGAACCTGGGGATAGTTCCCTGCAATTGGCGAACAGCGAAACAGGCATACTTCAGGACTTGCCGGAAGGAATTGATGTAACTGACGCGACTCAGGCGGTAGGGAAGATTCCGGTGTCGCGCCAATTGAAAAAGGCACGCGCCGCTATCATCTCTGCACACAAGTTTGGCGGGCCGAAGGGAATTGGAGCGCTTGTACTGTCAGAGGGCCGGGAGGTTCTAGCAAGGCAACGGGGCGGCGGTCAGGAGTTGGGAAGGCGTTCAGGGACCGAAAACGTGGTTGCAATTGCAGGTTTCGATGCCGCATTGAGGGCCGCTGCAAGGGATGTGCGGCAAGGCGACTGGGAAGAGGTCGCGGAATACAGGGATGCGCTGGAGGCAAGGCTTCTGGACGCAGAACAGGGTGTCATCATCGTCGGGAAAGAGGCGGACCGACTCCCGAATACGAGCTGCTTTGCAGTGCCCGGCTGGAAGAGTGAAATGCAGGTCATCCAGATGGACCTTGACGGGTTTGCTATTTCCGCCGGGTCGGCCTGCTCCTCAGGCAAGGTGAGGGAGCGCAATGCGCTGCGCGGCTTGGTTTCAGACGCGGTGGGCGCAACAGCAATCAGGGTTTCAATCGGACCCGGGACAAAGCGGAGTGACGTTATGCGATTTGCCGATGCGTGGCTACGGTGCCGCCGCGAACTCGGCATGAGGAGGCGGTCCCGGGATTTTGAAGGTCTGGGAGTTCAGGCGGCGTGAATAGGCAGCTTTTACAGAGGTAGACAGACAGTGGATACGAATATCCGGGAAGGCATTGACGTCGAAACGGTCGAAGCAGTCCGTTCGGTCGGCGAGTCCTATCGCCATGGCTGGGAAACCGAGATTGAAATGGACTACGCGCCCAAGGGCGTGAATGAGGACATCGTCAAGCTGATCTCGCAGAAGAACAGCGAGCCCGAGTGGCTTACCGATTGGCGGTTGCAAGCTTACGAGCGCTGGTGCGGGATGGTCGAACCGAGCTGGGCAATGGTGAATTACCCGGCGATCGACTACCAGGACCAGTATTTCTATGCCAAACCCAAGAGCCTTGAGAAGAAACCGAAATCACTTGATGAAGTTGATCCCAAGCTGTTGGAAACATACGAGAAACTGGGCATCCCGCTCCGAGAGCAGATGCTGCTGGCCGGCGTTGAGGGAAGCGAGGGAACTCCGGCCGGGGCACGCAAGGTTGCCGTCGATGCCGTATTCGATTCAGTGTCCGTTGGCACAACATTCAAGGAAGAACTGGCCAAGGCCGGTGTGATATTCTGTTCGATTTCGGAGGCAGTGAAGGAACATCCGGAACTGGTGAGGAAGTATCTCGGTTCCGTTGTCCCCATGAACGACAACTATTTCGCAACGCTTAATTCGGCGGTTTTTTCGGACGGTTCGTTTGTCTATGTGCCGCCCGGGGTCAGGTGTCCGATGGAGTTGTCTACGTATTTCCGGATCAACGCCAAGGACACAGGGCAGTTTGAGCGAACCCTGATAATCGCCGACAAGGGGGCATACGTAAGCTACCTTGAAGGGTGCACTGCACCCCAGCGCGATACGGCGCAACTTCATGCGGCCGTTGTTGAACTGGTGGCGCTCGAAGATTCAGAAATCAAGTATTCGACCGTTCAGAACTGGTTCCCGGGCGATGAGCAGGGACGCGGCGGCATCTACAACTTCGTTACCAAGCGGGCGGATTGCAGGGGTGATCGTTCAAAGGTCATGTGGACGCAGGTCGAGACCGGTTCGGCAGTAACGTGGAAATACCCATCCTGCATATTGCGGGGCCGGGAGTCGCGCGGAGAGTTCTATTCGATTGCCATTACGAACAATCGGCAGCAAGCCGACACCGGCACCAAGATGGTTCACTTGGGCCGTGGCTCGCGGTCGCGCATCGTTTCCAAGGGCATATCCGCAGGGGTAGCCCAGAACACATACCGGGGACTGGTGTCCGTGCACCCCAAGGCACCGGACTGCCGCAACTATACGCAGTGCGACAGCTTGCTGATCGGAGAGCATTGTGGCGCGCATACAGTCCCCTACATCGAAGTCAGGAACAACAGCTCGCGGGTTGAACATGAGGCGACGACTTCCAAGGTCGACGAGGACCAGTTGTTCTATTGCCGGCAACGCGGTCTTGATGAGGAAGAGGCGGTTGCGATGATCGTGAACGGCTTTTGCCGGGAAGTCCTCCAAGCGTTGCCAATGGAATTTGCCATGGAAGCACAACAGCTTGTTTCGATTTCTCTGGAGGGTTCCGTCGGTTGACGCTTGTCGAAAGCGGACCAAAATCCGGAGTGAAAGGAGTCATGATGTCAGGACCCGTATACAATCTCTTTGAAGCAGAGGCGTTCCAGATTGGCCCACCGGACTCTGACCGGATTGGCGCTTCAATGGCACCGATGGCGGACAAGTTGGAGAATTTTGGAATTGGCTGCCGGTACATCACGGTAGAACCGGGCAAGCGGGCGTTTCCATTTCATAACCATCTGGGAAATGACGAGTTGTTCATCATTCTGGAAGGAAACGGGACCTATCGCTTCGGAGCAGACGAATATGTGGTAAAGCCCGGGGACGCCTGTCCAGCGCCCAGAGGCGGTCCCGATACGGCTCACCAGTTGATCAACACCGGCACCAAGCCGCTCAAATACCTGGCGATTTCGACCAAGAATGATCCCGAAGTCGTGGAGTATCCGGACAGCGGCAAGTTTGCCGCTATTGCGGTCCATCCAGGGCCGAACTTCTTCAATGCGCATCTCAGGTTCATCGGGCGCGTTGCAGACAGCATTGACTACTTTGATGGTGAGGAGACCTGATCATGCTGCCAATTGTCCTGGCGCGATATGCTGAATGTGCACAATCCGGGATTCCGCCATTTGGCGCGCAGGCGCTACCAATAGATTGCCAGTGCCGTGAGCCTTCGTACAACCACCAGGCTACCGCCTCCTGAAGACCATAGCTCTAAAAGAAATCAATCCGGGGCAATGACCCCCGGCCTTGCCGAATTGCGGCAGGGGTCAGAAACTAACTGTGGAGTAAGTTCATGCTGTCAATAAGTGGCTTGACCGTCAAACTCGAAGATGAGGACAAGCTGATCCTGGATGGGGTCAACCTCGAAGTTGCAGGCGGATCGGTTCATGCCATCATGGGCCCCAACGGCTCCGGGAAATCCACACTCTCCTATGTCCTCGCAGGCCGCGACGGCTACGAGATCATCAAGGGGACCGTCAAGTTCAAAGGGACGGATCTTTTGGAATTGGAGCCGGAGGAACGGGCGGCCCAGGGGGTATTTCTTGCCTTCCAGTATCCGGTCGAGATTCCAGGCGTCGGCAACATGACATTCCTGCGTACGGCACTGAACGCGCAGCGAACCGCGCGGGGTGAGAGCGAACTGTCGGCAGCGGAGTTTCTGAAGCTCGTGCGGTCCAAGGCAAAGGATCTGCAGATCAGCGGAGAATTGCTGAAGCGTCCGGTCAACTACGGGTTCTCTGGCGGAGAGAAGAAGCGGAACGAAATTCTTCACATGTCGGTTTTGCAGCCTGGCCTGTGCATTCTTGATGAGACAGACTCCGGACTGGATGTCGATGCGATGAAACAGGTGGCAAGTGGAGTCAACGCTTTGCGTAGCCCGGACCGGGCAGTACTGCTGATTACCCACTACCAGCGGTTGCTCAACCACATTGCGCCGGATGTGGTGCATATCATGGTTGACGGGAAGATTGTCCGAACAGGAGGATCGGAGCTTGCACTGGAAGTGGAGGAGAACGGTTACTCTGATCTGATCAGGGAGGCCGCCTGATGGAAGGGGCCGTTTCGGAAATTCAGGACATGGTTCCAGTAGCAGAGAGTGCGGAGGCCAACCAAGGCGGACTTGCGCCATGGCTTGTTTCAGCCAGGAAAAAGGCAACAGAACGGCTTTCTCAGTCCGGGCTGCCTCGCCGACGGGATGAGTACTGGAAATATACCAATCCTGACCGGCTGGAACTCGGCAAAGCCAGTTCTGCGACGCGTCATGTTGCTGATCCGGCGGCCGCGCTCGAAGAATTGGTCCCCGGAGGTGCGCAGATCGTCATCGCGGGCGAGTCTATCGAGTGCTTCGACGGCGGAAACGCAGATCAGCTCGAGGTAACCGAGTTCAAAAGGGCATCCTGTGACGGCAATCATTGGGGATCCCGGCTTTACGGCGAACTGGAGTCCGCTGCGCAATCGCTCGTTCCGCGAGGATTTGCAGCGCTCAATACCAGGGACGCTGACCGGGGTGTCTTCGTGAGATGCAATTCAGGAGGCAGCCGGGCATTGCAATTCTACCACAAGCCCTGCGGTGCTGCTGGTTCGGGATTGCTCCACAATGTGATCAGTGTCGAGCCCGGTGCAGAGTTGAGTGTGGTTGAATTCGGCGCATCCGACACCGCTTCGAACCAGGTGCTGGAAGTCGAAGTTCAGCAGGGCGCGCGCTACAACCATATTCGTGTCCAGGATTGTTCCGCCAGTCCGCCGTCGTTGGTCCAGGTCTTTGCACGGGTTGAGGAAGAGGGCAGTTTCAACCTCTTCACGCTATCAGCGAACCACGATGTAATCCGGAACGAGTGTGTGGTTCACATGGCTGGAGACCATGCAAGGGCGCATATGGCTGGAGCGGTAATCGGCGCTGCAGGTTCGCACCATGACGATACAGTATTGGTGATCCATGATGCTCCGAATTGCCAGAGCAGGCAGGTGTTCAAGAAGGTTCTAGCCGATAATGCGGTGGGCGTGTTTCAGGGCAAGATCTTGGTCAGGCAGGGCGCCCAGAAGACCGATGGCTACCAGATCAGCAAGGGACTATTGGTCGGTGAACAGAGTCAATTCCTTACCAAGCCTGAATTGGAAATCTACGCTGATGATGTCGTGTGTTCACATGGGTCGACTTCGGGCAGCACCGACGCGGACTCGCTGTTCTATCTCAGGGCAAGGGGCATACCCCGCACGGAAGCAATGAACTTGCTTGCTTTGGCGTTCCTGGCGGAAACCCTGGACGAGGTTTCGGATGCCAGCCAGGCTGAGTCCCTGCGGCAACTGATGATTCACCACTTGGCTGGCCGGAGTCATGCCGAACATCGCTGATGGCTTTTTCAGCTGGCTTCGTCCTCAACGCATGGCGCGGGGCGCCCTGAATTGGGCTGATTCTGAGGGGAAGGCATTTGCCCTTCTGATGGGAGGATGCTGGATATTGGTTGCTTCCCAGCTTCTTAACCTGTCATCGAACGGCACGGGAACGGCAGGTGGAGAGTTTGCGCCCGGCGCGGCCGGCGTTGCCATGGGAACGCTGTTTCTTGCGCCGCTCCTTTTCTACCTGCTGTCAGCCATTAGTGGATTAATCGCCCGGTTGCTCAATTGGCGAGTTAGTTGGCGCCATGCCCGTGTTGCGCTGTTTTGGGCGCTTCTTGCCGCCACGCCGTTGGTACTGCTTGAAGGCATTGCCCTTTTGGTGTTTGGCGAATTTCCGGCCCTGCAGATTCTGTCCTGGCTGACTATTGCATTCTTCGCTTGGGTCTGGGTCGGCGGGCTTCTTGCGGCAGCGGAGGCGGATGCGCCTGCTGCAAGGCAACCCGGCGGAATGTAGCAGCGGCCATCATGATCAATGAGGGCGCCGTTGTGCTTGCCGCTGACCTGTCCGAATTCTATCTAGTCTGAAACCATCACCGATCCACCCTGCCATGCTCAACCAGATAATCAGACTTGGAATTTCTACCTTAAGGTCACCGAAGACGGCGGCGGCTGATCTTCTGGCTGCCGGGATTGACCGCAACACCCGTTACCTACTGGCAGCACTGGTGATCGTGTTGGGCGGCCTGGTGTCGCAGTTGATTTTCGGTTTGAGCACCAGTGAGACCGACATGCCGGAGGTGCAGAACTGGTTGGCCACGCCTTTTGGAACGGTGGCCCTGGAAGCAGCATTGCTGGCAGTTGTCGTACTTGCGACCGTTCTGGTTGGCCGCGCTTTCGGCGGAACTGGCAATGCGGAAGATGCTCTTCTTCTTTTTTCCTGGTTGCAGGTGGTCTCCATTACCGTGCAGTTGGCGCTGTACTTTGCGACTAGCCTGCTCGATGGCTTGAGCTCGGGATCAGGAAGCCTGCTTGGCGTAACGGGCATCCTCACGATCGGAGTCGTGTGTTACCTGTTCTGGGTATTTGTAAACTTCGTGACCGTTTTGCATTCGTTCGAGTCGGCGCTGAAGGTCATGTTCGGCACAATCGCTACCATGCTTGCGATTGCTTTCGGCATCACAAGCCTGGCTGTTGTACTGATTGGTTCCTGAGATGCCTGACGAATATCCGATCGAGAGCATCCGGAAGGACTTTCCCATTCTTGAAAGGGAGGTCAACGGCAAACGGCTGGTTTACCTGGACAATGCATCCTCGGCCCAGAAGCCCTCTTGCGTCATCGAAGCAATCGACCGGGCCTACAGGGAAGAGTATGCCAATGTGCATCGGGGCCTGCATTTTCTTTCGAACCGCGCCACCGAAAACTACGAGCGGGTACGCGGCAAGATCAGAACCTTTATCAACGCAAGGGAAGAAGACGCCGTCCTGTATACCACGGGTTCAACCGAAGGGATCAATCTGGTTGCCTATGCTTGGGCCATGAACCAGTTTGCTGATGGTGATGAGATTGTACTGTCAGCCATGGAGCATCATGCCAATATTGTGCCATGGCATTTCCTGCGGGAACGTCTGGGGGTTCGATTGACCTGGGTGGATCTGGAGGAAAACGGGGCGCTTGATCCCCAAAAGGTCATTGATGCGATTAGTCCTAAGACCCGCCTCGTCGCCGTAACTCACATGTCAAATGTCCTGGGCACGCGTGTGGACGTCAAGGCGATTGCCGAAGGCGCATCCCGCCAAGGTGTCCCGGTGCTCGTCGACGGGTCACAATCGGCTGTTCACTCAAGAATTGATGTGCAGGATCTGGGAGTAGATTTCTTTGTCATCACCGGACACAAGCTCTACGGCCCGACGGGTTCCGGCGCGCTGTTCGTAAAGCAGGAACGATTGAAGGAAATGCGGCCGTTCAGGGGCGGTGGCGACATGATCAGGGAGGTCACGCGGGAAGCCATCTCTTATGCGGAACCGCCACACAAGTTCGAGGCGGGAACGCCGGCAATCGTGCAGATGATCGGACTGGGTGAAGCCCTGGATTATCTGAACAAGATCGGAATGGAGAACATTGCGCACTACGAAGCCGGCCTAGCCGAATATGCAAAGCAAAGGCTGCAGGAAAAGAACTGGCTAAACATCCAGGGGAACGCACCGGGCAAGGGAGCGGTCTTTTCCTTCACCCTGGATGGGCAGGCGCATCCGCATGACCTGTCTACCGTATTGGACCGATGCGGAATTGCTGTAAGGGCAGGGCACCATTGCGCCCAGCCATTGATGGCATCGCTTGGACTTACCGCAACCTGCCGGGCATCATTCGGCATGTACAACACCAGAGAAGAAGTCGATAAGCTGGTCGAGGGGCTAGAGCTTTGTCATGATCTGTTTGCATGACGGAGTTTGCCGAACCGCTGCAAAGTGCCTATACTCATCGAAGCCGCACCCGTAGCTCAGCAGGATAGAGCGTCGCCCTCCGAAGGCGAAGGCCACAGGTTCGAATCCTGTCGGGTGCGCCATCTTCTACTCAGAATTCCGCGCTTCCCCCCGGTTCATGCAAATGCTGGAGAGATCTGAACGGTTTGCTCCGCGGCATAGTAGGTTCAGGCAATTGTGAGGGAAGGCGAAGACTCGGGGTTTCGGGCATGACAATCCGCTAAATCGGTAGTCGCCGCCAGGAGCCCGGCCTCGGACTGTGGAGCGTGCAACCCGCCCGGCAGCAATTGACAATTGCTCGCACTGTTCCCGCTCGCTGAAGTGCCTAATGCTGGCTTTGGCGACCTACGCCGCAATCTTGCTTGCGTTTCCCGAACCTTCTAGTCGAATACGTCCCCTCTTTCCCGGATAGGCGGCGTTCTCTTTGAGCCGCCACATAAAGCCGATGTCGAGGCTTATTCCGAGTGCTTGTGCCGCCGCGATGACTGCTCGGCACGCGCCATTAGCATCAAGTCCCTGCACGGAAATGTCGATATCTTGTACATACCGATAACCCTCGTCATCCTTTCGCCCCTTGACCATGTTGACCGGGCAGATCCCTGGGAGCTCTTCAAAACTGCCGACTGAATCCATTGCCTTTCGCAGCGATTCAAACAACAATTGATTCCATTTGGGCTTTGCAATCCGCTCACCGTCAATCATGGCGTGAAGAAGCTTGGTGTGTGTGAGCAATGGCAATGCAAGTGGATCAATCAGCCATTCAGATGAGCCAGAACCATCTGCACCAACAGCGGGCACATCGACCTGCTGCTCCAAAGTGTCAAGCGCCCGCAGAATTACGGTTTCTGGTGAATCTACGAACGGAGAGGCGTGGCTCTGCAGGCGTTCAAAGGTCGACTGACATACAGAAATTTCAGGCATTGTTGCCTCCAATATTGAAATACGTGAATACGATTATAGGATACAGAACTATGGCGTCAAGCCGTCTCTTTGCAGTTCATGCCGTTTCCGCCTGAGGTATTCCGGCATCTGACTCTGGTGGATGGAGCATTGCAAGCTGATCTCTGCGCCGGATTACGACCTCTTCGGCACTCGCTATTTGGGGACTGGGTCAGAGCGATATACAGACGATCGGGAAGGAGCCAAGGCTCGGTGCGGCAGGCAGAAATTGAAGAGGGGGCAAAGCAAGGATTGGGGGTGGATTGACCAGTCCACCGGGGGCGAAGTAGATTGTGCGCATTCGAGAGCACAATTGTTCAAGGATGCACTTGGCTTTGCCTTAGAGCATGAATCATAATTCATCGGCGTCATTTTTCCTATTATATCATTGACTTGCAGCACGTCCCAGCCGACGCATCAGAAATCGACAAGCCGCCAGCATGGCCCACGCCAACGAACTCGCCAGGCTCCGCTCATAATCCTTGGCCAAACGCCGGCACCGCGACATCCAGGCAAAGGTCCGCTCGACCACCCAGCGACGGGCCAATATCGAGAAACCCTTGCTATCCTTGGGTTTGTTCACAATCTCGATCAGCGAGCCTAGCCCGATTTCCTCAAGCTGTGATGCCAGTTTCGGCCCCGCATATCCCCCGTCGGCCCATAGCTTGATAACCTCAGGCGCCTTCTTGAGCATCTTGATTATCACATCCGCAGCGCCGTCCCGGTCTTGCACTGACGCTTCTTGTATCTCCATGGCAATCGGCGTCCCTTCAACATCAACGACAATATGACGCTTGCGACCCTTTACCTTCTTACCTCCATCATAGCCGGCTGGACCTCCGCTCTCTGTCGTCTTCACCGACTGGCTGTCAATCACCGCCGCCGAAGGTTCGGAACTGCGGCCTGCTCGCACTCGCTCCAGAGACCGAAGCGCATCAAGCATCTTTTCGAACACACCGGTTTCGCTCCAGTTGTAGAAGTAGTTCTGTATGGTGTTAAATGGCGGAAAACATTTAGGAATGGCTCGCCACTGGCATCCCGTCCCCAGCATGTACTGAATGCCGTTGAACAAATCGCGCATATCGGTCTTGCGAGGTCGGCCAAGCTTTGAGGGACCGGGAATGAGTGGCTCTATCACCGACCATTCCTCATCGGTAACATCGGTTTCAAATCCCGTCGACGGTCGAGTATACAGTCTTTGAGTGGTCTTGTTCCAAGCCATGCGGGCCTCCCGGTACAGTGTCTTATCAACCAGGATATACCACATCTGGAGCGGCCACTCACATTTTAGGTCAAGCTCTTAAACCGACTAGCCAACCGCAACTTCATCTTGGAAATGAACCGCTTATGGTGGCAGATTGCGACATCCTGCGGTCGGCGAACAATTAGTAGCCTACTTCATTCACGAGGCCACAACCGATGATGAACACTAGTTCTGAAGTAGGCCTAGCCGAGATTTCTGCGATACTGGACCGAATTCCGGAGCCGGTGATTGTCATTGATCCTGAGGACAGAATTGTAATGGCAAACTCGGCCTCCAGCGACTGGTATGGGTCGGAACTGAAAGGATACTCGCTCTACGCAGTCTTCCGGCAGCCCGAGGCCCTGGAGTGCATCAGGCTAGCTCGAAGCATGAAGGCCGAATTCAAAACGAAGATCTTCATGGCCGATGTGGAGGTCAACCGTTCGTTTGAATTGTGTGCTGGAGCCATTTCCGCTTCGGGACCCAGGCAGAATAGCGTTGTGGTTTCGTTGAGGGATGTGAGCAAGTTCGAGGAACTTGATCAACTCCGTCGCGAGTTTGTTGCAAATGTCAGCCACGAGCTCCGCTCGCCTCTGACTTGCTTCTCGGGCATCATCGAAACGCTTCAGGGCAACTCCTGGAAGGATGAGGAAACCCGCGACAAGTTTCTTGGACTCATGGAGACCGAGACACGGCGTATGACAAGACTCGTCAGCGATCTCCTGTCACTTTCAAGGGTTGAAACGGAGGAACGCATCCGTCCAACGGAAGAAGTGGACATGGTCGCCACGGTTCGTGACTCAATTGAGTCCATGGCCCCGCTAGCCAGAACTTTGGAGACAAGGATCAACTTCAGCACCACAAATGAGTGTATACTGGTGCCCGGAGACAGGTCACAGCTGGCTCAGGTCGCCAATAATCTGATCGAAAATGCATTGAAATACGGCGGAAGGGACTCCGAAATCTCCATGAATTGCCGTGTGCTGGACTCGGTTTCGGGGTTTGACGGAAAGGTAGCGGAGTTCGAAGTCCAGGACCGGGGCGAGGGTATTGAAGATCATCACATTCCAAGACTTACAGAAAGATTCTATCGCGTGGACAAGAACAGGTCCCGGTCGGTTGAAGGTACAGGACTTGGCCTGGCTATCGTCAAACACATCGTCAATCGCCACCGGGGCCGCATGGTGATCACTAGCGAAGTGGGTAGCGGCAGCCAGTTTGCCGTGCGACTGCCGGCACTGGATGAGGCTCCGGCCGGGGCATGATGGCGCAAGACCCATCTGCAATTGACACAAAACTGTTATGCTTTTGATAGCAACACGTCATGTTCGGGGTGTAGTTCATCTGTCAACGGGACAGAGGCGTGTCATTGCCGGTCAGCTTGCCAGTCAAGGGAGCAACAAATTTGTTGGATGTCGAATTCAGTTCTGTTGAAACGGAAAGCCTGAAGGTCAAGATCCTGACGGAGTCGGTCCGGGTGTTCTATTCGGATACAGAGGCGCTCAAGTCGGTTTCCCTTGATATACATGAGCATTCCGTGACGGCCCTGATTGGACCGTCAGGGTGTGGCAAGTCGACCTACCTTCGCTGCATCAACAGGATGAACGACACAATCGACAATTGCCGCGTGGAAGGCCGGATTGAGCTTGACGGAATGGACATCTTCGCCGGTTCGATCGATCCGGTGCAGCTGAGGGCCAAGGTAGGAATGGTCTTCCAGAAGCCCAACCCCTTCCCGAAATCGATATACGACAATGTTGCGTATGGACCAAGAATCCACGGGCTGACCCGGAACAAGGCAGAGCTTGACGGAGTTGTCGAATTGGCACTGCGGAACGCAGCCCTATGGGAAGAAGTCAAGGATCGCTTGGACGCGCCGGGAACCGGGTTGTCGGGCGGCCAACAACAAAGGTTGTGCATTGCAAGGGCTATAGCAACACAGCCCGAAGTCTTGCTGATGGATGAGCCATGCTCGGCGCTTGACCCTATTGCGACTGCCCAGATTGAAGAACTGATTGGCCAACTTCGCACGGACTATACGGTGGTCATTGTCACGCACTCCATGCAGCAGGCGGCCAGGGTCAGTCAGAGAACGGCGTTTTTCCATCTCGGCCATCTGGTGGAATTTGGAGACACGCGGGACATCTTCACAAATCCCTGCGACGAGCGCACGGAAAGTTACATAACCGGGCGGATCGGTTAGGAGGCGGCAGTTGACCGAAGGCAGACACATAAACTCGGCGTTCGACGACGACCTCGACAATGTCATGGCAATTCTCATGACGATGGGTGGGCTTGTGGAACAAGCAATCCACCAATCTGCTGCTGCGTTGCACGAAAGAAACGCCGAACGCGCCGAACTCGTGATACATAGCGACAAACAGGTCGACAAACTTCTGGAAGAGGTCAACAGTGCGGTGGTGAACCTGATTGCGCTTCGCCAACCGCAAGCCAGCGACCTCAGGATGGTGATTTCCGTGATGCGTATCGGGCAATGCCTTGAACGGGTTGGGGACTACGCCAAGAACATTGCCAAACGCACCATGACACTCTCAACGGCGCAACCTGACACTGCTTCAATGGGGTCGGTAAAGCGGCTGGCACATGCAGTGCAGGCGCTCATGAAGGACTCGCTGGATTCCTTCGTTCAAAGAGACCAAGAGAAGGCACTGGATGTCATACGCCGGGATGCCGAAATCGATCAGATGTACGGCTCGTTATTCCGTGAATTCCTGACGCACATGATGGAGGACCCCAAGAACATCACTCCTGCGATGCATCTACTGTTCATTGCCAAGAACCTTGAGAGAATTGGGGATTATGCGACCGCAATCAGTGAACAGGCAATCTATCTGGTCACAGGTTCGCTGCCAGACGACGAAGTCCGCCAGAAAGAAGACTACACGCCTTTTCTGCAAGGTCCTGATGGAACCGGAACGTGACATGGATTAACGCGCTATGATTGGTCCACTTGTATTGATAGTTGAAGACGACCCTTCTCAATTGGAGATCCTGCGTCACAACGTCTCAGGCGCAGGTTATCAGGTCGTCACGGCAAGCGACGGGGCAGGGGCAATTGACGCCTACGAAGCCCATCAACCGGACCTGGTGCTACTGGACTGGATGCTGCCAAAATTGAGCGGCATTGAGGTGTGCCGGAACATCCGGAACAGGCATGCAGGTTCGGGAACACCAATAATCATTGTTTCGGCGCGGACTGAGGAAGATGACCTTATCAAGGGGCTCAATACCGGTGCCGACGACTACATCTACAAGCCCTACTCGATTGCCGAACTTCTGGTTAGGATCAAGGCGAACCTGCGGCGTGCAAACCCTGCATCGGTCAAGGAAAACCTCCGCTTTCAGGACATCGAAATGAACACAGACCAGCACCGGGTCTACAGGGGCGGAGTGGAAATCAAGCTGGCGCCAACAGAATACAAGCTTCTGGCCACTTTCCTTAAGGCGCCCGGCAGAGTTTGGGCGCGCGACCAGTTGCTGGACCAGGTCTGGGGCAGGAACATCTATGTCGAAGACCGGACAGTCGATGTTCATATTGGCCGGTTGCGCAAGGCGCTCATGCAGTTCGACGGCAGCAATCCGATAAGAACCGTACGTGGAACCGGCTATTCGCTGGGCTGACAGTTCAGTATTGCCGACACCTGCACTGCCGCCGGGCTAGAACAGGTTCCGGGGCAGTCATCGGCCTGGACGAATACAAGCCATACCTAAGCAGGTGATACGGCGAGTGGCCAACCAAATGGCGGCAGATACCCAACCGGATTGAGAAGCATTGATATTGGCTGTCCAATGCTGATTTGCCGGTTCAGTCGCCACCAGCCTTGAAAATCCAGATTTACTGGTGCAATCCTCGCAGACGGGCAGGCGAGGCCATGCAATGGAAGCGGTATTCTCACGACGAAAGATCCTCAAGCCGGCGGAACTCCGCGAATTGAGCAGCAAGTCAGACATCGCTGGGACGCTTCAGTTGGGAAGCCATCTGGCGGCAATTGCGGGCGCCGCATGGTTGCACAGCCTTGCGTTGGGAAACTGGTGGAGCTTGGCCACGGGAGCCGTGCTCGGCGTATTGATCAACTTCCTTTATGCCGCCCAGCACGAACTGTCTCATTCGACGGTTTTTCGCACTCGTTGGCTTAACGATCTGTTCGGCCGGATTATCGGATTTGTTCAGATTTTCCCGCGCGACTTCGATCAGATCATGCATTTTGCGCATCATCAATGGACACAGGATTGGGAGAGGGACGGCGAACTGGTCAGGGAACCCTACACACTGACGACCTATCTCCTGTGGCTTTTCGGAATAACCTACTGGAAGAACAGGGTTGCCGGACTGTTCAGGCGTGCTTCGGGGGTCATTCTGGAACCCTACATCCGCAAGGATGAAGAGCGGAAAGTCATCAGGGAGTCCAGGTTTCATCTTGCCGGCTATCTCATTGTAATTGCTGTATCGATCCTGCTTGAATCCGCAGTTGCCCTGACTTTCTGGATCTTGCCCATGGTGCTGACCAAGCCGGTGCACCAACTACAGAACACGATCGAGCATCTCGGGCTGAGCCACGAGAATGACATTCTGGAAAACACCCGCTCGACCCGAACGAATGCGGTCATGCGTTGGCTCTGTTGGCAGATGCCATACCATACTGCCCACCATGCCTTTCCAGCCGTGCCATTCTGGAAATTGAAGAAATTGAACAGAAAGCTTGAAAGTGTTGCCGGCGAAGTGCACCGGATGGGTTGGATCGAATTCCAGATCGCAGTGATTGGCAAGCTGGCGAAACGTGCAGAGCACGAGCAGCCCATGAATGAGGTTTGGGTGGTTCCAAGAAGTGGAGGGCGCAGGGCGCGCATTCCGGCGGAAGGGTGATCCATATGCGCTCCCTGAAAATCTACAACTCGCTCTGGGCCATGCAGCCCCACGACGATGCCGGTACGATCCTGACGCTTGAACAGATTTGCGAGACCGTTGCCGAAGCCGGATACGCAGGTCTCGCCATTGATCTAAGTGCAGGCGACATTGAGCAGGCGCACGAGGTCCGGCCGCATATCGAAAAATGCGGGCTCAGGCCCTTGATCGTTGCCTTTCCCAAGTCGGTCCCGGAATTGCGGGATACGCTGCTGATGGCGAAAGACTTCAATTCACCGTTTGTCGTTGTGATTGGACAGGTGATGCCTGTGACTGTTGCAGGGATGATTCCTGTTGTTCGGTCCTGGATCGAAATGTCGGAACAGGTAGGAATGCCCATTCAGTTCGAAACCCATCGCAACTGCATCACCAACGATCTCTACTCGACGCTGTGCCTTATCGATGCGGTTCCGGAGATGCGGCTTTGCGCAGACCTTTCCCATTACATCGTCGACAGGGAGTTCAAGCTGCCGCTGAGCCTTCGGGATACCGGCCACATTTCGAGAATTCTCGAGCGCTCCGACAGCTTTCAGGGACGGGTTGCAAGCAGGCAGCAAATTCAGCTTCCAATCGGATTTGCCCAGCATGCCAAGTGGGTTGAACTGTTCCAGGGATTCTGGCGGGAGGGACTGGCCAGCTGGAGAAGCAGGAATGCCAGCGGCGACTGCGTCTTTCTGTGCGAGTTGGGACCGCCGGAATATGCAATGACCGATCAGGACGGAAAGGAACTGTCCAACCGGTGGGAAGAGGCGCTTGTAATCAAGTCATGGATTGAAGACATTTGGAAGACCCTTGAAACGGGCGCAGATTGACCCGGCATGCGCCGGGGAAGGCCAGGCGCTTGCTGACTCGAGAGAACGCCTTGAGCCAATACAAATGGCCGATAAGGAGTATTATGTTAAATTATAGATCAGTTTTCGTCCGCCTGCAATGCAGCGGACCCGCGCTGAGACGCTCGCTGCCCCTGACGGAATTGCAGTGTGATTTCAATAAGTTGCTGGAGGAAGTGAATTGACATCCATCCTCATATTGAATGGTCCCAACCTCAATCTCCTAGGAAACCGGGAACCTGAAATCTACGGAACGCAGAGTCTTGAGTCCATTGAAGAGATGTGCCGATTGCACGTTGGCGAACTCGGACTCGACATAGAGTTCGTGCAATCAAATCACGAAGGTGAGCTTGTCCAGCTTGTCCAGTCTGCACGCGAGAAGCACCTTGGGATCATCCTCAATGCAGCCGCCTACTCACACACATCACTGGCGCTTGCAGACGCTGTCAATTCGGCGGGAGTGCCTGTCGTCGAGGTACACCTGTCCAACGTCTACAAGCGCGAGCCCTTCCGGCACCAGTCCTATATTACCCCCGTTGTCGCAGGCTCTATTTGTGGTTTGGGCCCTATGGGATACGTGTTGGCGCTTGACGGGCTGATCTCCTTGATCAATCCGGATTGAAGGTGCTGCTGTTCTGAGTATGGCCGGACTTCCGGAGCCATGAAGATGGTTTACCGGAAGCCCGTGCCATTCGTTGCATGCAATCCGTTACTGAACTTCGCCAACCTTAAGGTAAGCAAAACCCAAAACTTCGCCGCCAGCTTCCTTTACCGCGTCCTCAACCGATACATCGGGATTGATGACGTATTTTTGCCGGAGAAGTGTTTCCGTGGCGAAGAACTTCCGCAGTCCACCGCTGACGATCTTCTCGATGATATGGTCCGGCTTACCTGAGTCCTTGGCCATCTGGGTCAGCAATGCCCGTTCCCTTTCGACGCGATCCTCTGGTGCGTCAGCTTCGGACAGCGCAATCGGCCGGGCAGCAGCGACATGCATGGCCACTTTCCGTCCGGTATCGGAGTCAATTCCGCTTGACGCAACCAGCGTCCCAATCTTGCCTGCGCCTTCGATGACCTGATTGTGGACGTACCCATGAACCGCGGGTCCCGAGACCTTCTTCATGTTGCGTATTACCAGGTTCTCCCGGAGTTTTGCGATCTTCGCAGTTAGCGTGTCCTGAACCGTGGCGCCGTCGAGATCTGCGTCCAGCAAGGAGTCTATATCGTCCACGCCTGCAGCCAGCTTGGCGATGGAGACAACGAATTCCGCAAATTCAGGGTTTCTTGCGGCGAAGTCGGTTTCGGAATTCACCTCGACAAGCACGCCTATTCCCTGGTCGATATGGAGGCCAACGAGGCCTTCGCCTGCGACGCGATCGGCCTTGCTTGCGGCTTTCGCTTTGCCTTTGAGGCGCAGCCAGTCAACCGCTGCCGTCATGTCGCCATCATTCTCTGTCAGAGCATTCTTGGCATCCATTAGTCCCGCGCCTGTTTGATCGCGCAGCTCCTTGATCATTTGCGTCGTGATTTGCATCTTCAAAAATTCCTCACTGTTGACGGCCTGTCGGATCCGTCTGAAAATACGGAAACAGCCACTGCCCGATCATTCGGTGCGAGCTTCCCTTTCGAAATTGGCACTCGGACAAGCAGGGACTGCCATGCTGGTCATGCCGCTATTGGCCTTGCCTTGCTGGCATGGCGATTCCGGTCATGACTTGGCTTCGTCGGCTCCTTCTGCACTGTCTTCCGGTTTCCCGGCCTCTTCAGTGGAGTCAGGTTCCTGTATCTCTCCAGCATCATCCGGCTTCCCGGCCACTTCAGCGGTGTCCGGGTCCTCGACCTCTTCGGTAGCGACCGCGGCCTCGGCCTCTACGGCAGTGTCCGCGCCCTCGGCCTCTACGGTGGTTTCCGGCTCCTTGACCTCTTCGGTGGTATCTGGTGCCTGAGGCTCATCTGTGCTGCCTGCATCAACTGTTGCCGTTTCCCCATCAGCCGAAGTCTCTGCGGCTGGATCAGCTTCAACTGATGCATCTGCGGGCTGGCTGGCATCGCCTTCCGCCAGTTCCCCAGCATCGACTCCCCTCTCGGTCATTTCCCGTTCCAACCCGGACAAGGCTGCTCTCGAGAAAAGATCACAATACAGGTTGATAGCGCGCGATGCGTCATCATTGCCTGGAACCACATGGTCAATGCCGTCCGGGGAACAATTCGTATCGACTATCGCAACCACCGGTATGCCAAGTTTCCGAGCCTCGGCAACCGCAAGTGCTTCTTTCTTCACATCAATTACGAACAGCATGTCCGGGAGGTTCTTCATGTCCCGAATACCGCCGAGCGAGGCCTGCAATTTGGCCTGTTCACGGCGCATTCCGAGCAGCTCCTTCTTGGTCAGACCCTCGACACCGCTTTCGAGTTTCTCGTCAATCGATTTCAGGCGACTGATTGAGTTCGAGACTGTATGCCAGTTTGTCAATGTACCACCCAGCCAGCGCTGGTTGATGTAAAATTGTGCACTCCTGATAGCAGCCTCTGAAACTGGCTTCTGGGCCTGCCGCTTGGTACCGACAAACAGGATGCTCCCACCCTTGGAAACTGTTTCGACGACCGCCTGCAGTGCGGCATCCAGCAACGGAATGGTCTTGGTCAGATCGACAATATGGATACCGTTCCGCTTGCTGTGAATGAACTCACCCATCTTCGGATTCCAACGATGCGACTGATGTCCGTAATGGACGCCGCACTCGATGAGCTGACGCATTGAAAACTCTGGAAGTGACATTTCTTTCCTTTCCGGTTTGAGCCTCGACGGGATTGCAGAACTAGTCCAACCGGATGGCGCCGCCGACATCGCCGACGGTAACCTACTCCCGTCTGTGAATTGGTGGCGGGACCTACAAGAATCGGAATTGCCTGACAAGCGGATTCATTTGGACGGCAGTGCAGCCTCCCAAGGACGAGAACAGGCAAGCAGAGCACATCCCGTGATCGACTGTTGCCGGAGAAGTGGTGATGCCGTTGCTCATTCAATAGCCGGACCCAATTCGCCTGCGATCATTCATCCGTGCAAGCAATACAGGGCGATGACGGCTTTCCGGAAACTCGGTCGGAACCAACACAGTTGCCGGAAACCAGCCGGCGTCTATCTTGAAGTTGCCCGCCCCATCAGAACTGCCACGGCCAAAACAGCGGCCGACACAGTGGAAGTAAACCATATGTGCCTGCTTCTTGCAGATGGGAGCGTGCAATCAATACGATCCCAAACGGAACCGGCATCCGTGACGAGGCCGAGTTCGCAATCACTCGTCACAGGGAAAACTGGTTCTCCGACTTTGCCCTAGAATTGAATGCGTCATTTTTTTGGCGACTCCGGCAAGCCTGGCGACGATAGGCAACACGGAATGCGTGTTCTCAATTGGATTCTACCCGAGCCGGGCAGCGTGAACCCATATTCCGCCCGATACGCTACACGGCTAGTTCCTCGCTCCCGACATCAGAGAAATTTGTGATCGTTATGTTGGCCTGTGGAAATTCGGCCACAATGTTCAGTCGACCACCCATTGCCTCAATGTAGGAACGAAAGTTCGAGACATACATGTCGGTTTGCCTTTCAAGCTTGGCTACCGCTGGCTGCTTGACCTGTAGGATTTCGCCTACGGCCTTTTGGGTCATCGCTCGCGCCTTCCGTAACTCGTGCAGGGCCATTTTGACGCGTTCAACTCCGCCTTGTGCGCCTCAATGTATGCTAGTCGCTCTGGTGGAAGGTTCTTTATCAATTCGCTGAATTTGTGCCGTCCACTCATCTGATCAATCCTTCGTCTTTCAGTTCCTGCAAGTGTTCGTCATACAGTCTGTCGGCAACTGGCACCAAGCGCTTGTAGAACCGAGTGTCGCCTGTCTTGTCACCGCCTATCAGCAAACTGGCAGCTCGTCTTGGATCAAACGCGTAGAAGACGCGGATCGGTCTGCCCGAGGACCGAACGCGAAGCTCACGCATGTGCCGGTGCCGGGAGATCTCAACGCCAGAAGAATAGGGTAACGGGATTCCCGGTCCTCGTTCCGCCGACAGGCTTACGACTAATACGAAGGCCGCCTGCTCGAGCTTCTCAAGATCATCCCACCCATTGCCGAACCCGTCAGTATTCTCGACCTGCCAGTCATTCCTCCATATGTTCCATGTGCGAAGGAACTCAGGGGAGTCTTGTTGCAGGCCATTTGGCTGGCAGGTGCAACATTCCCGCCAGCGATGGCCAGCGGGATGTCCAAGGCACGGGATACACGCAATCTGACTGTCGCGCTGCCGGGCGATTTATTTCTGCCGGTTCCTTTGCTAAGTGATGCTGCGTAAGCAGAGTTGTTGACAAGTCCAAGCAAGGTTTGTGAATGTGAACAAGACCAGGGAACCCGGAGCCAACCGCCCGAAATTCTCCATCTGGGCAGCTCTGCGGGCAAACTTCCTGACTGGTCTCGTCATCGTAGCTCCAGTCGGCCTGACCGCCTATATCGTCTGGACAGCGATCGGGATTATCGATTCTTGGGTTCTGCCACTCATTCCGGTCCGCTATCAGCCAGCGACATTCTTTGGAGTCAACATCCACGGCATCGGCCTGGTCATCTTCCTGATCTTCGTGATCATCGTGGGCTATTTTGCCAAGGGTTTGATAGGGCGCTGGATATTGCGATGGGGTGAAACCGCAGTCTCCCGAATGCCAATCGTTAGATCCGTCTACCGGGGGTTGAAGCAAATCGCCGAGGCGGTCGTCAATCAATCAGACCATACCTTCGACAAGGTGTGCCTGATCGAGTATCCGCGCCGGGGCATCTGGGCCATTGCCTTCTATTCGAATGATGCCCAGGGCGAAATCAAGTCCAATATCAGCTCGGAGGGAAACACCATAAGCGTGTTTCTGCCGACCACACCTAACCCGACTTCGGGATTCCTGCTGTTCATACCAGAGAATGATGTCATTTATCTGGACATGTCGGTTGAGGATGCCGCCAAGCTCGTGATTTCGGCCGGGCTTGTCTATCCGAACAAGCAGTAGTTGGGTGTTTCCGGGAGCCGCCAGTCAACACGCGGTTGCAAATGCAAGGACTGCCGGCCTTCACCATTCATCATGCGAGCAACTGGAAAGCCCGCTGATGATGCGGGCCAGGCAAGGCAACGCAAGATCCGCTGAGCAGCTGGGGGCCTGCCTACTCTTCGTACCACCAGACGTCAGGCATGAAACCTAGCCAGTCCCCATAGATCGGGAGCTTGTCCGGGTAACGCAATTCCCGGCGATGGGCGATGCGTGAATGATCGCTGTACCAAGCCGGAATGACAAATCGGCCTGTTGTCAGCAGCCGGTCAAGAGCGCGGACGGCGGCAACGAAGTCATCGTGACTGCGGGCTTCAAGCATTTCGTCTATCATTGCATCGATTGCCGGGTTGTCTACTCCCATCCAGTTGCGCGCGCCGGGCGTGTCGACGGTCTGACCGCTCCAGTAGAGGCGTTGTTCGTTGCCGGGGCTCAGGGACATTCCGCGCGTATACCATGCCATGTCAAAATCATAGACGGTGGTCCGTTCCTTGTACTGGGCACTGTCCACCACGATCACTTCTGCCGTTATCCCGAGTCGCTCAAGGGCTTCCGAGTAGATGTTGGCAATCGACAGCGTGTCAGTCGACCCTTGAACCAGCAAGATTTCGAACTGGAACTCCTCACCCTGCCCGTTTCTGAGCCGGCCATCACCGCCAACTGAGTAGCCGGCATCGGTCAGCAGGTTGAGCGCCGCGGCGATGTTGCTTCTGTTGCGCTCCGATCCATCCGATTTGGGAAGCGTGTATCCTTCCAGCGCGCCGGGAAGCAGATGGTCCTGGTATGCTTCAAGCAATTCCCTGACCCTGCCTTCCGCCTGTCCAGGCCGCATCCCCAACTCGGAATTGGAGAAGTATGAGGTGATGCGTGGTGGAACGCCTCCATTCATCGTGTTGTTGATGAACTCGAAATTGAAAGCGTGGATCAACGCTTCGCGAACCCGCCAATCGCTGAAGATATCGCGCCTTGTATTGAATACGAAACCGCGAATGCCGGATGGCCGGCTGTGAGGAAACAGCGACTTCACGATATCGCCGGAAAGAACGGCGGGGAAGTTGTATGACGTCTCCCAGTTCGACGCATTCCACTCCCGGTAGCTCATGAATTCTCCGGCCTTGAACGCCTCGAAGACAACCCCCGCATCTCCAAAATACTCGTAGCGCATCTCATCAAAATTGTGGCGGCCGCGATTGAACGCGAGATCCTTGCCCCAGTAGTCCGGATTCCTCTCAAGCACATAGTAGCGGCCCGCCTCATAGTCCCCCAGCATGTAAGGTCCGCTACCGACTGGAATATCGAGCGAGCTCTCATCAAACGGTTTTCCGTCCCATTGCGACTTCTTGAGGACCGACCTCAGGCCAAGAATGAGCGGAAGCTCCCGGTCCACCGTGTTGAAGGTGAACCTCACGGAGCGTTCACCAGTCTGCTCCATCTTCCCGATCTTGCTCCAGGCCGTCCGGTAGCGCGGGTGTCCCTTGGTGCCGAGGGTCTCAAATGACCACATGACATCCTCGACCGTGACTGGCGATCCATCAGAAAAACGGGCTTCGGGCCTCAGGGTGAACTCCACCCAGGTGCGTTCTTCGTCCGTTTCGATAGTCTCCGCCAACAGGCCGTACAGGGTGAATGGCTCGTCCCAATTCCTGCCCATCAGCGGTTCATACAGGTGCGAGCGCAGCGGTGACGGCGCCCTGCCCTTGACTATCCATGGATTGAACGAGTCAAACGTGCCGGCCAAACCGAACACGATCCGGCCTCCCTTGGGAGCATCCGGGTTGACATGAGTCAGCGAGTTGAAGTCTGCTGGGAGCGCTGGCTCACCATACATGGCCATCCCGTGGCGCGGCTCGGCAACCGGCATGTTAGCCGTTGCGGCAAGCACGCCAACTGCCAGGTGAAGTGACAACAGGGTTCTGGGGGCAGGAAGTAACATATTCGCAACACATTCTCATTCGAATCGCCCGAATATAGTGCGCGCGCCAGACTTGGCTTGGCAACGGCGGCGAGGAAGATTAAATGGACGCACTGCTCGATAGGTTTCTTGCCTGTACGAAACCTGCCTCAAAAACTTCAGCGCCCGCCTCGGCGGGCGCATTTTTTTGCCCTGATTGTGCATGTGCAGCATTGATGGCACGAAGCATTTTCTTATATTTTTCAGATAGATAGAGCGTATTTCTGATGATGGTGGAGAGCTGATCGGGCGCTTATGGCCGCAACCCAAAAGTTAAGTAGCCAGCGCTCAGATACTACACTTCACAAATGAACGCTGCGGGAATCGCCGCCGAATCGTGGCTTTATGTAGTTCGGCTTCGCACGCCGCTAAACACGACCCGTGCCGGTGGTTGAGCACTCCGGATCCTGGACTCCGCCCAAAGGGCGGCAACAGCAGCCATCTGGGCTGGCCGCTTACAGATTTGCATGGGCAAGAGAACTGCCAGCGATGGCAATTGGCCAGGTAGCCCCGTGGTTCCCCGTCCTTCGTTGGTACGGCTCCATGCTACCAGCGGGCCCTCCCACGCCCGGCACTCGATTCCGTCAATCGCAATGAACGTCAAAGTGTACGGAGGCCTGCCATGAACTGGTCGAGCAGAAGATGCCGCGGCGCCAGTGCCGAAACAGTTCACAGAGAGCCTTGAAGGTCCATACGCCGTCCTGATATTCGGCCAGTCAGCCTGCGCAGTCTCCACCCTACAAAAATGCCAAGAATGCCTGAATCCGCATGCAAGCTTGCTGCCGAAGCGCTCGGCACCATGTTTCTGCTTGTTGGGATCGTTGGCACCGGGATCGCCGGGATGAACTTCTCCGGCGGCAACGAAGCTATCACGCTGCTGGCCGTTTCGCTGTCGGCGGGGGCCATGCTCTATGTGTGGATCAACGTGTTTGCCTCGACCTCCGGGGCGCACTTCAATCCTGTTGTCACTCTCGCATTTTGCCTGCTTGGCCAGTTACGGTGGTCGCAGGGCGCCGCCTACGCCTTAAGCCAATGCGCCGGCGCCATAGCAGGAGCCGCCATCGCCAACCTGATGTTCGGCATCGGCTTTCCTCAGAGGCCTCTGACAGTCAGGTATGGCCTGGAACAATGGGGAAGTGAGGCAATCGCAACCTTTGGCCTCGTATTGCTGATCCTTCTGTTGGCGCGGCGCAACCCGCCAGTGGTGGCGCCCGCGGTTGCGTGCTTTATCGTCGCAATACACTGGTGCACCGGTTCAAGCGGTTTTGCCAATCCGGCTGTAACTGTCGCCCGCAGCATGACAGACACGTTTGCCGGAATTGCTCCCGCCGGCGCGCCCGCATTTATTTTGGCCCAGTTGCTTGGTGGCGTCCTTGCATTCGTGCTGGCATCATCCCTGATCAAGGCGGAATTGGTGCGCAATGACGCTTCCTGAGGGCTTGATCGCAGCGCCGAAGAGATTTGCTTTCCTACCGCGCGGCTGAACCGTATTCCTGGCTGGAGTGTGCCGATCAAGACTGAGCAAGATGCAGGAGTCTCTATGGATTTAGACGTCTATTTCGATCCTGTTTGCCCATGGTGCTACATCGGCAAGCGCCGTCTCGATCGGGCAATTCGGGAGGATCAATCAGATGCAATCACGGTGACCTGGCTCCCCTTCCTGCTCAACCCGGGCATCCCAGACGAGGGAGTGGACCGGCGCCAATACCTCAACTGGAAGTTTGGTGGCGAGTCAGGGGCAAGATCTGCCTACGCGGCGATCGAAAAGGCAGCCAAAAGCGAGTCTCTGGAATTCAACCCGGGCCGGATTGCGCGAACGCCGAGTACGGTTGATGCCCACCGGCTGCTGATCTGGTTGCGGGTTGAGGGACTTGACGTGGCGGGCGTGGTCGATGGTCTGTTCGCTGCCTACTTTTGCGAAGGGCTCGACATAAGCAGCCATGAAGTTCTGGCAAAGATCGCCGGAACCGCTGGTATAGACGAACAGCTTGCCCGCAGGTTGCTGCAAGGCAACGCCGATAGGGACACCGTCGCTTCCCTTGACGCTCAGGCCCGCAAACGCGGAATTACCTCAATTCCCTGCCACATTATTGACAAGTCGCTTGCGGTTCACGGTGCGCAACCATCTGATGTATGGCTGGATGTCTTTGCAGCACGGCGGCAGGGTACTGGCCCATTCGGCCCGATGCACTCCTGAAATGGCATAACGCGACCAGACGGCAGGCTCAGCGTGTAAGTGCCGCAATCTCGCCGGTGATGGAGAATGCGCCGCGCATTCTCTCACGCGGACCAGGCCAGTTCCGGCTGAACGTCAATTTCCGTCCGCTGAACCGGGCGCGCCCCGATTGTTTTGCGACGAAGTCGAGCAGTGCCTTGGGGTTGGGCAGGCGATTGTTCCTGAAGGTCATGGTCAGGCCTCTGGGACCCGCATCCAGGCGTTCAATGCCAGCCTTCTGGCAATAGAGTTTGATTTTCAGCGTCTCTAGCAGCAGTTCTACTTCTGCCGGCAACTGTCCGAACCTGTCGATCAGTTCCGATGCCATTCCTTCGATTTCCTTCTGGTTCGCAAGTGAGGATAGCCTGCGGTAAAGGCCAAGCCGGAGTTCGAGGCTGCTGACGTAGCTTTCAGGGATCATCGCCGATACTCCGAGGTTCAGTTGAGGAGCCCAGTCGTCTTCGCCAGAGCCGAACATTCCATCGGGCCCTGACCGCAGCGCCTCGACCGCCTTTTCAAGCATTCGCTGGTAGAGTTCGTATCCAACCTCGCGCACATGCCCGGACTGGTCCCGGCCGAGGAGGTTGCCGGCACCGCGAATTTCGAGGTCGCGTGCTGCCAGTGTAAACCCGGCGCCAAGCGAGTCGGCGCCCTTGAGCGCTGTGAGCCGCTGACGGGCGGCATCGCTCAAGCTACCTGTATGCCTGTGAGTTATGTACGCGTAAGCCCTGTTGCGGGACCGGCCCACCCTCCCCCTGATCTGGTGGAGTTGCGCCAGCCCAAATCTCTCGGCGTGAGCAATGATAATGGTATTGGCCGTGGGAATATCCAGCCCGGCCGCAATGATGGTTGTGGAGAGCAAGACATCGGCAGCGCCCGAGTAGAATTCGGCAGTACGCCGTTCGAGCTCTGCGCTGCTCAAACGCCCATGGGCCGATATGAACGAGACCTCGGGAACATGTTCGGCAAGAAACGCCTGAAAGCCGGAGATGTCCTTGATCCGCGGAACGACGAAAAAACTCTGCCCGTTGCGGGCCTTTTCCTGCAGAAGCGCTTCCCTGATTGTCACCGGATCAAATTCGAGCACAAACGTCCGTATTGCCAGCCGGTCGCTGGGTGGAGTTGAGACAAGTGAGAGATCCCTGGCGCCGGAAAGCGACATCTTGAGGGTACGCGGAATCGGTGTTGCGGTGAGTGCAAGCACATGGACACTGGCCCTGAGTTCCTTGAACCGTTCCTTCTGGAGCACACCGAATGCCTGTTCTTCATCTAGGACCACAAGACCAAGCCGTTTGAACTTGATGCTCTTGCCAAGCAGTGCGTGTGTTCCGATCACGATGTCCAGTTTGCCGGCATCAATCTCGCTGCGTACCAGATTGGAGTTCTTGGCATCCACGAGGCGCGACAACTGACCAATTCTCACGGGCAGAGCGGCAAATCGTGCCACAAATCGTTCGTAGTGTTGTTTGACCAGGAGAGTTGTCGGTGCAACGACTGCCACTTGGTATCCGGACAAGACCGCGACCAAAGCAGCACGCATCGCGATCTCGGTCTTTCCGAAACCGACGTCACCACAGACAAGACGGTCCATGGGCGCACCGCTTTCGAGGTCGCTGAGGATTTCCTTCGTAGCAAGCGTCTGGTCTTCCGTTTCGACAAAGGGAAAGCGCGCAAGGAACTCGTTCCAGTCGTCGCTGTCCACGCTCATTCTTGGCGCCTGTTGTGTCTTTCTGCGCGCAGCAACAGCCAGCAGTTGTTCTGCAATGCGGAGCACTTCCTCGCGGAGCCGGGCCTTTCGTTCCTGCCAGTGAACACCCCCCAAACGGTCAAGAGGCATTGAGCTATCACCGAACCGGGAGAGAAGGTTTATGTTGACCGTTGGAAGATAGAGCCGGTCGCCTTTCCTGTATTCGACAGCTATGCAATCATGAACGGAATTTGCTGCCCTGACCGTTTCCAGGCCGATGAACCGCCCTACTCCGTGTTCGACATGGACAACGAGTTCGCCAGGAACCAGGGTGCTCATTTCATTGCGGAGCAAGTGCCCGGTTTCCTTGCGGCGGCTACGGTGAGCCAGCCGCTGGCCAAACACATCCTGCTCCGAGACCACGACCAGCTCAGGTGACTGAAACCCTTCGGTCAACTCCCACACCGCCATACCGATTGGTCCCGCTGCCGCAGGCAGGGCACCCAGACGATCGATTGCAACAGTTTCAACGCCGTGGCCGGACAGCATGGCAGAGAGCCTTTCGCGGGTGCCCTCGGACCAGCAGGCAAAAACGGCCCTGCCGGCCTTCCGCGAGGTGTTGAGGTAGCGTGCGACCTCGTCCAGCACCGGTGCGTCCGGCTCTACGCGCTCGCGATGGAATGCTCTGCCTCTCTTGATTCCGGCGTCATGGACGGGGTCCCCTCCTGGGAGTGCAGCATCCTGAAACAAGCCAACCTGTCGCTGCGACAGTTCCGACGCCAATTCGCTGGGTGTAAGAAACAACGACTCCGGACTGCACGGACCAGAAAGCCGCTGGCCTGAAGCAATTTCCTTTCGGAGCGCATGCGCTTCAACGGCCCGTTCCCAGTGTATCCCGGATTGCGTGTTTGCAGCTTCGTCGATGAAGACTTGGGAACCAGGAAGATACTCGAAGAGGCTGGTGAGTTTATCGTGAAATAGAGGCAACCAGTGCTCGATGCCGGCAACCCTTACACCGGATGAGACCGAGTCGTAGAGTTGGTCGTTGCTCCTGGCCACGCCGAATTCCGAGCGGAATCTGCTACGAAAGCTCTTGATTGCGCTTGGCGTCAAGACAACTTCCGACAGCATGTCCAGATGAACAAAATCGAGCTTTCCGATCGTTCGTTGGGTTGACGGGTCGAAACTCCTTATCGTTTCAAGCAGATCCCCGAAAAACTCAAACCGGACCGGGTGCTGAAAACCCGGCGGAAAGACGTCTATCAGAGCCCCCCGGACTGCAAACTGACCGGGGACTGAAACCCTTGCAGCGGGAACGTATCCGGTCTGCTCCAGGAATGACCGCAAGCCTGAGTAGTCGTATTGCCCTCCTGCCTCGAGGTTCCAACGTTGCGAACTCACAAAGGAGCGGCAAGGCAGCCGCTGGAGCATCGATCGTGCGGTGGTAACGACAATTTTCGCAGAGCCATGATCTTCCATGGCGATTCTTCCGAGTGCGGAAATGCGGCTAGCAGCTATTTCGGGATTGGGCGAAATGCGGCTGTATGGCGGGCAGTCCCAGGCCGGAATGGTCATTACGGTGAGGTCGGGCGCAAGGAACGCCAGCGCCTCTTGGGTTGCCGCCATGGCGCGGTCATCTTCGACTACATGAAGCAGGGGGCGCTCCGAAGCACGCGCATGGCGTGCCAGCAGGCTCGCTCTGCAACCTTCGGGCGCGCCAACGATTGCCAGCCGGCATCCCTCCTTGAGCGGAAAATGAGGTTTATGGAATGTGGTATCCGGCATATTCATCGGGAAACCGCCATGCAGGAACCGCATGTTTCATTGTCTGCCCTCTGGTAGCCGTTTGCAGGACAACCAACTGGCAAGGCAGTACAATGACCTTGCATACAGGAGGCAAAGAAATGACTGGAATGGCTCCATTTCCCTTCAATCGGCCAAGGAGGTGGCGGCGAAGCGCTCCCCTGCGCAGGTTGGTGGGCGAACATGTGCTCTCCGTATCCGACTTGATTTGGCCGATATTCGTCCAGCAGGGGGAAAACAGGTCGGACCCGGTTATGTCAATGCCGGGAGTGGATGTGGTGAGCGTTGACCTCGCCACTGAAAGAGCTGCGGAAGCCAATGAACTGGGAATCCCGCTGATCGCCCTCTTTCCCCAGGTAGACGAGAGACGGAAGTCACGCGACTGCGAGGAGGCCTGGAACCCCGACAATCTTGCCAATCGGGCGGTGCGCGCCATTCGGGAGCAACTGCCTGATATGCCGATGATGCTGGATGTTGCGTTGGACCCATACAATTCCGATGGTCATGACGGCCTCTACCGCAATGGGCAAATCCTGAACGACGAGACGCTTGAGTGCCTTGTAAAGCAGGCACTCTGTCATGCCGAAGCCGGTGCCGATGTGCTTGGGCCCTCCGACATGATGGATGGGCGTGTCGGGAAGATACGTGCGGAACTTGAGAACCAGGGGCATGGGCCGGTTGCCATCATGTCCTATTCTGCAAAGTTTGCGTCAGCCTTCTACGGCCCTTTCCGCGATGCAATCAAATCCTCTGGCTCTCTCAAAGGCGACAAGAAATCCTATCAACTCGACTACGCCAATTCCGACGAAGCGCTGCGGATGATCCAGCGGGACCTGTCGGAAGGTGCCGACGCGGTAATGGTCAAACCCGGTCTCCCTTATCTCGACATCGTACGCAGGGTCCGGAACGAGTTCAGGGTACCCACCTTTGCCTACCAGGTGTCCGGAGAATACGCGATGATTGAAGCCGCTGCCGCCAACGGCTGGATTGATCGGGAAAAGGCAATTCTGGAGTCGCTGACTGCATTCAAGCGCGCTGGCTGCAATGGAGTCCTCACCTATTTTGCCCCGGTTGCTGCAAGATTGTTGAAGGCCGGTTGAAGCCTTTCTGGCCTCCTCAATTGGTCACCGCCTCATGCGCTCCGGCGACCTTCCCATCCGGCTTTGACAGGAGCCTTGTTAAAGTAGGTGACAAGCGCCGCAAATTGTTGTATGCTGCCAGCCACAGGCAAGAACCAACTGGCAGAAGGAAATCAATAATGGTTACCGTTACACGTCGCGGGTTCGTGACGGGTGCTGTTGCGGCTGCATGCGCAGGCGCGCCCCAAGCGAGCCTTGGACAATCCAACATAAGCCGATTTCAGGAACTGGACAGCAGGGCCAACACGGCGTTGCAGTTCTTGCGGGCAAGCGTCCCTCCGTCGGCAGAACTCATTGAACTGTCAAGCGGCATGTTGATCATGCCACTGGTCACCAAGGGCGCATTTTTGCTCGGTGGCGCCTTCGGCGAAGGTGTCCTGCGCGTCAAGGACCAGACTGTTGACTATTACAGTTCAGTTCAGTTCAACTACGGCTTCCAGTTCAGCGCCCAGCAATATTCCTCGGTACTGTTCTTCTTGAACGCGAACTCGCTCGAGAAGTTCCGCACGTCCGAGGGATGGAAATTCGGCGCCGAAATGTCGTTCCTGATCGTCGATGACTCGGAACTTCACCGGGTGGATACGATCACACGCAGAGCCGATGTCGCCGGGATGATCTTTGGCGCCGCTGGCCTGCACATTGGCGCATCGCTTGAGGGAACGAAATACACGCGCATCACTGCGTGAACTGTTCCACACTCTAGAGGATGCCGCGGCTACTGGCCCGCGGCATCCACCGCGCGCAACCTCTGGATAAGGCTGGATGTGTCCCACCGGGACCCGCCCAACCTCTGAACGTCCTTGTAGAACTGATCCACAAGCGCTGTGACCGGCAGCGATGCGCCCGCCTCATCAGCAGCCGAAAGGCAGATGCCAAGATCCTTGCGCATCCAGTCAACTGCAAACCCGAATTCGAACTCGCCATCCAGCATGGTCGAATAGCGGTTTTCCATTTGCCAAGAACCTGCTGCGCCGAGCTTGATCACCTCGACGACTTCCTTTCCGTCAAGGCCTACCTTTTCTGCGAAATGGAGCCCCTCCGAGAGTCCCTGGACCAATCCGGCGATGCATATCTGATTCACCATTTTGGCCAATTGTCCGGAACCGCTGCCACCAAGCCGCCGGCAAATGCGGGCGTAGGCGTCCATGACCGGTTCGGCGCGTGCGAACGCGTCTTCCGGGCCGCCGCACATGATAGACAATGCGCCGTTCTCGGCCCCGGCCTGGCCTCCCGAAACCGGCGCATCAACAAACTGCACGCCGATAGTTTCCGCTTCACCTGACAATTCCCGCGTTACCGATGCGGAGACCGTCGTGTGATCCACAAATGCGGAGCCGCGCTCCATACCGCTGAATGCACCATCGGTTCCAAGACAGACCGAACGCAGATCGTTATCGTTACCGACACAGGCAAAGACGATTTCGGACCGGCTTGCCGCTTCCGCTGGAGTGGGCGCACTGGATCCCTTGTGCTGCGCTACCCAGTCTTGCGCCTTCGAAGCCGTTCTGTTGTAGACGGTCACTTCGTGGCCATTGGACGCCAAATGCCCGGCCATAGGATATCCCATGACGCCAAGACCCAGAAAAGCCACTCTTGCCATTTTCGGTTCCTTTTGTTTCTGTGAAGGCGCTCGACGTGTAAACGAGTTCAACTGCAGACTCCATGCCGGAGGGCTTCCAACTTGCTAACAATCTTCAAGTGGATTCTGCGCGCATTCCTGGCGATACTTGCCGGTGCCTTGTTGCTGTTTGGAGGGACCTATTTCCTGCTGACGAGGTCAATTCCCGACTATTCGGCAACCCACCGCGTGGATGGCGTCACTGGTCCGGTTCAAATCGTCAGGGACAGGCACGGGGTTCCTCATATCTTTGGCGACACCGACCAAGATGTCTTCTTTGGTCTGGGATTCGCTCACGCGCAGGACCGGCTCTGGCAAATGCTGATCTTCCGGCAGATGGTGCAAGGCCGCTTGTCCGAGGTATTCGGCAGCCAGACACTGACTTCGGACGAGTTGATGCGCCGCCTGGACATGAACGGGCTGGCCGTGTCCTCGTACGAAGTTCAGGACGCCTGGACCAAGGCAGCGCTTGATGGTTACGCAGCTGGCGTCAATGAATGGCTGAAGGTGATCGATAACAGCCTGTTCAACGCCGGTGCCCCGGAATTGCTGTTGTTCGACTTTGAATTGAGGCCATGGCGGCCGTTTGACAGCCTCGCCATCATGAATTTGCAGGCATATGAGCTGACTGTTCATGCAAGAAACGAGATCCTGAGGGCGCGGGCTGAAGCGGCAGTTTCACCCGAACGCCTGGCCGATCTGATGCCTGAAGTTCCAAGAATGGTCGCGCCTGACCTGGCGAGCAGGACCACAGCGTCAGGAGGTACAACACTCAACCTCCATACCCCCGCAGTTTCGGGAACGATCCATCCGTCGGGGCCACTTGCAGGAGCATCAGGCGGCGCATCCAACGCTTGGGCCGCTGCTCCGGACAAATCAGCCGCTGGTGGCTCGTTGCTTGCCAATGATCCGCACCTGCGGTTCACGGCTCCGTCAATCTGGATGCTTGCCCGGCTCGAACTCTCTTCTGGCGGAATTATCGGGGCGACCATTCCCGGGATCCCGGCAATGATTGCGGGCCGGTCTGCGGAACTTGGTTGGGGCGTGACGTCGTCTTATCTGGACGATCAGGACATCATGATCGAGAGGCTCGACCCCACGGATGACGGCCTTTACCTGACGCCGGCAGGCTACCGGCCTTTCAGAACAAAGAACGAAGTAATTGATGTAAAAGATGAATCGCCCTTGGTGATCGAAGCGCTGTGGACCGAAAATGGTCCCGTGATCCCCGGCAGGTATTTTGACCTGGATAGCATTCTTCCGGAAGATCATGTCGCCAGTCTGGCTTGGACCGCACTCAACCCTGCCGACACAACCTTGACCGGCGTGCTCGGGTTGATGAAATCCGCGACCATTGACGAGGCGCTGGAAGCGGTCAGACTGGTGCAAGCCCCATCACTCAACCTGTTTCTTGCCAGCAGTGATGAGATCGTCATGCAAACTCTCGGCACAGCGCCGCGCCGGCACCTGTTTCATGAAACCAGAGGCATATCCCCCGCACCTGGCTGGAAGCACCGGAACCGTTGGCAGGGAGCGATCGCCTACGAGGAACTGCCCAGAATCCGGAACCCGGCAAGCGGCCTGTTGGCCAACACCAACAACAAGCTGACAGATCGCCCGTTTCCTGAACATGTCAGCCATTATTGGGGAGACAGCCAGCGCATCGAACGCCTGAGACTCCTGTTGCTTGAGAGCAATGTATTCACCAGGGACGGGTTCAAGGCAATTCAGCTGGATACCGTTTCCTATGCGGCGCGGACCATCAGCGCCCTGTTGGGACGCGAGTCATGGCATGTCGCTGACCGTCCTTCCCAGGATCCCGAAGTCAATGCCCGCAACGAAGCGATTAACCTGCTGCGCGAATGGAATGGCCGCATGGACGAGCACCGGCCGGAACCGCTGATATACGCTGCGTGGACCAATGCGGTCCAGAAACTGCTCACACAGGACGATCTCGGGACTCTGGCGGATCAATTCAGCCGGCCGGACCCGCTCTTCATCGAAAGGGTATTCCGTGATGTCGATGGAGCTTCAGCTTGGTGCGATATCAGGCAGACCACCGACCGGGAATCCTGTGAGGAAATCGCCACCCTTGCGCTCGACGAAGCGTTGGCCAACCTCGCCGCCAGCCATGGCGAGAACATGCAGAACTGGCGTTGGGGCAATGCCCATCGTGCCCACCATGATCACCCTGTCTTGGGCAGGTTTGGAACGCTCTCCTGGCTGGTCAATATACGCCAGTCGACATCTGGGGGGGAATTCACTCTGAATCGTGGCACCTACGCTGGTACAGAGAATTCACCGTATTCGAGTGTTCACGGGTCGGGTTATCGCGGCGTTTATGACTTCTCGGAACCGGACGCGTCGTCCTTCATCATTTCAACCGGGCAGAGCGGTCATCCCCTTTCACGGCACTATGATGATCTCGGCGCCTTGTGGCGTAACGGCGACTATATCGTCATGTCACTTGACCCGGAATATGCCCGTTCCTCCGGTGTCGGTACTACTATCCTGGAGCCGGTGAACTGAGCTGCCAGGGGCCGGTCCCTGTGATGAATCTTGATCCCTGCGACGGCGCTCGCACCCTCATGAGAAGAAATGTGTATTGTCGGTGCATGCCCACATTCAAGGAGTTCATGCAGACTGCCCATTCAACTCGGATGTCTGGTTTGCGGCTACAGGAAGCATAACCCTGCCAACCTCCTCAAGGAATGTTCCTGAGCGCTGCAACACGGTTAAAGGGAGTTCTCTCGGGAGGGCGCCCTTGTTGGCAACGCACACAAGACTGAAGCCTGATTGCGTGTTTCGTACTGCTCTGTTCAACGGGTGCCAAGGCAGTTTTCGTGCGCCAACCCCGGCCCCAATATGCTCATCCTCGACCTGTGCGCAAAGATCCTAAAGTTGAAGTGGATTCTCTTCGTTGCTGGCACCGTCCCTCAATTCCAGCGGACCTACAGGCATGATTGTCGAAATTGCATGCTTATAAACGAGTTGCGATACGTTATCCCGCTTCAGCAACACGCAGTAATTGTCGAACCATGTGATGATCCCGGACAGCTTGACCCCGCTGACCAGAAAAATGGTGACGCTGCTTTTGGACTTCCGGGCGGAATTCAAGAAAGCGTCCTGCAAGTTGCCTTTGTCGGCTGCCATGTTCGTGCCCCGGGTTTTTCTGCTCGTGCAAGCCCTATTAGACAGGGCATCAATGCCTGTCTACCGGTGTTGTGCCCGCCGTGTGCGTTTACCGCACGCCCAACCTCTTGATTTCACGTGCATGAAACCGCCGCTTACGCCCGCCAGAGTGCCGGGTTGAACAGTGCAATGACCGTCAAGAACTCAAGCCGCCCGAGGATCATTGCCGTGGCAAGCAGGCATTTGGCCCCTCCCCCCAAGTCCCAATAGTTGAAGCCAGGTCCAAGTACGCTCTTCGCCAAGGGGCCTGTTGTGGAAAGCGAAGCAAACGAGACGACGGCTGCTTCAGTGAAAGACAATCCAGATGCTGCGAACGCCAGCAAAAGGAATGCGGCAGTCACGCAGAAGACAACGAACGCAATCCATGCGAATTCCTGCCCGCTAACCTTGAGTTCTCGGCCAATACCAGGGGACGCCGCCACTGTGGACGGATAGACCAGACGGGAAAGTTCCTGGTTGCTCAATCTCGCCAGTGCCAATACGCGAAGCAGCTTGATGCCGCCTGCTGTCGTAGCTACACCGCCGCCCAACGCCGCAAGGAAGATTAGAACTGCCGCAGGGTAGCCAAACTGCGTAGAAGTCAGCTTCCCCTCGACAAAACTGCTTTCAAAACCGGCTGTGGCCAGAAAGGACGCTGTAGTGAACAGGCTGCCCCAGACGGCTCCGGCCCATTCAGCACCCATTTCCGTGCTTCTTGCCGCAAGCAGCACGTCAATATTTGCCAGCAGTACGGCCGCCAAAGTGCCAGCCACCACCAGCAACGCGACTTTCAATTCCGGATCGCCCAAAATTCTGTCCGGCCTGAATGCGGCGCCTCTGGCCGTGACGAACAGGCTCGACAATGCAAATATCAGGAAAACGAGAATGATTGCTTCCTGAAACCAACCCGTCTGGATTGCCGGGGCGATGCCGCTGGTTGAAATCGTCGACATGGAAAGCACAATGGCGGTAACTGCATCGGCGCCGGAGGCGAATTCAAGAACCGAAAGCACGGCAGTTGCGCCCAGATACCATGGCAACAGATTCTTGGCATGTAGCTGAAGGCTGCGGCGGGCTATTCTCCGATCGCGCCGTGGAGTGCTGTCAAGGGCCGCTACCCGCCTGGTTGCGACCTCGAACCCGCCCAATGACAATGGCTCGAGTATCGCGGCGGCTGCGACCCAGATCAGGAATCCACCCAGCCAGGCAACTTCAGCACGCCAGATCTCTACACTTCGGCCCAGCGCCGGCGAAAGCTCTGCGACCGCAGCGCCCGTTGTCGTGAGGCAGGAGACCATATCCACATAGAGGTCCAGCAGAGTGGCGGAATCAACGAGAGTTGCCAGAGGGGCTGCAAGCAGGACTGGCATGAGAATGAAGGTCAGCAGCAATCCAAACAACTGATCAACATATGAGAGCCTTGGCCGGAAGTTCTGGATGGCAATCCCGACGATCACGGAAAACACGACCGTCAGCAGGCCCGTATAGAAGAAGGATCTGGATGCCTGGTGGTCGTCTGCAATCAATGCCGCAACGGCGGGCCCGAACATCGCCACGCCAGAAATGGAGATTGCTGCTGCGAAGGCAGGAAATTCAAACTGCAGCTTCATCGGAACGCAAGAGCTCAAGCAGTTCCTGAACATCGCCAGACAAGGCAAAGAACGCTACTGAATCGCCTTCCCTCAACCGGGTGTCTGGCCGGGTCCGGAGTATTTCATCTTTTCTTCGGATTGCTCCAACCATGACGCCTTCGGGCAACCCCGCATTCCTGATCGTCTTGCCAGCGATGCGAGCATCTGCACCAATGGTCGCCTCAACCAGTTCGGCTTCGGAGTCTCCCAGAAACCCGACGCGCGTCACCTGCCCCATTCTGATGTGCGGCAATATTGACGAAACTGTCGTGTCCCGGGGATCAATCATGGCGTCAATGGACAGTTGGTTGATCATTGGGGCCAGCGAGGGTTCATTCACCAGGCTCACCGCAGCCACCGATCCCGACATCTGCTTGGCTCTCGTCGCAACCAGCAGGTTGGTCTTGTCGTCTTGGGTTACTGCAAGCACCGCATGTGCGGATGCGATGCCGGCTTCCTCCAGAATTTCGCTGCTCAAACCATCGCCATACAGGATGACCCGCCGTTCAAGTGTTTCGGCTGCGTATTCTGCGCGATGCTTATTGACTTCAATCAGCTTGACACTCGTTCTCCTTGGAAGGCCGTCAAGCTGACGGGCAATTTCAATTCCGACCCTGCCAGCGCCTACTATCACCAGCCGGGAACATGGTGTTCCCTCCATGTCAAACAATCGGAGCGTGCGTTCCAGGTCCTTCCGCTCCATGCAGACATAGACCTCATCCCCGGCAAACAATTGATCATCAGATGCCGCCACTACGAGGCTGCCGTTGCGCCGGTAGCCCACTACAACAGCAGTAAAGTCGGTAAAGAGTTCGGACATTTGCCGCAGCGGCGTGTTGAGAAGCGGACAATTTCTTTCGAGCCGCAATCCCGCAAGGATGGCTGTGTTTCCCAGTATGTTGCGCCGGTCGAATAGGGAGGGAGTGTCCAGCAGGCGGACAGCCGCTTCCGCAACCTCGCGCTCGGGATTGATCACGGTGTCGATCGGACCGCCAGTCGCGCTCATGACACCTTCCATGAAGTTCTGATTGCGCAGGCGGGCAATAGTGCGCGCCCTGGACCCGAGATTGCGGGCAATAAGGCACGCAACGATGTTTGTTTCGTCAGCGCTGGTGACAGCAACAAGAAGCTGCGCGTCCATTATTCCGGCATTCTTGAGTGAGGAGGGATCCGCAGCATGCCCGACGATTCCGGTCTGATTCAGTCGTTCCGCAATCTGCCTCACTGGAACGTAGTCCGTATCTACTACGGCGACTTCGCAATCCTCCCGTGAAAGATAGCTGCAGATCTGTTGTCCGACCTGCCCTGCGCCAAGCACGATAATCTTCATCTTGTGATCGCTTCCGATGAGCTCAACAGTTCCCGGACAGCCACCGTGACTGCTATCTGATCAGGATGACGTCTCACTTGGGCTGCTCTTTGTGGCTACCCTTCCACCAGGCGCCAGCTTGGTGGTTACATCAAGGCCCTTGAGTTTGCGATGAAGCGCCGAACGTTCCATGCCAACCGCTTTGGCAGCATCTTTGATGCTGCCATTGTGCTTGTTGATTTGCCTGATCAGGTACTCCCGTTCAAATTCCTCGCGCGCATCCCGAAGTGGCAGTGCCAACAGGTGTTCAAGATCGCCAGCATAACCGAAGAATGGAGAATTTGATTCCGGCAGCAGGATCTCATCAGGCAGAATCTTGCCCTTCTCGGGACCAGTGATGAGAATACGTTCAATCAGGTTCCGCAACTGCCTGATGTTCCCTGGCCAGTTCATGCTCGTCAGCTTGATCTTGGTCAGGGGATCGAATTCCCGATACGGAAGGCCGTTCGTGCGGTGGAAATACTCGACGAAATGTTCCGCGAGCAATTCAATGTCGCCCAAGCGTTCCTCCAAGGTTGGCAGATGTGCAGAAATTACATTAAGCCGGTTGAACAAATCCCTGTTAAATAAGCCTTCCTCAACTTCAGATTCAATGTTCTTGCTGGTGCTGGAGATGAACCGGCAATCCAAAGGCAGTTGTTCCGAACCACCGATCCGCTGGTAAGAGGAGCTTGCAATTGCGCGCAGCAGCGCTCCCTGGACGTCGGATGGGAGTTCGGTGACCTCTTCGAGGTAGAGTGTGCCGGCACCGGCCTTTTCGATCATGCCGGGTTGGACTTTTCCATACTCGACTTGGCGGCCAAACAATTCTGCCTTTGCCTCCATGCGTTCCAGCGTGGACAGATTCACCGAAATGAAGGGCTCTTCGCGCCTTCCAGACTGGGCATGGATGAAGCGCGCAGCATGCTGTTTGCCTGTTCCCGCTCTCCCCCTCAGCAGGACACGTGTGTTCTTGTCAACAAACCTGTCAAGTTCCCGCTTGAATTCCATGAACGCTGGCGCAGAACCGACCATTTCGATCGGTTCGATGCGTTCGTCCTTCAGCAAGACCTTTTCGTGCCTGAGCCGGGCAACTTCCATGGCGTACCTGACAACCTCAAGCAACGTGCGCTTGTCCACCGGCTTGGCAAAGAAACCAAACGCGCCGAGTTGGACGGCCCTTTGCGCCACCTCCAGGGTCTTCTGACCAGAAATGATGATAACAGGCAGGTCAGGGTTGTTCTCCTTCAGAAGCTTCAGCAGATTGAAGCCGTCAAGGTCGAAGTCCTTGAACCAGAGATCCAGAATGACGACCTTTGGACTGTGCCTGTTGACGGCCATGACACATTCCCTGCCCTCGGTCACGAACTCAGCCGAGATCCCACTGTTCTTGAGGACACTTGTGACCGCTTGGCAAATGTCCGGTTCATCATCAACTATCAGGACGTCACTCATTCTCGTTTCCAAACTGCTGCCCGTTGCGCTCCTGCGCCCCTCGGTTGTCTTTCAGCGTTCCACCGTCAATCGGAAGCCAAATTGTCACAAGAGCGCCGCCATTGCCTTGCTTCTGATCGAACGCCGGAGCCTCGCCAAGTTCCAGGCTGCCGCCATGCCCTGAAACAACACGGTCTACATACGCAAGGCCGATACCACGAGACACCTCTCTTTTTGTGGAAAAGAAGGGCCGCAGGAACTTGTCCCTGTTTTCGGCTGCAAATCCGGGTCCGTTGTCCATGACCCGGATTTCAACTTTGGAACCCTGCTTGCCTGCCGACGCGCGGATTTGCGGCGTCCATCCTTCGTGAACTTGCCCCGCATTCCGGAATTCGGAGAGTGCCTCCCCGGCATTCTTCAGCAGATTGACCATTGCGGAAAGAAGCAGGCTGGGGTCGAACTCTGCAATGATTGGCCGTGCATCGAATTCAGTCATGACAGCAACACCCAATCCTCTTGTCACCTCGGTTGCAACCGCCTGTTCAATGGTAGCGCAAATGTCTCCCTCCACCAGTTCCGGTTCGGGCAACTTGGCAAACTCGGAAAAGGTGTCGGTCAATTTCTCCGTATTGGTGATGTTCTTCTCGATCATCTGCAGGTATCCGGTAAAGGACTCTTTACGGGCTTCATCGACCGCCCCTTCCTTAACCAGGTCCTGCATGTCTTGTACTGCCAACAGCATCGGATATAACGGATTCCTGATCTCGTGTGCAATCTGCCGCGCTGCGAACGACCAGGCTGCCCTCTCTTTCGTCTCAAGCAGTTCGGTAATGTCGTCGAACGCGATCACGTAGCCTTCCAGCCCCCGGCGCCCTCTGCGTTCGGCCAACTGGACAAGAAGCCTGTTCTGCACTTCGTTGCCCGTGGTCAAATCCAACTCCCACTGAAGACTGCTGAGGCCTTTGCTGCGCAACTCCTCAAGCAGTTCGACGAACTCTGGTACTGTGGACGCCAGCTTGTGAGGCCGGAATGACTCACTCAATTCATTGAACTCTTCGTGCCTGACACCCAGCAGGCTGCCAGCTGACTCGTTCATGAAGACGATCCTGGTATCCGGATCTAGCCCGATGACGCCAGCGCTTACACTGGAAAGCACGCTTCTGAATGACTGTTCGCGCTTCTCCGCAAGGTCGCGGTTTTCTTCTGCGACTTCGCGCAGTTCGATCAATTTTGCCGTATGGCCGCGGATCCGGCCGAGCATCTGATTGAATGACCGGCTCAACATGGCGACTTCGTCGTCGCCAGTTTCGGCTACCTTGACATCGGTCATTCCGCCTTCGATTGCGCTGGCTGTCGCCGCCAGGTTTTCGATGGGTTTCGAAATCCTGCGGGCGAACGCAATGCCAAGACCAATCATTGCGAACACAATCACAAGGGTGATGAGGAGATAGGCAACAGACGACAGCACCAACGCTTCACCAAGCCTGCGGACTGTGTAGATTGGCCCTTCCGGCGCGCCGGGCCGGAGAACATCATGAACATTCAGGATCGATCTGATACTATAATTGGTTACCAGCAAGTACAGGTCGGCGGTGCCGGCAATCCGGTGCAATGCGGAAAACGAGTTTCCATCGCGTTGCCGGTAGACGAAACCTTGCAGGCCATCCCCAAATTCCAGAGGCTCAACATAGCCGTTCCAGCCGCCAGCCACTCCTTCCTGGTAACTGCAGTTGCTTTCCGGAGCGTCGCCGGCAGGCAATTCCTGGTCGACCAGTATTGCAAGCCGGTCAACCAAGCTGGCTGGTGGAGGCGTATAGTCAAACAGGTAACTGCCGTTGCCCCTTGCCAGTACGTGGCAGTTTCCACTGATCAGGAACGCATAGTCGACCTTTTCTTCCAATCCATCCTGCGCAGATTGGAGGATTTGACGAAGAGGCTGGCCGTTCTCGTCGTAGGTTGATGCTACAATGCGTGCAAGGCCGGTAACCGCAGTGCCGACCTTTGCCACTTCCTCATCGAAGTAGGACTGTGCGGCAATCCTTGAACTGTTCACGGACTCGCTGACGAAAACCCGGAGGAAACCACCAAGGCCCTGGTTCACCGTCAACGTTGCGACCACGGCAACTGCAACGGCCGAAACAAGCGAAACGATTGCAAAAAGCTGCGAAAGGCGGAGCTGTATTGGCGACTCGATCCCCAGATCCTTGCGGCGCACTGCCTTGCGGACCATTTGAAGCGCGAGGAATACGACCACGGCAAGGCCCAGCACAAAATCACCAAGCAGGAGCAGCACGAGGCCGGCGGAAACCGAAAACTCTTCAAGGCCGGTAAAGAAGCGGAAATTGAGCCATGCCATGAACGGTACAAGCACGACCAACGCAGCAATCATCCAATTGCGCAGATGCTTCATTCTCCTCGGGGACAGGTAGGTCATGCGATGGACCTCATGCCTTGCCGAGCCCGGGATTGCCGGCGGCAGCCGTCAAGAGCGGCACTCAATGGCTATGCTCGGGTTCAAGCCAACCTCTTGCTCCGGCGCGGGGTAATTCCCAGGTGCCGGATCTTCTTTCTGAGCGTGTTCCGGTTGATGCCCAGTATTTCGGCGCATTTGATGTTGTTGCCTCCAGTGGCATCAAGCGCCGCTTCAATGAGCGGTTTTTCGATTTCGCGTAAGACCCGCAAATGGACACCGGCAGGCGGGTGCCCGCTCCCGTACAGGTTGAAGTAGTGCCTGATTTGCTCTTCAACCTGTTCATCAAGAATTGTGTTGGTGTTGTGGCTGGAGAGTTTCCGCCGGTCGGGAAGCGTCTCGATGACCGCTCTGGCATCTGTGTCCGAGATTTCAGGCCGCTGAGCTGAAAGGGAAAGATGCTGGACTATCGAACGAAGCTGACGAACGTTTCCGGGCCACACATAAGATTTCAGGATGTCGGTAGCCGCCTTGCCGAAGCTCAAGCGGCCGCCATTCTCGGTCGACTGGAGGAAATGCGAAGCCAGGAGCGGAATGTCGTCAATGCGCCTGCGCAGCGGCGGGACTTCTATCTGAATGCCGCAGAGCCGGTAGAATAGATCCTTGCGAAAACTTGCCTCCGAGCCCTTCCCGGCCAATTGAAACTGCGTTGTGGAGATCACCCGCGGAGTTGGATGCGAAGCGCCGTCGAGTCCGCGCACCAGCGTGCTCTGCACATCCGGCCCGAAATCACCGACCTCGTCAAACACGATCGTGCCGCCGCTGGCCCGGGACAGGTGGGTTGCAAGCTGGTCCGGCCCTTCCATGCGATCTGCGCCAACGGTTACAAACGGATAACTCCTCCGATCGCTCAAGTCATGAATCACTCTGGCGACCAGTGACTTTCCGGTCCCTGACTCACCGACAATATGCAGCGGGACCTCTGAATTGATCACCTTTGCAATCACCTTGTACAGCGACTGCATGACAGGTGTCCTGCCTACCAACGGCAGTTCCTCTTCTTTCGCTGATTTGGAGTCAGAACCGGTTCTTGCTCGTACGGGCGGCGAGTCTAGCGCCACCCTCACGTGGTTGAGCAGAGAAGGAACATCGAAGGGTTTTGGCAAATAGGCGAATGCATCCGCCTCCTCAGCCTTGATGGCTGTGGCAATGGTATTCTGGGCAGAAATGACGATGAAAGGAAGTTCGGGACGCGATCTTTTCATCTCAAGCACGCGTTCAAGCCCGTTGCCATCTGGCATGATCACATCCGTGATCACCAAATCTCCCTTGCCCTCGTCAATCCAGCGGGCCAGAGTGGTTAGAAGAGAGGTTGCATGAACCCTGCACCCGGCACGAACCAGCGCCTGGGAAAGGACTTTTCTTACGCCGGCATCATCTTCCGCAACAAGAACCACCCCATCCATCGCAATCCCCTCAACCTTGTTCCGCGACGGGCAACGAGACGCGGAATACAGTGCGGCCTGGCCTGGACTCGAAATTTACCCACCCACCCATTTCTGAGAGAATGGTCGAAACCAGGGTCAAACCGAGGCCCGAACCGTTGGTCCTTCCGCTGACAAACGGTTCAAAGACATTCGGCGCCAGGTCCGGGCCGATGCCAACGCCATTGTCAATGATTTCAACCTGGACCGGAAGAGCAATCGCCCTGCCCCGTTCGGATCCAATCCTGAGGTGGGTATCATAACAGGTTCGGACAGTGATCGTACCCTTCACGTTTTCAAGCGCTTCGCTCGCGTTCTTCATAAGGTTAAGAAATACCTGCATGAGCTTGTCCTGATCCGCTAGGATTGCAGGAAGTGACGGGTCGAACTCCTTGACCAAACGTATTTCGGCAGGAGAGCCGAGCTTCCAGACACTGCAGACCCGGTCAAGCACGTCGTGCACATTCAGCTCTGTTACATTCAGCACCTTGGTGCTTCCAAACTGGTCAACCTGCGCCAGCAACTTCAGAATCCGGCGTATCTCGTCAACGATGAGCTGGGTCAATTCCAGGTCCTCGCCCCTCGCGTGCATTGCAAGAAGTTGCGCCGCTCCCTGAATTCCTGCGAGCGGGTTCCTGATTTCATGGCTCAGCATTGCGGCCAGTCCAACTGCCGAGCGGGCTGCCAATTCTGACCGCTTGCCACGATCAATCCGCTCTTCGACCTGTCGCGAGCGAATACAGGCAAGAAGATGGCCGGTTCTCGTGCCCAACGGCGCTATCTGAAGCGAAGCCTCAACGGTAGGTGCTGCGCTGCGGGAGAGTTCGACATCATCGAGTGATAGGAGCGAACGCCTGGATCGAACCTTTTGCAAGCTCAGTTCGACCGATGGTGCGTCCGCAAAGAACCCGGGAAAATGCTTGCCTTTTGCGGATTTGCGAGAGCGATTCAGGAGCAGTTCAGCAGCTGGATTGAGGTCTGTTACGCCGTCGGAAGCGTCCACTGCAACTGACGCGACCGGCAACGCCGTCCAATATTGTTCCTCTGGCATGTCTGTTCGCAACCCGATGATCAGCGCCACCCGTCCAGCAGAACTCGTTCCGTCTCCGGCTGGCCAAGGCTATCTCTGTAAAGGGTTTCTATCAATGGATCGTCAAATGCAGGAGTCAGGCAAACTTGTGCAGCAGGCGTCGGCTGGTCATCCTCAATCCGGCATTGCGTAGTTGAAATCGTGTGCGGGTGAGCAATACCGCAAATCCGGTTGTTGAGAAACAGCAACCTGTCGACTATGCCGGACAGAGTTGCGGGAAGCATGCAGGCCGCGTGTCTGCAAACCAATTTGTAGTTCCCAGACCCGGATACGATGATCCTGAGGATTTGGAAAAACGACTGTGACGGGCTGTCATGCAAACCCGGGAGCACACCATTGGCAATGACCAGCAACCGTCGGTTTCAGGTATTTGGAACCTACATTCAGGCATGCAGGCGCGGTTCATTCGAGTGGGGCAGATGAGCGTGCAATTGGCAAGTGTTTGCGTTGCGGAAGAACGCAGCCGCGAAGGGTTGAACTCGTGAACCAATCGATGCGGGTGTTTGCCCTCGTGCCGGCTGCTGGCGCAGGCGTCCGTGCAGAACTGGGTCTGCCAAAACAGTATGCAAAACTGGGAGGCCTGACGGTTCTGGCTCGAACCCTCAATACCTTTATTGACCATCCGGAGATTGAAGGCTGTTGCTGCGTCATATCGGACAATCACAGGGAGCTGTTCGACCGGCTTGTCGAGCCGGAATTGAATGGGACGGTGATTATGGCGAAGGGTGGCTCGACCAGGCTTGAATCAGTCAGTTCGGGCCTTGAGGCGCTGGTGCAATCGTCGCCAACACATGTCCTTATACATGACGGCGCCAGGCCATTGCTTCCTTCCGGCTTGATCGACGACATCATCGCAAGCATGAACGTCGATGACGGCGCTATCCCAGTGCTTCCGGTTTCTGACGCGCTTTGGCATCAGAGCATGGGAGTCCTGCAGCAGCCTCTTACACGCGCAAACAAGTGCAGGGCACAAACACCGCAAGGTTTCTCATTCGAGCCCATTCTCGGGGCTTACCGCAATTTCAGCGGACAAGCGGACGATGATGCCTCGGTTGCGGTTGCCATGGGGCTTCGATTGCGGGCAGTTGCTGGTTCAAGCCGCAACTTGAAGATAACTTTTTCGGAAGATCTGCCGTTGGGAGAAACCATGGTCGCGACCGGAAGATCCACTCGCACGGGCTTCGGATTTGATGTGCACCAGTTCCAGCCTGGAGACTCGGTCGTATTGTGCGGTGTTCGCATACCCCACACCATGTCCTTGAAGGGGCATTCTGACGCAGATGTCGCAACACATGCGATTGCCGATGCAATCTATGGCGGGTTGGCGGAAGGCGACATCGGAGTCTGGTTCCCGCCTGATGATCCGCAGTGGAAGAACGCGGATTCGACGATCTTCCTGCGGCACGCCGCGGAGCGGACGGCCGAACGGGGATTCAGTATCTCGAATATTGACTGCACGATCATCTGTGAATTGCCGCGGATATCACCGCATGCGAAGGCCATGCGCGAGCGGATTGCCGGCTGCCTGAACATTCCGGTCCAACTGGTTGGCGTAAAATCGACAACCACGGAAGGATTGGGATTCACTGGCAGGGGCGAGGGAATTGCCGCGCAGGCAGTGGCAACCTTGGTCAAGACTTGAAGAGCGTCATAAGCACATTCTTCGGGATCGGAAGATTTCCTGTAGCGCCCGGCACTGCGGGTTCCTTCGCAGCGGCAATTGCCGGTCTGGCTTTGCATGCGCTTGGCGGCGTCGTGCTGCTTCTGCTAGCGGCATTGCTCGCAACGCTCGCCGGTTGGTGGTCTCTGAGGGATTTGCGGCATCAACAGGATGCAGACCCGCCCTCAGTCGTAATCGACGAGGTGGCCGGGCAACTGATCGCCCTACTGCCAGTGTCCTTTATTGCCGGTCGATTGGACGAACCGGGGTATGCGCAATTGCTAATCATGTGGGCTGCAGCCTTTTTGCTCTTCCGGTTGTTTGACATCTGGAAACCATCGCTCATCCGGAAGGCGGACCAAATGGGCGGCCCGACCGGAATCATGCTTGATGACATCCTGGCCGGTTGCGCAGCCGCAGCCATTCTCGGTGTTGCAGGAGCCATAACGTTGCAGATGACATGGACAGGATGATTTCGGCCAGGCTGCTGGATTGCTGCCGGAAGAATGGCTGGTTGATCAGCACTGCCGAAAGCTGCACCGGAGGGTTGCTTGCAGCAGCCCTGACAGAGTTGCCCGGCAGTTCGGATGTTTTTGAGCGCGGTTTCGTGACCTATTCGAACGCTTCGAAGGTTTCTTTGCTTGCAGTCAGTGAGGCAACACTCTCGCGCTACGGTGCAGTTTCGGAGGAAATCGCTGCCGAAATGGCGCTTGGCGCCCTGAGGCAGTCCGATGCAACAATATCCGCTTCAATTACCGGCATTGCAGGCCCTGGGGGTTCCAACGGCAAGCCGGAAGGACTTGTCTGCTTTGGAATTTGCGGTCCGGGAGGCATTCTGGCCACTGAGAGTGTCCGGTTCGGCGCACTCGGGCGGGACAGGGTCCGGGCCGAGTCAGTCGAACACGTCATCAGATCGCTGCTTGCGATTGCAGACGCCATTCAACCGGGCCCATGACTCTGCGCAAACCCAACCCAGTCCCTGAACTGAGCAGTTGAACCCACTCATTGCGCCGCTGAAACCGAACCGCTGGTGCTGCTTGGCATTCTTGGCTGGTTTGCACTAATAGTCCTGCGAAACGCCAACGCGTCGCGCCGACATATTCGGTCATCCGAAACAGCAGGGAGGAGAGATTAATGAATGGAGCTGACACAGCATGGATTCTCACTGCCACAGCATTGGTGCTGTTTATGACCTTGCCCGGGCTTGCCCTCTTCTACGGAGGACTTGCGAGAGCACGCAATATCCTCAGCGTCTTCATGCAATGCTACGGGATCGCATGCCTGATGAGCGTACTCTGGTTGGCTCTGGGATACTCCATCGCATTCGGTGATGGCGGCACCTCTCTTTGGGGCGGCCTTGGCAAGGTGTTTCTCATCGGGGTTGGCCCCGATACTCTGTCAGGCACATTGCCGGAAATGCTGTTCTTTGCATTTCAGATGACTTTTGCGGTCATCACACCCGCGCTGATCGTCGGCGCTTTCGTAGAACGCATCCGGTTTGCCTATGTCCTGGCGTTCTCGGCGCTCTGGATGCTTCTCTGCTACGCGCCTGTCGTCTACTGGATCTGGGGCGGCGGATTGCTGTCAGACGGAGGCCTCTTCGGCGACACGGGCGTTCGGGATTTTGCCGGCGGAATTGTGGTTCATGAAACGGCCGGCCTCGCCGCACTGGCGATAGCGTTCTTTCTTGGAGCGCGACGCGACAAGACCAAACCGCCACACAGCCCTGTCATCGTGATGATGGGCGCGGCAATGCTGTGGGTCGGCTGGTTCGGCTTCAATGGCGGATCACAACTCGCCGCCGACGGCGGAGCGGCGTCAGCAATCGTGGCCACGCACATTTCAGCGGCAACTGCGTCCCTCACTTGGGTGCTTCTGGAAAGGATAAAATACGGAAAGGCTTCGCTGGTTGGCATGGTGACCGGCACCATCGCCGGCCTTGCGGCAATCACACCGGCGTCGGGATTTGTAGGCCCCATTGAAGCACTGTTCATTGGCGGTGTAGCCGGCTTGCTCTGTCAGGAGGCCGTCGGAGTCGTCAAGAACCTGCTGAAGATTGATGATACGCTCGATGTATTCGCTGTGCACGGTGTCGGCGGTATATTCGGCACCATCATGATCGCCCTGTTTGTTGCTGACTCCTCATGGGTTGCGCAACTGGGTTCGATACTGATCGTCGGTGTCTACACGCTGGTTGTTACCGCAATCATCGTCAAGCTCTTGGGTCTTGTCTTGCCGATGCGGGTTACCCTTGAGGACGAAACCAGTGGCCTGGATATGGCCATGCACGGCGAACGCGCATACGACTTCTCGTCCTGACAGACGGCGTAGGAACCGGCACAGCCGTAAGATTCTGCATTGGGCGGGAGCTCTCACAAGGCGATAACCGGACTCATACAAAGCTGTCGGGAAGCGCTTCCTTCTTTCGGGCAATGAACGACTCGAGCGCTTCGCCTGTCGCCGCGTCCAGTGGAGGCGCTTCGTAATTCTGGAGCAGTTCCTTGACTCTTCGGCTAGCCAGTTTGCTGGTGTCAGAGCTTCCTTCATCCTGCCAAGTCTCAAACGGCTTGTAGTCGAGCAGGTCTGTCCTCCAGAAAGCGGTCTGAAAGTTCGCCTGGGTGTGGGCGCAACCAAGATAGTGGCCGCCCGGACCGACTTCCTCGATTGCATCAAGCGCCTGTCCGTTTTCAGAAATATCCACCGGTGCAGCCAATTTGTGCAACACTCCGAGTTGATCGGCGTCCATCACGAATTTCTCCAGCGAGCTCACCAGTCCGCCCTCTAGCCATCCGCAAGCATGCAGCATGAAATTGACTCCGCCGAGCAGCGCCGCGTTCAGCGTATTTGCGGACTCATAGGCCGCTTGGGCATCGGGCAGCTTTGAACCGCACAGCGCTCCACCGGATCTGAACGGAAGCCCCATCCTTCTTGCAAGCTGCCCTGCCCCGTAGACGATCTGGCTGGCTTCAGGAGTTCCAAATGTCGGCGCGCCAGAGTTCATGTCGATTGAGGTCACAAAGGCGCCGAACACAACGGGCGCGCCAGGGCGTACCAGTTGATTGTAAGCTACGCCTGCAAGCACCTCAGCCAGCACCTGTGTCAAGGTGCCGGCAACCGAAACAGGAGCCATGGCGCCGCCAACGATGAACGGCGAGATGATGCAGGCCTGGTTGGCTCTCGCATAAACCTCCATTGCCCCCATCATGACCGAGTCAAATGTGAGCGGGGAGTTGATGTTGATGAGGGAGATCATCACAGCGTTTTCTTCGGCAAATTCCTCGCCAAAGAGGAGGCGCGACATCTCGACTGAGTCTGCTGCCCGGGACGGTTCGGTCACCGAGCCCATGAATGGCTTGTCGGAGAGGACCATGTGCGCATGCAGCATGTCCAGGTGGCGCTTGCTCACCGGAATGTCCGTTGGTTCACAGACAGTGCCGCCGGAGTGGTGGAGCCATTTCGACATGTATCCCAGTTTGACCAGATTCCTGAAATCCTCCATGGTCGCATATCTCCGGCCACCATCGAGATCGCGTATGAAGGGAGGTCCGTAGACCGGCGCCAGAACAAGGCTGCGCCCACCAATCTCGACTGATTTCTCTGGATTGCGGGCGTGCTGCGTAAAGCTTGATGGCGCCGTGGAGCACAAGCGCCGCGCGAGGCCACGCGGAATACGGACGCGTTCCGCTTTGACATCTGCTCCTGCTTGCCTCCAAAGTTCAAGAGCCTCCGGATTGTCCGGAAATTCCACGCCGATTTCCTCGAGGATCGTTTCAGCGTTGTGCTCAATCAGCTCGAGTGCTTCCTCAGAAAACAGATCAACTGTCGGCACATGGCGTTCAATAAACCTGGCCGACTCGATCCGGATGCGCAGCCTCTCGGATCTTCTGGCGGCTCCACCGCCGCGGCGTGCGCGGCGGCTGCCCGTGTCATCATTCATGAGCAGAACACCCTGTGGAATGGTTGCGCAACAGTAGGCAACCGTTGCGATCGCCGGGACACTATTGCGGAACCCGTATCCGTTGCAACTGTTCAAGGCCAGCTGCAGCCATCCGCAAACGAACGGGAATGGGAACAGTCTGGCCATCTTGGTTGGCTTGGCCCTGCGGGCCAGTGGCCCGAAGGTCTTGCATCATCAACATCGCAGCACCCGCCCATTCGATAGCTGGCGTGAAGAAACTGGAAACCGGGCGGGTGTTCCTTTATCCGCCCTCACAGGCGGCTACCACGATGCGCATCTGTTTTTGATCCAATTGATGTTCCATTGTTGAAGGCAGGATAAGCCAAACAGAAGGCGCCGTTGCATCGTTATTGAATTCACTGGAGTGGTTTGTGGCACGGGAACAATTGCTCATCATTGATTTTGGCAGCCAGGTTACGCAACTGATTGCCAGGCGGCTTCGTGAGATCGGAGTCTATTGCGAAATCCACCCGTATCAGGCGGCGACGGAGTCATTCATTCGGGACGGCTTCCACCCGAAGGCCATCATTCTGTCAGGCGGCCCCGGCAGTGTTGCGTCGCCAGGACATCCAAGCCCTCCGCAATGCATCTATGAACTCGGGATTCCGGTGCTGGGCATATGTTACGGCCAACAGGTCATGATGGCGCAGTTGGGCGGGCGGGTCGAAAGCGGCCACCACCGCGAATTCGGCAGGGCCATCGTCGACAAACGCGAAGATTGTGCAGCAGACCCGTTGTTTGAGGGCCTGTTTGCTGACGGTGTCGAGGAAGTGTGGATGTCGCACGGCGACCGGGTCACAGAACTGGCCCCGGGGTTCAAGGCGATCGGGGCATCACCCAATGCACCGTTGGCCGTAGTCGCCGACGGCAGGCGGCAGTTCTATGGCCTCCAGTTTCATCCTGAGGTCCACCACACACCGAACGGGGCTACGTTACTCCGCAACTTTGTCAGGATTGCCGGCTTCGGCTGCGACTGGAGCATGGCCGAATACAGGAACCAGGCCATTAGCCGCATCCGCTCACAGGTCGGGGATTCAAAGGTCATCTGCGGACTCTCGGGCGGCGTGGACTCTGCCGTGACCGCGTTGCTCGTCCACCAGGCGGTGCCCGGCCAAGTGGTCTGCGTATTTGTCGATCACGGTTTCTTGCGCAAGGACGAGCCGCAACAGGTGGTTGGACTCTTTCGCGAGCATTACAACATTCCGCTCATACATGTTGATGCTGCGGATCGGTTTCTGGCGGCGATTGCCGGAAAGCCGGATCCGGAGGACAAGCGCAAGACCATAGGCAAGCTGTTCATCGACGTCTTCACTGAGTGTGCGAACGATATTCAGGGTGTCGAGTTCCTTGCCCAAGGGACGCTGTATCCTGATGTGATTGAGTCTGTCAGCGCCACTGGCGGGCCATCTGTTACCATCAAGTCGCACCATAACGTCGGTGGTCTGCCGGAGACACTTGGCTTGCAACTGGTGGAACCAGTGAGAGAACTGTTCAAGGACGAGGTCCGCAAGCTGGGAGTCGAACTTGGAATGCCGCATGAATTCGTCGGGCGGCATCCGTTTCCGGGTCCCGGATTGGCAATCAGGTGCCCCGGTGAGGTCACCCGGCCGAAACTTGACATGCTGCGGGAAGCCGATGCCGTCTTTATCGAACAGATCCGCCATCATGGACTCTATGATGACATTTGGCAGGCCTTTGCAGTGCTTCTGCCAGTTCAGACCGTTGGCGTCATGGGAGATAACAGGACCTATGAGGACGTCTGCGTATTGAGGGCAGTCACAAGCGTGGATGGCATGACAGCTGACGTGTTCAGGTTCAGCCATGAATTCCTGTCCGAGACCGCCAACCGCATCGTCAATGAGGTTCGCGGAATCAATCGGGTTACGTACGATATAACATCCAAGCCTCCTGGCACCATCGAATGGGAATGAGCGGTCGGACATGAACCGCAGCATTCGTAAACGAGGGGCTTGTGATAAGATCAACGATGCACAAATGGCTGGACCTGTTGCCGCCCCCTGTCCGCGCTGGTTTGTGGATGAGCGGAACTGTCGTTTCCTTCAGCCTCATGGCAGTTGGCGGGAGGGAGGCTGGTGATGAACTCGACACTTTTGAGATCATGGTCTACCGCTCTCTTGCCGGGCTGGTCATCGTACTTGCGGTAGCAGCAGCAGCAGGCCGGCTTCGCAGTATCAGATTCACACGCCTCGAGATTCACGCCGCACGGAACATCCTTCACTTCTCTGCCACCAATCTGTGGCTTTATGCGGTTGCAACCATTCCCCTCGCTCAAGTGTTCGCGTTCGAGTTTTCGACGCCAATCTGGGCAGCAATTCTTGCGCCATTTGTCTTGAGGGAACGCTTGACGGCGGGCCGGATGGCAACTCTGGCACTGGGATTTGCAGGCATACTGATTGTGGCACGACCCGGTGTTGTCGCGCTTTCACCGGGGGTCTACGCCGCAATTCTCTGCGCAGTCGGTTTCGCGGGCGCCGCCGTGACCACGCGCTTGCTGGTCCGGCATGTTGATGTGACCAGCGTATTATTCTGGATGTCGCTCATGCAACTGGCATTCGCCATTGTGTTGGCCGGATACGACGGGGACATGGAACTGCCATCCAGCCGCACTGCCCTGCCCCTCATTGTCATTTCGACGGCAGGCATATTGGCGCATTACTGCCTGACCAATGCGCTGAAGCTGGCTCCGGCTGCGGTCGTCATGCCATTCGATTTTGCCCGGTTGCCTCTCATCATGCTCGTCGGATACCTGGTCTACTCAGAAACGATTGGCGTTTTTGTTGCCATCGGGAGCGCCATCATCTTGCTTGCGAATTACATCAGCATTCGTGCCGAGTCGCACAGCGCTGCTGGCAATGAACAGAACTGACTGGCTGTAATGGCCCCGGGCGGCAAGTTCTGAGAATATCTGTGGTGTTCATGACCTCGATCATGGCCGGTCACTTGCATGGCGCAGGCCGGCTGGCCTTCACTCCACACGTCCCGGCATGGGCAATGGCAGCCTCGGCGATTGAATGCGATTGCGAGTTGGGCTAGTCGGCATCATTATCCTGATGACATCCTCGCCATGATCTACAAGACCGCCGCAGAATGGAGTGCCGCAGGCAGCAAGCGAGTGCTGCTGTTAGGCATGTCCGGAGTTGGCAAAACCCATATGTCGGCTTTGCTGCGCAACACGGAGCGGTGGTTTCACTATTCTGTCGATTACAGGATTGGCACTCGCTACATGGGCGAGCACATCACTGACAACGTCAAGCGCGAGGCAATGCGCAACCCGTTCCTGGCCCGATTGTTGAAGTCAGATTCAATCTATATTGGCTCCAACATAACCATCGACAATCTGGAGCCTCTGACCGCCTATATGGGAAAGCCGGGTAACCCTGCATTGGGCGGCATTCCGTTTGACGAGTATGTCAAGAGACAGCGCCTGCACAGGGATGCCGAATTCGAGGCGCTTCGGGATACCGGAAGTTTCATCGAGAGAGCCACTAGCATCTACGGGTATCCGCACTTCGTGTGCGATTCCAGCGGCTCGATCTGTGAGGTTGCCGACCCGGATGGGCGCGAGGACGACTTGCTGGCGCAGCTCAGCAACCAGGTTCTCCTTGTCCTGATCAAGGGAGGTCCCGAACATTCCGACAAGTTGATCGCCCGCTATCAGAAGGCACCAAAACCTATGTACTACCATGAGGAATTCCTCGTGAAGCACTGGCAGGAGTTCCTGTCAATCACCGGGCAAGCCGAAACTGCCGTCGATCCCGACGAATTCTCGTGCTGGATCTACAGCAAGGCTCTGACAGCCCGCGAGCCCAGATACGAGACGATTGCCAAAAACTGGGGAGTGGCAATTGACACAGCGGATGTTGCCGCTGCAAGCACGGAAGAGGACTGCCTTGGGTTGATTGCGCGAGCGATCGATCAGAAACAGGCTGCGTCAACTGTCGCCGCCGGGGCTGTGTAGCGGCATGCCTATCAACATTCCACGCGAACTGCCGGCTTTCGGGATATTGCAGTCCGAAGGCGTCATGGTCATGGCGGAAGATCGAGCGGTAACCCAGGACATCAGGCCGCTTCAAATCGGCCTGTTGAATCTGATGCCCAAGAAGGTTGCGACGGAAACCCAGTTTGCCCGGCTTATCGGCGCAACTCCGCTCCAGATTGATCTGACCCTGGTGCGCATGACTGACCATGTACCCAAGAATGCGGACCCGGCCCACATGGAGTCGTTCTACGTCTCATTCCAGGAAGTTAAAGAACGGAAGTTCGATGGATTCCTCATCACGGGAGCTCCGATAGAGACACTGCCGTTCGAGGAAGTGACCTATTGGGACGAATTGCTGGAAATATTCGAATGGACCCGGACAAACGTCCATTCGACGCTCGGCATCTGTTGGGGCGGAATGGCAATGATCTACCGCTGGCACGGGGTCGACAAGCACTTGCTTGAACACAAGGCCTTCGGCTGTTTCCGGCACAGCAATCTCGCTCCGGTGTCACCCTATCTCCGCGGGTTTTCGGACGATTGCGTGATTCCGGTCAGCCGGTGGACCGAAATGCGGTTTGAAGAACTCGAGGCAACCGGCCAGCTCAAGGTGCTCTTGAATTCAGAGGAGGTCGGCCCATGCTTCGTGGAAGACCTTGCCAATCGGGCACTGTATATTTTCAATCACTTCGAGTACGATGATCAGACATTGAATGAAGAATATCGAAGAGATCTGGAGCGGGGCGATCCGATCAGGCTGCCGCAGAACTATTTCCAGGAGGACAACCCTGATCTGCCAATTGTCAATCGATGGCGAAGCCACGGGCACCTGCTCTATGGCAACTGGATCAACGAGATTTATCAGTCAACGCCCTTCGACCCGGCCGAGATAGGATCGTCCTGACCACGGAGCCTATGGTTAAGCGCGGCTATCACCACGGCAATCTCAAGCAGGAACTGGTTGAGGTTGCACTGGAGTTGATACGGGACAAGGGGCCCCTTGCCTTCTCCATGGCCGAGGCCGCCAAGCGGCTCGGGGTATCGGCAGCGGCACCCTACAGGCACTTTGCTTCAAGGGATGAACTGCTCGAGGAAGCTGCCAGCCAGGGGTATGCCATATTTGCCGAATTACTGGAGTTTGCCTACGACCATGGCAGCCCCAGTCCGCTCGCAGCCTTTGAATCAATCTGTAAGGCGTACCTGTCCTTTTCCCGCCGGCACCCGGGCCACTACATGGCCATGTTTGAGGCGGGCGTCTCCATCAATGCCAATCCTTCCCTTTCCCACTTCGCACGAAGAGCCAAATCGGTCGTGGAGTCAGCTGCCAGAGGGCTCGTTGCAGAACTGGATGCGCGTGCCGTTCCTCCTCCAACCATGATCAGCGATCATATCTGGGCAATAAGCCATGGCGTGGTGGAACTTTATGGCCGGGGTCCTGAGGGTTTGCGTTCGCAATATTCGGCAGAAGAACTTCTTGAGAGCGCAGTCGGGGTCTATCTGAGGGGGCTGGGCGTGATCTCCTCCTGACCGGCATCAATTCAAAAAAATGTTCCCGCCCCTATTGAATTCCAGCTTGAACTTACCACATCCTCAGTGTTAATGATATTAACATTGACACTCAATGGTGCGGGTTGCCGCATCCGTATGGCCGCAAGGGCGGCCGCGCGTTCAACTGGAGGTTATGGCAAATGAACGTTGACACTGCCTGGTTTTCGCAAGGAGTCGATTGGATCGACAAGCAGGGAAGACTCGCGTGGATTGCGCTGATGGTGGTTGGTTTTGTGATCTGGTGGCCCGTTGGCCTTGCCATTCTGGCATTTCTGTTATGGAGCAAGAGAATGTTTTCCAAGTCATTTGGCCGCTGCGCGGGCAAGCGAGTTCGAACATCGGGGAATTCAGCTTTCGACAAGTACAAGGAAGAGACCCTGAGCAGGCTCGAAAGGGAAGAAGAGGAATTCAAGGCCTTTCTTGGAAGGCTGAGGGAAGCAAAGGACCAGGCAGAGTTCGACCGTTTCCTTAACGAACGATCCCAGCGTGCATGATAACCCGTTGCTGAGTGCAACCGGTTAATCGAACAGCTCCGGCACGCTCGTCCGATACGCTTGCCCTGCAAGCCTGTATCGGCGGGCGTGCCAAGTCCATTCTACCGGGCTAACTGCCGCCCGGCAGTTTGTCCTACGGTATCTCTACCGCCGTCCCCACTTTATTGCCCAGTCGCCGCCCCGATAGCTTCGCAAAACCTTGACGGGATTGCTCTTGCAGTGCCTGTTTGCTAGCGATTGCTTCAGGTTGCAGGTGACATCAGATGCTTGACGACGTCGTTCAATCATCTCAATTCTATATTTCCAACTCTCTGCCGTGTCCCTACCTGCCCGAACGGTCGGAGCGCATGGTCTTTACTGTCGCCAAGACAAAGGAGGTTGGCTCTGCGCTCTATGATGCCCTGGTTTCAGTTGGATTCCGCCGTACACAACGAACCCTGTTCCGGCCACATTGTGTAGGCTGCAATGCTTGTCAGTCCGCACGGGTCCGCATCAGGGACTTCCAGCCTTCCCGAAGTCAACGCAAGATAGCCAGAAAGAACCGGAACCTCATCAGACGTGTGACGCCTCCCAAGGCCAATGTGGAGCAGTTTGCACTTTTTCAGGAATACCTGGCCGCCAGGCATCCCAACGGCACCATGTGTTCTTTTGACTTCAAGACGTATTCTTCGATGGTCGAGGAAACGCCAACTGCTTCATGCCTGGTGCTCTACTTCAAAGAAGATGATCCCAAGCCAGGCGTCCGGACGATGGTTGCAGCTTCCTTGACAGATTTCGTCTCGGATGGGCTGTCCATGGTCTATTCGTTCTTCGACCCCCGGCATGGCCGCAATTCGGTTGGCACCTATGTGATTCTGGACCATGTGGAACTGGGGCGGGAACTGGGCTTCGAATATCTCTATCTGGGCTATTGGGTCCCCGGCAGCAGGAAAATGGAATACAAGTCGAATTTCCGGCCTCTTGAACTGTTCCGGGATGGCCGCTGGGTAGACTTCAGCTCAATTCCACACGAGTGATCATTCAAGCCATCTTCCGAAAGCTTCACGCCGGCGCGTTGGCAATTCCTGCATGGCAGGATCGCAATCAGGGCAATCAGTTCGTCAGCCAGACATCAACGTTGGTACCAGTGTGACAATTCCTGGAAACAGCCACAAAACGGCTAGCCCGGCAACCTGGAGCAGGACGAAGGGCGCTACCCCGCGGTAGATGTGGGTCGTGGTTACCTCCCGAGGTGCAACTCCCCGCAAATAGAACAACGCAAACCCGAATGGAGGCGTCAGGAACGAGGTCTGCAGATTGACGGCAATCATGATCGTTACCCATGCGGGATCAAGCGTGCCTCCATAAATCACCGGACCCACGATCGGCACGACGATGTAGATGATCTCCAGAAAGTCGAGCACGAAGCCAAGAATGAAGAGTATGATCATTACGATAAGGAAAACGACCCATTCTTGATCAAAGCTGCGCAGGAAGCTCTGGATGTAATCTTCGCCGCCAAACGAAATGACGGTCAGGTTAAGCAGCTGGGATCCGATCAGGATCGTAAAGACCATGGACGTGACCTTTGCGGTCTCCCGGACCACGACAGTGAGCGCCCTGGCGGCGAAAAGCACCCACATCGCATAGAGCAGTCCCACCATTCCCAGTGTATAGGCGCCTTGCGCCACGAAGAATGCAAGCCAATCCTCAAGCGGCACGGTTTCCCTAGTCACTCTCAAATCAAAGTTCACCCCAACCAGGATCATGATGACTACCGAGAAGCTTGCAGCGATAATCAGCTTCCCGGTACGATTCTGGTCCTTGAGTAGCCGGTAGCCTGCCAGCATGATTGCACCGGCCGCCCCTAGTGCCGCTGCTGGCGTCGGATTGGTTATCCCGCCAAGTATCGAACCCAACACGGCAACAATGAGGACAAGCGGAGGGAACACGACCCGGACTAGTTCGTTCTTCCCGAGCCGAACGACACTGTGCCAGCAGCCATAGCCGACTGCCACCGTAGGGATTGCGAGGATCAGGGTGATTGCGCCCGGAGTAGCCAAGGGCGAAATAACCAGTATGTCCAGGAGCAGTGCTGCCAGAGTCCCTGCTACGCCGATCAACAGCGGCCTGGGATCGGACTTGGGCGAAGCGCCATGAGCAGCAGACAAAATGAGTGCGAGCAACAGATAGAAGACTGCTATGCCGTTGCCTATTGGTGGCGCTGCATCAAGTTTCTCAAGGCGGGCAGCGTCGAGTTCTTCCTGTGACAGTTCATGCCGTTCGGCAACGCCACCAGCCGAGTTGATCTCAGCCTGCTTGGCAACTGCCTGGTCCCATTTTTCCTGCCCGTGCAATGCGATCATCGACTCCCGGCATTCGTCGGACACATTGGTCCTGAGTTCGGCAACTTCGCCCATCTCGGTATAGCGGCCGACGTCAAGGTCCTGGCTGCCGACCAAGCCGATATTCGCAGAGAGCAAGACAACTCCGATCAGTGCCGCCGGAACACCGGCAAGCCAGGTGAGGCGGTGGGCCGCAGATACCGCAGCATCTCCTGATTGACCGCCACGTACTGGCGGCGCCTTGTCCGGATTAAGAAAAGCATAACCGAGCGCCAGCATTGCGTACAGGAACGCCAACATGATACCGGGCAAGATTGCCGCCTGAAAGAGAGTGCCTACCGAGACAACAGCGGCCTTGCCCAAAAATGTCAGCGCATCCGAGCATCCAGCCGCTATGGCGCGTTCTTCCTGCGCGGTTGCGTAGATGTCTCCTGCAAGTGTGCCCAGCAAAACGATGACGATCGAAGGCGGGATGATCTGACCCAGTGTTCCAGAAGCTGCGATGACACCAGTGGCAAGTTCCGGCGAATAGCGGTTTCGCAACATGGTCGGCAAAGACAGCAGTCCCATCGTTACCACGGTGGCACCGACAATTCCGGTTGAAGCCGCCAGAAATGCACCCACGACAACGACCGATACTGCGAGGCCTCCTGGCAAGGGCCCGAATACCCGTGCCATGGCGGTAAGGAGATCGTTGGCAATCCTCGACCGCTCCAGTGTGATGCCCATCAATACGAACATCAGAACCGCGAGAAGGGTCTCGATCGACTGGCCGGCTAGCACCCGCTCATTGATCCGGTTGACGATGAATGAAATCCGCCGGTCAAGCGCCTCCTCCCAGCCTCCAGGAAAGACAGGTTGCGCTACAACAGGCAGATCCGGAAATCTGAAAAGGGATATGTCAATGCGGGACACCCCCTGTTCAATCAGGGCGTTGTATTCCGGACTTGAAGTGTCAACTGCTTCGTGAACCAGATAACCCGCACTATCGAGAGCAGCGATTATCGCAAAGGAGATGACGGCGGCGCCTCCAATGGCGAATGCGACAGGAAAACCTGACAGTATGCTACCAAACAGGCACAGGAAGACGATGATCAGTCCAACTTCGACGCCGTCGAGTCCAAGTATCATGTAACGGGTCTCTCTTGCGTGTCAGTCGGCATGGGTCGCTACCACATCCGGCCGCCGGTCAATGTCGGCATGCTTATTGATCGAGTCCGGCCCTTCCCGCAGTTCAAGCAGCGAGCGGAAGAAGAAGGCCACCGCCTGCAAGATCATGAGGCCTGAAAACAAGACCAGCAGCAGTTTGAACAGAAAATACGCGTCGAAGCCACTGGGTGAAAATCCGATGGTTTCGATATTCCACCTCAAGGCCCTGGACTTAGCCAGCAGACGCTCCAAGGTATCCGATGCCGATGGCTTGGGAACGATAAGATGGCGCCACAGGAAGAACCAGGCATAGAGCCAGATCAGCAGCATTGCGGGCAGCATGAGGAAGATGGAGCCCGCCATGTCGATGATCTTCCTGGTCCGGTAGGATGCTCCGGCGTAGAAGAGATCAACCCTGACGTGGCCACCCTGAATGAATGTGTATCCGCAACACAGGCAAACGATCATGGCGTTGTAGAGTTTGAGTTCCTCCCCATACCAAGCCAGATCACGGGTAAACACGAAGCCAAATGGTCCAACCGAGATTTCAGGGACAAGGAATATCCTCTGCAGAAACACGATCATGACCTGCTGCAGAACCATCAGGAGTCCGGCCCAGGCAAAGAACCGGCCCAGCCAGTTGCCAGTGAATTCGAATATTCGGACCTGCCACCACATGAAGGACCGTCGCCATAGCCCCGCGGCCGTCAAGACGATCAGCGCCGAGAGGAACACATAGAGCAATTCAAATGAAGCGCCGTAATAGATGAACCGCATCAGTGACTGCTTGTCCGACCAATCCAGCCAGCTTTGCGGATTACCCGCGGCAAGCACGACATGATAGAAGGCCAACAGGAGGTTGCCGACCAGTGATGTGATTGCTTCAATCATTGATGGCCGCAGACACTAAGCGATCATGATGCGGAATAGGCAGGAGGCTTTCCCGGATGTACCGGAAAAGCCATCATTGCGAACGACAGTGCAATCAGCCGAAAATACGGGACCGCTGCGCCGTAAATGCTCCAGACGACTTGGCCAGCCAGTCTGCAGACTTGGTCATTGAACTCATGGCGCTGTCATAGATCGTCTTGTAGAGGTCGTCATCCATGTAGGCGCCCAGCACCGTTGTCGTTGCTGCGCCAAACGCATCCCAAACTGAGTCAGGAAACTCCGACACCTCAACACCAGCGGCAATCAGCCGCTGCAGCGCGGCAGAATTCCGGGCGTTAAACAGCGTTAGTGTCCACTCGTGTGTCTCCGCAGCTACAACCTGAATGATCCTCTGTTGAGCCGGGGTCAAAGACTCATACAGATCACGGTTGGTTGCCAATGAAAGGGCCGCGCCGGGCTCATGGTAGCCCGCAGTGTAGTAGTTCTTGGTGATTTCGAAAAATCCAGCGGCCTCATCGGCCCATGGACCAATCCATTCCGTTCCATCGATGGCGCCGGACGACAATGCCTGATAGACCTCCGCTCCGGGCAAATTCTGCACGGACGCTCCCATTTCTGTCAGCACGTTTCCGCCGAGGCCTGGCATCCGGAATTTCAGTCCGCTGAAATCCTCCGGGCTTTCAATACGCTTCTTGAACCAGCCACCCGACTGCGCCCCGGTATTTCCGGCGATGAACGACTTCAAGCCGAAGATCTGCCCGAGTTCGTCGTGGAGCTCCATTCCACCGTCATGGTAGTACCAAGTCGTCATTTCTGGAGCCGTCATCCCGAACGGAACCGCGGTGAAAAAGGCATATCCCGGATGCTGACTTAGGAAATAGTAGTCGGCAGCATGATACATGTCCGCTTGCCCGGCAACGACGGCGTCGAAGCACTCGAACGGGCCAACCAATTCGCCGCCTGCCTTCAGGTCAACAGTCAGTTGGCCGTCTGTCATTTCGGTAATCAGGTCGGCGCATCGTTGCGCACTGTCATGAACACCCGCAAGGCCGCGCCCCCAGCTTGTCACCATTGTCAGGGTTCGATTGCCCTGTGCGATGGCGGGCGCTGCAAGTGTCGAGGCGGCGGCGCCGCCCACTGCTGCTGTCTTGAGAAAATTCCTACGGTCCATTTAAATCCTCCATAGTATAAGCCGTCGTACAAGCCATAATATTGGCTTTCGGCCGCGTACCTCCCTAGACAAAGAGGAACACCATTTCGTCATGGATTGCAAGTTTGCACGCTACACGGCCGCAGTTGCATGCGGAACGTTCCGTTGGTCGAACACTGAAGCAGATACGCCAGCACGGACTTGCCTGGCACGCCACTCCCCGTGCGCCAACGCACCTCTTGTGACCCATGTGCATGTGGCCTGCTGATCGACTGGCACAGTTTCCGGGAGCCGATTGACGGAAACAGGGTCAGTCACTATTCTATCCTTCAGAATTTGTGGCCCGGATTTCAAAGCGCAGCAGCGCGCGCAACTATTTCAGAGATTTCAACCTTGTCAGGAAAGGGCGCAATGATCCTCAATCCCTTTGAACTTGAACAGGCAGCGGCGGTCCAGCCGGGGTCGGGACGATCTTGATGGATGACCAGATGAAACAAAACCAGATGAATGGCGCACAGATTGTGCTGAAGGCACTAGAGGATCAAGGTGTCGAGGTTGTCTTCGGGTATCCGGGCGGCGCTGTACTGCCGATCTATGACGAGATCGAGCAAAACAACCGTATCAGGCATATTCTTGTGCGCCACGAACAGGGCGCCGTACACGCAGCTGAAGGGTATGCGCGATCTACGGGAAAGCCGGGAGTGGTCCTGGTTACTTCCGGTCCGGGAGCCACCAATGCTGTCACTGGCTTGACGGATGCGCTCATGGACTCGGTTCCCGTCGTGCTCATCTCGGGACAGGTTCCAACTTTCATGATCGGCAACGACGCTTTTCAGGAAGCTGATACTGTCGGGATCACCCGCCCCTGCACCAAGCACAATTGGCTGATAAAGGACACAAACCAATTGGCTGACGCCCTTCATCAAGCATTCCACATTGCCGTAACGGGCCGGCCGGGGCCCGTGTTGGTCGACGTTCCAAAGGACGTGCAGTTCGCGCTTGGCACCTATAACCCGCCATCGGAACTTCACCGCCAGCGCTATCAGCCGGCGCGCAGTGGCGACATCGAGTTGATCCGCACCCTGGCAGAGTGGATGGAGACGGCAGAGAGGCCAATAATCTATGCTGGAGGAGGCGTCATCAATTCCGGTCCCGGCGCCAGCCAACTGCTACGGGAACTTGCAGACGAAACAGGATTCCCGATTACCGCCACACTGATGGGGCTTGGAGTCTATCCTGCCAATGGGCCCAACTGGATCGGCATGCTCGGCATGCATGGCAGTTATGAGGCCAATCTTTCAATGCATGGCTGCGATCTGATGATCAATATCGGCGCCCGTTTCGACGACAGGATTACCGGTCGGATTAAGGACTTCAGCCCCGGATCCAAAAAGGCGCATGTGGATATCGACCGGTCGTCGATCAACAAGGCGATCCTCGTTGATCTTCCGATTGTCGGTGATGCAGAACATGTCCTCCGGCAATTGCTTGAGGTCTGGAGAGAACGCGGCAGCAAGAAGAACTCTGAAGGGCTCAAGTCATGGTGGGAACAGATTGCCGAATGGAAGCGGGTTGATTGCTTCAGCTACAAACGGTCCGACAAGGTCATCAAACCACAGTACGCATTGGAGAGGCTGGAAGCCCTGACCAAGGACCGGGATCGCTACATAACCACTGACGTTGGGCAGCACCAAATGTGGGCGGCGCAGTTCCTTGCATTCAACGAACCCAACCGGTGGATGACCTCTGGCGGGCTGGGAACCATGGGTTACGGACTGCCGGCATCAATCGGTGTCCAGCTTGCTCATCCGGAAGCTCTGGTCATCAACGTCGCGGGAGACGGCAGTTGGCTGATGAACATGCAGGAAATGTGCACGGCCATTCAGGACAACCTGCCCGTGAAACAGTTCATCCTCAACAACGAGTATCTCGGCATGGTCAGGCAGTGGCAGGAACTGCTGCACGACAAGAGATACAGCGCGTCCTGGTGCGCTGCTTTGCCGGATTTCGTGAAACTGGCAGAAGCATTCGGCTGCCTTGGGATCTCGATCACGGACCCCCAAGACGTCGATGATGCCATTCTCCAAATGATGGATTATGACGGCCCCGTCATCTTGGACTGTCAGGTTGAGAAGTTTGAAGGCTGCTTTCCGATGATTCCGTCAGGTGAACCTCACAACAAGATGATACTGGGTCCAGACGAACCGCAGGAGGCTGTCAGCGCCGAGGGTCAAACGCTGGTCTAGGGGATTTGGTCATGAGTGAATTACAGATCACTGCTGGTACCTCGCGCAAGTCGGCATATGATTTGCGCCTGTCACGCGAGTCCGACACGGAGACGCACACACTCTCGGTTCTTGTCGACAACGAAGCAGGTGTATTGGCTAGGGTAATCGGCCTCTTTTCGGGGCGCGGCTACAATATCGAGAGCCTTACGGTTACCGAGGTTGATCACACGGGACACCTCTCCCGTATCACTATTGTGACCACTGGCCGGGCCCATATCATCGAGCAGATCAAGTCGCAGCTTGAGCGGCTGATTCCGGTTCATGATGTGATGGATCTGACGGTGGAAGGACATTCCATTGAACGGGAACTGGCTCTGCTCAAGGTCCGCAGCACGGGAGATGGAGCCGCAACGGCATTACAAGCCGCCGAAGAGTTCGGAGCAAGCTGTGTCAGTTCCAATGACGATGTCATTGTCCTGGAATACACGGGCGACGTACAGGATATCGACAAATTTGCCGAACGCCTGCTCTCCTGCGGATTGGTCGAAGTGGCGCGCACTGGCGTCGTGGGCCTCAAGGTTGCCCTGTGAGGCCCTTTCAGACCGACGTTCTTTAACCTCTACTATCCGCTTGCCGCACTGAGCAATCAGCTACAGCCACTGGTTGAACCACAAGTGACGCAATGCATGCATGTGCCGCTGCGCACGAGCGTGTAGTTCCCGCATGCACCGCAGGGGTCTCCTTCATAGCCCTTGAATCGTGCGGTCGCCCTGGCATCAACAGATTGTACGACAGTTGCATGTTCACCTGAGGCCTGAGGATCCGGTGCGGCTTGCTGCATTCCCTCGTCAGTTGATATTCGTTTGCGAACGTATCCGGCCGACGCGGCGTTCTTTATCAATGCATCCACCTTGGCAGCCGGGTCCGCACCGTCCCCTGCTTCCCTGGTCTCATTGGCGGAACTGAGATCATCAAACCGGGGCGCAATCTTTACGTGGGCCAGATCCGTGCGATCAAGATAGCTGATCCCGAGTTCCCTGAAGATGTAGTCAAGAATGGAGGTCGCATTCTTGATCCTGTCATTGCCCTGCACCATGCCAGATGGTTCAAATCTGGTGAAGGTGAACGCGTTAACGAACGTCTCCAAAGGTACGCCGTATTGCAGGCCAACCGACACGGCGATGGCAAAATTGTTCATCATTGCCCGGAATCCGGCGCCTTCCTTGTGCATATCGATAAAGATCTCGCCAAGGGAGCCGTCGCTGTATTCGCCGGTCCTGAGATAGACCTTGTGACCACCGATATTAGCCTTCTGGGTGTAACCCTTCCGCCTGTCCGGCAGGCGGGAGCGGCCGCCTTGCTGCAGCAGGCGCTTGGCACCCTGCTCGGCAAAGGCCATGATCTGGTCGTGCCGCGACCTGGGTTCTTCAGCTTCATCATCCATATCGCCTGAGTCGTCGAGCAACGAAGCTGCAAGCGGCTGGCTCAGTTTCGAACCATCCCTGTAAAGGGCGATCGCCTTCACACCGAGCTTCCACGCCGACCCGTAGGCCTGCTTGCATTCGTCGACTGTGGCGGTGGGAAGCATGTTGACGGTCTTGGAAATGGCCCCTGAAATGAAACTCTGGGCAGCCGCCATCATTGAAATGTGGCTCTGCACGCTGAGGCTACGAACTCCATGCCTCCCGCATGTATTGGCGCAGTCGAATACGGGCAAATGCTCCGCCTTGATGTGAGGGGCATCTTCCAGCATCATCGAGCCACACACATGCTCGTTGGCATCTTCGATCTGCTCGTCAGAAAAACCAAGATGTTTCAACAAGTTGAAGGCAGGATCCTGAAGCTCTGCATCAGACAGCCCGAACTGAGCCTTGCAAACCTCCGGTCCAATTCTGCCCGGGTTGATCAGGAAGGAGATATCAAAGGCCGACCGGGCGCCATCTTCCAGCAGACGCAACTCTTCCTCGCCGAGGCCAAGCTCTTTCAGCGACTCATGGTTGATATGAGGCGCGCTCTTGAGCGAGCCATGCCCGCACGCATGCAGTATGATGTCGTCAATCTGCTGTTCCGAATAACCCAGCACACGGAGCGCGTTGGGAACCGACCGGTTGATGATCTTGAATTGACCGCCACCGGCAAGGCTCTTGAATTTCACCAGGGCAAAATCCGGTTCTATGCCTGTCGTGTCACAATCCATGGCAAGCCCGATTGTTCCAGTCGGAGCGATCACCGTGGTCTGGGCGTTGCGGAAACCGTGGCTTTCCCCGAGCTTGAGTGCCCGGTCCCAGGATTGCCGTGCGATCAAGGTCAATTCTTCATCTGGACAAGAGTCTGAATCCAGGGGAACTGGTGGAGTGGACAATTCCTCATAGCCCCCGGACTCGCCGTAAGCTGCTCTCCTGTGATTGCGAATGACACGCAACATGTGAGCGGTGTTGGTTTCATACCCGGGAAACGGGCCAAGTTCTCCGGCCATTTCTGCGGACACCGCATAGGCTTCTCCGCATAGAATTGCTGTCAACGCCGCGCATGTCGCCCTGCCCTCGTCGGAATCGTAACCAAGGCCCATGTTCATGAGCAAACCGCCGATATTCGCGTATCCGAGACCGAGCGTTCGGAACTTGTATGAGAGTTCGGCAATCCGCTTTGACGGAAACTGGGCCATCAACACCGAGATTTCCAAGGTAACGGTCAGCAGCCGGATGGCATGACAGTATTCTTCGATGTTGAAGTGGCCGTCACTGTAGAAGTTGAGCAGGTTAATGGACGCGAGATTGCAGGCGGTGTCGTCCAGAAACATGTACTCGGAACATGGGTTGGATGCCCGGATGTCGCCGTCTTCTGGACAGGTGTGCCACGAATTGATCGTGTCGTGATACTGCACACCGGGGTCTGCGCAGGCCCAAGCCGCATGGCAGATATCGTTCCAAAGCGTTCGCGCGCTCACAGATTGCGCAATCCCGCCATCGGTCCTGCGAACAAGATCCCAGTCTTCGTCCTGCTCCACGGCCCGCATGAATGTATCTGTCACCCGGACGGAGTTGTTGGAATTTTGTCCTGCAACGGTTGCGTAGGCTTCGCTTTGCCAGTCAGTATCATAGGTGGCGAAATCGATTCCGGTGAATCCCTGACGGGCAAACTGCAAAACCCGGTTGATATAGGACTCGGGCACCATCGCCTTTCGAGCTTTTAGAATGGAACTTCTGAGCTTCGGATTGGTCTTGGGGTCGCAGGCGTTTGCCAGCCGGCCATCCCAACTCTCGATTGCCTTGAAGAGTTCGTCGAGCGCCCTCTTGATTGCCTGGGACCCGGCAACCATGGACGCAACCTTTTGCTCTTCCCGTACCTTCCAATTGATGAACTCTTCAATGTCCGGATGGTCCATGTCGCAAATGACCATCTTGGCAGCTCGCCTGGTCGTGCCGCCCGACTTGATTGCCCCGGCTGCCCTGTCGCCGATCTTGAGGAAGCTCATGAGGCCGCTGGATCTGCCACCGCTTGCCAGCGGTTCGTTCATGCCGCGCAGTTTTGAGAAGTTGGTGCCGGTGCCAGAGCCGAACTTGAACAACCGGGCCTCGCGCAGCCAAAGGTCCATGATGCCACCATCATTGACCAGGTCGTCTTCGATTGACTGGATGAAGCAGGCATGCGGTTGCGGCCGCTCATACGAACTGCTGGACCGCTTCAGTTTGCCACTCTTGCCGTCGACATAGTAGTGACCCTGCTCAGCGCCCTTGATCCCGTATGCCCAATGAAGCCCAGTATTGAACCACTGGGGGGAATTCGGCGACGCCTTCTGGGTCGCCAGCATGTAACGAACTTCATCGAAGTAGTTTCTGGCGTCATCCTCGCTGGAAAAATAGCCGCCCTTCCAGCCCCAATAGGCCCAAGTTCCTGCCAACCGGTCAAATACCTGCTTGGCGGAAGTCTCGGACCCATACTGCTCGTCCTCCGGAAGTTCGGCTAGTCTTGATTCGTCGGCTTCCGAGCGCCACAGGAACTCAGGAACACCAGCTTCACGGACCCGTTTCAGGTGGCTTGGCACACCTGCCTTCCGGAAATACTTCTGGGCCAGAATGTCGGACGCGACCTGACTCCAGGTTTCCGGAACCTCAATTCCTTCAAGCCGGAACGCGAACGAGCCGTCAGTGTTGCGTATCTCCGACTTCGTCGTGCGAAAGGGGATCCCCTCATAGGGGCATTGAGAATGTTGAGTGAAGACTCTGCCAAACTTCACGGTTTTTTCCCTTCTATGATTGCGAGTTGTTCCATGCCCATTGATACAAGATTTTGTGACAATTTCGGGCAACAAGCGCACATGTTGCAAATGTTTGCCGTGAATTGTCAAGGCGAAAGTTCATGGCTGTACAATAGCGCCGGGTGACGGTCTCACGAATTGGCGCAGCAAGCAATGGTCAATGCAGCTTCAGATATCGGCCATGCGGGACCCTTCAAAGTGGCTGATGCGCCAGCACCTGGAGCAGAATTTTGCGAGAAGAGCATGCACCACTTTCGGTTCTTGCCGGACCTGAAAATGGTGGTCGGGGCGATTGGATTCGAACCAACGACCTGCGGTTCCCAAAACCGCCGCGCTGCCAGGCTGCGCTACGCCCCGCTCGGCAATGCCACTACGCGTAATCCGCGCCGAATTGAAGCCTCAGCCTTCTGGATTGCAAGGCCATGCAGCGATTGTCTGTTCAAGCTGCGGATGTCGCACCTCAGTTCCCGGATTCAGACCAAACTGACCGCTGAGGCCGCCGTTTATTTCGAGTACGGCGCTGATACCTGAGCCGCCAGGGATCGCTGTCAGATCATATGGGGTCGCATTGTGATGGATTTTGGAGACGACCCCGCTTTCCGAGATAAACAGCATATCGAGAGGAATCCGAGTGTCTTTCATCCAGAAGCTCACAGTGCCCGGCCTCTCGAAGATGAAGAGCATGCCGTTCATGCCGCCCAGACTGTCCCGTCCCTGCAAACCCCGGGCGCGGGTTGCTGGCGTGTCCGCAATTTCGACCGAGAACTCAGCTGTACCCCAGCTTCCCCTGAGTTGGACCATATCGTTGCGGCATTCTGCTTGTACAGAGGATGCCGAAAGGACGAGCAACCCCAGGGCTGTAGTCACAATGGTTCGAAGGAAGTCCGGCACCGGACTCTGGAATGACCGTCTAGTAATCCGAGACAGGCGGCGGGGAATCCTCGGGCTCATCATCATCGCCCGCATCCCAAGGCCGAACTGCCGAAACCAGCTTTCCGCGCGCTCTCTGCGTAACTTGAACTGCAATTGCCTCGCCGGCCTGCAAATCCGCAAATCCGCTACCCCGTACAACTTCCATATGAACAAAGACATCCTCCGGATGGCCAAAAACATTGACGAACCCGAACCCGCGTTGCCTGTCAAACCACTTCACGCGCGCAGGCACCAGGTCCTCAACGTCCGAAAGCGAGTCCTGATACATCTCAGGCTCATCTTCGGGCTCCCCTCCATCAGGTGGGCCTTCGATGTGCAGGATCTCGGTTGCCTGGAGGCCACGGCGCGCAGACTGCGCCACGAGTTCGACAATGGAGCCCTCGGCAACCGAACTCCTGCCGAAGTTCCGAAGTACATTGATGTGGACAAGTATGTCTGGACCCGGCTCTTCAGTAACAACGAAGCCGAACCCCTTGGTCGCGTTGAACCACTTTACACGGCCGCGGTAAGTATTCTGAATGTCGTCTTCCTCCTCGCGGCGAAAATCCTGGCCGCATCCTGTCCCCGACAAGACTTTGCACCTAACTTGTCAAAAAAGCAACCTGAAGTCTTTGTACGGGAGTGAATCTCGTATGGCGTGATTTTGGCTCTGTCTTTCCCGGCATTCCGAATCACGCAGCCATGGCCAGTTCCCGATTGTCATTGGCAGAATTTGACGGGTAGGTGGCCTGCCAGGTTTGCGCAACTCTCTCCCATGCGGCATCGAAACGACCTGACTGGTGGAGGGCTCGGAATGTCAGCACGGCCTGTCCTCCGGGCCGGCTCCAACGTTGTCCGCTGCGCTTCATCCGTTGCTGCACCAGGTTCTTGCAGGTGGATTCTACGGCACCGGAACCGATCACGTAGCCGTCTTCCCTGGCTTTCAGGTAACCCATGCGACAGCGGTTGTTGCGGAAGAATTCCAACTCCCGTTCCAGAACGTCCTGACCCTTGTCGTTGTCGCGGTAGACAAGATAACGGATGGCGTTGATGACTTGGGCGGCACCATCGGCCTCATGGCGAAGAATGTGCCGGTACTTCAAGAACCATTTCATGGCCTGATCACTGCCGCTGCCATATGCGGCGTCGGCGACATCCTTCAAATGCGCAATCGCATGAAAAATATCCAGGATTTCCTCATCCGGCATCAGATGGTCAAGAAACGTCCAATTGTCTGGTGCCCCGTCGGCGATGGCAAGCAGACGCAAGTCTTTGCCGCCTTGTCCCATCCAATAGGCAACCTCCTGAGCCAGAAGCCGCTTGAGATGCGTCTTGCCGGCCTCAGGCATCCGACCGAATTTCCGGCTTCCAAGTGTGTTGCCATCCTTGTCCAGGAAGGCAACGACCCCGCAAGAGGCCTCGCGCCAGCCGGCTTCACGGGTCTCGGAGCCTTGCTGTTCCTTATGCATGCGAAGCATGACCCCATCCAGTGCCACCATGATCGTCGCCGTGCCCTCGGGAAGCGCCTCCCGTCGGCGTTCTTCATCCAGGGCCTTGATTTCCATATCATGCCAACGCTTGTCCGCCTCCTGCGACAGCCGGCTGATGCTGCTGGCCGATGGGTTCTCGCCGACAAGCCGGTTCCATGCCTCGACGGCTTCTTCCGCCGTCAATTTGCAGAGCAGATACGTCGATAGCTTCGCCGCCAAAGGGGTCATGCCGCCCTCGCACAGGCCAATCAGCCGCTCCAGTGGAACCACCGCATCCCCCTTGCCGGATGGCCGGTAACGACAGCGGCGATAGGTGACTTCACCGAACAGCGACATCGCCTTGCCCACTGTCGGTTGCTTACAGTGAAATGACTTCTTGTCTTCGATGATCTGTTCACCGAAGTCGTCAAGCTCTTCGTAGACATCCTGCAACTGGTCACAGCCGGCCCTACGCAGCATCTCATGCAGTCCCCACTCCGGTGCTGACGGGTGAAGACGGATCAGGCCCGCCAGTTTCTTCGTCAATCCCGCAGCGGCAAATGCCTTCTTGATCATGCCGGCCCCCTCGCCGACAACTTCTTCCAACACTCTTGCGGCCTCATCTTCGGAAACATCATTGGAACTTGGAAACGGAATTGATAGGCTTTTCATTGGAGTGCTCCATTCTGTGGGCAGCAATTGGGTGTGCCGCGTTCAGGATCGTCGGAGCACTCTGCCAGACCTTCCTGACAGTGCCCCGATACGGACAAAATGACAAAATCTGCCAAATGTCGCGAATATTAGCACGAGAGACCGGTCGGGCGGAATCCCACTTCAATCAATTCAATGACTTACAGTTCGCAAATCCCGCCACCAGAGAAACGCACCCCTTTGTACCAATGAAGAAATTTGCAGAATTGCCGCAAAATCACTTAGCAAAAGCACCAAGACCCTGATCGATTGGTGAACAGGCGGCAGGTGTCCAGCAACCTGCCGGTCACTGCCAGCATTGCCCCGCAAGCATGCGCATTCCCGTATCGCCGCCTGCGCAATTCCTGCCTTCACTACCCCGTGGCTGCAATTGCGACCCGTCTACGGCTTTCGGTGTGCAATGGGGTTGCTGACCAGCAATCCCGCCCGACACGCAATCGCGGCGGCCTCGTTACATGGCCGCGAGTTTGGTTCCTGCCCCTATGGGCAGGCTCCTGCAGTGCCCGCCAACGCCTCGTACGCGTCATCCACGGGACCGGACACCAAGGAATGAAACCGGGAGAACTGGAGCGGATGGGGGGAATTGAACCCCCGCCTGTGGCCGTGGAACTGCAATGAATCCAAGAGGCCGAATAGCCAACCTCTTGCCCCCTTGCGGGTTAGGCCGTGCTCTACCACTGAGCTACATCCGCTTCCTTGCGAATGCGCATTACGGAAATTGAGGTGGGCCTGCAACGGCAGGAAGTGGTCAGTTTTGGGAACTGCCCTGCTTCTAACGCGTCACTCATGGAACCAAGTACGCAGGCAGCTGGTTACGTGCACATGTGTCAGTCTTTTGCTGCAATTGGCAACTACCCGATCATGGCGACAGCCTGGTTACCGACCAATCGGCGTCAAGCGATGCTCTTTTCCATTGAAACCTGTCATGCAGTCTGAATTCGCCGTCGCTCCATAGCTCCAATTCGAGCGGCCGCAGCCTGTATCCGCCCCAGAATGGCGGTCGCTTCGGGTTGGGGCCGAGCTTTGGAGTCAACTGGGCAACCTTCACCATCAGTTGCGTCCGGGATTCCAATGGATGGGATTGGCGCGAGGCCCAGGCTCCATAACGGCTCTTCAGTGAACGCGTGGCAAAATACTCATCAGATACACTCTCTTCAGCACGTACGACCGTGCCACGCGCCCTTACCTGCCGCCGCAGCGTCTTCCAGTGCAACACGATTGCGGCCTTTCCGGAATGATCAATCTCTTGCGCCTTGGCGCTTCCGTAGTTCGTAAAAAAGACAAAGCTGTCCGAATCAACTCTTCGAAGAAGCACCATCCGGACGTTTGGCAAGCCAGCGGGGTCGACGGTTGCCAAGGCAGCCGCGCATGGATCATTCAATTCCGAGCTCTCTGCCTCTGCCATCCATTCCCGCATGATCGCAAATGGATCCTTGCCGGCAAGATGTTCCGAGTTCTTTGCCAAGTGCATCCCTTTCGAACCGCCGGTGCGCCCGACCGACTATTGAAGCGCGCCGATGATTGACCTAAACGGCAGCTCAATTCTCATGCGTAAGGAGTGTCTGCATGTCAACGCGTTTGATGGATGGCAAACGTGGGTTGATCATGGGTGTTGCAAACGACAAGTCGATCGCTTGGGGAATCGCCAAGGCATGTTCTGCGCAAGGAGCTGAACTGGCTTTCTCCTATCAGAATGATGTGCTGCGCAAGAGGATCGAACCGCTGGCAAGTTCGATCGGCAAACCTCTGATTTTTGAGTGCGATGTCGGGAATCCGGAGTCGCTGGATAGCCTCTTTGCCTCCTTGGAAGAGCACTGGGGAACCATCGATTTTGCCGTTCATGCGGTTGGGTTTTCGGACAAGAATGAATTGCGCGGACGCTATGTCGATACAAGCCCGGACAACTTTCGAATGTCACTGGATATTTCGGTCTATTCGTTCACTGCGCTTGCGCAGCGGGCCGAAAAGTTGATGTCCAGGGGCGGGTCATTGCTGACGCTCACCTACTATGGCGCCGAAAAAGTCATGCCCCACTACAACGTTATGGGGGTCGCCAAGGCGGCGCTTGAAGCCTCGGTCCGCTACTTGGCAGCCGACCTCGGGCCAAAGAACATACGCGTCAACGCGATTTCTGCTGGAACGGTAAAGACGCTCGCGGCGTCAGGAATAGGCGACTTCCGCTATATCCTCAAATGGAATGAATTGAATTCGCCGCTGGGCCGGAACGTCAACCAGGACGAGATTGGGTCGGCGGCGCTCGGGTTGCTTTCCGATCTCGGTTCGGGGATTACCGGGGAGGTTGTTCATGTCGATGCAGGCTATCACGTGGTCGGAATGAAGCGTCCCGATGCGCCAGACATTGATGTCGTCACAGGACGAAAATGACTGAATGAACACACTACCTCACGAAAAGGGCTTTGTTGTCAGCTGGGATCAACTGCACCGTGATTGCAGGGCGCTCGCGTGGAGGCTTGAAGGGATTCAGTGCAGCACCGGAAAATGGAAGCAGATCATTGCTGTAACCAGGGGCGGCCTGGCGCCTGCGATGATTGTCTCCCGGGAACTCGACATCCGGGTCGTGGATACCGTTTCAATCAAGTCATACGATCACCAGAACCAGTCGGAGCCGGTTGTTGTAAAGGAAGCCAGGCTTCAGGACGCTGAAGGCACGCTTGTCATTGATGACCTGGTCGATACAGGAAAGACTCTCGAGGTGGTCCGCAAAATGTTCCCGCGCGCACATTTTGCAACGATCTACGCCAAACCCCTGGGCCGTCCATTCGTGGACAGCTACATAACAGAGGTCAGTCAGGACACCTGGATTTACTTTCCGTGGGACACTGCTCTTCAATATGTCGGCCCCTACACACAAGAGAGTTGAGCTGCCACCGGATCTTCCGAGCCTTGCTTGCGGACACGCCCGCGGCCTGGCGGCGCTAAATTCAGCCAAGGCACGCATTCAAGGCAGAGCGCCATGATCCCCCGTTACACACGGGAGCCGATGAAGGAGATTTGGTCAGACGAGTTTCGTTTCAGGCTCCTGATCAAGATTGAGTTCCTGTGCATGGAAGCACGCGCCGGTCTTGGTGAAATTCCTCGTGAGTCCCTTCGGTCCATTGCGGAACTGGCTGACGCGGAACCCGACCTCGAACGCATCAGGGAACTCGAGCAAACCACTCGCCACGAAACCCTGGCGTTCCTAACCTGGCTCTCCGAATGCATGGGGGGACAAGATGCGCGCTACCTGCATCTCGGGATGACATCGAGCGACGCGCTCGACACCTGCTTCAGCATCCAACTCGTAAAGGCAACCGACCTGATCCTGGCAGGCCTCCGGGAGCTGTTGGACCAGCTGCAGCGACGCGCTTTCGAATTCAAACACCAGCTATGCATCGGCCGCAGCCACGGCGTGCATGGCGAACCTACGACTTTCGGGCTGAAACTGGCGCAGGCGCATGCCGAATTCCAGCGTGTTGAACGCAGAATCGAAAGCGCCAGAAACGAGATTGCTGTCGGAGCGATTTCCGGACCGATGGGAACGTTTGCGACTGTGCCACCGCAAGTGGAAGCACATGTGTGCGAACGGCTGGGGCTTCAGCCCGAGACCGCTTCCACCCAGGTCATTCCTCGCGATCGTCATGCCCAGTATTTTGCAACGCTTGGCGCGGCAGCTTCATCCGTCGAACGGCTGGCCGTGGAGCTCCGCAACCTTCAGAGAAGCGAAATCCTTGAAGTCGAAGAACCGTTCCGCAAGGATCAGAAAGGTTCTTCAGCCATGCCGCACAAGCGAAACCCGATACTCTCGGAAAACGTCACAGGACTAGCGCGCCTTGTCAGAAGCACGGTGGTTCCAGCGCTCGAAAATGTTGCACTGTGGCATGAGCGCGACATGTCACATTCTTCCGTGGAGCGGGTAATTGCTCCGGATGCCACCGCAGCGCTTGATTTCGCGGTTTGGCGCATGGGCAGGATCGTGCGTGACATGTCTGTCCGCCCTGCGAACATGAAGCGGAATCTTGGTCTCATGAAGGGCATTCACAATTCACACCGGGTGCTTGATGCCCTGGTTCGCAAGGGTATGGAACGGAATTCGGCTTATGCGCTGGTTCAAAAGTACGCGATGATGTCGCTTGATGAGCAAAGGGACTATCTTGAACTATTGGCCTCGGACGGAACCGTAAGTTCCCATTTGCCGGGAGACGAACTTGCTATCCTGTTCGACAACGGGTTCTTCACCCGGCATGTGAATGAGCTTTTCGAGAGAGTCTTCGGGGAAGCTGGCAAGAATTCGGATTGAATTTGGCCTGCCGGGCGCTACCCGGTCGGTGGCCCGATCAAATTTCGTTCATGACTTGATTCTTGGCCTCTTCGCCGGCCTTGGCAAGCTGGGCGCGGATTTCGTCGACCGAAACCCTGTCTCCGAGATCTGCTGCCAGCTTCCGGACAACATCTTCCTTGCCGGCCTCTTCGAAGTCGGCCTTGATCACCGCCCGAACATAATCGTCCACTTCTTCCTTTGGTAACTGCAGCAGATCGGCCGCCCACAGTCCCAATAGCTTGTTCGTACGAGCTTCGACCTTAAACTTGAGCGACTCGTCATGCGCAAACTTTGACTCGAATGCGTCCCTGCGTTCATCAAAGGATGTCATGTGATCCTCCCGGTGATTGCCGACCTTGCATATGCGTTCTCTTGTATCGCCGTTCAAGTGGCAACTGGCAACAAACCAAACCGATGCCACGGCCGGGAGCTGCCAGTTCGATTTCCGCGCAAGAGCTTTGGACGGATTTCTACTTGCCGGAACCCGGCTGACTTGCAGAAATCTTGCCTGCCAATGACCCTTTCGCTATTGCCCTGACCGTCGGCAACATGTGCCGACGACGCGCTGGCAGGTTCAGATGGCTCGCAGAAAGATAGTCTTCAAGGGAAAGACCAAGTCGCTCTACGAGGGAGAGACAGTCGGCACGTATGTTCTGCACTTTCGGGATGACATGGCGCTGGGCGATTCCGGATCGACTTCCGTTTTCGAAGGCAAAGGCGTGCTCAACAACAGGTTCTCCGAATTTGTCATGTCAGGTCTGGCAGGAGTTGGAATTCCGACCCATTTCGTACGCCGGTTGAACATGCGGGAGCAGTTGGTCCGGGCAGCTGAAATCCTGCCTGTTACACTGATGATCCGCAACTATGCCGCAGGTTCCCTGGCAAAGAGGTTCGACCTGCCCGAGGGCGAAGCGCTGCCCCGGCCAATAGTTGAATTCTACCTGAAATACAGCGACCTGTACTACCCGCTCGTCACCGAAGAGCACCTTACCGCCTTTGGATGGTTGATGCCGATGGATATCGACGAGATCATTCCTATTGTGTTGCGGACGAACGACTATTTGTCTGGCATGATGGCTGGCGCCGGCATCCGGTTGATCGACTTTTCCCTGGAGATCGGCAGGGTCTGGGAAGAAGAAATCGGTCGCTTGGTCATTGTCGACGAGATCAGCCCCGATGTGTGCAGGCTGTGGGATGCTCAGTCCGGACAGAGACTGTGCGAATACGACGCCATTCCGGATGCCGCCGGAATTCCTGAGGGCCACCGGGAAGTAGCTGCCCGGCTTGGGATACTTCCGGAAAACGGACTGCGGCTGCTGAGACCTGTGCGCTGATTGCTTGCCAGCGTAGCCTGGCGAATTGGACCGGCATGCCGCCAAACAGGTTCCTTTGCTACAGTGGTGCAAAATGGAGAAGTTGAGGACCTGCCTGAAGGCTACTCAGCAACTGGACTAGTCAATTCTGATGGACTGTTGCGGAGCCGGCGTGAGGGACATGAACTTGCCGCTCGACAGGTGAAGCCGCGGGATTGCCAACGGCAAACTTCTGCAACGCCACTCGGAGATCGCCATAGCCGGTAACCCGGCGTTCATAACGCAAGCCCAGCCTTTTTGCCTGCTCGCTTGCCATTGCATCCAGCGACGCGTCGTCGACTTGAGCCAAATATACCAGCCTGTCGTAATTGCCGAAGTACATATCCCGCAGTTCCGGATGCCTATCCAATCCAAGCGGCCGCCAGACGAAAGCGTCAAATTGCCGGACGAGGAAGTCAGTCAGGTAAAAGACGGTTGTCTCGTCCTCTGCATGTTCGGCGAACCGGTCGTTGCCTTCGAAGAACGAGTAGCAATGCGGTCCCTCAACCATTTCAACGCCCAGCTTTTCGCATCGGCTGCGGAGTAGTCCGCCAGTGCCGCAATCGGCATAGACCACGAATATGGACGAGTAATGGGGCCGGTGCCGCAAGACCGCCTCCTCAACGCGATCCGGAATCTCCTCTGGGCGCAGGTGCAGGTCTGCTGGCAGGCAAGTCAATTCAAGGTGTTGCCACGCGTTCTGCCGCTTGAGTTCAAGTATTTCCCTTGCAAGGGCGCCGCAGGCAATCAGCAACACCCGGCACTCGTCACCGCTGTGGATCTCGCTTGTAGACGGACTGCAACTGTTCACCGCTACCTCTTTCCGCCCGGATCTGGCCGGCCGTCATTCAGCGCTTCAGCCGGGTATCAGCGCTCACCTGCCGTGAAAAACAGGGTGGCTTCAACCGCCTGCCGCAAGTACATTGTGCTTGCGGGCCATGAACTCCTTGGCGGTTTCCACTGCAACTGCGGCGTCCCGGCAATATGCATCCGCGCCGATTGCCTTGCTGAATTCCTCGTTGAGCGGAGCGCCTCCGACCAGGACGATGAAATCGTCCCGGAGGCCCAGTTCTACCAGCCGGTCGATCACCACCTTCATATAGGGCATCGTGGTGGTCAGAAGCGCGGACATGCCCAAAATATCCGGCTCTTCGCTTTCCAGTGCTTCCATATAGTTCTCAACGGGGTTGTTGATACCGAGATCGACAACTTCAAAACCGGCGCCTTCCATCATCATGGAGACAAGGTTCTTGCCAATATCGTGAATGTCGCCCTTTACGGTTCCAATCACCATCTTGCCCATCCTTGGCGCACCGGTTTCGGCAAGCAACGGCTTCAAAATCGACATTCCGGCCTTCATGGCATTCGCTGCTAGCAGGACTTCAGGCACGAAGAGTATTCCATCCCTGAAATCGATACCGACGATGCGCATTCCTTCGACCAAGGCCTTGGTCAAGATATCGTAGGGTTCCCATCCGCGGTCCAGCAGAATGTAAACGCCTTCCTCGATCTCCTCCTTCAGACCGTCATAGAGGTCATCATGCATCTGCGGAACCAGTTCATCATCACTGAGTTCGGCAAGGACAAGATCGTCTTCCTGTTCCTGTGACATCGGCTACCCTGCATTGTCTGACCGACAGAAGCGCAAACCTTAAGGCACATAAGGCTTGCGTCCAGCGAAAATTGCGGCAGACCGATAAACTAATGCAAGGTACGCCGCAAGAATTCTATCGGGTTGTCCGCCGGCGCTGCCGCCGTGCCGGACGCCGGTCCTGACTCATCGGAGTCAAGCTTGAGAACTGTCCGAGCTTGCTCACGATTTCTTCAATTTCTGGCCGGCCTGCGCCCGCAAATTCCTCCAGCCGCTCCCGCATGCGGCTGAGATGAAGCCCTGTCGTGCCGCAGCAACCGCCAATTATTGCTGCTCCTGCCCGCAGCGCCAGTTCCGCGTAATCCGCCATCAGGTCCGGTGATCCATCATGGCAAATTGCGCCATCCACCCAACGTGGAATACCGGCATTGCCTTTGGCAATGACATGCATGCCGTGTCCGGGAGGTTCAAGTTCCAGCAACGTACGAACCAGATCCGCAGCGCCAGCGCCACAATTTGCACCATATGCCAAAGGCCGGTTCGAAGTTTCATGCGCCCATCTTGCAAGATCCGCCGCCGACACACCCATCATTGTCCGTCCGGATGTGTCGAAGCTCATGGTTGCGCAGTACGGAAGGCCCGCGAGCAGGCATCCTGCGGCCGCGCATTCCAGTTCGGCAATATCCGACATGGTTTCGATCCATCCCAAATCGGCGCCACCTTCCTTCAGCGCCGCAGCCTGTTCATGGAACAATTCTGTGGCGCATTCGGCGGTCATGGTACCCACGGGTTCCATCAGTTCACCTGTTGGGCCGATTGATCCCGCCACGATTGTGGCAGCATCCCGTTTCTCAATGCATGAGTGCGCGAGTTGAGCTGCCAGAGAATTGAGTTCAGCAACTTGCCCATCGGCTTCATGCAGTTTCAACCTTGAGCGGTTGGCGCCGAAGCTGTTGGTCAGAATCAAATCTGCCCCGGCAGCAACTGCGCTGTCATAGACAGCGGTCACCATCTCAGGTTGTTGCCGATTGAGCAGTTCCGGGGCTTCACCCGGTTCCATTCCCAGTGCAAACAGGTTGGTTCCTGTTGCGCCATCAGCCAAAATCCAGCCGCGCTGGGCAATCAGGCCGTTGACCCGGCAGGCAGCGTTTGAGGATCGGGCCCCGGTCACATTCAAACCGGACTGGTAAGGGTCAGCCAAACCGGGCATCCTTCTTCGCAAGGGACGTTTCGCAGGAGTCTGAAGAGACGGCATCGGCAGCCAAGTGCCGAATCCGGCCGATCATGGAAATCAGGCCATTGGACCGTTGGGAAGACAAATGGGATTCCAGACCAAGCCGGCCTATCTCCTTCCTTGCGTCCACGGCAAGAACTTCGGAAAGCTTCAGGCCATTGTACAGGCTGGCGAGGATTGCGATCAAACCCCTGACAATCATCGCATCGCTGTCTCCCCTGAATGTGAAGACGCTTTGCCCATCCTCATCGTCGATGCTCGGAACAATCCAGACCTGGCTGGCGCAACCGTCAACTTTTGACCAGTCGGTGCGCAATTCATCCTCAAGCGGCGCCATGCCCCGGCCCAGGTCAATCACGTACCGGTAACGGTCCTCCCATTCTTCCAGGAATTCAAAATCGTCGGCAATTGTTTCGAATGCCACTGCTGCCATCGTTGGTGCCTGGTCTGTTTCCGCAAATTCAACGTGGGTCCTGCTGAGCCGGTCAGTCCATGAAAACCGCTACTAGATGCGATGCACTTTCGGTGTCATGACAGAGCCGGTTGCAGCTTCGCTCCGATTATCCGTGGACGATCATAATGGCAATGACCAGAGCCGCCCGCAAGATCGCTTGAGTTGGCCCGGGACTGGGAAGATGGATAGTGGATTAACCAGGCAGGCTGCTAGCAAGAATTCGGAAAATGGGCGCTTGCACCCGTGACTGGATTGTTGCCGTAACGATTGTTTTCAGCAGGTTCAGAAATGGGATCGCGGCTGGATATTGCGAAGCAGGTGCGCCGCCGACATGCGCCTTTGCTGTCCTCATTGGTCCGAAGAGTGCAGAATTCTCGAATATTGATCACGTTGTGCCGAGGCGCGCCAGGCCAGTTGCGTGGCAGAGCATCAGCAATTGACAGAAATGGATTGCTGGAAGAGGTGTGGTCGACAGGTTTCGCATGGAATGCCAACGAACCGGTTCCTGCACGGCAGTACGGCCTTGAAGATGCTGCACCGTGGCGCAGTTGACAAAACACCAAGTATAGGTGAAATGGACTTGGGCGTGACGCCCCCAAAAGAATGTACACAGGAAATCGAAATGAGGACAATCGTCGCAGCAGTATTTGGTGCCGGACTGTTTCTGTCAGGGTGTTCGGGCGGTTACACCGACACTAGCAGGCTCAACCCGCTGAATTGGTTTGAGAGAAACAAGGAAACTCAGCCTGCAACCGAAATTGTTGCACCGCAAACCACAGCCCAGGGTGAACTGATTCCGTTAGTGAAGAGCGTCAAGGCAGAGCCGTTTTCTACCGGCATAATCCTGATCGCGTCGGGGGTTCCCCCCACCTTCGGGTATTACAATCCGACACTAGAGCCGATCAATGATGGCCGGCCGCTCAACGGTGAACTGGTATTCGAACTCCGTGCCACCCGGCCTGAGGGTGAAGTGACAATCGGAACCGAGGAAAGCCGCGAAATCAATGTGGCGACGACACTGAACTCGATACAGCTGTCAGGCGTTGACTCCATTCGCGTGATTGGCGCAGTCAATGAGCAAATCGTCAACGTCAACTTCAACTAGAGTCGACGATCACCAGTGAATTGCCGTTGACGGCAATCGCCGTCTCGCCATTTCCCAGTCTCAAGGCGTCGTTGCCGAACACTTCACGGCGCCAACCTCTCAACTGTTTGACATCGCTGTTACCAGCGGCCAATCTCTTGAGTTCGTCAGATGTGGCGATCACTTGTTCGGCAACGCCAAGCTCGCTCGACCGTATCTTCAGCAACACCCGCATGAGTTCGAACGCGGCAGGGTTTGCAGGCTGAGCGGAGCGGTTCGGAAGCTTCGGCCATTCCGACTTCGGCACCGCCAGTCCAGCCTTGACGGCAGTGATTATGCCCTTGGCCAGTTCATCGCGACGGCGCGACTTCATGAACATCCTCGACTGGAAGAGTTGTTTGGTGGTCTGGGGCTTGGCCTCGGCGAACTGAACCATCAACTCGTCAGACAGGATCTGGTTGCGAGGCTTGTTCTGTCGGCAAGCCTCAATTTCCCTGTAGGCAGCGATTTCCCGCAACACGGAAAGGAACTTCCCGCCATTCTTGATCTTCTTCGTCCTCTTCCAGGCTTCCCGAGGGTCAAGGCGGTAATGCTCGGGGTTTACCAGGGACTCCAGTTCATCCTGTATCCAATGCGTCCTGTTGGTCTGGTTAAGGCGCTGGGTTAGCCCTTCGTAGATCACACGAAGATGCGTGACGTCATCCAGAGCATATCGGAGCAATTCGCGCGATAACGGCCGCCGGGACCAATCGTGCAGCCGCGCAGACTTGTTGAGTTGCCTGCCGGCGATGCTCTGGACCAGAGCTTCATACCCGGCGTTCTGCCCATAACCGCAAACCATCGCAGCCAATTGCGTGTCAAATACAGGTTCAGGCAAGGAGCCGAACATATTGAAGAATATGGCAAGATCCTGCCGCGCCGCATGAAAAACCTTGACGATGCCGGTATCGCCGAAGATCTCTTTCAAGGGATCCAGGCACATGCCCTCTGCCAGCGGGTCGACAGTAACCGCGCATCCGTCATCGTCTCCAGGCATTGCCAACTGAATCAGGCAGAGCAAAGGCTGATAACGTCCCTCACCCATGAATTCTGTGTCAACAGCGACATATGGGTGATTGGCCGCTCGCCTGCAAAACTCTGCAAGCTGGACCGTTGTATCAAGCACGGGGATTCTGCCAGCAGGCGCTTGCTTCATTGGACTTCTGTGTCCCGGCCGGGCTTTACAAACCGGCTCATGCAAGAAAAAGCCTGATGATAGTCATTGCCGGTTTCGATTGACGGTAAATGCTCGGAAACGCAACCGAAACCGTAACCGCTTGCCGGGATGCTTGATGCGCGAATTCCGTCCGGCTCGAATTCCCGGTCCGCGCAGAGCCCGTCCCGGCAGCATTTTTCACGACTTGAAGCAGACAAGTTGATAGTGGTTTCCTTTCCGGACAAGGATATTGCCGGGCGGCAGCCAGCAGGTTGCTTGGCACTCAATGCGATTGCGTTGACTGCGCAGTCAGAGGAAAAATGAGGCAAGGTCAATGCGTTGTTTGGTTCAACGGGTAGCTTCTGCCAGCGTCGAGGTTGACTCCAGGGTCGTTGGCAGCATTGGTCATGGATTGCTGGTGCTGGTGTGCGCCATGCAGGCCGACTCTGATGACGATGCAATCAAGGCAGCTGGCAAGATTGCACGGCTCCGGATCTTCCGCGACGGCCAGGGAAAGATGAACCGTTCCCTGGTGGATGTTGGAGGGGCGATATTGGCGGTGAGTCAATTCACCTTGGCGGCAGATACGCGAAGAGGCAACCGGCCAGGGTTTTCCCAAGCGGCGAACCCCGAAGAAGGACTACGCCTCTTCAAGCGATTTGTGGACGAAGCAAGGAAATATTGCGAGCAGGTTGAAACTGGGAGCTACGGTTCGGAAATGCTGGTTCGGCTTGAGAATGATGGGCCGGTTACGATCTGGTTGGATACAAGCTGATTGCTAGCAAAAGCTCTCATGCCAACAAGTTCCGTGGCAGCCAGTTCCTTCAATCATCAACATCAAGGGAATGCATCGACTATTGGACACTGAGTTTCCTGGCCTGCAGGCCACGAAACACGGGTTCTTTGGAGATAATGGCTCCGGCGGCAGGATTCGAACCTGCGGCCAATTGATTAACAGTCAACTGCTCTACCACTGAGCTACGCCGGATCCGGGAGCGCACTAGCAGACTGAATCGATTGCGTCCACCTGTAATGCTGTGTGCTGCGCCAGTTTCCAAAGGCGCGTATGACACCCGAAGAGCAGGCACCCAATTGGGTTCAGGCTTCTGGCACGGCCACCTAATTGTTGACCCGGAGCAACGCGCCAAGGCCGGTGACTTCGGTTCGGCTACTCTGCCAACTGGAACGTGACGCCTCCACCGCGGGCACCCTCGCCGGCAACCACAATCCGGCGATGCCGGAGGTCAAGCAAGTGCGCCAGGACATTCCTTTCGGCGGCTCCGCGCAACGCTGGTGGCAGGTCGGAATACACTTTCAGAACAATTTCCCGGCTGCTGGCCAAACCGGCCTTGAGACACCCCAGAATCTGTTGCTCCCGCATCAGACGGTGGTGCTTTTGCCTGCGCATTACTGCCAGCGGGTCAGTGATAGGCAGACCGTGACCAGGATAGTAGATTGCCTCGTTTCTTGCCATCAGTGCTTGCAGCGACTCCATGAATTCGCCCATGTCGCCATGAGGCGGGGAAACGATGGTCGTGGACCATCCCATCACATGGTCCCCGGAAAAAAGGCAGTCCTCGCCTACCAGCGAAAAGCACATGTGATTGGCCATGTGGCCGGGTGTCAGATGCGCTTGCAAGGTCCATTCCACGTCTGCAACGACTTGCCCGTTGGACAACTTCTGGTGAGGCCGGAAGGACGCGTCCAAACCTTCCCCGCCACCCAAACCAAGCCTGTCTACAATATCGAGAGAACGGCGCGAGACAGAACCGGAGGCACCCGAATGCGCAAGTATTTCCGCCCCCGTTTCATGGGAGAGCCGCCTTGCCAGACCAGAATGGTCCGAATGCGGATGTGTCACGAATATCTTGACCAATTCGCCCGCTATTGAAGCCAGAATGCGTTCAAGGTGCTCGTCATTGTCTGGACCCGGGTCGATGACCGCCACACGTTCGTGGCCCAACAGATAAGTGTTGGTGCCGGTATACGTCATGGCTGAGGCATTGGGCGCCATGATCCTGCGCAGGCCAGGCCTGAGGCGGGTTGCCCATTCCGCCCCGCAACCTGTCCCGGCACCGGACTTGTTCATGCCGGAACCCGTTGCGAATTTTGGCTTTGAATTGGGCTGTTCAGCATGAAACAATCGGTTCCGCCCGCAGACAACGAAACAGGCTATCTCGTGCGATCATGTTCGCGTTGCTGAAGTCCATATTTCCGAAGGGTCTCAGGAGTCGGGCAATCCTGATATTGCTCTTCCCGGTCATAATGATCCAGTTGATATTTGCCGCAATCATCATACAGCGGCATTTCGACCGCGTCACACGGCAGATGGTGGCAAACGTCGAACCGCAGATTCGCCTCGTACTTTCCCGCATAAACTCGGCGGCCGATATCGAGGGCGCGATGGACCGGGTAACGCCCTTGTCAGTCCCCATCAACATGGCAGTCCATATTGAGGACGCGCCTTCCTTGACGCGGCCGGATCAAAGGCAGTTCATCGACCTGTCCGGGCGAATTGTCATCGACAGCCTGCGCAACTCCATTCCCAGCATTACCTCGATCGACCTTCTGAAAGACGATGGCTCAAGTGTCGAGATCAGGGCACCGACGGCACATGGAGAAGTGTCGATCTCACTGAGCCGCCGAAAGTTCTCGCCATCAAACCCGCACCAGCTCCTCGTGTTAATGCTGTTCGCCGGAACGGTCATGACACTCATTGCCTACCTGTTCCTGAAGAACCAGTTGCGGCCCATCATCATGCTCGCCGATGCGTCAAAGGCGTTCGGGCAAGGACGAAATGTCGAGTTGCATGTGTCCGGAGCCACCGAAGTCCGAGAGGCCACAGCCGCATTCCTGGATATGCGCTCGCGCATAGAGACATTCATGGAACAGCGAACTCGCATGCTGTCCAATATCGGCCACGACTTGCGCACACCTTTGACAAGGCTTCGGCTCGGCCTGGAGACGCTTGATGACTCGCCGCAAGTCAACATGCTGATTTCGGATGTCCGGCACATGAGCGGCATGGTGAATGAGCTTCTTGAGTTCACGTGGGACACAACCCAGGAAACTCCAGTCGAAATACGCGCCTTCGATTTGGCAGGATCCTTGGTGCAGAAGGCCCAAATGGCAGGTCAGGACATTTCCCTGGCAGGCACCAGCGATCCGCGGCAGGAAGTCCTGCTTGCCGGCCGGCCGGTCGCCATCACTCGTGCTCTGGACAACCTGATCGAGAATGCCAGGCGTTACGCCAGCACATGCCTTGTAACTGTCATCGGCGATTCAACCAGTGTGCAGTTCGTGGTGGAGGATGACGGCCCCGGCATTCCGGAAGACAAGCGCAAGGAAGCAATCCGCCCGTTCACCCGGCTTGATCCTGCCAGAAACCTCGACAAGGGAGGCGGAGTTGGGCTGGGCCTGTCGATTGCGCACGACGTTGCAGTCAGTCATGGGGGAACGCTGGAACTGTCTGCCAGCGACCACCTGCACGGGCTTAAGGCCATACTCCGACTGCCATTGGGCGAACCTCCAACGGCAGTTGTTGCAGGCGGCAACGATCAGGGGTGGTAGGCCCGGAGGGATTTGAACCCCCAACCTAAGCGTTATGAGCGCTCCGCTCTCACCGTTGAGCTACGGGCCCCCGACAAAAACTATTTGTTTGGCCTCTTTCGGTCAAGCACTGCGGCAGCGCGCATGCTCGGCCGCGTTCAACCTGGAATGTCGATCTCGGCAAAGAAGAAGGAAACCTCTCGCGCCGCCGTTTCGGGCGCATCCGACCCGTGCACCGAGTTTTCCGTGAGCGAGACTGCGAAGTCTTTTCGTATCGTGCCGTCGTCGGCGTTGGCCGGGTCTGTTGCTCCCATCACCTCGCGATTGACGAGAATTGCGTTTTCTCCTTCCAGCACCTGCACGACCACCGGCCCGGAAGTCATGAATTCGCACAGTTCGGCGAAAAATGGCCGATCCTTGTGAACATCGTAGAATTGGGCCGCTTGCGCCGCGGACAATTGCAAACGCCTTTGTGCGACTATCCGAAGGCCTGCGCTTTCAAGTCTGGCATTGATGCTGCCTGTCAGGTTGCGCCTCGTGGCATCAGGCTTGATTATCGATAGGGTTCGCTCGCTCAAGTTGGCCTCCTTCAGGAAATTGCACCATTCTGGTTGGAGCGCTGCCACTATCCGGGCGAAATCGCCAATGCAACTGGCTGTTCACAGTTCCTGCAATCTCCAATCCAGATACGAGGCCAATGCGCAGAACGGACCTACAGGGGTCCGGGGCGGCTACTCCGACCATTAGCCCAGCCTGGAGTAGGTCAGTTGCTTTGCAAGTTCAGGGATAGCCTGCTTTGGTCCAGGCCCCTTCCCTGTCGAACCAGAATACGACTTCTTGACCGGCTTCATGCAACCGGGATGCCAATTCACGAGCGGTGGACTGGTTCGACTCTTCTGTGCCGTCATAAATCACGCAGATCCGTTGGAGCCCGGGAATACTATTCAAACTCAACTCAAAGTGATCCACGAGCACCAGCGCCGCCGGCCGGTTGGCAGGCTCGTCCCCTGTTACGATCAGTATGGGTTGCTCCTCGTCAAAACGGCCGCCTTCTACAGCATGCGGCAGGAAAGTCTCCTGCGGGCCCTTCCACAAAGCGCCGTCGAATGCTCGCGCATCTGCGCTGGAAGCGCATTTCACCGCGACTCTCCAGCCCCGGCCGCGTGACTGGTTCAAGATCGATCGAAGCGTCGCAACCCGGTCCCTGACTGCCAAACTGTAGAAGTACGCCTCGCTCAATCCGTCTCGTACCTTTCCGCTATGAGCCGGTTTAGCGACTGCACACCCCAGCCAGTGCCCCATTTGGACGCAACACCCTTCCGGCTTTGCGAATATGCCACACCCGCAATGTCCATATGCATCCACGGGCAATCTTGCTTGACGAAGCGCTTGAGAAACTGTGCCGCTGTGACAGCGCCAGCAGCGCGGCCGCCGACGTTCTGGGTGTCTGCAACCCTGGACTTCATCATCTTGTTGTAGGGGTCGTGCAAGGGCATCCGCCACGCACCCTCGCCTTCCTTGGCGGCCGCTTCCAGGAATGCAGCCACAAATTCATCGTCATTGGCGAAGATACCTGCAAGGTCATCACCCAGAGCCACGATGATTGCGCCTGTCAGGGTTGCCAGATCGATCATCGCTGTAGGATTGTACTCCTCCTGTATGTGCCAGAGTAGGTCGGCCAGAACCATCCTGCCTTCGGCATCCGTATTAGTAACCTCGACCGTGTCGCCTTTCAGTGTCTTGACTACATCACCTGGACGCTGCGCTGCTCCGCCGGGCATGTTCTCGACCAAACCGACAATGCCCACGACATGAGAAGCTGATCGACGCAAGGCCAGCGATTTCATGACCCCGACCACAACCGCGGCGCCGGCCATGTCCATGGTCATTTCTTCCATCTTGGCCGACGGCTTGATCGAAATACCGCCGGTATCAAACACGACACCCTTGCCAATCAGTGCAAGTGGCCTTTCTGCCTCTGTCCCCTGCCATTCCATGATGGCCACGCGGGACGGCGACTTTGAGCCCTGCCCGACAGCGAGCAGAGCCTTCATACCCAGACGCTCCAACTCGTCTTCATCCATGATCTTCACTGAAAGCCCATACTCGCGCAGTTGCTCGATCCTGCGGGCAAACTCGGTCGTCGTCAGTATGTTTGCAGGTTCATTGACCAGATCCCGGGTCAAATAGACGCCCTCAGCAATTGCCGAGAAATACCGGAAACGGTCCGCGGCCACTTCGGGACTATCTGTGAATACGGTCACACCGGCCCCCCGGCGGTTACCATCTTCCTTCTTGGTACGGTGAACGTCGAACGAATAAAGTCCCAGACTGGCGCCGAGGGCAACAAGTTCAGCACCAGCGACGCCGCTGGCAAGCACTGCCAATCCCTGATGGCCTGCCTGTGCTGCGATCTCGGCACCGACTTGCTTCAATTGCAATTCTGTTGCGTCGGCTGGCAACTTGGCAACGATCAGTGATTCAGCATTGCATCCATGCGGGCTTGGGATCACTAGGGCAGCGGGTCCCTTCAGGTCCTTGAAAACCTTTGTGCCGGAAACCCTCCCCAACTGTCCTGCGCAGCGCCTGTCCAGTTCCTTGGCCAAATCCGCGGCCGATCCATCGGGATTCAGAAATACTGCGATGCTGCCGGGAAAGGACATGATCCGATCCCAATCGTGGCTGGCAAACTGGACTTCTGGTTGCTGTGTCACTGGCAAATTCCGACTTCATTTGATTCCGGAACCGGATACCGTTTCACTGGCCAGAGTTCCAGACATCACTACAAGTGGCACCGCTCAGGTGGTATATGTCTAGCCCTACGGATTCTTGTAGGTTGGGGCAAATCGTGAAGCGGTACGACCGCTACGTCTATATCAGGTGCCTGCTGTTGCTGGCGGCGACGACCTCGATTCTTGTCGGTGTGAATTGGGTCAACCTCTCGGTCAGGGCCCTCGACCGGCTTGTCGCAGCGGGCCAGTCCCCTTTGATCATAGTCGAATACGTGGCCCTCTTGTTTCCGCTGTCCACTTCGAATGCGATACCGTTATCCTTTGTCATAGTTGTCACTTATCTGTTCTACCGGATGCGAGCATCCGGCGAGCTGATTGCGCTCAAAAATGCGGGTGTGGGACCAGCGCGCATTGTGCAACCGTTTATCTGTGTGGGCCTGTTTGGCGCCGTTCTTTCCAGCCTCCTGGTTCATGTGCTGATCCCGCTCGGCGAATTGCGCACTGATGAGCTCAACACCTCCACGCACAACAACATCGCCAGCAGGCAGATAAAACAGGGTCTGTTTCACTTTCCTGTAGCCGGAATGGCCTTGTTCGTGGCTGATGTGGCTGATGGCGGAGTTCTCAGGAATGTCTTCATACATGATGCAAGGGACCCAAACCGCGAACGAACCTACTTTGCCAGTGAAGCAAGCCTGTTGCGGTTCAATCTGGATCCGGTTCTGGAATTGCAATCGGGACAAATCGAGGAGTGGGACAAGCGGCGCCGCGAGCTCCAGACACTATCGTTTGACACGCTGCGCTTCGATCTCTCCAATTTCATCTCGCAGCGCACGGCCCTGAGCGGGCAAATGCGTAACATGTCCACGGGCGAGCTTCTCGGGCGCATGTCCGACGCGGCCGTTCCGGAGGAGGCGGATGGGCATAGCTACCGGTTCGAGATTCACGACCGGATTGCCAAGTCGCTCCGCTCGTTGATCTACCCTCTCATTGGAGTAGCCGCCCTGCTGCTTGCCGATGCGGTCGGCATCCGCAGCCGGGTGACTCTGATCCCTGCAATCCTGGTGATTGTCGCCTTGCACCTTTTGGGAGACAATCTCGAGGAGAGTGCCATGCTGGGAGGACTTCCGATTGCCACCCTGTATGTACACCACTTTCTGGGATTGGCGATCATCATCATTATCTTGCTGTGGTCGTGCCGCGCGCGCCCTGGAATGGCCGGCCGATCCGGGTCCCCGAGGCCTGCGACATGATACTCGGCGCTTACCTGACACGGCGGTACCTGCTGGCGATTGGCGGCGTTACGATCGCAGTGTTTGTGCTCTATTTCCTCTTTCAGACAGAGAAACACATAAGCTCGTATGGCGATCTTGACCTGGGAACTGCCAGGCTTCTGGGTCTGACACTCCTCAAGACCCCGGAATCCGTATACGCAATGCTCCCTGTGATCGTCGCTGTCGCTGCGCTCCTGATGTCCCTGCGGCTGTCTACAGCCTCCGAAATGCCGGTGATTCGCACGTTCGGCAAGTCCGCTATGTGGACCCTTGGAGTACCGGCTACTATTGCGGTTGTTCTCGGAGTCATGGCTTTCATGGCGATCAATCCGGTGGTTGCCTGGATGTCCAAGACCCACAGGACCGCTGTGACCAGTAATGCGCAAGATGTGACGCAGGTGTTTTTCAAGGAAGACGGATTGATCTGGTTGAGGCAGGTCATCGACAACCAACAGACGGTCATACGAGCCTCCAGCACCCGGGGTGGCAAGTTCTTCGGAGATGTTCATGTCTTCATGTTCGATGCGGAAGGCACCCTTACGCGGCGCCTGTATGCAGTTGCTGGTGAACTCGTCGACGATCTGCCGCCGAGCTCGGACTTCTCGCAGGGCGGCGAGGCTCAATCTGCGGCAACGGAGCTCTCGCCAGGATTTTGCATGTATGGAATGAAGGCCTGGAACCGGGCCGAAGGCGAGAATATCGATGGGTCCCGCCCGGTTGATGTCTCGGAAGAATGCCTCAAGACGCGATTGACTCCTGATCAGATCAGGGAGAGCCTTGACCCTCCGGAGAGTGTTTCGTTCTGGAAGCTGGGACCAGTGATCAAGCAGTTGGAGGAGGCGGGTTTTTCGTCCACACTGCACCGGATCCATCAACAAACGGAGCTTGCAAAGCCCTTGCTGCTTGCCTCCATGGTTTTGCTGGGCGGCTGTTTCGCTTTGCGTCCGAACCGGTTTGGCAATATGCCTCTCATGATAACAATCAGCTTGGTGGCCATCATTGCTGCGATCATGCTCGGCAACTTTGCGCGCGTCTTGGGGGAAAGCGAGCAGATCCCTGTTTTGCTTGCTGCATGGCTCCCTCCCCTCGTGGTGTTCCTGTCATCGCTGGGGGCGCTGCTGTATCTTGAGGACGGTTGAATTGCGCCTCAGAATGCTGATCCTCTGCATGCTTGCTGCGCTTTGGGCCCCGCTTGCGCAGGCAAACCAGGATGCGCTGATACTTGCAGACGAGATCAGTTTCGTTGAGCCGGACAAGTCGTTCTCTGCGATCGGAAACGTCAAGATCTATTTCCGTGGCCACACCCTCCACGCCAGCAGGGTCGATTACGCCGATGACGTCGTAAAGGTCACTGGTCCGTTGTCTTTCACCGACGAAAAAGGCACGGTCGGAATTGCCGACTATGCCGAACTGGATAAGGGATTCCGCGAAGGCGTCCTGCAAGGCGTCCAGATGTTGGTTCAGGGGAACCTGCGGCTTGAGGGCTCTTCGGTTGGTATCGACCGGAACGGATTTGGGCGCATCAAAAGCGCATACGTGACCACCTGCAAGATTTGCAAACCCGGCGAGCAGCCGGTCTGGCATTTCCGGGCCCGGCAGGTCATGCATGACCGGGAAAACCGTCAACTCCATCTTCAGGATGTTGACTTCTATCTGGGCAATACCAAGCTGCTGCATCTGCCATCGCTCCGGCTGCCTGACCCTACTGTAAAGCGGCAGAGCGGGTTTCTGGAACCATTGGCAGGCTATTCGAGTTCCAATGGCCTGTGGCTGAAGTTGCCCTATTTTCATATAATCGACGATCATGCCGATATGACCCTGACCCCCGGATACTCAACAGAAGGCGATCTGTCATTCGGGATAGAACAGCGCAGGCTCTTCCAGCGGGGGCGCATCGTCACCTCAGGTGAACTGGTATGGGACCAGGATCACGACGAAGAGTTGCGAGGGCATGTCCAACTTCAGGGTGACTGGGACATCGGCGACGGCTTCAAACTGGATTTTTCGGGCGAAGCCGTCTCCGACCCGGAATTCCCGGAGGATTTTGGAGCAATTCCGGATTCCACGCTGACGAGCTTTGCCAAGGTAACCCGGCGCACTGCCGCCAGCTGGTTCGAGGCCGGGACAAAACACGTTGATCAGCTTGATGATAATTCTGGCACCAGACCCAGCCTCATTCATGACACCCGCTACCGGATGGTTTCGTCTCCGCTGCCCGGTGCAGGCACAATCGGACTGGAACTGGGTGCCCATTCGCTCCGTCGTGGCGCAGTTTCGGGCAACTCAGCTCGCGATGTGACTCGCGGATCAATGGATGTCGAATGGACCAATCGTTGGTTCCTTGACGGAGGAATGGTTGTCTCGGCGGCAGCGCTCGGCCGGTTCACATCCTACAGCATCAAACAGGACGACCAGTTTACCAACTCGCTATCGACCATGTCCGAAACGGCCGCGGTTGAGTTGGCTTTGCCGCTATTGGCCCGCCTTGACTCCGGCGCCCATCTCGTGGAGCCGTTTGCGCAACTTGTTTGGTCACCGGCGCCCGATGGTAGCTTGCCACCTAATGAAGACAGCGTCTTTGTCGAATTTGATGACACCAGCATCCGCTCTCTCGACCGTTTTGCCGGCAGGGACAGGTCTGAGGCTGGATCAAGATTGAATTTGGGAGTGAAGCACACTTCAATCTTTCCTGATGGAACCGGTCTGGAGTTGACATTCGGAAGGGTCTTCCGAGACAAGGACAGAATGCAGTATTCGCCCGAATCCGGGCTTGCTGGCAAGAATTCCGCCATGATCGCCGCTGGTTCGCTGGAGTTTCCTGGAGGGCTAACCGTTGATCAGCGGGTTGTATTCGGCTCCGGCTCCAGCATGACCAAGTCGGAGTCCTTCCTGCAGCTTGACACTGGCGAGTCCGAAGTGCGTGCTGGATATTCAAGACTGTTGAAGGACGAAAGTGAGCAGATGACCAACGACGTAAAGTCACTTGTCCTGTTCGCGGAAAGAAATCTGGACAATCACTGGGCAGTCAATACCTCGCTGGAGCATGACTTCAACAAGGAGGGAGAGAATGTTGCAGGCGTCGGACTCACATTCCGGCATCAGTGCCTGCAGGTTGTCTTCAACGCTGAACGTTATAGTGAGACCGTTTCCCAGCCAAAGGCCAAGAACAAGTTCAAGCTCAATTTGATGCTGGCAGGCTTTACAGACCCGGATGCCGTGGCTTCGGCGGGCTGCAGTGCATGAGCGGACACATTTCAGAACAAGGGCAGTTTACGTTGTTTGATCGTTTGGTGGTTTTGGGCATTGCGGCATTGATCGCCACCATGCCGGTATCCGGGATTGCGTTGCAGATCACGTCGGCAATCACGGTCAATGGCGCTGCAATCAGCGACTATGACATTGATGAGCGGATGAAGATGCTCAGGGTAGTTGGTGTTAGAGGAGACCTTCGCAAACAGGCGGAAGACGCGCTGATCAATGACCGCATCTACATGCAGGAGGCTGATCGGCTGTCCATCACTGTGCCCGAGGAGGCGATCAGGCAGGGCATTGAAGAGTATGCCAGCCGCTACAGCCTGACCTCCGGTCAACTGCTTAGCAGATTGGCCTCAAATGGCGTTTCCGAACAATCGTTCCGGGATTTCATTCGTGCCGGACTGGCTTGGCGTCAGGTAATAAGCGCCCGGTTCGGAGGAGAAGCGCTCGAGATCACCGACGATGAGATAGATCAGGCGATAGGTCTCAGGGGTATCGAACGCCGGGAAGAGCACTTGTTGTCGGAGCTGGTCATGACCTTCCGCCCCGGCAACAGGGCGCGCGTGCTTGAGATCGCACAGTTGATTTCGTCCACGGTGCGATCATCGGCGGAATTCGCCGATGCTGCCCGCAACCTTTCTGAAGCCGACAGCGGCGCCAGTGGCGGAGCACTGGGATGGATGTCACTGGATACTCTGTCGCCGTCCGTCCGTAACGTAATCAGCAGTGTTCCTGTCGGGACTGCCACCGAACCCATAGTTGCCGGGAATGCAGTTTACGTTTTCTTTGTCCGGGATACTCGTTTTTCAGGGTCAGCAGAGCGCGCCTTCAAGCTCGATCATGCCACTCTCCGTGTCTACGGAGACAACCAGCAAACAGCCCGCTCCAAGGCGGCCGCCATCACGAGGCGCGTAAACACTTGCAATGACCTGCTCGCTGAGGCCCGTGCCTTCCCACGAGGGAGTTTCTTCCGTCAGACCACTGATCCTGACGACACTCCCAGAAGTCTGCGTGAGCCTATCGACATGCTGGATTCCGGTGAGACCACAATTCTGCCCTCCGGCAACAACGCAATGCCGACTGCGGTGATCCTGATGCTCTGCGAGCGAAAATCCGTGCATGACCCGGAAGCCCGGAAGCAAACACTCCAGGCGCTGCGAACAGAAAAGCTCACCAACCTTGCGCAAGATCTTCTGACCAATCTGCGCGCTTCGGCTATAATCGACAGGTGACAGATGCGCAGGCCGGTCGCACTGACCGCAGGTGAACCGGCTGGCATCGGGCTTGAGTTGACCATTGCCGCCTGGTCCCGCCTGAAGTCCGAGCAGCCGTTCTACCTGATTGCCGACCGTGATCATGTAGCCTGCCTCGATGCGCCAATCCCACAAATCGAAATCAATCGGCCGCAGGAGGCCGCATCTGCGATGCAGGCTGGATTGCCCGTCCTGCACCACAATTTTCCACGCCCTGCCCTTCCTGGGACACCCTTCCCGGAAAACGCTCCGGCTGTGGTTGACTGCATCCGCATAGCGGCGGAACATGCAAGGCAAGGTCTGGCGGCCGCCATGTGTACAAATCCGGTCATCAAGGAGATCCTCCACCAGGGAAGCGGATTTTTCTTTCCAGGACAGACTGAATTTCTTGGACATCTCTTCGGTTCCAGCAACCCGGTCATGATGCTGACATCGCCACTACTGAAAGTTGTTCCGCTCACGACCCATCTGGCACTGGCAGATGTACCGGCAGCGCTTTCTCAGCCGCTATTGCGGCAAACGCTCACGACAGTCGCTTCTGCTCTCAAGCAGCAATTCGGAGTGCCCGATCCGAGGATATGTGTTGCGGGCCTGAACCCGCACGCAGGGGAGTCGGGCTTGTTCGGCCAAGAAGAGATCAAGTTCATTACTCCCGTAATCGAGGAGATGGCTGCCTCGGGGCTGCGAGTGACTGGCCCGAGGCCGGCGGACACGATGTTCCACGAGGAAGCCCGAACCGGATATGACACTGCGGTTTGCATGTACCATGATCAGGCGCTTGTCCCCTTCAAGACCCTGAGCTTCCATGATGGCGTCAATCTTACCCTCGGACTGCCAATAGTCCGAACGTCTCCGGATCATGGGCCAGCACTGGATATTGCCGGAAAGGGCCTGGCGCAGGCCGGCAGCTTGATCGCCGCGATCCGCCTTGCTGGCCAACTCGCTGCCTGAAACGGTTGTCGTTATGGATTCCCTGGATCAACTGCCGCCTTTACGCGACATTCTTCAACGCGACGGACTGTTCGCCCGCCGAAGCCTTGGCCAGAACTTCATCATGGACATGAACCTTACGGACAAGATTGCGAGGCTGGCCGGGCCTCTGGCGGGCCACGAGATCCTGGAGATTGGAGCAGGTCCAGGAGGACTGACCCGCAGCCTGGCATCGGCAGGCGCCAAACGCATCGTCGCGATCGAAAAGGACAGCAGGTTTCTCCCTGCCTTGCAGGAAATCGCTGAAGCTTCGGCCGGACTGGTCGAAGTCATCCATGCCGATGCTCTTGAGGTCGATGCCCGGGAACTGGTCGCAGAACCCGCACGCATCGTTGCCAACCTGCCCTATAACGTTGGCACGGAGCTGTTGACCAGGTGGTTGTCGTTTCCGGAGTGGCCACCACCCTGGAAGAGCATGACCCTGACGTTTCAACGGGAATTGGCGCAGCGTCTGATCGCAGCACCCGGCAGCAAGGCTTATGGCAGGCTGTCGGTTCTTGTTCAGTGGCGGACTGACGCAACAATTGCGATGACCATTCCACCAACTGCCTTTTTGCCGGTTCCGAAAATAAGTTCCGCGGTCGTCAACATGTCAATACTGGACTCGGTTCGCTACCCTGCTGAAGCGCATATGCTGGCCAAGGTCGTAAAGGCAGCGTTCTCCCAGCGCCGAAAGATGCTGCGTACAAGCATGCGAAGCCTGCATCCAGACATGGACCGCATTCTGCAGCAATGCGGCATTCGGCCCGACTTGAGGGCCGATGCAGTGCCGATTGAAGACTATTGCGGCATTGCGCGTGCGCTTGCCGGCGCTTTTCAGCTCAGCAATCAGAATTGATTGAGTGCTTGAGGCCTGGCAGGAAACAGGCCTTGAGGGTTCATGAACCCGGACTGGCGGCCGTACTGACCGGTCCGGCCTGGGCTTCTGGTCGATTGTCGGGGATCATCTGAGCCGGCAGTTCTTCGGCATCAGCGTCTGATGCAGGCGGGTTGGCCGTTGGTTGTTGCTGGCCATTGCCATTCAGCCTGCTCTCCTGGTTTGCCTTCGCCTCGCTGAGGATCCGTACGTAATGCTCACAGTGCTGCTTGAAATTCTCTCCAGCGATGCGATCGCCGGCAAGAAAAGCATCCCGCGCCATGGCCTCGTATTTGTCTATGATCTGCTGGGCGTTGCCCCGAACCTTGCCTTCGGGACCCGAACTTTCGAAAACTTTGTTGACTGAGTTCCCGTTGGGTCTCCGGCTTCCTCTGCCGCGCATGCGCGATTTGTTGATTGATCTCATTTCCTATCCAGTTGGGTTGTGAATTTTTACCCGGTCAGTCATGCCGGTTGACTTGGAATTGCCTTGTTTCCCGCTTGCAACGACACTCGGTCATGCAATTTCGCATGTATTCAATGTTGGTGTCTCTAGTGTCGCATCAACCATGGTTGCCGGCGTAGCGCCAACGAACCGGTCTTTCCTCCAAATTCCAAGGGATCGGTCGATCCCCGGTACTGACGGACATGATTAACTATGCCGCTTGTCATGAGTTCCACAAGAAGAATGCTGCGAATAGGAGCGGAATCCGGCCTTGACGCAAGTCAATTTGTTGCAATCCTGCAACTTTCGTCGACTGCAACTGGCCATTGCGCACCTCCCGAAGACAGCGGGCCTGCCAATGGTCTATTGCAACCTGCAGATGAGAGCTCTTGGACGGCATTCAAGATCATCCAACACATCTTCAACTTGAATTGAATGGCGACGCAATATCTTTGCGACGCCTTTGAATTGACCTGAGCCGATTTCCAATACCAGCCGCCCGTTCCGCTCCAGATGACATGAAGCGCCACCAGCAATGCGCTCGTATGCTGCCAATCCGCCACCGCCCGGTGTCAATGCGCAAGGCGGCTCCCAAATTGCAAGCTCTGCCGGCGCATTCCGATAATCCTGTTCTGACAGGTAGGGCGGGTTGGCCACAATGAGGTCAAATCGCCCTTCAATTTCCGAATACCAGTCCGAGTATACCAACTTCGCCCTCCCGCAAAGTTCAAGAGTCCGGCAATTCAGTTGCGCGACCTGCAATGCCGAGTGGCTGATATCCACCCCGACACCTGCGGCCTTGGGGAGGCGCAAAAGCAACGAAAGGAGCAAACAGCCGCTTCCGGTGCCAAGATCAAGGATGCTGCGTGGATCAAAACGCAGTCCCGCTTCAACGAGCAATTCCGACTCCGGCCTTGGGTCCAGGACCTCCGAGTTCACAAAGAACGCGCTTTCAAAGAACAAGCGCCGGCTGATTATCTGCGATACCGGTCTTCTGCGGGCTCGCTGGTTGATCCAATCGGCAAGTACCCCGGCCACAGCCGGACAAATCTCATCGCCGGGGCCCGGCCCATCGCCAGTTGTACGTCTGGAGGCTTCGTCCACCAGCCTCCAAGCATCTCCGGCCGGATCCTCCACTCCCGCAATTTGAAACCTGCCGACGGCATCGGCAACTGCGTCCGCGATAGTCGCGCCCATCATTACTCCTGTGCCAACCGTCTTGCCTGATCATGCGCAATGAGTGCATCCACCAGGTCATCAAGTCCGCCATCCATGATTTGCTCGATCCTGTGCAGCTTCAGGTTTATTCGATGGTCGGTCACCCTTCCTTCGGGAAAGTTGTAGGTACGGATCTTTTCTGACCGATCACCTTCACCGACCTGTTGCCGCCGGGCGTTTGCCCGGGCTTCGGTGGCTCGCGCCTGTTCCATCTCGTAGAGTCTGGATCTTAACACCTTCATTGCCGAAGCGCGGTTCTGGTGCTGGGATTTTTCCGAGGCGCTGACAACGATACCGGAGGGCAAATGAGTTATTCTGACTGCTGAGTCAGTTTTGTTGACGTGCTGTCCTCCGGCGCCACTCGCCCTCATCGTTTCAATCCGCAGATCGGATGGGAGTATTTCGACTTCGACTTCGTCCGCCTCCGGCAGAACCGCCACGGTAGCGGCAGATGTATGAACACGGCCAGCAGACTCGGTTGCAGGAACACGTTGGACCCTGTGAACACCGGACTCGTATCTCAACCGGGCAAAGGCGCCTTTACCCCTGACGTCAACTGCAACCTCGCGGAATCCACCGGTCTGAGATGGCGTCGCCGACAGTACATTGCTCGACCAGCCCTTCTGTTGGGAATAGCGCTCATACATCCTTAGCAGGTCTCCGGCAAAGAGCGCCGCCTCGTCGCCTCCCGTACCAGCCCTGATTTCAAGGATGGCTGAACGGTTTGCATCAGAATCGCTGGGCAATAGCAGTTTCAGCAATTCGTCGCTCTTCTCCTGCAACTCCTGGGTCAGTTCGGAAATCTCCTCCTCTGCCATCGGTCTGAGTTCAGGATCGGACAGCATCGACTTGGCCGCATCAATTTGCCTCTCGAGTTCATGCTGTGACTCAATTGCCTCAACAATGGGGCGTAGAGCATTGTATTCACGAGAGAATCGAACAAAGTCGGGATGGCTGTGCCCTGCCGTGAGTTGCTTTTCCAACTCTGCGAAACGGTCTGTTATTTGCTCCAGTTTGGAGTTCTGCAGCATTTCACTTGCTCCAATTCAGGATGCCGCTTGGCGCGACCCGGAACCTGGACGTTGATTGCCTGCCTTCAGCCTGCCGCCCAGTGATCCTGCAAAAAGTTCAGTGCCTGCCAATACAGACAATCCGGCAAATCTGCCAATTGCCAAGGGAAATCAAAACCCGGACAACGGCCTCCGGCCCGGGACGGATGGTGATGTAATGCATTCAGGGTCCCTTGGCTTGGGACCGGGCATTGCAGCCAGCTTTGACCAGCACAACGCTAACCTGCGGAGTCAGCCTGGCCGGCTTCGGCTTCCCTTGCCCGTTCTTCTACCATTTCCACTATGCGATCGATCATGTCCGCATTGGCAAGCTTTTGCAGCGACGCTCCGTTGACATACAACATCCCCGAGTCCTTGCCGCCTCCGGTGAATCCGATATCGGTCATGAGAGCTTCTCCGGGTCCGTTGACCACACAGCCTATGATGGACAGGCTTATGGGAGTGCGGATGTGCTCCAATCGGTTTTCAAGTTCCGCAACCGTGCCAATCACGTCAAAGCCCTGCCGTGCACAACTCGGACACGCAATGATGGTGACACCGTGGCGCCGCAGACCGAGCGCCTTCAGGATTTCAAGTCCGACCCTGACTTCCTCAGCCGGATCGGCCGACAGGCTTACGCGGAGTGTATCTCCAATTCCTTGCCGGAGAAGGCTACCAATACCGATTGCAGACTTTACCGTGCCAGGAACACGGCTGCCTGCTTCGGTTATTCCAAGATGTATGGGGGCATCTGTCTGCGCCGCCAGCGACTGGTATGCGGCGACAGCCAAAAACACATCTGATGCCTTGCAGCTGATTTTGTAGTCGCGAAACCCGTTGTCCTCCAAAAGTGAAATCTGGGACAGTCCAGACTCGACCATCGCTTCAGGGCAAGGCGCCAGGTACTTTTCCAGAAGATGCCTCTCAAGGCTGCCAGCATTGACGCCAATCCGTATGGCACAACCATAATCCTGTGCAGCACGCACAACTTCCCTAACACGTGCGCTTGAACCGATATTTCCCGGATTGATCCTCAAACACGCTGCGCCATTTTTGGCAGCTTCAATTGCCCGTTTGTAATGGAAATGGATGTCGGCAATCACGGGGATTGGACTGGCGTCGACGATCTTCTTAAGTGCCGCCGATGACTCCTTGTCCGGAACCGACACTCTGATGAGATCCGCGCCAGCCTCGGCGCACCGCTTGATCTGCCCAACTGTTCCCGCAATGTCAGTAGTCGGCGTATTCGTCATGGTTTGCACCGAGATTGGCGAGTCTCCGCCGATAGGTACATTGCCAACCATGATCTGACGCGAGGCCCGGCGCTTGATCGACCTCCATGGCCTTAAGGAATTATGGTTCATCGCGTGCCAATCGTTCTGTCTGGCTTTCCGGGAGGTCAAGGGCCCCCAAGCGCAGAGGCCGGACCTTCCTTTCAATCATGCAGGTATGCTCCCGCACTACCTGAAACAAGTGGAGTGCCTGGGGCTATTCTTGCCGGCCGATGGCCTCGGAATAGCGAATTGAATCATGAATCTCTTGGGGAACCGCCTCGCCAGGCATTCGGCCGAACTGGGTCCGGATAGAACCAGCTGTCAGCTCAATGTTTTTTACCACCCGTTGTCCACTACCTGCGGGTCCATAGATTTCATCGCCAACCAGAAAATAGAGAGACCCGGAATTTCCTGCTCTAAGCCTGGGCGAGCTGTTCTGGCCAGGAACGGCATACTGTTCCCCGCTAGCCAACACCTTCTCAAACAAGACTGAGCCATCGTCGCCCGTTACCCTGATCCAGGAAGGCCTTGAGGGAACAATCACGACATTCGCCGGCAACGCCACGACAGTTGGCTCCGTGGCAGCCTGCTCCCCGTTGGGCGAAGACTCCGGCACAGTTGCAACTGCGACCTCAACAACCGGTTCCGGCACAGCCGGGTCGACTGCAAAGAACCCGGTACTATTCGGGTCAATATTCCCGATCGAGTCATTGCTGGTCCAGAGGATTGGTCCTGGATCAGACAAGACCGGATCGGCATTGCCGGTTCCCAACGGTCCCGCCGGCGCTGGAACAAGCTCTGGCTCGGTAACGGCTACAAACGCGCCTTCATCAGCCGAGACAACCCTTTGCACCTCATCGTATACTGCCCAGCCGACGTAGATTATGCCGCCCGTCAAAGCCAGCAACACCATGGACGATCCTAGCGCATCGAATGCCAGCCGGTTTCGCTCGGGATCAAACAGTTGGTTCAAGCCCGGTTGGGTCTGGATCTTCCTTCTGCGGCGCCAGTTGAAGAGTGAAAAGGCTTTTGATCTGCTCCCGGTTCTCTTTGGCTGTGAGGTGATCATGCGGTGCGGTTCGCATCCGCTTTCCTGACAGAACCGGCTGTAAACATCGTCCGGGTCCATCTCCAGGTAGCGCGCATAGGATCTGACATGTCCGGATATCAGCCACGCAGCCTCAAAGGCCTCCGGATCAGCCTTTTCTATGGCATCAATGAGAACCGCCCGAATGTGCAGATCGCGTTCGACATCCAGCAATGACCTGCCCATGGCAGCGCGCCGGCCGCGCATCTCATCGCCTAGTGTGACCGCATAGTCGTCAAAGCCGCGCAGTCTTTCGACTGAGTCACCGTGTTGAACGTCTTCGTGCTTCATAAGGCGCGCGCGCATTATTGGCGAATCTTCCCCAGAGGTTCCCAAATCACTATACCAAAATCCGGCGTATCGAAAGCCCAAATGCGTAAATTAACACAACATTTTGAGTAATTTGCGTATAAGTCAGCCAAGCTGCGCATGCAGACTAGCCGCGTCACCAAGAATTCACCGCCCGCCCGTTGCGGTGCGGGCAATATCGGAGACGATGCGCGCATACCGGCCGGGGCATGGCGATTGCCCTGCAATCCAGGCAAGCACATCAGGATCGCTTTCATGCAGCAGACACTCGAATTGAGCAGCCAGATCTGCGTCAAGCTGTGTTTCTGGCGAGGCAAGGTATCTCTTTAGGAGCACGCACAGTTCCATCGTGCCGCGCGTGTGACTCCGGACAATGAGTCTGCGCAAACGCTTGTCAAGATTGGTTTCTTTCACTTTCGGACACGCTTCGCAGCTGCAAGCATCAATCAAGACTTAACGGCAATGCCGTTGTCGACTTGATCTCTTCCATCGATAGAAGTGCCGACACATTGTAGATCTTCACCTTGGAAATCAGGGCCTGGTAGAATGTGTCGTAAGCGCGTGCATTGGCAACGCGCACCTTGAGTATGTAGTCAATATCGCCAGCCAGGCGGTGGGCTTCGAGAACTTCAGGCCGCTCGAGAAGCGTTTCCAGGAACTTCTGTTGCCAATCAACATCATGTTCAGAGGTTCTGACGAGCACGAAGAAGCATGCCTCAAATCCCAGCTTGCGCGGGTCCGCGATAACTGTCTGCCGCTGGATCACACCGGCCTGGCGCATCTTGCGGATTCTTCTCCAGACCGGCGTCTTTGAAGATTTGACCTTCTTTGCGATCTCTTCCAGCGGCCTGTCGGCATTCTGCTGAAGTTCAACGAGAATGCGCTTGTCGAGATCGTCAAGCTTCAACTTTTTGTCCATGCCAGTGACTCTAACATCCTGTCGACTGCCTTTGCCCTGCCCGGCCGCGGGTCTTGCCAGTCCAGAAATCTTTTCCCGTCGACTGACCGATATTGCCTGGCGCGGCCGACTTCACAAATCGTTCATCAATATCTTGATGAATAATATTGCCTTGCCGCTGCCGCATATGCATATGATTAATCAACTTGTCCGGTTACCGGGCAGACACCATCAATCGGAGGTTCATCAATGTCAATCAGCAGGAAATCAGCCGCCATTGCCGGCGCCGTTGCCGCCGCATTCGCAGTAGCCGCAATACCGGCATCTGCCGAAGAAAACGAAAAATGCTACGGTGTCTCGCTTGCTGGCGAGAATGACTGCGCCGCAGGACCGGGTACGACTTGTGCCGGAACTTCGACTGTCGACTACCAAGGCAATGCATGGACGCTGGTGCCAGCGGGAACCTGCGTCGAAATGGAACTCCCGGAAGAGAGGATGGGCTCGCTCGAGCCGTTGGAGAGGGATCTGCCGTCCTGAGGCTCCAGGTGAACCCACATTCCGGGCGGTCAAGTAGATCGTCTCGTGTCCGCCACCGGCAATAGCATGCAGAACGGTCTGCCGGCTACGGTCGGCGTCGGGTACAAGGACAAACACTTCCGGGAGATCCTTGAGTCTCCCGGAGATGTTGCATGGCTTGAAATCCATGCGGAAAACTACATGGGCAAGGGTGGCCGTCCAATTGCGCAAATCAGGCGGTTGAGAGAGGACTTTCCCTTCTCCTGCCATGGTGTCGGACTCTCGATCGGGGGCGAGGAGGATCTGGACGGCGATCATCTCGACAGGCTGAAAGAACTCGTTGGCTGGCTGGAACCCGCCTCCTTTTCCGAACATCTTGCCTGGTCTACCCATGAGGGCAACTATTTCAACGACCTGTTGCCGCTGCCCTATACCGAAGAAACCCTGGCCAGGGTTTGCCGCCACATCGACCAGACTCAGGAACGGATCGGGTGCAGAATGCTCCTCGAAAACCCGTCAACCTATTTCCAATTCGCGGAAAGTACAATCGATGAGATCGAATTCCTGTCCGCAATTTCGGAACGGACAGGCTGCGGCCTGTTGCTCGATGTGAACAATGTTCACGTGTCATCGACCAACCAGAGTTCCGACCCCGAAGACTACCTGGACAGGTTTCCGTTCGATCGTGTCGGTGAAATCCACTTGGGCGGGCATGAGGAAGACGACGATCCTGAGGGCGCCACGCTTCTGATCGACAACCACGCAGCGCCCGTTGCCGATCCGGTATGGTCTCTCTTTGAACGGGCGGTTCAGCGAGCAGGTCCTCTGCCCACAATGATTGAGTGGGACAACGACGTTCCTGGCTGGCCTGTACTGGCAGCTGAAGCAGCACGAGCCAGCAACATCATGAAGAACGCTCCAGCCTCCCAATGAGAGTAAAACAGGCGGAGTTCCTCACTGCGGTGCTGGACTCCTCCAGACCGGTTCCATCGGGCCTCATCAGTTTGAGGACCTTACCCACCAAAAGGTTCTCGGTTTACCGGAACAACGTTGTGGTGGGTCTTTCGGACGCACTCGCTTCAGCGTTTCCCGTTACCCAGAAACTGCTTGGGGACGAGTTCTTCCGTGCGATGGCTGGCTTATTTGTTCGCCGGTTTCCTCCCCAATCCCCGATGCTGATGGAGTTTGGCAGCGACCTGCCAGATTTTCTGGCGGACTTCCCGCCGGTGGCGCATCTCCCTTACCTGCCGGATGTAGCCCGTCTGGAGATCCTTGTCAGGGAGTCCTACCATGAAGCGGACTCTCAACCGGTAGACAGGGAAGAGGTTCTGGGAATTTCCCAGGATCGCCTTGCCCTGTCCCGCCTGCAATTGGCGCCGTCCGCAAGGCTGATGCGTTCAGGATTTCCGGCTTGCGGAATCTGGCGCGCAAACGCTCTCAGTGAACCAAGGCCGAAGATGACCCCGGAAGACATACTGGTCGTACGCCGGGGATATGATCCCGAACCGGTTCTACTGCCCCCAGGCGGCTACGAAATCATGGAACGGTTGCTGGCGGGCGCCAGCCTGATGGACGCTTGCGATCATGCCGCGAGTGCCTGCGGCGAGGTTCGACTTGACGAAACACTCTCGATCCTTGTTTCCTACGGGGCCATTGCTGCCGTTGCCGCAGGCCCGTAGAAGCAACTGCGGGCACAGGCCTGGCGGCAGCAAACTTGGAGGTTGGATCATGTTCCTGCTCAGATATCTTGAAGAACTGGGTGAGTCCCTTGATCGGCGAACATCCGGATGGCTGGTTCCGACTCTTGCCCGTCTTGTCTTTGCCGCGGTCCTGTGCGGTTATTTCTGGAAGTCTGCCTACACGAAACTGGGCGACGGCCTGTTCGGGTTCCTGTCACCCTCCCTCGGGGCCTATGTTCAGGTGTTTCCAAAGGCGATGGAGGCCGCCAATTACAATCCTGGGGAACTGACCATATTGCACACGCTTGTAGTGCTGGCGGGAACCTGGGCCGAGTTCATACTTCCGTTGCTTATTGTGATTGGCCTGCTGACCCGGCTGGCTTCACTGGGAATGATCGGGTTTGTCATCGTTCAGAGCATTGTGGACGTTTACGGGCATGAAGTTGCCGCCACCGATCTCGGCGCATGGTTCGACGCCGCATCCGGGTCACTGGTAATCGACCAGCGCACATTCTGGATGTTCCTGTTCCTGATCCTGTTGCTCAAGGGCGCAGGGCCATTCTCAGTTGACCGGGCAATCGCGGCAATCGTCAGGCGTGGCCGGTCGTCGGAATAGCAACATCACTCCAGGGTACTAATGGTCACCCGTCATTGATGATGGACTCGAATTCGCGCCACTCTCGCCGCGACATCCCGGAAGTTTCGTAATCGACCGTCTCACCGGCGAGCATTCGCCTTAGGCAGGCGAGTTGCGATCTGGACAGGTGTGCACCGTGCAGGTCGTATTCCTCGAATGCTCTCCAGGCTGTTGGCACCCACGCCTTGACTATTTCGCCTATGGCCTCCGCATAAGCCCGGATCTCATACTGAGCATGAGCATCTGCCCGTAAAGATATGAAACGAAACAGGTTATGAAGATCAATCTTCCAATACCACTGCGTGTAGATGTTTAGTGGAAGGTTCATACGGGCCAGTTCCCGAGCCAGTCCGGCTTGATCTTCCTGGGAAAGCATCTGCTCATAGTGCTCATAAGCCGCTGCGCTGTCGGACTTGAGAATTGACAGGACCCGTTCCGCTTCCTGACCGGGCAGCGGTTCTGCCCGTCCCTGAGCGTTGAGGGACGATTGGGACGCGAGGTGTTGCCGATCCGGGATGTAGAATTCACGATCAAGTATCGAGTATCTGGCCGAGTATTCGTTCACGTTTGCAGTCCGGTGGCGGATCCACTGCCTGGCAACAAACATGGGCAGTTTGACGTGAAGCTTTACCTCGCACATCTCGAACGGCGTCGTATGCCTGTGCCGCATGAGATAGCGAATCAGGCCTTCATCCTCGCGCGCTTTCTTGGTCCCTGCCCCGTAAGATACCCTTGCCGCCTGCACGATTGCCTGATCATTTCCGAGATAGTCGACAACCCTGACGAAGCCATGATCAAGAACCCTGAGTTCCTTGTGTAGCAGCGCTTCCATCCCGTCGCTGACAGAACGGCCGGTCGTGGCTGCTTCTCCGTGGTCCGTAGCGCCACCGGTTTGCTGATTTGATTGTTCTGGCATGGGCGTCTTGTCCAAATAATTGTCCTTGCCGTCAAGCGCATTGCGAGGGGTAGTTCCTCATGCAGCATACCTGCCATTCGAACCTCTGGAGGCAAAGCCGAAACTGATGATGTGACCGGCAGTCCTAATTCATTGGACGCCGAACTGTTGAGAGGCAATCCAATTCGCACTGAACCCGCAGCATCATCAGCCTGCCCCGATCCATGCAGGCCTTCGAGTCCTTCGCTGCATAGGCCTGCCTGACTGAGCGCATCAAGTGTGTGCCGGTTGGGAGCAGCCAAACAAGAATCGAGATTGCCGCTGTTTTCGCATAAGGTCCGTCCCGACTCTGTTGCCGGGGTACAGATACGGCCCTGGACGGAAAACTGGATAGTTAAAAAGGGACAGTCAAATAAATGGCACCAAAATACCTGCACACGATGGTTCGCGTTCTCGACCTTGATGCGTCGATCGCATTCTACAACCTGCTCGGACTCGAAGAAACCCGCCGGATAGAAAACGAAGGCGGACGGTTCACGCTTGTCTTCCTAGCGCCTCCGGATCAACCGGAATGCCCAGTCGAGTTGACATACAACTGGGATGGAGACGAAGGTCTTCCTTCGGATAGCAGGCATTTCGGCCACCTGGCCTACGAAGTCGATAACATCTACGAGATGTGCAGCATGCTCATGGACAAAGGGGTGACAATCAATCGCCCGCCCAGGGACGGCCACATGGCTTTCGTCCGATCACCGGACAACATCTCGATTGAGCTTCTGCAAAAGGGAACGGCACTTCCGCCTGAAGAACCTTGGGCAAGCATGGGCAATACCGGCCATTGGTGATGCAAATCCGGCCGTCACGGCGCAAGTGTTGCACATGTGCATGAGTCGGTGGCAAACCGATCTCGTGCCGCTTGACTTTTCCGGTGAACAGCACCAAAGTTGTATCGTTCCTGAAGGAACTATGGCGATAAAGGCGCACGCAATAAACGGATCGGACCCGGGGGCGGTACCCGGCGGCTCCACCATTCACAGATTTGCCTCGTTGGGGCGATGAGGGGCCGAAACAGGATCGACGAACGCGTAAAGGTGTCAGCTTTCGCTCGGTGGGGCACCGCCGATATCGGTCCAAACGGCACAATTGCCAACGACAATCGTGCTCCGGTGGCTCTCGCTGCGTGAGCAGCGCCGGCGAACCGGAACTAAAGCCCGGCGCACTAGCACGCGTCGGCGGGGTCGGCAGGCACCTGGCAACAGAAGCCTGCCGTTTGCCAAGTCCAAAGCTTCACCCTATCCTTGCCCCGGCCTCATCACAGGGCAAACCAAACGCGGGTGGCACGCATGAGTTCGATCAACTACGGTCAGCTGCTGGTCAGCTCAATGCGTCAACTGGTTCTGCGGATCCTTGCCGAGGTCGAGGAACGCGGCCTCGAAGGCGACAATCATTTCCTCATCAGCTTTCTGACAGAACATGGCGATGTTCGGTTGCCTCCCCGATTGCATGCCCAGCATCCAAAAGGCATGACTATCGTCCTCCAGCACGAGTTTCACAGTTTGAAAACAGATGCTGAAGGTTTCTCTGTCACGTTGAGCTTCGATAACAGGCCGGAGTCAATCTATGTGCCGGTCGAGTCCATCGTGGCATTTGCCGACCCGTCGACCGATTTCAGATTGGCATTTCCTTCGCCAGAACCGGAGCAACCATCCCCGGAACCGGATTCTGAGCCCGCTGGCGATTCCGGGAAGATCGTTCGGCTGGACTCGCGAAGGGCAAAACGCCAATAGAAGCACAGGCATCCCCTGATGCGGCAATCAATCATCTTGTTTCTAGCTGCACACCGCGCTTGCGCTGACTGCGCAAGGACTTGCATATGCGGAGTCAAGCAAGAGCATGGAGTAGGATGATGGCCGGATTCCGAATTGAAACAGACAGTTTTGGCCCGCTCGAGGTTCCAGCCGAGAGGTACTGGGGAGCCCAGACCCAACGGTCGCTGCAGAACTTTCCAATTGGCTGGGAAAAGCAGCCTTTCGCAATCGTCCACGCACTTGGCGTTATCAAGCGTGCCTGCGCCCTGACAAACATGGAATTCGGACTGCTGGACAAGTCCATCGGACAGGCCATCTCAGATGCAGCCGGCGAGGTCATGAACGGAGAGTTGGACGACCATTTTCCGCTGGTAGTTTGGCAAACGGGTTCGGGCACCCAGTCAAACATGAACGCCAATGAGGTGATCGCAAACCGCGCCATCGAAATGCTCGGCGGTGAACTCGGATCCAAGTCGCCGGTTCATCCGAATGACCACGTCAATCTCTGCCAGTCTTCAAATGACACCTTTCCGACAGCCATGCACATCGCCGCAGCGGTGAGAGTATCAGGGCATCTCCTGCCGTCTTTGCGGGCTCTCCATGCGGAACTCGGCAAAAGGGTCGAGGAATTCGCCGAGATCATCAAGATTGGGCGGACCCACACCCAAGATGCGACACCGCTTACCCTTGGACAGGAATTCTCGGGATACGCCCGCCAGGTGGAACTTTCCATCGGGCGGGTCGAAGGGTCACTGGGCAACCTGTATGCGCTTGCCCAGGGCGGCACGGCCGTTGGAACCGGCCTCAACTCCCCGGCGGGATGGGCCGACGCTGTCGCCGCCAGGATTGCAGAAATCACCGGCCTGCCCTTCACCAGCGCGCCAAACAAGTTCGAGGCCCTCGCCGCCCATGATGCCATGGTAGAAGCGTCCGGAGCACTGAGAACCGTTGCGGCTTCGCTCTACAAGATTGCCAACGACATCCGTTTCCTTGCGTCCGGGCCGCGCTGCGGATTGGGAGAACTGCTGCTGCCCGAAAACGAACCCGGTTCGTCGATCATGCCAGGAAAGGTGAATCCCACACAGACCGAGGCACTGACTCAGGTTTGCGCCCACGTCATGGGCAACGATGCTGCCGTCGGGTTTGCTGGCAGCCAGGGCCACTTTGAATTGAATGTCTACAAACCCATGATCTCGTACAACGTCCTGCAATCGGTCCAGTTGCTCGGCGATGCGGTTTCGGCCTTCACTTCAAATTGCGTCGCAGGAATAGAGGCCAACAGGCGCCGCATCGATCAACTTCTTCAGGAGTCACTGATGCTTGTCACTGCATTGGCTCCGACAATTGGATATGACAAGGCCACAGAGGTGGCCAAAACGGCTCATCGAAACGGTACAACGCTAAGGGAAGAAGCGTGCCGGCTGGGATTTGTTGATGAAGAAACCTTCGACCGGGTGGTGCGGCCGGAACGGATGCTGGGACCAAAGGAATAACGGCGGCGCGGTCGGCATGATGCCCGCTGCCTTCAAGGTCTGCAACTGTCACCTGCCAAGGACGGGCTGCTTGGGCAACTGCCGGAAACTGGAACCCGGCAAAGGACGGATTGGAGTGTAGCCATGGAAGCAATCAGTGACACGGCACGCGTAGTCGTCATTGGAGGTGGCGCAGTAGGCGTTTCGGCTCTTTTCCACCTTGCCAGAGCCGGATGGACCGACTGCGTCCTGCTTGAGCAAAACGAGCTCACTGCTGGCTCGACCTGGCACGCCGCCGGCAATGTGCCAACATTTTCGTCCAGTTGGTCGATCATGAACATGCAGCGCTATTCCACCGAACTTTACCGGTCGCTGGCCGAGGAAGTGGATTATCCGATCAACTATCACGTTACCGGTTCGGTCCGCCTTGCTCATTCAAAAGAACGCATGCTTGAATTCGAGCGCGCTGCCGGAATGGGGCGGTATCAAGGCATGCAGATCAAAATACTGCAACTTTCAGAACTCAAAGACTTGTACCCCTTCATTGAACTCCATGACCTTGAAGGAGCCTTGTACGATCCCTGGGACGGTGACATTGATCCTGCCCAGTTGACACAGGCCATGGCCAAGGGCGCCCGTGATCTGGGAGCAAAGATATTCAGGTTCTGCGCGGTGACCGGCATCTCCAGAAACAACCACGAATGGATCGTTCATTCCGGCCAGGGCGATATCCGCTGCGAATACGTTGTAAACGCAGCCGGGTATCAGGCACAGCGCGTCGGTGAATTCTTCAGGCCATTCGGTGGCAGGACTGTCCCGATGGTGTCCATGAGTCACCAGTATATCGTCACCGAAGAGATTCCGACCCTGGCCCAATGGTCAAGAGAGGCCGGCAAGAAGCTGCCGCTCTTGAGAGATGTCGACACCTCCTACTATCTGCGGCAGGAGAAATTCGGACTTAATCTCGGACCGTATGAGCGGAACTGCCGGGCGCACTGGGTGGATCCGGAAGACCCGATGCCGCAGGACTTTTCCTTTCAACTGTTTCCGGACGACCTCGACCGGCTCGAATGGTATGTAGAAGACGCGGTGGCCCGGGTTCCAATCCTCGGCGAAGGCGGTGTGTCCAAGGTTATCAATGGACCAATTCCCTATGCCCCTGACGGGTTGCCCCTGATTGGGCCGATGCCGGGTGTGCCCAACGCTTTCGAAGCCTGCGTATTCACTTTCGGGATTGCTCAGGCCGGCGGCGCCGGAAAGGTCTTGGCAGAGTGGATTTGCGAGGGCCAGACCGAATGGGACATGTGGTCCTGCGACCCGCGCCGCTATACGGATCATGCCGACGCCGAGTTTTGCCGTCAGAAGGCGATCGAGACCTACGGGCATGAATATGCAATCCACTTTCCCTGGCACGAGTGGCCGGCAGGCAGGAATCGGAAATTGTCGCCATTGCATGACAGGGTGTTGTCGCTCGGTGGCCAGATGGGTGCCTATAACGGCTGGGAACGGGCCAACTGGTTCGCCAAACCGGGCGACGACACATCCGAGGAGTCGACTTTCACATGGTCCCGGAATGGGCCATGGGAACCCCGGATCCGGGAGGAATGCATCGCTGTCAGGGATGAGGCAGGCGTCCTAGATCTGCCGGGCTTCTCCCGTTTCGACATCGAAGGCGACGGAACCGCAGAGTGGCTTCACTCCATTATCGCCGGGAATCTTCCCCGGGAGGGCCGGATGAATCTGGCCTATTTTGCCACGCAGTCCGGCCGTGTGCTTACAGAGATGTCTGTAATGCGAAGAGGCGAAAACGCCTTTACACTCATTACTGCCGCCGCGGCGCAGTGGCATGATCTCGAGTTGCTAAAGGGACGCCTGCCGGATCACGGAAAGATAAAGCTGGTCGACACAAGCGCCGAATTCACCACGCTGATCGTGACAGGCCCACTGTCCCGGGAGTTGATTGCCGGCATTTCCAATGCTGATCTTGAGCTTCCCTGGCTCAGCCATCAGGCTGCTTCGGTCTGCGGGTCGCAAATGCGACTGGCGCGTGTCAGCTATGCGGGCGAACTCGGATGGGAAATACATGCACCCAATGCGAATGCGCCGGAAATCTACGACGCGCTCATCGCTGCCGGCGCCAAACCATTCGGCATGTGGGCGCTCAATTCCCTGCGGATCGAAAAGGGGTATCTGGCATGGAAGGGTGACCTTTCGACGGATTACACCCTGCTTGAGACTGGATTGGACCGCTTTGTTCGGCTGGACAAACCCGTGGATTTTCCGGGCAAGCGGGCGATGCTGTCGGAGAAGCAACAGGGACCCAAGCGAAAATTGTCAACCTTGCTTGTGGATGCCGGTGATTGCGATGCCCCCTACATGTCCAGCATACGCCACGGCGGAGAAATTGTTGGCGAAACAACATCCAGCGCTTACGGCTACAGGGTCAACGGATCGATCAGCCTTGGAATGATCAGGTCGGATCTGGCAATGGCAGGAGTCGAACTGGAGATCGAAATCTATGGCAAGCCTGTCCGGGCCGTTGTGCAGGCAACCAGCGCGCTCTGGGACCCTTCAAATTCCCGTCTGAAAGCCTGACAGGCTTCTGCCAACCAACAATCTGAAACATGGAAACACTGGAATGACAGGGATCCCTAATCATGCCCAGGCGCTCATAATCGGCGGCGGTGTCATTGGATGTTCGGTTGCCTACCATTTGGCAAAAGCCGGCATGAGTGATGTCGTTCTGTTGGAACGCAAGAGGCTCACTTCGGGCACCACATGGCACGCCGCAGGCCTGATTGCACAGCTGCGGGCAACCGCCAACATGACCCGCTTGGCCAAATACTCGCAGGAACTCTACGGAAGCCTCGAGGCGGAAACCGGAGTTGCCACCGGCTTTGTCAGGACGGGCTCAATCACTGTTGCCCTTACCGGTGAGCGCCGGGAGGAACTGTCCCGCTCTGCAGCCATGGCCCGGGCCTTCGGCGTCGAAATTGAGGAAATCTCACCCGAGGATGCTGTGTTGCGGCATCCGTTCCTGAACGGGGACGGGCTGGTTTCTGCCGTCTACCTTCCTCTTGATGGACAGGGCGATCCGGCAAACATCGCGTTGGCGCTGGCCAAGGGCGCGCGCCAGTTCGGAGCCAGGCTGTTTGAGAACGTCAAGGCAACCGGCGTTGCACTTGATGGAAGGAACGTATCGAGTGTGACGTGGCAGGATGGCAAGGAAACAGGCAGCATTTCGGCAGACCTGGTCGTCAATTGCGCTGGCATGTGGGCACGCGATCTCGGACAACAGGCGGGGGTCAATGTGCCGCTTCACGCCTGTGAACACTTCTACATCGTTACCCAGCCGATCAAGGGCTTGACCAGGCTTCCGGTTCTCAGGGTCCCGGATGAGTGCGCCTACTACAAGGAAGATGCGGGCAAGATCCTGTTGGGTGCCTTTGAACCGAATGCCAAGCCCTGGGGAATGGATGGAATTCCCGAAACATTCGAATTCGACCAGCTGCCAGAGGACTTCGAGCAATTCGAGCCGATCCTTGAAATGGCGGTCAACCGCATTCCTGTGCTGGAAACCGCCGGCATCCAGACATTCTTCAATGGCCCGGAGAGCTTTACCCCGGACACGGCCTATCTGCTCGGACAGGCTCCCGAGCGCGACAATTACTACGTTGCCGCCGGTTTCAACTCTGTTGGCATCCAGTCTGCCGGCGGCGCCGGCATGGCGCTGGCGCAATGGATTATTGATGGCGAAAAGCCCTTCGATCTGGGTGATGTCGACATTGCGCGAATGCATCCGTTCCAGCGTAACCGGACTTACCTGTTTCACCGGGTCAAGGAGTCCCTTGGCCTGCTCTACGATGATCACTTCCCCTTCAGGCAGCGCGTTACTGCGAGAGGAATTCGAAGAACTCCTTTTCACCAGCAACTGGTCGACCGGGGCGCCGTCATGGGCGAGTTGGCTGGCTGGGAACGCGCCAACTGGTTCGCTCAAGGAGAACAACTGAGGGAATACGATTACAGCTGGGGCCGCACCAACTGGTTCCCGAACTGGGAGGCCGAACATCTCGCTGTACGCACCAATGTTGGAATGTATGACATGTCATCCTTCGGCAAGCTGCGGGTTGGTGGAAACGATGCTGAGAGCTTCATGAATTACGTTTGCGGCGCCAACATGTCGGTTCCGGTCAACAAAATCGTCTACACTCAGTTTCTCAATAATTCCGGAGGGATAGAAGCGGATGTTACAGTCGCCCGGTTGTCCGAGACCGAATACCTGGTCGTCACTCCGGCAGCGACTTGCCTTGCTGACCAAACCTGGATGAGGCGGCATGCGGACGGGTTCAATGTCGTGGTTACAGATGTAACTGCCGCGGAGGCAGTACTCGCCGTCATGGGCCCGAATTCCAGGCAACTCCTCTCGGCGGTATCGCCAAACGACTTTGGCAATGACTCAAATCCATTCGGCACGCTTCATTATATCGAGATCGGTATGGGCATCGCCAGGGCGCACAGGATTTCCTACGTCGGCGAACTGGGTTGGGAGATCTATGTAGGATCTGACATGGCAGCGCATGTATTCGATACCCTTTGGCAGGCGGGGGCCGGCTTGGGTCTCAAGCTGTGCGGTATGCACATGATGGACAGTTGCCGGAGCGAGAAGGCCTTCAGACACTTTGGCCATGATATATCTGCCGAAGATCATGTGCTGGAAGCGGGACTTGGTTTCGCGGTCGACACCGGCAAACCGTCATTCGTAGGCCGGGACGCAGTTCTGCGTAAGCGGGAAAGCGGGCTGGACAGGCGGCTGGTCCAGTTCCAACTTGTGGACCCGGAACACCTGCTATTCCACAATGAGCCAATCGTCAGGGACGGCGAGATCGTCGGCTACCTGACTTCCGGCAGTTACGGGCACTTCCTCGGCGGCGCAGTGGGCATGGGTTATGTGCCTTCGCGCGGTGAAACCGCCGCCGACCTTCTTTCGTCGAACTATCAGATAGATGTGGCGGGCCAACGGGTCGATGCCAAGGCTTCCCTGAAGCCGCTCCACGACCCATCCAGCCAGAGAATCCGGGCGTAGGCGGAAGCATGACGCCTGAGCAAAGCAGCCGCAAGCGGTCCCTTACAATCAGAGGCCATCGGACAAGCGTTTCGCTTGAACCCGAGTTCTGGTCGGCTTTCATCGAGATTGCTGCGGAACAAGGAGTACCCGCAAACCAGCTTGCCGCGGAAATTGACGAACGCCGGGACATCTCGCAAGGATTGTCGTCTTCGCTCAGAGTATTTGTGCTTGAGCATTTCCGGCAGGCTGAGAGCCACAACAACTCAGCCGATAAACGCCGTCCAGGGCGCGATCTCGAGTACCCAGTATGATATGTCTGAAAACCGGCCGGTAAGCAGCAGCAGGCCGATAGCTGTCAGCAAAAGGCCAATGCCCTTCTCCATGTAGGCAAGGTGGGGCTTCAACCGCCGCATGATCCTGACCGACCCGCCCAAGTATGCCCCGCAAAGGAGGAAGGGAATCCCCAGCCCCATGGCATAGACAGCAAGCAGGATCGTGCCCCTTGCGACGGAACTCTCCTGAGCGGCCAGAGCAAGAATGGCGCCAAGAACCGGACCGATGCAGGGAACCCAGCCGAACGCGAAAGCAAGGCCCAGCACATAAGCGCCAGCGGCTGTGCCTCCCCGGCGAGAACTTCCGAACCGGACCTCGCGATCAAGCAGCGGAATGCGGAAGATCCCAAGAAAGTGAAGTCCGAAGACAATCACGACACATCCGGCGAGCCGCCCGAACAATTGCTGGTTGGACAGGAACACTGAGCCGATGGCCGATGCCGCAAGTCCAAGCAGAACAAAAATAGTTGAGAGGCCAAGTACGAAATACAGGGCTGTAATCGTTGTTTCCCGCCGCCGCCCCTCCTTCTCAAGTTCGCTGAAGGTCGTTCCGCTCATGTATGCCAAGTATGCCGGCACCACCGGCAGCACGCATGGCGAAGCAAAACTCAGAATGCCGCCAGCCAATGCGACAAGCATCGCGGTTAACAAGCCAGCGTCAAATATGTCGATTGCAATCATGCAGTAGGTACCGGGTCACTGGGGCTGCCAACATAACAGACTACTTGCATTCTGCACATTTTGGAGTTCACAAATTTGTGGACTCTGCGGTGACCTCAACATAACCCATGCCCATGACAGCCGAGATGGAAATCGACGCATCTGGACTTCTTTGCCCATTGCCGGTGCTGCGCATCCGCAAGAGCATGCGGCAACTATCGACAGGCGATGTGCTGCGGGTGCTGGCTGACGACCCCGCTGCTGTCGTGGACATTCCGCACTACTGTGCCGAGCAGGGCCACACATTGCTGAATCAGGAGGACACACTTGATGGGGGGTTGTTCGTAATCAGGAAGGGATAGCGGGCACCTATCATTCGGCAGCCACGGCAAATTCCCTGCGCGTTCCCGATCGAAATTCTTCAAGCAGCACCTCCCGGCGCTCCATGGCGACGCGCCAGTTCTTTTCCCAGACCGGGCCAAATCCTCTGACTTCGAGTGGCAGTCTTGCCAGTTCCAGTGCCGCCTCGTTGCCGGTTCCAGTCAGCGATTGCGCTACTTCAATCATGTCTTCCTCGTAGGTCGACAGGAATTCCCGCTGCAGTCGCCGTTCCCTGCTATAGGCGAACGGGTCCAGGAGTGTGCCGCGCAACCTTTTCATGCGCGCCAACAGACTGAACACCACTATCATCCAGGGTCCAAAGCGCCGCTTCGCGGGCCGCCCATTTGCACCGGTGCGGTTGAAGATTGGCGGCGCAAGATGAAAGCTCATCCGGAAGTCTCCATCGAATTCTGCTCTTGCCTTTGCCGCTGTCTCCAGGTGCAGCCTGGCCACTTCGTATTCGTCCTTGATTGCAAGAAGCTTGAAATGGGCTTCAGAGACAGCTGACCGCAATTCCGGGTCGCTGAACCGGTCCAGCAATTCGCGCCAGCGGTCTACGAGCGACCCGCCGGTGTGAAGGGCGAGGTGTTCTGCCCTTCGCACTTCCAGATCATTCTTGCTTGCATCCTCTTTGGGCTCGGCGGTCTTGACCAAGCCTTCGGCGAGGTCTGGATGCAGGGCTGCCCACCGCCCGAGAGCAAACGCCTCCTTGTTGTTCTTGACCGATGCACCATTGAGTTCGATTGCCTTGACAAGCGCATCAAGTGACAAGGGCAGGAAACCGCGCTGCCAGGCATGGCCCAACACGACCATGTTTGAGTAGATTGAGTCGCCCAATACTCTCCTTGAAAGGGCGACTGCGTCCAGAAAACTCGTCCTGTCCTCGCCGCAGGCTGACACCAGGCGCTGTCGAAGGCCTTCCCCCGGGATCCTGAAGTCCGGGTTCCGGGTGAATTCTCCGGTGATGATTTCATGCTCATTGACGCTGGCGCCAGTCCTGCCGGGCCGTGCCAGCGACAGGAATTCGGAAGAGGCAGCGACGACCAGATCTCCACCCACCAGGCAATCAGCTTCGCCGACCGAGACCCGGATGGCAGAGATATCCTCCTGCCGCTCTGCAATCCGGCAATGCACGCAGACCGCCCCGCCCTTTTGCGCCAGCCCGGCCATTTCGATCATGGCCGCGCCCTTGCCATCCAGGAAGCCGGCCATCGCAAGAATGGCGCCAATCGTGACTACGCCAGTTCCGCCAACTCCGGTCACAACGATGTTGAAGGTACCGTGTATGGGCGGTTGGCCGGGCAGCGGAAGTTCCGGGATATCAAGCTCCACCAATTCCCGGCTCTTCGGCACAGCTCCTTCGAGCGTCACAAAGGATGGGCAAAATCCTTCAAGACAGGAGAAGTCCTTGTTGCAACTGGATTGGTCAATCGACCGTTTTGTCCCGAATGGCGTGTCAACCGGCACGATGGAGATGCAATTGGATTGCACGCCGCAGTCGCCGCACCCCTCACAAACATCCGTGTTGATGAACACGCGCCTGTCAATATCCGGAAAAGTGCCCCGCTTGCGCCTCCGGCGTTTTTCTGCTGCGCAGGTTTGCACATAGACAATCGCCGTCACACCCTTTGTGTCGCGCAAGGTCCGCTGGACGCCTTCCAGTTCACTTCTTTCGAAGAAGTCAACGCCCTTCGGGAAATCGCCCCGGTAGGGTTGTTCCTTTCCGTCATGGACCACGACCACTCTCTTCAGGCCGATGGCCACGAGTTCATGTGCAATCCTGCCGGCTGACAGAGCGCCGTCGTTTTTCTGGCCGCCAGTCATGGCAACGGCATCATTGAACAGGATCTTGTATGTCATGTTGGCGTTCGCCGCGACGGCCGCCCGGATGGCCATGATCCCGGAATGATTGTAGGTGCCGTCACCCATATTCTGGAACACATGCCCGCGCTTGGAGAACTGGGACTCGCCTATCCAGTTCGCTCCCTCGCCCCCCATATGCGTGAAACCAACTGTTTCCCGGTCCATCCACTGAACCATGTAATGACAGCCGATCCCGGCATAGGCCCGGGATCCTTCCGGCAGTTTTGTCGACGTGTTGTGCGGACAGCCTGAGCAGAAGTAGGGCACGCGTTGAATCAGGTCTTTCCGGCGGGAACTGGTCTCCAGGCAGCGAAGTGCCGCAATTGGTTCGTTTAACCGGTCGGATATCCGCCCTTCACGCTCAAGGATTTCCCCTAGCCTGTTTGCAATCCAGACAGGCTCCAACGCGTATTTTGACGGAAAGATCTCCCTGCCCTTCTCGTCATGCCTCCCCAGAATCCGCAATCCGTTGCCAATTCCGGAAAGCGCCTCCCTGATCTGAAACTCGAGGAGCTTCCGCTTCTCCTCGACTACAACAACAAGATCCAAGCCCTCGGTCCACTCCGTCAGGCTTTCCCGGTCCAGCGGCCACGTCATTCCTACTTTGTATGCCGTGATGCCGAGCCGCTCCGCCTCGTTCTCGTCAATATCGAGCAATTGAAGAGCATGAACGAGGTCGAGCCAACTCTTGCCTGCAGAAACGAACCCTAGTCGCGCGCCTGGCTTGCCGATGACGCGCCGGTCAATCCGGTTTGCCCGCCAGAATGCTTCGGCGGCATATCTTCGATGCTCTATGACCCGGGCTTCCTGAGCTCTTGGCGTGTCATGCAACCGGATATTCAGCCCGCCGACAGGCAGTTCAAGTTCCGGAATGACAATCGAATTGCTGCTGTCATCAATGGTGACGACTGCCGTGGATTCTATCGTCTCCTTCACACATTTGAGACCAACCCAATTGCCGGAGTATCTCGACAACGCGAAGCCGAGAAGGCCGAACTCGATCAGTTCCTGCACCCCGGCCGGAGAAAGGACGGGCACATACGCGTCCATCAAGGCAAACTCGGACTGGTGAAGTGTGGTTGAACTCTCACCCGTGTGGTCGTCCCCCAGCGCCATGACAACACCGCCATAGCGCGAGGTTCCGGCAAAGTTGGCATGCCTCAGCACATCGCCGGACCTGTCCACGCCGGGACCCTTTCCGTACCACAGGCCGAAGACACCGTCATGCAGTCCCTCGCCTCTGAGTTCGGCCTGTTGGGTTCCCCACAAGGCAGTGGCCGCAATGTCTTCGTTGAGCGCTGGCGCAAAGTGAATTCGGGCTGCTTCAAGCTCTGCCCGCGCGTTTGCCATCTGGAAATCCACCGCACCCAACGGCGAACCCCGGTAGCCCGACACATAGCCGGCCGTGTTCAACCCAGCGGAGGCATCCCGGGCGGCCTGTTCAAGCAGTAGCCTGACCAAAGCCTGCGTCCCGTTGATCAGAACGGTTGAACAGCCGAGATCAAACCTGTCCGCCAGCCGTGGTTCCCTGATTTCCAAGACCACAAAGCTCCCAATTCGTTCACAATCGCGTTCAGTCAGCATATAAAGAAGACTGCGCAAAAATAGAACGGGCAGTCGGCAAGGCCGCAGCCCGATGCGCAACCACTTTCGGGTCAGGAAATCGGACGGCATCCATGGATTGGGACAAACTGCGCATTTTCAGAGCTGTCGCCGCAGACGGGAACCTTACGCGAGCAGGTGAGTCCCTTGGACTGCACCAGTCTGCCGTCAGCAGGCAGATCCGGGCCCTCGAGCACAGCCTGTCCACCAGCCTGTTTCACCGTCATGCTCGCGGGCTTATCCTTACCGAACAGGGGGAACTGTTGCGTGACGCCACGGAGTCAATGGCGCACAGGCTTGACTTCGCCGTTGCCCGCATTCGCGACACGCGGGAGGTAACGGCGGGAGAATTGAGGGTCACGACGACAGCCGGTTTCGGCATGTTGTGGTTGGCGCCGAGACTGGCCAACTTCTACGAGATCTACCCCGATATCTCGATCAATCTGATGCTTGAGGAACGGATCCTGGATCTGCCGATGCGGGAAGCAGACTTTGCGATCAGGATGAAGGAACCGTCGCAAGCCGATGTCATCCGCCGCAAGTTGCTGGATGTCAGGATGTGCCTCTACGCTACGAACGAGTATCTCGCGAGGCACGGCGTGCCAGCCACAAGGGAGGAACTGACCGACCACCGACTGATCTGGCAAAATTTCGAAGTAGAAACCGGAGCAGGCGCCAGCTTCATCAAGGATCTGTTGCAGGACGGCATTTTGCCTGGCTTGACGGTCAACAATTACTACGGCGTGCTCCAAGGGGTCATTCACCATCTCGGCATCGGCGTGCTGCCTGACTACCTGAGCGTTCATTTCCCAGAACTTGTGCACATCTTGCCCCAAACCTGCTCACCCGTGGTTCCGGTGTATCTGGCCTATCCGGTTGAACTGCGGAATTCGAAAAAGATTCAGGCATTCCGTGACTTCATCCTGAAGGAGGCAAAACTCTACCGCATGCAGGAAGAAGCCAGCGGCCAGCAGCTTCCGGTCGCGGCCGGCATTCCTTGAACAGCCAATCGGCTTCGGGTAAGCGTCTGAGCATCATCCAGGGATTAGTTGCATGCCCATCCAAGCAGCGGAACTCAGGCAATTGATTCAGGACGCGTTTCCTGATGCGACCGTCACCATCACTGATCTGGCTGGCGACGGAAATCACTATGCCGCCGAGGTGATCGACGCCAGCTTCAGGGGCATGAACAGAGTCCAGCAACAGCGGGCAGTCTATTCGGCTCTCAAGGGCAAGATGGACGGACCGGATGGCGAATTGCATGCGCTGGCGCTAACGACAAAGGCAAAGGAATAGGACATGGCCGACCCGGTTCACGACAACATCCAGAAGATGGTCGATGACCATGAAGTCGTGCTGTTCATGAAAGGAACAAGGCACAACCCGCAATGCGGTTTTTCGTCTCGCGTCGCTGGCGTCCTTAACTTTCTCGAAGTCTCGTTCAAGGACGTCAATGTCCTAGAAGACATGTCCGTCAGGGAAGGGATTAAGGCTTTTTCGGACTGGCCGACGATCCCGCAATTGTATGTCAAGGGCGAGTTTGTGGGCGGTTGCGATATCGTCACCGAAATGACTTTGTCTGGTGAACTCGACACCATGCTAGAGGACAAGCAGGTCGAATTCAGCAAAGAAGCGGCCCGGAGGATACGAGAGCACAACGTATAGGAGGCGGCCAAAAGGCCCGAGAGCTAGACGTCCTCGCTCCCGCCTGCCTTCTTCTCAAGCGCACTCGCAATTTCCTCAGCAAGATCCGCTGCGCCGGTCAAGCGTGAGAGGAATTCCTCGACGAGAATGCTCTTGTTGCCATTAGCGCCTGCCGAAGCTTCTCCGGCTTCTTGTTTCAGGCCGGTTGCCTCGGCGTACTTTCCTGCAATCTTCAACGCGGCGATCATGAAGGCATTCGACGTCGACATTTCCCTGGCGGTCCCACCATCATCAAGGACCTCCGCCACTTCAGCATTCAGTATCCCTGCGGCGGTTTTTGCAGCGTCAAACTCGTGCGGCTCGCACTCCAGCGAAATCGTCCGCGCTCCGGCGATGATATCAACTTTTGGCATTCGGCTCATCCAACAGTGACTGCAGTTCTGTCAGCACGCTATCAATTTCATCCACATCGCGCTGACGGTTTTCGACCATCGATTCAAGTTCCTTGGCCAGGGCGCCCTCTTCAGGAGTCGGCGAAGCCGCCAGCAACTGCGACTTCAACATTTCCACTTCCGAGGCCAGTTCACCATTACGCCTTGTAAGCTCGGCAATCGTCCGGGCCGACGTACTGTCCTTTTGGCGAATATCCTGCAATTCCGAATTCAAGCGCTCAATCTCCTGATCCTTCCCGTCTCCAAGCGCCTCCACTTGCGCATTGATCCGGTCAAGAGCTGCCGATATCCGGTCAACCAATTGTCCAGCATCCACATTCATTTGCCGACCCTGCTCCTATCTACTGACCGAACCCTGTTAATCCGGCAACAGCCGCGCAACAACACCGATTGCCAGCGTCAAGGCAACGAAGTTACAGTTCAGCCAAGAATTCGATCCCGCATGAGCGATGGCAATGGCAGCCTTGATATGGCGAGAGACGGCGGATGCGCAGTTCCATTGGAGTGCCCAAGCTGCCAATCTTCCGAAGCGGCCGCTTGCCATTTCCCGGCGCTCTAGTAAGAGCGGACCCGTCTAGCGAACTGAAATGAAACGCCAATTCAGGAGCCTGCATTGATGCAGCTATCAGACCTCAAAGATCAACACCCGGAACATTGGAAGCTTGCTACCGCAATCAGGGCTCTTTCGATGGACGCTGTCCAAGCGGCACGGTCTGGCCACCCGGGCATGCCAATGGGCATGGCAGACGTCGCTACAGTCCTGTTCCGCAGGCATCTGAAGTTTTGCGCTGGTGCTCCAGCCTGGCCCGACAGGGATCGATTCATCCTTTCGGCGGGACATGGATCCATGTTGTTGTATTCCCTTCTGCACCTGACCGGATATGAGCAGTTTGGCTTGGACCAGCTCAAAGCCTTCCGGCAACTCGGGTCGTTGACTGCAGGACATCCGGAATTCGAACCGGCCAGTGGCGTCGAGACGACCACAGGCCCGCTGGGCCAGGGATTTGCCAACGCGGTCGGATTTGCGATCGCCGAAGAGTCCATGCGGAGCCGCTTCGGAAACGGTCTCGTGGACCACCGGACTTATGTTCTTGTTGGCGATGGCTGCCTTATGGAAGGGATCAGCCAGGAGGCAGCTGGCCTGGCCGGCCGCCTGCAACTGTCTCGACTGATTGCCTTGTGGGACGACAACGGCATAACCATCGACGGCAAAGTCGGATTGAGCGATGCAACCGACCAAGCGGCGCGTTTCGCAGCCGCAGGCTGGACCGTACTGGAATGCGATGGTCATGACCCCAGCGCAATTGATGAGGCAATTTCAGAGGCCAAGGGTTCGAGCGCGCCTGCACTCATTGCATGCAAGACCCGGATTGGCTTCGGCTCACCCAACAAGGAAGGATCCGCTGCTGCGCATGGCAGTCCGCTAGGTCCAGAAGAGGTCGAACTGACCAGAAGCGCATACGGTTGGCCTCACGCCCCGTTCGAATTGCCGCAAGAAGTCCGGCAAGAGTGGCTAGAGACCGGAAAACGGTGCAATGCCGAACACCATGCATGGGAGGAACGGGTTGAGCAATTGTCGGAGCGGAAGCGGGCGCAGTTCCATGCAGCCGTTAATGGTCAAATTCCAACGGCAAGACTGTCAGCTGCCTTGAAGGTGCTCAAGAGCAAGGCCGCATCGGAAGGCGCTGCCAGTGCGACGCGCAAGGCATCCGAGCTCGTGCTGTCGACCGTCAACTCGGTCGTTCCCACAACCATTGGCGGATCTGCGGATTTGACGGGTTCCAACAACACGCTGACACCGGATCTGGGGATTTTTGACCGCACTTCCAGAAATGGGCGTTACATTCATTTCGGAATCCGTGAACACGCCATGGCTGCGGCGATGAACGGCATGGCGCTTCACGGGGGAGTACGGCCATATGGTGGCACATTTCTCTGTTTCGCAGACTATGCGCGCCCGGCAATGCGCCTTTCCGCACTCATGGGTGTGCCGGTCGTCTACGTGATGACCCATGACTCTATTGGACTGGGAGAAGACGGGCCAACCCACCAGCCTATCGAGCATCTTGCAATGCTGCGCGCCACTCCCAACCTCAACGTGATTCGCCCGTGCGATACGATTGAAACGGCCGAGGCTTGGCAGATTGCCTTGGAAGCTACTGCGACGCCAACAGTCATTGCCTTGTCCAGGCAGGGCGTTCCGGCCATGCGGAAAGAAGTGTCCCGGCGGAACCTGACAGCCAGAGGCGCATATGTGCTGCGGGAAGCCACTTCCCGCCGGCAGGTCATCCTAATGGCGACTGGAACCGAACTGTCGGTTGCCGCTGCCGCAAGAGATATGCTTGAAGAACAGGGCATTGGCACGCGGCTGGTCTCAATGCCGTGCTGGGAACTGTTCGAGCAACAGGAAGAACGTTACCGTCGCCGGGTCTTGCCGCGCGGGAGTGTAAGGGTAGCTGTAGAGGCCGGTGCCCGGTTGGGATGGGAACGCTGGTTGTGCGGCGAACAGGGTTCCGCCCGCAAGTCAGGTTTTGTCGGAATGAACGGATTTGGCGCTTCGGCGCCAGCCGGCGATCTCTTCAGGCATTTTGGAATTACGCCGGAAGCTGTCGTCGAGAAGGTTAAGTCGCTATTGTGAAGGATGTCATGCTGCCATTGATCCGGCCGACCGAAAATTTCTGCCGGACACGCGCGTGACGATTCAAGGCATTGGCAGTGGGACAGCATTCTGGAACAAGACAATCTAAGGTTGCGCAAGCACACAACGTAAGCAGGAGACACTCGTGACTGTAACAGTGGCAATAAACGGGTTTGGCCGCATCGGCCGGAATGTCCTCAGGGCTCTCGCCGAGTCCGGCCGGGATAACATCACGATTTCGGCCATCAACGATCTGGCGCCCGTCGAAACCCTTGCGCATTTGCTGGAATTTGACAGCGTGCACGGACGTTTCCCTGGGGAAATCGGGAGAGGCAACGACTATATCGACATTGGCAACGGACCTATCCGGGTGACTTCGCTCCGGAATCCGGAAGAGTTGCCCTGGTCAGGCGTTGACGTCAGCCTTGAGTGCTCGGGTGTCTTCACGACCCGCGACAAGGCTGCGCGCCATCTCAACAATGGTTCACGCAAGGTCTTGATTTCGGCGCCTGCTTCAGGCGCCGACCGGACGGTTGTCTTCGGGGTCAACCACGACACCATCACTGCCGACGACCAGGTTGTATCCAACGCCTCATGTACAACGAATTGCCTGTCGCCAGTTGCGATGGTCCTGGCCGGAACCGTTGGCATCAAGCGTGGATTCATGACCACAATTCACAGCTACACGGGTGATCAACCCACGCTCGACGCTGTCCATAGCGATCTTTACCGGGCGCGTGCGGCGGCGGTGTCGATGATCCCGACATCAACCGGCGCTGCCAGGGCCGTTGGCCTGGTCCTGCCCCAACTTGCCGGCAAGCTGGATGGTGTCGCCATCCGGGTGCCAACCCCAAATGTGTCCGTCGTGGACCTTTCGTTTGAGTCCGACGGACCGACTTCGGCCGAGGAGATCAATGCTGTGCTTCGGACCGCCGCGGACGGAGAGCTGTCGGGAATTCTCGGCTACACCGACAAACCGAGCGTATCCATCGACTTTAATCACGATCCGAGATCTTCAGTCGTCCATACGGATCAGACAAAGGTCCTCGACGGGACCTTCTGCCGTATCCTTAGCTGGTACGATAATGAATGGGGTTTCTCGAACAGGATGCTTGACGTGGCTGAGGTCATGGCAAACGCCTGACCGGCCAAACAACCTGCACAGAAGCATTTTTGGCCATGATGGCGTGGAAATCGCTCGGCGACATGGATGTCGCCGGCAAGCGTGTCCTGACACGCGTGGACATCAATGTGCCGCTTGAAGGCGGCCGGGTTGCAGACGACACTCGGATCCAAAAGACCCGCGGCACCGTTTCGGCCATCCGCAAATGCGGGGGCGTGCCTGTACTGATTTCTCACCTGGGAAGACCCAAGGGAGCACCTGACAAGGCGTATTCCCTGGCCCAACTTGTACCTTCACTTGAGTCGGCCTATGGTTCGCAAGTGCGCTTCTGTGCGGAGACGGTCGGGGACTCGGCAACCGGAATGACCCTTTCGGCAGCTGCCGGTGAAATCTGCCTTCTTGAAAACGTGCGTTTCAACCCGGGCGAGACAGCAAACGACAACAGCTTTGCGGCCGGGTTAGCCCAACTTGGCGATGTCTATTGCAACGATGCCTTTTCTGCCTGCCATCGCTCCCACGCTTCGATAGTTGGTGTCGCGAGGCTCCTGCCCTCCTGTGCCGGCTTGCAACTGGAAAAGGAGCTGAGGGCTCTGCACTCGGCGCTTGAGTCACCGCAAAGACCGCTGATGGCAATTGTAGGCGGCTCCAAGGTCTCCACGAAGCTCGCTGTACTTGAGCATCTGGTCGAAAGAGTGGATCTACTTTTGATTGGCGGCGCCATGGCCAACACATTCCTGCTCGCCAAGGGTCTGAGTGTTGGACGTTCACTGGTTGAGGCAAGCATGACCGAGGTGGCGCTTCAAGTGCTCCAGCAGGCCAAGCGGTCGGGATGCAGGATTGTGCTTCCTTCAGATGCAGTGGTTGCCAGCGCTCTTGAAGCGGCCGCATCAACGGATGTTGTGTCCGTAGAGAACTGCCCCGAAGACCAGATGATCCTTGATGCGGGCCCTGAATCAACCGGATCGTTCATCGAGTTGATGCGCAATTGCAGGACGCTGGTGTGGAATGGCCCGGTTGGGGCCTTTGAGGTTCCGCCCTTTGATGCTGCGACAAACCGGTTGGCGGCGGCGGCTGCGCAAATGTCCAAGACCGGTGGACTTGTGGTTGTTGCAGGAGGCGGAGATACGGTTTCCGCCCTGCGCCGCGCAAATGCCATTGAAGCGCTCACTCATGTTTCAACCGCAGGCGGCGCTTTCCTTGAGTGGATGGAGGGCAGGGTTCTGCCCGGCATTCAAGCCTTGGATACTTGAGATCGCAACTCCGCCGGGTTAGACTGCTGCCATAGAAAGAGCCGGTAGTTGAAACCGGCCGGACAATTCGAGCAGTGACCGAACATGAAGATCGAAGTCGGCAAGGTTGCCATGGCGGCCTACTATTGCGTTGCAATGGTGGCCAGCGTGCATTTCGCGAACGTCGCGATTCAAGGTGAACAGGGACGGTTTGCCAGAATTGCGATCCTGAATGAGGAAGAGGCGCTGAGGGCCGAACTTGCAAGCCTTCAGACCGAGGTCGAAGCGATGGAAAACAAGGTCCGGCGATTGTCTGACAACTATCTTGACCTCGAACTGCTGGATGAAAGGGCTCGACTCATCCTCGGCTTTGTCAGCGAGAACGAGGTCATAATTCAGTAGCCGGTGTTGGCTCCGGGTTGAGTCACTCTGATCCATCACTTGCGGCGGGCGGGGCCACAATTCCAATAGCTGCCGCAAATCCCGCAACCACTTGAGTTGAAACCGGTCGGCCGCTGGAGCGGCCAGCTGTTCCTTGCCAGGATCGGTGGTTTGTCTTGCGGAACGCCAACAAACTGGTGGAAGTATTCTGCAATTGGAAGTAGGAAGTCGCCGGCTAGGCAATACCAGTACCTACCGCCAGGAGTGCACACGAATGGCAGAATCCAAACGCCCCAGAAAGCCTCGCGCCTCTCAGGCAGAGCTGCTCGGCTACTATAGACAGATGCTCCTGATCAGGAGGTTCGAGGAAAAGGCAGGCCAGCTTTACGGCATGGGCAAGATAGGTGGGTTTTGCCACCTGTATATCGGCCAAGAAGCGGTGGTTACCGGGCTGGAAGCTGCCGCCGAGGAAGGTGACAAGCGGATTACCGCCTACCGAGACCACGGCCATATGCTGGTTTGCGGCATGGATCCCAAAGGGGTCATGGCAGAGTTGACCGGGCGTTCCACCGGCTATTCCAAGGGCAAGGGCGGCTCAATGCACATGTTCAGCAAGGAGAGCAACTTCTATGGAGGGCATGGCATCGTTGGGGCACAGGTGCCGATCGGCGCCGGACTCGCCTTTGCTGACAAATTCCTGGAAACGAAAGGAGTGACCTTCACCTATTTTGGAGAAGGCGCGTCCAATCAGGGACAGGTCTACGAGACCTTCAACATGGCCAGCCTCTGGAAACTGCCCGTTCTATTCGTGATCGAAAACAACCGTTACGCCATGGGCACATCGGTGGACCGGGCATCTTCAACACCTGAGTTGTTTACCAGAGGTGCTGCCTTTGGCATTCCCGGGCAAAGGGTTGACGGGATGGATGTCCTTGCCGTCCGGGATGCCGGAAGAAAAGCCGCCAAACACTGCCGAAGTGGAAACGGACCTTACATACTTGAGGTGATGACATACCGTTACCGGGGTCACTCAATGTCGGATCCTGCAAAATACAGGACCCGGGAAGAAGTTCAGGAAGTCCGGAAGCACAGCGACCCAATCGATCATGCCCGGGATCTGCTCACCAAGTCGAAAGGCGGCATGGAAGACAAGCTCAAGGCAATCGACTCCGAAATCAAGGCGACAGTAAACGAGGCGGCAGACTTTGCTTTGGAAAGCCCTGAACCGGATGCAGCCGAACTATGGACAGATGTCTTTGTATGATCGCAGCCAATTGCTGACGCCGTAACAGGACCGGGAGTATCGGTGATGGAATCTCGTATCTTGATGCCTGCGCTGTCTCCAACGATGGAGACGGGTACGGTTGCCAAGTGGTTGGTCAAGGAAGGCGACAGCGTTGAGTCCGGTGACTTGATTGCTGAAATCGAAACCGACAAGGCGGTGATGGAGTTTGAGGCTGTTGACGAAGGTACGATAGGCAAGATTCTGGTTCCTGAGGGAACGCAGGACGTAGCGGTCAACACACCGATCGCCACGCTCATTACCGAAGGAAGTGCCCCACAAACCAAACCAGCCGACGCCGCCGCTGAAGGTTCAGCAGCCACCCAAAACCCTGAGCCTCCGGCGCCACAACCGGCCCCAGCCAGGCCGCAGCCACCTCAGCCGATTGCAGCCGCCGCTGCCAGTCCACCATCTCAAGCAGACTCCAATCCGGATATCCCTACCCGGTCCCTGACGGTTAGGCAGGCCTTGAACGAGGCAATGGCAGAAGAAATGCGGCGCGACCCCGCAGTCTTCCTGATGGGCGAGGAGGTTGCAGAGTATCAGGGGGCCTATAAGATCTCCGAAGGTCTTCTTCAGGAGTTTGGAAGCCAGCGGGTCGTCGATACGCCGATAACCGAACACGGATTTGCCGGCCTTGGTGTCGGGGCAGCATTCGGTGGATTGCGGCCAATAGTTGAGTTCATGACGTTTAATTTCGCGATGCAAGCCATTGATCATATTGTCAATTCTGCATCAAAGACGCTCTACATGTCAGGTGGCCAGATGCCCTGCCCGATCGTGTTCCGCGGACCCAACGGGGCTGCTGCGCGAGTGGCCGCCCAACACAGTCAGGACTACGCCGCATGGTATTCGCATGTGCCCAGCCTGAAAGTGGTACAACCATTCTCTGCTGCCGATGCCAAGGGTCTGTTGAAGTCGGCGATCAGGGACAACAACCCGGTCATCATGCTTGAGAACGAAGTTCTCTATGGCCGGACCTTCGAGGTACCCGATGTCGACGACCATGTCGTGCCTCTCGGCCAGGCGCAGATATGGCAGGAAGGCGAGGATGTCACACTGGTATCGTTTGGTATCGGCATGTCTCACACGATTGAGGCATCCGGCCTGCTTGCCGACATGGGGATCAACGCTGAAATCATCAACCTCAGGACCCTTCGCCCGATGGATACCGGGACGATCATAGAGTCAGTCAAGAAGACCAACCGCTGCGTCACAATTGAGGAGGGTTGGCCTGTCTGTTCGATTGGCAACTACATTTCCGCAGTCCTGATGCAAGAAGCCTTCGACTGGCTTGATGCCCCTGTCATCAACTGCACCGGCAAGGATGTGCCGATGCCTTATGCCGCCAACCTTGAACGGCTTGCGCTCGTGACCCCGTCCGAGATTGTCGAGGCGGCAAGAGCCGTGACCTACAAGTAACTCCGCCCGCGCATGCCTGTAACCATATTGATGCCCGCCCTTTCGCCGACCATGGCGGAGGGAACGCTTGCAAAATGGCACGTCAGTGAAGGTGACTCAATTTCTGCTGGCGACCTCCTGGCAGAAATAGAAACCGATAAGGCGGTGATGGAGTTTGAAGCCGTTGAGGACGGAATTGTCGGGAAGCTACTTGTCAGCGAAGGTGAGGCCGGAATTGCTGTCAATACCCCGGTCGCTGTCTTGCTCGAACAGGGTGAGAGCCTGGACGACGCGAAGGACTTTGCGCCGCAAGCCGAACAACCAACCATAGCCGAGACTCAATCAGTTGGCGATCCACCAGCCCTCCCTGCCACAGTTGCCCCGGCTGCCACAGGGCCCAAGACTTCCCCGGCTGACGCCCTGCCCCGCAACGAGGCCGGCCAAGAACGTATCTTTGCCTCGCCTCTTGCCCGGCGTCTGGCAAAGGAAAAGGGTCTCCAGCTGTCATCAATCGCAGGCAGCGGGCCAGGCGGACGGATCATAAAGTCGGATATTGTCAAGGCTGCAGAACTGCCTCAGCCCGCACCTGCGTCTGCGCCTGCACCTGAGAAACCAGCAAGTGCACCCAAGGCTGCGGACTGGAAGCAAATCAGTTCGCTTTATCCAGACAGGGAGTTTGTGGAAGTTTCTCTCGACGGAATGCGCAAGACCATTGCCGCAAGGCTTGTCGAAGCCAAACAGACCATTCCACACTTCTATCTGAGACGTGAAATCCATCTTGATGAGCTCTTGCGGCTACGCGTCAAGGTCAATGACGCACTGAAACCCAAGGACATGAAAGTCTCGATCAACGACTTCATCATCCGGGCCTCTGCTTTGGCTCTTCAACAGGTTCCCGGCGCCAATTCAGTGTGGGCGCACGACCGGATACTCCAGTTTGCATCATCGGATGTCGCTGTGGCTGTTGCGGTTGACGGCGGATTGTTCACGCCGGTCATCAGGGATGCCCAGCTCAAATCCCTTGCCGAGCTTTCGGAGGAGATGAAGCAGTTGGCGGAGAAAGCCAGAACGCGAAGGTTGAAACCCACCGAATATTCGGGCGGGAGCTTCTCGATCTCCAACCTGGGCATGTTTGGCATTGAGAACTTTGATGCAGTCATCAATCCGCCACATGGTTCCATACTGGCAGTTGGTGCAGGCAGGCGAATTGCTTGCGAGGGCAAAGACGGCCGGGCCGAGTTCAGGACTAGCATGTCCGTGACTCTTTCATGCGATCACAGGGTCATTGATGGAGCGCTAGGAGCACAATTCCTGGCTGAGATTGCCAGGCACTTGGAAAATCCGCTGCTTTTGTTGCTGTAACGCCGCGGCTGGCATGCTCATGGGGCGGGCTGCTCCACCAATCCAGCATCCACTCCCTAATTCCGGCCGGACTCCACCTGCCGCCACTCCCTGACATTTTTTCGGTGTTCGTCATAGGTCACGGCGAATGCGTGTCCCCCGGTACCATCAGCAACAAAGAACAGATAATCCGTCTCAGCCGGGTTCAGTGCTGCCCTGATTGCATCCCGGCCAGGATTGCAAATGGGAGTCGGGGGCAGCCCGTCATTCGTATAGGTGTTGTAAGGCGTTACGCGCTGCAACTCGCTCTGCCTCAGCCCCCTGCCAAGAGGCCGCTTGCCTCCAGTCACTCCGTACATAACGCTTGGATCGGTCTGAAGCCGCATGGGCCTGTTCAACCGATTGGTAAAGACCGATGCGACGATTTCCCGTTCCTCAGCTACTCCAGTTTCCTTCTCTACTATGGAGGCCAATATCAGCGCCTCCTGTTTCGTAGACACAGGCAAGCCCTCAGCTCTCCTCGACCATTCCTCATCAAGGATGCTTTGTTGCGCCGCCGCCATGCGCCCGACCAAGTCTGAAACAGGAAACCCCCTTCTGACCCCGTAAGTGTCCGGAGCGAGTGTGCCTTCTGCCGGAAGGTCTTCAACCGTTCCCGAAAGAAACTCTGCGGCATTCAGCGCCTCTACAATCTGCCAACTGGTCAGTCCTTCCGGCACTGCAACCTGATAGGAAATTGCTTCAGTAGATCCGGCAATGCTGGTGTAATCGCCGGGAACGGGTTCGTCCGTCCCAAAACTGACGATTTCGCTTGTCGACCCCGAACCCGGCTGCCGTTCCGCCAATCGGGTCACTCCCCTGTCAGCCGAAATCGAGAGAGTCACAACATAGCGGTAGGTGGATGCTCCGGAGTCTGTGATGATTTCAAGGATCCCGTCCATCGAGGAGCGGGCTGGAATCTCGTAGTTCCCAAACTTCAATCTGGCGCCCTGTTCCGTAAGCCTTGCGCCATAACGGAAGATGCGAGGATCGGTGATCAGCCCCTGTCGAGCCAGGTTGCCGGCTACACGAGCAACTGAATCACCCCGCTCAACCAGGAAATATGCCGCTTCGGCCGACGGGCCCGGTCCGTAGAATTGTTTCTTTGCACCGTTCCAAAGCAGCCAACCGGTTCCAGCGCCAGCAACGGCTAGAACCAGCAGGCCAACCAGAAATGTCCTCAATCTCACGTTTCCGGAGCCGTGAAGATCAGGCAGGCATTCGAACCGCCAAAGCCGAAGGAATTGGACAGAGCCGCCCGGACGCGGCGGGATTTTGCCTTATGCGGGGCGAGGTCAAAATGCGGTCCAACTACCTGATTGTCGAGATTGATGGTCGGCGGCACAATCTGATCGCGAATTGCCAGCACACAGAATACCGCCTCAACCGCTCCGGCCGCGCCAAGCAAATGGCCAATGGATGACTTTGTCGAAGAGATTGTCACATCGCGCAGCGCGCTGCCGAAAAACCGCTCTATGGCAGAAAGCTCGATTGTATCCGCGGCCGTCGAGGTGCCATGCGCGTTCACGTAATCGATTGCATCAGGCTGCAGGCCGGAATTTGCCAACGCCATCTGCATGGCGCGGAACCCGCCTTCACCGTCTTCCGCAGGCATTGTGATGTGTGACGCATCACCAGACAGTCCATAGCCGGCTACTTCGGCTACGATACTGGCCCCTCGGGCCTGCGCGTGCTCAAGCGCCTCCAGCACGAGGATGCCTGCCCCCTCACCCATCACGAAACCGTCGCGGCCGGCATCAAATGGCCTGCTGGCGCGCGCAGGATCATCACGCCACTTTGTGGATAGTGCCTTGCATGCATTGAACCCGGCCAATCCGATCTCGGAAATCGGGCTCTCTGCGCCCCCTGCAACCATCACATCGGCGTCGCCCCGGGCGATCATGCTGGCAGCATCGCCAATTGCGTGCGCTCCGGTAGCGCAGGCAGTAGCCACCGCATGATTGGGACCCTTGAAGCCGTGCCGGATGGAAATCTGTCCCGATGCAAGGTTGATCAGCGTACCGGGGATAAAGAAAGGCGATACACGCCTTGGGCCGCGTTCCTTCAGCAGGAGCACGGTTTCGGCAATGGAACTCAGGCCACCGATGCCCGACCCGACCATGACTCCAGTTCGCTGCCGGCCGGTTTCCGTGCTGGCTTGCCAGTTGGCGTCCTTCAGCGCGAGGTCTGCTGCCGCGATTGCATAGACAATGAAATCATCAACCTTCCGCAATTCCCTTGGCTCCAGCCAGTTCTCTGGATTGAAATCGGCATCCCCGTCACCCAAGGGTATCTCGCAGGCATAGTCGGTAGCCAGATGCGATGCGTCGAAGCTCTTCACCGAGGCCGCAGCCGAGTTACCGGCCAGCAGCCTTTTCCATGAAGCTTCAGCTCCGCAAGCAAGGGGTGTTACCGCGCCCAATCCAGTTACAACAACTCGCCGCACTGAAATCCTCCTATCTCGTTCTGATTGATCTGCCCGTTGTCTTGATCACACTGTTGCTTCCGGGATCAAGAATGCAGGGGCCTGCGCACTGGACTCATGAATCGCCAGTTGAGGCGCCTCGCCAGGTTGGCGGCGCAGCAGCTTCCAAGGCAGCCGGCAGTTCGATTGTCCGGTTGAAAAGTGCCGTGCCAACCAAAGCGCCTTCCACATTGGGGATCTGGTTCAAGCGCCGGATGTCCTCAATGTTCCTGACTACACCGCTCGCAATCAGGGGCGTCCTGGTTTGTTCGGCGAGCGCCGTCAGCAAATCCAGCGTGCTTTCACGATTGTCGATATTGGCATCAATATCGGTCACCAGAATGCCGGCCAACGGAGCATAGTGAAATTCCCTCAGCATCCCTTCGGGGGTAATGGCGCTTGGTTCGTTCCAGCCGTGTGTCATGACGTTGCCTTGCCACACATCAATGGCAATCACGATCTGGTCCGGATACAGCTTTGCTGCTGCATGGACGACATCCGGTGTCAGAACCGCAATTGTCCCAACCACGATGCGCCCTACGCCGAAATCAATGGCTTCCTTGATCATCTCAAGTGATCTGAAGCCGCCACCCAGTTGCACCGGAATCCCGACATTGCGAACGATTTCGACAATGAGATCCCTGTTGTCCAATGAACCGGTTATGGCATCCACATCAGTCAGTTGGAGCCAGGACGCGCCTGCGTCGGCAAATTCCCTTGCTTTCTCCACCGGGTCGACATGCCAGATCATCGGTTCGTCCATGCGGCCACGGTAGAGGCTCACGCACTTGCGGTTGGCAATCTCCATGGTCGGAATGACAATCACGGGTTTCTCCAGAATCCTGCGGCACCTCAGACAGCTGGCAAGGGCCAAATCCAGTTGCGCATGAACAGCCTGCGTGCGGCTGCGCCAGCGGCCAGTGCCTGGCCGTTCACGCAGCGGTGGCTGCTCCTTTGCTGCATTACCGGCGAGCAGGTCTGCCGCCGGCCGCATGCGCAGTATATCAATTCATCAGGTGGAAGTCCGGGAGAAACACAACTGGCTGGGACGCAAGCAAATGAGACTCCGGGCGCAGATTGGCGCGCCGGGTCGTCAGGAAATCTCTCCTGTGATGAAATTCACGGCATCACCGAACGTGTTGATTGCCTCTGCATCCTCGTCCTTGATTTCGATCTCGAACTCCTCTTCGAAGGCCATAACCAACTCAACGGTGTCCAAGCTGTCGGCGCCGAGGTCGGCGATGAAGGAGGCCGACTCGACGACCTTGCTCTCTTCAACTCCCAGATGCTCAACGACGATCTTTTTCACCCTATCAGCAATATCGCTCATACCAGTTCCCTATTCCATTGCAGGCTTGCCTGCGGTTTCTAAAATTGTTCCCGTATAGTGCCAAAACACTGCCTGTCCACCTGGACCTGCGCCCGCCTACATTGTTCCTTAGATTATGCAAGCCAATGGTTTCGCCTTGCCCGGCTTGGCGGGCCATCATTTAACATGTCCGCAAAACTCTTCGCAAGGATGGCGCAACCTGCGTATCTGGTTTCTTCAAGTCCAGATCGGAACACCCGCTGCGGTCAGTTTGCGCCTGACAGGGTGTGGCCTTTGTGGACCTGAAGCCCGACCAGTGAGGTTGATCCGTCCGAATCGGATATTGGCCCTGCCTGGCCGAAGTCCCAACTGTTAGGAAATAGCAGGATCAGTACATTGCCATGCCCCCATTCACATGTATCGACTGGCCGGTAATATAGGAAGCCTCCCGTGAAACCAGAAAATGCACGGCTGCTGCGATATCCTCGGGAGACCCCATGCGGCCCGCAGGTATTCTGTTAACAAGCGCAGACCTGTATTCCTCTTTGAGGCTCGCAGTCATGTCCGTTGCGATGAAACCCGGCGCGACGAGATTGACCGTAATGCCTCTGTTTGCAACCTCCGCCGCCAGGGATTTGGCCATACCTGTCAATCCTGCCTTTGCGGCCGAATAGTTGACCTGGCCCGGGTTGCCAGTATGGCCGACCACAGAGGACACATACACGATACGGCCCCACCTCGCTTTCATCATTCCTCGCAGAGCGCTGCGGCTGAGGCTCATCGCTGCCGAGAGGTTCACGTCGATCACTTTTTGCCAATCGTCATCCGTAAGCCTGAGCAGCAGACTGTCCCGAGTGATGCCGGCATTGCTAACCAGTATATCCAGCGACCCGAGCGCCTCGGCAGCGCGGCCAGGCAGTGCCGCTACCGCATCCCGGTCCTGAAGGTCGCAAGCGAGCGGTACGGCCTCGCTGCCGAGTTCCGTGGCAAGCTCATTCAGAACTGCCTCTCTTGTGCCGCTGATCGCCACACGGGCGCCTGCTGCCGCAAGGCTCTTGGCTACAGCCCCGCCAATCCCGCCCGATGCGCCAGTGACGAGCGCGCAAAGTCCGTTCAATTCAAGCATGATCTACTCTTCCATCCAGTCTTCTGAAGCCTTGCGAACCTGGTCAGGGTTGCCAACTGGCGAGCAGGCAAGACGCCGCTCGCTGCGCCGGATCAACCCGGAGAGGACATTTCCGGCGCCAACTTCCCACGCCCTGGTGACACCGCAGGAATAAAGGTAGCCGACAGACTCCCGCCATCGCACTGTCCCGGTAACCTGCCGAATGAGCGCGCTGCGGATTTCCTCAGGTGTTGATATTCGCGCTGCATCAACGTTGCACACAACCGGTATTGACGCCAATCCGATATTTGCGTCTTCCAGGGCCAACCGCATCTGTTCGGCGGCCGGACTCATCAGGCTGCAATGGAATGGCGCCGACACAGGGAGCATGATGCTCCGCCGTGCACCCTTTCCTGCCGCCAATTCAGCAGCGGACTCAACGGCTTTGCGGTGGCCCGAAATGACCACCTGGCCTGGATCATTGTCATTGGCGACCTCGCACACCCCGACAGTGCATGACTCCGCTGCGATCGCCACAACCGTTTCAATTGGCAGGCCGACTATTGCCGCCATTGCGCCCTCACCGGCGGGCACAGCGTCCTGCATTGCCCTTCCCCTTACACGCAGCAACCTCGCGGTATCGGCAAGCGAGAAGGCACCGGCAGCGCAGAGAGCGCTATACTCGCCCAGGCTGTGTCCGGCGACAAAAGAAGCGCTGCTCATGTCCACTCCTTCAGACTCCAGTGCGGCAATCGCCGCCATTGAAGTCGCCATGAGTGCCGGCTGCGCATTGCTGGTCAGCGTCAGGGTTTCGATGTCGCCGTCCCAGATCAATGCTGACAAATTCTCGCCAAGAGCCTCGTCGACTTCTTCAAAGACCCGCCTGGCTGCGGGGAATTCATCCGCCAACGACTTCCCCATGCCAACGGCTTGGGACCCCTGTCCCGGGAATACAATTGCCTTCATGCGATTCATGCTCCTGATTGCCGGGAGTCTTATTGGTCAGAACAACGACCAAGGAAACTGGGTATTCGGGTTGCAATTGTCCAGACGCAAAGTATAAGCCTCCGGCTTCCGCGTAAGAAAGAAGATTGCGGACCAATCGCGCGTGGCTGCGGATGCACCATTACCACGCAATGAAGTCGGCAAGACAGGACAACAGGATGCCTCTTTACGAGCATGTGTTCATAGGTCGTCAGGATCTCTCCCACTCCCAGGCGGACGAGTTGGCGACACACTTCAGTTCAATTCTCACCGAAAACGGCGGCACGATTGTCGGCAGCGAAAGCTGGGGCCTGATCAAGATGGCCTACAAGATAAACCGCAACCGAAAGGGCCATTACATCATGCTCAAGTCGGACGCGCCCAAAGAAGCAGTCGCCGAAATGGAACGGCTCATGCGCCTCCACGAGGATGTGCTCCGGGTCATGACCATCAAGGTAGACGAGCATTCGGAAGATCCGTCTCCAATGGCGCAACGGCATTGACCGGTTTGGCAACAACCGGACCAGCCCCAACGATCAAATTGGAATCAATTCGATGAGAAAGACATTTTTCCGGCGCAAGAAGGTATGCCCATTCTCCGGCAGCAATGCGCCCAATATCGACTACAAGGACGTCAAGCTGCTGCAAAAGTTCGTTTCGGAACGCGGGAAGATCATCCCGAGCCGGATGTCAGCGGTTTCGGCAAAAAAGCAGCGGGAACTTGCGCAGGCAATAAAGCGGGCGCGCTTCCTCGCCCTGCTTCCCTATGCTGTCAAGTAGGAGGCTCGCGTGGAACTCATTCTCCTTGAGCGGATAGCCAAGCTTGGCCAAATGGGCGATCTTGTCCGGGTCAAGGCCGGCTATGCGCGGAACTATCTGCTTCCCGCCGGCAAAGCGCTGCGGGCAACTGACGAAAACCGGAAGCTGTTCGAGGCCCGTCGGAAAGAACTGGAAGCCCGTAATCTCGAGTTGCGCAAGGAAGCAGAGGGGGTCGCCGAACATCTTGACGGTCGCGAATTCGTTCTGATTCGTTCGGCATCGGGCGTGGGCTCGCTTTATGGCTCCGTGAGTGCGCGAGACATATGGCAGGCAGCAGCCGATGACGGTGTCAGCCTGAGCCGGCAACAGATCCAGCTCAATCGTCCGATCAAGGACATTGGCATGCACGACGTGTCGGTGATGTTGCATCCTGAGGTCGAGGTGTCGATCAAAGTGAATGTCGCCCGCTCTGAACAGGAGGCCGTCTTGCAGGCGCAAGGCCGCACAGTCATTTCCGAACTCGACGAGTTCGATGAAGATGCGGAGGTTGAGGGCGAACCGGAGGCCGATGAAATGCTGGAAGCTTCCGAGCCGGAGTCAACCGAGGAAACGCCGGAAGACGCACCAGAAGACGCACCAGAAACAGAAGAGAACTGACTCCCGCACTGCAATCGCAAGCCAGGCAGTCCCCTTATCGGGCATGCAGGCGGAACCCAGGGGGCAAAAACTCAGAACTTCTCGACTGAGATTCCTGCGGCATCGAGCCGTTCCCGCACCGCGGCAGCAATCGCCACTGCCCCCAAAGTGTCACCGTGAACACAAACCGTTCGGGGAGCGATTGGTATCTTCTTCCCGTGCCTTGACGTGATTGCGCCTGTTTCAACCATTCGCAGGACATGATCAGCGCACTTTGCCGGATCGCTGATCATTGCATCCGGATCGCTGCGCCGAACCAGTGTGCCATCATCTTCATATGCGCGATCTGCAAATACCTCTGCCACATAGTTCGCCTGCTGCTGTTCAGCCGCCTTTTGAAGGCAGGTGGAAGCAATCGTCATGATCGTGAGATCCCTGTCCAGTTCAAGAACAGCTGCGACCAGTGTGTCTGCAAGCCGCTGGTCACGCGTTGCCATATTCGCCAGTGCCCCGTGCATCTTCACATGCCGGACATGGCCGCGCTCCGACCGTGCGACGGCCTGTAAGGCCCCGATCTGATAGATCACCATCGCCTTGAGTTCATCCTCGCCCATGCCGGAAATCTCATAGCGCCCGAAACCCGCAAGATCCCGGAAACCGGGATGCGCGCCTATTCCGACATCGTTGGCAAGGCAGGTTCTGCAAGTGCGCCGCATCTCGAGGGGATCGCCCGCATGGAAGCCGCAGGCAATGTTTGCAGATGTCACGATCTTGAGGATCTCTTCATCATGCCCCTTGCGCCAGGTGCCAAAGCTCTCGCCCAGGTCCGAATTCAGGTCAATTTTCATCGCTCTCATCTCCTTTGACAACGCCACTTATCATCGAATAGGCCAACAGATCCCCAATGGTGGCAGGATCTCTCAACAGAGGCCCGGCCTTTCCGGGCAAACTCCTGATCTCTTCGGCAAACTCAGCAAGCGCTGCAACTGCTTCGTCCGGCGAGATCTTTTCCATCCCGAACTCTTTGCCGGATGGGAACTGGGCCAGCACATGCTGATCGGCAGAGATCACGTTTGCGATTCTGGGATAACCTCCTGCAGGCTGGCTGTCTGCAAGCAGAACCGTTGCAACCCCGTCACCGGCAACCTGTATGTCTCCGGGGACAATTGCATCGGAAGCAAGTGTCAGACCGGAGTAGCCGTCAAAGCGGGCGTTGCGCCCTTCCAGTTTGATGCCCATGCGGTCCCGCTTGCCTGAAATTGTGAAATCCCCGGTCACAAGTGCTTGCCTGTCTCGCGCTCCGAACAGTCCGGATTGCGGGCCATCGATGATCCGAATGGTTCGTCTGTCGAAGTAACCAGGTTCAGACAGGCACTTGCGACCGGACCGGTGCCGTTTATCCATTGATATCAGATGCTGTCCGGCCTCCGGAACCCACCCCATGCCGGATGCGGCATGCGTCGACCGGGAGCCGAGAGTCACTGGACCATCTATGCCGCCTGCCACGTGCAGATATCCGTATGTCCCTTTCAAGGCCCTGCCGATGCGCAGTTCCTCACCCGCCTCAACCAGAAGACTCGCCCGCCACGGCACTCGGCTTGAGCCGATCATGCATTCCATTTCGGCTCCTGAAAGAGCAATCCAGATTGGTGACAGAGCCCGGAACACACCGCCATTGGCAAACATCTCAAGAGCTGCGGCATCCGGCCGGTTGCCGAGTAGCGCCTGACCCTCGGCAAGCGCATACCCATCCATCGCTCCACTGCCGGTCACGCCAAACCTGCGCAGGCCCGGCCTGCCCCCGTCCTGAATGGTGGCGCCAGGAGAAATCTCGATAATCTCAAGCGTCCCCATTGACCTGCTCTGCAACATAGGCCTCTTGATCGAACCTTGACGCCTCCTCCTCGGTGATTGCCGTAAATCTGACCCTGTCGCCAGGCGCCAACAGGAACGGGTTGGGCCGATCTGGATCGAAAGTGCGGAACGGCGTCCAGCCAATACGCCTCCAACCTGTGGGAATAGGCGTTCCGGGCAGGACCGTCTGCCGGTTTGCCACCAGAATTGACCCTGCCGGCACCGGCTTGCCGAAGGACTGCAGCCTCGGAACCGAAAATTCCTCCGGCAGTTCGGCCAGATATGCAAGTCCAGGGGAAAACCCGAGGCAAAGCACGGTCAGCGGCAGTGAGGTATGGCTTTCAACCAGTTGCTCCGGTGAAATGCCGGAAAGTTCTGCCACCTCGGCGAGTTGCGGACCCCGTTGGCCACCGTAGACCGCAGGCAGAACCCAGTGCCGCCTCGTGGCCGGCATCTCCATCTGGCGCCAGTCGCAAGACTCGGCAATGGACCTGCACCAATCCAGCAGAGCTTCAGGCCTCAAACGAAGGGGATCAAAAACGACAAGCACCGACCGTACTGTCGGAACGGTCTCGACAACTCCGTCCGGAGCATCGCGAAGCGCTGCATCAAAAGCCAACACCGCCTGGCTGGTCTCCAGGGAAAAACTCCTCCCGAATTCAACCAGGATTGCCCGGTCACCGGCCCGATGGATTACAGGGAACTCATTCTTGCTCATCTGCGCTCCGGCATTCTGGCAATTGGCTTCCGTGGGAGACGGAAATCACTCCAAAGCTTGCCGTTCTACTTTATTCAACAGGCGGAATTGGTCTAGTAAGGCGCAGTCTGCGGCACGGTTGCTGATCGGCGAGTTGCCGCCTTGCTTGGAGCTATCGGATTGAGAAGGGTGGAAGACCATGAGCGAATTGTATCATCCCACTGAAGAAGTAGCAGCCCGTGCTCATTTGGACGCGAAGGCTTACGGCGAATGGAATGACGAATACCATCAGGATTCCAACGCCTTCTGGGCGCGGATGGCAGGCCGGATCGACTGGATCCAACCATTCTCCAAAGTCAGCAACGTCAATCTTCACCACCCCGATGTGTCGATCAAATGGTACGAAGATGGCCTGCTGAATGTTGCGGCAAACTGCGTTGACAGGCACCTCGCCGACAAGGCCGGCCACACTGCAATCATCTGGGAGCCGGATGATCCTGCTGATGAAGCTCAACACATAACCTACGCCCAGCTGCACAGCGAGGTGTGCCGGATGGCAAACATCCTGAAGCATCTTGGTGTCGGCAAGGGAGACAGGGTCATCCTCTATCTGCCCATGATCCCCGAAGCCGCCTATGCAATGCTGGCATGTGCGCGGATTGGCGCCGTCCATTCAGTGGTGTTTGCGGGTTTCAGCCCGGATGCTCTCGCGAGCAGGGTAATCGACTGCGAAGCCAAGCTCGTGATTACCGCCGACGAAGCGCCAAGAGGAGGCCGCAAGACACCGCTCAAGGCCAATGCCGATACTGCCCTGGCCCAGTGCTCGGAAGAGGTGAAGTGCCTCGTCGTTCGACGGACAGGTGCTGAGTTGCCACTGAAGGAAGGCCGGGATTTCTGCCACCGCACTCTCTCGGCCACTGTGCCGGATGATTGCCCTTGCGAAGCGGTCAGTGCCGAAGACCCGTTGTTCATTCTCTACACATCGGGGTCGACCGGAAAGCCCAAGGGAGTCGTCCATACTTCCGGCGGCTATCTGGTCTATGCAGCGCTGACTCATGAAATCGTCTTCGATTATCACGAAGGCGATGTCTTCTGGTGCACGGCCGATGTCGGATGGGTAACCGGCCACAGCTATATCGTCTACGGGCCGCTGGCCAACGGCGCAACGACCCTCATGTTTGAAGGTGTTCCGACATTCCCGGACGCATCGCGTTTCTGGAAGGTCTGCGAGAAACACGCCGTCACGCAGTTCTACACAGCGCCAACGGCGATTCGGGCCTTGATGGGAATGGGGGATGAATGGGTTGAGGGGAGCGATCTGTCATCCATACGCCTCCTGGGAACTGTAGGCGAGCCCATCAATCCTGACGTATGGAAATGGTACCACCGGGTCGTCGGCAAGGGCAATTGCCCGATTGTGGATACGTGGTGGCAGACCGAAACCGGTGGCCATCTCATCACACCCGTTCCCGGCGCCGTGCCGACCAAACCAGGATCGGCGACCAAGCCGTTTGTCGGCATTGTGCCTGCGGTTCTAGACCCCCAGACTGGTGAGGAAATCTTGTCGGAGGAAGCGGAGGGAGTGCTCTGCATCAAACACAGCTGGCCTGGCCAGATGCGCACTGTCTACGGCGACCATGAGCGATTCATGCAGACCTACTTTGAACAGTACAAGGGCTACTACTTCACAGGAGACGGGTGCCGGCGTGACGCCGATGGCTACTATTGGATCACGGGCCGCGTGGACGATGTGCTGAATGTTTCCGGACACAGGCTGGGCACTGCCGAGATTGAGAGTGCGCTTGTGTCCCATGCAAAGGTCGCCGAAGCCGCAGTCGTCGGATATCCGCACGACATCAAGGGGCAAGGCATCTATGCATATGTGACCCTGATGGGAGGACACGATCCGTCCGACGAATTGCGAAAGGAACTCGAGCTTTGGGTCCGGCGGGAAATTGGCCCGATCGCCAAGCCTGACCTGATCCAATGGGCGCCCGGCCTGCCGAAGACAAGGTCCGGCAAGATCATGCGCCGCATTCTCCGGAAGATCGCAGAAAACGACTATGGGGCGCTCGGCGACATTTCGACGCTGGCAGATCCGGCCGTTGTGGAGGATCTGATCAATAATCGAATGAATTCGTGAACAAACGGTAATTGGGACAGCCGGGCGTTGCGTGTTGTGCAATTGCCCGGCCGGCAATCGGAAGGGCCACATACATTGGCTTCACGTGGCAAGCACACAATTGCGCCATCCATTCTCAGCGCGGACTTCGCAAGGTTTGGAGAAGACTGCGAAGCTCTGGAGCGGGCCGGGGCAACATGGATTCATGTCGACGTGATGGACGGGCATTTTGTACCAAACCTTACATTCGGACCACCCGTCTGCGCCGCATTGAGGCCGCACATCAACACAGTCATGGATGTGCATTTGATCGTCAGCCCGGTCGAACCCTTGATCGGACCGACCGCCAATGCGGGAGCTGACCTGATCACATTCCATCATGAGGCAGGCCCCCACCCTCACAGAACATTGCAAGCCATAAGGGCAGCCGGAACAAAGACCGGCATTGCGCTCAATCCATCTACTCCGGCAAGTGTCCTCGAGCATCTGCTCGACCTGATCGATGTTGTTTGCGTCATGACAGTCAATCCCGGATTTGGCGGCCAGGAGTTCATCCGTGGGCAAATCGGCAAGATCCGGCAGATCGCCGAAATGATCGGCAACCGGCCCATCGATATCCAGGTCGATGGAGGCATTACGGTCGAGACTGCTCCGCTTGCTGCAAGCGCCGGGGCCAACGTCCTTGTGGCAGGATCATCAATCTTCGGAGTTAAGGGAACCGACGGCAAAGTGGATTTGGGCCGCAACATGGCCAACCTCAGCAGAGCCATTGAAGCGGGGACCTCATGATCACGGTTCTGGAACCGGAGTGAATTGACACCAATCAAGCAAACAGGGGATCAGCATGCCAACCATACCACCCGTCTGTGATTTCGGCCGCAAGGCAGCCGATTTTGAACTTCCGTCGACCGGGGGGAATCCGGTTTCTCTGGAGTCCGCAAGAGGACCCAATGGAATACTGGTCATGTTCATTTGCAATCACTGCCCGTACGTGACCTCGGCCGTCGGGCGGATAGTCTCCGACGCAAAGGAGCTGCAGGATGCTGGCATTGGTGTGGCAGCAATTTGCGCAAATGATGCAGAAAACTACCCCGATGACTCCTTCGAAAACATGGCCGAATTCGCTGAACGGCACGGGTTCACTTTCCCCTATCTTCATGATGAGGCGCAGTCGGTGGCGCGTGCCTATGGTGCTGAATGCACTCCCGATTTCTTCGGATTCAACAAGGACCTTGAGTTGCAATACCGTGGCCGCCTCGACAGCGCGGGGGCGAAGCCACCGGATTCCAACACAGTGCGGGAATTGCGCAACGCCATGCTTTCGATTGCGGAAACCGGAAAGGGACCAAAGGACCAGGTCTCATCAATGGGTTGCTCGATCAAATGGAAGTAGCGGGCAACGGCGGGCGTCTGGATTGACCATCTGATTGTCAGCTGGCAGCGTCCCGGCCAACTGGCTCAAACGCCTCCCCAGATGGCCTCCGCGACACTCACAACCAGTTCGAGTTTGCGCCACTGTTCATCCTCACCAAGCAGGTTGCCCTCTTCGGTTGAGGCAAATCCGCATTGGGGAGCGATACCGAGCTGATCAATATCTGCATGACGGGAGGCCTCGTCGAATTTCCTGAGGATTTGGTCAAGAGACTCGAGCTCCCCTGATTTGGTTGTAATGAAGCCGGGCATTACCCTCTGTTCGCCCCTTGAGAGCAATCGCAGCGGCTCAAGGCCACCTGCCCTGTCCGAATCATATTCCATGAAGAAGACATCAACCCCGGTCTTGTTGAACACTGCGTCTGCCGCCGGGTCGTATGCGCCCTCAGCGGCATGCGAAGAAACGAAATTGCCCCTGCACATGTGCATGGCAATCGTCATATCTTTCGGCCTCCCGGCAATCGCCTGGTTCATCATCCACGCATAACGGTCGATGAGCCAATCGGGATCCTGGCCCAGATCCGCCTTTTCCTTCCGGTGCTTCGGATCGCAGAGATACGCAAGGAAGATGTCATCCATCTGCAGATAGCGGCAACCGGCATCGTAGAACGCTTGGACGGCTTTCCGGTAGGTGCAGGCGATGTCTTCGAACAGGGCATCCGGATCTGCATACTCATCAACATGGATGTCCTCGACTGCCAGCCTGAAATGGCAGCAACTGGGACCGGGAATTGATATTTTTGGTGTAACGCCAGTAGATTGGGCGACGTACTTGAAGTGATCAAGCATCGGATGGTCGTCCGGAAAATCGAGACGTTGCCGGATGACCGGGAATATCGGCCTGAGTTGCACACCCGCAAACTGGATTCCTTCCTGACGCTCCTCCAACTCGAGACCCGTGAGCATTCCCATGAAGTCGTAATGCCAGAATGAGCGCCTGTACTCGCCATCAGTAACCGCCTTGAGGCCGACCTGCTCCTGCCGGCGTATAGCTTCGGCGATGGCTTCATCCTCGGCACGCCGCAATTCGCCGTCTGCCCCGTGCTTCCCCTCCGCCACTGCCTTGCGGCATTCTACGACCCGGGAAGGCCGCAACAGGCTGCCAACATGGTCTGCTCGGAAACGCGGTGCGCCTGGCATGCAAATCCTCCAACATGATCACTCGCAGGACGACCTACAATCCGGAGCGTTTCAAGTCTACAACTGCCGCTGCCCCATTATGGTTGAAGCGGGCGCGGACTTCTGGAGGGTTTACAGGAATTGCCAGATCATACGCATGTTGCAATCGTCGGGGGTGGACCCTCAGGCCTTCTTCTGGCCAAGAAACTCACGCAAAGCGGCATCGAATGTGTTGTCCTTGAGCGCAGGTCCCGGCCTTATGTGCTCTCGCGCATCAGGGCAGGCGTGCTCGAACAGGGCAGCGTGGACCAGTTGCGGGCAGCAGGTGTTGCCAGCCGCCTGGATGCAGAGGGGCTGGTTCATGACGGCTGTACATTCGCAGATGACAACGGCCATTTCCGAGTTGATTTCTCGGAACTCGTTGGCAGCGCGGTGACCGTTTACGGCCAGACCGAAGTTACCCGTGATTTGTACGACGCGCTCGACGATGACGGCGTCGATGTGGTTCACGAAGTCGAAGATGTTCAACTCCACAGCCTTAATTCCGGCAGCCCGTCCGTCAGCTATCGCAGGGGTATGCAACGGGAGACAATCCGCTGCCGGCATGTTGCGGGTTGCGACGGGTTCCATGGTGTCTGCCGCAACGCAATACCCAGCGGAATCAAACAGACATTCGAGAGGGAATTCCCGTTCGGATGGCTGGGAGTGTTGTCGGAATCGCCCCCGGTGAATGACGAGTTGATCTATGCGCGATCGCAGCGCGGATTTGCACTTGCATCAATGCGCAATCCGTCTCTTTCCCGATACTATATCCAGGTACCGCTTTCCGAGACGGTAGAAGACTGGCCGCCAGACGCGTTCTGGCAGGAACTCAGGAGACGAATACCAAAGGAATTTTCGGATCGACTGCAAACAGGGAAAGTCATTGAGCAGTCGATTACCCCGATCAGGAGTTTTGTCTGTGAACCGATGAGTTATGGCCGCCTGCATCTTTGCGGGGACTCGGCACATATAGTTCCCCCTACAGGGGCCAAGGGACTGAACCTGGCGTTTTCGGATGTGCACTATCTGCATGAAGCCCTTGTGGAGGAGCACCTGACAGGTGACCACGCAAAGCTGGACCAGTATTCGGAGCGAGCACTGGCGCGTGTATGGAAATCAATGCGCTTCAGTTGGTGGATGACCAGCGTGTTGCACCTCGTGCCTCAGGCCGACAGGTTCAAGCCGCGGATTCATGATGCAGAGTTTGCGTATCTGCGGGACAACTTGAACGGTAAACGTGTGCTCGCAGAAAACTACTCAGGACTGCCCTACTGATTGATTACGGCGCTCTGCCTATGCGGCCCTGCTAACCCGCAAGCAATTGCGGCAGCCAGAGAGTCAGGGAAGGCAAGAGCAAGAGTATCACAACCCTGACCAACTCGGCACCGAAGAACGGGGCAACGCCCTTGAACGTCTCGATCATCGGCACATCCTTGGCGAGCGCAGAAATCACAAACACATTCAAGCCAACTGGAGGCGTTATCAAGCCAAGTTCGACGACAATCAACGCCAGTATGCCAAACCAGATTTTCAGGTCTTCGGTACTCATGCCGAAACCGGAACCGTCAGCGCCCTGGTAGAGACCACCGTTCGTTTCAACCAGGACGGGCCAGAAAAATGGCACGACGAGCAGGATCATGGACAGGCTGTCAAGCAAACAGCCCAGCGCGATCAGCGCAATCAGGAGCAGGACCATGACCAGCATGGGGGAGATTCCGGTCTCGATCACATAGGATGCAGTGGCCTGTGGCAGCCCTGCTCTGGACAGGAAAATCTTCATCAATTCCGCCCCGAACAGGATCAGGTAGATCATCCCGGTTGTTCCGGCGGTTTCCCGGATTGCTTCGTGCAGCAAGCCGAGAGTCAGTTGCCGGCGCGCAACTCCGTAAAGCAAGACAAGAAACACGCCCACGGCAGCTGCCGGGGTCGGGTTGTAGTAGCCGGCATAGATCCCGCCCAGCACAAGTCCGAAGATGATTATCACCGGAAGGATGCCCACGGTGGCCGAAACGAACTCCTGACGCGATATGGAGTCGCCCCGAGGTCCTGCCGCCGGGACCAACAGCACATATCCGGCAATCGTCAGCAGGAACAGCGTCACAGCCAGCAGGCCCGGAACCAGGGCAGCCAGAAACATGGTCACGATATTGGCCTCGACCAATATGGCGTAAATGATCAGCACTACAGAAGGTGGTATCAGAATGCCCAGCACACCGCCTGCCGCCAGGGTGCCGGTCGCCAAAGCCCCGGAATACCGGTATTTTCTCAATTCAGGCAGTGCGATCCGGCCCATGGTGCTTGCCGTGGCAAGTGACGAGCCGCAAACCGCCCCAAAACCGGCGCATGCGGCTATGGCTGCCATGGCGGTTCCCCCGCGCAACCAGCCCAGCCAGGCGTTGGCTGCCCTGAACAGGTCAGCCGACAAACCAGTCTTGGCCGCAAGCGCTCCCATCAGGACAAACATGGGCACAACAGACAATCCGTGAAACGAGAATTGTCCGTAGGCAAGCGTCTTCAACTGGCTCAGCACCAGGGCCGGCCCGTTGATGATCATGACGCCGCCACCGCCGACAAGGATCATTGCGTAGGCAATCGGCATGCGCGCGGCAATGAGCAGAAGCAATACCGACAGGCCTGCAATTCCGAGAAGAATGGGGTCCATCAATGCGTCCCGGAGCCGACCGGGCGTTGAGAGCGGCCGAACAGGGTCAGTAGAGCCGCCACGAGCAGCAAAGCCAGCGACACCAGTATTGGTACGTAGGCTACCCAGATCGGGAGTTGCAGGATGGCAGTGGTGTATCCGTACTCCTTTTGACTCAGCATGCCTTCATACATGCGCCAAAGAAGCAGGCCTGCAAACAAGCAGGCGGCAATGGATGCGAGTAATCCAAAGATCGACAGCAACCGGTCGGACGCCCAAGAGGTGAAGATATCAGCGGTGACGTTGGCGCCATGAAGCTGGCAAAAGGGAAGGAAGGCAAACGCGGCGATTGCAACTCCCATTTCGGTAAGCTCGAAATCACCGGGAAACGGTTTCCAGAATATGTTGCCCAATACAGACAACACGTTGACGGCGACGACGAGCAGGAGCACGCACCCGCCGGCAATGGCCCAACCGTCGATTAGTCTGGAAAGCGCGCCGGTTAGGCCGGCGCGATCCATTGTATTGCCGCTTTCAGCCTTCACTGGCTGTTTGCAGCGATCAGGTTCCGGGCCTTTTCGACCAATGCGGTGCCGTCAATTCCCTTTGAACTGACTTCGTCAATCCAGCGGTCAACCACCGGCTCCAAGGCATCTGCAAACGCAGCCGTTTCCTCCTCGGTCAGGGTGACATGGGTATTGCCGGAGTCGACGGCAATCTTGATGCCGACCTCGTCGGCTGCACGCCAGCGCCGGCCAACCTCGGCCCACCAATCACGGCCCGAGGCGTCCTTGAAGGCCTTCTGGATATCCGCAGGCAGGCTGTCCCAACGATCCTTGTTCATCGAAACCTGGAACGTGGTTGTTCCAAACCTCGTCTTGTTGTGACCCTCGATCTGATATTCGGTCTGCTCCTGGATCTTCAGTGGCGGAATGATCTCCCAAGGTATGAACGCACCGTCCACTGTTCCCTTTTGCAGGGCTGGCGGCAGATCAGGAACTGGCATCGCAACTGGATTGGCACCGAGAGCTTCGATGATCCACGCGCCTGTTCTCGTCGGAATTCTCATTTGCAGGCCGTTCAGGTCGGCTGGCGATCTGACTTCCTTGTCCGCCATGTGAATCCCCTGGCCGGCATGCACATGAAGGAACATAACCTCGACGCCGGAATACTCCTGCTTCAGGTCGCTTTCGAACATGTCGTACAAGGCAAGGTTGGTTGCCACCGGGTCGTTGACATACACAAACGGCAACTCCATGACCTCTGATCTTGGAAACAGGCCGGGCGTGTAGCCATTGACGGTCCAGATCAAGTCCACAACCCCATCGCGGGCCTGACTAATCAACTCAGGAGGCCGTCCGCCGAGCGACATGGACGGGAAGATCTCTATCTCCACCTTGCCGCCCGAATTCGCTTCGACCTGCCTTGCCCAAGGGTCCAGCATTTCCCGGTGAGCCGGTGACAACTCACTGAGCAAATGGTGAAGCTTGAATGAGTGTTCCTGGGCGTGCGAAGCACCGCCAGCCAACAAAGCCAACGCGCCCGCAAGCGCCAAACGGCCGTTCCACTTGTTCATCATGTCCATCCCTTCCTTTGAATTGGTTTCCAAGTTTATCTTCAACAGCAGGCAGATGTTAGCCAACACGCCTTGAGTTGCAAACGGAACCTGTTGCGGGCCTCGCGTTCCGCCGTCAGGCTAATACTTCCCGGCCCTCAACCTCATCCTCATCGTCGACAATCTCTGCCGGAAATCCGTCGGCCGAAACCGAGATGCCTGCGGCATCTTCGAGTCTGCGGATGACGTTGGGTGACCATTCGCGCGCCCCATAGCGCGATTGAGCGTCCCTGAAGATCTCAAGCAGCAAAGGGGAGATTTCCAAGGGCGCACCAACCCTGTCAGCGACATCCTGAAAGAGACCCACATCCTTGACCACCAGATCCATCGTGAAATTGATGTCGCGGCTGCCGTTCAGGATGACCTGCCCCTCCGTCTCGTGCACGAAAGAGTTGCCGGACGAAATCCTGATGGCTTCATAAGTCTTGCGCATGTCGAGACCGGACAGTTGCGCAGTCGTTAGTGCCTCGCAGATGCTTACCAGGTTGGCGGTTGCGAGGTAATTGGTCAAGACCTTGAGAACTGAGGCCGTGCCCAGGGGTCCGGTATGCAGGATTCTCCGTCCCATCTTTGCCAGAACAGGCAAGACCCTTTCGAAAGTTGGCCGGCCGCAGCCGGCAAAAATCGAGATATTGCCGGTTGCGGCCCGATGACAGCCACCGGAGACCGGGCAATCAACCGGCTCTGCGCCCTGTTCACTAACAGCTTCGCCAAGGCGCTTGACCTCATGCTCGTCTGTGGTGCTCATTTCGCACCAGATCTTTCCGGCCGAAAGGCCTTCAAGCAGGCCACCCTTGCCTTCTACGACCTCGGCACTGGCAGCGGGGCTTGGAAGGCAGGTAATGACAATCTCGCATTCTGCTGCCATTCGGTCGAGGCGTGACTCTTCCCTTGCCCCCTTTTTGCACAGTTGCGTGACACGGTCCGGGTCCAGATCGGAAACCAGCAATTCACATCCATTCCGCAACAGGCTGGCGGAGAGTTTGCCACCCACATTTCCGAGCCCGACAAATCCGATTTTCTGCGCCATTCGCATGCACCTCACATCATGTGTTTACTCACGCTACACCGTATCAAGTTCGCGGGCATGAGAATATTCGCAGACGCCAGTCGCAGGCGTCGTGCATTGGTACCAGGATTCCTTGCCGCAACGGAAATGATCGCTTGGGCGTGCCGGTGCTGCGCTCAACAAAGAGATCGCCATTTTCGGCGTAGATTTTGCTTCAATTGCCCTTGCCGAACCACTAGATGGGCCGCAGGAGGAGTGACAGAGTGGTCGAATGTACCGGTCTTGAAAACCGGCGTGGGGGCAACTCCACCGTGGGTTCGAATCCCACCTCCTCCGCCACTTCAATTCCCGAGCAGGCTACGGCCCAAGCCGTCTTCTGCCATGAGCGCATGAAGCGGCCAGGGCTCCAATCCCATGCTCCGAACCCAACCCTCGCCGGCCTTGATGATCGGTGCATATTCGAAGCGGCACAGTCCTGCCGGCGTAATCGTGTTTGTTGTGCCCAACCCAGACCTACAGGCCAATTGGCTGCGTTTACCTAGCGCTCGATAACGGGCGGGCGCGCTCAACTCGCTCGCGTTCCGTTGGCGTGTTCATCAGTTCCCAAAGATCCGTCCGCAGCTGCACATTGAGCCAGAAGTTCGGACTGTTACCAATCACGCGGGATAGCATAAGCGCCGTTGCGGCAGTTACGTCTTTGCGACCACGGCATAGTTCATTGACGTGTTTGCGCTGGACACCCATCGCTTCGGCGAGAGCACGCTGTGTCAGCCCCATCGGTCGCATGAATTCTTCGGTCAGTATTTCGCCGACGGTCGCCGGTTTGCGCCGGGTGCTCAGCATAATCGTCCCGCCTTCATCACTCGCCTTTGCGGTTTACACCTGTCCTGTCTGCCCGCCACATTATCGATCCCACAGGCAGTTCATTCGCAACTGCCGGCTGCTACCAGAAAACGTGAGAAGCTACTGAGTTTTTCTCTTGTCTCTTCCAACTCTCGTTCCGGGTTCGACATATTCATGATCCCTGCCCCGGCCTGCAACCACACTTCATCACCCCGCTGATAGAAGCTGCGCAATACCAAGGCAGCATCAAGCAGCCCGCTATCTTCGCAGATCATCACGCATCCCGCATATAGCCCTCGCGAAACGGGTTCGATCCGGCCGATCGCTTCGATTGATCCTTGCTTTGGAACCCCGGATGCCGTTACCGCCGGGAACAGCGCATTAAACGCGTGCCATGGATTGCAACTCTTGAGCAGACGCCCCTTCACGCGCGAAGCGAGATGCTGCACTGCGCCGCGCCGTGCGACTATCATGAAATTGGTGACACCAACGGTGGCCGGATCGCAGACCATCGTCAACTCGTCAAAGCCGACATAGACAGAGATGGCGTGCTCGGCGATCTCCTTGGAGTCGCTCAGCAGTTCTTCCTGCAGTCTTATCTCATCCAGTATGTCTTCGCCGGTTGACCGGGTGCCGGCAAGCGGGGTCGTGAACACTTCACGATCACGGGAAACCTCAGCTACGGTCTCCGGACTGAATCCGCCTGCCTCCAACCCATCCAGCCGCAGCAGATAGGACCGCGCTGGTGTATTGGCGCGACGGCCGGAGAAATAGCTGGCTGTCATGTCCAGGCGCTGAGGCAAGTTGATTTTCCGAGACAGGATGACCTTGCGATACTTGTGCGCATGGATTTCGGTCAACGACTGTGCAACGGATTCCTTGTAGGATTCTGCCGCATGCGTCCTGATCTCGTCATCCAGTGCAATCGGACTCCCCGGTTCAAATTCCTGTTCATCGCTCACGATCACTTCAACAGCGTCCTTCAATGCCGCCAACCGGTCTATTTCGAAAGCGCGGATAAGGATGTCCGACTGTCCGACCCTGATTTCCTCCTGCGGAATAAACAGTTTCAATAGCGGGATATCGTCCGCTACCGGCAAATTGAAATTCAAACGCGCCAGTTCAAAATCTGCCGTACCGTAGGCTCGCCAGTTCTCATACGGCAACCGGTTGAGTCCCTCCTGAATCGATTGATTCAGGTCCTTGTTCGGGATGACAATCTGCTCTCCATCGCCCAAATCCACCTCGGTTCTGGCCGGATAGACAGTCAACCGGGCCCTGATGCCCATGCCCAGGGACCATTCCTCCTCATGCTCGTAGAGGACGAAATTGTTGCGGTCCACCAAGCCCGCAACCCTTGTCGCCAACAGCAACTGATCACCCTTGAACGGAAATCTGTATTCGCAATATGTTTGCTTGCCTCCCACATGTACCTCCATGTTCTTCTGCCGCCGGCTGCCAACACCGCAAGGCCGGTTCGATCATTTCTGCATCGGCAGGCCAGAACCACTTCCCAGGTTCTTGCCGCCCGATCCTAACCAAGTCTGTTCGACAGCCCTTCGGCGGCTTGTGCGATTGCCTTGGTGGGTAGTTGGCGGCTGGTCTGCCCAATGGTGGCAAGACAATATCGGCAGTTCAGGTAGAGGTTCAAGACGCATAACTCCGGATACAACCCGTGTGGGTTCCGGTTCTGTTTTGTTTTCGCAACCGCTCGGCGAATGCTGCCCTGCCTTGGCGGCAGGCACGCAACCCTCATGTTCCAAATTGATCCTGACCCGCCGGGCCCTACATCACAGCGCCAATCTGCCAAGGGACGAATTCGTAGTCCCCAAGCCCTTGTGCCTCCGATTTTGATTTCTCGCCAGAAGCAACGGAAAGAAGTTGTTCCAGTATCCGGTCGCCCACATCACCGACAGACTCTGTCCCATCCAGTATAGTCCCCGCATTGATGTCCATGTCAGCCTCAAGGCGCTCAAACATCTGTGTGTTTGTTGCAATCTTGATGCATGGGCTTGGCTTGGAACCGAATGCGGATCCTCTGCCTGTCGTGAAAGCCACCAGATTGCAGCCGCTGGCGATCTGCCCGGTCACCGATGCAGGGTCGTAACCGGGGCTGTCCATGAACACAAACCCGCGACTCCGCACCTGCTCGCCATATTTGTAGACCGCCTCCAAACTGGAGGTTCCACCCTTGGAAACTGCTCCAAGCGACTTTTCGAGAATAGTCGTCAATCCTCCTGTCTTGTTGCCAGGCGACGGGTTGTTGTTGATCGATCCCCTATTGCGCTCGGCATAATCCTCCCACCACCGGATCAACCCGATCAGGCTTTCACCCACTTCCCTGTTCGCCGCTCTTCTCGTGAGAAGATGCTCGGCGCCGTAGATTTCGGGCGTTTCCGCCAATACCCCAGTGCCTCCCATCTCGACCAACTTGTCGACGGCATTTCCGAGTGCCGGATTTGCGGTTACCCCTGACCAGGAATCGGAGCCGCCACACTGTAGCGCAACCATCAACTCGGAAGCCGGACACTCGACCCTGATGCACTCGTTGGCACGTGGCAACATTTCCATGACGTGCGATATCCCAAGCTCGACTGTTCGAGTCAGTCCGGCGCGCTCCTGTATGTTCATCGTCCGGAACAGTGGGCCCGGCTTCAATCCGTACGCCTCGACGAGCCAATCGATTTGGTTGATCTCGCAGCCAAGTCCGACCATGAGCACTCCGCAGACATTTGGATTCCGGGCATAGCCCCACATGACGCGTTGCAGCGCTTCGAACCCCTCGCCGCTGTCTGCCATGCCGCATCCCGTTCCATGCACAAATGCGGCTACACCATCCACATTCGGAAAAGAGGCCATTACGCGATCGTCAAAATGCGACGCGATCATCCTCGCTGCTGTTGCAGAACAGTTGACCGAAGAAATAACGGCGACATAGTTCCGGGTACCGACCGACCCGTTATCGCGCCTGAAACCAAGGAAGGTCTTTTCTGTCTTGCGGGCCGCAGCTGAATGAGACTCCGGCCCGGGCTTAGCAGCAAATTCATACGACTGCGACACCTGCCGGAAGCCGAGATTATGGGTATGAACATGAGAGCCTGTCCTGATCCCCTCCAGCGCATAACCAATAGGTTGAGAATACTTGCGGACCACTTCTCCCGGAGCCAAATCGCGGGTGGCGATCTTGTGTCCCCTCGGCACCCTTTCCGTTGCGCCTTCTTCTCCCACCTGAAGGGGAAGCAGCGCAACGGCAACATCATCGTCAGGGCTGAGTCTCAGGGTCTTTTGCATGATATTCGCCGGAGTTGCTGTTTCACCTGCGTTCCTATGGCGGGAAACCAATGAATGCCATAGTTGCATCATCCAGACGGCAATAACCGAGACAGCGGGCGGACCAGTAATGCGGCAATTCTACCAGACAGGTTTCCGGCCTTTCCCTGTTCGCCAAAACCTGTAGATTGCCGGTCACAAGGAACAACCCACAATGAGCGGCAACTTGCTTCGAATCCTGGTCCTCATACTGGCATGGCTCGTAACCTCGCTTCCGGCGCTAGCCTTTCAAACTGCCGGCAAGTCCCTGATCATTATGGATTTTGATACGGGCGCGGTCCTGGCGGAAAAGAACGCAGACGTACCGTTGCCTCCGGCCTCCATGTCAAAATTGATGACCATCAATATGGTTTTCGAGGCGCTTTCCGAGGGACGGCTGACCCTGGACCTAATGCTGCCGGTATCCGAACATGCCGCATCCTATGGCGGCTCTTCGATGTTCCTCAAGCGGGGCGAACGCATCAGTGTCGAGGATTTGCTCAGAGGCGTAGTGGTGCTTTCAGGGAATGATGCCAGCGCTGTCTTCGCCGAAGCGCTTTCACCGGATGGAACCGAAGAGGGATTCGCCGAGCTCATGAATGCGCGGGCCAGGGAGTTGGGAATGACGAACTCGGTCTTCGCCAATTCCAATGGATGGCCGGATCCGAGGCAAAAGATGAGCACCCGGGATCTCGCCATACTGTCAGCCCGGCTAATTCGCGACTTTCCTGAACTCTACAGGTACTTTGCCGAAACGGAGTTCCTGTTCGACCAGCGGGTTCCCGAAAACAAGTACAACCGCAACCCGCTGCTCAAACTGTCTGTCGGCGCCGACGGCCTGAAGACCGGCTACACAAGCGATGCCGGATATGGGTTGGCTGGTTCTGCGACAAGAGATGGCAGGCGGGTCGTCTTCGTTGTCGCCGGACTGGACAGCCGCAGCATTCGCACACACGAGGCCGAGCAGATCGTCATCTGGTACTTCGTCCAGTTTGCCAGCCAAACCATTTTCAGTGAAGGAGAGACTGTGGCGCGCGCACCGGTCTGGATGGGATCGCAGGACACGGTAGCGACCAGTGTCGAAGGTGACGCGCAGCTACTGACACGGAGCGGAAATGCCTCCGGAGTTGAAGCGGTCGCCATCTTTGACGAGCACCTCGAGGCGCCAATAGTAGAAGGCGAAGAGGTCGGCACTCTCTTGGTATCGGTGCCTGAACTGGACTACACAACAGAGTTCCCGCTTGTAGCGGCCGAGACTGTCGAAAGAACCGGCTATTTCGGCGCCATGATGGTCGCCGCAAAGACCCTGTTTGCCAGATACGTTCTGAACACCGGTTCGGATGGCTGATGAACGAAACCGGCAGGCTGGTCACTATCGAAGGCATTGATGGTGCGGGCAAGAGCTTGCAGACCAGCCGGGTTGCGCAATTGCTGCGCGCTGACGGAGTGCGGCTGGTTGTCACCCGGGAACCTGGAGGCGGCAGCGGAGGCGACCGAATAAGGAGGCTCCTTACCGGAAAGGCCGCAGGACTCTATTCCCCGGAAACCGAAATCCTCCTGTTCACCGCTGCAAGGCGCAACCATTTGGATAAGTTGGTTGAACCGGCGATGGCAGAAGGGAAGCTTGTACTGTGTGACAGATTTGCGGATTCCACCCGCGTCTATCAGGGCTTTGAGCGGCCGCAGATGAGGACGCTCATCGATGAATTGCACCAAAGCGTCATTGGTCTGGAACCCGACCTGACGCTTGTGCTTGATCTGCCTGTTGAAGTGGCCATCCAGCGCATTCGGAATAGGGACGGGTCGGACCAGAGGTTTGAGCAATTGGGATCAAAGGTCACGGCGTTACGGGACGGGTTCCGCCGCCTTGTGCAGGAATTTCCCAACCGTTGCCGGCTCTTGGACGGAACAAAATCGCAAGATGAGATTACCGACGAGATCTACCAATTGGTTCGCGCGCTCGTCGCTTGAGCGGACTCCCTTGAGATGACCGCCGACCCTCTTGCACCGCCAAACCCGAAGGAGGCGGTTTCTGTATTCGGACATGACAGGGCACAGCGGGAATTTCTCGCAGCCTACCGTTCGGGACGCGTACACCATGCATGGCTGATCAGCGGGCCCTCCGGCATAGGCAAGGCAACCCTTGCCTGGCGGCTGGTCAAGTTCATGCTGTATGCCCACGCAAGGCCTGATGCAGTCGGACCTGAATGCCCGGATTCGGCATCAGTTCTTGATGTGCCCGCTGATGATCCGGTTTTCCGGCGTATAGTGGCAGGCACCGAACCTACCGCCTATGACTTGGCTTTGGGCACCGATCCGAAGACAGGCAAGTTGCAGAAGGTCATTTCGGTCAACGATGTCAGGCAGATGAAAGAATTCTTCAGCCTCACTTCAGCAGATGGAATGCCCATCATTGCCGTGGTGGACTCAACCGACGACATGAATCCCAGCGGTGCCAACGCAATGTTGAAGCTGCTGGAAGAACCTCCGGAAAATGGTTTCTTCTTCCTTGTCAGCCATTCCCCGGCTTCGCTACTCCCGACCATTCGCAGCCGATGCCGCCGGCTGGTCTGCCAGCCCCTGTCTTCCGGCGACATGACGCAGGCTCTGGCTCAAATGGGCGCAGGAGACAACACGGCCCTGGATCTTCTGATTGACCTGGCGGAAGGGTCGGTTGGCGCAGCTGCTGAATTGCTGGCCTCAGACGGATTGCAGGTCCTCGAGCACCTCCAAGAACTGCTAGCAGGAGCTCCTGGTTTGGACCGCAATCGGATGAACTCATTCGTCGCCCGGTTTGAAGGGCGCGACCCAGAGTTTCATCCCGAATTCGGGCTCAGGATTTTGGTTCTGACGGTATCGAGGCTGGCGCGGCATTGCGCCCGGAATGCAGCGGATTACACAGGTGGTCAGGCTGCCGAGGAGGCACTGCTGAGAAAACTCTCGAAGGGACGGCATTCCGCACGCATCTGGGCTGAGCTTCATGAGAGTTTTTTGACTATGGTTGAACAGGCGCGGCTGACAAATATCGACCCGGTGACGACAATGCTGAACATGTGCCTTGACCTTGATACAGCTGCCGCTCAAGCTGCATCCTAAGTCCAGGAAAACGCCATGCTCCGGATCGTCGACAGCCACTGCCATCTCGATTTCCCGCAATTCGAACCAGACCTGGACGAAGTGGTCGGCCGGGCCCATGACTCCGGCGTCGTCGCGATGGTGACAATCTGCACCAAGCCTTCGCGGGTTGGAGCATCGCGAGAACTGGCAGAGAGATTCAATCAGGTCTATTTCGCCGCTGGTGTTCACCCTCACTACGTCGCTTCCGAAGAGAAGGTGTCAATTGAAAGCCTGCTGGAATTGGCGAAGCATCCAAAAATGGTGGCTATTGGCGAAACCGGCCTTGACTATCACTACACCAAGGAAACGGCTGAGGCGCAGCAACGGAGCCTTCGTGTTCATATCGAGGCGTCGCGAAGATCCGGGCTTCCCTTGATCATCCATTCCCGCGATGCTGACGAAGACATGCGTGCAATCTTGACAGAGGAACACGGGAAGGAGCCCTTCAGTTGCGTCATGCATTGCTTTTCGTCGGGCAAGGAACTTGCCGAAGCAACGCTTGAACTTGGGTTCTACCTCTCGATTTCCGGAATTGTGACCTTCAACAGCGCCAGGCAGCTTCAGGATATCTTCCGCGAGGTTCCAACCGACCGGATACTGCTGGAAACGGATGCGCCGTACCTGGCTCCTGCCCCCTGGCGAGGCAAAAGGAATGAACCTGCAATGGTTGAGCGCATGGCACGGAAAGGCGCAGAACTACATGACATGGAAGTCGGCGAATTCGCCAATATGACGACAGAGAACTTTCAGCGGCTGTTCGCCAAGGCCAGGATTCCGGAGCCGTCGTCCTAGATGCCTCAACTCCAATTCAGAATACTGGGCTGTGGCTCATCGGGTGGTGTTCCGCGCATAGGCGGTCACTGGGGCAGTTGCGACCCGGCCAATATCAAGAACCGCCGAACGCGATGTTCACTGCTGATCCAGCTCATTGACGGAAACGCGGTCACCCGCGTGCTCGTGGATTCGTCTCCGGATCTGCGTCAGCAATTGCTTGACGCAGGCGTCGGCGAACTCGACGGCGTAGTTTACACGCACGCTCATGCGGACCATGTGAACGGCCTGGATGATTTGCGCGTCGTCTTTCTCAACAGAGGCAGCCGCCTGCCAGCCTGGGCAGACGAACAAACCCGCACCCAGCTTCTCCGGCGGTTTTCCTATGCCTTCATCCAGGAGGAAGGGAGCGCCTATCCCTCGATCATGGATCTGCGCAGCATGGGATCTGAGGTGGTGATTGCCGGCGCCGCTGGCGAAATAACCCTGCAACGATTTCCGGTCGTGCATGGCGATATGTACAGCAACGGCCTGAGGATCGGGAACCTTGCCTATATTCCGGACGTCTCGGATATGGATGAAGAGTCATGGCATCATCTTGCCAACCTCGACTGCCTTATCCTTGATGCCCTCAGGCGCAAACCGCACCCGACGCATATTCACCTGTCGAAATCCCTGGAGTGGATCGAGAAAGTTCAGCCTCGACGCGCAATCCTGACGAACTTGCACAATGATCTTGACTACGAGACCTTGCTTGCAGAGTCTCCTGCCAACGTCGAGCCAGCTTATGACGGCCTTACCATCTCCTACGGGAAATAGACGTGCAGGTACTGATCGACGTCACCGTTCCGGTATTTCTACTTATTGGCGGCGGATACATTACGGCACGGTTCCGCCTCCTCAGCAACAGTGACATCGATGGCCTGATGAAGTTTGCGCAGGGAGTCGCAATTCCCTGCCTCATGTTCCGGGCAATCTCGCAACTCGACTTTCAGGCTTCATTCAGCCCGCTGTTGATGCTGTCATTCTATTCGGGCTCGGTAATCATCTTCCTGATGGCTACCCTTGGAGCCAGGCTGTTGGTCGGGCGCTCTATGGAAGATGCCATTGCGATCGGATTTGCCGCAATGTTCGGAAACACCGTGCTCACCGGGCTGGCAATCATCGGCCGGGCGTATGGCGGGGCAACCCTGCAAAGCACTTACCTGCTTGTCGCGTTCCATGCGCCCTTCTGCTATCTGGTCGGTATAACGGCAATGGAGATTGCCAGAAGCAAGGACCCTCAACTATCCAAAATGATTGCCGCGGTTGCCGAAGGCATGTTCCGCAGCCCGATCATGCTTGGTATCGCAGCCGGATTCCTGTTCAATGTCCTTGCAATTCCGGTTCCCGGACTGGCCGGTGACATGCTCGACATGCTCAAGGTTACCGCCCTTCCAGCTGCACTGTTCGGGTTGGGAGGCATTCTTGTCCAGTACCGGCCCGAGGGCGACCTTGCCGTGATTGGCATGGTTTGCCTTTTGACCCTGATCGTCCATCCCCTGATCAGCTGGATCATGTCGTTTCTTGTATTCGGGCTTGATCAGACATTGGTAAGGAGCGCCGTGGTCACTGCTGCCATGGCGCCTGGCATCAATGCCTTCATATTCGCGAACATCTACGGGCGCGCGAAACGCGTGGCTGCAAGTTCCGTTCTCATAGGAACGGCTGCATCCATCCTTACGGCCTCATTCTGGATACTTGTGGCCGGCTGACGCGACTGTTCCGCCCAAGGCGGCCAATCCAGGCCGGTCAACCGTCCAGAGATACCAGTTGAAGTGGAAATCCGGACTCAAGCCGGAGACACGCCCCGCAACCTCTCCGACCTGCGGCGAAGCAGTTCGACGCTGACCAAGAGCATTACGGACAGAGCAACCAGTATGGTCGCAACGGCCAGGATTGTGGGGCTGATCTGCTCCCGCAATCCGTTGAACATTTCCCATGGCAGTGTCTTGAGAGTTGCCGATCCAACAAACAGGACTACGACAACCTCATCGAATGACGTGATGAACGCAAACAGTCCGCCCGAGACCACGCCCGGCAGAATGAGCGGCATCTGCACCTTGAAGAAGGTGCGTACGGGTCCCGCTCCAAGGTTGGCAGCCGCCCTGGTCAGACTCCGGTCGAAGCCTGACAACGTCGCAGTTACGGTAATGATCACAAACGGTATTCCAAGCGCCGCATGTGCCAACACCACACCGATATAGGTGCCCTGCAACCCGACACGGGAATAGAAGAAATACATGCCCGCCGCAGAGATGATCAGCGGGACGATCATCGGTGAGATGAGTATGGCCATTATCGACCGACGAAAAGGAACATGGCTCTGGCTCAAACCAATTGCGGCAAGGGTTCCAAATCCCACCGCCAGCAAAGTGGCGACCGGCGCGATCCTGAACGAGTTGTAGAGCGCAACCTGCCAGTCCGGATTAAAGAAGAAGTCCTCGTAGTGCCTCAAGGAAAACCCCGCCGGGTCAAGTCGAAGCATCTCGGGCGAAAACGTGAAGTACTCCCCTGCGTTGAAGCTCAAGGGAAGGATCACAAGTATCGGAAACATAAGGAAAAAGAACACGCAGACACAAATGACCCGGAACAGGTAGTACCAAGACTTGTCAACTACGGTTGCGTATGGCGGAAACTGTGCCATCGGTCAGCCAAGCTTGACATTGTCGATGCCGACGATGCGGTCATAGACATAGTAGAGAATGAGAACCACTCCGAAGAGCATTGTCGCAAGCGCTGCCCCGAGTCCCCAATTGAGTGAACTCGAAATGTGATAGGCAATCCGGTTCGAGATGAAGGTTCCCTTGGTGCCACCGACAAGTTCCGGTGTGATGTAGTAGCCAATCGCAAGGATGAACACGAGCACGCACCCTGCCCCGATTCCTGCCATGGTCTGCGGAAAATACACCCGGCGGAATGCGGTCCAGGAATTGGCCCCCAGGGACTTTGCGGCGCGCACGTAGGAAGGCGGAATTGTCTTCATGACCGAGTAGAGCGGCAGGATCATGAAGGGCAGCAGAATGTGGGTCATGGCGATGATCGTGCCGAACTGGTTGTTGATCATGATCAACCGGCCTGAATCGTCCAGAATATGCAGTGCGACCAGAAAATCGTTGATCACTCCCTCCTGCTGCAACAGCACCTTCCACGCCGAGGTTCGCACGAGCAGCGACGTCCAGAAGGGCAACAGTACCAGGATCAGGTAGAGATTGGCCTTCCTCAAGGGCTGGTGAGCAATGAAATAGGCGACAGGATATGCGAGTATAAGACATAGGAAGGTGATCGTCATCGACATGATCATCGTTCGAATGAATATCGTGATGTATATCCGTTCGGACTCGTCTCTCGCTACCGGACCATCAATCCCCTTCTTCATGTCGACTGCATTCAGAAGGTAGCCGTCAGTAATCGTGGGCGAGTAGATCTTGATGGTTTCCCAGACGGGCCGCTCGCCCCACTTTCTGTCCAACTCGATGAACTCATCGCGCAAGCTCACCGCTTGCAGTCCTGCCGGGTCAGCGAGCACCTGGGCTAGGCCATTGGCAAAACTCCCTCCGAGTTCCTCCAGTTCCCGCGATGCCAGGGTCTCCAGTTCATCGGACAACGAAACGTAGAAATAGGCGGCCGGTGTGCCGCCTTCCGGATTTTCAGACTTCCAGAACTCCAGTGCTTCCAGGCTCAATGGGAAGAGGTCGGCAAACCCCGGTTTTGCAAGCTCTGCGTATACCTGGTCTGCATCCTGCCATTCCGGTCCCAGCACTGCGAACCGGTCGACGAAGCCAGAGACTTCCATGTCTCTTGTGCCCCGCCCGGCTTTCCTGAAGAGCGAAGCTATCCCGGGTGACTCGTAATTGAGCCTTGATCCGACGCGCGTATGCCGACGCTGAGCGATGGCAATCATCAGGTCTGCATAGATGGAGCGGAAGGCATCCTCTGAAGGCAGTTCTTCACCCCTCGGATCCCAGGACTCGAGGGCAGAAACAGTACGAGGCAGGTACTGGACAACGATCTTGTTTTCCACCGATCTGAAGAGCATGTCCCCGATCGGCAAAAGAAAGGAAACGAGTACGAACACCAATAACGGCGCAATCAGAAGCAGCGCTCTGAGTTTCTGCAAACGCAGGGAACGATTTAGCCTTTTGCGCAGTTCAGCGCCGTCTTCGACAGTGGCCACTGCGTCCGGAACGGTGCTGTTCAACAGCTTTGCTCCAATGGTGCCTGGCTCTGCCCGGGAATGCCCCCGCAGTCTCCCAGCGCCAATACTTCAGCAACGGAAGGGACAGGTGCGCAGGACACGCATCGAAAAGGGGCCGGTTCTCCGGCCCCTTCCGTATAGTTTGCTATGTCAAGCCTACTTGGCAAGCCAGGCCTGAAATCTTGCGTCGATATCGTCGCGGTAATCTGACCACCACCTGTAATCATAGATCAAGGTGTTGAAGGCGTTGTTTGGATCTGTCGGCATGTGCGGCGCCATGTCGATCCCCAACTCCGCGTGTTGGCCAACCAGCGGCGCAGAAGACACCCTTGCCGGGCCATAGGAAATATACTTGGCTTGATCGGCCAGCCTCTGCGTATCGGTTGCAAAGCGAAGCAGGTCCAACGTTGCCTCAAGCCGGTCGGCCGGCAACCCTTCCGGCACAATCCAGCCATCCAGGTCGAACGCCTGCGCGTCCCAGAGAATCTTCACATTGGTTGCGCCCTTTTCTTCGATCAAGGAGAACAGGCGCCCGTTATAGGTGCTGCCCATGACGATTTCGCCATCGGCAAGCAATTGCGGAGTGTCAGCGCCTGACGACCACCAGATCACACTGTCCCGAATGGTATCGAGTTTGGCCAGCGCCCTTTCCAGGCCACCATCCGCGCCAAGTGCGTCATAGACCTCGGCGAGAGGCACGCCATCACAGTGAAGCGCCCACTCCACATTGTTGATCGGCCGCTTCTCAAGGGAGCGCATTCCCGGGAAATTCTCGAGATCGAAAACATCGCATACTGTGGTTGGCTCGCGGCCTTCCCACTCTGCGACATCAGTCCGGTAACCGAACAAAGTCGAATAGACGATCTGCGGAATGAAACACTCCGAGACCACCAGGTCGCCAAAATCCTCACGGGCCGAAGTGCCGTCGGGTGCAGGCTCCAGCATCGTGTCAAAATCGATTTCCAGGGCAAGGCCTTCATCGCAAAGGCGAATGGCATCGGAGGCAACCACATCAACCAGGTCCCAGGTGATGTTGCCCGCCTCATTCATTGCCCTGAGCTTGGCAACCGCTTCGTAGGAACTCTCGTCGTGAATGATGTTCACGTCCGAGTTCATCTCCATGTATGGGTTATGGTAGGCGTTGATTTGCGATGCCGAATAGGCACCCCCCCATGAGACCACAGTCAGGTCCATGGCAGACCCGGCGCTGGCCGATACGGCCAGTGCGCCGACCGACGAAAATAGTACTTTGTAAATGTTCATCTTTCCAATCGCGTGTTTGTTCAAATGGTAAATCCGGCGTCTCAAATACAACGCCGAACCTGTTGTTAATGCTTGTCATGATTTCAGAACGCGGGCGACAATTCAAGCTGGAGTTCGGCCATTCTCCTGACTGGCGCAGTCCAGTGCCCGGCAATCCTCGGGGAGCCAGCCGATATTGACTGTCTCTCCCGGCGTCAGCCGGCCCCTCCCGGGAGCGTTCCGGCATTTGACGATGAAATTGTCATTACCCGCTACCTTCAGACGGATGCGGAAAGTATCGCCCATATAGATGAATCCCAGCACTTCAGCTGAGATTGTGTGGGCGCCATCAGGCAGTCTGTCCTGATCCAGCTCGACCCGCTCCGGCCGAACCGATACCTGGGTCCGCTCTCCGGCGTTGCTCACATTTACAGGCACGGCGTCGACGACTTCGCCTCCATCAATCTTGACAACTGCCATGTCCTTGCCGATGCGTTCAACGACACCCCTGAGCGTGTTGTTTTCGCCAATGAACTGGGCAACGAAACTGTTTTCCGGGAACTCATAGAGCCGGTCAGGAGCATCGAGTTGTTGAATGCGGCCATCATTGAATACCGCAACCCGGTCCGACATCGTCAACGCTTCAGTCTGGTCATGCGTGACATAAACAACCGTGACTCCGAGCCGTTCATGCAGATGCTTGATTTCGAACTGCATGTGCTCCCGCAACTGCTTGTCGAGCGCACCAAGTGGCTCATCCATCAGAACAAGGTCGGGTTCAAAGACCAGGGCTCTTGCGAGAGCGATGCGCTGTTGCTGACCACCTGAGAGTTGCGAGGGCCTGCGTCCCTCGAAACCGCCCATCTGGACCATTTCGAGCGCATTCCTGACCTTCTCTTCCCGCTCGTGGCGGGCAATTGATCTTACCTCCAGAGGGAATGACAGGTTTTCCGCAACTGTCATGTGCGGGAACAGGGCATAGTTTTGAAACACCATGCCTATCCCCCGCTTGTGAGGCGGGATGTTGTTGATGGGCCGCTTGTTCAAGGTGATCTCGCCGTGAGTTGCGGTTTCAAAACCCGCCAGCATCAGGAGACAGGTGGTTTTGCCGGACCCCGATGGTCCCAGCATCGTCAGGAATTCACCCTTGCCGATTGAGAGGTTCAGGTCCTTTACGACCAGCACCCTTCCATCGTAGCTCTTTTGGACATTCTTGAAGGCTACGAAGCCCTCTTCCTCAATACCCGGCATTCCGCCTCCCGGCCTGTTGATCATCAATACTCGCCAACCGGGAAGACATTGACCCGGCACAATTTGCTGGCGGCACTTTGCTAGTTTTTCAAGTTGTTGGCAACTCCAACGAATTTGCCGGTCCTGGCCATCGGAGCATGTTGCCACACTCGGCGAAATATCGTGCAAAGGGTTGCAGTCCACTCATTGCAGTCTCCAACCAGCGGTTGAACTTGCGGGGCGTCGGCAGACGGCGATCGCCGAGTTCGCTCAAGCTGGGCATCAAGGCATTAGCAACGCAGGGGGCAGCCTGCTGCTGTACGGCAGAGTTATCGCGGCACCGCAATTGGCGGTTCCGGCTGCTGCACGGGCATCCTGCCTGATAAAGATGGTGCGGTCGAGAAGACTCGAACTTCCACGGGTTTTACCCCACAGCGACCTCAACGCTGCGCGTCTACCAATTCCGCCACGACCGCCGAAATGGAGACGCCCCTATAGCTTTGTGTTTTGTGAATGTGAAGCGTTGGAACCCACTAAAACACCGCTGGCTTATGCCTGCTTCGACTCAACCTCTGCAAAGCCTGTTGAGGCATAAACGGCCGCAGACGCATCAATATCGACCGCACGTTCCCTCGCAGTCGCTCATTCAATTCGCTGCCCCGGCCGCTCGGGAGGCCTTGAGCCTCGCGAGAACCGTGCCGGGTCTAAAGCGGCCGCAGCTTGAGAAGATGCTTGACGCTGGCATCTCTGAAGACCATCTCATCAAGGCATGGTGGATTGGATCATTTCAAGACACCCTGTGGGTGTCGCGGACGCGGTCGTCGAAATGGAACGCAGGGTGAAAGCCGTGCACGACGGCCAGGAAGATGAAGCAGTCTGGCTTCTTGAGCATCCACCCACGATCACAACCGGAACCAGCGCGCAGCCTGCCGATGTGCTCGACACGAAGGCCTTTCCTGTTCATGTGGTGAGCCGTGGAGGACAGGTCACCTATCATGGTCCCGGTCAACGGGTAGCCTATCTCATGCTGGATCTGCGCAGTCGCCAGCGCGATGCGCGCCGGTATGTTCACGCTATCGAGAACTGGGTGATCAAGACCCTGGCGGAATTCGGGATAGAGGGTGAATCCCGTTCTGAAAGGATTGGTGTCTGGGTCCGGAGGCCGGACGGTGGAGAAGACAAGATTGCCGCTATCGGAATCAGGCTGCGCCGTTGGGTGAGTTTTCATGGTGTTTCGATAAACCTGGCGCCTGATCTGGGCCATTACGACGCAATCGTGCCATGCGGCATTCGTGATCACGGCATCACAAGCATGGCCAAGCTCGGCAAGAATGTGAGCATGGCGCAATTCGACAAGGAACTCCGCAAGCAGTTTGACGCCGTGTTTGGGGCTGATGGTGAATTTTCGCGCAGTGGGGTCATCTGACCCATTGTTCTTATTGAGACTTTTGAACTGTTGAATTATGCGTGCATCCGGAATTGGTGCCCGCCTCATGGGTCCCTCAGGCAGTTCGCATCATGCGGAAGGAGAAGGCATGGCTGACGCAGCCGTTCATGCAGACGAACAACACCACTACGCCGGTTTCTTCACGCGCTGGTTCATGTCCACGAATCACAAGGACATCGGTGTCCTCTATATAGTCACAGCCGCAGTCGTCGGCTTTATTGCCGTGTTCTTCACCGTGCTGATGAGGATTGAACTCATGGAGCCTGGTGTGCAGCACATGTGCATTGAAGGCTACAGCATTTTGGCTGCTGCGGCAGAGGACTGCACGCCCAACGGCCATTTCTGGAATGTCCTGGTCACCGGTCACGGTGTGCTGATGATGTTCTTTGTGGTCATCCCGGCGCTGTTTGGCGGCTTTGGCAACTATTTCATGCCGTTGATGATCGGCGCCCCGGACATGGCTTTCCCGCGGCTCAACAATCTCAGTTACTGGATGTTCGTAGCCGGTTCGAGCCTTGCCGTCGCCTCCGTTCTTGCCCCCGGCGGGAACGGCCAGTCGGGCACAGGCGTGGGTTGGGTGCTCTATGCTCCCCTCTCGACCAGGGAAGCCGGCATGTCGATGGACCTCGCAATTTTCGCTGTCCACATGTCAGGCGCTTCTTCGATCCTTGGCGCAGTCAATATGATCACGACCTTCCTGAACATGCGCGCACCCGGCATGACGCTGCACAAGGTGCCCCTCTTCGCTTGGTCGATATTTGTAACCGGATGGTTGATCCTGCTGTCGCTCCCGGTACTCGCTGGCGCGATTACAATGCTACTGACCGACCGGAACTTCGGCACGACCTTCTTTGATCCGGCCGGCGGCGGTGATCCGATCCTCTACCAGCACCTGTTGTGGTTCTTCGGCCACCCCGAAGTCTACATCATCATCGTGCCAGGCTTCGGCATCATTTCGCATGTGATTTCGACCTTTTCGCAGAAGCCCATCTTCGGCTACCTCCCGATGGTCTACGCAATGGTTGCCATCGGAGCGCTCGGTTTCGTGGTCTGGGCGCACCACATGTACACAGTCGGCATGAGCCTGACCCAGCAGACCTACTTCATGCTGGCGACGATGGTGATCGCAGTTCCAACCGGGATAAAGATCTTCTCCTGGATTGCCACCATGTGGGGGGGCTCGGTGCAATTCAAGACGCCCATGCTATGGGCATTCGGGTTCCTGTTCCTGTTCACACTTGGCGGTGTGACCGGCATTGTTCTGAGCCAAGCAGGCCTGGACCGGGCATATCACGATACGTACTACGTCGTCGCCCACTTCCACTACGTCATGTCACTCGGCGCGATCTTCTGCATCTTCGCAGGCATCTATTACTGGATCGGCAAGATGTCGGGCCGCCAGTATCCGGAATGGGCGGGCAAGTTGCACTTCTGGACCATGTTCATAGGGTCCAATCTGACGTTCTTCCCGCAACACTTTCTCGGGCGCCAAGGCATGCCGCGCCGATACATTGACTATCCTGAAGCGTTTGCGTTCTGGAACGAGATTTCAACTCTCGGCGCCTTCCTGTCCTTCGGATCATTCATCTTCTTCATTGGAGTGGTGTTCTACACGTTGCTAGCAGGAAAGCGCATTGAGGAGCCTGCGTATTGGGGTGAGCATGCGGATACTCTGGAGTGGATTCACTCCAATCCGCCTCCGCACCATACTTACGAGACGCTTCCGACGCCCGACATGTGGAGGAAGGGCGCCTACCACTAGAGCAGGTATGAATTCGCCCGGGCGCCGTATTCCGGCGCCGGGCAACCCACGCATCCGGACAGGCTTCATCGGGAAGGCCGCATGTATTTTGCCGACCAACTTGCGGGGCAGATCATGCGGCGGCTCTACACAAGTGCCTATGCGGCTAGTTTTCGATCATGTGGACCGGATTGTCGAACATTCCTACAAGATCGGACGTTGCTAATCGTGCGGGGCTGTTGTGTGAATTCTGCAAGTGCATTCGGGAAACCCGTTCACAGGACGAATATCAACTAAGCTGAAATCCGAGAACTCAATCGGTATCGTCTGCGGAACCCAGGATTACGGTCTGCCAACTAATTCCAGCATTCGATTGCCACCGTGAATTCGCGGGCCGCTGCTGCCACATCCTCGGCTTGGAGCAGCTGGTCGGAGGGCGCGGTCGCATAGTCGATTCCCTCAGCGTCCAAGAAGGCACGAACCGTGTGGGCGTTAACAGCAAAATTTACGTTCTGAGGGATGTCGCCTGTTTCTCGGGCAACTTCCATCGCGTCAAGTTGCGCCGTCACCACTCCCACGACACCGCCACCCATGTCGAACACCGGTCCACCGCTGTTTCCAGGTTGCACCGGAGCGCTGATTTGCATCAGGCGCCGGTCATCGTCCGGACCTGCTAGCGCAGAGACGGTTCCCGTGGTGACCTTGGCACCGGATGCCAACAGCCCATGAAGCGGAAAACCAACTGCAACTATGCCTGCCCCCGGTCGCACGCCCTGCCCTTGCCGGAAGCGGGCGAAGGACGAGTCAGCAGCACCCTTGAGCAGCGCAAGGTCTGCGCGGGGGTCGATTGCCACCACTGCGACTACCTCCCCTGGCAACCGTACATCGGTGCATCCCTCTACCACATGCGCATTGGTTAGGATGTGGCCGTCTGCACTAACACGAAACCCGGTGCCGGTCGACACAACTTCGAGAACCGTATCAAGCTCCCTGCGGCTTGCCTCCGGACTCGCTGCAAGGATTACCTGGCCCTCGAGCGCCCACGAAAACTTGCCATCAACCGCAAGTCCTTCGGCCTCCTGAAAGGCCCTAATCGCCGCTCGTGTGCGCGGCCCTAGCACTCCATTGGCCGGTCCAGGATCGAAGCCAAGACTTGCTAGTCGTATCTGCAAAGCGACAATTCGCTCCCGAAAGTCATCGTCCTCTTCTGCCTGATCCATTTGGGGGGCTGGGTAGGAAGCACCGGGCGTCCATTCCGACACAGCAAGCTGCGCCCGGGCCAGTTCTGCCGGTGCCAGATACGCCGCTACTCGATTCCGGCTCTGCACAATCCGTTGACTCTCTTCACCCGAAGTCGGAATTCGGGACGCCGCCAAATCGAACCAGAAATAGGCTAGCTCATAATCGCGTGGCACTCCATTGCCATACTCGTACATGAGCCCAAGACTAAATTGCGCATTGGCATAACCTTGATCCGCCGAAAGGCGATACCACCTTGCCGCTTCAGCATAATTCTGTGAAACTCCCAGTCCTTCGTGATACATGTGGCCAAGGCTGTATTGGCCATAGGCATTGCTCTGATCGGCGGCTAGGCGATACCACTTCACTGCCTCGGCATGGTTCTGCAAAACGCCTTGACCAGAGAAATACAAATCTCCGAGACTGTTTTGACCATCGGCATTACCTTGATCCGCTGAAAGTCGATACCACTTCGCTGCCTCGGTATGGCTCTGCGAAACGCCTAGACCTCTGTCATACATATAGCCCATACTATATTGACCATGGGCACCGCCCTGATCCGCTGAAAGGCGATACCATTTCACCGCCTCGGTATGGTTTTGCAAAACACCCAAGCCGAAGAAATACATGTCGCCAAGGCTGGACTGACCGTTGGCATCGCCCTGACCCGCTGAGAGACGATACCACCTCACCGCCTCGGCATGGTTCTGCGCAACTCCCAGTCCATTGCGATACATGTAGCCTAAACTGAGTTGACCAAAGGCATCGCCTTGGTCCGCCGCGAGACGAAACCACTTTACCGCCTCAGTATGGCTCTGCGGAACGCCCTGCCCAAGAAAATACATGTCGCCAAGACTGGTTTGACTATCGGCATCGCCCTGGTCTGCTGCGCGACGATACCACTTTGCTGCCGCAGTATAGTTCTGTGGAACGCCTTGACCAAAATAGTACATTTCACCAAGACTAGATTGTCCATCGGGATCGCCTTGGTCAGCTGAGAGGCGAAACCACATCACCGCTTCGGAATAGTCTTGGCGTTCTAAAGCCGCCATGCCATTGGCCAACATGTACCGGGCAGACGATTGGGCCACGGCGCCCGTGACCACGAAGCAAAACAGGAATGCAATAGCAGCAAGATTCACGATCCGAGACATAATCGTGACCCCCAAGCTCCAGATAGACCAACTCCTGCTATAAGTGGCCCCTTCACGCTGGGTCAAGTGTCCGCACGCAACGTAGGCGCATAACCTGACTTCAATGGCATCAACGACAAGAGATGCCAGTGTGACGCGGGAATGGGCAATCGCTCAAATTTCATTTGCCGGCGGACAGACGGCCGATTGAATCCAAGACTGGACCCTTAGGAGCAGCTCGGCCGATGATCTTGTGATCGCCGACAGCGCTTATGGCACGAATGTCGTACGCATCTGGATTGAGTGCTCATCGACCACGTCAGCGAATTACGGCGTATGGTCACACAATTCGGCGAGTGATCCAGTTGCGACTCTTCCGCAACAGTGACTGCGGTGACACGATACATCCGTCGCGCAGTGGCCCCGCCAATTTTCGTGCGTCCGGCTTAGGACAGCCGTTCAACCACCAGTTCGCTCACCTGTCGAAAATCCATCTTCCCCGGATACTTTGCCTTCAGCGCCTGCATCACCCGGCCCTTGTCGCGGATTCCGCAAGCCCGCGTGTCCTGCACTGTCTGTTCGACGGCTTTCAGGACTTCCTCGGCTCCCAATTTCTCGGGCAGCAGATCCTCGAGAACTTCAATTTCGAGCCGCTCCCTCTCGGCCAAGTCTAGCTGACCATGCTGCTCAAAACCGATGGAACTCTTCCTGCGCTGCTTGATCATGGTCTCGACAAGGTCCTGAATTGCCTCGTCGGAGACCAATTCGGCCCTGCCGGCTTGCTGATTGACCTTATCCTTGTCCTGAATGGCCAGATCGACAAGCCTCAGCATGCTCAGTCTGATTTCGTCGTCGCCGTTTCTGGCTTCCACAAGCCGCCTGCGTATCCGCTCGCGCATTCATGACCCTGAAATAGCACAACGCCAAGAGCGCCCCTTCTATTGAAACTGAAGGCAAGAGGCAAACTCGAACCAAGACCAGCAATCGATGCCAAACGGTAAATCCCCTACCCGGCTAGCCTCTATTTCCGGTGGATGTAGCCTTACCATTCAGGCACAAATCCATATATGGGAACGAACGAACTGCGGGGTCAAACGATGAGTTCAGTCAAAACCGGAATCAACATTCCAGCGGAGGCAACTGCCTGCCTGGTGCTTGCTGACGGGACACCGCTGTGGGGCATGGGATTCGGAGCAGAAACGACAGCCGCCGGAGAGATCTGCTTCAACACGGCAATGACTGGCTATCAGGAGATATTGACCGACCCTTCCTACGCTGGGCAATTCGTCCTGTTTACCTTCCCTCACATCGGTATCGTCGGAGCTACACCGGAAGACAACGAGGCAGCGCGGCCCGCGGCGCTCGGGATGATCTGCAGGTGGCATCCGACCCAACATTCGAATTGGCGGGCGTTGCAGGATCTTCCAGCCTGGATGGAAGCAAACTCGCTGATCGGAATCGGAGATGTCGATACACGCGCCGTAACTCGGGCAATCAGACGGAGCGGAGCGCTCCATGCGGCCGTGCAATACCGCAGCGAGGGACATTTCAGTGACGCCGACCTGGAGAGGCTTGGCAGCCTGGCCCGCGGTTTTGGCGGCCTTGCCGGGATGGACCTGGCCACGGACGTTACAACTGCCGAGAGCTTCGACTGGTCTGGCGCAAGGTGGAACTGGCCAGGTGGCTATGATCGACAATCGGGCATCAGGCATCGGGTTGCGGTCATCGACTATGGTGTGAAGCGCAACATTCTTCGTTGCCTGGCATCAGCTGGCTGCACCGCGCGCGTGTTTCCCGCTGACGCCTCCGCCGACGACATATTGGAATGGGAACCAGACGGCGTGTTTCTGTCGAACGGCCCAGGCGATCCCGCAGCGACTGGTGAATACGCAATTCCGGTGATTCGGCAACTGCTGGCCTGCAAGGATATGCCGATCTTCGGCATCTGCCTTGGCCACCAACTTCTCGCCCTGGCGCTCGGTGCCAGTACCTGCAAGATGAACCATGGCCATCACGGCGCCAATCACCCCGTGATGGACCTCGAAACCGGCCGTGTCGAAATCACGTCGATGAACCACGGCTTTATGGTCGATAAGGAAACTCTGCCTGACGGTGTCGTCGAGACTCACCGGTCCCTGTTTGATGGCTCCAACTGCGGCATTCGGATGACCGGACGTCCGGTATTCTCAGTCCAATTCCATCCGGAGGCCAGTCCCGGCCCCCAAGACAGTTACTACCTGTTCGAGAGGTTTACGTCCCTGATGGAAGCAGCAACAACTCCCACCGGTACTGGGAAACCCTTGCAGCCGGGCCTCACCGAGCAGTCCTGAATGCCGGTTTCCTGCCCGATGCAATCTTGAGACTTGCTGTCGGCCACTGGTTGGTCGCCCGCCACATGAACAAACACCCGTGCGTTTCGTCGGACGCAAGGCATGGTTCCACCTGCGTATCCATATTGACGCCATCGCTGGCTGGAGGGTTCTCGGGGTCAGGCGTCTCGAAGTTTCTACTGCGGACCCGTCTGCGGGGTGTCTGCAACGTTCATGCAGCGAAGGCGCGTATATCCGCACATCAAGCCTCTCCGCACCGGTCGGGTTCTTGATTCAGTTGTGGCACTGGAATTGCAAGGCGCGCCAAACAGGGAAGCAAGGGGCCATTCGAAGAAGTATATCTCAGTCCTGCGATCCCCCCTCATGACTTTTCGCGCTCTACGAGCGCCGAGAGCGGAACACCGGCTGCGGCACACTGATCAATCAGCTATTGGCACCTGCTGCTGTGGTTGCCGCGGCTCCAAAATCACGCGCTTCTTCACAACCATAGACAACTTGTTCTGGCAACCATCTGATTTCATACGCCAATGGAAGTCAGCAGTGCATCTAGGGCAGAAGCTGGCAATTGCAGACTCTCGAGGTCCGGCCCCTGATTGCACCTGCCAGCTAATGCGTTTGGCAAACGTCAGTTCTTTTCCTTGTCGACCAGTTTGCCTTCTGCGATCCAGGGCATCATGGCGCGGAGTTTTGCTCCAATCTCCTCAATACCGTGAGAATCGTTCATGCGCCGCGTAGCCATGAATGATGGCTGGCCGGCCGCACATTCCTGCATCCACTGCGACGTGAACTTGCCGGTCTGTATGTCCCGCAGAATGCTCCGCATCCGTGCCTTGGTTTCGTCGTATGGGAGGATCCGCGGACCGGACACATACTCGCCATATTCCGCGGTATTCGAGATCGAGTAGTTCATGTTGGCGATGCCGCCTTCATAGATCAAGTCGACGATGAGCTTGACCTCGTGGAGGCACTCAAAATACGCCATTTCCGGCGCATACCCAGCCTCGACCAGCGTCTCATAGCCACAACGGATCAGTTCCACGAGGCCACCGCAAAGCACGGCCTGTTCTCCGAACAGATCTGTTTCGCACTCTTCCTTGAAATCTGTCTCGATGATCCCGGACCTTCCGCCACCAATGGCTGAACAATAAGACAAAGCTGTTTCGAGGGCCCTGCCGGTCGCATCCCGTTCAACGGCCACGAGGCATGGAACACCTCCACCACCGACAAACTCACCCCTGACGGTATGGCCAGGACCCTTTGGGGCAATCATGATGACATCCACACCCGGCTTCGGATCAATCAGCTTGAAATGAATGTTGAGGCCGTGGGCAAACGCGATCGCGGCGCCTTCCCGCAAGTGATCATGCACATGCTGGCGATAGGTTTGAGCCTGCAGTTCGTCGGGCATGGTGAACATGATCAGGTCGCACCATGCAGCCGCCTCCGAAATCCCCATGACCGAAAGCCCTGATGCCTCGGCCTTTGCTGCCGAGGCTGAACCTTCGCGCAATGCAACAGCAATGTTCCTGGCGCCGGAGTCCCGGAGATTGAGCGCATGGGCGTGCCCTTGCGAGCCGTAACCCAATATGGCGATGTTCTTGTCCTTGATAAGGTTGGTATCGCAATCGCGATCATAGTAAACGCGCATTCATCTCTCTCCGAATTGCCGAGCATCCGGCCCGGGCTGGTTGTCATGCTTGCCGAGCCGGCAGGAACAGCGGCGTTTAAGGCGTTTGATGGGTTCTTTCAAACCTGATTTGGCAAAATTGGCAGAATAGGTGGTTGTCCCATGCCAGCCCGCATCAACTGTTTTCTCACGAGGCGGTTGCCATGTGCCCTGCCGAGAGCCCGGCGGCGAGCCTTCTGGATCAATGGAGACGTGGATGTGACGGTATATTGCAGCGCGCCAATTGACGCCATTCTCAAGAGCAAATCCGGCATTCGCCGCCTTTGGTAAGCTGACAAGACCTTACTGGCCCCCGGATCGCCGGGATTGCCTGCTATGGCATTCGTCAGCTCGGAAATATCGGTCACTGATGCATTGAACCCTTGCGCCCCTACGGGTGACAACACGTGCGCTGCCTCGCCAACCAGAGCTGTCCGCTCGGCAACCAGCCTGTCTGCTACCCGACATTGTATAGGCCAGTTCAACCTGCGGGTTGCAGATGACAGTGAACCGCAAAACCCGAAACTGGCATCGTGCAGGCACTCGAGGAACCCGTCATCAGGCATGCTTGCCAGGCCGTTCGCACGGTTGTCGCTTGTCAGCCAGACTAGTGAAGACTCCTGCCCGTTGCCGTCGCCCGGCAAGGGTATGACAGTGACTGACTCTCCATCGCCGTGGATCTCTGTCGTAACGCCCCCATGCGGCAAGGAGAGCTGTACATTGAAACTCAAGGCTGCACCGGCGCCGAAAGAACGCCCCCCGGATATGCCCAATTCGTGCCGAATACGCGAGTTGCGCCCGTCTGCGCCAACTAAAAGGCGCGCCGGCAACAGGGAACCATCGGACAACCGGCAATGCACGCTGCTCGTCCGGGTGATGACCGACTCCACGGCAATCCCTGCCCGTTGCGCGACGTTGGGCATCTCCGCGATCCTTTGGTCAAGCAACTGGTGTAAGTCGGTATTCAGCACCGTCCAGCCAAAACACTCCTCTCCGATCTCGCTGCTGGCAAATTCGTGAGAAGCCAGTGTTCGTGGCGGCTCGGGACCGGCATCGACGATCCTTAGTACAGAAAGCGGCTGACCAGCTTCGAGGATCTTCTGTTGCAACCCAGCTGCCTCAAGGCATTTCTCACTGGGTTTCAGCAAGGCAGTGACACGATTGTCGACTGGTGATGCGGTTTGGTCTGCGCCCGGATCGCAACAGACAACCTCAAACCCGGCAGAGCCCAGGCTCACGGAAGCAAGCTTGCCCGCAAGGCCGCCACCAGCAACAATTATGTCGCAGTCACCCATTGACCGGCTTCATCTCTTTGGATTCACCAAGGGCACACAATCAGGAAGCCAGGTTCCGGCTATCTGTAATCAGCTACCAAGCTCTCGAGCTGGCCAACGATATCCCGGATCTCGTCTGTGTCACCGCCCTCGGCCATGATACGAACCATCGGCTCGGTTCCTGACTTGCGAACCAGAAGACGCCCCCTGCCCTCAATCCGCTTCTGGGCTGCGAGAATCGCCGAGTTGATGTCGTTATCTTCAAGCGGGTTCAGCCCTTTCGAGAACCTGACATTCACATTGATTTGCGGCACTGGCTGGAACACCTCGGCGATGTCCCTAGCCCGGGATCCAGACTCAACCAGGACCGACAGAAACTGAAGCCCGGCAATCAGTCCGTCCCCAGCGGTCGTCTGGTCGAGCATGACGACATGGCCTGACTGCTCGCCACCAAGATTGTAGCCACCCTGGCGCATTGCATCGACCACATACCGGTCCCCGACGGGTGTCCTGCAGACACTGATGCCGCATTGCTTCAGATGGGTCTCCATGCCCATGTTCGAAATGATCGACGCGACAACTGTATTTTTGGGCAGCCTGTTCTGCGCCTTCAGATTCTTGGCGAACAGGGCAAGCAACTGATCTCCATCCATCATTTGCCCATCGTCATCGATAACGATGAGCCGGTCTGCATCGCCATCGAGGCAAAGCCCGACATCGGCGCGGGTTTCCAGAACTTTCTGTGCTGCCAGAGCCGGAGAGGTTGAACCACAGCCGGCGTTGATATTGAAACCATCGGGTGACACACCGATGGGAACAACCTCCGCTCCCAACTCCCAGAGTACCTCGGGCGCAGCCTTGTATCCGGCCCCGTTAGCGCAATCCACGACCACGCGCATGCCATCAAGCCGCAGATGCTTGGGAAAAGTCGTCTTGGCATATTCGATATATCTGCCCAGCCCATCGTCAATGCGTTTTGCCCTGCCCATCCCTTCTGGCGGAACATTTGTGACTGCTGACATACCTTGTTCGATCTGCGCTTCAGCCTCGTCCGAGAGTTTGAAGCCATCAGGGCCGAAGAACTTCAGGCCATTGTCATGATAGGGGTTGTGGGAAGCAGAGATCATGATCCCCAGATCGGCGCGCATTGAACGGGTCAGCAGTCCGACAGCGGGTGTTGGCACCGGCCCAAGCAACAACACATTCATTCCTGTCGCTGTCAGGCCGGCAGTCAAGGCGTTCTCGAGCATGTATCCCGAGCGCCTTGTATCCTTGCCGATGACGACGCGGTGGGACTTGGAGTCAACCTGCCGGAACCAGTTGCCTGCCGACATTCCGAGCTTCAGCACTTCCTCCGCGGTCATCGGGCTGGAATTTGCCTGGCCGCGCACACCGTCGGTTCCAAAGTATTTCCGTGTTGTTGCTGACATAGCGCCCCGCCAATTCAAGTTACTAACTGCTGACATTTTCCATTTCCGGCCCATGCCGGATTACGGGATTTCAAAGTTGTTCAGGTGTCCCTGTAGAAGACATGGCGGCCTATCCGTGTTGTCTTCTTCATTTGCTTTGCCCAATTTGGCAGAATGCGCGTGGCATGGAAGTATGTGGCACCGCCCGTCGGGTCAGCCAGAATGTGCCGTTCAACTACCTTGCGCGCCAGATCCTTGATCTCCTTGTAGACAGCAGCCTCATGGATCAATTCCGGACGGCCGTCACAGTAGTAGGAGAACTGGCATCTGTGGATTGCACCCTCGCCCTGTTTGACAACCTTGCAAATCGTGTCGGGGAAACGGTTTGATCTGACCCTGTTCATTACGGTCATTGCCACGGCGCGCCTGCCAGCATCGCTTTCACCCCGAGCCTCGAAGTAGATTGCATGCGCCAGGCATTCCAGTTCTTCGACCGAAACGGGTCTTCGCTTCGGACGCTGAAGTGTATTGGCTGTCACGCTCAACAAATCCACGTAAGATGCAGCGTTTCTGATTGGCAACGAGGCCCATCTTTCTTCATCCGCCAACAGGCCGTCACCGGAATTGAATCCCGCCGCCCCCGATTGGACTCTGCCGAACTGACTCTGTTGTCCGCCTTCAGCTGCATCGGCTGATGCGACTTCTACGCTGAGTGGCAAACCGGTACGGGCAGTTTCGTTGCCCAAGTCGGAGGCTGCTTGCCTTGATGCTTCACTATCCGCTCCTACTGCCCAGGCAACGAAAGCCGGAAGACCACCGGCTTGGCTGGAGCCGGATGAGTTTGCCGGCGTATGAGAAGCGACTGCAGTGTCCGCTTCAACCGCCGGACGCCGGCTTGGCCGATCAAGCCCTTCGCCAGCGAGTTCCAAATAGTCGGGCCGCTTGAGCGGTCGCGACAAGGGTACCCCCTCGAACTCCACCAGCTTGGAACCAAAACTCAATGTCATCTGGCTGGAGTTCTGCGCCGCCCCTGTGGCCTCCTCCGCAAACGCCGTGACGCCAGTCAGCAAGACCCCGGCAAACACCGAGGAAACGACAGCGGGGCGCAACCCGATATTCGATTGATAGGCCATTTCGAAATCGTCGACTCTTACTGACCCAACTTCCGCTTTCCTTCTGGGCCGATTATCGGCGGGTTCTTAATTGGTGATTGCAAATGCACAATTGACCAATCTGGACGGAAATGCCTTCTGCCAGACTAACTTCAATATACCGGACTTGTCAACACATTGCCAAGATGCGGACTGATCAATATGGGCCCGCCCGTAGTCAACCCATCTCGCAATTCTCTTGATGCCGCCGCAGAATCTGTTGGATCAAACCTCCTAGTTGATGGCGATTTGACATTGCGCGCAAGCCATCCGGCGAGGCGCACCGCAACGGTACCAGACCCATGAGGCCGATAGAGAGGTTGTTTTCGACCGAGGAATCCACGGTGCGGCGAATGGAATCCCGAATTTGCTACATCTCCAGCGCGACGCAAATTTCAGCGTCCATGCTGCATCAGCCTGGGTAGCATGCGGTAGCGTCTTGGCGACTGCCCCAGACGCCCGCATTTCAGCCTCAAGGCTGGTACAACGATGTAGGGAGCCGAAGTGCGCCATTTCGAACAGGCAGTTATCGACTACCAACTGCAAACAAATCCAAAAAGGGTCTCGTCGGTGAAGTTGCACCGCAATTTGGACGCAGAGCATGAGAGTGTCCGGGATTAGATGTGGCACCTGCGCAAGCCTCTCGGACCCACACCATCGGCATCAGGCAAGCTATTGGAAGCAGGAAGAGTCTTGAGTGAGGTTCCCAACAACAAGTTCAAGAAGCCAAACATCGGGCTGATCGGGCTGGACAGAGTTGTCACGGCAGTTGTTGCCGACCTAAAGGATCACAAGATCGTTCAGGTTGTCGCCAAACTGATTGCTGAAACTTGGGCCAACCCACTTCAACGATGCATGGAGCGTCATATGAAACCGACCTCGGTGGTTTACACGAATGGTTCGGCATGACACTATGGACAATGACAGCGTGCAAGAGAGCGTTACTCACAGTACCAGTGAGCATCTAGGAAAAGGCACACACAATTGCAGCCAATCTGGGGTAGTCCATGATTGAACGCAGGCGCAAGGCTACGTTCAGCAAGAAGCATCTGAATAGATATGTCGGCGTATTGCCCAGTTGGCATGACACATGGAATGCGGATCGCTTCATGCAGTCACGCAACATTGTCTCCGAGATGGTTGGCACGAGATTACACTATAATGAACTAGTCACCAATTGTGACTTGGAGACTATGGCGCGGGCATAATGGCCTACCAATCCCAAAATTGTCGACGACAACCCTCCGTTTTTTCGTTCTTTTCTGGATCCGGCTTTCTTGACCTCGGATTTGAGGCAGTAGGATTCGAAGTCTGCTGGGTTAACGAGTGTCATCGGCCGTTCCTAGAAGCATACAAGTATGCTCGAACTGTCATGGAACTGCCGCTACCACGATATGGGCATGACGCTACACGAATTGAGAGCCTAAGTTCTGAATTGCTTTCAGCGCACATCCATTCCGAATTGCAGCGCGGACAGCTTGTTGGCTTTATCGGCGGCCCTCCATGTCCAGACTTTTCAGTGGCAGGAAAGAACCGTGGTAAGACGGGTGAGAACGGAAAACTGTCGCAAATCTATGTGGATCTTATTTGCGCACACAAACCCAGCTTTTTTCTGTTTGAGAACGTCAAGGGGCTATACCGAACCAAGAAGCATCGGCAATTTTTTGAACGATTGAAGCGTCAACTGCGAAAAGCTGGGTACTACCTCCACGAAAGACTAATCAACTCAATTGAGTACGGTGTTCCACAGGACCGTGAACGGATTATCCTGATCGGATTCTTGGATCAAGCCTTTGCAGCTCCATTCTGCTGGGTTGGAAGGACATACCAAGACCGTGTAGCGTTTGAATTCGACTGGCCGTCAACCAGTCCGTTTGAAATGAACAGCGTGACTAAGCAGAAAGACGACGTGCCAACTGAATTGTGCGTCCAGTATTGGTTTGACCGAAACGATGTAGATGGGCATGCGAACGCAGGCCATTGCTTTGAGCCACGGGCGGGCCTGAGGCGCTTCCTAACTGTTGCGGAAGGAGACGACAGCAGAAAGTCCTACAAGCGACTCCATCGCTGGCGATATGCTCCGACTGCCGCATATGGCAACAATGAAGTACACCTGCATCCATATCTGGCGCGACGGATTTCAGTGGCAGAGGCCCTGGCAATTCAGTCGATGCCGAAGGAGTTTGCGCTTCCTCCGAACATGACACTTTCTGACATGTTTAAGACCATTGGCAACGGCGTTCCCTACCTTGCTGCCAAGGGTGTGGCTCAATCCATTTCAAAACATCTGAGGACCAACAATGCGCGTCACCGCCCAGAACATCGTAAGAGCCATCGGTCAGTTGCCGCGTGATTGTCAGTATCACTACGTTAACCAAAACAACTTAGGACGTATCATCATTCATAATGTGAATGAACCAGAGGGCCCTATCGAGTTCAAGAGATACAATCCCAGCAAGGGACAAACATTATGTAGGCAGCCGGTGGAGAACATCTCTGTTGCTATGATTTGGCGGATGGCAAACGCTATTTTGCCAGATAGACCAGTGAATGTAGATCGAGTTTTTGGAGGTAGCTACAACATGCGTTCAGTACTTGAAGCACTGCTAGCGCACACGCCAGAATTCTACAGTTGTAAACCCGGGCGAATTGAGCTCATGAACGCCTACAAGCGCGTTCGGCCAGGTCACAAACACCTGATCTATCTTCCACATAATCGTCATGACAACGGTGTACTCGGCTTTAAGGACGTTGATATAGAAATCTCGGAAGTTGCTGTTGATGTGGTATACAAGAGTGTAGACCTTGATGCTGTTGAGCAAACCGACGACATGAACATGACGATTGAGCAGAAAAGACGCCATGCACAAATTCAGATCGCTTTGGTTCTAATCGGCCAGCAACTTGGTTTCAGGACATGGGTGGCATCGAATGATCGGAGCATCAGGTATGAAGACAGGAGTATTGCTGAGCTGGAATCAGTCGTAGATGACCTGCAAGGAGAACAAGTCTTGAACGCCTATCCGAAGGCTGTGCACGCAGCGAACTTTATTGATTGCGTCTGGTTCAAGAACGGCAGAATGATGCCCGCTGTGATGGAGATTGAACACAGCACTGGGGTAACCAGCGGGATGACCCGCATGAAGGGATTTTTCGACACAGGTCCAATGCTCCGTGACATTCGCTGGACTGTAGTTGCACCAGACGAAGATCGTCAGAAAGTCATCGAGAAGGCTAATCTCAGTCAATTCAGAGAAATGGAAGCGAAGTTCTTTCCCTACTCTGCCGTGGAAGAGCTGTATTCGTTGTGCGACCGTCGAAAACCGGAAGGCGTGACAGACAAGTTTCTTGATTGTTTTATGGAAAAGTGTGTGGGGTGATAGGTAGAGTCAAAGAACGGTTACAATGACCAAGCCTGAACTTAAATGTGTATTCGTAGAGCGCAGACCGGACGGTTTAGTGCCAAATTGAGAGGAACTAGTCCGGGCCAAGCTACGACAAATGAGTGTCATCAAGGGTCCTCAAAATTGAGAACCGATCAAGGGGCGTTTTTGTGATTTCTCAACCAGACTGTTTCCCAAGCGATGTAAATCAACTGCGGTCAATCCTGCGCATCTTCCGACCTGATTCGGCATTGCGCCGCCGCAAGCCTGGCCACCGGAACGCGATATGGCGAACAGGAAATGTAGTCGAATCCGGAGTTGCGGCAAAACTCGATTGTAGACGGGTCGCCTGCGTGCTCGCCGCAGATTGCCAGTGTGATCCCCTGGTTGGAGTGTCTTCCGCGGCTGGCTGCCATGCGCAGAAGCTCGCCTACACCTTCAACATCCAAAGAGCAGAACGGGTCTTCGGGAAAGACCCGCTGCTCGACATAGTTGCCCATGAACCTGTTTGAGTCATCCCGGCTGATTCCATAGGTCAACTGGGTCAGATCATTGGTGCCGAAGCTCAGGAACTCCGAGTTGCTGGCCAGGTCCCCTGCCCTGAGAGCCGCTCTCGGAGTTTCAACCATCAGTCCGAAGCGGTATCTGAATCCGGCGCCAAGTTCGTCTCCGACACTACGGGCAACCTTTTCGATCGCCGCCTTGACCAGTTCCACCTCGCGATTGGCCGAGACAAGTGGGATCATGATCTCCGGAATGGTCCGGTTGCCTTGCCGCTGCACATGCACGGTCGCTTCAAAGATTGCCCGGGCCTGCATCTCGTAGATTTCAGGCACAACAATTCCCAGACGTACGCCGCGGAGGCCGAGCATCGGGTTGAATTCCCTGAGTTCATCGGCCCTGGAGGCGATATCATGGTCGGTGAGATTGAGCGCCATCGCCAGATCGGAAATCTCGTCCGGGTCCGTCGGCATGAATTCATGCAGGGGCGGATCAAACAGGCGGATGCAGACTGGCCTGTCCTTCATTTCCGTCAGCAGCGCAATGAAATCCTGCCGCTGCATGGGCAGAAGTTCATCCAGTACACGCCTGCGCATGGCTGAACTTTCGGCAAAGATCATTTCGCGCATGACGGTCAAGCGTTCGTCTTCGAAGAACATGTGCTCGGTGCGGCACAATCCGATTCCGTCTGCCTTGAACCTTGCGGCTACACGGACTTCATCAAGCGTGTCAGCATTGGCGCGAACGTCCATTCCACGATGCTCGTCTGCCCACCCCAGGAACCGGTTGAAGTAGCTGTCCAGATTGGGGGCAATCAATTCGGCAGCGCCGTCGAGAACCTTGCCGCCGGTGCCATCGACCGTGATGGTGTCTCCCTCTCTCAACACGCGCCCGGCATTGCTGATCAATCTCTGCCGAATTGCATCGAATTGAAGATCACGGGCACCAGCCACGCACGGAACGCCCAGTCCGCGGGCGATGACAGCTGCATGGCTGGTCAGGCCTCCCCTGCCCGTCAAAACCCCGTTCGCCGTGTGCATGGCCCTGATATCTTCCGGGCCGGTTTCCACCCTGACCAGGATACAGGGCTCTCCCCTTGCACGATAGTGTTCAGCCGCCGCCGCAGAAAAAACCAGGGCACCAGACGCTGCGCCCGGACTGGCGCCTATTCCCTGCGCCAGCACCAGATTCCCGACATCCGGATCCAGCTGCGGATGAATGACCTGAACCAGTGCGTTTGGGGAGACCCTCAATAGAGCGGAACGCTTGTCGATATGACCATCCTCGACAAGCGCAACCGCAGACCTGATCGCTGCATGGGCGGAGCGGAGCGCAGGCCTCGCGTCAACCAGCCAGACCTTGCCCTGTTCGAGGGTGAATTCAACCTCCCAGTCATCGGCGAGCTCGGTCCGCATCTTGTCCAGCAACAAGGCAAGCTGATCGCGTCCCTGGCCTTCCCCGGCAGGAAGCATTTCCAGTCCGCCGCTAGTCAGGCTTCCGCCTTCGCCCAGATACGAGTAACTCCCGGCTACCTGCCGGTCGCCACTTGCCTGGTCAATTCCCTGCGCCCGTCCCGACCCGTTCTCACGTCCAACCAGCGAGTTGGCGACGCGCTGGACAACCAGCCCGAGCCCCGCATCGCTGGAAGCTCCTCGGGCTGTTCGCAACAGGCTAGCAGAAGGCTCTTCCCAGGTTCGCGCCATGAATCCGATTACCTGTTCGACCTGTTTGACAGGGTCTTCAGGAAACGGGCGACCCGTTTCAAATCGGAAATGGGCCATCGACGCTTCCAGACGCTCAGCCTCGCTCAGGTCGGCTTCTGCCAACTCGTCGAAAAACTCCGGGTCCAGGCCAGCCACATCGATCGCAAACGTGTGAACGAAGTTTGCAAAAGTTGCCGATGCCTGCGCTTCCCCAAACCGTGCCGCCAACGCCTCGACGCGTGACGAGTTCATGCCGATATTGGCAATCGGCTTCGCACCGCCCCAACTGGCGCATTCGGGGCTGGAGCGAATGACAAGCAGATCCATCTGGCCGAAGTTGCACAAGAGCTTGGCGGCGGAAAACTGCCGGCCCATGGCCACCTGGCGCATGACATCGAATGATACCGCGCAGAATTCCGGCACCGGCAGTCCAATCCGCCAAAAGCGCGCCAATTGCTCTGCGCGCAACCCGTACCGCGTGCGCTGGATTCCTTCAGTGCTGTCGTGGGTTATGAATGGCAGTTGGTCCAACGTTCAACCCGGCATGTGCCCATTGTGCATTTGCTGCCCGCGCAAGCATCTGTTGCATCTCCAACGCCTGACATTTCCGGCAAGCGACTGCCGAATGATACGCAACTGCGCATCCGGCAATCCAGAATGGCTGATCCAATCAGGCGCCACGGGATGTCACACATCTACGCGTGACAGGTCTGCGAATGCCAGAATGTCCCGCCGGATTGCTGCCAGCAACCTGATGCGATTGGTGCGCAGTTCATCGTCGTCCACATTGACCCGAACATTTTCGAAAAAGCCGTTGATTGGCGCAACCAAGCCGGAAAGCGCCATGATGGCAGCCGCCAAACTCTTCTCGTCGAGCCATGCATGAGTGGCCTCATGCACTTCCCTCTGACGAGTGTGCAAACTCGACTCTTCAGGCTGCGAAAACAGCGCCGGATTGCAATCGCCCTTCAACCCGGGATCATCGTCCGGCAATCCCTTGAGGATGTTGCTGGCCCTGCGAAATCCTTGCACCAGCACTTCATTGCCCGGGATGTTGAGGAAGTCCTGCAACTTTCTTGCCTTGAGTTCGACAAGCCGCAAGTCAACGGAGTCCTTGGCAGAAATGCACGCGGCGTTGATGTCGGCCCGGATGCCATGGCTTGCCAGGTAATTGACAAGGCGCTCATGAATGAACTCCATCGACTGCAAAACTGTCGGCTCGGATTCCGTTGTTTCCTGCGTCCGTTCGGGCGGCTGCTGTGCCTGCAATTTTTCCAGGGAGCTGCGAAGCAGCCCTGAAGTGTCTAGCCGTAGCCCGTTTTCGAGCACGATCCTCACATAACCGAGGGCGGCCCGCCGCAAGGCGAATGGGTCCCTGGAGCCGGTTGGCGCCAAACCGATGCTGAAGAACCCGGCGATCTGATCGATCCTGTCGGCAGCTGCGAGTGCGGATATCACGGGGTCTGACGGAACCATGTCCTCGGGACCCGAGGGCCAGTATTGCTGTTCGCAAGCCTTGCCAATCGTTTCATCAAGTTCAAGCCGTTCCGCCAGATTGCGGCCAATCACTCCCTGAAGTTCAGGAAACTCGCCGACGGTTTCAGACAAAAGGTCCAGCTTGACAAAATCTGCAGCAGCGCCCGTCAATCCTGCATCTGCGCCGATTGTCTCGGCTATTTCCATGGCCAACTGTCTGATCCGGTCCACCCGTTGTCCCTGTGAACCCAGATCGCCATGAAACGTAACCCGGCCGAGCTTCCCGCGCAGTTCAGCGGTTGCGCCCTTCTCACCGAAGGTAGCCAGATCGTTGTTCCAGGCAAACTCGGCATCGCCAAGCCGCGCGTTGAGCACCCTGCGGTTTCCGTCGAGGATGGTGCGATTGCCATCTCCGGCAATACGATTGGATACTGCGGCAAAGTGACTGATGCCGTCAGAACCCGGCGCCCGCAAGGCGATGAACCTCAAGTGCGAGCGCATCGTCGTCACGAGTATTTCCGGAGGCAACGTGCGGAAACGCCCGGCGATCTCTCCGAGCAACACAACCGGCCATTCCGCCAACCCGGCATTCTCCTCCAGAAGGCCGGCATCCTCAATGACCTCCAGACCACTGTCTGCGGCAATGCGGTCCAGTTGGCTCCGGATCGATTCAATCCGCTCACTGGAATCAAGGATGACCTTCGCCTCTCTAAGGCGCTGCCTGTAGTCGTCAGCAGAATTGACTTCGAATGTGCCTGGCGACATCAGGCGATGACCTCTCGTCGACCGGCCCGATTTTAGTCCGCCGGCCTCGAACTCTACAACTCGTGCAACTCCGGCCTCGTGAAGGATGCACAGCACCGAATTGAGCGGCCGAACCCATCTCAACTTGCCATCGCCCCAACGCATCGATTTGGGCCAGGGAAAAGACCGAATGATTTCCGGAACCACTTCGGCGATCACGGTTGCGAGTGGACGCCCGCTCTTTTCCGTGAGCGCAAAGTGGAACGTTCCCGAGGGGATGGTCTTGAGCTGAAGATCCCCGACCTCAACACCGGCCGAGCGGGCAAATCCCGAAATGGCCTTGTCCGGAGCGCCGACTCGCGGGCCCCTGCGTTCCTCAACCTGGCCTGCGCTGATGTCTGGCAATCCCTCTACCATTGCGCAGAGACGGTTGGGCGTGACGTGGCAGTCCACGGAAACACCGGGAGCTACATGTTCTGAAAGCGCGCTTTCCAGCAGGCGCTGGAGATCAATAGCCGCCTGCGCCTGCATGCGCGCCGGTATTTCATCGGAATGCAGTTCAAGCAGCAAGTCGGGCATTTGAGTGAATCCGGGCCTGGTTCAATTGGCGGCTGAAGCCGCGCCCGCTGCAGCCTGCGGGTCATGATCGCACGCCTGGCCTGCGACCAGTGCGTCCGCGCACATGCGCGCGAGATTGCGTACGCGCCCGATCAATGACTGGCGTTCACTGACCGAGATCAGGCCTCGCGCGTCCAGAAGATTGAAGCAGTGCGATGCCTTGATGCACTGATCATATGCGGGCCGGACCATGACGATCGTGCCTTGTATCTTCGGATCGTATGGTGGCGTGTCAAGAATGCGGTGGCATTCGGCCTCTGCGTCCTCAAAATGCCGGTGCAACATCTCACCGTCGCAGACGTCAAAGTTCCAGCGCGAGTATTCAGCCTCCGGGCGGCGATAGATGTCGCCGTAACTCAGGGGGAATGCCGAGACCGGATTGTTGAATGGCATGTCCATGACATGATCGACCCCAAGCACGTACATGGCCAGCCTCTCAAGACCGTAAGTGATCTCGACGGGAACAGGTTGGCAATCATGGCCGCCAACCTGCTGAAAGTAGGTAAACTGTGTGACTTCCATCCCGTCACACCATACTTCCCACCCCAGCCCCCAGGCTCCGAGGGTCGGACTCTCCCAGTCGTCCTCAACAAACCTGATGTCGTGAACATCCAAGTCGATGCCGATTGCAGCAAGCGACCCGAAATACTGGTCAATGATGTCCAACGGAGACGGTTTGATCAAAACCTGGAACTGATAGTAGTGCTGCAAGCGGTTGGGATTGTCTCCGTAGCGGCCGTCGGTTGGACGGCGGGACGGCTGCACATAGGCCACCGACCAGGGATCAGGACCCAGCGCGGCAAGCGTAGTTGCAGGATGAAACGTACCCGCTCCCACTTCCATGTCATATGGTTGCAGAAGTGCGCACCCCTTCCCTGCCCAGTAATTCTGCAGATTGAGAATGACATCCTGAAAGCATGCCGGTCTTGCTGTCTCGGCTGAGTGCATCCTGCAGTGTTTCCTGTTGACCCGTGGTGGGCTCCCTTAAGCAACCCTGTCATTCTGGTCAACGAACGGAACGGGACTGGTCACATTGGCCGATCACAACTTGTTGATGTGAGCAGACCATTGTCGAGAGTCAGGAATTCGGTTAGTCCGCGATGCAAGGCCGCTTGTCGAAGGAGTTCCAGGTCCCGGTACCATGGCTAACCGCATTCTAGTTTTGTTGACCCTCGTCCTTTTGGTCCTGACTGCGCAACCAGGAACTGCCCAGGAGCGCAACTACTGGATCCAGCTGGAAGTTCACCGGAGTGAAGCGAAGGCACGGGAAAGTGCCGGACAACTGTCAAAATCGGTTGCCGGGGTCCAGGGAATAGAAACCCGCGAGGGTTCGTTTGTCCTTGCAATTGGCCGGTATGATTTTGAAGAGGCGCGCCAGATCAGGGTTCAGCTGTCGAACGCAGGACTGATCCCTGTAACCAGCAGGGTTAACGGGGATATCAGCGTCAAACGCATCTTCTGGCAACAGGACAACAGTCAGAATCTTGACCCGCTTGGCGCTTCGAGGACCGGCCTGCTTCCTACAGGACCTGCCGTCGAGTTCGAGGGTTCGGAAAAACTCGCAATCCAGACTGCGCTGAAGTGGCTCAAAGACTATGATGGAGCAGTGGACGGTTTGTTCGGCCCAGCCACGCGCCGAGCAGTTGCTTCCTTTCAGGAACGATCCGGATATGAGCCAACTGGCAATCTGAGCAGGCAACAGACAGCGCAATTGCTCGACATATACAATTCCGAAACAGCAGCGGTCGGATTATTGCCGGTCGAAGACGCGCAAACTGGCATCGGCATATCAATACCCTACGCGCTCGTACAGTTCGCGGGCTATGATGCTCCATTCGTCAAGTACGAGCCGGTTTCTGATCATGGCATGGAGTTGTACCTGATCAGCATGGAAGGCAACGAGACCTCGTTACAGGCGCTCCATGATGTCCTCCGCAACTCGTCATTGCTGCCTGGCCAAAAATCGGGAAGCCTGAGAGCGAGTTCATTCACCTTGGAAGGTAATGGCGAGATCAGGTCAGGACGCGCATTCGCTACCCTCAACGGCATTCGGCTCAAGGGTTTTGTTGCAAGCTGGAACTCTGAACACGACGACCTGATGTTGAGAATTTTCAACAACATGCAGGACAGTTTTCGTGAATCGCGTGAAGGCACTCTCAACCCGAGGCTTGCTGAACTGCAGGCCGGCATCGCGCCTGAATTGTTGGCAGAACTGCCGAGGTCCACGCCGGAGCGGACGGCGTCAGGCTTCTTTGCTACCGGATCCGGACTGGTGGTAACGACGGCTTCGGCTGTCGAAGGATGCAACTCGGTAATTGTTGAAGGGTCTGAACCAATGGACCCGGTAATCGTCGACCACGACCTTGAAATGTCGATCCTGAGGCCACTCAACAGCTTGTCGCCAATCGCCCGTGCCCGGTTCGGCCGGTCCCGTCATGAGCGCGGCTCTCCAGTTTCGATTTCCGGTTTCGCCTATGGGGGCGAACTCGGATATCCGACGATTACCAATGGGGCTTGGCTGGGTGCCGATGTTGTAACTCGCAACCCCGAATTCACGATGATCGATGCAACCATACTTCCCGGTGACTTTGGTGGACCTGTTCTGGACAGTTCAGGCTACGTAATCGGCATGCTCCGTACCCCGGTGGATGCTGGAAGGGAACTGGCCGGCAACATCAATCATCTTGTGTCGGCCGAAGCGATCATCAGAAGAGCTGGAGCAGAACTCCACGAACAGGCAGCATCGGTTGCGATGACGCAGATACATCCGGTGGACCTGTCCCGGTACGCGCGGGACATCACGGTGTTGGTCGAATGCTACATGATCAACTAGCCCGGTTGGCCATCTGAGTGTTCATCGCTGCATTGGCAAACTTGGACATGGTGGCCAAGAAGCCAAGCCGTGACGCTTAAGCTACTTTCTGTTCGCATTCACCGTCCTCTGAAAATACTGTAGCCTTACGGGCATGACCGGTCCGGGCTTGCAGTGACTTGCCGCGTATCCCGGCCATTCAGCAGAAGGGATCACATGAAACCTATCGTCATTCTTGGAATTTTCGTGGCCGATTTGACTTTTCTGGCAAAGCGGCAACCGGTGATGGGCGAGACGATCAAAGGATCAGGCTTTGCCCTCGGACCGGGCGGGAAGGGTTCGAACCAGGCTGTGGCCGCAGCCCGGTTAGGTTCGAAGGTCAGATTTATCAGCCGCGTTGGTGATGACGAGTTTGCAAAGATGGCGCTGCGGACGTGGGAGCAGGAAGGCATCGAAGCCCTGGTCTCTCTTGATTCCGAGAGCTTTACCGGGGCGGCCTACATCTTCGTCGAAGAGTCTTCGGGCAATAACGCCATCATCGTCGTTCCCGGCGCCGCAGGACGATTGGCGCCGGCGGATGTGCAAAACCAAAGGCAGGCCATTGCCGGGGCCGGCATATTCATGACCCAGCTCGAAACTACCGTGGAGTCGTCAATTGCCGGGCTCGAGCTTGCGAGATCGCTCGGTGTAACCACTATCCTCAATCCGGCTCCCGCCGTTGAATTGGACAGCAGCGTCTACGGCATGTGCGACTACCTGACGCCCAATGAGTCCGAAGCAGCCCTATTGACCGGCCGCACGGTTGAGTCTCCCGAGGATGCAAGAGAAGCTGCAATCGAGTTGCGCCAAAGGGGAGCCGGCGCCGTCATAATCACACTTGGCGAAAAAGGCGCCTGGTTCGACGATGGCAAGCAGAGTGCCCACTTGCCCGCATTCAATGCCGGGCCAGTGGTCGAAACCACGGGCGCCGGGGACAGCTTTTGTGGGGCCTTTGCTCATGCCTTGTCACTGGAGCAGTCACCGGTGGACGCGGCGCGCTATGCTTGCGTCGCCGCCAGCATCTCGGTGACCCGTCGGGGCACGGCACCATCGATGCCAACAGCAAGCGAAGTCGACGCGTTGCTGCCGAGGTCATGACACATGCCTCATTTCCACCACCATGCTTTGCCTTCGGAGCCTGAACAGAAGGTAAAGGCTCTTGAAACACTGCTGACGAGAAAGGGCTTGGTTGAACCGGAGACGCTGGACAAAATAATCGACTACTATTGCACCGAGGTTGGTCCGATGAACGGCGCAGCAGTTGTCGCCAGATCCTGGATCGATCCCGATTTCCGGCAACTGCTCCTTACTGATGCGACTGCCGCGATTGCCGAAATGGGAATAGCGGGGCGCCAGGGAGAGTGTGTTGTGGCTGTCGAGAACACGCCAGAGGTCCATAACCTCGTGGTTTGCACGCTCTGCAGCTGTTACCCTTGGCCATTGCTCGGGCTTCCGCCCGGCTGGTACAAGTCCCATGCCTATCGCAAACGCGCCGTGCGTGAACCAAGAAGCGTACTGGCTGAATTCGCGGTCGAGCTTCTTCCGGGCCAGATTGTCCGCGTATGGGATAGCACTGCCGAGGTTAGATACCTCGTTGTTCCGATGCGCCCCGAAGGCAGCGATCACATGGATGCAGAAGAACTGGCCACGCTGGTCTCCCGGGACAGCATGATCGGCACTGCGCTGGCTACAGTGCATTGAATGGCATGACGGGTGTTCACGACATGGGCGGCCAAGCTTGTGCACAGCCTCTATCAGTTCAGGGCAGCCACGCCCCTGTTTTCGAGCATCATTGGCACGCTCGCGCGCTTGCCATCACTTTGGCCGCGGGCTTTCTCGGCAAATGGAACCTTGATGCTGCACGGCATGCGCGTGAATCGTTGCCGCGGCAGGACTATCTGGACTTCTCATATTACGAAGTCTGGCTGGCAGCATTGGCCAACCTGCTGGTTGCAAAGCGCCTTGCAGGCGCACACGACCTCACCCGCCCCGGCGAGGCCATACCGGATGCGGGAGCTCCCGCTGCTGTGCCGGCAGAACGGATCGAACGATTGCTGGCGAAGGGGTCGCCGACCATCAGGCCTGTCAATACCAAGCCCCGGTTTCATGTTGGCCAGTCTGTGCGGGCCCGGATTGTGCAGAAGGACGACGATGCAAGCGGCCACCACACCCGCCTGCCCGGCTACGTGCAAGGCTGCGCCGGTACCGTTTTCACTGTCGGTCCGGCACATGTCTTCCCGGACACGAACGCGGACTTTCAGGGCGAAGCGCCACAGTATCTCTATTCTGTCCGGTTTGCTGCTGGCGCACTGTGGCCGGGCTCGACAGCAACGCCTGAAGATGAAGTGATGCTTGATCTATGGGAAAGCTACCTGACTCCGGCATGAACCAGCAGATTGAGGCGTTCAGCAGCAGGAATTTTAGCGAGCCTTGGCACGCACGGCTCTTCGCCCTGACCCTTGCGCTGCATGAAAGCGGAATGATGACTTGGCCAGAATGGACGGACCTGCTCGGCGCAGCAATTGCAGAAAGCGGACCGGCCGATGCGGTCAATCAAGACGACCAGTATTTTTTGGCTTGGCGGCTGGCGCTCGAACGTCTTCTCGAAAGCCGGGGCGTCATTGCGCCGAATGAGTTGCTCGCAGTTCTCGACTGCGAAGCGCCAACGCAAGAGCCTGATTTCCTGGCTGAACCAGATACAAAACGCCAATCCCAGCAGTGAGGGTGTTGTTCCGGAAGACCCAGAGCGCAGTCTCTGGCCGAACATGAAGCTGCAGATCGCAAACGGCCGCCTGCCCTCTCCGGCGCCGTTCCAACTTTGCACCCTCGTCCTTGCAGGAATTGGTTTGGTGGACCCGCCGCCGCATGCTCTCCGGCATTTGGCCACACGCAAACAGGGCTGGGTTGCGATTATCCAGCGGCCGGCGGCAGCGTCCTTTTGCCGTTTCGGAAGTATTGGATTGGATTTCTTGCGCTGAATGAGTCAGCAACCTTCGGCAACCGGATTGACATCGTCCCTTGCCTTCGCATTGAACCTGCATTGCCTTCTCCAAAGCAGGAATCCACTTTGACAGAGTACGTAATTGCTGGTGAATTAGTCGCCATTGCGTTAGTCAGTTAAACAGAAAGTGCTTTTTGCCCAAGACTCCGGGCTCCATTGCCTCTTAGGCACGACAGTAGTTCCGGCAGCAACAATTAGAGGAGTGCATGCACCCGATTGCCCAAAGAGGAACCAACCAGCTTGACCTGAGAAGTTACAATGAGCGTCTGTTGCTGCAACTCGTGCGCCGCCATGGCCAGATGACCAAGGCGGAAGCGACACGCGCCAGCGGGCTTTCCGCCAACGCAACTTCTGTCATCTTCCGGGAGTTGGAAAAGAATGGGCTGGTGCTGCGTGGCGACCGGATTCTTGGCCGCATTGGTCAGCCATCAACACCGATGCGTATTAATCCCGATGCCCACAAATATGTCTCGCTCAAGATCGGCCGACGCAGTGTCGAGCTTGCGGTGATAGACTTCGTCGGAGGTATCCGGTCTCAGAAGCGGGAGAACTACCCCTTCCCTACGCCTGCAAACGTAATGGGTTTTGTGGAACGCATGCTGACACCGGTCCTCCGGTCGGCAAAGACGCCACGAAAGAGCATCACCGGAATGGCCATCGCCATGCCATTCGAACTCTGGAGTTGGCCTGACGAGTTCGGCGCTTCGCGTGAAGCACTTCAGGCCTGGCGCGACTTCGATATCGTCGCGGCCTTGAGCGAACTGGTTCCCTGGACGATCGTACTCGAAAACGACGCTACCGCGGCCTGCCGGGCAGAACAGATTTTTGGCAACCACTCCGAGAAGCAAGACTGGATCTACTTCTTTGTCGGCACATTCATCGGTGGCGGAATCGTGCTGAATGGAAGTGTCGTGCCTGGCCGGCGGGGCAATGCCGGGGGATTTGGTCCCATGCGGGTGCCTGACATGGCAGGAGGCGACCGCCTGATTGATCACGCGTCGTTAATTGTCCTGGAGCGGAGTCTGGCATCGACAGGAATTGACCCTACTATCATCTACGAAGAGACGACCGATTGGGCCTCCTTTGGGGCTCCACTTGAAGACTGGTTCCAAAGGGCCGGCAAGAGCTTGTGCCACGCCGTGGTTTCTTCCCTGTCCATCATGGATTTCGACTCTGTGATCATTGATGGTTCCATTCCGCCAATGGTTAAGGACCGGCTTGTTGCAGAAGTCATCAAGCAACTGGAAGTCACTGATTTGCAGGGTGTTATATTCCCCGCCGTCGAGTCAGGTCAGATTGGGAGGAATGCACGACTGATTGGAGCCGCAGGAATATTGATCAACCAACACTACCTGCTGGATCAGAATACGTTGATGAGGAACTGATCAGGGCCAAAGAGCCGGTTCAAGTCCCTCGGTTACGCGGTGACGCACAATTGCGGAAGCAGAATTGCAGCCTGGCGGCCACCTCTCAGTAAACCTATCGATCAAGGGTGCATTTGGTTGAATGGCAACCATGCCCTGCCCTCTGGCGGTCCAGCCGGTCACATACGCCTCTCCTTCATTGGCCCAATCCTCTGCGTGTGGCCGCCACTACTTTGCTGGCAAACGAGTGGCGCCAGATGCTGGATCATGCTCCCGGCATTAAGATCACAGCGCCGCAACAAGCCCGACTCAAAACGCAACCTTGGCCGAGGCCAGTGCACTTGTCGGCTACAAATTATTTCACAAGGAATTAACTTGACGCACGCAACACAAGGAGTATAGAATGGCGCCGCAGGTTGAGGGAGGAGCTGCGTCATGAAAGTTGACCACACAAGGCCCTGTCCCGTTTGGGTGCGCCCGTGCATCTTTGGGCAGCCTGAGCTGCGACGGTAGCCGCAGTGGCATGCCTGCACGGATATCCTGAAACCATCAATGAGAGGCCAAGGCGGCAGCCGTCTTCGCCTGCGAGCATTCTGTAATGGATGCTACTGTACTTGCCCCAGATGATGCATTGAATGCCAACGCCCTGCTCGTCTTGGACGACGTGAGCAAGGCATTTGGCGGGACAGTCGCCGTCAAAGACGTGACATTCGATGTACGCGCTGGTGAAGTTCTTGCACTGGTCGGTGAAAACGGCGCAGGCAAAAGCACCTGCGTCAAGATGATGGTCGGGGTCTACCCGCCGGACAAAGGCAGCATTCGGCTGCATGGAGATGAGCGGGTCTGGCAATCACCCCTTGCTGCGCAGGATGCCGGTATTGCCGTTATGCACCAGCACCCAGGGTTGTTCCCGGATCTTTCCGTGACCGAGAACATCTTCTTCGGCCGCTTCAAGAAACTCAAGAATGGCCTGCTTGACACCGCTGGAATGCGCAATTCGGCTGTGCGGGTTCTTGAAACCATCGGGCTCGTGGCAGACCCCGATCAGCCACTGAGCACACTGAGCGTTTCCGAACAGCAGCTTGTAGAGATCGCCAGGGCACTCTCGACCAACGCCGATGTCCTCATCATGGATGAACCAACTGCTGCGCTTTCTCACAACGAGGTGCGCAAGCTCTTCCGGGTTGTGGAAACTCTTAAAGCGCGCGGGGTTGGGATCGTCTTTGTGGGCCACAGGATGGACGAGATCTTCGAAGTCTCGGACCGGGTCGCAATCTTGCGCGACGGCGAACTTGTCGGGCTGGATACCACAGCCAACATCAGCCGCGAGCGCGCTGTCAATCTGATGGCAGGCAGAGAACTCAGATCATCCTACCCTGAGCGCAAGCACGAGTTCGGAAAGACCGTGCTTGAGGTCGATGAATTGTCCGTGGACGGCCAATTCGCAGATGTCTCCTTTTCAGTGCGAGCAGGCGAGATCTTTGGCATCGGCGGACTTGTGGGCAGCGGTCGAACGGAAATCGCGAGGACAATCTTCGGCGTAACCCAAGCCTCGCATGGCGAAATCCGTATCGAAGGGCAAAAGGCCGAGTTCCGCTCGACGCGGCAGGCGATGAAACACGGCGTCGCCTACGTTTCGGAAGACCGGCTGTCGCAAAGCCTGATCATGGACTTCTCCATTCGGATCAACGGTTCGCTGACGGTTCTGAAGGAGTCAAGCAGGCTTGGGATACTGCAACCGAAGAAGGAAATCTCGGCAGTCCTTGATCATCTTCAGAAACTGAAACTGCGCTTTGCCAGCTTCGAACAACAGATCTCAGGGCTTTCGGGAGGCAATCAGCAAAAGGTCGTGCTGGCCAAGTGGCTTGCGACAAAGCCGCGTGTCCTCGTGCTCGACGAGCCAACTCAGGGAATTGATGTTCAGACCAAGGCAGCCGTGCATCGAATGATCGCCGAACTTGCAGCATCAGGCATGTCGATTGTGCTGATCTCGTCAGAGATGCCGGAGCTGCTCGGAATGTGCGACAGGATCACCGTGATGCGCGAAGGCCGCCAGGTCGCGACATTCGACAAGCACGAAGCAACTCCCGAAAAAGTCCTGGAAGCTGCAACGAGCGAGGCGCAGCAAGCCAGTGACGTTGTGAATGACGCCCCGGCCGAAACTGTCGCAGTTGGCGTCTGGCGGAGAATACTGGCCCAACGCGAAATTGGTCTGGTTCTGGCGATACTTGCAATCGTCGTTCCGGTTACAGTTCTGAACCCCCGCATGATTTCGCCGACGAACCTCGTCTCGCTCGGGATGGACACTGCCCTTCTCGCGATCGTGGCTCTTGGTCAGATGATGGTGATCCTGACAAGGAACATCGATCTCTCGGTCGCTTCCGTGATCGGTTTCACGGCATATTCCGCTGCATATTTCATGTCTGCCAACCCGGATTTGCCTGCCGGCGCCGCAATCGGTGTCGCCATTGCGATAGGCACGATCGCAGGGACGATAAACGGCACCGTGATCGCATTCGGCCGGGTGCCGGCCATCGTGGCGACACTTGGAACCATGTCGGTATTCCGCGGATTTCACAGCATCTTTGCAGATGGAGACCAAATCAGCGCGGACGAGGTGCCTTCCCACTGGCTTGATGTTGCGTCCGGGAAGATCGCCGGAATACCCGTCCTGATGATCGTATCGGGCGCAATTCTTGCCTTGGCCGCTCTTGTCCTGCAGCGGACCAGGTGGGGCCGCGAACTCTATGGAGTCGGATCGAATCCGGAAGGTGCTGACCTTATCGGCGTGCCAGCCCCGAACAGAGTATTTTCTGTGTTCGTCATTGCAGGTGCGCTTGCCGGGTTGATGGGGGCCCTCTGGGCATCGCGATATGCCACGGTCGACGCCCGTGTTGCATTCGGTTTCGAACTTACGGTCATTGCTTCAGTGGTGGTTGGCGGTGTTGCAATTCGCGGCGGGTCTGGAACAGTGCTTGGAATCCTGCTCGGGGCCATCACTCTCCTGGTGATCCGCAACGGGCTCACACTTGTCCGCATCGACCCGTTGTGGCTGCAAGGGGTCTACGGCCTTGTAATACTTGTTGCCATATTCGTTGACGCCAAAGTTGCAGAACGGGCAGTAAGAGCCCAGTCCAGGAGGATGCTCTCATGAAGCGCTCCGACTGGATATCGTCTTGGGATATCTTCATCTGCTTTCTTGCCGCCTTGGTGGCGCTCATGGGCCTGATCTTCTTTCCGAACTTCGGCACCGCCTTCAATATTTCCCAACTCATCGCGGGCGCATCGGAACGGGCGCTGATTGTCCTGCCGATGATGCTATTGCTCGTGACAAGGGATATTGATCTCTCTGTCGCCAGCACTCTGGCCTTGACGAGCGTCGTGCTGGGGCTTTCCATCGAAGCTGGGCTTTCCTTGGCGCCTGCAATCGCTCTCACTCTCTGCTGCGGAGCGATGCTGGGCGCGTTCAATGGTTTTCTGTCCACTACAGTCGGGCTACACTCCTTGGTGGTCACCCTTGGAACGATGGCCTTGTTCAGGGGCATTGGGTACATGCTTCTGGGAACCGGTTCGGTCAATCAACTGCCCGAAGCACTGCTTGACTTCGGATTCACGAACGTACCTGGGCTTCCCCTGCCCTGGACGATTGTCCCGTTCCTCATCCTGCTGCCGATCTTCACGATTGTCGTTCATGGAACGCCCGTGGGCCGCAGGATCTTTGCCATCGGAGGTAACCCCGATACCGCTCTCTACTCTGGCATTCTGGTCAACAGGATCCGCTTCTACCTTTTCATCCTGTCTGGCGTCATTTGTTCGGTTGCCGGCATTGTCTACACAGCAAGACTTGCCAATGCGCGGGCGAACAACGCCTTTGGCATGGAACTGGATATTATCACGATCGCCATTCTTGGCGGTGTCAGCGTCTTTGGCGGCAAGGGCGGGATTATCGGCGTGATTGGCGCACTCAGCCTTGTCGCATTGGTCCGCAACCTGCTGGGCATCAATGGTATCGGCGGCGACGCCCAAAGTACGAGCATTGGATTGATGCTCATTGCAGCGCTCCTGATTGGCAATTTCACCCCACAGATTTCCGCAAGGCTGAAAAGCCTGCGGCAACGAGGCCTGCCCCGAACAAGGCGGGCTGCAAACCTTCAACGATAGAGGAGATCGACATGTTGAAGAAACTACTCACGATTACGGCTGTTGCCGCCGCAATGCCGCTCGCCGGAACGGCTATTGCGCAAGAGTGCCACGATGGTCCGGTCAAGGTCGGATTTGTGCCCAAGCTGGACACTGACCCCTATTTTCAGGTGGCAGGCCAGGGGGCTGACGAGGCGCTTGCCGAGATTGGAGGCGAGCGCATTCAGGCTGCGCCCAGTCAGGCCACAGCTGAAGCTCAGATCGAATTCATCAACAATATGGTGGTGCAGGGAGTTGATGTGATTGCCATCGCGGGCAATGACGCCAATGCTGTTGCGCCAGCATTGAGACGGGCGGCGGCAAACGGCGTCTGGGTCCTCGCGTATGACTCCGATGTCGCCGAGGCTGCCCGTTCGCTCTTCATCAATCAAGCCAAGGGCACCAGCCTGGCGGCGATGATGTTGAAGTCGATGTCTGACATGATCGGTGAAGGAGAGTTTGCGATACTCTCTTCCACACCGACTGCGACAAACCAGAACGCCTGGATCGCGCAGATGGAGGATGAACTGGCCTCAAATCCCGACTATGCGGGACTCGAGCTTGTACAAATCGCCTACGGTGAAGAAAGCGAACAGATCAACCAGCAGCAGACGATCGCATTGGCGCAAGCCTACCCTGATCTCAAGGGCCTGATCGTCCCGGCAGGTATCGGTTTGCCAGCGGCAGCACGAGCCCTTGAAGAGGCCGGGCTGACCGGGCAGATCAAGCTCACAGGCCTGGCGCCTGCGACCTTGATCCGGAAGTACATCGAAGAAGGCTCCACCCAAGACATATGGTGGAACGTGTCGGACCTTGGCTACCTGACCTACTATGCCGCTCAAGCGCTCGCACAGTGCCAGATTACCGGCGCCGAAGGTGAGACCTTCGAGGCGGGACGCCTTGGCACCTACACCGTTGGCGCTGCCGGAGAGGTCATTCTCGGCGAGGCAAAGATCGTCACTCCCGAGAACCTCGATGAGTTCAAGTTCTAATCCAAACATTAACCAAGGAGAAAGATCATGAGATCTTGTTTCTGTAGGCTTGCCGCGCTGGCATTCGTTGGCGCGGCTGCAGGTCAGGCCGCAGCGCAGGACATCACCCTGCGCTGGGCCCTTCACCCCGGCGCCGAAGCCGACGCCGTGGTCGAGTATTTCGCACCACGGTATGAGCAGGAGACCGGCATCAAGGTCATTGGCGAGATACTGCCCGCCAATCAGTTGCGCGACCAGATGGCGATCGAGGCCATTGGCGATACCGACCGCTGGGACATGGGGTATCACAGCCCCGGTTGGTTCGGCACATTCGCCCCGCATGTCCTCGACCTCACGCCGTTCATCGAACGGCACGGCTTCGATGTGAGCGCCTATCCGGACCTGGTGGTCAACAGCCACATGACGTCAAGTGCCCGCCCAGGCGAGTATATCGCCTTGCCGACGACACCTGCGGCGCCGATGCTCATCCACCGGGCGGACTGGTTCGCTCATCCGGACGAGCAGGCGGCATTCGAACAGGAGTTCGGGCGGCCGCTTGAAGTGCCGAAGACCTTCGCCGAATTGCGGGAGGTCGCTGGCTTCTTCACCCGCGAGGCTGGCGAGATGCTGGCGGGCGAGGAACTCGAACGGGACCTCTATGGCTGGACCGATGCGCTTGGCGCAGGGGTCGGGATCACCCGCAGCTTCATTGTCATTCTCTACTCCACAGGCATCAGCGGTTGGGACGACAACTTCCAGCCTGATGTTGGCCATCCGATTGTCAACGAGGCCGCCGAGTATTTTATCGACCTGGCGAACAACACGGCGCCGCGGGAAGCGCAGAACTGGGGCTTCCTGGAAGGGCTTGAGATGTTCCGCGATGGCCGGTTGGCGATGGCAACGATGTGGCCGCAGGGTGTCGGCATCGTCGAGACCGAAGGCGGAGACGCCGAGGGCAATACCGGCTACTCCACCCTGCCGGTCTGGGAAGGCAACCTCAAGGGTTACACCCAGGGCACGCCCTTCCTCGGCGGTGGCGGGGTACTCCTGTTCGACACACCGAATGCCGACGAGGCGTTCAAGTTCCTCAAGTGGATGCTTCAGGACAACGAGGTCGAATGGGGCAAGCGCAGCCTTCAGTTCTCGCGCAAGGCGCACTTCGAGAATGACGAGATGCGCAACCTCAAGCCCCACTACACGGAGTTTCTGCCCACCTTCCAGGAGGTGCTTCAGTCTGTGTTCATCCGCCAGGGCATTCCCGAATACGGCGCAGTCATGTGGGGCGGTGCGACCGACTACATCACCGATGTCTATTCGGGCGACCTGACGCCAGAGCAGGCTCAGGAGCGCTGGGTCAACAACATGACCGAGGCGTTCAAGGCCGCAGGCTACCTCGAATAGTATAACACTTAAGTCCCTTCCCCCGCTTTCCGGGGGAAGGGGCATCCCTCGCATCCACGGTTCTGGCAGGCGGTTACCATGGCTGGCATGCCTACAAGTTTCAACCGGGCCTGGTGGTTCCTCGCCCCCGGCCTCGCCATCATGACCGCAATCGTCAGCGTGCCGCTCTTCATGGCGGCCCGCTACAGCGTCCACAGGGACTTCCTCTACCGGTTCGACCAGCAGGACTTCGCCGGACTGGCCAACTACCTGCGGGCCTTCCGCGATCCGCTCTACATCAAGCCCGTCAAAACCACCGTGGTCTTCACTCTGGGCTGCCTGGTTCTCTCCATGGCGCTCTCTTCATGGCATTTGCACAACGCAAGTCCGGGGCATTCCCTCTGGCACATTTTGACTCCGTTCCTTGTGGGCGACCAGTCCATCGGTCTAGCGGCTTGGATTCACATGAGCAGTTTCTTACGTTTCGAGTATCGGTTGCCTCGGTGAATGAACATGGCCAAGACCACGACGCTGTCCTCAAAGTTTCAGATTACCATTCCCAAAGCCATCCGCACCGCCCAACAATGGAATGCAGGGCAAACCTTCGCGTTCATCCCAAAGGGTATCGGCGTGCTGCTTGTTCCCATGCCGAAGTTGCATGAGATCAAGGGGCTTGCGCGCGGTGCTGATCCTTCCGGCTACCGTGCTCGCGTAGACCGCAATTGATGATCCTGGTCGACACTTCAGCCTGGATAGAATGGCTACTCGGCTCACCGGTGGGCGATGCAATGGAGCCATACATGCCGGAGCAATCCGATTGGCTCGTTCCGACGATGGTTCAGCTTGAACTACAAAATGGCTCGACCGCGAGATTGGAGACGACAAGGCCGACCAGATCATCGCCTTTACGCAGTTGTGTCATGTGGCGCCTCTCGACACGGAAAAAGCCCTGTTGGCTGCTGAACTTTGCCGGTCGCACCAGCTAGCGACCGCCGACTCCGTGATCTTGGCCAAGGCACAGCGCCACGGTTGCCCGGGTTCTAACGTGCGATGCCCGTTTCAAGGGCATTGCGGATGTCGATTTCTTCGAAAAGCGAGCCTGAGCACCTTGTCACTGTTCTCGTACATTCCACACATGGATCAAGGCAAACTCGATCGCGTGACCTGCGCTCACTCATCATCCTCCTGATCGTGGCACTTGTAGTCGCCGCGCCTGCCGCCGTGGCGGGCTATGTGCTGGTCCATGATGACATCATCAAGGAGGCGCTGCCGTCCGAAACCTATTGGCAGGCAACTCTTCTGCATTGCCGGGGTCGATTCCGTCGGCATGGCAGCATGGGTACGTTTGGCGGAGGCGCCAGTGTAGGCCATCCCGCCAGATAACGATCGCATTTTGCCGGGCGATAGCATGTTCCCTATATTGCCATCGCAGCCATCACTTGACCCGAGACGACATCAGATGCCCACAGTCACCATTCGTAATCTCTCGGACGAAACCCTCCGCGCCATCAGGGTGCGCGCAGACCATCATGGCCGCAGCGCCGAAGCTGAAATTTGCGACATTCTTGAAGCGGCTGTGCGTCCCACCGAGAGCCTGCGCCTCGGTGCCACGCTCTCCGCGTTGAGCCAAAATGCCGGGCTGACCAATGCCGATTTCGCAGCGCTGGATCAGGCACATGTCAAGACGCCCGCAAAACCAACGAGCTTCGAATGATCGTTTCGGAAACGAACGTCGTCTCCAAAGCGATGAAGCCGGAGCCGGACCCTGCCGTGCGCAATTGGCTGGACCAGCAGGCTGCCTAAACGCACTACATTTCCAGCGTCACCGTTTCAGAACTCCGGTTCGGCATCAGTTCACTACCGCATGGACGGCACAAGCGGAAACTTGCCTCGACGCTCGACGGGATGCTCCCGCTGTTCGAGGGCAGGATCCTTGCGTTCAATACCGATGCCGCCCCCCAAGTATGCCGCGATTGTCGTCGCGGCCCGCAAGTCCAACGACAAACAGGACGAGAGAGAGGAACCCGGGACAAATCCGGCAGGCTGCAGCAATGGCGACCAAGAACTGACCCGATGACATCTTCGGCTGCGGGTAACCGATCAGATGCGCAGAAACTCGACCATTCCCATGGTCCGCTGGCAGCGCGGATGGGTCAGTTATAGCGCACACTCACCTAATCGATTGTTGATCTTGGCCGTAGATTGGATCCGTATTTCCGACGTCAATTGGCTCCAAGGCGCTTCGGCGGCTCCGTCAGGCTGACTTGTTATGAGAGTGCGTCTCGGCAGGTTGCGCGATCAGCTTGATATTCAGCGAGGCCAGAACCCTTAGAACGGTGGCAAACTCGGGATTTCCCTTGCTGCTTAGAGCACGGTACAAGCTCTCGCGGCTGACCCCCGCATCCTGAGCCACGCGTTTCATGCCTTTGGCTCGTGCAAAAGCCCCGATTGCATCAGCGACGAATGCAGAATCCTGTGTCTCAAGTGCATCCGACAGGTATCCTGCAATCATCTCATCATTGTCCAGATACTCAGCTGGGTCGAAGCCGGTGACTTCATGCTCCATTTTCAAGCTCTTCCCTGAGGCGATGTGCCCGCGCCATGTCTTTCTGCTGGCTCTTTTTGTCTCCGCCAGAACGAAGAAGGATGACTCTTCCCTTGCTGACGAGAATAGTCGATAGCCGGTTCCTTCGTGGATCCGCAGTTCACTGCTGCCGTGCCCACTGTCCAGCCATCGCCGAAAAGAACGAACCAATATTGTTGCAGTCGTCCCGTGATATTTTGTTTGGCGCAGGTCACGTATGCCGCGCAGCCACTTGCGAAAGACGTCCGTTTACCTGAGTACGAACATGCTTGCTTGAAGCCTGTGGGCTACAGAAATCCAAGCACTCATGCTTGGCGTCTGAATCAAGGTCATGGGACTTCAATTCAGCGACTGGGCAGCGAGCGACCTAAGCAGGGCAACGAGACTCAATCGGCAGCGGCACACCGTTTACGCTACGACGTGACGTTCAGCTTCACGGGACTTCAATACTGAGAGGCCTTCAGGATGATCATCTAGCAGCAGCAGTGCGCTCGTAATGGCTCTACTTACCAGCACGTCACCACTCTCATATTTCTGAAAAGCGTTGGGACCTCCGCCAATTATCTTGCCTGCGTCTTTCTGTGTCAGCTTGAGTCGCATCCGGATGAGCTTTACTGTTTCGGGTAACAGCAAGCCGTCGACCTCAGCCTTCAAACGATTAAGGGCACGGTCGGAAACAAGCATGTCCCTGCCTGTATGGACGCCTTCACCGCAGTGTTCGCAATACCATCCAGGCATCTCAACCTCGATTGAATGCCCTTTGTACTCTATCGTCATTGTGCGGACATCACGTACCATCGGGTGTCCGGTCTCTGGACAGGATTGTTCAGCCATCGCCTTTCTCCTTGAACGAGAGCTGCAAGAACCCGATCATGACGTACTCCGTAAATCTGACGTACAATTCGCCTGCGTCGGAAGGCACATGGTAAACATCCTGCCAAAGGCGCTGGTCGGCGAAGGTCGTCATCGATCTTACGAATTGCCGCCGCTACATGGACCGTAATGTTTCGACAATTTCACTACGGTCGAAACCAAGTCCAACTGCAGTTCGCAAGGCCGTGCTTGTTGCCTTCAGGCGGTCAGCAGAGGAAAAGGCTCCCTTGATAGCCATCAGGTCGTAGGTTGGCTTTCGCTTTTCGGTCATGAGGCAATCTAACACCACTATGGTGTTTTTTCAAGGTAGAGATGATCAAGAGGATTGCCCGGCAAACTCTGTTTGCTGCCCTGCTTATCGCTCAATAGCGATCAAAATTGGCGGGCAAGTGGCGGAGAGACAGGGATTCGAACCCTGGAGACGGGTTACCGCCTACACGCGTTCCAGGCGTGCGCCTTCGACCACTCGGCCACCTCTCCTGGATGGAACACTACATTCCCAGCAACAGAAAGAGCAAGGACGAACCGGCAGGATTTGTTCGCCCTTGCGCATGCCTTGCAATTCGGGAACTTTCCGGACTGCAAGGCATTGGCCTGAATTCACTCAGGCTGTCCGGTTACGCGCAGATATGGCAAGACGGCCTTGTATTCGCCAAACCGTTCACTGGCCTCTTCATTGGAGACTGCAGGCGTGATGATAACGTCTTCGCCCTGCTTCCAATCCGCCGGTGTAGCAACCTGGTGGTTGGCAGTAAGCTGGATGGAATCCAGCGCTCTCAAGAGTTCGTTGAAATTTCGACCGGTGGTCATCGGGTAGGTCAACGTCAGTTTGACTTTCTTGTCTGGGCCGATCACAAACACCGAGCGGACCGTAGCGTTGTCTGCTGGTGTCCTTCCTTCCGAAGTGTCGCCAGCGGAAGCCGGGAGCATGTCATACAGCTTGGCAACCTTGAGTTCGCTGTCCCCGATCATCGGATAACTGACCCGGTTGCCAGATACGGCCTCAATGTCCGATTTCCACTTGTGATGGTTTTCGACCGGGTCAACCGAAATCCCGATGATCTTGGCGTTCCGTTTTGCAAATTCGTCCTCAAGACCTGCCATTGCTCCAAGTTCAGTGGTGCACACTGGAGTGAAGTCCTTCGGGTGGGAAAAGAGGATGGCATAGCCGTCGCCAATCCAGTCGTGAAAGCTGATCTGTCCTTCGGTAGTATCGGCCGTGAAGTCAGGGGCCGTGTCGTTGATCCTTAGCATTTGTTTGCCCTATCCATCTGAGTTGTGGCTGAATCAGGAATATATGTCCAAACAATTGCCATTCAATGCCAAATTTGGCAACATTTTCCCTAAATTGCCGCCATACTGGATTGCTGCCCGAGTCCACTGGCGAACCCACCTCCGGCCTGCGAGGGCTGCCCCTGCCATTCAACTGGCGTAATTCGAACCTTCCTCGTCGAGGAGATGCTTGATTTCCTCAAGGTGGCGCTCCGCCGATTCCGGATAGGCCTCAACTTGTGCTGCGGTCTTCTCGGCAATCTCGTTGGATAGCACCCTCAGCTTCTTTCCTGTCTGCAAGGCGAGCACATATGTCGTGGCCGCCCTTTCAAAATAGTACATGCGGTCGAAGGCATCGGCCACGGATGATCCAATCACGAGGATTCCGTGATTGCCCATCACCATAACCCTGTGCCGCGGGTTAGCTAGCAATGCAGCGCATCTTTCGCCTTCTTCCTCGAACGCCAAACCACCGTAACAGTCGTCAATGACCACCCTGTCGAAAAACATGGCGGTTGTCTGGTCAATCGGCGGCAAGGTCGAGTCGGCAAGCGACGCCAGAACGGTCGCATTGGTTGAGTGCACATGCATCACGCACCTTGCATGCGGGCACAGCCGGTGAATTGACGCATGAAGCCCCCAGGCTGTCGGATCCGGCGCATCCGGCCCCTCAGCGCTTTCCGGATCATTGGCATCCAGCAACAACAGGTTGGATGCGCGGACCCGGGAAAAATGAACCTGGTTCGGGTTCATCAGGAAACGGGTGCCATCGGCGTTGACTGCCAGACTGAAATGATTGGCAACTGCTTCGTGCATGCCAAGGTGCACTGTCCAACGAAAGGCTGCAGCCAGGTCAGTCCTTTCCGGCCAGTATTCGATGTTCAAACGTTTTTGTTGAAGCGCTGCTCCAGTCATTGGATTCACTCCCTGAATGAATAGGATTGCATATTGCTCTGAGCCATTATCTGCAGCGGGATGCGCTCCGCCACAATTGTGCTGGCGTATTGAGTACTTGCGCGGCTCATTGCTGCATCATGAGATGCGCACTGCAGCAAACTCATGACAAGCCAATCTCACTGGTCACTGTCGGAAGCCCACATTCACGCGGCGATTCATGCGGCCCTTCTTCTCTACTTTACCGATCATCAATTCCCCGATTTCGCCCGTGCGGGCGACATGTGTTCCGCCGCAGGGTTGCAGGTCAACCTGCTCACTGCCTTCGCCTATCCTGACCAACCTGACGCGACCGGCACCCATGGGCGGCTTTACGGCCATGGTCTTGACCAGCCCCGGGTTGGCGGTCAGTTCTTCATCAGTGATCCAGATCTCTCCAACTGGAAGGTCGCGTGCAGCGAGTTCATTCAACCTTTTCTGCAATTCCAACTTGTCCTCAATTGCATCCGGCATATTGAAGTCCAGCCGTCCCTTTTCTGCGGTGATGGCGCCTCCAGTGACCGGCAGCGGGATGACAACCGACAACAGGTGCAACGCCGTGTGGATGCGCATATGGCGGTACCGGCGGTCCCAGTCCAACTCCTGTACGACTTCCTGACCAGGTTCAGGCTGGCTGCTGCCCTCTTCAAGCACAAGCTCGATCCCGTCGGAACCTGACTTGCGGGTATCGACAATCCGTGCGCTCCCGGAGTCCCACGAAATAGTCCCTGTATCTCCGGGCTGCCCACCGCCGTTCGGATAGAAGATGGAACGATCAGCAACAACGCCCCCGCCTTCCGATATGGATACCACAACACCCTCAGCCCGGTTCAGGTAGGGGTCAATCTGATAGAGTTTCTCAGTCAATCTGCTTCCTTTCCCGGCAATGCCTGCGGCTCAACCGCAGCGGTCAGCGCCTCTGTTCCCGCATTCCGAATCCATACATCCCGCTGCGGGAACGGTATCGAGATGCCTTCCTTCGCAAACCGCTCCGCTATGGCAAAGTTCAGATCCGACTTTGCTTGCAGGATCATGTTCGTGTCATCCAGAATTGCGCGCAATTCAAACTCCAGCGCATCGGCACCAAAGCGCATGAACAGAACATTTGGTGGCGGATCCTTGAGAACGGATGGATGCTCGGCAGCAATCTCCAACAGTATGCGTTTGACCTTTTCCGGATCCGTACCGTAGGCGACCCCGACAGGAACAATTGTCCGGCAGATCCGATCGGTCAGGGTCCAGTTGACGACTTGGCTGGACATTAGATCGGTATTCGGGACAACGACCGCTGCCCGGTCGAATGTCTCAATCAAGGTCGAACGTACCGAAATGCGTCTGACTGTGCCGGAAACTCCACCCGCCTCTACCCAGTCACCCACAGTGACTGGCCTTTCGATCAAGAGGATGATCCCGGACACAAAGTTCGACACGACTGCTTGCAGTCCAAAACCGATGCCGACCGAAAGCGCACCTGCGACGATTGCTATGTTAGTCAGATTCAGGCCGGCCAAAGACACTGCGATGACAATGGATAGCACAATGCCGACATAACCTGTGCCTGTCGTGATTGCTTGCTGCGCCCCAGAGCTGAGGTCAGTGTTAGGGAGAATGGAACTGGAAAGAATGGACTGAAACAGCCGGGTTCCCAGATAGCCTGCTGCAAAGACAGCGATCATTGTGAGCAAGCTGTAGACGGTAAACTGCGTGTCCCCAAACCTCACGCCGTTGAGCAACAACTCCCACATGTCTGCGAGTTCGGTATCCGTAGCACCCCAAATGACCGCAACGACCGGGACGGCACCAGCGAAGAGGAGCAAGCCGAGTAAAACAAACACCAGGCCCTTCCGCCGTTCCGCCGATTCACCGATCACCCAGTGCGCTACCCAGGAAGCAAGGTCGGACATTACTGATTGCAGGACAAGGAGCGCACCAAACAGGCCGAGGGTCAGCATCGGCGAGAAAACCAGCAACCGTGCACCGACCGATAATCCAGCCGCACTGGCAAGCAATCCTGCCACCGCCGCGATCCAGCAACCGATCGAGAGGACAGACAAAGCTGAATTTGCGATACCGTAATCGTGCGAGTCAGGCGCTCGGGATGCAGCAAATCTGGACAACCGCCGGCCGAGGACGAACAACAGCACTGAACCCGCTACATAGACCGGGAATGTGACGACAGCCGAAACTGAACCCAGGCTATCAGTGCCCATCAGGATTTCGTCTGCCAAGGCCAAGGCAGCAAAGACCCAGCCAACCGACCTGATCAGTCTTCGCAGACTCGCTGACGAGGCGGGTCCCAAGCGTTCCGGGAAGATCGAATCCCGCTCACCTGTAAACAAGGCGTAAGCGAGCCAATTCGCACCCAATACCGAGGCGCCAATGAGGGGAATAGTCTCGGTGAACAGCCCGGAATGAACAACAAATGCCCCGGTTGAGTTGATCGCGCCCGCCAGCAACTGGACCCCGATTGCCGGGAGCATGAACTTGTCAAGGAACCGGTCTATGCCACTGGCGCCAGCGGCCCCGGCTCGACCAAGGTGCTTCCAGACTCTTGCAGTCCCTTTGAGAACCTGCGTCCGAGCAGTCGTCAGCAACAGCAGTCCAAACACGAACAGCACAGCAATTGCAGGCAGGCGCTCACGTATCGGCGCAATCTCAGCTTCACCCGAAACCGCCTGCCGGATTTCGCCGCTCAGACTCACAAAGTAGCCTGACAGGTGTTCGATAGCCTCGGGCCAGGAAGACGGTAGAAGCGGCGACGGTCCGGCAGACAAGATCCTTGCACCCCTGCGTTCGCGCAAGATCGTGTCAATCCCGGAAATCAATCCAGTTGACCAACGCACGATCTCTTCTGCCAATCGAAGCGGTTCGCGTGCATTGGCCAAATTCTCGGTAAGGGCTGCGCGGCGCGCTTCAAGGTCTGCCGAGACAGTCTGTTCGGTGTCCTGCTGGGCTCCCAGTGCACCGAGCCTTGCCTCAAGCTGATCCACTCGTTCTTTGAATGGTTTCTGCAGGGCTGAGGCATGGTCTCTCCATTCCTGCAGTTCTGTGCGCAAAGCCAGCAATTCAGAGTCCGAGGCCACAGCCGCATCGATTGTGCTTTCAGCCTGCACGGCAAACCGCGACCATTCTTCAAATCGCAGTTCATCCGGATTCTGCTGTTGTGCCAGAGACAGGCAGGCAAGACCTTGCAGCATCAAGGCAGCGAGCAGGAATATGCGCATTGCTCGCAAGATCATTCCTCCACAAACACCGCCGGAGGTGGTGGTGACTCACAGTCCAACCACTCAGGCACTGGCAGGTTTAAGCTGCGAAGGAACCCGGGGTTGAACAGCTTCGACTGATAGCGCGTTCCGTAGTCACAGAGTATGGTAACAATCGTATGTCCTGGTCCCATTTGCCGCGCCATACGGATTGCCCCGGCGACATTGATACCGGTTGATCCGCCCACACAATGCCCTTCCTCTGCAAGCAGGCCAAATACGATTGGCAACATTTCGCTGTCGGTGACCTGGTAGACAAAGTCTGGCTCGAACCCTTCCAGATTTGCGGTGATCCTACCCTGCCCGATGCCTTCGGCGATCGACGATCCTTCTGCCTTGTGCTCTCCTGTCGTGTAGTAGTCGAAGAGAGTGGCGCCCATTGGGTCCGCGAGGCCAATCTTCACGCCCGGATCACGAGACCGCAGTCCTTCTGCCACCCCGGCAAGTGTTCCTCCAGTGCCAACAGCGCAAATGAACCCGTCCACCTTGCCATTGGTCTGCTGCCAGATTTCCGGCCCGGTCGTATCCACATGGGCCTGCCGGTTGGCGACATTGTCGAACTGGTTTGCCCAGACAGCCCCGTTCGGCTCCGACTTGGCAAGCTCACTGGCAAGGCGGTCCGAATAGCGGACATAGTTGTTGGGATTCCGGTAAGGCACGGCAGGAACCTGGATCAGCGTTGCGCCAGCCAGCAGCAAGGCATCCTTTTTTTCCTGGCTCTGGGTTTCCGGGATGACAATCACCGACCTGTAACCCAGCGATGCGCCGACCAGCGCCAGGCCAATACCGGTATTGCCAGCAGTGCCTTCGACCACGGTCCCGCCCGGCTCCAGCAGCTTTCTGGCTTCGGCATCGCGAATGATTGCGAGCGCTGCCCGATCCTTTACCGATTGGCCCGGATTCAGAAACTCGGCCTTGCCGAGGATTTCACAGCCTGTTTCCTCGGACGCTCTATTGAGACGGATAAGTGGCGTCTTGCCTATGGCATCCGCCAAATCCTTGCAAACTCGCACTCTGTGTTTCCTTTCGTGTCCGGTTCGCCCGTCGGCGCCGCGTTCTTGGTGCCGCTTATAGGTGAGACCGGCGCTCACCGCATCCGCAATCCGCTCACTAATCGCCATTTCGGGGTACTTGCCCCCGGGGCAGCCAGTTCTGCTTCGCTTCCGCTGCGTTTGATGACCTCCGGCACTAGTCATCCTGGTTCTTTGGGATGATGCTGCGGGTCGATCTAAAACCTCAATCTGTACTGGCAATCATCGCCACTCAGTGGGTTGGTTCAAACCGAAACAGATTGTGAATGCACATTCGGATGGTCCCACCTACCGAGACCCAATTCCACCCTGATGCATTCTTCGGACACGATGGCACAAACAGGATAACGAGGTGCTATTGGGTTTCACCCTGAAGCTTGACAAGCAGAAGTAAAGTTGGCGACAACTCGAGCATCAACAGGCCTGCCAATGGTCCAGCGAGTTTCAAACAACGGCACCTGTACCATGCAGGCGCGTAGCGAGGCAGTAATGGCTGACCCATTTACCATCCGCATCTTTGTCCCTGATGGCGACCCGGAAGGAATTCGCCTGATCGATCGCATGAACTGGACCGGACGCGGACTCGTGTTCCGCCGTTCAGATTGGCCAGATGTCCGAAAACGCGCGGAAATGGAGTTCCCGGGAATCTACATTCTCGTGGGCTACCGTGAAGAAAGCGATGAACTGCCAACCCTGTATATCGGGCAAGCAGATGGCGTCAGAGCACGCATCGACTCACACCGCAAGGAAAAGGACTTTTGGGACCGGGCAGTTGTGTTTGTTTCGGCCAGCGGCGGCCTGAATCGCGCCCACGTTACTTGGCTGGAGCATTCGCTCATCAAAAAAGCGCTGGAGACAGAGCAATGCCGTCTTGATAACAGCAACGAGCCTCAAGAGCCTGCACTGACGGAAGCCGAGAAGGCCGATACGCGAGGCTTTCTGAAAGAGATCCTGCAGATTCTCCCTCTCGTCGGGCTGAGGGCATTCGAAGTCCCGAAGGCGGTTGCAACTCCGCACGCCAGTGACCCACTCCGAAGCGAAAAGCCAACTAGCCGCAAGCGAGACACGATCATCGTTCCAGCCAACAAGAAGGGATTTGAACAGACATTCCTCGGCAAGAACTGTTGGTTCCCAGTCCGTATCGCTGGCGGTATGCTGGACAAAATCAAATACGTCGCTGCGTACCAAACTCAGCCTGTGTCAGCCATAACGCATTATGCCCCTGTTTCGCATATTGAGCCTTATGGTGAAGGTGGCAGGTATAAGGTCGTGTTTTCTGAGAGCGCACAGCAAATCGGCCCAGTTCCACTCGGCGACGCCAAGCGTGGCACCATGCAGGGTACCCGTTACACGTCGTTTGCAAGCCTTCAAACAGCGCGTACGTTTGCTGATCTTGACTGACCCTTGGTCAGGAAATGAAAAGCAACTCTGAACTACAGCCCGCCCGGGATTGACCTCCGAACAATTGCCAGCGGCATGCCATTTGGCGCGTCGCCGTTATTCCTCTGCCTTTCGCAGCATTCTTCTCGAGTGCAGGATTGGCTCGGTATAGCCGGAGGGCTGGCTCGTACCCTCGAATACGAGCTGCCGCGCAGCCTGGTAGGCCTGACCGTCATATTCCGGTGCCATTGGCTCGTAGGCAGGATCCGAGGCATTTTGCTGGTCCACCACGATGGCCATCCGTTTCATTGCTGCGTCGACGAAGTCCTCACTTACTACCCCGTGGTGCAGCCAATTCGCCAAATGCTGCGAGGAAATCCGGCAGGTTGCCCGGTCTTCCATCAATGCCACATTATTGAGGTCAGGCACCTTTGAGCAACCAATTCCCTGATCAACCCATCTCACCACATAGCCGAGTATGCCCTGAAGATTGTTTTCGACCTCGGCGGTCAGTTCCTCCTCCGACCAGTTGAATCCATCCGCCAGGGGAATACTCAATATACTGTCCAACCCGGCACGGCGCCCCTTCTCCGCCAACTCGTTCAGCCGCGATGACACATCAACCCGATGGTAGTGCGTTGCATGCAGTGTTGCGGCCGTTGGACTGGGCACCCAAGCCGTGTTCGCCCCGGCTTGCGGATGGCCAATCTTCTGGTCGAGCATGTCCTTCATCAGGTCGGGCATGGCCCACATGCCTTTGCCGATCTGCGCCCGGCCCTTCAGTCCGCAAGCCAGCCCCACATCGACGTTCCAGTCCTCGTAGGCCGGGAGCCAACTGGCACTCTTGATAGCGGCTTTGCGCAGGAACGGCCCAGCCTCCATTGAAGTGTGTATCTCGTCACCCGTGCGGTCCAGGAACCCGGTGTTGATGAAGGCAACCCGGTGTTTTGCCGCCCGGATACACTCCTTGAGATTGACCGTCGTCCGCCGTTCCTCGTCCATTATACCGAGCTTGACTGTGTAGCGGGGCAATCCAAGTACATCTTCGACCCGGGAGAATACCCGGTCGGTGAACGCGGCTTCTTCTGGTCCGTGCAGCTTGGGCTTAACCACATAGACAGAGCCTGAAGGTGAATTGTACCGCCTTCCCGCCACATCGTGCATGGCAATCATTACAGTGCAAATTGCGTCAAGCAGGCCCTCATGCATGGCTTTGCCGGTACTGGTATCGACAACGGCCGGGTTCGTTGTCAGCAGACCGACGTTCCGCACGAGCAGCAGCGACCGCCCCTTCAGCGTGATCCTGCCATTGCCAATTCCAGTGAATTCCCGGTCCGGCTCCAGCGTGCGATGGATCCGGCAACCTCCCTTGGTGAATTTTGCCTCCAGCTCTCCTTTCATCAGGCCAAGCCAGTTTCGATAGGCAAGCAGCTTGTCTTCTGCATCGACAACTGCGACCGAGTCCTCGCAATCAACGATCGTGGTCAGGGCGGATTCAAGAATGATATCCGCAACTCCGGCCTTGTCCACGCGACCGATTTCGCTCTCGCGATCTACATGAATCTCAACGTGCAACCCTCTGTTTTGAAGAAGAATACACTCTGGCATTTGAGCCTCGCCCCGCCATCCCACCAATTGGCCAGGATTCTTGAGACGTGACTCTCCGCCTTCAGAAACGGCAATCAGACTGTCGTCATCCACTGCATACCGAATGGCATCGGCATGGGTGGCGCCCTCAAGCGGAAACACATCGTCCAGAAAAGACTTGGCCCATTCTATGACGCGGCGCCCTCGTTCTTCGTCATAACCGTCTGACGAGGGTCCTTCTCCGAGAGCGTCGGTTCCATAGAGGGCATCGTAAAGGGAATTCCAGCGCGCGTTGGCAGCATTGACAGCAAAACGTGCATTGGTTACCGGGACCACCAACTGGGGACCGGCAATGCTGGCAATCTCAGGATCTATGCCTTCGGTTTCTATGCTGAAATCGGCACCCTCGGGGACCAGGTATCCGATTTCTGTCAGAAACGACCGGTATTCCTCCTGGTCCAATTTCTTGCCCTTGCGGGCCTTGTGGTAGTCGTTGATGACCGCCTGAAGATGAGAACGCTTCTCCAGCAGTTGCTCGTTTTCGGGGCCGAATTCGGCGCATAGGCCTGCTACTCCATCCCAGAACTGCCTGGCATCGATGCCTGTTCCCGGCAGCGCTTCGGTCTCAATGAAATTGGCGAACCCGGCATGAATGCGCAGATTCGAACGCAACACGTCGGTCATGGGCGTTCCCCGTCTTTCTGGTTTGCTGTTCAGGCCGGATGGTTGCGCCCTGCGAGTGCAAGCCGCAATCAAACTGCGTCAATTGTTGGGATCTACGACCACGCGTCCCCTGACTTGTCCCTTGAGGATTGACTTGCCCAGTGCCGGCAAGTCGGCAAGCGACGCCGGAACGATCATTTCCTCAAGAAGGTCCTTGGGCAGGTCGGTGGCAATCCGGTTCCAGGCCTTCTTCCGTCTATCGAGTGGACACATCACGCTGTCGATTCCGAGCAGGCTCACACCTCTAAGGAGGAACGGAATAACCGTTGCCGGCAGTGCCGCACCGCCTGCAAGCCCGATCGCGGCTACAGAGCAACCATACTTCATCTGCCCCAGCACCCGCGCAAGCATTGCGCCGCCTACGGCATCCACGCAACCCGCCCACGTTTCGGATTCCAATGGCCGTTTGACTGTCTCAGCCAGCTCCTCGCGGGCAACGATTTGCGATGCACCCAGCCGCTTCAGGTAGTTTTCGGTTTCCGGCCGCCCCGTTACGGCCGCGACTTCATAGCCCGTCTGAGCCAAAATGGCGGTGGCAATCGACCCCACCCCTCCGGCCGCTCCCGTAACCAATACAGGCCCATGCCCGGGACTGAGTCCGCGGTCTTCAAGGGCCATGATTGCCAGCATCGACGTCAATCCTGCTGTGCCAACCGCCATCACCTGGCGAGTGTCCAATCCGTCAGGAATGCGCACCAGCCATTCGGACTTCGCACGCGCCATCTGCGCGTAACCACCCCACCGGTTCTCACCAACCCGCCAGCCAGTCAGAACAACCTTGTCACCCCGGTTGAAATCCGGGCTCTCGGAGGACTCTACTGTTCCGGCGAAATCGATCCCCGGAACATGCGGGTAGTTGCGCACCAGTCCGCCACCCGGCCCTAGGCAAAGTCCGTCCTTATAATTCAGGTTCGAGTATTCCACTGCAACCGTGACGTCCCCTTCAGGCAGCCGGTCTTCGGAAATCTGCTGAACGGAAGCACTGGTTGCGCCATCCGCATCCCGCTCCACCAAAAGTGCATTGAAGGTCATTCTCTTGATACTCCGATCTTCAAATGTAGGGTCCTGCCTGAACCGTTGCGGTCCTTGTTTCACGCGGCAGTTCGACTTGTAAACGGGTTCCGGCGTCCCAACAGCCGGCCTCAATCATTCCAAGCGCAACGTTGGTCTCGAAATCAGGCGACCATGTGGCAGAAGTGATCGTCCCGGCGAACCTGCCATCCTTGCTGAGCCGCCACGGCCGGTCGCAAGCCGGAACAACCGGACCATCAATGCCGAGCGACCTGACCTGGCGCTGCAATCCGCTGGCTTCGTGACGCAGCAGCGCATCCCGGCCGAGGCAATCGATGGCGCGGCCGGTGTCACAGTATTTTGAGAGACCAGACTCGTAGGGAGTATGCTGGCGGGTCATGTCGCTTCCATATGACAGAAGACCAGCTTCAATCCGTTCCGCATAGTTCGGACCACCGGCACGCACCTCAAGGTCCCGGCCGGCTTCCATCAGCGCATTCCAGATCGGCATGCCGTTTTCGGTTCCGTCGACATAGATCTCGAAGCCGCCCTGCTTCGAGAACCCTGACCTGGACACTGCGTGCCGGACACCATTGAATTCAGTCCAGCCGAAGCGGAAGAAACCGATATCGCCGATTGCGGCACCGAACACCCGGCTCATCAGTTCATCTGCCTTGGGTCCCTGAACCCCAAGCGGGGAAATGTCAGGTTCATCAACCTCAACGTCCAGCCCGGCAGCAGCCGCAATCCCGAGGGCGTAGAGCAGAAGATCGCTGTCCGCGAGCGAATACCAATACTCTGTTTCCGAAATCTTGAGCAGAACCGGATCATTGAGCATGAAGCCATCACGGTCGACTGCTGGAGCGTAAGCGCACTGGCCAACCTCCATGCCTCCGACGAACCTCGGAGTGATCATCTGGGCAAGTCGCGCAGCATCAGGCCCATTCAGGCGCACCTGGCGTTCGCAAGACACATCCCAGACTTGAACATGGTTCTTGAGATGACGGTAATCGTCTTCCGCAGACGCGAACGAACAAGGCAGGAGCATGTGATTGTAGATCGACGCCGATTTTACACCTGCCCTTTCGACGCCCTCCCAGAAAGGCGTCCGGCGCAACCTGATGGTTGGTGCGATCGTCAGCTGACCCATCTTGCGCGCCTCAGGTGTTCGGACCTTGCCAGTCGATTGCACAGATTTCTGCCGACTGTCCATTGAAATCCCAGACTCTTCCAAAGGCCCTCACCCGGCCCTTGGTTGCCGTAGCGACAGTGATGTCGGGGCCCATCCAGTACTTGGTGTTCATGACCACGATGTCCTCCCCTCGCCGCTTGCCTTCAACCGGCACGACCTCGCCATCAATCTTTCTGCCGACCCGGAGCCGGCGGGTCTTTCCCTCGTTCTCGAATGTCACATCCGCCCGCTCCGCTCCCAGGAACTCGCTCACCAGGACCTTGAACAATCCCGTGGTGCCCTTCGCCTTTCCGGAGAGTATCTGCATGAGCCCATGATATGCCCGGTGGCTTGCCCGCCGGTCGATGAAGGCTGCCGCCTTCCAGTTGCCTCGCGCCATCATCCCGGGAATCTCGAGGATCATGCCGACATTCAAGCCGCCAAGATCTTCCCCGCCATAGTGTCCATCATCAATCCTGATTCCGGCCCACGCCTGGCAAACACCCTCCGTGGGCGGGTGCTTGCCCAAACTGACCACGCACGGACAAAACACCGTGCAATTGCAATTCAGGATCAATTCTCCTCGCAGGCTCCACGGCACCATGCCCCGGTCCGACCTGTCGGCCGCCGGATGGCGATTGTCGAGTTTCTCTGGAATCTCCAGGCGGGTTTCTTCTTTGCTGTCCATCAATTGACAATCCCCATGAACTGTTGACCGAAGGCAGCAACTGCCGCCGCACCGAACAACGCAACGCCGAGCGGCCGCGACAAGAGGCGGCCGATATCCGGAAGCTTTTCCATGCACATGAGGACAGTTGCAAGCCCCATCCAGACCAAGCCGAAAGCCCCGGCGACCAGCGAAACCGACATGAGCAACCAACAGCAGCCCACGCAGACCATCCCCATCCTCAAGCCGATGTTCAATTCGTTGAACGGGCCATCCCGCCAGTTGGCCAATAGGAACATCAAGGGCGACCGGCATTTCGCCAGACACGCGTCCTTGACCGGAAGAAACTGGTACGAACCGGCGGCTGCCAGCACAATTGCGGCAAGCCAATTGGAAGCGCTTCCTGCCACGGCATTCGAAGGCAGAACAATCGATGCCGCTTTCTGGATTGCGGCCATGACAAGCGCATAGGCCATCCAGACCAGCACGAAACCGGTTGCCAGTTGCAGAAAGCCATGGCGGCTGCCAGTTCCGGCCAAACGCAGATCGTCATAGGTAGCGAAGAGCGGCAGAGCCGTTGGCAGCATCATTGCAACTGCCATGAGTGACCACATCGCAAGCAGTTCGCCGAAAACGGCATTCTCCGGGGTTACTGCACACAGTCCTATCCAGAACTCCAGACCGTAGACTGCCGTACCCCATATGAGGTCCGGTGGAACAGCGAGTACGAAGATCATGGCCCAGCCGCCGAGGATCATTGCGTAGAGCAACAGCCAATGCCAGTCTGCGGGGTGCAGACTCCGGGCGGCTCTCAACATGGCTGGAGAGGTCTCCAATTATGCATCGCCCTGTTGCTCACCTGGCAGTAGCGCTCTCTTGGACCAACTCTGGCCATCCGCTGACAGCCTTCACCTCCATGAACTCTTCCAGCCCCCAGACGCCGCCCTCTCTTCCGTTTCCAGACGATTTGACACCGCCGAATGGGCTGCCGGCCCCTCTTGGCTGACCATTCATTTCAACCATTCCGGAACGAAGCCGCATGGCCAGACGCTTCCGGCGGCCTTCATCTGCGCTCTGCACATAGTTGGTCAGACCGTAGGGCGTGTCATTCGCAATCTCGACGGCCTCGTCCTCACTGTCGAATGGGATCATCGACAGCACCGGCCCGAAGATCTCTTCCCGCGCAATCTTCATGTCGTTGCGCACATCAGCGAATACTGTCGGCCGTACGAACCAGCCGCGATTCAGGCCTTCAGGGCGTCCGGGCCCACCAGCGACCAACCTTGCGCCCTCGTCAATTCCGGCCTGTATCAGTCCTTGAATTTTGTCGAATTGCGTCTTGCTGACTGCGGGTCCCATATGGCGCCCGCTTTCCCTGGGCGATCCTGAGCGCACCGACTCGGCAACAGCGGCGGCAGTCTCGACCGCTTTGTCGTAGATCGAGCGCTGAACGAGCATCCGGCTTGGGGCATTGCAGGACTGACCTGTATTGTTAAAGCAATGGAGCGCGCCCCGCTTTACCGCCTTCTCGTCCGCATCCTCAAATATCAGGTTTGCACCCTTGCCGCCGAGCTCCAGGTGAACGCGCTTGAGTGTTGCGGCCGCATTCCTTGTGATTGCAATTCCTGCGCGGGTCGAGCCGGTGAACGAGATCATGTCAATACCGGGGTGCTCGGCGAGCATGGTTCCTGCACCCTCCCCGTCTCCATTGACCAGATTGAAGACCCCTGCCGGCAGTCCAGCCTCGTGAATGAACTCTGCAAACAGCATCGAAGACAGCGGGGCGATTTCCGAGGGCTTCAGTACTATTGTGCATCCTGACAGCAGTGCCGGCAGGACCTTCAGCGTGACCTGGTTCATCGGCCAGTTCCATGGTGTGATCAGCCCGCAAACCCCGACCGGCTCCATCAGTATCCTGTCAGAAGGCGCATGAGGTCCAAGCATCCGTTCGAATTCGAAGGCCTTGGTTACCCTGATGAAATTCTTGATGTGTCCTGCTCCGGCCGCGACCTGCTGGGTGCGCGCCATGTCGATAGGAGCGCCCATCTCGAGGCTGATCGCCTCCGCCATTTCCTCTGACCGGCTCTTGTAGACTTCCAGAATTCTCTCGGCTGCGCCGACGCGCTCCTCCGGGGAAGTGTGCGCCCAACTCCCAAGCGACTTTCTGGCGGCAGATACCGCTGCATCGACATCGGCCTGTCCACCCAGTGAAATGACCGCACAGGCCGTTTCCGTAGACGGATCAAGGACTTCGAATGGGCTGGCATCCGCTGGCGCCTTCCATGTTCCACCGATGTAGAATTCCTGATGTTCCCGCATGGCTTTTCCGCTCATCTTTGTTGGCGTTCGAGTGGCCCCTTCATGGCCAGCCCGGCTCTGTGGCACGCGTCGAGGATTGCAGATGAATTCGGCTTCCTGATGATTGGTGCCCTGAACCGCCCATAACGCAGCCACTATTGATTTTGAAGCACGCAGGATACGCAGCAACACGCTAAGGGAGTGGATTGAGGCGATCCCGGTTGCCGCTGTTGCGATTCTTGTCTGATCAATCCAGAGACGGCCCTACAAGTCGGGCTGCTGACTGTGCGGAGTTCAAAACAGGGAGGATCGCCTGCGCAGAAAAACGGGTACCAGCAGGCAAATTCCAGGTTGGGCTACAAAAAGGGCAATCAGCGACGAAGCGGCTGTCCATCAGCAATCCGATGAGCACGCAATACTCGGCGTATTCACTTAGAATGCCAATGTCTTGGTCCCTGCCGTAGTGTTGCCTGCGCTGAGAGCTCTTCATGCATGCATGCGATCCCTCACGAACTCTCTGCTGCTACGTTGACCCCTAACGGCTACGCACTGTCGTCAGAAGCGCAATTTCAATCCTGCGCCAATGCGGGTATCGGGGTCGCTGGCGTCAAAATGCTCTCCCCTCAGGGAGGCAGAAAGGCCGCCCGGCAGAGCAAACTCCATACCCGCTCCGTAGTGCGGCACTTCCTCTTCGTCCGTCGCCAGCCGTGCATCGGCAGAGAGCGTCATCAGGCCTTCCATCATCCCGAAACCATAACCGGCTCGCGCAGCCAGAGAGCCAGCCGTTGACACTGACCCGCCGACGCTACCCTCAAACAGAGTGTCACCCGACAGCACACCCTCCTGCTGTAACCCCCATTCCTGGCGAAGCGAGGCCGACCAACCATGGCCTTCGGCGTCCGGGGCAATCTGCACACCGATACTGACTCCCCACTCCTTCTGATTGCTATCCGAGTGCGTTGCCAGCCAACGCCCACTGGCATTCAGACTCACACGGGAGTCCGGCGCATGCAGTCCGAAACCGCCGGCAACTTCAATGCCCTTGCCAGTCAACCCGTCGCCGCCATCCCAGCGGAACGATACTGAACCGCGTGGAGTCAGAACCCAACTGGAGTCCAGCGAAACCCCGGAATGAGCAGCTTCCAGACCGCCGCTCGCTTTCCAACTCCTGATCGCAAGGCCGCCAATCGCCGTTGACCCGTCTCCATCGGTCTTGAGCTGAACAACTTCCGCCTTGACCGGCACAGACAGCGTCACCTGGCCCTGCTGCGCTACTGCCAAGCTGGCACCCACAGATGCAGCCGTCATGGAAAGGCTGGCCATCTCGACACCGCCATCCTCTGAATGATGCTCGGCATCACCGCTGCCGATGCCCAGCACGACCTGAACCGTTCCGGTACCGTTTGGCATGACCATCTGCATGTATGGCCATGCGGCTGTCAGCGAGGTTTCAACGCGGCTGCCCACTTCCTCTGTTACGAGGTCGGTCTTGCCGCGGCTGCTCGACACTGCCAAGCCTGCAAGCAGGTCTTCGTTCGTCTGGGTGTCAAATCCCAGCACCGCCGACTTGACAGAGCCGTCCCAGCTGTCTTCGCCGGATTTCCCTTCGAAACGCTGCAGGTCGCCACGGCCCCAGATGGTCCAGCCCCTGTCGCTGCCATCATCTTCACTCAATGAGAGAGTGAAGGCGCTACCGTCTAGCAAATCGGCATCGCCGACTGGACGGCTGAAGGACTCCGAGGCATGGCTGCCCGACCACCAGCCGTCCGTTTCCTGGCCGGTTGCCCGGTCCATTGATGATCCAGTGGCAGCTACCGTCTGTCCACCCAGCACCAAGGCGCTTGTTCTCGGCGTCGATTGCAGACGCTGGTCGATGACGTTTGTCACTCCCGCAAGCGTTGCCTGTCCCGCCGCCGCTAGCGACCGCTTCAATGCCTGCCTTTCCACCTCCAGTGTTGGCCCTCCAGCTGGCGTCACCATCGCTTCTTTCGACGGAGCGCCGGAGCCCACATCGTTTACTGCACGAACCCGGAAGCCGTGTGCGACTCCACCCGTCAATCCGCTCACCGCATGACGTCGCGTTGCTGCGCTGCTACCCGCAATATCTTCCCATCCGGAACCGAAGGCCTCGTTGCCCTCGCGCAATTGGTATTGCCATTTGGTGATGCTGGAATCTCCGACATGCGTCCATGTCAGGATTGCCCCACGGATCTGCGCAGACGCCTCCAGTTCCGCTGCTGCCGGAGTCCCTGGTTTCACCGGTATCGCAGTGACCTCATCCGATACTTGGTTAACTCCATCGTCTTTGGTCGCTCGAATCTTGAAGGAATATTCCGCACCGTTGGTTAGATCCTTGATCGCGTACCGAGTAGTGTATGCATTACTGGAGACCATATCCTTCCATTCTCCGAATTCGCCGCCCGCTTCGCTTTGCTGGTATTGGTACATGTCGATTGAACTGTTGACCGGGTTCGTCCAGCTCAATTCGACCTGGCCATCACCCGGGGTTGCGGTCAACCCGGTTGGCTTGGCAAGTGGTTTGGTCTGGAAAATGACTCTCAGATTGCCGAACGCATATTCAATATGGAAATTGTTGTCCTTCAATCTGTTGGAAATCGTGTCGTTAAACTTGGCTGTCTTCCCCGTGGGATCATAAACCGAGCCGTCTAGGTGATTTCGATCCACACTGAGCACGCCATTGGAGTTGGCAAAAATGTAGAAATCGGATTTATATGATGGCAAGCCTGAGACTTGTGTCTCTCCGTCAAAGCTGGCCAGTCCGCTAATGATGCCCGTACCAAGTATTTGATCCGCAGTTACAACATTAACAGAAGCAGAAATCGAAGTATAGAGGTGCGTTCCAATAAACACCTTCTGAGTGATTTCAATTTTGTTGCCGCCTTGTTGATTTTGTGGAGGTTGGAAATTGCTGCTTCCGAAATCCAAACTTCCGGTGGGGGTAATCGTTGTAGTGGTGCCGTCGTCGTTGAAGGTGAAGGTCAGGGTGCTTGCACCAGCGGTCTGCAAGCCACTGAGCAATGCCGCTGTCCCAACTAGTAATGCCAAGCCGGGATTCGAGATGCACCGGGCGGTCCGGCCCGCGACTCCCCAGTTGGCACACCAGCCGCCATTCAGCCCTTTCCGGGGTTTGACGCTGGCAGGAGGGAGTGGATGAAACATGTATATCCTCCGGGCGAGAGCAGATTTCAGTTGAGCCACTACCAAACTCAGCGGACGGTGGCTTGGAGCGAAGGCGAAGATGCCTCTTTCAGTCGATTGGCCCGAACCAGATTTATGGACACCGGAATTGTTCATGGCATCGAATACCCCATCTCATCAAAGTGCGCTTGATTGACGCTGCAACCTGCGGTCCGCACTGGCCGTTTGACCGGAACAACGTCCCATACTCCCAAACTGACGTCGCATTCGGAATTAATGTTCCGTCCATTCAACGCCTGTTTCACTAAACCAACCTCCGAGCATGACTGCGGGAGATTGAATGTCAACTGTGTGTGAGACGTTTTGAGAGGCGTCCTACATCCCGCGATAGGCTTGTTGCAAGAAGGCAACACACCGTCTACGCAAACAGTCCCCGGGGCTGGCCCTGGTGTCACTTGCCTTTTGGAAACCACTTAGCCCGTTGGCGCCGCAGTCTCTGGACCAGCTCAGTGCGCCGGGTTGGCGGCCCATTCCGGTAGCACGCATCTTCACGCGCCTAGCCTCTAAGGAGGACACCAGCCGCCTGAAACAAAGGTCACTTATCGCGTATTTGGCGCGGTCGACGGGGCTCGAACCCGCGACCTCCGGCGTGACAGGCCGGCACTCTAACCAACTGAGCTACGACCGCGCAGTGCATTGAGCACGGAGGAGAGGCATTAGGAGGCTTCTCTCCGCCAGTCAAGTTGCAATTTTGGCTTTGGCTGCCCGCCCGCTGCACCCTTGGAATCTGGCAAGTGAACAACGTTACGAATGGTTCCGGATCTGGCCAAGCCGGGCCCCCACCAGCGCTGCTGTTAACAGAGGAAGCATCGTTGTTACATTCTGGGTCACTGTCCACTGTCCGGCACTACACCTGTTGGAAGAAATCGCTGCAATTACAGAGCTTTACGGCTCGTCATGTCTTGTCTTCCGCTCTCGCGCGGCTTTCACAACGAAAAGCCGCAACGGCTGCATCCTGTACTAAAGCTCAGCCGCGCGACCCGAATAGGGAGCCGCGATGATGAGCAACCAGCCGAATTCCACCCTCGCCAAGCGCGTCCGCGCCGCCAAGCCTCGCGACCAGGAATATCTCATCCACGACGAAGTGGTTACAAGGCTTGGACTCGCCGTGCAGCTGACCGGTGTGCGCACCGTCGTCATCAACCGCATGGTGCACGGGCGGCGGCGCTACGCCACCGTCGGCAGAGCCGACACCCTGACCGTGCCCGAGGCGCGCACTGGAGCCCGCAGGATCATTGCCGACTCCATCGGAACCGGGAAGAACGACGATGGACTCAGAACGCCAGGGCATCCGATGGGCGCCTTCGTAACCGAGTTCCTCGACCGGCAGGCCCGGCACTAGAAACCGAATACCCGTCAGTTCAACGAATACCTGGTTCAGAAGTACATCCTGCCCGCCTTCGGCCACACGACCGTGGACGCCATCGCGGTCGAGCACGTCAAGGACAGGTTCGCTGCCATGGCCGAGCGGCCCGGCAGCGCCAACTGCACCCTGCCCGTGCTGTCCATGATGATGCGCATGGCCAAGCTCTGGGGATACCGCCCCTACAACACCAACCCGTGCAAGAATGCCAGGCGCTACCGGATGGAGCCAAAGGAGAGGTCCCTAAATGCCGGGGAGATGGCCCGGTTCAACGCCGTGCTCACTAGCGATGAGTTCTATTGCCCTAGGCCGTCGCCATGATCCGACTGCTGACACTGACCGGATGCCGACATGGCGAAGTCATCTCGCTCGAAAGGGACTGGATCAAGTGCAAGCGCATCTTCCTTCCCGACTCGAAGTTGAGGCCGCGCACGGTGTGGTTGCCGAACGCTGCGCGCGCTATCATAGGCGGCATTCCGCGATACAGCCCCGATTGCCCGTTCCTGTTCTCGGCGCGGCCCCCGACACGTCACATCGACAACTTCGTGTGCCAATGGCACCATATCCGCAACAAGTCGGGCCTGCCCGAATTGCGGCTTCACGACCTTCGCCATTCACGGGCGTCCACAGCCGCCTCGAACGGCGTGGACATGGAGAACATCCCCAAGCTGCTCGGTCACGCTCTGGTCGAGACCACTGAGCACTATGTCCATCTGTCCGACCAGTCGGTAGCAGACGCCGCCGACCGGGTGTTGAACCGCATCCATGCGGCTCTGACCGGACAGGGCGCGGAGCGCAGGGGAAGTTCCGACCATGCCTATCGTTGACCTCACTCCGCGACTAGCCCGCGAGACGGGCCCCGTGCCGAAGGACGCAATTCTGTTCGACCGGAAGCTGCCCGGCTTCACATCTACCCCGTGGGCCGCAAAATCTGGATCCTGCTGGCCCGCGCCGAGGGGACGGAGCCGCATCGCCATCGCCCGGCATGGCGAGATGGGCCTGGCGCACGCCCGCCGGTGCGCCCGCAACCTGCTCGCCCACATTCGCAACTGCGATAACCCCGCCGAGGACATTCGGAAGAAGAGGACCGCTCCTACCCTACGCGATCTGGCCAACGAATATCTGGACCACTGCGATCCCCATTGGAAGCCATCCGTGCGAAAGACCGTGCGCATCTACCTGAAGGCCCGCATCCTGCCTGGCTTCTGCAAGTTGCGGGTAGACAGAGTTGGACCCGAGGATGTGGCCGCATGCTTCGACAAGACGAGCAAGGACCGCCCCGGCGCGGCCAAACTCGCCTACGAGATCCCGCGCTTGATGATGTTTCGCGCCGAGGAGTGGGGATGGCGCGAGCACCGGACCATTCCCTGCATCGGCATCCGCAAGAACCCGAGGCGCCATGTCGCCCGCTTCCTCGACACCGAGGAACTTGCGCTGCTTGGGCGGGCGCTCGACGTCCGCAAGGCCCAATGGCCCGAGGCGGTATCGGCAATTCGCCTGCTCGCGCTCACCGGCCACCGCCGCGGCGAGATACTCAATCTGCGCTGGCGCAACATCGAAGACGGCGCGTCGCTCTACCGGACTCAAAGACGAGCGCGCGCAGCGTCTAGCTTGGAGAAGCGTCGCAGTCCGTTGTCGAGGCGTTGCCCGGTCCCCGCGACTCCGACGCCTTCCTGTTCCCGAAGAACGCGTGGCGGCGGTCGCCTTACAATTTCGACACCTGCTGGCGGATGGTCTGCGAAGACGCACAGCTCGGCAGGCTGCGCCTGCTCAACCTGCGGCACACCGCTGCGAGCCACGCGGTCATGTCGGGCAAAGCGCTTCCCCCGTTCGGCAAGCTGCGCGAGCATCGGCGCCACAGCACAACAGCCGGAAACGCCTACCACGCCGATTCCCACCTCGTCGAAACCGCCGAGAAGGTTGGAAGCATCATCGACAAGGCGATGAAGCTCCACACGATCCCGCTGCCCTCTCGCCCTCGCCAGGGTCGCACATTCGGTCGTTGGATATGGAATCCAAGAGCGGCGCTAGGCGATGGTGCCGCCGCGTGCATACCAGCATTCGTGTGAACATACTGTCGGGCAGCAGGTCAATATCTTATGTGAACATGCGAAACACCAGACGGTTGACGAAATATGCCAAAGCCTGCGGTTCGTGCCCCAGTCCCGCAGGTCCTGCGCGATATCTCCGCTGCTGTGCCAGCGGCCATGCGGTATAGTAGCAACTTCATTCGACGGCATTGGGTCAACCGAGAACGGAGAAAATCGACATGCAGTTCGTAATCGAAAAACCACCGCCGCCGGGAAGAAGCAAGAAGTCCGACGATCCAGAGCAACATCTTTATGAAGCTGCTGTAATGCTTGCCATGGCCCGATGGCTATTCGAATGCGGTGCCGAGACAGTCCACCTGCATCCCGATGGCATGCACATCAAGTATTTCGATCTTCGAAATTGGTTACAGGACGAAGGATTTGAGAAAATCAGCCAAGAAGGCAAAACAACTCACGGCGGAATGTACCGCCGAGGTTGCCGGACGATAGTGGTCCGTTTCGATCCGGGTCAGGGAGACGTGGTGGCGTGTGTAGGCCATATTCGCGTTTTGGTAGAAACCAAAGGTGGCATATTGAACACACGCCATCCAGGGCAGAAGTCAAAACTGCGCAAGCATCTGTATGAGGCCGTCGGGATGCTCATGGGTCACGAGGAGGACCGATTGATTGCAGCAGTTCCTCGGCACAGCGAGACTGAGAAGGTCGCATCGAAGATTACGAAACGGTGTCGCGATGCAGGAATCGAAATTGCCCTGGTCGACGGATACGGCAATGTCCAGCTGAGTTAGAATCTATCGGAACGTGGAAGCATTGATTCATCGCCTCTGTAACATCACTGTCAGGTTGTATACCTGGTTGTGGTGTGGGCGTTGGCCTCGGTTCGCAGCTGTGTATAGATGGCCCGCTTTCGCGACCGTTTGGAGTCTGGCGGCGGTGGGTTGTTTATCCACAGCGGAGGCCATCGCGGCTCCGGTTTAGGTTTGGGCTTGAGAACAGACCGACCCGAAACCGAGGAAAGCCGCGATGACCGACGACATGATGACACTGCGAGGGCTTTGAAGAAGATTTCCGATGCTGATCTGCTGCGCGAGATGATCGGCTTTGCAGCCGAGCGTCTGAGGGCACTGGAGGTCGAGTGTTTGACCGGGGCGGCGCATGGCGAGCGGCCGCCGGACCGGATCACTCATCGCAACGGCTACCACGAGCGCTCATGGCACACGCGTGCCGACACCGTAGCGCTGAAGATCCTGAAGGAGAGTTACTTCCCCGGCTTACTGGAACCCCGTCGGACAGCCGAGAAGTCGCTGACGGCGGTGATCCAGAAGGCCTATATCAAGGGCGCATCGGCGCCTCAGCGGTGACCTGGTTCAAGCCATGGGGATGAGCGGCATCTCAAGGAGCCAGGTCTCCCGGCTGCGCCGCGAGATCGACGACAAGGTCCCCGGCGAGCAGGGCGGCGGGTCGTGTCTGCCTTTGTCGCCACCGCCTTCGCCTAGGACGACACCGGCGCGGCAAGCAGGTCGGCGATGCGGGCGCCGTGTTCCCCAGACTGGACCGCGTCCGCGCCAAGTATCCCGACATTGTGCTGGTGCATGGCGGCGGCCCCGGTGTCGAGAGGCTCGCGGCGCAGTGGGCTGAGCAGCGCGGCCATCAAGTCGTCTGCAAGCCGGACTGGAACGCCCACGGCTGTGCCGCCCCCTTCCGTCGCAACGACGAACTGCTCAACCTGCTGCCGAAGGACGTCATCGCCTTCCTTGGCTCCGGCATCACCGACAGCCTGGTCGAGAAGGCCGTGCAGCTCGGCATCCCCATGCACCGGGTCGCTGCCTGACGAACAGGCGATTGGCTCCTGTGCCAGCAGTTCATTCAGGTTGGGTAATGGTGGGTGATGAGAGACTCGAACTCCCGACATCTTCGGTGTAAACGAAGCGCTCTACCACTGAGCTAATCACCCGAACCATACAGGTTACTGTGTTGGCACCATCGCGTCATCATGCACGCCGGAACCATCCTCTTGCCAACTCGCAAGGTAAGGAGCCTGCCGTACAAGCGCAAGACGCAGTGGTGGGTGATGAGAGACTCGAACTCCCGACATCTTCGATGTGAACGAAGCGCTCTACCGCTGAGCTAATCACCCGAACCGGCGGCAATCTACATCAATTTGCCTGCTTGGCAATTGGCAGCTGCATCAGATCCAAGGATCGGTCTTCGCTCACTCACTTGCGACCGTCGAAAGCACTGGCTTCCTGTCAATGCTGCGACATTTCTGGCTGCTCCGGGTGAGTCCGGATCATTGGCCCGTCAATAGCCTCCAGGTCGAATGTCCAATCGATGGATTGCGGTTTCCTGACCAGGGCATGCTCCAGCACATCGTCGATATGCGACACCGGTGTGATCTCCAACACATTCTTGATCTCGTCCGAAATCTCGGACAGATCCTTCACGTTCTTTTCGGGTATCAGGACCTTTGTGATGCCCCCTCTCGTTGCAGCGAGCAACTTGGACTTCAATCCGCCGATCGGCAGCACATTTCCTCTCAGAGTGATTTCGCCAGTCATGGCGACATCTTTCCTAACCGGTATCTTGGAAAGCACCGAGACAATTGAGGTGACCATGGCGACACCCGCCGATGGACCCTCTTTCGGTGTCGCTCCCTCCGGAACATGCACATGGATGTCGATGTTCTCGAAGCCGGTCGGTTTGAAGCCGAAGGATGGCGATATCGATCTCACATAGGAAGACGCCGCATCAATCGACTCCTTCATGATTGCGCCGAGCTTGCCGGTTGTCTTGATGCGCCCCTTGCCTGGCAGCACAAGAGCCTCAATTGACAGCAAGTCGCCGCCAGTGCTCGACCACGCCAAACCAGTCACGGTACCGATCTGGTCCGTTTTTTCGGCAAGCCCATATCTGAAGCGTGGCAGCCCGAGATGTTCTTCCAGCTTCTTCGGTCCGATTACAGCGCTCTTGATCTCGTTCTTGACGAGCTTGCGAACGGTTTTTCTCGCCAGTTTGGCAATCTCGCGCTCCATGTTCCGTACACCGGCCTCCCGGGTGTAGAGCCTGATGATGGACTCCAGAGCCTTGTCATTGACCTTGAATTCCTTCGATTTGATTCCGTGCGCCTTTCTCTGCTTTGGCAGCAGGTGGCGCTTCGCAATCTCGATCTTCTCGTCTTCCGTGTAACCGGCGAGAGGGATCACCTCCATCCGGTCCCGCAAGGGCACCGGAATATGCTCGATATAGTTGGCGGTCGTCACGAACATGACATCGGACAGGTCGTAGTCGACGTCCAGATAGTGGTCCACGAACTTGGAGTTCTGTTCAGGATCAAGGACTTCAAGCAATGCGCTGGATGGATCGCCCCGGAACGAATGGCCGAGCTTGTCGACTTCGTCGAGAAGAATGAGCGGATTGACAGATTTGCCCTTCTTCAGCGTCTGAATGATCCTGCCGGGCATGGAGCCGATATAGGTCCTGCGATGCCCGCGGATTTCCGCTTCGTCGGAAACCCCTCCCAACGCTATCCTGAGGAAGTCCCTTCCTGTCGCGCGCGCCGCGGATTCGCCAAGAGACGTCTTCCCGACGCCAGGTGGGCCGACGAGGCATAGTATCGGACCGCTGATCTTCTCGGTCCGTTGCTGGACCGCGATATACTCGATAATCCGTTCCTTGACCTTTTCCAGGCCATAGTGGTCCTCGTCCAGTATCCTCTCGGCCTCCGACAAGTCCTTGTTGACCTCCCGCTTGACACCCCATGGTATCGAAAGCAGCCAATCGAGGTAGTTCCGGCTGACGGTGGCCTCGGACATGTTGTTGCCCATCGACTTGAGCTTGTTGAGTTCGCCGAGCGCCTTGTCACGCGCCTCGTCCGACAAGGCGGTTGCTGCGATCTTCTCCTCGATTTCCTCGATTTCGGATTTTTCCTCGGTGTCGCCCAATTCCCGCTGGATCGCCTTCATCTGCTCCTGCAGGTAGTACTCCCGTTGGGTCTTCGAAATCTGGGACTTAACCCGTCTCTTCAGCTTCCTCTCGACAAGCGCGACGTTGTTCTCGTCCTGGGTGACCTTGAAGACAAGCTCCATCCTTGCCTTGACATTCAAGGTTTCCAGAATCTGCTGTTTCTTCTCCAGAGGAATGTTGAGATGGCTGGCAACGACATCAGCCAGCCTGGAGCCGTCGGTGATTTCCGCCAGTTCCTTCAACCCGTCCTCGGAAACCAGTTTCAGGCGGTTGGCGTAGACACCGAAGGCCTTGAGCAGTTGGTTGGACAGCGCCTGCATCGTCTCCCGCGGTTCATCGTCGTCATGCTGTTCCTTGCACCAGGCAAACCCTGCTTCGTTGTGATCGTCACCGGTGAACTCGTCGGCACTGAGCTCAATCCGGCTGTCCCCCTCGACCAGCAACTTCATGGTTCCATTCGGCAGCTTGAGCAGTTGCAGGATCTTCGCCGTGACACCGATATTGTACACATCCTGCCTCGCCGGTTCGTCCACAGCAGCATCGCTCTGGGCAACCAGGATCAGGTTGGTCGAGTCTTCCACGGCGCGGTCAAGCGAATTGATCGACTTTTCTCGACCAACGAAAAGCGGACAGATCATGTTTGGAAACACGACTGTGTCGCGCAAGGGGAGGACAGGAAGGGTTGCGTTCTTTTGCGTCATCGGGACTGAATCCTAGTAGGGCATATTCGCCATCACGCATGGAATGGCCCATGCGCTGTTTGTCGGAAATGGTTACGGCAATATGACCTGTCAAGACAAGCCCGCTGTAGCGAACCGGGTCCCCCTGCCCTGCGCGCCTAATGATCCGGACTTGCCGGACTTCAACTACCGAACCAAACCGTTGCTTTGTTCAGTGTGAAACCGATCCTCGAATTCTGCGAACCTTCCTTCGGAAATCGCACTCCGTAAACCGGCCATCAACTCCTGATAGTAGTGAATATTGTGCCACGTCAGCAGCATTGAGGCAATGATCTCGCCCGATTTCACAACATGATGCAGATACGCCCTCGAGTAGTTCTTGCAGGCCGGACAACTGCATGACTCGTCCAGTGGCCTGGGATCGTCGCGATGGCATGCATTCTTGAGGTTGAGCGCGCCGTTCCGGGTAAAGGCCTGACCGGTCCGCCCCGATCGGCTCGGCAGCACGCAGTCGAACATGTCTACGCCCCGCTTGACCGCCCCGACGATGTCAACGGGTTTGCCCACGCCCATCAGGTACCTGGGCCTGTCCGCGGGCAGCATTGCCGGCGCATAGTCAAGCACCTGGAACATGAGGTCGCGCCCTTCTCCAACCGCAAGTCCGCCAATCGCATACCCGTCGAACTCCATCGATTTCAGAAGTTCGGAACTCTGCTCCCGGAGTTCCTCGAATACCGACCCCTGCTGGATACCAAAAATCGCCGCCTCGTGCTTCCGGGTGAAACTGGCCTTCGAACGTCCCGCCCATCGCATGGACATCATCATTGAGGCTTTGGCCGCAGCAGCATCGACCGGATACGGCGTGCATTCGTCGAAGCACATGATGATGTCGGAGCCCAGTTCTTGCTGAATCTGTATTGAGCGTTCCGGCGTCAATTCATGCAAGGACCCGTCGATATGGGACTTGAACACGACCCCGTCTTCGGAGGTCTTTCTCAACTGCTGCAGACTCATCACCTGAAACCCACCCGAGTCCGTCAGTATCGGACCGTTCCAGTTCATGAACTTATGAAGTCCGCCCAGCCGTTCGATGCGCTCCGAACCCGGCCGCAACATCAGGTGATAGGTGTTGCACAGCAGAATCTGCGAACCGGTTGCCGATACGTTTTCGGGCAGCATGGCCTTGACGGTTGCCGCCGTCCCAACTGGCATGAACGCAGGCGTGTCAATCGCGCCCCTGCATGTATGAACACGGCCTGCCCGGGCTTGCCCGTCCTGGTGAAACAATTCGAAGGCGAAACCCCGGTCCAGCATCATTGAGTCCCTTGCGCATGACAATCGGTTTCCATTCCGACAGTTCGGCCGACTATGCGAAAATCAGCGGGTGAATCCAAACTCTTCAGCAACCGGCACGCCAATTGCAGAGCCAATCGGCGCCAGACAGCTTGCCCGCTTTCTCCTGAAGGAATTATGAAACCTGAGGCTGCAATCGTCGCTTGCATCCGGATATTCTGAGGTGAGCCATCGAAGCCCTGTGCTGCCAAGGTGCCGGCAACTGCGCAATCGGACGATGTACTACACCGGCCGTCAGACGCCGCGGGGATTTCCATCTACCGCAAGCCTACTGGACAAGTTGAGCCAAAATCCTATTTTCAGATCAGAAAGCAGGTTCAGCGCAGATTGCCAGAATGACTGTATTGGATGATTACCCCATGGAGGGCACGCCGCTTATCAGGCCGTCCAGTGTCGACCACCCGCTGCACGACAAGATTGTCGAAGCATGCCGCTCCGTCTACGACCCGGAGATCCCGGTCAACATTTATGATCTGGGCTTGATCTACACGATTGACATCAATGAGGACTGCGATGTCCAGTTGATCATGACCTTGACCACTCCGGGTTGCCCAGTCGCCGCCGATATGCCCGGCTGGCTCGCAGACGCGGTTGAGCCACTTGAGGGTGTTCGAACGGTAAATGTCGAACTGACCTGGGATCCCCCTTGGGGTATGGAAATGATGTCTGACGAAGCGCGGCTTGAACTTGGTTTCATGTAATTTCGGCCCATGCGCCAGCCGCTTTGGACCGGTCCATTTCAGGCGTTCAGTTGCGTGACTTTCTAGAGGAGCCTTACGAGCATGTTCGGAGTCCCCGGCGGGCAAGCCGTCACAATCACCGAAACCGCTGCACAGCAGATTGCGCGGCTCATGACCGAGTCGGGCAAAAAGGGCCTCAGGATTGGTGTCAAGAAGGGCGGTTGCGCCGGAATGGAATACACCATGGAATACGCCGACAGCATTGGAGAGCATGACGAAGTGGTCGAACAGGACGGGGCCTGTGTGATCATTGCGCCGATGGCCCAGATGTTTCTGTTCGGCACTGAAATCGACTACGCCGCATCACTTCTGGAATCCGGCTTCAAGTTCAATAACCCCAACGTGGTGGAAGCCTGCGGCTGCGGCGAGTCCATTAAGTTCAGGGATGACGCATGATCCAGGCACGGGCCTGCTCTGCCGTGACCGAATTGTCCGGCAACTGCAGAATTGAATGGACAGTGCTGATTGCCGGCCTGGAGTCTGCCGGAGGACCACTTGGTGCCTAAGAGGCTGGTTGCAGGCAACTGGAAGATGAACGGCCTTGAGGCCGGACTTGCCCAACTTCATGAACTTGCGCCTTTGGCAGGCACAGGGGATCCCACAATCCTGATTTGCCCGCCCGCAACGCTGCTGCACCGCATGTCGCAGGAGCTTCGGGGAACAGGTATCGAGACGGGCGGCCAGGATTGCCACCAACAGGGTTCCGGTGCGCATACAGGCGACGTCTCGGCAGCCATGATTGCAGACGCCGGAGCAACACATTGCATAGTGGGCCATTCTGAACGGCGGGCTGATCATCGTGAACCGGACGAGCTCATTCTCTGCAAGGTGGAGGCATCAATCTCGGCAGGATTGCGAACGATCCTGTGTGTGGGTGAATCAGAGGAAGAGCGGCTGGCAGAACAAACCGATGCCGTACTAACGCGCCAACTGGCAGCCTGCATTCCCGACTCTGCCAACGAAACCAACCTGGTTGTCGCGTACGAGCCGGTATGGGCAATAGGAACCGGCCGGACAGCCACCACTGCCCAGATCAAGGACGCACACGCGTTTATCAGGCGGAAATGTGCCGAACTATTGGGCCGAACAGCAGCAGACGGATTGACAATAGTCTATGGTGGCTCGGTCAACCCTGCCAACGCACGTGAGATTTTTGCGATCGACGGTGTTGATGGCGGCCTTGTCGGTGGAGCATCCCTCAAAAGCAGCGACTTTGCAGTGATCATCAAGTCGTTTTCCGGCTGACCCGCTCAGGCTTTTTCAGACGCTTCAAGCTGTTCGACGTATTTCCTGTACCCCACATTCTCCATCCAATCGGCCTCTGCGGGTGTATTCTCCCGCCCAAGTGCCTCATTCCGGTAGGGGAACCGGCCGAAGAGTTGAATGATGTCCCGGTGCGCCTTGGCGTGTAGCAGGTTTTGCGCGCCAGTTTCCGGTATCCTGTCCCGTATCAGGTCGATGCAACGGTTCTGATCCGCAATGTCCTCAGAGTGCATGAACGGCATGTAGATGAACAACCTCCGCCGCTCGGGCTGCTTCAAGTCGAATCCGCTTTCGATCGCTTGGCTGGCATGGCTGCGAGCAAGGGCGTCACTCTCGAACGACCGGCCAGATCCGCGGAAGATGTTGCGTGGGAACTGGTCGAGTACGATTATCAGCGCCAGGGCCTGATCCGGGTCCTCCAGCCAATCAAGCATGCCCCCGGCATTGGCAGCCTCCCAGAGTTCGCCAAACCTGTCTCGTATCCGGTCATCCAGTTCCGGTGTGCTCATGAATTGCTCCATCGGAGTGATTTCATCGAACCAGAATTTCAAGACTTCATTCGCATCAGGCATTGTAATCTCCCTTCAGACCAGACTCTCACCGCCATGGGTTCATACTGGCGGGCTACCTTGCAACCTTCTAGCCGCCTCAACACAGAAGAAACAGGCCATAGCGAACCATAGCGAACCACGCTGGCTCAACCTCCACGTCAACGAGACCGCGCCCGAATAATGCTGCATTTTTCGGACAGGATTGATCCGGATGCGGAAATTGAAAGCCTGCATCGCTGCGGTTTTCCGTCAGTAAGCGGCTCCATTGCGCAACTGCCTGTTCAACAACCCGGACCGATCTGAAACCTGCGCAGCCGATGCAACCTCTTGGGTGCCAGTGCGCTTTCCAACCCGCCAACGGCAGGAAGAGTGCAAGACCCTGTTAACCCTCCAGGCTGGCTTTCATGAAGTGCAAGGCCAGTCCGATTCCGAACATGTCGATCGAGTGGCCAAGCCCGGGCGCCGTGTAGCAATGCGTCTTGATCCCGCAGGCGTTCAGCGCCGCAGCGGCATCCGTGGAACTGTTGCTGGAGATCAGTTCGTCCTCTTCACCATGAACAAGCAATACCGGCGGGCTCGACTTCTTCTCGCTCTCCAGAAGTGTGGGCCGCAAGAGGAGGCCGGAAAACCCGACAATTCCTGCCAATCTGCGCTGGCGCCTTACCCCGACCTGAAGCGACATCATCGTGCCCTGGGAGAATCCAACGAGGATTGCCCGTTCATCTGGAATGCCTGCGTCAGCGATTTCCTTGTCAAGAAACTGGTCCAAAATATTGAAAGATTTAACCAACTGGTGAACATGGTGCATTCCGGAAACCGGGCCAGCGGCCTCAAGTGGAAACCACTGCCGGCCTGCCGCATGCTGGTCGCATTGCTGCGGAGCATCAGGTGAAATGAAGGCGGTATTGGGCAGGCTTGGAGCCCAATGCTCGGCAAGGCCGAGTAGATCGGCGCCATTGGCGCCGTAGCCGTGAAGCAGGATAACAAGGCTGTCCGCTTTGCCAGCCAATGCCTCCTTGCGTTGTACCTTCAATTCCTCGCTCATCTCACACCTTCCCTGCGAACGACGGCGCGGTAGTAGGCCCACAGCAGCCGGGCGGCAACTGCCCTCCATGGCGACCATGGTTGCGCCATCTCCCTCAACGCCTTGGTAGATGGGCGCACTTCAAGTCCAAACAAGATCTTGGCTGCTTCCTGCAAGGCCAAGTCGCCTGCTGCAAGAACATCCGCCCTTCCCAGCGCAAACATGCAGTAGATCTCGGCTGTCCAAGGTCCTATCCCCCTGATTTGCACCAGCCTGTCCACAACCAACTGGTCATCCAACTCCACCAATCCAGCGTAGTCCAGTTTGCTGGCCGCCAGTCCCAACGCGTATTCCGACTTCTGTTTCGACAGCCCGCAGGCCATCAAGTCTGCTACTTCACAACCAGCCACAGCCGGCTGTTCCGTCAAGCCAGCTGCCTCCAATCTCGACCAGATCGCGTCCGCCGAGGCAACGGACAGTTGCTGACTTACGATTATGTCGAGCAGGTTCTTGAAGCCTCCCTCGCTCAAGCGAAGCGGAATTTCGCCTGCCAGGGCTGCCGCCTCCTCAAAGCGCCCTTCCACCTTGCAGAGGTGCTGCACCCCTTCGTCGATGTCGGACCTTCCCCTGATCGTTCTTGATTTCATGTACCGGTTCCGCTGCTACCAAACGTGCCGGGTCGGCTATCGCAATCCGTGCAGCGGGACAACCTGCCCGGCAACCGGCAACTTGGACACCACGCAATTGAATGTTGCAGTGATTTCGGCACCCAACTACGAGAGATGCGATGATGTCATTCCTCGCCAGCCGCGAAAAGCGAAACGTTGCCGTCCTGGTGCTTGCCCAGGCAACAATCGGCGCGCAGATGCCTATGATCTTCACCATTGGCGGTTTGGCAGGCCAGTCTCTGGCCCCGAACGTGTGCTGGGCCACTCTACCAATATCGCTGATCGTGTTCGGCTCGATGACAACCGCCAGCTGGTTGAGTCTGCTGATGCAGCGTTTTGGCAGGCGGGCCGGTTTCATGGTTGGAGCTGTCGGAGGCAGCATCGGGGGAGTGCTGGGCGCATATGCACTGACGATCTCGTCGTTCCCTCTTTTCCTGCTCGCGTCCTACTTTACCGGCATCTACATGAGCGCAAACGGCTACATGAGGTTTGCCGCAACCGATACCGCTTCGCCAGAATTCCGGCCGAAGGCAATCGCCTACGTCATGGCTGGCGGCTTGGCGGCCGCAGTGGTCGGGCCACAACTGGTCAAGTTCACTGCGCAAGCATACGTGGTGCCGTTTGTCGGCACGTACATTGCGGCGATTGCAGTCAACGTTATCGGCGCATTCCTCTTCCTGTTGCTTGATATACCGTTGCCTCCGAAGCAGGAAAGCCAGTCCAAGCCCCTGCGAAGCTATCGGGAACTGCTGACAACGCCAGCGATTGTGGTTTCGATGGTTTGCGCCATGGTCTCCTACGCCTTGATGAACCTGATGATGACCTCAACTCCACTTGCCGTGGTTGGCTGCGGCTTCACGGAGGGCAATGCCGCGGATGTGGTGTCGGCGCATGTGCTGGCCATGTTTGCGCCGTCATTCTTCACGGGCCATCTCATCGCCAGGTATGGTGCTGAGAAGATCGTTGCCATCGGACTTGCCTTGCTGGCTGCTGCCGGAGTGACTGCATTGGCCGGAGTGGAACTGTTTCAGTTCTTCGGCGCACTGATCTTGCTGGGTATAGGTTGGAACTTTGGGTTCATCGGAGCGACGGCGATGCTTGTGGATGCGCATGCGCCTGAAGAACGCGGCAGGGTCCAGGGGCTTAATGACCTTGTTGTGTTCGGATGTGTTACCTTGGCATCACTCGCATCCGGAACACTGATGAACTGCACGGGCGGCACCGTTCAGCAGGGCTGGACAGCCGTGAACTGGGCAATGGCGCCATTCTTGTTGATCGCAGGGGCATCCCTGCTGTGGCTTCAGTTCCGCCGCACTCCGCTTGCATAATTCTGCTGGCACTGCGGTTGCCGCGCGCCAAACTCCCGGTCAATTGAAGCGACACAATACCCCGCCGGATCACCGGCCAATGGGAAGTCAAGGAGCACCCCCATTACCGGCCAGAATTGAATTGCAGACTCAGGCGGCCGGAGCTCCATCCCTCAAGAGCTTCCAGTTTATGGCGTCCACCAACGCGTCCAGAGAGGCATGAATGATGTTTGCCGACACACCGACTGTCGACCAGCGTTGACCGGACTTGTCTTCGCTATCGATGATGACACGCGTAACCGCTTCTGTCCCGCCGCCGGTGATCCTGACTTTGAAGTCCACAAGATGCATGTCTTCGATGTAGGACTGGTAGTGGCCCAGATCCTTGTTCATCGCGCTTGCCAGCGCGTGCACCGGACCCTGGTCTACACTGGAGCCGTTTTCTCCATTGGACACGGAGCGCCTCAACTGCCCTGCAACGTCCAGCAATGCTTCACCCCATGAAGTCGTCGTGAAGTTGCCGCCCGGGGTTGAGGCCTGCTCTACTGTTACCTTGAAGCCCCTGACAGAGAAATACTCCGGCATTATGCCGAGAATGCGCCTGGCAAGCAGCTCGAACGACGCTTGGGCAGTATCGTAAGTGTATCCCTTGCTTTCTCTGCGTTTGACCACCTCTATGATCTCGAAGAGGCGCTTGTCGGAAGCATCGACTTCGATACCTGCCTCCCGAAGCCTAGCTATCAGGTTAGACCGGCCCGCCTGGTTAGACATGGGAATGACCCGCTGGTTGCCGACCTTCCCGGGAACGATGTGTTCATAAGTGCTGGGGTCCTTGGCAACCGCCGAAGCATGAAGCCCAGCCTTGTGGACGAAGGCAGACGAACCGACATAGGGTGCGACCTTGTTTGGAACCCGGTTCAGAATGTCGTCGAGCAAACGCGACACACGGGTCAACTCCTTGAGGCCCGATTCCGAAATCCCGGTCGCAAATCTTGAACAATAAGGTTCCTTGAGCAGCAAGGTCGGGATGATCGAAACCAGATTGGCATTCCCGCATCGCTCGCCGAGACCGTTCAGCGTGCCCTGGATTTGCCGTGCGCCGGCATCAACGGCAGCAAGGGTTCCGCCTACTGCCGTTCCAGTATCGTCATGTGTGTGGATGCCCAATTTTGACCCGGGAATGCCTGCCGCAATCACTTCGGCAGTCACATCACCGATCAATGAAGGCAGGGTTCCGCCATTTGTATCGCAAAGAACAATCCAACTTGCGCCAGCCTCTAGCGCCGCCATGGCACACTCCAGCGCATAGCCCTTGTCCGATGCGTAACCGTCAAAGAAATGCTCGGCATCAAACAGCGCTTCCCGGCCGTTGGCGACCAGATGACTGATGGACTCCGCAATGTTCTCGACATTCTCCGAGAGTGAAACTCCGAGCGCATTGCGGACATGGAAGTCGTGCGCCTTGCCGACAAGGCAAACCGTTCCGGTTCCAGCATTCATGACGCCCGCAAGCAGTTCGTCGTTGGATGCAGACCGGCCCGATCGCTTGGTCATGCCGAACGCCGTGATTCTGGATCTCAGGTTTTGAGGCGACTGAGCGAAGAACTCGCTGTCGGTTGGGTTGGCCCCTGGCCAGCCAGCCTCAATATAGTCGACACCGAGTTCATCAAGCGATCGCGCTATTGCGTGCTTTTCCCGTGACGAAAACTGGACGCCTTGCGTTTGCTGTCCATCCCGTAAAGTAGTGTCGTAAAGGGTCAGGCGTTCGCGTGTCATCTGCCCGCTCCCGCCTGTCCTTGCCCGGCCTCCGCCTGCATGGCTTGCAGTTTTCCCGGATCAAAAAACTGGGACAACCGCCAATCCGTGCCTTCCGGACCATCCTTGATCTCGACCCCGGCACCGAGCAACCGGTCCCGGATCTGATCCGCGGCAACAAATTCCCGTCGTTTCCTTGCCGCCGACCTCTCTCCGAGCAAGCGCTCGATCAAGGCGCGCGCATGGTCATCAGCAGTGGTTCCCTCACTGGCCTGTGGACCGCCCAGCAACCCAAGGAAGTCCACTGATGCCTTTAATGTCCTGATATCCTTCACCTTTGCCAGCCGGTGCAACTCAGCTATCGCCGCAGGAGTGTTGAGATCATCCATCAGCGCGCCCACAACGGCCGATGACGCTTCACCATGTACCAGGTTGCTGGCATCCGCGTCCTCTACAAGTCTTCTCCAGCGCTCGATTGTCCGGCTACATTCCTGGAGCCTGCGCTCTGTCCAATCCAGTGGGTGGCGGTAGTGGGTGGATAGCAGGGCCAAGCGAATTGCACTGCCATCCACTCCCTGGTCGCGCAAGTCCTTCACAGTCAGGAAGTTGCCCAGACTCTTGGCCATCTTTTGGCCCTCAACTCTCAGATAACCATTGTGCAACCAGTAGCGGGCGAATTCAGCGTGGGGATTGGCACAATTGCTCTGTGCGATTTCGTTTTCGTGATGAGGGAAGATCAGGTCGGCACCACCGGCATGAATGTCGAAACTCTCACCCAACAACTCGAGACTCATTGCGGAGCATTCGATGTGCCATCCCGGTCTTCCCCTGCCCCAGGGAGACTCCCAGCCTGGTTCCTCGTCAGAAGACGGCTTCCAGAGCACAAAATCCGTCGGGTTCTTCTTGTAGGGGGCAACTTCCACTCTTGCGCCGGCAATCATGTCTTCCAGAGACCTGCGCCCAAGCTTTCCGTAATCTTCGTAACAGTCGACCGAGAACAGTACATGTCCCTGCGCCTCATAGGCGGTTCCGAGATCCAGCAGCTGCGACACTAGTCTGATCATCTGCGGAATATATTCCGTTGCACGGGGCTCATGATCAGGTGGAAGCACAGACAGCGCCGCCATGTCCTCATGATACCAGGCAATGGTCTCATCCGTGATTGCCCGTACGATTTCCTGCAGCGTACGGTCATCGCCAGCCTTGCTCCATTCGATGGCGCGCGCGTTGATCTTGTCGTCGACGTCAGTGATGTTGCGCACATAAACGACGTTGGGCGCGCAATAGACCTCGCGAAGGAGCCGGTACAGCACATCAAACACGACCGCTGGCCGTGCGTTGCCGATATGCGCCCTGTCATACACCGTTGGACCGCACAGATACATGCGCACCTTGCGCGGATCGAGCGGCTCGAACGGGTCCTTGCTACCCGTTGCGGTATTGTGGAACTCAAGCCGTGACATTTTCCTATCCAAAACAACAACGAGCCCGCCGGGCGAATACTCTGGAAATCTGGAAGAAGGGGAGCAGCCCGGCCGACTATGTCAGCTGGTAATCGAAATGCAGATGATTATGCATTGTGCTGCGTTCATGGTCGGTTGTATGGACCACTTCCACTTGGAATGCAACCCGGCCTGCTGCAACCACGATTGGCGGCCGCCTACCCTCGCACAGGAGCCATAATGAAGCTGGCAGACCGGACCTTGAGCATGATGCAGTCGGATGCCGGCACGTGGGAGCCGCACTTCCGGGCCAGGCGAATGAAGGAAGCCGGTGAGCAGGTCATTGACCTGACGATCGGCGACCACGATATTCAGACCGATCCTTCCATCCTTGCGGCAATGGCGGACAGTGCTGCCAACGGCCGGACTGGCTATACGGTCATACCGGGAATAACGCCGCTCAGGAAAGCTATTGCAGAGAGAATACAGACCCGCACAGGCGTCTCCACCGGCGCAGAGAATGTTGTCATCACGAGTGGAGGACAGGGTGCACTGATCATCTCTCACCTTGCCGTACTCAATGCAAACGACAGAGCGCTCTTCTTCGACCCTTACTATCCGACCTATCCGGGGACCATAACGGCAGCCGGCGGTACTCCGGTGCCCGTCGTGACCCGTTCGGCCCATCAGTTCTGGCCCGACGCCACCCTGCTGGACAACGCCGCCCGGGGAGCAAAGAGCATCCTGATCAATTCACCCAACAATCCTTCTGGTACCGTTTATCCCCGGGACACGATCAGCATGATTGCCGAAACCGCCAGAAAGCATGATCTTTGGGTGGTTTCCGATGAAGTCTACGACACCCAGGTCTGGTCCGGCGAACATCATTCCATCCGATCGCTTGACGGCATGCTGGAACGCACGCTCGTTATCGGTTCGATGTCCAAATCCTTTGCCATGACAGGATCAAGAGTGGGTTGGCTTGTTGCCCCGGCAGAGGTCATTGAGGCGCTCGGTGAATTGATCACCGTTGTCACTTTCGGGGTTCCGGAGTTCATTCAGGAGGCGGCTCTTTACGCTCTGCAGAGGGGGCAACAGTTTGAAGAACAGATTGCTGCACCTTTCCGGCGAAGACTGGCGGTGGCGCTTGACGTCCTCGGCAATCAGCAAGCCGTGGCACTCGTTCAACCCCGCGGCGCCATGTATCTGATGATCGACATCCGTGCGACGGGACTGAGCGGCAAGGAGTTTGCCCTCGAATTGCTGGCAAACGAGAATATTGCCGTCATGCCGGGCGAGAGTTTTGGTTCATCGGCTGCCGGGCATGTACGGGTCGCCATGACTGTGCCTGCAGATGATCTGGGCGACGCTCTCCGCAGGCTTTCGTCCTTTGCGGGCAAACTCAGCCGTACCGGAAGTACGGAACATTCCCGCGGCAGGCGCACCAGCACCACTGCAAGCGCATAGGCTGGCGCCGCAGGAAGTTAGGCCCTTGCTGCAATGAAGTACTCGGAACTGGAATACTGGTCGGCCCGGGCTGGCAAGTGGGCCACCCGCTATCATGCAACGTTGCGGGACCGTCCGGTCAGGGCGCAATGCTCACCTGGAGAGTTTGCCGCACAGATCCCCGTGCAAGCGCCGGAGTCCGCGGAATCCATGGAGACGATCTTCGCGGACTTTGAACGTCTCGTTCCGGATAGCATGACGCACTGGCAGCATCCGCGGTTCCTTGCCTATTTTCCTGCCAACGCGGCACCTGCATCCATTCTGGCCGACCAACTGGTCAATTCGATAGCCTGCAACTGCCTGCTTTGGCAGGCCTCACCTGCCGCCAGCGAACTAGAAAGCAGGATGATCGACTGGCTGCGTATCGCTCTTGGCCTGCCCGATGGCTTTTCCGGCCTTATCCATGACTCGGCAACCACTGCGACCGTCTGCGCAGTCATGACGATGCGCGAGCGCGCTACCGCCTGGTCAAGCAACAAAGAAGGTCTTCATGGTCAGGGGGTGTTGCGGGTCTACGCTTCGGCAGAGAACCACTCTTCAATCGAAAAGGCCGTCCGGCTTGCAGGGATCGGCAGCGACAACCTGGTCAGCATCCCGACCGACGAATCCCTTGCCATGGAACCTGAAGAGTTGCGCCTGGCGATCACCCGGGATCTGGAAGAAGGCCGCGTTCCTGCGGGATTAATCGTCTGCGTCGGCGGAACCGCCAATGGCGCCTGCGACAGGGCTGGCGAAGTCATAGAAGTCGCCAAGTCATTCGGCCTCTACTGCCATGCCGATGCCGCCTGGGCCGGTTCGGCCATGATTTGCCCAGAACTCAGGGACCTCTGGGACGGCGTAGAACAGGCCGATTCCATCGTGTTTAACCCCCACAAGTGGCTCGGCGCCCAATTCGACTGTTCAGTCCAGTTCCTGGCAGACATGGGCCCGCAACACCGCACACTTGGATTGCGCCCGGAATACCTCCAGACCGAGGGCGGTTTCGAAATTACCGAATACAATGAACTCACCATTCCCCTCGGACGCAGATTCAGGGCATTGAAGCTCTGGTTCCTGTTGCGCGCCTACGGGCTGGAAGGTCTCAGAACGCTGATCCGCAATCACATCGCCTGGATCAAAAAAGTCGAGGAGAAGTTCCGGTCTGATCCGGATTTCGAAGTTGTATCAAGTGCTTCGCTTGCCTTGTTCACATTCAGACTGAACTTGGGCAGCGGCGACCCGGATGAACTGACACGCCGGTTGTGCAACTCCATCAATGACGACGGGCGGATTTTCCTCACCCGGGCCAGTTGCGACGGCAAGACGGTCATCCGGGTTAGTGCCGGAACATTCGAATGCACCGAGGAGGATGTCATGCAGGCCTACACTGTGACGCGGGAATTGGCTGACCGGTTGGAGTTGTCTGAAACAGGCCAATAGGCCGGTCATGAGCGCCCGTGACTGTTGCCCGGATGCGCAAGATAAATTGGCTCTCCGCCTGCGCAATCCGGCTATGGCATTTGCAGCATTGAATTCTTGTTCCTGCGGGTTGATGGCCGTAACGAACTTGATTAGCGTTGAACCTTGAATTGACCAATTCCCATGCAAACCGGGAGGACCGCATGAAAGAGCGCGTTGGTGTGGTCGGCTTGGGAAAGATGGGATCCGGCCTGGCCAAGAACCTGAGAAAAGCAGGATTTGAAGTAGCAGGCTACGACCGCCTTGATGCGCCCATGAAGGAACTTGCCCGGATTGGCGGCATACCTTCTGCGAGCCCTGCCGAAGCAGGCACCGGAGCCACAGCGGCATTCGTGATGGTGCTTAACGGCGGCCAGGCCAATTCTGTCATATTCGGTGAAGACGGCCTGGCGAACACGATGGCCCCAGGCTCCACGATCATCCTGACGGCAACAATTACCGCAAGAGAGGCCCGCCAAATCTGGCAAAGGCTGGAGCCTTCCGGGATTCACCTGCTTGACGCACCAGTAAGCGGCGGTTTTCCAGGCGCCCAGGCCGGAACACTGACCATGATGATTGCCGGGCCGGACAGCGTTCTCGACGGCAACCGCAGGGTATTGGAAGCAGTCAGTTCAACCATTCATCATGTGGGCCATGAGCCGGGCATGGGGCAAACAGTGAAGGGATGCCTGCAATCCCTGATCGGCGCCATCTTTACGGCAACGTTCGAGGCTACAGTGCTCGCGGCCAAATCAGGCGTGGACGCCGATGCATTCTTCAACGTCGTGTCCACTTCCAGCGGCGGGTCGGGAGCTGCCAATACCGCAATTAAGAACATAATTGACGGAACCTTCACGGATACCGGCAGCCACATCTCCACGATGTACAAGGACATGACGATCGCCATGGACCTTGCGCGGGAGCAAGGTGTCCCACTGTTCACTGCCGCCGCCGCCATGCAGCTCTTCCAGGCAGGCATCACGAAGCATCCTGAAGGAGACAATTGGGTAGTCACCCGGGTGATTGAGGATATTGCCGGCGCCAAACTGCGCAAGAAGGAGGCAGAAGCTTGAAGACAGGTGTGATTTGCGATGGGATCAGCCGCGACCTGCATCACGCACTTCTGGTTCTCAAGGAATTTGGAATCGAGCATGCTGAACTTCAGTATGTGTGGAACCGGGAAGTTGGCGATCACTCAAGGCAAGAAGTTGCACTGATCAAGCAGCTTCTTGCGGATCATGGCATGAAGCTCGCGTGCCTGTCACGGCATCTCTTCGCAGGAACGACCATCGGGAACCGGCCGGGCGACACACTTCATCAAGCGCATATGGAAGCCCTGCGGCGCATGCTGGACCTTGCCCACGAACTGAACTCGCCCCTGGTGCGTGTAATGACGCCCAAGAAAGAGGCGATATTGTGGGGGGACAACGGAGCCGAAATCTGGAATGCGTCCGCCGGTGCATGGGAGGCCACGCTTGAACTCATGCACCCTGCCGTGGAATTGGCGCGACCGGAAGGACTGAAGCTGGTCGTGGAAACCGGAACAGGGACCATGGTCAACTCGGGTTTCACAGGCAGGAAACTGATTGACGATCTTGACGCCAAGGACACCTTGCAGGTGCTCTGGGACCCTGCCAATTGTTGCTGGTGCCACGATATCGCCTACCCCGATGCCTACGAGGAATTGCGCGGCGGCTATATCGGTCATGTCCACATCAAGGATGTCAGGACTGATACTCCAAGAGCCCGGCTGGAGGTGTGCCGGCTCGGGCAAGGCCAACTGGGACCGCAGCTCGGAGCCATAGCCACAGCATTGAAGCGCGACGGCTATCTGGGAGTCGTTTCCTATGAGAGTGTCTATCACCCCGGCAACGGGAGCTTTGAGAACGGTTTCCGGGAGTCGATCGACGAATTCATGCAGCATTTTGGACCGGAGAATTGAGCAAAGACGGGCTGAAGAGAGTATACAGCTGGTCTGCGCAGCCAGCAGAGCGCACGGTGACAGTTGCTGGTATGCAGGCTCTGAAGGGACAGCAGAAGTGGACGCAGGTCACGGCGAACAGCCGTGAGGAGGCGCTGGCTGCGCACGCTGCCGGTTTTGACATGATCATATGCAACTCGGTCAACACCGAGGCAGTGCGGTCGGCGCAAACCCCTCAATTCCTGACGGCTGCAATCGGTCTGCCGGACTTTGCCACAACCGATGACATCCTCCGCGAAGCCCTACGCGCCTTGTCGCTTGGGGCAGACGCGGTGCTGACCGCAAGAAGCATGGCTGTCGTTGAATCGCTGGCGAAAGAGGACATTCCAGTCATGGGACACCTCGGTCTGGTTCCAAGAAAGTCAACCTGGACGGACGGCCTGCGGGCCGTCGGCAAGACAGGGAAGGAAGCGTTCGAACTTTACCGGGCATTCAAGAGGCTGGAGGATGCTGGCGGAGTGCTGGTTGAAGCAGAGGTCATTCCCGGGCCGGTAATGGCAGAGATCTCGCGCAGGGTCTCAACCATAACGGTCTCTTTGGGATCGGGCAGCGGAGCTGATGTCGACTACCTGTTCATGGAGGACATTTGCGGCGACAACGAGAACCTTCCCAGGCATGCACGCGCCTTCGGCAACCTTCGCCGCATCAGGGAAGAGTTGCGGCAAGAACGTATCGCAGCGCTCAGGCGGTTTCGCCAGGCAACGCAATCCGGTGACTTTCCTGGGCCAGCCGAAACACCCGGCATCGATCAACCCGAAATGGATGCGTTCATGGAATTGCTGGAGAGCGGCGGCAACTGACAGTTCGTGCAGGGATCTACCCGGCACGCGTGAAAAACCAGCTCGACTGACCGCGGCAGAGTTCAAATCTCAACCCAATTGCCGGTGTCCGCAGCCTCGAAGACCGCAAGCGTCGTGCGCAGGCTCATCATGGCATCATCAATGTCAATCAACGGCTCAGCATCACCGGCGATCACGTCAATAAAGTGCTCCAATTGCCGCATGAACGGGTCGATAGTCTCGCACTCGATCCGCCTGTGGCGGATAGGCTTTGTCCAGTCACCCTGCCCGCCTTCGTATGTCCAATGTCCGAGGTTTGGAAATTCGAGCGAGCCCTTCGTTCCCATCAGGCGAAGGCAATTGCGGCCGACCGCCGGTACAATCCGGTTTTCGCCCGTTGCGTATTCCCATGCCCAAGGTGACGCAACGCGGTCAGAGAGCGCATAGGATCCAAGCGCTCCCGAGCGGAATTGCATGGCGACCACACCCGCATCCTCCTTTGCCTCGGCACCCGGGCCGTTCGAGAAGCAAGCAGAGAGCCGGCTTACTTCGCCGCACAAACACCGCAGCAGGTCGATGTCGTGGACGAAGTTGATGAGAACCGGGCCGGCCTCCCGGGTATTGCGGATCTCTTGCTCGTAGTAGGCTGGGTTTTTGCGAATGCCCCAGACTCCAGACACGAGGACAAGGTCGCCCAGCTGACCTTCCCGGATCATCTTCTGCGCAATTGCAACTTGCTTGTGATGGCGGCGGTGATGGCCCACGAGCACCCTTGATCCCGCCTTGCGGGCGGCATTTCCCAGTGCGCGGCCAGCTTCCAATGTCGACGCGACAGGTTTTTCAATCAACACGGGAAGCCCGGCAGAAACAGCGGGCATTGCCGTTTCAAGGTGCTCGCCCGTCGGTGTTGCAACGATCACGCCATCAGGAAGGGTCTTGCGCAGCAAATCATCGGCACAGTCAAATGTCCGGATCCCTGTAGCGGCCAGTTCAGCCCGCTTGGCCTTGCTGCTGTCGACCACACCGGCCAGCTCGGCATGCTCACAGGCACCTATCGCAGAGATATGGCGCATTCCGATTGTGCCGGCGCCAACGACCGCCAGCCGTGCCCTGAGGACACTGGACACACCGGGCGCACTGACTGCCGATGCCGGTCCCGGCGATTGGTGTGTCTTGGATTTCACTTGAGGATTCCACCCAAATCAACGATTCAACATCGAAACCTCAATAGCCCGGCCCCGGGCAATCGGAACCCAAAAATGTCAATCGACCCGAGAATTGAAGCCGTAACCAGCAACATTCGCCGCCGCAGCGCCGAAACGCGGGCCGCGTATGTCGAGCGCATGAAACAGGCCCACCGGGAAGGCCCAAACCGCGGCCATCTGTCCTGCGGAAACCAGGCACATGCATATGCAGCAATGGGCAAAGACAAGGACAGGCTGGCAGAAACGGACGCCCCAAATCTGGGCATTGTCACTGCCTATAACGACATGCTGTCATCCCATCAGCCCTACGAGAGATTTCCGGAACTCATCAAGCGGGCAGCGCGGCAGGCAGGTGCAACCGCCCAGGTCGCTGGAGGCGTCCCGGCGATGTGCGACGGTGTCACACAGGGACGCGCCGGGATGGAACTCTCCTTGTTCTCGCGGGATGTCATTGCCCTGTCTGCCTCTGTTGCCCTCAGTCATAACACCTACGACGCAGTTCTGTTTCTGGGAGTATGCGACAAGATAGTCCCAGGCCTCGTCATTGCAGCGGCTACCTTTGGCCATCTGCCAGCCGTCTTCGTTCCATCCGGTCCGATGACAAGCGGTCTCTCCAACAAGGAAAAGGCGCAGGTGCGCCAGGACTTTGCGGAAGGGCGGATTTCGCGCGCCGAACTCATGCGCGCCGAGATGCAATCCTATCACGGACCCGGAACATGCACATTCTATGGCACTGCAAACACCAACCAGATGCTCATGGAATTCATGGGCTTGCACCTGCCAGGCGCATCCTTTGTCAATCCGGGCACTGAGGCTAGAGACGCCCTAACAGCCGCTGCTACTGTTGCGGCGGTGAAATCCACGGCTCTCGGGGGCAGCTATCAGCCGGTATGGCAAATCCTTGATGAACATGCCTTCGTAAACGGCATGGTTGGCCTGATGGCGACCGGCGGTTCCACCAATCTCGTTCTTCACTTGACCGCCATGGCAAGAGCGGCTGGGATCATCCTTGAGGCCGATGATTTTGCAGCTGTTTCCGAGGCAGTACCATTGCTTGCGAGAGTCTATCCCAACGGGCTGGCGGACGTTAACCACTTCCATGCCGCAGGCGGTCTTGGTTTCATGATCGGAGAACTCCTGAGCGGGCACCTGCTGTATCCGGATGTACGGACGGTGTTTCGTGAAGGGCTTCGCAGCTACACCAAGGAACCCAAGCTCAGGGATGGCGCCATGGTGTGGGAGTCGGGCAATGAACGCTCGGAAAACGAGCGGATCGTGCGGCCCGTTTCTGATCCGTTTGCCGCCACTGGTGGCCTGCGGCACCTGAAGGGAAATCTTGGCCAGGGTATCATGAAGGTCTCTGCGGTGAACCCAAAACACCACCATATCGAAGCGCCTGCGGCCGTATTCTCCGACCAGCAGGCCGTGCGGCAAGCCTTCGACAATGGCGACCTGAACCGGGATTGCATCGTGGTTGTACGTTTTCAGGGACCGCGCGCGAATGGCATGCCGGAGTTGCACTCTCTCACGCCCCTTCTGTCGGTCCTGCTGGACCGGGGACACAAGGTCGGTCTCGTAACTGACGGAAGAATGTCCGGTGCATCCGGCAAGGTTCCAGCGGCGATCCATATTTCACCTGAGGCAGCCGACGGAGGCACAATCTCCAAACTCCGGAATGGCGACATGGTTCGGCTGGACAGCGTGTCGGGCCAACTGGAGGTCCTGGCAAGCGACATTGAACAGCGGGAGGCCTGTGAATTTGAGGCAGAAGACTCTGCATATGGATGTGGTCGAGAACTGTTCGGGCTGTTCCGACGGCAAGTCGGCCCGACAGCCACCGGTGCCTGCGCCGTTGTCTGAGGGATATGCCGCATGGTCTCCGCGGCAATTGTGACTCGATGGAGTTGCAAGGATGATACCTGATCAATCGTAAACCCGAAGATTGGGGCATATTGGCGGATGACCGCTTGCCGCACCTCATGCGAGTGGTAGACGGGGCTACCTTAATTCAAATTTTCGGGCGCTGGGCGCTGAGATGCACAAGGTGGGCGAAGCTGGTCCCGAAACGGCAACAGCCAACGGGACAGCAACCGTGGTGATTTGCGATGACAAATCAGTACAAAAGTGAGGCGTTGGCAGCAGCGCACGAGGCGGCGCTCGGACTGTTTATGGCCAGTCTGATGTCTAGACACGCCATGCGGGACTTCGACGAGATGTGCTTGGAGGCGGCGGAGGAACCGGTGCCGGAAGAAACTCGAGGTGTTTCGGCTTCGCAAGAATTCGAGCGGCGCAGTGCTTGCCGGTTATGACAATGTGACAATCAAATTGGGACGCAATGAGAGGAACCCGCACAGATAGTCGCAGTCGCTGATAGGTGAGCACTCCTTGAAGGACTTGCCAAGGGTAACCAGAAGAACCTCCTGCGGGCCCGACTCAAGGCTGTGCAGACGGCGGTCGGCAAGACACTCAACCTGGAGGAAGCCTGCCTCGCTTGCCGCGCTGGCGAACGGCAAGATCATCGAAGAGTTCGGCAAGAGCCGAGCAATTTGGGAGCAAAGGACAATGGCTACGCAGTATGGAAGCGGCCTGCTGGCATCCGTACACGAGACGGCATTGGGTATGGCTGAGGCCGGTGTGATATCGAACTGGACCATGCGGGACTTTGACGAAATGTGCCTTGCGCCAATTGAGGAGATGGCGCCGGAAGACATCCTTGTGCTTCGACGACGCGAGGATGCAAGCCCGGAAGTGTTCGCTCTCTACCTCAACGTGACCACCGAACTGCTTGGCCAGTGGGAGTGCGGAGAGAAGCGTCCATGTGGGCCCTCGCTTAAGCTGCTTACACTGGTCGCCAAGCACGGCCTTGGCGCAATCGTATAGAAATTATCGCGCGGGATGGGGTGTGCGTTAGTGTTGACACCTATCGGGAAAGAACCAATACCGCAGAGGTAGTGGCCCCAAGATGGACGGTCACGACTTTGGTTCTCTTTTTTCAGCCAGTTAGAGAAACACGCAATGAACCCAGCCCAAGCCAATCTGAAGCTGATGGAGATGTGCAGGCAGGTGCCGGTCATCCCCGTTCTTGAGGTCGAGGATGAGGCAACCGCCGAGCCGCTTGCTGCTGCTCTTTCGGCTGGCGGCCTGACCATACTGGAGGTCACCTTGCGGACCCGGGCGGCGCTTTCAGCGATAAAGACGATTGCCCGGATGCCGGGTTGCACCGTGGGTGCCGGAAGCGTCCTGAATTCCGATCAGGTTGCCCAGGTCAAGGCCGCGGGTGCGCAGTTCGCCGTTTCTCCGGGCTTTTCTGAAACAGTCATGAATGCATGCATGAGCAAGGATCTGCCCCTGCTGCCTGGCGCCGCAACCGCCACGGAGATTATGGCGCTACTGGCAAAGGGCTTCCAGTTTCTGAAGTTCTTTCCGGCAGAAGTGTCAGGTGGACTGAAGGCGCTAAAGGCGTTTTCGGGCCCGCTTCCGGCGGCCCACTTCTGCCCTACGGGCGGAATTGGGCCCGGCAATTTCGCCGACTATCTCGCACTGCCCAATGTGGTCTGCGTGGGCGGTTCCTGGGTTGCACCTCGTTCGGCCATAAACTCGGGCGATTGGGAGACCATTCGAAGGCTCGCCAGCGAAGCATCTTGAAGTATTGCAGCAAATGCGGACAGTCCACGACGAGGGCACTCTCTTGCTCGGATGCCAAACTAGCTCTACCCTCAGACCTCGCCGCTTGGTTCTGTGACAGTCGACTCAAGCACCAATCCCTTTTGACGCAGTTGTGCAAGTGAACCTATCGCCACCAGAAAAATCAGACCTCGTCCTGGTAGCCGACATCGGCGGAACCAACTCGCGTTTGGGCGTAGCATGCGACGGAAGTCTGCAAACCGATACGGTGAGCCGTTATCTCAATAGCGATTACAGCTCCTTCGAACAGATTGTTGAACACTATCGCAGTACTTTAGGCACTTGCCGGTTTGATGGAATCTCTGTCGATGTTGCCGGCCCGGTGGAGCCGGGGAAGGCAAAACTCACAAATGTCGAGTGGACTGTAACCAATGAGTCACTATCCGCCGCCGCCGATTGCCAATGGGCTCTGATCATGAACGACCTGTCGGCGATGGGCCATGGGCTGACAGCGCTCTCCGCCGAGGATGTCACTCCTGTCTTTGGAAGCCGGGAAGATGACGAAAGCGGCAAGCAACTCGTGATCAATGTCGGGACCGGTTTCAATACAGCCTTGGTCATTCCGACGAATGCTGGATGGGTTGTGTCCGACTCTGAATGCGGCAGGGTCACCCTGCCTGTAAGGACAGAGGATGACAACAAACTCAAAGCCGATATTGAACTCCTGAACGGGTACGCAGGACTTGAGCATGTACTTTCAGGCCGAGGCGTGAGGCATCTGCACGGCTGGGTCAAACGCCACTACTTCCAAGCTCCTCCCAGTTCGCATCTTGGTGACCCGCTCCTGGATTTTTCGGGAACGCCTGAAATGCAGAAGACCGGCTCTGTCCTTACCCGGATTCTTGCCACTGTCGCAGGCGACCTCGCCCTGCATCACTTGCCCGTTGGCGGTATCTTCCTCGTCGGTGGCGTTGTCCGGGCACTGTCCGGACACTTTACCGCCCTCGATTTTGAAAGGGCATTCTGCGACAAGGGAGACTACTCCAACTTCATGCGCCGATTTTCGGTGTCCATCATTTCGGATGATCTGTTGGCATTGAAAGGGTGTGCGGCTCACGCAGCACAGGCTTGAGTTCGCGGCTTTGCCGTTGACGGCAATCCCGCACAGACAGCCGTCCGCTTCAACTCCCGGCCCTGTCCTGGCATGCCCCCGCGAATTGGACTCTTTGCCGGTCATCGAATAGGTGCAGCAAGGCTGGCATTTGTGAGCGGAACAGGCCGATGAGTTACACCACGGGCATGAAAACCCGTCGGCATGTCCTGGGTGACGGACATGTGGACAAGGCGGTGAGCCGGACCACGGATTTCGATAGGCCATTTCAGGAATTCATAACCGAGGGTGCCTGGGGAAGCGTCTGGTCGCGTCCAGGTCTCTCGCTACGGGAACGGTCGCTAATCACCATTGCGCTGCTGGCGGCGCTCGGACACGACAAGGAAGTGGCCATGCATGTCCGGGCGTGCGCAAACACCGGCGCCAGCAAGGCAGACTTGACAGAAGCCCTGCTTCACGTGGCCGTCTATGCGGGAGTTCCTGCGGCAAACCGGGCATTTGCCATCGCCAAGGCCACACTGGAAGAAGCAGATGGCCGGCCGGAATAACATCACCCACCAACCTGGACCGTGCGGCCGCAACTGGGCCTGCAGCCCAACCGCAAAGGATTGGCAGCGCGTATCCTGGTTTAACACCTCTACTTCCTCTTCAAGCAGCAAAAGCCGCACGTGATCCATGCCTGAATTCCTGAGCCTTCCGGAAGCGGTTGATCGGAACCTGTCTTCGGGCGACTTCGTGGCATTCGAGGGCTTCACACACCTCATTCCTTTTGCCGCCGCTCACGAGGTCATTCGGTCCGGTAAAGACAACCTGACGCTGGTCCGCATGACGCCTGACGTGATCTACGACCAACTCGTTGGAATGAACCGTGTTCGGAAGCTGATCTTCTCCTACCTCGGAAACCCGGGCGTTGGCCTCCTCCGGCGCATCAGGGATGCAGTTGAGAATGACTGGCCTGCCCCGCTCGAATTGGAAGAACATTCCCATGCTGCGATTGCGAACGCCTATGCGGCCGGAGCCTCCGGGCTGCCCTGTGCCGTGTTCCGCGGTTATGTTGGCGCCGGGCTGACACGGGTCAATCCCAACATTCGCCAAATCGAGTGTCCGTTTTCCGGCGAGTCGCTTGCTGCCGTCCCGGCAATCAACCCTGACGTTACCTTCATCCACGCCCAACGCGCTGATCGGAAAGGCAATGTCCTTGTCGAAGGCATACTTGGCGTCCAGAAGGAAGCCGTACTTGCCGCCAAGCGCGCCGTTGTCACCGTTGAAGAACTCGTCGACGACATTGATGCCCATCCGAATGCCTGCGTCTTGCCATCCTGGACTCTGACTGCGATTGCCCATGTGCCGGGAGGCGCTCACCCCTCCTATGCCCATGGCCACTATATTCGCGACAATGCCAGCTATATTGAGTGGGACCGCATCGCCTCCGATCGGCAACGCTTTCTCGACTGGATGCATTTGAATGTTCTTGAAAGCACCTGGGATGCATTTGAATCCAGGGTCGAAAGCCTCAGGAGGCCGTCATGACCGGTCACGGCTTTACATCCGACGAGATGATGATCGTTGCCGCCTCCCGGGAACTTCGCAATGATGATGTTTGCTTTGTCGGAATTGGCGCTCCATCGGCTGCCTGCAATCTTGCCCGGCTGACTCACGCACCGGATATCACCCTGATCTATGAGTCCGGAACCATTGGCACTGCACCGGATGTGCTGCCGCTCTCGATCGGCGATGGCGAACTTTGCGAAACAGCGCTTTCCACGGTGCCTGTAACCGAGATGTTCCGCTACTGGCTGCAGGGTGGCCGGATCACGGTTGGATTTCTCGGCGCAGCGCAATTGGACAAGTTCGGCAACATCAACACGACGGTGATTGGCGATTACACTCGACCCAAAGTGAGGCTTCCCGGTGGCGGCGGTGCGCCGGAAATCGCAACGCAATGCCAACAGATATTCATTGTCATGAAGCAGAGCAGGCGGAGTTTCGCCGAGCATATAGACTTCATGACGTCTTTCGGTTTCGGCAACGGCGGCGGCGAACGGGAACAGCTGGGTTTGAAGACCCTCGGGCCTACCCTCCTGGTGACCGATCTGGCCATATGGCGGCCGGACCCGGACACACGGGAATTCGTGGTGCAGACACTTCACCCTGGAATTGAGCAAGGGCAGGTCCAGGAGACGGTTGGCTGGGAGGTCCGGTTCGCCAATGAGTTGGAGACCACGCCAGCGCCCACGGAAGTCGAGCTTGACGTTCTGAGGGATCTGCGGGCCAGAACCGAGATTGCCCATGCAGCCAGGGAATAGGTGACGAGGCCGCCGATGCGGGAAGTCTTCATTTGCGACTTCACAAGAACCCCGATCGGGAAGTTCGGCGGAGCGATTGCACCCGTCCGGTCGGATGATCTTGGTGCAATTCCGATACGCGCCTTGCTTGAACGCAATCCGGCGTTGCCGCCGTGGGAGGTCGACGAAGTCTACTACGGATGCGCCAATCAGGCTGGCGAAGACAACCGCAACGTGGCGAGGATGTGCGCACTACTGGCGGGCTTGCCTGTATCGGTTCCTGCCGCCACCATTAATCGGCTCTGCGGGTCTGGGATGGACGCTGTCAACATCGCCGCCAGAGCAATTCGCACGGGCGACGCGGATACGGTGATTGCCGGGGGCGTCGAAAGCATGTCCCGGGCGCCGTTCGTATTTGGCAAGGCCGAGAGTGCGTATTCCCGCTCCGCCAACCTTTACGACACGACAATCGGATGGCGGTTTCCCAATCCGAGAATGAAGCAACAATACGGCCTAGATTCAATGCCGGAAACGGCGGAGAATGTCGCTGAAGCGCACGCCATTACCCGGGAGGACCAGGACCGGTTTGCGCTGCGTTCACAACAGAAGGCATTGATGTCGAGGGAGAGGCTTTCCCTGGAGATCACCCCTGTCGAAGTTGCTCAGAGGAAGGGGCCGGCAATTATCGTCGAGAAGGACGAGCATCCTCGTGAGACTGATCTGGAGGCGCTAGCAAAACTGCCAGCGCCCTTTCGTTCGCCTGGTACAGTCACAGCGGGCAACGCATCTGGGGTCAATGACGGCGCGGCTGCATTGCTTCTTGCGTCGGAAGACTCGGTCAAGCGGCATGGCTTCAATCCGATTGCGCGGTTTCTGGGAGGAGCGACCGCCGGAGTGGAACCAAGAGTAATGGGCATTGGCCCGGTTCCGGCCACCGAGAGGCTCTGTACTGCCCTGGGTTTGGAACCGGGCTCGTTCGACATCATTGAAGTGAATGAAGCGTTTGCAAGCCAGAGCCTCGCTGTACTGCGATCGTTTGGACTGGACGACGACGACGACCGGGTTAATCCGAATGGAGGCGCAATTGCCTTGGGACATCCGCTCGGCATGTCAGGTGCCCGCATTTCCGGTACTGCCTGCCTTGAACTGTCGCTCCGCGGCAAGTCATTGGCCCTGGCCACCATGTGTGTTGGGGTCGGCCAAGGAATTGCTGCCGCTTTTGGAGCAGTCTGAAAGTGTATTCCTACCCTTTTTTCCATTCGGGCGACTCAGGACTCCTGGGTGACCAGCAAACCGAACAACTGTTTGGTTTCGAGGCGATGCTGGGCAGGATGATCGAATTTGAACGAGCCCTTACCAATGCGCTTCACACGGAAGAAGAAATCTCCGAGGCCGTTCGCAAGCGGACCACCGATCTATTGGATGTATTCCAACCAGACACCGACCTGCTTTGCCAAGGGCTTGCCCGCGATGGTGTAGTTGTGCCTGAACTTGTCCGGCAAGTGCGCTCTGCACTACCGGAGGATTGCCGAAAGGCCCTCCACAAGGGCGCGACAAGCCAGGATGTGGTCGATACCGCGCTTTCGATGACCCTGTGCCTATTTCACGACGTAGCGTCGGAGAGGGCCGGTGCCATCAATGCGCTTCTCCAACAACTGATGGACGAACACGGGAGCGCGGCGATTACAGCCCGCACGCGGATGCAACCGGCCGGAATGGCTGAGGTTTCCAGTCGGCTGTCCAACTGGCAAGCTGCCGTGCTTGATGCGATCAATGATGCCTCCAGAGCACGTAAGCTGATAGACATCCTCCAGTTCTACGGACCGGTTGGAGACCGGTCGTCTATGCCGCTGCGCAATCCAGACATGGTTGCCCAGCACATTGCTGGGACACTTGGCTTACGTGATAACGGAACATCCTGGCAAACCAACCGCCGAGGGCTGGTATCCTATGCTGCCTGGCTTGGGCTGATCAGCGGTTCGCTGGGCAAAATTGGCCAGGACCTCTGCCTGATGGCCCAGGCCGATGAAGTCACCTATCAGGGGGGTGGATCATCGTCGTCAATTCCGGGCAAACAGAACCCGGTGGGTGCTGAGGTTCTTGTGTCGTTGGGCCGCTTCAATGCGGTTCTGGTATCCGGAATGCAGCACGCGATGCTTCACGAACAGGAACGTTCAGGAGCATCATGGACACTTGAATGGATGATCCTTCCCCAGATTTGCATTGCTACCGGTGCGTCCCTGCGCATTGCTCAGGAAGCTCTTGCAAACATCACAGGCTTTTCCGGAGGTTTCGGCAAGTGAGTTGCCTTGATGCCGAATGCGAGTACCGGCATCGGCCCAACATCAGTTCAAATTCAAGCCCGGCAACTCGACCAGCGTAGCAGACTACCTGCCGGGCGGCTCCATGCCGCGTTCCATGATTTCGAGATAGCCGGGATATGAAAACAGCCGGTTTCTTTTCCGGCCAGTCATTTCCTCGACAACGCCGAGTTGTTCAAGCCGGGCAAGCGCCTTGTTGACCGTGGGAGGAGTAAGGCCAGTCTTCTCTACCAACAAACCTGATGAGGCGATTGGGTGTTCCATGAGCGCCCGGTGGATCTGTTGTGATGATTCCGCCCCGCGCCCCAACCCGCTGATCCTGCCACGATCCCGGTTTGACAGTTCGAGCAGCTGTTGTGCGGTCTCTATTGCCTGAGTTGCCGTGACGAACACGGCCTCCGCAAAGAAGTCAAGCCAAGCTTCCCAGTCACCAGTCAATCGAACACCGTTGAGCAATTCGTAGTAGTACTGACGGTGCTTCTTGAAATAGAGGCTGAGGTAGAGCATCGGCTCCCGCAGCACCTTGTGCTCATGCAACAATAACAGGATCAGCAATCGCCCCACACGGCCGTTTCCATCGAGGAAGGGATGGATCGTCTCGAACTGAACATGAGCAAGTGCCGCCTTGATCAACACCGGGGTTGGCTCCGGTTGGTCATGGATGAACAGTTCAAGCTTGCCCATGCACTCCAGCACCTCTTCAGGCGGCGGCGGAACAAACACGGCGGTGCCGGGCCGCGTGCCGCCAATCCAGTTCTGGCTGCGCCGGAATTCTCCCGGAGTTTGTCTGCTGCCTTGGCCTATGCTCATCAGCACTCCATGGATCTCGCGAATGAGGCGAAGCGACAGTGGCAACCCTTCCTCCAACAGGCGCAATCCATGGTGGTAGGCTGCGACAAAATTGCTGACCTCCTGCACATCATCCAGAGGTACGCCGGGCTTCTGATCCAGATCGAACAAGAGCAGATCCGACAGCGAAGACCGGGTTCCCTCAATCATGGAGGACAGTACCGCTTCCTTGCGGACATACATCGAGCGAAAAAGTAAAGTATCCGGGAGCAAGGTCGAAACGCTGTCCAGTCGGCCAAGCACCAGCAGAGCTTGATCGAACTTTTTGTGGAGGACCGGGGACCAATCAATGGACGGATCCGGCGGCAGCGGTGCAGGAATGAACGCCTCTGCCTTCTCGCCTACCGTCGATATTGCCCTGTATCTGCCTTGGCCATTCCGTTTCATCCCGGCGCCTCGAACCCAAAATTGGATCTGTCGCTATCTTACGATGAGGGCATATTTTACATAGCACTGAATATCAAGCCTGTATTTAAGAATAACAGCATACGCTTAAATATGTCAGAAAAAGGGCAAGAAATCTGACTAAAGAAGCGGGCGCATCATGATCAGGCACGCCCAGCGGGTTCGTTACGGCTGTTCGATACTCTCTGTTGGGGATCTTGTTCTGGCCCTGCCGGGGCTTGGGTGGAGAGCACAGAGCGCAATTTCCTGGACTTTCGGCCCAAGGCCATCAAGCGCATGAAGCCGCGCAATGGACGCCGTCCGACTGGGTCGCAAAACCAGCCGGTGAATCTGGCAATGGCGTCTCCGGCTTGGGCCATTGATTCCGTTTCGGCGGGCTGCACCAGTTCTGAACCAATTGTCCCGGAAGATGCCGGTACCATTGAGTTGCGGGAGTCATGTTGGGGACGTACGCTCGAATCGTGCGTTCGGACCGACAACCAGGAGCCAACCATACCCATTCACCCCGATCCACGCCAACCACGAAACGAGCAGTAATTGCCGGAGAATGGTGGAGCCGAGGGGAATCGAACCCCTGACCTCGTCATTGCGAACGACGCGCTCTCCCGACTGAGCTACGGCCCCGGTGATCGTCACATTTGAATGCAAGTGCTGCCCCTGTCAAGCAGGCAACAAGGCTGAGCGGTGAAAGTGGCAGTTCTGTGCGTGCAATGAGCCGATACCAAAAACACCGTGCAGCGGCATCAGTGTTCTTGGAGCACCCGCACCCCCAGAAAGTTCATGTCGCCCCAGACATTGTCAATTCGGTTGACCGGAGGCCAGTACTTGTATTCCGGCACACACCCGGGAGGAAAGAACGCCCTACGTTTGTCATATGCCCTGTTCCAGTCGTCGACCAGGTCCTCCAGAGTGTGCGGAGCATTGACCAACGCATTGTCTTCTGCCGGTGCTTTGCCTTCCCGCACCGCATCGATCTCGTCCATTATGCCAAGCATGGCGTCGCAGAACCTGTCGAGTTCGTGCTTGGGTTCGGATTCCGTTGGTTCGATCATCAATGTGCCAGCGACAGGCCAACTCATCGTCGGTGGATGGAAGCCACAGTCGATCAGCCGTTTTGCAACATGATCAACAGTAATACTGGTGCCAGCCACCGCCTTTCTGATGTCCAGAATGCACTCATGGGCGACGAGCCCATTCCTGCCCGTGTAGCAGATCTCAAACCGTTCGCTTAGCCTGTTCGCAATGTAGTTTGCATTGATGATTGCAACACGAGTGGCCCTCGACAGCCCCTCCGCGCCCATCATCATGATATAAGCCCACGAGACCGGCAGGATGGAAGCCGAGCCATTCATCGTTGCAGAGACTGCTCCTTCCGAACACTGCGAAATCGGGTCGCCCGGAAGAAACGGAACAAGGTGCCTGCGCACACCGATTGGACCCATTCCTGGCCCGCCGCCTCCATGGGGAATGCAGAATGTCTTGTGAAGATTCAGGTGGCCGACGTCAGCGCCAAGTTCACCAGGTTTGACGATCCCGACCAGCGCATTCAGGTTGGCGCCGTCATAGTAGACCTGCCCGCCATGGTTGTGCGTGATTGAAATCACCTCCTTCACAGTGTCTTCAAAGACGCCATGCGTGGAAGGATATGTGATCATCAATGCCGACAACTCGTTTCCGGCTGCTTCGGCCCGATTGCGCAAATCCTCCAGATCCACCGTACCATCTTCCTTGGTGCCAACTTCGACAACCTTCATCCCTGCCATTTGCGCCGAAGCGGCGTTGGTGCCGTGGGCCGACTTTGGGATGAGACAAACGTTGCGGTGCTGTTCTCCCCTGCTCTCGTGATAGCGCCGAATTGCCAGTAGACCGGCATATTCGCCCTGCGCACCCGAGTTGGGCTGCATGGAGATGGCCTCAAATCCGGTAATCTCACACAATTTGTTACCCAGGTCCTCGACCATCTCCCGGTACCCTTCTGCCTGATCGGAAGGGACATAAGGATGGATCTGCGCAAACTCTGGCAGGGATACAGGTATCATCTCCGTGGCCGCATTGAGCTTCATTGTACATGAGCCCAGCGGGATCATGGCGCGATCCAGTGCCAGATCCTTGTCTGCCAGCCGACGCATGTAACGCATCATTGCTGTTTCGGAGCGGTTCAGGTGAAAGGCCGGGTGCTGAAGATATGCGCTGCTGCGCTTCAACTCTTCAGGAATGGCACAATCATTGCCGTCTGGTTCAAGGTCCGCATGGACCCCAAACAAGTCGGCCAACTTCGAAAGCTGAACCCGGTCGGTCAGTTCGTCCAGTGAAAGTCCGATCCGGTCCTCACCGACTCTTCGCAAGTTCAATCCCTGCGCAACGGCTTCGGTAAGGACTTGCTGCTGCCGCGCGCCAACGGCAATGGTCAACGTGTCAAAATAGGCGTCCGGTTCAAAGACAAGGCCGGAATTTGACAAAACCTTTGCCAGCGCTGCGGTATGGCCGTGAATGCGTTGGGCAATCGCCCGGATTCCACTCGGCCCGTGAAACACAGCATACAATGCGGCCATCACGGCCGGCAAAACCTGCGCGGTGCAGATGTTCGACTTGGCTTTCTGCCGCCGAATGTGCTGTTCCCGGGTCTGTAGCGCCAGGCGGTAGGCCTCTCTTCCCTTGGTATCCTTGGAAATGCCGACAATTCTGCCCGGCAGGTCGCGCTTGAAGGCATCTTTCGTGGCAATGAATGCTGCATGCGGCCCTCCGAAACCCAGCGGCACGCCAAACCTCTGGGTTGACCCCACGACGATGTCAGCCCCCATCGAACCCGGTTCCTTGATCACGGCCAATGCGAGCAGGTCCGTGGCAACGGCCGCAATAGCTTTTACCTGGTGCAGGCCGGCAATCTGGTCCGTGAAATCGCGGATGCCGCCATGGGTGCCAGGATACTGAAACAACGCACCAAAGACCTGTTCGGGGCGCAGGTCTTCGCCGGGACAACCCACAACCAGCGTGATCCCCATCGGGTCAGCCCGGGTGCGCAAGACTGAGATTGTCTGGGGGTGGCAGTCCCTGTCCACGAAGAACTCTTGGGACTTTGATCTCGACAACCGCCGCGCCATTGCCATGGCCTCGGCACCTGCGGTCGCTTCATCAAGAAGTGAAGCGTTGGCAACCTCCAATCCCGTGAGGTCGCAAATCATGGTCTGGAAGTTGAGCAGCACTTCCAGCCTGCCCTGGCTGATTTCGGGCTGGTATGGGGTGTATGCCGTGTACCAAGCCGGGTTCTCAAAAATGTTCCTGAGAATGACGGCTGGCGTTACCGTTCCATAGTAACCCATGCCAATCAGCGAGACCATCCGCCTGTTCCGGGCCGCCGTTGCCCGGATTCTGTCGAGGGCTTCCTGTTCCGTCAGAGGTTTGCCGAAACCGTGCAGTTCTGCGCCACCGAGAAATGCAGGAAGCGCAGCCTCCACCAGTTCGTCTTCAGATCCGTAGCCCAGTTCCGTCAGCATGGAAGCAACACCCTCGCGGGTGGGGCCGATGTGACGCAGGTTCGCGAAATCGTATGGGTCGTAAGATCGATCAGAGCTGGTCATGCTAGTCTCCAGCCGTCGCTTCAGCTTTGGCCAATCAGTTTTCCATACTCATCTTCACTCATGAATGAATGGAATGCCGAAGGGTCGTCCAGCCGCAACTTGAAGAACCAGCCGTCGCCAAGGGGATCCTGGTTCACAAGCGCCGGATTGTCCCTGATGGCTTCATTGATCTCAACAACTGTTCCAGAAGCCGGTGCATAGACATCGGATGCAGCCTTTACACTCTCAACCACTCCAGCTTCCCCGCCTTCCTCAACGGTATCGCCCTCCTCCGGCAAATCGACAAACACGATGTCACCCAATTGCTCCACGGCATGTTCGGTAATGCCCACCGTGACTATGTCCTCATCGAGAGCAAGCCACTCATGTTCCTCCGTATACCTTATCATGCTGACCTCTTCTGTCTCCTGAATCGGTGTTCGACAAATGGCAATGGCTGGATTTCAGCAGGCATTCTCCGGCCTCTGACTTCAGCAAAGATTGTCGTGCCCAATGCGCTCGACGCAGCCGCAACATAACCCATGGCCACCGGTCCGCCAATTGTTGGTCCGAACCCGCCCGAGGTCACTTTGCCGATGCTATCTGTATCCTCCAGACCCGCGAACAGGAGCGCACCGCCACGCACAGGGGCCCTGCCCTGTGGCCTGATCCCGACGAAGCTTCTGCCGGTGCCATCGGCAAGATCGGCGAATATCCTGTCCTCGCCTGGAAACCCGCCTTCCCTGGCGCCGCCGTATCTGCGAACCGCAGGTATCGTCCAGTCTAGTCCCGCCTCGACCGGGCTGGTGCTTTCGTCAATATCATTCCCATAGAGGCGCAAACCTGCCTCAAGCCTCAATGAATCTCTGGAACCCAGCCCCGCTGGCTGAACAGGGTCCATGGCGAGCAGTTCATTGGCAAGCCGGGTTGCGTCGTGTGATGGAACAGATACTTCGTAGCCATCTTCACCAGTATATCCGGACCGGGACACCCAGACTGTTTCACCAGCATACTCGAACTCGCTGGTTTCCATGAAGGTCAAATCCCCTGCCCCGGGAAGCAACCGTTCCAGGCAGTTGGCTGAAGCGGGACCTTGCAAGGCGATCAGCGCCCTGTCCGCAACCATCTCGACAACTGCAATATCTTCAAGACTTGACTGAATCAGGCTGAAATCCTGACTGCGGCGCGAAGCGTTGACTACCAAAAGCAGGTGATCAGTCTTGCGGGCCACCATGATGTCATCAAGGATCCCGCCGTCCGGAGCGGTCAATAACGCATATCTTTGCCTGCCCTCCGGCAAATCAACGATATTGGCGGGCGTCAAACGTTCCAGGGCCAGACAAACATCCTCCATCATGCTTGAGCTAGGCCTGACACGCACCTGGCCCATGTGACTCACATCGAACAAACCTGCATGGGTGCGTGTCTGCGTGTGTTCGGCAATGATGCCACCGGGATACTGAACCGGAAGCTCATACCCGCAGAATGGCACCATCCGCGCGCCAAGCTTCAAATGAAGACCGTGCAACGGGGTCCTTGAAAGGGCCGCCACGGATCCGGAGCTGCCGTTTGCGTCACTGTCGCTCATCGCAATTCCGTTTTGACGCTCAGCCCCGCTGCCTGCTGCATGAGCACCAGTACTCGACGGGCTTTCCAGCTCAACTTCATTTCTTGGCCCCCTCCCTGCTCGCGGATTATCCAGCCATCATCCTGGCTTGGGCTGTTGCGCTCGCGTCCAGACCCTGCCGGCGGCAACCGGCCAGTCCTGAATCCGGTTCGGGCGAAACGGTGTCAAAAACCCGGTCTGCATTGCTAGCGCTTCACTTGCTGTATCAACTCCATCACATCCGGCATGCCTGGCCCGGCGCTTCTGCCTGTCAGCGCCAGCCTCAGCGGCATGTATAGGGACCTTCCCTTTCGCCCTGTTTGACTGGCAACCTGTTCTGTCCAGTCTTTCCAACTGGACGGACCAAACGGCGGTTCAGGCAGCAACTCGAACGCACTTCCAACAAACTCCAAATCCGCAGCGTCAATTGCTGGCTCGGCCCCATCCCTCAATATCGACCACCAGTCAGCCAGTTCGTCCATGGTCGAAATGTTTTCACGAAGTGCCTGCCAGAACTTTCTGGCGAGACCATCCGGAACTCCCAACGCCATTATCCTCGACTCTGCGAATTCGTACTCCTGGCTGGCCAAATACCTCGCGTTCAGGTCGCGGAACGCAGTGTCCTCCACCCTCGCTGGCGCAGTTCCGAATTCTGAAAAATCGAATCCCGCGGCAAGGCCAGTTGGGGACGGAGCAAAACGGGGCGCGGCGGAAGTGCCCAGTGCCGCAAGCAAAGCTAGAACAGTCATCGGCTCGATACCGGACTCCCGTAGCCCCCGAACCGAATTCGATCCCTCACGCTTGGCTAGGGGTCCGCCATCCGGCCCGGTCAGCAGGCTATGGTGTGCAAATCCGGGAGGCCCGCTTCCAAGCGCGCCCATGATCTGTATCTGGGCAGCTGTGTTGGTGATATGATCCGCGCCCCTGACAACGCTGGCTATCCCCATGTCGAGATCGTCTGCTACCGATGCCAGCGTGTACAGCACTTGGCCATCTGCGCGTATCAGCACGGGGTCGGATACACTGGCGGCGTCGATTGATACATTGCCCTGAATGCTGTCATCCCATTCGACGCGTTCCGCGTTCAAGAGGAACCGCCAGTAACCTGGCCGCTCTGAACGCAATTCGTCCTTGCGTTCGTCCGTCAGGCGAAGGCTCTCGCGATCATAAACCGGGGGCCGGCCGGCCTTCAGTTGCATCCTGCGCTTGAGCGACAGTTCTTCTGGCGTCTCGAAACACTCGTAGAGCCGGCCATTCTGGCGCATGCGGTCTGCTGCATCTGCGTAGAGATCAAGCCGCTCCGACTGCCTTTCGACCCGGTCCCAATGCAGGCCCAACCACTCAAGATCGAACATGATGGAGTCGACGAATTCCTGGCGCGACCGTTCGCTGTCCGTGTCATCGATACGAAGTATGAAGTCTCCTTCATCCTTCCGCGACACAAGAAAATTAAACAGGGCTGTGCGCAGGTTGCCCAAGTGAAGGTGCCCGGTCGGCGAAGGAGCAAATCTGGTAGTGGTCATTGCTGGTAGAGCTTCTCGAATTGCCTCGTTTTCACTTCCCTTTGCCCGCGACCTGCAACCCTCCCGATTGCAAATGACCGCCGACTTTTTCTGGCAGTTACGAGTCTCGCCATTGATTGACAATCGGGTAGCGCCTGTCCAGCCATAATGCCCGCCCTGTCAATCTCACTCCCGGCGCAGACTGGAACCGCTTGTATTCAGACGCGTAGATCAGCTGTTCAACTCGTCTGACCGTGTCCGGGTCAAATCCCTCCGCCAGTATCTCGCTGATTGACTGGTCCCTGTCGATCAGACGCTCCAGAATGAGATCCAGCGTATCATAGGGAGGAAGGCTGTCCGTGTCCTTCTGGTCTGGTCTCAGTTCTGCAGATGGCGGCTTGTCCAATACGCTTTCCGGTATGCAACGGCCCTTGGGGCCCTTCATCCAGTCCCTGTAGTTGGAGTTCCGCCAGCGGCAACATGCAAACACCCTGGTCTTGTACAGATCCTTGATCGGATTGTAGCCGCCAGCCATGTCACCATAGATGGTCGCATAACCAACAGCGGCCTCCGACTTGTTGCCTGTGGTGAGCAACAGGGAACCGAACTTGTTGGAAATCGCCATCAGCAGCAATCCTCTGAGGCGCGACTGAATGTTCTCTTCTGCTACACCCCGCTCCAAACCCTCGAAAAGGTGCGCCAGTGCATTCTCGATGGCGCCAGCGGCTTCGCGAATACTCACCTGGTCGATGCGGCATCCAAGTTTTTCAGCTACTTCCGTGGCATCCTTCACAGAACTGCCTGATGTAAATTGTGACGGGAGCATTACGCACCGAACATTGGCAGGTCCAAGGGCGTCAGCCGCGATGGTTGCAACCAGCGCACTGTCGATTCCGCCCGAAAGCCCCAGGACAACCGAAGAAAACCCTGACTTGGAAAGGTAGTCGCGCAGGGCTTCGACCATTGCCCGGTAGTCGGCCTCCCATTCATCCGGCTGTGGCGCAAACTGCCCCTTGGCTGCCGACCACTGGCCGCTCTGCTGCCTGAAGCATACGATCTCCTGCGCCTCGTCGAATGCCGGCATCTGCAAGGCCAGCGTGCCATCCTGATCGATCACGAATGAAGCCCCATCAAACACGAGATCATCCTGCCCTCCGCAGAGGTTCAGGTAGGCCAGCGGCAAGCCCGTCTCCACGACACGCGCCGCCATATGCGAATAGCGGATGTCCATCTTGCCCCTGTGGTAGGGCGAACCGTTGGCAACGAGCAGGATTTCAGCCCCGGACTCGACGAGCGTCTCGGCAACGTCTGACTCCCAGGCGTCTTCGCAAATTGGCGTGCCGATCCTAACCGGGCCAACCCTGTAAGGCCCGCAGATCGGTCCGGGAACGAACAGACGCTTCTCGTCAAAGACTTCGCTGTTGGGCAAGTGGTGCTTGAAGATCTTCGCCGCGATCTGGCCGTCTTGCAGCACGAAATAGGCATTGTGCAGCTTGCCTTCCTCAATGCAGGGGGCACCCACTCCGACTGCAGGACCGCCGGCGCACGCTTCCGCGACCTGGCCGATTGCCCGTTGGCAGCCATCAACGAATGAACGCTTCAGGACCAGGTCCTGCGCTGGGTAACCAGGAAGGAACATCTCGGGGAACGCAACCATGTGCACGCCACTTGCAGCGCCTGAACGATGGCACTCGACAACCTTGCCTGCATTGCCCGCAAGATCGCCCACTGTGGGGTTTGCTTGCGTAAGCATCAATCGGAATTCTTCAGACACTGTTTTTTGTCAACTATTGCTTACTCTGGTGGCAAAATTCACTATATATGGAGTGCATTGCACAAGGAACTGAATCCTGATGTCGAATTGGGCCGCACTCGCAGCATCCGCTCTCTTGTTGCTGTTACCTGTCAGCGCAAGTCATTCCAACGAAACCGGGACCGGAAACCAGTCTGAACCAACCTATATCGGCGACCAGCTGGACGGCCAGATGCATGGCAATGGCGTGCTGAGCCTTCCGAGCGGATATGTCTATGAAGGCGAGTGGCAATACGGCAAGCAGCACGGAACCGGGCGCGCCCATTACCCGGACAATTCGGTCTATACGGGAGAATTTCACGAGGGTGACCGCCATGGTTCGGGTACGATGCAATTCGCAAACGGCGACAGATATGAAGGTCAGTGGCATCAAGACAGGCCGGAGGGACTGGGCACTTACAGTTTTGCCAATGGAGGCAACCTCACAGGCATCTGGCAAGGTGGCCGGGTCGAGGGCGAAGCCATCGAAACTCTTGCTGATGGCTCGGTTTATGAAGGCGGCTTCAAGAGCGGCCAGCGCCATGGTGAAGGCGTTCTCACCCTGCCGGACGGCAGGCGAGTGGAGGGGATGTGGTCCGGCGGGCTCCTGAACGGGCCAGGCAGCGAAATCATGCCCGACGGGTCAGTGTTTTCGGGGCAATATGCTGACGGCAAAGCCCAGGGTATCGGAAAGCTGGAGCTTCCCGATGGCAGCATATTGGTGGGCCGATGGTCGGCAGGCGTGTTGACCGGCAGCGCCCGCATGACCATGCCGAACGGAACACAGTATACGGGCACATTCAGGAACGGGTTGCGTCACGGCGCAGGCTCCCAGACCGGTACCGACGGTTCCTACTACATTGGCGAGTGGAAGGACGGACAAATCCATGGCTCCGGACGCCTGAAATATCCGGATGGTTCCGTACACGAGGGCGCATTCGCCAACGGACAGAAGCACGGCCAGGGAATGTTGAGATCGGCCAACGGCACTGTCTTTCAGGGCGAATGGACAGAAAACGTGCTGAACGGTCCCGGCATCATCGATTATGCAAACGGAGATAACTACAAGGGATTGCTCGCTGGCGGCAAACCTGCAGGAGCTGGAATCCTGGTGACAGCGGACGGGTCCCGTTTCACGGCGAACTGGGTCGATGGCATGATGGAAGGGACGGGAGAGTTGCTGTTCGCTGACGGCTCCAGCTATCGCGGGGACCTCGCGCATTCTCTGTTTCATGGCCATGGCGTGTACGAGCGGCCGGGAGGCTACAGCTATACAGGCGACTGGGTCGCTGGCCAGAAACATGGGAGTGGCATCGAGTCCTCTGCCGATGGAGGCACCTACGAAGGGCAGTTCGCGAGTGGAAAACGGTCCGGCACCGGCAAGGTGGAGTACGTAAACGGCTACAGTTACGAAGGCCAATGGCAGAATGGTGTGCCGCATGGACAGGGAATGTTGACCCATCCAGGAGGGGATGTTTACCGGGTTGAATTCAGCGAGGGCGTCCTGGTCATGGAGGATGAGCCCCAATGAGCCGCAAATAAATTCCTCGCGAACTCGGTCGCATTCAGTTTCAAATGACACTTTCATGAAGCTTCGAACTGTGATAGGGGCCGTCGCATGGATTTGGTGATTGACAGAACCGGCGTAGTTCCAGAGCCGGAATTGGACAGGCTAGCTCTCCTTCTTGCCTGCCTCTGAGCACGCGGAAATGGTGCGCCGGCTCAGAGGTTGACAGGACGCACCGATTATCCGGATCAACCAATCCACCAAATCGGAACACATCATGACAGACAAAGCTGACAACGGTCAGGACCGGGTCCTGATCTTCGACACAACCCTGCGCGACGGCGAACAGTCGCCCGGGGCTACGATGACCCTCACCGAAAAGATCGAGATCGCCGAGCTCCTCGACGAGATGGGCATCGACATCATCGAAGCTGGTTTCCCGATTGCGTCGGAAGGCGATTTCACGGCCGTGTTCGAAATTGCAAAGCGCACGCGGAAGGCCACGGTGTGCGGATTGGCGCGCTCGTCGCTGAATGACATTGATCGCGCCGGGGAAGCGCTTGGGCACGCCGAGCGGGCGCGAATTCACACGTTCATTTCGACTTCACCCCTGCATATGAAGTTCAAGCTCAAGATGGAGCCGGAAGACGTTATCGAAGCGATTGCGCGTTCGGTTACCCATGCCTTGCGCTATACCAGCGATGTTCAATGGTCTCCCGAAGATGGAACCCGGACAGAGCATGATTTTCTCTGCCGGGCTGTGGAGACTGCGATTCGCGCTGGAGCAACCACGATCAATATCCCTGACACGGTAGGCTATACCGCGCCCGGCGAAAGTGCCGAACTGATCGCCATGCTGCGCAACCGGGTTCCGGACATCGACAGCGTGGTCCTGTCCACCCACTGTCACAATGACCTCGGAATGGCGGTCGCGAATTCTCTCGCAGCGGTCATGGCTGGAGCAAGGCAGATTGAGTGCACAATCAATGGCCTGGGCGAGCGCGCCGGAAACGCCGCTCTCGAAGAAGTGGTCATGGCCATGCGGGTTCGGAATGACATTATGCCGTTCGCGACGGAGGTTGACACCACCCGCATCATTCAGGCCTCGCGCATGGTTTCCGACGCAACAGGCTTCCCCGTGCAGTACAACAAGGCCATCGTAGGCAAGAACGCCTTTGCGCATGAGGCCGGGATTCATCAGGACGGAATGCTGAAGCACTCCGGGACCTACGAAATCATGCGGCCCGAGGATGTCGGCATCGCTTCGACCAATCTCGTCATGGGCAAGCATTCCGGTCGCGCTGCGCTGAGAAAGAAACTGTCGGAACTCGGCTATGAGATCGGCGGCAACAGGCTGAAAGATGTCTTTGTCCAGTTCAAGGCGCTCACCGACAAGAAGAAGGAGATTTTTGACGAGGATCTCATTGCGCTGATGCAGGCCAGCAGCAATGAAGATGTCGATGAACATCTCAATGTGCTGCAACTCAAGGTGGTTTGCGGTTCGGTCGTACCAAAGACTGCAGAATTGCGCATCATGGTCGATGGCACCGAACATGAGGTCAAGGCTACGGGAGATGGCCCGGTTGATGCCGCATTCAACGCAATCAACACGGTCTTCGAGCATGAAGCCAGACTGCTCTTGTACCATGTACAGGCGGTCACCGAAGGCACCGATGCGCAGGCGACGGTCAGCGTACGCCTCGAAGAGCACGGGCGGATTGTCGTGGGCCAGTCGAGTGACACCGACACCGTGCTCGCTTCGGCGAAGGCATATGTCAGCGCTCTGAACAATTTGCGCTACCGGCGCTCAAAGACGGCGCCCGGCGACATGGCCGATGTTGCCTGACTCGAGGCATTCTTCGTAATCCATGCCGGCGGCCATGGCTGCCGGCATGTCTCCTTTCGGCTCAATCAAGCGCCTTGGTGCTTTACGTTCCGTGAGCAGTGTGAGAAAGAAACCAAAATAAAGCCGTTGAGACGGTGGCGGTCAACAACGGAAACCGGGCAGATGTTTTCCATCTTCAATTGGATATTGTCGTACGACATTGCGATTGACCTAGGAACCGCAAACACGCTCGTCTACGTGAAGGGCGAGGGCATTGTGCTTGATGAACCTTCTGTGGTTGCCTACCAGATTGGCAACGGGTCGAGGAAGGTCATAGCCGTCGGCGAGGATGCGAAGGCGATGGTGGGCCGCACGCCCGGAACCATGGAAGTCATTCGCCCGTTGCGCGACGGAGTCATCGCAGACTTTGCCGTAGCGGAAGAGATGATCCGGCACTTCATCAGAAAGACCAGGCGGAGAGCAACCTTTGCGAAACCGCGGATCATTGTCTGCGTGCCACATGGCGCCACACAGGTCGAAAAGCGGGCCATCCGCCAGTCAGTTCTGTCGGCAGGCGCCCGGAAAGCTGGCCTGGTTGCAGAGCCGGTCGCGGCCGCGGTCGGTGCCGGAATGGATATTTCACAGGCAAAAGGCAGCATGATCGTCGACATAGGAGGCGGCACTACGGAAGTCGCAGTGCTCTCGCTCGGCGGCATCGTCTTTGCCTGTTCAATCAGGATTGCTGGGGACGCCCTTGATGAGGCACTCGCCAATTATCTACGCGTCAAATACAATGTGAGTCTCGGAATGGCGGCTGCCGAGCAGGTCAAGAAGGTTCTCGGCGTCGCCCGCAAACCGAAAGACGGAGTCGGCGATTCAGCCAATATCCGCGGCAGCGACGGCACCCACGGCAAGCCGCGCGAGCTGGTGTTTACCCAGGCGCAGGTGGCCGAGGCGTTCGCCGACCCGATCAGGCAGATCCGGGAGTCAGTCTCAAGGGCACTGATGCACACGCCACCCGACATTGCGGCAGATATTTCGGAAACCGGGATCATCCTGACCGGCGGCGGCGCGTTGCTGAGAGACATGGATGAAGAACTCAGGGTTCACACCGGACTTCCGGTGGCTGTAGCTCAGGAACCGATGAAGTGCGTGGTTCTCGGAACCGGACAGGCGCTCGACATTGAAGCAGCAAATCCGGGAATCAAGCTGATCGACTACGAGAGCTGAACCGATTGCGAATGCCGTGACGAATTCGCCAATAGACAGCGATTCCGAACGACTGGTACGCCGGCCACTGCGCCGCGTGTTCATTGGGCTGACCATAGCCCTGCTGGTGGGCGTTTTCATATTCTGGCGGATTGACAACGAGAGGATGGCAATCGTCAGGGCTGAACTCGTGGATCGCCTGCTGCCGGCATTCGAAACAGGCCTGAAACCCGGGAAGATGGTGTCTGACATGTTCAGATCTCTCGGCGACTGGTCGAGCACACTCCAACGTGTCGCCGAATTGGAAGAGGAGAACCGGCAACTCCGGCAATGGCGGGAGCGCGCCATTCTTCTTGAGCAACAGAATGCTCAACTCAGGGAGGTGGCAAACATTCAGGTCAACGAACAGCTGTCGACTGTCGCGGCACAGGTAACTGCCGACACCAGCGGGGCATTCCGAAACTCCGTGCTCATCAACGCTGGACGGCGGAACAGTATTTCCGATGGGTGGGCGGTAATGGACGGACGAGGGCTGATCGGCCGCATTTCAGGAGTTGGCCGCACATCGTCCAGAGTTATCCTCATTACCGACACCACCAGTCGCATTCCAGTCAAGATCAGGCCATCGGGCGCGAGAGGAATCGTGGCCGGACGCAATACGCGGCTGCCCCAACTTGAACTCGTCACCAACCTGAACCAGTTGAGTTCCGGCGATACAGTCTTCACTTCGGGTGAAGGCGGGATATTTCCGCCGGACCTACTGGTCGGCACTGTTTCGGTGAACGCCAACAACCAGGTTGTGATCCTTCCGGCGGCCGACATAAACAATCTCGAGCTGGTCAACGTCATCAGGAGCAGGCCACCACAGTCCGTGGATGCCGACAGCAATCTGCTGGTCGCGCCGTTGGCCGATACCGACGCGCTCGCAGCCGAGAGGTAAGGCGATGTTCAACCAGGCACGCGTTCTGGTTTGCAATCTTGCGTTTTTGCTGTCGGCATTCGTTATCCTGACGCTGCGAATGCTCCCGGTCGACTTTTCACTAGGCCCCGTGCCTACACCTGACCTATTGTTCTGCCTTATCGCAGCATGGAAAATGCGGAATCCGCATCTTGCCCACCCCGCGTTGATCGTCATTTCCGTGCTCGCTGCGGAGTTGTTGTTCCTGCAGCCTCTTGGCCTTTGGACCGCGCTCGTTCTTCTTGCTTCCGAGTTCTTTGCGAGAATTGAAATCCAGGTCAGGTTCCTGCCATTCACCTATGAGTGGCTTATGATGGCATCGGCCTACACGACCGCAATGATCGGCTACCAGCTGTTGCTGGCGCTATTCCTTGTTCCCGTACCTGAAGCGATTGGCCTGATTCTTCAGATCCTTACGACAATCGCCGCATATCCGCTTGTCGTGGCAGCGACCAATCTGGTGTACCGCATCCGCAAGGTTGCTACGATCGACTCCGCACGGCCCGAGGGATTTCGCTGATGCAGCGGCATGACACAGAAGACTCCGCAATTGCCCAGCTTGCTCTCCGGCGGCGAGCGCTTCTCATAGGCGCCGGACAGGCGGCGGTACTCCTTGCCATCGCCGGACGGCTGCGTTTCCTGCAGGTTACCGAGTCCGAGCCTCTCAGGGATCTGGCAGAACGCAACCGCATCAACATCACAATGCTGGAGCCACTGCGAGGACGGGTATTTGCGCGGGACGGTACAGTGCTTGCAAACAACATCCTCAACTACCGGATACTGATGGTCCGCGAACAGGCTGGCGATGTGGAACAGGTGCTGCGCAGGCTTTCCGTCATCGTCCCGTTGACCGAGGCCGAGATCCGGCAGAAGATCGAGCAAGTCTACACTCATCGCGAATTTGTCCCGGTGCTTGTGGCAGAAAACGTGAGTTGGGAGCAGGTTGCAGCCGTAGCAGCCAACGCCCCTGCCCTTCCCGGTATCAGCACGCAATTCGGAAGCCGCAGGTTCTACCCATTTGGTCCGGAGTTCGCGCATATCGTGGGCTATGTCGGACCTGTCGACAGTGCAGAACGGGACAGTTTGCGCGATCCTGACCCGCTCCTGTTCCTGCCGGATTATCAGATCGGAAAAACCGGGCTCGAAAAAGGAATGGACCGGCAGCTGCGCGGCAGCGCCGGAAACCGCAGGATTGAGGTCAACGTTCAAGGCCGCGAACTGCGCGAGCTTGCCCGGGTCGACGCCAATCCCGGCGCCGACATGCAGATCTCTATCGATCCGAAGCTGCAGAGTTATGCTTCAGCCAGAATTGGGGCGAATGTGGCGGCAGCGGTTGTCATGAACGTCCGTTCCGGTCAGATCCTCGCATCGACTTCTACACCGGCATTTGATCCGAACAAGTTCGTATCCGGGCATACGGTCGAAGAATTCGAACTGCTTCTTGAATCCCCGGGAAGCCCTCTGATCAACCGTCCGATGCGGGGCCTCTACCCTCCGGGTTCAACCTTCAAGATGGTTACGGCAATCGCGGCGCTTGAGGCCGGTGTGACGACCGAAGAAGAGGAAATCCACTGCGATGGACGGCACGAACTACAGAACCGAAACTTTCATTGCTGGCGCAGGGAGGGTCATAATGAAGTGGACTTGCTCAAGAGCATAAGCGAGTCGTGCGACATCTACTATTACGTCGTTGCCGAGCGTGTCGGCATTGAGGCCATCAACCGCACGGCACGGCAACTCGGGTTTGGCGTGCGGCATGATCTTCCATTTCCGGAAGTGGCTTCCGGCCAGTTGCCCACCCGGTCGTGGAAACTCGAAAACCGGGGCCAGCAGTGGCTGGTTGGCGATACACTCAATGCTGGAATTGGCCAAGGGTTTGTCCTGGCCTCTGCAATGCAGCTGGCGGTCATGACAGCCCGGCTTGCAACAAGCAGGCAGGTTCAGCCACGACTGCTGATATCCAACAGTGGCAACCCTGTACGGCCTCAAGAGTGGCAACCAGTCGAGATTTCGCAAGACACCCTTGACCTGATACGCCGCGGGTTGATTGCGGCGGTCAACGATGAGAATGCAACCGCCTACGATTCCAGATCAATTGATCCTTCATTCCTGATTGCCGGGAAGACCGGGACGAGTCAGGTTAGGACCATTACTGAAGCGCAGCGGCGCCGGGGATTGCCAGCCTACGAAGATCTGCCGGTGAGGCTGAGAGACCACGCACTTTTCTGCGGCTACGCCCCATACGACAATCCTGAATTCGCAGCGGCGGTAATCGTGGAACATGGTGGCAGCGGCTCATCCGTGGCGGCACCGATCGTGAGAGACCTTCTGATGTATGCCAACTACCGGCAGATCCCGCCGTTGGAAGCCTACCCGCCCGAACTCCGTCCACGGATAAGGGAGGAGCAGAGGCAGTTGAGGCTGGAGGATTCCGCGCCTTCATTGGAAAGGCCACCAGGGGTCTCGCAAGCATGATGCGTCAGGATGAACAGCACCTGGTGTTCGGGCATTTGCTTGGCAAGCTGGCAAGATTCAACTGGATGTTGTTCTGCCTCATTAGCGTAACCAGCCTTATCGGCGTCGTGGCGCTCTATTCCGTTGCGGGCGGCTCATTCACCCCTTGGGCCAGCATCCAGATTCAGCGGTTTCTTGTTGGCTGTCTTATCCTTTTCACCATTGCCCTGACGCCTATCCGTGTCTGGCAGGTGTTGTCCCTGCCCATTTATGTCGCCTCGGTTGCCCTGCTGGTTGCAGTCGAATTTGCCGGAGCTGAAGTGAAAGGCGCGCAGCGTTGGCTTGAACTCGGTTTCCTGCGCTTGCAGCCTTCGGAATTCGTGAAGCTTGCCATGATTCTGGTTCTGGCCTCATTCTATGCCGAAGTCAGTGTTCGGAGGGCATCAAGACTGGCGTGGATGGCAATACCGTTGCTGGTTATCCTGGTTCCTGCGTATCTGGTCTTCCGGCAACCGGATCTTGGAACCGCAATTCTGATTGCGATTTCCGGCGGCGTGATGATGTTCGCTGGAGGCGCCAAGTATCGCTACTTCATTGCAGTTGCCGTACTGCTTGCAGGCACGGTTACAGCGGTTTTGGCAAGCAAGGATACAGATTGGCAGCTCCTGGAAGATTACCAGTACCGGCGTATCGACACCTTCATGAATCCCGAAAGCGACCCGTTTGGAGCCGGATACCACACCACTCAGTCCAAGATTGCGATTGGCTCGGGCGGATTGCATGGAAGAGGCTATCTCCGGGGGTCGCAGAGTCAGCTGAATTTCCTGCCCGAGAAACATACTGATTTTGTCTTCACGACCCTTGCCGAGGAATTCGGCCTGGTCTGGTGCATCGTGATCCTCTCCTTCTACGGCATGATCACGGCATACTGCATCATGTTTGTCATACGCAGCCGCGACCGCTTCTGCGGAATGCTGGTAATCGGCTTGTCGAGCATGTTCTTCCTGCACTTCGCTACCAACCTGGCAATGGTCTCAGGGCTGGTTCCGGTGGTTGGTGTGCCACTGCCGCTGATTTCCTATGGCGGAACAGCCCTGTTGATGACAATGGCGACATTCGGCCTGATACAAAGCGCCCAGATTCACGACGGACGGAGCCGGGAACAATGACGGTGAGGATTCTATTTTCCGCCAACGAACGCCATTTTGCCGAATGGGCAGATGATTTGACCGGCGCCTGCCGGGCGGTTGGCGTAGCGCCAGAGTTCGACTTCCATTGCGGTGACGACCCGAAGCGCGCCGATCATGCCTATGTCATCTATTCTCCCGATGGCCTGCTGAACGACTTTTCGAAATTCACCGATCTGAAAGCGGTGCTGAGCCTTTGGGCCGGCGTTGAACGGCTTGTCACGAACCCGACAATCACGGTCCCCATTTCCCGGATGGTCGACCCGGGAATGATTGAGCAAATGACAGAATGGGTCGTGGGTCAGGTGTTGCGCCATCATCTGCATTTTGACCGGTTCATGGCAGCTGAACCTGGCGAGTGGTTGCAGGCTCTCGGGCCACCTCCGGCCAGGCGCAGGACTGTTGCAATCCTTGGCCTTGGTGAAATGGGCAGTTCGTCAGCCCGGGCGTTGAAGACGTTGAACTTCCGTGTGCTTGGCTGGAGCAGGACCCCCAAGAGCATCACCGGAGTCGAATGCCACAGTGGACCCGACGGACTAGTTTCAGCCGTTTCACCAGCGGATATCGTCGTGCTTTTGCTGCCACACACAAGGGAAACCGAAAACATCTGCGACAGGCATCTATTGCAGCACTTCAAACCGGGAGCAGTACTGATCAACTCCGGCAGAGGGGCGCTGATCAATGATGACGACCTTTTGGCGGCGATTGGCGAGGGGAAATTGTCGAACGCAACGCTGGATGTCTTCCGCGAGGAACCGCTTCCGGCAACTCATCCGTTCTGGACACACCCACGGGTTTCAGTCTGGCCGCACATCGCTTCCGAGACGCAAGTGGATACCGCATCAAAGGTGATTGCGGAGAACATCCGGCGCGGAGAGAACGGCATGCCGTTTCTCAATCTAGTCGACCGCAAGCAGGGTTATTGATTGCTGCGGGGTTATCCCGGATCAGTTCGGCCACCCGCTTGCGGAGGGCTGGCAGCATTTGGCTTTCGAAGCCGGGCACACCGGCAATCAACGCATTGTTCCGCCAGCTCGGGTGCGGCAGCGGGAAATACAATGGAGCAAATTCCGCCCATCTGGCGACTGTATTTCGTACGCCGCCCGCTGCCTGTTTCCCGAGATGCCAACGCTGCGCATGGCCTCCCAGCAGGATCGTAGTCCGGATGTTCGGTAGCAGTGCAAGGATACGCTCCCGCCAGAGATCAGCGCATACTCGCGGCGGCGGCAGATCTGATCCCTTGCTGTCAAGTCCCGGAAAACAGAAGGCCATAGGCAGTATGGCAATTGTGCTCCGGTCGTAGAATGCTTGCCTGTCGATCCCCATCCATTGCCTGAGCCGGTCGCCGGATGGGTCATCAAAGAACTTCCCGCTGGCATGGACACGCGTACCTGGCGCCTGTCCGGCAACAAGTATGGTTGCGCGGGAGTCGCACCAAAACACTGGCCGGGGAGAGTGCGCAGTCGGCGTGGCGGCAAAGCGCTCGCTGCATGCCCGGCATGCGCGCACCTGCGCACCGGTCAGTTCCAGAAGGCCGGACATCAAGCAGTCCCTGGTTCAGATTTCATTCTTGGGTCCCGTTTGAGTACTTCCCCGACCCTGTAATTTTCGGTCTTTCAGGCAGGTCACCAAGGCATCTTGCGATCGCCATTCGCGAATTCCGGCCTGACTTCACAAATTGTTGTATCTGCTGCGAATATTGCAAAAGCAAATGCTCTGCACTAGATGCTGCGCCTGCCATCAGGCTTGAGGTATCCCCTGCCCGGCTGGCACCCGGACGACGATCCAAGCGGCGCAAGTGCGCAGCCGAACTCACACTGGAGGTTTCAGAGCGGCAAATGACCAGGTACTGGAAGTTCATCTCAGATTATTCGCTGCTGCTGATCGGAGGAGCAGTCCTTGCATTGATATGGGCAAATATTGATGCCGACAGCTACCATGCCGTCATCGACGCCGTACTGCTGAAAGACAGCCTCATCGGGTACTACAAATACGGTGAGGAAGCCGGACGCGTCCTCACAGTCCATTACGTGATCAACGACATCCTGATGGCATTCTTCTTTGCTGTTGCCGGCAAGGAAGTCTGGGAGGCGGTCGCACTTCGGGAAGGATCTTTGCGGGGCAAGAAAGCGGTCACGCCGCTCTTTGCCACTGCCGGTGGAATGATCGGACCGGTCGCCGTCTATCTAGGAGTCGCCGCTCTCCTCGGATCAGAAACCTATTCGGCAGTCGCCAACGGGTGGGCCATTCCAACTGCGACAGACATTGCGTTTTCCTATCTGGTCGGCAGAGTGATATTCGGGCGAGGTCATCCAGCGGTTGCCTTCCTGCTGTTATTGGCGATTGCAGACGATGCTTGCGGATTGATCATCCTGGCCGTGTTCTATCCCTCAGGCGAGTTCCAGGCTGAATGGCTGTTGCTTCCCGTGGTGGCGACAGCAACCGTCTACTTTCTGTTCAACTGGCTTCCGCGCAGGATGGACCGCAATCACGGGACCGGCGGACGCAAGGCATCCATGTTTGTTGAAAACAAGTTCATGGTCATCCCTTATGCCATTGGTGGCGCGCTGTGCTGGTATGGGTTCCAGGAGTCAGGACTTCATCCGGCGCTCGGACTGCTGCCAATCATTGTGGCCATCCCTCATGCTGACCATGATTTCGGCATATTCTCTCAGGCCGAAGTCGGCGAGAAGGACATGCTCAACCGGATTGAGCACACGCTGGAGAGGCCTGTCGAGGTTATCCTGCTGTTTTTCGGGTTGGCGAATGCCGGTGTTGAGTTTTCGGCATTCGGAACACCGACCATCCTCGTTCTTCTGGGCCTGCTCGTAGGCAAGCCGGTTGGAATCTACTTCTTCGGCTGGCTAGCCGCCCGCCCGATGCGGATGGGCATGCCGGCGGGAATGAATCTGACGGACATATTGATCGTCGGTTTCATTGCAGCGATTGGATTTACCGTTTCGCTTTTTGTTGCCAGCGTGGCATTTGATGCTGGTCCGGTGCAGGATGCGGCAAAGATGGGAGCGCTCTTGAGCCTGAGTGCCGCCGCAATGGCGTTGGTTGTTGCACGCTTCTTCCCGATAAACCGGGTGGAGTGAACCGGACGGGCATCCGCGTGTCCCGCTGACTAGCGTCTGGACCGGGAGGCCGGGATGGGATCAGGGCCGCCCGGTGTTCCATACCGGCCTGTGCAATGAAATGGTGCCTCCAACCGCGTATTGCCTCAAGGAGTCCGTCAAGTGAGCAGCAAGGTTGTTTCTGTTGATGTGGGCAAGCTAAGGATTGCCAACGATCTCCCTTTTGCGCTCATCGCCGGGCCTTGCCAGATTGAATCCCTTGAGCACTCTCTCGACCTTGCAGGACGACTCGCTGAAATCGCCCGGTCGGCGGATACGGGGTTCATTTTCAAGGCCTCTTTCGACAAGGCAAACCGATCCTCCCTTGACACCCGGCGGGGCCCCGGAATGGAAGCCGGACTGGAGATACTGAGTGAAGTCAGAAAACGCATCGGATGCCCGGTGCTCACAGACATTCACGACATTCCCCAGTGCGCAGCAGCCGCCAACTGTGTGGACGTCATTCAGATACCTGCATTCCTGTGCCGTCAGACCGATCTGCTGATTGCCGCCGGAAAGACCGGAGCGGCGGTCAACGTCAAGAAGGGACAGTTTCTGGCCCCAACCGGCATGGCGGGTGTCCTGCAGAAGATCAGGTCGACCGGCAACGACAGGATTTTGCTTTGTGAGCGCGGGTCAAGCTTCGGTTACAACAATCTGGTCAGCGACCTGCGCGGCCTTCCGATAATGGCGGCCTCCGGGTTTCCGGTGGTCATCGATGCCACTCACTCAGTCCAGGAACCGGGTGCCAAGGGCCACTCCTCAGGCGGCAGGCGTGAATTCGCGCCGGTCATTGCCAGGGCTGCGGTAGCCGTGGGAGTTGCCGCCGTGTTTATTGAAGCCCACGAAGACCCGGACAACGCACCGAGTGACGGACCCAACATGATACGCATGAAGGACATGCCTGCTCTGGTTGGTGTCCTCAAGGAACTGGATGCCGTCGCAAAATCGAATCCGGTCAGGATATAGGGCAGTAAGGCGGCCACAGTCCGCGGGTGTCCGGCATGCCCGGAACGCATGGATGGGCTGAATTGACCCAGCCGCGCATCTGCAAGACCGGTTTCAGAGAATATGATGCGCGCTGGCAGTTCCCGGAGCAGATCACTCTTGAGGGATTCCACCGCGTAGGATCGGCGCTCGGTGCGTTGATCCACGAAATCGGAGCCGAGCCACGGATAGTCGCCGGGCATGATTTCCGCGCCTATTCGCCTTCGGTTGCAAACTCGCTCATGCTTGGGCTCGCAGGCGCCGGTATTCAAGTTCTGGATATCGGAATGGTTGTCTCGCCAGCGGCATATTTTGCCAGAGTTGCGCTTGAAGTGCCGTCCGTTGCGATGGTCACCGCATCACACAATCCCAATGGCTGGACCGGACTCAAGGCAGGATTTCGTCATCCGCTCACGATGTCTGAGGGGGAAATCAGCCGCCTGCAGGAATTGGCGCTGGGCGAAGGCGATCTCCAGAAGCCAGGCGGATCGATACAACGCATGGAGGGGATAGGCGATCGCTGGCTGGACGCCATTTGCGGCTCGTTCCGAATGAGGCGCCCGCTCAAGGCCGTATGCGCCACCGGGAATGGCACCGCATCACTTTTCGCTCCCCGGGCTCTCGAACGCATCGGCATCGAAGTTGTGCCGCGCCACTGCACCCCGGACTACAGCTTTCCGAACTATGACCCCAATCCCGAGTCATTGCTTATGCTTGACGATATGGCCGTGGCCGTAAAGTCGGCAGAGGCTGATCTCGCATTCGGTTTTGACGGCGACGGCGACCGACTGGGTGTGGTTGATGAAACCGGCAAGCCGCTGTTTTCGGACAAGCTCGGAGTATTGCTGGCACGCGATATTGCCCGGTCCCATCCGGGCGCCCGCTTCATTGCCGACGTCAAATCGACCAGCCTGTTTCAGACCGACCCCGAGCTTGGAATGCACGGTGCATCCACCGAGTACTGGCGCACGGGGCATGGCCACATCAAGGCAAGGATGCACGACACCGGCGCCTTGGCCGCGTTCGAGAAATCCGGTCACTTCTATTTCGGCCCACCTGTCGGCGGCGGCTATGACGATGCAATCCTGGCGGCTGTACGACTCTGCAAGATGCTTGATGCTGCACCCTCCATGTCCATGGCAGAACTCTCAGACACGCTTGCACCGACCTGGTCGACACCGACCATGTCGCCCCACTGCGAAGATGAGCGCAAGTATCAGGCCGTTGAGCAAATCACCCGGCGGCTGTTTGCGCTCAAAGAGTCATCCGCGCCCTTCGCCAGCCTGAAGATCACCGGCATCAACACGATCAACGGGGCCAGATGTTCGCTTTCCAACGGCTCCTGGTTCCTCGTGCGCGCGTCCTCAAACACCCCGAATTTGGTGGTCGTATGCGAGAGCGTCGACAGCGAGCAGGAAATGCGGCGCATCTTTGAGGCGCTGGATGAGATCATCAGCAACACGAGCGGCGTTGGCCCTTATGACCAGCGCATTTGACCCTTCCATTTTTGACAGGCCCAGTGGCAACTATCCCTTCAACCGATGGCTTGCACCGGTTTTGAGGTTCGATTCCGAGACTCTCAGTGCATGAACGGGCAGCCGAAAGTCCTGACCTTCCCCTCAAGTGTGCCGTATGAACGACTCGGTCTGCGTAGTTCATCTCTTCAACCGATCGGCAGAGGACTGAGAAATGGGGCAGATTGAGTTCGAATGCCCGGCGCCGGAGGCCCCTCCCAATCGGTTATCCTCCGGTCATCGGCTGACCTTTTGGATAGCACGAACGCCAGTCTCCGACGGGCTTTGCGCGATCGGGTTGCTTGTGGACGATTGCAACGGCGTGCGCATGGCAAACCAACTGAAACTACATTCAAGTGCGCAGGCGGCACAATTGCACTCGCAGTTTGCGTACGACTTCTGGGGCAAATCGGGATAGTTCGCATGTCGGAGAGCAACACGAATGACTCCGTTGATGTGAAGAAGAAACAAGACTCCGATTGAGGTTGCATGTCCGCGGCGCCGAAACTAAACAACCGCACTCGGATTTGGGGTGTAGCCAAGTGGTAAGGCAACGGTTTTTGGTACCGTGTACCGTAGGTTCGAATCCTACCACCCCAGCCAAATCCTGTTCTTGGCGGATGACCCCTGATCTCCAATCGTCATGCTGGCTGTGATGGCTACCGTTGCTGATGCCGAGTCAAACGGATAGCGGAAGATTTCAGCGACCACTAAACTCTTCCAATGGCATTCGGATAGCACGACGCTCTGATTCCTATCGGTATGCTGAAGGTCAGCACCGCCTCAATCACGCTCGCCAGAGTATCACGCCGTTGCTCGGTGGGCAGTAATCAACACAGCGTTGAGGCTTGGCCTTGCAGACAGCAGTCGCTCGGACATTGGGGCCGTACCGAGTAGCGAACCCTTCCAAAACTGGCTTGGACACGGGGTCAGTCGAAACGCGGCGGCTCGGGCATCGGCTCGCGGGCAGGAAGATCAAGCTCGACTCCGCCAAGATGAGCAACACGCGATCGAATTGCAGCAGCGAGATTCCGCGGCGGTGGTTCGTTGTCCAAGGCAGCACGCAATATTTCACGTGCCTCATCCTCCATCGACAGGCCATGCTCGGCTGCCCGAGTGCGAAGGCGACTCTCCAAAACGACGTCGAGTTCAAGAGGCATGATGCAGGTCATGGTGCCCTCCACCGGAATAATCCGAACTTAAGGACCAAACGCAGTGCAATCAATCGTCCACAGGGACGGATTCCAGATCCTTGGACTCCCAAGACGGGGAAACCGGTTGCTTGTGAAATGTCGCGCTGCGACCAACTGAACGCACAATTGCCCAGAACGAATGAAACGGCTTCATTGGATTGATGGCAAAGCATGGGCTCCACAGGGAATCTTCAAGCTATCCGTTTGCCGCTACAGCTACGCATGCCAACTCCTGCCAAAATCAGGCTCGGGTTGCTCGCGCTTGGTCCCTTGCGTGTTCAAGAACGGCCGCCAAACTTTGGATTGAAGATCTTACAGTGCTTGTTGCTGATCGCCTTGCAGCAGCGTATTTCTTGACCGTTGCCCGAACCAACCGAATTACCCCGAGGTGAGTTGTTTGCGATCAATCGTCACCGGAGCATCAACCGGCATTGGTGCTGCCACCGTCCGGAAACTTGATGAAGCAGGCCATGAGGTATTGGCGGTAGCCCGTCGCAAGGCCATGCTCGAAGCGGCGACCGAGGGCACGCAAGCAACTATTCTCTGTGCTGATCTGAGGGATCATGACACGCTTTGCCGCGCCATCGGCGAGTTCAGCCCAGACGTCATCGTCAATAATGCCGGTGTGGGCCATGGCATAACTGGTTTGGCCGATATCAGCCCCGACAATATTCGCGAGGCGATCGACATCAATTTGGCAACTCCAATCCTGCTGACTGCCGCCGCCCTGCCCGCCATGCGCCAGAAAGGCAGAGGCCATATCGTGAATCTGGGATCAATCTCCGGCCTCCATACAACGAGATCAGCGCTCTACGGAGCAACCAAGTCTGCCATTCATATGTTCAGCCAGAACCTGCGGTCAGAACTGGCAGGAACCGGAATTCGCGTAACGGAAATCTGTCCCGGACGCGTAACGAGTGATTTCTACGTCGCGGCCGAAGGCGACCAGCACAGGCTGGATGAACTCAAGGATAGCGGAATCCGGGAACTCGATCCTGCTGATGTCGCATCAGCGATCTTGTACGCGCTTGAAGCCCCACAGCATGTCAACGTGTCAACGATCGAAATTCTGCCCACCGATCAGGCAGTAGGTGGTGTACAAATGAAACGAAGTCCACAGAACAGGGAACCATGAACAGATTGAATGGCAAGTGCTCCGTAATCACCGGAGGCGGGAGCGGTATTGGCCGCGCAAGTTCGCTCAAGTTTGCCCGCGAGGGCTCATCCGTGGCTGTCGTTGACCAGAATCGGGAGAGCGCAAAAGCTGTTGCCTCCGAGATTGTCCAGGCTGGGGGTACCGCATTTGCAATTTGCGGCGACGTAGGCAACGAGCCTCAAGTCGATGCAATCGTAGAAGAATGCAAGGATCGTCTTGGCCAGGTAGACGTTCTGTTCAACTGCGCCGGAGGGGGCACGGCCAAAGACGGGCCCGTAACAGAACTTGAGTTGGACGAGTTCTGGCGGACCATCCGGGTTGATCTCTTCGGGACACTCCTGATGTGCAGGAAGTTCATTCCGATGATGGTCCACTCAGGGGGCGGTTCAATCATCAACACGGCATCGATGAGAGCAGTCATCGGCACGCACGGCGCTGACGCCTACACTGCCGCAAAGGGAGGCGTACTTGCCATGAGCCGCGCCATGGCCATGCAATGGGCCGACAAGAAGATCCGGGTCAATATACTGGCTCCAGGTGTTGTCCTCACCGAACGGGTCGCTGCGATGATCACCCCTGATAATCCAATCTACAAGAAGTCGCTGCTTGGTCCCTCCGAGCCGGACGATGTCGCAAATCTGGCGCTGTTCCTTGCATCGGATGAGTCCCGCCAGATCACAGGAACGGTCATGCGGGTGGATAGCGGTGCCAGCAGCTACTGAACCGGCTGTATCGCCCGGTCTGGCAGCATTTTCTTCCTGACCTTTCGTCGGTTCAAGCAAGCAACTCTCGCAGCATTCACGGTTGCATTCGACGAAGCCTATTGGACGCCTTGCCTTTGCAGGTTGCGTATGGAGTTGGCAGCGCAAGCGGGATAAGGTTCCTGAGGGAGGAGCGGCCTGAAGCCAAGTCCAATTGGTACCCAAGCGTCCTCCCCGACGAACTTGCGGCCTGACACAGGTCGGAATCCAATTTGCCAATGAAGGGATCCCGATGAAAACCAGCACGGACCGAATACTGACAACACATGTCGGCAGCCTGCCGAGACCCCACGATCTGCTGGATATGCTCAAGGAAAAACTGAGCGGCTGCGGAACGGACGATGCCGCCTTTTCAGCACGATTGAGCGGTGCTGTTGAGGAAATGGTCGGCAAGCAGGCAGAAGCAGGCATTGATGTGGTCGCCGACGGCGAAATGTCCAAACCCGGGCACGCGGTCTACATCAACGAGCGACTCGACGGGTTCGAGCCGAGACCGGAGGTTGATCCCGATCTGTACAAGGCGGAACGCGCAGCCTTCCCGGAGTTCTATGAAGAGTATTTCAATCGTGCCCACCTCGGCGGTGCCATCGTGCAATCGGCGCCAATGTTCTGCGTCGGGCCGATCAGCTACGTCGGGCATGAGGCCCTGAGGATCGACCTCGAAAATCTGAAAGCCGCAGCCGCCAAGTTTGATTGCGTCGAGGCTTTCATGCCTTGCGCTGCTGTGACCGGGGTCGGGTCGAACGACTATTACGGAACCGAAGAGGAATACGCTTTCGCGGTCGCAGACGCGTTGGCTGTCGAATACCGAATGATTGTCGAAGCCGGCTTCCTGCTTCAGGTTGACGATCCGTTTCTGCCCAATGTCTACATGGATGATTCACTCAGCCATGCGGAACAGCAAGCAAAAGTCTCCATGTATGTGGAAGCGATCAACCATAGCCTGGAGGGCATTCCCGAGGACAAGGTTCGGTTCCATACCTGCTACGGCATCAACCAAGGCCCGCGGATTCACGAACCTGATCTCCCGCAGATGATTGATCAGGTGCTTAAGGTGAATGCCGGCGCCTATTCCTTCGAGGCCGGAAATCCGCGCCACGAGCACGAATATCACCTCTGGGAGTCAGTCGAGTTGCCTGCGGGAAAGCACATCCTTCCTGGCGTCATCACGCACTCGACAAGCGTTGTCGAGCATCCCGAAGTTGTGGCCGAGAGAATTGTGCGTTTTGCCGAGCGGGTTGGACGCGAAAACGTCATTGCCAGCACAGACTGTGGATTCTCTTCCCAGGCGACGTACAAGACGGAAGTCGAGCCAAGGATCATATGGGCAAAAATGCGGTCTCTGGTTGAAGGCGCAAAACTTGCAAGCAGCAAACTGTGGTCTTGACCGCCCGCGCCATATTCCGGTTACGGCGTATTGGGGTTCCGGCGCAGCGTTAGGGACAGCGCAGGCCCGGAAGCACAACGAAGCATCGGAACTGTTGGCGGTGTGGAACCCGGATGGCAATTCAGCCAAAATCTCAACTCCTTGACAGAGAGGCACGATCAATGGGCGCAATTGGACTCAATCATGTATCGGTTGGCACTACCCGGTATGAAGAAACTGTCCGGTTCTATGAAACGGTGTTTGGCCTTGAACCGGTCCCGACCCCGAATTTCGGGTTCCGGACGCAGTGGTTCCGGTGCGGTGACCTGCAGTTTCATATTTTTGAACATCGCAGTGACCAGACTCCGCTGCGCCTTCAGCATTTCGCACTTGACGTCGATAACTTCCTCGAAGTCTACGAAACCGCATCGGAACTGGGCATACTCGACCACGACACTTTGGGCAGGGCAGTAACGGAACTGCCGGACGGCACGCTGCAAATGTATGTGCGGGATCCAGCCGACAACCTGATTGAGGTCAATTGGCCAGACGCCTCTTCCATCGATAAGACCAGGATTCCGGAATTGCGGAAGTTGTCCGATCTTCTTGACCAGGACGACGAAAACCGAAGCGGTTCACTCTATCTCGACCGGCCCGGTTTCCGTTCGCAATTTGGGGCCGGTGATGGCTGAAGCCACATAACGCAATCCGCCCGGTGACACAGGCCCGCGGCACAGCATCTGCAATCTTCAGAATACCACACGATACTTTGAGGCGTGGCATCGCCGGATCATCCCGGCGCAATTTGCTGCCCGGAAACAAGGCCCCTCAAGCATAACAGCGAAGGCAACAAGCCACAGCCAACCGTGGTGTTTCAGTTGGAAAAGCGCTCAATAAACTCCCGGTTGGGTTCAACGCCGAGACCGGGGGCCTGTGGAACTTCAATGTACCCGCCATTACGGCTGACCTGACCTTGCACATCAAGCGGCTCAAGCAGCAATTCGTCCAGAAACCTGTTTCCGGTTGTATCGAATTCCAGCATCGGTTCGCTGGGATTCAGTCCACCGGGCAAGGGGGGCATCGCAGCAAGCAGCTGGATATTCGCAGCAACCGCAATTGCCGAACCCCAGACATGGTTCACCACTGGCGTGAAATGCGCATGGCACAATGCCAGGACACGAAGATACTCAGTAATTCCGCCCAAAGCGCAAACCTCGGGCTGGGCAATATCCAGCCCCCTGCACTCCAGTAGCGACTTCCAGCCCCAGCGGCTGAACTCAGCCTCACCTCCTGCGATGTTGACTTTCAGGCCTGACCGCAACTCCGTGTAACCGGCATGGTCTTCCGGAGCGACTGGTTCCTCGAACCAATGAACATTCAACTCTTCGAGTGCCCTGCCAACGTAGAAGGCATCGCAAGTCGTATAACAGTGATTGGCATCGACCATGAACGGAAAGGACTCGCCAACACCCCTTCTGACCGCCTCGGCAAGCCTGATGTCATCGCGTGGACCTAACCCAACCTTCATTTTTGCAGCAACAAATCCCGCGTCCCGGATGCGTGCTGCTTCGTCGCAAAACCGGTCTGCCAGCGAGTCAGTATCTTCGCGCCGCAGCATCATGCCGTAGCCGTAAACCGGTAAACGCGTTCTGAATGATCCTCCGATCAACCGGTGGATGGGCTGACCGGCCACTTTGCCAAATATATCCCAAAGAGCGATATCCACACCTGACAATGCCTGCATCGGCATCCCCTTCTGGCCGTGATCGCGCATGAGATTGTACAGCTTGTGCCAGAGCACATCCCGGTCCAACGGATTGCCACCGAGGACAAGCGGTTGAATGACCTCTTCCACAATGCACTTGTTGGCAGTCGCCACGTTCCCCGGACCGAAACATTCTCCCCAGCCAGTCACACCCTCGTCGGTTTCGACCTCGACGAGATGAGCAGTCCGTTGTGCATAGAACTGCTGGGAATAGCCGAGTTCCTCCGGCAAGTCATACCGAAGTACATGGCTCCTGATACGTGTGATCTTCATTGCGTCTTCAAGCTGCCAACGAACGGGAAATGCGCTTTGGCGCCAAATACTCCAGCAAAGCAAGATGGGAACAGTCGCAACCGACGCCTGACTGCTTGATGCCCCCGTGAGGCAGGTCGATACCGTATTTGACACCGTTGATCTGCACCTCACCGAAGCGGAGTGCATTTGCGCATCTCTCAGCCTTGGCCAAATCCCGTGTGAAGACGTAGGCGGTCAGCCCGGCCTCCGTGGCGTTCGCCAATCGCAAGACTTCATTTTCGTCATCAAAACTCAAGATACTGACAACCGGTCCGAATATCTCCTCATCGTAGACACGCATTCCGGGCATTACACCGGAAAGCACAGTCGGAGCATAGAAATGGCCGTTCGCATGTTGGTCGGGTCGGCCTCCGCCGGTCAGCAGCAAGGCACCGTCATCAACCGCCTGCCCGACCAAATCATCCACCCGTTTCCAGGCTTGATCATCAATAAGCGGACCCATATCGACCTGCCTGTTCCTGTCGAACCCGGTCTTCACGGCTTTGGCCCTTCCTACTACCCTGCGTGCAAACTCTTCGGCAATCGACGACTCAACGAATACCCGGTTGGGTGAAACACAAATTTGCCCGGCGTTGCCGAACTTGACGGCACAGACAATTTCGGCAGCCAGATCGAGATCTGCATCTGCAAAGACCAACACGGGCGCGTTCCCGCCCAGTTCCATCGAGTACTTCTTTATGGATGTTGCCCCGTTCCTCATGATGTGCCTACCGGTACGGGCAGATCCGATCAGTGTCAGCAGGGCTGGAATGGTTGACGACGAGAGAGTGTCGCCAACAACTGAGTCATCACCGCAGAGTATGTTGACGGCACCCGCAGGAAGCCCGATCTCATGGCAGAGTTCACCAACGGCGTATGCCGACAAGGGTGACTTGATGGACGGCTTGATGATGACTGGACAACCGGAGGCCATTGCCGGACCAATCTTGAATGCGAGATTTAGGAGAGGGAAATTCCATGCAATGAACGCCACAACCACGCCGATTGGTTCGTGCGTGAGCATGTGTGAATGGGTTCCATCGCGATCGACCAACGCCTCTGGTCTCAGCCGCGTAATCTCCTCGGCGTAGAACTGCAGTGAGTCCACCAGGCTGCCAAAGTCCTCTGACGTAGCCTCCCATGGTTTTCCCATTTCGAGGTGGATGCACTCGCGCAGGTGGTTCTCATTGGCAATGACTGCCTCGCGCAAGCGTTTCATCCACGATACCCGCTCGCCCACCGGTGCTGCCGCCCAACTGGCGAATGCAGAGTTTGCCGCCTCCAAGGCCAAACGGGCATCATCTTCGGAAGCCCAAGCGACAGCGGCAACCTGCTCTTCGGTTGCCGGGCAAATTACACCTCGCTGATCCGCACCAGCTACAAGCTGCCCGTCGATGTACATGCGCTTCGGATTGATCACGGTTCGATCTCCTCAGAAGGGACGATCATCGCTAGTGAGATCTAGCCAATCGCGTTCCTGGGGTGAGAGTTCCAGGCTGCCGGCGCGTGCGGACGATACGACCTGCTCGGGCGTTTCAGCGCCATTAAGAGCAACAACGGGGAAATCCTGGCTGATCACATAGGCCAGAGCAATTTCGAACATGTTCAACCCTCTCGCCTTGCCGAATTCCTCAGCCCGCCTCTTTCGCTCGAAATTCTCGGGAGAGTAGAAGACCCGGACCAGGTCCTCGTCGCTCTTGTCCTGAGGATCGCCCTTGGCAAAGAACCCGCGACCGAGTGCAGACCACGCAACAAGAAGCAGTCCATTGCTTGCGTGCCATGCCCGCTCTTCCGGCCCTGTGGTTTCAGTCTCAGGCCAATAGGGCTCGTTTGCCCTGGCGAGCGAGAAGTTCGGAGAGGAACTCATCATCACGGCCTTGCCGCTCGCATTGGCATAGTCGATTGCTTCCTGAATTCTGGCGACCGGCCAGTTCGAAGCGCCGTATGCCTTTATTCTCCCGGCCTTCACCTCCTCGTCCAGAGCATCGACAAGCGGTCCTACCGGGTGCGAGGGATTGTCCCGGTGGAACATCCAGACATCCAGTTGATCCGTCTTGAGTCTTTCGAGCGAACCATCAATTGCGCGATGCACGCTGTCCGGATTGATTTTGGCTCCGCCAGGATGCAGCGGTGCGCAGTAACCCGTAATGAGCCCTTTGGACGCAAGTACGATTTGGTTCCGGATTCCGGGATTGGCCTGCAACCAGTCACCAATGACCATTTCCGAATAGCCGTATTCCTCGACAGCACCATATACCTCTGCCGTATCGACATATGTTCCGCCGGATTCGACGAAGGCGTCCAACAAGGCGAAGTCTCTTTTGGCTGTGTCGGGATGGAAGATCATGGTCCCCATGCCTATCGCCGATACCTTGCACTCGAAGGGCTTCAGTTGGTGATATCTCATGCCTGTCTCTCTCCCTGTCCAGTTGTTGCCCGGGCTGTCAACCAGCCGCGTTTAGCCCGTTCTACCGATCTGCGTCCTCCATTCCGGAGGCCGATTTGCCCTATGAAGCTGCCACACAATGTCCAATCCCTATTTCGACTGGCCGGGGTCAGTGCGGGATATGGCGTCTACTGCTACTGCAATGAGCAGTATGGCGCCGGAGAACATGAGCTTGTCTGCCGCCGAGGCGCCCGACAAATCGAGGCCATTGCCGAGAGACCCGATAACGAGGGCGCCAAGAATGGCGTTCCATACAGAGCCTCGCCCACCAAAAAGCGAGGTTCCGCCAATTACAGCCGCCCCGATGGCCTCTAGAAGGAGCGGCCCGCCAGCAAACGCATTGAATGACACTGACGCGTAGCGGGATGCACCAACTATACCGCCCAGCGCGGCCATAAGTCCGACAATGCCGAAAGCAGTTACCCGGATCCGCCGGACGTTTATTCCGACCCGGCGGGCGCTTTCCGCGTTGCCGCCAACTGCGAAGATTGACCGGCCGAAGCGCGTCGAAGTGGTGATCCAGCCTAGCAATGCGGTCAATCCGGCCAACAGCACGACAAGCAATGGCACACCGCGATAGCTGTTGAGGGTTGCAACAACAGCAACGACAAGAAATCCGAAGAACAGGATCTGTCCCCACATCGCCGACTTCGACTCGAGTTCAAGTTCCCGGGACCTTCGTTTGTTCTGCCTACGCAGAACCATTGCGGCAAAGGCAATGACGCAAGCGACGCCAACCAGCCAACCCCAGACAGGGGGCAGCGTAACCGTGGTCAGGCCGCGGACAAGTGGATCGCGCATGTTGATTGCGCCATGGATGCCAAGGATCTTCAGCATCAGTCCCTGAAACCCCAGCAGCCCCGCCAGAGTGACGACGAATGACGGTATCCCGACATAGGCTATCAGGACTCCCTGGGCCGTGCCGAGGGCTATGCCCAACAGAATTGCCAGCAGGCAAGCGGCAAGGCCGGGCATGCCCGCAGCAATCAGAACCGCAAGCAATGCTGCGCAAACGCCGGCAGTTGCAGCGACCGAGAGATCGATGTCGCCTAGAAGCAAAACCACTGTAATTCCGACGGCCAAGGTGCCGACGACAGCACTTTGCATGAAAAGGAAATAGAAGTTGCGCGGGCTCAAGAATGCCGGTTCCGTCAATCCGAAATAGATCCAGATAACCGCCAATGCCAATAGAACTGGTCCGAACGAACCAAATCGTGTCTCGCGCAGGCTTCGAAGCCTGGTTGCAATGCCTGTCAGCGGATCACGCGCCATTGGATTTGCCGCTGCCCTGGTCGCGTGTCATCGCGCCAACAACTTCGTCCGGTTCGGTATCGGCGGTTACGTAGGTTGCAACGTTGCGGCCATGCCGGAGCACGGTGATCCGATCACTGATTTCAGAGACCTCGCTCAGATTGTGGGAGATGTATACCACTGCATGATTTTCTTCCCGAAGCCGCCTCACAACTCCCAACACCTGTTCGGTCTGGGCCACACCAAGCGCCGCTGTCGGTTCATCCAGCAGAACGACTGAAGATTCAACTCCGACTGCCCTTGCGATAGCGATAGCCTGGCGTTGACCACCAGACAGCCTGCCGACCTTTGTACGAACCGAGGCCAGCGTTCGCACGCTGAGCCGGTCCAGCGCCCGCAAGGCAGTTTGCTCCATGAGCATCTCGTCAATTGGCCGCAGGGACTGCGGCAAAAGGGACCATCCCGGCTGAAGGGGTTCTGAACCCAGCGCCAGATTGGAAGAAACATCCATGTTCTCGCAAAGCGCAAGATCCTGATAGACGATTTGTATGCCCAACCTGGCCGCGTCATGCGGGCTCGCAATGGCGACTGGCGCCCCATCCAACCGGAACTCGCCCGAATCTGCCCGCTCGGCCCCGGCAAGAATTTTCATCAATGTAGATTTGCCGGCACCGTTATCGCCGACCAAGGCCATCACCTCGCCGCGTCTGACTTCGAAATCGACTCCGCGAAGCGCTTCGACACCGCCAAAACGCTTGTGGACGCCGGATACCGCGAGATGAGTGGAAGTAGGTGGAGCCATTGGCTCCACCGATTTCGCTTGTTCATTCATGCCGTGCGATCACTGGCAGAAGTTGGTCTCCGCCGCGGGTCCCTGGCAAACGTCATCCTTTGAGATCGAAATATCATTTTCGATCACATAGGCGACGCCTTCTTCACCAACTGCCGAGTAATGGCCAACCGGAATGAAGGCCACTTCAGCGCCCACACCATTGACAACAGTACCCTGTGTCATCTGCTCCACGCTTTCGCCTCTAAGGAGAAGCGCGGTCACATCTGCGGTAATGCTTGCCATGTCTGCGAACGGACGCCAGCCAGTCTGAGTCTGCTCTCCGAGCAAAAGCAACTGGAGCGCCTGGACCGTAGCATCAAGTCCGGACACCGGGACCTTTCCAGCCAATCCCTGTTCCGCGAGTGATGCTATGGCGGCAGCTGCGTTGCCGTCATTCGAGGAAACCACACCCTGCACATTGTTGTTCAGCTGTGTCAGCGCCTGGTCCATTGAGCGCCTGGCGATTGCCGGGTCCCAACCCTGGGTCCAGTTCTCATATCCGAGGATGCGTTCGCCTGAATCGAACAGTTCCTGCAGAACAGTGAGCTGACCGTTGTGAATGACCGCCGCATTGGGATCGGTTGGCGAACCTTTGAGCAGAACGAGTGTGTCGCCGCTCTTCGTGTTGTCTACGATATGCTGCGCCTGGGACGCACCCATTGCTCCGAGGTCGGCCTGAACCCAGAAGGTCGTATTCTCCGAGTGGATCATCCGGTCGTACGCAATGGTGGGCACACCGGCTTCGGCGGCGCTGTCGGCGATGATTGCCGCGCTATCGCCATCGATCGGGATTACGACAAGAACCTTGGCTCCTCGCGTCAGTGCCTGTTCAGCCTGCCGCTGCTGGGTTGCGGTGTCGTTATTTGCATTGAACACCTCGACTGTCGCGTCCGGCGCTACCTCAGCCATTGCTTCGACAAAGAAGCGAGCGTCCTGACTCTCCCAGCGGGGATTGACGTTTTCGGGAAGCAACATGGCCACGAAATCCTCGGCAGCCGCAGTCGAAATCGACCCATGCGCAAACACTGCAAGGGCAGCACCCATCGCAATACCGGTAATCTTAGTACCAGTTCGAATCAGCATCTCAGTTTCCTCCTTTAGAATTTGATGCATTCTACAAGGCAGAACCGGAAACCGCCGCGCAGTACGGCAAACGGTTTCCAGCCCCGCCTCCCCCACCTGGCAAATGCCAGGCCCTCAAAGGCCGGCCTGACCAATAGTCAGAACCGCACCATGCCAATGTCTCCCGGCGCATGCCCACGGCAGCGCCTGCATTATTCTCTTCTCGACCCATGGGGCGCTCATTCAACCGCTTCGCCAAGCCGTTGCCGGGCATCGGAAAGCAACTCTTCCATAGTTGCTTCCGCCTCGGCGCCATTCCGGGCAACGATGGCGGTCATGACAGCGCGGTGGAAGGGGATCGAAGTCTCGTTTTCCCTCGGATCGCTGTTGGTCAACCGGATGGACCCGAGCAGGGCAGAAAACAGCATCCCCTCCATTGCCATAAGCAGCTCGTTCTGCGCTGCCCGCAGCACCGACCTGTGGAAGTTGGCGTCGGCGAAGATGAAATCCTCAATGGATCCCTTTTCGTCTTCCATTCGCCGTTGGGCCGTTTCAATTGCGCGGTGGCCATCCTCGGAGCCCCGTTCTGCGGCCCAGCGCGCCGCCTTCGGTTCGATTATCAACCGCAGGTCCATGAGTTGACGAAGAAAATCTGGGCTCGGCGGCGCCGATTGGTGCCAAGCGAGTACGTCATCATCAAGAAGCCCCCAGCGGGTGCGTTCTCTCACGCGTGTTCCGATGCCCCTCGATACTGTCAGCAATCCCTTGCCTACTAGGATCTTCACGGCGTCGCGGATCACAGACCTACTGACCTGGAAGCGCCTTGCGAGCGCTGCCTCATCTTCAATCAGCATGCCTTGCTTGTAGTTGCCGGCAACAATCCGGCGTCCCAGTTCCCGCGCAATCTGATTGGACAAGCTGTGTGCGAGCCCCGGCGACTCGCGGAGATCATAGAACAGCATCTCGTTCATGATACCCCTTCAAACATATGATGTTTCTGAAGTCAATATGTTTGACTTGATTGCAACTGACTGTGGGTGGGTTGGCCGTATATCGGGTGCACAGCCACCTGGCCCGGGCTGTCGCAGCCGCTGCAGGAACTCATGATCGTCCATAAACTGCCTCGGACTCGGCGAGGACGCGTAAATGCAGGATCCGGCGGCATCTAGCCGGTCACCGGCAAAGGGCCGCGCCGGACCCGGCGCATCACCGGGTGAACCTGGAAGAATTGATGGCTAGACGGTCATCCCACCAGCGCGTGGAAACCTGCAATCCAAGGCAGTTGTTCAGCGATCCGTTGTCTTGCAGTTGGTGCCTGCGAGGAGGAAGACACGCAATTTCCTTCACGACTGCCGGGGCAGGATGACCAGGTGACTTCCCGCGCAGCGAATGTGGAACTCATCCGCCCATCAAATCGGACGCAATGCTTGTCCATGCTCCGGCATTGCCACTGGATTCAACCGATGCACAAACAACCTCCACCATGTGCCGACCGTCCGAGACATCAGGGAACAACGGCTTACGCTGGCCTGCCTTTCCTGCATTAAGGGCACGGATTTCAGATGCCAGGTCCCGATAGAGATTGCCAAAGGCCAGGACCATGCCCTCCGGGTGGCCTACGGTAATCCTCGAAGCGGCGGCCGCCGCATTGGACAGCCCATCCATCCCGCGCTCTATAGTCTGCCTGCGCCCGTCCAGGGGCGTAAAGCTCAGCTGCTCCGGCCACTCCTGAGACCAAGATAACCCGCCCTTCTCGCCGAACACCTGGAGGGTTAGGCCGTGGGTTCGGCCGGTAGCAAGTCCACTGACCCAAAGTCGGCCAATTGCGTCTTCGCTTGTCCGGAATGCCGCATAGGCATCATCCTCGAGTTTCCGTCCCGCAACTCCATTGGCGAGATCAGCTGAAATCGACCGGATCCGTTGACCGGTGACAAAGGTGGCGAGGTGCATGGCATGGCTACCCATATCGGCCATGACAAACGAGTTGCCGGCCAGTTCAGGATCGAAGCGCCATCGCACTCTTGGATTCTGGTCATTCTCGGCGTTCGCAAGGAAACCGGCGGCGAATTCCGCCTTGACCAACCGCACCCGGCCCAGCGCGCCTTCCTGAACAAGCGCCCGCATATGACGAACCAGCGGGTATCCGGTGTACCCGAAATTGACTGCGCAAATCCGCCCTGTTTCCCGGCAGATGCGCTCCAGTTCCTCAGCGTCGTCAAGTGTGGTGGTCAGCGGTTTTTCGCAAAACACATGAAACCCGGCCTGCAGGAACGCGCTGGCGATCTCGAAATGGGTCATGTTCGGCGTGGCAACTGTGACGAGGTCCAACCGGTCGCCGGTACGCGCCGCTTCCTCATCAAGCATGTCTTGCCAGGCACCATAGGACCGTTCGTCAGGAAGTCCGAGTGATGTCCCGAACTGCCTGCCTGCGTCAGGATCGATGTCGAATGCCGCCGCCCTTAAACTGAATTCCCGGTCAAGTTCAGCTCCGGCACGATGGACGAACCCGATCTGGCTTCCTTCGCCACCGCCGACAATTCCCCAGCGCAAACGCTCCATGCCATTCATCCTTTGCATTGATGCAGAGCAACAACTGCCTGTTACCCCGATTCATCCCCGCTGCAATCGCCTGTTGACCGCTACAGGCGCATCCTGCACGGATGAGCGGCCTCAATACCCAACAATTTACAATCCCCGCCGCTTGAAATAGCAACTTGGCCGATCTCTCAGGCCATAAGGCAACAGGTAATACAATGACAGACACTGTTGGCATGGCGGTTCTGGGCTGCGGCCGTATCGGGGCCATGCACGCCGCCAATATCGCCGCCCATCCCAAGACCCGGCTTGTGGCTGTGCATGACATCCACGCGCCAACCGCCGCAAAAGTCGGCTCAGAACTCGGCGTCCAAGTATACGACGATGCCGATGGCATCTTCGAGAGCCGCGATGTCGATGCAATCCTCATCGCAACAGCAACCGAAACTCATGTCGGGTTTATCGAACAGGCGGTCGCTGCGGCTAAGCCTGTCCTTTGCGAAAAGCCGATCGACCTGGAACTCGCCCGTGTCAACCGCTGCCGGGACAAAATTGCAGGGTCCGGCACTCCAATTCAACTCGGTTTCAACCGCAGGTTCGACCCTGGACACCGGGCCTTTCGCGACAAGTTGCACACGGGTGAAATCGGAGCGTTGCGGCAGCTTTTCATTACCTCACGTGATCCCGGGATGCCTCCGCCAGGATATTGCGAAGTCTCGGGCGGCATCTTCCGGGACATGACAATTCATGATTTTGATCTGGCGCGTTTCCTACTCGGAGACGAACCCGTCGAGGTTTTTGCTGCGGGCGGACGGTTGATCGAGCCGGAATTCATGAACCGGATCGGAGACCACGATACTGCAATGATCACAATGCGCACCGCAAGTGGCGTTCAGTGCTTCATCAGCAACTCAAGAGTGGCAAATTACGGTTACGACCAACGCGTCGAGGCGCTCGGTTCCGACGGAATGCTCCAGAGCGAAAACCGCAACCCGTATTCGGTAAGGATCTATAACGCTGATGGGGTAGAGGCAGCGCAGCCATACCATCATTTCTTCATAGAACGGTACAGCGAGGCCTACATGGCCGAGATCGGTTCATTTGCCGATTGCGTCCTGAACGGCTCCGAACCCGAAGTGGACTTTGAAGACGGCCGGATGGCGCTGGTCATTGCCGAGGCTGCTTACCTCTCCTTGAAAGAAGAGCGGCTGGTCAGGATTGCCGAAGTCGATGGCTGAAACCCGGCTGATGCGTAGCACGGTGGCGGCATTCCGCCACCAGCTATCCGCTGCCGCTTCACGATTGTGATCCGCATGCAAAAGCCGCCTCTCAGGATCGGTCTGGTTGGGACCGGCTTCATGGGCAAGACCCACATGTTCGGGTTTGCAACCGCCTCCCGAGTATTCGACCTGCCATTCACCATCGAACTCGACTGCATTGCGGATGCGACTCCGGAACTGGCCAGACAGGCACGGGACCGTTTTGGGTTCCGCCGTTATGCGGAAAACTGGCAACAACTGGCAGAAGATCCCACCATCGATGTTCTGGACATCACCGCTCCGAATGCCTTGCACAGGGATATGGCCATGGCCGGTGCAGCAGCCGGAAAGCACATCTATTGTGAGAAACCGCTGGCAACCAGTGTTGCAGCCGCTGCGGAAATGACCCTTGCCGTGGAAGCGGCCGCAAGCAAGACGCAGGTGGGCTTCAACTATCTCGCCAACCCGATGTTCAGCTTGGCGAAACGGCTGATTGAGGAAGGCCATCTAGGAGAAGTGCGCTCATTCCGTGGCATTCATGCCGAAGACTACATGGCTGACGAAGACTCGCCCTGGACCTGGCGCCACGATGTAGAAGGCGGCGGCGCAACAGCAGACCTCGGCAGCCACATACTGGCTTCCGCTGAGTATCTCATCGGGCCGATAACTGCCGTCAGCGGCTTCACTCACACCGCGATAAAGAGCCGGCGGACCACCGGCGGTTCAATTGTCCCCATAGAGGTCGACGACATCGGCCGGGCGTTCCTGCGTTTCGAAAACGGCGCTACGGGGACAATCGAAGCAAACTGGATTGCTACCGGCCAGAAGATGCAACACGCATTCGAGATCTACGGCAGCAAGGGAGCCATTGCCTTTGATCAGAACCGTCTCAACGAGTTGCGCTTGTATGAAGCTGGCAGCGGCGGGGCAAAGAGTGGGTTCCAGACGATCGTCGCTGGCCCGGAGCACGAACCATATGGCGAGTTCTGCGTCGCCCCCGGTCACCAGCTCGGATACAACGACCTCAAGGCAATAGAAATCAAAGGGTTCGTCGAGGCAATCGCAGCAAAGGCCGAGGAACCGTTCAACTTTGCAGCCGGGCTTCGTATTCAGCGCCTGGTTGAGACGGTGCATGAATCCTCGCGCCAAGGCAGTTGGGTGGAATTTGCATGAAGTTCACCAAACCCGCCTGCAGCAAACTCGCCCGAAATCAACGGACCAGAGCATGACAACGATCGTGATGATCCAGGACATGATGCCGGAGGCATATGCCCTGCTCGACAACAGGCCGGACGTCAACTGGCGCTTGATTGATGATCTTCCACCAGAGCAGCTTGCGCAGGAAATCGCCGATGCCGACGCCATCACGGTGCGGATAAGCAAATTGACGGAGTCTATCCTGGACTCAGCACCTAAACTGCGTGTGATTTCGCGCCACGGGGTGGGCTACGACAATGTTCCTATCGAGTATTGTACGAAACGGGGAATAGCCGTAGCCATCACTGGTGACGCCAACTCTACCTCAGTTGCCGAGCATGCCATTTACATGATGCTGTCCGCAGCGAGGGCAGGTTGCGAATTTGATGCCGAACTCCGCCGGGGAAATTACGGAATTCGAAACGGATTTGTCGGAAAGGAACTGAACGGCAAGTCGCTGCTGGTCATCGGATATGGCAGGATTGGACGCCGGGTCGCAGAGTTGGCGCAAGCGTTCGGCATGCAGGTGCTTGTCCACGACCCCTATGCCGTGAATTCTGGTTCGGGTGATCCTGACTTCATCGACAGCCTTGAGGATGGCCTGCGGGGCGCCGACATCCTCAGCATTCACGTGCCGCTTACTTCGGAAACACGGGGACTGATAGGAGCAGCCCAACTCGACATGCTTCCCCCAGGCGCAATCGTCGTCAATGTCAGCCGAGGCGGACTTGTTGATGAAGATGCGTTGATCGAACGGCTACGCAATGGACATCTGTTCGCAGCTGGCCTTGACACCTTCGTCCAGGAACCCTTGCCCCCGGACTCGCCGTTCTTCCAGGTTCCGCGCGTCGTATTGAGCCCTCACAGCGCCTCCCTGACAGACAATTCCCTCCGCAACATGGCAATCCAGACGGTCAAGAACGCTCTTGATGGGCTGGACGGGCGACTTTCTCCTCAGGCGGTGGTCAACCCGGAGGTTCTGCGCTGAACCGGGGATGCACTTGCATTCCTCGTAATCAGTACCATTGAGGCACGTGATTCTGATCGGAATGAGGCGGCCTCACATAGCCGGTAGCGTCCCTGCGAGCAGGCAATTCGAATGGTTCAGGCGTCAGATCCTCATACGGTATCAGGCTCAGGAAGTGCCGGATGCAGTTCAATCTTGCCGTGCGTTTGTTGTCTGACTCAACAACGTACCATGGCGCTTGCTTGATATCTGTATGGGCGAACATTTCGTCCTTGGCCTTGGAATACTCCACCCAGCGGTCCCTCGACTCGATATCCATGGGCGACAGTTTCCAGCGCTTGTGCGGTTCCTTAAGCCTACTCTGGAACCGCTTCTCCTGCTCTTCATCCGAAACAGAGAACCAGTATTTGACGAGGATGATGCCTGAGCGGACAAGCATGCGCTCGAATTGCGGGCATGACCGCATGAACTCTTCCAGTTCCTCCTCACTGCAAAATCCCATGACACGCTCGACACCTGCCCGGTTGTACCAACTGCGGTCGAACAGGGCGACTTCGCCTGCGGCGGGAAGATGCGCCACATAGCGTTGAAAGTACCATTGGGTCTTCTCCCGCTCAGTCGGTGCTGGAAGAGCCACCGTGTGCACTATCCGGGGATTAAGGTACTGGAGTATGCACTTGATCACACCACCCTTGCCCGCCGCATCCCTGCCCTCGAACACGACAACGACTTTTAATCCTTTCGCCTTGACCCAGCCTTGTAGCTTGACGAGTTCAAGTTGCAGGCGGAACAGTTCCCGCTCGTAGTGCTTCTTGTTCACTTTAACCTCCCCCTGGCGGTCCTGATCTCGGATGTACCAACTAGTGACCGGACCCAAGCGACTTGGCCCGGCCTTCGCAGCCCGATCCGTAAAGCAGATTCAAGGGATCGCGCCAGGCATCTTGACCTGCAAAGCAGGACTTGTCGAGTTTTCTGACCAGGACCACGAACATTCGGCAGACGGTCAGGACTGCCGGTACAGGTGACTTCGCCGCTACCCAAAATTGTGTACCCCGGTCTAGGGAACCGCCCGCCTTCACTTTGGTTCTTCCGGCCATGCAGCGCTTCAGCCGCTGGCTGAAACAGGATTCATCAAAACTCAGAATACTGCCGTCTGAACCGGAATTCAGGCCAATTCGAACCGAGCCGGACCGGCTGCCTGCCTCTTTGGTGCGATCCAAGAAAGAACAGTTGAACCGGAAGCCATCAGTTGGATACCGCAAGCTGCATAGGCTGGTCACCAAACCAGACCAGCATTCCGAATACCAGATGGCTGAACACCTTAACGTGGCAGCGAACGCATTCAAATCGAGCGCCGAATTCGTTGCCAAGACACACATATGCACGGCCCCGGAGTCGCCTCATGGGTTAGCGTATCTTGTCTGATCCTGGCGATAGGCTGCCAGCTGCCGCCGGACAAGGGTCCGCCAGTTCCTGCCAGTCTACTTGAAATCAGCTGCTGGGAAAGAAGAACCGTACCGGTTTCGTCCAGTGTTCCTCAGAAAATTATACTGGACCAGAGTGAACAAAATCACCCGCTACTGAACGGTACTGCTTGGGATACAACACCAAATGGGGGCAGTCGCAACGCAGGTGTGCGTGTGCACGATTACCAACGTCACGACGCGTATCGACACACTTGTTCGGACACGTTCAATTGCCGACCGGTCCCACGTCTTGCCCGGACTCGGGTGCTGCGACCCGGATCACGGTACAATGACCCTTTGCGAGGTAGTTGATCTGGTCGAACTGGTTGGAGAAATGTTACCGCTGAATCGTCTGGCCCATCCTGGCCGCGAGGACGCTATGACACCTGATCGTGGGGGGCAGATGCTCTGCCTTCCGGCAGACCAGATATCCGGCTTTGAACTAGAGGACCTAAAGATGGCCACGCATCTGAAGATTGACTACGTTGAGTTTCCCAGCACGAACTTCGACCAGACCAAACCGTTCTTTGCGAAAGTGTTTGGCTGGGAGTTTACCGACTACGGCTCGCAATATGTGGCGTTTGACGGCGCAGGAATTGATGGAGGCTTCCACTTGGCTGAGCGGCCCAGTCGCACGGAAGAGGGCGCCACGCTGATTGTCTTCTACAGCGAGTCGCTTGAAGAGACGCTTGGTCGTGTGGTCGAGGCTGGAGGCATCATTCTGAAAGAACCTTTCAGCTTTCCGGGAGGCAGGCGCTTTCATTTTGCAGAGCCGTCCGGGAGTGAATTTGCCGTTTGGACAGAGGAGTGAGACCGATTGCCTTTGCTAAGCGCATGCGGTGACTTCGACTTCGACTTTCAGTTCGGGACGGGCGAAGCCGCTTACGATCACAAGCGTTGAGGCCGGCGGCGCATCAAGTTCCGCAACCCACTTGTCCCTTGCCTCCATATAGGGCTTCAAATGCTCCCGGCTGGTAACGAAGGCATTAATCCTTGCGACATGCCGCTTTTGGAGGCCAGCTTCAAACAGGATCTGTTCCACGTTGTTGAAACACACCACCGCCTGTTCGTAGGTCGATTCAGGCACAGTTCCATCAGGGAGAACGCCCAGTTGGCCTGACACGAACAGCAGTCTGCCTTCTGCGACCATGCCGTGCGAATAATGGGCAAAGGGCGGAAATATCGACTTCGGATTGATTTGTTGGTGCACTCGCTTGCCTCCAGATCTTGCGGGCGGAACCTGCCCGGCATTTCCATGCATGCCACCGTCGGCAGCTACCTACCGGGATCATCGCCAATGGCTTGAATGGTAGCAGCATTGAGGCAACAGGTCGAACCCGGGACTCAGGCCCAATAGCTTCGCAAGCGGTCCCCGGCAATTGGCCAGACTGGTCCACGCCTGTTTCAAACAACCTTATCCTGACCAGCCGTTCCGATGCTTGCGATTGCGTTTGATGGCACCAGTTCCAGGCCTGCGGGATATCTTGACACGGGCGCACCTGCCCTACTGGCTCGAACACCCAATTCGCCCGATCCCGCATGCGGCGGGAGTGCCCCCGATGGACTGATCATCTGCCTGTTGCAGAAATCACCCCAGCCCTTCTTCTTCATCACTCACCAAATGAGGAAGTGTTACCACTGGTTGCATGCCTCACTTGCACGTTTTTGGTGCAGATTGGCAGATTGCTGCCAATTCAGGGTGCACAGGCCGGGATTGACCAGGCCCGGTGTTCACTTTGTTGACCGCTTCAAGGGGGTCATATAGAGAATTCACTCATTCCACTTGATGGAAATATGCCGCCGGAAGGGGCGGAGGTTGATTGTCAATTTCCAAGGAGGGACAAACACATGAAGTTCAAATTACTTACGATTGCAGCTGGCGCAGCGCTGGTTGCATCGGGTTCGCTTGCGTTGGAAAAAGCGGCCTTCGGCACCAACTGGCTGGCGCAGGCTGAACATGGCGGATTCTACCAGTCGGTTGCTGACGGCACCTATGAGGCCTGCGGCCTTGACGTAGAGATCGTTCCGGGTGGCCCGCAAGTCAACAACCGCGCCCTGATGCTGGCCGGCAAACTGCAGTTCCATATGGGCGGCGACATGCTGCAAGCATTCAGCGCTGTCAGGGAAGGAATTCCGGTGGTTTCCGTCGCCGCAATCTTTCAGAAACACCCGCAGGTGATCCTTGCGCATCCGGGCAAGGCCGACACCTTTGCGGACCTCAAGAACCTGACGCTCCTGATCGGGGACAATGGTTTCAACTCCTACTATCGCTGGATGATCGCCGACTATGGCTTCACCGTTGAACAGCGGAAGCCGTATACGTTCAACCCGGCGCCATTCCTGGCCGACGAAAATACCGGCATGCAGGGATACCTGTCTTCCGAGCCCTATGTGGTCGAAAAGGAGGGAGGCTTTGTGCCTGATGTCTACCTGATCGCCGATGCCGGTTACTCAACCTACGCCACGACGATTGAGACCATGGCCGACACCATTGCCGACAATCCGGCCATGGTTCAGTGCTTTGTCGATGGTTCGATCAAGGGCTGGTACAACTACCTTTATGGCGACCCCTCGGCAGCAAACGAGCTGATCAAGGAACACAATCCCGAGATGACTGATGACAAGATCGCATATGCCATCAGCAAGATGCTTGAGGTTGGGATCGTCGATTCCGGAGATGCGCTGACGTTGGGCATCGGAGCATTGACCGAAGCCAAGGTCGAAGACTTCTACAACAAGATGCGTTCGGCAGGCGTCCTTGAAGAGGAAGTCGATTGGCGGTCTGCGTTCACGACAGAGTTTACAAACAACGGAGTCGGGATGGATCTCAAGTGACATCCAGCCCGGATTTTCCGGACACAGGCAGGCGGCCCGCACGACGGGCCGCCTGATTTCTTGAATTTTCTGGCAGACGATTCTACCTGTCGCCAGTATGCAAAGACGGTGTATCTGGCTTGCGTGAAAAGCTGCTCTCACTGACGCATGTGGGCAAGACCTTCAACGGCGACCTCGAAGCGCTTCGAGACATGTCGTTGAGCGTGTCAGAAGGCGATTTCATCAGCCTCCTCGGCCCGTCGGGCTGCGGAAAGTCCACTGCCCTGCGGTTGATTGCAGGCCTTTCCGAGCCAACCACCGGAAAGATCGCCTGGCACGGCGAAAAAACAGGTCATTCGATCGGGTTCGTTTTCCAGGAACCCACTCTCATGCCATGGGCCACAGTGGAACGGAACGTGTCGCTTCCTTTCCGGCTTAGCGGGGAGTCGGTTTCTTCGGTGCGCAGCCGTATCGAAGAAGCGCTTGAACTGGTTGGACTGGATGGATTTGCATCTAGCTATCCGCGGGAACTTTCTGGCGGCATGAAGATGCGCGTCTCGATTGCGCGCGCCCTGGCCACCAACCCGCGCATCATTTTGATGGACGAACCCTTTGCAGCGCTTGACGAAATCACGCGCTTCAAGCTCAACAACGATCTGCTTGAGCTGAAGGCCAAACTCGATTGCACGATCATTTTCGTCACACACTCCGTTTTTGAGAGCGTCTTTCTTTCAAACCGCATCGCCGTCATGGCGGCGCGCCCAGGCAGGGTCATTCGGGAGTTGGCTGTAGACGCCGACTACCCAAGAGGCGAAAGGTTCCGGACCTCTTCGGACTATGCTGCCTATTGCAGAACGACTTCAGATGCTCTGCAGGAGTCCATGAGTATCTGATGACAAGAAGACCTGTGAATGGTGGTTCCCAGGCAATGCAGGACTGAAATGATGCCGACTGACCAAGCAATGAATCCGGCGCCGCCAACGGCCGGCGCACCCGTACTTGACGAGGAAGAGCGCCGCCGCATGTTGCGCAGGCGCGTCGAGCGCATAAGCAAATGGGTCCTTCCAGCAGTCGTCTTTGTCCTGTCGGTCTGGTTTTGGGACCGGATCGTCCAGTGGAACGATATCCCGCACTATATTCTGCCCGGGCCGGGCCGGGTGCTCTCCACCCTGCTGAACGACTGGCCGATACTTCTTGATGCACTGGTCATCACGCTTCAAATCACCTGCTTGGCACTTGCGGTTGCGGTCATCGGGGGAGCCGGGCTTGCTATCCTGTTCACCCAGTCGCGGTTCATCCGCATGTCGCTGTTCCCATACGCAGTCATTCTGCAGGTCACTCCGATTGTCGCCATAGCGCCGCTGATCTTCATCTATGTCGACAGCAGGCTGGCCGGACTCCTCATATGCGCCTGGATCGTTGCCTTCTTTCCGATCCTGTCGAACACAACGCTAGGCCTGAGTTCGACCGATCACAATTTGCGCGATCTGTTCAGGATCTATGGCGCATCCCGCTGGCAACAACTGCTTCATCTACAGATCCCGACCGCGCTGCCGTACTTTCTCGGCGGCCTCCGCATTGCAGGCGGCCTGGCGCTCATCGGCGCCGTGGTTGCAGAATATGTTGCAGGCACGGGCGGTATCGGCTCTGGCCTCGCATTCACGATCCTGGAGGCCGGCTACCGGCTGAATATTCCCCGGATGTTTGCGGCCCTGATCCTGATCGCAGGCACGGGGGTTCTCATCTTCACTTCATTGTCGCTGTTGAGCCATCTTCTCCTTCACAAGTGGCATGAAAGCGCGGTCAAGAGAGATTCATGAAGGACTTTCTTCAGCTGCCGGCCTCGCCAGCGTACGTCTTGACGAATGCCAACCTTCACAACGCCGGCTCAAGTCAAGCAGCCGATGGCGAACTCACCGAGATCTATATCAAGGATGGCTTGATCTCCGCGCCACATGACGGCCCGGTTGTCGACCTTGAGGGCGCAATGGTCCTTCCTGCCTTCATTGACATGCACACGCATCTCGACAAGGGCCATATATGGCCCCGGGCTCCAAACCCGGACGGGACGTTCGCATCAGCACTGGCAACAGTGCTTCAGGACCGAACCCAAAACTGGAAAGCAGACGACGTAAGGCGGCGAATGGAGTTTGCGCTTCGTTGCGCCTATGCGCATGGCACACGCGCCGTCCGCACTCACCTGGATTCCGCCTCACCACAGCACCGGATTTCCTGGCCGATTTTCGACGAGGTGAGGGCAGACTGGAGCGGCCGCATCGATCTCCAGGCCGTGACCATACTCGGAATCGACGCGGTGGATGACGATGGCGAATTCCAGGAGATTGCCGAAACAGCTGCCCGATATGGCGGTGTGCTGGGTTGTGTAACTTACCCCGTGCCCGACCTCGAACGGCGGCTCGACATCTTCTTCACCATCGCATCCCGGCTTGGCCTGGATGCAGATTTTCACGTCGATGAGTCTTCGGACAAGTCGGTTGCGACGCTGGGTCTGATTGCTGAAGCGATCAACCGCAACTCTTTCAGGGGCAAGGTGATTGCTGGCCATTGCTGTTCGATCGCATTGCAGCCGCAGGCACAGGTTGATCATGTGCTGGATAAGGTTGCCGGAAGCGGCATCGCCGTCGTTTCGCTGCCGATGTGCAACCTCTACCTCCAGGATCGTGTCGACTCCCGCACGCCAAGATGGCGCGGCGTCACTCTTGTGCACGAAATGCGAAGCAGAGGCATCAATGTGGCCTTTGCGTCCGACAACACCCGCGACCCCTTCTTCGCATATGGCGACCTCGACATGATTGAAGTGCTAAGGGAAGCAACCCGCATATGCCATCTTGATCATTGCAAACGATCCTGGCTGGACTCCTTCACCGAAGTCCCCGGCAGGCTGTGCGGATTTACAACAAACAGTTTCCGGCCAGGAGACCCAGCCGACTTCCTCATTTTCAACGCTCGCAACTTATCCGAACTGATGCCCCGCCCGCAGGCTGACCGGGTGGTGGTCCGAGACGGCGCAGCAATCGACAGGGCGCTGCCGAATTACAGGGAGCTGGACGATCTAATGGAGACAGCATGATGCCAGATATCGCAGCGGCAAAACACGAACTGCGGCACCTTGAAATCGACGAAATCCCTGCTGCCATAAAGGCAAAGAGCCGGGACTTCTTCTGGTATTCGCCGGTCCTCAAGGATCGGCTTGACCATGTGGAAGCTGATTTCGTCGTCAATCCCCGCTCGGAGGAAGAAGTCATTGAGGTGCTGGCCACCTGTTACCGGCATGATGTGCCGGTCACAACGAGGGGCGCCGGAACCGGAAATTACGGGCAGGCGATGCCGCTGGCGGGAGGCTGTGTCATGCACATGCGCAATCTCGCAAGCGTCAAGGAGATTCATCCCGGACGGGTGATCGTCGAGCCGGGCTGCCTGCTCAGGGAACTTGACGAGAAGTGCAAGGAACATTCCAATCAGGAAATCAGGATGTTCTCGTCCACCTGGGCGACAGCAAGTATTGGCGGATTCATTGCCGGAGGCTCCGGGGGAGTAGGATCCTGCACCTGGGGTCAGCTGCGCGATCTCGGAAACATCATCCGGCTGCGGGTAGTCACGATGGAGGAATCTCCCCGCATCCTTGAGTTCAAGGGGGATGAACTCCCGAGAGTGTCCCACGCTTACGGCACGAACGGCATCATCACCGAAATCGAAATGCCGCTTGCACCGGCCTATGACTGGATCGGAATGTTTGTAGCGTTCGATGACTTCATGGAGTCAGCTAGTTTTGCGATTGATCTGGCCAACGAGGACGGGATTCTGATCAAGCTGGCCACGCCATTCGAGGCCCCAATCCCGCACGAGTATTTCCCCCGCATCCGCCCGCAAATCGAGAGGGAGACCAACCTCGTGGGACTGATGGTGGCGCCGCATTCCATTGAAGGGTTCGCGACTTTTGCCAAGTCGTACCCCAACGCACGGATCATCTACAGGTCGGACCGGAACGAATGGCCCCGGGATCCAGGACCAGTCTTCGAATATGGATGGAACCACACGACGCTGAGGGCGCTGCGCGTCGATCCAACCATCACTTACCTTCAGGTGCGCTATGGCTATCCGAACCACCTCGAACTGGTTGAGACGGTCAGGAAGGAATTTGGAGCGGAGGTGCTTCAACATCTTGAGGTCATGCAGGAAAAAGGCAAGTCCATGTTTGCCGGATTGCCAATCGTGAAGTTCACTACCGAGGAACGGCTGGACGAAATCGTCCGGATACACGAGGAGCTCGGTTGCATGATCTTCAATCCACACCGCTACACGCTTGAGGAGGCCGGGCGTCAAACAGTGGACAAGCGCCAGTTGGATTTCAAACGCGAAGCGGATCCGAAAGGGCTGCTCAATCCTGGCAAGATGATCGCTTGGGATGATCCCGACTGGGATTACAGCAGAATGTACGCCTATCCGGGCCTTCAGCCCAAACCCTGATGCGGACGCTTGTTCTATTTGCTCATCCGGTGCCAGACAGCTTCTCTGCCGCCTTGCACCGGACAGTCGTGGAAACCCTCGGCAACCGGGGGTGGGAGATTGACGATTGTGATCTCTACGCGGAAGGCTTCCAGCCCGTTCTCACCGAGAGCGAGCGCCGGGAATACCATGATGAGGCCGTCAACACGCAAACCGTAGGCGAGTATGTGGAACGCCTTCGGCGGGCTGAAGCGCTCGTTCTTGTATTTCCGGTCTGGATTTACGGGTTTCCGGCCATCCTCAAGGGGTTCTTTGACCGCACATGCGTGCCAGGCGTTGCCTTCAGACTCGAAGACGGAAAGGTCCGCCCCAACCTGCAGAATATCCGGAAGCTCGCGGCCGTAGTCACCTATGGCGGCACCCGGTTGCGGGCACTTGGTGTGATGGACCCGCCGCGTCGGGTGGTGAAAGGAGCCGTGCGCTTCTATTGCCAGCCCGACAAGCTCCGCTACCTCGCACTCTACGATATGAACCGCGCAGACACTGCCAAGCGGAGTTCCTTCCTTGGTCGCGTGCAGTCGGAAATGGCCCGGTTCTGATGCGGGCGCTTGTTGTCCATTGCCATCCCGACCCTGAGAGTTTCACCGCAAGCGTACGCGATGTCGTCCTGGATGTGCTGCGGGAGGCGGACGCCGAGACCCGGGTCACGGACCTCTATGCCGAGGATTTCGCTCCAGTTTTGACGCTCGGAGAATGGACGGAATATCTGGACACGGCCAATAACCGCCTTCCAGTCGACCGCCATGTGGCCGATGTGGAGTGGTGCGATACCCTGATCTTTGTCTATCCGACATGGTGGTATGGCCTCCCGGCCATGCTCAAAGGCTGGATGGATCGCGTGATGCTGCCCGGATCGGCCTTTCACATGCCGGAGGAAGGTGAGCGGGCCATCAAACCTGGGCTGCAACACATCCGCCGGATCGGGGTCTTCACGACATGCGGAGCCTCATGGGCCTGGACACTCTGGGTCGGTGCGCCAGGAAAAAGGACGCTGTTAAGGGGATTCCGCCCACTCTGTTCTGCTCGCGCCCGGATTGCCTTCGCTGCGCACTACCGGATGGATGCGTCCACGGACGGCAGCAGGAAGGCACATCTGGCGCGGGTTCGTAAGAGGATGCAGAGCCTCGTGTCCTGAATCTGCAAGAAGCTACGGCAACGGGAGTCGAATAGATGATGCGCGACTGGATGGAGTACAGGAGACCCGGGTTTTCCGGAATCGACGAAGCCAGGACAATTGCGGTTCTGCCTACCGCAGCAGTGGAGCAGCATGGTCCCCACCTCCCGGTTGGTACCGACACGATGATTGGCCTGGGAATGCTCTCCGAGGCGAAAAAACTGCTAACTGAAGATCTGGATGTCCGCGTGCTGCCTATTCAAGCTGTAGGCAAATCGAACGAGCATGTGTGGTCCCGCGGCACACTTACGTTGACGGCCGAAACTGCTTTGCGCGCATGGACCGAGATCGGCCTATCCGTGGCAAGGTCGGGAGTCCGCAAGATGGTGATCGTGAATTCCCATGGCGGTAATCTTGACCTCGTGTCGATCGTCGCCCGCGAATTGAGAGTCCAGGCCGGAATGTATGTGGTCAAGTGCCAATGGGGGGCATTCGGTCATCCAGAGGGCCTGTACTCGACGAATGAACGAACGATCGGCATCCATGGTGGCGATGTCGAAACCTCCCTGATGCTGCATTTCAACCCCGATCTGGTGGATATGTCATGCGCCGAGAACTTCCCTTCAACGGCGAGCGGTGACGCAATTGGGCCGGTTGGCCCGGTCAGTTATGGATGGGTTGCAAAAGACCTCAATGAAGCCGGTACTGTAGGCGATGCAGCAGAAGCCACGGCCGAAAAGGGCCGGCAAACCGCTGAACATCAGGCAAGGGGATTTGTGAACCTGCTTCGCTCGGTTGCCGAGGTTGACTTACGGCGATTCAAGCCGGAAACTCATCCAGCATGAGAGTTTCTGGTCACTCGGCTGTGGGCAAGCTGGAGAGATAGGCGGCGATCGCGTCCACATCTTCGTAACTGGCGTGAGCAGCAAAGGACTGTGTGACCAGGAACATGGATGAGGACTCATCGATCGAGCCTGACCATTCGTCCAATCCGTTCACGATCTTCAGTGCATCAATTCCTGCGAGCGCTGGCGCCCCACCCTCTCCATCCTTGAGTGGCTCCGCTCCTGCAAAAGCCTCCGCTCCGCTTTCGGCCCAGAACAGGTTTCTTGGCGTGTGACAGAACCCGCAATGTCCAACCGCCTCAACCAGATAGGCGCCCCTGTTCCATTCATCACTGCGGGAAGGATCCGGAACAAACTCCTCCGGGTCGTGGAACATGAGCTTCCAGTAATAGACCGCCGGCCGAATACTGAACGGAAAGCTCAGCTTGTGGCGACGGTCTTCAGTACTGACGGGGTCGAGGCTGTCGAGATACGCCTTCAGATCAAGCATCTCCTTGATCTGCATTCCGGCAAATGCCGTATAGGGAAATGCCGGGTAATAGTGATCGCCTTGCGGACTGACGCCAAACTTCATGGCGTTGACGAAATCCGCGTCCGACCACATGCCGATACCGGACTCATCATCCGGGGTGATATTGGGCGGAATGAACTCGCCGGCAAATGAGATCAGAGGAACACCTCCAGAAGGTAGTCCCCCGATTATTCCGGTAATGGGAGCGTCAGTATGGCAATTGCCGCAACCACCCATGTGATAGAGGGCACTGCCATTCTGCAAATCCGGCACGTAGCCATCAGGCAACAGCATCCGGATATCGTCGTCCGAGAGTGTCGGTGCCGGGACTACTGACGGTAGTCCGATGAGCACGAGTGGCACTGCAAGCAACACCACACACAGGGAATAAAGCCGCCTGCGGATGAGCCTCACCGCAATAGCCGGCAGATCAATTGGTCAGCGCGAACGGAACCGTGAGTGACAGGAACTGCAGGTCTGCCCCAAGGATGAAACTGCCTCAGCCAATTGGCCAGAACTCTGGGCAACGGAGAGCCTTGTAGCGGCATCGCCGAGTTCCGCCGCAGCAAATGGAAATCCTTCCACGTCAGAAAAGATCAGATCGTCGGCTTCTGTCCTGATCCCCGATTCCTTACCACTTCCCTCAGGAAACAGATGAGGAAGGGCCTTGGAGATAGCGCTGACCGATTGTCCAAAAGTCTTCACAAATTGCTCGTTGAACTCGATTTGCCCCCTGGCCATCCCTGAGACAGTCCGCATGTTCGAGCCGATATAGGCCATCAAACCCTGCCGTGCTTCGATGACGCCCTCCGCATCAAGCGCAGTGGCGCTGGCGCTCCATAACCATGACAAGGCCAACGCAATGCTGATCAGTCTCATGATCTCCTCTCCTTCATGTCTGCGCGACGGAGTTTTGCACGTATCCCGTTCAATGACAAACACACAATAAATTGAAGCTACCGCTACATGCCCTGCAGCGAAGTGCAAATCTCACGCGCCCAAAGTGGCATCCTGCGATCAATTGATAATGAGATCTGCGACCACGGGACCTATCGCCTCCACGATGACGCCCACCCCGTCTGCATTCGGGTGCAACCCATCCGGTTGCATGTAGTCCAACCGGATCTCCGCACGTTCGCCGAGCGCATCAAGCGGTGCGAAGAACCTCTCGAACAGCCGGGCACCGTGCTTTTCTGCAAGTTCAGGAAAGATAGCCTCGAAATCGCGCTTGTAGTCCATCCCGTAGTTTCCCGGTGCTTCATGACCGATCAGCAAAACCGCAAACCCACGGTCGGTTGCTGCACTGAGGATCTTGTCCAGGTTTCGGCGGCTTTCAGCGGGGTCGATTCCGCGCAAGAGATCGTTGCCGCCGAAGAGCACGATGAGCACATCCGCATCTTCCCCAAGCGTCCATTCCAACCTGGCTGCGCCTCCGGCCGTGGTGTCGCCGGACACCCCGGCATTGACAACGATTGCATCAATGCCCTCGCCCTCAAGCCAGCGTTGCAGTTGTGCGACAAATCCCTCTGCTTCAACCAACCCGAACCCGTGAATCAGGCTGTCTCCGAATGCGACAATGCGAGCCGGTTCGGAGAATGCCTGATTTGCGTGCAATCCGGACACCAAAAACAGGCCGAGAACCACCTTGCTAGAAATCAATTGCGCCACATATAGGAACGGACATGAAACCGACCGGAAGACGCGAGTAATGACAGACATTGCAATCTCTCTGGACAATATCTGTCTGACCTTGGACGGCAATGCGGGCCCCGTCAACATCCTCAAGAATGTGTGTTTGCAGGTCGACAAGGGTGAATCGATAGGAATGACCGGCCCATCAGGCTCCGGAAAGACCTCGCTTCTGATGCTGCTTGGTGGCCTCGAACGGGCGACTTCGGGAGCCCTCAACATACTCGGCAATGACTTGACCTCGCTCAATGAGGATCAACTCGCCAGGTTCCGGATGAAGCATGTCGGGATCGTATTTCAATCCTTCCATTTGATCCCGACCATGACAGCACTGGAAAACGTCGCAACACCGCTCGAACTATCCGGCCGTAGGGACGCCTTTGAACTCGCTGCGAATGAATTGGCTGCTGTCGGGTTGGCGGACCGGCTGGATCATTACCCGTCCCAATTGTCGGGAGGCGAACAACAACGCGTTGCCATTGCCAGGGCATCGGCGCCGGAACCGGACATTCTGCTGGCAGATGAACCGACGGGCAATCTTGACACCGAGAACGGGCAGATGGTCATGGACCTGCTGCTCGGACTGAGCCAACGTCACAACGCGGCATTGGTACTGGTGACCCATGCCGAGGAGCTAGCCAACCGTTGCAGCCGCCGAATACGGCTGAATGACGGCTGGATCGGCAATGGCAGCGAAGCGCTTGCAAGCTGATGCAACTGCGTGCCGCAACCAGAATATTTGCCCGCGAATTGCGCGGTGGAATGAGTGGATTCAAGGTGTTTGTCGCCTGCCTCTCACTCGGAGTTGCTTCTGTCGCTGCCATCGGATCTGTCAGATCAAGTATCGTTGAGGGCCTCCGGCAAGAAGGCGCCGCTCTTTTGGGTGGCGATGCCGAGATTCAATTTAGCTACCGCCGCGCCGACGAGGCCGAATTGCTCTGGATGAATGGCAACGCCGAACAGTTGTCCGAAGTGATCGATTTCCGGTCGATGGCAACGGTTGACGATGGAAATGAACCTGTACGGTCCTTGACGCAAATCAAGGCCATCGACAGCAATTATCCTCTCTATGGCGAAGTTCAGCTCGATCCACCGATGCAACTGCATGAGGCGCTGGAAGGAGAACAGGGACTTCCCGGCGCCGTCGTTGCACCTTCACTCGCAGAACGGCTCGGCATCGAAGTCGGCGATGAATTCCAGCTCGGAACAGTCCGCTTCCGCCTCTCTGCCCTTATCGAACGGGAACCGGATGCAGCCGTTTCGGGCCCGCTTCCGGGGCCGAAGTCCATTGTTCTTTCCGAAGACCTTTCGGGATCCGGCCTTCTCGGGACCGGCTCCTTGTTCACCTCCCAATACCGCCTGCGATTGGCGGAGGGCACGGACATTGAGCAACTCTCAACCGAAGCCAAGGAGCAGTTTGCAGACAGGGGACTGCAATGGCGGGACAGCCGCGACGGCAATCCTGGAATTCGCAGGTTTGTCGAGCGAGTCGGCGCCTTTCTGGTTCTCGTGGGGCTGGCGGGCCTCACAGTCGGCGGGATCGGCGTTTCTTCAGCCGTAAGGGTGTTCCTCGAAAAGAAGACCGCAACTATCGCTACCCTGAAAACGCTGGGTGCCCAGCGGAACACGGTACTTGCCTCATATCTCATGCTGATCGGGTTCATGATCTTGCTCGGAGTCGCGATCGGCATCGTTGCTGGTGTCGCGCTACCTCTTGCCTTTGCCTCCTTCATTACTGAACTCCTGCCAGTTCCGGTGGTCACTGCGATCTATGCGCGGCCACTGCTTGAGGCAGCCACCTACGGTGTTCTCACGGGCCTGGTGTTTTCGCTATGGTCCCTTGCGCGCACCCGGGAGATCAGCGCTGCGGCCCTGTTCAGGGGCGGCACCGCCAGTGACGGCCGTTTGCCCGCGCCAGGATTCATCGCCGCTGTCGTTGTGCTTGCAGCAGCATTGGTCGGAGCAGCAATCCTGTTTACCGGAACCTTCAGGCTGACTGCATGGACGGCAGCCGGAATTGTGGTGTCGCTTCTGGTGCTGTCACTTGCAGCGGTGCTGCTCAGGATATTGCTCCACCGCCTTTCCCGAATGCCTGTTCTGCGCGGCCGGGCGGTCTTGCGTATAGCCGCCGGTTCGATCGGGGGCCCGAGAAGCGACGCAGTGCCAGTTGTGCTGTCGCTTGGATTGGGGCTGACCGTTCTGGCAACAATCGGCCAGGTATCGGTCAACCTGAACAATGCAATCCGGAATGACCTTCCTGAGGTTGCTCCCGCTTTCTTTGCCTTGGACATACAGGACGCTCAGCTTGGGCGTTTTCTTGACGTGACACAAAACCAGGATGGGGTTTCCGACGTCGAGACAGCCCCAATGCTTCGGGGCGTCATCACCAGAATCAATGGAAGGCCTGCAACCGAGGTTGCCGGTGAGCATTGGTCGCTCCGGGGCGATCGGGGTGTCACTTATTCGAGTGCCAAACCGGAGGATACGGTCGTAACCCGGGGCGAATGGTGGCCCGAAGACTATTCGGGGCCTCCCCTGGTCAGCTTCGCCGAAGAGGAAGGCGTAGAACTGGGACTGGATCTGGGTGATGAACTCACCGTCAATATCCTTGGTCGCGACGTGACTGCGACTGTCTCCAGCTTTCGCGTTGTTGATTTCGGCAGCGGAGGTATCGGGTTCCTGATGTCGATGAACCCGTCGGCTCTCAGCGGCGCACCTCACACCCACATCGCAACCGTGTATTCCACAGAGGCTGCGGAAACCGAAATCTACCGGACGCTTGGCCGGGAAATGCCGAACGTAACACTCATATCGGTGAAGGAGGCGATCGCACGGGTGGCTGAAGTTCTGGGCAATCTGGCTGCTGCGATTTCATATGGATCAGGCGTCACCCTTCTGACCGGTTTCGTCGTCTTGATCGGTACGGCCGCCGCTGGCGAGCGCCTGCGCACCTACGACTCTGCGGTACTGAAGACGCTGGGCGCAGTCCGTGCAAGGATACTCGGCTATCTTGCCTTGCGCTCTGCCCTTCTCGGCGCCGCTGCGGGAGCATTTGCGATTGTTGCCGGAGGGATTGCTGGCTGGGCCGTGATAAAGTTTGTCATGGAGTTCGATTTCGCGTTCGAGCCTTTGTCTGCAATGCTGATTGTCGCAGGAGGCGCTGCGATCTCCCTTGTAGCCGGCTTGTTTTTCGCTCTTGGTCCGCTGGGAGCATCGCCTTCTCGGGTCTTGAGATCCCGGGATTGAGGAGCTTCTGCGACCATCGCGCCGGGATTGAACGGGCCGTCGGCCGTCTTGCCATTATGCAACCGAACGAAACGCTTCTGTACACGGTTCCACAGCCATCCAAAGACTTGGACAAGTCATGGGAATGGGCCTAAAGTTCAGAAACTGATCGTAATCCTTAGCAAGTCAGGTCCTTACCTTGCGGCAATTCTGCCCAACTGACCGGTTGGACCGAAGGCTAAGGAAGTGCTCATCACAACGAGGCAAAAGATGCTGACAGAAAACGACGTAGTGGATGCCGTAGCGAGTCACCTTCGTGACAATGGCTGGCATATTCAAAGTACGAGCAACACCAGCGAACACGGCCATGACATCTTGGCATCAAAGGACGGGACAACAATCGCAATCGAGGCAAAGGGGCAGACATCAAGCAAGTCTGGTACCAATAGATACGGGAATGAGTTTAGTGATAGCCAAAAACGCAGTCATGTGTCGCGTGCCGTATTTCGTGCAGCATCGGTCGTTAGCGACGGCCGCTACCGTGCTGGAGTCGCTCTGCCGGCAACGGACAAACACTTGAAACTGATCAAGCAAGTAAGGGCCGCACTACACACATTGGATGTGACTGTATTCTTCGTAGAGAGTGATGGTGCAGTAATCCAAGACCCCTGAAGACGAAGAATGCGGTTGCCCAATCATGGCACTGACACGGTCGACAATTCTCCAGTTCAAATTGCCGTATGACCTTCCAGAACGGGTTCGCTTGTTCCATGCCGCCCATCAGTCTTCGAATATTTTGGCGCTCACTCACTTCACGGTGTGGCTGTTTCGTGATCGTCAAGAAGGGCACCTGTAACCACTGGACGAGCGAGAGATTTCGGTGCCTTCCCTAATAGTCTCAATACCCTGCCATGACCGTTCTTGTGTTCCGCGTAGGGATTCAATGCGAGCTTGAATGGGAGCATGTGCTGAAGTTCTGGTCGCATTCATGAGTTTGATGCCCAATCAGGTTTTTCTGCTTGAGTTCTTGGAGGTTTGTGTACTATAGTTGCCGCTAATGGCCCTATACGAACGGCGAACCAAGTAACCCGTAACCTGCGGAATTTAGTTATGACAATGTTGTCATATTGTCATGAACGTGCGATACTCGGAGCGACGACGGTCCGAAATTGATTCGGCCGTCGCTGCGCATAAAGGAGAAAAATGATGTCAAAGGTCATTTCCGGTGCTGCCGTCCGTTGCGGGGTGGTTGCAGCGGCATTGGCAGCGGTAGGAACAACGACAACCGCAGCCGATCTGAAATACGTGTCCGGAGCCGTGGGCAACGCCGTGGAGGTGTTCAGGACTCTGGTTGAACCATGGGAACAAGCGACCGGCCATACGGTTTCACTGGTGCCCATGCCGGCGTCTACGACTGACCAGTTCGGTCAGTACAGGCTGTGGCTGGCAGCTGGCAATTCCGATATCGACCTCTACCAGACGGACGTTATCTGGGCGCCGCAACTCGCCGAACAGTTCATCGATCTGACAGAACACGCCAGCGATCTCATTCCGCTTCACTTTCCGTCAATCATCGAATCCCAGACGGTGAACGACAGGCTCGTTGCCTTGCCGATTTTCACCGACGCGCCGGCGCTATATTATCGCAAGGATTTGCTCGACAAGCATGGCCAGCCCGTTCCCACAACTTGGGAACAGCTTACGGAAGTCGCTCAGATAGTTCAGGATGCCGAGCGCGCCGAAGGCAATAATGACATGTGGGGCTTCGTCTGGCAGGGCAATGCCTACGAAGGACTGACCTGCGATGCCCTCGAATGGGTCAAGTCATTTGGCGGTGGCCAGATTGTTGAACCCGACGGCACGATTTCAATCAACAACGCAAACGCGATTGCAGCGCTTGAACTGGCCTCGACATGGCCGGGCACAATCTCTCCTCCGGGCGTTCTTGCCTATCAAGAGGAAGAGGCCCGCGGTGTATGGCAGACAGGCAACGCCGTGTTCATGCGCAATTGGCCCTATGCCTACTCGCTCGGCAACAGTGAAGACTCGCCGGTCAAGGGACTGTTCGACGTGACCACGCTTCCGACCGGGGGAGGCCATGACACCTCTGCCGCTACACTTGGCGGCTGGAACGTCGCTGTCTCCAAGTATTCGGAGAACCAGGAAGCGGCAATTTCGCTGGCCAGGTACCTGGCCGGACCGGAGGCCCAGAAGACACGGACCCTGGTTGCGTCCAACCTTCCTACGATCATCTCTCTCTATGATGATGCCGATGTGGCCCGCGAACAGCCGATCATTCCGCTGTGGAAGGATGTCTTCCTGCAAGCCGTACCGCGTCCCTCGGCGCCAACCAAGGTGAAGTACAACGAGGTTTCGGCCAAGTTCTGGTCAGCCGTGCACAACACCCTCTCGGGTGATGGCAGCGCAGCGGAAAACCTGGAACTCCTCGAATTCGAACTTGAGGAATTGAAAGGATCGGGCTGGTAGCCCTTGACCCAGACCATCAAGAAACTCCGCCGGGCGGGAAACCGCCCGGCTCTACGGCCAAGCGCCGAGCCTACTGAACAAGATGGCTTTCACAAATGACGTATGCATCAGCCCCGCAACAGGCCGGAAATGAGCTGAGCCTGGAAGCCCAGCGGCGCCGGGCAGCATACGCCTTCCTGGTTCCCATGATCCTGGCACTGTTCTTTGTAGCTGCCTGGCCACTCTTGAGAACCATCTATTTCTCTTTCACCAACACTTCCCTGACCAATCTCTATGGCGGAGAGTGGATCGGCTTCGACAACTATCTGCAACGCCGGGAACTCAGTTCAGGCCGTGTAATCTGGCGAGGCACGCTGGCCGACCCTGCCTGGTGGAACGCCGTATGGAACACCGTTCGGTTTTCCGTGATTTCCGTACTGTTCGAAACCGTATTGGGGCTTATGATCGCCCTGGTTCTCAATGCCGAATTCAAGGGCCGCGGCCTGGTTCGTGCAGCAATCCTGATCCCCTGGGCGATCCCGACAATCGTCTCGGCCAAGATGTGGGCCTGGATGCTCAATGATCAGTTCGGCATACTGAATGATATTCTGATCCGGCTGGGTTTCATTGATCGCGGAATTGCCTGGACCGCATCGATCGACACAGCAATGACCGCCGTCCTGATTGTCGATGTATGGAAGACCACACCGTTCATGGCATTGCTATGCCTTGCCGGTCTGCAGATGATCCCCCGGGACATCTACGAGGCCGCTCGTATTGACGGTGTCCATCCGATCAAGGTGTTCTGGAAGATCACTCTGCCTCTGGTGCGCCCTGCCCTCATGGTTGCAGTCATTTTCCGGATGCTTGACGCACTTAGGATTTTCGATCTCATCTATGTTCTTACGCCCAACTCCAAGGCGACAAAAACCATGTCGGTGATCAGCCGGGAGAACCTGATCGACTTCGACAAGTTTGCCTACGGCTCGGCGCAGTCAACCCTCCTCTTCGCCATTATTGCCATATTCGTAGTTCTGTACATCTGGATCGGGCGCGTTGATCTCGGAGGCTCGAACCGATGACGCGCACCACGGCCGACTGGATCAAGCTGATTGCGTTCTATTCGCTGGTGGTGGTCATCGTCGTCGTGTCGGTCTTTCCCTTCTACTACGCAATCCTGACCTCGCTGAAGTCAGGGACAGCCATATTCCGCATCAACTATTTCCCCGTGGACTTCTCCTTCCAGAACTACGTCACGGTGATGACCGGCAGGAACTTTGTGCGCAGCGTCCTGAACTCCGTCTTTGTTGCCGGTGTAACGGTCTTGATGGCCCTGTTTCTCGCGGTAACGGCGTCCTATGCGCTCAGCAGGGTAAGGTTTCGCGGACGGAGCCTGCTGCTGATAACCATACTCGGCGTGTCGATGTTTCCGCAGATCGCTGTCTTGGCGGGCCTGTTTGAACTGGTCCGGTTTCTTGGCATCTACAACACCCCTTGGGCAATGGTCCTCAGCTACACGATCTTCACCCTTCCCTTCACGGTCTGGGTTCTGACAACCTTCATGCGGGATCTGCCAATTGAAATCGAGGAAGCGGCGATCATTGACGGCGCCACTCCGTGGGTGATCATAGTGAAGGTATTCATGCCCCTTCTCTGGCCGGCACTGGTAACAACCGGCTTGCTGGCCTTCATCGGAGCCTGGAACGAATTCCTGTTCGCATTGACTTTTACGATCTCGGAAACCCAGCGAACGGTTCCAGTTGCCATTGCGCTCCTGTCGGGAGCATCAGAACAGGAAATACCCTGGGGACCGATCATGGCGGCATCGGTCATAGTCACAGTTCCCCTCGTTATCCTGGTGCTCATCTTCCAACGCAAGATCGTTGCCGGACTGACTGCCGGCGGGGTCAAGGGCTGAACAGCGGAGAAGCTCGCATGGCAGAAATTGCTCTCGAAAATGTCACCAAGTCCTTTGGCAACGTTGAAGTCATCAAGGGCGTCAACCTCGACATCAAGCGCGGTGAATTCATGGTCTTTGTCGGGCCATCTGGTTGCGGCAAATCAACATTGCTGCGGCTGATTTCCGGACTTGAGTCGATTACAAGCGGCGAACTGCGGTTCGACGGCAATGTGGTGAATAATGTCATCCCGTCAAAGCGCGGCATCGCGATGGTGTTCCAGTCCTACGCGCTCTACCCGCACATGAATGTCTTCGACAACATGGCTTTCGGCATGAAACTTGCCAAGGCCGGTTCCGGCGAAGTCAAAAAACGGGTCGACGAGGCTGCGCGCCTTCTTCAAATCGAGCATCTGCTTGACAGGTTGCCAAAGCAACTGTCCGGTGGCCAACGCCAGAGGGTCGCAATCGGCAGGGCGATCGTACGCGACCCCCGTGTCTTCCTCTTCGATGAACCGCTCTCAAACCTTGATGCAGCGCTAAGAGTTGCAACGCGCCTTGAGATCGCCAAGTTGCACCGGGACATGGAAGACGTGACCATGATCTACGTCACGCATGACCAGGTGGAAGCAATGACCCTGGCCGATCGCATCTGCGTTTTGCGGGACGGCATAGTCGAGCAGGTCGGCAGTCCAATGGAATTGTACGACAGTCCTGACTCGTTATTCGTGGCCGGCTTCATCGGTTCTCCCAAGATGAACTTTCTGACCGGGGAATTTGCCGCCAAATACGAGTGCGCAACACTGGGCGTTCGATCCGAACACATCGACATCACTGACAATGATCCCACCTGGGAAGGCACAGCCGTGCATTCTGAAGTTCTCGGCTCCGACACTTATGTGTTTGTTGATATTGGCGCCGAAGAACCCATGATCGTACGGTGTCCGGGAAACCAGCAGATTGCCTGGGGCACGAAGCTGAGCCTCGCGCCACAGCCTGGTCAACTCCATCGCTTTGACGCCGAGGGCAAACCGATCCGGTAAGCGACCCGCAAAGCTCCCAAATCAATCCCATCAAAGAGTAGAGATCATTATGGTCAAGTTGGTTCTTGTTGGCGCCGGCAGCCTCCAGTTTGGGGCACAGTTACTGGGCGATGTCTTCCAGAGCAAAGAACTCTCCAACGCAGAGATCGTCTTCAACGACATAAATCCTGCTGCTGTCGAGAAGACCCGGGCGCTTGCACAGCAATATGTCGAAGCCAACGGTTTAAGGCACTCGATCCGGGTAGAGTCGGACCTGAACCAGGCTTTGGCAGGGGCCGACTTCGTTGTCATAATGATCGAAGTGGGTGACCGCTTCAAACTCTGGGATATGGATTGGAAGATTCCGCTCCAGTACGGGGTCCGTCAGGTTTATGGTGAGAACGGCGGACCAGGCGGACTGTTCCATGCTCTTCGAATAGTGCCGCCAATACTAGAAATCTGTGCCGCCGTCGCCGAAAACGCACCGGATGCGACCATATTCAATTTTTCCAACCCGATGAGCCGCATCTGCACCACCGTGCACCGCAAGTTTCCTGATCTTCGGTTCGTGGGAATGTGCCACGAGATCGCTTCGCTGGAACGCCACCTGCCTCCGATGCTCAAGCAGCCGAGGGAGAACATCCGTTACCGTGCCGCGGGGCTCAACCACTTCTCGGTTCTTGCAGAGATCACATATGCCGACAACGGGAAGGATGCCTATCCCGATGTGCGGAAACTCGCTCCCGGCTACTTCGCCACACTGCCAGGTTACTCGGAGATCCTCGCTGCCGCGCGCCGGACTGGCAAGTCAGTCAGGACGGAAGGCTGGATGGAAATCGAGCGAGGTGAGATTGATGAGGTTCGCGATTGGTCGGACCGATGGCTGTTCCGCGAAATCCTGGAGCGTTTTGATGTCCTGCCCATTACAACCGACAGTCATTTCGGTGAGTATCTGTCCTGGGCCTCCGAAGTATCCGACCACCGGGGCATTCTCGACTTCTTCAACTACTACCGCGATTTTCTTGGCTCGGTAACGCCTGTGATCAAGCCGGAAACCAGCGAACGCATGGTTCCCATCATGGAAGCAATGCTGACCGGCAACGAATACGAAGAAGCCGCCGTGAACATTCCGAATGCCGGGTTCATCGCCAATCTGCCTGAATGGTTGGCCGTGGAAGTGCCGGCCCGTGTGAACAAGTCTGGCCTCCACGGCATTCCGGTTGATTTGCCCGCTGGTGTCAGGGGTATGCTGACAAACCAGATCGGCATCCACGACATGACGGCCTGCGCAGTATTGGAAGGCAGCCGGGACCTTGTCATTCAAGCTCTGCTGGTGGATCCTGTGGTCAACGTCGCCAAAACCCTTCCGGCTCTGGTCGACCATATGATCGACGAGCAACGGCCCTGGTTGGACTACCTGAAATAGCGTTTTGCCTCCACCGTCATCTGGTGGGTCGGCTCAGGAAGGCCCACTGGAGCAACAGTTTGGAGCGACTGCCCGGAACATGACGGGCGATACCGGCGCTGTTGCTTGAAGGCCGAACCGGCAGGCGGATTTCATCGTTCTTCCGGGCTGCCACTTCTTTGAATCAAGCCAAACCCGTCTGCCAACGACGGCAATCCGTCACTCCGCCGGGCGGATCTCAAATGGTTGGTCGAATGTATGGATTTCCAGGTTGGGGTCTTCCCCGATCCAGTCGAACACAGCGAAGAGTCCGGATCCCGAGAGCGGTGTAAGCACCCCGTGCCAGACGTTGCGGTGGATATTGACGGCCTGATCCGGTCCGGCAACAAACGCCTTTGGCTGTCCGGGCCTGCCACCGTCATCAGCACTGACAACCACCAACAGGCTTGCACGGTCCATCGGGACAAATGCCTGAGAACCAAAAGGATGCCGCTCCATCAGGTCGAGGCGGAGCGGCAATGTTCTCAATTCCGCCTTGAAGAGGCTGATACCGCATCGTCCACTGGCACCAAAATCAAGCTTGGCAAGATCAGAATACCGCCAGCACCGGCCCTCATTGATGGTCTTGCCGGCGTGGCCGCCAATCTCCACGATGTCGCAAAGCCCTTCCAGGTCAAATGCGCCAATTGGTTCAATTGGAATTGTGCCCAATTGCCCAATCATCGTATCTGGCTCGCCCCGGCCCAGAGTGCCGCATGCCGGTTCACATCCTTGTAGAGCAGGTAGCGAAACTTGCCAGGGCCACCAGCGTAACAGGCCTGCGGGCAGAATGCCCGCAGCCACAGGAAGTCGCCGGCCTCAACCTCAACCCAGTCGCGGTTCAGCCTGTAGACCGCCTTGCCTTCAAGTACGTATATCCCATGTTCCATGACATGAGTCTCGGCAAATGGGATTACAGCTCCAGGCTCGAAGTTGACGATATTGACATGCATGTCATGGCGCAGATCGCGGGGGTCAACGAAACGGGTCGTCGACCAGCGGCCATCCGTATCTGGCATTGCCTCGGGTTCAATGTCCTGTTCCTGCGTCACAAAGGACCGGGGCAAGTCAACTCCTTGCGCCGTGACATGCGACTTTCTGATCCAGTGAAAGACACAGGCAGTCTCACCAGTTGCCAGAAACTCCCAGGGATCTCCCGGCGCAAGGAACACGTAGCTCCCAGGCCCAAGTTGGCCCTTGATCCCTGGCGCCTTCAGGGTAGCACGGCCGTGGGTCACGAACAGCACACACTCCGCATCAGGGTCTGGTTCAGGACGATCACTGCCGCCTCCAGGCTCAACTTCCATGACGTAATGGGAAAAGGTCTCGGCGAACCCGGTCAATGGTCGCGCCAGAACCCAAAGCCGTGTCCGGGTCCAACCAGGCAAGAAGCTGGTGACAATATCCCGCATGCACCCGCGCGGCACTACCGTATAAAATTCGGTGCAAGCTGCCCGGCCGGTCAGCAATTCCGATTGCGGCGGAAGGCCGCCAGGGGGACGGCTGTAACGGTCAGTCATCTGCTCCCTCCTACCGACTGAATATCTCACGTATACGGTTCCACGCGATCTTCTCCACCTGCCGGCAAGCCTCTTCAAACTCTACCTCCGGCGGATTCTTGATGCGCCGCTCAAACTCTGAGAGAATTGAATGCTTGTCGTACCCCGGCACCGCCATGATGAACGGGAATCCAAACCTTGAGCGATAGCCATCGTTCAATTCCAGAAATCTACCGTGCTCTTCCTTGGTCAACGAGTCCAAACCCGCAGACGCCTGCTCGGATGTGGATTCCCGCGTCAACTTTTTCTGCAAGGCCAGCTTGCCCGCCAGGTCGGGATGAGCCATCACCACGCTCATCCGGCGTTCCCTGCTTGCACCCCTGAACGCCCGGCACAGGAGGCTGTGAGCTCCTTCCGGAGTCTCATGTGCACTTCCCTTCTCCAACCGGGCAGCGCGTTCAGCGACCCAGGGAGAGTGTTCAAATGTCCCCGCAAACGCTTGCTCAAACCTGGCGCCATCGCTCAAGGCCCAGGCCTTTGGGGAGATCGTAGGTGGCCCATGACGGTACTTCCAGTGGCGGGCAATATCAACCCGCCGTGCGAACCAGATGTCGCCCAGCGACCTCGCATATTCCAGAAAGCGGCGCAGTGCCATTGCCCGGCCCGGACGACCTGCAAGACGGCAATGCAGCCCAACCGACATCATCTTCGGCTTGCCTGCCTGCCCCTCCAATCGCAACAGATCAATAGTATCCTTGAGATAAGCAAAGAACTGGTCACCGGAATTGAACCCCTGAGCAGTGGCAAATCGCATGTCATTCGCATCAAGCGTATAGGGCACGATCAGATGCCAGCCACCCCGAGCACTCTGGAACCAGTAGGGCAAGTCGTCGGCATATGAGTCGGCAACATACTCAAAACCGCCCACCTCGGCTGTCAACGCAACAGTGTTGAGCGAACATCTTCCAGTGTACCAACCCATTGGGCGTTCGCCGGTGACCGTGCGATGTAGTTCGATTGCCTCCAGCATCTGGGCCTTTTCCTCTTCAACAGGCATGGAACCGTACTCGATCCATTTGAGGCCGTGGCTTGCGATCTCCCAATTGGCTTCTTGCATGGCGGCAACCTGTGCAGGAGAACGCGCAAGTGCAGTCGCAACACCAAACACAGTTGCAGGAACATCGAACTCGCCAAGGATACGGTGCAGACGCCAGAACCCCGCCCGCGCGCCATACTCATAGATGGATTCCATGTTCCAGTGGCGTCGGCCGGGCCAGGGTTCAGCGCCGACAATTTCCGAGAGAAAGGCTTCGGAAGCGCCGTCCCCGTGAAGAATGCAATTCTCTCCACCTTCCTCGTAGTTCACCACCACCTGAACCGCTACGCTGGCACTGCCCGGCCATGCCACATCGGGAACCGAGCGGCCGTATCCGTGCATGTCGCGGGGATAATTCGGAGGGGTCATTTCCATACTCCATACATGCGAGGCTTGCCTGCCTACTGACTCTAGTGGACACAAAACCCGTTGCAAAGACTGAGGTTGGCCGCCGGACCCAAGGAATTCCTTGATTCATTTGCACCGGAAGTACAAGCTTCGGGTCAGGCACAATTGCAAGACCCAGACCTGGACAGCAAGGCCCGTCTACGTGGGTACTTGCGCCCTTATGCGAAGAGAGCCGAATGACCCGGACCACAGCCGCAGCACGATCAACAGCCGAGCGCCTCAGCCCACAGCCACTCGATGGGCTCATGCTCTCGAGTCAGCAAGTGTTTGATGAACCCGCAATGGATGAGTTTGTCCGGGATCTGGTTGAACAGAAACTGGATGCTTCCGAGATCAGGTCGCGCGCGCTGGAGGAACTCAAGACCCGCCGAAACAAGGGCATGGAGCGCATCGAAGAGTCCTGCCGCCAGAATTTTCCGGTCAACCCGTTTGCAGCTCTCAAGATCGTGCGGACTTATGCCTATCTGACCGACGCAATCGTTCGGTCTGTCCTGAAGTTGGCGACCGGTCCGCTGAGCTCAAACGGCAAGGCAGGCGAGTTGTTCTCGGTGGCTGCGGTCGGTGGCTATGGAAGAGCCGAGATGGCCGCACACTCGGACGTGGATCTGCTCTTCCTTGTCGAGGACCGGATCACACCCGCGATTGAAGAAGTCATTGAAACCACTCTCTATATCCTGTGGGACATGAAGCTGAAGGTAGGCCACTCCTGCCGTAACTCCCGGGATTGCGTAAAGCTCGGCAAAGAGGACTTCACAATCCGAACTGCACTGCTTGAGCATCGCCTCGTATTCGGCGACCGCAATCTTGCAATCGAACTGCATGAACGACTCTGGAACGAGCTGTTCAAGGGCACTGGTGCCGAATTCGTGGAGGCCAAGCTGGCCGAACGCGAGACCCGTAACGAGCGCCAGAGCGGAAACCGCTACGTGCTTGAACCGAATGTCAAGGAGGGCAAAGGGGGACTGCGCGACCTGCAGACGCTGTTCTGGATCGTCAAGTATCTGCACCGGGTCGACGACCCCGCCGAATTGGTCAATCTGGGTGTCTTCAGCATAGAGGAGTACGAGAAATTCCTAAGCGCAGAGTCCTTTCTGTGGTCGGTACGGTGCGTGTTGCACATGACTGCCGGCAAAGCGCAGGACAAGCTGCATTTTGATGTCCAGTCCGAGGTCGCAAGTGTCCTTGGTTATACCGACCAGCCGGAACGGCAGGCTGTGGAAGTCTTCATGCAGGACTATTTTCTGCATGCGACGGTTGTCGGAGAACTGACCCGGATATTCCTGACGGCGCTCGAGGCACAGCACGTCAAGCGTCAACCCCGTGTATTGAGTTTTCTCCGCAACCGTGGGCTGCAATTCGGAACCCGCGTCGGACCGGAGTACAAGCAAGTGCACAGCCGGCTGGCCATCGCGGACGAAAACAGCTTTCTCAAGGATCCTCTCAATATTCTTCGTCTCTTCGACGAAGGGCTGCAGACCGGCCTGTTGCTGCATCCGGATGCCATGCGGCTGGTGGCCTCCAACCTGCACATGATCGATGACGCGCTCAGGAACAATCCAGAGGCCAACCGGATATTCCTCGACTTGCTGGTAGAACGCGGAAATCCCGAACGCGCCCTGAGGCGAATGAACGAACTCGGGGTGCTCGGCATGTTCGTGCCGGAATTCCGCAGAATTGTGGCGATGATGCAGCCGGGTGGCTACCACCATTACACCGTCGACGAACACACCATTCAATGCATCCTCACCCTCTCCCAAATTGAACGTGGCGAGTACCGGGAGGAGTTGCCGGTTGCGTCCAAGATTCTGGAATCCGGCGTCAATCGAACCGTGCTGTATGTGGCACTGCTCCTCCATGACATCGGCAAGGGATCCGGAAGAGACCATTCGGAGGCAGGTGCGGAAATCGCAGCGCAACTTCTTCCCCGGCTCGGACTGGACGAACACGACGCTGAAACTGTGGTGTGGCTCGTGGCCAATCATCTCCTGATGTCCGACACCTGCCAGAAACGAGATATTTCGGACCCCAAGACTGTACGCGACTTTGCCCTTAAGGTTGGCAATCGAACCCGATTGAAGCTCCTGACCGTACTCACCGTCTGCGACATCCGCGGCGTCGGCCCTGGAATCTGGACCAACTGGAAGGCGCAACTGTTGCGAGACCTGTACCGAATGACCCACCAGTCACTTTCCGAGGGACTGGTCGACGTCGGCCCAGTGGCAGCCGAGTCGGCCAAGGCCGCATTCCGGACCGCCATGGACCAGTGGACCGAGCAGAAAGTAGAGGCCGAGTTCGGCCGGCACAGCGGAACCTATTGGCAGGGTTTATCTACCGATGCCCATGTGGTGTTTGCCGGACTCCTGGAAGGCATCCGTGACGACGAAATACGCAAGGATGTGATGCTTGATGAAAGCCGGGACGCCACGCGCATCTGTTTTGCCATGGTTGATCACCCGGGGATGTTTGTCAGGATTGCAGGCACACTGGCATTGAGCTCAGCCAATGTGGTCGAAGCCAAGTCCTTTACCAGTACGGATGGCTACGGAACTGCTGTATTCTGGGTTCAGGACCAGCGTGGCCGGCCATACGAGAAGTCACGGGTTAGGCGCCTGATGGCCAATATGGACAAGGCGATGAAGGGTGAGATCAACACCGGAAAGGCTCTGCGCAGGCGCGACAGGGAGATGCACACCATGCCCGGCGGACGCCGTGAACAAGATGTCAAGGTCCCGACCGAGATCACATTCGACAATGAAGGCTCCGATATCCATACTATCATTGAAGTGGACACCAGAGACCGCCCGGGACTGCTGCATGACCTAGCCTACACGCTCTACCGGGCGAATGTGCAGATCGCCAGTACAGTGATTGCAACCTACGGGGTTCAGGCGGTCGATGTCTTCTATGTGAAGGATATTGCGGGCCTCAAGCTTCATTCAAATTCGCGACGCGAGTCATTGAAACAAAAGCTCCTTGATGCCATCGAAAAGGGATCGGAACATGCCATGAGCCGTTAGCAGATCAGACTTGCACGGCGTTTGAGGGTACGGCGAGGCAATCCATCAGCGATTTGGCTGACCATCCGCGAGAATGCGGGGTTTGAAATTGCAAGCGGACAGTAAATTCGGCCTGAATTCGGGCTGACCAGAGTTCAAGCCGCGTGCGACTTGAACTCTTTCCGGTCACGCATTGTCGTCAGAAGCGCAAGCTCAAGCCTGCTCCAATGCGGGTATCGGGGTCGATGGCGTCAACATGTTCGCCCCTCAGTGAGGCAGAAAGGCCGCCCGGCAACGCAAATTCCATACCGGCTCCATAGTGCGGCACTTCTTCATCGCCCGTCGCCAGCCGTGCATCGGCAGAGAGCGTCATCAGGCCTTCCATCAACCCGAAACCGTAACCGGCACGCGCTGCCAGAGATCCAAGCGCCGATGCTGATCCGCCACTGCCACTCTCAAACAGTGTGTCATCAGACAGGGCGCCTTCCTGCTGCAATCCCCATTCCTGGCGCAGCGAGGCTGACCAGCCGCGGCCTCCGGCTTCCGGGGCAATCTGCAAACCGAGACTGACTCCCCACTCCTTCTGATTGCTATCTGAGTGTGTCGCCAGCCAACGCCCACTGGCATTCAGGCTTACACGGGAGTCCGGCGCATGCAGGCCGAAACCGCCGCCGACTTCAATGCCCTTGCCAGTCAACCCGTCGCCACTATCCCAGCGGATCGACACTGAACCACGTGGCGTCAGAACCCAACTGGAGTCCAGCGAAACCCCGGAATGAGCAGCTTCCAGACCGCCGCTCGCGCGCCAACTCTTGATCGAAAGACCACTGATCGCCGTTGTCCCGGCTCCATCGGTCTTCAGTTGAACTACTTCCGCCTTGACCGGAACCGAGAGCGTCACCTGCCCCTGCTGCGCCACAGCCCAGCGGGCGCCGACAGATGCGGCCGTCATGGACAGTCCGGCCCTCTCGACATCGCCATCCTCTGAATGATGAGAGGCATCACCGCTGCCGATGCCCAGCACGACCCGAACCGTTCCAGTACCGTTTGGCATGACCATCTGCATGTATGGCCAAGCGGCTGTCAGCGAGGTTTCAACACGGCTGCCAACTTCTTGCGTGACAAGGTCAGTCTTACCACGGCTGTTCGACACCGCCAAACCGGCAAGCATGTTTCCGTTCGTCCGGGTGTCGAAGCCCAGCACCGCTGATTTGACAGAGCCGTCCCAGCTGTCTTCACCGGATTTCCCTTCGAAACGCTGCAAGTCACCACGGCCCCAAATGGTCCAGCCCTGATTGCTTCCTTCCTCTTCACTCAACGACAGCGTGAAGGCACTACCGTCCAACAATTCGGAATCTTCGACAGGCCGGTTGAAGGACACTGTCGTATTGTTGCCGGACCACCAGTCGTCTGTTTTCTGGCCGGTTGCCGGGTTCATTGACGATCCGGTAGCGTCTACCGTCTGTCCGCCCAGCACCAAGTCGTTTGTTCCCGGTGTTGATTGCAGACGCCGGTCGATGACGTTTGTTACTCCCGCAAGCGCAGCCTGCCCTTCTGACGCCAGCGACTGCGTCAATACCTGCTTCTCCATCTCAACTGTGGGGCCTGTCGGCTCAGGCGGTTCCACTGGCTCCACCGGTTCGGGGGCTTTGGGAGTGACCGTCACAATACTGGATGCCAATCCATTGCCCGTGGCGTTAACCGCACGGACACGGAAACCATAGGCGGACTCACCGGACAGGTCGTCAATTGTAAGACTGCGCGTCGCCGCATTGCTGCCTTCAATATTGCGCCAATTGTCGCCAAATGCTGCGTCGCCCTCGCGCTGCTGGTATTGCCACTCGGTGATGCTGGAGTCGTCGGCAAGCGTCCAAGTAAGGGCTACCTGGCCGGCCTCTTCGGTTGAAACTGCCTTCAGTTCCGCAGCTTCTGGAGCCCCATCTGTTGCCAGCGCCGTATTGATTTCATCTGATGTTTCGTTGACTCCGTCGTCCTTCACGGCGCGGATCCTGATGGAATATTGCAGACCGTTGGTGAGCCCGTCGACCGTGTAGCTGACGGTGTACGCATTGCTGGGATCCATATCTTCCCAGGCCCCGTAATTGCCGCCCGCTTCCTTCAGCTGGTATTGGTACTTGTCGATTGAACTGTTGACCGGGTTCGTCCAACTCAATTCGACTTGGCCATCACCGGGGGTTGCAGTCAATCCCGCCGGCTTTTCCAGTGGCTTTGTCTGGAAAATGATCTTCTGATCACCGAGTGTATATTCAGTGTAAAAGTTGTTGTCGTTCAATTTGTCAGACATCGTGCCGGTAAACGTGGCCGTCTCATTTGCGACACTGAATTCTGAGCCAGTGATGTGAGCTGTACTTACTCTAACCCCACCATTGCTGTAAACCGCAAAGTAAAAGTTGGACGCGTATGATGGTAGGCGGTCGGCTCGTCCTACTCCGTCGTAACTGGAGTCGCCGTCAACCGAGCCGGAACTAAATTGGTAACGCGCAGTTGCAGTAAGCTGAGAATTGGTGATTAAGGCAACAGTTGTCCCAAAAACATCGTCATTGATCACCAATTCATCGTTACCAGTGTAGTCGCTGGGAGTACCTTGTGTGAGGTCTCCAAAATCCAGACTGCCAGTCGAGGTTATCGTGGTTACGGATCCATCGTCATTGTAGGTGAAAGTCAGGGTGTTTGCACCAGTAGCCTGCGCGCTTCCAAACATCACTGCCATACCAAACAGCAAACCCAGGCCTGTACTGGAGATGTACTGGGTGATCCGGCCTGCGGTTCTTGTTTCGGCAGGCGAACCACCGTCCAATTCTCTCGGGCCCTCAACAGTCACAAGCTGGGAGGGGCTAGACATGAATATCGCCCGTGCGAGAGCAGAATTCAGTTGCCGAGCAGCCCACCTAAGGGAACGGGTGGACGGAACCAAGGCGAAGATGCCTGTTGTCGTCGATCGGCCCGATCCAGTTCTACAAAAAACGGAATTCTTGCTCATGGTGCCGAATACTCCATCTCATCAAAGTGCCCTTGAGTAATGCTGTGCCTTCGGCCTGACCCGGCCGTCTTACAGAAACCATCACCTCCAAAAAGACATCGCAAACGGAATTCGCATTCCGGTTAACCAATGCCTGCTTCATCTTCCAACCGCTCATAGTGCTAACAGCAGATGCCATGTCAACAGCGGGTTTAGCTTTTCGAGAGTTGCTCTACATCTTGCGATAGGGTTGTTGCAAGAACGCAACACGCCAAGGGATTGGATTGAGGCGACCCTGGCTGACGCTATTGCGATCCTTGTCTGATCAATCCAGCGACGGCTCTGCAACACGGGCAGCTGTCTCCACGGACTTCTGAACCAGGAAGTTGGCCTGCGGAGAACGCCTGGCACCAGCAGGCAAGTTACGGGTTGGGCTATACAAAAGGGCTTCAGCTATGAAGCGGCAATCCTTCAGCACTTCTACCGTTACGCGCTTTCCGGCGCATTCTGATCGAACACCAATGTCCTGGTCCCTGCGACAGTTGCCTGCCGTCAGGGTTTACACGCATGAAGTTCTTGCGAGACCCCAAGAGCTCTCTGCTGCTGCCCTGACGCCAGACGGCTACGCATTGCCGTCAGAAGCGCAAGTTCAGACCTGCTCCTATGCGGGTATCGGGGTCGATGGCATCAACATGCTCTCCCCTCACTGAGGCAGAGAGGCCGCCCGGCAGAGCAAATTCCATTCCCGCTCCGTAATGCGGCACTTCCTCTTCGCCCGTTGTCAATCTCGCATCGGCAGAGAGCGTCATCAGGCCCTCCATCAATCCGAATCCGTAACCGGCACGCGCTGCCAGGGAGCCAGGCGCCGATGGTGATCCACCAGTGCCACCCTCAAACAGTGTGTCGGACGACAGGGCGCCCTCCTGCTGCAATCCCCATTCTTGGCGAAGCGAGGCCGACCAGCCACGGCCCTCGGAGTCCGGCGCAATCTGCAAGCCGATGCTGGCTCCCCATTCCTTCTGATCGCTATCCGAGTGTGTTGCCAGCCAACGCCCGCTTGCGTCCAGGCTCAGACGGGAGTCTGGCGCATGCAGGCCGAAGCCCCCACCAACTTCAATCCCTTTGCCCGTGACACCATCGCCGCCATCCCAACGCAATGACAGGGAGCCACGAGGCGTGAGAATCCAGCCAGAGTCAGTCAGCGCAACACCGGAATGGGTGGCTTCCACTCCGCCAATCGCTTGCCATGTCCGGACCGAAATGCCGCCAATCGCAGTTGTTGCATCCCCGTCCGTATTGAATTGGACCACATCCACCTTGATCGGCACCGACAGCGTCACCTGGCCCCGCTGCCCCATGGCCCAGCGGCCGCCGACAGATGCTGCTGTCATCGACAGACCGGCTCTCTCGACTTCGCTGCCGTCGGAATGATGTGTTGCATGACCACTGCCGACACCGACCACTACCCGGACTGTGCCTGTGCCAGTTGGCATGGTCATCTGCATGTATGGCCAGGCGGCTATCATCGTGGTTTCAACACGGCTGCCCACTTCATCCGTTACAAGGTCGAACCCGCCACGGTTTCTGGACACCGCAATACCGGCCAGCATCCGGTCGCCTGTTTGGGTATCAAGTCCCAGCCAGGCTGACTTCACTGAACCGTTCCAGCTGTCCTCTCCTGATTTCCCTTCGAAACTCCGGTAATCGCCACGGCCCCATATGGTCCAGCCGCTGTTGCTGTCGCCTGGATCCTCCCCGTTCAACGAGAGGTTGAAGGCGCTGCCGTTCAGCATTCCGGCATCATCAACCGGCCGGTGGAATGCCTCCGATGCACGATTGCCGGACCACCATCCTCCGGTTTCCCGGCCAACCGGCGAGCCCCTTGAGGACGCTGCGGTATCAACCAGTTGCCCACCCAACATCAGGCCATTTCCCCTCGGCGTTGCCTGCAGCCGCCCATCAATGATGTCCGTTGCTCCTGCAAGCGTCGCCTGCCCCACTGCCGCCAGTGACTGCTTTGCAACCTGTTGCTCTCTTTCTGCCGACAACCCCGGCGGTACTACTCGTGCCTCGTTTGACGGAGTGCCAATGCCAACTTTGTTCACTGCGCGGACACGGAATCCGTGTACAATATCGCCGGTCAGTCCATACAGCGTATGGCGCCGCACGGACGCGTCGCTTCCCGGAATGTCCTTCCATTCGGTACCAAAGTCCTCTTCTCCCTCGCGCTGTTGGTATTGCCATTTGGTGATGCTGGTGTCTCCGGCATGCGTCCAGGACAATTCTGCCCGCTCAGTGCCCGCCGTTGCGGTCAACTCCGCTGCCGCAGGCGTATCCTCAAGAACTGGCGTCACCATGATCTCGGCCGATGTGCTCGTACCGAGGAAATTCACGGCGCGGATTCTGAAAGCGTACTCCGTTTCGACCTTCAACCCACCAACGGTATGGCTGGTGGTGGATGCGTCGCTGCCATTAATGGGCGCCCACACGCCGTAGTCGCCACCCCCAGTCTTTTGCTGAATCTCGTAACGTGTGATGCTGATGTCACCCGGGTCCGTCCACTTCAGTGTCACCTGGCCATCGCCAAGTGTTGCAGTAAGTTCTGGCTCGGCCGGCAATGACCTGACTGTCGTGAATATAATCCTCTCGCCGTTGATTGTGCCTTCGATGTGAAAGTCGTCATCGCCAAGCACACTGAGCAGGGTGCCGCCAAAAGTGGCGCTTCTGGTGGGGGCGAAGCTGTTGCCGGAGATGTTTTCAGGATCAACTGCAAGGCCATCGTTATTGAGAGAAACCGAAAAACCCGAGTAGTACGAAGCAAAGTCTGACGTGTGGCTGTTTCCGGCGTAACTGGCGCCACCGCTGAAAGAGACTGTGATCGTATTGTCGAATTTGGTGTACAAGCGTCTTTTCGCACCAGCTTCCGAGGTATGAATAGCAAGGAGCGGCGAATTGCCCTGCAGATTGATTGAGATTGATGTCGAGACCAACCTGTTGCCTTCCTGGTACTTCAGGCTGGAGAGATCCAGACTTCCCGATGGGGTGATCGTAGAGGTCGAGCCATCGTCGGTGAAAGTGAAAGCCAACGTGCCGGCCTTGGCGCCATGAGCACCCCCTGCCAGGATGGCTGCGGCGAGCAGCAATGCCGAGCCAGCGGTAGTGCCACGGCATGCGGCCCGGCCCAAAACCGGCCTGGAGCCAGGCGAGTTGCCAACCTGCCGTATCAGGCCCTCAGCATTCGCTGGGGCGGAATTGAGGTGACTAACGGCCCTGCGTGGGTGGCGGGCGCAAGCGGCAACACCGAAGGCGCCACTTGCAGCACAATTGCTGGTTCGCTTTGGCCAAATCGAAGTCATCAAGTTCATGGTTTGAAATACCCGGTCCGGTGAGCGCCTTCCGGAGCCCGCGAGTTCAGAATTGCTTCGGGTGTCTGCATCGTTGCTGCAAGACCTGCTGCAATGCCCAGTCGAACATCTGGAATCGAGAACCAGCAGGCTTCGCCTGTTCCCTCGATCAGTCTGCCATAGGATTTGACCGCAAGCGTTGAGCGCCTTTGGCAACTGGCTGGCGGCGCTTCTGGCAGGCAAGAGTTGTCCCTTCGGCGCGATGTCCGCAGATGGAACCAAGGGCTTAAGGGCCTGATGGCAATTGTGGTGATGGTCGCTCCCATCCACAAGATATTACATACAGACCAACTTCGGGCAACAATCAAATGAGAGCTGCCATATATTGGGGTGAGCGCGTTCACGCACTGAAACCACTATGCCAGGATGGGAGCGCTCTTTCCCATTCGGCAAACCGCGCTGGATGCCTGTATCCCACTGGCAGAACCTGCACTCGTTGTGGGCCCAAGGCCTCGCAGTTCCAGGCATGACAAATAGAGCAGCATGATTTTCAGACATTTCAAGATATTAGAGCCAGCGCGCTGCCTGCATCACCAGCCATCCTCCAGCACGGAACCTCTTGCTTGATGCATATTGGATTGAAGGTGTAGGCGCCGGATCCGCTCAGAAACAGGCTGCGGCAACTTGCCCTCGAAAGCAGGCCATTGTCTTGGGCCTTCCGACGCTGCCACTGGGTCTGTACTTGCACTGGCAGCCAGGAGCGCGGCGCAATCTTTCAACTGATGCATGCCGGGCAAAATCCGATTCGGGCTGAATTCCCAACCACTCGGGCAGCACAAGTTCGCACTCGCAGAGCGGGCGAGTGCTAGCCGAACAGTTTGCATGTCCACTTTGCTGACTGTAGGAGGTCCGGTCAGGCTGGCCTGCGTGCCCGGGACCGGGTTGCAGCAGCGTGGAGGCATTTCGGATGGCGAGCAAGCTGTCCGTCGTGTTCTAGGAAGGATGCTTCGCATTTGGAGGAAAGCATGAAATCAACACTTCGTAAGGGACTGATTGCCGGTGCGGTTGCCGGCGCAGTTGGCATGAGCACAACCGCATTTGCGGCCGAGTGCATTGCCCCGGCAAACCCGGGCGGCGGCTGGGATTTTACCTGCCGGACTATCGGCAAGATCATGTATGATATCGGTGCAGTCGACAAACCGATCCAGGTCACCAATAGGTCAGGCGGCGGTGGCGGACTTGCCTTCAACCATGTCGTCAACGAACGCAATGAAGACCCCGAACTCATCGTTGCGGCATCGTCCGCCACGGCCACGAGACTGGCGCAAAACGCCTATGGCGGCAGGACCGCCGATGAGGTTCGCTTTTTGGGTGCCATTGGAGCCGACCCTGGCATTATCGTCGTCGCCGCTGACTCGCCTTATGGGTCGCTGACGGAACTGCTTGACGCGGTCAAGGCAGACCCAAGCTCAATCACGTTCGCAGGTGGCTCGGCAGTGGGTGGATTTGATCACCTCAAGGTTCTCATGGCTTTGGGCCGGACCGGCTTCAATGATGTCACAGCGGTCAAGTACATTGGCGTTGACGGCGGCGCCGACGCAATCACGCAAACCATAGGTGGCCATACCCAGGCAATGACCGGCGATATGTCGGAAGTCGTCGGATTTCTGGCAGCTGGCGATGTCAAGGTGCTGGCAGTGTTCACCGACGAGCGTGTTCCCGGATTTGAGGATATCCCGACTGCCAAGGAACAGGGCATCGACATCGTCTCAGTGAACTGGCGCGGCCTCTATGTGCCGAAGGGCATTTCCGAAGAGGACTATCGGAAGTGGTCCGATGCCCTCGCAATGGTAGCCGCCTCCGACGAGTGGGCGCAGGCCATGGAAGCCAATGGGCTGGCCCCGTTCACCAGGGTCGGAGATGACTTTCAGGATTACGTGAACCAGGTCATCATGGAAATCGAAGAACTTTCCAGAGAAATCGGTGTAATCCAGTAGTGTCCAGCGACCGAATTCTTGGTCTTGGAACTGTTCTGATCGCGCTCGCCTATCTGGCGAGCGCGACACAAATCCAGATCGGCTTCCTGTCCGATCCGGTTGGATCCCGAACTTTTCCTTACATCGTAGGCGGCGTTGCCACCCTATGCGGCGCCTATATTTTTCTGCGGCCCGACGACAGCCCGGCCTGGCCGGATGTCAAGACGTTTGCCCGGCTGGGGATGGCGTTGGTGGTCATGTATCTTTTCACTCAGGCACTCATGCCATTCGGTTTCATCATCCCGGCTGCTCTTGCTTCGACGGCACTGAGCTACCTGATATCGCCAAGGCTGATCCCGGCAATTGCAGCCGGTGTCGGACTTTCGATCGGGCTGTTTGTCATCTTCAACTTCGGACTCGGATTGAGCCTGTCGCCGTTTGGCCGGTACTTTGCAGGTTGAGTTGAGGCCCGGATGGAACTGATTGCCAATCTTGCTACCGGTTTCTCGGTTGCGCTGACACCCTCAACGCTCTTTCTGGCTGTCGCGGGTTGCTTCCTCGGCACGATCATCGGGTCGCTTCCGGGGCTTGGCCCCTCAAACGGTGTCGCGATCCTTATTCCCCTCGCCTTCTCGCTTGGCCTTGATGCGACGGAAGCCCTCGTTCTGATGACATCCGTCTACTACGGCGCAATGTATGGCGGCCGGATTTCGTCAATCCTTCTGAACATCCCCGGCGATGAACCTGCACTGATGACAACCCTGGATGGCTATCCGATGGCCAAGCAGGGGCGGGCCGCTGACGCGCTGGTTCTCTCAGGCGTTTCGTCCTTCGTGGGGGCTTTGCTTGCCACAGTGGGTTTGATGCTGTTGGCCCCGATCCTTGCACGAGTCGCCTATCTCTTCGGCCCTGCGGAGTATTTTGCGCTTTACCTCCTGGCCTTTTGCACCCTGGGTGGTCTCGCCTCCAAGAACCAGGCGAAAGCAGCTCTTGCCGCGGCAATCGGCCTTGGCATTGCCATGATCGGACTCGACAATCAGTCCGGCATTCCGAGGCTAACTTTCGGTGAGATCCACCTGTCGGATGGCGTCGATTTCCTGGTTGCCATAGTTGGCCTCTTCGCCGTGTCCGAGATCTTCATGTTCATTGAGAGTCACGGAAAGAACACTGCCATCGGCGTGAAGCTTGGCAAGTTGACGATACCCTATCGGGATATTGGCAGATCGTTCCTGACCATGCTCCGTTCAACGGTCATAGGGTTCTTTGCAGGAGTGCTGCCGGGAGCTGGCGCCTCGTTGGGTAGTTTTCTTGCCTATATGGGCGAGAAATCGATCGCGAGGGACAAGGAGAGTTTCGGGACTGGCAATCCGAGAGGAGTAGCGGCCCCGGAGGCAGGCAACAATGCCGCTGCGGGTGGTGCGCTTGTTCCCATGCTCACGCTGGGGGTTCCCGGCTCCGGCACGACCGCCGTGCTTCTTGCCCTGCTGCTGACGCTCAACATTACGCCAGGCCCGCTTCTGTTCGAGGAACGGCCTGAAGTCGTCTGGGGTCTGATTGCCGCCCTCCTCATTGCCAATGTGGTCCTTCTGATCATGAACGTGCCGATGGTCAGGCTGTTCGTACGGCTGCTCTCGGTTCCGCCATGGATCCTGCTGCCCGGGATCATGATGGTATCCTTTGGTGGCATCTACTCTCTTTCCGGCAGCGGATACGATCTGGTGCTGATGATCGTCTTCGGACTCTTTGGCTATCTGTTCCGCAAGATGGATGTTCCTACGGTTCCGATCATCCTCGGAATCCTGCTCGGCAATAACATGGAGGATAGCCTCCGCCGGGCCATGGTGATTTCGAATGGCGAATGGACCTACCTGTTCTCTTCGGGGATTTGCATCGGCCTTTGGATTGCAGCTATCGCCGGTTTCATCGCACCCGTTTTCCTGAAAAACCTCCTCAAGCGTCCGGGGCCGGTCGAGGACTGAAATGACCCGGGTGCTTGTCCCCTCGGGCGTGCTCGGCCTCGGGTTTAGCCGCAAGGCCCTTGCGGACGGCATTCGCCGCAAACCAGACCTGATCAGCATTGACGGCGGTTCAACGGACAGTGGCCCTCACTATCTCGGAACCGGATCATCAAAATACTCAAGGGCATCAACCCTCGCAGAGTGGTCCGTTCTTATTGAGGCTGCCTCGGCAGCGAGGATCCCTTTGGTCCTGACCTCTGCCGGCACATGCGGCACCGACGCAACGGTCGACTGGATGGTTGATGTCACCAGGGAGGCCGCCAGAAGGCAGAATTTAAGGCTGCGTATTGCGGCATTGAAGTCGTCGCAATCCCCGGCCTCTCTGAAACGGGCCTGTTCAGAGGGCCGGATTTCGCCATTGGCGGACGCTCCTGAAATGACTGCGGACACGATTGCGGCCTGTTCGAACATCGTGGCTCTGGCTGGCATTGAACAGATCGGCAATGCCATCAGCACCGGAGCGGATGTCATTATTGCTGGACGGGCAACTGATACGGCCGGCATTGCGGCGCTGCCGGTCATGAATGGTGATCACACTGGTGCCGCATGGCATGGTGCGAAAGTCGGCGAATGCGGCGCCTTGTGCTCGACGCGGCCTTTGAGTGGGGTCATCGAGATCGAATTCGACAAGGACGGATGCACCGTTGAACCGCTGGATTGTTCGGCACGCTGCACCCCGCAGTCCGTTTCTGCCCATATGCTCTATGAGAACGCCAATCCGCTCGACCTGCTGGAACCAGGTGGCAGGCTGGATGTCCGGGAGGCACGCTATCGCGCCCTTTCCGACCGCAGGGTCAGAATTGAAGGATCGAACTGGGTTCCATCCTCCGAATACACTGTCAAACTCGAAGGCGCAGGTCTCAAAGGCTACCAGACAACGGTCCTGGTGATGCTTCGCAACGAACGGTACGTGGCATGTGCCGAAGAGTGGGTTGAGCGGCTTGGCCGCTTTCTTGAATCGGAAATCGCCGAACGTATGGGAATCCAGCCGCACGAGTTCACACTGGAGTTTCGGCTTATCGGCAAAAACGCGACGCTTGGCGAACTCGAGACCAAACAAAACACCCCCAACGAGATTGGTGTATTGTGCCTGTTCACAGCAGGGTCGCAGGAAACTGCCAACGAGTTGGCAAAGCTGGCAAACCCCTTTCTGCTTCACTTTCCGTTGACCGACGGCGAGGAACTTCCAACCTTTGCCTTTCCGTTTTCGCCAGCCGAGTCCGAGCGCGGGCCCGTACACGAATTCCTCCTCAACCATGTCATGCGGCTGCAAGATCCGATGGAGGCGTTTCATCTTGAGGTTCTGGAGGTCGGGAATTGACCAGGCTCGGCGATATGACCGGTCATATCCGCTCGAAGAACGCCGGACCCTTTGCCGTCACGATCGACCTGTTCTGCCGTACGGAGGAAGAGTACCGGGAGGTTACACGGCTACTCACTGATGCTGCGGTCGCAAGACTCTTCAATATTCAGCCGGATTCCCTGAGCAGGTACGAACTGCCGGACCTCAACGCTCTGAAGTTCAGCTTTTCCCGGCCTCAAGTGCAGGGCAGCGTTCGGGACAGGGACATGCATGCGGCGCAGTTCGCGGTTCTGCTGGAAGAGTTGGTTATTTCCGGCGAACCCGGAGGAGCTTGACTGCACCCTTCGTCGTTCCGCTTCCTGCACTCGACTCCGTTTATGCCGGGCCGCTGCCGGTAGAGGCTCCGGGTCAAGTACGACCCGGAATACTGGCACTCATACGGGCGCCCAAAACTCTACTACCTGCTGCCGGACCGATGGCCGCCATCATGGGATTTCTCTACAGAGTCCTCATCAGCCTGAACGCATCATATATGGCTGCATGGGTGTTGCGCGATGCCACAGCGTCTCCGATCCTGAAGAGCTGAAAGCGGCCCGGGCCGCCAGTCAACTTTTGCGCACGCCCATCAATCAATGCATCGTAATCCACTGCTCCAAGGTTGACCGACTGGGGCTTCAATTCAAAATATAGCTCGTCGAGGGGAACTGTGCCGTAGTTGACGATCACCTGATCAATCTCCCTGAATTGGGACAGATCAGAATAATCCGAGCCCACGACCGCCCGTAGCCTGTTGCCGTGCAATTCGACCGCCTTGAGCCGGTAAGTGACCGTAAACTTCACGTTTCCTTGCTGGAGGTTTCGTACGTACGGCGCCAGGTTCATACCCATGACTTCAGGAGCAAAACTCCTGTCGGGGGTCATGATTTCGAGCGTTGCACCCTCTTCCATAAGCCGCTCGGCAGCCTGCAGCGCTACATGATCGCCAGCATCGTCGAAGAGCAGAATGTTCGCTTCCGGTTTGGCATCCCCCGTCAGTATATCCCATGCGGGCACGACCAGTTCATTTCCCTGATCAAGAATGTTCGTGCTTGGCAAACCGCCCGTTGCTGCAATCACCACATCGGGATCAAGCGCCAGAACATCCTCGGCCTCTGCCAGGCAATCGAACCGGAACTCGACATCGCGTGCTGCACACTGGGCCATGCGCCAGTCGATCAGGCCGATCATTTCCGCCTTGCGCGGGCTACGCGAAGCTAGCAGCACCTGTCCCCCAGGCAGCCCACCTGCTTCAAGGACGGTAACCGAGTGCCCTCGGATGGCAGCGACCCGGGCCGCCTCCAATCCTGCCGGACCGGCTCCGACAATCACAACCCGTCGCGGTGAGTCCACCTTTTCCAACTCGTGTGGAAGCTCAGCCTCCCTTCCGGTGGACGGATTGTGGATGCAGACCGCGGCGGCGCCCTGATAGATGCGATCAAGGCAATAGGTGGCTCCGACGCACGGGCGAATTTCATCTTCCCGGCCGTCCATGATCTTCCTGACTATGTGGGGGTCGGCCATGTGCGCCCGGGTCATGCCTGCCATGTCGAGTTGCCCGGAGGCGATGGCATGCCTCGCAGTCGCCACATCGGCAATGCGCGCTGCATGGAAGGTGGGCAAACCGACTTCCGACCGGATGCGGCCTGCAAGATCAAGGTGCGGGGCAAGGCGCATGCCCTGCAATGGAATGACCTTCGTCAGCGCCGGATCGGTATGGATGCGCCCGCGAATGATATTGACAAAATCAACCATTCCCGACGCCTTGAAGAGTTTGGCAATCTGCACTCCTTCCTCAACGCTGATCCCGCCTTTCTCGTTCTCGTCAGCAGTGTATCGAACCCCGAGGAGGAAATCATCACCGACCCTCGCCCTGCAGGCTTGAAGCACTTCCATCGCAAAGCGGATCCGGTTTTCCAAGCTGCCGCCGTAGGGAGGCTCCATCGCATTTGTGAGTGGACTGAGGAACTGGTCCATGAGGTGGCCGTAGCATTCGTATTCCACCCCATCGAGGCCTGCTTCCTTCATGCGCTCCGTTGCGTCCGCAAAGTCGTTTACGATACGGGCAATATCCCAATCCTCGATGATCTTCGGAAACGCCCTGTGTGCCGGTTCGCGCCATGGTCCGGCGGCAACCGAAGGGAGCCAATCCCCAGTGTCCCAGCGCGTGCGGCGCCCCAGATGTGTAAGCTGGATCATCACGGCCGCGCCGGCCTCATGACAATCGTCTGTTAGCCTCTTCATCCAGCCGACAACTTCGTCCTTCCACGCCAGCACATTGTTGAATGCAGGAGGGCTGTCCCGGGACACGACCGCAGAACCGGCCGTCATGGTCAGAGCCACTCCAGCCTTTGCCCGTTCCAGGTGGTAGAGCCGGTATCGGTCCTTGGGCATTCCGTCTTCCGGATAGGCCGGTTCATGGCTTGATGTCATGATCCGGTTGCGGAGAACGAGATGCTTGAGGCGGTAGGGTTGAAGCAGCGGGTCGTTGGTCATTTGTCAGTTCTTCTTGCGTGCATCCTGGCGGTCGCAGCCATGGCCAAGACATTTGTTGCAAAGCTCCTGCCCGGCGCTCTCTTCCTGAACGGATAAATGTTGCAGTCCGGTTGCCGCAAATTTCTCAATATCCCGGATATGCTTCTGCATCTGAGAGTGATTTCCTTCATTTCCCACTCGAACCTGAACATTGAGGGGCACCAAGGTCACAGGGCATATTGAATTCGAAACACATGCAGTTGCAATACTCGTTGCCTGGGTCGGCCGGGACTGGCGCAAGGCCCGGCAATTCCGCTCTTTTCGCGCACTGCCTCGCTCGTTCAAAGAAAAAATCATGCCCGTACGGAGCCATCGGCAGCACCCTGGGCAACGGGCCTCCAGCTCTGCGCTTCGGTTCTTCCGGATTGGTCCACAGAGATGTTGAATTTGACAATGGGTGGGTCCTTGCAAGTGCCGATGATCCGTCTTTCCTGGCCGTCGATCCCGTTCGCAGGGGCGATGCCGCCACAATTGCTGTTTGGTCAGGCACCAGGCGGTGCTGTCGCGCTGTTGGATGCGGGCAATGTTGAGTCGAGCCGTTTGGCAGCAACTGCAGGTTTTCCGAGGCAAATGCCCGGTATGCAGGAGTGGACAAACCAGACGGGCCCTCACGAATACGCACTATTGGCCTATTCAACAGGCCGAATTAGGCCGTTCGGAGCCAAATACTCGCTTTACCGGTCGTATACGGCCTATTGACAGGCATGAGAGCGGCGGGCCATATATGTGGTCTGCAAGCCATTAGGCAACGCTCAACTGGCAGCTCGCGGCCGTCAAGGATGACATGGTGACATCAAGACAGATTGAACTGGAGGTCGGGCAACGTCTTGCGCGTCTGCGGCTCGCCCGCAATGTGACGCAGGCCGCGCTTGCCGAAAGGGCTGGAATTGGCGTGCGTACTTTGCGCCGCCTTGAGGCAGGTGGGCCCTCGACCCTTGACACGTTCTTACGCGTTGCCACGGCACTGGATGTCGAGGAGGCCATCCTCTCCTCCCTGCCCGAGGGCCATATCCGTCCCATTGAACGCGTATCCCAGAAAGGGAGCGAACGCAGGCGGGCCAGCCCTGCCGCAAGACGTTCGGCTGGGTCGACCTGGAGATGGGGCGACCAGACAGGTGACTGACGCGAGCGTCATGCTTTGGGGGCGGCGCATTGGCGCCGTAAGTTGGGACGAGGCTCGCGAAATCGGCGTCTTTCAGTACGATCCAGATTTTGTGAGTGCGGGCATTGAGGTCGCGCCCTTGAAGATGCCGGTCCGGGAAGCGCCTTACGAGTTTCCGGTTCTTCGAAGAGAGACCTTCAATGGGCTGCCGGGCATGTTGGCGGACGCGTTGCCGGACAAGTTTGGCAACAGGCTGATCGATGCTTGGCTCGCCGAAACGGGCCAAAACGCAGACCGGTTCAGCCCGGTTGACCGGCTTTGCTACATCGGCAAGCGCGGGGTCGGAGCATTGGAGTTCGAGCCTGCCTTTGACAAAGCGTCCCGATCGAAAATTCTGGAAGTTGCCCAGTTGGTTGGTCTCGCCAGCAGGGTCTTGGGAGAGCGCGGCAACCTGGCCGGGAGGCTCGGGAACAAGGATGACGCAGAGGCGCTTGAAGATATCTTGAGCGTCGGAACATCTGCGGGCGGTGCGCGCGCAAAGGCTGTGCTCGCATGGAACAGTGAGACCGGGGAATTCAGGTCCGGGCAAGTGAAGGCCAACGAGGGCTTCCAGCACTGGCTCCTGAAGTTTGATGGCGTCTCCAACAACCGTGACAAGGAACTCGCCGACCCTCAAGGCTACGGTAAGATCGAGTACGCCTATTACTTCATGGCAAGGGAATCGGGGATCGACATGTCGGAGTGCAGGCTCCACCATGAGGGCGGCCACAGCCACTTCATGACCCGCCGGTTCGACCGGGACGGACGTGGCGGAAAGATCCACATGCAATCCCTCGGCGCGATGCAACATTTCGACTTCAATGACCCGGCATCTTATTCGTACGAGCAGGCAACCCTGACAATCCGTGATCTTGGTCTCGGGATGGACATCGTGGAACAACAATTCAGGCGTGCGGTCTTCAACGTGGTGGCACGCAATCAGGATGACCACGTCAAGAATATCGCCTTCCTCATGGACCGGTCAGGTTCATGGCGTCTGTCGCCAGCCTACGATGTGGTCTACGCTTACAACCCTAGCGGGGCCTGGACACGTGATCACCAAATGAGTCTGGCCGGCAAACGAAACGACTTTACCCATGACGACCTGATGACTTTCGCATCAAACGTGGGCCTCAAGCCCGGGCGGGCAAGGCAGGCCATTGCAGATGTCGTGGGTTCAATCAGGAAGTGGCACGTGCATGCAGAGAAAGCTGAGGTTGAGCCGACGGATGTTGCCCGGATCGAGAATGCGTTTCGCTTGGACTTGGGCGGCAAGTAACGATCGCGTCGGCGACGGCATGGACGAGTATGGGGAGTTCGCGCTGCGCACCGGGGCTTGACCCTACCCGGATCACCAACCCAGCTTCTGTAGTCTGAAGAGGATCTTGCAATGGTCTTCGGTGCAAGGGCATCAATCTTGGCGGGGTTCGGACCACATTTGAGGTACGGGAACTCGCTGAATTTTGTCCCATGCCACGCGGTCTCGCTGTTGGAACCACAGCGGCGTTGACTTCAGTCCAGCCCGACCAGTTTCACCGCTGCGGCAGAACTGTTCTTCCCTTATGTTGCGTGCGACAAAACTCCCGGAATACGATCATTGGTTCCACACCGGCATCGAAGCACCCGTGATTACCACCACCGCTGTCCAGAACATCCTCACCCACTTCTCCAAGCGAGCTGATAACCCAATGATGATCGAAGCCGGATTCGCAGGCCAGCGGACCACGCTGCAATAGCTGCAGGAAACAGAGTTCATACTGAGCTTCGGCGGATGATGGCACACAGCACTCAAAGTTCAGCACCAGAGACAACCCGTTGGCAACTCAGCCCATGTCAGGCCTGCCATGAATCCGGGCACCGGTTCAGGCGAAAGTCGTACCAAGAATCAATCGCCTTGCCGCTCGGCAACCCGTCCGAACTCTTCAGCGATCCGGCAGGCAAGGCGCTTTCCGAGTTCCTTGTGCTCGGAAACATGCCCTGCCACCCTGTCCCTCACGCTGACGCCGCCGTCCGGATGCAGAAGTTCGCCTGTCAAGGTAAGGCGGCTTCCCTTGATGGTGGCTAGCGCACCAATGGGTGTGGTGCAGTCGCCTCCGAGGTGTCGCAAAAACTCCCTTTCGGCCTCGCACGCAGTCCGGCTGGCCGCATCATCAAGGGAGAGCAACAGATCTGCCATATGATGGTCTTGCGTCCTTCTCTCAACGCAAATGGCAGCCTGTGCCGGTGACGGCAAGAGTTCGCTGGCTTCGAGCGGGTGGATGCCGACGCCCTGTATCTCCAACCGCCTCAACCCTTCAAGGGCCAGTATGGCTCCATCCAGAGACCCTTCCGCCAGCTTTTCCAGGCGCGTCTGAACATTGCCTCGCAACCCCTCCACATTGAGCGATGGGTTCAACTTCAGCAACTGTGTCCGCCTTCGGATACTGGATGTTCCCAAACGGGTGCCTGGCGGCAAGTTCGTTACACCGTTCAGCTTCGAGGAAACCAGCGCATCCCTCGGATCGCCCCTCTTCAAAATGCAACCGATATACAGCCCGTCCGGTTGCACCGCTGGCATGTCCTTCAAGGAGTGGACGGCAATATCGATCAGGCCGTCCAACAGTTTCTCCTCGATTTCCTTGCAGAACACCCCCTTGCCACCGATCTGATGGACTGGCCTGTCCTGGATTCTGTCACCACTGGTTGTAATCGGGACTATGGTGATCCTGTCCGGATCAATGCCGTGAACTTCAACAAGCCTGTCTTGGACCATTCCGGCCTGCACCAATGCGAGTTGTGACCCCCGGGTGCCGATCCTGATCCCTTCAGACCACTGAGCCGCTTTGCCTATCATTGCCGATTTCCTATAGGACAGCGCACGATCATCCAGACCGCACTCCAAGACACATCTTTGCGGTGCGAACAACCTCCAGCTGAACTGGGTACCGAATGACGGAACAAAAGCTGTTGCTCAAGGTGCTTCGCGGAGAAATTGCGCCGACACCTCCTGTTTGGTTGATGCGCCAGGCCGGCCGCTATCTCCCCGAATACCGGGCGCTTCGCGAGCGCGCGGGCACATTCCTTGACCTCTGCTACACACCCGAACTGGCAGCCGAAGCTTCGCTGCAGCCCATGTTCCGATTTGGCTTTGACGCCACGATCCTGTTTTCGGATATTCTCCTGATACCTCACGCTCTCGGCTCGGATCTTGAGTTCGTAGATGGTTATGGCCCCCGCCTCTCTCCAGTCACTGATGCTTCCGCCATCGCAGGCCTGCGCTCACCTGAAATAGTCCCCGAACTGCTGTCGCCTGTCTATGAGGCCTTGCGGATACTGAGGCGGGAACAGCCCGCTGGAGCAACTCTTATTGGATTTGCCGGTTCGCCCTGGACAGTTGCAACATACATGATTTCCGGCAATCACAAGCGCGGCCGGGAGCCCGCTCTGGCATTCCTCAAGGAACAAGGCGCAAGCCTCCGTCTCCTCACAAGCCGTCTCGTGGAGGCAACGGCGTTGCATCTCTGCGAACAGATCAATGCCGGCGCCGAGGTGGTCAAGCTGTTTGACACATGGGCAGGTGAACTCGAAGACAAGGAATTCGGCGAGTTTGTTGCCGAACCGAACCGGCGCATTGTGGATGCGGTGAGGAAAACGCACCCGGATGTGCCAATCATTTTCTTTCCGAGAGGTGCTGGCCAACGCTACGGCGAATTGGCCGCCGCCTGCGCAGCCAACTGCCTCGCCATCGACCACAGCGTTGCTCCAGATTGGGCGGCTACGGAACTGCAACCCCATGTATGCGTACAAGGCAATCTTGATCCACAGTTGCTCGTGACCGGCGGGACACGCCTCGTGGAAGAGACCAATAGGATTGTGAAATCACTTGCGGGAGGACCACACATCTTCAACCTTGGGCACGGCATTACACCCGATGCGAAAATCGGGAATGTCGAAGCGATGTTGGATGCAGTCCGGGCGAATTGAGCAGGATTGCATCGCTTGGGAGAGCCTGTTGAGCTACTTCCAGCGCGCGATCGGGGGAAGGCTCATCAGCACAGCATCAGGATCGTGCCCCGTTTCCAATCCGAATCTCGTGCCACGATCATAGAGCAGATTGAACTCCACATAGGCGCCGCGATGCAGCAGCTGGGTTTCCCGGTCATGTTCGGTCCAGGATTCTTGCTGCCTGCGCTCCACTATCGGCAACCAGGCTTCCAAAAAGGCCGAGCCAAGGTCCGTTACGAACTTGAAATCCCTGTCCCAGTCGCCTGAATCGAGATCATCAAAGAAGATGCCACCTGCGCCGCGCGGCCGCTTGCGGTGACGAATGTAGAAGTAGTCGTCTGCCCAGCTTCGGTAGCGCTCATGACAGTCCGTGGAATACCGATCACAGCACGCCTTCAGTTCAGCATGAAAATGCCGAACATCTTCGGCTATTTCGATACATGGGTTCAGGTCGCTTCCGCCGCCAAACCAGCTGCGGACTGGGGTCCAGAACATGCGGGTATTGAAGTGAACCGCCGGGACCATCGGGTTGCTCATGTGGCAAACTACCGACACACCCGATGCCCAGAAACTCGGATCGTCTTCGAGGCCGGGTAGCTCCTTGCTGGAAGAAAGCGACCGTTGCGCTGCGGGCGCCAATGTTCCGTGGACCACTGAGAAGTTCACACCGGCCTTCTCGAATACCGTACCTCCGTCGATCCGCGCCATGACACCGCCGCCGCCATTGCCTCCAGCCTCTGTGGTTCTTCGAGTCGTCTCCTTTCGAACCGCAGCAGCGCGGCCGGGATCGCTGAAACGCTGCTCGGCCGCTTCGAAGCGGTCGCAGATGAGACACTGCAATTGGGCGAACCAGGCACTCGCAGTGTCCATTCGCCGCTGCTGCTCATCGCTTGCCTTGAACGGCAATTCACCAGTCTGGCCGGCCGTCATGGCATGATCATCTCCGTCAGCTTGAGCCATGTGCCTGTCAACTGGCGCCAGATGCGAGTGAGTTTGTTTTCACAACAGGCTCGATCGATTTAGCGCGCAATGATGGGCCTCATTCTACCAGCGGCGGGACAAGGCGACGGCAATCGTCCCGTCATCAAGAAAATCAAGTTCGCCGCCGACCGGAACTCCTACGGCCAATCTCGTTACCTTCGCATCGGTCCCCGATAGCTGGTCGGCGATGTAATCGGCAGTCATCTTGCCCTCCAAAGTGGCGCCGAGCGCAAGTATCACCTCCGTTGCACGGACATCCTCAACCCGCGCCACAAGTGCCGGAATCTTCAACTCTTCCGGCCCCAGACCGTCGACAACCGAGAGCACGCCACCGAGCACATGGTACTTGCCTTTGTATGCGGCAGTGCGCTCCATGGCCCACAGATCGGCGATATCCTCGACGACACAAATCTGGGAATCCGACCGGTTGACAGAAGCGCAGATCGGACACGTTTCGCCTGTACTGAGGTTGCCGCACTCCCTGCACTCACAGACATTTTCAGCAACCCGCTGCATTGCAGATGCAATCTCTGTCAGCTTCCGCCCCTTCGACCGGATAAGGTGAAGGACAATCCTCCTGGCAGAGACAGGGCCGAGACCGGGAAGGCGCGCCAGCAGGTCTATGAGGACCTTCATTTCGTTGCTATCTGAAGGCACAGGCCTACCCCTATCCTGAATTGCTGCGCCTCCAATCGGAACCGGAGGCGAGCATTGTATTCGAATTCAAGCAGCTGGTTGAACGAGGATCTTCGAGCCGGGAAAGGCACTCAACACGCTCTGGGTTAGCGGATTGTCACGGACCAATCGTTCGATCTCCTCCGCCGCAGACTCGCCTGGCTCAGGCGCCGCTTCCAGCTGCTCTGTGTCGTAGTCTTCCACGATAAACAGGCCGCGAAATCCGTTGGTATCCAACAAGTCTCTCACGGCCTCGGTTAATCCGGACGGCGCTTCACTGGCAATCAAAACAACTTGTTCGACGTCGTCCAGCCACTTCAGCACGGCGTACTTCCTTATGGTATCGGCAAGAGTCTGATTTCCCGTAGCCATCGCAATGAGCTCATCAAGACTGCTCAAACTTGGAATACCCGCTTCCGGGCTGCTCTGTGGACTGACGCTCCTGGCTTCGGGCAGGGGCGCACTTTTTGACAACCCATATTCCTGTTCAGGCGGAGCAGGCATCGAAGCCGGGCTTGGCGGTTCTTCCCTGGCCGGGCCCGGCCGTTCAGAAGCTCCGGCAAGCTGCTTCACGAGTTCCTCTGGCGTTGGCAGCTCGGCCACATAACTAAGCCGAATAACTGCCATCTCGACCGCGCTCCGCGAATTCGGAGCTGATCCAAGTTCGCCAATCGACTTGACTGCCATTTGCCAAGCCCTTGCAAGGCTCCTCATTGGCAGACCGGCCGCCAATTCGGTACCGCGCTTCCTTTCCTCGGGACCAACGCCCGGATCATCCGCTGAACCAGGCGACACCTTAAGCACAGATATCCAGTGGATCGTTTCTGCCAGATCCTTCAGGACAGCTTCAGGTTCGATTCCGAACTTGAACTGAGACGCAAGTTCGTCGAGCGCCTCCGGGGTTTTTCCCCGCATGATGAGTTCGAACAGGTCAAGGGTCCTTCCCTTGTCGGCAATTCCGAGCATGTTCCGGACTTCTTCAGCCGCAATTCGGCCGCTGCCGAGGGCGATGGACTGGTCCAGCAGGCTGAGAGCATCGCGCACCGACCCTTCCGATGCGCGGACGATCAGGGCAAGTGCATCCTCGGCGATTTCGGCGCCTTCCCTGGTTGCGATGCCCGTCAGATGGGCACTCATCACCTCCGGTTCGACACGCCGCAAGTCGAAGCGCTGGCACCGCGAGAGCACCGTCACAGGAACCATCCGGATTTCGGTGGTTGCAAAGATGAACTTGACGTGTTGCGGCGGCTCTTCAAGGGTCTTCAGCAACGCGTTGAATGCGTTGGTCGAGAGCATGTGAACTTCGTCGATGATATATATCTTGTAGCGCGCCGCCACTGGCTGGAACGGCACACCATCTATTATGTCCCTGATGTCATTAACGCCCGTTCGCGACGCGGCATCCATCTCAAGAACATCCACATGCCTTCCTGCATCAATCTCGCGGCAGTTGCTGCACTGGCCACACGGTTCGACGGTTGGCTCCCCCTGGCCATCCGGACCCATGCAATTCAGCCCCTTTGCGATTATCCGCGCGGTGGTTGTCTTTCCGACACCGCGCACTCCGGTCAGAATGAACGCGTGTGCAATGCGGTCTTCCGCAAAGGCATTGCTCATGATGCGGACAAGTGATTCCTGTCCGACCAGTGACGCAAACGTGGCAGGCCGGTACTTGCGGGCAAAAACCTGATAGGATGAACTTTCCTGGTCAGCCATGTCGACCCTTTGACTCCGGCCGGCAGCAATCTACTTGCCGGTTGGGGAAACGTCCATATCATAGACGGATGGAAGGCAGTGGTGCGAGGCCCAATTCCGCTCCGCATCCTCCTCCGGCAACCGTGCTCAGGTCGGCAATCAGTTCGGGAATGTGAGGAAGATGGCTCAGGATCTCGATATTGCGGCACTGCGCAGGCGCGCGAATGAGTTGGCCAGCCACGCCGAAAATGGCAACCGCAATATTCCTTCAGCAGTGCTTGATACCGCGGCCTGCGAAGCGGGCTATTCCGGCTGGCCGGACGTTCACTTCATTCATGAAGACCAATGCATGGAGCGGGACGAGAAAGTCCAGCGGCTCAAGACAGCCTTGTTCTACGGGCAGCATTGGGTCACGCGGCGACTCCTGCAGGCAGACCCAGATCTGGGAAATCATGACCTTGCCCTCGAACTGGCGCTCTATGACGTGGAGTCCGTGAGGCGCCGCCTTGCCCAGGATCCCGGATGCGCAACCCGAAGCCTCGGCGAGAGGCGCCCCATTCTGCATCTGGCGTTTTCCCAGCACATTCATGCTGCACCTGAACGGGAAGAGGCGATGCTCGCCATTGCCGATGAACTCGTCCGTCATGGCGCAGACGTAAATGACGGCTGGCCTGCCGAACCCGGGTCTCCTCACATGCTATCGGCGCTTTATGGCGCGTCAGGCCACTCCGACAATCTGGCGCTGACACGATGGCTGCTTGACCACGGCGCCGACCCGAACGACCAGGAATCGCTATACCACTCAACTGAGCTGGATCACTGCGCAACGACAAGATTGCTCATTGAATCCGGCGCCCAAATCGACGGCACCAATGCCCTGTTGCGCGCCATCGACTTCAACGACCATGAGACTGTCCTGTTGTTCCTCGAGAATGGAGCATCAGTGGGCGCGGTCTTCACGGAGCATCCGAGTGGCCAGCCAGTTCCAGCAGTCCCGGCCTTGCATCATGCCGCGCGACGGATGGCCGACGCCAGGATGGCCGGTATCCTGATTGAGGCTGGCGCCGGCCTCAATCAGAGGCACCACGGACACCTCCCATACGCATTTGCCAGAATCTACGGCAATCACGGAGTAGCACGGACGATTGAAGAATATGGGGGACCAACAAGACTGACCAAGTCTGAACAAGCGCTTGTGGCCCTTGCAGACGGTTCACAAGTTGCCCGGCAAACTTTCTCCGATGTCGAACTCTCGGAGGCGGCCACTTGCATTCTGACCGATATTGCGGCGTTCCCGGACAAGCTGAACCATGCCAAACGGCTGGTCGAATTCGGCTTCGATCATGACTCGTGCGATGACATGCAGTTGACGTCGTTGCATGTGGCCGGATGGGAAGGGCTGACGGAAACCGTCGACTGGCTGCTTTCCCGCGGCGCCAGGCTTGATCACGTCAACGGGTTCGGCGGCGACCTGCTGTCCACAATCATTCATGGCTCCGAAAACTGCCCGAACAGGTTGCAGCGCGATCATGCCGGCTGTGCCCGGCTTGCACTTGAGGCAGGCTTGAGGATTGGCGCCAATACCATCTCATATGCAGGCAATCAGGAAATGGCGGAGTTTCTTGTGAGGTGGACGTGCGATCACCCGGAGCAGCTGGTTGAAGGCGGGCCTCGCTAACCCCTGGCTCCAATAATCAGTTGCGCGGTTTGCCCTGCTGGCGGCTCCTTGCAGCCAAGGCAAGATTGACGATGGTTTCGGCCGCCTGGATGATTGCATCTTCCACGGCAAGCCGTTGTTCCTTGCTGCGGAACTTTGGCAGCGCAATCGTCAGCGACTCCTCGTTGGTTGCAACGACCCCCGACTTGCGGCCGGGGTGAGCAGCCTTGTAGCGCTCCATGAACTCCCTGACTTCGTCTTCGCTGAATTCGCAGACTTGCAGAATTGGCTCGATGTGATGCTGAGGCAGCGGAACGATAGAATCCGGATTGCATATCTGGCTTACAAAGCTCCGGGTGGCACCGATTTCCCGGGCAATCCTCTGCTTGGTTCCAGACGGCCGTCCTTCGACAATGTCCTTCAGGAACCTTTTGTAGTGCTTGCGCGCTCGCAATCGTTCCTGCGAATTTGCCATCACGCACCGCCTTCAATTGCCTGATCCGAGTCCAGACTTACAGCCGGCCGGGTCGCCGAACCTTTACTAAAGTCAATGGTTCGACGGGAATTCAGTTTTCCATACACGGTGTCAATCAATCAAGCACTTCCAATGGGCAAGCCAGCAACATCAGTCGACCCCCGCACCCACCGCAGATGCTTGCATGCAAGCTCCGCCCGCTACATTGCGTTGGCGACGGGCTGGCCGCGACCCGAACGGGATTCACTACGGCTGCTTCCTCTCGGACCTGACCGGGTTCGCGAGCCATTCGCCCGAGCCAGCCCAATCGCAAGATAAGCCCGTGTGCCTCCCATGACAAGCCATTGTATTCGCTGCCATGCGCCTCCGCTACTTGTGTGGCTGTGATTTTCCGGCAAATTATGACAATCATCAATAGCAAGTCGGCACATTCAGGCTGCCAGACCTTCAGCGGGGAACAGAATGAACCACGATCCTGTTTGGAACCAGCTTGCTAGATGGGTTCAGGTTTCAAAAAGCAGCCTCTCTGCCGCCGCCCCTGCTGCCAAGCTGAACATCCATGGCAGGCTCTGCGCATGAAATTACCCGCAGGGCCAATGGCATTTTCCGGCGGAGGCATAATCCGGAGTTCGTTCCTTGCGGACATCGCCGGCAATGCCGAAACGCACGCTGCCGCAGTTGGCGCCGGATTTCTTCCGGTCTGGCGTGGCAAACCACTGGTCACTGAAGGGAATTCGCTTTGCTGGTTGAGCCGGCACCATCCATGCCTTGATGAGGCGGCAGAAGAACCGCTGTTTCTTGGCATGCATGGCGAACTGCCGAGATTCGCCTGCGACATTTCCGCCTGGAGACCCAAGGACGCTGTTCCTGCCGAATTGGACGGCATTCAGGACAGGTCCGAACAGTTCCACCCGTCGGCGCCAGACGGATCGCGATTTGCCAATCTGCGATCAATGATGACTGCGCTCAGCAACCCTGATGCCGAGCTTGCCGCAATGGCAAAGGCACTGCTTTCATGGCACGCCAGTCACCGCTTCTGTGCAAAGTGCGGGAGTCCGAGCAGAAGCATGGCCGCAGGATGGCAAAGGCAGTGCGGCGATTGTAACGCCATGCATTTCCCGCGAACCGATCCTGTGGTCATCATGCTGGTTTCCACCGGCAACTCCATTCTCCTGGGACGGGCACATGGATGGCCTGAGCGCATGCACTCTTTACTCGCAGGTTTCATGGAACCCGGTGAGACAATAGAAGCTGCCGTCCGCCGGGAAACGGCAGAAGAGACTGGCATAGAGGTTGGACGGGTCCGCTACGTTGCATCCCAGCCTTGGCCGTTTCCATCCTCATTGATGATCGGATGCACCGGGCTGGCACTTGGCACCGAAATCTGCCTGGATCGGAATGAACTGGCGGCGGCTCTATGGATGACGCGGGAGGAAGTGCTCGACATTTACGCAAACAGGGAATCCGCCGTTGCTCCGCCCCGCCAGGGCACCATTGCCGAAAACCTGATCCGCCGCTGGCTCACTGGCAAGATCTCGCCGTAAGCCGGGCCGGTAGTTCAACCTCGACAATCGGCCGAAATGGCCGGAGAGAGTTGTCAGAGACTGCCATGCAACCGCCCCGCCCATTGCCGCCGCAAGCCCGGCCTTTTGGATAGGCGAACGCACCCCCGGGGCATGCCTGCGTCCTGCACGCAACTGTGCGTTGAATTCAGATTTACGAAGTCCTGTGACCGGGAGTGGTCGCGCACCATGCGGCTCAGATCGACTTGATGGTCCTGATGGCTCCGTCGAGAGCGTCCCCGCCCTCGTCCTGCAGAGCCGCCTCCCGCAGGCGCCTGACCCAGTCGGCAGCGTCCGTTCTGCCATCCAGCGGTTCCAGCATCGCCATGACCGTGTCAAACTTCGAGTGGCTGCGCCTGTGCGTTTCAGAATATCCCTTGATCAGCCGGCCGCAACACAAGACTTCAGTAGCAAGGCGGGGGTCGTCAACTGCAATCCTATTCGCCTGGTCTAGCCATCGGTCGAGATGCACGCGCTCCTGTGCGTGGCGGTAGGTCCTTCGCCGATAGCGCTTCAGCCCGCCAAGCAGATAGAGCAAGATGAAGCCCCATGGGCGGTCCGACCGGAAGCGGCGGCCTTTTGCTGCAAAGCGGTTCATGAGGCTCATCAGCCTGCTGCCCGGCCCCACGCGCCCTGCCATACCGGCAGGCAGCATCCCGATGATCTCCCGGGGACCAGGGTGCATGTATTCGGTCACGCGCAGGAGTTTGCCGGGTTCCTCTTTCATCTCCACTGCAATCCGCCGGAATCGGCTACTGCGAGTCTTCAGATCTGCCACCCGGATCACATCATCATACGCCATTGCATTGGCGATATATTTTGCCGCTGCTAACGAGAGCGCGTATTCGTCCGCTCCGTCATCCATACCGGCAAAAGCCAAAACCCGATCCAGGTATTCCTGCCCGTAGGCCAGGTCCATGAAGTCCACGACCTTGGCCAGTCCAGCCCGAGCCATGGCGCGGACTGGTTCCGGAAGACTATCGATCTGGCCGACAAGTTGATCCCATCGGGAGCGCAAGGACTCTGGGCCTCTTGCATGCGGTTCAATGGCCTCCTGTGGCCTGACATCGGCTGCCACGGCACTGTCCTGTTGGCAGGCGTCAAATGCGGCATTGAATGCGCGCAAACTGGAATCCACACCCTTGCCGCCAGCCTTGATGGCATCTTCATAGGCGGACTTGGGAAATGGCAGGCATTCTGCAGCCGCCAATGCTCCAAAGAGCGTTGCAGAGATGACCGAGCCTTGGGCAACAGCCAGTGCCTCCATGTCAAGACAGATGAAATGTGCCGCTGCCTGTTGGGCCGCGGCGAGTACTTCCGATGAGTTGGCAATTCCGTCACCTGGAACAATCTTCTCGGACACTGCCAGCGACCTGTGAGAGGAAGCGATCAGGGTTGTCCGGTCGGACGTTATGAAGCCGCGCTGGATGGCGCGTCCGGCTTCCATCAATTCTGCTGCAACAAATATGTCGACATCGCCGGGGGATGGCGCAAGCGCAAATACTGGCAGCGCCGGACCAGCGGGAGCCATTTCGACATAGTAGATCGTCGTCCCGGTGCGCTGCGCAACTCCGGCGACCGATGTCGCTTGGCAGGCATAATCCTGCGAACGCGCCAGCAGTTCGATCCAGCCCGTAAGAACACCGCCGCCCTGGCCGCCAACCGCCATGATCGCAAGCTTGAGGACAGCGCCGCTTTCAATTGCCGGCGCGCCCGGATGCGATTTCACTGATGCACTCATTGGAGACCGTCGAAGCGAAGTGACCTCCGGTCGCGACGCGCTTGCAGCCAACCGATCACTGACTTGCAAAGTGCCGATCCCAACCGCTCCAGCCCTCCCGGATTGTGCACACTATCGACGCGGTAAAAACTTGGGCAAAGCACCGCAGCGTCGGCTACTTCACCGCAATTTCCGCACCCAACACACGTATGATCAATATGCGCCACCGGATCGTCCCTGAGAGGATCATCCAGAACCTTGAGAGACAGAGACGGGCAACCTGACAGCCGGATGCAGGCGTGGTCGCCTGTGCATATGTCTTCATCAACTCCAAATCGCGGCAATTCGGTCCTGCGTCCGGCCCTGATCGATTCAGCCTGGAACGGCTTCTCCCGGCGTTGCCGATTCAGCATACATTCCGATGATGCGATGATGACTTTCGGGCCATCAAAATCGGTAGTCAGCGCCTCGCGGAACACCTCGCACATTTTCGGAACGTCGTAGGTCCTGTCAATCTCCCTGACCCACTTCACACCGATGCCCCTGACTGCGGCACTGATGGAGTTGTTGGTCGACCTGGTCGGACTGCTTGCGCGGCTTGACAGGACATCCTGTCCGCCGGTTGCCGCTGAGTAGAAGTTGTCGACGATCACAGCCACACTGTCAGACCGGTTGAAAACCATGTTTCCGATCGAGGAAGCGAGTCCGTTATGCCAGAATCCTCCATCTCCAAGGATCGAGATGGCGCGTTTGCGGCCTCCTCCATCGAAGGCGGCATTGGAGGCTGGCCCGAGGCCGTAGCCCATGGTGGAACCACCGACCTCGAATGGTGGCAGAGCAGCAAAGAGGTGGCAGCCGATATCGCCTGTTATCTGGTGCTCGCCGAGTTCCTGCTGGACTATCTTGAGGGCAGCAAAGATCGGCCGCTCCGGGCAACCAGTGCAAAATCCCGGAGGACGTATTGGCACCGTACTAGACAGGTCTGGAACCTTGGAAGCAGGCTGGTCCGCCATATCGGAATTATCATGCAAAAGCCCGGGTGCGGCTTTTTGCAGGAATGCAGAAACTCCATCGAACATGACCTGTCCGGTGTATTCTCCTGCCATCGGCAAGACATCCTTGCCGGAAAGCGGGATTTGGAGCCCGGCCTTGTACAGAATTGAACCGATCGACTGCTCAATGAAATCGGGCTGCCCCTCCTCAACCACCAAAAGTGCATTCTTGCCTTCGGCAAACTTGAGGATTTCGGTTCCGATCAGCGGATAGGTTACATTCAGGACATGGAGCGGAATGCTTGTGCTACCATATAGATCAGCCAACCCCAGCCGCTGCAGTGCGCGTATCACCCCGTTATACATGCCACCCTGCAACACGATCCCAACCGGGCCGGATTGGGGTCCGAATTGCTCGTTCAACCGGTTCCGGATGATAAAGTCCTCCGCTGCCGGCCAACGCTGTTCGACCTTCTCCTTTTCATGGACATAGGACATGGGCGGCAGAACCACGCGGTTGAAGTCCTTGCGGGGCTGGGCAAGCGCATCCCTGACACTGAGTGCAGGACGCACATTGCCGGAGGTCTCGAACTGGCCTGTCAAATGACAGGACCGGATCCTGACCATCAGCATCACCGGGGTATTCGATGCCTCTGACAACTCGAATCCCTGCTTGACGGCTTCAACTATGGAAGGAAGGTTTGGGCGAGGATCAAGCAGCCAGAACTGCGACTTCATGGCGAAGGCATGGCTGCGTTCCTGCATGATCGAGGAGCCTTCGCCGTAGTCCTCTCCAACTATGATCATGGCTCCGCCACAAACCCCGGACGAGGACAGGTTTGCCAATGCGTCCGACGCGACATTGACGCCAACGGCGCCCTTGAAGGTCACGGCGCCACGGATGGGATAGTGAACAGAGGCTGCCAGCATTGCAGTGGCGGCTGCCTCTGATGCGCTGGCCTCAAAGCGCACTCCCAACTCTTCGAGCAGTTCCTGGGCATCGGACAGGACGTCCATCAAGTGCGAAATCGGCGCGCCCTGATAACCGCCGACATATCCGACGCCGGACTCCAGCAACGCTTTGGTGATTGCCAGAATGCCTTCACCGGCAAAGGTCTGACCAGTGCCGAGCCGCAGTTGCTCGACTTCGGTCTTGAATGAACGTTCCGCCATTCGGTCTCAGCTTTCAGGCACAAGCGCCAGTGCGCGAATGGGGGAACCTGTGCCTTTCTCTATCTTCAAGGGCGCGGCAATCAATATGGCTCCCTTCGGCGGCAGTTGGTCAAGATTGGTCAGCGATGCCAATCCGAAGCAGTTGTCACGGTGCAGAAAGTTGTGAGCCGGGAACGGAGGCGAGAACTTGCCAGCCATGCCTGCATCCGTGCCAATGCACTGGCTCCCCCAGCCGACGATGCCCTTTGACAGAAGGTAATCTATACAATCTGTATCAGGCCCGGGACTGTGCGATCCATCCTCGTAAGGATCCGGATCCTCATTCAGAAACAGTTCCTCGTCATGGGATCGCTTGTCCCAATCGGTACGCATGACGACCCATTCCCCCGGCAATATCTCACCGTGTTCGGCCTCCCAGGCCTTTACATGCGCTGCGGTGAGCAGAAAGTCCGGGTCTTCGGCAGCCTGCCGGGTACAGTCGATCACATTGACAGGCGCCATCAGGCGCTGGACATCGAGTGTATCGGTATAGCCGTCAGCAAAGTCCTTGCCGGAAATCCAGTGATGAGGTGCGTCGAAGTGGGTTCCAGAATGTTCGCCAAGCACCATCCAGTTCCAGGCAAAGAAAGGACCGTCCGAGTCATACTCGCTGATCTTGTGCACTTCGACCTTCGGCGTGTTCTTGGCAAAATCGGTGGGTAGCCGCAGGATCGGCGTATCGGGCCCCAAAACGGCGCTGCAATCAACGATCCTGACCTTGCCAGAAAGCAGCATCGCGCCCAGCGCGCCCAGAGTTTCGGTGGGTGACATTCGGCCCTCCCCTGAAATGTCGTCGGTTGACCGGAAGCGCCCGGCAAGCCGCCGCCGGCGGCGGGTTAGCACCTCATCGGCAATGTCAAAAACGGCATCAATGGACTCGGCCGCTGTCATGTTGCCAGGCGAAAGCCTGACCAAAGGCCCTCGGAAATCGACCGAATATCCCTCGACGCCGAGAGCGCCAACCACAGCTGATGCCTCCGGCTTGTCTGGAAAACGCAACATGACGGAACCACCGCGCATGGACGCCTCCCGCGGTGAATGCAGGGGGAGATCCAGCGCATCTGCTCTGGCAATTATCTTGTCGACCAGGCGCCGGTTCCGCGCAGCCAATGCGGAGTGATCCTGACCGGCATGCCAACGGAGCGCAGGAAGCGAGGCTATCGCGGCAACCGAGCCGGGAGTGCCACCATCGAAGCGGCGTATGTCGGGCGCGTATTCGAACCTGTCCAGGTGCCATGAAAACGGGTTGTTCTGGGAAAACCAGCCCCTCCCCTCCGGCTCCAACTCAAGGACCAGCGGTTTGTCGACATACAGCATGCCGGCGCCGGGGGTTCCGCACATCCACTTGAGGCTCGTGGAAACGACGAAATCCACCTTGGGACTCATGGCATCGAAGGGAATCAGGCCTGCGGCCTGGGTGATGTCGACACCGATCATGCTGCCCATTTCGCGCCCGTGCGCAACGAGCGGCGCCAGATCGGTCCGCGCCGAAGCCGTCGAAGTTACCCAAGTAAGCAACGCCAAAGCGACATCGCGGCCCCATCGCTCCATGAAATCCTCGGCGCTGACCCATGGCTTGCCTTCGCTGAGAGGAACTGTGTCGAGGATGAAACCCATTTTCGGCGCAAGCCCGGCCAGCAGGAAATGCAGAGACGGGAAGCAGTCTGCGGCGACCAGAACCCGTTTGTTCCGCAACATGCCTTCAGGAAGCGAACGCAAAAGCCGGTATACGCCATCGGTGACACTGTCGCAGGTGGTTGTGGATCCCTTGGGGGCATTGATGATGCGCCGCCAATAATCGATGAAGTCCTGCCTGCGGAGCAGTGCATAACCCCATTGCTTGTCGTTCGGGGCTGCCCATACTGTCGCAAACTCTGCGGCGGCCTCCGCCAGTTCCTGCTCCTTTCCAGGGTACATTCCGATCGAGTGATAGAGAAAGTAGCCCTTGTGCTGGCTGGTGATTGGCAAGCCTTGGCTCCCTGAAGACGAGACCTTTCACAAGGTTACTGCAAGAACCAATTCCGGTCCATCATGCCTTGCGAGCGAAACAGGGCTGGCCAGCACCGCTTGTTCGGCTATGGTCCCGCCTGCAATGCAAGGTGACAAAGACATGGATCAAAGTCTGGCAGCGGGCTTGGCGTCTTCGGCCAATGCCGGACCGGTTCCTTTGATACAGATCCGCCCAGGTTACCAGATATCCGCAATCATCAAGGGTGGCTGGCAGCTTTCGGGGGATCATGGTCCGGTGAGTGCCTGCCGCGCCGTGAACGACATGTTCAGTTTCCTCGAAGCCGGCATCAACACATTCGACTGTGCCGACATCTATTCCGGTGTCGAGGAGATGATCGGCCGTTTTCGCAAGGAGCTTCATCGCAGATGCGGGGAGGCGGCGCTGTCCGAACTGAAGGTGCATACCAAGTGTGTCCCCGATCGTGACTCCCTGGCAACCCTTGGCCTGAAGGACATTGAGGCCGGAATTGACCGGTCGCTGATGCGCCTTGGCGTTGACCGGCTCGACCTGGTTCAGTTTCATTGGTGGGACTACGAGGTTGCCGGGTGCCAGGTTGCGATGGGGTATCTGCGCACGCTTCAGGAAAAGGGGAAGATAAATCTGATCGGGGTCACCAATTTCGACGGGCACCATCTGGGCCAACTCTGCGGGATTGCAGATGTGGCAACGGCGCAGGTCCAATATTCGCTGCTTGACCGCCGCCCGTCGGGGAAGTTTGCAGATCTTGCCCGCCGCAAAAACGTCAAGCTGTTTGCCTATGGTGTCCTTGCCGGGGGATTTTTGGGAGATGCCTGGCTGGGACAAGCCGATCCCGGTTTCGAGCACTCAAACCGCTCCCTGGTCAAGTACCGCCTGATCATCGAAGAATTCGGCGGTTGGGACCTGTTCCAGAGCCTGCTTGCAGCGCTGAAGGCCATAGCCGGAAGGCACGGGACCGATGTTTCGACAATTGCCATGTGCTGGGTGCTTGGCAGTCAGGACATTGACGCAATCATCATCGGCTCTCGCTACGCCGACCGACTGCAACAGACACTCCATTCCCTGGAAATCCGGCTTGATGTAAGGGACCGGAGCCATATCGAAGAAATTCTGAGCCAGTGCACCGGTCCCTTCGGCCCGGTATACGGCCTTGAACGCGACGCCACCGGCAGGCACAGCCAGATCATGAAGTACAATCTCAACAAGGGAGACCACAGGATGCCGCCGGCCGGTTCCGCACCGGTCCCGGGCACGGAATGAGCATGGCACTGGCGCCTCTCCTGGAAGTACACGGGATCTCGAAGAGATTTGGTGGCTTCACCGCCGTGGACTCGATCACGTTCAGCCTTCAGCGCGGTGTCATTGGTGGACTGATCGGGCCCAACGGGGCTGGCAAGACTACGCTGTTCAACACGATGGCCGGCTTCCTTGAAGCGGATTCCGGAACAGTCCTGCTCGACACTGTTCCTATCCAGAACCGCACACCGCACCGGATCTTTGCGGAGGGGCTGGCGCGGACGTTTCAGATTCCACGGCCTTTCCCCGAAATGTCGGTTCTGGAAAATGTCATGCTGGTGCCTCTGGGACAGTCCGGTGAGCGGTTCTGGAACAACTGGTTCCGGTCCGGTTCAGTGTTGCGGGAAGAACGCACCGGACGGGCCCAGGCAGAGGAGATTATCGAATTCTGCGGATTGACCAAGGTCCGCTCCGACCAGGCCAGTACCCTGTCCGGCGGCCAGCTGAAACTCCTGGAACTGGCACGCGTGCTGATGGCCGAGCCAAAAATCATTTTGCTGGACGAGCCTGCGGCGGGCATAAACCCCTCGTTGATGATGACGCTGGTAGAGAAGATTCAGGAATTGAACGAACGCGGGCATACGTTTCTGATCATTGAGCACAACATGGATGTGGTGATGTCGATTTGCGATCCCATTCTGGTCATGGCGAACGGCAAACTGATCTATGAGGGCGCCGCAGCTGCGGTCCGCGGCGATCCGGCAGTGCTGGACGCCTATCTGGGTGACCTCCCATGAACGAAGTTCGGGCACTTCAGGTAGATTCAGTTGTCGCGGGATATCTCCCTGACCTGCCCATCATTCATGGTGTCACCATACATGTGAACAAAGGTGAGATCGTCGCAATCATCGGGCCAAACGGCGCCGGCAAGTCAACATTGATCAAGGCGATTGCGGGACTTGTCCGCATGTCCTCCGGATCAATCAGCATGGATGGGCGCGATATCACGGGTGTAGCTGCGCACCAGCTCGCGGCAGAGGGAGTAGGCCTTGTTCCACAGACAGGCAATGTGTTCGCGACCTTGACCATACACGAGAACCTCGTCATGGGCAGCGCGCCGTTGACCAAGGCTCTGGCGCGACAGCGGATCGATGAAATTTACTCAATGTACCCGGTACTTGCCGAACGCAGGCGTGAGAAGGCGGGTATCCTGTCTGGCGGACAGCGGCAGATACTTGCACTGGCCCGCGCTCTTCTGACAAAGCCCAGCCTCATGCTCCTTGACGAGCCCACTGCGGGCCTTTCACCCATGGCGGCAAAGGAGTTCTTCGAGGTCGTACAAGGTCTTGTCCGGGGCGGCGCTTCCGTGCTCATGGTCGAGCAGAATGCCAAGGCGGCGCTCAGGATATCCGGCCGGGGATATGTCCTTGCCGAAGGGCAGAACCGCCTGGACGGGCCATCATCAGAACTGCTGAGCAGCAAGGAGGTCGGAATGATATTTCTTGGAGTCCGGCCGGGAGAAGATGCCTTGCGAGGGTCCCGATGATCCTGCAGCACATTGCAGACGGCATTCTCAGCGGAACGATTGTCTCACTGGGAGCAATCGGCCTGAGCTTCACGATGAGGATTCTGAGGTTTGCCAACTTCTCACACTCGGAACTCCTGACATGGGGCGCGTACAGCGCACTGATCTTCGTCGCGTTCTTTTCGAGCTTCGGTGGCGTCTTCGACTTGAAGATTGGGCCATTTTCCTTCGGCCTCCCTCTCCTTCTTGCCCTGCCCTGCGCTTGCGCGGTCACGGCAATCGTTGCGCTTCTGCTGCACCGCTTTGTATTCGAGCGGCTCAGCCGGGCGGCCGGTCACATGACAATGGTATTCGCCAGCTTCGGCGTTGCGCTGATCCTCCGTCACCTTGTGGTGCTGATCTGGGGATCGGATCCAATCTACTATTCAAATACGCTGCAGTTCGCGATCCTGTTGCCGGGCAATGTGCGGGTGATGCCCGACCAGGTCTTCCTGCTGTTTCTAACGATCATCGTGGTCATTGCATTGCACCTGTTCATGACGCGCAGCCGGACAGGCATCGCCATGCGCGGTATCGCTGAAGTTCCGGATCTTGCGCGGGTCAGCGGCGTCAATGTCGACCGGATTGTTGTCTGGGTTTGGGTCATTGGCGCCTCCGGTGCTGCGCTGGGCGGCGTACTTTACGGCATGACGGTCCAGCTCCGCCCCGAGCTCGGCTTCGGTTTGATCTTGCCTCTCTTTGCCGCAGCAATTCTCGGCGGAGTCGGAAGCCTCTACGGAGCAGTGGTCGGCGGTCTGATCGTCGGGTTGTCTGAAAATCTCTCGGTGATGATCATTCCGACCACCTACAAGCCGGCGATCCCATTCCTGCTGATCCTTGTGATCCTGTATTTCAGGCCTGGCGGCATTTTCGGGGAGCGCGTTCGATGATCGGCCTTGTCTCCTACCTGGTCTTCTTTCTCATATTGTCGCTGATATTCGGCATCGCAGTACTCGGGTTGAACCTGCAATGGGGTTTCACCGGACTCTTTAATGCCGGGGTCGCAGGCTTTGTTGCCATCGGCGCCTACACGACTGCAATACTCACCGGGCCGCCTCGCGAGGCCGTATTCGGGGGGTTCGACCTGCCCCTTGCGGTCGGCCTGTTAGGAGCAATGATTGCCTCCGGCATAGGCGCGATCATCGTCGGCCTGGCGACGCTCAAACTGCGGCACGAATACCTTGCCGTTGCCACCTTCGGGATTGCGGTATCGATCCAGCTCGTGTGCCTGAATTGGGAATACCTGACAGGCGGCACTCTTGGTTTGATCGGCATTCCGAACCCTTCCCAGAACTGGGCAGAAGGCCCTCTCGCACAAAACGCGTTGTTTCTGCTGGTTGTGATCTTCGTCTGTGGAGTGACATTCCTGGCGCTTGAGCGAATAGTCAAATCCCCCTGGGGCCGGATGCTGAAGGCCATACGCGAGGATGAGGTTGCCGCAGCAAGCCTCGGCAAGTCGCCTGAACGGGTACGCCTTGAGGCCTTTGTCCTCGGCTGCATGATCATGGGCTTGTCGGGTGGCCTCTACGTATCTTTCATCGGCTATGTCAGCCCCTGGGATTTTCTTCCGATCCTGACCTTCCAGATCTGGACTATGCTGATCGTGGGTGGAAGCTCCAACAACAGGGGAGCGCTCCTTGGCGCCATCATTGTCTGGGGCGTATGGACAACGAGCGGGTTCGTGATCTCCCGGGTTGTACCAGCGGAAATACAGGCGCAAGGCGGTGCCATGCAGGCCGTCCTTATCGGGTTGATCCTGGTCGTGACCCTGCTCGTGAGGCCGCGCGGACTGATTGGCGAGGAATTGCACATCTCCCGGCACGCGAGATCGTAGCCCCCGGGATTGCCGGCATTTCAAGGGCCGGTCTGGACTGCGGCCACCTGGTCAGATAGATGGTGCGGCTCTGCATACCTGATCTGGACCAATCAGATTCCGGCGGTTCGTCAGAGCACAGTCGATCTGGTCCTCGTCAGGGTCTTGGAAACCTGCAAAGAGATTTTGCCAGGATGCACCATCACATTCAGTACTCTGAACAGTCCCGGCCAATAGCAGAAGATTCTTTACAGAAGCGCTTGGCGTCGTCAGACTGCATTCGAGAACTGCAATCCAAACTGAACAACAAGGGAGGCGACACATGATGCGCACCACTGGAATAGCGGCGCTGGCCGCCACAATCACTGCAATCGGGACCATGGCGCATGCCGTGGACTGCCCGGTCAAACTGGGGGCAATCCTGCCCGTAAGCGGTCCTATGGGACAGGTTGGCGAACGCATCGCCGAAACCGGACAGTTCGCAGTCGAACAGTTCAATGAAGCTGGCGGCGTACTGGGCTGCGAGGTGGAATATGTTCTGCGCGACACCCAGGGGCAGTCTGCTGTAGGAGTAGACGCAGCCAAGAGCCTCGTCGATCTTGACGGTGTACAAGCCTTGATCGGCGCTGTATCCTCCGGGGTCAGCCTGCCGGTCTTGACTTCGGTTGCAGTACCGTCGCGAGTAACACAGGTATCCTGTTGCTCGTCTTCCGAGAGCTTCACGGCACTCGCCAAGGAAGGAAAGACCGACGGCTTCTGGTTCCGGACATACGCAACCAACCGCAGCCAGTCGGCAATGGGCGCCAAGCTGGCAGCCGACAGCGGCTTCGAACGCACTGCCGTGATTTACGTGAATACGGATTTTGGTGTGGGGCTGGCAAAGCGCTTCGAGGAGGACCTTCCCAAGCTCGGTGGCACCATCGTCTCAATGGTTGCCTACAATGAGAGCCAGCAAAGCTATCGTGCCGAAGTCACGAAGGCCCTGGAAGGCGATCCCGACTCACTGTTCCTTGTCGCCTTTCCGGTGGACGGTGCAACGATCACCCGGGAATGGCTGGCGCTCGGCGGCACGGACAATCTGATTGTGAACAACTCGCTTCGTTCCGACGACTACTTCCAGGCTGTGGGCTCCCAGTATCTCCAGAACATGCAAGGCTACGACAGCGCGCAGCCTCGCCTGCCTTCGGTCGACACTTTCAACGAAATGTTCGAAGCCCGCTTCGACAGCCCGCCGAATGGACCGGGCCTTCACTCGGTCTATGATGCAGTAACTGTCGTGCTGTTGGCGATGGAAGCATCGGGCGAGATTACCGGTGAGAACATCCGCGACAATATCCGGATGGTTACGTCGCCGGACGGTGTCGAGGTCTACCCTGGTCCTGAGGGCATCAAGAGAGCCAAGGAACTCCTCGCCGATGGCCAGACGATCCGTTATGTCGGAGCGACCGGCGCATTGGCATTCGACGAGAATGGCGATGTTCAGGCTCCGAAAATGACCTGGAAACTCGACGGCGACCAGAACGTCGAAACCGGCTACCTGAGCACCGCTGAGGTTGCTGACCTGATCCAGATGCTGGACGAGTAGGCAAAGCTCAAGTCAAGTTTCACGGGGCGCCCGGCCGGGCGCCCCGTATCGCCAAGCGGGGAGGCCATCATGGCGAGCGGGCGCAGCCATGTGTTCAGCGGATCCATATACGAGGAGCAAGCTGGATATGCTCGGGCAGTTGTTGTGGGCGAACGGATCTTCGTGTCCGGAACCGTCGGTGTCGACTTCGCAACCGGCGAGCTCCCCGAAGGAGCACAGGCCCAGGCACACAGGGCACTGGATACAATCGAGAGCGCTCTGCGAGAAGCCGGTTCAGGCTTGCAAGATATTGTCAGGGCTCGCGTCTACGTTCCCAATCCAGAGGATGTCATGACCATATCCGCAGTGCTGAAGGAACGTATCGGATTCACCCGTCCGGCCAATACGACAGTCTGCGCTCCGCTGGCTGTTCCTGGCGCCCGGGTGGAAATTGAAGTCGACGCAATTCGCGGCTCCGGCAGCGACGGATGAGTTGCGACACGGCTCTTATCCGGATTGCCTGTCCGGCGGACAGGGTGTTCGGCTTCATGGCCGATCCCGGACAACTGAGCATCTGGTCCTTTGGCACATGGCGAACCGCTATTGACAGTTCTGGAATTGTCCGGGGAACTTCCATCAGGGACGGATCAGAGATCCATGTGAAGATCGTAGCTCATGCCGACCAGATGCTCATTGACTACCATGTGGGGGTCGCACGGACTTCGCTATCTCCTCGCCTCTTCGTCCGCGTCATTCCTGAAGCGGTCTTCGCTGATGGGTTGGGCACGGGGCTGAGCATGACAGCCTTGCGCACGGCGGAAATGAGCAATGAGCGATGGGCCAGTCTGGTCGCCTTGCATAAGGCCGAGCTGGAGATCATCAAGTCGGCTCTGGAGACCGGATATGACCATCGCGCGGCCTGAGACCTTTTCACTCGGTGACGGACTGGCGTGCAGCCGGATAATCAACGGCTTGTGGCAGGTTGCCGACATGGAACGGGGCGGAAACACGCTCGATCCTGAAGCGGCAGCCGAACAATTGGCGGCATATGCCGAGAGCGGCTTCGATACATTCGACATGGCCGACCACTATGGCAGTTCCGAGATCATAGCAGGCCGGCTGCTGCACCGATGCTCCGAGGGGGCCGGAAAGCGGCCGATGGCGTTCACCAAGTGGTGCCCTGAGCCAGGAACGATGGGGCCGGAAACTGTTCGCGCAGGTGTAGAGGCTCGGCTGCAACGGCTGGAAGTTGATTGCATTGACCTGTTGCAATTCCACTGGTGGAACTTCGAACACCCGGCATGGCTGGATGCTCTCCATGAGCTTGCGTCGCTCCGCAACGAAGGACTGATCCGGGAGATCGGAGTGACAAACTTCGATGCGGCCCACCTGCATCTGGCATTGGCAGACGGTGTGCCAATCAGGACAAACCAGGTTGTAGGCTCGCTTGTCGACCGGCGCTTTACCGGAGCACTCGCAGAAACCTGCGCAAGGCACGGAGTTCACCTGCTGATCTACGGCACTGCATGCGGTGGGTTTCTGTCGGAGGCCTGGCTGAACCAGGACGAACCCGGGAGCGTTTCCGACTGGAGCAAGATGAAATACAGCCGCTTCATCGAAGTTGCCGGAGGCTGGACGGTTTTCCAGAACCTGCTCAAGGCAACCGCCGAGGTTGCCAGGAAACACGGCGTATCCGTAGCAAATGTTGCCATGCGCTGGGTCTTGGAGCGCCCTGGTGTGGCTGGCGTGATTGTCGGAGTTCGTCCCGGCGGCAATGACCACCGAGGGGACAATGCCCGCGTTTTCGAATTCTCACTCGATGAAGACGACAACAGCCTGCTGGACGAGGCTTTCGCTGCCACTACGCCAATTCCCGGAGACTGCGGCGACGAATACCGCCGGCCGCCATTTCTGACCGCCAGCGGCGATCTGAGCCACCATCTGAGCACTGTTCAATCAGCGTTCACCACGGACACTGTGCCCGGCCGCCCTTCAGTCCATCGCGCCATGTCCGGGAGCAAATGGGAGGATATTGCTGGATATTGCAGGGCCCGCCGCATCGGGAACCGCATCCTTGTTTCTGGAACCACATCAACCGCTGGAACTGACCGGGTAGTCGCCCGGGGCGATCCGGCTGCGCAGACGACGTACATTCTCGACAAAATCATTGGTGCGGTCGCAGCCCTTGGCGGCACTGTAGAGGACATTGCAAGAACCCGGATATATCTGACTGACATCGAGTTTACCGATGCAGTCAGCGCTGCGCACGGGAGGGTGTTCGGCACTCTAAAGCCGGCTAATACACTGGTAGCAATTGCCGACCTTGCGGGAGACTACCTTGTCGAGATTGAAGCGGAGGCAATTGTCTCCGGCTAATCTCCTTCGATCTTCCAGTATGGTTCGGAGCGCTCGCTGGGCAAGCCAGTGGTTCCTGAATGCGTGAATTGCCGCTTGGCAATCCGGGTGATGCGAAAACGCCCTCCGCAATGCGGATCCGGACATGCAACTTCGGCATCGGTCGTCATCCAGTCTTCCGGGTCGGTATTGCGCTGCTTGGCTGGCAGAAGCGGTAGAACCGCCGCAAGCGCATACATCGAGATCTTCTGGTCCTTCGAAAAAACGAGGTTTTCGCCTTCTACGGTGAAATGCTCGCCCTCAATGTGCCTGCACACAGGCTGGCGGTCATCAAGCACAACCTCAACTTTGAGATCGTAGAGCCAAAACGCATCATCCTTGCTCAAGCGGATTCTCCACTTCCATGCATTTCTGAAACCCCGGCAAACGGCAGGACCGCCTTCGTTGAAGCCTGCTGACCATCGCCACGGAGGCTGAGTCTCAATTCATGCTACCTTGCGATTGCTCGTTTGCCAAAGAGTTCTGTTCAGAGGATTAAACAACGGGGCAACGGGGCTACAGTGGCGCATTCAGGTGGCGACCGCTCCCGGCGGCGCGCCGAGCGGAAGACTGCCTCTTGCCGATTTTGGCATTTGCGTTCAGAAAACAATAGCACTTTTTCTGACAATGGTGTTAGCATGATTGCATCCAAGATCAAGAAGCGGATCATCGGACTGGGCCCGGGAGCAATCTTTGCGCCGTCCGACTTTCTGGACATCGGATCCCGTGCGAGTGTGGATCAGGCGTTGTCGCGTCTGGCCAATCACGGCACGATCCGCCGCTTGACGCGAGGTCTTTACGACTACCCCAAACATGATCCCCTCTTCGGTCAACTATGGCCGCCACTGGATGATGTAGCCAGGGCAATGGCTCGCAAAGACAACCATGTCCTGCAACCATCCCCCTTAATGGCAGCCAACCAGTTGGGGCTGTCTACTCAAGTGCCGTCCACGCTGACATACATGACAGATGGCCCAACACGTACGGTGAGAATTTGCCAGCAGGTAATCCAATTCAAGCATGCATCCACCAAGACACTTGTCGGTGCAGGCCAGAAGACAGGCATCGTGCTGCAGGCGCTGCGTCATGTTGGCAAGAACCGGGTGAATGATCAGGTGATCCTTAAGCTGGCACGAGCATTGGATGACAAGGACCGGGCAGAATTATCCGAGCAGAGCAGATACGCTCCGGCATGGATGTATCCGATTGTGCAGCGGATCGTTGCATACGCCTGAGCAAGGACCATTTTGCAAGTATCGTCCATTGGCCTAACTGCACCACTTGTGTCGAGACGTGCTTCTGCGTCACATCCGTTTTTCGGAGCGAGGGCCTGACAAGGCGCTCAACACGCAATTCATGGCCACGATCGATCCAAAAGCTAGGGACAACTTGGACCACTAAACCTCCGCCTTATTCGTTGATCCCACTTCAGTCTGTATTGCCGCCACGGTGTCTATGGTTGTGAAGAAGCGCGTGATTTTGTCGATTTGCCGCGTTTTTGATTGATCGTGTTCTTTCCCTATTGCCGGGCTTTTATTGTCGCGATCGCATTGTCGCACCCTGGTGTTTCGCCGGCTTTGGTCTTGTCCGCGGTTTGGAGCGACCTGGGGTGCGCGCCTCATGGTTTGACGGCGCGACTGGTTGTTTCCAGAGTTGTCCATAATTCGACTATCGCACCCCGCTCTTTGCCGGTTGCTCCTGAGGCCTGTCTGGATTGAGTCAACTGACAGGATCAATTCCGTGGAATTGCAGCGGGGTAAACTCCAAGGATATCCAACGAGCTCGTGAAAAAGCGCAATTCCTCAAGCGCCAACGCAACGTTCTGGTCTTCAGGATGCCCTTGGATTTCGGCGAAAAACTGGGTGGCGCTGAACGACCCGCCAACCATGTAACTCTCCAGCTTGAGCATGTTGACCCTGTTGGTGGCGAACCCGCCCATTGCCTTGTAGAGGGCGGCCGGAATGTTGCGGACCCTGAACATGAAGGCCGTTATCATCTCCGAATGCCTGCGTTCAAAATTCCGGGTAGGCGACATCACGAAGAAGCGCGTACGGTTGTAACGCTCGTCTTCAATGTGGCTGGCCAGCGTCTCCAGCCCATAGATTTCACCGGCTAGTTCGGATGCCAATGCGGCAAGGCCCAGATCACCAGTCTCTGCGACATGCTTAGCGGCACCAGCGGTGTCTGCCCAGGCTAGCGTGCGGATATCATGCTCCTTGACGAAGCCCCGGCACTGCCCCAGCAGCACCATGTGACTCAAGGCCGTCTTGATTTCCGGGAGTTTCGTCCCTGGCAGGGCCAGGACATTGATGTGCACACGAACGAAAACCTCGTCGTGGATGAAGAGCCCGGACTCTGGCAACAGCCTGTGAATATCGGCAACCCGTCCGTAAATCGAATTCTCAACCGGCAGCACGGCCAGATCGGCCTTGCCAGACTTCACTGCCTCGATGGCTCCTTCAAATGTTCTGCAGGCAAGTGTTTCCGCCTGCGGCCTGGCCTCGACACAGGCCTGATGCGAATATGCGCCTGGCTCTCCCTGGAACGCCACGACCTGCGTCGGCTGTTGTGTCATTTTTGCCTGCATTTCGTTGGACGGGCGCCTCTACAACTTGCAAGTCAAGATTGAAAGCCTATAGAGGTCGCCGAGTTGCAGCTTCGGATTCACAGCCGTCAGCAAGGAGCCTGAAAATGCTCGACACCATGACCGCAACCAAGACAGTGGGAGCGCTCTGCGGGGCGCTGCTGGTATTCCTGCTTTCCAAGTGGGCGGCGGATTCCATTTACCACACTGGTTCTGCAGGTCACGGCGACGCGCATGATACAGCCGCCATTTTTCCTGATGTTGTAGAGGAAGTCGGGAGTTCCGCTGTTGAAGAGGTCATTGATCTAGCAGCCCTGATTGCGAATGCCGACCTGGCCAAAGGCGAGAAGGTGTTTGTCAAATGCAAGGCATGCCATGTTGTAGGAGAGCCAACCAACGGTGTCGGCCCTCACCTCGTGGGCATCATGGATCGAAGCGTGGCCAGCATAGCGGGATTCGACTACTCAAATCCGATGGCGGCTCTGGGCGGCGTCTGGGATCCCGAGACACTTTCGGCCTTTCTGGAAAACCCGAAGAGGAACCTGCCCGGAACCAAGATGACATTTGTCGGGCTCAAAAAGCCGCAGGATCGCGCCAATCTGATCGCCTGGCTGCAGTCTCTTCAATAGCGCTGGTCTTTACGCAAGTCCCCGGACCGCTTGGAATGCCAAGCGGTTCAGCATTGATCTCAACTTATTGGGAGGTTGGCTCTGGCGGCATTGAATTGTCGACGGCTGCTGGACTACAATTCCCCAACAACTGCACGTGTCCGCAAACGGGCTGACCGGACGCGGACGACTACGTGCGAACACGGAAAGAAGGCCGAAAAGATGCGTACACTGTTGAATGCTCCAACCGACCGAATGCTCTCCTGCGACCGGCTCGCCAGCTCGGCGGCCCTCGCCAGGGTTCTCGCCGTGTCAGCAGCACTATTTGTGCCTGCGCTTCAGGCTGGCCCGTTGGCTGCCGAAGAACACATCATCAAATCTCATGGAATTTCAACATTTGGCGATCTGAAGTATCCGCCCGATTTCAATCATCTCGATTACGTCAATCCCGAAGCGCCGCGTGGTGGTGAAATATCACTCTGGGCGCCCGGCACCTTCGATTCAATGAACCCTTACACCCGGAAGGGACGCGCCGGTGCTCTGTCTTCGATCTTCTTTGAAACCCTGCTCGTCGGGACAGCAGACGAAGTGAGCTCCTCCTACGGGCTATTGGCCGAGTCCATCGAATACCCTGAAGACAGAAGCTGGGTCATCTTCAACATCCGGCAGGAAGCGCGTTTTTCGGACGGCTCGCATCTGACGGCATCTGACGTGGAATTTTCCTACGAGCTCTTTCTTGCCGAAGGCCTGTTCTCCTACAAGAGTGAGCTTGCGAAGGCCGTCAAGGATGTCGAGATTCTGAGCCCACTGCGAATCAAGTTCACATTCAATACTGATGAGTCACCCCGGGATTATCCCGCAATGATCGGCGGCCTGCCAATCATGTCGGCGGGCTGGTATGCAAAGTCCGAGGCAGGCCTTGACGAGTCGCGGATGGAGCCGGCACTCGGATCTTCGCCATATGTTCTGGATGAAGCGTCTCCCAGCCGAAGAATAGTCTACGCCCGCAATCCCGAATACTGGGGATATCACTTGCCAATCAACCAGGGCAGGCACAATTTCGACCGGATCCGGATTGAGTATTTTGCAGATAGCGCTGCGGCGTTCGAGGGTTTCAAGGGCGGTGCCTACACCTTCAGAAGCGAAAACACCTCCAAGACCTGGGCAACCTCATACAATTTCGAAGCAGTTGAGAAGGGTTGGGTGCAGAAAAGGATATACAATCACAGTCTTCCCGCCACTGCCCAGAGCTTCGTCTTCAACCTGCGCCGCCCGAAGTTTCAGGATATCCGGGTGAGGGAAGCCATTTCGTTGATGTACAATTTCGAATGGTCCAACGAGACACTCTTCTACGGCCTGTACGACAGGATAAACTCTTTCTGGGAAGGTAGTTTCCTGGCTGCAACCGGGCTTCCGAGCGCTGAGGAGCTCAAATACCTGGAGCCAATTCGCAGTCACATTTCTCCGTCAGTCTTCACCGAACCACCGGTCATGGGACCGACTTCAGGTAACCGGCAATTTGATCGTGAGAATCTGCGGAAGGCATCCGCATTGCTCGACGAAGCCGGATGGCTTGTCGGTGACGACGGCTTGCGGCGGAACCAAAACGGGGAAACGCTGCAAGTTGAGATCATTGAGGACAGCCCGGCATTCGACCGCATTATCAATCCGTTCGTGGAGAACCTCCGGCGGCTCGGGGTGGATGCTGTCTACAACCGGATAGACCCGGCCCAGTATACCGACCGATCGCGCAATCACGATTTTGATATGCTGACTACCAGCTTCAATATCGGCCTTGAGCCCTCGGCTGGTGGCCTGCGGCAGATGTTCGGCTCCGAATATGTCGATGGAGTCTTCAATGACATGGGCTACGCCAATGTAGGCGTCGACCAGTTGATTGACGAGATTCAGGAAATCGACAACAGCACCGATCTGAAGTTTGCAGTCCGGGCTCTCGACCGGATCCTGCGGTCGGAAAGGTTCTGGGTGCCACAGTGGTATCGAGGCTTCTATACGGTGGCCTACTATGATGTTTTCAGTCACCCTGAGAACCTGCCCCCTTATGCTCTCGGACAGCTGGATTTCTGGTGGTACGATGAAGACAAGGCGCGGGCGCTTCAGGATGCAGGCGCACTCTGACATCTGAGCGGCACGGCCCAATCCCATGGGTGCATACATAATACGTCGGCTGGCGCTTGTCCTGCCGACGCTTCTTGGCATCATGATCATTAATTTCTCGCTGGTGCAGTTTGTACCGGGCGGGCCGATCGAACAGATCCTGGCGCAGCTCGAAGGCGAGGGAGATGTATTCGAGACCATTTCTGGAACGGGCGGCGACGCACTTGAGGAGAGCTACTCCGACGACCGGTATCTGGGCGCCCGGGGATTGCCCGAGGACTTCATCAAGGAACTTGAGGCGCAGTTTGGTTTCGACAAGCCGCCCCTCGAACGCTTCCTCCACATGATGTGGGACTATCTTCGCTTCGACTTCGGCGAGAGCTACTTCAGATCAATCGGGGTCATGGAACTGGTTCTGGAGAAGATGCCGGTATCCATCACCCTGGGCCTGTGGTCGACATTGATCGCCTATATCGTGTCCATTCCGCTCGGGATCAGAAAAGCGGTCAAGGATGGCACGCCCTTCGATACCTGGACCTCCGGAGCAATCATCGTCGGCTACGCCATTCCCGGATTCCTGTTTGCCATCCTGTTGCTGGTGCTGTTCGCCGGTGGCTCCTATTTCAAGCTCTTTCCCTTACGCGGCCTCGTCTCGGACAATTTTGAAGAGTTGAGCCTGATCGGCAAGGTGCTGGATTATTTCTGGCACATAAGCCTGCCGGTTCTTGCCTCAACCATCTCGGCCTTTGCCACACTGACACTGCTGACCAAGAACAGCTTCCTGGACGAGGTCAAAAAGCACTATGTCATGACCGCCCGGGCAAAGGGGCTGTCCGAAGGGCGTGTCCTCTACGGCCATGTTTTCAGAAACGCCATGCTGATCGTAATCGCAGGCTTTCCGGCCGTATTCGTTTCCGTCTTTTTTGGCGGCTCCTTGATCATCGAGACGATATTCTCGCTTGATGGATTGGGACGCCTCGGTTTCGAGGCCGCCGTTGCCCGGGACTATCCGGTGATCTTCGGAACCCTCTATGTCTTTGGCTTGCTGGGGCTGCTGGTCGGCATCATTTCTGACCTGACCTATGTCTGGATTGATCCACGGATCGATTTCGAGACGAGGGAGACATGATGGCGCTCTCACCGCTTGCCCGCCGGAGGTGGCGGAACTTTCGATCGAACAGAAGGGCCTTCTGGTCTCTGGTGGTTTTTTGCGTGATCTTCGGTTTCACCCTGCTGGCCGAGTTTGTTGCCAATGACAAACCGCTCATCGTGAATTACCGGGGCGATTACTTCGCGCCGATATTCCGGTTCTATCCCGAGACCGCTTTCGGCGGCGACTTCCGCACGGAGGCCGTATACCGGGACATTGAAGTCCAGTGCCTGATCGTTTCGGGTGGACTGCAGGACTGCTGGGACGACCCGGAAGCGATCATTGCCGATGCAAAGGATGGCGAAGTCAATGGCTCGGCGATCGAGCGCGGCTGGTTGCTGTGGCCGCTCATCCCCTACTCCTACGACACGATCAATGACATTGGAGGGGCAGCGCCCTCTGCGCCGGATGCCGATCACTGGCTGGGCACCGACGATACCGCCCGTGATGTATTGGCGCGCGTGATCTACGGGTTCCGCCTGTCGGTTCTGTTCACCATTGTCGTGACTGTCCTCACATCCGTCATCGGAATTGCAGCCGGGCTGATCCAGGGCTACTTCGGCGGCCTGATCGATCTCTTCTTCCAGCGGTTGATCGAAGTCTGGGGCGCAACCCCGTCGCTCTACATAATCATAATTGTCGCAGCGATATGGCAGATGGACTTCTGGCTTCTTGTCATTCTCATGACACTGTTCGGCTGGACAGCGCTGGTGGGAGTCGTCAGGGCGGAATGCCTGCGCGCCCGCAATTTCGAATATGTGCGGGCTGCGCGTTCACTCGGTGTCAGCAACAAGCTGATCATGTTCCGGCACGTCTTGCCAAATGCAATGGTTGCTACGCTGACCTTGCTGCCCTTCATCATTACCGGAACAATCGGCGCCCTTGCTGCGCTTGACTTCCTTGGTTTTGGACTGCCGTCGAAAGCGCCGTCCCTCGGCGAACTGACGCTTCAGGCGAAGCAGAACCTCCAGGCGCCCTGGCTTGGCTTCACTGCCTTCTTCACCTTCGCCATCATGCTCTCGCTCCTCGTCTTCATATTCGAGGGAGTACGCGATGCATTCGATCCGAGGAAGACGTTCAAGTGACAGAGGCGCTTCTCACGGTCAGAGATCTTTCGGTCTCCTTCTTTCAGGACGGGAAGGAGACCAAAGCCGTACAAAATGTCGACCTGGAAGTGGGACGAGGAGAAACCGTTGCAATTGTCGGGGAGTCAGGTTCCGGCAAGTCAGTTACGGCGCTCTCGACAGTAGGATTGCTTCCTGACAATTCCGAAGTGACAGGTTCGGTCACCTGCAAGGGGCAGGAAACTGTCGGCGCAGACCCGGCAACTCTGCGCAGGCTGCGCGGCAACGACATCAGTTTCATCTTCCAGGAACCGATGATTTCGCTGAACCCGCTGCACACGCTCGAAAAACAGGTCAGGGAGAGCCTGTCGCTTCATCAGAACCTCACCGGCGCAGCTGCCCGGCGCAGGGTTATCGAACTCCTCGAAAGTACCGGTATCGACAACCCTGAAGGACGGTTGCATTCTTACCCACACCTGCTTTCTGGCGGACAGCGTCAGCGTGTCATGATTGCCATGGCGTTAGCCAACAACCCGGATCTCCTGATAGCCGACGAGCCCACGACCGCGCTGGATGTTACCATCCAGGCCCAGATTCTTGACCTGCTGATAGACCTGAAAGCGCGCTACGGCATGAGCTTGCTTTTCATCACGCACGACCTGAACATAGTGCGTCACATGGCCGAGCGTGTCTATGTGATGAAGGAAGGCCGTGTGGTGGAGTCGGGAAGCAAGGACAGGATATTCAGTTCGCCGGAGCATCCCTATACGAAGCTGCTGCTTGAATCCGAACCATCCGGTCAACCTGCTCCCGTTGCAGGCAAGGCCGAGACAGTCATGAAGGCAAACGGGCTTCGCACCTGGTTTCCGATACAGCGAGGTGTCCTCAGAAGAACCGTTGGCCATATCAAGGCGGTCAACTCCGCGTCCTTCGCGGTCCGGCGCGGTGAAACACTTGGCATCGTCGGCGAGTCCGGCTCCGGCAAGACTACACTGGCATTGGCGGCCCTGCGGCTTGTCTCTTCCGAAGGAAGCATCAAGTTTTTCGATCGCGAACTCCAAAACCTGCGAAGCGGGGATCTGCGGCTGATGCGCCGCGACATGCAGGTTGTGTTCCAGGATCCCTTCGGCTCCTTGTCGCCGAGAATGACCGTTGAACAGATAGTATCCGAAGGATTGAGCGTGCACGGCGTTGCAAGTGGTTCCGACCGGAGGTCGCTGGCGGCGGAGATACTCCAGGAAGTGGGAATCGATCCTTCGATGATGGAACGCTACCCGCACGAATTCTCAGGTGGGCAGCGACAGCGGATCGCCATTGCTCGGGCAATGGTCCTCAAACCCAAGCTCGTTGTTCTGGATGAACCAACTTCTGCACTGGACCGCACGGTTCAGTCACAAATCGTCGACCTGCTCCTGTCGCTGCAGGAAAGGTACCAACTTGCCTATTTGTTCATCAGTCACGATCTCAGAATCGTTAAAGCGCTGTCGCACAAGATTCTGGTCATGAAGCGGGGAGACATAATCGAGTCGGGTGATGCCAATGAGGTGTTCACCAATCCCGAGTCCGAGTATGCCCAGAGTCTGCTCAACGCGGCATTCGGCCTTTCTGACTGATGCTGGTACCTTCTGTCGGGACAGTGCAGGCTCGCGAATGACCTCTTCGATCAGCGGCCTGCAGTCCACAACTCACTGAATCCGGTCAAATCCGCCTGGCCTCGAACTCGGCCCAGACTTCCTCAAGCCTGCTCAAATTGAATCCGGGCTCCCGGGCAGGTCCGAGCACAATGGCTTCCCGGTCGACAGTGGCGTCGATGGCCGCCTGGATCTCCGGAACTATGTCCCAGGGTATGACGAGGGCGCCGTGAATGTCAGCATGAACGAGTTCTCCCTGCCTGACATCAAGCCCCAGAATATTCACTTCAGTACCTAGCTCGACCGCATGGACGAACCTGTGGCTGACTGCGATGGACCCTGCCAGTATCGAAAAACTGCCACCGATAGCCCCCAGATCGCGCATTGCGCCGTTGGTGATAGCTCCGGCCAGCCCAAGCCCCTTGTGAATTGCAGCGTGAACCTCTCCCCACCACGCCCCGGCGCACTCCGGAAAATCCGTGTCCTCGATGACAGCGACGGCCGGCTCCGGACCGGCAGCCATTGACCGGAAATAGTCCATGCGGCGCTGCCTTATGATTTCAGGAGGCTCTGCCGGCGGAGCCAGTCCGGCAATCTTGGCCGTTCTTGCAGTTCCGACTATGGGCGGCGCCTCCGGGGCGGAATGCTGCATAGTACCCTCTGTGAATCTGCTGAATCCCCGCTGCCCCATGGCGACCTCGATCGCGTTGCAGACAGTTGGCGTGTCAACAGAGCGCAAAGTCGAAAGCAATCCTGCTGGAATTATGTGTTCAGCCAATGGCGCAACTCCTCGTTCGTACGTTCCGGTTGTTCCAGGGTCGGCAAATGCCCTGCCCCGTCTATGACCGCCAGACGCGATCCGGCGATCAGGTCGCGCAACAACTCGTGCCGCTCGACAGGGCACAACTGATCTTCCTGCCCGCAAAGCACAAGAGTTGGTACTGCGACGTTGCGCAAAGACTCGCATTGGTCAGGGCGATGGCCGACGGCCAGCGCCTGCTGCCGGAATACCTCGCTGCCCAGGCCTTCTGCCATGTCCATGCACAAGTCGAGAATCCCTGGCTTCCTTGGCCCGTCAACCAGATAGTGCGGTTTCAACTCATCGCGCATGACGGCGCGCAGTTCCCCATTCTGCACCCGTTCTGCCTGAGACATCCGGGCGGCGAATTTTTCTGGCGTATCGGCCAGCGGGTTGGTGTCCATCAACGCGAGGCGCAAGATGCGATCCGGAGCAATCCGGATGACTTCCATCGCCACGATGCCACCCATGGACAGGCCGGCAAGTGCGAATTGGGAAGGTGCCTGCTTGAGTACATTTTGCGCCAAGGCCGAAATCGTGACTTCGCCCGTCAGCGGGATACAGTTGACTTGGCGCCCGGGAGAAAAAGCCACAATCTGCGGGCCGAAAAGCCGTTCATCGCACATCATTCCCGGAAGGAGCACCAGCGGCTCAGGCATGGCCGGCCTTGCAATAGCAATTCACTGATCCAACCAGTCGACGCGCCGTCGACCGGGCAGCAGGCCAACCAAGCCATAGAGGCCCTGCACTAGTGCCACCAGGAATGGCACCCGATGGCAGGCACAGTCCTCGGTATTTGTGGCGCCGGGGCCCAAACCAATATCGGCGAACACTGCCATGACGCCGGCGCTTGGACAGGTTCAATTCTGTGCCGGCAACTGCGGCCGGCATGACTGTGTGCCTTTGAGCCACCCGCCAAGACATGCTTCAGGTTCGAATGCGATCGCCGGTTCCGGGATCGAACAGATACAGATGCTCGTTGTTCAGGGATATGCCAACCCTGTCGTCCTGATCCTTCCGCAAATGCCGGTCGCCCTTTGCAATCACGCGCTGCTGGTCCCAGTAGAAGGTCAGCAATGTGGCTTCGCCCGTATTCTCGAAGGCATAGATGCTGACATCGGCATCACCCTCGCCTTCAACCAGAACCTGAATGTCATCTGCACGAACACCCAGCACAACTTCGGCCCGGTCCGGGGCAGCAATTTTGACAAGTGCGTTGCCTTGGGATGTCACAAACATTCCATCCCGAATCGACCCGCTGATGAGGTTCATCGCCGGAGACCCGATAAAGCCCGCCACAAAGAGATTGGCCGGATCATTATAGATCTCGTCAGGTGTCCCGAGTTGCTGGATGACGCCGGCATTCATGACGGCAACCCGGTCCGCAAGCGTCATTGCCTCGATCTGATCATGAGTCACATAAATGGTTGTGATCCTGAGTTCCCGGCTGAGATGCTTGAGTTCCGCCCGCATCAGGACACGCAGTTTGGCATCAAGATTGGACAGCGGCTCGTCCATCAGGAAGACCTTGGGCGTGCGCACGATTGCCCTGGCAAGCGCGACCCGCTGACGCTGTCCGCCTGACAACTCCCTCGGTTTGCGGCTCAGAAACTCGGTCAACTCGACCTGTCCGGCCGCCCGTTGAACCCGCGGTTCGATTTCGGGCTTGGAAACTCCCCGGACCTTGAGCGGGTAGGCAATATTCTCGAATACGGACATGTGGGGATACAGGCCGTAATTCTGGAACACCATCGCCACATCGCGATCCTTTGGCAGGTCGTCATTGACCATGCGGTCACCGATCCAGACTTCACCCTCGGTGGGTTCCTCCAGTCCCGCAATCATCCGCATGGTTGTTGTCTTGCCGCACCCTGACGGTCCCAGGAGCACCAGAAACTCCCTGTCCCTGATTGCCAGAGACTGATTGTCGACGCCCACGAAATCGCCCCAGCGCTTGGTCAGGTTCTTAAGGTCGACTCTTGCCATTATCGCACCGCCCCCATGGTCATGCCCTGAACGAAGTACCTGCGGATAAGCAACGCCAGAACGAACATCGGAACCATGATGATGATTCCGGCAGCGCTCAGCAGGTTCCAGAGATCGCCTTCCTCTGCCTTGAACAGGGCAAGTCCGATCGGCAGGGTCACCGCGTATTTGTTGGTCAGGATCAGGGCGAACAGGAATTCGTTCCAAGCAATGATGAAGCAGAATATGCCTGCGGTCAGGAGCCCTGGAGCTGCCATCGGAAGTACGATGTTGCGGATAACCTGCAGCCTTGAGGACCCGTCAACCATCGCCGCCTCCTCCGTATCGAGCGGAATGCCGTCGATAAATCCCTTGATCATCCAGATTGCGAAGGGCATGACGATGGCAAGGTTGACGAGTATCAGCCCTGCCCGTGTGTCAAGCAGGCCAATATCCCGGAACATGACGAAGAACGGCAGGATGATCACGACTGCGGGCACGAATTGGGTCGCCAGGATGGTCACGAGCATCGCCGTTTCACCGGTCAGGCGGAAACGGCTGAACGAATAGGCAGCCATCGTGGCTATGGGTATCGCCAGCACTACAGTGACGAATGCAACGATGGTGGAATTCATGAGCTTGTTGCCGAGATCGTAGGGCAACTCGAACACTGTGACAAAGTTCGCCAGCGTTGGCTTGAAGAACAGTTTCAGCTGAAAAACATCAATGTGGTTCTTGAACGCCGCCATGAATATCCAAAGGATCGGGACCATCATCAGGAAAGTCGCCAACAGGATCAACGCGACCTGCGCCGCATTCACCAGTTGCTTCCTTTGCCTCCCCATGACCGTGCTCACTTCTTTCCGAAAACGAACTTCGTGTATGCGAAAGTCAGCAGGATCATTGGAATGACCATCAGCCAGGCGACTGATGCGGCATATCCGATTTGCCCGTATTTCATGCCGTTGAAGTAGATGTAATGGGACAGTGTCTGGGTAGCGGTTCCGGGCCCCCCATTGGTCAGCATGAAGATCTGGTCGAAGGTCTTGAGGCTGAAGATCGACTTGAGGATGATCACCACTGCCAGCACAGGCGCCAATTGCGGCAACGTGACATCTCGAAAGACCCGCCAGCCTGATGCTCCATCGACCTGGGCTGCCTCGATCGTATCCCGCGGTATGCTGGCAAGGCCGCCGATCAGCACAAGTGTGAGAAAGGGAATCCAGCCCCAGACGTCAGCCATCACGCAGACGGCAAAAGCCAGCACCGGATCAGCCAGCCAGCTGACATCAGCCAATGGCGGTATCAGAATGCCGAAGAACGCGTCAAACAGGCCGAATTCCGGATTGAACATGAAACGGAACGAAACGCCGATCAGTGCCGGACTCATGGCAAACGGAAGGATCAGGAGAGTCTGCACGCCGGACCTGAGCCTGCCGCCTGGTGCCAGAAGCATGGCAAGGCCAAGAGCGCAGACCGTCGTGAGCCCAACCGTGAGGACCGTGTATACAAAGGTGACTTCAACTGAATTCCAGAACGCCGGTTCATTGAACAACGCCCAGGTAAAGTTCTCCCAGCCCAGATACTGATTAAGCGAACCAGGCCGGTTAAGTCTTCCGACCGTAAAAGAAAGCCGAAACGCTTCGATCAACGGCCAGATCGCCGTGGCAAATACGACCACCACTGCCGGTAGCACCAGCAGGTACTTCAGTGTCCGGTCCCGAATGGCGATGGCCTCCCCGTTTGCCCTGCCCCGCTGTCGCAGGGCAGGACAGCTGCGTCCCTATTCGGGGCGCAGGTTTGTCTCAGTCTATTGTATGCGGCCTGCCCGGCGCAGCACACGGTTGGTCTGCTCGGCGGCCTCAATCATCAACTGCCGGGTATCTCCTCCAGCCGCGGCTTCAGCAATGGCCGCGGACAGAAGGTCGCCAACTTCCGGCCACTCGGCAATCTGCGGCATGATATCGGACTCCTTGAGAGACTCCCATGCCGCCATCTGGATGTTGTCGTTGGCTGCATTCACATCCGCGTCCGTCAGCGACGAGATATGGGTCACGACATTATTGACGATGCGCTTGCCCTTGACTTCGCGGACCGTGGCATTGGCCTTGTCCATTTGCGGGTTCGACAACCATTTCAGGAATTCCCAGGAAGCATCCTTGTTCTTCGAATACTCGGAAATGGCGAACGGCATGGAAATCGCATATGTCTTGGTGACACCACCATAGGACGGCATGCCGACGAAACCGACTTGATCCTTGGTCAGTGTCGACGTTTCTGGATTCAGGAAGGCCGAGTAGAACCACCACCATCCGGCAACCATGGCTGAGTTGCCCTGGCTGAATGATTGCCGGGCATCCTGCTCGACGAATGCCACGGAATTGGGGTTCGCCACGCCATGTTCTGTCAACAGGGCAATATAATCCTCGGTCGCCTTGAGGGCAGCATCGGTTGTCCAGCCGGCCGAACCATCTTCATTGAATACGTCTTCGCCAGCGCCCCATAGGAAGTTCAGCCAGATAAACAGCGATTGGCGATTGCCATCATTGTTGTAGTACATGGCGATAGGTGAAATATCTTCATGCTCCCAGTTTTCTCCCATGGCGGCAATTTCTTCCCAGGAAGAAGGCGGATTGGGAATCAGGTCCTTGCGATAAAATAGAACCTGTGGGTGAGCGCGCAGCGGAAAGCCAAGTGTTTGGCCTTCAAATTGGGCTGATCGGGCAAATGCCCCCGGGTAACGATCCATCGAAATACCGTCCCGCGCCATCAGATCGTCGATCGGCATGAGCCAATGGGCATTCGGCGGTCCCCAGGTGTCGAGGTAATTCACCACATCGAAGGTGCCATTGGCGGCAATACCCTCGGCATTGATCTTCTCCTGGAGAGAGCCAAACGGGATGAACGTCCACTCCGTCTCGATGCCTGTCAGCTCAGTGAATTCGTCTGACCGCAACATCAACCCGTCGAACTGCGGGGTGACAACGCTCAGTATGTTCAGTTTGGTGCCATCGAACGGTTTGCCCTCAAGCAGATTGTAAGGGATATCTTGAGCCTGTACGGCAAAGGGAACAAGAGCCATGGCTCCCGCTGCCACACCTGCCCGCAGAACACTTCTTCTCAACATGATTACCTCCCGGTTGTGTGTATTGGTTCGGATGTGCGTACCTAAGCGATCAATTGCGCACAAGCGAAACTTGAACGCGCGTGTTGCCTAAAGTGCTCGATCGCGCTCAATTCATGAGTTTCCGATTTTCCGGGATCGGCCGACAGGCGTCGCAAGCAGTTCGTCCGACAAGCGTACCCGGACTGGGATGATCAACCGGCTTCTTGATGGTAGCGAAATTCTGGAATGTCCTCGGAAGTCGGTTGCACGAGCGGCGCCGAGTTTACGCAGAGAGGGGGAAAGGTCAGAGGAACCGGCAGAAGATAATTGCCCAAGAGCAAGAGACGGCAACCAATGAAAAATAGGCGATCGTGAATTGGCAAATCTGCTGACTGGCGGGCCTAGGCCGCACGAGTAAGGTTGCAGGGGTGATGCAGGGCACTGACGCCCGAAACGAATGGCCCTCACAACTCCCGGAAGTTCATCCGGGCAATAGGACCCGGATCTGTCCAGTCCTGCATTCCGCTCCTGTGCCCGGCAGAAAGAAACCGCGCCATCATCGTTTGCCAAGTCAGAGGTAGTCCGGAACTATAAGCCGATACGGTTCTTCGTCTTCCTCGATTGACGGAAATCTCGCTGTGGGCTCGAAGAAGAAGTTATCGGTCACATCGTCATTGACTGACGAGACCTCTCCGACGAGGCAATCGCCTTCATGGCCCCAGAATGCATGGGCACAGCCTGGCTCAAGGGTGATCGACGCCCCCTTTTCTACCAGTACCACGCCGCCAGCCTCGACCTGGTGGCTGACACCATCAAGCCGAACCCGGACCGGACTGCTCATATCCAGATCCCCATTGGCCGCGACCATGTACAACTTAACCGCAAGCGGCGCGCCGCCGCGAACGATGATGTCTTCGGTCTTCTGCTTGTGGTAGTGCATCAGTGTGACCTGATTGGCCCGGGAAATGAGCAGCTTTTCGGCGTACGGCACTCCCAGAGGAGCTCCGTCTTTGCCTACTCCGCCGTTCCGGATGGTGAAGAGCACAAGTCCTTCTGCGCTGAATGCCCCCTTGCCAAAATCCGTGATGTCCCACCCAAGGCCTGTCCTTTTCATCTCGTCCAGATAGTCCGAGCTCTGCTGCCAGTCTTTAGGTTCCCACCTCGCAAACGGCGGCAGGAAGAATTGGCAGTCCTCCAGCATCGCCTCAGCATCGCGTATGGCTTGGTTGATTTCTGATCTCTTCATTCCGATTACCTTGCATTCCATCCCGACGAAGCCGGTAACTGTGGCGATAGCAGGCGAACTGATTTGCAAGAGGCCTGCTTAAAGTCCGCTTTGGCCGTAGCCCTGCCGCTCCCGGACCGAGGTTAAGGTCGTGTATCAGCCACTCAGAGCATGCGCTCGATTTCGCAGGTTACCTCTCTTGCCTGCAGCCTGCCGCAGGCAACATCGGCGTTGGCCGGTGTGAGCCCCTCGAACATGGCTATAAACCGCCCATTAGCCTGCTTGACTGTCCGGGTCGCCTCCGAAAGTGAATCAAAGTCCATTAGCGCCGTCTTGAACAGGTGATTGGACGCCAATGTTCCATTCGGGAAGCTCCCCACCCGTATCGAAAACAATCCTGCTTCGGAACTGGATGTGGATGCCCCCGGCATCAGGGACGGCCTCCGTTTCGGCCGTTCAAAGTCAACATCGAAGCCCTCGACCTCGGCTATTGGATCGATATCCGCCGGGTCGGCATCCCCCTCGGCGAATTGCGATAATGCCACATCCATCAACACTGCTTCAGCAAGATGGTTGGAGTAACCTCCGGGCCGGCGCCGCCTCTGTTCGGCGGTTTCGACAGAGGTATCCACCCTGGACAACCTGCTGAATCCAACGACCGGCATGACGGGCTTGCGGAGCGTAGCGGTGCGACTTGCCAACGCAAATCCCTTGTCCATCAGTTCCGCAACATGCGAGTTGCGGGTGGCAACAGACCTGCCACCGAATACTGTCACGATAATGCGCTTTCCTGACCGTCGGGCGGACGCAGTAAGGTTGTAGCCCGATCTGGAAGTGAATCCGGTCTTGATTCCGTCGGCGCCAGAATAGGCCCTCAGGAATCTGCGGTTGGTGTTTCGAAGAGTGCCCGCCCGCACCGTTGTCGAAATTCTCGAGAACAGATTGTAGTAGTCCGGGTAGTCGTAAATCATGTGGCGGCCCAAAATCGACATGTCACGGGCTGTTGAGTAGTGCCCGGTTTGTGTCAGGCCATGGGCATTCTTGAACTGTGTATTCCTCATGCCCATCTGTCTTGCCGTGTCGTTCATCCGGGCGGCAAACGCTTCTACGCTTCCAGATACAGCTTCGGCTATCGCCGTGGCGGCATCATTGGCCGACTTGACAGCCGCAGCTCGAATGAGATGCCTGAAGGTGACCCGTTGCCCAGGCCGGTAGTGCATTTTCGATGCCGGTTCCCTTGCAGCGAATTTTGATATCTTTACCCGTTGGTCGATACCAATCTCACCGTTCTCGACTGCCTGGATTGCCAGATACACAGTCATCATCTTGGTCAGTGAAGCCGGATGCAGGATCTTGTCGGCATATCGGGAATAGAGAACGTCGCCGGTACGCGCATCCATGACAACGGACGCGTATTTTTCGGACGCATATGCGCTTTCGGCGAAGACAACTGCCAGCGCCGCCATAGCTATGCTTTTCAGGGATTTGCGCAGGACGGAGCCAAACGCCAAATAAGGAACCAAAACCACAATCAGTCCTCCTCGTTACGCTACTGCCGGCTAACCTCGCCGGACCAAATTCACTCTGCCCTTCCGCATCAACACTACTTTAACGTTCCCCCGCAGACAGAGCCTTCTATCAGAAGATACCATTACTGTCACCCCCCTTTTTGAACGAAGAGAAAACAACGCCCGGAAGTGAGCTGTTGGGACCGGTCCCATCCGGCGAGTCCGTAGGACGCTGGCATTGCTCATCCGCATATTTCATTGGTGAGCCCGGCCGGGCATGTGCCCGGATAGAATTGACTCGATGAGTGCCGGCACTTCCTCAATGCTGGCGAGTTCCCTGAATCTGGGATGGGATTGCGGGGCCTCCGCATGCTCAAGCTCCCAGGTCAATTGATGAGACACCAGAACACCCCAGCATCCGGCGTCCAGTGCCGGAAGCACATCGGACTTGATCGAGTTACCAACCATCATGGCGCCTTCAGGCCCATAAGCGTGTTCGAGGAATGCCCGGCGATAGACATCCGCTGTCTTCTCGCTGACGATTTCAACCCCGTCGAAGATGTCTCCCAGCCCCGACTGTGCAATCTTCCGTTCCTGGTCGAGCAGATCCCCCTTGGTGACCAGCACAACCGTAAAGTCGCCTGACAGAGCCTCGACGACTTCACGCGCACCTGGCATCAACTCAATCGGATGCGCCTGGAGTTCCTTGCCAAGTTCGATGATTTGCCGAATGATCCCAACCGGCGCGCGGCCGTCCGTCACATCTAGTGCCGTCTCGATCATGGACAGGACAAATCCCTTGATGCCATGTCCATAGCGTTTGAGGTTTGCCCGCTCTGTCTCCAAAAGCCGCCGGCGCAAATCAGAGCAGGTCGAGAACTCGGCAAGCAGGCCGGTAAAGCTCTCTTCAGTCACGCGAAAGAACTTCTCATTCTGCCACAATGTGTCGTCGGCATCGAATCCGACAGCCCTGATCCCGGTCATCATCACATCCGGCTTTACGATTTGCGGTTGTGTCAACTATACTGCAACAGCCAGTCGGCAACAGTCGCAGGAAGCCAGCATTGTCAATATTTGTCACGGGTAATTCCGACAAGCAGGGGGACCAGTTCGGCAATGATGCCGGAACCGTTGTCCTCACAAGGCCGAAGGAAAAGACCGAACGGCCACCGATGTATAAGGTGTTGTTGCTGAACGACGATTACACGCCGATGGAGTTTGTCGTTGCCGTGCTGGAGCAGGTTTTCCTCATGCCAAGGGAACGGGCGATTTCGCTCATGCTGGACATCCACAACAAGGGAATTGGCGTAGCGGGCGTGTTTACGCATGAAATCGCAGAGACAAAGGCCACCCAGGTCATGGCTATTGCGCGCAGCCACGAACACCCTCTTCGTTGCACAATCGAAAAGGAATAGCTTGTGTCTGCCTGAAGTACGAGCAAAGGGGGGAAAGCAGCATAAGTCAGATGAACGCGCCGGTTTCAGTTGCCGGTTCGACTCCGTTATCAGGACCGGTTGAACGATGAGCTATGCCATTGACCGCAAAACCGCGATCGTAACTGGCGCTGCAAGCGGCGTCGGTCTTGCGATAGCTCAGCGCTTTGCAGGCCAGGGAACCAACGTGATGTTCGCTGACCAGGATGCCAAGCAGCTGAAGGTGGAGATCGATCCAGATTCCGACAATGTGGACTGTTTCGTCGGCGACTTGCGCGATCACCTCACGCAGAACAACCTCGTTGCTGCTACGGTCGACAGATTCAACCGCATCGACATACTGGTGAATGCCAGCCGGAAGATGCGCCCGACCATGCGCCCCGACCACAAGTCGACGGTACTGGATGAAATGCTGGAACAGAATCTCCGGCAGCATTACAGCCTGTCGCGGCTTGTAGCCGAGCAATATGCGAGCCAGTCCAATACCCGGACACGGTCAAACGAGCCCATCGGCTACATAGTGAATATCACTTCAATAGCGGGCGACCGTGTGCATCCCGATTTGGTCGAATACTCCGTCAGCTGCGCCGCTCTGAACCAGTTGACCAAGTCCCTGGCAGCGGCGCTGGCACCCGAGCGCATCAACGTCAACGCCATCGCATTCGGTTCGGTCATGAGTGGCCGGTTGCAGGAAGCACTGGTCGACACCCCCGAACTGCGCCAGCAGATGGTCGATGCTACGCCGCTAGGCAGAATTGCCGATGCTGACGAAGTTGCTGAAGCAGTTCAGTTCCTGGTTTCCTCGGCCGCAAGATTTATCACCGGGCAGATCATTTCCGTTGATGGAGGAAGAACGTTGCTCGACCGATTCGCCGAACCGGTTCACTGACAGGGTTCGCCGGACTCCGCTGTCCAACTGCCACCAATCGGCCGCGCCGCTTAGCCTCTTCCTTCAAGCTTGAAACTCTCCAGGTCGGCATAAACCGATTGCGGCTTTGCCGGCTTGAGTGTTTCCTCGACCGGAGCGAGCACCTTCCCTTTTGCCCGGGGCTGTGCCTGGCCTTCCTGGCGGCTTCGTTCCACAGCCAACCGGACCGCCTCGTCGAGTTCGAGTTGCTTGCACAATCCCAGCGCAACCGGGTCAGTCGGCTGGAGGTTATTGATATTCCAGTGCGTCCGCTCCTGGACGGCGTGAATGGTGGTCTTGGTGGTGCCGACCAGCGATACAATTTGTGCATCCGACAGTTCCGGATGGTTCTTGACCAGCCAGGCGATCGCAGCTGGCTTGTCTTGCCGCTTGGAGAGTGGAGTGTAGCGCGGACCCTTTCGTGTCTTGACGCCTTCCGTTGCCGGTGGCTGCCTCAGGGTCAGAGCATGTGAAGGATCAGCTTCACCCCGCTTGAGTTCCTCTGCGTCCAACTGGTTGTTGGTGATCGGATCAAATCCGAGAATGCCAACCGCAACTTCACCGTCGGCTATTCCTTGAACCTCAAGCTTGTGCAGTCCGCAAAACTCGGCAATCTGCTTGAAGGTCAGGCTGGAGTTGTCGACCAGCCAAACTGCTGTTGCCATCGCCATAATGGGTTTGTTCGCCATAACTCTGTTTCTCCGTGGCAAATTGAACTGCAGCCATGCCGCAACCCGGACACCCGGTACCGGCAGGTCTAGTCTAATAGACATCAGCACTCGGGCTTGAAAGTCCAATCGGCGGCAAGTTTTAGCCGATGATCTTGCCTCGCCGACTCAATACTGGTTGGAACTCGATTGCTCAGCTCATTGTCAGAACAATCTTGCCGATGTGTTGCGAACTTTCCATACGCTCGTGGGCTGCAGCGGCTTCCTCTAGAGGAAACTCGGAGTCCATGATCGGCCTTATCCTCCCGGAAGCAATCAACGGCCAGATATTCTCTTCAAGTTCAGAGGCAATTCGCGCCTTCGCCAGATCTGACTGCGGCCTGAGGGTGCTCCCGGTGATCGTCAAACGCCGCAACATGACTTGGGCAAAGTTCAGTTCAACCTTCGGTCCTTGCAGGAACGCAATTTGCACAAGCCTGCCCTCCTCGGCCAGCGCCTTGATGTTCCTTGGAATATAGCTGCCGCCAACCATGTCCAGGATCAGATCCACTCCCCGCCCCCCGGTCATATCCTTGGTGACGGCAACAAAATCCTCCTGGTTGTAGTCAACTGCTTTTTCTGCGCCCAGCCTCTCACACTCCTCGCACTTCTTTTTGCTTCCGGCTGAAGCGAACACCCTCGCACCAAGCGCCGACGCCATCATGATCGCCATCGTCCCGATGCCTGAAGACCCGCCATGCACGAGAAATGTCTCTCCGGCCTTGAGCTGTCCCCTTGCGAACACATTGCTCCAGACCGTGAAGGCTGTTTCACACAAAGCTGCCGCCTCGGTCATTCCGAGGCCTTCCGGAACCGGCAATGCATGGTCTGCACAGGTCTCGGAATATTCGGCATATCCACCTCCAGGAAGCAGTGCCGTCACACGGTCGCCAACTTGCCAGCGGTCAACACCGCGACCAACAGCAACAATCTCCCCGGCAGACTCTAGCCCGGGAAGGTCCGATGCATCTGCTGGCGGCCGGTACAGGCCGGCCCTTTGAAGCACATCGGGCCGGTTTACGCCTGCCGCGTCATTCCTGATCAGGATACGATTGTGCGCCGGTTCCGGAACTGGCCGTTGAGTAACTCTCAGCACCTCTGGGCCACCTGGTGCGGATATTTCAACCGCGCGCATGGAGCTTGCTTTCACTGGAGACCTCCTGAAGCTACCCAACCAGGATGACGAGCCTTATGATCCTGTGGACGACGGATCCACCCGGCAAACCGTTCAACAGACTGAAGAAACTGCGGTCCGCATGGCAGGTTCCGGACCCGCTGCTTGGCGGTTTCAACTCTCATCACATCCCCGATCCGCCGGTCGATGAAGGCCCGGGTTAGGGTGCCGTCTCCTGTGTCTCCCAGCCAGTAAAGCACCGATGACCCGATCACACCGCAGAGCATTCCCCTCTTGGTGTACCAGTTGTAGTCATCCGACCGGTCCCCGAGAGAACTCCAGATCTGGTCGGCGGTTCGCCAAAGAGCGCGCGTCCCCAGTGGGGCATTGACCGGCAAAGAAAACTGGGCAACGGCCTTGCGTACCGCTTCCCTGTGTTCGGAAACCACCTTGATTCTCGTCTCAACTGCGCTTGCGACACGTGCCGTCATTCCAACCGTTTCGAGTTCAGTCCGATTGAGTTCCTCGACCATGAGTTCGTCGCCCCAGCGGCAGAACTCGACGGCCAGTTCAACCGCGCCGGCGGGGCAAATTCGCCGGAGTTCGGCCTGATCAATTCCAATTGCCTCGACAGCCAGCTTCATGCTGGCTGCGCTCCATCCCTCAAAGGGCACATGATTCAACGCTTCCAGCATCAGTCTCCTACGCAATGCTGGCCTGTCTTCAAATTCTGCTTCCACTGTCATTGTCACATCCACCTGATGCTGAGCCCGTTCGTTTGCTATCATTCGAACCGAGGGAAATCACCTCTCGATTTCTGCTCCATCCGTACGCCCGTCAACCGGAAAGCGGAGCTGAACATCCGCCTGCATGGGAAGCGGAGCGTCGCCGGATCCCCAGTTCGGTGTAACAGACGGACATTTATCCATATTGAATTGACCTTCGCAGTGCCCGAAGAACCGAATTCCGCTGCTGGCCTTCACAATTGTTGGCTGGCGCAAGCCAAAAAAGGGAGACGGTGTCCGAGTTGCCGTTTCAGGGCCGCCTGCACTCCCTCAACCTGATTAACGGTTGCATCCAGGCGTCCGGAGTGCCGAACCGGGGAACCCGAAAAAATCAATCAAAGGACCCAACAGATTGCATCGCAGGAGTCGTCATTCATAGGATTGCCTTCCGGAACCTGACCAGCTGAAAGCCATAGGCGCCTATCCTCCGTGACTTGCGTGCATCCAATTCGGCCGAGTGAACCAACTGGTCTGCCGGACAGCTAGACTAGCCCAGTCAGCGGTTTCAAGGCCACGCGCTTGCCAAGAACTGGTCAGTCCCGGATACACGGTCCCAAAACAAGTTGAATTCGGGTTTGCTTTGGCTAAAAGGGCGCGGTCAAGCGATTCAAAATTGCGATTGGAATTCATGCAGGTTCAAGTCCGCGACAATAATGTTGATCAGGCCCTTCGTGTGCTGAAAAAGAAGTTACAGCGCGAAGGTGTGTTTCGTGAAATGAAACTCCGGCAGCACTACGAAAAGCCATCGGAAAAGAGAGCTCGGGAAAGGGCTGAGGCAATTCGCCGTGCCAGGAAACTGGCCCGGAAGAGGGCATTGAGAGAAGGTGGCTGACGAGCCATCAACCGGCGGGGCATGACCCTGCCGAATGCCGCATCCCCGCTTCGACTACAAACTCACAGGCTTCCTGCTTGGCCAGAGCGGGGTTTGATCGCTATTGAACGGTCAGCTGTTGAAGACAGCAAGAAACAACAGCACGAAAATTACGACAACGCAGACCCATACCATGGCCGTCACGAAGCCGCCGAAGGTGCGCTCCTGTTCTGTCACTTCCATGGTCCCGTGCTCGTATCCGGTCATTCGCTATCCCCTTTGCAACTCGCGGCAACTGCGCCACTGGGCGATTGAACGCCGCTCTCCTGCCGCAACCGGACACGGAAATCAACTCCCGGAATCGTGCATGGAGTTAATCCGCATGGCGTGAACTTGGCACCGGTAATTCTGGAATTCCGGATCATGCTGTTGAACCAAAGCCGTTCCCAATTCGCTCCGTTTGCCATTGGGCTCCATAGGCGGGCAAGGGATGCGTTCGACGCATCCTCGGCAACTTCATGCCTCAAGCAGCAGCGCCAGGCCAGCCTTGGCGTCTTCCGCAAACGGATTTATGATCTCGACTCCATTCCAGCGTTGGCCGTCCTGCCTGTCTTCGCTGAGAATTGCAGAGCATCCTGCCTGCCGTACGGTGGCCAGGATCATTGCGTCCCAGAGTGACAGCCGATCCATGTCGACAGTGGTAACCGCTTCGCCGCGTGCATTTTCGTCTACTGATGCCAGTTCGAATAGTACGAGCCATTCATACAGCAAAGTGCTCGCCCGGTAATGGTCAGGCAGTATCTTCAGCGTTATGCCGCAGAAAGTCCCGGTAAACACCTGGACGTCAGTTCGCAATTGCGCACGGCCGCTCGCCCCGGGGTTTCCCGTGCAAGCGTGTGCCGCTCGCCGGCATCGCGATCTACTGCGTATTCGAGAAACCTGCTATCGAGCGTGCACTGTCAATTTGCGATCATAAAGACTTGCCCGCTCGACTTTGAGGCCCCCAAGTGGAGCGCCTTCCTCCAGTTGGTCCATCATTCTCCGATAGGCCGCCGCCCATACGGGGCCGGAAATCTTCTTGCCCGCACAGGGAACTAGTTTTGCGATGGGAACGCCGCGCCGGGTGATGACGATGGACTCACCATGCTCAACGGCTTTGGCCAACTTGGAGAACCGTCGGCGAGCGGTTGTGAGTGAAACTTTGATCATGGCGCATTCCCACAAATTGCATATGCTGCAAGTCCAGCCTGATGATCGATCCTGGTCAATACGCGATCAGTGTTCCTGGCGCTTCCAGCGCGGAGTCGCCAGTTCAACTGGTCAAGCAGTATTGCCACGCCCCGTCGGGCCGAATGGTTCGCTCAACTTCGCCACGCCGGTAGAGGTAGTTGAAGTGGGCGATTGCTTCAACAAGAGCCAGCCCGAACTCGGACTCCTTGATCTGGCGTTTGAACAGCACTTCCATGCATTCGGCAGCGGTCTTTGGCGACACTGCTGCAACCCTCAACCTGGTCAGTGCCGAGCGATGGTTATCGATCAATTGATCTAGCCGGACGGATAGGCCTCTATACGGAACCTTGTGGCCTGAGAGGACGAGCGCTGAGTTGTCGGCAAATTCGTGGAAGCGGGTGCAGGAGGTCAACCAGTCGCTCAACGGGTCAGCCTCTGGCTCGGTCGGGTAGACACCAATGTTCGGCGAGATGTCCGCCAGAAACTGGTCCCCGCCAAGTATGAGGCCAGCTTCCTTGCACCAAAAGGTTGCATGTTCTGGAGCATGACCGCCGCCGATCCTGACGGTCCAGCGCCGGCCACCGAGCTGCACAACTTCCCCATCGACAATCCGCCGGAACCCGACCGGAATTGGATGCACATAGTCCGCAAAGTTGAACGGTGCCGACCTGGTCCGCGCCTCCATGATAGTCTCTGGCGTCCCTCCCCTGCGAAGAAACTCGAGGGACTCGCGGGTGTGACTGGGTTCAACATCAAGCGTCAGCATCCTGGCCGTGAGCCATGCGACTCTGGTCGACCAGATCTCGGAACCGAACTCGGACTTGAACCAGCCAACGAGCCCGACATGATCCGGATGATGATGGGTCATCACAACACGCCTGACCGGCTTGCCCTTCAGCGGTCCCGACAGAACATCGCTCCAGATTTCGCGCGTCAACCTGGAGTCGATGCCGGTATCGAACACCGTCCAACCATCCGGATCATGAACGGCGTAGACATTCACGTGATCCAGTGGGAATGGCAGTGGAAATCTCAGCCAAAGGACTCCGTCGCCGACCTCTTTTGCGGTACCGGATGCCGGAACGTCCGGAACCGGAAACCGAATGGAGTTGGGATCGCCCTCCATTGTTTCAACCGGCAAGTTCTTCATCCCCAATCTTGAAAAGATCATCTGCACCCAGCGCTGCCTCCCGGCAGTGCCATGCGCATGCGGGCAAGATCCGGCCAGCATATATTCCTGCCAATTCGGCGCGCCAGCCTTGGCCGCCAGTGGCAAGGAATGCCCGCAAATGAAACACGGAGCCCAAAAGCAGGGCGAATGCCCTCAAATATGGCTCCGCCCCTGCCATCCGATCTGCCGTGTTCTGGCCAACCATAGCTTGTGTTGCCACTCTGACCTGCTCGCAGGCGTCCATGGCCGGTCGAACCAGATGAGCAGCAGACGCGTCCGCCTGCTGAAGCTCTGCACCGATTTCATCAAGCAACTTCACTGCTTCCTCTCCGCCGCCGCCCAGCTTCCTGTTTGCCAGGTCCAACGCCTGAATTCCGTTGGTTCCCTCGTATATGGTTGCCACGGTGGCATCGCGCAGGAATTGCGCAGCACCGCTGGCCGTGACGTATCCCATCCCGCCATGAACGGCGATTCCCATGGTGGCGACCTCTGTGCCCGTTTCCGAACCGAATGCCTTGGCAATCGGGGTGAGGAACGCAGCCCTCTCGGCCCAATGCGACCCAGGGCTGGCTTCAGCCATATCAATCGCATGGGCGCAAGACGCGCAAATTGCCCGGGCCGCAAATATCCGCGCTTTCATCATTGCCAGCAGCCTGCGAACATTGGGGTGCTCGGCAATGAATGCCGGTTCGCCAGAATGGGCGGAACGACCCTGTTTACGCGTGAGCGCATGCGCAGTCGCGAGTTGTGCAGCAGCCTCGGCAACGCCGACGCCCTGACAACCAACACCGAGCCGCGCCATGTTCATCATTGTGAACATGGCACTCATTCCGGCTTCGGGTTCGCCGACTAACCAACACTTGGCGTCCTCATGCTCGACAACTGCGGTTGGCGATCCATGAATCCCGAACTTGCTCTCAAGTGACACCACCCGCACACCGTTCCGGCGCCCTGGCCGGCCGTTTTCGTCGGGTATGAGTTTCGGAGCAAGGAACAGTGAAAGGCCGCGCGTGCCGGCAACCGAGTTTGGCAGCCGGGCGAGTACAAGGTGACAGACGTTTTCGGCGAAATCCGCATCTGCCCAGCTGATGAACACCTTCTGGCCATTCAGCCTGTATGACCCATCCTCGCCAGGTTCGGCAGCGCATCTGATCTGGCCAAGGTCGGAGCCGGCTTGAGGCTCTGAAATGTTCATCGTTCCAAGCCAATCGCCTGAAATCAGCTTCGGCAAATACACTCTTCTGATCTCTTCCGAAGCATGATCTTCGAGTGCCCTTATCTGTGCCTGCGTCAGCAGCGGGCTCAGGCCGAGCGCCATGCATGCGCCGTTGAGCATCTCGTTGGCAGCATTAGTCAAGGAGACCGGCAGGCCAGAGCCGCCATATTCGGGACTGGCGGAAATTCCCATCCAACCCCCTTCAGCAATCGCACGGAAGCCTTCGGCATATCCGGCCGAAGTCACAACAATTCCATTCTCCAGCCGCGCCGGTTCGCGATCTCCGGCGATTTGCAGGGGTTGCAGCACTCTACTCGCCAATGCGCCGACCGCCGCCAGGATTTCGCCGTATTCCTGCTCATCGACTGCCGAATACCGGTCGCAGTTGACCAAGCCCTGCAATCCGATCACATTGCGGTATAGGAAGAGGTGCTCGTCGATTGGTGCGCTATATGTCATCAGTGTTTCTGCTCTGTCAGCGCCGTCTGGAACTGGCAGCTACCTTGCCCGGCCGCCTGCCGTCTGGTGTATTGGAACAGTAGGCAAAGGCGCGTCAACCCAGGAGAACGACTCAAATTGGAAACCATGCGCCTTGATACCTCCCCGTTTGCAGTGTTCTGGGCCGCGCAAATGCTCATTGGCGGCGGACTCGTGGCGTTTCCTACAGAAACTGTCTACGGCTTGGGAGTGGATGCAACCAATTCAAGGGCGATCAAGGCCCTTTATGCCGCCAAACGCCGGCCAACTTCCAATCCCTTGATCGTCCATGTTGCGTCTCTGGCCGACGCGGAAGAACTCGTTGAGTTCGATAAGCCATCCATGACGCTGGCAGAGACGTTTTGGCCCGGGCCGTTGACGCTTGTTCTGCCGGCGAGATCCGTTTCTCCAGTTTCGCCAGAGGTCAGCGCAGGCCGCAGCACGCTTGCGGTCAGGTTTCCTTCCAACCCATTAGCTATTGATCTGATCAAGGATGCCAAAGTACCGGTTGCGGCGCCTTCGGCAAATCTGTCCGGACGGGTGAGTCCCACCACGGCCAATCATGTCCTGGCCGACCTTGACGGCAAACTGGATGCGGTAATCGATGGCGGAGACTGCGTCCTCGGACTTGAATCGACCGTCATTCACTCCAGATCCGGCAATCTGGAATTGCTGCGACCTGGGACTATTACCGCAGAGATCATCCAGCAACACACCGGTTTGACTCTGCAGAAGTCCAAGGAGATTTCGAAGTTGCGGTCTCCCGGGCAACTGCCCATCCACTATTCACCTCGAGCCAATGTTCGGGCCGGCGCAAGGGCGGCACGGAGAGGCGAGGTTCTCTTGGGATTCGGGCCAAACTCGCCTCCTGCCGACTTCAACCTGTCTCGATCAGGAGATCTGAATGAAGCTGCGGCCAACTTCTACAGGCTGTTGCGGGAGGCAGACGAATTGGTAAGCAGCAAAGGCGCTCACACGATTGCCGTTTCCCGGATTCCGGAATCTGGTGTCGGGATTGCCATCAATGACCGGCTGCGGCGGGCCGCAGCAAACCCCGATTCAGGCACTGCCACCACTTGAAGCCAGCATTACGGGGCTGATGCCGAGCGACATGATTGCAGCCTCCCACTTGAGGTGCGACTCGGTCTCGAACACGAGTTCAGGGCTGGCATTGCAGACTAGCCAGGCATTACTCGCGATTTCGTTCTCCAGTTGCCCCCCTGCCCAACCGGCGTAACTCAAGATCAGTAGACTGTCCTTGGGTCCCTTTCCTCGGGAGAGATCTTCAAAAATGTCAGGGGTGACCGTCATGCAGAAATCGTCGCTGATGACCTGCGTTGCCGGGTATTCGGACCCGTTTCCGGCATGAATGACCATGACACGCTCGGGATCGACAGGACCTCCGTCATACAACGGGAATACCAGACCCTCGTCCGGCAGTTCGTCGTCCGATTTCGACATTTGCGCGGCGCAGATGTTGCACGCGACTTTGTTGACCACCACACCCATCGCATCATTTTCGGTGTGCATGAGCATGAGGATGACACTCCTGCGGAATCGAGGATCTGCCATGTCCGGCATGGCGACAAGCAACTTGCCCCGGAGAAACTGGTCGTCGCCCATCATCTTCACCACAAAGCCAGTATGGCCATAGTTTGAGCATGGAGCATCAACGGGCTGAATTCAACCTGCGAAGAAACTTTGTGGACCGCATTGCACAGTAGAGCACCCACGGCTGACCCTCGTCCGCTTCACGCTATCGGAACCGAACACAGGAACCAGGAGAACTGAATTCACTCCAGGTCTGCTCGGGCATCTCTGCAAGCAAGTTGCAGTGCTGCGTTGGCTACCCGGAAACAGGTTCTTCTCCTGATGAGAACGCTGCGAACGGTTTAGGCTCGAACGGACTGTACTCTATCAAGGAAGACCTGCCAATTATGTCGATTATGGTGACAGACAATTCTGCACCCCTAGAGTCAGTCAACCGGATCGGCTTGCCGGGAACAAATGCCACGGGTTGCTGCTTACCCTCGTTGACTGCGATGTTATCGGCGTAAATGTAGGTTTGGTCGGACGTGTCGCGTATCGGGTTTAGCCGCCCCAGCAGGCCAGGCAGATAACCCGTGCTTTGGGCAAAAATTGTGGCGCCGCCCTTTGCTAGCGGTTCAAGCTGAAGCAGCAGGCCACCCCGAATGGGCAACTATGCTCTCTCCAATCCGGCCGCATATCCCGGACCGGCAGCAAAGACTGTCATCGGCAGATTGGATATATGAAGGACCATGGCAGCATCACCGCTTTCGTCGGTGACACCCCGCACCCATGTCTCGTTTGGCAACAGTGCGAGAACCTCTATGCCAACGAGCGGTTCTCCACTTTAATGCACAGTGACAGTTGCGTCTGCGGCAGGAACCAGTTCCAGCTTTGCGGCCGGGATACTCAACACCAGGTTCGATCCGTCCACAATCTCGAATTTGGGAGGCACTCTCGTGGCCTGTTCAGTTTCCTTGCGAATGATTGATACGCCATCACCCCGACGGTTCATCAGGAATTTACGTTGGCCTGCACCGGATACGTCGGGAACGGGTATACGACCAAGCACTGAGGCGATGACTTCGTTACGGGTAGTCTGGCATTCTTCCATGCCATCGATTGTCATTCCGTCAGGAAGTATGCCGGGCGAGTCAATCTCAAGGCGATCCCTGAACATGGATATCCGGATTCTGCGCGATGCTACTGAGTAATCACGGTGTACCACTGCGTTGACAACGGCTTCGAATACGGCCGCATGGCTGTACTGCGCGATGTTCTCGGGCACCGGTTTCTTTCGCGCCGCAACCTGCATGTTGCGTATGGTGAATCTTATGGCGTCTGCGACCTGTGAATGGAGTGGCCCCGTAATTTCCTGCGCGTCTAACTGACCCGATGCACGGTCCAAGCCACGGTAATGTGTCGCCATGATGGTTGCCTGTGGCAACCAGAGCTGCGGTGAAGACACACAAAGTAATGCCCCTGCAACCGTTGCCCGGTCTACACCGGCTTCGTCTGGGGTAAGCAAACCAAGATTGCGCAATCCGCGGCGAGGGTCCGCTGCTCCAGCCACGCTCAACAGTCGCTCCCAAAAATGTTTGTCGAGAGTATTTATCCCGGTGCCTGGAACTGGCTGCCTGTCGAACCAGAAATCGCAGTTTTGTGTATGACTCTGCGCCAACCGAAGGCACTCTTCATTGGAGAGGCGGTGCTTAGCCATGCCTACACGAACGAAAGCGAGACCGCGTCGCTGATACACAGTTTGGCCGCGTGGCACGCCAACAAGTACAAACCTCTGCTCGTCAAGGTCGCGGATGTTGATCTCCACTGGCAGTGACGGCTCAAGCGTGCCAGTACAGACCTCTTCCAGCAGGCGATGCAAGGCTGCCAGTTGTTCACGCGACATGCTCTGGGTGGTTCCATCGTCTGCAACCCCACACAGCAAAATCCCCCCTCCTGCATTGGCGAATGCACCCAGTTCGTCGGCGAGATCATCCCGGCGCGGGCTGACTGGCTTTTCACCACTGAACTCAATCTGCATGAATTCCCATCGGCTGTCCTCGCCCAACCGAAGTTGGCGACGAATGTCGTCATCAGTGATCAGCATATTGTCGTCTTCACCATGGTTTTGGTGTCGGCCAATTTGGCATTGCAGCACACAGACTCTGAACGCGCAAACTTGCGATCCGTTTCCGTTTCCGGAAGTCCCTCTGATCGGCAACCTGACCTTACCAGCATCGCGTTCAGAAATCTCCAAACAGCGTATGCAACACCCAAACAGGACACCGAAACCGCATGGAACCCGTATGGACCCGAATTGCCTCATGCACAACCGCACAGGTTGTTTTGACTTATGCCTGCAAGGCCGCAATCCTTGACGCAGCCGCTTTCAGTTTCTCGTTCTTGCCAGACTAAGCGCCTTCCAGCAGCCTGCATGACCGCAGCCGAATGCTGATCTTCATGTAATGCCGCTGCCACCACTCTACCCTTGTCAGACAATCCGGGGCTTGGTCGCCCAAAACGAATTCTGCACCTGCCGACCAGGCCAATCAACGAATGGGGCACTGTTGCTGAGCCCGCCAGCACGCAACAAAGTAGCAATGGGAATCGCTGGCCCAGACCAAGACACGGCTCTCCCGCTGTCTGGCAACCGCAATTCTCAAAGAGTTGATTTTTCCGGCAGCATCACTAACCATATAGAAGTCAGGACCTGAGGTGGGTGTCATGACCAAAATCGCAGTTGCAGCATCAAGTTTCGCGGGATGGCTCCTGGGTCTTGCAATGGGAGCACATGGACAGATCAATCTGGATCAATCAATTGCAACACTCGAGGTTTTGAACGGACAGACAGTAGAAGTGGAAGGCTCCAATGCCTACTACTTGACTGGAATTGCGATCAATCTCTCTGATGGCTGGAAGACCTACTGGAGATCACCTGGCGAATACGGACTGCCTCCTTCCCTGCAAATCGTGGATGGCAACATCGGTTCCGTGGAGATATACTACCCGAAGCCAACCGTTTTCGATGAAGATGCCTTCCGTACAATTGGCTACGCGGGCCGGGTGGTTTTTCCTTTGCGAGTCACGCCTCTCGAAGTTGGTGGACCAATAGATGGAGAGCTTCAGCTGAATCTCGGTGTTTGCAGGGAAGTGTGTATCCCGGCATCGTTCCGTTTTGCAGTGGCATCCTCCGTGGACTCTCAGCCTTTCTTCGGGGATCCGTATACTATGGACTCACTGCCGTCCTGGGGGATTCAGTATAACATGAACTCTCAACCTGCCATGGCTGCTCAATCTTCCACGGAGGTTCCATCCGGCTTCGGTGAAATCCAGTCTGCGCTCAATGACCTTCCCACGCAAATTTTCGCGTCCAATCAAGGCGCTCGAACCAACTGTAACATAGAACCCGCCTCACCCGACGGGAACCTCAGGATAACTTTCGAGTTTGACTATGATGGATCTGTAGAAGAAGGCGCTGCCGCCGTATTCGAAAGCCCTGGAAATTCTGTCTGGTTCAGCGAGTCAGAACTGAGCAGCACACCAGAAGGAAGACTGTCAGCCTCGGCAGAGATTCACCAGCCAGAGGGGTCTGCCGCACTGTCCCGGGGAGACCTCTCGCTCACGCTGATCACAGAAGGCTCCTATATCGAATTTGCAGGGTGCAACGTCTAGACGCCGTTGCCTATGCTCATCCGGTATGCTTGGGGCTATTTGCGGCGAAGGTGTTCATCCAGCCTGGGCATGATCTCGACAAAGTTGCATGGCAAGTTGCGATAGTCCAACTGCCGCAGCAGAATTCCGTCCCATGCATCCTTGCACGCGCCAGGTGATCCGGGCAGCGCAAACAGATAGGTGCCGTTTGCAACCCCGGCACAGGCGCGAGATTGCACCGCCGAGGCGCCGATGCTCTTCATGGACAATACCGCAAACACAACCCCAAAGGCGTCGATTTCCTTTTCGTAGACATCCCTGTGTGCCTCGACAGTCTGGTCGCGGCCGGTCAGCCCGGTTCCACCAGTACTAATGATGACATCAATCTCAGGATCGCTTGACCACGCAGCGAGCAACCCCGCTATCCTTCTGCGGTCATCAGGCAGCAACTCCCTGAGGACAATTGAGTGTCCAGCCTTGCTCGCCAGCCGCTGTAGGAGGTCACCGGACTTGTCATCCTCCAGGGTGCGCGTATCCGATACGGTCAGGATAGCAATGCGCAGCGGAATGAACTGCCTGACAGTTGGCGAATGGGTCATTGTGACTGCAACTCCAACAGACGCTTCCGGATCAGCAAGAGGTCAATCCAGGCTTCACGTTTGGCGATGGGGTTCCTGAGCAAGAAGGCCGGATGGAACATCGGCATTACCGGAATGCCGCGCCATTCATGCCACTTGCCACGCAGTTGGCTTATCTTGCCGACACCGAGCAGGGTCGAACAGGAAATTCCTCCCATCAAGACAAGAATCTTTGGCGAGACCAGTTCAATATGGCGGGACACAAACGGCGTCATGAGTTTCATTTCGGCTTGTGTCGGATTGCGGTTTCCTGGCGGCCGCCAATTCAGAATATTCGTGATGTAGAGCGAATTCTCTGGCGCTGCCTGGGTTCGTTCCAGCCCGACTTCTACGAACATCCGATCCAGCATGCCCCCTGCCCTTCCAACGAACGGTTTGCCGAGGCGGTCTTCCTCCGCACCCGGCGCCTCGCCAACGATCATTACCGCCGCCTCCGGATTGCCGTCAGCGAACACCATAGTCCGGTGGAGCAAGGCAAGCAGGGAATGGTTGCGGCGCAGCCGGACCAAGGCATCATGCAACTCCTCCCGTGTGCGGACATTCGCAATCAACGCCTCGGCTTCAACATCCGGCTTGGGATCCGGTGGCGCCTTCTTCGCATGACCTGCGGCGGCATTCGGCGCCTCGGCCACCTGCAGGCGAGCCTGTTCGCGCTTTTTGTCCGGTCTGACAGCAAATCGGTCGACTGGCGCGTCCCCAATGCATTCATCGGCGCCTGTTTCGATGCACCACTCCAGCAACATGGCCAAATTGTCGGTTTTCATGCGCCATCCCGTATCGACCATTCAACAGTTAGCACGAAACGCTATTGCGGTTCATTCGCAATTGCGAAAGGGCTTTCGGATTGCTTGTCCGAATTGCTGAACCGAGCCTGAAACGCCGTACACGAGGGCATTCTGATAACGAAGGCCCTCGGCAGGCGACCAGACCGTGCGATCATCCAAACCTGCTGCGGCAACCATTACTCAAGAAACTCCTGGAATGCGCTAACCGAGGGCCGGCACCAACGATTGGGTTCCAGGTCCTTGCGCCGTTGACAATCAATGGCCGGAGTTGAATGGGCTGTATGCAGTAGGTCCGGCCGGATTGCTTAGGGGATCAATCTTGTTCGCCCATTCCGCCAAGCCTATTGTCCGTTGCGAGGGGAGTCGCCCATGACAATCTCATCAAGGCACCTGTTGGGAATTGCCCAATTATCCCCCGACGAAATCCTGTCGATCCTCGAACTTGCCGAGCGTTACGTCGAATTCAACCAGCGTCCGCTCAAACATGGCGACACCCTGTCAGGCAAAACACAGATCAACATGTTCTTCGAGGACTCAACCAGAACCCTGATGAGCTTTGAACTTGCCGGGCAGCGCCTCGGTGCTGATGTCACCAACATGATCGTCGGCTCCAGTTCTGTCAGCAAGGGGGAGTCGCTAATCGACACGGCCATGACTCTTAATGCGATGCGTCCTGACCTTTTGGTCGTGCGCCACCCGGAATCCGGAGCAGTCAACCTGCTGGCGGAAAAAGTTGATTGCTCAGTCATCAATGCTGGTGACGGCAGCCACGAGCACCCGACGCAGGCATTGCTTGATGCGCTTGCAATCCGGCGCAGGAAGGGGACGGTCCATGGCCTCACAGTTGCGATATGCGGCGACATACTCCATTCGCGCGTTGCGCGTTCGAACATGCTTGTCTTGTCGAAACTCCAGAACCGCGTGAGGATGGTCGGACCGGCCACGCTGGTTCCAGGCGTGGTTGCCGACCTCGGTGTTGAAGTGTTCAGCTCAATGCAAGAAGGGCTTCAAGGCGCAGATGTGGTCATGATGTTGCGGCTTCAGCGCGAGCGTATGACAGGAGCCAGTATTCCTTCATTCCGGGAGTATTTTCACCTCTACGGCCTAGACGCCGAAAAGCTCGCTTTTGCAAAGGATGACGCCATTGTTCTGCATCCGGGTCCAATGAACCGCGGTGTGGAGATCGACGAAACGATTGCAGACGACATCAGGGTTTCCGTCATACAGGAACAGGTCGAAATGGGTGTAGCGGTTCGAATGGCTGTGCTCGACCTTCTGGCGAGGCCAACCGGTCCGGGAGGATGGTGAATTGAAGATTGCTGCCGTGAATCAGGTCGTGGCGAAACTGCCCTCATTTGAGTCCGGACTTCGCTGATGGACAGACTGTTTACAAACGCCATGCTGGTCGATCCCGAGGCCGGCACGGTTTCTCCCGGTTCGCTTGCCGTCAGGGATGGCGCCATACTCGGCACGGGTTCGCCCGGAGACGACTCCGCTGCCGGTGAGACCATAGACTGTGGAGGCAAGTTCCTTGCACCCGGCATAGTCGATATCGGAGTGAAGATCGGCGAGCCGGGAGAGCGCCACAAGGAAAGTTTCAGAACTGCTGCCATGGCAGCAGTTGCAGGCGGTGTAACGACCATTGTCACCCGTCCCGACACGTTGCCGCCGATCGACAATCCGGAGACTCTTGAGTTTTTTGTCCGGAGAGCGCAGGCGGCCGCATCTGTTCGGGTGCATCCCATGGCAACGCTGACCAAGGGAAGGCAAGGCAACGAGGTCGCAGAGATTGGACTGCTCAAGGAGGCGGGTGCGATCGCCTTTTCCGATTGCGACAATCAGGTCAGGAACGCGAAGGTAATGCTGCGATGCCTCACCTACGCCGGGCAACAGGGTGCCCTCGTGGTCGGTCATCCGCAAGATGCCGACCTGTCGAAAGGAGCAGCTGCGACATCAAGCCCGTTTGCCTTTTCCAAGGGACTGGCAACGGTTTCACCAGCGGCAGAGAGGATTGGCCTTGAACGCGACCTTGCCCTCGTTGAACTCGCAGGCGGCAGCTACCATGCTGACCAAATCACAGTTCGTGCATCCCTGCCGGCCCTGCAACGCGCCTTGGACAGCGGGCTGGACGTCTCGGCCGGCACATCCATCCATCACTTGACGCTCAACGAGCTGGACATCGCCGACTACAGGACCTTTTTCAAGGTCAAGCCGCCGCTCAGAGCCGAAACCGACCGTACCGCAATTGTCGAGGGCGTTGCGAATGGCACCATCTCGATCATTTCTTCCATGCACACTCCACAGGGTGAAGAGTCGAAGAGACTGCCCTTTGCATTGGCCGCAAGCGGGGCAATTGCCCTTGAGACCCTTTTCCCCGCGGCACTGCGGCTCTACCACTCCGGTGATCTCGGCCTTCCAACGCTCTTCCGCGCAATGGCGCTGAATCCGGCTCGCAGGCTTGGCCTCGACACTGGAAGGCTCTCCCGCGGTGCTCCGGCTGACCTGATACTGTTCGACCCGGACATTCCCTTTGTGCTCGACCGGTTCAAGCTCCACTCCAAGTCGAAAAACTCTCCATTCGACAATCAACTCCTGCAAGGGCGGGTCCTTCGGACATTTGTCGGAGGAAAGGAGATCTGCAGGGACTGACAGTTGAAGAGCCACCACGACCAAATACTGCTCCTTCTGAAGGCCATTGCGGCAATCGCCGCGGGAGCCATCGTCCTGGCGCTTCTGGTGCAGCCGGCTTTGCCTCTCGTGCCATCTCTGCCGGTTGTCGTCTTGGCGGCTTACCTGGTCGGCTCCATCCCATTCGGGGTACTGGTTGCCCGGTTGATGCGGCTGGGCGATCTTTCAAGGATCGGATCTGGCAATATTGGCGCTACCAATGTCCTTCGTACTGGCAACCGGGCGGCCGCTGCGCTCACTCTGCTGCTGGACATAGGAAAGGGAAGCGCAGCAGTTGCACTGGGATTTCAGGCAACACGCCAATTGGGGACCTCCGACACGATGGCAATGGCCTGCGGATTTGCAGCCTTCGCAGGCCATCTTTACCCGGTCTGGCTTGGCTTCCGCGGCGGGAAGGGTGTCGCAACCTTTATGGGCGTGCTGTTGCTCGCAAACTTTCTTGTAGGTCTCGCTGCATGTGCAACATGGTTGGCCGTTGCCGCTGCCAGCCGGTATTCTTCCCTTGCCTCAATGACTTCAGCTTTGGCGGCCGCAATCCTGTTCTGGATAGTCGATCCAGCTGGGACGGCCCTATCCTTCGCGCCCCATTTGTGTGCGCTCATGACCTTGCTGATCTTCTGGAAGCACAGACCAAATATCCGGAGGCTCTGGAGCGGTACAGAAAGCAAGATCCATCTCGGATCAGGCACGCGTTGAGAAACGGCAAAAGACTCAATAGCTACACCGGTCGTATATTTGGTCCAGATCTCCGCCCCATTCGTTGCGATACAATTCGAGAAGCTCCTCGGCGGGAGTCTGTTTGCGATCAAGGGACTCGCGCAGCGAGTCCAGAAAATGGCATTCGTCAGGGATCATACCGCCAGCGCCGGCACGGGCCCGTTCCTTGAGGCCTGCGTCTGCAAGAGAAAGAACGTCGCGTGCGCAGTCAATCAACTTCACTCCGTCGAAGCCTCCATTGAACCCCTCGGTCGCAGCCGAGACGCGCAACGCCTCCCGCGTTTCTGCATCCCAGTGCTTCGCAATGTCCCATGCAGCTTCAAGCGCATCCTGGCTGTACATCAGCCCAACCCAGAGTGCCGGCAATGCGCAAAGGCGCCGCCACGGGCCCCCGTCCGCGCCACGCATTTCAATGAACTGCTTGATGCGGGCTTCAGGAAAGATGGTGGTCAGGTGATCGCCCCAATCGGACAATAACGGGGTTTCGCCGGGCAGAGCCGGAAGTGTCCCCTTAAGGAAGTCCCGGAATGACTGCCCCCGCGCATCCAGGTAATTCCCGTCCCGATAGACGAAGTACATGGGCACATCGAGCGCATACTCGGCCCACGCCTCGAAGCCGAACCCATCCTCGAATACAAAGGGCAGCATGCCGGTCCTGTCCGGGTCAAGGTCCCGCCAGAATGTACTTCTGTTGCTCAACACCCCCGAGGGCTGGCCATCAAAAAATGGCGAATTGGCGAAGAATGCCGTGGCAACGGGCTGCAACGCCAACGCTGTACGCAACTTCAGAACCATGTCCTGTTCACTGGAGAAATCGAGATTGACCTGAACCGTGCAGGTCCTGAACATCATGTCGAGACCGTGATTGCCAACTCTGGTCATGTACTCGGCCATCAGCCTGTAGCGGCCCTTGGGCATGACCGGCATGTCTTCCCTGCGCCAGATTGGCGCAGCCCCAATACCGATAAAACCGGCGCCAATATCGTCAGCAATACTCTTCACCTCAAAAAGATGCTGATGGACTTCGTCACAGGTCTCATGGACCGTCTCCAGCGGTGCGCCGGACAGTTCCAGCTGTCCCCCCGGTTCCAGGGAAACACTCGCCTTGCCCTTCGAAAGTCCGATCAGCTTGCCGGCTTCCTCAACCGGTTGCCAACCGAAACGGTCGCGCAATCCGGCGAGCATGGCTTCAATCGAGCATGGACCATCATACGGCAGAGGGGTTTGCGACTTCAGTACAAAACCGAACTTTTCGTGTTCGGTGCCAATCCTCCATTGCGCGCGCGGCTTGCAGCCGTCTTCCAGATACTCAACCAACTGGTGGTAGTGTTCGATCGGGGCTCCGCCCGACTGGGGAATTGACATTTGTGACCGGCAGGACTCTTTCTGGACGCTCGCCCGCTACAATCTTGGCCTTGGCAAGACAAGAAAGCAATTGGTTGAACAGCCAACCGATGAACGGCTGGCGTGCAAGCAGGATCAGGAACCGGACCGGAACTGCCTGATGTTCGCAAGCGTCAGTGCAGCCGCCACTGCGGTCTCAGCCCGCAACAGCCTGGGTCCGAGTCCCACGGCAGTGGCGAATTCCATTTTGGCAATGCGGTTCCGTTCTTCCTGCGAAAACCCGCCCTCCGGGCCGACTAGAACTGCCAGCTTCACATCCTGCAATTCTGCTTCTTCGCAATCGGCATGGTTCAGCATGGTTTCATCGCAAACCAGCAGCCTTCGATCATCCGGCCAGTTGCCAAGAACCTCATGCAGGCCGGTGAGTTCATCAATCTCCGGCACCGCCATGCCATGGCACTGCTCGGCGGCTTCGCGGGCAACCTGCCACAGCCGGGATCGTGAAATCCTCCGGGAATTGGTGAAGCGGGTGCATACGGGGATAATGCGAGATACACCGATTTCAGTCGCCTTTTCGATCACATAGTCAGTTCTTGACTTCTTCAGAGGCGCGAACAGGAGCCACACATCCGGCAACGCCTCCTGCTCCCGCAATTTCAGCACACACTCAAGCAAGAGAGGTTTTCGCCTGCCGGGAACCGGCCGGGCGCACCACTCCCCGTCCTGGCCGTTGAACAATCCTACCCGATCGCTGGTTTGCAGCCGCATTACACTGCGGAGATAGTGGTCCTGTTTCGAATCAACTTCGAGCACAGTGTGCTGACCCAGCGCATGCTCAACATGCAATCTTGCCTTTATGTCCGGAATTGCCATGTAGTACCTACTATGGCCAATGTCAGACGAGAACCAGCATTGCCCCATTTGGAGGGCCGGGTAGCGGATGCAGTAGAAGGCAGCTGGGTGGACTCCAGGGCGCCTGCCTGGACACGCCCGTACCTCCGATTGTCGCGCGCAGACAGGCCAATAGGTACGTGGCTTCTACTTCTGCCCTGCTGGTGGGGACTGCTCCTTGCGATGGCCGCCGATACTGGGAGCATTCGCTGGCAAGATCTGTGGATCGGAGCAGCATGCGCAATGGGCGCCATCGTCATGCGGGGCGCAGGCTGCACCTGGAACGATCTTGTCGACAGGGACCTGGATAGCCAGGTCCGGCGCACGAGATCACGGCCGCTCCCGGCCGGCAGCGTGTCCGTCAATCAGGCGCGTGCGTGGATGCTGTTGCAGGCCGGTGCCGGTTTGCTGATACTGATCACGTTCAACGGAGCTGCAATCATACTGGGAATTGCAGCACTGGTTCCGGTTCTCTTCTACCCCTTTGCAAAAAGATTCACCTGGCTGCCGCAGATTGCCCTTGGGATCGCATTCAATTGGGGGGCTCTATTGGCCTGGACAGCGCATGCTGGCGGCTTGAGCACAGCGCCTGTTCTGCTTTATGTCGCAGGAATCATGTGGACCCTCTTTTACGACACAATCTACGCCCATCAGGACAAGGAGGACGATGCGCTGATCGGCATCAAGTCGACCGCACGGTTGTTGAGTGATGCAACGCCGGCCTGGTTGACTGCATTTGCCGCGGGTACTTGCGGGCTGCTTGTTGCGGCCATTCTGGTTGCCATCCCGTACCAGTCCGAACCACTACTCGTCCTGATCTGCCTGTCTGGGGTGGCCCTGTTTGCCACCCACTTATTCTGGCAACTCCGGCGACTTGACATCAATGACGCTGATTGCTGCCTTCGCCTCTTTCGCAGCAACCGTGATACCGGGCTTATTCTGTCCGGGGCGTTCCTCACGGCCGCGGTTGCCGGTTGCGTTTAGGTAAGTCGCAGGTCGTGGCTGCCATCAACCCGGACAGAGGCCGAAAGAGGAGTGCCGTGAGGGCCTGGCTCGTTGCGGCCGCCGTACTCGCCGGAATTGGCATTCTGTCGTTTGTCATTGCCGTACAGTTCCTGTCCTACGTGGAAAATCGGTACATGCAGGCGCTCTCCCCGATCCTCGAAGACCCCAAATTCGATTGGCTTGCCGTCCGGCCGAACGGCGTGAAAATCGAATTGTCGGGAACGGCGCCTGGCAGAATGGAGCAGTTGGAAGTGCTGGCGGCCGTAAGATCGGTTGTGTCGCCTTCCCTTATCAATGACCGCACAATGCTGCCTCCCGAACCGGAAGGAGGAATTGGCGAGCTCTACTTCAGGATCCTGCATGATGAAGACTCTGTTCGCATTTTCGGCAATTTGCCGGACGAAATGTCGCTCGAAGAGTTGATCCAGGTTCTGAATGACGTTGCTGCATCGAAGACGATCATTGACCGGTCAATCGTCCAGAACGTCGAACCATCAGCGAACTGGAGCGATGCCCTCAACTTCGGGATAAGCGCAATTCTGCTCGTCCCCGATGCAAACCTCTATGTTGCGGATGCCAACGTGACCGTTGAAGGCATCTTGGATGGACAGGACGAACTCGAGCATGTTCGCAGACAACTTGAAGCTGCACTCCCCGGATCATTCACTCTTGATCTGCGGGTTTCTGCTCCAAGGCCTTTTGTGGTTCCCTACCGGTTTGAACTGCATTGGCTGGAAGGAGTGGCCACCTTGATTGAGTGCCATGCAGAGACTGACACAGACAGGTCGGCGATCATGACCCGTGTTGGAGAACTTGCCGCTGGAACCGGAGGCAGTTGCAGCCTTGCCCGGGGGGCACCAGCAGGAAACTGGGCCGGCACAGTGGAAGCGGCAATCGGCATCCTGGAATCCACCGGGGGCGGAATGGTCCGCATTGAGGACTCTCAAGTAACCCTTTCATTGCCCAACGGAAGGGAGGGAACTACCCCTGAAACCGCTCTCGGAGAATTTGCGGTGGCATTGCCTGATGGGTTTGCGCTGGATGTGGTTCCGCCGGAGACGTTCCGTGGGGATGCCGCACCGGCGCCACCGGAGGCCGTGTTTTGGGCGGACGTGAATCTGGACAGGGATGTGAACCTGAACGGACGAGTGGACGATGAGTCTGGCAAACGCATGGTCACCGCTTTCGGCCGTTCAGTCCTGAATCCAGCAGGTTTCACCTCGAACCTGCAAATCGATCCATCACTCGGATCCATGTCTTCGACCATGGCGCTTGCGGGGCTGGATGCCCTCTCCATGCTGGAAGAAGGGAGATTGACGGTCGGCAGCAATTTTATCGAGATTTCAGGCAACTCGCAAACACCCGCAACCGGGCAGAAGCTGGAGCAGTTTCTTCAAGAGAAACTTCCCGGCACTGAACTTCTGGTCGAGGTCGAGTATGATCCCATGATCAGGGCCAGCCCTCCGCCGATGGACCCCCGCCTGTGCGTTTCCGTGGCCAACGAGATCATGGAGTCACAAAAGATCTCGTTTGAGCCAAACTCCGTGACGCTTACGGAAAGCGCCGAACCAGCCATCGAACAACTTGTTGCCGTCCTCGGAAACTGCACTCACGCTCCCATCGAGATAGCCGGCCATACCGACAGCCAGGGCCGGCAGGAAATGAACCTGGCATTGAGCACCCGCCGCGCCCGGGCCGTGCTGGATGAGTTGCTCGACCAGGGTGTGCTGACCCAGAACTTTCAGGCAGTCGGTTATGGCGAAACCCGGCCCATAGCCGACAACGATACCGAGGAAGGCCGCGAACAGAACCGCAGGATCGAATTCCGCCTGCGCGAAAATTCTGGCCTGTCTCTACCGCAGTAGGTCTCCAAGGGAAGGTTGCAAATCAATGGACCAGCTTGAATTTGTGGCGCTTACGGCCGTGCTCGTGTTCGGAGTTTTCGCAATTGGTTGGGCTGCTGGCATGTTGCACCAGCGGTTCAGGAGCAGTTCAGGTGCGGATTCCGAGACAGTCGAAAGGCTGGCCAGGGATCTTGCAGTCGCCGAGGACCAGAGGGACCGCTGCATCCAGGCGCTCGAAGAGCAGAAAAGGCAAACCGAAGCGCAACTTGCAGAGCGTGACGAACACTACCACCAGACGATCGACAGGCTACGGGACGCCGAACTCAGGCTGAATCAACTGGACAGGGGGCAATAGTCCATTCAAACATTACAATCGCCCAAGTCCATCGCCATCTGCGTTCGGGCATCAGCCGATTCCCGGTTACTGCCCTGCCCCGGATCGTTCTCTGTCCGGCTCCCACCGCGCCAAGGCCGCCTCATCAGCGTCCTTAGAATTGACCCAACAGCTACCGGTTGCGGTGTGCTCCTTCTTCCAGAAAGGCGCCCTCGACTTGAGGTAATCCATGAGGAATTCCGCAGCTGAGAATGCCTCGGCCCGATGTTTGGCAATAACCGCCACCATCACGATGCACTCGCCAGGATACAACTCGCCGTGCCTGTGGATGACTTGGCAATCCAATATTTGCCAACGCCGTCTGGTCTCCTCAATATGGCTGGCTATCGCCGATTCTGTCATGCCCGGGTAGTGCTCAATCGTCATTGATTTCACTGGTTCGTCCGAACCGGAGCGCACATTTCCCAGAAAACAGACGACTGCGCCTGCATCCACGCGCCCTTCCTGAAAACGAGCCAGTTCGGCGCAGGGATCAAAGGGCTGCTGTTGAATCCTGACCGTCAATTCAGCCTCCGGTCATGGGTGGAAACACGGCAATTTCACGCGCATCGCCGATCGGGGTGTCCAGGCTGGCCAGCGTTTGGTCTACCGCAAATCTCACCGCCCCGATGTCCTCCAGCGCAAGCTCATAGCGCTCGCCCCTCGATTTCAGCTCCTCGACAAATCCGCCGATGGTTGCAGCGCCCGTATCGATTGTTTCCCGTGAAACACCGACCCGCTCGCGCACCCACGCAAAATACAGCACGTCAACCATCTTGTTTCCCTTCCCGCAACATCGGCCATGCCTTCATCAGATAGTCGGCACCGGTAACCAGTGACAATAGCGCGGCGATCCAGGCTGCCAACACTCCGGCCACCTCAAGCCCTCCACCAGCCGGCTGCCCTGTTGCGCCGCACAGCATGAGGATCAGCAAGGCCGCCATTTGCGCAAACGTCTTGCACTTGGCCAACAGGCTGACTTTCAATGACAGGCTGCCGGCACCAATGAACTCGCGAAGCCCGGCGATGAACAACTCCCTGGCTATGATCAATGCGGCAGGTACAAGCAGCCAGCCTGGATTGGCAGACCCGGCAACCACGATAAAGAAGGCGGATGAAATCAGTATCTTGTCGGCAATCGGGTCCAATACCCTGCCCAAAGTTGTTTCCAGGTCCAGACGCCGAGCCAGGTAACCGTCCAGCCAGTCCGTGGCTGACGCCACGACAAGCAGCACAGTCGTGACCTGATATGCCAGAGCGCCGTCCAGCAGCACGAACGGCACCGGGAGCAGGAAGGCTGCAATCAGTCTTCCGATGGTCAGCCAGGTTGGAAACGTAATCTTCACGGTGCGCACTTCTCCAATGCAGATAGCCGTTCAATCATAAAATAGGTCCGAGCGCCGAACGCGCAATCGGCCATGACGACAGCGTGATCCAACGGTGTTTCCGGCTTCAAGTGTCAGTTTGCCGTCAAGTTCAAGAAGCCAATGCCCAGGATCTTCCCGCAATTCCGAGGTTCCAATTCCCCGAGGCACCACGGCAATGATATCCCAGCTTGCAGCGTTGGCTGCTACGCGCCGGTAACACAATTGAACTATGGGACTGGCTTCAACCCGGCTGATCATGAAAGTGGTCATGTATCGTCTGGGCTGTCGCCGAGGAGATTCCCTTAACGGCCTTCAGATCCTCTACACCAGCGCGGGCGACAGCAGAAGCAGAACCAAAGTGAGCCAGCAATGCCGACTTTCTGACGGCGCCGATACCTGGAACCTCGGAAAGCGGCGATGAGATCATTGATTTGGTCCTCTTCTTGCGATGAGCGCCAATAGCAAAGCGGTGCGCCTCATCACGAATGCGCTGAATGAAATACAGGACCGGATCCTTCGGCTGCAAAGCCCGGGTCTTGCCATTTGGCAGGTGCAGCATTTCGCGGCCTGCATTCCGCTGGCGTCCCTTGGACACGCCGACCACTGCGACATCAGCGGCACCCGTTTCCTCGAGTGCGCCCAACACGCTGTCGAGCTGGCCCTTGCCTCCATCAATGACAAGCAGATCGGGCCATTCGCCGGACTCCCGATCGGGGTCTTCCTTCTGGAGCCGTTTGAACCTGCGTTCCAGTACTTCCCTCATCATCCCGAAATCGTCTCCCGGAACCAGATCGGCATTCTTGAAATTGAACCGCCTGTAGGCCTTTCGCATGAACCCTTCCCTTCCCACGACGATCATGGCCCCGACAGGATCCCTGCCCTGGATATGAGAGTTGTCAAACACTTCGACCCGGTTGATCGGCGCCGGCATTCCAAGAACATCGCCGAGTTCAGCAAGCAATCTTGCATGGGTTGCGGCCTCAGCAACCTTCATCGCCAGAGCCTTTGATGCGTTGCGCACCGCGTTTTCGGCCAGCAGGGCCTTCTCGCCCCGCTTGGGAACCACAATCCGTACCCTTGATCCGCGCCGTTCACCCAGCACCTCCTCCATCAGTTCCGGGTCTTCGATGGGTTCGGAAAGAACAATGAGCTTCGCTGGAGTCTTGTTGCTGTAGAACTGGCCAATGAAGGCCTGGAGAATCTCGTGGCTGTCGGCTCCAGAACCCGTGCGGGGAAAATATGCGTGATTTCCCCAGTTCTGGTTGGCCCGGATGAAGAAGACCTGTACGCAAGCATGCCCGCCTTCATGATGCAGGCCAACTATGTCGGCTTCGCTGACTATCCTCGGATTGACGCCCTGAATTGTCTGAACTTGCGTCAAGGCCCTGATCCTGTCGCGGATGACCGCAGCAGTCTCGAAGTCGAGCCGCTGCGAGGCTTCACCCATTTCACTGGCGAGCTGTTCCTGCATCTTGCTGGATTTTCCGGCAAGGAACCGTTCGGCATCCTTGACGAGGGCCGCGTATTCGGCCTCCGAAATGAGACCCACGCACGGGGCGCTGCACCGCTTGATCTGGTGCAGCAGGCAGGGCCGGTTCCGGTTTGCAAATGTCGAATCCGAGCAGTTACGGAGAAGAAAGACTTTCTGTAACTGGCTCAGGGTTCGCCCAACGGCCTCCGCTGAGGCGAATGGGCCAAAGTAGTTTCCCTTTTCCGACTTGGCGCCCCGGTGTTTCCTTATTCGAGGATAGCTGTGCGCCCGTGATACGAGAATGCTCGGAAAACTCTTATCGTCGCGAAGAAGCACATTGTATTTCGGTTTGAGCTGCTTGATGAGGTTCTGCTCAAGGAGCAGAGCTTCTGTCTCGGTCCTCGTGGTCAGGAACATCATCGACGCGGTGGCATTGATGACTTTGGCGATGCGGGGGTTTTGCCCGGCCAGCGTCGCGTAGCTGCGAACCCGGTTCTTCAGGTTCCGCGCCTTTCCGACGTAAAGCACCTCGCCCCGCTCATCCAGCATGCGATAGACACCGGGACTGCTGTCGAGAGAAGCCACGCAGGCCTGGATGCAGGCTACGCCTCTGAGGGTTTCCTTCGGCTGGCTCAAGGGCGCACCCGTTGGCCGCGGCTTCGATTGCGAACTGCAAGCGGTCCCCGTGCATGCACACCTCCGGGAACGTATTGCGGCGCCAACCAAGCCTGTGGATAACTGTGTGGAAAACTTTTGAACAACGTCGGTATCATTCGGAAAATTAAGCGAAACCTGTTGTTGCTGGTGACTGGTGCAGAAAACGCATCTTGCCACCAAGTCGTTGTTTTCATTGAACAATCAATTTTTGACCATCCTTCGCCCGATTTTCCCCGGCGCGACGTGGCCCGATTTCCGATTTTTGTTCCGGCGGTGGATTATTTTCATTCCGTTGCACTTTGACTGGTAGACTCCCCTTGGCCAACAGGCGCGGAGCCTGAAGTCCAACGCATGAACTGGCCGCCGTCCAGACACAGCAATTGCCCCGTAAGGGACTTCGCATCAAGTATGAAGTTCATGGCTGCTACGACATCGCCAATGTCTGCGCCACGACCGAGAGGCGTGTTCTTCCTTTGTCGCCTGAAATGCTCTTGCGACTGCCTGGCAGCCGGAATTACCGGTCCCGGCCCGATGGCATTGACACGAATTCGGGGAGCCAGGGCGATTGCAGAAGATTGAGTGAGCGACCAAAGCGCCGACTTGGAAACGGTGTAGGTTGCGAATTCGGATGTTGGACGAAGCACTCTTTGGTCGACTATGTTTATGACCGCAGCCGACGCAACAAGTTCTCCCTGCCGGTCTCTTCCGGCATCTGGCGCCTGATTTGCAAAACTCTGGATGAGAAAGAACGGCGCCTGCAAGTTTGTTCTGATATGACCATGCCAATCCGCCAACGAGGCATCCTTGATCCGGTCGCGCTCAAAGACCGCGGCGTTGTTCACCAATACGGTCAGCGGGCAACCCAGCCGTCTTGCCGCGCGCTCTACCAGCGGCAAGACTTCTTCTTCCTCCCCCAGGTCGGCCTGTAATGCTACAGCCTTGACTCCCAATCCGGCTGCCAAGGAAACAGTCTCTGCGGCTGCTTCTTCGGATGCGTTGAAGTGAATGCAGACATCAAGGCCCCGGCGGGCCAAGGCCAGAGCCAACTCCCGGCCTATCCTGCGCGCACCGCCAGTCACAAGCGCAGCCCCGGTCTTCATTTTGCTCCACACGACATCGCCGGTACAGGAGCAGTGCTACAGCCCGAAGCGCGACCGCATGTACCGCTCTTCAAGCAGGTCAGCCACAGACTCCGCAAAGTGGGACCCGATGCTGAAGGGAAATGGCCGCTTTCTCGAGTACCGCCTGAAGCGAATATCCTCTCCAAAGAGTTCCCGCATCTTGTTGTCCAGCGTGGCTGTTCCATCAATCAGGCCCAATGACACGGCGTCTTCACCGCTCCAGAACCGGCCCGTAAAGAGGTCTTCGCCGTCAAGTTTGCCGCCCCTGCGCGCCTGGACCTGGTCGATGAATTTCCGGTGCATGAAGTCCTGAAGCTCCCGCAGCCGTTCGACATCCTTGGGGTTTTCCGGAAGGAACGGATCCAGAATGCTCTTCTCTTCACCTGCCGTATGCACCCGCCTCTCAATCCCGATCTTGCTGAGCGCTTCATGAAACCCGAAGGATGAGGAAATCACACCGATCGATCCTATGATCGAGCAAGGGTCGGCATGGATTTCGTCAGCCGATGACGCAATCCAGTAACCGCCGGAAACCGCCAGATCCTCCACAAATGCATAGACGGGAATCTGGTGCTTGTCCGCAAGCCGGCGGATCCTGTTGCCTATCAGGGATGACTGAACAGGCGAGCCCCCAGGTGAATTTACCACCAAGGCAACTGCCTTCGGTTTGCCTTTTCTGAAGGCCTTTTCGATAAGTGGAGCCATGCCCGTATCGTTCAGCATGGATGGTTGATGCCGGGCGCTTGCAGAAATCACCCCTTCAAGGCGAACCACCGCCACACTGGGTTTGCGCTTGCCGAATGGATTTAGTCTCATGAAGCCAAATCTAGCGCGGCCTGCTGCCAAAGCAAGATACGGCACCCGCCAAATTTTGCTGCATGGCTTCTGGTAGAGGCAACCTGACTTCTTTCGTCACAGCCACTTGGCATCCGCATTCAGAAAGCTGCTGCAAGACGGCATGATAAGCCTGCTACGCATCACTGCCGGATGCCGGTCAGCGTCGTCTGCGCTACCCGGCCGCAACTCTCAAGGGTGATCTCCGCAGCAAAATCCGTGTCGGCACCTTGAACGCTTGCCGACACTCCCGATTGCCGATGGGGCCTGCTCAGTGACTTTCCCTCATGACCGGCCGCGTGTCCTTGCCTACCAGGAAATCAAGGTCTGCCCCCTTATCGGCCTGTAGAACATGGTCGATATAGAGCCGGGCATAACCACGAGCGAAGTCGGGCAGCTGTGGGGCCCATTTCTTTCTTCTATCAGCAAGCTCACGCTCTGGGACCTTCAGGTCAAGCTTTCCGTTGGGGGCATCCAGGCTGACGACGTCGCCGGTTTTGGCCAGCGCCAAGGGACCGCCTGCCTCGGACTCGGGAGCGACGTGAAGAACAACCGTTCCGAAGGCTGTTCCGGACATCCTGGCATCGGACACGCGTACCATGTCCCGGATGCCCTGTTCGGCCAACCGCTTTGGGATCGGCATGTTGCCGACTTCCGCCATCCCCGGATAGCCCTTCGGACCGCACCCCTTCAACACGAGCACAGTATCGGGCGTGACAGGAAGATCGGGATCATCGATCCTGGTCTTCATTTCCTCGACATTCTCGAACACAAGAGCGTGCCCTTCGTGAACGAGCAGTGAAGGGTCGGCCGCGGATGGCTTGATAATGGCACCATCGGGTGCCAATGATCCCCGCAGAACCCGAATACCTGCGGCGGGCTTGAGCGGATCGTTGAGATCATGGATGACATCGCGATTGAAACACTCGGCGTGCTCCCAGTAGGCCGAGATATCTGACCCGAGCACGGTATTGGCTGGCCTCAGTTGCCCGGACAGTTCCTTCAGGACCGCCGGCACGCCACCTGCATAGCAAAAATCTTCCATCAGATACTTGCCAGATGGCATGCAATTGACCAGCAATGGGATTTCCGAACCGATCTCAAAGTCGTCCAGGCTGAGTTCAACCTCCATCCTGCCGGCAATGGCCAAAAGGTGAACCACAGCATTTGTGGACCCGCCCACAGCCGCATTGACAAGAATGGCATTCTCAAAGCTGCTGCGCGTCAGCACTTTTGAGAGCCTCAAATCGTCTCGCACCATGTCGACGATTCTGCGGCCTGTATTATGGGCTAACGCTGTCCGTCTTGCGTCAACCGCCGGCAGCGCCGCATTCGTTGGGAGGCTCAGCCCCATTGCTTCCACAAGGCTTGCCATAGTGGAAGCGGTTCCCATGGTCATGCAGACACCGGCAGAGCGGCTCATCCCGGCCTCGGCCGACAGAAAGTCGCGAATTGACATCTGACCTGCCCTGACATCCTCGGAAAATTTCCAGACATCTGTGCCCGATCCGATGTCGGTGCCTCTCCATTTGCCGTTCAGCATGGGTCCAGCTGATACCACAATGGTCGGAAGGTCGACGGATGCGGCCCCCATTATCTGGCCGGGTGTCGTCTTGTCGCATCCACCTAGCAGCACAACTCCATCCATTCCGTAGGCGCGGATGCACTCCTCCACATCAATGGACAGCATGTTCCGGAACAGCATTGCCGTTGGCTTCATCTGGCTCTCGCCGAGCGAACTGACCGGGAATTCCAGGGGAAATCCGCCTGCCTCCCACACGCCCCGCTTAACGGCTTCGGCCAGCACCCTGAGGCCAGAATTGCAGGGGGTAAGCTCGGACCATGTGTTGCAAATCCCGATGATCGGTTTGCCGTCGAAAGCATGTTCCGGGAATCCCTGGTTCTTCATCCAGCTCCTGTGGATGAAACCGTCCCTGTTGTTCTTGCCGTACCAGCCTGCGCTTCGGCGTTGACTGCTCATTCAAACTCTCCTGCAAAAATCGAGAATGCACATAGGTGTCCGGAGCACCATCAGTCCGGATTGAACACAGGAGTTTGCACTTCAGCCGGGATTATTCAACCGGGTTGGAATCCCGGTTGGTTGCGGCCTGCCAAGGTGAGGCAGCAGGAAGCTGGCTCTATCGGCCAATAAGGCCAAACACTTACCGATCGGCAGCGCCTGGTCCTTGCCTTTCTTCCGACCGCGCAAAGTGCCGCGTTGCTGCGTCGAACTTGTCCCTGCAGCCGGGATTGCAAAACCCGACAACCATTCCATTGTAGATCGTCAAGGAGTCCGGCTGGACCGGTTTTCCGGACCAGGGACAGGTTTCGTTGACGCAGTCGCCAATATCAAGCTCGGTCAAAACGCAATTCCAGATTCGATTTCGACTTCAACTCTTGTAGTTTGGACCCCGAAGTCAACAAGTGCTGCGAACAGCACTCATCAGATCACCTCAATCCAAGCCGATGACAAGCCTTGAGAAGACTGCCACCGCAAGCTTGCAAAATGGGACTCCTCAAAACGGGGAAACTCTGGATGCAGAGCTTGCGTCCTTGGGGCGAAGTCCAGCTGCGGTGAAGACACTTGAGGAGCTGCACAACCGTTATGCCGGCTCGACCAAATACCTTGATCGACTGATCAGGATTGCAAAGTCCGGCGACTCAGAGGTTTCGGCAACCTGGCTGATCAAGCGGTATCTTGAAGAACAACCATGCGTCGGTCCTGCTGTTTCGTCGCAGATTGCCGATTTGCTGCCCAAGATGGTGGAGTGGGAAGCACAACTCCACATACTCCAATGCATGCAATTTCTTGACCTGTCTTGCGTCCGTGTCTGCAGTTTGCGCCCGGCAGTTCTTGCCCTGTTGAGTTCATCCAACAAATTGGTGCGAGCATGGGCATATGATGCACTCTATCGATTGGCCGGACTGGGCCATTCCGAAGCGGAAACCGACACCCTCAGGATAAAGACGGCAGTCGAAGACGAGTCGGCCGCCGTGAGGGCGCGAATTCGAAGGCTGCTTCGTTGAGCTGACAGAGGCTTTTGGCTTCACATGGCAATTCCGCACCTGCCTGGCCTGTCTTGATGCTGCCCAACTGGTGCACAGCAGTTGACCCAGGCAAGTCTTCCGCTCCGGGTCCCAAGTCAGAATGACAGGCCATCTTTGGCAATTTCATTGGTGCTTGCAGTTTTCGCCGCGGCCGGATTGACCGCGATTGACTTGGAACTGCCGACGCGACATTGCTCAAGTTTCGTCGCCACTGCAACTGCTGAGAAACCTATGTCGAGTTCCGAAAAGAAGACGCCATATTGGTGGGAAGACGCCGGCGACCCGGTTGCCATGCCCGAGCAACCATTGCCACCTGAGGTCGACGTGATTGTCGTGGGCGCGGGCCTTACCGGACTTTCTGCGGCACGCACATTGGCAGGACGCGGCAAATCTGTGCTGGTGCTCGACCGGGCGAGTCCCGGGGCTGGGGCCAGTTACCGTAACGGCGGCATGATCGGGGGCGGGCATCGCGTTCACGCTGACACTCTGGTCGAAAGGCACGGCCAGGATCTGGCTGCGGCGCAAATTCGAGAAATGCACATCGACTCGGTGGAATTCGCAAAGAAGGCCATGGAAGAAGAGTCAATTGATTGCGACTATCACGAATGTGGCCGCTTCTTGGCGATATGGCTCCAGTCCGAATACGAAACCGCTGCAAGAAACCTTGAACGCATCATGCAATTGGCGCCGGTACCTGCGGAGATGGTGCCAAAGTCCAATGTTTCAGAAAGCGTAACGAGTGAGCGATATGCAGGAGGCGCGATCTTTCACCTCCACGGGGGCTTGAACCCTGCCAAATGGGTAGGCGGCCTTCTCGAGGCGGCAATACGGAAAGGCGCCGAGGTTCAGTCAAATACTCCTGTGCTCCAAGTCGAAAGACTGGCCGCCGGCCACTTGGTGACAACTCCAAGAGGCAAAGTTCGAGCAGGAGATGTGCTGCTGGCAACCAACGGCTACACTGACGGCCAGTTTGGCAATACTGGCAGGCATGTGTTTGCAGTGCCCAGCTTCCTGATTGCAACCGAGGAATTGGGAACCAACCGGGTTCGCAGCCTGTTTCCGACCCAGCGGATGATTGTCGAGACGAGGGAACGCCATTGCTACTTTCGTCCTTCACCAGACAACAAGCGCGTAGTGTTCGGAGGCCGGGCGGCCCTGTTTCAAGCTGGCAACCGCTTCTTCGAGCAACAGCTGGCCTCCCTGCTGGGAGGGATCTTTTCTGAACTGCGGGGCGTAGGGATCTCTCATGGGTGGAAGGGAAACACCGGCTTTACCTTCAGCTTTGAGCCCCACGTCGGAAAGATCGACGGGCTCTGGCACGCCATGGGTTATTGCGGGGGCGGCAATTCGATGGCTCCATGGCTGGGTCACAAGGCAGCGCTCCAGATACTTGGAGACCCCGATGGAGAAACCGCATTCTCCAAGACCCCAATGCAACAGCGCTGGTGGTATAGAGGCAGGCCCTGGTTCCTGCCATTTGCCGATGTAGCATTCAGGTTCCGCGACGTTGCCAGCAACATTCGCAACAACATGCAACGCAGAAACGCCAGCTGAGGACAAGTTCCGAATGGTTCGGCTTCTGCCCGTCAGCACCCGGTATTGGACTTCCAGCAATCGGCAACATGGTCGTTGACTACGCCAACCGCCTGCAAATACGCATACATGATCGTGGTCCCCACGAAGTTCATGCCCCTGCCCCGGAGCTCTTTGGAAATCCGGTCGCTGAGAGGTGTTGAAGCCGGCATCTGCGAAATGTCCGCCCAAGGCGTGCGAACAGGCTGCCCGTCCACATGGCTCCAAAGCCAGTTGTCAAAGGATCCGGCCTCTTCTTGAATGGTCAGGAACACCCTGGCATTCCGGCGCGCCGACTCCAGTTTGAGCCGGTTCCTGATGATCCGGCTGTCCTGCAGCAGTTCCCGCAATTCAGCACCCGTCATTGCCGCGACAGCAAGCGGATCAAATCCCTTGAAGGCCGCCCTGTAACCTTCCCGGCGCTTGAGTATCGTTTCCCAGCTCAAGCCTGCCTGTGCCCCTTCCAACACCAGGAACTCGAAGAGAACCCTGTCGTCGTGAACCGGCACCCCCCACTCGGTGTCGTGGTACTCGGCATAGAATTCCTTGCCGGGCCCGTTTCCGAAACACCTGCGCCTCCCGTCATGACCGGCTTCTAGCATCCGGAATCCCGGCAATCCCTGCAATTGCACCGGCAGCGCAAAGCCTGCACAGCAAGCAGATGGTGTTGCTATTCCGGCCCATTCTGTAACGTCTCTTGCGGGGCTTTTCGCACTTCCTGCCGGAAGCCGGGCGGGCCGGCAGATATGTCGTCACTTGCGCCGTAGCCGAATGACCACATCCACCTCGAATACCTCTGTGCCTTCAGGAACCTCTGGTATTTCGACAAACGACGATTGTCCCGCAGGCACATCGGAAATCTCGCCAGTATCCTCCCAGTAGAAGTGGGGGTGATCATCCACGCGAGTATCAAACCAGGATTTTGATCCGTCGACCGTGATCTCCTTCAACAAGCCCGCATCACAAAGCACATGCAGCGTGTTGTAAACGGTTGCCAGCGACATCGCCTCGCCTTCCTTCACAGCACGCAGGTGCAAGCCGTGGGCAGTCACATGCTTGTTCTTGCGGTCGCCGACAAGCAGCCGCGCCAGCGCCAGCCGCTGCCGGGTCGGTTGCAGCCCGGCGGATTGCAACCATTCGTGTTCGTGTGAAGGCGCAGACTTTGTCACGGCGGAGTTCTTGTTCGGCCCGTGCTGACTCCCAAGGATTCTTGGCACAATCGCTGTCTCAAATCAATTGTTCTTCAGCGGCGAATCCGCAGCAACCCTCCAGGCAAGACCAAGGGTGCCTTGCGCCTTGAAAACAGCCGGAGGAACACCAGCAGGCCTGCTGCTCGCAGGAACTCCAATATGCAACCCGATATTGCGGGGTTCAGGGCGGCAGGACGGGTTGGCTGAAGTGTTCGACCGCCGCACTGACCCCTGCCTCCAGCTCAGTTCTCCCAAACTGAATCTGTGTGCCGATGCAAAACCCCGTCGCAATCGGTGTTGGCAGAATCCAGTATGCAGGCCGTCCGCCATCAATCCGGCAATACTCTCCCTGCATTGTGGACCGGAGAGCCAGATGCAGCTGCGGCCTCTTCCTGTCGCTGCATTGCTCCCGCGATTGGACACCGTTGGTCGCGGAGCAGCTATTGCCTACACGCAAGGATGGGTGCTAGGGAACCCGCCAAAATCTGGCGGTCAGGAACGCAAATCATGGCGAAGTTTCCTTCGCAGTTCGATTATGAAGGCCTGTTGAAGTGCGCACGTGGCGAACTGTTCGGCCATGGCAATGCCCAGCTGCCCTTGCCACCCCTGCTGATGTTCGATCGCGTCACCGAGTTGTCTGAAGACGGTGGTGAATACGGAAAGGGTCATGCGATCGCCGAACTGGATATCGAGCCTGACAAGTGGTTCTTTGCCTGCCATTTTCATGGTGATCCAGTCATGCCCGGCTGCCTTGGCCTTGATGCGCTTTGGCAACTCACCGGTTTCAATCTCGGCTGGAGGGGGCTTCCTGGCAGAGGCCGCGCCCTTGGCGTTTCGGAGGTCAAGTTTACCGAAATGGTCACTCCTGGGTGCCGGCTGCTCACCTACATCGTCGATTTCACAAGGGTCATAAACCGGAAGCTGAAACTCGGGGTTGCCGACGGCCGCATGCTGGCTGACGGCAAGGAAATCTACAAGACGACAGCAATGAAGGTCGGACTGTTTACCGACTGAATGGCGCCAGTGCAGCGCGGGAGAACTCGAATGCGGCGAGTAGCGATTACCGGAATCGGCATCATATCACCGATCGGCATTTGCAAGGACGAAGTGTCCCGATCCCTCAAGGATGGGAAATCGGGCATTACCTTCTCCGAAGAATACGCCGCCAACAACTTCCGCAGCCATGTGCACGGCGTCCCGAAGATCGACGTCGAGGAACATCTCGACAAGCGCCAACTTCGCTTCATGGGGCCCGGAGCAGCCTACAATTTCATCGCCATGCAGCAGGCGATCGAGGACTCGGGGCTTGAAGAGAATGAGGTCTCCAACGAACGCACCGGCATGATCATGGGTTCAGGTGGACCCTCGACATCAAATGTCTTTGTGGCACACAAGGCGGTCAAGGAACGGGGCAGTCCAAAGCGGATGGGACCCTTCATGGTGACGAGGTGCATGTCGTCGACCAATTCGGCCTGCCTGGCGACTCCGTTCAGGATCAAGGGGCTGAGTTTCTCGATCACTTCTGCCTGTGCGACTTCAGCACACTGCATCGGAAGTGGCGCCGAGCAAATCATGCTGGGAAACCAGGACATCATTTTTGCCGGTGGTGGAGAGGAGGTCGACTGGACACTCTCATGCCTGTTCGATGCAATGAATGCCCTCAGTTCAAAATACAACGGCACACCTGAAATCGCTTCCCGCGCCTTTGATCGTGACCGGGACGGTTTTGTTATTGCCGGCGGCGGCGGCGTGCTTGTGCTTGAGGAACTTTCGCGAGCCAAGGCCCGCGGCGCGAAGATCTATGCTGAGATAACCGGCTACGGCGCCACCTCCGATGGCCACGACATGGTTGCCCCGTCGGGTGAAGGCGGCGAACGATCGATGCGTATGGCATGGTCGGGGACGGGCAACCGGAAAGTCGACTATATCAATGCGCATGGCACATCGACCAAGGCAGGCGATATTGTGGAAGTCGAAGCAATACGCCGGGTGTTTGGCGAGGGCAATGTGCCTCATCTGAGTTCGACCAAGTCGCTGACAGGCCACTCACTCGGGGCTGCCGGCGTGCACGAGGCGATCTACACGTTGCTAATGATGGACAGAGGGTTTGTTGCAGGTTCGGCTAACGTCTTTAATCTTGATGAAGGTATAGAACCGGGTGAAATCACTACGGAAACGGTGGAGGACGCGGAAATCGAGACCGCCCTCTCCAACAGTTTCGGATTTGGGGGGACCAACGCCACGCTCGCCATGAGCAAGGTTGAAGACTGAGGTACGATGTGTTGTTGCCGCAAAAACGCGCGCTTGTGCTGGGCGTTGCCAACGAACGGTCCATTGCCTGGGGAATTGCAAGGTCGCTGCACGCAGAAGGCGCCACCCTTGCCCTGACCTACCAGAATGACTCCATAAGGAAGCGGGTCGAACCGCTTGGACAGCAGATCAACGCCGAAATCATCGAACAGGCAGATGTCACTGATACGGCCTCGCTGTCGGGGCTGTTCGAGACAATCGAGCGCACATGGGGACAACTGGACATCCTGGTGCATGCGATAGCCTATTCCGACAAGAACGAATTGAATGGGAGGTTCATCGATACCACTCACGAGAACTTCTGCCTGTCGCTGAGTGTATCCTGCTATTCGCTCATCGAACTGGCCAGGCTTGCCCGCCCGCTTATGAAGGACGGCGGATCAATCCTGACGGTGACCTTCCAGGGGTCAAACCGGGTGGTACCGTTCTACAACGTCATGGGAGTGGCCAAGGCAGCACTTGAGTCAACCGTCCGGTATCTGGCGAACGATCTTGGACCGGACGGCATCAGGGTCAATGCCGTCAGCCCCGGCCCCATGAAAACGCTGGCGGGCGCCGCGATAAGGGGTGCCAGGCGAACCTACCGCCATACCGAAACCAACGCGCCGCTTGGAGGGAATGCAACGCAGGAGGCAATCGGCGGAACCGCTGCCTACCTTGCCTCAAGCCATGCAAGCTGCACGACGGGCGAGATCGTCGCCGTCGATGGCGGATTCCACATTCTGGGAATGCCACAATCCGATCAGATCTGATCCGAACGGCACCTGCAAATTGCGATTGGTATCCGCCAATTGGCGGACACGCCCGTTAGGCAATCTGGCAGTCGCCCTGCCGTTCTACGGCCAGCTTGTCAGCAGTTTGGCTGGATGAACCCAAATACAGCCCCTGACGGGTCAGCAATGATGGCGAACTTTCCGACATTCGGCACGTCAAATGGCGGATTCTTCACAGTACCGCCTGACGCCTCCACCGCCGTGACGACAGCATCAATGTCGTCCACACCGATATAGGTCATCCAGTGGGACGGGATGTCGTCCGGAATCTTCATTGCAATCGAATTGCCAATTCCGACTACTTCTTCCCCGTCAACGACTGCGGACGTATAGTTGCCGCCCATTTGTTCCATGTCGTTATAGGTCCAGCCCAGCACGTCCGCGAAGAACTTTTTGGAAGCCTCGTAGTCTCGAGACATCAGTTCCGACCAGATGACCTTTGCATGTACCGTGCTCATTGCGCCCTACTCCCATTCAATTGTCTCAGGGCAAGGCTTTAGGATAATCGCTGGCTGTGCTGCAAGGCGCTTTCTGCCAGCAGCAACAGTTGCCAATCCAGTATTGCCCGGATAGGGGCACGGATGGTGTCATACGCCGGGTTTCGGCGCGAAACTGGCGAATTGGGGGACATCTTCATGCATTGCGTTTTTGACGCCTACGGGACCTTGTTTGATGTTGCGGCCGCGGCACGGCAGGCGGCAGCAGAAACGGGCGCAGGACAGCTCGCCGATTGCTGGCAGATCCTTGCAACCGACTGGCGCAACAAGCAACTCTCCTACTCCTGGTTGCGGGCCGTCGCCGATGCGCACACCGGCTTCTGGCAGGTCACTTGCGATGCACTGGACTGGGCACTTGAGGCCGCGGGGCTTCAGGGCGACGAAGAGCTGAGGACGAGGTTGCTGGATCTTTACTGGAAACTCCCGGCCTATCCGGAAGCCGGACAGGTATTGCGCGAACTGCAGCAAGGCGGTCACAGTGTAGCAATTCTCTCGAATGGAACCCCCGAAATGCTGGATGCGGCCGTTGAGGCCTCAGGACTCTCCGGCCTGATCGGCATTGTGCTGAGCGTCGAGGACGCAGGTGTCTTCAAGCCGCATAAGTCAACTTACGAACTCGTAGGAAACCACTACAATTGCGAACCGTCGGATGTTCTCTTTGCGTCTGCCAATGGCTGGGACGCAGCGGCAGCATCGGGGTTCGGCTTCAATTCGGTCTGGGTCAACCGGAATGGCGATCCGGTCGAGCGGCTGCCCTGGAGGCCTTTTGCGATGGTCGGCGACCTGTCCGGCATTGCCGGCTTGCCAATGCTGCAATCATGAAGCGCTTTGAGACATCGGACGGGCTGCGGCTGGCCTATCACGATGAGGGCACTGGCCCCGCCCTGCTCTGTCTTGCCGGACTCACAAGGAACTCCGCAGACTTCGATTTCCTTGGCGCGCTGCTGCCAGACTGCAGGGTCATTCGCCTCGACTACCGTGGACGAGGTGATTCCGATCATGATCCGGATTTCGCCAACTACACCCCGATCATCGAGGCACGAGACGCAGTTGAATTGCTGGATCATCTCGGCATCGGCAGCGCTCCCGTTCTGGGCACGTCCAGGGGCGGTATTGTCGCCATGGCTATGGCGGCAACCTGCAAGGACCGGATCGCCGGGGCAATCCTCAATGACATAGGCCCCGACCTTGAGGTGGAAGGCCTCTCCCGAATTGCCGAGATGCTGGGTGTGCAACCAACTGCCAACACGATCGAGGAAGCAGCACATTCCATGGAGTCCGCGGCCATCGGATTTGCCAATGTACCGCACAGCCGCTGGGTCGAGGAGTGTCGGCGCCGCTACCGGTTCGTCAACAGCCGGCCAAGGCTCAGCTACGATCCGAAACTGCGGGATGCCGTGATCGACTCCCTCAATGATCCTTCGGTCGACCTGTGGCCGTTGTTCGACGCTCTCGCAGGACTCCCTCTGGCTGTCATTCGCGGAGCAAACTCTGATTTGTTGTCACGCGAGACGCTTGGCCGGATGCGGTCCCGGCGGCCGGACCTCGTGCATCTTGAGGTTGCCGGCCGCGGCCATTGCCCATTTCTTGACGAACCGGAAGCCATCGCCTTCATCAGGCAGTTCATGGACAATCATTTCGCCTCAACCATCCTGCCTCAGTAGGGCATTTTCCGGATCGAACGGGCTTTCTTCGGTGACTTCGGCGGGCCAGAGCTTGTTGAACATCTTGACGCTTAGCTTTGTGCCGGGAACCGCCAGTGGCGGTTTGACGTAACCCATCCCGATCGATCTGCCAAAACTTACTGAATGACCACCTGAAGTCAGCCTTCCGACCAGGTCTGAACCGTCATACAGTGCCTCCCGCCCCCATGGAGCCGCATCGTCGGGGCCATCAATCATCAATGTGACGCACTTTGCCCGGATACCTGTGGCAACCATCGAAGTTTTTCCGTGAAACTCCTTCGACATGTCGACAAAGCGATCAAGTCCACCCTCCAGGGGCGTAGCGTCCCTGCCAAGCTCGGTTCCGAATGCGCGATAGCTCTTCTCCATCCTCAGCCAGTTTTGCGCCCGCACACCGAACAGGCTGAGATTTGCCTCGGCTCCAGCCGCCTCGATCCTGTCGAACAGATAATTCTGCATTTCCATAGGGTGATGGAGTTCCCAACCGAGCGAACCTGTGTAGGATACCCGCATGGCCCGGACCGGACACATGCCGAGTTCAAGATTGCGCACCGCCAGCCACGGAAATCGCTTGTTCGACAAGACCGTTTCGGCATCGCTGTCGTTCACAATCGCCTTCAGCAACATGCGAGAATTGGGCCCGGCAATGGCAAAGACCCCCCACTGATTGGTTACGTCCTGTACCTCAATCCAGCCAAGTTCCTCCTGCCGTTCCTTGGCAGCTTGCCGCAGATAGTCTCCATCATACGCAGACCATGCCCCCGCCGAGACGAGGTAGTAATCTTCCTCGGCGATCCTGGCGATCGTGTACTCTGATCTGACCGTGCCGGCCTCGGTCAGCGCATAGGTCAGGCTGACACGATTGACGCCGGGCAACCGGTTGCAGGTGAACCAATCCAGAAACCTGGTTGCGCCCGGTCCGCTGACCCGGTGCTTCGCAAAAGCAGTGGCATCCAGCAGACCGACTCCCTTGCGTACTGCTTCGGCTTCACGGACCGCATGTTCCCACCAGCCGCCCTTGCGGAATGACCTGGATGCGTGATCGTCGAAACCGGCCGGTGCATAATAGTTCGGCCGTTCCCATCCATTGACCTGCCCGAATTGAGCGCCTCTGAGCTTGAGCCGGTCGTAACAGGGGGCGGTTCTCAAGGGCCTGCATGACTCCCGTTCCTCATCGGGGTGATGAAGGATGTAGACATGCTCGTAACATTCCTCGTTCTTGCGGCAGGCATACTCTGAAGTCACCCAGTCGCCGTAGCGCTTGGGATCCAGCGAGGCCATGTCGATCTCGGCCTCACCCTCCACCATCATCTGGGCGAGATAGTATCCGCACCCACCGGCGGCAGTAATCCCGAAGGAGAACCCTTCAGCCAGCCACATGTTCTGTAATCCAGGCGCCGGTCCGATGAGCGGGTTGCCATCGGGTGTGTAGCAAATCGGGCCGTTATAGTCGTCCTTTAGACCAACCGTTTCGGATGACGGAATCCTGTGAATGAAGGACGCGTACTCGTCCTCGATCCGATCGAGATCAAGCTGAAACAGGTCTGCGCGAAAGCCGTCGGGCACCCCATGCGCAAAGCGCGCTGGCGCACCCCTCTCGTAGGGACCAAGAATCCAGCCGCCGCGTTCTTCCCTCACGTACCATTTGGCGTCGGCGTCGCGCAGAACCGGATGTTCAGGATTCTCCTCCCGCCACTTGACCAAGGCGCTGTCGGGTTCCGTGACTATGTATTGATGTTCAACTGGCACGGCTGGCAACTTGATACCGAGCAGTGACGCGGTTCGCTGCGCATGATTTCCGGTTGCCGTGACCACATGTTCGGCGTGGATGCTGAATCGCTCGCCTGACGGGACAAGGTTGCCACCCTGTTCGGTCATGACCGAACCTTCGACAATCCAGTTTTCGCCTGTCCACTGGAAGCTGTCCGCCTGATGGCGGCGTCGGATTGCAACTCCCCTCTGCCTTGCACCCTTTGCCATCGACTGCGTCACGTCGGCAGGATTGATGTATCCGTCGGTGGGATGAAGGATCGCGCCTTTCAGATCTTCAGTTCGCACAAGCGGGAAGCGATCCTGCAACTGCCTCGGCGTCAACCACTCGTAGGGGATGCCAACAGTTTCCGCAGTTGATGCATAAAGCATGAATTCATCCATGCGTTCCTGCGATTGCGCCATCCGCAGATTGCCGACGACGCGGAAACCCGGATCAAGCCCGGTTTCTTCCTCGAGTTCCTTGTAGAACCTGACCGAATACTCGTGAATGTGGCTTGTGGCGTAGCTCATATTGAAGAGGGGAAGCAGGCCGGCGGCATGCCAGGTCGACCCGCTGGTCAGTTCGTCGCGCTCGATCAGCAGGATCTGGTCCCATCCTGCCTTAGCCAGATGATACGCTATCGACACCCCCACTGCGCCACCGCCGGCGACCAGCACACGCACATGTTCCTGCATTGCTTAGCCCTCACCTTAGCCATGCAGTCTCCCAACTGCACCGCCCGATCCGGACAATTGCCCCGCAAGGACCAGCCGGAAACGAAAAGTCCCTGTCCGGAACCGGATTACACAATGGCGCCTACCAGATTGCCCAGTCAGCGCAAGCCAACGCGGCTTTCGCACGCTCACTGCATGGGTTATGACGGGCAACTGCCAGGGACTGCAGCGGCCAGAACCGGCAATATGCGTCAACGGGAACGGAACTCTTCCGGCGATGCAAGGGGCCCTCTGCCATCAACTGCGCGATCGCTTTGCTTGGCGACCTCAAGACAGGTCGAGTCCATCCGGCAAACGGCCATGATGCGCGCCACACCTCTGACGGCAGATCCGCCTGTTGCCGAATCACCATTTGAAACTGTAACCCCTGAACTTCACGGAAATGTTCCATCCACCGGCGCCGCAACCCGCTGTAAGCCCCGAGAGCAACTTCATCAGGAGCAACCCGCCATGGCAATTGCTGATCTAACCTCCGAATGGCACAGGACTTCCTTGCTGCCACCCTTCCAGAGCATAAAGGCCGAAGACTATCGCCCGGCTTTTACACGCTCACTCGAAACGGCGCGCATGGAAATTGACCGCATCGCCGGCCGGGCAGATGAACCGACATTCGAGAATGTCGTCGACCAGCTTGAAGTGGCCTGCGAAGAGCTTGATCGAGTTGCATCAGTGTTCTTCAATCTCGCAGTGGCCGACAGCAATGACGAATTGCGGGCCATCGAACTCGAGGTAACCCCGGAACTTGCGAGATTTCAGACCGAAGTTTCCATGAATGAGGTGCTCTTTGCACGTCTCGAGAATTTGTGGAGCCGCCGGGATCAGCTTCCGCTGACACAAGAACAGCAGATGGTACTCAAGCGCCACTACCGATCCTTCCTGCGATCAGGCGCAAGACTTGAGGGCAAGGCACGGGACCGCTTCGCCGAAATCAACGAGCGCATGGCAGTACTTTGCACGCAGTTCAGCCAGAATCTGCTGGCTGACGAGGCGTCATGGCACATGCCGATCGAAGAGCAGGATCTTGCCGAACTCCCGGCATTCCTGCGCACCGCAGCCGGCCAGGCCGCCCGTCAACGGGAGCTTGATGGCTATATCATCACGCTCGATCGTTCCCTCATCGAACCATTTCTAAAGTTCTCGCCCAACCGGAAGCTCAGGGAAGCAGCCTACCTGGCCTGGAGTTCGAGGGGAGCTGGCGGCGGCGACACAGACAATCGTGAGATCATCGGCGAGATCATCCGGCTTCGACAAGAAATGGCGCAATTGCTCGGCTATGCCTGTTATGCGGACCTCAAATTGGAAGATGAAATGGCAGCCAAGACCGAGGCTGCGAGCGAATTGCTTGACACCGTGTGGAAGCCGGCGCGCGCAGCAGCCGAAGCCGACCAAGCGGAGTTTCAGGAAGCGCTGGCAGCCGACGGCCATCCGGGCAGGTTGGAGCCTTGGGACTGGAGATACTACGCCGAGCGCAGAAGGAAGGCCAAACACGACCTCGACGAAGAGCAAATCAAAAAGCATTTCCAGCTGGATCGTCTGGTTGACGCAGTGTTCGATGTTGCCGGACGGTTGTTCAACCTCACGTTCCGGCAGTCCGGAGTTGCGGCATACCATGCCGACTGCCGGGTCTGGGAGGTGACCAGAAACGGGTCGCCGGTCGCCGTCTTCATAGGCGACTTCTACTCCAGGCCATCGAAGCGCTCCGGTGCCTGGTGCTCAGGATTTGCCGACCAGAGAAAGCTGGGTGGTTCGGTTAATCCGGTCATTGTCAATGTGTGCAACTTCATCAAACCGGCAGAAGGCGAACCATGCCTCCTGTCGCATGACGACGCCCGCACGCTCTTCCATGAGTTCGGACATGCACTTCACGCCATGCTGTCGGATGTCACCTACCCGAGCGTATCCGGGACTTCGGTTGCGAGGGACTTCGTAGAACTTCCGAGCCAGCTATTCGAGAACTGGCTGGAGTCTTCCGAGATACTCGACAAGTACGCCATCGACCCGGAATCCGGCAACAGCCTGCCTCGGGACCTGAGGAACAAGATGACCGCTGCGCGCAATGTCGATCAACCATTCTCCACGGTTGAGTATCTTGCCTGCGCATTCGTGGATCTCGACTACCACTCCGGCAACGTTCCGGAAGATCCTGTGCAGCGCCAAGACGAACTGCTGGAGGAAATCGGCATGCCTCACGCCATTGGGATGCGCCATGCTGCGCCGCACTTCCAGCACGTATTTGCGGGTGATGGCTACGCAGCTGGTTACTACAGCTATCTTTGGGCCGATGTACTCGCTTCGGACGCCTTCGAGGCATTTCAGGAGGAAGGAGGCCCATTCAGCGCAGTTGTGGCTTCCCGGCTGGAAAAGGAAATCCTGTCGACTGGCGGGTCAAGAAGCCCGGAGGAACTGTACACCGCATTCAGGGGACGGCTTCCACGGCCGGACGCGCTATTGCGCAAGCGAGGCATTGCCACCGCATCTTGAGCCTGGGCCGGGAAATTCGGAAATGGCGGACGGCTTCACGGCGGCCGTTTGCCGGCCGCCTATCCTGCCCGCTCACAAATCCTGATCGTCAATGCCCCAAAGCGCCGACTTCTCAACCCAACCGCCATGCTTTCCGACAGAAACATGGCACCAGAAGTCCGTGCATTTGCCCAGTTCGCCGACGACCTGCTCCCTCAACAGCGCCACGACCCACACGTCACTTCGGGGACGCACCCGCATCGGGGCCATGTCTTCAATCACCTGAACCGTGCGCCTGCCCGAAATCATTGCCTTGAACATCCACCCGCCAGTGCCATCAGATGACTCGATCCGGCGCCAGTTGCCGTGTTCACCGGTGATCTTCAAAGGCGTTCCCGGCATCTGGAATGTCCAGTCGACCGGAAAATTCATCCCTGGCCCTCGCCTCGCGTTGGCCTCAGTCGACTTCATCGATACAAATCGGGGCAATGGCAGTCCGGTGCTTGGTCCAAGGGCAGGCGCCGGACGCGCATCCGGCAGTGCTTCCTGCGAAAACACCCCCGGCCCGGCGAAAGCCATGGCCACACAGAGAGAAATTGCAGGAAAAATTACCTTGAAACCGACCGTCGCGCGCATATCCGATCCCACTGCTCCCGAACACGAACCCAGCCGCTTGAATTCTTCTTTCATGGTTATGGAATTTGCTTTAGCAACTCAAGGTTGTCACAGTCGGGCAGGCACATGACCAACGCCAAGTTATCCGTTGTCGTAACCAGAAAACTACCTGATGCTGTCGAGGCTCGGATGTCGGAATTGTTCGACGCCAGCCTGCGGAACGACGACGAGCCCATGACCCGTCCAGCGTTGGCCGCAGCCATTACGCAAGCCGATGTCCTGGTGCCGACAATCACCGACACGGTCGACAGCACTCTCCTCGCCAAGGCCGGAAGCAGGCTGAAGCTGATTGCAAACTACGGCGCCGGAATCGATCACATTGATGTCCAGACTGCCAGGATGAGAGGAATACTGGTTTCGAACACGCCGGGAGTAGTAACCGAGGACACGGCTGACATGGCTGTAGGGCTCATGCTGGCGGTTGCCCGCCGCATTCGCGAGGGCCTCGACGTCATGGGTTCGCGCAATTGGAGCGGCTGGGCGCCAATGGCGCTCATGGGCTCTAGAATCGGCGGCAAGAGCCTGGGAATTCTCGGGATGGGCCGGATCGGAACCGCCGTGGCGCGACGGGCGAAGGCGTTCGGCATGCGCATCAACTATCACAATAGGCGGCGCCTTCATGACGATGTCGAACGGGAACTTGACGCAACCTACTGGGAGAGTCTCGACCAGATGGTCAACCGGGTGGACATACTATCAGTCAACTGCCCGCATACCCCATCCACCTTCCACCTTATCAATGAGCGGCGGCTCAATCTGATGAAGAATGATGCAATCATTGTGAACACTTCTCGCGGCGAAGTGATCGACCAGAATGCACTGACCAGAAAGCTCCGAAGGAATGAACTGGCCGGGGCGGGGCTGGACGTTTTTGAACGCGGCCGGGACATCAATCCGAGATTGCTGGATCTGCCGAATGTCGTGCTGCTGCCCCATATGGGTTCAGCAACAATCGAAGGACGGATTGAAATGGGGGAGAAGGTCCTGATAAACATCAAGACCTTCGCCGACGGGCATAGGCCCCCGGATCTGGTCCTGCCGGGATCCGACTGAAACCGTTCCTTCCTGCTACCGGAAGCCGGAGCAGACCTGGCACTCCGGGTTCCGGGCAAGATTGATCGTTCTGCTTTCCCCCCACAGGGCGTCGTGAATATACATCCTTGAATGCAACACCTGGCCGGAACCGGTTATCGTCTTCACCGCCTCGGCCGCCATCATCGAACCGATAATCCCCGGCAATGCTCCCAAAACTCCGCCCTCTGCACAGGATGGCGCCACGCCCGGAGAGGGCGCCTGGGGGAAGACGCATGCCAAACACGGGCCTTCGCTGCCAAAAACACAGATCTGACCCTCCCACTGGCTGATCGCCCCGAAGACCAGTGGTACACGGTGTTCGACGCAGAAACGGTTTACCAGCTGGCGGGTCTCAAAGCTGTCCGAACCGTCAAGGATCACGTCGTATCCCTTCATCAGTTCGACGGACTCAGCGTCAAGCCTGGTTTCAATGGCCTGAACATTCACATGCGGGTTCAGACTCACAATGGAATCCCTGGCGCTCTCGACCTTCGGACGGCCGAGATCCCGGACGGAGTGAATGACCTGCCTCTGCAGGTTGCTGATGTTGACGTCATCATCATCCATGATGGTGAGCCTGCCTATCCCGGCCGCCGCAAGATAGAGCAAAGCTGGTGACCCCAACCCGCCGACACCAACAACAAGCACGCTCGCATTCTTGAGCTTTTGCTGCCCCGCTCCACCAATCTCCCTCAGAACTATGTGGCGGGCATACCGCTCCAATTCCTCGGACGAAAAGACATCTCCACCCGGCTTGGGTGCCTCATATTCCCTGGCGGCGCGTCGGCGCAGCCAGCGCAAACCGATCAGATAGAGGCCAACAAGAACGATCGTCCCCAGCAGAATTGGTATCATGGATGGAGTTGCCGCATCCCCAGCGGTTTGAGCCGCGGCGGTATTGGCCATGCCGGCAGCAAGCACAACAAAGAGAAAGCCGAATTCCCGCTTCTGTGGGTGCGTTGGCAAGGCATTCGCTCCACCAGGGTCAGATTGCGCCGGTCGACCCAAAGCCACCGGCCCCTCTGGAAGTCATGGTAATATCCTCAGCAACCCGGAAATCATGGCTCGCAACTGGTACGATGACCAGTTGAGCAATCCTCTCGCCGTGCATGACGGTGTACTCATCAGGACCCATATTGGCCAGAATGACACCGACAGGTCCGCGGTAGTCGGAGTCTATGGTCCCGGGTGAATTAAGCACGCACACCCCGTGCTTGAGGGCCAAGCCAGAACGCGACCGGATCTGACCTTCGTAGCCTTCCGGAATTTCCAGGGTGAACCCAAGCGGCACCAGCGCCCTTCCGAAACTGGGTATTGGAATCCCGCTGGTGCGAACTTCCATCTCGAGGTTCGCCCTGACATCTGCCCCGGAGGAACCCGGTGTCATGCGGCATGGAAGAGCGACCTCGTGATCGAACCCCTCCAGGCGGATGATCCGGACAAGGACCGGATTGCCGGTCAATGTCCGATTTGGTCGACCATTCTATCGACCAGCCTTTCGGCGACTTCAGACTTCGACATTCGTGGCCAGCGCTCGAGGCCGTCGTCAGTAATCAGGCAAACCTCGTTCTCTTCGCCGCCAAAAGTTCCAGCAGACTCGCTCACATCATTCGCGACGATCCAGTCACATCCCTTCCTCAACCGCTTGGCCGCGGCATTCTCTTCCAGGTCTTCCGTCTCTGCAGCAAATCCGACCACCAGCGCAGGGCGGTCCTTGATTTTCGACACCGACGCAAGAATGTCTGGATTTTCAACCAGTTCCAGCTGAACTTCTCCTCCGCCGGGGCGTTTCTTCACCTTGGTTGCGCTGGCATTTGCCACTCTCCAGTCGGCAACGGCAGCAGCAAAGACCCCGATGTCAGCCGGCAGTTCAGACACGACCGCTTCATGCATTTGCACCGCCGACTCAACCCTGACGATGCGCGCGCCGCTGCCGGGTTCGGATCCGGCAGGGCCAGTAATGAAGACTACTTCAGCGCCCCGCCTGATGAATGCATTGGCGATTGCCGCCCCCTGCTTGCCTGAGGAATGGTTGGCAATGAAGCGCACGGGATCAATGGCCTCTCGTGTCGGGCCCGAGGTGATCACGACCCTGATCGGCGCGCAATTCTCGGGTTGCAAGGATTGGCCGATGGCTTCGTAGATCTCCTGAGGCTCAGCCATCCGGCCGGGTCCATATTCGCCGCACGCCATATCGCCTTCAGCCGGTCCGACCAGCTTGACACCATCATTAATGAGCGTGGCAAGGTTTCGCCTGGTCGCAGGATGCTCCCACATTCTCACATTCATTGCCGGAGCCACCAGAACATCCTTGTCTGAGGCAAGGAGCAGGGTCGTTGCCAGATCATCAGCAAGGCCATTGGCCATTTTGCCCATGAGGTCGGCGGTCGCAGGTGCTACGACCACCAGGTCGGCGGAGCGCGACAAGGCAATATGACCTATTCTCGTTTCCTCTGTTGGGTCGAAGAGCTCGGTGTGCACCGGACTGCCGGACAGTGCCGCTACCGAAAGTGGGGTCACGAATTGCGCTCCTGCTGCCGTCAAGATGGGAACCACCTCATTCCCGGACTGTTTGAGCAGGCGGATCAATTCAAGCGTCTTGTAGGCAGCGATGCCACCTCCGATGACGACCAGTATTGTTCTTCCTTGAATCATCGGTGGATGTTTAAGCCTCCAAGGTCAGTAGTCGACTATTGCAAATCCCGGCGGGATTGCAATTCCTGCAAGGAGCGGAAGAAAAGAGCACAGTGCCTGGTCCCAATTGAATTCACTGATCAACTGTAGCGATTCAGCGCCGGGATCTGTGCCTATAGGTTCGGCTGTGCACTCGCCTTTCACAGGCCGGATTTGCTTCTGCGCTCACGCGCGATCGGCAATACAGGACGGTTGCGCAGCATGGCAATCGTCGATCATATGGTACCCGGCTTTGTAGATCGCGCATTCCGGCTTTATGCGTTAAAAGTGTCTTTCTGACTTCAAGGGTCGCCATGCAACTTCCTCACCTTACCCTGATATTGGGCGGCGCTTCGTCGGGGAAATCGGAATTCGCTGAAATGCTGGTACTGAATTCAGGCAAGCGGCCTGTCTACCTGGCCACGGCAACGCCTGGGGACCAGGAAATGGCGGACAGGATAGCTGTGCACAGGTCACGGCGTGGCGAAAACTGGCGGTTGGTGGAAGCACCGCTTGGGGCTGACCTGGTTATCAGCCGCTGCGCGGCCGACGAGGTGCTGCTGTTCGAGTGCGCAACGTTCTGGCTCCTGAATCAGGTATCCGGCACGGGAGCCCCGCCGACGGCGCTCGACGAACTGTTGTCGGCTCTCCACAATTCGCCCTGCCCTACAATCGTTGTGAGCAATGAGATTAGCCTCGGTGTGGTGCCACAGGATTCAGTGACAAGGGAATTCCTGAATTTGCATGGAATGGTGAACCGGTTGCTAGCGAACCTTGCCGACACGGTACTCTTTGTGACCGCAGGTCTGCCAATGGCGCTCAAGGGTCAAATTCCGCAATGACCGGCGACATACACTGGTGGTGGGTGCGGCATGGCCCGACGACCAGCCCGGTGCTGGCCGGCTGGACCGATGTGCAAGCTGATCTTTCGGATACCGATCGCATCAGTCAACTCATAGATTTGTTGCCAGAGGACGCAGTTGTCATTTCGTCGGATCTGTCCAGGGCAGTATCGACAGCGGACGCCATCTGCGGTCTCCGCAGGCGATTGCCGCATTCAGCTGACATCCGGGAATTCAATTTCGGCGACTGGGAGGGGCTGGCCATCGAGGAGATACGAAGAAGATACCCGGGTCCGGCCAGTTCCTTCTGGACCGACCCCCGCTCGGCAACGCCTCCATCTGGAGAAAGTTGGTTTGAGCTTTCTTCAAGGGTGTCGGGCTTCGTTGACTGTTTTTCGAGTGATTCCGGTGAGCAGAACATCATCGCAGTTGCCCATTTCGGGACAATCATGACCCAGATTACCAGATGCGCCGGAAGTTCCTTCGAAGAGGCGCTGCGAACGAAAATTGATCACCTCTCATTGACCCGGATTTCCAATCTGAAAGGGGAATGGAGGCTGATCGAAGCCGGCACTTCATTCTGATCGCGCAGCCACTCTGGCAAGCGCAAGGTCACTGCCTTTGTGCAAGCTTGTTCTCAATCGCATCCCACATGAGCGCTGCCGAATTCGTGCCGTCGAAACGCTCGAGTTCCACTATGCCTGTGGGCGAAGTGATGTTGATTTCGGTCAGCCACCCGCCAATGATGTCAATTCCGGTGAAGATCTGACCATTGCGGGACAGGTGTGGCCCAATTCTCTCACAGATTTCCAGATCCCGGTCATTCAAAGGAGCCGGGTGCGCCGTTCCGCCGACATGCAGGTTCGACCGGGCTTCGCCGGATGCCGGCAACCGGTTGATCGCTCCGACCGGTTTTCCGTCGACCAGGATGACACGCTTGTCGCCGGCCCGGACATCTTCAAGATATTTCTGGGCAATGACCGGTTCGCGGTTGGCGGCAAGGAACATTTCCAGCAACGAATTGAAATTCATGTCCCCCTCCCGCAGCAGGAAGACGCCGGCGCCCCCGTTTCCAAAGAGCGGCTTGACCACAATGTTCCTGTGCAATTCCCGGAAATCGGCCAGTGTCTTGAGGTCCCGCGAGATCACCGTGGGAGGCGTCAAATCCGGAAAATTGAGGACGAGGAGTTTCTCGGGAAAGTTCCGTACCCAGAATGGATCATTGACGACAAGCGTCTCGGTTCCAACCAGATCAAGCAAGTGCGTTGTCGTGATGTAGGACATGTCGAATGGCGGATCCTGGCGCAACCAGACCACATCGAGTTCGCCAAGCGGCATCCGGGATTCATCCCCGAACGAGAAGTGATTGCCTTTCTCCGGTCTCAACTCAACCGGTCGCGCCCGCGCTGACACCACTCCCGACTCGTAGGACAGATGTTCCGGCAGGTAATGGAAGAGTTCGCAGCCTCTATTCTGGGCCTCAAGGGCAATTCTGAAAGTACTGTCTGCGTCGATATCGATGGATTCAATGGGATCCATCTGAAGCCCCACCTTTAGCGCCATTCCGGGACGATCCTTGCTGAAAGTTCCATCTGGAATCGAAAATACAGCAGAAACTGATCCGAAAACACTGCAACCGACCAGTTGCGTAGCTACCGGATCTACTACATGGGTGCCGCCTTTCCGGTGCCGGCGTGCGGGCTGCCTGTGCCTTCGCTCTTCAATTGAGCGAGCGATACGGCCATTTTGTATGCCCTGCTTCGCGGTATGCCGAAGACCGCAGCGGCTTCGGAAGCGGCGTCCCTCACTGTCATGCTGTCAAGCAGTTCTGACAGAAGCGCTTCAACCTCGGCTGATGCTACCTCGGGCTCTGCTGCGCCCTCAATAACCAGCACGATTTCGCCTTTGGCGATGGAGACGCATTGGTCCCTGGTAAACTCTTCAAGGCTCCCCCTGGCAATCTCCTCGAACTTTTTGGTCAACTCGCGGCAAACCGCAACCCGCCGTGCACCACCAAACACCATTGCCAGATCTTCAAGCGTAGCTTGCAACCGCCTTGCCGTCTCGTAGATCACCAGCGTTGCCTTGCAATCGCGCAGCTCCTTCAGTTCCCGTTGCCTGGCTGCGGTTGTTGCCGGCAGGAAACCGGCAAACAGGAAACGGTCGGTTGGCAGGCCTGAGACCGTAACAGCGGCCACGGCAGCGGTTGCTCCCGGCACGGTGGTCACCTGTATTCCCATGGAAACTGCCTCCTGCACCAGCTTGTATCCCGGGTCGGCGACCAGTGGCGTCCCGGACTCGGATACGTAACAGACGCTCTTGCCCTTCCGAAGCTGTTCAAGGATCGCCGGGCGGCGCTGGGCTCCGTTGGCATCGTTATAGGACCTGATTTGCCGTCCATTCAGCGGAATGCCGTGAATCCCCAGCAACCGGCGGGCCGATCTGGTGTCCTCGGCCCAGATCGAGTCGGCGCTCCGGAGTGTATCCAGCGCTCTCAACGTAATATCCCGCGCTGTTCCGATTGGAACGGACACAAGATAGAGTGCAGGCTGCAAGACTACTGGTTTTACTTCCATGGTGTCATCCCGTTTGCCTGCAATTCCGAACTGGCAAGATGGCGCGTATTCCAGTTCGATGCCATAGACGATAAATAGCACTCAAAATCTGGAGGCAGATCATGACAGGTGGATTCGGTCGCGGTGTAGTGTCACTTGCCTTGGCAGGCAGCCTGTTATTGGCTGCTTGCCAACACGGGGGCCCGACCCGGTCCAGTCAACCTCTTTCACCGGTCAGCGGTTTGGGCAGCGGATCAGGGTTGGTCGCATTGCTGGTCCCGTATGGCTCGGAGGACGCAAACAACGAAGAACTTGCCCGAAGTCTGGAGAACGGCGCCAGGCTTGCCCTCGCAGACGCCGGCAATTCACGTATTGAATTGAGAGTCTATCCGACAGAAGGAACAATCGATGGCGCCGCTTCGGCAACGACCCAGGCATTGAACGATGGCGCCGATGCCATCCTGGGGCCGGTGTTCGGCGCATCGGCTGCCGCTGCCGGCTCGATAGCAGCAACCCGTTCTGTTCCAGTCTTTACATTCTCCAACCGGACGGATGTCGCGGGTGGGACTGTCTATCTTCTGGGCCGCACGCACCGGGATGCCGCCGACAGGGTAATGAGCCACGCAGCAATGCAGGGCAAGAGCAGGGTCCTGGTCGTCCATGCAGACACAATGGCAGGCAGGGCCAGCCTTGTGGCAGTGGAGGCAGCGGCTCGGGCTCAAGGATTGGGATTTGCCGGAGCAATCTCGCACGAGTTCTCCCAGATAGGCGTGGTCAATGTCATTCCAGAAATCGTGGCGGCGCTTGAGGCAACCCGGGCTGATCTGCTCGTACTCACGGGCAATACGGCCGGAGCGCTGCCGATGCTGGCCCAGATGGTTCCCGAAGCCGGAATTGATCTGACAGCAGTCCAGCTTGCAGGAATTACAAGATGGGACATTCCTGAAAGCAATCTCAGGATCAGCGGGTTGCAGGGCGGCTGGTACCCCCTGCCCGACCCTAACCTGGCTGCGAGTTTCAGCTATCGCTATCAATATGAGTTCAATGATCCACCCCATCCACTGACCGGGCTTGCCTATGACGGAATGGTTGTCATTGACCGCATTCTCGCCAACAGAGCGCTGCCCGTCGGACAGGTGATCGCCAATCCTGCCGGATTCAACGGATCGGATGGGATTTTCCGTTTCAACGCGAACGGAACAATCCAGCGGGCGCTTGCGGTTGCTGAAGTCAGGGACTTCCGGACGATCATCGTTTCGCCAGCACCGAGAGCCTTCCTGCCTGCGGGATCATGACGATCGTTTGCCGGACAACTGGTCACGCAAGATGACAAGAGGACCCGGCGCCAGGCGATCCGTCAATTCCATCGCCGATCCGCAATGATGCGATGACATGGCGATTTCACTGGCGCCAATCGACGGATGGCTACTGAATCCCGGCTGATCGGCGGCTTCTTCACCGTCGGATTCTGGACACTTGCCAGCCGTGTGCTCGGCTTCTGCCGCGATGTGATCTTTGCTGCGGTTCTTGGTGCTGGTCCGGCTGCAGAAGCATTCCTGGTGGCCTTCAGTATACCCAACATGTTCCGGCGGATCTTTGCCGAAGGGGCATTCAACACTGCCTTTGTGCCGATGTTCTCGAAGCGGCTGGACAACCGGGAGAAGGCCTTGGCATTTGCTGAAGAGGCCTTCTCTGCTCTCGGCGGATTTCTGCTCATATTCTTCCTCGTGGCTCAACTGGCCATGCCATTGCTGGTACTCGCGATGGCAAGCGGCTTTGCCGGGGACAGCAGACTTGACCTTGCTGTGCTTTATGGGCGCATAGTGTTTATCTACCTGACCTTCATCTCGCTTGCGGCCCTGCTTTCCGGTGTGTTGAATTCCACCGGCCGGTTTGCGGCAGCAGCAGCCGCGCCTGTCCTGCTCAATTTGTGCTTCATAGCCGCACTCCTGGCCGCGCACAGAATGGGGTGGGATCCGGCACTGACGTTGGCCTGGAGCGCGCCGGTTGCCGGCATCCTCCAATTCGCCTTGCTGCGCAAAGCCGCAGCCCGCGCGGGGTTCAGGCTTCGCATCAGATGGCCCCGGATTTCGGACGACCTTAAACGGCTGGCAACGATCGCGGGTCCCGCAGCACTCGCCGGTGGAGTTGTGCAGATCAATCTGCTGATTGGCCGACAGGTTGCAAGTTTCGAGGACGGCGCGGTCGCTTGGCTGAACTACGCTGACCGGCTCTATCAACTTCCCCTCGGTGTTGTCGGGATCGCAATTGGCGTGGTTCTGCTCCCTGATCTTTCCCGCAAGCTCTCAGCGGGCGATGAGTCAGGAGCCCAGGCCGCACTCAACAGCGCAGCAACGGTCGGCTTGGGACTGGCTCTCCCCGCGGCGATTGCTCTGGCATTGATCCCTGCCCCGCTCGTGAGCGTGCTCTTCGAGCGTGGACGCTTCGGGCCGGAAGACACGCAAGCAACGGCTGCCGCTCTGGTGATTTACGGGGCCGGGTTGCCTGCATTTGTCCTGCAAAAGGTGGTCACGAGCCTGTATTTTGCACGGGAAGACACTCGAACGCCATTCAGAATTGCCGTGGTCTCAATGCTCATAAATGCGGGGGTCGCTGTCGGCCTCATGCAGTCATTTGGCTATTTGGCGGCTGCACTCGGCGCAACACTCTCTGCCTGGGCGATGCTCGCTATGCTCTGGATTGGCACGCGCCGGATGGGGCGCGCCGCATCGCTTGGCGGCATGTTCAGGCGCCTCGCGCCTGCCATATTGGCGGCGTCGGTTCTGATGGGCGGACTTGTCTGGCTGTTGGCGGCAGTTCTCGAGGAGCCACTGCATCAAGCCGGATACCGTTATGTTGCGCTCGCTGCGATTGTTCTTGCCGGGATGCTTGCCTATTCCCTGCTCCTCATCTTGTTCGGTGCAGTCAAGACAAACGAGATCCGCAATATGCTCGGTCGCAGGAGCTGAACCCAAGCCTCCGCCCGGACAGCATCAGCGAAACAGCTGCAGCAGCCTCGCAATCAGCGTCGAATATGGCACGTTGTAAACGAGCGGGGCGACAAGAAAGCCGAAGAGAAATCCCGAGAGTTCGGCGAACCAGAGCTTGCTGCCGGTTACGATCAGCGATGAGACAATCTCAAAACCAAGCAACAGCGCGGGCAGCAGGAGCGCCGTTTGAGCGGACATTCCCATTCGCCTGGTGTCGCTTGCAGCTCCAGTCATGACGACTGCCCCGACAGCAACGCCGAATAGGCCAAGGTAACCGGGTGCGGCCCCGGTCAGTGGAAAGTTGTCTGCGGCAAGATAGTAGTATGCCAGGGCCCCGATTGCAGAGGTCGCAAAGAATGCCGCAAGAGTGCGCTCCGGCCGGGCCGAGTAGCCGATCATCCTGAATGGAACCAGAATGAAGACTGCGCTGAACAAGGCGCTAATGGCGTTCAGATGAATGAATGGATACGTGAACAGCCGCAAGATGCTGCCGAGTTCAGGAAGGCCGTTCTGCGCTTCCGCCTCAATCAGGCCCGGAAGAAACGCAAAAATCCCTGCTGCTGCTGCCCGCAAGCTCCCTGCCCAGCCCCGGTCCGGATTCAGAAAGAAATCACCGAAGAAAAAGACAAGCTCCGGCGCAACAACAAGTGCTGCCAACACGATTGCCGCCCGCGGCAGACCGGCGCCGTCGAACATGCTCGAATTGCCATTGGCCATTGACTACTTTCCGCCATGGTTGACGATACGACATGCGAAAGCGATAAGGCCTGCCGATTCAGCTTTCCCCGAGAGGACCTGAGAATGGCGGCGCAGTCCCGCAAGATGCGTGTTTTTTCAGGAATCCAGCCGAGTGGCAACCTTACGCTTGGAAACTATCTCGGCGCACTGAAGCGTTTCGTCCAGATGCAGGACGATGGCATTGAGACCATCTACTGCCTCGTGGATCTGCACGCCATCACGACCTGGCAGGACCCGGACGGGCTGCGGGCTGCAACCAGGGAAGCAGCGGCCGGTTTCATGGCAGCAGGCATTGATCCTGCCCGATCTATACTGTTCAACCAATCCCAGGTGCCAGCGCATGCCGAACTTGCATGGGTGTTCAACTGTGTGGCGCGCATGGGTTGGCTTGGCAGAATGACGCAATTCAAGGACAAGGCCGGCAAGAACAGGGAGAACGCATCGGTCGGCCTGTTTGCCTATCCGGCGCTGATGGCAGCCGATATCCTGGCCTACCACGCGACGCATGTGCCCGTCGGCGAGGACCAGAAACAGCATCTGGAATTGACACGCGATGTCGCCATCAAGTTCAACCATGACTTCCAGACCGACTTCTTCCCGGTGATCGAGCCGATCATCGAAGGCACGGCAACCCGTGTGATGTCCTTGCGGGACGGGACCAAAAAGATGTCAAAGTCGGATCCGTCAGACATGAGCCGGATCAATCTGACCGACAATTCCGATACAATTGCCGCCAAGGTCCGCAAGGCCAGAACCGACTCCCAACCTGTTCCAGAAACACCGGACAGTGTGTCCGGGCGGCCGGAAGCAGCCAACCTGCTCAACATCTACGCAGCATTGTCAGACACGGCGCCAAGTGATGTCACGGCAGAGTTTGGCGGAAAGATGTTCTCGGAATTCAAGGCCGCGCTGGTTGATCTTGCGGTCGCCAAGATCGGACCCGTCACAGCCGAAATGAACCGGCTAATGCACGATCCGGCTGAGATCGATCGCATTCTCGGCGCCGGTTCGGACCAGGCCGCCGAAATTGCCGAGCCAATTTTGGCGAGAACATACGAGATCGTTGGAATGATCAGATCGCGCCAAGCGAACCAACGCTGATTGACCGGAGGAGTCAACGAATGGCAACCGGAACAAACGTAAGGACCTACTACAAGGGCGAATGGCATGACGGCGACATCTATGTGATGCGCGCTGCCGATCACGGATCCTGGCTTGGTTCCAGTGTATTCGATGGTGCCCGCTACGCCCGGGGCCTCCACCCTGACCTGATGGCGCATTGCACCAGGCTAAACGACTCTGCGCATGCCATGGGCATTACACCCACACACACGGCCCAACAAATCCACGACATCACCCTTGATGGGCTGAAGCTGTACCCGGACGGATCGCCTGTCTACATCCGGCCGATGTACTGGGCACTCGAAGGCGAACCCATGGCGGTCGTACCGAAGATGGGAGAAACTGGCTTTTGCGTCTGTCTTGAAGAAATCCCGATGCCGGATCCAAACAAGACTGTCAGTTTGACCACTACAAGGTTTGAACGGCCAGTTCTTGCATCAACAGTTGTCAACGCCAAGGCCGGTTGCTTGTACCCCAACAACGCCCGCATGCTGCGCGAGGCGATCGCCAAGGGGTTTGACAATGCCCTCGTCGCAGATGCGCTCGGAAACGTCGCCGAAACAGCGACAGCAAATGTGTTCTATGCAAAGGACGGCGAGGTATTCACCCCGGTCGCGAACGGGACCTTTCTTGCCGGGATCACCCGCAAACGGATCATCTGGCTTCTGCGGGAAGCAGGCCTGTCTGTGCACGAGTCTGTGGTTTCATTCGACGATGTCCGGGCGGCAGACGAAGTCTTCATGACAGGCAACATGTCGAAGGTCACCCCCGTTGGCCGCTTCGATGATGTGCACTACCAGCGCGGCCCCATTGCCCAGAAGGCGCTTGAGCTATACTGGAATTGGGCCGCTGGCCGAGTGTAGTCGGATAATCGGGCAGATCACAGGCAGCAGGGTCGACGCGGCCTGAAGGACTGGATTGCGTGTTCGTCGTCATTGTAGAGGACGGGCATTCGGCGCACCCTTGTACACAGGGGATGGCAGCTACCTGCTCGCCGTGTCAGAATCGTCGAGAGCGGCGCATCGTGAAATGGGTGACCAGGCCACATTGCTTGGCAGTAACGCAGCCAGCGCGAGGCTCGGCGTGAGTAGTCATGAGAGCTGCGCTCCCGGTCTTCGAGGTTCATCGTGACAGTCGCGAAAAAGAGAGTTGGCAGTGATCTGAAGACTTCCACAGTCCCGAGTCTGTGGAAGGGCCAACTGCTGCATTTCACCGGTCTTTCGGGACTTCTGATAGTCTTGGCGTTTGCCTGGATCTTGCTCGGCCGGCCGCATTCGATTGCGTTCTGGATTGCAGCGATCATCCCCGTGATGCACCAGGTTTGGGTATGGTTCTCATGGCGATGCGAACTGCAATCATCGGGCGTAAGCAGAACTATTGGCTTTGGTGGCTACCTGCTTGTTTTCTTTTTGCTGTTTTTCGGCCGCTTCCTGTCGCTTGCCTATCTGGCTTTCATTGACCGAAACAGCATCAGCCTCTCACCGGCTCTGGTTGTGCTTGTCATGCTCATCCTCGTTTTGCCTGGCACATACGCCGCCTATAGCGTGGTGCGGTACTTCGGGATGAAACGCGCGGCAGGCGCAGACCACTTTGAAGAACGGTTTCGTAAGATGCCTTTGGTTAAGGAAGGCATCTTCCGCTATTCTGACAACGGAATGTACCTGTTTGCCTTCCTGTTGTTCTGGGCAATTGCCGTAGGATTCAGCTCAGTGTCAGCGCTCGCCATTGCAGCCTTCAGCCATGCGTATATCTGGGTGCATTTCTACGCGACGGAGAAACCAGACATGGATTTTTTGTACGGTTCGCCGAAGTCTTGAGACTTACTGGCGACCGGCTTGTCTGTCTCCGGCCAGAATGACACGAGCCTGATTTCTGGTTCGTCGATACGTTCGTGCTCTTGAAATGGGCTCGATTGGGGTGGCACCAGACAGCAGTCGGCCGATGCCACAGGCCATCATTGCAGCTGCAGCTTGCGCCACATGGCCAGTGTCCGGCAACTCCCTTACGTTGTTGACCTCGCAGTTTTACTATGGCCGGAAAAATCACCCTGCCATGCTTGGCGGCAACCATCCGGTTCAATAGTTTAGCGGACCTTCCTCCAGTAACTCGGTGGCGGCGAGCTTTGCCCGGTTTCAGTGTCTTGCCTGCGGAGGACTCTGCCCCGGTCCAAGTTTGAACTGCAGCGCGGTTTGCCACTACCCGGCCCGCTCCAAAAGCGCTGCCGGACGGATTCCCGCGGGTGTGAGCCTCCTGAACCCCGCAGGCAGCCCATGACAATGCTCGGGGACCCGGGGTAGACATCCGTGCACTGAATTACCATATGCTCGGATAGTGGGTGAGTAGGCGACGGAATTATCCCGAGTCGGCATAGCGTTGGCAGCATCCATTGCGATGTGTCTTAGGGACCGTGGACTCATCCACCCATGCACCGTTTCAGGTCTAGTTGCTGCTTCGGCCATGAGTTGGCACAGTACAGGCCTGCATCGGCCGGGAACTCCGTCACCTCGGCAATTCAGTCATGCTTTCCACCTGGTCCTCCGGCGTAATGGCCTGCCTCAAGTGGGTGCAGCGGCAGCAAACTGGTTCCAGTCCCATGACGAATGCAACAGGGCCGCGAAGCGGAGTATTACCGGCGCTGCGGCTTCGGGCGACCCAAGCCCGGCTTGAGCCACCGCCTGGATGGCTACCAGGCAGCCTTGACGATGCCCCTCTTGCGCCCGCTGGATATCCATGACTTTACGCGTTCATGGTCAACGGTAATCCTGCATTTCCTTTGCAGCGACCACTCCATCAATCGATCCCGCATGCGTGCCCGCTGCTTGGCATAGCCCGGGTCGCTGCCAAGGTCGTGCAGTTCATCTGGGTCAGCCTTCAGATCAAACAGTTGCGGAGCAAGGGTGTCGAAATGAACGTATTTCCAATCCCTTGTTCTGACCATGCGGCCCATTGAATGATCAACGGGCAGATCCAGTTCCGATCGGGTTTCGATGAAGGCATAATCCATTTCGCAAAAAACGGCCTCGCGGTTGGTGTCTCGCGCCTGACCCGTCAGCAGCGGAAGAAGGCTCTCGCCTTCAAGGCGGTGCGAGGGAATTTTGGCTCCGACTGCATCAAGAAATGTCGGGAAGAGGTCAATGGATTCCACCAGTGTATCGACCGCAAGCCCTCTTGTGCCGTTCGCACGAGGACTTGGATCATAGATGATCAGGGGGATCCTCGTTGCCGGCTCGTAGAACATTCCCTTGTCTGCCAACCAGTGATCACCAAGGTGATCGCCATGGTCGGATGTAAAGACAATCAGTGTGTCCTTGAGTCTGCCTGAACGTCTCAGGAGATCAAACACCCGGCCCAGGTGATCATCAATCTGGTTCACGAGGCCCATATAGGTCGGAATCACGGCGTCGCGGGTGCGCTCGACCTGAAAAGCGGCACTGTCGGAAATACCCATCAGGACGCGCAGGATGGGATGCGGCTCCGCCCTCTCCCGGTCATGTTTCCGTGCAGCCAGAATTTGGTCTGGCGTATAGATGGCGTGATAAGGGTCGGGCGCCATGTAAGGCCAGTGCGGCTTGATATAGCTCAGATGTAGAAACCAGGGGCTATCTCCCTGGCCGTTGATGAAATCTAGCGCCCGGTCCGTCATGTAAGCGGTCTCGGAATGCTCTTCAGCGACTCTCGCCGGTTTGTTGGAATTGCGGAACTGCCAGCCCGACAACACCGAACCGTCCGCGCCCATGGCAGAATTGGCGTAGTCGTGCCACGGATTTTGACCGTAGTAGCCGTGAGCCCGCAAGTATTCGTTGTAGGCAAGCCCGGATGGCACAGCGGCATCCCGGTGGACACCATCGTCCCTTTCAACAGGTTCGAAACCGCCTTGGACAAGCAGCTGGTGTTGAAGCCCATCAAGGCCAACGCCGAGCCATTCAACGGTTTGGGGGTCGACCACAATATGGCTCTTGCCGATGAGTGCCGATCGGAGTCCCCTCGCCCGCATGGCGTGCCCCATGGTCCATTCATCGACGCGGATCGGGCTCCGGTTCCATGTTGAGCCGTGACTGGAAACATAGCGGCCAGTGTAGATCGACATGCGCGAGGGACCGCATACTGGCGCCTGAACATACGCCCGGCTGAAATTCAGGCCCTGCGACGCAAGCCAATTGATGTTCCTGGTCCTCAGATGCGGGTGTCCGTTACAACCGAGATAATCCGCCCTGAGCTGATCACACATGATGAAGAGGATGTTCCGGACCGTACTCATGCCCGGCGCGTTCCATCGCTTGATGAATCCTCGATGCGGAGAAGGACCAGCGCAGCGGCGCCGAGAAGAATGCCGCAGCCAAATATCAGGGGAGCCGAAAACAGGGCCATGCAACCCGAAACCACGGCGAGCAACTTTATTGCAAGGCTCCTGAACGATTGCTTGGCAAACCCGAGGCCGAGAGTGATCAGCACGACTGCAAACGCCGATCGCAAGATGACGGAAATGATCTGCAGCAATCCCGGGTCGCCAACCACCAGCAGGATTTCCGGCGAGAATATGAAGACGAACGGAAAGACATATGCCACGATGGTCAGGCGGAAGGCAGTAAAACTTAACAGCACCGGATCAGCGCCTGCAATTGGAGCAGCCGTGTAGCTGCCACCGGCAACAGGCGGTGTGACCGCGCCAAGTGCCGCGTAATACAGGATGAACATGTGCATGGACAGGACTGGCGCGTCGAGCTTCAGAAGCGCTGGGCCCATCGTCAGGACAACGATGAGATAAGCCGGTGTTGTTGGCATCCCCATGCTCAGTATCGTTGTGGCAAGCGCCGCCACGGTCAGAGACAGGAACAACTGCTCGCGGCCAAGGCCACCGATCAGTTGAGCCAGCTTTACACCCAGTCCAGTGGAGTTGATCACACCCACAAAGATCCCGATCGAGGCGATAATGACCAGAATGCGGACCGCATTGAATCCGCCGGTGACCAACCCATCCATTAGTGCGAGTGGATTTCTGCGCAGGCCGGGGTTGAGCACAAGCGCCGTCAGGATAGTCACAAATATCGAAACGAACCCTGCGAATGCGGCGGACCTTCCTGCGATCAGGGTTCCCAGGATGGTCAGGATGGGCAAGAAGAACATCAGGCCGTTCAGCCAGTCCCGCGGCGTCAATCGAACGCGATCAGCTTCGGCAACCGGTTCTATTCCTGACCGCCGCGCTTCCATCTCAACGGCAAGAAATAGGCTGATATAAAAGAGCAGCGCAGGCACTGCTGCTGCAATGGCAACGGTCAGGTAAGGAGTGCCAGTCAAGTCGGCCAAAAGAAATGCCGCCGAACCCATGACCGGTGGCGTGAAAGTGCCACCCGTTGACGCTGCCGCCTCAGTAGCACCCGCGAAACGGCCTGAGAATCCCTGGCGTTTGATGAGCGGAATGGTGAAAGTTCCGGTTCCAACCACATTGGCAACGGTGCTGCCCGAAATAGAACCGAACATTGCAGAGGCGCCAACTGCTCCATGCGCAGCCCCGCCGCGCGTGCCGCCAGCCAGTGACATCGCAATCTTGATGAGAGCGTCTCCGGCTCCGGACTTGGTGATGATTGATCCGAACACGATATAGACAATGACAAGCGTGGTCAGAACACCGAATGCAGTGCCGAGAGTCCCGGTGGTCGACAGCCAGAGGTCGGAAACGACTTGCTCTGGGGAGTAACCGGCGTTGCCCAGAAATCCCGGCAAGTACTCACCGAACACCATGTAGATCAGCGCAAGCCCGCAAATTAAGACGATTGTCCAGCCAAGCGTGCGCCGCGTAAGTTCCATTGCTGCGAGCATCGCAATGAAGCCAAGCCCTATGTCGCGGTTCGACAGGAAGAAGAAACCGTCCTCAAACGTCTCGCTGATCTGGACGTACCGGACACAGGCGAGAAGGCTGGCGGATAGCAGCGCACCATCAAGGATCCACAAGGCAATCGCCTTGATTCCTCGCGCCTTGAATTCTTCGGCGAGCGGCCAGTTGAGAATGCCGGCGGTGATTGCCAGCCCGAAAACAGCCGGACGTAGCAGCAGCGGATCGATAAGCCGGATACCTGCGACATAGAGAGAAATCACGGAAATCGTGACAGCTGCAACGGCCGCAACGGCCTTGTGTATCGCCATGTGTGCCCCCGAGCACGGTTTCCGGCATTAAAGGAGCGCAATCGCCCGTCGGACTGCCTGAATCATTTGTTGCATTACCAACAAAATCATGTTGGATATACAACATAAACACAGTGCAACCGATCTGTGTAAGGGAGCAAGTCAAAATGAACAGAACACTACGCGCTGCCGGGCTGGCCCTGGCGCTCACAACTGTTGCGGGAATGGCCGCTGCGGACACGGTTCGCCTGCGCGCTACCGCCGGGAGCCAGACAGGCTCAACGGGTCAAGTGATGACCTATATCTCGAATGTGGTAGGCAGAGTTAATCCTGACATCCAAGTCGAGATTTCGTTCAATCAACCCGGCACCAAGGCACTGCTTCAAGCCGCCAAGGGGGATGCCGACATTCACCTGATAGTCCCGTTCATCGCGTCACTCCTGAAGAACGGCAGGGCGATGTATCAAGAAATCCCGAACAATGACGAATTGTTCGGCCGTATCCGTGCCATGACGATGTATCCGGGTGGCACCTTCCAGCTGATTGTCTGGGAAGACAGCGGCATACGGTCGCTTGAAGACTTGCGCGGCAAGAATGTCTTCTTTGGACCGCGCGGGGCGGCAGTTTCGCGCATGATGCAGGATCTGACACGAGCCATAACCGGGATGGAGCCCGACGAGCACTATACGCTCGTATCGCTGGATTTTGGATCTGCCTTTCAGGCTTTCCAAGATGGGCAGGTCGATACCTGGTTCCGCCCAGTCCCGGTCGGCAACCCCGGCATCCAGCAGGCTGCGGCGCTCGGTAAGATCCGTTTGATCGGCATTTCGGAAACAGACCTCGAAAACGATGAGGTCCAGCGCCAGACCAACATTCCTGGCCGCAGCCTTACACAGGTGGCGCCAGACGCCTACGGCGACAACCAAGCCAATGAAGAACCGGTTACAACCTGGAAGGACTGGACAGGAGTTGGCATCGCAGCGCATGTCGAGGATGATGTCGCTTACGCAATCACAAAGGCGTTCTGGGAAAATCTTGGAGACCTGCAATCTGTTGCCAATTGGGCAAACGGAATTGAAATGCAGAACTTTGCTGCATTCACAAATGTTCCAATTCACCCCGGCGCCGCCCGGTATTATGAGGAACAGGGACTCGAGGTTCCCGTCATAGAGTGATCAGACAACCGGCAGGGGACTCTGTCCCCTGCCGCCGGGGCGTTCGAATTGAAGAGACCAGAAAAGCGGGCAATCGCTGCAACCCGCAAACCTGCAAGGCCTGAGGATATCGATGTAACCGAACTCAGCTCTTACAGGCTGTCGCGGCACAACCAACTCATTCGAAAGGGACGCGATGCCGAAGCCGAACGGCTGGGTGTCTCCATTGATGAATGGCGCCTACTCTTCGTGCTCCAACGCTGCGGACCTCAGCCTTCGATCCGCATTGCCGAAGCCGCACTCATGGATCGCGGCACCGTATCGCATGCGGTGGCCAGGCTGGAAAAACGGGGGCTGGTTTTCCGCCTGTCCGATGCCTCGGACGGGCGGGTGGCGATCGTCAATCTGACCGATACCGGAGCAGACATCGCAGGCCAGATCGCCAGCTTCATGCTCGGCCGCGAGCTTGAGATGATCGCGGAATTGACTGAAGAGGAATGGCAATCCTGGCTTTCCATCACCGACAAGTTCCATGACTTTCTTGTTCGAAGCTACGGTGACGATGGCTGAGCGGGTCGCCTCCTCCGACGGCACCGGAATTGCCTACGAAACCAGCGGCGCAGGACCTGCCCTTGTCTTCGTGCACGGCGCAAGTGCTGACAGGCAAGCAAACCCCGAACTTAGGGCCGGTCTCGAAACAGCCTATTCCGTCACGGCCTATGACCGGCGAGGACGCGGCGGCAGCGAAGACAACGAGACATACGACTTCCTGAAGGAAACGGACGACCTGCGCGCCGTGATCGCAGAAATCGGAAATCGACCGATCCTGTTTGGTACATCAATGGGCGCGCGGATAGCATTGGAGCTGTTGCGGGACCCACCGGAATTGTTAGCAATGGTGCTCTTCGAGCCACCCGCAACTGATCAAGCAGACCGCGGCTTTGCTGATCGGTTGGACAGTGTTCGCAACATCTTTGAAACAGACGGGCCAGAAGCTGCGGTCATCCTCCACTCCCGGCTGTTTCACAACCGCACCAGCGAAGACATCGCCCGATTGAAGGACGACCATGACAGGTGGCGCCTCCGCGTAGAAACGTTTCCGAGCACATTGCGTGAAATGGAGGCGGTCCACCGCGATTGCCTGTTCGATACCCGGAATTACCGGCAACCCGGCTTTGACGTCCACATGATTGTAGGCGACCAAACTCTGCCTTTCATTCGCTCAAGTGCCGAACTGATCGCAAGCCTCGGGTTTGTCCATGTCCATGAGTTGAAAGGGCAAGACCACTCTGCTCCGTCGAGCAACCCACAAACGGTCCTTGCAGCCTTTGCGTCGGCAGTCGCCTCATGTTGAGCCGCCTGCAAAATCGGTAACCTGTATTGTCCCGGGCCGAATTTGAAGCTCAAATCCGGCTTGAATCGCGCATCATCGTGTCTGGCAAGAAGAACTCTACGCACGGCCAGAGCGTTGCTCGCACCTGATACTCCGGCGAAAACCTGACCGCTTTTGTCTAACCCGCATGACGGATCAATTCAACGATTGTGAACTCGGCCGCTTTCTCCCTCTTGCGCTCGAGCCGGTGCCCCCAGCGACTTCACCAAGGGTTCCTCGCCTCGCTTATGTCACTCGATTGATTTCGCCAATTACCGTGGTTTGTTGTTCAGGATGTTGCCTTAGTCATCAATCCACTTGACTCGAAAGCCCCGCAAGGCCCGGCACACTTTGCAGATTCCGAGAACCGACTTTCCCGTCGTGAATGCCCGGTACCGGACTGCACCCAGATCGTAGTACGACTTCCTGTTGCCACACTCTTTGCAAATCAAATGCCAATGCCGGCTGTCATTCTCGGCCTCAGACATGCCTCCATGCAAGGCAGGCCGAAACAACCAGCCTTGGAGAAATCGTATCTTCTACCTTGGCATCATTGCCGGATTGTCGGAACCTGTTGCTGGGAGCAGCCTCTGCCAACTGCTTGAAATCACTGAAACCGGCAATGGGAACAGGCTGGGAATCAGGGCGCAGGCTCGTTGCGGCCTTCTGCTGCCTCCTGGAAACGGTCGAAGAACTCGTTTGCCAGTTTTTTTGCAGTTCCGGCAATCAGGCGCGAACCGATTTGCGCTAGCTTGCCTCCAACCCGTGCTTCTACCTCGTAGACCAACTCGGTACCGCCATCGACCTCAGAAAGCGTCACAAGCGCCGAACCCTTGGCGAAACCGGCAGCACCACCCTTGCCCTGCCCCGAAATCCGGTAACTCTCCGGTTCAACTATGTCAGACAATTCAACATTGCCCCGGAAGGTTGCCTTGACCGGGCCTACCTTCTGGGTGACGGTCGCCTCAAAGCCCTCGGACGCGGTTCCTGACAACTCCTGGCATCCAGGAATGCACTGCCGCAGAATCTCGGGGTCGTTCAGCGCCTGCCAGACATCAGGCCGGGGCAATGCGATTGTTCGTGATCCGTTGAGTTCCATGAGGCAGTTCCAGTTTTGTGAGTTCGACAGCAAGGGCAATTGGACCGAGAGGCACCTTGCGCGCAACAGATAAACGGATGCAGCGGCGGATGACAACATTTGCCGTTTGGCCAACCCGCGATGTAAGGAAGCAGGAGGCAGACGGCATCCGCATCACACGAGAATTCAGATGGCAGTCAATCCGAAACAGGCCACTCGCAAAGAAAACGTTTCCTCGGTGTGCGAAATACTGAAGCGCCGGTTTGCCGATCGGTTCACGACAGGCGACTCTGTCCGTTCCCAGCACAGCCACACGACGACGATTATCAAGCCTCAACCTCCTGACGGCGTGGTCTACCCCCATACGCCGGAGGAATGTGCCGAAGTGGTTGCCCTCTGTTCCAAATTCGAGGTTCCGGTAATCCCGTTCGGAACCGGCACGTCGCTGGAAGGACAGGTCAACGCGCCATACGGCGGCATTTCGGTTGACCTTATGCAAATGAATGCCGTCCTGACTGTGAACGAGGAGGATCTCGACTGCGTCGTTCAACCGGGCATTACTCGTAAGGCGCTGAACGAATCGATCAGGGACACGGGACTTTTCTTCGCTATCGACCCTGGAGCGGATGCCAGTATCGGAGGAATGGCTGCCACGCGGGCATCCGGGACCAACGCGGTCCGTTATGGCACCATGCGCGACAACGTTTTGGCGCTGCAGGTTGTCATGCCAAGTGGTGAGATTATCAGAACCGCCCGCAGGGCGCGCAAGACATCAGCGGGCTACGACCTGACGCGCCTGATGGTTGGCGCCGAAGGTACGCTGGGCCTGATTACCGAGCTCACGTTGCGGCTGCACGGCATTCCGGAGTCCATTTCCTCGGCCAGTTGCAGTTTCCCGAGCATCCATCAGGCCTGCTCTGCTGTTATTGACACCATCCAGTTCGGCATCCCTGTCGCTCGAATTGAATTGCTAGACGAACTTACCGTGCAAGCGGTCAACGATTACTCGGATCTTGACCTGCCGGTGTCCCCTCTCCTTTTGCTGGAATTCCATGGAAGTTCCGCATCGGTTGCGGAACAGTCGAAGGCCTGTGGAGAGATCATGCGCGACCGGGGCGGCTCCGAGTTTCAATGGACGGTCAAGCCGGAAGAACGAACTCGGTTATGGCAGGCCCGGCACGACTCCTATTGGGCTTCTCTGCAGCTTCGAAAGGGAGCAAAAGGTATTGCGACGGATGTCTGCGTCCCGATTTCGCGACTTGCGGATTGCGTATCGGAAGCTCAAGAGCGGGCTGTAGAGATGGGCCTGATTGCGCCAATCGTCGGCCATGCCGGAGACGGCAACTTTCACATGATGCCCCTGATAGATCCGGAAGATCCCAAGGAGGTTGCCATCGTCCACGAGTTTGTCGAATGGCTTGCAGAACGCGCGGTTGACATGGACGGCACCTGCACAGGCGAACACGGCATCGGCCAAGGCAAGATCAAGTATTTGAGACGGGAAGTCGGAACTGCGGTCGACTGGATGGCAATCATCAAGAATGCAGTCGACCCCCTCAACATCATGAACCCGGGCAAGATTGCGGAAACGGGATGACAAGATTGCTACCATGCAGTCGACGGGACCGGCCTCCAGTGTTGCTGTTGGTCAAGGCTGCAACTTTTCCGGCATGGCAATGAGCGGTTGACCATTTCCGCCCATCGGAAGAATGATCTCCTGCAACCATAGATTCTCCGGCAAGGAGTAGAACATGCGCAAGTTTCTGGTAATCCTTGACGACAGCCGGGAGTGCCTCAACGCCATGCGTTACGCAGCGATGCGGGCAGCGAAGACAGGCGGAAGTGTGACAATACTCTCCGTCATTCCACCTGAGGAATTTCAGCACTGGATTGGTGTTGGCAACATAATGCGGGCCGAGGCAACGGAACGCATCGAGGCGCATTTTGAGGTCTTCGCAAAATGGATGCGTACACGGAAAGGCATCCATCCCGAACTCGTGATCCGCGAAGGCCCTGCCGTTCAGGAGATCCTTGGGCTGATCGAAGACGACAAGCAAATCGGTGTGCTGGTACTGGGTGCAGGTACCGACCCGGGAGGACCCGGCCCGCTGGTCACCAGCCTCAGCCGCTCCTCGGGAACGCTTCCGATTCCAATCACGATCGTTCCTGGGCAATTGGGCAAGGAACAGCTGGAAGCAATCACATAGCCGTTGCTCAATGCCGAACCGCGAAGTGGGGATTGGCTTCGGACGGCGGCTACGACATGTTAGTTCCGGGCAGGAGCGCTGCCTGCTGGCCGCAATCCTGCGCAATCGCGCACGATCGCGGATGAACCGCGATTGGGGGGGCAGCTGCAGATGATGTATGATTTTCGGCACCCCGCTTGATGCGGGCCAGGACCGCTTTTGGGGCTCCCCAGCTAGTTGCATTGCATGATCCACAGCCTCGACCTGGAATTGCAATCACGAGGGCGCAGGAGTAAGCGAAGTCAGCAATCGGAGTCGCGCAGATGTTCATACAAACAGAATCGACCCCAAACCCGGCAACGTTGAAATTCATTCCCGGCCAACCCGTAGTGGCAAACGGGACGCATGACTTCACTGATCAGGACGACACGGCCTCCTCTCCACTTGCAACGAGATTGTTCAGGATCAACGGAGTTGTGAGGGTATTCTTCGGCCACGATTTCATCTCGGTCACAAAGTCCGAGGAAGTCGACTGGATGCATGTCAAGCCACCAGTGCTCGGCGCCATCATGGAGCACTACCAGGCAGGACTCCCCATCATCGAAGAGTCTATCTCAGGTGAAAGCAATCCTTCTTCCGAGCATTCGCCAGACGATCCAATCTCAAAGCAGATAAGGGAACTGATCGACACGCGTGTTCGGCCTGCCGTCGCTCAGGACGGTGGCGATATTGTATTTCATGGATTTGATCGCGGCGTTGTCTACCTGCATATGCAGGGTGCCTGCGCTGGCTGCCCGTCTTCCACGATCACCTTGAAGATGGGCATCGAAAACCTCTTGCGTCACTATGTGCCCGAAGTTGTAGAGGTACGGCCGGTTGCACCCTGAGTTGCCGGTTCTCGGATTCGACACAACCGGAAAACACTGCTCGGTGGCGATTGCCAGCAGCGAACGCATTCTTGCCTCTGTCCATCGGGCTGCCGACCAGCGCCACGCCGAATTGCTGTTCCCCCTGATCAGGGAGTGCGCAGCCAAGGCCGGGATTGCCATGGGTGACCTGGCCGCCATCGGTGTCGGGACCGGGCCGGGCAGCTTTACCGGTGTGCGCCTCGGTGTTTCGGCGGCCCGGGGACTCGCACTCTCGCTTGGCGTGCCAGCGATTGGCCATTCCGCATTCGAAATGGCAGTTCCGGATGGCTGCGAACGAGTACTGGTCGTGGTTGAAGGGCGCCGCGGTTTTGCCTTTGCCAAAGTCTGGCCTGCCGGCGCCAGCATTCAAGTCCCTTGGCAAGACATCGCCGGACATGTTTCTGAGGCACTGCCGGTAGCCGGATACCGTGCCGCGGAAATCGCTGCATCGCTGGGATCGAAAGCCGTCCAATCCATTAGAAATACCGGCGAGTCAGTTGCACTGCTGGGATCCCGCAAACTGCCCTGGCACGGACCGCGCCCGGAACCATGCTACCTGCGCCCGCCTGTCTGATCTTCGCAACGGCGGGAGCACTCCAGCCTCCGTGCACGAAACCGCCGGCCGGAAGGGTTTCAATTGGTCCGGCAGAGGAATTCGATCGCTTTCCGGCACATTTTCATTGTAATTCCTGCCGGTTGCGGCGAATTTGCACTCGCCAAGCGAAGCCGCGTACGTTGGCGGCGCTTCAAGTCAACTGAACCAATTCAGGAGGGACACCATGACCACATTCAACAGGGTGGCCGCGGTAGCGGCAGCAGCAGCAATTGCTGCGAGCGCTGCCAATGCGGACCCGGCAATCATCTACGACCTCGGAGGAAAATTCGACAAGTCGTTCAACGAGAGCGCTTTCAACGGCGCTGAAGCCTGGAAGGCAAAGACAGGCGGCAACTATCGGGAAATCGAACTGCAGTCACAGGCACAGCGTGAGCAGGCGCTCCGCCGCCTGGCTGAAGCAGGCAACAATCCGGTTGTCATGACCGGTTTTGCGTTCGCATCTCCCCTTTCCGCAGTAGCGCCAGAATTTCCGGACACCACCTTTGTGGTCATCGACTCGGTTGTCGATGAACCCAATGTGCGCTCTGTCGTGTTCAAGGAACATGAGGGCTCGTTCCTGGTTGGCCTGATCGCCGGAATGACAACTAGTTCGAATGTCGTCGGCTTCGTCGGCGGAATGGACATTCCATTGATCCGCCGCTTTGCCTGCGGATATGTTCAGGGCGTCAAGGCAGCCAATCCCGATATCAGGGTTATCCAGAACATGACCGGCAACGAACCGTCGGCCTGGAATGACCCCGTCAAGGGAGCCGAATTGACCAAAGCCCAGGTCGCTGAAGGTGCCGACGTTGTCTACCATGCCGCTGGTGGCACAGGTGTAGGAGTGCTTCAGGCAGCGGCAGACGCCGGCATTCTCGGCATCGGGGTCGATGCAAATCAGAACCATCTCCATCCCGGCTCTGTACTGACTTCCATGCTGAAGCGGGTCGACCTGGCGGTTGAAAACGCCTTCACTGACGGGCCGGATCTCGAAACCGGCATCATGGTGCTTGGCCTTGCCGAAGATGGCGTCGGCTATGCCATGGACGAAAACAACGCATCGTTGGTTTCCGAGGATACGGTTGCAGCCGTTGAGGGTTACAAGTCCAGGATACTCGGCGGCGAGGTTTCCGTCCACGACTACACGGCTGATGACAGCTGCCCCGTAAGCTGATTTACGGCATTGCTGACTGAAGAAAAAAGCAACCGGGCGCGGCAGGATGCCGCGCCCGCTATCGAACTGATCGGCATCTCGAAGGCGTTCGGGCCGGTTCAGGCAAACAAAGACATACACCTCTCCGTACAGCGGGGCACGATCCACGGAATCGTCGGCGAGAACGGCGCCGGCAAATCCACTCTCATGTCTATCCTGTATGGTTTCTACCGTGCCGATGCCGGTGAAATCCATGTCAACGGCGAAACTGTCCAGATTCCCGACAGCCAGGCGGCAATCGCCGCCGGGATCGGAATGGTCCACCAACACTTCAAACTGGTACCGAACTTCACCGTTCTCGAAAATGTCGTTCTGGGCGCAGAAGTTGGCGTGTTGCTGCGCCCGTCGCTGCGGCTGGCGCGATCACTGCTGGCCAGGCTGGCGGAAGAATACGAGCTTCATGTCGACCCGGACGCGGTGGTCGAAGAACTGTCGGTTGGGCACCAGCAACGCGTCGAAATTCTCAAGGCGCTCTACCGCAAGGCCGACATCCTAATTCTGGATGAACCAACCGGGGTGCTGACACCGTCCGAAGCGGACCACCTGTTCAGAATTCTCAAGAGCCTCAGGGATGAAGGCAAGACCATCATCCTCATTACCCACAAGTTGCGGGAGATCATGGCCGTTACCGACTCTGTCAGCGTGATGCGTCAAGGGGAGATGAACGCAACACTCAAGACCTGCGACACAAATCCGGAGGAACTCGCCGAACTCATGGTCGGCCGCAAGGTCCTGCTCAGGGTAGACAAGAAAGCTGTCGAAGCCGGTGAAACCGTGCTTGAGGTCGATAATGTAAGCGTCACCGACAACCGCGGCGTACAGGTGCTCAAGGGAGTGTCGTTCGAGGTCAGGAAGGGCGAGATTTTGGGCGTCGCAGGGGTTGCTGGCAACGGTCAGACCGAACTGCTGGAAGTCCTCGGCGGCATCACTGATGCAGAAGGAGGCATCCGGATCGACGGCCGGAGTATTCCTGTCACGGGATCGGGGTCGGGCGCCGGCGACCGGCGGCGCAACGGTGTTGCGCATGTCCCTGAAGACCGGCAGCGCCTCGGTTTGATCATGGACTTCTTTGCCTGGGAGAACATGTCATTCGGATATCACAATGATCCTGATTGCAACCGCAACAAGTTGTTCATGGACAATGCTGCGATGCGCCGTTCAACCAAAGAGCGCATGGACAAGTTCGATATCCGGCCCAACAACCCGGAAACCCCGACTCGGAATTTCTCCGGCGGCAATCAGCAGAAACTGGTGCTGGCAAGGGAGATCGACAGAAGCCCGAATGTACTCGTGGTCGGCCAGCCCACCCGGGGGGTCGATATCGGCGCAATTGAATTCATCCACCAGAGCATCCTTGACCTCCGGGCCGCCGGCAAGGCTGTCCTGCTGGTCAGTGTTGAGCTTGACGAAATCCTGTCCTTGTCAGACCGCGTGGTGGTCATGTTCGACGGAAGGATCATCGGCGAGCGGATCACGGCCGAAACCAACGAGAAGGAACTCGGCCTGCTGATGGCCGGGGTTGCCGAGGAAGCAGCAGCTTGAGACGGATGCCGAAATATATGGAGGTAGCGGTCATACCGCTGATCAACCTCGCTCTGGCCTTTCTGATCTCAGGCCTTGTGGTTCTCTGGATTGGCGAAAACCCGTTCAAGGCGCTCTATATCATCATCAAGGGCTCGATCGGCTCCGCCTATGGCTGGGGCTACACTCTCTATTACGCGACAAACTTCATCTTTACCGGACTTGCTGTCGCCGTCGCATTCCATGCCCGCATGTTCAACATCGGTGGTGAGGGACAGGCGACATTGGGTGGCCTGGGCGCGGCGCTCGTTTGCCTTTCCCTGGAGTGGCCGCACTGGACGCTGGCTTTTCCGGCTGCAATTCTGGGCGCCGGGCTTTTCGGTGCGGCATGGGCAGCAATTCCCGCCTGGCTTCAGGCAAAGAAGGGCAGCCACATCGTGATCACGACGATCATGTTCAACTTCATTGCTTCGGCCCTGCTGGTCTATCTGCTCGTGAATGTCCTGAAGGAACCGGGCCAGATGGCAGCCGAGACCAGGAACTTTCCCCCTGGCGCTCATTTGCCGACAGGCCATGAAATGCTGGCCTGGGTGGGCATCCCGTTCCCGAAGTCGCCCCCGGTCAACATTTCGTTCCTGCTCGCAGTTGCCGCCTGCATATTGGTATGGTTGCTAATCTGGCGCACCCGTCTGGGTTACGCAATCCGGGCCTTCGGATTCAGCGAAACTGCGGCGGTGTATGCCGGGATCTCGCCCTTCAAGATTATCATGCTCGCAATGCTGATTTCTGGCGCGCTTGCCGGAATGATGGCAGTCAACAGTGTCGTTGGCGAGGCAGAACGGCTTCTCATTGATGCCGTGCAAGGCGCAGGCTTTGTGGGGATCGCCGTTGCACTGATGGGCCGTTCTCACCCGTTGGGTACATTTCTTGCCGCGATCCTGTTCGGCGTGCTCTATCAGGGAGGGGTGGAGCTTGAATTCGAAATGCCTGCCGTAAGCCGCGAAATGATTGTCGTCATTCAGGCATTGGTGATCCTGTTCACCGGGGCGCTTGATAACATGGTCAGGCTGCCGCTTGAGCGCCTGTACTTCCGGAGCTGAGCGCTGCCATGGACTTTGCCACACTGATCCAGATCCTCGACTCGATGATGCGGCTGTCAACCCCGCTCATTTTCGCCTGCCTTGCCGGGTTATTTTCGGAAAGGGCCGGGATCTTCGACATCGGACTTGAAGGCAAGATGCTGGCTTCGGCATTCTTTTCGGCGGCGGTTGCGGCATCGACTGGATCGGTCTGGGCAGGAATGGCGTGTGGCCTGATCGCCTCAATGGTGCTTGCGATGGTGCATGGCGCCGCTTCCATTACCTTCCGCGGCAACCAGTTGATTTCAGGAGTTGCCATCAACTTCCTCGCTTCGGGGTTTACGGCGCTTATTGGCCAGAACTGGTTCAAGCTTGGCGGCCGGACCCCGTCCCTGAGTGGTGACAGCCGGTTTCTGCCTCTGGACTGGCCACTGTCCGAGTGGATCGCCGGCATTCCATTTGTCGGACCAATTTACAGTGAGCTCTTCTCCGGCCACACATTGCTGGTTTATGTTGCGCTGCTGGCGGTGCCTGCATCTTGGTGGATCCTTTTCAGGACCCGTTTCGGACTTCGGTTGCGAGCAGTCGGCGAGAACCCGGAAGCAGTCGACACTGGCGGCCTTTCTGTCTCCGGATTGCGCTACAGGGCCACCCTTATCTGCGGCTTGCTGTGTGGCCTTGGAGGGGCGTATCTGTCGACCGGATTTGCGGCTGGATTCATCAGGGACATGACCGCCGGGAAAGGCTTCATTGCGCTGGCCGCACTGATTTTCGCCAAATGGCGTCCGGTCTATGCGCTGTTCGCCTGCCTGTTGTTCGGCCTGCTTGAAGCCATCGCCATCCGGTTTCAGAGCATCGAAATCTCGGGGGTCGGAACGGTTCCTCTGCAGCTCATGCAGGCACTGCCCTATATCCTGACGGTGATTATTCTTGCCGGATTTGTTGGCAAGGCCATACCGCCGCGTGCGGGTGGCGAGCCCTACGTCAAGGAACGGTAACTCGCAAAGTGGAGCTATAACCAACCGCGTGGTTTCCGATTCAATTGCCCGCCGGAACCGGGACCTTCAAAGTGGCAACTTGCGATGAGGTAACTCCCACAATTCCGGCAAGGCCGCCGACTGTTCCATGGCAAGCCAGCCAAGAGTCCCAGCAGCGAAGTTACCGCAGGCGGGCATCAACCGATTTCCTGGCAATCTGAGCAACCGCGCTCAATACCTCAAATCATGTCCAAGCCGGACAACTGAGCACCCCCCGGAACCAGTGGGGCCCAAGGCATGGCAGCACCCGGCGCCGACACCCGGCTTGACAACGAACCATGCATGTGCAGGGTTTGCTTTACAAGCTTGTCCAACTTGAACCGTGCGGTCAGAGTTGGACAAGAAATCGGGAGGACTACCAGAATTGGGAACTCTGGTCATGTTGGGCTAGAGCATCGACTATCCTGAGAAGCCTGCAATTGCCGAAGCGACTTGCGGGAATGCCAATTCTTGGCGGGATAGCGCTACCCTGTTTTGTGAGAACTAACGCCTAACTGCACCTTGATGAGGGGGTACAAAAATGACTGACAGAGAAATCAGTTTCGACGAATATGATGATATTCATTCACCACGAAGCGAAATTACCGACCTTGATCGCGTGATCGACGCCGCAATAAGCCGGCGCGGTTTTGTCGGTGGCGTGCTGACGTTTGGAGTCGGGAGTTTTGTCCTGAGCACGACGTCTCTTACGGATATGGCCTCTGCTTCAACCGACGGGTTCGGTTTCTCGCAGATTCCGGCTGGGACTGCCGATACCGTCGTAGTGCCCGATGGGTTTGAGTGGGACACGCTTGTCAGATGGGGAGATCCACTGTGGTCAGACGCTCCGGAATTCGATGAGGGGACACGTGGCGACAGCGCCAGTCAAGCCCGTTCGTTCGGAGACAACAATGACGGCATGGCTGTATTCCACTCGGAAGGCCGCACGGTCTTGGCAGTCAACAACGAATATACCAACCGGTCCACAATTTGGGGCAATCGTCCCGACGGCGAAGCCGCCAACGATGATGACATCCGCAAGGGCATGATGGCCCATGGCATTTCAATCTTCGAAATCGCACCTGAAGGTGACAGTTGGGTCGTGGTCAAGGACAGCCCATACAACCGCAGAATTGTAACCGATACAGAAATGGAACTGACAGGACCCGCCGCTGGTTCGGAACTTCTCATGACTGCGGCAGACCCAACGGGTACCCGTTCCAAGGGCACTTGGAACAACTGCGGAAACGGTGAAACACCTTGGGGCACGTATCTGACCTGCGAGGAGAACTTCAACGGGTACTTTTCCTCTTCGGATCCAGATTATGAACGTTCAGCAGCAATGCAGCGCTATGGTGTGAATCTGGAGGATTGGGGCTACGGCTGGGCAAAGGTTGACGACAGGTTTGACATCTCCAAGCATCCAAACGAAGCAAATCGAGCCGGATATGTCGTCGAAATCGATCCGTTTGATCCCGATTCAACGCCCAAAAAGCGAACAGCACTCGGGCGGTTCAAGCACGAAAACGCAGATGTTGTGCTTGCTGCTGATGGACGAGTGGTCGTCTATATGGGCGATGACGAACGCGGAGAGTTTGTTTACCGATTTGTTTCCGACGGGGTCTACGAAGAAGGTGGGGACAATTCCGGGTTGCTTGATTCTGGAGTTCTGTCGGTCGGCAAGTTCCATGATGACCAGACAGGCATCTGGATGGCGCTCACACCGGAGGCGACAGGAATGCAAGCAGACGAAATCCTGGTTCATACGCGGATGGCTGCCTCAATTCTCGGGGCTACGACCATGGACCGTCCTGAATGGGTCGCATCCAATCCAAACAGGGCTGAAACCTACGTTGCACTGACGAACAACAAGAACCGGGGATTGAAACCCAATGCCGGTGGCGACCCGACTCCGGTCAATGGACCAAATCCGCGCGAGGCCAATGTATACGGCCAGATCCTGCGTTGGCGGCCCGATGGCGAAGACCATGCGGCCGAGACCTTCTCTTGGGACCTGTTCGCATTGGCTGGAAACCCGGTTGTGCATGATGACGCCAATGCCGGTTCCGAGAACATCAATGCGGGGAACATGTTCAACTCCCCAGACGGCATGATGTTCGATCAGAATGGGCTCCTTTGGATCCAGACGGACGGCAACTACTCGAATGAAGGCGATTTCGAGGGGCACGGGAACAACCAGATGCTGGCGGGCGACACCTCGACAGGGGAAATCCGCCGCTTCCTCGTTGGGCCAAATGAGGCTGAAATCACCGGTCTTGCCTGGTCTCCAGACCGCAAGACCATGTTTGTCGGCATTCAGCATCCGGGCACACACTTCCCGTCTGGCGGTGACTCTGTTCCGCGCTCCGCGATCGTCTCGGTCTGGCGGACTGACGGCGGCTCAATGGGCTGACGCTTCCGGATCCCAGATCAAATTCAGCCTCCGGCGCGCTCAGCGCCGGGGGCGTCTTGCGTACCTTCCCCAGGCACGACCTGTTTCCACCTGACGCGATTGGCTGGCCTGCCACTTGTGTTGAACGGCCTGTTGCGGCCGGCCAGATTTCGGAACCGCTACCGCTTTGGTGTCAGATACATCAGGACCATGCACACGGCAGTCAGTACGAAAGCCAGCAGAAATGGCGCCCCGGGCAGATAGAAAACTGCCCCATCCTTGACAAATTCCCGGAACATCACCGTCATGATCACCGGAGAGATTATGAGCGCCAGTGACACGACGCCGGTCAGGACTCCCTGTAGTTCTCCCTGCTGGTTGTCGAATGCAGTTCGGGACATGATCCCCTGCAGGGCAGGCAATGCAAATGCACCGAGGGAACTCAATGGTATCAGTACAAATGCCTGCCAGGTCTCGGTAATGAACCCGTATCCCAGAAAACCAATCATCTCGAAAATCAAACCGACAAGAACGGCCTGACGCTCGGTCATCACCCTCAAGACCACTCGAATAAGCCAGCCCTGCACAAACGCAATCGCCACGCCATATGCAGCAAGCGACACGCCAATCATCCTCGGGTCCCAACCAAAGCGTTCCGCTGTATAAAATGGCCAGATCGCAGGGTACACCGTGAAGGCGATCTGGAACACGAACATCGTCAACAGCATCAGCTTCAGGCCCGGAAGCCGGCCAATGTGGATCAGGCCTCCAAGCGGATTGGCCCGTTTCCATTCAAATGGCCTGCGAATTGCGTCTGTCACCGTTTCCGGCAACACGAACCAGCCAAAGACCATATTCGCAAAGGAAAAGGCCGCCGCCGCGTAGAAGGGCGCCCTGGTGCCGAATTCTGCAAAGGCAGCGCCGAACAGGGGTCCGAGCACGAAACCGACACCGAAAGCTGCGCCGATCAGCCCGAAATTCTGTGCTTTTTCGTCAGGATCCGAAATGTCGGCGATATATGCCGCAACGGTCGGTTGCGTGGACGCCGTTATCCCGCCGATTACCCGGCCAATGAACAAGAGCCAGATGGTGTGAGCCACCCCCATCACAACATAATCGACACTCATGAAGAACAGCGAGACCAGCAGCACGGGCCGCCTACCGTACCGATCTGACAGATTTCCGATGGTGGGGCCGCAAAGCAACTGCATGAAGGCGAAGACCGAAGCCAGAACGCCGCCCCAGACGGCTGCCGACCCCAATGTCCCTCCCCCAACCTCAATGATCAGGTCGGGCATTACCGGGATAATGATGCCAATGCCGATGGCGTCTATCGCAACGGTCGCCAACACAAAGATCAGCGGGAGCCTGCCCCCTTTCGCCTTGACCCTCACTTGACAGCCTCCCCGGCACGTCCCGGGCTACGCAGATGGCGAAAAGGCAATGCCGCGAACCGTCTCAATACTCGACCGGTTCCTCATGCATCTCAAGATGCAAGCGGTCGCCGGTATACGGGTGACGGAGGGCAAGATCCTCGTCGAATTCGATTCCCAATCCGGGGGCATCGGGGGCAAGGATGTAGCCTCGATCCCACTCCAGGCTGTGGCCAATGAGTTCCTGATGAAACGCGCCTCCCGTCTCGATGGTCTCGACAATCAGCAGATTGGGCAGAGTCGCAGCCAATTGCACATTGGCTGCCCATTCGACAGGCCCGGCATAAAGGTGCGGCGCAACCTGGGCATTGAATGCTTCTGCGAGAGCGGCAATCTTCCGTGACTCCAGCAAACCGCCAGACCGGCCGGTGGCGGGTTGCAGGATTTCGGCAGCGCCGCAGCGCAACAGCGCCGCGAATTCGGACTTGGTCGTCAAACGCTCACCAGCGGCAATGGGAATGCGCAAGGAGCGAGCAACACGCGCCATTGATTCCGGATTGTCTGGCGGCACAGGCTCCTCGAACCATAGTGGCTCGAATTCCTCCAACCGCCGGCCCAATCGGATTGCTCCGCCAGTTGTGAACTGTCCGTGGGTCCCAAACAGAAGGTCAGCCTTGTTTCCTACCGCGTCGCGGATCAATCGGCAGAAAGCCGCAGATCGTTCCACTTCCTCCATTGACGGTTGCCTTCCGCCAATGATGGCGTACGGGCCGGCCGGGTCGAACTTGACTGCGGTAAAGCCCGCCTCGGCCATGTCTGCCGCACATTCGGCCGCCAAGTGTGGGTCGGTCCAGAAGCGCTCTGGGTCGTCATGCTCTCGCGGATACAGGTAGCTGTATGATCTGATGCGCCCGTTGACGATTCCGCCCAGCAACGCGTGGACCGGCCTGTTGAACGCCTTCCCCAGGATATCCCAACAAGCGATCTCCAACCCTGAAAATGCGCCCATGATCGTCGGGTCGGGACGTTGCGTGAAACCGGATGAATAGGCCCGCCGGAACATGATCTCGATGTTCTCGGGCTTTTCGCCGAGCATGTGCCGTTCGAAGACATCCTCGATGACCGGTTTCATGGCCTCTGGCCCGACTGCGGCGGCATAGACTTCGCCATAGCCGCTGATCCCGTTGTCGGTCGTCAGCTTGGTGAACACCCAGTAGCGCCCTCCCCAGCCGGGCGGTGGCGGTGCTACGACGAAGATCTCCAGATCCCGCAGACGCATGGCCTGAACCTACTGGTCCAATACAATGACATTTCTGCGGGCCTCGCCGCGCAGAGTGCTTTCGATGGCCTCGTTGATGGCTTCCAGCGGATACCTGCCGGTAATCAGTTGATCGATACTGAGCCTGTCTTGCTGGTACAGGTCCAACAGCTTCGGGATATCCCTCCCCAGAACGGTATCTCCCATGCTGGAGCCTTCAATTCCTTGACTGAGAGCGGCAATGATCACCGGCTCCATGCTCATCTTTTCCCCGGAAGGCGGCATGCCTGCAATGACGAGCTTGCCTCCCTGGCAAAGGTAGCGAAGAGCGTCTTCACAGGCCTTCGTCGATCCTACCGTGACAAGGGCGTAGTCGACTCCCCGCCCTCCTGAAATCTCCCGGATCTGACGATGAGGCTTCTCCGAAGTGGCCAGCACCGTGTGCGTAGCACCAAATTCCAATGCGTCCTTCAGTTTCTCTGGCGAGATATCCACGGCAATGATCCTTGCTGCGCCACAAATCCGCGCGCCCTGGATCGCGTTCAACCCCACACCCCCTGCACCTACAACCGCTACCGTTGAACCTGGATGCACGCGCGCGGTGTTCATTGCAGCACCGGCACCCGTAATGATCCCGCAGGACAGGAGGCAGGCCGCGTCCATCTCCATGTCTTGCGGAATTGGTGCCATCTGCGTCTTGTGAACAACCACCTTTTCCGCAAAGGCCGCAGTTGCCAGTCCCTGATAGACCGGATTGCCGGCCGCATCCGAGATAGGGGTGTTCATGGGATTGGCTGGGCGCTCGCACCTTGCCGGCATGCCGCAAATGCAATTCCTGCACTCACCACAATTTCGCAGGAGTGTAACCAGTACAGGATCACCAACTGCGTAACCTGCGACCCCCTCGCCGACTGCAGTAATCCTGCCTGCCGCCTCATGCCCAAAAACTGCCGGCAGCGCACCTCCCCATGCACCTTCGATATAGTGAATGTCGGAGTGACAGACCGCGCATGCGCTGATCGCCACTTCCACTTCCTCGAATTGCGGCGGGCGAATGTTCAATTCCTCAATGGTCAGGGGTTTGCCAAACTCCCGGCATACTGCTGCCTTCATGAAATAGCTCCTGGGAACCGCCGGCGCCGGCCGATTGTCTTCTGCAATTTTGACAGATCGAACCGGATTACAACCGAAATCTTATGGCTTGCGGTCTAGATTGCATCCGTACCTGCATGCAAGCGATGGCAGCACGCCACTTGTGATCGTTCAGAATGCGACCAACACATTACAAGTCGCAGCGGAGTGTTTCGTCAGAAGCTCAATCGTACATCTGCACCAATGCGCGTATCTGGGTCAACGGCGTCCACATGCACACCTCTCAGTGTGGCGGACAAGCCTTCCGGCAGCCGCAACTCGACGCCTGCCCCATAATGTGGAACCTCTTCGTCTCTCCCCGCGAGCTTTGCATCAGCAGACAGTACCAGCAATCCCGACATCATGCCGAACCCGTATCCTGCTTGAGCTGCCAGAGTGCCCGGCGCCGACTGTGATCCATCGGTGTTGTGTTGGAATATTGTGCCGTCAGACAAGGCATCCTCTTGCTGTTCCCCCCATTCCTGACGCAGTGACAATGACAATCCACGGCCCCGGGCATCCGGTGCAAGCTGTACACCGATCCTGGCGCCCCACTCACGTTGATTGTCATCCGTATGCGTGGCCAGCCAATGGCCACTGGCGTCCATGCTCAGGCGAGAGTGCGGTGCACGTAATCCAATCCCGCCACCGACTTCCACTCCGGTTCCCGTGACCCCATCGCCGCCATCCTGCCGCAGCGTGAGCGAACCGCGTGGCACGAATACCCACCCGGAGTCTGACAGCGCCATGCCGGCATGTGTAGCCTCTATCCCACCCAGTGCTCGCCAGGTTGTTGCCTCGAGATTTCCGATTACGGATGTGTCCAGCCCGTCGGTCTTGAGACGCACAATTCCTGCCTCCACTGGAATGGAGAACGAAAACTGGCCCTGCCTCGCCAGATCCAGTCGTGCTCCAACAGAAGCGGCTTCCATAGTCAGACCCGCGTCGGAGACAACATCATCTGCAGAGAGATTGATCGCTCTTCCGCTACCAAGGCCGAGCACGGCCCGAACTGTCCCGGAATTCTCCGGCAGTTCCACCTGCATATATGGCCAGGCTGCTGTCAAAGACGTTTCGAGACGGCTTTCTCCACCTTCCGTCTGGAATTCGACCTCGCCGAGATTTCTTGACAATGCAACACCTGCAAGCGCGTGCTCGCTTGTCCAGGCATCCAATCCCAGCCACGTTGATTTGAGTGAACCATCCCAGCTTGCTATTCCCGTTCTGCCCTTGAAACTTCGATAGTCACCCCAACCCCAGACGGTCCAACCCTTGTTGCTGTCGCCTGTCTCTTCGCCATTCAACGACACCGAAAAGGCACTGCCCTCCAGCATATCTGCATCGTCAATCGGATGGTAATAGTCGTCCGAGCCGCGCTCCCCAGACCACCAGTCGCCAGGGTTCCGTTCAAATGGCAAGTTGCTCAATGATGCGGTTCCACCAATCTGATGCCCTCCCAGTGTCAAGCTGTTCGTGTCAAGCGCCGATCTCAGTCGCTCATCAATGATGTCCGTTGCTCCGGCAAGCGTCGCCCGGGCAATTTCGGACAGTACCAATCTTGCCGCTTGCCGTTCAGCCTCCAGTGACTCTGCCTTCACTGTTATGGCAAATGTCAAGCTGACCGTGTCGCCATCCGCATCGGTTGCCGAGTAGGTATAGGTTGTGGCCGACTGTGCGGCAGTAGGCGTGCCAGAAAGTAGACGTGTCCCGGCATCAAATGCCAATCCTGCGGACAGGACTGGCGCCAGGCTATATGTCAAGGGACCGTCGCCGCCAGTAGCCTCCGGCAACGTCTCGGCGGTGATCTCCGTGTTTACCGTGTATGTCTTGTCTTCGACCGAAACTCCGGCAAATGACGGCAACAGGTCGAGTCTCCCACTGATCGTCTCACTCGCCAAATTGCCGTTACCGCCTGCATCCGTTACGACATCTGCCGCTACCGACACGCTGTAGTCTGCCGTGGGCGTGATCGTGGCCGACCACACAGTATCCGTCGTTATCTCTGCGAAGTCGGTTGCTGTTGCACCGGTCAACGTAATGTCGCCAATCTCGAAACCGCTGACCACCTTCGAAAAGGTGAAAGTCGCCGTGAACGCTTCACTCGCTGCCTCTGGCACACCGGATATCACCACGGTGGGCGGTGTGATGTCGTATATGCCGCTGACCGCGTCCGCCGCCGTGTTGCCGTTGCCCGCATCATCCGTGGCGACATTCTCGGCAACCGACACGCTGAAATTTCCGGTCGGGTTGATCGTAGCGGTCCACACCCTTCCCGCTGTCGTCTCTGTGAATTCGTCTACCGACCCTCCACTCACCGTGATGTCGCGGTCCACGAATCCGTTCACCGTTTCGGAGAAGGTGATGGTCACTGTAAACGCGCCATTCGTAGCCACGGGCACACCGGCAATAGTTACACCCGGCCTCGTCGCATCGTAGGTGCCGCTGATCTCCTCTGTCGCCGTGTTGCCATTACCCGCCGCATCCCTCGCTGCATTCTCCGCTACCGAAACGCGGTAGTTGGCCGTCGGCGTGATCAATGCCGTCCAGGTCGTGCCTGTTCTTGTCTCCGTGAATTCACTGGCGGTAGCTCCGCTCAGTCTGATGCCACCCACATCAAAGCCTTCAACAGACTCAGAGAAGGAGAAGGTCGCAGTGAACGCACCATTCGTCAGTACCGGCACGCCCGTGATCGTCACACTCGGCTGCTGGGTGTCATATACCCCGCTCGCCTCCGCCGCTGTATTGCCGTTCCCCGCAGCATCCGTTACCGCATTCGCCGCTACCGCCACCTTGTAGTTCAAGGGCGCCGCGTCGGTCAGCGAGATCTTCGCTGTCCAGGTCATGCCCGGCGTCGTCTGCGCTAGGTCGCTGGCCGAACCGCCATCGACCGTGATGTCGACGGCCTCAAAGCCATTCACCACCTCCGAAAAGGCGAAGGTCGCCGTGAAGGACGACGCATTCGTCGCCGAAGGAACACCTGTTATCGTCAAGCTTGGCTGCTCGGTGTCATACACCCCTCTTACCTCCGCCGCGGTATTGCCGTTCCCCGCAGCATCCGTTACCGCATTCGCCGCTACCGACACAGTGTAGTTCAGGGGCGCCGCGCCGGTCAGCGAGATTTTCGCAGTCCAGGTCGTGCCCGGAGTCGTTTGCGTGAACTCGTTGGCCGAACCGCCATCAACCGTGATGTCGCCGACCTCGAAACCACTCACAACCTCCGTGAAGGCAAAAGTCGCCGTGAAGGACCTGGTGTTCGTCGCCGATGGAACGCCCATGATCGTCACGCCCGGCTGCTGGGTGTCATAAACTCCCCTTGCCTCCGCCGCCGTATTGCCGTTCCCCGCAGCATCCGTTGCTGCACCCGCTGCTACCGAAACCCTGTAGTTCAATGGCGCCGCGCCGGTCAGCATGATTTTCGCTGTCCAGGTCATGCCCGGCGTCGTCTGCGTGAACTCGCTGACCAATCCGCCATCAACCGTGATGTCGACTGCCTCAAAGCCATTCACCACTTCCGAAAAAGTGAAGGTCGCGGTGAAGGACGACGCGTTCGTCGCCGATGGAACGCCCGTTATCGTCACATCCGGCTCCAGGGTTTCATAAACTCCCCTCGCCTCCGCCGCCTTATTGCCGTTCCCCGCTGCATCCGTGGCCGCATTCGCTGCTACCGACACACTGTAGTTCAAGGGCGCTGCGCCGGTCAGCGTGATCTTCGCCGTCCAGGTCCTGCCGGGCACCGCCTCCGTGAACTCGTCGGCCGAACCGCCATCAACCATGATGTCGCCGACATCGAAACCACTCATAACTTCCGTGAAGGCGAAGGTCGCCGTGAAAGACGCGGCGTTCGTCGCCGATGGAACGCCCATGATCGTCACGCCCGGCTGCTGGGTGTCATAAACTCCCCTCGCCTCCGCCGCCGTATTGCCGTTCCCCGCAGCATCCGTTGCTGCGCCCGCTGCTACCGAAACCCGGTAGTTCAATGGCGCCGCGCCGGTCAGCGAGATTTTCGCAGTCCAGGTCGTGCCCGGCATCGTCTGAGTGAACTCGTCAACCGAACCGCCATCAACCGTGATGTCGACGGTCTCAAAGCCATTCACCATCTCCGAAAAGGTGAAGGTCGCCGTAAAGGACGATGCGTTCGTCGCCGATGGTACGCCCGTGATCGTCACATCCGGCTGCTGGGTGTCGTACACCCCGCTCGCCTCCGCCGCCGTATTGCCGTTCCCCGCAGCATCCGTTGCCGCATTCGCTGCTACCGACACCTTGTAGGTCAAGGGCGCTGCGCCGGTCAGCGTGATCTTCGCCGTCCAGGTCCTGCCGGGCACCACCTCCGTGAACTCGGCGGCCGAACCGCCATCAACCATGATGTCGACGGCCTCGAAACCACTCATAACCTCCGTGAAGGCGAAGGTCGCCGTGAAGGACGCGGCGTTCGTCGCCGATGGAACGCCCATGATCGTCACGCCCGGCTGCTGGGTATCATAGACTCCCCTCGCCTCCGCCGCCGTATTGCCGTTCCCCGCAGCATCCGTTGCCGCATTCGCCGCTACCGCAACCCGGTAGTTCAAGGGCGCTGCGCCGGTCAGCGAAATCTTCGCCGTCCAGGTCCTGCCGGGCACCACCTCCGCGAACTCGCTTGCCAAACCGCCATCAACCGTGATGTCGACGGCCTCAAAGCCATTCACCACCTCCGAGAAAGTGAAGGTCGCCGTGAAGGACGATGCGTTCGTCGCCGATGGAACGCCCGTGATCGTCACATCCGGCTGCTGGGTGTCGTACACCCCGCTCGCCTCCGCCGCCGTATTGCCGTTCCCCGCAGCATCCGTTGCCGCATTCGCTGCTACCGACACCTTGTAGGTCAAGGGCGCTGAGCCGGTCAGCGTGATCTTCGCCGTCCAGGTCCTGCCGGGCACCACCTCCGTGAACTCGGCGGCCGAACCGCCATCAACCATGATGTCGCCGGCCTCGAAACCACTTACAAACTCCGCGAAGGCGAAGGTCGCCATGAAGGTCGATGCGTTCGTCGCCGATGGAACGCCCGTGATCGTCACATCCGGCTGCTGGGTGTCATACACCCCGCTCGCCTCCGCCGCCGTATTGCCGTTCCCCGCAGCATCCGTTGCCACATTCGCCGCTACCGACACCTTGTAGGTCAAGGGCCCTGGACCGGACAGCATGATCCTTGCCGTCCAAGTCGTGCCGGGCACCACCTCCGCGAACTCGCTTGCCAATCCGCCATCAACCGTGATGTCACCGATATCAAAACCGGTAACCGCCTCCGAAAATGTGAAGGTCGCAATAAACGACGAAGCATTTGTCGTGGCAGGAACGCCGGAGATGGCAACGGTTGGCAAATCAATGACAGTCACTGCAACATCACCGGTAACGGAGTCATAGCCGCCTCCGCTCGCGCTTAGACTTACATTGGCGATGTCATCCACCAAATCATCATCAATTGCGGCAAAAATTGTAACGGTCTGTGGTTCCGCATAGTTTGCTGCTGAAAACGTCAGGCTTGATCCACCGGTCACCGATACATCACCCGCACCGGCACTAGTCACGGTCACATCACCGCTCGGCTCATTTGACAGCGCAACCGAGAATGATGCGGTTTCCCCCTCAACCACCGATACACCCGTTGGCGAGAGCACAAGGCTAGGCGGCCCAAGCGGCGACCCGTTGGCAACTTCAGAAAACTCACTGTTTGCTTCATCCGGAAAAATTCCGCACTGGGGACTGTAGGCGGACACGCGAACCTCGTACAGTTCAGGGGGAAGCGCAACGCCAGACTGCTCCGGCCTGTAACCTTGAGCAGACTCATCGATCGTAAAGCTCAAACCCGTCTCGGAACTCCCGGACTCCCGAATGAACTCAAAGGCGCCATTCTCCACCGCATTCTGGACCAGAAAACCAGCAGTGACCCATTCAGCGTCTTGCTGTCGGTAGTTGACCTGATACCCGGCGGCCCCAAATTCTGATACGGGGTTGTCCGAAGTGAGCGGGCACCTGCCACCCGTTTGGTCGTGCCAATCCCAAGTGACTACAAGTCCTTGAACTGTTGGCGTCACGGCTACATTGATCGGCGCCGTAGTTCTGTAACCTTCTGTTTGACCGACGGCCATCGCCGCGCATCCAATCAGGACAACCACGGCCATTGGCAATGCAAGGCTGTTCCTGGCAAGGCGCTTCAGAACGCACAAGTTACGTTGGATATGAAGTGTTTTGACCCGCTGTGTGCTGCCACAAATATACATGGGTCACTCGTTACTCCACTCGCCCACCGGAGGCGGCTCCGGCAGAATCGGTACAATATTATCCGTTGTAACTTTACGATGTCAAGGATTGCGGCCCTGCGAACCGGCAACTGGAGATTTTTGGTCTGTGGTTTGCCTTCGATCAGAACGAAGCCACTCTGTGCGAGTGTTCGTCGTGTGCACGCGGACAGATTTAGTTGCCGACTTTTTCGAATGCACAAGAAATAGCCTCGTACATCTAGATAACTTTATAAGCCATTCGTCTACGTACGGATCAAGAGCCGACATATTGGTATGGAATAGGCACAATTTGCTCTATCTTGTAGCACCTACGACCAGATGGAGAGTGTCATCACAATTTCCGGCACGCTCACGAACGACAGCCACTCTGCGGATGCAATCAGGACCGTCGCAAAGTAAAGCGGTGACGCAATGCAGGTGATCTGGCATCTGGCGATTGTGCTGCCCACGACTGACGATCCACGCCGCAGGCAGACTACAGGGCAGTTGAGGCTTGACTGGCAGACGATCCACGACAGCGCCCACCCCATTGCAATGCCCCGGGCACTCTATGAAATCAGTGCCTTGCATCGCTGAGTACGGCCGCTGGAGCAAGAATGGTGCGACAACATTCGGAAGTAGCAGATCGCGGCATCCAGCCTGAATTCATGCCCTGCGATGGTAAAGTCCATGATCTGTCTAAAGGCTGTCATGCCGTCCGGAAGAGACTTCACATGCTGGCACATTTGTCTGATTTCATGTTGCCAGCCGCGGCACTACTCAACCACACAATCAGGCCAAATCCGTGGCCAATTTGAGAATCTCACGCGATTGCGGATAGTCCCCCCATTATCGGCTTCCCCTCGCCGCCGGAAACGGTGAAGTCAATCCGGCAATTCCAAATCTGAGCAACCGAACAATCCGGCTCTGTAAAATGGTATCGGTATTCCAGAAATTGAGGCTAGAACAATTTATTCGGATTACCCTCGACTGGCCTTCTTTTCCGCGCCAACGGCAGGAGAAGAAACTCCCATGGGTTTGGAAGTTCGCCGACGGGAACCTGAATCAAATACGGCCCGTCTGTTTCAATTGCCTTTTGCAATGCCGCCCGCAATTCCACAGGGGAGCTGGCGTTCGCTGCGTTTACTCCGAAATTTTCCGCAAGAGCAGCAAAGTCGGGATTTGTCAGGTCCACTCCAAGCAGCCGGCCACCATAAGACTGCTGCTGAATTCTGCGCACATTGCCAAAAGCATTGTCGGCAAAGACGATCAGCTTGACAGGAATGCCGTGCATAACGGCGCTGGCAAGCTCTCCGGCGGCATACATGAAACCGCCGTCCCCAGAAATCGAGATAACCGGCACATCGCGGCGCGCGTGGGCTGCACCGAGCGCCATCGGAAATCCGGCGCCTAGATTGCCCTGGTGGCCAGCACTGATGTACGTTCTCGGGCTGAAACAGGGAAACGCAAACTTGGACACATAGCCTATTTGCGTGACCTCATCGACAAAAATCCCGTCACGTGGAAGCACATCCCTGATTGCCCGCAAATAATCCAGTTGCAAAGGCAGCTTTGCCTCAATCTCTGCTTCGACGGCGCTTCGAGCCTCTTCAATTCGCTCCAACCAGCGTGGCTTGTCGTTGCATCGTCCCTCGATGGCAGAACTCAGCAATGGCAGCACGCTGGACAAATCGGCGTGGATTCCGACTTCAGGCTTGCAAATGCGCCCGATTGCATCCGCATCAATGTCAATCTGGACAATTTTCAGTTCGTCATCAATTCCCCATTGCATCAGTTGAGACTGCATGCGTGTTCCCAAGGCGACCAAGACATCGGCATCACGCCAGAGCCTGTGAGCCACCGGATAGGAAACGAATAACGGATCATTTGAAGGCACCACACCATGACCGTTGCGGAATGCAGTGACCGGTGCAGTGAGTGCCCTTGCGAAGCGCTGTGTCTCAGGGGATGCGGACTGGGCTCCCCCGCCAACCACGATCAGCGGGCGGCGAGCAGTGCGAAGCAATTCTGCTGCACGATCAAGGGCATCCTCGTCGACAACCGGTGCAACTGCCCCGCCAGCTGACGCCAACTGCCCACCGTTTGGAACGGGTTCGTTCCACTTGTCGGTTGGCACGCACAAACCAACCGTTGACGGGCGCCCGTGTTCCAGTGCGGACAAGACTCCTTCAATCGCAGTGAACGCGGTTTCGCCATCGGGTATTGCGCTCGCAAACTTGGTTAGCCGCTCCAGTATTCCATACTGGTCCTGAATCTCGTGCAGCATTCCGTATCCGCGCCCTATGGCAAAGCTTGGAATTTCTCCAACCACCGCCAAAACCCTCGCATTGGTCGAGCGGGCAGTTGCAAGGGCCGCAGCAGCGTTCAAGAAGCCGGGACCTGGCACGACACAACAGACCTGACTTCTGCCGGTTGCCTGCGCAGCGCCTGTCGCCATGTAGGCAGCAGCCTGTTCATGACGCGTATGAATGAGCCGGAGCTTGTCCTTGACGCCATAGAGGGCGTCGAAGAACTCATCATTCTGGACGCCAGGCAGGCCGTAAATCGAGGTGTTTCCATTTGCGATCAGGCAGTTGACCAGGAATTCGGCAACGGTCGTGGTCATCATCAATCTCCGATGTACAGGCCACGGGCGCAACCGGTTTGCCATGCTTGCGCGAGCGACCCGGCCCCGAGCCGCAAATGTGAACAAACCACTCTGAATCTGAAAGGCGGTCGGTGTTCCTTGCATCTGCCAGCGCTTGCAGGGAGCGTGACCCTGCCGGTATGCACTGCGATCATCGGATCTGTGCTCCTGACGACCACGACCCCACTGCCTTCATCGTACACGATTTGCCCTGCCCCGTAGCAGGATGACTTGAGGCGCGTAGACGCCCGCCTGCTGAGCAGCCGTTCAATTGCTGACTTCGAGACCGGCGTCACGCATGAAGTCCAGCAGGCATTCAACATAGCGCCCAGTTGAGTCAACGCATGGCAGATGGCCGGCACCTTCAAGTATCTTGTATTGCGCACCGGGAATGAGGGAGGCCGTCCAGCTAATCACTTCCGGTGGAGTTGCACCGTCCTCACTGCCTCCAATCAAGTAAACCGGCAAATCCAGAGCCTTGACCGCCTCGCTGTAGTCCGCCCTCTTGATCGCTTCACAACAACCTTCGTAGCCGCCTCCTGGCTTGCCCGTCTGAAGCAGTGTTGTGCGCAACGCTTCCACGACCCTTGGGTTTTCGGTCCTGAAATCGCTCGAAAGCCAGCGGGCAAGAATACCATCTGCGAGCTCCGAGAAGTTCCCGGAGCGAACAGCTTCGATGCGCGACTGCCACATTGCCTGATCACCAATTCGCGCACCGGTGTTCGAGAGTATCAGCATCTTCACGAGATCCGGCCGCTCCAATGCCAGTTGCTGCGCCAACAGCCCCCCCAGGGACAGGCCAACGAATACACACGCTTGATCAAGTTTCAATTGATCAAGCAGCGCCGCGCACTCATCGGCCAGCGATGCAATAGTCCAATTTGCCGAAGGGGAACTCCCCTTGCCATGCCCTCTTGTATTGAATCTGATGAGCCTGAAATGTGCCGGCATTCGGTCTACGACCTTGTCCCAAAGATGCAGATTGGCGCCGAGCGAATGAGAGAAGACTACAGGCTGCCCTGCTGGATCGCCTTCATCAACATATTCCACGATTGCTCCATTGGCTGATGCTTCAAGCATTTCCTTCCTCACAATGACCGCTTCCTGCCTCTGCTGTCCAGCAATCCGCAAAGTTGATCAGCTAACGGTGGCAACGAATACTGAACTGCAAGCCACTGCGGCCGTCATTTACGGGTTGGCCAGTATCCTATCCACGCTCCACTGTTGAGTCGGCCAACTTCTTTTGTTTGCCCGTTCTGCCCGGCAAACCAATGGCCAGGTGTTTTCTTTTCGACCTGAAACGGAGAATTTTGGGCTGATGGATCTGCGGCTACAGAGTGCCGATGATCGGTGGTGCGTCTCCGTGCCTGCCACCAAGAATTGGCACCGACCTGTGGATGGGGCACGGCGGTGCCGGAACATGCGGTCCCCGAACGCAAGGGCGAGCCGCCCCAGAAGGCACGTTAGCAGCCCAAACTACAGCGCGTCTCCTTAGCCACCGTTGCGGACCATCCTGCCATTTTCACCGACTGCGGAATTGCTGCCAACCTCAACCAACTTATTGACATGATCGGCCATTTTCAGCATATTTGAATTGCATAACGACAAAAAATTGTCAGGACTGAATTATGTTGCACAGAATTAGCATCGCCAACTATCAGTCTATCCAGGACGAGATCATTTTTGACTTCCGGGTTCCTCTAACGACGCCCGAAGGAGATTGGTTGCGCGCTCCGTCATCGTGGCCAAAGCTCCGCGTTCCGACGGTTATCGCTCTCATCGGTCCCAATGGGTCCGGCAAGACTGCTTGCTTGCGGGCGCTGGCAGACACAATACGATTTGCGGTCGACTCGTATGGTTATGATGCAGGAACCATTAAGTTGCTGTTCCCCGCCTTTGCATCCGAGGCGGCACTTTGCGAACCCACCCGTGTGACAGTCGACTTCGATGCACCGTGGTTGCTTTCCGGCGCAAATGAGCCGCATCGCTTGTTCCGTTACACTTTGGAGCTGCGGCGGACCGAAGGAAGCCTGTGCCCGCATGCAGTGGCATACGAGGCGCTTCATGATTTTAGGCAGGGTCGGCCAAGACGGATAATGGAACGCCGTAACGGTGAACGAGTCTATGTCGCAAAGGAAATTTCAATCAAGCCACGTGACGAACGCCTGGCATATATGCCAGAAAATGCATCGGCTCTATCGACCCTGTCCAGAATGGGCGTTGACGAGTTTTCGGAACTTGTAGAGGGAGTCAGACAGATACAGACAAATGTTCCTGCAATTGATCCGGTACGTCTTCCCACCGATCTGGTGGTCAACCAACTACATGAGAATCCTCAAACCAGAAGCAGGTTGGCAGACAAGCTCCGCCGGTTTGATCTTGGGATTGAGGCAATCGAAATATCGCACGCAGAGGATGGAGCGCGATACTTGGCATTCGCCCATTCGGGCCTCGACGGAAAAATACCGTTCTTGTCCGAGTCGGCAGGCACGCGCCATATCGTTCAAACGTATCCGTCTCTGGATTTCGTGCTCGAGACAGGAGGATTGGCAATAATGGATGCCCTCGACAACGATCTTCATGCAGAACTTGTGGATGAAATCCTCGGCTGGTTCCGGCGGCGGGATACCAATCCTCACAACGCCCAGTTGATTTGTTCGCTTCATAGCATTTCTGCACTTGATCAACTCGAAAAGGAAGAAGTGTTCATCGTCGAGAAGGATCGTGCAGGTGTCACCAGCGCTCACGGTGTCAGGTACGTCGAAGGAGTGCGGCGGAGTTACAACATTCAAAAACTCTATCGCGGAGGCGCGCTCGGTGGATTGCCCGCATTCGGTTGAGCCGAGAGGAGGGTCATGTCTATTGCAAAGCGCAGACGCATCTTTGTTTGTGCTGAGGGTGAAGGAGAACGGTCGCTTGCACTTTGGTTAAATCGTTTGTCTGACGAACAAGGCCGCCATTTGCATCTGGACATTGCAGTTGCAGGAGGGGGAGATACCCGACAGGTTGTAGATTTTGCTGTCGAACAAAGAAAGGGGCGAGACTTCGGAGCTCTGGTGTTTGTCGATAGTGATCGCCTGGAAGAGGACCGGGATAAGGGCCGGGATCCGGACAAGGTAGAGGGAAAAAGGCAATATTCGGCTGGTTTTTCTCAAGCCAAATCTGGAAGGACTGTTCCTTCGACTACATCCCGGTTACGAAACTTCAAGCCCTACGGCAAGCGAAGCGGCAAGGCGCCTGAAAAAAGTCTGGCCGGAATACAAGAAGCCGTGCCCCGCTTACATTTTGATGCAGCGGTTCGACCTGGATGCCTTGCTGCGCGCATCTGAATTTGATGGAGGTTTACGCAATGGCTTGGAATTGCTGGGGCTCACTTCTCGAAATCCGGTTACCAAGCGATAAGCGCGATGTCTTTTCGAAATGGCGTTCACCCTTGCGCCCAGCCGAATTCGACCATTTCGTGAAACCTCCAGCCGATGTCCGTTTTTCCGACGTATGCGATGATTTCCGGTACAAGCAGATTGAACATGAAGTGTAACCAGCGATACTCACCCCAGATTTCGTCGTATCTCCGAAGCCGAGCAAATCCAGGTCATGCCTGCCTCGATACGGATCGTCCAAACAGTTCATCATCAGCATGGCCCCCTTTAGCACAATGCTCCCGGCATGTTCCGATTGCCCAAGCCGCAACAGGTATCATTCCATCGCGAACCGGGTAAGCACTAGGTCAAAACTCTGCCCGCTTGATTTGGAGAGTTTGAGCTGCCGCGCACGTATCGACCCCCCAATACTCTTGATTTCCTTAGCCATTGGCTGTGAGCGCCTGAAGGTAGGGGCGGATCACAGTGCCAACCCTGCCTCTGTCCGCCACGAGGGCGATCTCTGCCGGCGTGGCCTTGCGCTGTCGTAGTGCCTCCTGCAGGCCTTCGAGCGCTACGTTTAGTCCTATCTTCCCGCGATGACGGAAACAGTCGGCAACGCTTTTCGCCACGCCAAACACCTTGACTGGCACGCCCTCAATCGTATGCGTCTCGACATCATTCTTCAACAAATCGTGGGCAAAGCGCAGCACACGGATTGACATGTCGTTAGGCTTTGGCGTCCAGTCGTTCCGTCCAATGGCCATCCACACCCTCCTCGGCAACTGGTCGGTGATCCCGTGGAAGGCAAGAGCAGAGACCAGGCATACGACGCCCTTGGGAAAGCGCTTGCCCGCCTCGGCGAGGCTATGATGCGCATCAAGCGGAGCGTCGGAAAGCTGGTAGAGCCCACGCGCGAGGCGAATTGCGTCTCCATCCTCTACCATACGGCCGACCGTTGCGGCCGTAACGCCAGCTTCCTTTAGTTCAACAAGGCGCAGGATTCCGCGATCATTGAGGAGTTCGCGGGCGGTCTCTCGCTGGGACCGGGCTTGAGCCATTGATACATTTCCTTTCACCTTGGTACATATGGTGTAAGGTTTTGTATCATGGATGCAACGAAACAAAGAGCGATTTCACAACGGTGGCACTTGCGTTGCGGCCGTATTCCGAGATGGTTCCCGCTCATGACCAACCGAGGGCACGATCATCTAAATGCAGGAGGACCGAACCGCAGCCAGCCGGTCAAGCGGCGGCACGAGCCAAACATCCACCGACCGCACCTTTCCCTGCTGCCAGCCGTTGACCGCCGCCTCGCAGTAGAAACCGAAATCGCACATGCAGCTTAGGCGTCCACCAGGTTCATGCTTCAATTCATCACGGCTGCAGCCTCCCGGATCGACCGCAACCAGATGCAGTTTTGGCGACCCCTCGAGGACTCGAACCCCGAACCTGCTGATTCGAAGTCAGCTGCTCTATCCGGTTGAGCTAAGGGGCCGCACTTCGCTTTTGGTCGATTGTGAAGCTGGCCGCAAGCACGACAAGAGTGTCCTGTTGCCACTCTGGCCAATGCTCCGCTGGCCCGTTGCGCGTCATTTGTGATGCGGGTTGCGGGCCACTAACCGGCGAAAATTGGAACTGATGAAGACAGCTCTGTCAGAACGAACCGGCGTTCCCTGTACTGCTGCAAATGGCCCAAGCAGGACTGGCGACCCCTCGAGGACTCGAACCCCGAACCTGCTGATTAGAAGTCAGCTGCTCTATCCAGTTGAGCTAAGGGGCCTTGATCATGTGATGATCCATTCGCAGGTTTGATTCAATGTGTCCACACATCCCGCCGGTCATGAGCAAAATTCTCTGCGTAACCGCGCCTCCTGACGACAGTCTTCCTCTTGCCCGGCTGTCTGACGACATACTCGATACCGTTCTCCTCAGCATATGCGATGGCAGCATCGAGCTTGTCGAAATTCATCCTTACCTGCGCCGAGGTATCGCCTGAACTGGTCCACCCCATCAGGGGATCAAGCGTTCGGCGGGTCGATGGAGGAAACTCCAGCACCCATTGCTTCGAACGCGCCGTTCCTGACTGCATTGTGCTGCGTGCAGGTTTGTAGATCCTGGCCTGCATAACCTATCTCCGAACTCTCCGCGGGCTTATAGTGCGGAACTGAAAGCTGAAACAAGCAGCCAATGCATCGCCAGTTCAGTTGTTTATCGGCATTCTCCAGATTGCCGGGACAGGCATCTTGATCAATACAGGACTTCAGCATGCAGCGTGCCCAGTCCGTCGATACGTGGTATGCGGCTGCGCCAACCAACTGCGATCGTAGCCATGCAAATCTCATCCGAACCTTTCCACGCCCCTCGCAACCGCATCATCGACTTGAGAAGCGATACGGTGACCAAACCGGATAACGGCATGCGGCGCGCCATGGCAGAGGCCGATGTCGGGGATGACGTGTTTGGTGACGATCCGACCGTCAATGCTATTGAGGCGCAGTTTGCTGAACTGCTGGGCAAAGACATCGCTGTCTTCTTCCCTACCGGCACCCAAAGCAACCTGTCCGCAATACTGGCCCACTGCGGACGCGGAGATGAAATGCTTGTGGGCGACCGTTACCACACCTACCATGATGAGGCAGGCGGCGCTTCGGCGCTTGGGGGCGTAGCCTACTGTCCACTCCCGGTTGAAACCGATGGATCGCTTGATCCCGACACCATCAATGATGCGGTCAAGATCGACGACTCGCACTATCCCCGAACACGGCTGCTGTGTTTGGAGAACACCGTGGCTGGCAAGGCGGTTCCGGTGGCCAAGATTCAATCCTCGGCGGCAGCTGCGCGGGCCAATCACCTGTCCGTTCACCTGGACGGGGCCCGGCTCTTCAATGCTGCAACTGAACTTTGTGTAGAGCCCGCTGCAATTGCCGAAGTTGCAGACACAGCCTCGGTTTGCCTCTCAAAGGGGCTTGGAACGCCTGCGGGAACGATGCTGGCCGCCAATGCGGATCTGGAACACTCCATCCGGCGCAACCGGAAGATTCTGGGAGGCGGCATGCGGCAGACCGGAATACTTGCCGCAGCAGGACTGTATGCAATCAAGCACAATATTGACCGGCTTCACGAGGATCACCGGCGCGCTGCCCTGCTCCATGACAGGCTTGCCAACCTCCCGGCCCGCCACGGAGCGGCTGCCGAACTCGCAACGAACATGGTCTGGTTTACCCCCGGAGGGGACCATGCCAGGCCGCTGGCCGAATTCCTTGCTGGGCGTGGCATCCTGATCGGCAGCCGGCCGCCTGTCATGCGGATCGTCGTCCATCTGGGAATTAACGACGAAGACATTGAAATGGTGGCCAGCGAGATTGAGGCCTACTTTCGCGAACTGCCTCAGAACAATAATGGCGGCGGCTTCTAGAAACGGGAGCGTATACGATCAGCCAAGAGGCTCAGCCGGTTGACAAACCAGAGCCAGACTCGCCAGGCGACGAAACACACGAACGCAATGACCACGGCTGCAATGGTTCGAGTCCAGTTCCATGAATCCGCGTCCGGTGAGTCGACCTCCCGCATGCTGAGCGCGTTCGGGTAGATCGACATGGCTTCAAATCTCCACCCGTAGTGCCTCACCGCAACCCAACTTTGCTTCTCCGCCAGGTTCTGCGCCTCAGCCTGCAGGTTGCCACTGCCAAACTTGAAATAGGGTGGCCATCTCCAGCCTGTGTCCTCATTCCTGAAGACGCGCGGATCTCCGTCATCAAAGACGGCGTTGATGAATCGAACATCGCGGTTGCCCTGATCAGCGTCTGTTCCGGTTCCGGTGTCGGGACTGGCCCAGAAAAAGGAATTGCCGCTCAGTTCAGTCCGCACAACTTCGGTTCCAACGATCTTGACTATGTTCGTCGCCGGCAGCGTGTAGTCGAACACCGCAACCACCAGACCAATCACGAGTACTCTCAGCAGTATCTTTAGGTAGCGCATCATTCAGGCTCCCGAAGCCCTTTCAGGAAGGCCAGCCATCATGCGGCGGCTGCCGACGGCGGCTTGTCTGGCTTCAAGATCGGTAGGCATAAAGATAAGTCAAGTGCCGGCATGCCGAAAGTCAAGGGCTTCGGATACTTGCGGCATGCCCACAGATGGCTAATCATGCAGGTCTTCCATTTGGAGTGTGTCCAGGAGTTGATGAGATACATGCAGCCATACACCTCCCCCGAGGATAACATCGGCTTGATGGTTGGGGCGGCCGGTCCATGATCTGTCCGGCACATCCCGGGTTCGGCGAGCGGGATACTGCCGTTGCCATCAACCTGTCTGGCCTGCTCCCGTGAACAGCCAACAAGCAGCACCTGACTTGGCGGAACGGCTGTTCCTGCGTATCCAGGACCGGCGGCAGGACATCGTCGAATTGACGCAGGCGCTCATACAGATTCCTTCACTGAACCCGCCCGGCCTTCACTATCGCGACGTTTGCGAGCTGGTTCAAAGGCGTCTGAGACGGAGCGGTTTTGCAACCCGGTTGCTGCGCGCCGAAGGAGCTCCGGCTGACAGCGACGCACATCCTCGCTGGAACCTGCTTGCTCGACTCCAGGGCCGGTCAGCAGGCGCGTGCGTACATTTCAACTCCCATATTGATATCGTCCAGGTCGGTAGAGGCTGGACAGTTGATCCATTCAAGGGAGAAGTACGGGATGGCCGGATATACGGGCGCGGCGCCTGCGACATGAAAGGAGGACTCGCCACCTCGATCATTGCGGCAGAGTGCTTTGCTGCCGAGTTTCCCGAGTTTGCCGGCGCCATCGAGATTTCAGCTACGGCCGACGAGGAAACCGGCGGTTACGGCGGCGTGGCGTGGATGGCAGAACAGGGATATTTCTCACCCAAGCGGGTGCAGCACGTGATCATTCCGGAACCCCTCAACAAGGACAGGATTTGCATCGGCCACAGGGGGGTCTGGTGGGCTGAACTGGAGACCAGGGGGAGAATTGCGCACGGTTCCATGCCGTTTCTTGGCGATTGCGCCGTTCGCCACATGGGCGCAGTGATCACCGAATTGGAAGAGTCGCTTTACCCGATGCTTGCCGCCAAACACACCGAAATGCCGGTCGTGCCCGAGGGAGCTCGTCAGTCAACCCTGAACCTCAATGCAGTGCATGGCGGGGAACCGGAGCAAGATGAGAACTTCACCGGATTTCCGGCGTCTTGCGTGCCAGACAGTTGCCGCCTGGTCCTGGACCGGAGGTTCCTGGCAGAAGAGTCAATTGAAGAGGTCAGGTCGGAGATCACCGAACTGCTGGCGCGCGTCAAGCAGCGGCGCCCATCCTTTGAGTTCGAACTCAAGGAGCTCTATTCGGTCTTGCCAAGCCTGACAGACAAATCCGCCCCCGTCGCCAGGTCGGTCGATAGTGGCATCCAACGCGTACTCGGCACAAACCCCGACTATGTCGTTTCACCCGGAACCTATGACCAGAAACACATCGACAGGATCGGCAAGCTGAAAGACTGCATCGCCTACGGCCCCGGCATTCTTGATCTGGCACACCAGCCGGACGAATGGGTCGGCATTGACGACATGCTCGATAGTGCCAAGGTGATGGGACATGCGCTCATGGAATTGCTATTGAAGTAGCCAAGCCGGCAACAGTGCTGGCAAAACAAAGAGAGGAAAATTGAAAATGCCTTATGGAATCGCATTGAGAACTGCCATGGCAGCGGCCTCGGTGGCCGTTGCCGTGACCGGGGCTGCATCGGCCAACACATCGATCACAATCGGCATGCAGTTGGAGCCGCCCAACCTGGATCCGACCGGCGGCGCGGCCGCGGCCATTGACGAGGTCGTCTACGCCAACATCTTTGAGGGCCTCACGAGATTTGCAGCCGACGGCTCGGTCCTGCCTGCGCTTGCGCACTCATGGGAAATCTCCGACGACGGCACGGTCTACACATTCCATCTTCGAGAAGGCGCTACGTTCCACGATGGAACCGGCCTTGATGCCGGAGACGTAAAGTTCTCGCTTGACCGGGCGCGCGGCGAGGATTCCACTAACGCACAAAAGGCGCTCTTTGCCGGCATCACAAATGTGGAAGTTGTTGACCCGCTCACCGTCAAGGTAACCCTCAGCAATCCAAACGGCCTGTTCACGACCAATATGGCCTGGGGCGATGCGATCATACTTGCGCCTGAATCCTACGAGGACGCCGCGACCAATCCAGTCGGGACAGGTCCCTTCCGGTTTGTCCGGTGGGTGCAAGGCGACCGGGTAGAGATAGAACGCAATCCGGACTATTGGGGGGAACCAGTGGCCTTGGAGAGCGCTGTCTTCAAATTCATTTCCGACCCGACAGCGGCCTTTTCGGCGATGATGGCTGGAGATATCGACGCGTTTCCCAACTTCCCGGCACCCGAAACGCTTGCCCAACTGGAAGCTGACCCCAGGTTCTCAGTGATTGTCGGATCGACAGAAGGAGAGACAATCCTTTCGACAAACAACAAGTCCGGGCCACTGGCCGACAGAAGGGTCCGCAAGGCAATTGCCCACGCCATTGACCGCCAGGCCATTATCGACGGAGCCATGTTTGGCTTCGGCACTCCTATCGGCACCCATTTTGCTCCTCACCACCCCGACTATCTGGACCTGACGGGCAATTCGGCCTACGATCCTGAACTCTCCAGACAGTTGTTGGCTGAGGCGGGACATGGTGACGGGCTTCAACTGAGGCTCATGCTTCCGCCGCCCGCTTATGCCCGGCGCGGTGGCGAGATCATCGCCTCCCAGCTCCGCGAAGTCGGCATCGATACGGAAATCAGCAATCTGGAATGGGCGCAGTGGCTGGAACAGGTATTCAGGAACAAGGATTTCGACCTGACAATCGTCAGCCACACGGAACCGAACGATATCAATATCTATGCGCGTCCCGAATACTACTTCCAATACGACAACCAGACGTTTCAGGATCTGATTGAAGAACTCGCAGTTACCGCTGACGCTCAGACCAGGCGCGAACTGGCACAACGGGCTCAAACGATCATTGCCGAGGACTATGTGAACGGATTCCTGTTCCAGTTGGCAAAGACAGGCGTTGCCAACGCCAAGATCGTCGGACTTTGGGAGAATTCACCCACTCAGGCCAATGACCTCACTGGGGTCCACTGGTCGGAATAGGCTCCCGACAAACTACTGCCGGCATCGCCCTGGGCGGTGCCGGTTGGCTGGCGCGGTCAGTTCAGCCAGCCTTCCGGAATGGATGGCGCAGCAGCCAGAAGTTGCCGTGTGTATTCGTGCTTCGGTGAGCCAAATACTTCGCTAGTCTTGCCCTCTTCGACAATCTTGCCCTTCAACATGACCAACACCCGGTCTGTCACGGCATTGACCACTGTCAGGTCATGGCTGATGAACAGATAGGCAAGCCCATGCCGGTGCTGCAACTCTGACAGCAGGTCGAGGATTTGGGCGCGTATCGAGACATCCAGCGCCGAAACCGCTTCATCCAGCACAATGACATCGGGCCTGAGAACCAGTGCGCGCGCGATGGCAATCCGCTGTCTCTGACCGCCTGAGAACTGGTGGATGAACTTGTCCATGTCAGATGGCAACAGCCCTACATCCGTCAAGGCGGCCGCTACCCTTTTGCGTCTTTCCGGCGCCGGCAACCCGCGTGGAGCCAGGTGAAATGGCTCTGACACCAGCCGGCCTACCCGGTGCCGCGGATTGAACGAACCGTATGGATCCTGGAAGACAGCCTGAATCTTACGCCGGACTGGCCAGGGCATCCCATGCTGTCCCTGCACATCCAAACCTTCGACCAGGACCCGGCCTTGCTGCAGCGGATCCAACCCCAGCACCGCCCGGGCCAGGCTCGACTTGCCGCAACCCGACTCGCCGACCAGCCCCAGGCTCTCGCCACGATTGAGGACAAAGCTGACCCTGTCCACTGCCCTGACCACTTCTGGCGCTCCGAACAGGCGGCGGCGTGCCTTGGTATGGTCGCGCACCGCATCCCTTGCCTCCAGAATGGGGTCCCCGGATTGGTGTTCACGCCTGTCGGGCGCATGGCAAGACGCGGCGAGCAACCGTTTGGTGTAGGGGTGCTGCATCCTCCGAAACAGGCTTTCCGTACCGCCCGCCTCAACGATGCGGCCGTTGTTCATAACCGCCGTCGAGTTGGCCATTCCTGCAATGACTGCAAGATCATGCGTGATCAGCATCAGCGACATGCCATCCTGTTCAACCAGGGACCCAAGGAGCCTCAGGATCCGGCTCTGAGTCGACACGTCCAGCGCCGTGGTCGGCTCATCCGCAATCAGGAGTCTTGGTTGAAGCGCAATCGCCATGGCGATGCAAACCCTCTGGCGCTGCCCACCGGAAAGTTCATGAGGAAATGTGCTCAAGGGAAATCTCGAAGCCGGCAACTCAACCCTTTCCAGCCTCTCAGATGCCAAATCCAACGCATCGGCACGCGACAAGCCATTGTGCAACATCAACGTCTCTGCGACCTGGTCGCCGATCGCCTTTACGGGATTGAGGGCTGTCATCGGCTCCTGGAAGATCATGCCGATCTCCCGTCCGCGCACGTTGCACATCTCCGGCTCGGACAACTCAAGGAGGTTGGCATCCTGCATCAAGGCTGCTCCCTGCCATTGGGAGCGAGGTGGCAGAAGACCCATTATGGCAAGCGCGGTCATTGACTTGCCCGACCCGGATTCTCCTACGACTCCGAAGCACTCTCCCTCCCGGATGTCGAATTCCACATCCTCGAGTATCTTCGAGCCGTCGATAGAGACGCCCAAACCCCTCACCGACAGCACGGTCATTGAGCCGACCTCCGAACCCTTGGATCCAGCCAATCCCGCATTCCGTCACCAAGGAGATTTAGCCCAAGGACCATGAGTACAATTGCCAGCCCCGGCAGGACTGCCAGTCGCGGCGTGCTGTAGATCAGCGTCTGCGCATCAGCCAGCATGCGGCCCCAACTGGGCGTTGGCGGCTGAGCGCCCAGTCCGACATACGAGAGCCCCGCTTCGGCCAGAATTCCCAGAGAGAACTGTATCGTCCCTTGAACAATCAGCAGATTGGCAATGTTCGGCAGTATGTGCTCGACCGAAATGCGAACGGCTCCTTTCCCTGCGACCCTGGCGGCAAGGATGTAGTCCATGGTCCACTGGGACAAGGCGCCGCCCCTCGTCACTCGCGCGAATACAGGAATGTTGAATATGCCAATGGCAAGGATGGCATTCACCGCCGAAGGCCCGAACACCGCCGTGATCAGGATCGCGATCACCAGTGAGGGAAAGGCAAAGACCAGGTCATTCCCGCGCATGATCAACTCATCGAAAGCTGATCCCCGGGTTGCTGCCGCAGCAAGGCCCAGCGGCACACCCAGGCTCATGCCGATGCCAACGGCAAGCACTGCCACGCTGATGGAGGTCTGCGAGCCAACCATCAACATGGACAGCATATCGCGGCCGAAATGGTCGGTTCCCAGCAGATGGTCGCGATCGGGGGGCCGCAACCGTTCAGCGATGTCCAGTGACTCGACCGGAAAGGGCGTCCAGAACAACGACAGAAGCGCCGCCAGAAGAAAGACGGCCGAAAGGCCGCTGCCGAACACCAGCAGAGATGAATGCCTCAACGCCTTGTCCTCAAGCGAGGATCAACAATCGCATAAGCCATGTCGACCATGAAGTTCACGGTGATCACTGCGAAGACCAGCAGCATGACGACGCTCTCGACGACAACGAGGTCGCGTTGCGTAATGCCCTGAAAGATCAGCCTGCCCAGTCCCGGAAGAAAAAAGACATTCTCGATAATGATTGCTCCCGCGAGAAGGAAAGAGAATTGAAGCCCCATGATCGTCAGGACCGGAATGAGGGCGTTGCGGAGCGCATGGCGGGAGGCTGCCTGTCGCCGGGAAAGCCCCTTTGCGCGCGCAGTTCTGATATAATCCTGAGACAGTGTCTCGATTAGGGCCGAGCGCATCACCCTCGACAGGATAGCGGCCTGAGGGAGCGCCAGCGCAACCGCCGGAAGGGTCAGCGCCTTGACCCCAGCCAGCAATCCCTCTTCCCATCCTGGGAAACCACCTGCAGAAAACCAGCTGAGAGTGATCGAGAACAGAAGCACCAGCAGCATGGCGAACCAGAAGTTCGGAATTGCGATGCCCAGTTGGGCCAAACCCATGATGCTGAAATCGGCAGGGCCGCCCCTCCTGGAGGCGGCGATCAGGCCTACCGGAAACGCAATGGCGGTTGAAAGGAACAGCGCATACAAGGCCAGCGGCACCGAAATCGATATTCTCGCCATAACCAGTTCCGAGACTGGTACCCGGTAGGTGTACGAAGTTCCAAAATCACCCACCAGCAGCCCGCCGACCCAATCGAAATAGCGCGAAGCTGGACTACCAGTCAGGCCGAGTTCTGCACGCAAGGCTTCGACGGTTTCGGGAGAGGCATTCAGACCCAGCATAAACGCAGCCGGATCTCCAGGTACAACTTCGATCACCAGGAATATGACAACGCTGGCAACAATCAGGCTGAAGAAAAGCGACGCCAGGCGTGTGACAGTGTAGCGCAGCATTGCTGGGTTGCCGGGTCAGCCAACTCGGCGGCAGGAATATCCGGTAGCAGTCAGCCTGTGCCAGCCTCCTAAACGCCTCAACTTCTTGAGCTTCCGTGCCAGAGTGGGTGGGGGACCGGATCCTTCGCCCTTACGAAATGCCGCAAGAAGACCTCCAGATAGCTGCGGTAGATGTAAGAGTCGTTTCGCCCGAGATAGCGGGCTCGATCGCTGTCAAACACGCCCGGCAACTCGTACCATGGAATTGATGGATGCATATGGTGCACGAGGTGGAAGTTGTTGTTCAGGAACAGCAATGCCAACGGGCCACGGTCATTGACGATCACGGTGCGGCCGCGCGGCCGTTCGTGAGCGCGGTGTTCAAGATAGGTGCGCACCTTCAAAAGTGACAATCCGAGATAGGCAGCGAGTAAGTAGGCGGCGATAGACATTGAGCTGTAGTTCACGACCCAGAAAATGACTGGCACCGCGCCAACCACATGCAGCAGCCATGCCCTCACGATTGCGGAATTTCCATCTACCAATTCGCGCAGGTCCGACTTCATGAACACGTACTGGGAAATTGCGGGGCCAACCAGCATGCGGCCCAATAGAGTGTTGTTGAAGCGCAGCAGCAGCTTGATTGCAGCCGGCAGCCGGTTCCAGACCTCAGGATCAAGGTAGTTTGTTTCCGGATCCTCATATGGATCCGTCAGGTTCGGGTCATGGTGGTGTTGGAGATGAGTGTCGCGGAATCGTTCAAAAGGAATGAAGAGGCCAACGGCGGGAAACACCAGCGCAACGCTCCAGAACCGGCTGTTCAGCGGGTGCCCGTGTATCACCTCATGCTGGAGGGAGGAGTGAAAGGCAACAAGCACGCCAGTGGCAAGAATGCCCAAGGGCAGGAAGAACTGCGCCAGTATTGTGGTGGCAACTGCCAATGACCCATAACAACACAGGATCAACCCCAAGGTCGGCCACTCGGTCTGAGGTTTTGCAGGCTTGATCACCGGCGATACCCTTCCAGCATTAGCTGCATTGCAAATGCCACATTGAGCAGGCCAGTCCGCCCACTCGCCCCAAGACTGACCGCACTGTGGTTTGCGGTTCCGCCAATGCGTGCATTAGGACGCGGTTCCGGCCAGCAAATCAAGAGGAACAAAACCAGAAATGGATACTTCACCAGGGGAACCTGATTGGCACAGGTTCCGGTTCAGGCTGACCGTTCCGACCTAATTCGTTCCCAGGCATTGTTATAGTCCGCCAGCCGCCGCTCGGCCAATCTTATGGCTTCGTGAGGCAGACCTTCAGCAACGAGAATGTCCGGGTGATGCTGCCTGACCAGGCCGCGCCACTTCATGCGGATTTCGGCAAGCGGTTCCTCGGGACTCACACCGAGGACCTTGTAGGGATTTGCCTCTTCCTCTTCGGTAAAACGGTGCAGCAGCCTATCGAAATACTCATCGGTCAATCCGAACAGGCTGTTCAGTTGGTAGAGAAACGCTGCCTCCCTCTCATCAAGCTCTCCATCCGCCAAGGCAACATGGAAAAGCCCCTCCAGCACACCCTCCAGGATCCGGTGATTCCTGGGAAACAGTGAAGCAACGGCTCTTCCGTATGCCTCAAAACCGGCGGTCGACTGCCGGGCATAGTTGAAGACGCGGGCCGCGTGCTTTTCGTCCTTGGCGTCAATCCGGAAAAAATACCTGAATGCCCTGACCTCGCTGACAGACACTGTGCCATCTGCCTTCGCCAGCTTTGCGCCAAGGGCTATCACGGCAATCGTGAACCGAACCTGACGATCGGTCTTTCTCCGCAACCAATCCGGCGCCTCAAGGAAGTTCTTTCCCGTCTCCGCCAGCCTGGACAGGAACTCCGCTGCGCGTGACCAGATTGACACCGTCAATGCCCGCTACTGGGAGAGGATCTTTTGCATGAGCACCAGATCGAACCAGCGGCCGAACTTGCGGCCAACCTGTGGCAACCGGGCAATCTCGGAGTATCCCAAGGCCCTGTGAAATGCGACTGCGCCCGAATTCTCACCGCTAATCCCTGCAATCAATGATTTGACTCGGCGCCGTTTGGCCTCAGCCTCGAGCCTTGCCATCAGCGCCCGGCCCGTGCCGCCGCCCCGCGCCTCCGGCAAAAGGTGAATCGTGTGTTCCATGGTATGCACATAACCGGCACCGGCGCGGAATTGTCCATAGGTCGCAAATCCGGCAACTTCCTCCTGCCCTGCTACCAGCACCGGATGACCGGCAGCCCGCTTTTCTTCCATCATTCTGGCGATTTCATCCGCTGTCTTCTCGACACTGTTGAACGTGAACACCGACTCCCGGATGATCAGGTTCCAGATCGTTGCGATTTCTTCCGCGTCGTCTGCGGTGGCCAGCCTGATTTGCATCGCTGCTCGTTCTCATTCCGCCTGTGGTGCACCTACAAGAACTTGGTGCAAGATTGAATTCACATGAGTTTCAACTTGCCTCGGCATAGAAGACAATTCACAACTCCCATCGAAACGGAACTGAGGATTGAGCTATGTCAAAGACCGTGTATCTGGCAAATCCATACGGGTTTTCGCGTCAACTGAAAGGCGGGCCGCTTCTTGAGATCAAGGCAGCGCTTGAAGCCATCGGGCTTGAAGTCTGGGAGCCGTTCGCACGCAACAACCAGATCGACTACAGCGTGGCCGGTTGGGCATACGAGGTAGGACAGTCTGATCTGCGGGATGTGCGCGATAGTGACGGCACATTCGCAATCGTCAACGGCTGCCCTCCCGATGAAGGGGTGATGGTTGAACTCGGCATGGCGATTGCATGGGGCAAGAAGACCTTCCTGTTCAGGGATGATTTTCGCCGCTGCACCGACAGTGAACTCTATCCGTTGAACCTTATGCTCTATACCGGACTACCGAAGGAAGGTTGGGAGCAGTATTGCTACGCATCTATTGAAGAAATCGGCGACCCCGAGAAGGCATTGGTGCGTTGGATCACTGACAGCGGTTGACGCGGGCTCAGCATGCGTAGGTGGAACCAGATGCATGAAACCAGGCATGAAATAAGCCGATTCCGCAATTCGCTGCGCTTGGTCTTTCGTTGATGGCACGGGGGCAGCGGCAATTCCTGGAAGTCGACCCCCTTTCTGTCGATGGCTGCTTTGACTTGTGCAACCCGACTTCGTCATCCTGACCAGTTCAAGCAGTCGGCACCCTTGGTGCCACTAACCGCCTTATGCCATCTGCCAATGTCAAATCACCGGTTCGCGTCCTCTTGCCGGATTCAGCAGGCATACAAGGCACTTGAACCTCGATGCCTTCGATCATGGTGCCAATTGGATGAGGTGACCTGCCTGACTTGCAAGCCACTGAGAAAGGCGAGTACACGCTTCGACACTTCCACCAAACTAGCGATTCAGGCATGAAACCAAAATTCGCGATTCCGAAGGCAGAACTTGCTGCATTTTGTGAGGCAAACGGGATCCGCCGGCTCGCAATCTACGGTTCTGCGTTGCGAGATGACTTTAATCCAGACAGCGATATCGACCTCTTGGTCGAGTTCATGGAAGGACGTACACCCGGCCTCATTGGCATCGCAGGAATGGAAATTGAACTTTCATCCCTTTTCGGTGGCCGGAAAATTGACCTGAGGACCCCGGAAGATCTCAGCCGCTATTTCCGTCAACAAGTCGTTGATAGTGCAGAAGTTCAGTATGAGCAGAGGTAATGCTGTCCGTCAGCAGCAAATGCTTGAGGCGCGCTGCACATTAGCGCCGGCTACGGTTGTGAAACTGATATCTGGCACCTACCCCCGACGTTGAGGATCTTCTGCCGGGCCGCCTTGCAACTGCACCGCGGCATGGGTGAATTCGGTAGCGGTCCCGCAGACCGATGCCCAGACTTGCTGAACTGAACGAGGGAACCTTTTGCATTCGGGACATGCGCTCCGAGACGAGTTGCCACAATCATCGCTCTCGTTGGCCAACTCGCCAAAAGGAGTTGCATAATGTGCCGAGAAAGGCAGCCAGATTGCCGGGGCAGGCATCAATCTTGCTCATAAGGATGCTCACAACCTGCTCGGAAAGGCGCATTCGATCCGGAACGGCCGATGCATGTGCAGGCTACAAGCAGGACGCGGAGCCTGTTTGATTGCCTCTCATGTGCTCCATGCCTATACTCTGGTCATGATTTCGCATGCTGCGGCACTACGAAATCGACTAAACTGACTGGAGGATAATGACATGAAGCGACTTGCAGGACTGACAATGGCGGCAGGGCTCGCTTTCGCGGTATTTCCTGGTGCCCAGCAAAGCGCATACGCGCAGGAAAAGACCTTCATCACAATCGGTACGGGCGGACCCACCGGAGTCTATTTCGTTTCCGGCAATGCAATCTGCCGGATGGTCCACAAGGAAGCTGCCGAGGGACGCGCAGAAGGGCGCAAGCACAATATTCGCTGCTCGGCGCCGTCTTCAGCCGGATCGACCTACAATATTGCCCAGATTACCGAGGGAGAATTCGACTTCGGTGTGGCACAGTCGGACTGGCAGTACCACTCCTTCAACGGTTCGTCCGAAAAGGTCACGCACAATCCTGACCTGCGTGCAGTATTTTCGGTGCATCCGGAGCCCTATCAGCTGATCGCGGCACAGGATTCCGGCATCAACGAGTGGATGGATCTGGAAGGCAAGCGGTTCAACATGGGCAACCCCGGTTCAGGCCAGAGGGCAACCACCGAACTGCTTATGGAACGCTATGGAACCCCTGAGGACTTCTTCTCCCTCGTCACCGAGATGACATCATCGGAACACTCCACGGCGCTTTGCGACGGGAAGATCGACGCCTACGGTTATGTCGTCGGCATTCCTAATTCAGGGGTCGCCGTGGCGACAGAAGGTTGTGGAGCCTATATCGTGAACCTCGACTCCGATGTCGAACGCGGGCTGATCGAGGAGTTTCCGTTCTATGGACCGGTCACCATACCTGAGGGTGCCTACACTTCGACTGTCGAACCGGTGAACACCTTTGGCGGTTATGCCACGTTCGTGACCAGCGCCAGCGTTTCCGACGACGTCGTTTATGAGGTCGTTCGCGCAGTCTTCGAGAATCTCGATGACTTCAAGGCGCTTCATCCTGCCTTTTCGATACTGACACCGGAAGGCATGATCACCAACGGCCTTTCCGCGCCGCTGCACCCAGGCGCCGTGAGGTACTACGAAGAAAAGGGGCTGCTCTAGTCTCTTGCCCTGGCGAGGTCGGTTCCTCGCCAGGACAACGATTGAACAAGAGTGTGCTCCTGTTGGCCGTTGCGCTGACGGGGGCACATCCATGTTGCATGATCAGGGTGCCTGGAAGTGCCAGAGCGCAATGACATCGACTCCCTGATCGGGAAATTCGAAGGAACACAGCGAACGCTGCGGGGGCGGCTTGGCCTCCTGGTTCCGCTGGTGGCATTCAGTTGGTCGCTCTGGCAACTCTGGATCGCGTCACCACTTCCCTTCGAGTTTGGGTTCGGCGTTTTTGTCGACCTTCCAGCACGGAGCATACATCTCGCTTTCGGGTTGCTTCTCGGGTTCCTGATGTTCCCTGCGGCATGGGAATCTGGCGGGGCTTGGCGCTCGTGGATAACAGTTGGCCTGGGTGCTCTAGCCTTTGCAATCTGCTCGTATGGTTTTGTTGCCTATGACGGCATAGTCAGCCGGGATGGCGTACTCCTTGAGGTTCCCATTGCTGGATACGACTTTCCTTTGGAGGCGCTACTGGGGGGAGCGGGTATCCTGCTGCTGCTCGAGGCGACGCGACGGAGTGTCGGGCTGCCACTGGTCATCGTCTGCATAGTCTTTCTGCTCTACTCCATCTTCGGGCAATCAATGCCCGACGTCATTTCTCACAAGGGAGTCTCGCTCGAACGGTTGATCGGCTACCAGTGGCTCTCGAGCGAGGCAGTCTTCGGAATCCCGATCGACGTGTCCGTGAGTTATGTCTTCCTGTTTGTCCTGTTCGGCGCCTTCCTTGACAAGGCTGGCGCTGGCCGTTTCTTCATCGACCTGTCATTCGGTCTTGTCGGGGCAAACCGGGGTGGGCCTGCCAAGGCCGCGATCATGGCTTCGGGTCTGACCGGTACGGTTTCGGGCTCATCCATAGCCAACACCGTGACAACGGGTGCCTTCACAATTCCGCTGATGAAGAAAATGGGGCTTCCAGCTCACAAGGCGGGCGCCATCGAGGTCGCTGCCTCGACCAACGGGCAACTCATGCCGCCAATCATGGGCGCCTCCGCATTCATCATCGCCGAGTTCATCGGGATATCCTACTATGATGTGATCATTCACGCGGCGCTCCCGGCCGTCATTTCCTACTGCGCCTTGTTCTATATCTCCCACCTCGAGTCCGCGAAGCTTGGCATCAGGGGCATGGACAGATCCGAATTACCCAATGTCATGGCCACGCTGCGGTCCGGGGTGCAATATCTCATTCCCCTAGCTGTTCTGGTCTATCTGCTGCTGGTTGAACGCTGGAGCCCTGGTAGCGCTGTCTTCTATGCAATCCTGCTCCTGGCAGCGATCATCTACATCACTGCAATCATCGATGCCCGACGGGCAGGACGCCCCGTTTTGGACGGCATATCTTCCGGCAGTCGTACTGCATTCAACGCCATGGTCTCGGGTGCCAGGAACATGGCAGGGGTCACTGCGGCAGTCGGCGCAGCGGGCATTATCGTCGGTGTCGTATCGTCAACCGGCCTGAACAACGCCATGCTTTCAGTCATTGAGGCAATCTCGCAAGGGAACTTCTATGTTCTGCTGCCACTTGTCGCCGTGGTGTGCCTGATCCTCGGCATGGGCCTGCCGACCACCGCCAACTATATCGTTGTGGCGTCCCTCATGGCCGCGGTTCTCGTCGAACTCGGCAATGCCTCAGGCCTCGTGATCCCTTTGATCGCCGTGCACCTTTATGTCCTCTATTTCGGCCTGATGGCGGATTCCACCCCGCCGGTCTGCCTGGCCGCGTTTGCCGCCTCCGCAATTTCCGGGGCCAACCCAATGCGCACAGGAGTACAATCATTTCTCTATGACATCCGCACCGCCATCCTGCCGATTGTCTTCATCTTCAATCCCGAGCTTCTGCTCATAGGCGTGACCAGCATCTGGCACGGAATCTCGGTCTTCGCAGTATCCCTTGTCGCCATCCTTTGCTTTGCCTGCGTAACCCAAGGATGGATGCTGACCAGGCTAAGTATTGCAGAGCGCATCATGCTTCTGATTGTGGTCATTGCCCTCTTTCGGCCGGATGCGCTGATGAACCGGGTCTATCCCGAGTTCAGTCCCATTCCGCTTGAGCATATTGCAGCTGAGGTGGATCAGACTGTGCCAACGGACCGGGCCCTTCGCCTGCATGTCGTTCGCTGGACGGAGTATGGCGACCGCTACAAGCTGTTTGTCATTCCTCCCGGCAGCATGACTGGTACCGGGAGCATTGCAGACCGGATTGGAATAACCGCAAACCCGGATGGTGAAGGAGGACTCCTCGTCAGCAACACGCGGTTCAATGGACCTGCGGAGCAGGCAGGTCTCACATTCGGCGATTACATCGATGCGGTCGACCTCGAGGAACCCGGCCGCCCTGCCAAGGAGTGGGTTTATCCTCTGGGTTTCCTGTTCCTGGCGCTCGTGATCCTGATGCAATCTGCAAAGTCCAGGCGTCAACAGGTAGGCGCCGGCCGTGCTGGAGGCGCCTGATCATGAATAAGGCCACCGTAGCGGGTATCGACCCCGCGATCATTCCGCAGCTCCTGCAAGGTGCTGAACGCGCCCAGGAAAGCCTTGTGCAACTGACGCAGGCGCTCGTACGGATCCCCACCGAGACGCCGGAGAGCGATACAACCGGGACTGTGAGCCTGATTGCAGACGAACTTGCCGGTTTGCCTGAAGTGGAAATCACAACGCACACCGCCCGTGAACCGATCCGCAATCTCGTGGCCACAGTAAGAGCCAAGAAACCAGGCGGGCGCCTGGTACTCAACGGACACCTAGACACATACCCGGTTGGCGACATCAATGGCTGGAGCGACGATCCGTTCTCTGCCGCAGTCCGGGAAGGCAAACTCTACGGTCGCGGGTCATCCGACATGAAGGGCGGCATCGCGTGCCTTGTCCATGTATTCAGGACCTTGGCAGCAATGCGGGATGCCTGGGCAGGCGAATTGTGCCTTACGCTCGCTGGCGACGAAGAGACCATGGGTATTCTCGGCAGCCAATACCTGCTTGAAACGGTCCCGGAAGCCCGTGGTGATGCCATTCTCAACGCCGATGTCGGATCGCCGACGGTTCCGAGAGTTGGCGAGAAAGGCATGCTGTGGATCGATGTCTACGCAAGTGGAAGATCAGCTCACGGAGCGCATGTTCACAAGGGCCAAAACGCCATCGACGCGCTTCGTTCCGCCATGGATGCGCTCTCGGAACTGGCATCGCGACCCGTGAGCGTGCCTCGGGAGGTCGCCGCAATCATTGAACGCGCGCAACCAGTATCGGAACCTCTTGGTGGAGCCGGAGAGGCCGAAGTGTTGAAATCCATCACCGTAAATCTCGGGACAATTGAAGGTGGCCAGTCAGCCAACCTCGTCCCGGACCGGGCCCGGGCCAGTGCCGACATCCGCCTGCCGATGGGTACGTCGGTTGGAGAGGTCGAGGCAGAGATCAACCAGCGGCTCACCTCCCTGCCCGGCATCCACTTCGAAATTGTCCGCCGTTATGAACCCACCTGGACATCGCCCAGCGAACCTATTGCTGCCGCTGTACTGGACGCCTGCAAGGCAGTCCTCGGCAGCACGCCAAGCCCGAACATGCGGGTCGGGGCATCCGATGCCCGGCTCTTCAGGGCCATGGGCATTCCATCCGTTGTCTGTGGCCTGACTCCATACAATCTCGGAGGCCCGGACGAACACATCGAAATCGCAGAACTCGTCAACGTCACGCAGATTCATCTTCTCGCAGCGCTCGGATACCTGGCGATCCGTTGAACCAGCCGGGCTGCCTAGTCTGGAAGCGCCGATTGAATTTGATTGCGCAACCCGACTCGGCTACCTCGCTCCAGTTTGGACAAGTTGCGGGATCTGGACATGACTGACAGGAAGTCGGCAACCATCATCGGTGGTGGCGTGATTGGCGGCGGATGGGCAGCGAGATTCCTGCTGTCCGGCTGGGACGCAATCGTCTTCGATCCAAACCCCGAGGCCCGCATTGCGGTCAACCGGACACTTGAGAGGGCAAGGGCCTCCTATCCCGCCCTGTATGACAAGATGCTCCCTGCCGAGGGGCAGCTGAGATTTGCAAAAGACTTGCCCGAAGCCGTCGCGGGCTCATCCTGGATTCAGGAAAGCGTGACGGAAAACGCGGATCTGAAACGTTCAGTGTACGATCAGATCCAGAGTTGCAGCGCGGCTGGAACGATCATCGCCTCATCCACTTCGGGATTCAAACCTACCGATCTGCAGGCAGGCGCAAAGCGGCCTGAAGAGATTATTGTCGCTCATCCCTTCAACCCGGTCTATCTCCTTCCTGCAGTGGAGGTCGTGCGCTCCGACGCCAACAGCGACACACTTGTTCGGTCTGCTGTTTCAACGCTCTCGCAGATCGGAATGTTTCCATTGGAGTTGAGGACGGAAATCGACGCCCACCTGGGCGACAGGTTCCTGGAAGCAGTGTGGCGGGAGGCCTTGTGGCTCATCAAGGACGATATCGCCAATACCCGGGAGGTCGACGAGATCATCCGCATGGGGTTCGGGCTGCGGTGGGCACAAATGGGCTTGTTCGAAACCTACCGCATTGCGGGCGGCAGCCAGGGAATGAAACACTTCCTGGAACAGTTCGGACCGTGCCTCTCACTCCCATGGACACGGCTGACCGATGTGCCAGAACTTGATGCGGCACTGATCGAAAAGATTGCCAGCCAGTCTGATGAACAGTCGGGGCACTTGTCCATTGCGGAGTTGGACGCCATTCGGGATGCCAATCTCGTCACCATGCTGCGCGGGTTGAAGGCACGGAACTGGGGAGTGGGATCGTTCCTGCGCGAGTGCGAAGCGAGAGTAACAGGATCCAGGATAGGAAAGCTAACCGATGTGCCCATAACGACCATCGAACGCATCATTCCACCCGACTGGGTGGACTATAACGGGCACATGAACGAGGCCCGCTATCTGGAGATTTTCAGCCTCGCAACTGACGGCTTTCTCGAAATCGCAGGATGCGATCAGGACTATGTGGCGACCGGCGGCAGCTATTTCACGCTGGAAACCAACATCCGCCACCTGAATGAAGTGTTTGCCGGACAGCCTGTCCGGGTCGACACTTGGTGCCTGTTCGGCCAGGGCAAGAAACTTCATCTCTACCATGCCCTGAAAGATATGTCGGGTGCAGTTGTGGCGACAGGCGAGCACCTCCTGTTGCACATTGATCTTTCTACAAGGCGCTCATCAGATCCCGGCAGGGAAGTCGCAGCATCGCTCGAAGAAGCCGCTCGCGCCCATTCCGGCGCAAGCCTTCCATGCGGAGCCGAGCCAAAACTCAGTTTCAACCGCTCAAGGGGCACATCATGACTCTACCTGCATCCTGCAGAGTTACGCTGCCACTGCCCGCTCCTGACCAAGACGGGACCAACAATTCCGGGGAACTGGATGGCCCACTGCCCAGATGGAGTCTTGATGCACTCTATTCCGGCTCAGATGACGCCAGACTACCCGAGGATTTCGCTTGGTTGGAATCCGAATGCAGTAAAATGGCGGCTGAGTTTGAGGGGCGCATTGCCGATCTTGACGCCGAAGAACTGCTGAAGGCCATCAGAAAATCCGAGGCGATTTCAGCAAGGATGGCCAGAATCTCGGCGTTCGCCCAGCTGAGGTTCGCAGAAGATAGCCAGGATCCGCTCAGGGGGAAATTCTCCAACGATTGCAGCGAACGCCTCAGTCAACTGACCAAACGCCTGTTGTTCTTGCAGCACGAAGTCTCCAAGATCGACGACCAGCGCTACGATGAACTTCTGAGGGCCAGCGGCGAGCTTGCCCGCTACAGGAACCTGCTCGACAATACCCGCAAATCGCGGCCGCATCTCCTTTCGATTGAACTTGAGCAGTTCATCGTCGAACAGTCAGCCGCTGGGCGGTTGGCATGGAGGCGCCTCTTCGATGAGACCGTTTCCGCCATGCGATTCAAGATCGACGGTTCGACTCTCCCGCTTGAACTGGCGCTCGACAAACTCAACGACCGGTCACGAACGACACGCCGCAGGGCGGCGCGGGCCCTGGCAAGGACTTTCGGCGAGCACAAGCGAGTGCTCACTTTGATCACGAATTCCCTGGCGAAGGATAAAGCGGTCGAAGATGAATGGCGCAAATTCCCGACACCGCAAGCCTCGCGGCACCTCGACAACGAAGTTGACGCTGAGGTTGTCGACGCGTTGCGCCAAGCTGTCATCGAGTCTTACCCCCGGATTTCACACCGCTACTACCGCCTGAAAGCGGAATGGCTTGGTTTGAAGCGTCTGAGCATTTGGGATCGAACCGCTCCATTGCCGTTCGGATCCGAACGAAAGATCGAATGGAACGATGCGGTAGAGATCGTCGACCGTTCATTCTCCAAGTTCTCAGAATCCATGGCAGGCACTGCACGCCTCTTTTTCGAGAACCCCTGGATCGATGCGGCCATCCGCGAAGGCAAGGCGGCAGGTGCATTCTCACATCCGACGAGCACCGAGGCGCATCCCTGCATTCTTCTCAACTATACCGGAAGGCCACGGGATGTGATGATACTGGCCCACGAACTTGGACACGGGGTCCATCAGGTGCTCGCCGCCGATCAGGGCGAGTTGCTTTGCCATACCCCACTGACACTGGCTGAAACGGCAAGTGTATTCGCCGAAATGCTGACATTCCGTTCCCTCTTGGAGGAAGCCCGGGACGAGCAGGAAAGGCTTGCCCTTCTCGCCGGCAAGATCGAAGACATGATCAATACGGTCATCCGCCAGATCGCGTTTTATGAATTCGAGTCCAAACTGCACGGGCAGCGTGCAACGGGCGAACTGACGACCGAGGAGATTGGTGCAATCTGGATGAAGGTTCAGGAAGAGAGCCTCGGTCCGCATGTCAGGCTCATGAAGGGCTACGAATCCTACTGGTCCTATGTGCCCCATTTCATTCACGCACCCTTCTATGTGTACTCATACGCATTCGGCAACGGGCTGGTGCTTGCACTGTACGCAGAGTACGAGTCCGGCCGCCCGGGCTTCGAACAGGATTATATCCGCCTCCTGAAATCAGGCGGCTCGCGCGGCTACAAGGAACTTCTGGCAGATTTTGACCTCAATCCAACCGAACCCGTGTTCTGGCAGAAGGGCCTGGGGTTCATTGAGGGATTGATCGATGAACTCGAGGGCTTGATGAAGCAGCGTTCTGGAAAGTCAGCCTGATAAGGCCTCCTCAGCTATCATGCGTTGTTCGCTATCCAACTCCAGAACACGCAGTTTGATCTTCTCGAACGCCTTCTCTTCGATCTGCCTGATGCGTTCGCGGCTGACCGAGTATCTCTTCGACAGATCCTCAAGCGTCAGCGGGGTATCGCTGAGCTTTCGATTTGACAGAATGTCTACCTCCCGGGGCGTAAGTACATCCATTGCCGTGCGCAATAGCCGACCGCGCATTTCCAGTTCCTCTGCATCTGCGTAAGCCGCTGCATGATCAGCGGACTCGTCGGCAATCGTGTCCTGCCACTCGCGTGAATCGTCGTCTTCCCTGCCGAGCGTGACATTGAGCGAACCGTCCCGTCCCGAGAGGCGTCCGTTCATCGACCTGACTTCGTCATGCGACACGCTGAGCATGTCCGAAAGCTGTGTCGCCTGCTCTTCCGTGAGTTCGTTGTTGTCAACCGCGCCTATTCGCTGCTTTGCCTTGCGCAGATTGAAGAAGAGCTTCTTTTGGGATCGTGTCGTGCCGATCTTCACAATGCTCCACGACCTCAGGATGAACTCTTGGACGCTGGCCCGGATCCACCAGATCGCATAGGTGGCCAGGCGAAAACCCTTTTCGGGATCGAATTTCTTGACCGCCTGCATGAGGCCGACATTTGCTTCGGAAATCACGTCTGAAATGGGCAGACCGTAACCCCGGTATCCCATGGCAATCTTTGCAGCCAATCTCAGATGCGATGTCACCAGATTATGCGCAGCCTCGGAATCCTGATGCTCGACCCACCGCTTGGCGAGCATGTATTCCTCCTCTTTCTCGAGGATCGGAAACTTCCTGATTTCGGCAAGGTATCCGCTGAGTCCGGAGTCTGCCGAGGGAACTGGCAAATTGCTGTAGCCCGACACTTAATCTTCCAATTTCTGCTTGTGATTTCAGTTAGTAATCGTTTCTTCCTGATTCAAGGGCAGATGGCTGGTTCAATACCGCGCTCCCCAGGTCGCGAAGACTCCTCCTGCACTGCATGGCGCGTCGGGAGCCGGACTTTCCCCCGGGTTATTCGACCGTCAATGCGTCGAGCAGCGCCCTGAAATCAGTTGGCAGTTCCGATTTGAAACCAACCCGCTCTCCGCTCCGGGGGTGTTCAAATTCCAGCGTGACGGCGTGTAATGCCTGCCGGCCGAAATTTGCGGCGGCGCATCGCGCTGCCTCCCCTGCCGCATGAGGAAGCAATTTCGCGCCCGAACCATACAGGGGATCGCCGATCAACGGGTGGCCCAGCTTTTCAAGATGGACGCGGATCTGATGGGTCCGGCCTGTCTCCAGTTTGCACTCAATCAGTGAGGCGTGCCCGCCTGCCAGACTCCTTATGGTGTTCACCCGGGTAACTGCGTGCCTGCCGCCTGTAGCCGTTACCTTCATCTTCAGCCGGTTCGACTGATCGCGATCAATATTGCCCTCGATCCGCAGAACTCGATTTTCCTCCATTGTTACCCTGTCATAGCCGGAGAAGCTCGACCGGATGTCAGGAACCCCGCGCACGGCTGCAAGATAGGTGCGAGAGATCGTTCGTTCCTCGAACTGCTTCGCAAGAGATCCGCAAGCCCTGTCTGTCTTGGCTATGACCAGTAGACCGCTTGTATCCTTGTCCAGGCGATGAACAATCCCGGGGCGGCGCACATCTCCGACACCAAGCAGCGAATTTCCGCAGTGGTGCAACAACGCGTTGACCAGTGTTCCCTGCCAGTTTCCCCGCGCCGGATGCACCACCATTCCAGCAGCCTTGTTGATTACCAGCACATCGGAATCTTCATGAACGATATCAAGATTGATTTCTTCGGCTGCCAAACCGGAGTCCACCGGATCCGGAACCTCGATGCGCCAGACCTGCCCGGTCGCGGCCGACTGGGACGGACTGGATGCGACAATGCCCTCGCAGTCGACCGCTCCGCTGCGGATCAGCGAGGTCATGCGAGTTCTGCTGATTTGTTCGCCCGCTGGCAGATACTCGACCAATGCCCTATCAAGCCGGGAAGGCGGATCCTGGCCTATTTCAACCTTGACTATTCGGGACGCAACCATGAGCGAGTCTCCGGCTCCATTGCAACAACCTCCAACCATCCGGTGGCTGAAGATCATGGTGACCACACTGACAGTGACGATGATTTTGGGATTTACAACCATCGTCGTATTGTTTGTAATCAGATTTCGCGAATTCACATCGCCTGCCGTGATGCAACTGCCAGAGAGCATTTCCCTTCCCGGCGACGCATCAGCCATTGCGTTCACGCAGGCAGAGGCTTGGTACGCAGTGGTAACCGATGAGGATGTCATATTGATCTTCGACAGGTCCGATGGCTCCCTCATTCGCAGGATCGAAGTGTTTGAGTGACATTCGGCCGGTTGTATCCGGATAGGCGCTATAGGCAGACTTGCGGTGCATCTAGATGTTTCCTGAAGCATTCATGGACGAACTCATGTCGCGGGTTTCGCTGGCCAGTGTGGTTGGCGCCAGCCTTAATTGGGACCAACGCAAGTCCCAGCCCGCCAAGGGCGACTATTGGGCCTGCTGTCCCTTCCACACCGAAAAGACGCCATCCTTCCACGTCGATGACAGGAAAGGATACTATTACTGCTTCGGCTGCCACGAGAAGGGAAACGCGATCACCTTCTTGAGAGCAACCCGGAACATGAGCCACCGGGAGGCCGTGGCCACTTTGGCCAGTATGGTCGGAATGGAGCTTCCAAGAATATCTCCTGAGGAACGCAGGAAGACTGACGAGGCGGACGACATCTGCAAGACCTGCGAAGCGGCCGCGCGCTATTTCGAGGAAGCCCTGAACTCAGACGCAGGCGCGGGTGTCCGATCATACCTTACTGAGAGGCGTGTCGATGAGCGCACCCGCAGCAGGTTCAATATCGGCTTTGCGCCCGCGGGTGGAGGAGCGCTCATGGCCCGCCTGCAGAGTCAGGACTTTAGCGAGAAGCAGTTGCTCGACGCTGGTCTGGTGGCCAAATCGGACCGTGGAGGCGGCCTCTACTGCCGTTTCCGCAACCGGCTGATCTTTCCGATCCAGAACATCAATGGCCGGATCATTGCCTTCGGCGGGCGGGCAATGGCGGCGAATGATGCAGCCAAATACCTCAACTCGCCCGAAACGGCCGTCTTTCGCAAGGGCTCCTGCCTTTACAATCATGCGTCGGCTCAAAAGGCTTGCAGAGGCGACAAACCGCTTCTGGTCGTGGAAGGCTATATGGATGTCATTGCCCTGCACAAGGCAGGCATAGAGTCCTGTGTCGCGCCGCTGGGAACCGCCATCACGGAGTCGCAACTCTTGCAGCTTTGGAAGATGTCCCCAACGCCGGTTCTGGCATTGGACGGAGATGAGGCCGGGCTCAGGGCGGCTGCGCGCCTGGCCCGGCTTGCCATGCCGTTGCTGCAACCCGGGCGAACTCTCGAGTTCTGCCTGATGCCCAAGGACAAGGACCCCGACGACGTGGTAAATTCGGAAGGCGCCGAGGCCATCCTGCAATTGGCAGCGAATGCAGTGCCATTGGCGGACTTTGTGTGGCAGTGCGAGTCCGGTTCAAGGAACTTGTCCACCCCTGAAGGCAAGGCAGAACTTGAAGCGGAGCTCGTCCGGATCTCGGCCACCATCAAGCAAGCGACTGTCAAAAAATACTATCAGGACCACTTCAGAAAGCTGCTGGGGATCAGCCATGGGGAGTTTCTGCAAGCCACGGGAACCGACACCTCGTTCCACAATCGCCGGTCAGGCCACAGAAGGCACAGGCTGAGCCCGACACGTGAACTGAAAGCTTCTCCACTTTTTGCTTCGGATGCCGGCGAAACCGCAGCCCTCGGCCGCCGTGAGAGATTCATCCTCGCGATTTGCCTCTCTGTGCCTGCCGCCGTCATTGAGTGCCTAGAAAACCTCGAAGGACTCGAAATGGAGACTGGCCGAAATCAGGAGGTGCTGAACGCCATTCTGAGCAGATTTGATCTCGCACAGTCAGACGAACACCTCTTCCGGGAGTCGGTTTCGGAAGAGGTGGGATCCCAGCTTGTGAATGCCCTGACGACAGAGAAGCGTTTCAAGGCATTGCGCGACACCTGGGCAAATGGCGAGGGGACCGACCCGGCGCGGGCAACGATGTGCCTGCTTGAGGAATTGCACAAGCTTCAAGCCATACGGAGCGCCAAAGACGAACTTTCCAGTGCCCGGGAGATCCATGCCGGAGAAGGCGAAGACAACCCGACGGCAAGGGTCGCGAGCGCGGTCGGATCGAGGGAAAAGGCGCGAGGCGGGCTCGACCTTGAAGAATCCGGCGAAGTCGTCAGGTTCGAAAACGGTGTTGCCGTCCCTCTGGCTGATCAGCGCGCATTCGAGCGCATGCTTGAACGGGGCGCCTGACGAACCGAGGGCCCCATGAAGTGGCAAAACCGACACGCCAAGGGTGCAATGAAGCTTTGCTTCGGCATGTTAGACGGCAACAAATCCGCCAAGACTTGCAGTTTGTGCGCTTTCGGGGTTGGAATGGAACCACTTAACCCCAAATAGCGGTGTAAAGAGATATTTCGAATCGGTGATTCGGCCAAAAGGGTTCGGCAAGCGCCTTGGGCGGCGGAAGCTGCCACCGTGTGATGAAAAGCCGGGCTTCGTCGGCCAATTCCAGTCGGCAGGGATTGACAGATGACAACAACAGTCGAAGCCAAGAAGTTGGATGACCAACCGGATAGTTCGAGCCCTCTGCAGGATGTAACGCAGGCGGCGGTGAAGCAGATGATCACCGAGGCCAAGGAGCGCGGTTACATAACCTACGATGTGCTTAACCAGGTTCTGCCACCGGAGAAGGTTTCCTCTGAGCAAATTGAGAACGTGATGGCCGTTCTGTCCGAAATGGGCATCAACGTGATCGAGGACGAAGAAGAGGCGGAAAGCGACAACCGGGCCTCTGCGAACGCGGTCCAGGTGTCGGAGTCCCGGGACGTTGCCGTGGCTCCGGCCTCAACGGAACTCATGGACCGCACGGACGATCCCGTCCGCATGTACCTTCGGGAAATGGGATCAGTCGAGTTGCTCTCGCGCGAAGGCGAAATCGCGATCGCCAAACGGATCGAAGCTGGCAGGAACACGATGATTGCCGGACTGGGCGAAAGCCCGCTTACCTTCAAGGCAATCACTGGCTGGCGGGATGAGCTTATCGACGACTCAATCTACCTCCGGGATGTCATTGATCTGGAGGGCACGTACAAGGCCGGATTCAACGAACTTGACGAACTGAATGGCAGCGAAGCCGATGGGGAAGGAATGCCAAGCCTGTCGGTTGCTGCCATGGAAAGTGAACTCAAGGAGCGGTTGCTCGCTGACCTCGACTCGATTGCCTCAGCATATGACCAGCTTGCAAGGATGCAGAACAGCAGGGTCAACGCAATGTCCAAGGGCCGGCGAGTGTCGGCACCACAGGAACGAAAATACCAGAATATTCGGCGCGAACTCGTCAATCGCGTCAATGCGCTCAACCTGCACAATCACAGGATCGAACAACTCGTCTCGTTGATCTACGAAATTCATGATGAGGTTCTGTCCGTGGATACGAGGATGGTGAAACTCGCTGATCGGGCCCGCATCAATCGCAAGGACTTTGTGTCCGAGTGGCTCGGGAATGAACTCAATCCGAACTGGATCGAGCAGCTTCACAAGAAAAACGGCCGGGGCTGGCCGAAGTTGATTGAGACCTCGCTTGACGAAATCACGGAACTCCGTGACGAGATGATGCAGATCGCCTCATATCTGGGGTTTGGCATCACCGAATTCCGCAGGATTGTTTCTCAGATCCAGAAGGGCGAGCTTGAAGCCAGCCTTGCCAAGAAGGAAATGGTCGAAGCGAACTTGCGGCTGGTGATTTCGATCGCCAAGAAATACACGAACCGGGGCTTGCAGTTCCTGGACTTGATCCAGGAGGGGAATATCGGCCTGATGAAGGCGGTCGACAAGTTCGAATACCGGCGAGGTTACAAGTTCTCGACCTATGCAACCTGGTGGATTCGCCAGGCCATCACCCGGTCCATCGCAGATCAGGCACGCACCATCAGAATTCCGGTGCATATGATCGAGACGATCAACAAGTTGACGCGGACCAACCGCCAGATGTTGCATGAAATCGGTCGCGAACCGACGCCGGAAGAACTTGCGAACAAGCTTCAGATGCCGTTGGACAAGGTTCGCAAGGTTCTGAAGATTGCCAAGGAACCGATCAGCCTTGAAACTCCGGTCGGCGATGAAGAGGACAGCCAGCTCGGCGACTTCATCGAGGACAAGAATGCAATATTGCCCCTCGACAGCGCCATTCAGGGTAATCTCAAGGAGACAACTTCACGCGCACTCGCAGCTTTGACGCCTCGGGAGGAGCGGGTTTTGCGCATGCGTTTCGGTATCGGCATGAATACGGATCACACGCTTGAGGAAGTCGGGCAGCAATTCAACGTAACCCGTGAACGCATCCGCCAGATCGAAGCCAAGGCGCTTCGCAAGCTCAAGCACCCCAGTCGCGGCAAGCGTCTGAGGGCGCTCTACGAAGGCTGAAATCGCCCGAAAGAGGTGCCGTGCTGGGTGCGTTTCTCTGGTGGCGGGATTTGCGAACTGTAAGTCATTGAATTGATTGAAGTGGGATTCCGCCCGACCGGTCTCTCGTGCTAATATTCGCGACATTTGGCAGATTTTGTCATTTTGTCCGTATCGGGGCACTGTCAGGAAGGTCTGGCAGAGTGCTCCGACGATCCTGAACGCGGCACACCCAATTGCTGCCCACAGAATGGAGCACTCCAATGAAAAGCCTATCAATTCCGTTTCCAAGTTCCAATGATGTTTCCGAAGATGAGGCCGCAAGAGTGTTGGAAGAAGTTGTCGGCGAGGGGGCCGGCATGATCAAGAAGGCATTTGCCGCTGCGGGATTGACGAAGAAACTGGCGGGCCTGATCCGTCTTCACCCGTCAGCACCGGAGTGGGGACTGCATGAGATGCTGCGTAGGGCCGGCTGTGACCAGTTGCAGGATGTCTACGAAGAGCTTGACGACTTCGGTGAACAGATCATCGAAGACAAGAAGTCATTTCACTGTAAGCAACCGACAGTGGGCAAGGCGATGTCGCTGTTCGGTGAAGTCACCTATCGCCGCTGTCGTTACCGGCCATCCGGCAAGGGGGATGCGGTGGTTCCACTGGAGCGGCTGATTGGCCTGTGCGAGGGCGGCATGACCCCTTTGGCGGCGAAGCTATCGACGTATCTGCTCTGCAAATTGACGGCGGAAGAAGCCGTCGAGGCATGGAACCGGCTTGTCGGCGAGAACCCATCGGCCAGCAGCATCAGCCGGCTGTCGCAGGAGGCGGACAAGCGTTGGCATGATATGGAAATCAAGGCCCTGGATGAAGAACGCCGACGGGAGGCGCTTCCCGAGGGCACGGCGACGATCATGGTGGCACTGGATGGGGTCATGCTTCGCATGCATAAGGAACAGCAAGGCTCCGAGACCCGTGAAGCCGGCTGGCGCGAGGCCTCTTGCGGGGTCGTTGCCTTCCTGGACAAGGATGGCAACACACTTGGAAGCCGGAAATTCGGTCGGATGCCTGAGGCCGGCAAGACGCATCTCAAGCGGCTTCTGGCTCAGGAGGTTGCCTATTGGATGGGACAAGGCGGCAAAGACTTGCGTCTGCTTGCCATCGCCGACGGGGCACCAGACAATTGGACGTTTCTTGACCATCTGATGCCGGATGAGGAAATCCTGGATATTTTTCATGCGATTGCGCATTTGAAGGATGTCGCCGACGCCGCATATGGCAGCGGCAGTGATCAGGCCATGAAATGGTTCTTGAAGTACCGGCACATTCTTCGCCATGAGGCCGATGGTGCCGCCCAAGTCATCAACGCCATCCGTTATCTTGTCTACCGCGACAACGACAAGGGTCAGGACGTTCTGGAACGGGAGTTGGAATTCTTCCGCAACAACCGCTGTCGCATGGGTTACCTGAAAGCCAGGGAAGACGGCTACGTGATCGGTTCCGGTGCCGTAGAATCCACCTGCAAGAACCTGGTGCAGCAACGGATGAAGCGCAGCGGACAACGTTGGAGCCGGCCCGGAGGACAGGCCGTGCTGACATTCCGAGCCCTCCACCAGTCAGGTCGTTTCGATGCCGCATGGGAGAGAGTTGCGCAAACCTGGCAGGCCACCTACCCGTCAAATTCTGCCAATGACAATCGGGAACTGGCCATGGCTGCGTGATTCGGAATGCCGGGAAAGACAGAGCCAAAATCACGCCATACGAGATTCACTCCCGCCGTGCGCCGTGCTGATAGAAGTTGCTTTTTGGTAGCTGCCTAAGATATGGTTCACCAGACTATGGCTAGTATGAATTTGAACCATGCGTTGCCCATTTTGCGGAAGCACTGACACCCAGGTAAAAGACTCAAGGCCGGCAGAAGATCACGCTGCCATCAGGCGACGGCGTCTTTGCACAGCCTGTGGTGGCAGATTTACCAGTTACGAACGTGTTCAACTGCGGGACCTTGTCGTCAAGAAGTCGACCGGCCGGCGCGAGGATTTCGACCGCGACAAGCTTGAACGCTCCGTCAAGATCGCCTTGCGCAAGCGGCCGATTGAGGCGGAACGAGTCACGCGCATGATCTCCGGCATTGTCAGACGTCTGGAGTCGATGGGAGAGACGGATATTCCTTCGACAACGATTGGGGAAATCGTCATGGAGGCACTGGCACGAATTGATACGGTCGCATTCGTCCGTTTCGCCAGCGTCTACAAGAACTTCCAGGAAGCTGACGACTTCGAGTCGTTTGTTGCGCAATTGCGGCCCAAACCGGAATCCAACATCTAGGTTCACGCAGCCGGCCCGGCTGATCCGGCCGCGCTCCTGGAAGAATTCCGCGTCAAGCGGCAACCGCAAACGATCGGGCTTGCTGGACAGTTGCCCGGTCTCTTGCTGTTCACCGGCAACGTCATGTTCTAGGCCAGAACCGATTGGATGGGTACGGCTTGCAGAAAGCCAAGCCCCCTGCCCTCATCCAGTTCGCCGACAGCACCTTTGAGGTTTATGGTATTGGCTGTCCGCCATGGACGAACGCCAACGGGAAACTCGATCGCACCAGTCATGCAAATCACGGAAGAAGATCGGCATTGGATGCAGCTTGCACTGGCCTATGGCTCGCGCGGGCTTGGGCAAACCTGGCCAAATCCGTCAGTCGGCTGCCTGATTGTCAAGGACGGAAAACTAGTCGCCCGCGGTAGAACCGGGACAGGGGGCCGCCCGCACGCCGAGTCGATTGCTATCGAAAAGGCACAGCAGCAGGCAGCAGGCTCGACCGCATATGTGACGCTGGAGCCATGTGCTCATACGGGCAAGACCCCGCCCTGCACTGACCTTCTTGCTGCGTCCCGGGTTGCAAGGGTTGTCACTCCGCTCAGCGACCCTGACAGCCGTGTCTCCGGAAGAGGACACAAACGGCTCCGGGAAGCGGGAGTTGAGGTTGCGTGCGGCTGCCTGGAACGCGAGGCTGTGGAGAGCCACCTCGGTTTCCTGCTCAGGTTGAGGCTGTCCAGGCCAATGGTTACTCTCAAACTGGCCCATTCGCTTGATGGACGCGTGGCAACAAGCACAGGTCAAAGCAAGTGGATCTCAGGCCCGGCTTCCCGCCGGGTGGTTCACTCCATGCGGGCCAGCCACGATGCAGTAATGGTTGGCAAGGGCACCGCTCTGGCAGACGACCCGGAACTGACACCTCGCGATGCCGGAGTCCGGCATGTGCCGGTTCGGATTGTCCTTGATTCAGCACTCGAGTCTCACCCTTCATGCAAACTTGGCCGCTCGGTTGGCCAGGGGCCCGTCTGGATCTGCCATGGTTCAAGTGCGCCGGTTGACCGTGCGGCTGTGTGGCGGTCGGCAGGTGCGGAAACGATCCAATGCCGGGACGGGAGTACTGGTGGGCTGGACCCTGGAGACGTGATGTCGAAACTGGCTCAGCGCGGCCTCACGCGGGTATATTGTGAAGGGGGCCCGACCCTTGCTGCGTCCTTGTTGTCTGCCGGACTTGTAGACCGGCTTATCTGTTTTGCCGCTGGACTCGCATTGGGCGCCACCGGCAAGGCGATGATCGGCCCCCTGGACTGCCCGGAAATCGCCAGCGCTCCCCGCTTCATTCTTCAGCGGCAGGCACGTGTCGGGGAAGACGTGATGGAAGTATGGACCAGGCCACTGCATACCGAACTATTGCACGGCATCCGAGAGTTCTGTTGAAACCGCCGTTCATCTATGGTTGCACATGCGCAGCAGTCGGAGCGGGAGACTCCCAGTGTTTACAGGCATAGTGACTGAAGTTGGCACCGTTTCAGAGGTCAACGGTTCCAGCGAACTGACTGTCAAGATTTCAGCACCGCAGGCGGGCGTGGGCCTTGAACCAGGCGCTTCCATAGCGTGCGATGGCGTCTGTCTGACCGCCGTGGAGTGCGGCGGCGGGCCCAACCCCTGGTTTGTCGCCAATGCGTCGCGCGAAACCTTGCAGAAGACTATCTTGCAGTCATGGGAACCCGGTTCCCGCGTCAATCTGGAGCGCCCTTTGCGCGTGGGTGACGAACTCGGAGGACATATCGTTGCCGGGCATGTGGATGGCATTGCCGAAGTTGTTCGTATTTCCGCAGAGGGAGAGTCCCGCAGAGTCCGTCTGAGGGTTCCCGGCGAACTCGCCAGCTACATTGCTCCGAAAGGATCAGTCGCACTCAATGGCGTATCGCTGACTGTCAATGACGTCGATGGCAACGAATTCGAGGTCAACTTGATCCCGTTCACTCTTGCGAAAACCAACTGGTCGGATACGGGTGCGGGCGCCAGAGTGAACATTGAAGTGGACCTGCTGGCGCGCTACGTGGCGAGAATTGGGCAGACGGAGGCCTGAGTCATGTTGAAGGAGAATTTCCTGGATGCAATCTCCTCGACAGAGGAGATCATCAATGACGCCAGGAACGGCCGGATGTTCATTCTGGTCGACCATGAGGACAGGGAGAATGAAGGCGACCTCGTCATTCCGGCGCAGATGGCAACTCCGGACTCGATCAACTTCATGGCCAAGCACGGGCGTGGACTGATCTGCCTCGCATTGACCGAGGCGCGCACGGACGCCCTCGGATTGAACCTCATGGCAGCCAACAATTCCTCAAGGCACGAAACCGCATTCACCACTTCGATCGAAGCCCGGGAAGGTGTCACAACCGGCATTTCTGCTCATGACCGGGCAAAGACCGTACTCACGGCCATTGACCCGGAGTCGACTGCCGATGACATCGCTACACCGGGCCATATCTTTCCTGTCCGGGCGCGTAATGGCGGTGTTCTGGTACGGGCCGGACACACCGAAGCCAGTGTCGATATTGCCAAGCTTGCTGGCCTGAACCCCTCTGCGGTCATTTGCGAGATCCTGAAGGAAGACGGCACCATGGCGCGCCTCCCCGACCTGGTCTCGTTTGCCCAGTTTCATGGCATACGGGTCGGCACGATCTCGGATCTGATTGCCTACCGCCGCCGCCACGACAATCTTGTACAGCAGATGCTGGCCAAGTCGGTGACCTCCGAATATGGAGGTGAATGGTTGCTGCGCATCTTCACGGACGAAATCAACGAATGCGAGCATGTCGTCTTGACCAAAGGTGACATCGCCGACGAGAGTCCGGTGCTTGTCAGGATGCATGCAATCAACCCATTGGTCGACCTGCTCGGCCTGGAACCAGGCAAGTCTTCCCAAATCGCAAATTCCATGCGCGCAATTGCAGAAGAAGGGCGGGGAGTTGTCGTCCTGCTGCGCGGCACCCACACCATGCTCAATATTGGCAAGGGCTTTGACTCAAGTGCCCTGCGGCAGTACGGGCTGGGCGCCCAGATTCTCAACACACTTGGCGTCAAGCGCATGATACTGCTCTCCAATCACGAACAACGGAAGATTGTCGGGCTTGAAGGCTATGGGCTCGCCGTTGAGGGTGTGCGACCAATTCCTGAAGGGAACTGACGATTGGCGACTGGAGGCAATCAGGACGCTCTGCCCCTGCCCGGTTTTGAAGAGCCGACACGTCTTCTGTTGGTGGTGGCACCCTATGTGGAGTCCGTCACAAACATGCTGGTTTCCGGAGCCCAAGCGCGTGTCCGTGCTGCCGGAGGAAGCAGCGAGGTGATTTCGGTGCCCGGCGCACTGGAGATCCCGCCAGCCATCAGATTGGCGTCGCATTCTGACGAGTTTGACGGTTTCGTTGCTCTCGGCTGCGTCATGAGAGGAGAGACAACTCATTATGAGACTGTATGCCAGGAGAGCGCCCGGGGCCTGACCTTGCTCGGATTGGCCGGCCTCTGCATCGGAAACGGCATCTTGACTGTCGAAGATGTGCACCAGGCTGTTGCCAGGGCAGCTCCTGACCAACAGGACAAGGGAGGAGATGCAGCGGCAGCAGCACTGCATCTGGTTGCGCTGGCGCGCCGCTTTGGGTCCCCGGCAGGTTCTGTCGGCTTCCGGTTGCAAGACGAAGTACAAACAGCACAGACCTGAGCACCCTGGAATTGTCAAACAAGCAGAAAGATCGGAGCCGTCTCCTCGGACGCCGGGCGGCACGGCTGCGATCAGTCCAGGCCCTGTTTCAGATGGAGGCGTCAGGCGCTGATGTCGAACAGGTTGCCGCTGATTTCTCGGAGGATGGATTTACCGATATTGAGGAAACCGAGCATGTGGCCCCCTGCAATTCGGGCCATTTCGCCATGCTGATTGATGCCGCGGTTGACAATCAGGCGCGCATTGACAGAGCCGTTGATACTGCGCTGAAGAAGGGATGGCCACTGGGCAAGATTGATCCTACCTTGAGGGCCTTGTTCCGCGCGGCGTCCGCCGAACTGATCGGCGGAAAAGCGCCAGCCAAAGTGGTTATCAGCGAATTCCTTGAAATCGCCGATGCCTTTCATCCGGATGGGAAGAGTACGCGGCTTGCGAATGGAGTTCTTGATTCACTGGCCCGCTCTTTCCGTCCAACAGAGTTCGAATAAGTGCAACTGGCGGACAACTGATGCGCTGACCGGACAGGTATAATCCGTAGGGCCTTCTCGTTGCCGCTAATACTGGGTCCTCCGGCACAACGGATTCCGCAAAAAAGTAAAAGTTGCTTGACGAACTCCGCCAGCATTCAGAATTTTCTTGCTCTTGACGCAGGGCCAGTGCTTTTATCTCCGCGGTAATCTGAATCGACTCCAAGGCGCGGTGCGGTGCTTTTCGTCTCTTTTTCCTCCCTCTTCGCCTCAGTGATCCTGATTCAAATGAGTTCGGGAGGACTCGGTCCTCTCGACGCACTCTCTGGTATCCAGCAGGGATTCACGATCGGTCAAATCGGGATGATGGGATCGGCGCACTTTATCGGTTTCTTCATCGGGTGCTGGTGGTCGCCACGATTGATCAGTCAGATTGGCCATTCCCGCGCATTCGCGGTTTTCGCTTCCGCAGGCACAATCGGGACCCTGGCGCACATGTTCTATGTGGATGCCTATGCCTGGTCAGTCATGCGCATCCTGTCCGGCATTTGTGTCGCAGGCTGTTTCACGGTCATTGAGGCGTGGCTGCAGGCAAAGGTGACCAACGCCATTCGCGGCCGGGCCATTGGCCTCTACCGGGTTGTGGATATGGTCGGAGGTATTGCAAGCCAGTTGATGATTGCCGTCCTCGAACCGGCAGCCTACCTCTCTTACAATATCCTTGCGATCTTCTGCTGCGCATCTCTTCTGCCATTGGCGCTGACGCGCATTCCGCAACCGGGAACAGCAGAAAGGCTGCGACTCAAACCTCTGCTTGCTATGCGGATCTCTCCCATGGCGACACTGGGTGTAATTGTCGCCGGTATAACTGCGGCAAGCTTCAGGATGGTCGGACCTGTCTACGGATCGAGCGTGGGCCTCGATAATCGGCAATTGGGGTTGTTTCTCGGTGCGTTCATTTTCGGCGGAGCGCTGGCCATGTATCCAGCCGGATGGCTCGCCGACAAGTTTGACCGGCGAAAGGTCATGATCGGCTTTTCTTTGTCGGTGGTTGTTGCCAGCGGGGTGACGATGATTTCGGCGGGCATGGGAGTCGAAATGGTCATGGCGGCAGCAATTCTGTTCGGCATCACTTCATTTCCCATCTATTCCCTGGCCGCAGCGCACGCCAACGACTTCATCGAACCCCAACAAATGGTCGAACTGAGTTCTTCGCTGCTCTTCAGTTACGCGCTGGGCGCGATCGCCAGCCCACTGCTGGTTTCCTATGCCATTGGCGCATTCGGTCCTTATGCCATGTTCACCTTCATAGCGCTGGCACACATAGTGCTTTGCGTGTTTTCGTTCATCCGCATGAGGGTCGGGCCCAAACCCGAAGACAAGACTGCCTATGTCTACATGCCGCGAACGACATTCCTGTTCGCCCGGCTGCTGAAGCGGCACAAGGATCACACGGACGATTCCTAGCGAAACCGCTGCGGTTGATGTAAGTGGTGCCGGCGCAGACGGGCGAGAGGCGCATGGCAAGAATTCTGATCACATCCGCGATCCCTTACATCAACGGTATAAAGCACTTGGGCAACCTCGTCGGCAGCCAACTGCCGGCTGACCTCTATGCGCGGTATTTGCGGCTGCGTGGCCATGAGGTCATGTTCATCTGCGCCACAGACGAGCATGGAACACCTGCGGAACTGGCGGCAGCCGAGGAGGACGCGGAAGTTGCTGACTATTGCGACCGGATGCACAAGGTTCAGAGGCGCCTCGGGGAAGGGTTCCGCCTGTCATTCGACTATTTTGGAAGATCCTCTAGTCGCCGGAACAGGCACCTTACCCAGCACTTCGCCGGCCGGTTGGCAGAAAATGGCTTCATACGCGAAGTCGACGAGCAGCAGTTGTTCTCTATTGCCGACAACAGGTTCCTGCCTGACCGTTTTGTCCGGGGCACCTGCCCGGCATGCGGCTATGAGAACGCGAGGGGCGACCAGTGCGAGAACTGCACCAAACAACTTGAACCCACGGACTTGATTTCGCCTCGGTCGCAAGTTTCCGGCTCAACAGAACTCGAACTGCGCTGGACCAAGCACCTTCACCTCCGACAGTCGGAGTTTCGGGAACGATTGGAGCAATGGATTGATTCAAGGGAGGGTTGGCCGGTCCTGACGAGCTCCATTGCCCGGAAATGGCTGCGCGATGGCGATGGATTGCAGGATCGCGGCATCACGCGGGATCTCGACTGGGGTATTCCGGTAAAGCGTGGCGAGCAGGACTGGCCGGGAATGGAAGGAAAAGTCTTCTACGTCTGGTTCGATGCGCCGATAGAGTACATTGCCGCCACGGCCGAATGGGCAGATGCCAACGGGCTGGACGACACCGCATGGCAGCGTTGGTGGCGCACCGACCGTGGAGCCGAAGATGTGCGCTATGTGCAATTCATGGGTAAGGACAACGTGCCATTCCACACCTTGTCCTTCCCGGTCACGATCATGGGGTCCGGGGAGCCCTGGAAGTTGGTCGACTACATCAAGTCTTTCAATTTCCTGAACTATGATGGTGGCCAGTTCTCGACCAGCTTGAAGCGCGGCATCTTCATGGATCAGGCTCTCGACATCCTGCCGCCGGACTATTGGCGTTGGTGGTTGCTCTCGCATGCTCCGGAACATTCGGACAGCGAGTTCACCTGGGAGAATTTTGTCACCTCCGTAAACAAGGACCTTGCCGATGTGCTTGGCAACTTCGTGCTGCGTGTCACGAAATTCTGCTCCGCACGCTTTGGAAACGCTGTTCCGCCATCAGGCGAATGGACACAGGAGCAAAGGGAATTTGCAGCGGAACTGGCCAGGAACATCGAGACTTATGCCGGACATATGGAAGCAATCGAGGTTCGCAAGGCGGCGCAGCAACTCCGCCTGATCTGGACGAGCGGCAATGAATTTCTCCAGACTGCCGCTCCGTGGACAAGCATCAAGCAGGACAGGTCGCGTGCCTCGACCGATGTGGCGATCTGCATCAATCTCATCGGTCTCCTTGCGGTAATATCGTCGCCATTCATTCCGGACTCCTCTGCAGCAATCTCAAAGTCGCTGCGGCTCAACGACGAGTCCTGGCCAGACGATCCCGTGGCGGCGCTGACCAGGATGAAGGAGGGACACTGCTTTGATGTGCCTGATCTCCTGTTCGAGAAGATCACTGAAGAGCAACAGCAGGAATGGCAGAAGCGTTTCTCGGGCAAGGATGGCGAGGATCCCGATGAGGCTGCCGCATAGCGGCCAATAGTATGAGGCCGCTATCTGTCAGATCACAATGAACACTCAGAAAACACCAGAAAGAGTACCGGGATAATTGGCTGGAGAAGACAGGATGGCCAAATCACAGGCAACGCGTGACTATCGGCTTGCAGGCAACACCGGTGCACAAGCCTTCGCCAGGGAAGACTGGTATGTGTGCCCGGTGCCCAGAGGCCGATTGAAGCAACTAATGCGCCGTAGCGACACCAAGGCTCTGCTGGACTTTGGATTGTGGGCCCTTCTGCTCGCTGGCGCAGGAGTGCTGGCATGGTCCACAGTTGGAACCCTTTGGGCCGTTCCCGCCTTCCTTGTTTATGGTGTGCTCTATGGTTCCGGAGCAGAGTCGCGGTTTCACGAGTGCCTTCACGGCACACCGTTCAGGACCCGGGCATTGAATGAGTTCTTCCTGGTTGTGCTTGGCTTCATGTCGCTCAAGAACCCGTACCAATGGCGCTGGAGCCATACGAGGCATCACACGGATACAATCATCGTTGGACGCGATCCTGAGATTGCCTATCCCCGGCCTCCGGACCTGCTCGGAGCAGCATTGAACATTCTGCACCTCAAGAACGGGCCCGTCGAAATCGTCAGATCCCTGCGGCAAAGCATGGGCAGGCTTTCGGATGACGAACGGGAATACATACCGGAATCCGAGCGCCGCAAGGTCATCCTGCATTCCCGGGTCCAGATTGGAATCCTCGCTGTGGTCATCTTGTGGTCTGCCACAACCCAGTCAATCCTGCCTCTTCTGTTCATCGGGCTACCAACCTTCTACGGTTCCTGGGTGCACAGCATGCTTTCGGCGATGCAGCATGCCGGCCTGGTCGAGGACATGCCTGACCACCGCCTCAATACGAGAACTGTCTTACTCAATCCTGTACTGCGGTTCATCTATGCCAACATGAACTACCATATTGAGCATCACATGTTCCCGACTGTACCGTATTACTCGCTTCCTGAACTGCACGAGGAAATCCGCCAAGACTGTCCTGCTCCCTATTCTGGGTTGGTTGCGGCGTACAAGGAAATGATACCGGCCCTGAGCAGGCAACTCCGCGATCCCCTGTATTTTGTTGAACGCACGCTTCCTTCAGGCGCCACTCCGCCCCGGCCCTATGTCGAGACCTGGAACCAGGCGTACATGTCTGCTCGCCCCTGTAATTCCTGAAACCAAGCAACACCGGGCTGCGCCACCCTGCTACTGTGCCGCGCTGGATGGAGACCGCCAGCCTCCTCAGGCCGCTTTTGGCAGCAGCGTAGATTCCAGCAATTCCGGCGGCAGTTGGCAATCATGTTCTACCCATGTGAAACCCGCCTGTTCGGGACGACCGCACAATAATCAACCGGGGCTCAATTCGCCTGCAAGGCGGAACCGGACAGTTGACAGTTGCCCTGCAATTGGAACCGGTTGATGGTACCGATTGCCCTGCAACAAGCAGGTCCTGGAATCGCCGTTATGGAAGAGGGCAATTCGTGACCACGGACAGTCCGGCCGCACGTGAAATTGAGGCATTTGCTGCGGGAACGCTGGCAAAGTGGGCCCTTCCGCTATCGTCTCTGGTCAAGCTGATCAACGTGTCAGAGAACCATACCTGCCTGATTGATGCAGGCGGGGCCCGCCGATATGCGCTTCGGATTCACCGGCCTGGTTATCACTGCTTGGAGGAAATCCAGAGTGAAGTTGCATGGGTCAGATCGCTTGCCGAGTCCGGCCTAATCGACGTGCCAAGTCCGATCCCCGGAATTGACGGCAAGGACATTCAATCGGCCTGCCCGCCCGGCGGCAGTGAGCCGCGATTCCTTGTGATGTTCGATTTTCTGGACGGAGAGCACCCGGACGAGAATGAAGATCTGGCCGAGAACTTTGAGGCTCTCGGCCGGATTGCTGCCAAGGCGCATTTGCACTCCATGCAATGGCACAAGCCGGCCTGGTTTACCCGCCCGGCGTGGGATCTTGACGCAATTCTGGGAAATTCGCCCAGATGGGGAGACTGGCGAAAGGCTCCGAATGTAACGGCTCAGGTTCGGACCATAGTCGAAAGAGCAGAATCTGTGGTCCGGAACCGAGTCGGCAAGTTTGGGACTCCTCCAGGACGCTATGGCCTCATCCACGCTGACATGAGGCTGGCAAACCTGATCATCAACAATGGCACGACATACCTGATCGACTTCGACGATTGCGGATGGGGATGGTTGCTCTACGACTTTGCTGCTGGCGTGTCCTTCATCGAAGACAGCCCGCAACTGCCAGAACTCAAGGCAGCCTGGTTGCAAGGCTACCGGAGTGGACGGCCACTTTCCGCAGATGATGCGGCTGAGATCGACAGCTTTGTCATGTTGCGCCGCCTTGCCCTGCTGGCCTGGATTGGAACACGTTCCGGTTCGACCGAACCGCAGAAGCTGGCTCCCGGATTTGCGGCGGCAACTGCTGAACTTGCCGAGGGCTACCTTTTGTCACACGGTTGACGGGGTTTCATTCCGCAACCTCTTTCCGGAAGCCAATCCATCCCGGGATTCAGCGCCGGCCCGAAACACGCCGACTGCCTGGCCGCACTCCGAATTCAGTTTCGCGGACAGCCACAAATACGCCTGTCCCCAGGATCAAGGCCATCCCCAGCGCCGAAATCATTGATGGCACCTCGCCCCAGAACGCAAAGCCCCAAAAGGCCGCAAGGACAAGCATCGTGTATTCGAATGGAGCCACGAGGCCCGCCTCGCTGTTTCGATATGCTTGCGAAATCATGTAGCCGCCAACTGAGCTGCAAACTCCCGATCCGCAGATGTACACCAGATCACCCAACTCGACAGGCCGCCACGCCCTGAACAGGAATTCCAGCGATGGATGGCCAGTTCCCGCAAATCGCCCATCCCCGAATGCAAGGCCCGAGATGGCGCAAACTGCGAGAAATGTCAGCTGGATATAGAGAGTCATGGCTGAAGCATTTTCCGACAGCCCGAGATTCCTGGTGGTCGTATTGAGGGTTGCGTAAGCGACAGCAGCAATGATCGGCAGCAGCATTGCCCACTGGAAGTCGGCACCACCGGGCCGCACGACAAGAAGCACCCCTACAATTCCGAAAATCAGAGCCAGCCATCGGCGCCGGCCAACATGTTCACCGAGGAAGATCGAAGAAAATGCGGTGATCAAGATGGGCGACAGAAAGAATATGGCGGTAAGTTCGGCCAGCGGCAGGATTGCAATTGCCGAGAAGAACGCCATGTTCGCAATCACGATGCAAAGGCCACGCATCAGGTGCAAGACGGGCCTTCTTGTCCTGAGCGCCTTCAGGCCACCTTCCATCGGCACGAACACCGACATCGTGAAGGAGATTGCAACCATCGACCGGATCAACATCACCTCGTGCAGTGGATAGCTGCCACTCACGAACTTGATGCTGGCATCATTCAGCGAAAACGCGACAGATGCACCAAGTATGCATGCAATGCTGAGCCTGGTCCGATCAACCATGTTTGCGTGCGCCAACCCGCCAGCGGACTGGAATGGATGCAATCCCGATTCGCCGGAGTTGTCGTGCAGGATTCCGACAACGGAATGTCGATATTCTACCTCGCCGCAGACCCGGACAGGCCGCCCAAGGACCGCAGCGGCGATTGCACTCGCCTGCCGGATGCATGATTGTGCATGGAACTGAAGCCGACCCCCACCGCACTACAAGATGCTTTTGCCTTTCAGGGACAGGAATCCGTCAAAACGCAGGCCGTACGTAACCTACGGCCTAATCGCAGCCAATGTACTCGTTTTCCTTGGCTACTGGCCTATGCTTGACGACTACCAAGCCACGCGCCTCTTCCACTGGAATTGGGCGTTGATCCCGCATGCCGTTCTGAACGGTGACCAGCTTGTCGGAATTGGCTCTTCAATGTTCATCCATGCCGGCATACTCCATCTGCTGTTCAACATGCTTGCCCTGCACATCTATGGCGACAATCTGGAGGACACGCTTGGGCACTTTCCGTTCCTGATCTTCTATCTGGCGTGCGGACTTGCGTCTGCCGCCACACACATTGCGGCCAACCCATATTCGTTCGTTCCGACAGTCGGCGCTTCGGGCGCTGTCGCTGGCGTGATGGGTGGCTACCTACTGATGTTTCCGAAGGCCCGGATCGACATTTTCCTCTTTCTGCTGATCACCTATCGGGTCTTTTCGCTGAGCGCTTGGTTGGTTCTTGGCATATGGATGTTCTTCCAACTCCGCGGCGTGGCGGCGGGCAGCGAGGCTTCAGGGATCGCCTACTGGGCGCATATCGGTGGATTTGTTGCCGGGCTTGTATTCGTACTACCCGCATGGCTACGGCGTGGAGGCACGCGGTTCTGGAAAACTGCTGCTGAACGCAGAAGAACCGCAAACAGAAGACCCGGCCCGTGGGAAGCTTCAGGCCCTTGGGGAAACGCTCCGGCCGTCAGGCGAAGGAGGATAAAGGACGATTGATCCCGTTCAACGTCCCAGGCACCATCGCAGAATGGCCTTTTGGGCGTGCAGCCTGTTTTCCGCTTCCTCAAACACCAATGACTGCCCACCATCCATGACTTCGGAAGTGACTTCCTCTTCACGGTGGGCCGGCAGGCAATGCATGAAAACAGCGTCAGGACCTGCGGCTTGCATTACCGAACTGTTGACCTGGTAGGGCCGGAGTTTGTTCCTGGTGCTCTGCCGCAGAGCCGGGTCGTCATGCATCGAATACCACGCGTCGGTTACCACCACATCGGCACCGGCGACCGCGCTATGCAGGTCCGGTTCGATTTCTACGGACACGCCTGAGCTACGCGCAAAGTCAATACTGCCACTCGAAGGCGACAAGTCCAGTGGCCCGGAAAAGACCATGTCGAAACGAAGCTGGGCTGCCGCCTCGATGAAGGAATTGCAAACGTTGCTGCCGGCGCCGACCCAGGCAACCCGCCTGCCGTCAATCGGGCCAGCATGTTCCTCGAATGTCATGACATCTGCCATGATCTGACAAGGGTGTGAATGATTGGTCAGTCCATTGATGACCGGAATGGTAGCGCTTCTGGCAAATTCCTGAATCGTGGAAGCCCCAAATGTCCTGATCATGGCGATATCGGCGTAACGCGAAATCACTCTGGCTGTATCGGCAACAGACTCGCCCTGGCCCAGTTGCAACTCCTTGCCTGACAGCACCATAGTCTGGCCACCGAGTTGGCGGATTCCGACATCAAAGGACACCCTGGTACGGGTTGACGGTTTTTCAAAGATCAGCGCCGCCATGATGCCATCCAGAGGGCAGTCATCGTCAGGAGCCGCCTTTGGCCGGCCCATGCGCGCCAATTTCATTGCTTTGGCGTGCTCCAGCATCGCCCGAAGCTGAACGGGGTCGACCTCCCTGATTTCAAGAAAGTCAGGCATTCAACCGGGCTTTCACCCTTGAGGCGGCCCGCTCAATCCGGGCGCAAGCTTCGTCAATCTCATCGTCACTTACGTTGAGTGAAGGAAGCAGCCTGACGACATTGCCCCCTGCGGGCACCGTCAGCAGTCCCTCTTCATAACCGGCCTCTATGACATTCATGTTGTTGGCCCGGCAGACCAGCCCCATCATCAGGCCACTGCCCCGCACTTCCGAAAACACCTCCGGATGGCAATCGACAATTGCCGAAAGCCGCTGCCTGAACCTGCCGGCGCGGCTCCTGACGCCTTCAAGGAATTCCTCTTCCGAGACGATCTTGAGCACTTCAAGCCCGACAGCGCAGGCAAGCGGATTGCCTCCAAAAGTAGAGCCATGGGTTCCAGCAGTCATTCCAACGGCCGCCTCTGATGTGGCCAGGCATGCGCCAATCGGAAATCCCCCACCGAGTCCCTTGGCCACAGCCATGATATCGGGAGCGACACCTGCCCACTCATGCGCAAACAGCATTCCTGTACGGCCCATGCCGCACTGTATTTCGTCGAATATCAGCAACAGGCCCGACTGGTCGCACAAAGCCCTGATCGACTTGAGAAAACTGTCGGATAAGGGAATTATGCCACCTTCCCCCAATACCGGCTCCAGCATGACAGCTGCGGTTTTGTCATCCACCATTTCCTGAACAGCCTCGATATCTCCGGGGGGAAGTTGCGTGAAACCCGGCGTGAGCGGTCCAAATCCCTCGGTATGCTTTTGGGAGCCAGCGGCGGAAATCATGGAAATGGTTCTGCCGTGGAAGGACTCCTTGAGAGTCAGGATCCGGTTCCTCTCCGGCTTCCCGTTCACATGCCAGTAACGGCGCGCCATCTTGACCGCGGCCTCGGTCGCCTCGGTTCCCGAATTGGTGAAGAAAACCGTGTCTGCGAAAGTGCGGTCGACCAGCATGTCTGCCAGCGCCTGCTGTCCAGGAATGTTGTAGAGGTTCGAAGTATGCCACAGCGAGTTCGCCTGGCTGGTAAGAGCATCAACCAAGAGCGGATGAGCATGTCCGAGTATGTTGACAGCAATCCCGGCCCCAAAGTCGAGGTACTTGAGACCGTTCTCATCAAAAAGCCAACTGCCTTCTCCCTTGACGAAGGACATGGGCGCCCGGGCGTATGTCGGCATGACGGAAGACATTGAGGTGCTCCAGTTTGGATGAGCCGGGGTCTAAACTACCTTTGCGATGCAGTGTCAAATCTTCCTGCCTGCTGCAATCAACTGGTGGGACTTGGGTGCGCAAAGGCAGGTCGCACAATCGCGGCTTGCTGTTCCTCCATTGCAAATCGAACCCGACCTGCAGGCGGCGAAGCGCAATAACGAACATTTCCACATTTGCGAACTTGAACAAGGCGCATCAAGTTTTATCTAACGGCGATTGGAATCGCTCGCTGGGCATCGTAGCTCGACAATCCAGGCTTCCGTGAAACCGGGCGAGCGCATGACGCAGATGGAGAACAATCTTGGGCTGGGACAAGGAACGTACCGACCGACTTCTGGAGTTGCATCTCGAGGGCAAGACCGCTGGCGAAATCGGGGCGGTACTCGGCGTCACGAGGAACGCTGTAATCGGGAAGCTCCACCGCCTCGGCATGGCAAGAAAGAAGCTAGCTGCTGCGCAAAAGGCAGAAGCGCCGCCTGTAACAGAACCACCGAAAGAGGACCCGCCAGCACCCGAGGAACAGCTTGCCCCGGAAGAGGAAAATGATGATCAGGAAGTCGTCGAAGATCCTGTTCCGGAAGACCATGACAGCCTGGAGGCACACAGGCAGTCTGCACGGCATGCAGAAGAAGTCTCCCCCCGGATTTCATTGATGGAACTGTCTTCAAAGACATGCAAGTGGCCGGTTGGCGACCCTGCAACCGACGATTTCTGGTTCTGTGGCCTGCCCAGCCAGCCGAACAAGCCCTATTGCTCGGCGCACAACAACCTCGCATGCCAGCCTCCCGCCTCGCGACGGGACAGGAAGCACGCCCGCAAGACAGCCATGCGGCCGCTGCGCAGTTGAACTGGCGAAGCCACCTCACCCATTCGGCCGAAATCTGCGTGTGAAAGCACTTGACCCTAGACTGAATTGAGTGTCGGCCAATTCAACTGATTGAACCGGACGAACACTCGTCAGAATCGCGGCGGCGTCGGATAACGAAGTGAACCTCGTGAGGGGGCGTGGTCACGGTTGGTAGTTTCCGCCCTCAAGCCACCATTTCAACTTGATCGAACTTGGACCGTTCAATGGGACGCGACCGCAATGGTAGATTGCCACCTTCAGCCCGGAGGAGAAATGTCGATTGCGCAGACCGAAATCTTGCGTCGTTCCTCTTCCGAGAGTTGGTCCAAAAGTTGACGCTTTAGTTCCTTGACATTCGCCGGAATTGTCCCGGAGGGAGGCGGTTTTGCCCTGATGGTTTGGTCATCCGAGCCAAGCCAGAACACCAGGTAGATACCATAACCGCCAGTTGCCGGATCACTGGCGTATTTTGCCATAAGCTGATTGTGAATGCCGCTCCAGAGGTCGGGATTGGAGCTCTTCTTGATTTCGATTGGCACATGGAAATCTCGAAAGAAAACCCGAATATCGGCTCTCTTTTCGTTGGCATAGCGTCCTTCCGGTTGAGCATCGCATCCGTCAGGAAGACGAGTGCGCAAATTTGAGAGAAGCGTATCGCGGCAGTCTTCCTCATGCTTGGGAAGGCTAGGCTGTCGACGCGTATCTGCATTCCAGTACTGACGCCAATCATCGGTGTTGGCCTTTCGTATCTGCTCGCCGAGTTCATTCAACCGGTCAACAAGCAAGGCTGCCAAATCGCCGGCATTGGCGGGTTCCCCGTCTTGAAGCACATGGCAAGTCTGCTCAACTGTGGGATGCCTGTAGTCAGAGTCCCGGCGAATGACTCTTTGCCGGTCGCGCGCCAAACGAAGTGCCGTGTGCCATCGTTCTAGTCCAGGGTCGGCAATGAGAGAGTCCAGAGCGCAGGTCGCTTCCTTGCTGGGCAAAGCCTCGAGTTTTCTTACAAGTGCGTCAACGAAGAGGCTGTCTTTCAACCTTGACCCCGTCGCCTCACGCGTCATTTGCTGTTGTGGAAAGTCAATGTCGCAGCCAAGCATCCTGACAAGAAACTGAAGTTCGCGAGCGCCAAGCTCATGAAGCAGGCCGTCCAAGAGTTTTGAACTAGAGTGCAATTCGGGATCAAGAAAATTGACAAGCGAACGAATTCGGCGTTCTCGGCCCTTCACGAACTTCCGCAACGACTCCTTGAACAGTTCGGGCCTTACAAGGAACCCCACTGCCAACCAATAGACACGCTGCCCGTCATTCATGCTCTTGCTAGCGAGCTTCTTCTCGATCAACGCCTCGAAGGACGGCCTGTCGACATGTTGAATTGCCGCCAAAAGAAGGCACTCTAAGGACTGCAATTGCACTTCCGTACAACGCACCGGGAATGAACGGAGGATCGGAAGGGCCGCTCGGCGAGCCACTTCGGAGTGGGACGGGTCGAGTGCCAGTTCAGAAATCATGCGGATGTGTCGGCCACCGCCACGGATCTCGGAAGTTGCGTACAGAATTTGAACTTCGGCGACAATTTCGGGATTCATGTCGAGAAGCTGTGCATACCATTGGACATCCTTGCCACCGACACCGATGGCTAAAAAGAAAGCGAGCGCAGATCGTATGCGGTCAGTTGGCAGCCCGCCAATACCCTCCGATGGAGACTGCTCGGCCCCTTGCGCAAGTTCCGAAAGCGCAACCAAAAACGGGCGGCCGAGGTAATGCATCTCATTCTTGCTTGTGAGTTTGATGATCTCCTTGTCAGTCGGTATGTCGGGTCGGTTGAGCACGCCACGCAGGCCTGTCAAAACCGCGTCGGACAAGCGCAAATCCGTTTGGAGAAAGGCTTCAATCGCGGCTGGTCCCGTGACTCCAGAAGCGTCTCCTAGCATGCTCTCGCCGAGATAAATGCTCGCCATCTCGTGCAACAGCCGAGGCGGAGCCTTGTTCTGCCGAAGCAACTGCTCGTGCTCCCTCACATGTTCAAGCCACTGCTGTTCTTGCGACTGCCGTCGCAGAAGATATTCCCCGCCATTGTCAGACGCCGGCCTCTCGCTCTCCGCTGGAATTGGCCGAGGGCAAAGCCGCCGCTCAAGAATTTGACGAAACTCTTCATTCGTTTCGGCATGCTTCTTCAGTGAATTCAGGAACGCTTCATCGTCTGCTTCCCGGTGAAGATACCGTAACCGGATCGCAGCATCGAAGAGCTCGATGGCAATGGCCGGATCAGATAGCGTGTGCTCGACGGCCTGCTCCAGGCACCACGACCCGATTTCCATAGGTGGACATGAGAGTGCCAGCCGCCGGTCGATTTCACACCGGGCACTGTCCAAATCACCTGATTGCTTTCCCTGCTTCAGCCCTTCAAGGATTATGAGCTTTTGGGCTTCCGGATGATTTTCGAGCCAGGAACTGATTGTACCGCAGTCGCCCTGCACGGTACCCGACTCGTCGAAATCGCTATCCTTGATGGTTGGCCAAGCCGCTCTTGAGAGATTCCTGTAGTAGCGGTCCCCGACTGGCTCCTGCGGTACTGCGGTCCAATAGCCAGTCACGTCTCCAGAAAGAAAATGAAGTACGCTGAGCCAGCCGTAGAGACGGCTTGCGTCCACATCATGGCCACTTGCTTTCAGCGCCCAGGCGAGCAATCGGAGCGGAAGGTGCTGGATTTCATTGGCCTTTAGGTCGGCCTGCAGTTCAGGGGGCTGACCTTGCAAGCTGTCAAGCAGCTTCATGGCATCGGACATTGATGACCTTGCCAATAGTTCGGATTTCCAGAATTCCTGGTACAGGGTCTGGGGCATGCGTTTGCCGGTCGGGTGCAAGAAACACCATAGTTTCTCTGGTGGAATTTCGTCCGGATAAAGCTCGTAGAGCATGGTTGCGAGAAGCCGGTGATCCGGATCCAGCACCTTCCCTTCCTGGATTTGGTCGAGCAGGTCCGAAATCCTATCAGATCTGCCATTGCCTCGTGGAAGAGTACTCAGAAGCACTTCAAGGGCATACACGCGGGCAGTTGGCCAACGGACTCGATGATGGACAATGTCCAGAAGTGGACGCCACAGGTCTGGCAAGGGGTTTCCGCACTTGAGAATACCCAATACGAATTCGACAAATGACTGGTGCGCGGGGGCTTCATCGGGGTCGGCCAGGATCGAACGCAGCGCTGGCGCCATATCGGGGGAGGAAAGTGGTGCAAACTGCCAAGGATGGATTTGCATCGTCGTGTCGCGCCCAAGCACTTCCCGTTGCAGCGATTTCAGGAGCGCATGTTTTTCCTCCGTCGCAAATGCTCGGATGTCACCGTAGAGGCCCACCCCTATCGGATCTGACTCTATCAACTGCGCCCTTGCAGCTTTGCACCGGGCTGCCAGCCAACCGGCGAGCCCGCGCAGTCCGGTGACAACTATCCCATCTTCTCCGACCATCAAGTTGACGATACGCCTAGCGGGAAGTCCTTCGTCAATGATCCGGGCCAGATAACCAGCCCCCAGAAACTCGGCGAAGTGTCGGTGAACAGGAGCAAATCGGCCACCAACTCCGTGTTCGGCCTTGAACAGCTTGGTGGCAAGTGCCGCTCTCAGGTACCCTTGGTTCTCGTAGCAGAATTGCTCCACGGCAAGGTAGTCTTCGGCAGCAGCGCGACTGTCCATTGCAGGTTCGCGGCCCGCGGCGAACCCGGCCTTTCCGACAAGGAGTTGCAAAGCGCACAGATGCCCTGCCGCATCCAGAAGTTGATCGGGTTCGGGAGGGCTCTCACCTTTAAGGTGCTCTTCATTGTGCTCAATGACAATCTGTCGGCAGGCCATCTCAAACGTCTCTAGGCGACTCTTGGGCCATTTGCCGCCTGCCACCGCTTGAGCCAGTAATTTGAGACCCATCGGATTCAACAGAGAGCCACCGACGCCCCGCATTTCAGCTTCCCGCATGAAGAACACGGCATCGCCGATTTGGTGCTCACTTAGGAGTCGCTCGGCCTGTTCTGGCGTCAGCGGATCAAGGTTGAGCACGGTTACCTCTTGACTTGGATCAGGCAAGATTGCGGCAAGATTTCTGCGGTCGTTGTTTACAAGCCAATCAGCATACCGGCATGACAGGCGAAAGCGCGGCCTGCCAAGCTGCTTCAGACGATTGCGAATACTATCAAAGGGCGTTCGTGCGTCCGGCGCGCCCGCCCGGATCTCGTCCAGCCCGTCAATGAAGAGGGTCTTGCCATTCCACTCCGGGCAGTCCTGAGGGTCAAAAGTCACAAAATCACGCGCTGACACCAGGACTGCCTTGTCTTCCAATTCACTGCACTCTGCTTCGAAGGCGGTGGTCTTGCCGGCGCCAGGATCGCCTAGCAATACATAGGCTGGCACAGAACGGTAGCATTCCAACGGTTTTGGCTTGGCACACCATCTGGTGTTTCGGGGGTGGTCCGCCTTCGGAACCACAGTACAAGTTCGGGGAACGATGCAGTTCATTCGTATTCGAGCCAGTGTCGAGTCGGAGCGGCCAGGAACTCGTTGAGCGAAGTGCCTCCTTCACCGACCAGGATCGAGCGAACTGAACCGTAGCGTTCCTTGAACACCTTCATCCCTGGAGATCCGCTCTTCTGGCGGCCACTCTTTACTTCAACCGCAACAAGGCGGGGACCGCGCTCGATTACGAAGTCAACCTCGCGATTGCCGTCGCGCCAGTAGCGAATATTGGTATCCGAGTCCGCGGTGTTGACCAGATGGGCACCAACGGCGCTTTCTACAATTCGGCCCCAGAAAGTACGATCGGCTGTCGCTTCGGAGTAGGAGTAACCGGAGGCGGCTGTCATCAGTGCGGTATTGAGAACATTCAGCTTTGGAGAAGATCCATAACGGGTGACGTCACTTCCGGAGTATTTCTGGAAGCCCGTCATCAAGCCGGCATGGGACAGCAATTCCAGGTAGCGTGCCAAGGTGGTGGTGTTTCCTGCGCTCTGCAGTTGTCCGAGCATCTTGTTGTACGACAGGATTTGTCCCGAGTACGTAGCCCCCAAGGCGAACAACTGCTTGAGCAAGGCAGGTTTGTCGACGCGTGTCAGGGATAGAATGTCGCGTTCGATGTTCGGTTCGACGAGGCTTCGAAGCACCAGGTCTCGCCAACGGTCTTGATCTTCCACGAGATGGGCTGTTCCAGGATAACCGCCAAAGTAGACGTACCTCGACAGATCAATACCGAATGCCTCTACCATCTCCGCGTATGACCAGTGGGTGACCCGAATTGACTCGAAACGGCCTGCGAGACTCTCGCTTAACCCTGACTGCATGAGCAGCGGGGCAGAACCCAGCAAGACTACATGTAGGGGCAAACCACGGATACGGTCGGCGTCCCATAACCCTTTAACTATGTCCGACCATCCAGGAATCTTCTGGATCTCATCCAGCACCAAAACATATCCTTGGGTTCGCCGTTCTGCTTCACGCCGCGCAGTCTGCCACTGTCTTACGAGCCACTCTGCATCTGGACTCCCAGGCAACCATGCAACCGACGCGGACGGCTCGGAGGATAAGGGCGGTTCCTCGGGAACCGGGTTGTCGACTGCAAGGTAGCGGTATTCCAGTTCGGTGTTTTGGACCAACCGTTCCAGTGCCTGAAGCACAATGGTAGTCTTGCCTGTCTGGCGCGGTCCATACAGGACGATAAGCGCCCGGGGGTGTACACTGAGCATGCCGCAGAGAACGGACACGTGCCTTCGCTGAAATCCCATAATGATAGCCAATTACGCTACTGAGTAATTTTACTCAATAGCGTAATTGAAAAGACTTTGCTAGGAATTGTGCGCTTGAGAGACGGTTCAAGCGCATGAGACGCTGCCCGGAATGTACCAAGACGCACAGCCAAGGGGCACGTCTCCTGAGATTGCAGCATGACGGCTTGGCAATCGACCCGCAGAGTCTCCGGAATCGTGTAATTGGAATGGGTCCTGACCAAGCAGTCCGGCTTTTCACCAGTTTCGCACGAGCGCCAACCATGAACTGGATCCTTGTGTAGGGAACCGGCTTCCATTGCTGATGTTTCGGAAAAGAGCGACGCATTGAAGTCCTGGCTGATGCCTGCGTTTCCGGCATCAAACAGATGAGTGAACTGGAAAGAGACCAACGCCCAACGACAATGGCTCTACAGCAGAACTGAACGGTTGCTGCAAAACAACGGAAGGTCACATTACGGGCATTCGAGAGCCTCCTGCTGCTTGGTGCATGCAGGAGCACGATCTCAGAGATCGAAGAACACTGTCTCTCCGTCGCCCTGCATTCGAATGTCAAACCGGTAGTGATTGGGAGCGATCAACTCGGCAATCAGCGTCGAGCGCCTGTTCTTCGGCACCTGGATCATGACGGGGTCGGACTCGTGATTGTCTTCGGGAAAGTACATTCGAGTCACGAAGTGGTTCAGAAGCCCGCGCATGGCGACAATGACATTCACAGCCGGTGCCGATGCTTCGGATGCCTGCCCCGGCTTGATTGTTCTGAAAAGGTAGCGCCTTGCTCCTTCGGGACCGTCAGCGCCAGTGCCACATCGGCCAAACCCGGTGAAGCCGTCGTTACGTGCCGCTATCGGATAGGAGCCTCGGGCATCCGCCTGGAAAATCTCGACCACGGCGTCGTGAACCGCTGCTCCGTTCCCGTCAAAGACCTGCCCCTCGATAACAATGCGATCTCCCTCGACATTGGGCCCGGCCAAATCCGACTTGTGGATTTCGGGATAACTGTAGCCATAAGCTCCTGGCGTCATGCCATAGGCGAAGAACGGGCCGACCGTCTGGCTGGGCGTCTCGCCTGCTGAGGCCTTTACCAAACCGCCGTCGGGATACTCGTACCTGTGGGTTCCGCCGCGGTCCGCAGTATTCATGATTCCAAAACCGCGCATGTCAGCCATGTCCGTGTTCCTCCTCGAACGGCGTGGCGAACGGGCCGGCCAGAACAATGTCGAACTTGTAACAGTGCGCCCAATCGGGGATCGAGTCCTCCATGGAAAACTGGCTCAGGAGCCGGTTCCGGATGGCCGGCTCGGCTGTTGAATTGAAGATTGGGTCGTAAGGCAGTGTCGGGTCGCCGGGGAAATACATCTGTGTAACAAGTCGCTGGCCTATGCCTGCGCCGAAGATCGAGAAGTGGATGTGTGCAGGGCGCCAGGCATTCCGGTGATTGCCCCAAGGATAGGAACCTGGCTTGATGGTAATGAAGCGATATGCGCCATCCGCATCGGTGATGCATCGCCCGGCTCCCAGGAAATTCGGGTCGATCGGCGCCGGATGAATCTCCTCCCTGTGAACGTACCTGCCCGCGGCATTGGCTTGCCAGATCTCGACCAGCGCCCCTGAGACGGGGCGGCCCCCCTCATCCCTGACAAGGCCCTCGACAACCAGGCGCTCACCAATCGGGTCGCCATTGACCCTTCCGTTGACTGTTAGGTCGGAGTCCGTCCCGGATAGTTCGGGCCAGCGAGGAGTTATGCCGGCCGTGGCGTCCCATCCGCGCTCCAACCTCAGCGGTTCATGTTTTGGCGCTCGTAGAGCCGTCGAGTGGTAATCTGGAAAGGCCGTGTCAGGATGCTGACTCCAGTTGCGGCCCTCTTTCAGCTGCCTCATGGCTCAACCCTTGCTTACTGCTGGCCTTGAGCCAGTTGCAGCCACGATACCGCAAGGCTCAACAAATCCAACCATCATTGCTTTGTTCTACTGCTTGTCTTCCTGAGGCATTCCAGCGACCGGCCGGTGCGTCTATCCGGCAGTTCAATGCACGATAGCCAACCCAAAAGGGAAAACGGCAGTTCCTTCTCAGTTGCCTCCAATCTAGCCAGGATCAGATCGCGATTTGACCTGCTTTCGGACAGTCTGCTCCAAACGCAACCTGGCTACTTCTTCGAAACCACGCTTTGCGGATTCAGGTTCCCGATGCGCCCGCTCTCGGTTCCTGCCTTCTCGTCGATTACTGCGTTGACCAGGGTGGGTTTGCCCGAATCCAGCGCTAACCTGACAACGCGGGACAATTCGTCGGGAGTGGTGGCATTGAACCCGACACCGCCCAGAGCTTCCATCATCAGGTCATACCGGGCATTCTTGACAAACACTGTCGGAGCCGGGTCCTCGCCACCAGTCGGATTGACATCTGTTCCCCGGTAGATTCCGTTATTGTTGAAGACCACCACGCAAACCGGCAGCCCGTAGCGGCAAATGGTCTCGACCTCCATGCCGGAGAAACCGAAGGCACTGTCACCTTCCACTGCCAGCACAGGCTTGCCGGTCTCGACCGCAGCGGCAACAGCAAAGCCCATTCCAATGCCCATCACGCCCCAGGTACCGACGTCCAAGCGGGTACGGGGCTTATGGATGTCGATGATGCTGCGGGCGAAGTCGAGCGTGTTGGCCCCTTCATTGACCAGAATGGTGTCAGGCCGCTCGGTGATAATCGACCGCAGAACGCCAAGTGCACCATGGAAATCCATGGGATGGTTGTTGTTTCGGAGCCGGGGAGCCATACGGTTGAGGTTGGCTTCCTTCTTGGAACCGACGGCGTTGAGCCATTCCGCAGGTGGGCTTGTCCAACCGCTGCCCATGCATCGGCTCAGCGCCGAGACGCACGAGCCAATGTCACCGACAACCGGCGCGGCAATCTCGACGTTGGAGTCCATCTCCGTGGGTTCGATATCCACCTGCACGAACTTTTTGGCGCCTTCGCCCCAAGTGCGCCCCTTGCCATGCGAAAGGAGCCAATTCAGGCGGGCACCGATCATCATGACGACATCGGATTCCTTGAGGACAAGGGAACGCGCCGCGCCGGCGCATTGAGGATGCGTGTCCGGCAGGATCCCTTTTGCCATGCTCATCGGCAGAAACGGAATTCCCGACTTCTCAATCAGCGCGCGTATTTCGTCGTCGGCTTGAGCATACGAGGCGCCCTTGCCGAGAATGATCAACGGCCGCTCGGCCTGCTTGAGCAGTTCGACTGCCCGGTCGACGGCATCGTCCGCAGGGATCTGCCTCGGCGCCGGGTCGATGACCTCCACCAGGGAGTTTGCGCCTGCCTCGGCATCCATCGTCTGGCCAAGCAGTTTTGCCGGCAGGTCGAGATACACTCCTCCAGGCCGGCCAGAGCAGGCGGCGCGAATTGCCCTGGCGACAGCTATGCCGATGTCTTCTGCATGAAGAACGCGATAGGCCGCCTTGCACAAGGTCTTGGCGACGGCGAGCTGATCCATCTCCTCATAGTCACCCTGCTGCAGATCAACGATTTCTCGTTCGGAGGATCCACTCATCAGGATCATCGGAAAACAGTTGGTCGTCGCATTGGCCAGCGCAGTCAGGCCGTTCAGAAAACCCGGCGCCGAGACTGTCAGGCAGATGCCGGGTTTCTGATTGAGGAATCCAGCGATCGCCGCAGCGTTGCCGGCATGCTGCTCATGCCTGAATGAAATCACGCGCATGCCCTCTGCCTGCGCAAATCGTCCCAAGTCGGTTATCGGAATGCCCGGCACCGTGTAGATGGTTTCGATGCCATTCAATTTGAGGGCATCAATGACCAGATGAAACCCGTCGGTCAGTAGACGTTCGGTTTCGGCCGCTCCATCGGCGGCGAGATCAGCGTTCATTGTGTCCGGCAACTTGTTTACTCCTGAACTGTTATTGTTGTTCTGGGGCCACAGCCCCTGCTGCGATTGTCATTCACTGTCCCTGCAAGGACCCTTTTGCCCGCACCCTGAGGTATCCTCCGGAGAAACCGGAATGGAGACAGCAACTCGTTCAAGGCGTGGCCACACCTATAGAACTGTTGACTGCCTACCCTGCGGAACTCCCCTGGCCTCCGGCACCCTTTCTGCGCTTTTGCCACATGAGGAACAGCGGATAAACCATCAAGGCTACCGCCAATCCAATGCAAATCGCCGAAATAGGACGTTCGACAAACACCAGAATGTCGCCTTGCGACGACAGAAGCGATTGCCGCAGCGACCTTTCAGCCAGCGGTCCGAGCACGATCGCCAGCACCGCAGGCGCAACCGGGTAATTCAGCTTGCGCATCAGGTAGCCGACGATGCCAAACAACAGCATCAGCCAAACATCATGCATTGTCTGGGTCGGGGCAAACCCGCCGACGACGCACAGCACAAAGATCACAGGCGCCAGAATGGTGAATGGCAGGGTCAAGACCCTGACAAAGACCGGAATGAAGGCGAGATTGATGAGGACAGTAAAGAGATTGGCGACGTAGAGCGACCCGATCAATCCCCAGACGAAGTCCGGATTCTCGGTGAACAGCAAAGGTCCGGGCCGAAGGCCCCAGATGATCATCCCCCCGAGCAAGATCGCCGTGGTTGGGGACCCGGGAATTCCAAGCGTGATCATTGGCAGCATCGAGCCCGTCGACGCGGCATTGTTTGCTGCCTCAGGGGCCGCCACTCCCGCTATGTTGCCTTTCCCGAAGGACTCCGGTTCCTTGGAAAATGTTTTTGCGAGACCGTAGGACATCAGTGATGCCGGCGTGGCCCCGGCGGCGGGCAACGTCCCCACGAAATATCCGAGAATGGAGCCAAGGGTTGTCGATTTGATGTAGGTGCGGACCGACCTGACATTGGAGATGAAGCCCTGCCAGGTCAGCGAAACCTTGTGAACGATCACCTTCCCGCCCGTTGACTCGAGCGTCCAGAGCATCTCTCCGATGCCATAGATCCCAATTGCCAGGACCAGGAAATTGATGCCATGCAGAAACCCGGGAACATCGAAGAATATCATCCTCGGCTTGCCGGATATGATGTCGAGGCCAACGGTCGCCAGCACCAGTCCGATGAGTATCGAAAACACGGTCTTCGGAATGTCATCACCGCCCAACCCGATGAAGGTCGCAAAGGCCAGGATCATCAGCGCGAATTCCTCGGGCGGGCCGAACTTCAGGGCAAAGTCGGCAAGCGGCGGTGCGAACAGTGTGAACAGGACGACCGAGATGGTGCCGCCTATGAATGACGCCAGCGCCGCTGCGGTGAGCGCTTGATCCGCCTTGCCAGCCATTGCAAGCGGCCTGCCATCGAACACGGTCGCGACCGCGGTTGATGCGCCTGGTATCCCAAGCGTGATCGAACTGATGGCGCCACCGTACATCGCTCCATAGTAGACTGCCGCAAGAAAGATGATTGCCGCCGTCGGTGGCACAAGGAAGGTTATCGGCAGCAGGATGGCGACGCCGTTTACCGATCCAAGTCCAGGTAGCGCTCCGACAAACAGTCCGATTGTACAGCCCAGAAGGATCATGAGCAGATTGAAGGGTTCAACTGCCTGGAGCAGCCCTCCGACGAGTGATGCGAAAATTGTTTCCATGCGGCCTATCCGTTCCCGGGAGCCGACAGCCGCTTAATGGCGTAGGAGACCACGCCAACGGCTGCAATGGCGCCGATTACATAGATGCCAAACACATCGGTTCCGTACATGATGTCGTAGATCGGGTAGAACCACTCTTCGGTGTAGGCCTTGGGCAAGGGTATTTGCAGACCCCACTCAAAGAGAGCAAAGATGAAGACGGGTATGCCGCCAGACAACATGACCGTGAGCGGCCAGTCGTGCCGCCCCAACAGCTTGAGATAGAGCGCAAGAAAGATGATCAGCGAGAAATATGTCCCGATCACATGAATGCCGATCAACAGCACCAGCAATGCACCCACCGACGAGCCGACCACAATGACGGCGTTGCGGGACATGTAGATCTCTTTGGATCTCGACTCCGGTGTCGAGCGTAGAAACCAGCGCACAAGTGTGGCGATCGAGCACAGGAGCATGCCGAGCGATAGCCAGAATGGCCAGAATCCCGACCCGGGACCTGCACCGCTTACCCACCCGATTGCCAGCCCGTCGGAAGAAGATCTCATGAGGGCAATGGACATTGCGATGGTGGCCAATGCCATCAGTAGTTCCGCCTGCCGAACCGTCACCGTCTACTTCTCCTCACCAGTTCCCGGCATGCGCGTCCGGGCTGAACCCGATTGACCGGATTGCGCCTGCCCTGCCGCAGGGATGACACGCAGTCAAGAAAACGGGAGCGCGGCTGCCGCGCTCCCGGAATTTCAGGTCTGTCGATGGAAATCACTCACCGGTAATCGCTTCTGCGCCCACCGCTTCGATCAATTCCCTGTGACGCATTCCCTGCTCTTCATGGAAGGCGGCGAGGTCGTCACCGGCTACCCACTCATCGCAGGTCAAGCCATCTTCCACGCAGAAGGTCTGCCACTCTTCGGACTCAAAGAGCTGCCTGAACAGGTCAATGTACCAATCCTGAGCTTCCTGTGACATGCCCGGAGGACCATTGATGGACCGCTGCATGAAATACACGATGTCATGCCCCAGTTCCTGAGCCGTCGGAATGTCCGGATAGGCTGCCATGCGGGCTGGCGTGAATTGAACCAGTGGCTTGGAATCCCCGGCCCGGTAGAACTCATTCTGTTCTGCAGGGTTGTTGACGGTGGAGTCAATGTGCTTGCCGATCAGGTTCTTGGCAACGGTGCCGCCGCCTGGGAACGGGATATAGGTTACTTCATATCCGAATTCGGCTTCCATCATGGCGGTCAGGATCGAGTCTTCCTGCCCTGAACCGGTTCCGCCAACCTTCCACCCGGTTCCGGCAGCCTTGACGGCATCCACGTAACTGCCGAGATCGGTAATGTCATCCCGGTCGGAATGAACCCATAGCAGGAATGTGTCGAGCGCCATCCGTCCGATCGGTGTAAATGTCGAGATATCTACACCGAGATCTTCCTGAATGATTGGCGTCGTATAGAAGGAGTTCAGCGTTACCAAGACGGTGTGATCGTCGCCTTCCTTGCCCTTGAGATAGAGCAGAGCCTCTGCGCCGGAGCCGCCTGGCTTGTTGATCGGAATGAACGGCCTTGGCGACAGACCCTTCTGTTCGATCAATCCCTGCAGCAAACGGGCAATCTGGTCGGCGCCGCCACCGGTGCCTGCCATGATGATGAATTCGACTGGCTTTCTGGGCGACCATTGGGCCTCCGCCTGCTCAACCAGCCCTCCAAGCGATACCGCAAAGGCACCAGCTGCCAGTGCGGTACCGGCAAGCGTCTTTCTGAGTGCATTCATAGGTTTGGTTCCTCTCCTGTTGAACAAGGTTGCCGCTGTCCCGCCTGGGGTCCCGCCATCCTGGCAAGACTCACGACGACGGCGCATCCGGCGACCCGTCCGATTTCAAGCAATGCAAGGCCGACCATGCACGATTGTCAACCCTGTATCCGGTTCTGTGGTACACCAGATACCACAGTGCAGCAAGCGGCCTCGGCCTGCGCTTCACAGGCAACGCCGCTTAACTTTCGGCAGCCGAACCCGTTCGGCTTCAGTTTCAGTATGACAGTCAATTCTCGCCTCCTTCGACTCCTGTTGACTGACTGCAATCTTGTGTCCCGATTCAGAAGAGTCCTTCGACTTCCCCATCGGAATTGAGCATGATGGACTCGGCGGCCGGGACTCTCGGCAATCCGGGCATGGTCATGATCTCGCCGCAGATGGCCACGACGAAACCCGCCCCTGCCGACAGTCGCACTTCTCTGATCGGAATCGAATGGCCCTCGGGCGCACCCCGCCGGTTCGGGTCGGTCGTAAAGCTATATTGGGTCTTCGCCATGCAGACTGGAAGTTCGCCATAACCGGCCTTCTCCCACTGACTCAATTGGTCCCTGATCTTGCCATCCGCCGTGACTTCGCCGGCGCGGTAAATCTCTTTGGCAATGGTCTCGATCTTCTCGAAGAGTCCCAACCCGGAGCCATAGAGCGGCCGGTAGTCGGCGGACCCCGTCTCGACAATGCCGACTACCCTGCGGGCTAGTTCCTCGGTTCCTTCCGAACCGAGCGCCCAATGCCGGCAGACAACCGCCTCCGACCCCTGCGAGGCGGCATATTCCCGAACCACCTCAACCTCGGCATCCGTGTCCGTTACAAAATGGTTTATTGCCACGATCGACGGCACTCCGAACTTGGCAATATTCTCGATATGCCTGCCCAGATTTGTGCATCCCGCGCGTACTGCGTCAACATTCTCCGTACCGAGATCCTCCCTGGAGACGCCGCCATTCATCTTGAGGGCGCGGACAGTTGCAACGATGACTACCGCCTTCGGAGACAAGCCTGCATGACGGCACTTAATGTTGAGGAACTTTTCGGCACCGAGATCGGCGCCAAACCCCGCTTCGGTCACCACGAAGTCAGCTAGTTTCAGAGCCGTCCTGGTTGCAATGACGGAGTTGCAGCCATGAGCGATATTGGCAAACGGCCCGCCATGAACAAAGGCCGGATTGTTCTCGAGTGTCTGAACGAGGTTCGGCTGCATTGCCTGGCGCAGCAGGACGGTCATGGCTCCATCCGCATTGAGCTCACGGCAACGGACCGGCGACCTGTCTCTCCTGTAGGCAACGATGATGTCGCCCAGCCGGCGCTGAAGATCATCAAGATCTGTCGCCAAGCACAAAATAGCCATGACCTCCGACGCAACGGTGATGTCGAAACCCGCTTCTCTTGGAAATCCATTGGCAACGCCGCCCAGGCTGCAGGTGATCTGCCTGAGCGCCCGGTCATTCATGTCCATGACGCGTCGCCACGCCACGCGTCGAACATCAATACCGAGGCTGTTTCCCCAATAGACATGATTGTCGATCATTGCCGACAACAGGTTATGAGCTGATGTGATGGCATGAAAGTCGCCGGTGAAATGCAGGTTCATCTCTTCCATCGGCACGACCTGGGCATGGCCGCCGCCGGCAGCGCCGCCCTTCATGCCAAAGCACGGCCCCAGCGATGCCTCGCGAATGCAGATGGCCGTCCTCTGGCCAATCCGGTTGAGCGCGTCGCCCAGTCCGACAGTCGTCGTGGTCTTTCCCTCTCCAGCAGGGGTGGGATTAATGGCGGTGACCAGCACGAGATTGCCGTCGTCCCTGCCCTGGATCGACTTGATAAAGCCTTCTGAAATCTTGGCCTTGTCGTGACCAAATGGCAGCAGTTCCTGCGCCGGTATGTCCAGCTTGGCGCCAATCTCCTGAATGGGCAGCTTGCTTGCCTGCCGTGCGATTTCAATGTCTGTTGCCATGGCCTGACTCCGTTACTCTATCCTGTTATCGCCCGAGCACGGTGCCCGGCCCAATTCCGCTATTCGCCACCCACTCGGACGCGGTGATCTTACCGCTTCCGGCCGGCCGAACGCGCTTGATTGCTATTCGTCCCCCGCCCGCCTGAACAATCACGCCTTCGTCCGAGACTTCTACAACCGCGCCCGGATCTCCATCTCCATCCAGCCGCGCTGAGTCATAGATCTTGACAGTCTCGCCATTGATTTTCGTCCATGCGCCTGGTTGCGGATTTGCGCCCCTGATCAGGTTGTAAACGTCGCCTGCCGGCTTGGCCCAGTCGATCTCGGCGTCCGAGCTACGGCACCAGCTCTCGTAGGTTGCCTTGCTCTCGTCCTGCGGGTACCGGGGCGGGTTCCCGGACCTGAACAGATCACAGACTTCCGTGATAGAGTCGATTGCTGCCGGAAAAATCTTTTTGAAATAGACGTCGCCCAGTGTGTCATCCGGACCGATAGAACATTCCCGCTGCAGCAGGATATCACCTTCGTCCAGGCCATCCGTGGGGTAGAACCAGGAATAGCCGGTCTTTGTTGCTCCCATGATGATCGGCCAGTTGATCGAACTGGGCCCGCGGTGCAGCGGCAAGAGCGACGGGTGAAAGCAGATAGAACCCAGAGCAGGAATGCTGCGCGCCGCCTCTGGCACGAACAGCGTCACGTATGCCATGATCATCAGATCCGCCCCGAAAGAACGCATCTCCTCGAGCGTCTCCGGACTCTTGAAGCCGGGTGGCTGGAGCACCGGAATGCCCGCAGCTATTGCTGCCTCCTTGAGTGGATCGATCGGTCTGCCCTCCTTGTCAGGGGCGCAATAGACGCCGACCACCTCGTCGATTCCGTCCCCAAGAAGCTTATCCAGTGCCGCCTTGCCAAAGGCCTGCTGTCCCATGACCAGCAATCGCATTCCTTGCACTCCCACTATTGTGAATCCTCAGCCGATGGCTCCCGACTTCACGATCCTGTCCAGTTCCTCCCCGCCGTATCCGAGCACGTCCGTCAGCACCTCCATCGTGTGCTCGCCAAGCAGTGGCGATCGCCGGACTTCAGGCTGATGGTCGGAAAACTTGATCGGGCAGCCGACTGACACGTAGGCGCCCCGTTCCGGATGATCGACTTCAACGATCGTACCTGTGGCGCGTAGTCCCTCATCTTCAGAAATCTCCTTCATCGACAGGATCGGGCCAACCGGTATGTCAAGGGGATTGCAAATCTCCATGACCTCGAACTTCGTTTTTGAACTTGTCCATTCCTCGATAGCGTCGAAGATCTCATCCAGTCGCGGAAGCCGCGCTGCGGGCGTCGCATAATCCGGATCGCTGGTCCACTCAGGTTTGCCGATAAGCTCGCAGATCCGCCCCCACACGGCGGCTTGGGTGATAAAGTACGTGTAAGCGTTCGGGTCGGTTTCCCAGCCCTTGCATTTGAGCACCCTGCCCGGCTGTCCGCCGCCGGAGTCGTTGCCGGCCCGGGGGGTTGCATCGCCAAACGGGATGCCCTTGCCAAACTGGGAATATTCTTCCAGGGGCCCCGCGGCGAGACGCTGCTGGTCCCGCAACTTGACCCGGCAGAGGTTTAGAACGCCATCCTGCATCGGCGCGAGCACCTTCTGGCCCTTGCCGGTTTTCTGACGTTGCAATAGCGCCGCTAGGATCCCCAAGGCGAGGTGAAGCCCTGTCCCGGAATCTCCGATCTGGGCCCCGGTGACCAGCGGCACCGAGTCCACAAATCCGGTTGTGGAAGCCGAACCACCTGCACACTGAGCAACATTCTCGTAGACCTTGCAGTCTTCAAACTTGCCCGGGCCAAACCCCTTCACTGAGGCCATGATCATACCCGGATTGAGCTCCTGAATCCGCTGCCAGCCGAAACCCATCCTGTCGAGTGCGCCGGGAGCGAAATTTTCCACGAGCACATCGCACTCCTTGATGAGCCTGGTCAGAACCTCCTTGCCGGTCTCGTTCTTTGTGTTGAGTTCCAATGAACGCTTGTTGTGATTCAACATGGTGAAATACAGGCTGTCTGCACCTGGCACGTCCACCAACTGCTTCCGGGTTGCGTCGCCAGTTCCCGGCCGTTCGACCTTGATCACGTCGGCCCCGAGCCACGCCAGCAACTGTGTGCAGGTTGGCCCCGACTGGACATGTGTGAAATCCAGAATACGCACTCCGTCAAGCGGTGTCATCGTGTCCTCGCCTCCAATTTCCTCAGGTCGCCCAAAAGCGGCAGGCCGCCGCTGTGGCTAGAATTCCGCCTTGCCGGCGCCCAGAGTGTCTTCTCTTCGGCACACTTGTGCGGCATCGCATTCCAAACTTCAGCCTTCGCCAACGGCGACATCCCGGTCCAGATACCGCCATGCCCGCCGGATGTATTCTCCAAGCCGGATCGTGTGGTCCCGCACCAGGTCACTGGCGCGGTCCGGCTGCCTCAAAGTGATCGCCTCAATGATGTTCGAGTGGTCGACAACAGAACGGTTTGTTCGCTCGGCATCACGCATCGCTGCCCGCCGCACCGGCTTCAGTTGATCGAACAGATCCTCAGCATGTTTCTCAAGTGTCGGGCACTTCGACAGCGACAGTATCGTCCTGTGAAACTCGATGTTGGCCTGTGAATACTCGCTGAGTTTGGCCTTCGCCCGTTCCAGAGTGTATTTCTCGCCGATGTCCCGAAGCTGCTTCAGGTCACGATCCGTTGCGCGCTCGCAGGCAAGCCGTGCCGCCATGCTCTCAAGCGCCGCCCAGACAATGATCATCTCGACGACCTCATCACAACTGCGGCGCTTCAGAAAGACGCCTTTCCGGGCCCTGATTTCGACCAGGCCCTCTTGTTCCAGTTTGACAAGCGCCTCGCGCAGGGGGGTTCTTGACACTCCCAATTGCTCGGCCAATTGCCGTTCGTCGAGCCGGAGTTGCGTTTTGCGATCGTAAATGTCGACGTCCAGGATTGCGCTTCGCAGAACGCGATGCGTATGGTCCTTGAGCGTAGTATTCGGAACTACGCGTGAGATTGAAATGACACCGCTCATTGGTTCTTGGGAGGAAGGCCGGCAAATCTCGAATCATTGACAACGCGTTTGGTATACAATATTCCTGTTCCGGCGCAAGGATGGCTGCCCACTGGCAGACAGCAGCGGACATGCTCCGCCTTGGCCGGAGACCCGCACGGCAAGGGTTCAACCGGAACGCCGGACGGGGCGCCGCCTGTTGCCGCCAACGCAGCCAGCACAGGCGAACCTCAACAGGCAATCGGGGTTGCCGCGAAGCAGTCGAAGGGGAGCATCCATGTTCCTGATGGAACACCAGGCTAAGGACCTGCTCAGGAAGCACGGAGTCGATACGCCCAAAGGACTCGTCGCTGCCACCGCGGCAGAAGCCCGGGATGCGACAAGAACCCTGGGAGTTGGCAAGGTTGCAGTGAAGGCCCAGATCGGCGCCGGAGGGAGGGGACTGGCCGGCGGTGTCAATTTTGCCAGCAGTCCCGACGAGGCCGCGTCGCTCGCGGGCAAATTGATCGGAACCAGGCTGAGCACCTCCCAGACGGGGGCAAGGGGAGAGGTCGTCAAGCAAGTCTATGTGGAGGAGTGTGTCGACATCAGTCGCATGCTCTATCTTGCCGTCGTCATCGACCAGAACACTGCCCTGCCCACATTGCTGATTTCGGCCGCAGGCGGCGTCGAATTTGAGCGCAAGGCTGAACAAGAACCAGGTTTGGTAAAGAGCCTCCAACTTGTCGACAACACGCATCCTGACAAGGCGGCTCTTCTGGAGTTCATCGAACAGGCTGGGATCTCAGGGAAAGCAACCGATGCAATTGCCAGCCTTGTCGAAGGAGCTATCAGCACATTCTTCGCCACCGATGCGCTGCTCATTGAAATCAACCCCCTTGCCGTCACCGCGGATGAGAGCGTCATGGCGGTGGACGCAAAGATCGTGATCGACGGCAATGCCCTGCCGAAGCATGTCGAACTGGAGCCATTGGTATCGCAGGCTGCCATCGAAGACAGCGAGCGCATCGCCCAGGACAACAACGTGAACTTTGTCGAAATGGACGGCAATATCGGGTTGGTCGTCAACGGTGCCGGGCTTGGACTGGCAACGCTGGACCTGGTCGTCGACAAGGGGGGAAAGCCCGCCAACTTCATGGATATTCGGACCACTGCGGGCAGCTTTCAGATCGCCAAGGTTATCCAGATGCTCATAGAGCGCCCGGACCTGAAGGTGATGCTCGTGAATGTTCACGGTGGCGGAATGACCGTTTGCGATACCATCGCCGAGGCGCTCAATTTCGCCTATTCCCGCACAGGCAGCAAAGTGCCAATCATCTATCGCGCCGCCGGGCAGAATGCGCCCTGGGCATTGTCGATCATGCAAAACCGTCGCCTGCCCTTCCGGGAATACTACAGCATGACCGAAGCGGTTGAGGCAGCTGTCCGCGCCGCAGCGGGAGGGTAGAACGATGGCAATTCTGCTCGATAAGGAAACAAGGGTGCTTGTCCAGGGAATGACGGGCCGTTCAGGTACATTCTACTCGGATGCGGCAATGCGGTATGGGTCAAAATATGTCGCCGGTGTCCGGCCGGGGAAAGGTGGCGGGCGCCACTTGGGCTTGCCTCTGTTTGACACTGTCAGCGAGGCCCGGGCCGAAACCGGAGCAAACGCCAGCCTGGTTGTCGTGCCGCCTCATGCTGCCGCAGACGCCATCCTGCAGTCGATCGAAGCCGGGATACAGATCGTGGTTTGCATCACGGAACGGGTTCCGGTTCATGACATGGTCAGGGTCAGGTCAGCGCTTGATGGATCCGGCACACGGCTGGTCGGTCCGAACTCGCAGGGATTGCTTGTGCCGGATGTGTGCAAGATTGGCGTGATGTCGACCACTGACGCCTCAGCGGGTTGCATTGGAATTGTGAGCCGTTCAGCGTCGTTGACCAGTGAGATTGTTGCGCAGACGACCCATGCCGGGCTGGGCCAATCGACGACCATCGGCATCGGTGGCGATCAAATCCACGGAATTGGATTTACGGAGTGCCTTAAGGAGTTCCAGTACGACGACGACACGAAGGGTGTCATGCTGATCGGCGAACTGGGTGGCAACGAGGAAGAACAGGCGGCCGAGTTCCTGTCAAACACAGATTTCGGCAAGCCAGTAGTCGCAACCGTGGTCGGCCGCCACGCTCCGCCAGAGAGACGAATGGGCCATGCCGGCGCGCTTTCCGTGTTCGGTTCCCGGCCAGTAGACGTCAAGGCCCGTTTGCTGGAACAGGCTGGAGCGATTGTGGTTTCAAATCCTGACGAAATGGCCGGAGCAATGCGGCAGGCCCTCGTAAAGGACTAACTCCCTTTCTGGCACAGTCCGGCCAATCACAACCAACCAAATGTATGCCGGAGAGCAGGTATATCAGGCGCCGTACTCTCCAGAACCGATGGAAAAAAAAGACTCCGAGTCTGGACACCTCATCCTGAATCCAGTCCCGAACAATTGCTTTCGCAGTCTGGCAAGTCAGTTCGCCATAATCGGGAAGCTATAGGGCTCTTCGATCTACAAGAAGTGCCCAGAAATTGTGACCATTTGACCAGATGTTGATCTTTCTCGACAAACTGCTCTATAACTGGTGCGAAAATACGAACACCAATCAATGGCAGATCCGGCAATTCAGGTATGAACAGTTCCCAGGCAGTCATCAGTTTCAAAGGAAAGCACTGCAAGACCGACCCCAGAACCCAGTTCGGGGCGCTTTGCTACCGCCGGGCGGACCGCGACAAGGTTCAGGTGCTCCTGATCACCGGCAGAAGGACCGGCCGTTGGCGGCTCCCGAAAGGCTGGCCGAAAATGGGGCTCACGCCCGCGCAGTCGGCAAAACAGGAAGCCTATGAGGAAGCCGGCGTTATGGGTGAAAGTCACGAGATGTGTCTCGGCCACTATGTCTACGCGAAGACCTGGAACGGCAGAACCACTCTTCCTTGCATTGTTGCAGTATTCCCGGTCAGGTTCACGAGATTTGCGAAGAAGTTCCCGGAGACGGGCGAGCGGGAACTGGTCTGGCTCTCACCAAAGAAGGCAGCGAAGATGGTTGAAGAACCCTCACTGAAGACCATCTTGCGGCGGTTCGACCCAGCCGAAATTCACCACTGATGCAAGCGCGGGAGAAGGCCCAGACCCAAACGTGCAACAATTCGACAATTCGGATAGTTGTCAGCGGGCCTTCCGCATCAAGCGGTCTTTTGGGCGCAGCACCAAGTTTGCCGATGCGGCATCGATACTTTCTGGCCCAACCCAAAGAAAGCCGCATATAGATGAAATTGACCGTTGCTGGATACCCGTATAGGACCGTAACGGCTATTGAATCTGCATCGACATGCTCGAGACTGATGGAGGATTGCAGCATCCCGACAATCATTCCACTGCGCCGCACGGAACAGCCAAAGCAGGCTGCGAATGTGATCTCCTCATTGGAACTTTGCGCTGGTGGCGGCGGGCAGGCGCTGGGGCTGGAGCAGGCAGGTTTCGATCATGCGGGATTGGTGGAAGTTGAGCGGAAGTACTGCGACACACTCACTCTTAACCGGCCTAGTTGGAGAGTCTTTGCGAAAGACCTGCGCGAGTTCGTCGAGCACGATGCAGAAGCCTTCAAGGGCATTGATTTGGTGGCGGGGGGACTCCCCTGCCCACCTTTCTCAATAGCAGGCAAACAACTCGGCCACCGGGACGAACGCAATCTGTTCCCTGCCGCACTCGACCTTGTCGAAGTCACGCGCCCGCGCGCTGTCATGATCGAGAATGTCAGAGGCATTCTCGGCGCAGTTTTTGAGGATTACCGCCATCAACTGAAGGCCCGTTTCGGTAAGATGGGCTACCACACCGAGTGGAAGCTCCTGAACGCTTCCGACTTCGGCGTACCTCAGCTTCGGCCGCGGGTTGTAATCGTTGCCGCACGCAACGACATTGCAGACCGGTTTGAGTGGCCTGCCGCCATTGGGCGGCAACCCCAGAATGTCGGCGAAGCATTGTACGATCTAATCAGTCAACGCGGCTGGAAAGGAGCACGCGCTTGGAGGGATCGGGCCGACGAGATCGCTCCGACCATAGTCGGCGGTTCCCTAAAGCATGGTGGACCCGATCTTGGCCCTACCCGCGCGCGACGGGCCTGGGCAGCACTTGGAGTCGATGGTTTGGGAATTGCGAATGAGCCACCAGCGGTTGACTTTGCCGGCATGCCCCGCCTCACTGTCCCCATGGTTTCCCGGCTACAGGGCTTTCCCGATGACTGGAAATTCTCCGGCAGCAAGACCGTCGCATACAGGCAGGTTGGGAATGCCTTCCCGCCTCCCGTTGCGCGTGCCGTAGCGGAGCAACTCAACCGCTGCCTATCTGCACGCCGGGCCCTACAGGTGGCGACGATTACAGGATGAACGGAAAGGCCCACTCGTCCGAGGCGCGCCGTAGCTTCCATGCTGCCTTGCAGTCGTCTGTGCTCCGAACCGATGCAGGAGGCACTCCGAGCAACGCAGACAAACACAGCAAACTGAGCGTCAGCATTGCAGTCGGCATTCTGGACCGTCTTGGGTCAGGTGAGGTTGGAGCACGCTTGGCCGGCCAGATGGCAGGAAGCAAGTTCGAGGAACTCTGCATGGAGTTCTTGCAACAGACATTTCCCCGACTCTGTCACCTCAGGCCTGGCAAGTGGCAAATCAGTAGAGGACTCGGTGGACGCGCCACGATCGCTCAATTCGACCAGTATGAGCATCTGGCTGCACTCGAGGCGGCCTCTAAAGCTAACCCCGCATTGGCCGCCGCATTGGGAATTGACTATCTCATCAAGCCTGACGTCGTGATAATCCGCACGCCCGAGGAGGACAAAGCCATCAATTCTACCGAATTGCTGGTTGACGACGAACAGGCATTACTTACGCCTCTCAGGCGCCTAAACAGTGAAAACCCCATCCTGCATGCCAGTGTGTCTTGCAAGTGGACCCTGCGCAGCGATCGCGCTCAGAATGCCCGATCAGAGGCGCTAAATCTGGTTCGCAATCGCAAAGGCCGGCTCCCTCATGTTGTTGTTGTAACCGGCGAACCCTTGCCCAGTCGTATCGCGTCCATTGCACTTGGAACCGGAGACATCGATTGCGTGTACCATTTCGCCCTGCCGGAACTGCGGGCAGTAGTAGAAGACCTTGGATTAGCTGATGCCGAGGACATGCTGGAAACCATGATTGAGGGGAAAAGACTCCGAGATATCGCTGACCTTCCTTTCGACCTGATAATCTAACCGTCGTCCGCTGTTTATGTGCAGGATGGCAGCAAGCAGGGCCTCGTTCCTCCGCTACTTGCGGCTCCAACGCATTCCGCGCCGCGTTTCATTGCCACCGCTCTTGACAAAGGAGAATCCTCGATCAGCCGGTCAAGCGGTGCATTTCGCATCCGCAAAACCTGTTCCAGGCGAGCACAGATGGTAGACACCGTTTCACGCAAGAGGCGCAGCGAAATCATGTCAAACATCCGGGCGAAAGGAATGAAGCCCGAGATGGAAGTGCGCCGTATCACCCATGCGATGGGATACCGTTACCGGCTCCATCGCGCCGGTCTGCCAGGCAAGCCTGACATGGTCTTTCCGGGCCGGCGCAAAGTCATCTTTGTTCATGGCTGTTTCTGGCATCAGCATGCAGACCCCGCCTGCAAGATCGCACGGGTCCCTCGCTCCAATGAGTCTTACTGGCTCCCGAAGCTCGAACGCAACGCAACTCGCGACGTAGAAAACCAGGCCAATCTGGTGGCAGCCGGATGGGATGTACTGGTTCTCTGGGAATGCGAGGTCAAAGCAGGCGACGGAATTGCTGGCCGCATACAGGAGTTTCTGGAACGGCCAAGGCCGCCAACCGAGTGAAGCACAGGATTGGTGAGCATCTAGCCGGGACTACGCCGGTGCGGGGCTGTTCCGCCGAGGGTTTTGTGGTCGCGGCCCCGTAAGCTGGCAACCGGGCAAACTCATTTGCGCCAATCAGCATGGATGAAGGTCGGACGAATTGCCGGGGCGCATGCCGTAGCCCGCCAGGAAATCCGTTCTTGTAAAGCAAACGGCTTGCTGATTGTCTTGCTCATTCGGGTGCAATAGTAGTTCGCCATGATCAAGTTCTCGCTCAGATGCTCCAATGAGCACAGTTTCGAAAGCTGGTTCCGGTCCAACGAGGCATACGACTCGCTTGGCGCGGCCGGCATGCTGAGCTGCCCGGAGTGCGGTTGCACGGAAATCCGGAAGAACATGATGACCCCCGGGCTTGGGTTGTCGTTCGGCGGCACACCGCCAGAAGCACCAGAAGCACCTGCCTCGCCACCGGCAAGTGCTACCACCAAGTCTCCAAAGGCACAGGCACTCCACGAACTCAAGAAGTGGGTTGAGAACAACTCCGAATATGTCGGCACACGCTTTGCGAACGAAGCCAGAGCAATCCACGACGGTGAATCCCCAAAACGGTCAATCCATGGAGAGGCCAACCTGGCCGAGGCTGTTGAGTTGCTTGAAGAAGGCATGCCGGTTCTGCCGCTGCCTTGGCCGAACAAGCAAAAGACCAACTGAGGCGGGCTTTTCCGAGTTCCCCGAAGACCTGGCCGGACTTGCGAGCGGAATCCATGATAGCCGGCCGCCAACGCGGAGATACCCATGCGCTGGGACTCAGTCAGAAAATCACGTCGGCCGCCTATCCGGCAAGCAGGCAGGAATTGGTAGTCTGGAGTTCCTGAATGCCTTGTGTCGTAATGAAATTCGGGGGCACTTCTGTAGACGGGCTTGAGCGCATCAAGAACGTTGCCCAAAGAGTCAGGTCGGAAGTAGAGGCCGGCAATGAAGCCATCGTTGTCGTCTCGGCGATGGCCGGCCAGACAACCGAACTTGCCGATCTCGTGGGCAGCGTCTCACCGATGTTCGATGCCCGCGAGTATGACTCCATCGTCTCCACCGGCGAAGTGGTTACTTCCGGATTGCTTGCAATTGCCCTTCAGGATCTCGGAATTCCAGCCCGTAGTTGGCAGGGATGGCAGGTTCCGATCAAGACCAATTCGGCGCATGGCGCTGCCCGGATCGAAGATATTTCATGCGCAGCAATCCGGGCGAAGTTTGCGGAAGGCATGCGTGTGGCGGTAGTGGCAGGCTTTCAGGGCATCACGAATGACGGCAGGGTCTCGACGCTCGGACGCGGAGGCTCGGACACCAGCGCGGTTGCGTTGGCCGCGGCATTCGGAGCGGAGCGTTGCGACATCTACACCGATGTCAGCGGTGTCTTCACGGCCGATCCCCGCTTGGTCTCGAAGGCGCGCAAGCTTGCCCAAGTTTCCTACGAGGAAATGCTTGAACTTGCATCGCTTGGCGCGAAGGTGCTCCAGACCAGATCAGTTGAGCTCGCCATGAAGCACAAGGTGCGCCTCCAGGTGCTGTCGAGCTTTTCCGATGAACCCGGTACCATTGTCTGCGACGAGGAGGAAATCATGGAATCCAACCCGGTTGCCGGTGTGGCCAGTTCAAGAAACGAAGCGAAGGTGACCCTGGTTTCAGTGGCTGACCGCCCCGGTATCGCGGCATCGGTGTTCGGCCTGCTTGCAAAAGCAGATGTCAATGTCGACATGATCGTGCAGAATATTTCAGAAGAAGGCCGGACAGACATTACCTTCTCCTGCCCGGATGATCAGGTCGGCAAGGCGGATGCCGCACTCAAGGACATTCGCGAGTCCGGTACGGTTCGCTACAAGTCGCTCGTCATTGATCAGGATGTCTGCAAGTTGTCGGTAGTCGGCATCGGCATGCGTTCCCAATCGGGCGTTGCCGCAAGGATGTTCCAGGCGCTCGCGCGAGAGGGCATCAATATACTGGTCATTGCAACCTCGGAGATCAAGATTTCGGTCCTGGTTGACCGGAAATACATGGAGCTTGGTGTCCAGGCACTGCACGATGCTTTCAAGCTCGACAAGCGCTGAGTTGTGACCAAAACCACTGCAATTGACGGCATGGAGGTCGACTCCAGAACCCTGCTCGTTCGACTGCGCAACATGCTTGCGGAAGTCACGGGCGGGCAGAACAGGCTCGACCAGATTACCCGCGCCATCGCCGAAGGCCTGGGTCAGGATGTCTGTTCGATCTACCTGCTGCGCGATCCCACTACGCTGGAACTGTGCGCATCCGCAGGGCTCAACGCCTCGTCAGTTCATGTGACACGCCTGCGTGTAGGCGAAGGGCTCGTTGGCCGGGTTGCCGAGAGAATGCAACCAACCAACACCAGCAACGCAGCACAGGAGCCCGGGTTCAGATACATGCCCGAGACCGGTGAGGAGATCTACCGTTCGTTCCTGGGAGTTCCCCTACAGCGCCTTGGGGAACCACTCGGCGTACTCGTTGTCCAATCGCGCAATGAGCGTGAGTATCAAGAAGACGAAGTCGTCCTTCTTGAGGTGTTGGCAATGTTTCTGGCCGATATGGCTGAACTCGGAGCGTTCGTAGGAGAAGGCCAGGCAATGGCCGCGCCCCACACCCGGCCCATGGATTTCGCCGGGAGCGTCGGACAGGAGGGGCTGGCGGAAGGCCGTGTCCTCCTCCATGAACCACGGGTTGTTCTGACAAACCCGGTTGCCGATGACCCGGAAACCGAGATCGAACGCCTTGACGAGGCGATACGGGCACTCCGTGAACAGGTCGACGAAATGACTTCCCTGGCCAGATTGAGCGCTTCGGCCGAGCAGCGGGAAGTGGTGGAAACCTACAGGATGTTCGCCAACTCGCGCGGCTGGATCAACCGGATCAAGTCCCATATCCGGGACGGGCTATCAGCTGGCGCTGCTGTCGAAATGGAGCAATCGAACTACAGGGCAAGGCTTGGCCAGGCATCGGATGCCTATCTGAAGGAGCGGCTCAACGATCTTGACGATCTTTCCAACAGGTTGCTCAGAACCCTGACCGGGCAGGGAATGAACAATCCTGCAGACATGCCCGAGGATCCGATACTTGTTGCCAGGCAGGTAGGTCCCGGTGAATTGCTGGAATACGGGCGCGATCTGAAGGGCGTGGTACTCGAAAGCGGATCGATCGGCTCCCATGCCACGATCGTCGCCCGGGCGATGGCCATTCCTCTGCTTATCCATGCCGAGGGGATCACAACCCAGGCGCTCAACGGCGACCGCCTGTTCGTCGACGGCGAACGCGGCATCGCACATCTTCGTCCTGCCCCGGAAATGGCCGACGCCTTGAGGAACCGCATCCGGCTGCGGATCACCGAACGAAACCGCTACCTACACCTTCGGGACAAACCGGCAACCACCAGGGACGGGGTAACCATCTCGCTCAACATGAACGCAGGTGTCATGTCGGACCTGCCGAGCCTCGAGAATTCCGGCGCTGAAGGAGTCGGGCTGTTCAGAACGGAGTTGCGCTTCCTCGCAGAACCTGCCTTGCCGCGCCGTTCCGAGCTCGCCATGCAATACTCGAATGTACTCGACTCTGCGCGCGGCCGGCCAGTCGTGTTCAGGACACTGGATATCGGATCCGACAAGGTCCTGCCGTATCTGAAACGCGAAGACGAACCCAATCCGGCCATGGGTTGGCGGGCAATCCGGATTGGACTGGAGAGAACGGGCGTCCTGAGAATGCAGGTTGAAGCACTGCTGAGAGGAGCAAAGGGGCGGCCCCTCACCGTGATGTTTCCCCTGATTGCCGAACAGGACGAGTTCTTCCAGGCGAAGGACATCTTTGATGAAATGGTCGAACGCGAGCGCCGTATGGGCAACCCGGTTCCATCAAAGATTGAAATCGGCGCCATGCTGGAGACTCCATCGCTGGCTTTCGCACCTGACAAGTTCTTCGAGTCTGTGGCTTTCCTTTCAATCGGCGGAAATGACCTGAAGCAGTTCTTCTTTGCTGCCGACAGGGAAAATGAAAGGGTACGCGGCCGCTACGACACGCTGAGCCTGAGCTATCTCAGCTTTGTTCAGCAGATTGTGGAACGCTGTAGAGCGGCCGGAACGAAGCTCAGCTATTGCGGCGAGACCGCGGGACTGCCCCTTGAGGCGATCTGCCTGTCGGCGGTCGGACTAAGGATCCTCTCGATGCGGGCTGCGTCGATCGGCAGGGTAAAGCACATGCTTCGACGCGTCCATCTTGATGAGGTGCAGGACGCAATCAAGGCTGCCCGCACCGAAAACATGCAGTCGGTGCGCCAGCATGTGGTCGACGCACTCGGACCGGTTCTGTATTTCAACCCGTGATCAGGTGGTGTTACTTGGCGGGGATGGCAGCCCGTCCGCCCGCAAGTCAGCCTGCGGCTGTCGAATGGTTGCACGACGGGCTCACGAGCAGTCGCTCCACTTGCGAACCTTTCCAGAGATGCGCTCTCCGTTTCCATAGGCCAGCGGCAACCAGAGCACCCTCCTTGGATCAGTCGGCGGTGGGAACTCGACCGATTGACAGCGGCTGAACCCAAATCGTCCATAATATTCATGATCGCCAACCAGAAGCACAGAAGGCCACCCTGCCCGCCTTGCCCTGTCGAGACCTTCGAGAATCAGCCAGGCCCCGATCCCTTCACCCTGCCTCGTCGGGTGCACGGCAATCGGTCCCAGAAGGAGCAAAGGTTGTTCGCCATGTCCAATCCGGATTGGCCAGAACCTGATTGTGCCGGCAATTGTTCCGGACTCATCTCTAGCCACCAGGGACAGTTCCGGGACCGGATCAACCCCGTCGCGCAAACGGTAGGCAGACAGTCCCTTCCGCCCCGCGCCGAATGCCGTATCCAGCAGTGCCTCCACCTCCCAAGCGTCAGCGCCGGATTCATGATCGATAATCAATTGAAAGTCCCGACTTGAGGTTACCCGGCGGGATTGCGTATCCCATGCCCGCCCATTCAGCAAACACCGGATCTTCCCATGTTCTACAGGCCCGAAGAGGGACACGGCCTCCCTCACAACCCGTTCAACGCCATTGTCACGCCGCGGCCAATCGGCTGGATATCAACCAGAGATGCAAATGGCCGCAACAATCTGGCTCCCTATTCGTTCTTCAACGCGATTGCTTATGTGCCGCCACAGGTCATGTTCGCCTCGACAGGAAGCAAGCCTGACCGGTCGCTCGGCAAGGACAGCTCGCAGATTGCAATCGAAACGGGCCGGTTCTGTGTCAATATCGTCGAACTCGCGATGAAGGATGAGATGAACCTGACATCCGGTCCCTACAGGGCTGAAGTGGACGAATTCGAACTTGCCGGGATCGAAAGCATGGAATGCGAGACGATCGATTGCCTCCGGGTCGCAAGGGCCCCTGCCAACCTCGAGTGCAGGCTGGTGCAGAGTGTCGATTTGCCTGGTGAAGCAAACCGGATCATCATTGGCGAGGTTATCGGAGTGCACATGCGCGACGACTGCATCGTCGACGGGAGGTTCGATGTAACCAGTTTCCACCCGCTTGCGCGGCTCGGGTATCATGACTACTCTTGGGTTACCGACACCTCCAGCATGACGCGACCGTCGGAGGCAGCCTAGATGGCCGAAACCTTCATTGGAATTATTGGCGGCTCCGGGCTTTACGAAATTGAGTCACTGGCCGATCCCGAATGGGTCGAGGTCGATACGCCTTGGGGCAAACCGTCCGACCAGATCCTGGTCGGCACTATTGACGGCTGCAAGCTGGCGTTTCTTCCTCGTCATGGGCGCGGCCATGTTCATACACCAACCACGGTTCCATACCGGGCCAATGTGGACGCGATGAAGCGGCTGGGCGTGACCGACCTGGTTTCTATTTCGGCATGCGGTTCACTCAATGAAGACATGGCGCCGGGCGACTTTGTCTTCGTGGACCAGTTCATCGACCGGACTCATGCGCGGGAGAAGTCGTTCTTCGGTCCTGGCTGTGTAGCGCACGTCTCCATGGCGCACCCCGTCTGCGGCGAGCTTTCCGGCGCTTGCCTGCAACTGGCCCGCAAACTCGGATTGCGCTGCCACGAAGGAGGCACCTATCTCGCCATGGAGGGGCCGCAATTCTCTTCACTGGCGGAATCGAGGATGTACCGCAGTGTTTTCGAGTGCGACGTCATCGGCATGACCAACATGCCGGAGGCGAAGCTCGCCCGCGAAGCCGAGATCTGTTATTCGACGATTGCGATGGTCACCGACTTTGACAGTTGGCATCCGGACCATGGCGAGGTCGACGTTACCGAGATCATCAATACGCTCAAGCAAAACACGGCGATGGCAAAGCGGCTTGTCGCCGGTCTTCCCGGCGCAATTGCCGGCAGAGAGCGGCCTTGCGGGCAAGGATGCGACCGCTCGCTGGAATTCGCAATCATCAGCGCCAACCCATCAGCATCAGAACTGGCTGGCAAGCTTGATGCGGTCGCTGGCCGGGTTCTCGGACGCGCGGCGCATTGATCCCTGAAGGCCGAACAGGACCAAAACATGCCCACCAGTGAATCCGTCAAGAAATACATACGCACCATCCCGGACTTCCCGGTGCCTGGCATACAGTTCAGGGACGTGACCACACTGTTCAAGGAAGCCGACGGCTTGCGGTTGGCAGTCGATCAACTTCTTGACCCCTATGCTGGCCAGAAGATTGACAAGGTTGCGGCGCTTGAGGCGCGCGGGTTCGTGATCGGCGGTGCCATCGCCTATCAGATTTCTGCGGGGTTCATCCTGATCCGAAAGAAGGGCAAGCTCCCGGGACCCGCAATTGCCGAGCCATACCAGCTGGAGTACGGAAGCGAGACCATGGAGATCCATGACGACGCAATCTTGGCCGGCGAAAGGGTCCTCCTGGTTGACGACCTTTTGGCGACAGGAGGAACTGCTGCAGCTGGGATCTCATTGCTGGAGCGTCTCGGCGCCGAGATTGCAGGCTGCGCTTTCGTGATCGATCTCCCTGCGCTTGGTGGACGGAACAAGCTCGAAGGAATGGGCTATCAAGTGCACTGCATTTGCGAATTTGAAGGCGATTGACCCTCGGCCTGTGCTTGAAAGTCACCTGAAACCGGCAGTCCAGGCCAAAGGCTGGCCTGAACGCCAACTGATGGAGTGAAACGGGATGGAAACCAACCTGCTACTGGACGGCGAACTGGTTGCCGGTGACGGCGCCGCCGAGACGATAGTCAATCCGCGCACTGGCGAGATGATCCTGGAGCTTGCGCAATCCTCAACAAGCCAGGTGGATGCGGCAATAGCCGCCGCCGGCCGCGCCTTCGCAGGCTGGTCGGTGAAGACTCCCGCTGAAAGGTCGGAGGCGCTGCTCCGAATTGCTGCGCGTCTCGAAGCGGAGTCCGAGGCGCTTGCGGCACTCGAAGCCCTGAATTGTGGCAAGCCGATCAATCTTGCCCGCGAGGACGAACTGCCCGTCATCGTCGACACCTACCGGTACTTTGCCGGTGTGGTCCGTTGCATGAGCGGGACAGCAGCTGGGGAATACCTGGAAGGCCATACTTCAATGACAAGGCGGGATCCGGTCGGTGTCATTGCGCAGATCGCACCATGGAACTACCCGCTGATGATGATGGCGTGGAAGATCGCCCCGGCAATTGCCGCAGGCAACACAGTGGTGTTCAAGCCATCGGAGCAGACGCCGCTCACGGCGCTGCACTTTGCCCGCATCCTGGCCGAGGAACTGCCGCCAGGCGTGATCAATATCGTTACAGGTACTGGAGAGACCATCGGCAGCCACCTGATCAACCATCCTGGGATCGACATGATTTCGTTGACAGGAGATGTCGCCACGGGAAGAAAGGTCATCGAGGCAGCCGCCGCAGGGCTGAAACGCACTCATCTCGAACTCGGCGGCAAGGCGCCTGTAATCGTTCTTGATGATGCCGATCTGGCGGAAGTGGCTGAAGGTCTGCGGTCATTCGGCTACTACAATGCCGGGCAGGACTGCACCGCCGCTTGCCGGGTCTACGCACAGGACGGGATCTACGAAAAACTGGTGGCCGAACTCTCCGGCGAAGTGCAGAAGATTGAATACGGGAACGAGGATGACTCGCTCAACGAAATCCCGCCACTGATCTCCGCAACGCAATTGTCGCGTGTCGAAGGGTTTGTTTCACGGGCCAGCACCTTGCCGCATACCGAGGTTGTCACAGGCGGCTCGGCCGTAAGCGGATCCGGATACTACTATCGGCCAACGGTTGTGGCAGGCGCGCTCCAGTCCGACGAAATCGTTCAAAAGGAAGTATTCGGACCGGTGGTTTCCGTCACACGTTTCAGTGAACTTGAGGGCGCCATCGCCATGGCCAACGACAGCCAGTATGGCCTCGCCTCTTCCGTCTGGACCAGGGATGCTGGTGCAGCGATGGCAGCCGCGGCCAGGCTGCGTTTTGGCTGCAGCTGGATCAACTGCCACTTCATGCTTACCAACGAGATGCCGCATGGAGGACTCAAGAGTTCCGGCTATGGGAAGGACCTGTCCGTCCATGGATTGGAGGACTATACGGTCGTCCGTCACGTCATGGTAAAACACTGACGCCGATCATTCCGCATCAAGACCAGCAGTTGCCGCGCCTGCCAGGCCAAGACGCCTGCGCCCTGGCCAAAATACCGGACACGGCACGATTGTTGCCGTTCACGCCCCATGAGTATGCACAGCGGGAGATACCATGCTCGCAAGCCGAATGATGCGCTCCGAACTCTCCATCATCGAGATTCTCCGGCATGCGGCAGACGCCTTCCCGGATACTGAGATCGTCTCGCGAATGGGTGATGGCGCAACCCGCCGTCATAGTTACGAGGAAGCCCTGCACCGTTCAGCGCAACTTGCGCATGCGTTGATCGGACTTGGCGTCCGGCGCGGCGACCGGATAGCAACTCTTGCCTGGAACAACTTCCGCCATTTCGAACTGTATTACGGGGTCTCGGGCATTGGGGCCGTCTGCCACACAATTAACCCGAGATTGTTTGAAGAGCAGTTGAGTTACATCGCAAGGCACGCAGGCGACACCCTGTTGTTCGTCGAACCCGGCCTGTTGCCAGTTGCAGAGAAGATTGCATCCGATTGCCCCGGCATCCGCCGGTTCATCATTCTCTGCGACCGTGGCGAAATGCCTTCAGACTGGCGTTCCGATGCCTTGTGCTACGAAGAGTTGCTTGACGGCCAGCCAACACGCTTTGACTGGCCACTATTGGACGAAAACTCGGCAGCCGCGATGTGCTACACATCCGGCACAACGGGCAATCCCAAGGGTGTCCTGTACAGCCACCGCACGACTGTGCTTCACGCCTTGGGAATGCTGGGCGCGTGTGTTCTCCCTTATGGCATTGGAGCCACCGTCATGCCCGTGGTTCCGATGTTTCATGTTCAGGCCTGGGGACAACCGTATGTTGCCCCCATCGCCGGTTCGAAACTGGTATTGCCTGGCCCCCGCCTCGATGGCCGAAGCCTCGCCGAGCTCATCGAGGCCGAGGATGTGTCCATCGCTCTCGGCGTGCCGACCGTTTGGCTGGGACTGCTGTCCTACATGCGCGACGCGCAAATCAGCAGCACCCGTCTCAAGCATGTGGTTGTCGGGGGCGCGGCAGCGCCGGTTTCACTTATCAAGGCGCTTGAGGAAGAACTCGGAGTCAACGTCATCCATGGCTGGGGCATGACCGAAACCAGTCCGGTTTGCGCGTGCGGTGTCGAAGGCCGCCTTCTTGACGAGGCTCAGGGTGACGAACGCTACAGGCTGAAGACTCACCAAAGGCGGTTCTTTGGCGTCGAATTCCGGCTTGCCGGCCAGGATGGCAGCGATGTGCCGTGTGATGGAAAGAGTACGGGTGAGTTGCAGTGCCGTGGTCACTGGATTGCGGACGGCTACTTCGACGACGAGGCGGCAACCGCTTCCGCAATGACGGAGGATGGCTGGTTCCGGACAGGAGATGTCGCCACCGTCGGACGCGAAGGCCTGCTGCGGATCACCGACCGGACCAAGGACATGATCAAATCCGGCGGCGAATGGATCAGTTCCATAGACCTTGAAGATGCTGTCATGAGCCACCCCGATGTCGCCGAGGCCGCGGCAATCGCCGTTCCGCACCCCAAATGGCAGGAACGGCCGATGATGATCGTTGTGCCGAAGCCGGGATCCAGCCTGGATGCCGACGGCATCAGGGAACACCTAAAGGACCGCATTGCGTCCTGGTGGATGCCAGATGAGATCATTGTCACCGGACAGTTGCCCCATACCGCAACCGGAAAAGTGTCAAAGCTCACGCTGCGGGAGATGCACTCCAGAGGCGAGCTTTCCTACGGATGAAGGCGACGGTGGCCCTGCGCTCCGGCAAGCCTTCGTATCGGTGGCCCGTTTTTTACTAGGACTAAAAATGTGTTGCATGCTCCGGCGATTGAGCTAAAATGATTTCACTACAAGTAAAATCGGATGCGCATGGCACGAAGGGCACAACAACAGGAAGCTGGGGGCGGACCTGTTCAATCCCTTGGCAGCAACCTTCGCAACCGGCGGCATGAACTCGGCCTGACCCTTCAGGAAGTCGCCGACGGCGCCAATCTGACCGCCGGATTCATTTCGCAACTCGAGCGCAATCTCAACGCTCCGTCCATTTCGTCCCTGACTGCCATAGCCCGGGTTCTGGATTCCGACCTCGCCGACTTTTTCGCTGTTCCACGCGGGGGCGCTCCAACCACACGGGCCGAAGAACGGCTGGGTTACTCGCTTGACGAGACACGCACCAAATACGAGCGGATTTCCGCCGGTTTTGAAGGCCATGCGCTGAACGCAGTCATTGTCCACGAGCAACCCGGCTACCGCAGCGAGGCCATTCGCCATGAAGGCGAGGAACTGTTCTATGTCCTGAGTGGCTCGATCACGGTCGAACTCGATGGCAAGGCTTTCGTGTTGAATGCCGGGGACTCCATTCATTTCAGTTCGGATCAGCGACACTCAACTTGGAACCACACTTCGGAAGTCACCACCATCCTGATGGTCGTGACCATGAACATTTTTGGTGATGAACACCAAACGGGCCGGCGGATACAGGATCACCGGATCGCCAGCCCAGCAACGGGCGCCTGACGCCCAATCTTGAAGGAGGAAATCAGCCATGAACAAACTGCTCCAGGGACTGCTTGCGGGCACCGCGATTGCGGTTGCCGCACAGGCCGCCAACGCCCAAACCGTCCTGCGGCTTGACGAGGTCGCCGTCGGGGAACTCGACCCGGCCAGGGCCTCAGACTACGCAGACTCCATTCTGATGTTCAATGTCTACGACACGCTGGTGCTGCCGCGGCAGGGTGGACCGGGTCATGTCCCCCACCTCGCAGAAAGCTGGGAGGGATCGGGCACCGAATTCACCTTCAAGCTGCGCGAGGATGTCGCCTTCCACAGCGGCAATTCGATGACAGCAGACGACGTGGTCTATTCTTTCGAGCGAATGACTGCCATCGGACAGGGCCTCTCATTCCTGTTCGGAAACGTCGAGAGTGTCGAAGCGGTCGATACACATACAGTGCGTTTCAATCTCTCGGAGCCCTATGCACCGTTCGTATCTTCACTGGTGAGGCTGCCGATCATCGATAGCGTCCTGATCCAGGAGATGGTCGACACGGGCGACGACATGGGAAGCAGCTACCTGTCCAGCCGGAGTGCGGGGACGGGAGCATACTGGGTCGAGTCGCACAATCCGCAGGAAGAAACCGTCATGATGAAGTTTGACGGCTATTTCCTTGGAGTCAGCGAGAAGGCCCCCGACACGGTGCGGCTGCGCTATGGGCTTGAAGCGCCGACTGTCAGGACCCTGATTGCCCAGGGCGAGCATGACATCTCGTCGCAGTGGCTGCCACCGGAGGTCAAGCGTGCGCTGGCGGCCGATGGCAACCAGTTGTTGACTGAAGGCGGAACCGGATCATTCTACTTCAAGATGAACACTGCAAAGGCACCACTGGACGATGTCCATTGCCGCCTGGCAGTGTCGAATGCGTTCGATTACGCATCCGTGTTGAAGCTGATCGCCATCAACGACGATATTTCCGAGGGAACCCCCGCTACCGGCGCCATCACGGCCGGGATGTTCGGGGCAAAACCTGCGGATCATGTCCTGTCCCGCGACATTGATGCGGCCAAGGCGCACCTTGCGCAATGCAGCCACGATCCGTCGGAATTCTCGATCGAGATCAGCTGGATTGCCGAGGTGCCGCTTGAGGAACGGCTTGCCCTGCTGCTTCAGGCAAATCTATCCGAGGTCGGCATTAACTCCACCATCAAGAAGATCCCGTGGGCGGCATTCGCCGGCATGGTGGGCAATCCCGAAACCACGCCCGACATTTCCCAGATATTTGTCACGGCCGTGACCGGAGATCCCGACACGCTGCTGTATGGCATGTATCACTCCACCAAGGCCGGAACCTGGCAGTCGCCGGAACACCTCAATGACGCTGAGGTCGACCAGCTGCTGGATGCCGGGCGGGTTGGTGCAACCGACGCGGAACGCGAAGCGGCATATTCGGCTCTCAACGACCGGTTGCTTGCCATTGCGCCCTCCATCTACGGTTTCGACAGCCAGGCGGTGTTTGTTGCCAGGCCAGGGATCAGCGTTCCTGCGCTCTCTGACCCGGACAAGGCATTCGGCCTCGATACCATGGGGTTCGCCTTCCGCCTGATGGAAATGGAATAACAACTTCAGACCCGGCGCGGCCAACGCGCCGGGTCATGACACCGTTCAATGATTTCGATACTGAGGCTGCTGGCGGGCCGGCTGGCGATTTCCCTGCTTGTGCTCGTCGGGGTCTCGATCCTGATCTTTGCGATTGCAAGGGTCATACCGGGGGATCCCGCCCGGATTGCGCTCGGCCCAAACGCCACAGTTGAGCAGGTCGAGAAGCTGCGCCACGAGTTGCGTCTCGATCAACCGGTTTGGCGGCAATACAGCCTTTTCCTCTCCGACCTTTCAAGGGGTGAACTTGGAGTTTCCCTCTACACCAACCGGCCAGTCACGGAGGATATAGCCCAGTTTCTGCCCGCAACACTCGAACTGATCCTTGCAGCAGGCGTCCTGATGATCTGTATCGGGCTGCCACTCGGGATAGTCGCCGCAAAGCACGAGGGCAGATTCCTCGATAATCTTGTCAGGGTTGTGTCGCTTCTCGGGGTTTCCGCCCCGAGTTTCGTTTGGGCGGTCATCTTGATGTTGCTGTTCGCCTTCTTCCTTCCGATATTCCCGATTGCGGGACGGATTGACACCGACCTCGCCGTGCCGCGGATCACCGGCTTCCTGCTGGTTGACACACTTGTTCATGGCCGCCTCGACGCATTCGGCAGCGCGCTCTGGCACATTGCCCTTCCCGCCTTCGCGCTGGCGTTGTCAGGCATTGGCCAGGCGGCACGCCTGACACGAGCAAACATGGTTGAGACCTACAAGAGGCCATATATTGAAATGGCCCGCTCATACGGATTTCCCGAGTGGAGGGTGGCTCGCCGCTACGCCTTCCGGCCCTCGCTTATCCCGTCCCTGACAATCATCGGGCTCGACTTTGCCGCAATGCTCGGGAACGCGTTTCTGGTCGAGGCGATATTCGCCTGGCCGGGACTGTCCCGCTACGGGGTGGCGGTCATTCTCCGCAAGGACCTGAACGCCATAGTTGGCACGGTCCTGATCATTTCCGCTGCCTTCCTGATCGCCAATCTCATCGTTGATCTGCTGATTGCGTTGCTCAATCCGCGGATCCGGCACGCGCGGGAAACGGGATGAACCGTGCCATTCACATTATCCTGTCGCGTCCGCTCTCGATTGCGGGCGCCATCCTGATTGCCATGGTTGTGTTGTCGGCATTGCTGGCAGACCTGATCGCCCCCTTCCCCTCTCATCGGGGAACCGTCGTCGACTTCAGCAATTTCAACCAGCCGCCCAACCTGCAGAACCTGTTCGGAACCGACCTTGTCGGCCGTGACCTTCTCAGCCGCATTCTCTACGCCTACCGGTTGTCCTTGATCCTTGGCGCCGTGGTCCTTGCACTCGCAGTTCCCGTCGGCGTCACGGTTGGACTTGCGGCAGGCTATCTCGGGGGCTGGGTCCGCTTCGTGCTCATGCGGACAACTGATGTCTTCCTCTCAATCCCCCCGCTCGTATTGGCCATGTCCATCATGGGCGTGCTGGAGCCAACCCTCACCAACGGCATGATTGCAGTAACGGTCATGTGGTGGCCGTGGTATTCGCGCCTCGTCTACAACCTGACCCTTGCTGAACGCGAGGAGGGATATGTCCTGGCTGCCGAAGTCATCGGCGCTTCCCGGCTTCACATCATGTTCCGCGAGATTCTGCCAAACTGCGTTCCGGCAGTTCTCACCAAGATGACGCTGGATCTCGGGTTTGTGATATTGATCGCGTCCTCGCTGTCCTTTCTTGGGCTCGGGGTGCAACCTCCGACACCGGATCTGGGATCAATGGTTGCGGAAGGCGCACAGTATCTGCCGGACTCCTGGTGGCTTACCGTCTTTCCCGGCTTGGCCATCCTTGTGGCCGTATTCGGTTTCAACCTGCTTGGCGATGCCTTGCGCGAAATCCTTGGAACCGACGAATGACCGCATCGACGCTCGACATTCAGGATCTTCGGCTTTCGTTCCGTGATCACGCAGGGTCTACCGAAGTTCTGCATGGAATATCGCTGACGATAGCGCTCGAGGAACGCGTGGCGCTTGTCGGGGAGTCCGGCTCCGGCAAGTCCGTGACGGCGCGGGCCGTGCTCGGCTTGCTCCAGTCGCAACGCAACGCCAGCCTCTCCGGCCGCATCCTGTTCGAGGGCCGCGATCTTGCTGCGTTGAACAACCGCGAGCGGCAGGCATTGCGGGGAACCAGCATGTCCATGATTTTCCAGGACCCGGTCTCGGCGTTGAATCCGCTCTTCCGTATAGGCGACCAGTTCCGCGAGGTCTTGCGCCGGTGCGACCCCGCGGTAGACCGGGACCGTGCGGCTGAAGTTGCCGGCAACCTTCTGCGGGACGTATCGATAGAGGATCCCGGGCGCGTGCTGGCTTCCTTCCCCTTCCAATTGTCGGGTGGAATGAACCAGAGGGTCATGATCGCAATGGCGCTGGTCAACCAGCCTTCACTTCTGATCGCCGACGAACCTGGCACGGCGCTTGACGTGACCGTGCAGGATCAAACGCTGAGGCTGATGCGCCGCCTCGTCGACGAACGGCGCGCCGCCGTATTCCTGATTTCGCATAATCTGGGCGTTGTGCGGGAATTCTCTAACAGGCTCTATGTCATCTACCGAGGAAGGATCGTCGAAGCCGGTCCAACCCGGTCGATCTTCGAGGATCCCCGCCACCCCTATACGCGGGCGCTGCTCGCCGCAGTCCCGAGAATTACCCGTTCAGGCATGCCGGAAATCGAAGAGTCCAGCGAATTGTTCGCCGCTCCATGCGAATACCATCATCCGGCGGAGATGGCACAATGAGCACTGCCCTGCTCTCCATTCAAGGATTGTCCAAGACCTTTCGCGCCGGTGGCAGGGAAATCGAGGCGGTGAGAGGGTTCAGTGTCGAGATCGCCACAGGCGAGTGCCTCGCCCTCGTTGGCGAGTCCGGGTCGGGAAAGAGCACCATCGCCAACATGCTGCTCGGTGTGCTTCAGCCAAGCGCTGGTGTCATCCGTTTTGATGGCGAAGCGTTGCCGGTTAGACGCTCGCTGAAGCACAGGCGATGGATGCAGCTTGTCCAGCAGAACCCACTTTCGGCGCTCAATCCGAACCGGACGATCGGAGCATCGCTAAGGCTGGCACTTGATGTGCACAGGATCGGCAGCCGGTCCAGCCGGGCGGCGCGGGTCGGTGAATTGCTTGAGGAGGTCGGGCTGGATCCGGCTTTTGCCCGGCGCTCGCCGGCAGCGCTCTCCGGAGGTCAACGGCAGAGGGTGGCAATCGCCAGGGCGCGTTCATGCGACTCGAGGCTTATCGTGCTGGACGAGCCCACTTCAGCCCTTGATGTCATCGTCCAGGCCCGCATTCTCAAACTGCTCAACTCGCTGCGGGAGGGACGCGGATTGACCTACCTGTTCATTACTCACGACCTTGCAGTCGTTCGCAATGTCGCCGACCGGGTGGCGGTGTTGAACAGGGGCGAGCTTGTCGAGCTTGCGACAACCGAACAGATATTCGACGCCCCTGAACACCCCTATACCCGCAATCTGATTGCAGCCTCGCCGGTCGTAACAGCTGAAGAAGCGTTGGTCAGGGAACGGCTAAGAGGTATCGCCGATGCTGCCTGAAACAATGCTCGCTCAATTCCTCACACGGGCAGCAAGTGCCCCTGAATCCGCTTACGCAGCTCTCGGCCGCATGGCTCATTCCCATGTCGGCGCCCGCCTGTTCACATTGATGGAGTTCGATGCCGCGACCGGTGAGGGCCGCAGATTCTATTCAAACATGCCAGAGGCTTACCCGGTGTCCGGACGCAAACCGATGCCGCCGACCTCCTGGAGCGAAACGGTCATCGGCAACAAGGAGACCTTTGCTGCCAACAGCATCGAAGAAATCGCCAAGGTGTTTCCGGACTACAAGTTGATCCGGTCACTGGGTTGCGGCGCAGTCCTCAACATACCTGTCGTTTCCGGCGGCGAGGTCCTTGGCACCATCAACTGCCTCCACGGGACCGGCGCCTACGGGCCGGAACAGATTGAGGCAGCCGACGATCTCAAACTGCCTGGCCTGTTCTGCTTTCTCATTGAACAGGCATGCTCACTGGAGGGAGACCGCAAATGAGCAAAACCATTACAAGGGTGGCAACTGATGTCGGAGGAACGTTCACCGACATGGTCTGCTTCGAGTTTGACCCTGAGTCCGGGCGCTCAAGCGTCAGAACGGCGAAGTCGGCAACAACCCCGCCGGACTACGAGACAGGCATGATGGATGTTCTGAGCCGCGGTGGAGTCGACCTCCCGTCGGTGGATTTCCTGGCCCATGGAACGACGGTGGTCATCAATGCGCTGACGGAACGCAAGGGTGTCAAGGTAGGATTGGTTGCAACCAAAGGGTTTCGCGATACGCTGGAGATTGCCCGCGGAAACCGGCCTGACTTCTTCAACCTGCACTATGTGAAACCCCCGCCCTTCGTGCCCCGCCATCTTCGAAGGGAACTGCCTGGCCGGATGAGCTACCTGGGCGCCGAACTGCATCCCCTGGATCTCTCCCCCCTCCCCGGCATTCTTGCTCACTTCCGGGAAGAAAATGTTGAGGCAGTGGCAATCTGCTTTCTGCATTCCTATGCCAATCCGCGCCATGAGCAGGCCGCCGAGGACGAAGTACGGCGATTGTGGCCTGATGTTCCCGTGGTCAGTTCCCACAGCATCACCCGGGAATGGCGCGAGTATGAGCGCACCAACACCACTGTACTGTCCGCCTATGTGCAGCCGGCTGCGGAACGCTATCTTCAGCGGCTCAGCACGGCGCTCAAGGCAGAAGGGTTCTCCGGCAGCCCCTATGTGATGCAGTCGAATTGCGGCATTGACTCACTTCAGTCCGCCGCCCGCACGCCCATCACAATGATCGAGTCCGGTCCCTCTTCGGGTGTCTGGGGCGCAGCTGAACTCGGCAGGCTTACCGGCGACCGCAATCTCATCGCTCTCGACATCGGTGGGACAACCGCAAAGTGCTCGCTCATCGAAAACGGCAACATCAAGATCGTGACCGACTACTGGATTGAGCGCGACCGGAAGTCGGCCGGATATCCCGTCATGGTGCCGGTGGTTGACCTTGTAGAAATTGGAAATGGAGGCGGCTCCATCGCCTGGGTGGACGATTTCGGCAAGCTACATGTCGGCCCGCAATCCGCCGGTGCGGTTCCCGGACCGGCGGCTTACGGCAAGGGTGGAGATCAGGCGACAACCACTGATGCCAATCTCTGGCTGGGACGGATCAATCGCGACTATTTCTGCGGCGGTGAGGTGGACGCTGACATGGGAGCCGTGGAAGCTGCGTTGACAGCAGTCGGCGATGCTCTGGGAGTGGATATCGACTCTGCTGCCCGTGGCATTGTCCGGATTGCCAACAACAACATGGTCAACGCGCTGAAGCTCGTTTCCCTCAATCGCGGCTTCGATCCGCGTGACTTCACTCTCGTTGCCTTCGGCGGCGGCGGCGGAATGCACGCCGTTGCCCTGGCGCAGGAACTCGGTATCGGCAAGGTTGTCATCCCCGCGGATGCAGCCGTGTTTTCGGCATGGGGCATGACCATGTCCGACTTGCGCAGGGATCTGATTGCGACACGGCTGCTCGACCTTGGTGAAGAGCATGCTTCGACAATCGAAGATACCCTGCGTGAAACCGAGGATGCAGCCCGGGCCCAGTTCGAGCAGGAGGGAGTGGATCCAGCGAGCCTCTCAATCACACGTTTCGGCAAATTCCGTTACCAGAACCAGGAACACACCACCGAAATTGATCTCGGAAGCGCCCAAATCACAGCAGAACGGATCCCCGAAATCAGGGAGAAGTTCGAGTCAGCCTATGAGCGGGAGTACACGTACAGGTTGAACGCCCCGGTCGAAATGGTCGGCATCCACCTTACGGCAGCCGCGAAGGTAGGCCGCGTTGAGGCCAAGCGGCGCAAACCGGGCCCTGCGGATGCAGCGGCGGCACTCAAGGGACACAGGCGGGTGGATTACGCCCTTGAAGGCATCCTTGATGCAGCAATCTATGATGGTTCAAGTCTTGCACCTGGCATGAGCTTTGGCGGACCGGCCGTTATCGAGGATTCCGGCTCAACCGTGGTGGCGCACGCCGGTAACCGGATTACCGTCGACGAATACGGCAACATCGTGATCGTGATCGAACCATGATCCGCAACCAATTCATCAGCCGCGAGGATGATCGGCCAATCATGGCTACAGGGCCGGCAATAGCGTTCAAGAACCCGCACAACCGTTGCTGCGATTGCATGCCTCGCAAACCCCGCAGGCGCAGGAGATACAGATGGAGATGGAAATGAAGCAGGACGAAAACGACCCGATCACGCTGGAGATCATTCAGAACTCGCTTCAGGCCACGGCCGACGAGATGTTTGCAGCGATGCGCAAGACAGCGATGAGTTCGATCATCTACGAGGTGCTCGACATGGGGACCGGAATAATGGACCCGGATGGCGAGCTTGCCTCTTCCGGCGCCGGTATCCCGGCCTTTGTGGGAGTCCTCGACAAGTCGGTGAAGTTTGTCATCGACAAGTTTCGCAAGCCGGATGACATCGCGCCGGGCGACATTTTCGCCACCAATGACCCCTATTATGGCGGAGTCACCCACCTCAACGACATCGTCGTGATGATGCCGGTATTCCATGAAGGAACGCTCATCGCCTGGTGCGCGAACATCGCCCACAACTCGGATGTGGGCGGGATGGCTCCGGGGTCGCTGACCGGCGAGGCGGTTTCGATTTTCCAGGAGGGCCTGAGGCTGCCCGCCATCAAGATCATCTCGCGGGGCGATCCTATCGAGCCAGTCATGGAAATCATAAGGGTCAATTCGCGCATGCCCGATGTTCTGGAGGGCGACCTCTGGGCAGCGATAGCTTCAGTCAGGATCGGCGCCCGGCGGCTTGAAGCGATGGCGGAGAAATACGGAACCGCGACGTTCCTCAAGGCGATGAACTCCTTCATGGAATTCGGAGAGCAGTCCGCGCGCAAGGCGCTTGCCCAACTGCCCGAAGGCACGTTCGAATTGTCGGAAGAGCAAGACAATGGCCAGATCTACAATGTCAGGATCACGATCGGCGATGGCAAATTCCAGGTCGATCTGAGCGACAACCCAGACCAATTGGAAGGGCCTCTCAACACGAGCCGGGACGGAGTGATGGTGGCGGCGCAAATGCTGTTCAAGTCACTGACCGATCCCTACTCTCCGGCCAACGGCGGATCCTTCCGGCCGATCGAATTGTTGACCCGGGAAGGCACGGTCTTCCATGCGAAGGAGCCCGCCCCTCTCGGCTTCTATTACGAGATCGAATTGCGGGTCTACGACATCATGTGGCGCTGCCTTGCTCGCCACATGCCGGACAAGCTGGCGGCCGGACACTTCGCTTCCGTGTGCGGGACATTTGTCGGCGGCATTCACCCGGATACGGGCCGCCAATACACGGTCATTGAGCCGCAACTGGGAGGCTGGGGCGCCAACCGGAACTCCGATGGCAATACCGCAATGTTCTGCGGATTCCACGGTGAGACCTACAACTGCCCGGCCGAAATCAACGAGGCGCGCAATGGCCTCCTCGTGGGTCAGATGGCTCTCAATACCGCCCCGGGCGGCGAAGGCATGTTCATGGGCGGACGCGGCATTGTCATGGACTACATTGTCAGGTCAGAGCAGGGTTTTCTGACGGCTGGCTACACGCGATCAAAGTTCCCTGCCTGGGGCCTTGACGGTGGCAACGACGGCTCGCCCAACTATCTCGAGTTCATTCCCAAGGAGGGCGAGACCCAGACGTTTGCTGCGATTTCCGGCCTCGCAACCAGCGAGGGCGACATCATCCGAGTCCATACGGGCAGCGGCGGCGGGATTGGCGATCCGCGCCAGCGCAAACCCGAGATGGTCCGCTCAGACCTGAAGAACGGGCTGATCTCGGAAGATCAGGCGCGCACAGTCTTTGGGCTGGAAGCCTGAAGCCTGCCGAAGACAGGAAAAAGGAGACTCCATCATGTCGAACAATGCTCAGACCAAGATCATGTATCTCAGTCCGGTTGGCAGCGCCGATTACGACCCCGTCTTTGCCGAAATGGCGAGAGAGTTCAAACTGCCAGGCACCGAGGTGCACGTCACGTCGCTGAAGGCGAGCGACGGCGCATTCACGCACATTGAATTCAGGTCTTATGAAACGGTTGTTTCGACCGGCATCGTGAGGGCTGCCCGCGCAGCTGCTCTGGACGGGTTTGACGCACTCGCGATCGGGTGCTTCTACGATACCGCCTTACATGACGCCCGGGAAGTATCGGGCGAGATGATCGTCACTGCGCCATGCTCTTCCTCGCTCGAGATAGCAGCCAGCCTGGCCAACCGGTTCGGCATAATTGTCGGGCGCCGCAAGTGGGTGAACCAGATGAACGCCACGGTGAGGGACTGCGGCATGGCCGAGCGCCTTTCCGGATTCTACCATGTCGAATTGGGGGTAAACGAGTTTCAACTGGACCACGCCCGCACGGAGGAGTTGCTGATTGCGGCCGGCCGGCGCGCAGTCGAGGAGGATTATGCGGAAGCGCTGATCCTCGGATGCACGCTGGAAATCGGCTTCCACAAGCCGCTGTCAGAGGAATTGGGCGTTCCTGTGATTGACCCATCGATAGCCGCCCTGAAGCGGGCGGAATATGCTGCCAACCTCAAGAGGGCCTGCGGTTGGATTCCAAGCCGCAAATGGTCCTGCGAGGCGCCGCCCGAGCATGAGATCGAGCAATTTGGTATCATCGGCGACGGAGACGTATTGGGCAACCGGATCGTAGTCGCTGCTGAATAGCATCCGGCCACAACGGCAGTCGGCGGCAATGGAGCCGGATGAACCAATGGCGGGGCATGACGCCATAACTCTCTCGGTGATTCAAGCCGGACTGACAGCAGCCGCTGAAGAGATGTTCTCCATCCTCAGAAAGACTGCAATGAGTCCGATCATACATGAGGTGCTGGATGCGGGCACCGGAGTGACCGATGCCAACGGGCATCTTCTGGGCTCGGGGGCGGGCATTCCGACCTTTGTCGGCGTGCTCGACAAGGCCGTGAAACGGATAGTCGAAATCCGCGGCAAGGTGGCTGAAGGCGATATCTTTGTCACCAATGATCCTGCCTATGGCGGTGTGACGCATCTGAACGATGTGGTCATCGCCATGCCGGTATTCCACGATGGCGTATGCATCGCATGGACTGCCACCATCGCCCACTGGAGCGACATTGGCGGCATGACCCCAGGGTCGATGTCTGTGAAGGCCACGGAGATTTTCCAGGAGGGGCTGCGCCTGCCCGCAGTTGCCCTGTTCTCCGAAGGATCACGCAACGATTCTGTCTTCGACCTGATCACGTGCAATTCGAGGCTTCCGGATTTTGCCGAAGGCGACCTCTGGGCACAGGTCGCCGCCTGCCGCCGCGCCAGTTTCCGGATTTCCCGCCTTTCCAGGACTTATGGCCTCGGCACCTTCCTTGCGGCGCTTGAGCAGATGTTCACAGAAGGTGAAAGGCGGGCCCTCAAGGGATTGGCCTCGCTGCCTCCGGGCAGTTTCACGATCGCTGATGAACAGGATGACGGCGAAGTCTGGAATGCGGCGATCGAGGTCACAGGCGAAGAATTCGTGGTCGATCTCCGGGATAATCCCGGCCAGAAAGACAGCCCGTTCAACACCAGCCGCGACGGGGCCGTGATTTCGGCCCAGATGATCTTCAAGGCACTCACGGACCCGGAATTGTTCGCCAATGAGGGATCGTTCCGTCCTCTCCGGGTGTTGACGAGGCCGGGTTCCATATTTCACGCACTCGGCTCCGCCCCGCACGGGTATTACTTCGAAACCAGGATCAGGCTCTATGACATGCTATGGCGCTGCATGGCGGAGGCGATGCCGGACAGGCTGCCGGCAGGCCATTTCGCCTCGATCTGCGGAACCGTCATAGCCGGGAAGCACCCCGACACCGGGAGGCCCTTCACCATGGTGGAACCACAGATGGGAGGCTGGGGCGCGACAAGCGAACGGGATGGTCTTCATTGCATGTACAGCTCAGGACATGGGGAAACCTACAACTGCCCGGTTGAAATCTGCGAGGCGCGTTACGGCCTTGAGGTCGGCTGGAAGCGGCTTGGCGACAAACCGGGAGGACCGGGCCGCCATGTTGGCGGTCGCGGGCTATCCGTTTCCTACAGGATGCGGAATTCGGGGATTCTGGCGGCAGGATACAGCCGGAACCGGGTTCCTGTGTGGGGCCTGTGTGGCGGTGCCAGCGGTGGAACCAACGGCGTTTCTGTGGTCAGATGCAAGGGCGGCACGCAGGAATGCGCAATGGCCAGCGATATAGTGCTTGAGGCGGGAGACGAAATCGTCATTGAAACTGCCCATGGCGGCAGCTGGGGTGCCAGTTGAAATCCAACCTGGCGGGCGGCAGGCAGCGCGATGGGCTGACTTGGGCGTCTGGACAGTGTTTCATCCATCCGCCCGGCCCGTTCAAAGGCGGGCGCTCTGGAGAGGTCGTAAATCATGCCCAAGGATCTGGATGACATCCGCAACCGCATAACCTCAGCAAAAGTCGCCGATGAGGACGCGTTGCTGGACGCGCTCATGGCAGAGCATGAAGTCTCAGTTTCTGTCCGAGAGGCGGCAAGCGGCAAGGCGGAGAGGCTGGTTGAGGACCTGCGGAGCTCCGCCCGACCAAACATCCTGGACTCACTGCTTGCCGAGTACGGGCTGGCGTCTCCCGCCGGAACAGCGCTGCTTCGTCTGGCCGAGGCACTGGTCCGAATTCCCGATGCCCCTACCATGGACCAGTTGATCGCGGACAAGCTGGTCGATGTCGATTGGACCGCACACAGGGGCAGATCCAACTCGGCGGTGGTCAACGCCATAACACTTTCTCTTGATATGACATCCCGTTGCCTGCGAGGGTCAATCCGCCCCGGCGCAGCGGCAGCAACCCGCCGGTTGCTGAAACGGATTACCACTCCACTGGCGCGTATTGCGGTCCGGAAATCGACCCAACTCCTGGCAGGCAGGTTCGTGCACGGAAGCACCATCCGGCAATCGATACGGAATTCGGCACAGCGCGAGCGCCAAGGCTACACGCACTCCTACGACATGCTGGGAGAAGCCGCGCTGACCCATGCCGATGCGGAGCGGTTTTTCCGGGACTACAAAGAAGCAATTGAGGCACTCACACCAGCCTGCACATCTTCGGATTTCCGGCAAAACCCCGGCGTCTCCATCAAACTGTCGGCATTGCACCCCCGGTATGAACTCACCCAACGCCACCGGGTGCTCACGGAACTGACCGAGCGGACCGCCGTATTGGCCCGGATGGCAAAATCCGCCGCCATGGGCATCAATATCGATGCGGAGGAAGCAGACAGGCTCGAGCTGTCACTGGACGTGATCGAACAGGTTCTGCGCGAACCGGAACTCGCAGGATGGGACGGTTTCGGGATTGTGGTGCAGGCTTACAACAAGGCCGCGCCCCATGTGCTGGACTTTCTCTATGAGCTTGCAGGCGAACTGGATCGCAGGATCATGGTTCGGCTGGTCAAGGGCGCCTACTGGGACACCGAAATCAAGCGGGCTCAAGTCGAGGGACTGGAGGACTTCCCCGTCTACACCAGAAAGGCGGCCACGGATGTCGCCTATCTTTGCTGCGCCCGCAAACTCCTGGGCATGACGGACCGCATCTATCCTCAGTTTGCCGGTCACAACGCCCATACAGTCTCGGCCATCCTCGAACTTGCGGACGGCAAGCAGGAATTCGAATTCCAGCGCATTCACGGCATGGGCGAAGCATTGCATGACAAGATTCTGCAACGGGAGGGCACGCGGTGCCGCATCTATGCGCCGGTTGGCCAGCACCGGGAGTTGCTGCCCTACCTTGCCCGCCGCATGTTGGAGAACGGCGCCAACACCTCGTTTGTCAATCAGATTGCCGACCGGCACTGGTTGGCAGCAGATATTGCTGCTGATCCGTTCAAGGCGCTGGAGAGCGCCCGTTCGTCCAACTACCGTCCGATAACCGAACCTGCGCATCTGTTCGGTGACAGCAGGCGGAATTCGCAAGGCTGGGACCTGCACAATCCGCATACGCTGCAACATCTTGAATCCATCCGGCTACCCCACAAGACTGCCAGTTGGACCTGCGAGCCATTGCTTGCAGCGGATGCAACTGCTCATCCCGCTACTGCCGTAGCAAATCCCGCTGATCCTTCCGATGTGCCCGGTACTGTTGCCGAGACGACCGAAGCCGGGCTTTCGGCTTCATTGGATACGGCAACAAGCTGGGACAATTGCGCTGCATCCGAACGCGGCAGAATCTTGCAAAAGGCATCGGATCTGTATGAGGCGAACGCTGGAGAAATACTGGCATTGCTATGCAGGGAGGCTGGAAAGTCGCTTCTGGATGCAACAGCAGAGCTGCGCGAGGCAGTCGACTTTCTCCGCTACTACGGCTCAGAGGCAAGCAAGCTTGATCGAACGGCAGCGTGCGGTGTGGTCGCCTGTATCTCGCCATGGAACTTCCCCCTGGCGATATTCACGGGACAGATTGCCGGCGCGCTTGCGGCTGGCAATGGCGTGATTGCCAAACCTGCGGAACAGACGCCATTGATTGCCGGGCTATCGGTCAAGCTCATGCATGAGGCCGGAGTCCCCCGGAGCGTTCTGCAACTGGTACCCGGCTCCGGGCCGACTGTCGGCAAGGCCCTTGCAAGCGATCAACGGATAGCGGGCGTGGCTTTCACCGGATCAACCGAGACCGCGCGGGAAATAGAACGCCGTATGGCCGAAACACTGAGGCCAGAGGCGCGGCTGGTTGCTGAGACTGGCGGTATCAACGCAATGGTCATCGACAGCACAGCCCTGCCGGAACAGGCGATCAAGGATATTGTGGTTTCGTCATTCCAGTCGGCCGGACAGCGCTGCTCGGCCCTGCGAGTGCTGTATGTGCAGGAGGAAATCAGGCCGCAATTCACGGAAATGCTGTTCGGAGCCATGGATGAGTTGAAGATCGGCGATCCGTGGGATCCTTCGACAGATGTTGGCCCTCTTATTGATGAGGAAGCCCGAAGCCGTGTCGTTGCCCATATCGAAGAAGCACGCGCCGAAGGCAGGCTGTTGAAGCAGTGCGCTGTTCCGGAAGCGGGCTGCTTCGTCGGACCGGCAGTAATCTCCGTAAGCGGAATTGAGGACGTCAAGCAGGAGATCTTCGGCCCGGTTGTTCACCTGGCAGGGTTCGACCAGAAGGATCTCGACAATATTGTCAGTGCAGTCAATTCCTGCGGCTATGGCCTGACCTTCGGCCTGCACTCCCGTATCGACGAACGGGTAGAGGCGCTCTCTTCCCGGCTCCACGCGGGCAACATCTACGTCAACCGCAATCAGATTGGGGCCGTTGTGGGGTCTCAACCGTTCGGCGGAGAGGGGTTGTCCGGAACCGGACCCAAGGCAGGCGGCCCCGAATACCCGGCAGCATTCCTTCGCAGCGATCCGGTGTCGCATGAGCCATGCGAGGGCCCTGATGTGGACACTGCTCAAGTGCAGAAGTTGCTGGATCAGGCCGATTCGCCCCGGCATAGCGTTGGCGGTGCAGCGGCCATGCCTGGCCCCACAGGAGAAGCAAACCGGCTCAGGCAGTTCTCCCGGGGAACCGTCCTGTGCCTTGGTCCAACAACCGAGGATGCCTTGGAACAAGCGGCTCAGGCCGGCGCCGCTGGATGCGCGGCAGTTCGCGTCGCGCCAGGAGTTACGGGAGAATTGGCCATCTCCGGGTTTCTGCCCAGATCTGCACTGGCCTCGCTATCGAATTTCGACGTGGTGGCACTCTGGAGTCATCCGGAGGATTTGCGAGAAGCTCGCAAGGCACTGGCTGCGAGATCCGGCCCAATAGTCCCACTTGTGGTGTCCAGAGACCTTGCCGACCGCTGCCGCCTTGAACGGCATGTCTGCATCGACACCACAGCCGCAGGCGGCAATGCGACGCTCTATGCCGAGATTGGTGCCCGTTCTCGGCAACATCAGGAGTGATCCTGTGTCCACCTGTTGGACTACCAAACGCCAAAAATGGAGGCCTAACGTCCGCATGCCCCCAGTTTCACCTCCCGGTCGCAATATCCTCCCAGTAGAGGTGAACCGCAGCGTTCAGGGAGTCCTTCCCTTGCGGCAACTCGAACTGCAACATGCGCCGCTTAATCGCGAGAGTTGCTTTCAGGCGCCGACCTCGGTCGCCCTACACAACGGGACAACGGGCATAGCGCACGCCGACCGAAACAATAAGGCAAGACAAAGCGACCAAGGCAGTGGAAGTTCGGCAATCGGGAAAGAGTACGGTCGATCACGGGCACGGTACAACGCCGAAATCCCGCGCCTGTTGGCAACCATCGACAATGCTCAGGCGCTACAATGTGAATTCTGTTGGCAGATTTTCGACCAGAAAGTCGATAAAGCAACGAATACGCAGGGGCACATGGCTCTGAGATGAGTAGATCGCGCTCATCGGTTCGATATCACCTGGATTGTAGTCTTCCAGCAGTGGTACGAGACGCCCCTCTGCGACATCTTGGGCAACATGAAAGGCCGAAAGACGGGCAATACCAACCCCTCGCAGAGCAAAACTGCGCAGGCATTCTCCGTTGTTGAAGTAGAGATTGCCGGAGACTTCAATCTCCATTGTCTTGTCATTTTCCGTGCAGAAAGGCCATCGGCTGAACCGCTTGCGCGCGCTCAACCCAAGGCAGTTATGACCAAGCAGATCTTCGGGTGTGCGTGGTGTTCCCTCCCGTTGAACGTATTCGGGAGACGCTACGATGTGCCGTGTGGAATTTATTAGTCGACGCGCAATCATCGAACTGTCGCTCAAGTCGCCGCTGCGCAATGCGACATCAGCCCGGTCAAAGATTAGGTCGACCGGGTTGTCTTCATAGTCGAACTCAAGCTTCAAGTCTGGGAACTCGCCCAGGAAGCTCGGAATCAATGGTGCTACCTTGTGAATTGCAAACGGAATATTGCTGGTAATCCTCAAAATTCCGCTGACGTGATCCGTACTCTCTGAAATCTCTGCTTCCGACCTGCGAAGCTGCTCCAGAATGTCGCGAGCACGAATGTAGAAGGTCTCGCCTTCTGCCGTCAGCCGCAGTCTTCGGGTAGAACGAATTGCCAATGGCACACCGAGACGATGCTCAAGCCGCGAGACAATTTTGCTCACGGCGGAAGGTGTCAGTCCCAGTATCCTGCCAGCGTTGGTGAAGTTCTGAGACTCCACCACGCAGACAAACACTTCCATATCAGCGAAACGGCCAAGCATCAGTGCATGATCTCAATGTACCGCATTGTGTGATTACGCGGGAAGTAACGTGCCAACGCAGTCATCTGGGTAGACCGGCAGCCCTTGGCCACTCGATCATTTCTGGTAACCACGCGCCAGAGCATATGGCAAGTCTTGGAAGGAGTGCTCCACCGAACAGCAAATTGCATGGGGAATTCGGACAAGTTCCGCATTCAACTTGCGGGCGGATCCGTTGATGAGGTGACTGCATTGCAGGCGGGTGCGACAGTACCAGCGGTGATGGACTCGAGTAGTTCATATTCCTGTATGCGATCAACCGTGTGTTGAGACCGCAATTTCAATATCAGAGATTGTTCCTTCCCGTCTAATTCGCAAGCGTCCACACTTCCAGCCTGCCCCCAAAGCGCATGACTTCGTTTGGCTGACTGTTTTGCGGCAGCACGGATGCAAGTTTGTGCTCCCGTGCCAAGTTGGACCCCGTTTTCCGGTACTGCCAACTGGCCGCCGAACCGATGCAACTCGAGTTGGCAAACCCCTTAAGGTAACAATGCCGTATGCCTGCCATTGTTCCAGTCGTATCGGGACCGCAGAGGGTCGAGTATGGGCCCTACCGCTTGTGCAAGCCACCGAGACCTGCGGCCGCCACAACAATCGACGTCCGTCCGTCCATAACTTTGCGTTTGTGCCATAGCGTTGGCCCCAAGTGCCCGGTTGGACGTGTAGCGCTCCGAGAAGGCGGTTCTGACACCATCTCGGATCCCCCATTGCTCGGTTTCGCGTCATCACATCATTGCCTGATTTAAGAAAATTGTTCACATAATTTATTATCCAAACCTCGTTGCTTGTCGAATCCGCCCGCCCTACGCTCATCCTGAAAGACAAAATGAGGGGGCAAAGTGTCTTATGGACTTTGAACTTTCTGGCAAGATTGCTGTTGTAACAGGAGGCGCTACCGGCATCGGCAGGGCAATCGCCGAGACCTTCCATCGGGAGGGGGCCAGCGTCATAGTTAACGGGCGAAATCAGGACAAGCTTGACAAGGCATGCTCCGAAATCGGTGAACGGGCTCACGGAGTGAAGGCGGATCTCCTGGAACAACAGGGTGCCGAGACGCTTGCAAGCTTTGCGCGGGGTATCGGGCCTGTTGATTTCCTCGTGAACAATATTGGTATCTTCGATGTGAATGACTTTTTTGACGTTACGGATGAACGATGGCTTGAGTACTTCCAGCACAATGTCCTGACCGCAGTACGCATTACCCGCCTGATCATGAAGGACATGCTGGAGGCCAATTCCGGCAGCATCTGCTTCATTTCGTCCGAAGCGGCGGTTCGTTCGATCGGCAACATGGTTCCCTATTCGACTACCAAGACCGCAATACTTGGCCTCTCGCGCAGCTTGGCCGAACTTACACGCGGCACGAACCTGCGAGTCACCAGTTACATGCCCGGAACAACGGCGACTGAATCGGTCATGGGTTATTTCGACGGGTTGGCGAAGGAACAGGGAAGAACCGTCGAAGAAACCCTTTCGGCCTTCTTCGACGATGTGCAACCGGGAAACCTGACGCGCCGTGTGATTGACCCGGCCATGCATGGTCGCGGTGTTGTCCAACTCATGACCAATTCAGCCATGAACGGGGTGACCCACAGAGCGGATGGGGGCACCATAAGGTCCATCTTGTGACCTGAAACAATCTACGAGGAGAAACCGGGAAAGCCCATGTATCGGAAACGCGCTCTTGTCGTCGGTGCTACGGGAATTGTAGGCTTGAACGTCGCAGAGCACCTGCGCGACCTTGGCGGCTGGGAAATTCACGGAGTCTCGCGGCGACCGCCCTGCGGTACATCCTGGATTCAATCACACTCTATTGATCTGCTCAACCGCTCTGCTGCAATTGCGGAACTGTCTCAGCATTCTCCGACCCACATCTACTATTGCACTTGGACACTCGGCAAGGACGAAGACGAGAATATCCGGCTAAACGGGGGGATGTTGAGGACAGTGCTCGATGCTTGCTTGGCAAAGGGGACGGTCGAACATGTGGCAGTCGTTACCGGCGCAAAACACTATTTGGGCCCGTTCGAGGATTATGGCAAAGTAGAGCCAATAACTCCCTTCGTTGAGACCGCTGCCCGGCTGAAAAAGAAGAACTTTTACTACGAACTGGAAGACATCGCGATCGCCTACGCCAAAGAGCACGGATTTGGATGGTCGGTACACCGTTCGCATACAATCATAGGATACGCAGTAGGCAACCTAATGAACATTGGCGCGACTTTGGCGACCTATGCTTCAGTGTGCAAGGCTACCGGGTTGCCAATCATTTTTCCGGGGTCACCTGTTGCCTGGAACGGGTTGAATGACATTACAGATGCCCGAATTTTGGCAAGACAGATTGTCTGGGCATCCATCGAACCCAACGCACGCAACGAGGCGTTTAATGCGGTCAACGGCGATGTGTTTCGATGGAAACAACTGTGGCAGGTGATCGCCGACTATTTCGGAGTTGAAGTTGGTGAGTATCCTGGTGCGTTTAACTCACTTGAGTTGCGCATGAAAGACATGGCAGCAGATTGGGACCGGATAGTAGAGGCCAACGGGCTGCAGCGGAATTTACTTGATCAATTGGCGTCGCCTTGGCACACCGACCTTGATCTAGGCAGACCAATGGAATGCGTTCATTCCGTGGCAAAGAGCCGTGAACTTGGATTCAATGAGTTCCAGGATACGACCCGCAGTTTCATAGATGTTTTTGATCGCTTGCGAAAAGAACGGATCATTCCTTAGCCATTGGTCGAATGCAGATGAAAATGGATCTCAAGGGCAAAGTGGCGATCGTAACAGGCGCAAGCTCCGGAATCGGACTTGAGACGGCAAGACAGTTTCTTGCTTCCGGTACAAAGGTTGTTGGTGTGGCACTGGACATGGGCCCGTTTGAAGAACTTGCTGGACCAGAATCCACCCTTTCAGTGGAAGTGGATTTGAGGCTGCCAGAAGCCGCCACTCACGTTGTTGAAATGGCGCTAAACAGGTTTGGACGCATTGACATACTCTTCAATTGTGCCGGCACGGCCCCTGGTAGAGCAGGATTTGCCAATGTCACAGACGAGATGTGGCAACAAACCTTCGAATTGAATGTCATGGGTTATGTCCGCATGGCAAGAGCAGCACTGCCCGTGATGATTGACCAAGGCAAGGGCGTCATGGTTCATTGTGGTTCAGAAGCGGGCTTCATGCCTCATCCACTTCTGCCGGATTACAATGTGTCCAAGGCCGCTGTACATATGCTGTCCAAGGTCCTGTCCCGTGAATTCACAGCCAAGGGCATTCGCTCTAATGTCGTGGCACCGGCACATGTACGCACCGAACTCTGGGATACACCAGGCGGTTTCCTGGACTCGCTTGCGGATCAATACAAGATTTCCCGAGAGGACCGGGAAGCCACTGTGCAGGCTTTTCTGGTAGACCGGGGGATTCCTGCTGGACGGCTGGGTCATCCAGCAGATGTCGCCAGGGCAGTTTTGTTTCTGGCTTCCGATCAAACCGAGTTCATATCTGGCAGCATAGTGAATGTGGATGGCGGCGTTGTGCCAACAGTTTGACTATTTTGGGCGGGCAAGTGACATGATGGAACACACTGGTTCAGTCCCAAGAATCGATATCGTTCCGAGAGATAAGCGGCTGTTTGATGCCGTCTGGCAACCAACCGGATCAAGAGTTTATTGCCTTCCGCACGCTTTGCTTGCCCGCAGGAACAACTCAGCCGCCGAGAGCCATACGGTACCGATGGCTGCCACAACTCACCCCATACTGTGTACCAGACACCTTGTGCCCTACTGTGAGCCTCATGCAGCATCTCCGCTGTCAATCGGATTTTCCTGATGGACTACGGCCTAGACGGACAGCACGTTTTGATCACAGGAGGAGCCACAGGGATTGGTTTCGCCGTTGCACAAGCATTCATTGCTGAAGGCGCACGCGTGACCATAGGCGGCCTCGTTGAATCAGAGGTCGAAGCTGCTTTGGCCCGGCTAGGTCATATGGCTCAAGGCATCACTGGTGACCTAACCCGGCCGAACGACGCCAAGGAACTCTATTCTTTCGCAACGGCGTCAGCGGAAGTTGACATACTCATCAATTCGGTTGGTATCTTTGCGGTTCACGATTTCTTCGAGATTACTGACGACGAATGGTTCCGCTACTTTGATGTCAATGTTCTCACCGGTGTCCGAATGTCACGAATTGCACTGCGCGACATGCTTGGACGGGGACACGGCAGCATCGTCTTCATCAGCAGCGAGAGCGGGGTCAAACCGCAGGCCTGGATGCCGCATTATGGTGCCATGAAAACATGCCTGTTGGGGCTTTCACGCGCACTTGCAGAATTAACAAAGGGTACAGCAGTCCGTGTGAATACAATTCTACCGGGGCCAACGAATACGGAGGCAGTGCGTAGATATCACGAGGAAATTGCCCGCGACCGGAATATTGCACGTGAGGAGGTAGTTGCGGAGTATTTTGACGAAACCGAACCAACCTCCCTGATCAGACGCATGATTGAGCCGGAGGAGGTGGCAAGGAGCATCCTTCATCTCGCGGCATCGCCCAGCTTGAATGGCATGGCAATGCGCGCCGAAGGCGGGACAATCCGGGCAATTCTCTGATGTTGTACTTAGCGCTGCATACCAACCACGTTTCAAATCAGCCAGACTGGTCCCTTCGTTGCCTGGCGATCCGCAAACGCGGGAGTAAAATCGGATTGGTGGCCACACACGGGTTGCCGCAGTACGCTGCGTTGACGACCCGCCATTCACACATGGGCCCCGAAACTGTCATTGCATGCAAGAAATCAGACACATCGAAAACAGAACTAGAATTCGTAGGCTCTTCAGTCGAGAACTGCACCAGTGCGCAAGTTTTCGGAGTTGACTCCAACCATTGGTTTCAGTCTGCCACGATGCTGAAGAACGGATAGAGGCATGGCAGAACTGGTTCTCAGAGATCTGGCCAAGACCTACAAGGACGGAACCAAGGCCGTCCAAGGGCTTTCTTTTGAAGTAGCCGACAGGGAGGCTGTATTTCTGCTTGGCCCCTCAGGTGCAGGGAAGACTACAACCCTGCGTCTAGTGGCTGGATTGGAAGATGCCAACCGCGGACATGTCATCATAAACGGACGAGACGTTACCCGCTCCGCACCACGGGATCGCAACGTCGCGATGGTCTACGACAAGCACTCGCTGTTTCCGCATCTGACTTCATACGAGAACCTAGCCTATCCGCTAAGGATTAGGCGACTGGATGCAAATGAAGAAAAGCGCAGAATACAGTCTGTAGCAGAAGTGCTTCAGATAGAGGATCAGCTACAGAAGCTGCCAGCACAGCTGTCAGGCGGTCAACAACAACGCGTCGCCATCGGCCGGGCTCTTGTTCGCGCTGCTGATGTGTTTCTTTTGGACGAACCAATCGCTCATCTGGATGCACAACTTCGCGCTCGGATGCGCGTCGAATTCAAACGGCTGCAACACGACTTTCATGCAACGATGCTCTACGTCTCACACGATCAACTCGAGGCCATGACAATGGCAGACCGTATCGTGTTGATTAACCATGGGAAGATCGAACAGATCGACCGACCGCAGGAGATGTTCGACAACCCGCAGTCAATTTTTGCGGCGACCTTTATTGGCGAACCGGCAATGAATGCTCTTCCGGTCAGACTCGCAAATGATGATGGCCAGATCCAGCTTGTACTAGGCGACTCGTTCGTGAGAGCCCCCTCATGGTGGCACAATGAACTTGCGAACGATCCCAAGTCAAATGACTATACTCTGGGGGTACGACCGCAACACATGCAGGTTGCCGCCCCAACAGAACAGGGTGACAATATTGTTCACGGAACAGTTTACGCAGTGGAGACACTGGGTTCCCGTGTCGTCTTCGACATTGAATTTGGTGATCAAATTGCACGGGTCATGACAAGTATCGACATGGCGCACAAGGTTCCGCGCAACATCGGCGCAACAATTGCCATCCGGCTCGACAAGAGGTTCTTCTACCTGTTCGATGCGAACAGCGGCAAGACCCGCCTTCAGGCGGAGTTTGCGAGGTCGAAGGACAGAGAACCTCCTTCAACAAAGCCCGGGCAGAGAATTCCTGCAGCAATCCAGGAAACCGAGAATGCAACACCTATAGCTAAGGAGGACACCATGATTGCATCCATGAAGCATGGAACGGTCGCAGCGATCGCTGCCGCCAGTTTCACATTAGCCGGTCAAGCGCTGGCGCAGACCGAGTATCAGAAGCAGTTCGAGGGAAGCGAATTGAACATTCTTGCTCCTTCAATGCCTCAATTTGCAGCTCTCTTCAAGTTTCTGCCTGAGTTTGAGCAAAAGTTTGGAATATCTGTAAATGTCGACGAAGTGCCATTCGACCAGTACCGGCAAAAATCTCTTGTGGAAATGCAGCAGGGGACGGGCCGCTATGACATCTACGGGGTAGACGTCATGTGGCTGGCCGAATACGCCGCGGCCAGTTTCCTCGAGCCACTAATGGGCTATGTCGACAATCCGGACCTCACCGAAGCAGGCTATGACATCGACGATTTCCTGCCTCGTGTTCTTTCCGGGACCGGTGTCTTCAACGACACGCTGTATACGATCCCGATGGGGGCAGGTCCGGTTGGAACTACGTTCCGGACCGATGTGGCTGAAGACGCCGGCATTGTCCTGCCACCACGTTTCGACCCGGCCTTCAACACTGACTACATGTACGAAATTGCGTCAAAGGTTCATAATCCGGAGGCGGGCATGATCGGATTCGCCAACATTCCTGGCCGCTGGTTCTGGGGTGTAACCTACCTGCCGTATCTGTATGCGTTTCAGACACCAGAAACCGTTGGAGACGAGTATGTCGACATCGACTGGAACATCACGATCAACAATCAGCACGCCATCGACTCGATTGACTATTTTGTGAGCCTGAAGGATTTCATGCCCGCAGATAGTGCCAACTGGGGTATCGGTGAGGCAACTCAACTCTACCAGTCCGGTGGCGCATTCGGGACTTGGAACTATCAGGACTTCCTGAAGGGGTTTTTCGAGACTGACGACACACCGCTCGTCAAGGGGAAAAACCTCCACACACATACACCCGCGGGTCCACACGGCGTATTCGACCCATGGTACGGAGCCTGGAGTTTGGGAATCTCAACAGACTCTGAACAAAAGGAGGCAACCTGGACGTTCATTCAATGGGTGACGTCCGCCGATATTCAGGAACGAGCAACCGAGTTTGGCGCTGGTCCATCGCGGCATTCGACCTACAAGTCTGAAACCCTGGCTACACACCAGCCATGGTGGCTGGATGTTTACGAGTTCATGCTCAATGACACCAACCCAGATGAGCGGATCCGCGTGCCCGAATGGGCAGAGATTTCGGATATCATGGGCGAAGAAGGCAACCGCGTCTGGATTGGTGAAATCGACTCTGCAACCGCTGCAGCCAACATGGAGACACGCATGACCGGTGTCATGCGCCGCGGGGGCTATTACATTCCTGGCCGGGAGTTGCCGCCACAACTATGGCGAGATCTGAGCTACTACGACCGCCTTCCGTCGGAGTGGAACTGACCTCAACTGCTCCGGCCCGAGCAACGCTGCTTGGGCCGGACACTTCGAATTTGATCGGCAGCATTGTGCTGCCGATTCCATTACCCGCTTTCCCAGGTCACAATGAACTGGATGGGCCATGCGGGCCATGCCTTGGAGAACCAGATGGCTGATCAGCCACATTCCGAACCCCTGGAAGGACGGCTTGGATCAGGGAAGAGACTCCTGTCGGTACTGGGGCCCTCAAACAGACGGCTCTTTCCTTGGGTGCTTATGGCACCTACACTCATCATTCTCTTTGCGATCGGTGTGTATCCTTTCCTGTATGCACTCAACATCGCTAGTCAGAATATCATCCTCTCGAAGCCCTATCTGCCCAGGTTTTCGGTCGGGCTCTACAACTATCACAGTCTCATTCAAGATCCCGAGTTCTGGCACGCGTTGAAGACAACCGTGATTTTCACTGTACAGGCGGTTTTCCTGGAATTCTGGCTTGGCCTTGGTTTAGCACTTCTCTTTCAGCGGGCAATAAGGGGAATGAGCGTATTTCGCATCTTCATTCTGATGCCCATGATCCTTCCACCGCTTGTGGCTGCGCTTGTATGGCGGTACATGTTCTTCCCGGGCGCCGGATTGGTAACGTACTACTCCGGACAGTTAGGTGAACTATTCGGCTTTGCTCCTATCCCATTTCTCTCTGATCCTGACATTGCCTTGCAGACGCTGATCTTTGTCGATGTTTGGGAATGGACGCCATTCATGTTCCTGATGCTTGCCGCCGGTCTTTCGCAGATCCCCCGACAACCATACGAAGCTGCGGAAATCGATGGTGCATCGGCATGGAGGGTATTCTGGACGATCACGATGCCGCTCCTTCGTCCTGCAATACTGATAGCGGTTGTTATCCGCACGATGGATGCCTTTCGAACCTACGAACTGATTGTCGTAATGACTCGAGGTGGCCCAGGAAACGCTACAACAACACTTAACGTACTTCTTACCAAGACCGGTTTGGAATTCTTTGATGCCTCGCGCGCAGCTGCGATTTCACTACTGATGATGATGATAATCGTTGTGATGAGTTTTGTTTTCGTCCGGGTATTCCGTTCCAAGACCGAGGTTGCCGAGTAGAGACATAGCAATGCCACGAACACCAAGTTCCAGTGTGACTTCGCCGAACGCACCGCCCGTTACAAGAAACTGGTGGGTCTACGTCATTCTGGTGTTTATCTGCATCACCAATTTTGTTCCCTATCTTTATGTAGTGATGACCGGTTTCATGGATCGGGCCGCGGCGATGTCACCATCACCAACCTGGATTTTTGTACCGACCTTGGAGGCATTCGACTACCTCATTTTCGAGAAGGGGATCATGTGGAATTTCTTGAACAGTACCGTGGTTGCATTGGCATCTACAGTCCTGTCGGTCAGTATTGGCATGTTCTGCGCCTATGCGATTGCGCGTTATGATTTCGCGGGCCGTGATGACGTATCGTTCTGGGTTCTTACCAACAGGATGATGCCGCCAGTCGCCATCCTCCTACCCATCTTTATCACATTTCAGACACTGAAATTGCTCGATACGCTTGTTGGACTGATCTTCCTTTACACGGCCATGCAGTTGCCATTCGTCGTCTGGATGCTTACCGGCTATTTCCGGGACATCCCAAAAAGGTTTGAAGAATCTGCGATGGTTGATGGCGATACCTGGTTTCAGGCCTTTCGCAAGGTAACGTTGCCCTTAATGATGCCGTCGATCACTGCAACCGCAATATTTGTCATGATTCTCAGCTGGAACGAATTTGCATTTGCGACGTTTCTGACCAGCATCAATGCCAAGACCATGCCACCAGCGATCATGGCTTATTCGATTGGCGCAAACGTCGAATGGAATGTGCTCGGGGCAGCGGTGATGCTCATCACAGCACCTCTGGTACTATTTGTACTGATCATGCAACGACAGCTCATCAGCGGTCTCTCGCAGGGTGTGGTCAGGGATTCATGACGTCAGGCTCTGGACTCGACAATCTCTCAGCTCGGGTTTTGCGCTGATGGCCCGGGTATGCATGACAAATCTGATCAAGAAGTTCGGCAACTTCACAGCTGTAAACAATGTGAATATCGAAGTCGCTGACGGCGAGTTTGTGTTTCTCCTTGGCCCGTCAGGATGCGGCAAGACCACAACACTTCGAATGCTGGCTGGTCTCGAAATGCCAAGTGGCGGCCGCATCACCATCGGCGAACGGGACGTGACCTATCTCAAACCCCGTTACCGTAATGTTGGCATGGTCTTTCAGGACTACGGGCTTTACCGCCACATGACAGTTTTCGGAAACATTGCCTATCCGCTCAAGGTTCGGCGAATGGGTCGAGAGGAGATCCGGAGAAGGGTCAGTTCAGTTGCCGAGACGCTGCAGATCGGCGATGTTCTACTCCGCAAACCGGATCAGTTGTCCGGCGGGCAGTTACAGCGCGTAGCAATCGCGCGCATGCTTGTGCGGAACGCAGATGTCTTCCTCATGGATGAACCAATGTCGCACCTTGACGCCCAACTGCGTGGCCGCATGCGGGCTGAACTTCGTCATATCCAAAAGGAAGTTGGCGTGACCACGATTTTTGTAACGCACGATCAACTTGAGGCAATGACCATGGCAGACCGGATCATGGTCATGAGGGATGGAGAGATGCTCCAGTTTGCCACGCCGCGGGAGATCTTCGAAAGGCCCGAGAACGAATTTGTTGCATCATTTGTGGGGGAACCTCAAATGAATGTCGTGGATGCGAGAATTGCTGAAATCGATGGAAGAACGTCAGCGGTTATCGGCAATTCTACCGTTCCGCTAGATCAGCAGTGGGTCGTACAGAACAGGATCGGCGAAAGGCTCGGGGAGAGGGTGCGATTGGGGATCCGACCCGAGCATATTTCCATCTCAGAGACTGTTGACGAATACTACACAATCCCGGCAGAACTATGGGCATTCGAGCCAACGGGGGCAGAGAACCTCTATGTGATGCGATGCGGTGAGTTCGAGGTAACAACCCGCAGTTCAACAACAGAAACGGCGCATTTCAGCAAGCAAGAAGGTTCCAGCTTCGGATTGCGATTTGACCCGAACTGGATTCAATTTTTCGACAAAGGGTCAGGACATACACTTGCCTTTGCCGCAGGATCCCTTCGTGAAGGTGAAGAGGAATGACAAGATGAAGTCCTGGCTTGCACTTCTGTTCATGCTGCTTCTGCTGCTCAGCGCATGCAGCGCCATTGCAGGCAATCTTTCCCACTGGCCCGCAAGTGCCGTAGCCGTCTTCATTATCGTATTCTGCAAGCTCGCGAACGACCGGTTCCAAATACTCGCCTGGCCAATGGAATTCCTCCTGGCATCGGGTGTCATCATGATCGTGATCAATCTTGCCCGCTTGTACCTGATTCCCCTGCCTTACTGATGAAACAAGAGCTTGCTCTCGAAACCCGCGGACTAGTCAAGTCCTTCAAAGCAAAGCGTGCAGTTGATGGCGTTGATTTTGCAGTCTGTGCAGGAGAAATCACGGGATTCCTGGGACCTAACGGAGCAGGAAAAACGACGGTGTTGAACATTGCTTCCGGGCTATTGGCACCGGACGCAGGCGAAGTTGTACTCCTAGGTGTTCCCAACGGCTTCAGGGATCCAAGAATTCGCAAACGGGTTGGTTGCCTGCAGGAAAAGCCGCGCATCTATCCCAACATGACGGCTAGACAATATCTAAGATTGTTCGCCGATCTCTACGCCGTCGCCCGCCCGGCAAGCCGTATCGAGGAAACACTTGAACTGGTCTCTCTCACATTCGCAGCCGACCAGCCATTGGCTTACTTGTCCCGTGGTATGCAGCAGAGGATCTGCCTGGCACGTACCCTTGTCCACTACCCTGAATTCCTGATTCTGGATGAGCCTACGCTCGGTCTTGACCCAGCAGGTGTCAGCGACATGAGGCAGATCTTCAGAGAATTGAGGCGCGGAGGCGTAACGCTGTTGTTTTCGTCACATCAACTCGATGAAATGGAACGTGTGTGTGACAATATCGTGTTTCTGCATGGCGGGCGCGTTCTTGCGTCTGGAAGAAAGGACGAGATTCTTCCAGAATACGGAGACATCAACTTCCTTGAGGTCGAACTGCTGGAATTGGCAGCACCGCAAATCAGACGGATCAGTTCACTCGAAATTGTACGTCGAGTCGATGAGCACAAACCGCACATTCTATCCATAGAACTTGATATGCCCGAAGCGGTGCAAATCCGCCAGCGAAGGGGCGCAATCGCTCGCGCGCTGACGGCGTGTGGACTGACTGTGTTGTCAGTTTCGCAGCCGCAGCCAAGCCTTGAACAGTTGTTTCATGCCCTGTCGTCAGAAGGCTCAGGCGACTCCGGCAGTCAAGAAGCGGAAATGAGAGGAGGAAATTCCACATGAACTTGAATTACGAGGGAAAGACCTGTCTGGTTACCGCCTCAACAGGGGGCCTTGGCTTTGCAATCGCAAAGGCCATGGCAACCGAAGGCGCAACAGTGGTGATCAACGGACGTAATAGGGACCGGATTGAGAAGGCAGTTGATCGCATTAGATCTGACATTCCAGACGCCCACTTACAAATTGCAGTCGGTAACAGCGGAACATCAGACGGTTGTGCCGAACTAATTTCGAACTGCCCTAGGGTGGATGTTCTGGTGGTCAATTTAGGAATTTACGAAGCAGTTGACATCTACAAGGCTGGTGACGACCGCTGGTATGAACTGATTGAAATCAATGTCATGAGCGGTGTCCGTCTTAGCCGACACTACCTGCCCGACATGCTTGCTCGCGATTGGGGTCGCGTGGTCTTTATGGCCAGTGAATCCGGAATCAACCCTGCGCCGGAGATGCCAGCCTATTCTGCAACCAAAACGATGCAATTGTCGCTGGCAAGAAATCTGGCAGAGACCACAAAGGGAACCGGCGTGACGGTCAACTCCGTCTTGCCGGGACCGTGCAGGACCGAAGGTGTGGCAGCACTCATAGCGGGGCTCTATCCGGGAGTTGAAACAGCAGAGGCCGAAAGTCGATTTGTCGCAGAAAACCGGCCCACTTCCTTGATCCAGAGACTCTCCCTTCCTGAAGAGGTAGCAAGCTTTGTGACATTTTTGGCCAGCGACCGTACTGGAATAGTAAACGGGGCTGCGCTGAAGATTGACGGAGGTTTGATACGAACAGTGTTCTAGTTCGAAGCGATGGCGGCTACAGGCACACGGAACTCTCTGATTGCGATGATACCAGACATTGACATTGTCCGAGTCCTGATACGGCACGAAATTCGGTCAAAACTGGAGTCAATCTGGATATACCTTCTTTGTTCCCTCATGTGCTTGACGGCGATACTCTTCGGTAATGCCTTTGCCAAATCATTCGAAACCGAGAGCGTACTTGTATCAACAGGGCCGCTTTCTTCGCTCAATGCGGCCGTGTTGCTGTTTCTGGGACTTGTTTCGGGACTGCGACTTGCCGGAAGTCTGAGTTGGGAACGTGAACACCATACGCTCGATGTACTGCTCGTTGGCCCGGTCTCGTACACAACGATAGTCATCGCCAAATTCTCAGCCGAAGTATTCGTGTTGCTGTTGGTCCTTGGTGTCTACGCCGCCTTTGTGTTCGCAGGCCAACCATTCGGGCGCGGAGTACTGTCGGTCAGTGATGGTTGGACACTGGCGATGTGGAGCGTTCATATTCTCCCGATTATGGCCTTCGGCTTGCTGGTTTCTGCTTGTTGTTCAACGGTTCGCACCGCCGCCATCACTTATCTTGCTCTTGTAGGGTTGATGACTTCCGTAGAGGTATCGGCGATCTGGCTCGCTCCGTTGTCACCAAACGATCTGTCCCTGGCATTACTGTTCCTTCGCTCAACACTTGAAAGCGCAGCACCGGTGCTGGATGTCGTATCCGTCATCGCCCACCTTTTTCAGCCCGTCGAAACTGTTCTCGGTCGTGGATCTGTGACTCTCACCACTTTGACGACTCCTGCGGTATTGTGCCTATCTTTTATCGTCATGTCAGTAGTTATCAGCAGGCGAAGGGACATTACATGAGCACTTTCCGGTCAAGATTGGCGATTGCGCTCTTGGCGGGAGTTCTGTCTCAGTTGCCCGCATATGCAATTGAACCAGAGCGCAGAGAGGTGATCGTCGCACATAATCGGGTGTGGGATGGATTTGCCTACAAGGAGAACTTCGTTCCATCGAACCAACCGATTATGACATTACTGGCGGACAAGGACAACGCAATTGCGATGGTACGAACGCAAGAATACTACTGGCCACTTGCCCGACAGACTTATGTCGCGTTCGAGTCACTCCGTGAACATGTCCATGGAGAACTGATTATCGAAAGGAACGGGGAGGAAGTCACTAAACTCCAGTCAGAACCCTATTCGATTGTCTATCCCCAAGGTGCGATAAACGGGCTCGGGTACATGGTCTGGGGAGAAGACGCAGAGCTCGAATTTGCCCGCTATCGGGAGGAAGAAGCAACCTTCAACCGGAGATTTGCGCGCCTTCGCCAGGCGCACACCCGTTATGAGGCCGCCTTGCGGGAGGCCGCAAGGGCACGAATCAGAGGCGACGTCATACCAGAAATCAAGCCTCCACCACCTTTGCCACAGCCAAGCCTGAAACTTGTTACGCAACCGCAAAGATCCTTTCGCGTTGCGCTGCAGCCTGGGAACTATGACATGTATGTCAGGCATCAGGGTATGACGGTGCCAGATTCTAACAAGAAGCTAAGAGTCCTCGACAGCCGTTCGGATCAATTTCTTACAGCCGATATCATCCCCGAAGAACGCTGGACCAGGCCATTGCCGTCGAATAACCCTAACCATAGAATTTACACGATCCCTGGTGCACGCTTCTACATTACTTTGAGCGAAGCGAGCAGATTCTCTGAGGCCGACTACTTGCAACTGACTCAGCCGCAGGCGGTCGCAGTCAAGGGTCGTGACATCTATGTTCGGCGCAAATCTGCAGATATAGCCAACCTGCGCATTTCGTGGCTGAATGGAATGACGGCCTCCACCCTCGAACTTGACCAACTCAAGGTTCAACAAACAGGTGGCGCCGCCTTTGGCTATGTCGTGCGAGCTGCCGAGACGGATGAACGGCCGGATATCGAGGCTTTCACTGTCGTGGCACCCGAAGGGGTGCCCCATGGGCGCGCCGACTTGTCAATATCTGGCAACCAGACTTTGGGATTCCATAGGGAAATCGTCGTGGTCGGGGAACAGAACTGGGCACTATCTGTTAGTCTGGCAATACTCCCGGCAGCATTCGGACTAACCGCGAGCCTGCGAAGGCGACTCCGTTTCAGCCGCAATGCTGTGTCTGCTCGAACCAAGCTGTCCCCGAATACAAACCCTGAAGCGCAGTCCGCGCCCGGCAGAACAAGTCGAACTGTTCGGCATAGCAATTCTCGAGCAGAGGATCAGGTTCGATGGGATCATTGAACTTTACCAGATTCTGTGCTGCCTCAGTTGGGTTGCTGAAGTGACCAAGGGCAGCAAAAGCAAGAGCTGCGCCACCAAGCAGTCCGCATTCGACTTGCCTTACTGGAAGGAATGGAACGCCAAAAACCGATGCCTTTACTCTCAGCAGGAGATCGGAATAGGCACCTCCTCCTGCCGAAACAATGGCATCCGGCGTTCCCAGTTGAGAGAGTTGTGGCAGCGCCGCGTGTTTCAGCGCCATTGCTACCCCCTCGGTTATTGCCCGGTGCATGTGTGCCCTTCCATGTGCCGCAGTCAGACCCAGAAATGCAGCTCTGCTGTATGGCCCTTGGCCGAGCCTTTCGCCTGTCAGGAATGGCATGAACAGAAGCCCTCCGGAGCCATGATGAACTGCCGCCGCGCGCCTGGTGAGTTCGGTCAGATCAACCTCGCCGTCTTCCAACTCACGCCTGCCCCAGCGGACAGCGTCACCGGCTGCATCAAGAATGCTGAATGCAAGCCAACCCCCGGTCGCTGCCGCGGCGTTCATCACGTCAGCATGGATCAGGGGATTGGGAGTTACAATGGACAGCAAGGAAGACGTTCCAGTTATGTCAGAACACTGCCCCGGACTCACCACCGCAGAACCAAGTACAGCAGCCGGATAGTCTCCAGCACCCACAATTACCGGCAATCCCGACTTAAGACCGGTTGCACTCTCAGCCGCAAGCGTAACGCTGCCGACCTGCTCGTCGGGCCCAAGCAATTCCGGCAGTATGCCGCGGGGAATCCCAAGTACATCGCAAAGCGATTGATCCCAATCCCCTGTCCGGCAACTGTAGAGATAACTGTAACCGGCTTCTGTCCGGTCGCCTCCAGTTTCATCCGAGAGCCGGAAGTTCACAAAGTCCTTGGGCATCAGGACCACCGACGCAGCATCAAGAAGATCGGGCCGGTTTTCCTTGTACCACGCAAGCTTGATTCCAGGCCAACTAGGCGCAGCAGGATTACCTGTTGTTTCATGAATGGCCGCATAGTCAGGACGTGCCCTGAGAGCCTCGGCTTGCTTGTCGGCGCGCTTGTCGTTCCAGAGCGACGCAAACTCGGTGACCGGATTGCCACTGCTGTCCAGCATGATCGGAGCATGGGTTTGCCCGCAACTGACCACCGCCTGCAGCGAGAGGTCATGGTTTGAAACAGAATTCAGGACTTGGCGAATCGCCTGGCAGGTTCCTTGCCACCACACCTCTGGCGCCTGCTCTACCCAGCCATGATGGGGATAACGGGTCTCATGGGCCACCGCGTGCAACGCCCGAATTGTACCTTCCAAATCGACAACTCCAGCCCGGGCACTGCCCGTGCCCACATCAATCGCTAGAATTGCCGGTTTCATGGATGATCCTCGACTTCCCAGAATTGCCAACGAACTGTCGAGAGCACTCGTTCAAGCCCTCAGGACCCGACGTTACCGCCGAACGCCTATTGTGCAAAGTGCGTTCATCTCTTGAAGAGACTAGGCGGGGACATGAACCGCTCCATCATGGACATCAACAATCGATAGCCGTGCAACGCATCCACCGGCAACAGATATTGCCGGGGAGCAAGTCACCAAACACCGTAAGGCACCGTCGAGGGTCTGAACGTAGTGGCGCGTCAGGTCCGATGAGTGGAGTGGGCCCAACAAAAAACGGGCCAATTCTTGGACATCCAGACAAACCGCAAATTCTTACATGGCACTGAAAGGAATTGCCCATGTTATCAAGCGCAAACCCGTATGACATGTCGCTGGAGGGAAAAGTCGCCATCATTACAGGGGCGGCTTCCGGAATCGGCGAGGAGGTCGCCAAAGTCTACGCCTCTCATGGGGCAAGAGTTGCTCTGGTTGATTTCGATGAAGAACGCCTGGCACATGTGGACAAGAAACTGTCGGAAACTGGCGCCCAAACACTGGCTCTGTTTGCTGATGTGACCGAAGAAGTCTCGGTACGAAGCCTGTTCAAGAGCGTATTCGACAAATGGGGACAAGTAGATGTTCTGGTGAACTCAGCAGGTCGCGATAGCCTGTCGCCGCCAGTGACCGAGGTTACCCTTGAGGAATGGAACAAGACGATCGGCCCCAACTTGACTGCTGTATTTCTGTGCTGCCGCGAGGCATTCATCTATATGGAGCGACAAGCTTCCGGCGGCAGGATCATCAATATGGGCTCATCCTCGACCCGGGTTGCTTCTGGCCCGGGCCATAGTCCTTATCGTGCCTCGAAACACGGAATGCTGGGATTCTCCAAGAACATTCTCCTGGAGGGCAAGGACAAGGGCATCGGGGTGACAGTGCTCAATCCGAGTCACGTGAAGACCCCAATGACAGAGATCATAGATAAGGGCTTGTACGATCATGACATCAAGGCCTATGTTGATGGGTGGCTGGATGAGGCAGAAATGGAGCACGGCATCCATGCCATGTGCATAGATGTCGAAAATGTGGCCTGGTTGGCACTTTACGTGGCAACACGTTCTCCAGATGTCACAATCCCGACCATATCCTTGTACCCGACACATAAGGTGCATCGGTACGGCATGGAGGTTTGAGCTGATGCTTGCTGCCGTGTTTAGGGGACCGGGTCGCGTGGCGCTGGAAGAAAGGCCACGCCCAGAACTGGCCGAGGAAGACATTCTCGTGCGCATCCACGCTGCCGCGATTTGTGGAACTGACCTGAAGATCTACCGCGGTGGCCATGTGTTTGTGGGTGAAGGCGACACTGTTGTCCTTGGGCACGAACTTGCCGGCGAGATAGTCACAATGGGGTCACGGGCTTCCGGATGGCAAGTGGGCCAGCGAGTATCGGTTGTCCCTAACGTTGGTTGCGGGCATTGCGATGTGTGCGTGCGCGGACGAAACAATATGTGCCCCAGCTACACCGCATTTGGTATCCATATGGATGGCGGGTTCCAACAGTACATGCATGTTCCTCGGCACGCCATACAAGCAGGCAACCTGATCAAGCTACCTGATGGGCTGAGCTATCAGACCGGTGCTCTGATTGAACCACTAGCCTGCTGTTTCAACGCCTGGCGGGGACTTGAGGTGACCCCGGAAGATCGCGTTCTGATCTTGGGCACCGGTCCGATTGCTGGCATTTTCTTGCAACTGGCAACTGCCTATGGCGCACGGCAGGCAATTGTAGTCGGAAGGCGGGACATACGACTCGAACAGATGCGGAAGTTGGGCGCCACCCACACCATTAACAATGCTACGGCAGACACCGTTGCCGAGATCATGAGAATAACTGGTGGAGAGGGTGTTGATGTGGCACTCACCTGCGCTCCTGCTCCGGAACTGCAAGCGCAGGCGGTCGAGGTTCTGGCGCGCTTTGGCCGCATGAATTTCTTCGCTGGCCTGACACGGGGCACAAAAACGCAGATCGACACCAACAAAGTCCACTATTCCGGCCTGACCCTGACAGGTTCCACCGGAACGAGCATTGAAGACTATGTCCGCGCATTGCGGTTGGTTGAAAGCGGCAAGATCAATCTCATGGAAGTTGTTACAGACCGCTTTCCGATGGATTTGTCGGTGGATGCCATTGAGCATGCGCTGTCCGGCAATGGCCTCAAAGTACTTATTCTGCCACAGGAGCAGTCTTCGGCATGAGAGCAGCAGTACTGCATGCCCCGGGGGACTTGCGTGTCGAGAACATACCTGCACCCAATTCACTTGCCGATCATGAGGCTCTTGTCAGGGTCTTCGCTTGTGGCATCTGCGGGTCCGATATCGGCCGTGTAATGGTAACGGGAACGTATTCGTTTCCGACCGTTCCGGGGCATGAATTCTCCGGAATCGTTGAACTTACTGGCAATGAAGTTGGTTGCCTGACTCCGGGCGACCGAGTAGCGGTTGCGCCCTTGCTGCCCTGTTACGGCTGTCCAGAGTGCGCGGTTGGCCGCTACTCGCTGTGCGACGATTATGGCTTCTTGGGTTCCCGGACCAACGGAGCATTTGCGGAGTACGTTCGAGTACCGGCACGCAATGCAGTAAAGATCCCCGACTGCGTGAGTCTTGAGGCAGCAGCAACAATTGAGCCGGCTGCAATTGTCTTACACGGCATGCAGAAAGTAGACATTGGTCTCGGGATTTCCGTCGCAGTTATCGGGTGCGGATCTCTTGGCTATTTCGCAATTCAGTTTGCAAAGCTATCAGGTGCAGGCCCAATCATCGCTATAGATGTCGATGATGGTAAACTCGCTCTAGCTGAGGAAGTAGGCGCAGACCTTTGTGTCAACCCAACCAAAGATGATGCAGTCGCGCTTGCGAGGTCTGCAACCGGCGACCGCGGTGTCGGACTATCGATCGAGTGTGCAGGCAATCGGCCAGGCCGCGACACTGCCATCCAGCTTGCGAAGAAACACGGCATGATTCTGTTTTACGGCACCGCCAACAGTGACGTCGTCTTGCCGAAGGCCATCTTCGAGAAGATCATTCGGCACGAACTCCAACTCGTGGGTTCGTGGAATTCCTACTCGGCACCATTCCCCGGCAAAGAGTGGACAGACATCATTGAACTACTACGGACAAGGCAGCTGGTCGTTGATCCGCTGATTTCGCATCGCCTTCCAATTGATGCCACACCAGCCATATTCGATGCACTGCATGAGAGGACATTCGAGCCCTATCACAAGATATTGGTAGTTCCGAACAACACATGAAGAGGAGGAATAGATGCCCAGAGAACATGTAATGGCATTCGATGCCAGCACTACAAGCGTACGAGCCATAATCTTTGACAAGCGAGGCAAGGATATTGCCACGGAGAAGGAGGAATTCACCCAGCATTATCCGAATGCTGGTTGGGTCGAGCATGATGCTGATGAGATATGGGACAAGCAACTTAAGGTTGCGCACGCAGTTATTGCCAAGGCCGGGCTTTCAGCCTCGGATATTGCGGCAATCGGTATCACCAACCAGCGGGAAACAACGGTCATATGGGACCGGGCAACTGGCAAACCGATTCACCGGGCGATCTGCTGGCAGGACCGTAGGACCGCCGGAATTTGCGATGCGCTCCGCCCAGAGATTGAGGAACATGTGGCCCATAACACCGGGCTGGTTGTGGACGCATATTTCTCGGGTACAAAGATCAAGTGGCTGCTCGACAATTTGCCTGGAGCCCGCGCTCGGGCCGAAGCTGGCGACTTGGCGTTCGGCACCATTGACAGTTGGCTGATTTGGAAACTGACAGGCGGAAAGGTCCACGTCACCGACGTGACTAATGCCTCGCGCACGTTATGCTTCAATATTCGCACCATCGAGTGGGACAAGCATCTCATGGCGTCAATGGATGTGCCTGCCTCAGTGCTTCCCGAAGTCAAGAACACGTCGGAAGTCTATGGACTCACAGCGGCAAACCTTTTCGACGCCGAAATCCCAGTTGCAGCTGCGGCAGGCGACCAACAGGCGGCCCTATTCGGACAAGTCTGCTTCGACCGGGGAATGGCAAAATGCAGCTACGGCACGGCGGCCGCACTCATGATGAACACGGGAGACCATCTGGCTCGGCCCGGCGACGGACTTATCGCAACGGCTGCCTGCAGCATTGACAATGAGATCCAGTACGCCGTCGAGGGAGTGATCTTCATCTGCGGTGCCGCAGTTCAGTGGTTGAGGGACGAATTGAAACTCATCAATTCGAGTGAAGAGGCTGTCTGTTCGGTTGCCGACACAAACGGCGTGTATTTTGTTCCCGCATTCGTGGGCCTATCCGCCCCGACATGGGACCAGTATGCCCGAGGCACCATCGTCGGATTGACCCGCGGGGCAAACCGCGAGCATTTGATCCGCGCCACACTGGAGTCAATGGCGTATCAGGTGCATGATGTTGTGAGGGCAGTCGAGAGCGTCTCCGGGCTTCCGCTGCGAGATATCCGAGTTGATGGTGGCGCCTGTCAGAACGAATTCGTCATGCAATTCCAATCAGATTTGTCCGGGTTGGCTATCCTGCGGCCAACGGTGGTGGAGTCGGCGTCCAGAGGAGCAGCATTCCTCGCAGGTCTTGCTGTCGGTGTCTGGTCTGGTCGGGACGATCTTGCCGCATCTTTCGAACTGGATCGGCGGTTCGAACCGAAAATGGAAAGGGCTGAAGCCGACAAGCTTTATGCAGGATGGCAACGCGCTCTGGAACGCTCTCATAACTGGGTCGAACAATCTGGCTAATGCGAGGCTGTGGATTTGTATTGCCCTGCACAGACACGAACCATGTACTTTATTGGTGTGACGACCGGAAAGTCCTCAATCATGAGGGTTTTTCCAGCCTGGTCTAAACATCTTGGCTTGAATGCTGTTATCCGGGGCATCGATCTGAAGTTGAACGCGCCACGCGGTGAGTATCGAGATGCCGTCGAATTCATCAAGAATGACCCGCTCTCACTCGGTGCTCTCGTCACAACACACAAGGTCAATCTGCTGCATGCATCAAAGGACCTGTTTGATGAACTTGACCCTTATGCGCAATGTCTACAAGAAATCAGCTCTATTTCGAAACGTCGCAGCAGGCTAATCGGTCATGCCAAGGACCCACTCTCGGCTGGCGCTAGCTACGAAGCTATTGTTCCACGGGGACATTGGAACAAGAACCGTGGTCACTGCCTTATCTTCGGTTCCGGCGGTTCTTCATTGGCACTTACGCTCTATCTTCACAACAAAGCAGAGTGCGGCGGTGATGTGCCCAAGAAGCTAATCGTTACGGCACGGCGTGACGCAAGCCTCAATGCAATGCGACGAGTACACGATTCCTTGAGTTTTTCGGTCCCAATCGACTATGTACTGGCGCCCATCCCCGCTCAGGCAGATGCCTGTGTTGCCGAGCTGCCGCCGGGTTCCCTGGTGGTCAATGCGACCGGACTCGGAAAAGATGCGCCCGGTTCGCCGACATCCGATGCTGTACAATACCCAGTCAGTTCGTTGGTCTGGGAATTCAACTATCGAGGCAATCTTGTTTTTCTGGACCAAGCCAGACTCCAAGCTCAACCACGTAATCTTACCGTTGTGGATGGCTGGAACTATTTCATTCACGGTTGGACACGCGTCATCGCCGAGGTTTTTGACATCCACATCCCGCAATCAGGGCCTGATTTCGACGAGTTGAGCCGCATTGCCAAAGACGCCACCAATTGAAGAGCATGATCCCATGACAGAAATGACCCCTGCAAAGTTCCATTTCGACATCCATACCGGGGCCTCAACAATTACCAAACCACTGGTAAGGACACTCACTTCACTGGACGGGTATTTTTACGACAAGGCCGCCTTCAAAGCCGCTACCGCACAGAATGATCCTCTAGTCTACGAGTACTACGACATGGGTGTACCCCCAACGAGTGGAAATGTTGCCTACGGCACAACGTCGATACATCCGGGTAAGATTGGCGATGAGTACTTCATGACCAAGGGTCACTTTCATGAGGTACTCGACACCGCAGAGATCTACTACTGCCTGTCGGGCCATGGTGGAATGATGATGGAAACACCCGAGGGCAGGGTTGAGTGGCAGGAAATGATTTCCGGAGATTCTGTCTATGTGCCGGGCCGCTGGGCTCATCGATCCGTGAACATCTCGGACTCTGCACCATTCGTACTGTTCTTCGCCTTCCCAGGGCACGCCGGCCATGATTATGGCACAATTGCCACCAACGGATTCCGCAAGCTCGTGGTCGAACACAACGGGGCGCCGGCGCTAGTCGACAACCCGCTCTGGCGCAGTTGAACGGGTACCAGCAGTGCCCGGAAAAATTGCCGTCACGCCAAGGTCGCTCTCGGGCGCGGGTCATCCGGCACTCTCGCGGCTCCTGGATCATGGCTACAAGCTAGTTTTCCCTGCTCCAGGACGGACACCAACACTTCGGGAACTGAGTGATTCAATCCCAGACTGCGTTGGCTGGTTGGCAGGAGTGGAACCAATACCGGGTACTCTGCTGCAGCTAGCCAAGCAATTGAAGGTGATTAGCCGCAATGGAACAGGCGTCGAGAACATCGACAATTCCGCCGCGGATTCGCTCGGGATAACTGTAACTCGAACAGTAGGCGCAAATTCCAGGGGGGTGGCAGAACTGGCTTTTGCCCTGATGCTCGCAGCGTTCCGGCATGTGCCCTGGTCGCACTCGGCGCTACGGACCGGACGCTGGGAGCGCCGGATCGGGATTGAAGCGCAGGGGCGCACTCTTGGCATTGTTGGTTGTGGCGCAGTCGGGAGGCAGGTGGCACAAATGGGCCTTGCATTCCAAATGAAGGTCATCGGCCACGATCCAATTGCACCGCTTGAATTTGACAACGGCAGCATGAACTTTGCTGAACTGAACGAAGTTCTTTCGCAAAGTGATGCGGTAACGCTTCATTGCCCGCCGACAGGCTTGCCAATTTTAGATTCGGCCCGCATTGCTTGCCTGAGAAATGGTGCAACGGTTGTAAACACTGCTCGTGCTGGATTAGTCGACGACACCGCTATGCTTGATGCTCTGAATTCAGGTCGTGTCGCCTGCTATGCAACTGATGTCTACCAATCCGAACCGCCTCATCTTTCCAGGTTGCTTAAGCATGAACGTGTCATACTGATGCCGCACGCGGGAGGCTTCACAAGAGAGAGCGTGGACCGCGCCGCAGAAGGGGCCGTCGACAATCTGATCAGTTTTTTGGAAACGAAATGACACTAGGGGAGCAAGTCAGCACCCAGAGGACACTCCGGTGAATTGACAGTGACTCATGGTCGCATTCACTGGAACAACACGTTTATCAAGGGGAGAAATAATGACCAAATTCGGTATGCACAGCCTTGTTTTCGGCGACGACTGGAGTGAATCGAATGCACGCCGCGCCTGTAAAGCTGCCGCCGAGATCGGCTATGACCTGATTGAGGTTCTAATTTTTGACCCATCGAGCCTTGATGTGACTCTGACCAGGAGAGTTGTAGCCGAGGCTGGTCTCGAAATTCGGCTAGGTATGGCTCTAGGGCCATCATCTGACATTTCGAGTGTCGATCCGGAGGTTGCCCGGTCAGGTGTGTCCGATGTGACCCGATGCCTAGAAATTGCATCCGACTTGGAGGCGCCTGGCGTAAGTGGAATTACCTATGCTGCCTTCAACGTTTACAATTCTCCACATACCGAAGCGCAATATGCTCAAGTTGTCGACGCGTTCGTCAATCTGGACAGAAAAGCGGGCGAACTGGGTGTCAAGCTAGGGATAGAGCCAGTCAACCGGTACGAAAGCTACATGGTTCAGACACTTGACCAGGCGGGACAGTTGATCCACGATGCCGGTGGCAGCAACCTGTTCATTCACATGGATACATTCCACATGAATATCGAAGAAGCCGATATCCCTGCCGCAATCAAGCGGAATGCCGACTATCTTGGCTATTCCCACTTGGCAGAGAGCAACCGGTCAAGACTCGGGGGTGGCAATTTTGATTTTGCGGCCTATTTCCGCGCACTGGCAGTCGCCGAATATCGGGGCGATTTCACTGTCGAATCGTTTTCTCCAGCAATGCTGACTCCCGAAATCGTCGGGGCAGTGAGCCTTTGGCGACAAGAATGGTCCGATCCAATAGAACTTGCCCGCTCATCTCTTGAATTCATGAAGACTCACGTGCAATCCGCGAAGATGGCTGTCACTCCTTGGTAACAAGTGGGTCAGTAAGGATGTCAGCGAGCCTTTCGCCAATCGCAATTGCCGGCGCATTGGTATTTCCTGAAACAATGGATGGCATCACCGAGGCATCGGCAACGCGAAGGCCGTCCAATCCGTGGACCCTAAGGTCTGGCCCAACCACTCCTTCACCACGCGGACCAATCCGGCAAGTCCCTGCGGGATGGTAGTTGGTTGATCCCTTGCTACGTATGAAATCCAGAATTTCGTCGTCGAACTGTGCGTCCTTTCCCGGAAGGTGTTCAGCAACGACAAATTCGGCAAGCTCCTTGCGCTGCGCTATCTGCCGCGCCAGTTTGACAGAGGCTAGCACGAATTGGCGATCCTTGTCCTCTTTCAGATAGTTGGCGCGTATCGCAGGCGCAGTTCGCGGATCGTCTGCCCGAATGTGTACACTTCCCCTACTATTGGGGCGCAATTGGCTTACCGACGATGTGAAAGCGGAAAACGGGTCCATCCCCTTGACTGGATCTTCAGTACTGCCTGGCCAAGCATGAATCTGCATGTCAGGACGCGTTGCGGTAGGATCAACACGGACAAATCCGTATACCTGGGCTGCACCCACTGTCATTAACCCGGTACGGCGCAGTGCATATTCGCTGGCTACAAGTGCCTTTCGGATTGGGCTGTTGAGCACATCGTTAATGGTCGCAACGTTGGAGACTCGATACACCAGCTTGACCTGAAAATGATCCTGTAAATTGTTGCCCACAGCGTTGTTCGGACAAATGACTCTTATCCCAAGACTCTGGAGAATTTCGGGATCACCGATCCCGGAGAGTTCCAGGATTTGGGGCGAGCCGATCGCTCCAGCACATAGTACAACCTCACGATTTGCAAGAATGCGACGCCCAGAGTTGATTAACTCCACACCTAGCGCGCGACGCCTGGCAAAGATGACCCTGCCGACCTGTGCGTCGGTTATCAGTGAGAGATTGCTGGGCAGCGAACTGTTGATTCCGTAGGCTGTTGCAGAGGAACAGCGCCTCCCGTTCCGGAGGGTCAACTGGAAGTACCCAAAACCATCCTGCACAGGTCCGTTGATGTCATCATTCGCTGAAATTCCATAACCTGAGGCAGCATGGACATATGCATCCATCAGCGGATTTCGATAACGCATTTCGGCTACACCGAGGGGCCCACCCCGTCCATGCCAATTGTTCTCGCCGTGCTCGTGGTTTTCCATCCGCCTGAAAATGGGCAACATGTCCTTCCAAGCCCAACCGGTTGCTCCCTGTTGTCGCCAACCGTCATAGTCGAGTGGATGCCCTCTGACATATAGTAGCCCATTGATCGAACTGGATCCTCCGAGCACCCGCCCACGCGGGCAATCAATTGTCCGGCCATTCAATTCCGGCTCGGGTTCTGTGCTATAGCCCCAAGTAATGCGCGGATTGGATTTGGTGCGATAGTATCCCACTGGAATATGGATCCATGGGTTTCGATCCTTCGGCCCGGCCTCAAGCAACGCAACGCTTGAGCGCTTTCGTTCCGCAAGTCGAGCGGCCAACGCGCACCCTGCTGACCCGGCTCCGACAATCACATAGTCGAATCTCTTGGTTTCAGTCATTATGCAACGCCCTGCCGCTTACTCATATCGCAAACAGGCAACCGAGCGATCCAGGTAGCGACTCGAATTCTGACCGCATGTGAATTGCGGCAGGTCGCTGATAATCCTCAGTTGTCGTTTGACCTGATTGGGACGATTGCCTTTCAAGACATTCCATCAACTTACTCACGCCAAAACGCCAATTGCTCCGATGGCACGGAAATATCCGACGACAATCTAGATGAAAATCCAGCGGTTTTCCCGTGTATGAGGCTGACGTCAAGGACGACCATCGCGCCATGGCTGGTAATGCGGCGCAACAAATGCGAATTCGGTCAAGGCCTGCTCGATTGCTGCGGATACCGTGCGAGTAGCAACCGTCGGCAATGAACCTGGCGAGGATATCAAGGTCAGCCTCATTTCGGTAACCCGATCGCACCTGAGGGGAATGGCAACAAGCCTTCCGTCAGCCAATTCCTCGACGAACCCAAGGCGCGTGTAGAAGGCCATGCCAACCCCCTGCAGCAACAACTGCTTGAGAAGTGTCAGGCTGTTTGAAGTCACTACCGGCGTGTTCACGTCCCGGAATGTCTCCATCTCGTCGCCCAGGAACAGCCTCATCGGGCCGGAATTGTCCTGATAGATGAGCCGGTGCCCCGAGCATTGTTCAAGCGTAAGGAACTCATGTTTGGCAAGTTCGTGCTCGGGATGCATTACTGCCACGAACGGACACGGTATGTCGCGAAGCACCTTCATCCCCCGGGACGTGACCGCGTTGAAGGTCAATCCCAGGTCGGCACGCCCGCGCGTTACCCATTGGGTGACTTCCATGGGATCTCCGGCGATTACGCGAAACCTTATCTCTGGATGCTGCAATGAGGTTTGTGCGATCAGGTCGGGGAGGAACTGCACGGTGAGGCTATTGAGCGTGGCAATCGTAATCATGCCACCAACCACACCCCCGAGCTTGCCAATGTCCCCCTTTAACCGTGCAAAGTCATGAAGTGTCCGGCGCGCATGCTCCTGCACCAACCTGCCTGCCTCTGTCGGTTTCATGCCTTCAGGGCTTCGGTCGAACAATCGCGCTCCGAGTTGATCTTCCAACTTCTGGATCTGCCGGGTAAGCGCCGATGGCGAAACATTCAGCCTTTCGGAAGCCTCGCGGATTGACCGGCACTCCGCCACAGTATCGACGTATCGCAGGGCGGCAGCGTGCAATGCCTACACCCCGGCAAGCGGGTTTGCCGGCCGGGTTGCAACCTCCGGATGGTCCTGATCGGTACGGAACTCTGGTGTCAGGCCTCCAGGCTCTCCCCACCCGGTAACCTCTTCGCCGAAGAACTCGGCATTGATGCGGATGAACTCATGCCATGAGGCCGGCAAATCCTCCTCATACATGATGGCATCAACCGGACAAACGGACTCGCAGATAGCGCAATCAATGCATTCATCAGGCTGAATGTAGAACATGCGCCCGCCCTCATAGATGCAGTCGACCGGGCACACATCAGCGCACACGCCGTCCTTCACATCGATGCAGGTTTCGGCAATTACGTAAGCCAATTCGATTCAGCTTCCTGTCCAGACCGGCTTGCGCTTCTCCTGGAATGCCCTGACGCCTTCCAGCGCATCGCGGCTCCCAAGCGCTTCCAAAAGAGACGCAGACAGATGCCGCCGGGCTTGATGCACATTCATGCCTTGACCGTCATGGACGCTGCGCTTGATTGCCTTGAGGCTCAAGGGGGCGCAGGCGACGATATCCCGGACCCAATCCTCAACCGCTTCGTCGAGATCTTCATCCGGCACAACCTGGTTCACCAGCCCCCAGTCCGCTGCCTCCTCTGCCGAAATGCGCCTCCCGGTGAGCATCATGCCGAGCGCCAGTTTCTGGGGAAGCAATCGAGGCAGCACATGCATGCCGTCAAGCGGCAGACGTCCAACCCGGGGTTCAGGCAAACCAAACGATGCTGATTGGGCTGCGATCACCAGGTCGCACCCCAGCACTGTCTCGAAACCGCCGCCAAGCGCCAGTCCATTGACCTTCGCCACCAACGGAATATCCAACCGGCCACCGCAGGCGATCCCGGCGAACCCGTGCTTTCCGGTCGAACTCCAATATTGCAGCCCGCCCGGTCCCTCTTCCTTCATGTCAGCGCCTGCACAAAACGCCCGGCCGATGCCTGTTAACACTGCGCATCTGAGATCGGTCCGGGCCTCGATTCCGGTCCAAATTTCCTCCAACCGCCGGTCCGTTTCCTGATCGACCGCGTTGAGGCGCTCAGGCCGGTTCAGCCTGATCCGGGCTATGCCATCCGTATCCTCGTACTCGACACTCATGCGGCCTTGCTCCCGGACAACTCAAGAAGAACTTCGTCAGTGTGTTCTCCCAATTTCGGAGGCGTACGCCGAACGCCGAATGGGGCAGCAGACATGTCGATCGGCGAGGCAACCAGCTTTACAGGCCCTCCGGAAGTCGGCGGCAATTCGACTATCATCCGGTTGCTGAGCGTTTGTGGGTCTTCAAGCGCCTCGGGCAACGAGAAAACCGGCGCACAGAGAATGTCGACGCCGTCAAGCCGATCAAGCCAATGCGAAGTCGTGTTCGAGGCAAACCGGTCCCTGAAAATCTCCTGCAGTTCGTCGCGGTGTTCCATCTGCCGTTCGAGACTGGAGTATTTCTCAAGCACCGACAGATCCTCGAGTTCCAACGCCTCGCAGATATTGGCCAGCGGGTTGGCCTTGAATGCGCCGATCATAACCAGGGCGCCGTCCGTGGTTTCGAATACGCCTGAGAGTGGCATCGCAGCCCAGTTCAGTTCTTTCTCCCGCATCATCCACATCGCTGCCTCCTGCATCTGCATGGCAAGCATGGAACTGTAGAGTGAAACCGAAACCTGTTGCCCTTCGCCCGTCTTGTCCCTCTGCAACAGCGCAAGCAGGATACCCTGCACCAAATGCATGCCGGCCGAGTAGTCGGCAAGCGCGGTCGGGTAGATCGAAAAGGGCTGTCGCTTGTCTGCCCGACGATGCATGGCGCCGCTCATCGCCTGCGCCAGGACATCCTGCCCTCCCTTGTTGACGTATGGGCCCTCAAGCCCGAAACCGGTGCCGACCGCGTAGATGATGCGCCGGTTGATCCGCTTCAGGTCTTTGTAGCCTAGTCCCATTCGCTCCATCACACCGGGGCGGAAATTATTGACAACCACATCGACTGTGGAGGCAAGCTGCTTGATCGCTGCCCTGCCTTCCTCCGACTTCAGATCCAGCGCTATGCTTCGCTTGTTCCGGTTAAGGCTGGCGAAAACAGGATTGTTCCCCCCATCCGGATCCTCGCCAACGCTCCAGCGCGACAGATCGCCAAGCCCGACCCGTTCAACCTTGATGACATCAGCACCGTAATCGCCCAGCATCTGCGTGCAGCAAGGCCCAAGCATGACCTGTGTGAAGTCAAGGACCGTCACCCCGTCCAGCGGCAAAGGGGAATTGGCTGCGTTATCTTCACTCGACATTATGCAACCTCCTGCAGCTGGGCATTTGCCGATGGTTGGTCACCGGGATCCGCTCCCTGGGCCCGCATTTTGCTCTGGATGACAACGGGATCGACTTCCCTGACCTTGATGCCCGAATCCAGCGCCAGCACAGCGGCAATCCCTGTTGCCTCGCCCATTGCCATGCATGGGGGAATTTCCCGGCTTAGCTTCTGGGCTGGCGAGGTTGCCGAATAGTGCCGGCCGGCGACAAGCAGCTGATCCACATCCTTGGGCAGCAAGGACCGGTAAGGCGTATAATAGTCGCGGCCCCTGCAGACGCTGTCAGCAAAATGCACCCGGTTCATGATGTCCTGCTTGGTGACGACATATTCGCCCTCCAGCAGCCTCGTCTGGCGTACACCCGTCTGCGGCGCAAAATCGACAAAATGCGCCTTCTCAAATCCCGGCACCCGCTCGCGGGCAAATTCGAGTAGCGCCTGCATCCGCTTCCTTCCCTCGAATTCCGCAGCAGTCAGGTCTTCAACCTTGAGGCCGTCGAAGCCTGTCATGTGCGGGCAATTGCACCAGACGATGCCGGGCAACGGCGTCTTCAGCCACCAGTAGTCCCAGCAACCCCGGATGATCTTCTTGGCCTCGCGCTCAAGCGCCGAGAACTTCTCCGGCTCGCCGTACTGGAAGCGCTCGGCGGCGTCAGTGTCGACCCCGCCCATGCGTGAAACCGTTGTGACGATGTAGGAACCGTCCGCAAACGGAGCGCCGGCGCTTGCGGCGACATCCAGATCACCGGTTGCATCAATCACCACCTTGCCGCGGATGGCCTGGGCGCCCTGCTTGGTCTCGACAATCACGCCGCTGGCGCATCCATCTTCGACAATCGTCGACTGGAACCAGCTGTGCAGGCGCAAATTGACGCCAGCTTCGCCAACCATGTCCAACGACGCCTGCTTGAAACCGTCAGGGTCGAAAGAAGCAGCAAACACAACCGGATGCGGGCGATAGTGGACATGAAAGTCACATACGCCCCAACGCGCCCACTTTTGCACCATTTCGGTCGATCCCCTGACATCTGGTGCGCGGTCGCCTTCGGGCGGGTAGACGCAAAGTCCGCGCGCATGCATGCGGTCGATGATCTCCATGGCAAGGCCGCGGACCGAAATCTCGATGCCGTTGTGCATGTCGTCGAGAACCAGCACCATTCCGCCAGATGCCAGACCGCCGAGATAGGGGTAGCGTTCGACAAGAGTCACCGACGCCCCGTTGCGGGCAGCAGAGACCGCCGCTGACACACCCGCCGGACCTCCGCCCACAACGACCACATCGCTGACAGCCACAACCGGAACGGTTTCCGATCTACGCTTGATTATCTCATATGATTTCATCTGTCTGACTCCCTTTCCGTCAGTGGACGGCGCCTGATTTCCACTTGACGAACCTGCGTTCGGCAATGGTCGTTGCTACAAATCCCGCCACGGCCAGGCTGGCTCCAAGGATCACCGTTGCATACAGCATCGGTGAACGGAAATTGTAGGTGGCTTCGATTATCAGGGCGCCAAGTCCATAATTCGACCCGATCCATTCTCCGACGATTGCGCCAATCACCGAGGTCGTCGATGCGATCTTGAGCGCAGCAAACAGGAATGGAAGTGAACTCTGCAGCCTGACCTTCCAGAGGATTTCCCGGTCATTCGCCGAAAGAACCCGCATGAGTTCGATCATTTGAGGGCTGACTGCCTTCAATCCCCGGACCATGTTCACAAGTGTCGGGAAGAAGCAGATCAGCGATGCAATGACAATCTTGGGCGCATATCCGTTGCCCAGTATGAGCACGAGGATCGGCGCGATGGCGATGATCGGAATTGTATTTATGAAGACCGCAATCGGATAGAATGCCTGTTCTGCAAACCGGCTGTGAACGAACCAGATCGCCAGGAGCACAGCCACGGAGTTGCCCAGGATGAACCCCGATGCGGCCTCGAACAATGTCGGCAGGAAGTTGATCCAGAGTATGTCGCCCTGTTCAACGAATACCGCAGCAACCTGAACCGGGCTTGGGGCAATATAGGTCGGAATGCCGAATACGGTCACAACCAGATGCCACAGCAACAGCAGCCCGATCGCCGTCCCGATTGCCGGGAGTCGACGACGCCAGGTCTGGCTCACGGTGGACACTGCAGATTGCGCCACTGGTCGTTCTGCGACAGCCATCAGACCTGTCCCGCCTTTTCGAGGAGCGCTCGCAATTTCCCGGTAACCTTCACAAACTCCAGCGTATCCCGGATTGCCGGACGGCGAGGCTCGGAAAGTTCGATGTCCACATAGTCCAGAACCCGCCCGGGATTCCTGGAAAGCACCAGGCACTTCTGGCCCAGATATGCAGCTTCCGGAACCGAATGTGTCACAAACACGATCGTCGTCCCTGTTTCCTTCCAGATCCGCAAGAGCTCCTCGTTGAGCTTGTCCCGGGTGATTTCGTCAAGGGCGCCAAAGGGCTCGTCCATCAGGAGCACGCGCGGCCTGCAGACCAGGGCCCGCGCAATCGATACACGTTGCTGCATGCCGCCTGACAACTCATGCGGCAGTGCTTCCTCCCGACCTGCAAGTCCAACGAGTTGCAAGAGTTCAGCAGGCTCGAAATGCTTCTCGAACTTGCCGCTTCCCTTGCCCACTTCCAGCGGAAGCAGAACATTCTCAAGGGCTGATCTCCAGGGGAGCAGTGTCGACTCCTGGAACACGAATGAGAAATCCCGCGCCAGCCTCGCCTGCCCTGTTGTCCGCCCGAACACCCGGATGTTTCCTTCATCGGACTCGACCAGATCAGCTATGGCCCTGAGCAGGGTGGACTTGCCACAGCCAGAGGGACCGACCATTGTGATCAGGCTTGCCTCCGGTACATCAAACGTAATGTCCTGCAGAGCCGTGATCCGGTTCGGAGCGTCTCCAAACCGGACCGCGAGTCCGTTGACAGAGATGGCGGAGTTGCCGTTTGCCCGGCCCCCCGCCTCTCGATTTGCGCTATCAGCCAACCTGCCGGCGGATGTCTGCCGTTGCGTCGAGGATTTCGGTGGTCATGACATCACCCAAACCAGGCGTTTCGCCCTGGAACTGATCGAGCTGATCATAGGTATTGATCTGAGCCTGCCAGTTTTCCGCATTCATGGCTGCCCAGCCATCACTGGCAGTTGTGTCGTTGAATGCGAAACCCAAGACCGGGTTCACAGCCTCAAGTTCGCTGTCCCGATCAAGATTCACATATTCAGACACCAGGTGATCCACTGCGGCTTCCGGATTGTTGCGCGCAAATCCCCATCCCCGCGCCGAACCGGTCAGAAACCTGACAAGTACGTCCGAGTGCTGCGCAAGCATGTCGTCAGTTGTGTAATAGACGTTTGCGTAGAGCTGAATGCCGGCATCCCAAAGCATCATGTCTACCCGGTCTTCCCCGAGTATCTTGAGCGCATTGGTGTTGGTCATCCAACCGGTGACCGCCTGTGCCTGCCCCGACAAGAGCTGGTTCATGTCGCTGCCCATGTTCACAGCTTCAACCTGGTCTTCGGGAATGTCGTTGGCGGCGAGCAACGCCCGCAGAAGGATCATGGCGGTTGGCTGCGTTGCGATCGTCTTTCCGACCATGTCTGCCGGCGTGCGGATAGGATCGGAGGCCAGCGAGAAATAGGTGAAGGGGTGCTTCTGATAACCAGCTGCAAACGCCTTGACCGGGATGCCCGCCGACCGGGCCAGCATCAGGGACGGGCTTGAGGAGAGCTGGCCTACGTCTGCCCTTCCTGCGGCCACCGACGCCACACCATCGACTCCGGGGCCGCCTGGCGTAACTTCCAGTTCGATCCCTTCCTCTTCATAGAATCCTTCCCGCTTGGCAACGACTTCGCCGAGTATGCCGTTACTGGCGAGCCAACCGAGTTGCATATTGACCTTGGTCCCAGCCGCACCGGCCGATGTGACGGTCACCAGAGATGAAGCAGTAGCAATCCCGCCGATCGCTGCGCCCTGCTGCAAGAGCCTTCGCCGGCTCAGTTGCGGTGACTGTGAATTCAGTTGCTCGGTCACTTTCGTTCTCCCCATTTGAGACATCGCCTACATTCTAGATTGCATTGTGTTGAATAAACAGTTCAATTTCTGCACAATCTGTTGACTCGAACGCAACACAGTTTTGCGAACGCAATCACCGTAATTGTGGCATGCGCATTTGTTTTTGGCGGGCCGGTCCGGTGTGGCGCCGGGGTCAAAAATCAATTGCCTGAACCAGTGTGGAAACTGGCCGTGAAGGGTATGACTGCACAATTCCTGCATCAGGAACTGTGAGCGGTTTGGACGCGTCTTGCCCTGCTGTCTTCGGCACGCGGCCGGCATGGCGAGGAGACACAGAACGGCACTGCTGAACCGGCGGGCCATCTGCCCCTGGCGGCGAACGGGCACTGGTACTGTAGATTGTAACCGACCGAGTACATGCATGCCGCAGCACCCGTCCTGTCAGTGCCGATGGTCGTTTGGATTCAAGCCGGAAGAACTGCACCCGGATTCATTATCCCTTTCGGATCCAGCGCATGCTTGACCTGCCTCATCATTCGGAGATGGACAGGATTGGCAGTAGCAAGAAACTCAGGGACGAAATGGCGGCCTGTGCCGTGTTCGGCAAACATGGAACCCTTGAACCGGTGGACAACCTGACGGACCGCATCCCTTATCTCTCTTCTGGCACTGTCGCCAGGACCTGCGAGGCCACCGGATGGCGGAAACACATTGAAGTGCAGATTGCCATCACCCAAATGACCAAAGCAATTGACCCGGTAGTCCCCGATTTGCGCGACCGCCCTGACAGCATGGTCAAGAAAATCCGCAACCGAGCCGATCGGCACAGAAAGATCATGCGACGACACCGAACCGATCAACCGGTTTGCTTCCGGAATTGCTTCCCGTAGCCTCCACAATTCCTGCCGCTGCCGCTCGGACGCGGGAAACACACCGTCCTGAACAAGGGACTTCGACATTGCCTCCCCTGCGGCATTCACCAGATCGTCGGCGATTTCCCCCGGAACGTCCGAGGAAATGTCGACCAGTACCATCCAATCCGGACGGGAAGTCATCGGCCAACGGAAATCTGGATCGAGTTCCTCCTGAAAATCGAACCCGACCCGGCTGATGATTTCGAAGGCCGAGATCATCATGCCAAACCTACCCCTCAGGAATTCCAGCAGAGAAAGGGCATCCCTGGGTGACTCGGCAGCCAGCAAAGCGGTTGCGACCTCAGCAGGACGGTGAAAGAGCTTGAGTGATGCCGCCGTGATGATCCCGAGAGTCCCCTCGGAGCCGATGAACAGATTCCGCAAGTCATATCCGGCGTTGTCCTTGCGAAGGTTCGACAGCCCGGTCCACACTTCCCCGTCGGGCAGGACAACTTCAAGCCCCAGGCACAGATCGCGGGCATTGCCGTAACGGAGAACATGTACGCCACCGGCGTTGGTCGCCAGGTTTCCGCCAATCTGGCAACTGCCCTGCGCAGCAAGCGACAGGGGAAAGAGCCGGTCACTTGCCTCTGCCGCAGCCTGGACATCCTGAAGCACGCAGCCTGCTTCGACTGTCAAGGTTCCGCTGCCGGTGCTGATTTCACGAATGCGGTTCATCCTCCGGAGAGAGAGCACAAGAGGCCGCGGCAATCCTTCCGGAATCTGGCCACCAGCAAGCCCTGTGCCTCCACCCAAGGGTATGACCGCAACCGAGTGTTCGTGGCAAAGACGAACAATCGCCGACACCTCACCTGCATCAGCAGGGGCAACGACAAGCGCTTCCTGTGCACGGCTTATCCCTCTGGGGTCGTCCGAGTAGCCGGCGCTGCCTACGAAATCGAGGCCTGGCACCACCCGCCTAAGTGATTGCTCGAACTCCCCGGTTGCCGGGTTCAGAGGGCAAGAGGACAATCGCTGTCAACCGGCATCGGTTCTGCCGCGCCGGTCACTCCTGAGGTTTGCGTAAAGGACATGGTTTTGCCAGCGTCCGTTGATCTGAAGATAGCTTTGCGCCACTCCTTCATACTTGAAACCCGCCTTTTCGAGCAGGCGGCGCGATGCGGTGTTTGATGGCAGGCATGCTGCCTCGATCCGGCTCAGTCCCAACTCGTTGAAGGCATGATGGACGACTGCCTCGATTGCTTCCTTCATAAACCCTTGCCGGGCATACTCCCGGCCGACCCAGTAGCCCAGATTGCCTCGCTGCGATGGACCGTATCGGATCTGATCCAGGGTAATTCCGCCAACGACCGCTTCATCAATCTGACGAACAAGAAAGAAGGGCAGCGCACTCCCTTCCGCAGCGGAGTTCCTTGCCCAGCGCACGCGCTCCGAAAACGCTCTCTTCGACAGGTGGTCAGCAGCCCAAGTCGGCTCCCACGGTTCAAGAAACTCGCGGCTCGACTGGCGAAGTGAACTCCATTGCGGGTAGTCATTCGGCTTGGGCAGCCGCAGCGTCAACCTGTCGGTGATCAGTTCCGGAGAAGACCTGCCCAGCAGCTTCATGCGGCCAAGCGATCCATTAGAAATTCGATCGAAGGAGCATTCTCGACCGGGCCAAGCACCGACATCGACGCGTTGGCCCCGGCCACCAGACCGGCAGCAAAGCTCCGGACCTCGTCAACCGTTACCGCATCATAACGCGCTATGGTCTCGTCTACTTCCTCCAGTTCACCCTTGAAAGCAAGCATGGCGCCCATGCGATCGCTGCGCTGCATCGGGCTTTCGTTTCCGGTCAGCACGGCAACCCGGATCTGGTTGCGGGCCTTGTCAACTTCCGCCTGGGTTATCGAGTCTGCCGCCTTCTTCAGTTCATCAATGCACAATGACGCAAGTTCTCCAATTTCATTGCGGCCAGTGCTGGCACTGATGGTAAAGGTCCCGGTATCCGAACTGGGAGCAGTATGGGCCGAAATCGAATAGCATAAACCCCGCCGTTCACGAGCCTCGGCAAACAGGCGCGACGAGGAACCGCCTCCGAGCACGATGGCGAATATCCTCGCAGCCGATTCAGCCGGAGCCAGTATCTGCGGCGCCTCGAATGCCAAAGCGAAATGAGCCTGTTCAATGGACCGCAATTCGCGGTGCTGCCTGCCACCTTGGAACCTGGCCGCTTGCGGATTGTGTCCGGAACCAGCGGGCATGTCCGCGAACAACTCTTTGGCCTGCGCGACCACCTGCCCGTGATTCACATCGCCAGTGGCGGTTATGATCATCCTGCTAGGCGCATAATGGGCATCGACAAATTCGAGCAGATCGTCCCGTCTGAACGACGACACAAGCTTTTCAGTCCCAATTATCGGCCTGCCGAAAGGCTGTTCGGGATAGACCGTGCGCTGCAAAGCGTCGAAGAGCGAATCAACCGGCGAGTCCTCATACTCGCCAATCTCATTGAGTATCACACCGCGCTCTAGGTCGATGTCTTCGGGGCGCATGACCGAATTCAAGACTATGTCTCCGATCAATTCGATGGCCAGCGGAACATCCTCGCCCAATCCTCCGGCAAAATAGGTGGTGACCTCCTTGCCTGTCGCAGCATTCAGATATCCACCCACATGCTCAATCTCTTCCGAGATCTGTATTGCGGTGCGCCTCCTCGTTCCCTTGAAGGCCATGTGTTCAAGAAAGTGGGCAATTCCGTTCTGGGACTTGCGCTCGTGGCGACCGCCAGCCAGCACGAACACGGCGACTGCGGCAGTGCGGAAGCCCTCCATCCGATCGGTCGCAATCCTCAAGCCATTGGCAAGCCTGGTCACTTCAGCGCTCACGCGGCAACCCTTTCCCGAATGGCATTCGTCACATCCTGCATCTGATTGGGCAGCCGGCAGATTCTTTCCGGCAGTTCATGAATGCCGGCCATGTGCTCAGGAAGCTCTGGGTGGACGCCACATGCCTCCTCCACCGCATCCGGAAACTTGGCAGGATGAGCGGTCGCAAGCGAGACAACTGGAGCCGTACGTGAGTTGAGAACTTCATCAGCGACCTTCAATCCAACCGCCGTGTGAGGGCAGACCACCTGGCCGGATCGCCTGTAGGTTGCCCGGATGGCTGCCCTTGTCTCATCCTCCGAACAGTTTCCACTCCGGAAGTGCGCTTGAAGCCAATCGAGTGCCTTGCCTTCAAGCGAGTATTCTTTGATCGCGGAACCCGCCACCAGCGCTCTCACCGCTGGCCGCTCGCCGCCGCAGGCCTCGAACAGGATTCGCTCGAAGTTGGAACTGACCTGTATGTCCATAGAAGGACTGATGGACTGCCTTACATTCCGGACCTGGTGAACACCGGTCGAGAGCGTTCGATGAAGAATGTCGTTCTGGTTGGTTGCAATCACCAGATCTTGAATGGGCAAACCCATCCGCCTCGCCACATGGGCGGAATAGATGTCTCCGAAGTTCCCAGTCGGCACCGAGAAGCTGACCTTCCTGTCAGGCCCGCCCAGCGCCACTGCGGCAAAGAAGTAATAGACGGTCTGAGCAACTATCCTTGCCCAGTTGATCGAATTGACGGCGGCGAGGTTCATTTCGGCTCGGAAGTCCGCAGTATTGAACATGCCCTTCACCAGAGCCTGGCAATCGTCAAAGCTCCCGTCGATTGCCATCGCATGCACATTATCATCGGCCGGGGTGGTCATCTGCCGGCGCTGGATATCCGACACCCTTTCGTCCGGATACAGGATGAAAACATCCACCGACTTCATACCGCGAAATGCCTCGATCGCTGCCGAGCCCGTATCACCGCTGGTTGCTCCAACGATGGTTGCGCGCTGGCCCCTCTGTTCAAGTGCCGCCTGCAGCATCCGGCTGACGAGCTGCATGGCAAAATCCTTGAAAGCAAGCGTGGGACCGTGAAACAACTCCAGCAGGAAACTGTTCGGTCCGACCTGAACCAGCGGGCTCCGGGCCTCGTGGGAAAATACGCTGTATGCGGCCTCGATAAACCCCTCCAGTTCATCGTCTTTGAATGATCCGCTGACGAAGGGCCGAATGACCTTCAAAGCAACATCCTCGTAGCGCATTCCGGCCATGTCCCTGATTTCGCCGACCTCAAAACGCGGCCAGCGGTCGGGAATGAACAGGCCGCCATCGCTCGCAAGCCCCGCAAGCAACACATCGGCGAAACCATGTCCACATGACTCCTGCCGGGTCGAAACGTATTGAATTGCTGTCAAAGTATCGTGTCCAATCGGAAATTCACTCCCGGCGATTGATACGCCAAAGCCAGAACGCTGTCATCCCGACCCAAGCGGCGGCCAGACCGAACCATGTAATCGCGTAGTTGAGGTGGTTGTTCGGGATTTCCCCTGTATCGACCGGCCAGGAATGCAGGTTTGCGACTGGTGGTTCCAGACTGCGGGCAACGACCATAACAGGCTCTGTTTCAAGTTCAGCGGCCATTTCCTCAACCCGGCGAGCGAACCACAGATTTCCATCAGGCTCCGGCGTGAACAACCGGTCAAATTCCTGCGGCCAATGCAGGTTTCCTGTTACCCGGACATCGCCCGTATCCCTGTTCTGGTCCCTGTAGGCTGCGGGGACAAATCCCCGGTCCAGCAACACGCGGCGTCCCTCTGTTTCGAATGCGGTGACGGACCGGTATCCGGGACCGAACCCCGTCCGGCTAAGCAGTACAAGCAGTTCCTTCCCGGCTGGATGGCCATCCATGACCACCGGCAGAAAGCCCTCGACCTCTTGCGCCGGCCGCACGGGCAATGAAACCGGGGCCGCATGAATTCTGGACTCTATCGCCGCGAGGATGCCTTCCTTCCAAGCCAGCCGCTGCAGCTGCCAGCTTCCCAATCCGACGAACAGCCCAAGCCCGGCGATGCCGAGTAATGCTGGGAAAGCGATCCTGCGGAGCATTGGCCCTACCGGTTTGACCGTTTGCGGGTACGCCGGCCCTCCCCCAGCGCTAGCCGTCCCTGCCAGGCTGTTCAGCCTCCCCAGATGTAGACTGCGGCAAACAGGAACAGCCAGACCACATCGACGAAGTGCCAGTACCATGCCGCAGTTTCGAAACCGATATGCGCTGACTGCGTGAAATGTCCCCTCATTGCGCGCATGAGGCACACAAACAGAAAGATCGACCCGATGATGACGTGAGCGCCATGAAACCCGGTGGCCATGAAGAAGGAAGCGCCATAAATGTTGCCTGAAAAACCGAACGCGGCATGGCTGTATTCGTACGCCTGCAGCCCGGTGAACGCGACGCCAAGCACGATCGCCAGCACAAGCCCCTGAACCAGGTCCTTGCGATTGTTTTCGTGGACCAGCGCATGGTGCGCCCAGGTTGCAGCCGCGCCCGACGCCAGCAGGATCAGGGTATTGATCAGCGGAAGATGCCAGGGATCGAACGTCTCGATTCCCACAGGCGGCCAGACTCCTCCGGAGCCTTCCTCCATCGGGTACATCGCGTGCTTGAAGAAGTTCCAGAACCACGCAGCAAAGAACATGACCTCGGAAATGACGAAGAGGATAAAACCAAAGCGCAGCCCGATCCGCACGACCGGGGTATGATCACCGGTGTGCGACTCCTTGATGACATCGGACCACCAGGCAAACATCACATATGCAATCAGTGCGGCACCGATCAGGGCCACCCAGGGTCCATGATCATGGAAAAACAGTACCGAACCGAACAGCAAGGTGAATCCGCCAACGGCGCCCAGGAACGGCCAGACCGAGGGATTCAGAATGTGATAGTCATGGTTGATTTCGTGAGCCATATCTATAGGTCCCAACTGTTGGCTTGTGGTTCGGAATTCACGTGTGCCGTCTCCAGCACTTCATCCTGCCCCTCCAGTTCCTCGGCACGGTGGAAGGTGTAGGAAAGAATGATCATGCCAAGATTACGCGTTTCGGGATCATTGACGATCTCCGGGTCGACATAGAAACTGACCGGCATTTCGACCCTTTCGCCGGGCTGCAGGACCTGTTGCTGAAAGCAGAAGCAATCGACTTTCACGAAATACCCGCCCGCCGAAAACGGATAGACATTATAGCTGGCCACGCCTGCAACTGGCGACTCTGTCGGATTGTACGCCTCATAGAAGGCCAGACGGTTCTCACCTATCCTGGTGTCGACCTCGAGTTCCAGTGGCCGGAAGGTCCACGGCATGTTGCGTTCGAGCGATGCGTCGAACCGGACGGTAATGGTCTGGTCCAGCATCTCCTCCGAAGCCGATTGCGACGTGACGGTCGCGCCGCCGTAACCTGTAACCCGGCAAAACCAGTCGTAGAGCGGCACTGACGCCCAGGCAGCAGCCCCCATGAATACGACCACGCCAGCGAGGCCGGCCAAAACTTTGGCATTCATACGCTCAATAGTCATTGGCTTCCTCGACAAGCGAGGGGCGGACCACATGATCGAATGCTTCCATGACCTGGCCAGCGGAAAGCTTGACCAGAGTGACCGCAAAAACCAGAACCACGAAGCCGCCCAGAATTGCTGCAACAAGCCGGTTCTGGCGTCCTCGACGCGCATGAAGATCATGTTGGCGGTTCAAGGCCATTTTCAGATCACCCGCGGCCATGCCGGCACGCTTTCCAGCGGCAATCTCAAGACCGCATCAACAGCCAGCCCAGCGAAAAGCGCAAACAGGTAGATCAATGATGTCTTGAACATGCGCTTCTCGGCCCGCCAGCCATCCTGAGCCGCCACACGGTCACCGCGTCGAAGCAGCGCGAGGCCGTCCAGCAGGAATCGGACATTCAGCAAGATTACCAGCGCGAGCGTCACCGGACCGCCAGCCTCGCTAAAGGACAGCAGCAGGCCGATCGGAACCAGAAGCGCGGTATAGACGAAAATCTGCGTTCTTGCTGCTCGGCTACTGTGGGTCACGGTGAGCATCGGCACGCCTGCTCTCCGGTAGTCATCATTCACGAAGAGGGCCAGCGCCCAGAAATGCGGCGGCGTCCACAGGAAGATGAGCAAGAACATCAGGATTGGGGCTGCTCCGATGCCGCCGGTTGCAACCGCCCAGCCGATGACGGGTGGCAATGCGCCGGCAGCGCCACCGATGACGATGTTCTGGGGCGTCGAGCGCTTCAGCAGCATCGTATAGATCACGACATAGAAGAAGATTGAGAAGGCCAGCAGTCCTGCGGCCAGGAAATTTGCTGTCAGCGCCAGCATCACGACTGCAAAGGCGGACAGCCACAAACCGAGCGCAAGGGCATCCTCACGGCGAACCCGCCCGGCGGGAACCGGCCTGTCCCGGGTTCGTCTCATAACAACGTCAATATCCGAGTCCCACCACATGTTCAAAGCACCTGCGCCACCAGCGCCGACGGCGATGAACACCATGGAAGCCAATGCAATGACCGGATGAACATCTCCAGGCGCTGCAACAATCGCTACCGCAGCGGTGAACACTGCCAGCGCCATCACGCGCGGCTTCAGGAGTGCAAAATAGTCTCCGAAATCCGCTTCTGCGGCTGCGTAGTTCTGGGTGGCTACCCCGGTCATCGGTCAAGGACCCCTGTCACATCGGAAACGCGCGCTGATCAGGCATCGTCGGCGACTGGTGGCACCAGCGGAGCAAGTGTAGCGTACTCCTCAATCGCGTCATCCAACCACTTTTCGTATGCTGCCTGGCTGACCACCTTGACGGTAATCGGCATGTACGAATGGTCCTTGCCGCAAAGCTCGGAGCATTGGCCGAAATAGATCCCTTCCTTTTCGGCCTTGAACCATAGACCGGCCAGTCTTCCAGGCACTGCATCCTGCTTGACGCCAAAAGCGGGGATCGTCCAAGCGTGGATCACGTCGGTTCCGGTCACGTGCACGACGACCGTCTTGTCAACCGGAATGACGATTGCTGTATCCGTTGCCAGCAGATACTCATCCTGAGAGTAACCATATTCCTCCAACTGGTCGCGAGCCAGCATGAAGCTGTCGAATTCGATCCCATGCTCCGGATACTCGTAGGTCCAGTACCACTGATTGCCACTAGCCTTGATCGTGACATCCGCTTCCGGAATGATCTGCTGTTTGAACAGTACCGGCAAGGAAATCGCGCCGATGCCGACCAGAATTACAATTGGAACCAGCGTCCAGATGATCTCGATCGGGGTGTTGTGCGTGAAGCCGGCCGGTTTGGGATTGCGGGATTCATTGTAGCGAAAGACCACGATTGCCAGCAGCCCCAGCACGAAGATGCAAATCACACCGATGATCCACAACAGCAGGTTGTCGAGCCAGAGTATATCCTGCGCGATCTCGGTCACCGCTGGTTGAAATCCGTAGGCTCCGTCAATCGGGCGCCCGATAATCTCCAGATCCTGGCTTACCTCCGCGCCAATCCCGGCTCCGGCAGCCATTACGGAGCCGATCAGGGTTGGCAGGAAAGGCCGCTTGCTAGTCATGCGTTCGGCTCCATTCGACATGGTTGACGTTGCTCTCCCGGCAGGAGGCAACGATGGTGAATCCCGGTTGTTCGCGGCGCCTGAAAACCATATTGGAGAGCCGATAACAAGTCATTGAAACATGCCAACGTGCCCTTTTCCGGCAGTGGCGAAGCACCCATGAACGGCACGCATCAAAACTACTCTCCTTTCGACGACTCTCTTGACCTTGATTTGTCCCTGGCAGTCCTCAGAGAGGCAACCCAAGGCTCGGAGGATGGCGAGCTCTTTCTGGAGCGGAGCCGGTCCGAGCAGCTTGTCTATGACGACCAACGCCTGCGTGCCGCAAGTTACAACGAAAGCGAGGGGTTCGGACTGCGCGCGGTTGCAGGCGAGGTTTCCGGTTACGCACATTCTAATGCCGTGAACCAGGCCTCACTGAAACGCGCTGCCGAAACCGTCCGCTTCGCCGTGAAGGAAGAGCAGCGTGTTGCTTCACCTGCCCCCCCATCAACCGGTTTTGACCTATATCCGGAAAGCGCTGCCGCCGACGATTCGGGATTTGCCGCCAGGGTTGAACTCCTGAAGGAGATCGATGCCTACCTGCGATCATCTGACAACCGGGTTGTTCAAGCGAGCGCCAGCTTGTCCACCTCCCAACAGGATGTGGTGATCCTCAGGCCCGACGGTTCGCTGATTTCTGACTCGAGGCCGATGTCGAGGATCAACCTGAGCGTCATCCTGGAGGAAGACGGAGTACGGGAGTCTGGCTCCAACGGTTCCGGCGGCCGGTTCTCCCTCGACAGGTTGATGGTTCCCGGCCACTGGCAGCCGCTCGCCGATGAGGCGCTTCGGATTGCGCGTGTCGGACTGAAAGCCGAGCCGGCTCCTGCTGGTATCATGGATGTGGTTCTGGGTCCGGGATGGCCCGGAATTCTGTTGCACGAGGCAATCGGCCATGGCTTGGAGGGCGATTTCAATCGCAAGAAGACATCCGCGTTTGCAGGATTGATGGGCGAGCGGATTGCGGCTGCTGGGATCACAGTACTGGATGACGGCACGCTGCCGGAGGCGCGCGGGTCCATCAACGTCGATGATGAAGGCACACCCGCACGTGCAACAACACTCATCGAGGACGGCATTCTGGTCGCGTACATGCATGACAGGCAGAACGCCCGCCTGATGAATTCGGAGCCGACTGGCAACGGGCGGCGGCAATCCTACGCACACGCCCCCATGCCACGGATGACAAACACGTACATGCTCGGCGGAAACGACGATCCTGCTGCGATCCTTGCGGACGTGAAGGACGGAATTCATGCTGTGGGGTTCGGCGGGGGGCAGGTTGATATCACCAACGGCAAGTTTGTGTTTTCCTGCACCGAGGCCTACCGGGTCAAGGACGGCAAGGCCGGGGCGCCACTGAAGAACGCCACACTAATAGGCGACGGCGCCAGTGCCTTGCGCCAGATCCGCGTTGTCGGAAACGACATGAAGCTCGACCCGGGTATCGGCACCTGCGGCAAGAACGGGCAATGGGTCCCTGTGACAGTCGGGCAGCCGTCAATCCTCATCGGTGGGCTTACCGTAGGCGGTGTCGAAGCCTGACACCAGACGCTCCATGATTTGCTGCCGTATTCATACGGCAATGGACAATTGGGCTGGCAAACCCGGGTTGCTGCTGCGGTCAGGCACGCAAGCAACCGGCTTGATAGTGAACCGATGATACAGGTTCTGATGGGCGCGTTGTGCGCTGTCTCTTTCGGCGTTGCCGATTTCATGGCCAGCCACAGTTCGCGAGGCATTGGCGCCAGGAACGCACTGACCGGTATGCTGCTGATCAGCACGGTTGTGTTGAGCCTGGCGGCGCCGTTTTTTCTCAATCCTGACTCTCTCCTCAACATGGGCGCAGCAATTGCCTGCATCCACGGCGCAGCCATGGCGGCGGCGCTCCTTCTGTTTTTCCGGGCAATGGAACTTGGCCCAGTTTCGGTTGCTGCGCCCATCGTTGCCTCGCATCCGATCTTCATCGTCGCATTTGCGCTAGCCGCGGGATCCAGACCGAGCATGACACAACTTGCCGCCATGCTGGCAATCGTGGCGGCAGTTGCGGTGGTTGGTGCCGGGGCCAGCAGCAAGGACGAACGGAATGTCTCCCGCCACGCGGTTGTTCTCGCGGTGCTTGCCAGCGTGATCTACGCAGTTGCGATTATTTCGGCGCAGCAGGCCATGCGCTGGGCCGACGGATTCACGGTACTTTGGCTCGGCCGCATGTTCGGGCTGTTGTTTCTGGTTGGCACATTCGCCGTGTCAAGATCGCGGCCAGTCCTGCCATTTGCATGGTGGCCTTTCTTTGTCGCACACGGCACTCTCGACTCCGCCGGCCTGCTGTTTCTGCTGCTGGGCAGCATCGGAGAGTTCGACGAGATCACGGCTGTCGTGGCTTCCACATTCACGATGGTTACTGTCGGGCTGGCCTGGCTGTTTCACAGGGAGCGGATTTCGTCCCGCCGATTGGCAGCAATTGCCGTCATTCTTGTATCGGTTGGCATTCTGGCAACTGGGAACTGATTTCCTGGCCACAATCGCAATCGCACTGGTACGGCTGTTCCAAACAGCATTCCGGTGGTTGGAACGGCAGTATTGCACCGATCAATGGGCAAGTCCGACCAAAACTGATTTCACGATCCCGCTTTTGCTCCACACGGGCGCGTGGAACTGATTGGTCCGTTATAGCCGTGTTGGTTGATGCTTGAAGGATGCGGGCCAGATGCCCGGTATTGAACTGAATGCCGGCTTCGACAGGGCAATGGAAAGAGAGTCTACAGGTTCCTTGGTCCTGGCACCTGCAACCCAAGCCCCCCAAGAGGCGCAGCATGATTGACTACACCATGCTCTGGTTTTCGCCCAGGCGGATGCGAGAGCAACACGGCAATCTCCTCGACTGGAACCCGGAGCATACGGACCTGGTTCGGGAGGCTATCGCCGTGCCTGTCAATTAGCGCTTTAACACCTGCCACGACTGCCTTTGGAAGATGTTGCGCGCTACCTAAATGACAGCTTGGGTATCCCTGAAACCACCGATAGTCCCAAGCCATTCACCCGTCTCGCCCATGAGAACCACTTGCTCCCCAATTCAATAGAGCCGTTGATGCAGTATGCCGGCGACCTGCTGCTCCTTCTCAGGAGGCATTGCGGGTTTGCAACTCCAAACCCATTCACCTTTTGCAGTCGCTTCCCAGAAAGACGAGTTCACTCCACCGAAGGAACTTGGATGCCGCTTTTCTTTGACCCGCCCGGCTTGTTGCCGGTTTCCGTCGCCCGTGCCTCGAAGTCGTAGATAAGGGAGTCTGCGGGCAATCCGCCAAGTCCCAACGCCACACTGCCGTACCACCCGCCAAACGTATCTTCAAAGTGTTGGCCAATGATTGTCAGGTCAAATCTGTATGCGTTCGTCAGCCATGCCTCGCAACGATCGCCATTTGCGTCATGCGATAACGAGACCTCAAGTTGAGCGGGAGGCGGGTTGCCCAGTGCACGCGGAACAACAAGCGTAAAATCGTGTGGCTTGCACCCGCCACCATAAGACAATTCAAGCACCAGAAACCCGTCGGAAAGCCATCCTCCGTTGAGTTGGTAGTGGTCATTCCCCCAGCCTTCAGGCGCGGCGTCGGACACAACCACAGTCCCCTTCTTTGCCTCAAGAAAGCGGGACTGATCGGCCGGCATATGCGCATGCGTTCCGGCAGGGTTGTCCTTGCTGGCAATCTGCTGGGGCACGCATCCTGCCACGAGAACGGGCAGAATTGCCCAGACTTGCGGATTTCGAATGGCTTGCCACATGCTCAAGCCGCGCAAATGTCTTGAAAGCATGCTCCATCTGTGACCGGCAATATCCAGCACCCCACCTTGCCCAACACTTCAATTCTGGTGCCCGGCATCACGATTGGCAAGTGATTGCTGGACCAGCTACCTGCTGGTGTTGACGCGACTGATCCTTGCGAGCGCGACAAATCACAAGGAGAGAGCCGAACGACAAAATCAGAATATCACAAGACTATACTTGACATGTTCGTATCTTTGACTATGCGATCCAATGACGGCAGGTAACAATGGGGAGACACGCCTGTATCGAACTCAGATCGAACAACAGCCCTCCTGTGTCACAGTCGTCGCCATTATAGAGAGACTGAACAGTTAGCTCCGGAACCGGATGGCCGGATTGGCGATCTGCTAACAACCGGGGAGATAACGAACTACCACTACGAAACCACTCCGTTTATGTTGCAACGGCCAATCTTGCAGCGCTCATCGCGTCGCATCTCCTTCGCGTTCCATATGGCGCGGCGCGACCGAAATTGAAATGCACGCTGCAGATACCGCCTCGGGAGACCATCAGATGACACATCATGAGCCTCTGTTAAGGATTCGTTTCGATGGTGAAGCAGTAGGACCGGGCAGGATACCCGTGCCCCAACTACTGAGCTTTTTGTCAGGCATGAACAAAGCGATGCGCCGGGTCGGCCGGATTCTCCACGGCGGATCAGGAGAGCGCAACAGAGGCAGGCTACCAAGGGGCCTTGAAGAAGACATAAGGCTTGAACTTGTGTCGCTAGCACCAGGAAGTCCGGCGGCAGTGCTTGGCTTGGATCGCTGTACGAGTGATCTGCGATTTCCCGGCATGGATGAAGGCGAGGAAATTCTCGAAAGAACACTCGCCGGCCTAGAGGCTGTGCAGTTGGGAGGGAGCGGCGACGCTCTACCAGTTGGCTACGATTCAGGTGTGCTGCGGGCTTGGCAGGAAACCGGAACCATATTTGGTCAGGGAATTACGAAGGTGTCGTTTACTCTTGGGCACCGGACTAACGCCATAAAGGTATCGTTGACATCGAACGGCATAGCCAGGATTCGTAATAGAATCCATGGCCCGGTGGTTGGTGATTTAACGATTGAAGGACGAATGACCATGGCCGATTTCGGAGACAAGGGTATTCGGTGCAGAATACATCCATCCGTCGGAGATGCCGTGCTCTGCCAATTCGACGAAGCCCACAGTGTTGCAGTATTCGATAATATTTTGGGATATGTTCGAGTGGTAGGCGAAGCAATCGAACAATCAGCAAGCGGCAGAATCACATCCATCAAGGTTCGTGAATTCAAGCCCTTGGGAGATAGATACGGAAACTCAATTGATCAACCGCACCATAAAGCCATACATGTCAGTTCATTCTGGGACTCTCCATCCCTTGAGGAATTGGTACGTCACCAGAATGTACGGCCACTAGATATAGTCGAAGATCTCTTTGGCACCTGGCCTGGTGACGATGATGACGGCTTTGAGGCAGCGATCGACGAATTGCGGCATCCGGGTGAAGGAACAGGATTCCGCAAATGATGCCTGCTTTCGCTCTATTGGATACAAACATCGTGTCACACTTGATGCGGGGCGACAGACTGGCACAACTCTATCAGCCCAGGATTCAAAATCGACTGCTCGCTGTTTCGTTCATTACGGTAGGTGAACTCTATTATGGGGCCGAAAAAGCAGACTGGGGAGCAAGAAGGCGAAGCAAACTTGAGGCGAAACTTCGCGAGTTCTTTGTCGTTCCCTACGACGAGGAAACCGCCCTAAGCTATGGTCGACTTGTTGCTGAACGACAAAAGAGCGGAATGCCAATCGCGACCAATGATGCCTGGATTGCTGCATGCGCGGTTCGACATGATATCCCACTCATAACGCACAATTCGCGGCACTTCGACAATATTTCGGGTCTAAAAGTCATCACAGAGAAAGATCCCAGCCAATTGGAACATAGGAATTCCGCTGACAATTGAAAACGCATCGTCACAACAGGCAACTATCCTCGCCGACAACCTACTGGATTGCGTCCCCTGCCACGAGTGCAAACAAGATTGCCCAGACTTGCAGAGTTCGAATGGCTGGTCCGATACTTAAACGGCGCAGATCTTCCGAAAGCGTGCACAGTCTGTGACCGCAATTTCTGATATTCTACCCCGCTCTACCGTTCAGTGCAGGAAGCGGGCATCTCGGTTGGCAAGTGATTTCTGGGCCACGTACTTGCTTGTGTCGGAGCGGCTGATACTTGCAATTGCGAAGAGCTAAATGGCTTGCACTGAATGCAGGAATTTGGAGTTCCAGCAGCCGTAGCAGATATTGAATTCGGTCAGTTGGACCCATAGGGAAGGCTTCCAGCCTGTCGTCTACCAGCAGTGCAATGAGTCTGAACATCAAGAACAAGCGTGCGTGCTCGCTGGCAGGCGAACTCGCGGGCCTAAGCGGGGCCACCAAGACTGGTACGATGATGCTAGCACAACGGGAACACTTGGAGCGTGAACAGCGCAAGCGTGATGTGGCCGGGGACATGCCCTTCATCTCCGGGCAATCTCTGAACGCTGTGCGTCGTTGATGGGACCGGGGCCTTCTGCCATTGAACACGGTGACCTGCTCTATGGTGAACTCGGCCTTCCCAAGTGACCTTCGACAATTCTGCGTTGTTTGCAATTCTGAACCGGGAATCCGACGCTAAGTTCTCCCAGAGAGTCATTCTGACAACGCGGCCGTGCAAACGGTCAGTTGCGGACATTCTCGAGGCTTCAATCGTGTTTGAAGGCTGAGGCGGCGCTGTAGCGCGCCTTGAACTTGACGCGCTTCGTACATGAGCAGTGATAGAACCGGTCTCAGTTGCGCGAGACCAACTGGACGCCGCTCGAAGGGCATGGAGGCAATTCGGCAAGGGCAACCATCTAGCATCACTAAATTTCGGCAATTGCCTGGCGTTTGCGCTTGCCAAGGTCACCGGAGAGCCTCTGTTGTTCGGGGGCAATGATTTGGCACGAGGTCAGGCTATAAATTGCATTCGCGGTGGTCCGACCAATTCCAACCAGCGAATGGTCGCGAAAGTGCGCTTCAAGCGGTTCGTCAGCAGCAAGTCGCATCACGACTTGTTCGAACCTGGCATCTAGTCTTCCGCCGCGCTGACCCCTTCTAACCCGTTTGAACTCAGCGGTACGCCTGATCTTCCGCACTCAGATCGGCCATCAGACCCTTGACATCTTGGAACTCTGCCAGATCCCCACACCGCGCTGCCTCCATAGCAGCAATGGTTTTTTCATTTGGGACCAGTGCCTCAAAAGGAAGCCGTCGTTCTGTGGCGATGCGCACTATCATGAGACTAAAGGCATCCGACAAAGTGAGCCCCATCGCAGCCAATACGGCAGTTGCATCCTCCGTAACCTCTTCGTCGATTTGTGCTCGGATGACCGTATCCAACGTTGGAACCTCCTGTTGCAGAGAGAATTCTCAGGTTGATGTTGACAAATGCAAAGCGTTCAACTTCCAATCAAACTTCGGCTGCTCTTGCTAGCCCTCAAAGACATTTTGGAAGCGTTAGGCCTTTCGTTCTTTGCAAACCCAGACATATGTTGCCAAGCGGTTACCAAAGCCAATGGACAGCAGATCAAGGTTGCATGCAGACGGCTGCAACTCACGATTGTTCCTTCCGCCGTGCGTCCGGCAATGTGCCACCATTGACCGCCAATTCAAGGCCACTGCGGCCAGTAGCTCCCAGTTCATCCAGTGCAACCCGGCATACAGGAGGCTTCCATTACCGTGCCGAAACTGGGCAAAAGGGCTGTGAAACAGTGATGGAACTGAAACCGGAAACCGACCCTCACAGACAGTCGCTCGAAGGACAGTCCAGTTCCTCTTCAGGCTCGCAACTGATAGCAGCCTAATGCCCCCATGACCCTGGCGGCGCGCCATTCTGAACTTTGGCCGACCGGCGAAATGGTTCTGCTCCAGGCACAGAGCAACCGACATCTTGATTATGCCGAATTCGGCATAATCAGGAGAACAGTCGTGTTGCCTCATTCGGAGGTGGGGTGAAATAGCAGTGCGGTCTCCCAGCAACATCTGTTTCTCTGCGGAAGAACAGTCCTGATTTGCGAGCCGCGACTGCAAGCAACCTTGTGCTGGCAAGCAGTATCAGTGCAGGCAACCATTCTGATTTGACAGCAGCACGGACCGCATCGCCAGAAACACTGCCGGACAGCCCCGCAAGAAACTCGAGAAGCAAAGTAACAAGAGCCAACAGAAGCGCGACCTGGCCTGCCGTACACTGGAACTCCGGGCAATTCCCAAACGATGTGCGTTACTGATGGCTCAAGGGCAGCCAGCCTTCGAGCATGGTGACTTGCTCTATGACGAATTTTGGCTGCCGAGATGATCGCCGGCGGTTCCGAATTTGCTAGAGATTGATCCAAGAGTTCAGCGCTCCAGTTGCCAGGCCGAACCTGCCACCTCATTGTCGTCGTCTCCTTCTTGCGCGACTTGCCCGCCGTAACGGAACAGCCGAACAGCACTCGCATTGCACTCGCAGCTTGAGAATCTCTTTCAACCGGATCAGCGGAACCTGGAATATTCCAGGTTGACCACATGTCTGTTCGTATTACCAATGCAACAGCAGTCGAGTCCGACGGACGTAACCAGCAGACAGGGAGTACTGGAGGCATGGGCCTGTGGCTCACTAATGTCAGGCCGGTTTGCTTTGATGTTCCAGAGAAGCTCACCAGTGTTGCCATCTCCGATGATGGAACGGTCAAGCGCACTCCGTCACACAATGACGAGACGATAGATGCAAACGGCTTGTATTTGTCGCCCGGCTGGACGGATTTGCATGTCCACATCTGGCACGGCGGAACCGACATCTCGGTTCCTCCGGCTTGCGCAGGCCTCAATACCGGAGTGACCGCAGTGGCCGACGCCGGTTCGGCCGGTGAAGCCACACTTCACGGGTTGCGAAAACTGATCATTGAACGCCGGCCAGAGACGGTCCGCGCGTTCATCAACATCGGATCAATTGGCCTCGTCGCCTGCAATCGAGTTCCAGAGTTAATTGACGAGCGGTTCATAGATGCAGAACGAACGCTCTCAGCGATCGAGTCAAACAGGGACATCCTGTGCGGGGTTAAGGTACGGGCGAGTGGCGCAGTTGTTGGAGACTGGGGAATGACACCGGTCCGAATTGCCAAACGCGTTGCAGAGAAAGCTGGCCTTCCGCTCATGGTGCATATCGGAGAGCCACCACCCCAACTCGCGGAGATCTTTTCGCTTCTGTCGCCAGGCGACATCGTCACTCACTGCTATAACGGAAAGTCCGGGGGTACAATTGTCGGTAGCAAGGCGATCTTCGAACAGGCGCACCGGCTTGCAGCGGCTGGGATTCTCCTTGATGTCGGGCATGGTGCAGCCTCGTACGATTTTGAGGTTGCCGCGACATGTATAGCCGATGGGCTGACGCCCTATTCGATCTCAACAGATTTGCATGCCCGCAATATCGACGGGCCAGTTTATGACTTGGGAACTACAGTCTCCAAGTTGCACGCTGCTGGCCTTGGGTTCATCGATTGTGTGAAAGCTGTCTCGGTCAACCCCAGAATGGTACTTGGACTGCCCTCTTCGACTGGTCTGACACCCGGCAGCAAAGCCGACTTCACACTGTTTTCACTGTCAAACAGTCAACAAAGGGTGATTGACAGCAATGGCAATGTCCTTGTCTTGCAAAAGGTGTTTGCACCAGTCTTGGCAATCGTTGGGAACCACTGCGTTCGCGTCAAACCTAGCCGTTCTTGCCAGACGTGAGATGCACAGCAATCTATTGGTGACGGCAAATGTGTTGGACCAAGGATCGGCCACTACAGGATGGCCGTTCCATCCTGCGCAAAGAAATGGAGCATTCCGGGCAATGGAGTGAGGCGTATCGGATCTCCCGGAGCAAAAGGGTGGCGCCCCTTGATCAAGGCTGACAGTTCATCAGTTCCATTGCGCGCAATGATCATGGTATCCGCCCCGGTGGGTTCTACCACTGATGTGCGCATGGCAAATGCGTTGGAAGAAGCTTCATCAGCGAGATCCAGATGTTCAGGTCGAATTCCAAGAGATGTGCATTCGCTTAACTCGCCCTCACAGGATGCAGGCAACTGGCAGATCAATCCACTTGTGGTTACGAATTCCCGGCCCGTTCCGGTCGAAACAATCTGGCCTTCCAGGAAATTCATCGCTGGAGAACCAATAAAACCAGCTACGAATCTGTTCACGGGCCTGTCAAAGACATCGAGCGGGCTGCCAACCTGTTCAACTCTGCCTTGCCGCATGACCACGATCTTGTCCGACATGGTTATGGCCTCAACCTGGTCATGCGTAACGTAGACGGTCGTTGTCTTGAGTCTTTGCTGAATTTCCTTGATTTCTGCGCGCATTCTCACCCTGAGCTTGGCATCCAGGTTCGAAAGGGGTTCATCAAACAGAAACACACTTGGATTCCGGACAATTGCGCGCCCCATGGCGACGCGTTGCCGTTGCCCTCCCGAAAGTTGCTTGGGATAGCGTTTCAGCAGGTCTTCCAATCCGAGTATCTGCGCCGTCTCCTCCACTCGCTGTTGGGCTTCCAACCGGCCCACTCCCCGCATTCTGAGAGGAAAGCCCATGTTTGCTGCCACGGTCTTCTGCGGATAGAGCGCATAATTCTGAAACACCATGGCGACATCGCGATCCTTAGGAGGCAGATCGTCAACGGTCTTGCCTCCGACCTTGACTGAACCTCTGGTAGATCTTTCAAGTCCGGCAAGTATCCGAAGCAGCGTCGATTTTCCGCAGCCCGAAGGTCCAACAAGAACCGCGAATTCTCCGTCTTCGATTTCAATATTGACACCCGTGACAGCTTCAACCTGCCCGAATGACTTGGCAACATCGACGAATTCCACACTAGCCATTGGTCATCTTCCCGCAGACTGACTGAAGTTCCGAGTTTCTGACTCCGCGTCCAGCTCCGAATCCCAAATTGAGGACACAATCGAAGACGAGGTCAAATTGTGGCGGCTAGCAAACTCGGATGCAGCCTCCATGTCCTTGAGACCCATGCCAGATACGATGACCACTACCAAAGCGTCCTTGTCCACACCGCGGGCTTGGGCCTCCTTTGTGAGCGCCGCCAATGCATAGGCTCCCCGCGGCTCTGCGAATACTCCTTCCATTCCAGCGAGTTCCGCTTGTGCCTTGAGGATTTCGTCCCTGGTCAGGCGATGGAGGCTTCCACCAGATTCCCTAATCGCCTCATTGGCCCATTTTGCATCAAGAGGTCGCGCGCCCCTGCAATTGGGGTCATCAGCCCTGTCGATTCCGACAAAGTAATCCAGCGGTTGCCCGGCGACGATGCTCGGTATTTGCTCGATCAATCCGATTTCAAGCAGATCGCAAAAGCCCTCATGCAGACCACCAACCAAGCCGCCGCCACCAACCGGAGCTGCGATAATATCCGGGCAACGTCCAAGATCAGCGCAGATTTCGTACGCAATTGTCTTGGCGCCCTCGACCATGAAAGGGTTGACCGACCGCGCAGTTGTCATTGGGACCAACTGGTTCCTGCTGCAAAATGAGGGCAACGAGCGGACAGCAACCTCGTATGGATTTTCATACTCATCTCTGGAATCGGTGGCTGGTCCCATTTCAATCTCGAAGACCCGCGATCCATAGACGTTGATCTGTTGCCGTTTCGAGTCTGGTGTATTCCGGGAAACCCATATGTGAGCACAGGCGCCCGAGCGCGCAGCGTAGGCTGCCAACGAATTTCCGACATTTCCCGACGAGGTGACAGCGAGCCTCTGACGGCCAAAATACCTGGCAACTGAGATACCGACGCTCACTTGCCTGTCTTTGAATGAACCTGTCGGATTGCAGCATTCCAGTTTGAAGTACAACTCGCGCGGTCCAAGTTGCTGCTCAATATTGCCGGCCCGGACCAGGGGTGTGTTCCCCTCACCAAGGGAAACTGCCAGTGACTCGTCAGGAAGCGGCAGGAATTCACCAAACCTACCGAAAATGCCCCTCGCAGTTCGCCAGTTGCTTGCAAAACTACCCTCCTGGCGAATTCGTTCATGGTCATATCGCAGTTTCAGCTCTCCAGCACATTCGGGACAATTGTAGTGTTCCATCAACGGCACGAACCACCCACACTCCAGACATTCCAAGCTGCGCATGAAGGCTCAGTCCTCTCTGGCGAATGACGCAGGTATGATCCGGCGCCCTTGGCTATAGATGGATTGCGGTTTCCGGTAGGATGAGATTGCGGCCAACGGTGAATCGCTCAGCACCACAAGGTCGGCAGAATATCCAGGAGCGATCCTTCCAACCTTGTCTTGGAGCTTCAAGACGCTTGCAGCGTTGATGGTCGCCGTGCGGATGACTTCGACATTGGACAAGCCAGACCGGGACATCAGGTCAAGTTCGACCCAAGTATCCTCGAATGGTGTGTCCCTGACACCGGCGTCCGTACCGCAGACGAACGGAATTCCCAAATCAGTGAGTTTCTGGAAGTTCTCCAGCATGACTTGGTGTTGGTCCAACGCATGTTGGGAATCAACGTTGCCCTGTTTTCCCTTGCGGGCGAGAATTCTGTGAGATCGCGTGGCGGTTGACAGATTGGCCATGACCGACACCCCGCAATCGGCCACTATGCTTGCAACTTCAGGATCATACCTCCGTTCAAGACGTCCGCTCGGGCCTCGACAGAAGAACGCGCAGTGTTCTAGGCTGTCGAAGCGCGCCTTGGCCGCGCGCTTGATGCTCTCCGTAGCAAGCACATGCGCGACACTGGCGATATTGTGACTCCGTGCCGCAGACGAAACCTGACAGAAAACTCTACTTGAGAAGGTGACTCTTTCCGGCATGGATCCGGGGGTCATTCCACCCCCACTCCCGATCAACTTTAGCGATGTAGCACCCTCGCTGACCGAACGTGCTACGATTGGCTGAATGTCGCATGGATCCCCAACTTCACCGCCAAAAATGCTCAGATGACCCTGGCGAACTGTAATCGGCGGGCCGGATAGCATGAGCCGCGGAACAGTTGACGGATCGGAGCAATGGCGCATGTGAGACAGCAGATCCAGACTCGAACCGCAGTCGCGTGCAGTTGTTACCCCGCTTTTCAGCATCGACCGAGCATTTCCGACAGCGCGAGCCAGCCGTTGTGAGACTGTTTCTTGCCTGAAGTCCTGCAACGGGTTCGAACTTGCCGAGAATTCCAGATGAACATGAGTATTGATCAAGCCTGGCATCAGGTAGCTATTGCCAAGATCGATGCTCGTGTGCTTCATCCCGGTTTCTGAACTTGGGACCCTTTCTCGTACAAGTTCGATTTGCCCCCCGGCCATTTCGACCGATTTTGGCTGGAAGTGCCCGGGTGGATCGATCCACACATTGTCGCAGTGCAGAATGAATGGCTCAGGCATTTCGGGACTGGTCATCGGTCAGCCCTTGACGGCGCCGCTTGTCAGGCCGGACACCAGGTAGCGCTGCACGAACAGGAAAAAGAAGACCGCCGGCAGTGCGAACACGACCGCGGCTGCCATCATTTCATCCCAGGCGATTGCATATTGGGTTTCAAACGATGTGAGGCCCACAGAGAATACCCAGTTGCTTTGCGAGGAGATCAGGGTCCGGGCAAGAAAGAACTCATCCCAGCCTGTTATGAAACTCATGGCAACGACAACAACCAATCCGGGCAAGGCCAGCGGAAGCACAATCCGATAGAAGGCGCCAAGCCGCGTACATCCGTCGACCATGGCCTGCTCTTCGACCTCGATTGGAATTCGGTCAAAGAAACCTTTCATGAGCCAGGTTGCCAATGGCAGCACGAACGCCGCATCGGCAATCGCCAGACCTGTCAGGGAATTATAGAGGCCTGTCTGACGGAAGATCACATACAGCGGAACGACTATCAGGGTTGCCGGCAGAAGCTGCGAAAACAATATGAAGATCGAGAAGATCGTCGTGCTGCGCGTTCTGAATCTGGACAATGCGTATCCGGCATTGATGGCAACTACGGTGCAAAAAATCGAGGTCGCGCTTGCAACGAACGCGGTGTTCTTGAACCAGGTGAATACGTCCCGTTCCGTGAAGATCTTGACATAAGCGTCCAGCGTGATGCTGGAGGGAACCAACCGCGGCGGCCATTCGAAAACGCTTGCTGCCTCAAGCGAGGATACGATCATCCAGTAATACGGGAAAAAGACCACACCCGCGCAGACCAGGGTCAGTACAGAAAGCGCAATGCTGATCAGCGCCGTGATTGTGCGAGGACTCACGTGCCTTTTCCCGCCTGAATGATCGCAAAGAAGTAGATGAGGCTGAACACGAGGAGGATCAGCAGTAGCACTGTACCAATCGCCGCTGCATATCCGATCTTCTGGTAAGTGAACGCCGTGTTATAGGTCAGGATCGACAGGGTTTCGGTTGCTCTGGCAGGACCACCGCCTGTCATCGCATAGATCATTGTCACCCGGCGGAAGGAATTCAGGATCAGTATCAGGATCAAGATGACATTCACCGAGCGAAGTCCCGGCAGTGTGACATGGATGAACCTGGAAAATGCTCCCGCCCCGTCGACCATGGCGGCTTCGTACTCTTCGCGCGGGATTGTCTGAAGGCCGGCCAACAGGATCAGCAAGGCCAGCGGAAACTGGTGCCAACTTGTTATCAACACCAATGCCGGCATCGCCAGGTTTGCCTGGGATAACCAGGCAGCAGGGGCATCAAGGAAACCCGCCTCAACAAAGAAATAGTTGATCACCCCATACTGGGCATCAAGCATCCATACAAATGTCAGAACCGCCACGACTTCCGGGACGGCCCAGGGAAGTATGAAGATCATCCGGATGATCCCTCGCAGCGGCAATGTGCGGTTCAACAACAAGGCGAAGGCCAGGCCGAGCGCATAAGTACAGCTCATTGAAGCGATCCCGTAATAGACCGTCACCTTCAGCGAATTCCAGAAAAACGGGTCGGACAGCAGTACTTCGAAATTGGCCAGTCCGATGAATCTCCCGGAGCTGTAATTCAGGATCCGGGTATTGAAGAACCCCAGCACTATGCCTTGCGCGATTGGCCAGATCAGTATGACCGCCATGACAATGGTTGCCGGGGTCAGCAGCCACAACGGCAGCAACTCGACCCGCCTCAAATGCCTGCGAACATACTGCCTCACTCGGTTCCCCCACCAAGACCAATTGTCACCGGCGCGAGAAAACCCGGGCCAACCGACTGCTGCCGGCCCGGGTCAGTGGTCATGGAACTGACTGGAGTCAGAGCGTCTTCGTCCAGTTTTCCAGTTGTTTCTGCAGATCGTTCAACCCTTCCTCTATGGAAACTGCATCGGAATAGATGCGCGACAATCCGTCAACCACTATTTGCCGAAACTCGGCTGCCTGGATTTCATAGCCGGGAGGGGCATATCCGATCCCGCCTGGGTATTTTGCTGCAATTTCAGCCATGGTTCCAGCCCAGGGAACCTCATCGATGAAGGCCTGGCTTGGCTCGACAATCGTTCCGGGGATCTGCACGAGGTCTTCCAGATAACGTTGTTGGGCTGCCGGATCATAGAAGACATTCAGCATTTCACACGCATCATCCGGGTGTGGCGAGTCCTTGGGTATCACATAGAATGCTCCACCCGTGATTGCCGCATGGGTCGGGGTCGGCATGACCTCAAAGGTGACGTGCGGCACCAGGTCAGGATTGATTGACTTGACCGTGCTGACGACCCAGGGTCCATCAAACAGCATTGCGACCTTGCCATCAGCAAACATCTGGCGAACGGATTTCGAGCCGAGGCCCTTAGGGCTGAGACCCTCATCCAGAAAACGCTTGATCCAGGTGATAGCTTCGACTGCCGCTTCATTGTTTGCGGTAATCGTCCCGTCGGGCTGTGACCAATCTGAGCCCATCCCGATCAACCAGTGCATGCTGTTGATATAGACATGGATTGCGCTCGCCGTATCGTTGGGGAAGCCGTAACCGAATTCACCGGTTGCTTCCTTGACAGCCTTGGCGGCCGCATAGAACTCGTCCAGGTTGGTCGGGATTTCAACGCCTGCCGCATCCAGGAGTTGCGTGTTTACAAGCAGCGACTGGGGACTCATCGTCAGTGGAACGCCATAGGTCTTTCCGTCGACCTGTGCAAAACTGACTGACGGAAGAATCCGGTCGCCAAAGCCAGATGACTCAATGCACTCATCCATCGGTGCGAGTATCCCCGCATCGATCATGGGAGCCAGCATGTTTGTGAAGACCGGCATGAAGTCCGGTACATCTCCGGCCGCTATTTGCGTGACCAGTGTCTGCTCGTAATGCGTGTTCGGGATGAGAGTCTTGTCGACCGAAATACCAGGATTGGCAGCTTCAAAGGCCGCAACCCGATCCTTGTTCCACTCCCCGACAATGCCCTCTTCCCACATCCAGCTTGGAAACTTGAACGTGTAGGAATCCTGTGCGCTTGCGATGCCTGCGAGCAGAGCAACTGGCGCAGCAATCATCAATGCTTTCATCCGAAATACCTCCATGTTAGGATTTGGTCTTATAGACCAGTCAAATCATATAACCGGTTTCATACCTATGTCAATTACTGCTGACAGTCAGACCACTATGATACCAATCAGGATCCGCGACAAGACCAGATGGTTGGCAAAGACCATTCGCGACGACATTCTCGGCAAAGTTTACGGGCCGGAGACCGCGATCCCGTCAGAACGCGAACTCATGCTGGAGCATGAGGTATCCAGAACCACCGTCCGGCGAGCCATCCAGATGCTGGTAAACGAAGGTGTTGTTGTCAGACGCGCAGGAAGCGGAACCTATGTACGCCCGACAGCGAGCAATCCGCCGCTTGCAGAAGCACCATCCGGAAAACACCTTTGCCTTGTCGTTCCGACCTTCTCCAATCCACTCTATGCCGATGTCATTGACGGAATCGAACGAGCTGCCCGCGGCAGCGGTTACGATCTGGTCACAAGCCAGTCCGACTACCAGATTGCCAGCGAAACCGCCAAACTCTCTGCCATGGCCGGAGACCCGTCAATCCGCGGCGCCATTGTTGTACCTAGCATGGTTGAGCAGCCCGCTACTGGCGCACTGGACTTCGTCAATTCGGGAAAGCCGCTGGTTTATCTCGGAAGATGGCCGAATGATATTGAGGCAGATGGCGTGCGGATCGACTACGACGAAGCAGCACGGATTGCCGTTCGCCACCTCGTGGAACTGGGTCATGACAGAATCGCCTATGTCGAAGGGGCACCGCGATTGAAGGGCTTCTCAATGCAGCCGGCCTATTGCGATGCCCTGACTTCTGCTGGAATTTCGCGCGATCGGTCACTGATTCGGATTCAAGACGAGCCCTCGGAAGAGGCCGGGCAAAGGGCTGTCGAAGCGCTTGTGGCAGAAAGGACCGCCTTCTCGGCTGTATTCGTCCGCAACGATGTAACGGCAATCGGGGTTGTCAGGGGATTGCGCAGCGCCGGACTGCGAATTCCGGCGGATGTCTCGGTTGTCAGCGTCAATGACAGCGTCATAGCCCGCTCAATGGATCCTCCACTCACGAGCGTAAACGTTCAGCCTCAGACCCTCGGCAGCCTGACCTTTCGTGTACTCAGCGACCGAATATCGGGCGTCTATGGTGGCCCACCGATCTACCTAACACTCAGGCCGACGCTGAAGGTTTACGGATCGACAAGCGAACACTCCAACCGCACAGGCTGAGACTGCGACCAAGCCGGGGTACTGAGTTTTGACTCTCCGCTCGTTTCGTCCAGCCTGGATGATTGCGGTTGGATCATACACAGAATCCTACGGGAGCTTTCGCGCCAAGGGTGATGGCATTTCGACACTACACTTGTCCGGCAAGGGGTCGTTCAGGCGAACCGGCTCAATGTTCCTTCCCAACCCCAGTTACCTGCGCCATTCTGCGCAACACCAGAGAACTATTGCAACAATCGAAACGCCTGATGACCGGGCAGCGCTCGTGGCCCTGCAACTGACCAGTCGCGGTCCCCGGCTGCAGGCTTGCGCACATGTCCCCGTTGCCGGGCACCTGCCATGCCACATTGATTTTCATCCATCTGGCCGGTGGGTCGCCGGCGCCTGTTACGGAACAGGAGAGGTTTTTGTGCAGGGGCTTTCCGGAAGAGGCGAATTTGACGAAGAGGCTCGAAGCGTAATCCATCGTTCCGGGCGCGGGCCGCACCCCTTGCGACAAGACAGGTCTCATCCCCACGGAGCCAATTTTTCTCCGGACGGGCTCTGGTTGCTCGTTCCTGATCTGGGAACAGACGAATTGGCTGCCTATCCGTTCAATCCGGCAAACGGGAAAACCGGAACCCCCCGTGTCTGGCGAGCACCGCCAGGATCAGGACCTCGGACTGTCGCGTTCAGCAAGTGCGGCCGCCGCATGCTGTTGGTCAGTGAATTGTCATCTGAGGTGTCGTTGCTGAAATGGGACGAAGGCAAGATATGCGAATTTGACAGGAGATCCGCGCGCGAGCCATCCATTCCAACCACGAACTCAGAGAATACTTCTGCCGGCCTCAAGATGCACCCGGACGGGCTTCATGCCGGCGTGACCAACCGTGGGGACGACTCAATCTCAATTTTCCGGCTGGATGCCGGGAACGGAACACTTCAACAAGCGCTGACTTTTCCGAGCGGCGGAAAGAAGCCTCGTGATCTCGGGTTCTCGCCGTGCGGACGCTGGTTGGTCGCAGCCAATCAGGACAGCGATAACTGTGTCCTATTTGAAATCAGCCTTACAGCCAGACCAGTTGTCCAAAGGATGGACGAAGTAACGATACGGTCTCCCAGCAACATTTGTTTTGTTACGGATGAACAACACTGACTGCCTCACCTTCAGTGATCTGCGGATTGTTGCCGATCACATCGACCCTGTTGCTACTGGGGTGCCTGCTCTGACCCAACAGCAATCGCTGCGCTTCCTGGGGTCAAATTGAGGATCATGCGTTGACTCGACTGTATGCCGGATCTAGGCGCTCGCCGTTCAGAATGCAGCACAGCTCCCTTTTGCATCAAGGGAAGAGGGCCTTTGTGGCTAACCCAACGATCGCCGTCCTTCTCCACACTCCCGGCCGAAAATTTGCTGCCGGCGGTTGTTTTCGGATCAATTGACTCCATGATTGTTCTGTTGGAGTGAGTGCTGCTTCTTCCCTGATGCGGAGGTCTGAATGCCGGTTGTGGTGGTGGAATCGCCTGCAAAGGCCAGGACAATCGAGAAATACCTGGGCCCGGGTTATCGGGTCCTGGCCTCGTTCGGCCACGTCAGGGATCTGCCGGAAAAGGACGGTTCGGTTGATACGGACAACGAATTCGCCATGGTCTGGGAGGTGCAATCGAAGGCGCAGTCCCATGTGAAGGCGATCGCCGATGCGCTCAAGAACGACAGTGATCTCATACTGGCGACTGACCCGGACAGGGAAGGAGAAGCGATCAGTTGGCATGTGCGTGAAGTGCTAGCGAAGAGGCGCGGCGTCAAACTGCCAGGCGAATCGAAGCGTGTCGTATTCAATGCGATCACAAAATCCGCTGTGCGGGACGCGATGGAAAGCCCGCGCAAGATCGACATGCAACTGGTCGATGCATACTTGGCCCGGCGCGCTCTTGATTACCTAGTCGGTTACACACTCTCCCCGGTGCTCTGGAGAAAACTGCCCGGTGCCCGTTCAGCCGGCCGGGTGCAATCGGTCTGTGTAAGGCTGATCGTTGAGCGCGAAGCAGAGATCGAAGCGTTCAAGCCACGGGAATACTGGTCGATTGCCGCCAAAATGGAGACCGAACGGCAAGAGGGCTTTCTTGCGCGGCTCTCAATCCTGGACGGCAAGAAGCTCAAGAAGTACGATTTGTCGTCGGGCGAGGACGCTGACCGCGCAGTGAAGGCGGTAAGAGATGGACGATTCAACGTCGCAAGCGTTGAGAGCAAGCCCGTACGCCGCAACCCTCCCCCGCCATTCGTCACTGCGACACTCCAGCAAGAGGCCAGCCTCAAGTTGCGGCTCAAGCCCCGGTTGACGATGAGCATTGCACAGAAACTCTACGAGGCAGGCCTGATCACCTATATGCGCACGGATGGTATCTTCATGGCGCCGGAGGCAGTCTCGGAGGCCCGTTCCGAAATCAGGACACGCTTCGGGAATGGGTACCTGCCCGGCAAACCAAGGGCCTACAAGAACAAGGCCAAGAACGCCCAGGAAGCTCACGAGTGTATCCGGCCAACGAACATGGCACTGGATTCAGGATCAATCCGGGTCTCAGATACGGACCAGCGGAAGCTCTATGGACTGATCTGGAAGCGGGCGATGGCAAGCCAGATGGAGTCGGCACGCTACCTGCGCGCAACCTGCGACCTGCTTACCAGCGATGAACAGACCGGTCTGCGGGCCACCGGACGGGTGCTCCAGTTCGATGGTTATCTCAAGCTTTACGAAGAGGATGCAACAGAAGGCTCCTCCAACGCTTCCAATGAGAAGTCAAAGGGGGCACGCAAGGATGATCAGGAGAGTGAAGCGGAAAACGCAAGACTGCCAGAAATGAAGCCCGGCGAACCGGCAAACGTGATGGAAGTCAAACCCGAACAGCACCATACACAGCCACCGCCTCGATATACCGAGGCCTCACTCGTAAAGAAGATGGTGGAGTTGGGAATCGGGCGACCTTCGACCTATTCTTCGATTGTCTCCACCATTCAGGACCGTGGCTATGTGGGTGCCGAGAAGGGTAATCTTGTGCCGCGCGGAATGGGCAGAATGCTGACCGGCTTCCTGACATCCTATTTTGCAAAATACGTGGAGTACGAGTTTACGGCCGGCCTGGAAGAGGATCTTGATGATGTATCGGGCGGGCGGAAGAAACGGCTTGATGTCCTTCAGCAATTCTGGACCGGGTTTACCGCAGCGGTCGACGATACAAAGGAACTGCGTATCGGTGAGGTGCTCGACAAGCTGTCCGATATGCTTGTTCCGCAACTGGTTCCCGTCACTGGCGAAACGGCCGATCCACGATTGTGCCCAAGCTGCCGAATTGGCCGTCTGACTCTGCGCACTGGCCGCGGATTCGGCGCCTTCATTGGCTGTTCGAACTATCCGGAGTGCGGCTTTTCGTTCAATCTGGATGGAGGGGGCGCCAATGGGCCGAATGACATGCCTGCCGTCGTCAAGCTTGGCACCGACCCTGACACTGGGCTTGAAGTTACCGCCCGCTCGGGACGATTTGGCCCGTACCTTCAGTTGGGCGAAGCCAGCAAGGACAAAGGAGCAAAACCCAAGCGCGTCAGCATCCCCAAGGGCATGTCTGCCGATACCCTAGACTTGGGGACTGCGCTTGAGTTGATCGCGTTGCCGCGCAAGGTCGGAGATCATCCAGAAGACGGGCTGCCGATTGAAGCCGGGATTGGCCGTTATGGCCCATATCTCAAACACGGCCGCAAATACGCCAATATTTCAGATCCCGTTGAGGTTCTTTCGATTGGAATAAACCGTGCGGTGGACTTGCTGGCTCTGAGCAAGCAGAGATTCCGATCAGGTCAGGGAGCCACGAATGAAGGAAGGCAACTGGGCGAGCATCCGCAGGAAGGAGGCCCAGTCAGTGTACTGGAAGGGCCTTACGGTCCCTACGTCAAATGGAACAAGGTGAACGCGAAAATTGTTAAAGGGACAGACCCCTCGGAAATCACACTGGAACGGGCAGTTGAACTGATCGAAGCCAGGCGGGCTACAAAGAGCAAGAAGAATGATCGATCGACTAAATCACGTCGCAATCGCCGTACCTGATCTCGAAGCTGCCGTTCGACAGTATCGCGACGCGTTCTGTGACGGTGTTTCCGACCCCGTGGACGTACCCGAACATGGCGTCCGGGTGGCCTTCGTCGAACTGTCGAACACCAAGATTGAATTGTTGACACCGCTGGGGGAATCCAGCCCAATAGCCGAGTTCCTCAGGCGCAATCCGGCAGGTGGAATTCATCACATCTGCCTTGAGACAGCTGACATTGAGCAAGCGTCGGAACGTGCTGCGCGGCATGGCCGGGTTTTGGGAGATGGCTCAGTGAAGACCGGAGCCCATGGAAAACCGGTTGTGTTCCTTCATCCGAAGGACTTCCACGGAACACTGATCGAATTGGAAGAGGCATAAGCAATGTCAATCTCCTCTGCACTCGTACTCTATGCCGTGATCTGGTTCATGTGCCTATTCGTCGTCTTGCCACTGCGCATTCGAACACAGGTGGAGTCGGGCAAAGTTGTCCCCGGAACACCGCCATCCTCGCCGGTCGACCCGAGACTTCGTGTCAAGGCAAAGTGGGTGACCCTTGCTGCGTTTGTTATCTGGCTTCCCATCGCCGGGATCATCATGTCCGGCTGGGTGACCATTGAGTCAATTGACCTGTTCAACCGCTATGGCGACGGCCAATACGGATAGGCCAGCCGTAACCGGGCTGCGGCCTGGTGCGGCCTATCAAATCTTGATCCGTTGTCGCTCCGTGCGGAGCCAGAGGCACCGCTGGCCGTTTGCGCGTATGATCAAAGGCTGTCCTGCTGCCACCGGCAAAGAAACATCATGATCACCTTGTTGAGGCCGGAACCGGAGCAAGCTCACTGTATTCGTCCGTATGCACCCTTATGCTCTGGCGGCAAGGCAGCACTGAACGGCAAGTGTGCCCAGCAGGCTCACAGTTGACGCCAAATCCGCCACCAAATGGCAGAACCGCACGCCAAACCGTCATGATGCCCTGAAAGTGCAGCCATTGCGGCCTCGCAGCTTTCGGATTTTGCCCGGCCTGGCAGCATTCTGACTCACTCACCCGGAGCCGCGCAGCTTGCTTGTTCGCAACGATGCTATTGGTTAGGTTCCCGGCAACCTATTGGCAATTTTGAGATTTGTTATGGACAATTCCGACCTGCGCAACGACGCAGCAAGGGAAATCTGGGAAGCAGACAAACGCCATTTTCTGCATCCTTTCCAGGAATTCGAGAGCTTCGAGGAAACGGGAGCGCTGGTCATAGACCGAGGATCCGGTAGCTGTGTCACGGACGCGAACGGTCAGACCTATATCGACGCAATCGGAGGGCTTTGGTGCACCAATATCGGGCTTGGTCGCGAGGAAATGGCCGACGCCATCGCCGAGCAAGTCAAGAAACTGGCCTACACCTCATCCTTTACGGATATGACCAATGAGCCTGCGGCGCTCTTGTCGGAAAAGCTTGCCGAGCTTGCGCCTGGCGACCTAAACCGTGTCCACTTCGCCACGGGCGGCTCAACTGCCGTGGACAGTGCTCTCAGGCTTGCGCACTTCTACCAGCACAGTGCCGGAAGGCCCGAGAAGATTCATGTCATCGCAAGGCGGCAATCGTACCACGGCTCAACCTATGCAACCATGTCGATCGGCTACAAGAAGATGGACAGGGTCCAGGGCTTCAAGTTCATTGAGGATACTATCCATCACATATCCGAACCGGACATCTATCGGGCGCCAGAAGGCATGAATGAAGCAGAGTTCTGCGACTTCCTGGTGCATGAACTGGAAGAGAAGATTGCTGAGATAGGACCGGACAAAGTCGGCGCGTTCTTCGCAGAACCGATCATGGGCGCCGGTGGCGTGCTTGTGCCTCCCAAGGGCTACCTGCCACGAATGAGGGAAGTGTGCCGGCAGCACGACATTCTCTACATTTCGGATGAAGTGGTAACGGCTTTTGGCCGGCTCGGGCACTGGTTTGCATCCGAAGATGTGTTCGGCATCGTTCCCGACATGATTTGCACCGCCAAGGGACTGTCGTCAGGTTATTTGCCCATTGGCGCCGTGATCTATTCCGACCGTATCCATGAAGTGATTTCGGCCGATAAGTCGCGCATCTATACCAGCGGCTTCACTTATGCCGGGCATCCGGTCTGTTGCACGGCGGCGCTCAAGAATATCGAAATCATGGCCCGGGAGAACATCCTCCAACACGCCCGCGAGGTCGGCGAGCATTTCGGGAAGAGGCTGGCGGAACTTGGTGATCTCCCGCTTGTCGGCAACGTTCGCGGAATGGGCCTGATGCGGTGCGTAGAGAACGTCATGAACAAGACCACCAAGGAGTGGTTTCCTGACGAAGTTGCGATCGGTAGCCGCATTTCCGATGCTGCAGAAAAGCAAGGAGTGCTTGTGCGGCCCATTGGCCGATTGAATGTCATGTCACCTCCCTTGGTCATAACCGAAGAGGAAGTGGATCTGGTTGTTGATCGGCTCGCCAATGCCATCAGGCAGGTACATGCGGATCTGATCAAGGAAGGATGGAGTCCTGAATAGGCGCTGGAACGGCACGGCCCCTCACCTTCGGCTTGTTGGGCCGTGCAACAGGCTTCAGGGGCCATGCAGCGCCGCGGCAAGCCAACTTCCCTTTGTCGACCGGCAACAGGCTGGCGTGAAGGGCCGATTGTTGCCTTTGAGCAACCTATCCGGTTTGGAGATGACCTGTATCCTGATCAACTACAGGCACTTGGCCTGTGTTGTCATGAGCCTTCTCGGCTGCGCCAAGTGGCAGGGTTCGATCGAGTCCGTCCGCAGAGGCCGGTTCGATGCTCAGGCTGTAGCATCCACAGCAGCGCCGGTGAGATAGACCCCGTGCTTCGCAATTTTATCTCCATGATGGAAGAGCAGTTGGGACTCGGGGTTCCTGTAGCGTCCAAACTCGACTGTCGGCTCTACTTCCACAGCCGGCATCTGCGAGGACTGCAGAGCGGCACAACTCGGAACTACGAACCCATTTCGGGATACCTGATTGCCTCGGCAGGACGGACTCAATCAGGATTGGGCAGTTGACCGCATTGGCAACAAGAATACGGGCGCACCTTCGGGCACCTTCAAGCAGGGGCTGGATCCTGATCGCTCCGCCCTTTGCCTATGCTTTCCTGCTTCTGTTGGTCCCTATCGCCGCAGTCATTGCCATCAGTTTCTGGACTCAGGATTATCTTGATCTGGACCGAACCTTCACACTGGCGAACTATAAGGAAGCCTGGAGCGAACCGATCTACAGGATACTGATGCTGCGGTCGCTTGCAGTGACCACAGCAGTCACCGTTTGCACGGTAGTACTGGCGTTTCCGGTTGCCTACTATGTGTCGTTCCATGTCTCCCAAGATCGCAAGCCGCTTTGGATCTTCCTGATCACGATACCGTTCTGGACCAGCTACCTGATGCGGATCTTTCTGTGGAAGGTGATCCTGGGATACAACGGGGTGGTCAACGGTACGCTCACTCGCCTTGGTATAATTGAGGAGCCGCTGAGCTTCATTCTTTACAACGTGAATGCCGTAGTCATTACGCTCAGCCATGCATGGGCTCCTTTCGCCATCCTCCCGATCTTCATTGCGCTTGAGAAGATCGACAGATCACTGCTTGAGGCGGCAAAGGACCTTGGCGAAGGGGCTATTCAGCGCTTTCGTCGCATCACCCTGCCACTGGCGCTGCCGGGCATTCTCGGCGCAGCAATCATCGTGTTCATTCCAACTGTCGGCGACTATGTGACACCAAGGCTCGTCGGCGGACCCAATGGATTGCTGATCGCCAACATGATCGAATTGCAGTTCAAGAAAGCGAACAATCCGCCGCTGGGAGCAGCGCTGGCGATATCCTCTATGATCATAGTCGCTGCACTCGCCCTGATCTTTGTAAGGATCAACCGCCGATACCTGAAGGACCGCACTTGATGCAGCGGGGATTCCAATGGCTCACGGTCTATGTCGCCATCTATCTGTTGGTGCTCTATGCGCCCGTCCTCTTGCTGCCGATTTTTGCGTTCAACGACAGCAGCATCGTCGCGTTTCCGCTTCAGGGATTTACGCTGGATTGGTTCGTTCTTCTGCTTGAAACCGAACCCCTGCATCAGGCAACACGCAACAGCCTGATCGTTGCCAGCATCACCGCTGTGCTCAGCACGCTTCTCGGCCTGTGCGCGGCACGGGCGACAACTCGCCACAGAATACCCGGCAAGCGCGGTGTTGTGGGACTGATCATGGTGCCGCTTGTTCTTCCCGAGATCATCGTTGGCGTGTCGCTCCTCGTTGTCATTCTTCAATTCGGCTTCGAGTTGGCGCTGTGGACGATCATCCTTGGGCATGTGCTGATATGCACGCCATTCTGTACCGTCATGCTGGCAACAGCCTTTGCCAACCTTGACCGGAGCCTGGAGGAAGCTGCGTTCGACCTTGGCGAGACCAGATTGGCCACATTCCGTCTGATAGTGCTCCCGCTGGTCATGCCCGGCATCATCGCCAGCATGCTGATTGCGTTCACCATATCCCTGGATGAATTCATCATCGCCTTCTTCCTTGCAGGAACTGAAGTCACCCTGCCCGTTTACATCTGGAGCCAATTGCGGTTTCCGGCCCGGATTCCGAGTGTGATGGCATTGGGCACCATACTGCTGGCGCTCTCACTGACTCTCTTGATTGCAGCTGAGTATCTTCGCCGACGGGGATCCCGGCGCGCCGGTGCGGCCAAAAGTGGAGGACTCTATTGAGCGTACCAATCATCAAGCTCGAAAACGTCACCAAGTCCTTCGGAGACCTTCTGGCACTCAACAATGTCTCCGCGGAAATCCACCAGGGCGAGTTCTTCTCGCTACTGGGTCCCTCTGGTTGCGGCAAGACAACGCTTCTCCGGAGCATAGCAGGGTTCCTAGAACCTGACAGCGGGGCCATCAGCATCGACGGCATTCCGATGGCAGGTGTCGAAGCCAACCAGCGTCCGACCAACATGGTATTCCAGAACTATGCGATCTTCCCGCACATGACGGTGGCAGGAAATGTCGGTTTCGGACTCCGCCGCAAGCGCCTGCCGAAAGCCGAAGAGAGGAAACTCGTCGACGAGGCGCTGGAAATGGTGAGCCTCAGTGGATTCCAGGAGCGGGAAGCGCACACGCTGTCAGGCGGCCAGAAACAGCGGGTTGCACTGGCTAGAGCTTTGATACTGCGCCCGAAGGTGCTGCTGCTTGATGAGCCGCTGTCGGCCCTGGACAAGAAACTGCGGGAGCAGATGCAGTCGGAACTGCGAAATCTCCGGCGTGCGGTTGGCATTACATTTGTACTGGTGACGCACGACCAGGAGGAAGCGCTGACCATGTCGGACAGGATCGCCATCATGTTCGAAGGCCAGATTGCGCAGGTATCCACACCCAACGAACTCTATACCGCCCCTGCCACGCTCCAGGTTGCGGAGTTCATCGGCAGCATGAATTTCCTGAAGGCAATCGTCGGCGAGCCGGCAACTGCTGGATCCGTCGTCGACGTCGAAGGGCTCGGACAGCTTGTCATGGGACCAGACCAGATTGGAAGCCATACGGCTGGAGACCATGTTTCTGTCGGCATCCGGCCGGAAATGCTGACAATCCTGTTTGATGACAATCCGGGAGGCGATACGGTTGCGCTCGGCGAGATTTCCGACCGTTCCTACTATGGCGACATGACCTACTACGAAGTGAAACTATCCGGAACCGACAGCAACGTCACCGTTTCGATGCGTAACACGGCCAACAGGCCCATCCTTCCGGTCGGGGCACAGGTCAGGGTGGAATGGGATGCGAAGTCTCTAGTCCTGCTCTGACGAACGTCTGGGCGCGATTGCGGTGCCATTATGCCAGCCGGCGCGCAACATGCTGTCACGTGTCAAGCCACATCTCAGAGTGAGCCCATCTATTGAGTAACCGGCTAGCGCTTCATTGGCCAAGACGCAGAAGTAACGAGGCATGGCCAAGCAACTTGCCGCCTTGAAGCACGGCCAATACCCCGCATCCACCAAGTTCAATCATTCGGTGGTTCTGGCGAAATGATCAAAATGCAAGTGGTTGCATGACAAATCAGAGCCTTCGCTCCTGAAACGCTGATCAACCGTTTCGTTTGTGTTGTTTGTTGCGTTTGCGGCGTTTATGGCCTGTATTCCCAATGAATGGAGACTTGCCATGAGCTCTGTGGTTCTGAAGGCAACCGAATTGACAATGCCGACTGGCAGAGAAGCTGCGCTCGCCGCAAAGGCAGGACGCCAAATCGTGTCCGTGATTAATAGTACGGAAACCGTGCAGGCGCATTTTGGCCCGAAGGGCGCTTCAACCGTCGAATTGCCTGTCGCTGCTGTTCGACTTCTTCTCGATATCCTTGAGCAGATGGCACGCGGCAACGCAGTGACGCTCATGCCTGTCCATGCCGAACTTACGACGCAGCAAGCGGCCCATCTGCTCAATGTCTCGCGGACTCATCTCGTACAGTTGCTTGACGAAGAGAAGATCCCGTACCGGTTGGTTGGTACGCACCGTCGGGTGCGGGCTGAAGAAATTCTCGCTTACCGGCGAGAGACCGAACACAAGCGACGCAAGGCGCTTGATGAACTGACCGCGCTTGATGAAGAGTTTGGCCTTCAATAGAGTCAGGATCGGTCCACCACGTCTCTGGAAACAAACATAATCCATCCGGCCGGTCTCCAGGACGAGCTTCTGCGCCTCGCCAACAGAAACCTCTATATCGCTCGCTGGAACGCGATGGTCCATGCCGGGCGGATGTGGAACAAATTGAATGACCGGCCTGATCTATGCTCAGATCAACTCCAATGAACCGCCCACTCAATTGACTAGCATTTCCCTGATGCTTGAGTGGCGGGCTTCGACTGCACATCGATGGTCAAATTCTCCCCGACCTTAGGTCCGGCATGTTCTTGTGGCTTTGAAGTGGCAATCAAGATGACTGCCGGTTGGTTCCATCCGACAAAGTTATCTCCCCTTCAGCATGCAGTCCATGCGAGCAACTGCACCGGGATGGACAAGTTCCTTCGCAGTCACTATTACTCTCTATGAGTGCCGACAGGGTCGAACTCTACCCTAGAGTGCAGTCCGCACAAACCCCAAGGCAATTCACTTACTCTGGATCCATTTGCCAACCGACGGCGGTTAAGAACTGCAAGTTCATTGTTCAATTCGAAAACGTACCGGCAAGTTCATTGACAGCTCCTACCTGATCTCAACTCTTCAGCTTTGCACAAATCTATTTCCACCAACCTCATGACTCCCAATGTGTTTCATTCAGAATCGTTTCAAGTTCTACGATATCCTCAATGACCTTCTCAAAATCTGGAACCTTTCCAAAGATCATGCTAGACATTGCACGATAGTCGTGCTTGAGACCGTCAAGCATCAATCCTTCCGGAGAAATAGTGAATGTGGGTGGAGTTGCAGCTGAAAGCTCGTACGGCGGTCGATCAAAAAACATGCGGGCATGCGCAACACAATCGGCACCGAGCTTGCGATCCCTCAACGCCTTCTGCCCGATTTCTGAAGCCAGAAGTTGGTGCAGGTCATAATAGTGGCGCGAGACCCGATGGCCGTTTCCCTTGAGTTCACCACGATTGTCGAGCCAACGCCTCAACCCATGCAGAATCACAACCTTGTCCCAGAAAGTCCTTTCAGCATCGACAGTTGTGACGTTCCTGACATTCAAGTCAACAGTGGGAATTTGGCTCTGCAAATACGGCTGGATAACACGGATTGAGTTGGGATGGAGGGCCGATTTCGCACCAGCTTCGACTTTCACAACATTGGCGACATAATTGTCAACAGGTGCGGCGGTAGGGTAGTACAACAGAAGAGCCTGACTGTCATGGGGATCGGATTCAATACGAAATCGCTCCGCACTCACACCATTGCGCTTGGCGGTTTCGCTGATAATCGCTGATAACTCGGTCAAGCACTGGCCAGACATGTAGGTTTCACAGGCTGCTTTGATCGCTTCTAGTGCCTTGCGACGCTTGTTGCCGCTGAGGGCTTCCAGTTCCTCCACTGATGCAGCTTCTCCAAGGTCTTCACGAAAAACAGTAATATCGATATCTTCAGAAAAGCGATTGATCAGGCCGAATCCTTTGGAAAGCGATGTCCCGCCTTTGAACAACAAGCGCGGCCGATCTGCAAGTCCATTAAAAAGCGCGTCGATGGTCCAACAGACCCAAAAATCTTTCTCAGTATTCTGTGGAAGTGTACCAATGCCCTGGGCCGTTGCCACAAAAAGACCAAACCGCGCCTCGTCATCTGCGGCGATTACCTGATCGAATGCAAAATTCATTATGCCTCGGCCTTTGCATTCAACAGTGGCCACAGTAGATCTTGCATCCAACTTGGTAGCGCTGGCAAATCAGACAACAGGTCTGCCCGAATTGCCGGTCCATACTCGGTATCTTGAAGAACTGTGGTCAGACGACGAGCCAAAACTGCATCTTCATCGTTTTGGCCCATGGTGTCCCTTAGCCAATGTAGTGCTTGTACGATACGCATGGCAGGCCTTCCAGCCCAGAATAGCTTACTAGCAGCCGTTGGCTTGAAGGCAATTTCGAGTTGGCCAAGAAACACAGATTTTGGTCGGCCATCAGTGTGCACTGCAATTCTTGCAGGAACCGCATTCGTAAGCCCAAGATCGTTAGCCGCAGTCATACCATCAATGAGGACGCGGATCTTGTCGCGCCGAGCAATGGCATCAATTACCTCTCGTGGGTTGGGAGGATTGCTTCTCTTCATCAGACTGTTGAATGACGGTTTGTCGTATAGCCCCCTATCAATGCGCCGCAATATCTTGGCGTTTGCCAAACGCTGCAGAGCTTTGTCGACTGCGTCTCGCCCGGCGAGGTCAAGGAAGTCCCTTGGCGTCCAAACGCCTCCCGTTGCGCCGCAATCGATGCGCTTCAGGATTGTAGTCTTCAAGTCTGATGCAGATTCCTTCATGTCCGAAATATATAGTGCTATTTCGGACCAATTGCAACCGCTTGGTCTGATTTTTGTATACAGATTTCGGACAGTTTGAAAGACTGCACCGCCATCTTTCGGCGCTTGCCACGGTTTTGCAATTGACGGAGACTGAAGATGCGGGCTTGGCAGTCATGCAATCTCTGTTGCACAGTACTCCAATCCAACTGAAGTGCCACCTAACCCTATTGCCCTGCGCGACTACTCCGTTTCAAGCTCCAGACTGGCAAGAGCGCGAGGATTGGTGGCATTGCCACAACTGAAGTATGCAGAAGTGCCCTCTGTCGGGTTCCGGTTCCTGCGGGAGACTTGGCCGCTTCCTACTTGTCGCGTAACTTGCGTACGCCCTCGTCCCATGCGTCGTAACCTGCCAGGCTGAGAACGAACAAAGCAATGACCCAAAAGGGCAACCCGCGCCAGAAACCGGCAAATCCGGTCGAGATGCTGTGCGCAAGTCCCAGCACGAACCCGGCGACCAGCAGCGTGGCGCCAACCGTGACGACTAATCTGGTCCAACCTTCAAACATGGGCGCCTTCCAATTCAATCATCGTTCTTGCAGAACAACTCATACATCAACCACCTCGCTGTACGGAAGAGCCTGTCATCCTGTTCGCGCCTGGCGATCAACTGGAGCCCAACCGGCATTCCCGAATTGCCGGTAAGTACCGGCAGCGACAGTGCTGGAAGTCCACACAGGGTCCAGACCGTGCAGAACACCGGATCGCCCGTCCCGCCCTGTTCGATCGGTGGTGCTTCCCCTTGCGAGGATGGAGCAAGGACAGCGTCGTAATCGACGAAGAATGCATCGAAATACCGTTCCGCTCGCGCCTTGGCATCAAGGGCTTGGCGATATTCGGTCTCTGTCACCGATCTGCCCCTGTCGACCGCAGATCGCATCGCCTCGCTTACGAGATCCGGACTTTGCCGTATCTTGGCTCCCAAGCCCCGATTCAGCTCGAACTCCATGATCCGCCGATGGATCTCCACCATGTCGTCAAATCCCGGCGGAACAGGAATCCTGTCCACGCGCCCGCCAAGCAACGCAATCACATCCTCAAAACCCTGCCTTGCATCATCGGCTAGTCGGTCAAAATATCTCGGCTCGAACCAGGCAAACACGGGCTCGACAGGCACCTCCTTGCGGCTCCCCTCCAGAAGCCTGGGCTTCGGGTGCGGATAGGATTTCCTGTCCCTTGAGTCATAGCCGGAAATGGCGTCGGTCAGGGCCGCCACATCTTCCAGCGTTCTTCCGAATACACCCATCTGATCAAGGTTCGGACAGGTTTCCAGGACGCCAACGGTGGAAATAGTCCCACGAGTGGGCTTGAAGCCGACAGTGCCGCAGAACGCCGCAGGCCGGATGACTGAACCATTGGTCTGACTTCCGATTGCCAGTGGAACCTGGGAATCGGCCACAGCGGCAGCGGAACCGCTGGAGGAACCGCCCGGCGTCTTCGTATGGTCATTCGGGTTTGTGGTCCGGGCCGGATTCATGAATGCCAGTTCGGTCGTGACTGTCTTGCCCAACACCACAATGCCGGCATCGCGCAACCGGTCGACCAAGAAGGCATTGCGCCTCGGGCGGCGGCCAGCAAACAATCCAGAGCCCCGCTCCGTTGGTATTCCTGCGGTGTCAATAATATCCTTTAGCCCGACAGGGATGCCGTGCAGCGCCCCCATCGTTCGACCGAATTTCCGGATGCTGTCCAGTTCAGCTGCCTGCTTGAGAGCCTTCTCCCGATCAAGCCATTGCCATGCTTTCAGCGTGGCATCGGTTTCATCAATTCTCTCAAGACAGGATTCAACAAGCGACTTCGACGTCAGCCGGCCAGACTTGATGAGCTCGGAGGCCTGCAGCGCCGTCATTTCCGAGGGCTTGGCAGTCATGTGTCTTGCCCTCAGGGAATGTACTCGCCGAACAGGTAGTCCGGAAGCCAAAGGGCAATAGCAGGAAACTGGTACATCAGGAACATCGCGAAGATCACGATCGCCAGATATGGCAGTATCCCCTTGAATATCTCCATGAGCTCAATCTGCGAACGCAATACCCCCTTCAGGTAGTATGCAGACATTGCCATCGGTGGCGTCAGGAAAGAGGTCTGCAGATTCAGCGCCACAAGCATCGCAAAGAAGTACGGATTCACATTGAAGGTATCGAGCATCGGCAGGAAAATCGGCACGAAGATGATCAGAATCTCTGACCACTCCAGCGGCCAGCCGAGCAGGAAGATGATCAGCTGCACAAGTACCAGAAACTGCCATGGCTGCAGATTCATGCTCAGTATCCAGTGCTCGATCACATCGTGACCGCCAAGATAGGAAAACACCGAAGCAAAGGTCCATGAACCGACAAAGAGCCAGCAGACCATTGCAGTGGCCTTCGCGGTCAGGAAAACGCTTTCCTTCACTTTCCTCCAGTCAAGCGAGCGGTAGAGTATCGCCAGGATCAACCCGCCCAGTGCGCCCATTGCCGCCGCTTCCGCAGGTGTTGCCAACCCGCCGAGTATGGAACCGAGAACCAACATGATCAGGACAGTGAGAGGCACAAAAGAGATCAAGAGTTCGCGATAGATGGCAAGGCGGCTGGGAACATGCTCTTCCTTTGGCTTGGGAGCCAACTCGGGATTCAGCATCGCCCTGGTGATCACATAGACTATATACAATCCCGCCAGCAGCAATCCGGGGAACATGGCAGCGGCATAGAGCCTCAATGGCGACAATTCTGCTATTGCCGAATAGACAATTAGCATGATTGACGGCGGAATCAGGATCCCTAGTGTTCCACCCGCGCAAATGACACCAGATGCAAACCTCCTGTTGTACTCTGCGTTTGCCATTGCAGGAAATGCCAGCAATCCCATCAGTGTAACCACCGCGCCGACAATGCCGGAGGCGGTCGAGAACACCGTGCAAGTGATCAGCGCTGCGATGGCCATGGAACCCGGCAAGTTGCGCGCCGCCATCTGGAGGGAATAGAACAGTCGGCCGACTATGTTTGCCCGCTCCACAACATAGCCCATGAACAAGAACAACGGGATCGCTACCAGCGTGTCATTCTCCATCACCGAGTAGGTGTTCTGATTCAGCAGGTAGAAGATGTTGTTGTTGAAGAGGTCGGCAAAAGTGTCGGCGCCCTGATAGTAGGCGTAGTACCCAAAGGCCACGCCGATGGCTATCAGTGTGAATGCGATCGGAAAACCCAGCAGCACCAGCACAATGAACAGGCACAGCATTACTATTGCGATTTGGGGATCTGTCATTTGAAACGCCTGTGCAGGGTTTGGGTCGCTTGAGCCTAGGTCAGGCCAGCGTCTGGATCTTCGGCAAGGAGGTCTTCGGTTTCCTTCACATCATCCAACCGTTGCATCCACTCGCCTGTTTTCATGGCGTGCCAGCATCGGAACATCTCGGCGATGCCCTGAATGATCAGCAGGAAACCGGCTACCGGAATGAGCGACTTGAAGAAGTATATCTGGATGCGCGCCGGGCTGTTCCAGCTCACTTCCTGGTAACGCCAGCTGTCGGCAGCAATCTCGTACCCGTACCAGAACAATGCCAGCATGCCGGGAAAGAAGAAGAGAATGTACAGCACGAAATCGACCCGTGCCTGCCACCGTACGGGAAACAACCGATAAAGAACATCGCCACGCACATGCGTATCCTGTGCCAGCGCGTAGGGGCCGGCCATGAGGAACAGCGCCCCGTACATCTGAACCATCATGTCGAAGGCCCAGACCGTGGGAGCATTGAATATGTAACGGACGATCACCTCGTAGGCCACAGAGAGAGTCAGCACGAGAATGCACCAGCCGAATGCCCGGCCAGTCCACACACTGATGCCCTCAATGGTGTAAATTAATCGATTCATTCTGGAATCCGAAGGGAACGGAAAGGCCTGCCGGCCTTTCCGTCAATTCAGACCCTACGCTCCGAAATAGTGATCGTAGGCCAACTGGTAATCGGGCTGGTTCAGGTTCAGATAACCCATGACCTCTTGGGCATAGGCTTTCTGACTGTCGACAACCTTGGCAAAGAACGGGTCTTCCTCGGACAGACGGTCGACCACGATGTCCCAGGCCTTCAGCTGCTCGGACATGACCGAGTCAGGTGTACGGTAGACATTGACGCCCTGCTCATCCCTAAGCTTGACCAGATCCTCGGAATACCGCTTCGTGTTGTGCCAGTAAAAGTTGGAATTCTCGGCTTCGGAAGCATACCGCAGGATAGCCTGCAGTTCCGGAGACAGTTCCTCGTAGGTCTTCCTGTTGAAGGTGACTTCGAAGAATTCCTGGCTCTGGTGGAACGAAGCCAGATGATAGTGCTTCGAAACGTCCTGCATGCCAAAGTCACGGTCAGATGTCGGGTTGTTGAATTCCGCAGCGTCAATCAGCCCGGACTTCATGGCTGGCTGGATTTCCCCACCGGGAAGCTGAACAACCGACATGCCCATCTCAAGAAGGACATCTGCTGCGAGTCCAACCGTCCGGTACTTCAGGCCGCTCATCTGGCTGGCATCGGAAATCTGTTCCTTGAACCAGCCGAGAGGCTGTGCCGGCATCGGGCTGTTGAAGAAGGAAACGATGTTCAGCCTCAAGCTGTCCATCAGCTCCTCAAAGAGCTCCTGGCCGCCGCCATAATGCACCCAACCAAGAACTTCTTGGCTTGACCAACCGAAGCATGGTCCTGTGCCGAAGAGCGATGCTGTCTTGGACTTCGAGTACCAATAAGCGGGCACATAGTGGGCAGCGTCAAGGACGCCCCGATGGACCGCATCCTGCATCTGGCTGGTCTTGACCACAGAATCCACTGGAAGCAGTTCAATCTGCAGCGCATCACCGGCCATGGCATTGACCCGGTTCACATAAGACTGTGCGTTCTCAAGGAAGATGCCTCCGCCCCAGGCGGCCTGCATCTTCAGGTTCACCGTCTGGGCGCGGGCAATTGAGGGTGCCGCAAGCGTCCCGGCAGCGGCGGTGGCTGCTGCACCGGCACTAAGGAACCTGCGTCGATTGATAGTCTCTTTCATGTTGATCTCCACATTTTGCCACCAAGGCGGCGTCTAACTGCCGCTTCCTATCCAATTCCTTCGGCTCTAACAACTGCCTTGCTGCAACCACCTAATCTGGCTCGATTGCCGGCCGAAACGGCGGCGCTTTTGATTGGCGCTGGCGGCTTGATGCCCAAGGCCAGCGGCAATCGTTGGCAGCGGTTCTAGACCCCTTCAACACCTTCGCTTGTGTCGGCAATGACCTGATCCACGACCTTGCGAAAGGCCTCCTCCTCACTGGCGCCCTCAAGCAGGCACAGGCGGAACAGGTCCAGTTGGCGGTCTGCCCCGGTACCTTCACGAACGATCTCAAGTGCATGCTTGATTTCGGCCTCGCAGCCGAGGGCCCGGGCATCAGGAGCCAGTTCTTCAACGAGCTCCGCCACATGATCATCGATATCCAGCCGGGCGTTTTCCCGTTCGGCGTCACCGAAAAACGAGAAGACACCGAAGCGCTGGGCAACCCACCTGTTTTCAGCGATCAGTTCGGTCAACGGCTCCGGCGGCAACTGCCCTTCACGGTCTTTCCGCATCAGCATGCGGATTAGAGAGGCATAGAGGGCTGCAATGCTCACTGCGTCCTCAATGCGGGTGCACACATCGCAGATACGCAATTCGATCGTCGGGTAGGCACTGGCGGGACGGATGTCCCACCACAATTCACTGCCGTCGCGAATGAACCGCATGTTCTGATATCCTTCGACCATGCTCTGGTACTCGGCATGCGAATGGAACGGCCTAGGCAGGCCGGAGCGCGGCAGTGCTCCGATAATGGTCAGTCTCCACGACTTGAAACCGGTCTGGCGGCGCCCATGAAACGGAGAAGAAGTGGACAGCGCATGCAGCAAAGGGAGATAGCGGCGCATCGCGGTCATCACGCGCATTCGGGAGTCTTCATCGCCAAAGCCGGCATGGATGTGCATGCCGCCGACGATCAGTTGCCGAATGATGTCCTGAAATCTATCAGCGAAGGTTTCGTATCGTTCGTGGGGCGTGGTTTCCTGTTCTTCCCAGGACGCAAACGGATGGGTTGAGGCCGCCATGACTTCAGCGCCATGCCGTTTGGCCGCCCGGATTGCTATGCCTCGGGTCTGCTGGAGCGCTGCCCGCAATTCGGCAATGGAACTGCAAACCTTGGTATTGGCTTCAATCTGCGCCCGCATGAACTCGCGCACCATCTTGTGGGGTTTGCTTGCCAGGGCGCATTCAACAAAGATTGACGGATCCGGGTCGGCCAAAAGGTCCCGGGTCTGCGGGTCGACGAGAAAGAACTCCTCCTCAACACCCAAGGTTACCGACAGATCGTCTTGAGTGTTCGGCGTTGTCATCATGCTGCTCCAATCGTTTGCGGCGCAATTCGAAACCCGCTCCGTCTGTATGGACGGGCGGCTTTACGGCCGGTTGACGCCGCGCTTTGCCAACCGTTGAGTGCTTCCAGAATAAACCCGTTACACGCAATTCCGTATCTTGAACCCAACGAACGAGGGCAACCGTCCGTTCACTGGCCCACAATGTACCTCCAACCGCCCGGTTCTTTGCAACCAGTCCTTTGAGAAAGCAAGGGGATGGCAGTCCGGCGTGTGGGAACTGGCTAAACAATTGGCAAACGCGGACCGGATATGGTCAGCTTACGGGCAGTTGGTTGATGTTCCGACCATGCAGCGAACCCTCATGGCATTGCGGAGACAAATTCCAAGGCACTCGTATCGACAGCCCATTGCGATGGCGTCAACCGGCTACACGGCACTGCCAGTCGCTCATGGCGGACTGGCAGGCGCTTGCCAACGCGGATTGATCCGGAACCAAAGGTCACAGACTAGCCGAAGACACCAATTCCATTGAACGGATGAAGGCGACGGCTTTCACCAGAAGCGGACTGCGAGTTGGAGTTATAGTGGCAATGGTTCCGAGATTCTGTGACCCGCCTGCGCCAAAAGACCGGAAACCCAACACGGCCTGAACATCTCTTGCAATTTGAACGGGCGCCCGCTTGCGAACGCCCGTTCCTGCATTTTTGGAAATGTGAATTGATCTCCGGTAGTGATCAGAACCCGGCCTTGATCATTTCAAACTCTTTGATCATTGCCTCGCGGATTTCGTGACTCATTGGAACTTGTGCGAGAACCGGAACGCTAACCGCACCGAGTCCGACAGCATCCAAAGCCTCCTGCCCCAGCGCGTCCATGGCGGCCTGATTGCCATGACCATAACCCCACGCCTCGACAATGTAAGTTGCCGTTCCGGGATCCATCCAGGCATTGAAGAAGTCGTACACCTTGTCTTCCGGGTTAGGACCGTTGGCGACATTCACGTAACCGCAGAACCAGGTGGACGAGCCCTCAACTGTCTCTCGGTTGGCCCTCACATCATAGCCATCGGCAGACATGGTGGTCGGCGTTTCGTTCCAGGCCCATGAAATCAGGATCTCGCCACTGGACATCAGTTGAGCCAGTTCGGCGCCATCGGCCCAGTAGGCTCGGACGTTCTTGTGCGCCTCGCGCAACCAGGCAGAAGCCTTGTCAAGGTCTTCAGTGGTCGCCTTGGTCCAATCTGTGAGGCCGGTTGCCAGAAAAGCCAGAGCATATGCATCGTCGACATTGTCAGCGATGGAAGTGCGGCCCTGGAACTTCGGATCCAGGAACACCTGCAGCGACTGAACATCCGCTTCGTCGACAAGGTCAGCCCGGTAGGTGACTGCGGTTGAACCCCAGTCGGCTGGCAACAGGAAGTACTCGCCATCGAAATTGAAGGCTTCCTTCATGCCCTCATTGACTTCATCCCATCGATCAATCCGGGACGGGTCGATTGGTTCGATGACGCCGGCATCGCGCCATTTGGAAACGGACTGCGAGCAAGGATGCGACACATCCGCTCCGAACCCGGATCTCAACTTCTGGAATGCTTCCTCTTCTTCACCAAACAGCGAATAGGTTGGCGCTTCGCCGTGCATCTCAATATACGGTTTGACGAATTCCGGATCGTCGTATCCGGCCCAGTCCAGAATTATCAGCCCCTCGTCGGCAGCAAATGCAGGCGATGCCAGAATGGCTCCGAGTGCAACCGCTCCAATTTTGCGTAAGTCATTCATGTGAAATCTGTTCCTCTCTCAGTTTCGCTGTCAGGCCGGAGGCCATTCCGCCTCGCACCTGACCGGCCGCAGCCGCCTCCTCCCAGCCGCAATTGGGATCATGTCCCTTTGCGCACCGCTGTTGCGGGGTTTAACCCGTTCGGGCGAGTTCTCTATACCCATTGAGTGCCGATTGCTCAATCGCAAGCCCCTACCCTGAACTCCCTGATGGACAAGCATCAGATTGAACTCCATATCTAAGTGAGGGGCACTCGGAGCCTGCATTCGTGGCTTCGACTGAGTGCAACTCTTGGTGAGATGCAAACAACCGATTGGCTCCAGTCCAACTGACAAAACAGGCGCAACATGACCAACAAACAAGCCAACCCTCGGATCATTGCAGTAGAAGAGCATTTCCTGCATCCGGCGCTGACCGACCATTTTGCGGCACCACTGCACCAGCCCCCGCACATCGCCGACCGCCTGCATGATTTCACCGGAATCCGCATTGCGGAAATGGATGCCGCAGGCGTGGACATGCAGGTGCTTTCGCACCAGTCGCCGGGAAGCCAGCGGTTGGATCGCGACACAGCGGCCGATGCCTGCAAGTCAGTGAATGACGCATTGGCGGCTGTCATCGCTGCGTCTCCTGAACGGTTTGCGGGATTTGCCATGATACCGACGATGCTGCCACTTGCCGCTGCCGACGAATTGCAGCGGTCTGTCGAAGAACTCGGCCTGAAGGGCGCCATGATTCACGGCCTGAGCAACGGAGAATTCGTTGATGGGTCCGACTATTGGCCAATATTCGGGCGCGCCGAAGCGCTGGGCGTCCCTATCTACATACACCCGGCACAGCCTGACCAGGAAGTTGTGCGCCGCTACTTTGCGCCATACGACAAGTCCCATCCGGATTTCGTGCGCGCCGGCTGGGGATTTGGCATTGAGGCCGGAACCCAGGCAGTCCGGCTCACATTGAGCGGAGTGTTCGACAGACATCCCGACCTGAAGATCATAGTCGGACATCTTGGTGAGGCCTTGCCATTCCTGCTTGCAAGAACGGATGCGGCTCTTTCCCGTCCGGCCAACAAGGCAAGCCGCTTCGCAGAGGTTTTCGCCAACAATTTCTGGGTTACCACCAGCGGTTTTTTTTCGGGTCCGGCGCTACGCTGTTGCCTTGAAACACTCGGACCAGAGCGAATTCTCTTCGCTGTTGACTGGCCCTACGCCAGCAACAGTGAAGCTGTGGATTGGTTTCTCGGAGAAGATTTAGACGACTTGACCAGCACAGCAATCCTATCGGAAAATGCACGGATATTGCTGAACATCAGATAACCCCGGTTCTGAGTAGGGGTTTGTCTCGCTGGGAGGAACTTCGTGTTCAGAACCGCATTGACCGCAACCCTGTTGCTGGCGCTGGCGGCGCCGGCACAGGCCAACCCGCTGCTGGACCACCGCTTCATGGAGCGGGCCACCGGCGACGAGGTACGCCACTATATCCGCATGGGCCACGATCCCGAGGCCATCAGGCCGCGAGAAGGTACAAGCACCGCCTTCATGCCGCTGCACCTCGCCGCCTGGGCGGGCAATGTCGGTTCCATGGCTGCGCTGCTGCAGGCCGGCGCTGACCCCAACGGGCGCGGCGAGCCGGGTGGCCGCCTGCCGTTGCATTATGCCTACAATGCCGAAATGGTCGATTGGCTGGTCAATTACGGCGCCGACCCGAACGGGCGCGGCGGTAATCTGAACATGACGCCGCTGCATTTCGCCGCCGAGAAGTCCTACACGGGAGCGATGGAGGCCCTGATCCGGCGCGGGGCCGATCTCGAGGCCCGGTCTGCCGGGTACAAGGTGACGCCGCTGTGGCTGGCTGCCAAATTTGGCAACACGGCGGCGGTGCGAGTGTTGATCCGCGCCGGTGCCGATGTGCACGCCGCCAACACCCAAGGGGCAACGCCGCTCTATGTTGCCGCCAAATACAACTATCAGGAGACGGTGCGAGCGTTGCTGGATGCCGGAGCCGATCCGGCCGCCATCACCGATGACGGCGAAACAATCGCCAGCGTCGCCACCAAAAACTGGAAGCTGCGCGGCACGCCGGAACTCGCCGAACTGAAGAAGGCCGTTGCCCACCTTCAGGGAAGCGGTCTCAAGCCGGCCTCGCCGTCCGGGTTCTGCAAGGGCGGTTACATCGTCCAGACTGGCGATGTGCGCCTCAGCATAGTCGCCAAGAACGCCCTCGGCGATCCGGACCGCTGGGTGGAGATCAGCCGGCTGAACAACATCACCGCGGATAATCCCTACCGCCAGGGCCAGTGCCTCAAGCTGCCAGCCGGGGGATGAGGAAGGTGCGGGAACATAACAGTAAACAGGTAACTGTATTGGTTCAGGCAATCTCCAGCTGAAAGGAGTAATCGGATGATCAGGACCGCATTGACCGCAGCCCTGCTGCTGGCGCTGGCAGCGCCCGCACAGGCCAACCCGCTGCTGGACGAGCGTTTCATGGTGCGGGCGACCGGCGACGAGGTGCGCCACTATATCCGCATGGGCCACGACCCCGAGGCCATCGGGCCGGGCGACGACGATCTTGTCGCCTACACGCCGCTGCACCTGGCTGCATGGGCGGGCAATCTCGGCGCCCTGGTGGCGCTGCTGCAGGCCGGGGCCGATCCCAACGGCCGCGCCGAGCCGAATGGCCGCGTGGCGCTGCACTGGGCCGCCGACGCCGCCATTGTCGACATGCTGGTCAATTACGGCGCCGAGCTGGAACTGAGGACCGGCACCAACGGCTACACGCCGCTGCATTTTGCCGCCGACCGGTCCAGGCCCGGTGCGATCGAGGCCCTGATCCGCCGCGGCGCGAACATCGAGGCCTTGACTGCCGCCTACAAGGTGACGCCGCTGTGGCTGGCCGCCAAATTCGGAAACACGGCGGCGGTGCGGGTGTTGATCAGTGCCGGCGCCGATGTCCATGCCGCCAACACCCGGGGGACAACAGTTCTCTATGTTGCAGCCAAATACAACTATCAGGAGACGGTGCGGGCGCTGCTCGATGCCGGCGCCGATCCGACGGTGATCCACGACAGCGGCAGTACAGTGGCCAGCATCGCCGCCAAGAACTGGAAGTTGCGCGGCACACCGGAACTCGCCGAGCTGAAGAGGGCTGTCGCCCACTTGCCGGGCGCCGGACTCACGCCGATCTCCTCACCCGGGTTCTGCGCCGACGGCTACATCGTTCAGGCGGGCGATGTGCGCCTCAGCATCGTTGCCGAGAATGCCCTCGGCGATCCAGAACGGTGGATGGAGATCAGCCGGCTGAACAGCATCACCGCCGATAACCCGTACCGCAAGGGCCAGTGCCTCAAGCTGCCAGCCGGGGGATGAGGGACTACGGGAACATAACAGTAGACAGGTAACTGTATTGGTTCAGGCAATCCCCGGCTGAAAGGAGAAATCCGATGATCAGGACCGCATTGACCGCAACCCTGCTGCTGGCCCTGGCGGCGCCCGCACAGGCCAATCCGCTGCTGGACCACCGCTTCATGGAGCGGGCTACTGGCGACGAGGTGCGCCACTATATCCGCATGGGCCATGACCCCAATGCCATCAGGCCGAGCGAAGGAAACAAGGCCGCCTTTATGCCGCTGCATCTCGCCGCCTGGGTTGGCAATCTCGGCCCCCTGGTGGCGCTGCTCCAGGCCGGCGCCGATCCCAACGGGCGCGGCGAGCCGGATGGCCGCCTGCCGTTGCACTATGCCTTCAATGCTGAAATGGTCGATTGGCTGGTCAATTACGGCGCTGATCCGAATGGCCGCGGTGGCGTGAATGGCTACACACCACTGCATTTTGCGGCCCTGAAATCCTACACAGGAACGATGGAGGCCTTGATCCGCCGCGGCGCCGACATCGAGGCCAGGTCTGCCAACTACAAGGTGACACCTTTGTGGGTGGCTGCTCGCGCCGGAAACACGGCGGCGGTGCGGGTGTTGATCAGGGCCGGGGCCAATGTGCATGCCACAAATACCAACAATGCGTCGGTGCTCGTTGTCGCCGCCAGCGACAACACTCCCGGCGTGGTGCGCCTGTTGCTGGATGCCGGGGCTGATCCGGCGGTGATCACCAGCGCTGGAAATACGGCCGCCAGCGTCGGCGCCAAGAACTGGAAGCTGCGCGGCACGCCGGAACTCGCCGAACTGAAGAAGGCCGTTGCCCACCTTCAGGGAAGCGGTCTCAAGCCGGCCTCGCCGTCCGGGTTCTGCAAGGGCGGTTACATCGTCCAGACTGGCGACGTGCGCCTCAGCATTGTCGCCAAGAACGCCCTTGGCGATCCGGACCGCTGGGTGGAGATCAGCCGGCTGAACAACATCACCGCGGATAATCCCTACCGCCAGGGCCAGTGCCTCAAGCTGCCTGCGGGCAATTGACAGTGGGCGGGCGCCACAATCCGGATGCGCTTTCGTAGCCCTTGTCCTGATGCGCCACCTACACCCTAGGAAAACCAAAGACTAGAATGTCAAACGCCGCTCAACAAAAACTGCCATGCCAATTGCAAATAATAGCGTCAGCGGCGCTTTTGCGATCAACCTGACTCCTTTTCGTCAATCTCGTGGGTCGCCTCCTTGATGTCATTTACCGGGAAAAAACACATAAGGCGCATCAATTGCTCACCTGTGTTGATGGTGGCATGTCTGACACCTGCTGGAATGAGGCAGGTATCACCAGGCGTCACCGGTATCTCGGTTTGTCCGGCTCGAAGAACTCCCGTTCCTTCGAGGATGTGAATCACCTCCTCGAAGCCGTCATGGAAGTGAAGGTTGCGTACTGCCGGTCCGGGGGCGATCTCTACAATCCGGAATGTCGAACTGCTGGATCCCTGCGATGCTCCAATGATCTCGAAGGACCTGCGGCCCGGCAGATCCAATTTGGTGCCCTCGCCCCGCCTGACAACCCGGACCATCTTCAAGGCTCCCGGCCGGGCAGTCCGGCCGCATGGTCGAACTGCGCGAGAAAGTCCCCAGCCTGACGGGCAACCTCCTCAGCTATCCGGTCCATCATCAGCCGGCCACGATCTTCGGTAGCGGGAGAAGGGTCGCCGTACCAGCCTGCGGGGGCAATCATTCTGATGTCGGTCAATACCGGCTGTATCGTCCGGGTCCGGCGCAGTCTGTCCATCCGCCTACCCTGCAGGGGATCTCCTCCTGCATCGACCCGGTCAAGCCGGACCAGTTCCGGGCGTGTTGCAAGCACAGCCAAGGCCTCGATTTCCCCGGCGTGCGTCAAACCGTTGCATTCAGCGCCATACAGTTCATCAGCAACATAACATGCCTGAACCGTCGCCACTCGCATGTGGGCCTGGCTGTGCAGTTGTTCTGCCGCAATTGCAAGCGCAGGAATATTGCCTTCATGCCAGTTGATGATCAGCAGATCCCGTGCCCCGTGCGAGGCGGCCGAACCGCAGATTTCTGTCACGACCCGGATGTAGGTTTCCGGGGTAAACGTTACCGTTGCCTCGAACGGCATGTGCATCCTGGTCACACCTACAGCGGGAGCAGGAAGAACCAATCCATCCATTAATTCTGCAACGAGTTCCGCAACCCTGAATGCCGCAAAGGTGTCTGTTCCTGCAGGCAAATGCGATCCATGCTGCTCGACACTTCCAGCCGGGAAAAGCACCAAGGGGTTCGCTTGCAACTGTGTCTTAACCTCGGGCTGCGTCATGTCAGCCATGAGCCTGGACTGAGCCATCTTCTATGCCGCCTTGACCAGCTGGTTTCGCGCAGCTGTCATGACCTCTTCAAGCCGGACTGCTGCACCATTGCGCTCAATCGACTGCAGCCCTGCAAAGACGCAGGCCACGGCGATATTGCCGTTGGCAGCGCTGAGCATGCTTGGCTTGCCACTGCGGCAGCTCTCGGCAAACATGTCCAGTTCGGCTACAAACATGTTTGTCTCCGGTTCCTCAATGCGCTGCCTCTTGCCATAACCGTCCTTTCCACTCTGAATGTACAGGCTGGAACTCTTCCTGATTTGCTCCGGAGTGTCCCAAGCGCCGAAATCGATCTCATAGTGGATGAGCCCGCTGGACCCGAACACCCTCAGCGAAAACACCCCTGGCGAAGTCCAGCATGAACCCACATAGGCAATTGCACCGTCAGAGAAGCCGAGAATGGTCATGGATTGATCGTCGACCTCCGCGCCAACCGGGGAGAGTTTTGAGGCCATTGAACGCACATCAACGATGTCTGTTCCCAGGAAGTTCACAACGTCAAACATGTGAATTGCGAGCTGGGAGAGCGGCCCGCCGGGCGCACGGTCCCGGTACCAGCGCCAGGTTTGTGGTGTGAGTTCAAGCGCCCTTTCATTGGAGAAATTGGCTTCAATGAACCCGACCCTGCCAAGTTCACCAGAGTCTATCCTGCGCTTGATCTCTATTACACCGCCCAGCAGCCGGGCACTGTGCCCCACGGTGACCGTTATCCCGAATTCCTCCTGCAAGGCCTCAAGGGCGAGGCCATCTTCAAGCGTACTGGCGATGGGTTTTTCCGTGTAGACATGCTTTCCGGCGCTGGCGACCTGTCGCGCTACAGGCAGGTGCTGTTCGTTCGGCACTGTCAGGACCATGCCTTCAATATCGCGGCGCGCAAGTATCTGTTCGAGTGAATCGGCGGACTGCACACCGGTCTCGGCTTCGAAGGCCGCACGTTTTTCCGCCGACCGGCTATAGCCAGCGACGATCTCAATCTTGTCTGACAAGTTGGCAGCCCGGGTCAGAACGCGTGCCCAGCGGCCAAGCCCCACAATGCCGACTTTCACCCTTTGGTTCATCCGCAACCTCCCCGCATCCTGCCTGCTCAATCAGGACAACTGTCTGGCAAGCCAGCCGACAACATGTTCAATGGCGTCAATCTGAATGTCATTCAACTCATACTCGCCGTCCGCTCCCCTGACCGGAAACACATAACCGTGGAAGCCGTGGCCGTAGCTGACCCAGTCAACATCCTTGCCTGCCTCGTACATCAATTCGTAGGTGGCACGGAATATCCCCTGTAGGTGGTCATCGTCCCTGCCCATGATCAGGAAGGGCGTGTTGATCGACTCAATGCGGGATTGCGCAAGATCCCTTTCAATCCGACCAAGAACCTTCCCGAGTTCTGCCATCTGCATTTCTTCGATATTGCGCATGCTCGTCGACTGGTTGACGAAGGCGGTTTCGTCGGGGGAAAGAGCGAGGAATTCGTGGGCTGCAGGCTCGCTTGCCACCGCCGCCGCAAACCCATGATACTCTGAGGCGATTTTCAGCGCCATTTCGCCGCCATGGCTCATGCCAATGAGAGCCATCCTGTCCGGGTCCACCCAAGGCAACTTCTTGAAGTATTCGGCAATGGCGATCTCATCCTCATATTCAAGCGGCGACCGGTTGAACATTTCGTGGCCCTGTCGCACATCGCGCACCAGTGGCCCGCCGTTGTTGTAGCCGAGTTCGACCTCCGTCCGGTAACGCAGCCACGCGCAGGCCATGCCACATTCGACAAGGCGATCCATCGTATAGGCCCGGTTTTGCATCGCATCGCGAATCCACCGCATGCCCTCGCCGCCATTTCCGACTGCGAGAAGGACCATGGGAAACGGTCCCTCGCCATCAGGCTTCCTGACCCCAACGGGCGCATAGAGGCCGTCCCAGACCTCTACATAGTGAAGGTAACAGGTCTCACCATCGACGGTTTCGGTCAGAACGACCTGCTCCGGATCAATTGAACTGCGCAACTGCTACCTCCTCTGTCCCGCCTATTGGTCGCTATAATGCCTCTAACTCAAGCGGTGGACGGCAACATCCCCGCCATTCTTGACTGTTCACTGCCTGGTTCGAGCGCCAATTGTCATCCATCTGCAGCCTTCCCACATGACCTGATGCCTCTACACCGAGCCTGCCTTCCAGGTCAGGTACAGGCCCAACCGGGTAACCGGCAAAGCCACTCAGACCAGCGACGCTGCCTACAGTTGACGCACCTCCCCGGGATGTTCGTTGCAAACGTGGTAGACGCAGATTTCGCGACGAAATCCAGACTGCTGCCGGAATTCCAGCCGATGCCTCCGCAGGGGTCCAGGAGTCCCCGTGTTCAAACATGACAGTCACCTTGCGGCGGCCGTCTTCAGTGAATCGGTTTCATGTTTGAGGACTGCGGCCACCTGCCATGCCTCCACCTCAGGATACCAGTCGAGAAACTGCTTCACGGTGGCTCCACTCTCGAGATTTTCGAAAAGGGCGTACACCGGCACCCGGGTTCCCCTGAAAGCCCAAAGGCCGCTGATTTTGCGGAGATTGCGATCAACCGCCGGGCAGTCTGTCCAATCTGTCATGGGTTTGCCTCCATTGGAAATTGAACGCAAATGTGAACGGTCGCCGCTGATGTGGCATGCTTTGACCAAATGACATAGCACCACAAGGTAATCCATGGCTTGGAATACGACCCCTCAAGAACAGTATGAGCATGAGGGGTCACGACTTAAAACTACGTTACGGGTTAGGGAAAGACCCTGATTGAACCTCTTCCGCTTGCTCCAGTTCACCCAGTGCCACCAGGCAACTCGATCTTCGCAATTGCCTTCGGGCACCAGTGACGCCACAGTTCTGGCAGAATGCGCAAGCGAATGCCTTGTGACTGGATTAGCCCTTGGCAGGCGGCAGGGACGCCAGTTTGGACCGGCCAGAACCAGAATACAGAACCAAGCGAATTGATTGGTGATTTGTACTGCATCCAAAAAAGCGCGCACAAGCCGAATGTCTGGAACCAACCCGATCATCGGATAGGCTGCGGCCGGAACTGATCCAGATTCAGAATGCACGCGGACAGATGATCTTCTTCCCGGGTCTCGAGCCGGGGTTCATCACTGTGCCTGAAAGATATCCTGACCTTACTGCCCTTGGGTTCTGCAACTTCCAGGGCAGTACGCATGGCTTGCGGAATTGAATCGGAGTTCAGCGCCTGGATCAACTGGGCTGCCGACTCCTCATCGGCAAACTCCAGATCTGCGTCAAAGTCAGAGCGCCGGATCACTCCTTCCAGTTGGTTGAACATGTCATCCCGGTCCTCGAGCCAGCGAACGGCGTCATCTACCTCCCATCCGCAGTCGGCAGTGACCATCGGGCAACGAGTATGGAACCTGCATCCCCGCGGAGGCCTGGCCGGGTCCGGGACCGAACCTTCCAGTCCCTTGACCTCCTTGGCATCTTCCTCTGCCCCAAGGTCCGGTATGGCATCCATCAATGCCCGGGTATACGGGTGCAATGGCGCTTCGAAGACTCTGGAGGTTGCCGCTTCCTCGCAGACCTTGCCGAGATACATGACCACAATCCGGTCGGCCATGTGCTGCACGACCGACAGGTCGTGCGTGACAAACAGATATGCCAGGTTCCGCTGTACTTGCAGTTCGTGGAGAAGATTGAGGATCTGAGCCTGTACCGACACATCAAGTGCACTGGTCGGTTCATCAAGCACCAGCATCTCCGGATTGAGGGCAAGAGCGCGGGCAATCGAGATTCTCTGGCGTTGACCTCCCGAGAATTGATGAGGGTACCGGTGGAGATGCTGGCGCCCCAGCCCAACCTGTTCAAGGAGTTCGACAACCCGCTCTCTGAGCGCTGTGCCGGTTGCCTCCCGGTAGACTCGAAACGGGCGGCCAACGAGGTCGATTACGAGATGCCGCGGATTCAAGGACGCAAAGCTGTCCTGAAAGACCATCTGACAGTTCCGCCGGTATCTTCTGCGGGCTTCGCTGCCAAGCATGTCTATCCGGTGGGCCGAGCTGAGTTGGGCCAACTCCTGTGACTCTGCCTCCGACAAGGCGCTACTGTCCTTGCGTGTCAATTCCTCCAGGCGCTCTGCCTGTCCGGCGTCCAGGTCGAAGTAGATGCCGCCATCGGTCACTTCGGTCAGGCCGCTGACGCATCGTCCCAAGGTCGTCTTGCCGCAACCGCTCTCCCCGACAAGGCCGACAGTCTCGCCCCGGCGAATGTTGAAACTGACGCCATCCACAGCCCGAACGTGCCCGACGACCCGCTGGAGCGCCCCTTCGCGAATTGGGAAATGCTTCTTGACCCCGCGCAGCGAAAGAACCACGGAATTCCCCGATTGCGCCAAGCGGGTAGCGGAACTGTTGCCGGGCCCGCTCATGCCCGCGCGTCCGAACGGCTTGGCTGCTCGCCTGAAGGAGCAGGATGGTCAAGAAAGCAGGCGACCCAGTGCTCCCCTGACAATTGTTCAAGCTGAGGACTGAATTGGCCACATGCCTCGGCCTCGAAGGGGCAGCGTCCAGCAAACCGGCACGCTTCCGGAGGATCCACCAGTTCGGGAACGGTACCGCCAATGGCAGCCAACCGCCCCCGTGGCGTATCGGACATTGACGCCGCTGCCAGCAGGCCGCGCGTGTAAGGATGCCTCGGGTTGCGGAAGACCTCTGAGGTTGTTCCGATTTCAACCAGCCTGCCTGCATACATGACAGCAACGCGGTCGCAGATACGATGCACCAGCGAAAGATCGTGACTGATGTAGAGGACGCTGGTCCGGTTCCGGCGTTGCAGTTCGCTGATGAGTTGAAGAATGCGCGCCTCGACAGTCACGTCCAGGGCCGTCGTCGGTTCGTCGGCAATGAGGATGTCGGGGTTGCAGGCAAGCGCCTGCGCAATCATGACCCGCTGCCTCATGCCGCCGGATAGTTCATGGGGATAGCGGGCCATCAGCCGTGCAGGGTTTGGCACCTGCGTTGCCGCGAGCGCGTCCGCAACCATGCGGTCCAGAGCTGCCTGTACTTTTCGCCTGTTCCCCCTCAATGGCGGAATTGCAAGCAGGAACCGATCAATCGTTCCTGCCTCCTGCGACGCGAAGCGGCGCAGGCTGCCTGCTGCATCGGGAACTCCGGCAGCATCCAACAGCTCAGCTGTCCGATGCTGGAGAAAAACCTCGGCCAACTGTGCCCCGATTGGCAACGTTGGATTGAGTGCCTTGCCTGGGTCCTGAAAGATCATGGCAATGCGGTTTCCGCGGACACGCCGCATGGCCTCTTCATCAAGTTCGAGAAGATTGACGCCTGCGGCGCCAGCGTCCTCAGCGCGTTCGCGGCTACTGCCGTTGGCTCTTTTGCTGCCGATACCGGATCTCTTGGTTTCGGAACTTGCGTTACTCCCGGCGCCATCACCTGTTCTGCTTTCCCCGCGCGGACGGAAGACAACAGAACCGCCTGCAAGTATAGCCGGAGGCGACGCGATCAGCTTGAGGAAGGATCTTCCGGTGACGCTCTTGCCGCACCCGGTCTCGCCGACCAGCCCGAGTGTCTCTCCGTCCCTAAGTTCGAAGCTGACTCCGTCCACCGCATGAACGGTTCCGCGTTTGGTATCAAAATGCACGCGGAGATCCCGTACGGATGCGATGACTTCGCTGCTCATCTCGACCGGTTGACCGATTGCGTTCTCCATGGCGGCGTCAGTGGCCTTCCGTACGGGGATCAAGCGCATCGCGCAGGCCGTCGCCGACCAGATTGAACGCCAGCGCCCACAGGAAGATCATCAGTCCCGGAAAGGTTGATGCCCACCAGCGGCCCGAAGCGATTCCAGCCTGGCCATTCGAAACCAGTACACCCCACTCGGCAATGCCGGCCTCACTCAGGCCGATGAAGGACAAGGTAGCGCCGATAAGCACCACATTGCCCATGTCGAGTGTCGCCTGCACGGTAACAGGCGTTATGGAGTTGGGAAGAATGTCCCTCAGATAGATGTTCAAGCGCGAGTCACCGATCACGCGTGCAGCATCAACATAATCGAACTGCTTGGTCTGTATGACCTGTGCCCGCATGATCCGGGCATACTTGACCCACAGGACCATCGATAGCGCAATGATGATGTTGGTGAATGAGGGTCCAAGCACCGCAGCAATCGCCAGGGCAAAGATCAGTTCGGGAATGGACAAAAAGACATCGACGATCCTCATCAGAACTTCGTCCAGCCACCCCCCGAACAGCCCGGCGAGGGAACCAATGATGGTTCCGATGACAACCGTCGAGCAAACAACGATCAGCGACAACCGGAGCGAGATGCGGCTCCCCCAAACAACGCCGTAAAGGACATCTCCACCTTCGTTCGTGGTTCCCAGCGGGTAACCCGGCGTTCCCGGGGGCTTTCTGACAGCGCCCCAATCCCGGGGCATCTGGTAGGCGTCCGGAATGTTCGCCTCGGTTATCCATGGAGCGAAGATCGCAATGCAGAGCATTGCGATGATGATGACCAGTCCAAGAACTGTAGCAGGGTTCTCGACCAAGCGGGCAGCCACTCCAAGAGAACGGCGCAGCCTGACTAAGGTCGCCGAGTCTCCCATCCTTTCGTCTCGGACAACTGAGCCGGTGGGCATGGAGTCGAAGGTCATTTCATTCCCCCAATGTGACCCGGCGGTCGAGGTAGGCGTAAACAACATCGACAATCAGGTTGACCAGGAGGAACAGGACACTCGTGAATAGCACGTAGGTCATCAGGGTTGCCTGGTCTCCGCGCAAGACCGAGTCTGCCATCCAGCGGCCCAGACCAGGCCAGCGGTAGATGATCTCGACTGTGATCGTTCCCTGCAGCAAAAAGCCGAAAGTCAGGCCAATGACAGTGACCGTCGGCACAAGCGCATTGCGGCGGGCATGACGCCTGAGCACAATCTTCTCGGCCAGCCCTTTGGCGCGCGCCGCGTCGACATAATCCTGCTGGAGCTCCTCAACCAATGCAGAACGCATCATTCTGGCGATAATTGCCGTGGCGCCGTATCCGAGGGTAACTGCTGGAAGAAGCAGGTGCCAGATTGCGTCCCAGAATGCCTGAGGACTCAGGGCAAGCAGTGCATCAATCGTGTAGAGCCCGGTGGGATGCGGGATCGAACTCCAGATAGCTGGATCGCTGCGGCCGATGGGCGCCACCCCAAGATGCGCCCAAAAGACAATCAGGAGCAGAATTCCAAACCAGAATTGCGGCAGGCTGGCGCCGCTGACCGCCACGATGCGCGTAGCGTGGTCGGGCAGTCGGTTCCGCCGGGCTCCCGCATAGGAGCCTAGCGCAATGCCGAGAAACACGGCTACCAGGCCAGCTGCTGTCGCCAGTTCCAGTGTCGCGGCCAGCTTATTCGGAAAGACCTCGGTAACCGGGGCGGCGGCAACGCCGGACCAGCCGAAATCACCTGAGAGAATGCCGCGCACCCAATAGAGATATTGGGTCCAGACAGGCTTATCCAGATTGAAGCGCTGCTCAATCTGGGCGACCTCGTCGGGCGTCATTTCGTGGCTCAGATAGATCCCGATCGGCGAACCTCCGACCCGGGTCAGGGTGAACACGACAATCGACACACCGACAATCAGAAGCGGCAGAACCATCAGGCGCCGCAGTATGTAATCACGCAGTTGGATGGGACAGCCTCCGCTGAGCGGGCCTGCCTAAGCAGGCCCGCCTGGCAGTTGTTCCTGTTACGCCTTCTACTTGCTGAAGTGGACGAACTTCAGGCTGGGGCGCGGCCAGAGAGGCTGCATTACGAAGCCATCGAGCCAATCCCGATAGGCCGTGACGACACCTTCCTGTGCGCCGATGAGCCACATCGGATCATCGTAGAGCATCGCCTGCAATTCCGAGTAGATCGCCGCTCGCTTCTCCGTGTCGAGTTCCACAGCAGCCTGATCGATAAGTTCGGCAATCCGTGCGCCATCCCGGTAGCCGTTGGCAAAGCCGTGGACCTCGCCCCACTCGCCGTCAGGATGGATATAGGCCTGCATATAGAAGTCAGGGTCTGCGGCCGGGTCGGCGTTCTTTGCCCACATGGCGTATTCCAGCGGATTCTGGGCATGGGCATCGTCGAACACGGACTCAGCAACCGCCAGCACGTTGATCCGGAACTTCGGATTGAGCCCCTCAATTGAGTCCTTCAGCACCAGGCACATCAGGGCAAACAGGTTGCCTTCTTCGGTGATCACGGAAACCGAGAACCCATCGTCCCAGTATCCCGCTTCCCTGAAGAGTTCCTCAGCCTTTGCCAGATCCTGGCTGGTATAGCGTGGCGCACTCTCGTCATGGCCAAAAATGCCGATCGGGATGTAGTGGGAATTGAAGTCCCCATAACCGGCGAGCGGGCCATTCAGGAATGCCTGGTAGTCAAAGGCATGATTGAAAGCCTGGCGGATCCGCGGATCATGGAAGAAGTCCTCGGGGATCGTGTCTTCTGATGGAAGCGCTCCTTCGGGAATGTTCAGATTGAATCCGATATGGAGTGGCTCCAGCAGCAGTCCCCTGTTGTAGATGGTTACGCCCTCAATGCCTTCCAGATCGGCAATGAAGGACGGGTCCGTCTCAATCGTGTCGAATTCTCCGGCGCGCAAACCAAGGACGCGCACATCCGGGTCACCGCCGATCTCGACACGAACGTCGAGGTGGGCGTTTTCGCCCCAGTAGTCGTCGAACACCTCAAGCTGGATGTTCTCATTGCGATTCCAGGCGACAAACTTGTAGGGACCCGTGCCAACCATATTGCCGGCCATGAAGGTGTTTGGTGAACCCGCTTCAATTCCTCCATTGGCTTCGACGGCATCCTGACTGACGACTGATGCCACCATGGCCACTACAGTCGAGTTCATGAAGCTTGCGCTCGGCTGGTTCAGCGTGACACGGAATGTGTAGTCGTCCACAACTTCGGTGGAGGCGATTGCATCAATCAGTGCTCCTGCGTTCCCCTCTGGCAGATCCATTGTCATGGCCCTGTCCCATGAGTACTTGACGTCATCGGCTGTGAAGGCCGTGCCGTCATGGAACACAACGCCCTGGCGCAACGGGAAGGTGATGGTCATGCCGTCTTCGGAAATCAGCCCGTTGGCAACACTCGGCACTTCCGTTGCTAATGATGGTATCAGGTCCGGCGACGACGGGCCGATGTCGAGCAACCGGTCATAGACCTGGAGAATGATGGTTTCGCCGCCTTCTCCCGGTTCTACCTGGGCAGGATCAAGCGTCGTCGGCTCATCATCCGCAGCATGAACCAGCAACCCTGGATTGTTGACTTCCTGAGCGGATAGCGGCGCAGACATCATGGATGCCAATAATGCAATGCCGCAAACTGACGCCAACGGCCTGGAACAAACAAACAACTTCATGGATTCCTCCCAATTCAAGCAAAGAAAAGACAAGGGCAGACGAACCAGCGCCAAGGCCGACGAATGAACGGATTTGCCGATGGCGGCACCACTTGCCATGGATAGATTATCCAATGCACGGAAGTTGGTAAAGCCGCCCTTGCTGGAACAGGTATCCGGAAGTGCAATAAGGAAGCACGAACCGGCATGGTGGCTGCCTCCCCTTTCAGTTTCCGGGCAACGACAGGCAGCCATCCTGCCGCCTCTGCTGGGAGTTCACGGGCCGAATTACGGCTATCGAAGACCTGTAGCACCAAGCCGCTGTGACAATCCTCTGACCTGCCGACGACCGTTTCATTTTGCGTGAAACCGGCAACAGGACTCCCTGCCGGCAATTCCTAGCCGCAAGAACCGCACCCTCGCCAAACGTACGTCCAGCGTCGCACCGTTGCTGTCTCTCTGTAGGTCCAGGCCGACTGCCAAGCTGGTCCCGAAGTGCCATTACGGAGGATTCTTGCATTCGATCAACCAGGATGCCTTGGCACCGCGAAAGGGAAACCACGCAGCCCCTGCCCAACCTGTTTGGCCTTTCTTGTCATAGGCCGAAGAACGATTTACGCCATGTCCAGTTGTGGCTCCGAGCCTGGCTGATAGCCATGGCATAGGATCCCGAACACCAGAGGAGGATGTCATGGCAACCAGCCCGGAGCAGCTCGAATTCCTGCCAGGGGAGGATCCGTTCATTGTTGCGCGCGGCGGCTTCTATCGCCGGTGGCTTGCGATGATCGAGGATCTGGACGAACTCAAGTCCCTGGTGGCCAAGCTGGATGACACCACAGAGGACAAGTGGGTGCCAGTCTGGCGTGAAGCTGGACGCCACCACGAAGACCGCGGCGATGCCCTCGCAGATCAGGGAAACCTGGACGGCGCAGCAGCTGCGCACATGCTGGCCAAGACATTCTATGCCATTGGCCGTTTTCCGAGCGAGTTGTCTCCACTCAAGGCGGAGATCAGCGCCGACTGCGCTCGCGCCTACCGCAAGGCGTGCCGGAATCTCGACCCACCCATGGAGGTGCTGGACATAGAGTGCGAAGGAAAGTCGTTCCGGGCACATTACCGGGCACCGAAGTCGGAAGGACCGGTACCAGCGATCCTGATCATGTGCGGTGCTGACGTGTTCAAGGAAGACCGGGGATGGGCAAGCGAACTCGCCTTGGACAACGGAATGGCCTCCCTTGTCATGGATGCGCCCGGAACGGGAGAAAATCCGTTTCCGTGGGAGCCAGGGTCGGTCAAGGCCTGGGTTGCGGCAGTTGATGCACTGATGGCGCGCAAGGAAGTAAATGCCGGGAGGATTGGAGCCTTCGGCATCAGCCGGGGCGGATACTCAGTGATGCAGTTGGCCGGCACTGCCCCGGACAAGGTCAAGGCAGTGGTTGCGGTTGCAGGACATCCCTTCGGTTACGAAATGACGGATGCAGAAATGGAGGAGTTTGTGGAGGCCCGGAACCAGCGGGCCAGCTATTGTTTTGGCCCTCCGGGCGGCCCGCCATCGTTTCCTCCATCTTCAGTCAGGGAGGAAGAGAAGCTGTTTGACGGTTGGGCACTTTCGTCACTGGGACTGGTGGACCGCATCACGATGCCAGTATTGATGATCAACGGTTCAAGGGATCATCTGGCTCCGGTGGGCAACATATATTTCATGCTGGAGAACGGGCCGGTTGGAACGCGTACGGCGAGGGTCTACCCTGGTGCTGGCCATTGCGCATTCGAACATCAGCCGGACTGGGGGCCTGCTTCCTTTCGCTGGCTGCACCAACAGTTGAAGGCCCAATAGCAGCCGACAAAAATCTTGGCAGGAAGCAAGGGCGCCCGGCCGGCCGATAGCCATTCCGAAGAACTGCCTCGGGAATGCGAACACTCAATCACGCGTGGCAGGCAAGTCGGCCAAGCGCGTGACGGGCTGGTATTTGTATGAACCGGTTTGGACTATGAACAGCCGGACGGGCATGCAGAATGATGAATTAGCCGAATTGCGCGCTCTTGCCAGTTGCTTCCGCAAGTGGCCGTGCTTGACCGCCTTTCCAAGGAACCATGATTATAGATGACAGCGGCGGCGCCGAATGGACTTCAGTTTACCCCAATTCGCCGAAGCCATAATGAAGACGCGTACGACGGCGGCCGCTCTTGGTGAAGGCTTCCGCTCAGATCGACATGTGTCGGCGGTGCTTGGGTTTGGCATTATTCTGAATTCACTTGTCGAGACGTTGCCGGACGGAAGAGCGCACTTGGCTGCGGCAAGTTCTTGGTCATGCTGTGTCTATGGTTGTGAAGAAGTACGGGATTGGGTTGCCTTTACTCGGCCCCAAGCGCAGCCACCGCGCGGCCTCTATTGACTGTCAGCGAGTGTCAGCGCCTCGTGGTGAGCCAACTCGCTGCAACCGGAACAAGCCAAACCAACGCGCAGGGGTGGATCGAGATCAGAAAGTCCAATTCTTGGGAAGGACACGCCCGAACACCTTGATGATGCGTGCAGGCGGCTGCCGGCACATGTCCGGAAACTGAAAAAATGCAGAACTGCTACCTGCTTGCCGCTCAGGCAATGGCTCCATACGCCCACCCAACAAGCAAGGAGCCAGCCACCGCCACCGCCAGATAGAGAGCAAAGGGCTGAATTCTGAGAACTGGCACGATCGCAACCGCACCCCAGACGCTCACCACACCGCCAGATACCAGAAATGCCAGGGCAGCGCCCTGCGACATTCCATGATCAATCAGTCCTCGCGCCAGTGGCAGCGCTGCATAACCTTCAAGATAGATGGGCGCTCCAACAAATACGGCAAGCGGGACGGCCCAGAGTGAATCTTCGCCGACCAGGCCACTCAGTGAGCCGGGATCCAGCAGCGCATGCAGCAGGTATTCTGCGGCGAATGCAGGCACCAGGCAGATCATGATCAACCTGGTCATCCCCGTCATTTCGCTTCGAAACCGCGTCAGGCTTTCCGGCTGCCGCCAGATGAATGGCTGGAATTCACCGGTTTCGCAGGTGCCCGCCATATCAAGCCTGCCGACAATCGCGTTGTCTCTGAGCGGACGCATTGTCCAGTCCCTGCTACCGGCCAACCAGGTTGCAATCCCGCCAAGAATGCCGAGCGCAAAGGCGGCCACTGTCTTGGCAACCGCAAACCCGACGCCCAGCATCGCCGCAGTTGCAGCCAGCATGGCCGGATCAGTTATCGGAGATGACAACCAGAATGCCATCACAGGCGCCAATGGTATTCCGGATGCGAGCAACGTTGCCATGAGAGGCAATACAGTGACACCACAAACCGGCGTCACTGCCCCTGCGGCTGATGCAACCACAATCATGGCGAGTTGCCCGCCCTTGAGCCTCCCGGCAATCATTCCGCCGGCACCGCTTGCGCTGACCCAGCCCGCGACGACTATCCCGGGCACCACCAGAGGTGCCACCTCAAGCAGGTTCCAGATGACGAAATGCGCGGTCTGGCGCGCTGATTCAAACAACAAGAGCGCAAGCAGCAGAGCCAATGCACCAACCGGAACCAGTACTTGCCTCCGCTCCTGACGGAATTGTCTGAGGGCGGACTCAATCTGCATCAGCTACTGCCCCGCTGCGGTGTCAGACGGGCATATGACGCAAGCAGGAATGCCGGAACTACTCTCCGAACCAACTGGTTATGGCGGCGATGTCAGGACGAGGCCGCTCGGGAGGACGCGTCCCGGCACTGCCGATATGGACGAAGCCGGCAACAAACTCGTGAGGCTTCAACTTGAATACATCCTGACGGAACGACGGATCATGAGCACCAAATCCGGTCACCCAGCTTGCCGCCCAGCCCGAAGCAAGTGCGGCGTTCAGCAGGGACAGGCAAACTGCGCCCGCCGACAATTCCTGTTCGATTATGGGGATCTTCGCGGATCTGTCCGGCGAGCCGATAACGGCCACGATCAGACCAGCCTTTACAAATACCTCCGCCGCCTTGTTGACCAGTGACTCGGCCTTGCCCATTTCTAGCCCCCGCAGCACCAGCTTGCGGGCGATTTCGTTCATATGCGGCTGCTCAATCACCAGAAACCGCCAGGGCTCCAACTTCCCGTGGTCAGGCACCCGGGCAGCAGCTGCCAGCAATTCCATCAATTGCGAGCGCGTGGGAACCGGCGGCGCGATCGTCAAGGTCGGATACGACCGGCGCGTATGCATGAATTCGAGGGCTTCGGCTTTGGCTGTGTTCATTTGTCCTGACTTTCTACTGGCGCTCTGAACCATAGCGCCGCCTGCTTGTACAGTTGCTCATGGCTAACTGCCAACAGTTCGTTATTCGATATCCGGTCTGATGGGCGATGCTGCCAACAGGCCGCCATCAGCCGTGATACACTGACCGGTCAAATACCCCGCCCCCTCCGACGCTAGCCAGACAACTACCCTCGCAATATCCTCCGGCCTCCCCAGGCGGCCGACGGGATGCCGGGCAATGGCATCGCGTTCAGCCCTTGCCGGGTCACTTGCGAGGGCGAACGCGTCCTGAGCCATTTCCGTCATGATCCAGCCCGGACACACAGCGTTGCAGCGGATCTCCGGTCCGTGATCAAGCGCGACTGCGCGGGTGAGCGCATGCACAAACCCCTTCGAGGCGTTGTAGATCGCCATCGAGCGATCGGCCGCCAATCCGGAGATTGATCCGATATTGACGATCGAACCGCCGCCCGCCTGCTTCATCGCTGGTATGAAGGCCCGGCATGTGTTGAACACGCCCCGGCAATTGGCGCCGATCAGCAACTCCCAATCGTCGTCGGTTGTGGAGACTATGTCCTTTTCAATCTGGACCCCGGCATTATTGACCAGAAGCTCAATCCGCGAGCCCTGCTGCGATGCATAAGTCAGCAACTCCTCCACGGCGCCTGCATCCGAAACGTCGGTCTGCTTCCAGGCAATTGCCTCCGGCAAGTCCGCTGGCCGTTCCGATCGCCCGCAGCCAACCACGGCCCGGCCTGTCGCCAAAAGCTCTTCAGCGATTGCCCTGCCGATGCCGCGGCCTGCCCCGGTTACCACTGCTACCGCTAGGTCCCGTTTCCGCCCATGCCGGGTCATGGGCCGAAAATCCTCTTGGACAGGATATTCACTCTTTTCTGCAGGTAAACCGCCAAGGTCATAGACGCATTTGCTGAACCTGCGCGGTCAGGCCACCATCCATAACCCACAATTGCCCGGACGCGTATCTGGCATCGTCCGATGCCAAGAACAGTGCCAGGCCAGCTATGTCGTCCGGTGTTCCCATGGTCCGAGTAGGATGAACATCCTCGATTGCCCGCCGCAGCGATGCCGCATTGCCGCGTTCACCAAAAAAACTCTGGAGCATGGGCGTGTCCACATAGCCGGGGCAAATCGCGTTGACCCGGATCCCTTCAGGTCCGTGATCACAGGCCATCGCCCTGGTCAGGGCATGGACAGCACCCTTGGTTGCACAATATGCGGCAAGGCCCGGATCGGCGATAAATCCATCGTAGGAACCGAAGTTGATCACTGAAGCCGCGCCGGACTTCCGCAGCAAAGGAAGCGCCTCGCGGCACATAAGGAACATGCCGGTGACGTTGATGGCAAAAATTCGGTTCCAATCCTCAAGGCTGGTGTGTTCGATAGTCTCTTCGATCTCAATTCCAGCGGCATTCACCAGAATATCCAGCCCGCCAAGCTCAACCTCAACCTGTTCGATCAATGCCTTGACTGAAGATTCACAGGTGACATCAAGGTAGAGGCCATCAATTCCGGTACCAGCGGGAGGATCAACGAGATCTGCCGCCCTGACCTCGGCACCCTCCTCCATGAACCTGCGGCAGATTGCCGTGCCGATACCCCCAGCGCCGCCAGTAACGACGGCCTTGCGGCCGGAGAGCCTGCCGGTCATTGCGGCGCCCTCCAGCCATAGGAGTCCAGAACCAGCCCATGAAAGTGATGAACTGCATGTTCCGACTTGCCGGATCCGCCAGGGTCATGAACAATCCGGCCTTGCGAAAATGCCGGTGTTCTCATCCCGCGCTGCACGCTTTCCACCAACCCGATATCCTCCACTTGCAGCACCTCATCAATATAGCGGATTGCCTCTTGCTCGGCGCTGTTGGGCTCGGCCGTCTCGAAGAAGAAGTCATAGGTCTCAAGCGTGCGTTCCACGCCAGCAGGAATGATATGCATGATGATGAAGTTGCCCCGGCCAGGGTAACGCATCAGGCAGGTGTTGGGCCAAAGCCACCACACGGCGTGGTCCTTGACCGTTGCGCCTTCAACCGAATAGGCGCTGTTCGCTGTCTTGCCTGCCTCTGCCATGTGACTTGACCAAATGCCATGAGTTGTCACCCGGTAGGTGTCCATATCGACAAGTGTGCAGAAGTCCTTGTGGGCGATCGGGCAATGGTAACATTCAAGGAAATTGTCGACGACGTTCTTCCAGTTGGACTTGATATCGTAGGTCAGGCGGTGAGCAAAAGTCAGTTGTTCAACGTCGGGCGCCCATTGGGCAATTTCGTCCGCCAGCGTCACCGTCTGTTCCGCCAACGGCCGGGCATCCGGGTTCAGATTGACATAGATGAAGCCGCCGAACTTCTCGACCTGGATGGGGTCAAGGCAAATCTCTCCAACCGCAAAATCCTGCAGGCCCTCGGTGTGCGGAGCGCGAACGAGCCTGCCGGTCAAGTCATACGTCCAGGCGTGGTAGGGACACATGATCCTTGACGTTGTTCCCTCCCCGGACAGGAGTTCGTGTGCCCGATGCTTGCAGACATTGTAGAAGCCCCGGAGCTTCCTTTCATTGTCCCGAACCACGCAGATCGGATTACCTGCCACCTCGCCAGTCACATATGAGCCTGCTTCCTGTAGCCGTTCCGCATGGCAGAGCCATTGCCAGCTTCGAGAGATGATATTGGCCTGCTCGAACCTGAACCAATCCTCATCGCAGTAGGCTTCGGCATGCAGCGAGTTCGACAGGGTGGGATCCCGGTGCCATCCGGTTGCAATGTCATTGACAGGCGGGTCTGCGAGAATTGCCATTGCTTCTCTCCCTCTGAACGTTCGGCGATTCAATGCCCTTGATCAGACATTTCACAGAATTTGCGGTGGCAGAACAAGTGCAAAGAGGATGCTGATCGCAGTTTGACTGCAACTAGGACTCCGAGGCTAAATCGACCGGCCGACCGACCGGAGCACACATTCAGGATTGGCCTCTTTTTCAGCGGGCCGCTTTGCGCTCAGAGTGCCCAGTAGCAAGTCCTGAAAGCCCTTAAACATGTACTCTGGGAACGGTCACTGCACCGCGCGAAACTGGCACACGCATGGTCAGGATATTGGGTCTGAAACGGGTAGTGCATATCCTGGCGATCATCATTTGCATCGGTAGCCACAGCCAGATTGATGGTCCATTTTGCCGAACAATACAAATCCAGATTATCGGCCACTTTGAGAACCAACCATAGAAACAACTCCAGATTTCCCGCTTCACTCCCCGACTGGCAACTTGAGACACTGGCCCTGTCGGTAGGGGTTGTCGGGTGAAATGTCGTTGAGCCGAGCTATGTCTATCCAGCGGTCGTAGTTTCCCATTGTCTTCTCAGCAATTATGCCAAGCCTGACATCGCCAGGCTGGACGATATAGCCATCCTTGCAAGACTCCGTAGTACTCAGCGGCTTCAGTCTGGTCCCCCGCAGGTGGACGACCGCGGCCTTCAACTCGGCGATCTCGGGCGTTCCACCTAGTCGCCAGTTCTTGTCGGCTACACTGGCCGCTGTTTTACCTTTATCGGTTATTGTCGTCGGATCAGCGCCAGCATCAAGTAGGAGGCGTACAACGTTGCGACTATTGTCACGGGCGGCAACGTATAGCGCAGTCCTTCCGTCTGGGCTAGCGGCATGCACATCGGCACCGGCCTCAAGCAGTAGTCGTACCGCAGTAGCATCGCCGTATCGAGCGGCCAGCCACAGAGGCGTCACTTGGGGATCGTTTTTCGATAGTGCATTTATGTCAGCACCCAGGCGAATAAGGACCTCAATCGCTCTCGTGCGGGCATCCTCGGCGGCATAATGCAGTGGCGTATCACCGTACTTGCCAGCGGTAAGCTGTAGATTGGCACCGCGGCGGATAAGAGCCTCAATTGCTGCGATGCGATTATCGTAGACTGCAAAATGAAGCGGTGTTTCACCACGTTGGCCGCCTTTGAGATTGGGGTCGGCGCCAGAGTCGATCAAATGGTGGACGATTTCCGCGTCAGCAGCGTAATGTAGCGGCAGCCTGCCGTTTGGCTCGCCACGGCCATTAGGATCAGCACCGGCCTCAAGCAACGCTGTCAGCGCTGCAAGATTACCAAAGTGCGAGGCAATATGCAGCGGCATGACGGCGCCTAATGTACCTCGGCGTGGTTTCACCGAATTGGGATCACCCCCGTTGCGGATGAGTAGCCGAACTTGGTCGTCGCTAGCCCGTGAAAGCCAATTGTCACTAAGCAGCCGGTTAGCCTCGGCCATTGGTATTGCCAACATCAATAGCAAGCAGGCAAGCAGTGTGGTCCTTAACATGGGTCTTCCTTTCGGTTCGCTGCTAGGGCAGATCATTTGGCCCTTTTCTTTACACGAGATCGGGCTCTGGCATAGTCGCCCTGGGCAAGAAACTCTTGTTCTTTGTTGAAGCCAAACTCCGCCCACCACAACTGTAATTTGCTGCGTCTCAATCTTGAAGGACTCAGAAGTCTCAACACAAACGTAGATTTCGACAGCGAAGGAGTTGTGTATGTTGGTCAGCGCCTTCCCTCAGCAAGTTGCTCGATTTCTCTTCCTTGCCATCAGAAATTGGTTTGTCGCCTGAGACAACCTCTGTTGGAATCCGCTTCGCATAAAACAGTTGGTTGCCAGCATGGCAGCTCACTCAGTGAAGACTCTACGAGAGAAGATGGAATGTGCTGAGCGCGATCCCTCCGGGTTTCAGACTACGGTCCCTGAAACGGAGCAGACCCAAGCAGATCTTACCTCTCGCCGCAAGTGCAACGAAATTTACTTGCGGCAATCTTCCCACTGTTGTGCCTGATGCGAACAAACCACAAACACGGCAGTCCAATCGGGGTTGCAAATCCGCAGCATGGTCAACCACAAGCAACTCCGAGGAAGGCCTTCTTGTCGCCCTATTGCATTGTCCGAAGATCCGATTTCACTTTGTCTCTGGGGATTTCTCCATTGCCAGAAGGGAAAATTGCGCGGATTGGTACGGCGGCCAGAATCCAGATTTGCATTCGACCAGAATGCAGTTGGATGGTCGCGCACACCGGAATTCGTGTGCAGGATTGATTATTGGCCGTGCGCAAGGTGACAGGCATGAAGCGAAGTGAACTCATCCCTATCGCGGTGGCGGTTCTGTCTGCCCTTCTCTGGGGTTTGTGGTGGATCCCCATCCGGTTCCTGAACAGGCATGGTTTCGAAGGAGCGGAGGCCGGCTTTGCGATCAATGTGGCGGCCCTGCCATTTGTGTTGGCTGCTACACTGCTGTTCAGCGGTCGGTGGAATTTGCAGCCCCGAGCAATTGTCGGCGCTGCACTAGTGGGCTTTGCGGTCACGACCTATGGAACGGCGCTCGCATACGCTGATGTGGTTCGGGTTGTGCTGTTGTTCTATCTGGCGCCGGCATGGAGCACGATCATCGAATGTGCGTTCATGGGCAGGCGCTGGACCTGGCAGTCGGCTTTGGCCATGACAGTTTCGCTATCTGGAATGCTGCTTATTCTTGGCAGTGACCTGTCATGGGAGGCAGTGGGAGTCGGTGAACTAACGGCACTTCTTTCCGGCATGGCGTGGTCGGTGGGTGCGGCAATGCTGTTTTCGGTCAAGGGGGTGAATACCGGCCTCGCAACTCTGTGTGCGGTAGCCGCTGCGGTCGTTACCGGAGGGTTGGCGGTATTGGTTGAATCCGGGGCTGCTTCGGCAGTTCAATCAAGCGGGTCGGATTCCGGATCGCTGATGGTCGCTCTGCTCGCTGGCGGGGTGTATTTTGCCCCGATGATCGCCCTGACCCTCTGGAGCGCCAGGTTGCTGCCGCCAGCACTCATGAGCTTCTTGCTTTCTGCTGAGATCATTTCAGGTGTTGGATCCAGCGCTTTGATGCTTGATGAGAGATTTGGGATGGTCGAACTTGCGGGAACCGTCTGCATAACATGTGGCGTGTTGATTGAGTTCCTGCTTCCCAGCCGGACCCGCTCAAAATCGCTTGAAGAGGCTTGAACTGCCGCGGCCTTCGCAGAGTACGGACTACAGACCGTTGAATCCAAATCTGGCTGAACTCCTGTCAAATCCCGGCATCTCAATGCTGACTGAATAGTTGGCTCGCTTGCGACTGGTGTCGGCCCATGCGATCTGACCGTGCGACCCCAGTCAACTTCAACAGCCATTCAGTGGCACTGAAGATAGCGTATTGCCTGACTGGAGCGCGACAAGATGATGCACAGCCAGAACAACCTGAGCGCGTCAACCGCATCGAGGCAGCAATCAGCACGAGGTCATTTCCTTCCCATGCAAGGAGCGCAGGTTGCCAGAGTTTGTGTCCTTTGTGCCTGACAGTTTCCGCTTGCATCTGCTGACTCGTCACGATGGTCAGCATCCTGGAGCCAACAGGATGAAATTTCCCATTCAAGCCTGCCGAGGGCTGGCCAGAATGGCCCCGTAGACACATGGACGATCGGTGCCAGCCTGCAGTACCTTGGAATCCCGAAGGCCGCTAATCCTCTACGACCACCCGCAGGCCAAGTTCCCGCAATGCCTCGTTGGTTGGCTCGGCAGGGGCACCAAGCATCAGATCCTCGGCCCGCTGGTTGAGCGGAAACATGGTGACTTCACGGATGTTCTTCACGTCGGCCAGCAACATGATGATCCTGTCGATCCCCGGGGCAATTCCTGCATGGGGCGGCGCCCCATATTTCAACGCATTGACCATGCCTCCGAAATTCCGATCGACATACTCCCTGTCCCTGCCGACCAGTTCGAATGCACGATACAGGATTTCCGGCTTGTGGTTTCTTACCGCACCGGACGACAGCTCTACTCCATTGCAAACCAGATCATACTGGTAGCCGAGCACATCAAGGGGATCCTGCTCCTCAAGCGCCTCCATGCCACCCTGCGGCATGGAAAATGGGTTATGCGAGAAATCAAGTTCTCCGGTTTCCTCGTCGCGCTCAAACATCGGAAAGTCGGTGATCCAGCAGAATTCGAAGCTGCCTTCGTTAAGCAGGCCCAATTCACCCGCAATCTCGTCGCGGGCCTTGGCTGCCACCGCTTCGAAAGCCGATGGCCGTCCACCAAGAAAGAAGGCCGCATCGCCCTCTCCCAAATTCAGCTGTTGCCTAATCGCCTCGGTTCTGTCCGGACCGATGTTACCTGCCAGAGGACCAGCTCCTTCCAGTCCACCATCCTTTGGCCGCCAGAATATGTAGCCCATGCCGGGCAGGCCCTGCTTTTGCGCAAACGCGTTCATCCGGTCGCAGAACCTTCGGCTACCTCCCCCGGGGGCCGGAATGGCGCGGATCTCGTTGCCCTCGTTTTCCAGCAAAGAGGCAAAGATCCGGAAGCCCGACCCACGAAAATGATCACTAACATCCTCCATCTTGATCGGGTTTCTCAGGTCCGGCTTGTCGGTACCGTACCGTCTCATGCTCTCGCGAAAGGTGATACGCGGGAACCTGTTGGGGACAGTTCTACTCCCACCAAACTCGCTGAACACCCCGCTCATGACCGGCTCGATAGCCTCAAAGACATCCTCTTGCGTGGCAAAACTCAACTCGACATCAAGCTGGTAGAATTCTCCAGGAGATCTGTCGGCCCTCGGATCCTCGTCCCTGAAGCACGGAGCAATCTGGAAGTAGCGATCGAACCCCGCCACCATGATGAACTGCTTGAACTGCTGAGGCGCCTGCGGGAGCGCATAGAATCTGCCATTGTGGAGCCTGGATGGAACCAGAAAATCCCGCGCACCTTCAGGAGAGGAAGCGGTAAGAACCGGTGTCTGGAACTCCGAAAATCCGGCTTCGCTCATGCGCCGGCGTAATGAGGCGATCACATCGGAGCGCAGGATCATGCGGTCGTGCATGGCCTTTCGGCGAAGATCCAGAAACCTGAATTTGAGCCTGGTTTCTTCCGGGTAATCCAGTTCCCCGAACACCGGTAATGGCAGTTCTTCTGCCTCGCCCAGTACCTCCAGTTCCCGGATGAAAACTTCGATTTCACCGGTCGACAGTTTTTCGTTCACCAGTTCCGGACTGCGCAAGCGAACCTCTCCATCAACCCTGATAACCGTCTCGGAGCGAAGGTCGCCCACCTGGGAGAATACTGAACTGTCAGGGTCAGCGAGGACTTGCGTAATGCCATAGTGGTCGCGCAAATCCACAAAGAGCACTCCGCCGTGATCACGAACCCTGTGTACCCAGCCCGACAACCGGACCAGTGATCCAACATCACTTCGACCGAGTTCAGCGCATGTGTGTGTCCTGTAGGGGTGCATCTCGTTGCCGTTCACTTCGATTGCAAGGGGCTGTCGCCTTTCCCTAACCGGAACCGGAATGTCAAGAATTCCAACTCACCAAGTAACCGCATGGGGTGCCGCCTCGCCTGCTTCAACTTGGTCAAACAGACGGGCATTCGTCGGGGGGATTGTTATCCGTTCTCTTCCTGAACTGCCATGCAGAGAAAGGCACTCTCACTGATTTGATGACCGTATCGATGCAAAACAAATCAGCTTCAGGACGTCGTTCAGGCACATCCACTCTTCGTTGGCAATCAAATCGAATGCAATCTCAGCCGATTATCAGTTGGCCTTATTGGGGTTGGATCACCACCGTTGCAACTAACTTGGCCGCCATTGTGAACCGATGGCTGACACAGGGGCTTTCACCACGGCCAAACTCGATTCTGGACGGATTTGGGGTCCCAAACGAAAAGGGAGCGGCCCAAGCCGCTCCCTCACGGATTTCATTGCGTCCGCGGATCAGAAGGCGAAACCAATTCCAACCGCCGCTATGTTGGCGCTGGATGTATCAAGCTTGTTGTCAGCCGTGACTTTTCCAAGCCCGCTTGTGGGGACCGACCCGAAACCGGCAATAAACTGGGCACCACCGCCAAGGAGATGCGCGATATTGATACCGTAGGAATTGACCGACCCGCTGACCAATTTCTGCGATGCAGCATCTGTCCCATACTCAGCCAGATTGTCGATGCTCATTTTCGAGAACACAAGCGTCATAGTGGACGGTCCCATGGTGTAAGACAAATCCATACCCATGCCAGTGCGCTTGGTGGTGAAGTCCTTGCCGCCAATTGCCGACTTCTGAGCTTCGTCATCTTCGTCGGTCACATAGAACAGGTTGCCCTTGACATCAGCGATCGCGTAACCGACGCCCAAGCTGACTGCCTTGCCGCTGTCATAGCCAACGCCGAGCGACATTCCGTTGCCGACATCGAACTTCATGCCGAACGCATACTGATTGTCAGGTCCGGTAGCTGGAGTTGGGGCCCCCGCTTTGACTGCGTCCTTGCCCGGGTCAGCGGCTACGTACGTCACATCAGCCTCAACTGGCTTTGCGGAATCGTCGGAACTGTCACCTGTCGAGACGACCCCATCATCGCCGAGATTGAACCATTTAACATAAGCGTCAAATGTCGGCACCGCAGCCCTTGCGGCGGGGGTGTCTCTGACTGCCTCATCTTCTCCATTGGCGTTGACGGTTGATATACCGAGGCTGTCATCGGTGGTTTCACCAGTTCTCTTCCAGCCAGCGATATTGGCGATCTTCTGGTTTGCATCAAAGAACGCATCAAACTGAGTGGTTGTCATCGTATAGGTATTGCTCTGGGTCGCGACAAACACATCGTTAGCCTGCCGTATACCTCTTGCGACTCCGAGGGTATAACCATAATGCCCTGGCCTAGCTGGTACAGCTGCTTCAGCTGCCGAACCCGCCATCTCAGGAGTGCCGTCAGCCGACCCAGCGGAGATCGCGAACGAAACCTGACCGAAACTGTTATCGTAGCGGATAGCCGCAGCGGATGTACCTCGGATATCCTCGGCAACGTCATCAACGCCAATACCCTCGAGTCCAACATCCGCAATGCCGCCCGCAATCACGTCAGCGGCGTCATTGTCGCCGATCGTCAAAGTGCCGAAATCGCCACCGACATAAACCGTCCCCAAATCCATGACATCTAGGTTGGTCTCAAATCCTGCAGTGCCGCCAAATGTCAGACCGCCATCGGTTGTTCCTGATACCTTGAAGTCAACGTTCACCTCGTGGATGAACTTGTGCTTTGCGACGAATTCGGGGAGTTCCGAATTGTAATAGACACCAAAACCCGCTGTGCCGCTAATCGACACCTCCGCATATGCACCCGTGCCAAATAGAGCGAGAGAACTGGTTGCCAAAAGGAGCCGCTTCATTGCTCTTCCCTTTCCTGTTGCCTGGAGGGTCCACGACAATCCAGTGCCGAAGCCTCCAACCGATCCAAGGTCAAATTGCAACAGCAATAGCAGCCAAGGCAATCCCCTGAGCACCACATCGCAAGTTCCTTGATCAACCTTTAGTAGATGTTCGGCTTTTGTTGCAATTTTGCAACTTCACGTGTGAGCGAACGCACGATTGAAACCCAAGGTATTCGTTGCGAATTGTCGGCAACAAGTTTCAATTCCCAATTGTGCGAGCAAACAGGGTACTCCGGACAACCTTGTGGTACGAGCAGTTGCATGTATCCACAAACCGGACTGCCAACCCCACTGTAACCAACTGGACATTGCCAAGGTGGGAACTGAATCCAGGATTCAGTTGTATCAGACATCAAGGAGGCCGCAGATTTAGCCGGTTTCAATTCGCAGCAGCCGTAAAGAAGAAGGGAGCGGCCGAGGGCCGCTCCCTTCCGGAATTCGTTGATCAGCTCGATCAGAAGGCGAAGGACAGTCCAACGCTCGCCTTGTTGGCGCTCGAGGTGTCGAGCTTGTTGTCTGCTGTGACCGCACCCATCACATTGTTGGGTACCGAACCGAAGCCAGCGACTACCGAGGCGCCGCCGCCGAGATCATGCGTCAGGTTGATGCCATAGGAATCAACCGAACCGCTGACCAACTTCTGCGATGCAGCATCTGTTCCATACTCAGCCAGATTGTCGATACTCATTTTCGAGAATACCAGCGTCATCTTTGACGCGCCCATCGAATAGGCCAAGTCAATGCCAATACCCGTGTGCTTGGTAGTAAAGTCCTTGCCACCGATTGCCGACTTCTGAACATCGCCGTCCGATGTAGCATAGAACAGGTTGCCAGACAGGTTGGCGATAGAGTAGCCAACGGCCACATTGACGGCCTCGCCGCTGTCATAGCCAACACCGAGTGACATGCCGTTACCGACATCGAACTTCATTCCGAATGCATACTGATTGTCCGGTCCGGTAGCTGGAGTCGGGTCTCCAGCTTCAACTGCGTCCTTGCCCGGGTCAGCTGCTACATACGTCACGTCAGCCTCAACCGGCTTCGGCTCGTCAGTCGAATTAAAGACCCCGTCTTCACCAAACTCAAACCACTTCTCGGCGGCAATGAACGTCGGCAATGCAGCGTCAGTTAGAGCGATCTCGTTACCGGATTTGGCGCCACTGCTGTCAGTGGCCCAAACACCACTATTATCATCCGTGGCATCGGCGAACCGCTTCCAAGTGTTGATATTGGTCCGGTCATCATCTCGAATTGCACGATCGTCAATGAACGCATCAAACTGCGCAACTGTCATCGTGTATTCGCCGCTCTGTGTAGCAACAAATACATCGTTTGCCTGCCTAGTGCCACTTGCTATGCCAAATGCGTAGCCATAATGCCCAGGCCTAGCTGGTACAGCTGCTTCAGCTGCCGAACCCGCCATCTCAGGAGTGCCGTCAGCCGACCCAGCGGAGATCGCAAATGAAACCTGGCCGAAACTGTTGTCGTAACGGATGGCCGCAGCGGTTGTGCCACGCAGATCCTCGGCGACATCGTCAACACCGATGCCGTTCAGGCCCACATCAGCGATCCCGCCCGACGCCAGGTCAGCTGCGTCGTTGTCGCCGATTGTCAGCTTGCCGAATGCGCCGCCGACATGAACGGTACCAAGATTGACAACGTCATCGTTGGTGTCGAAGCCAGCGCTGCCACCGAAAGACAGACCGCCATCAGTCGTACCAGATACGGTGAAATCTATACCCACCTCATGCACAAACTTGTGCTTGGAGGTCGTCACAGCCGCCTCTGAATTGTAATCAATACCCAATTCAGCGGTGCCGCTGACGGTGATTTCGGCGTAAGCACCACTACCCGCAAGGGCCAGTGCACTGGTCGCCAACAAAAACTTCTTCATTTGGTTCCCCTTTACCTGATAACTGGACAGAGCCATTACGTAAGTTGGCTCCTGCCTCCGGTTCACTATGTTGCTAAGCTTCTATTTCCAAATCGCCTCAAAGGAGCAACTGTTTCAGTGTCCGCACCGCAAATTCCTACCACATTTGGTTGTAGTTGTTGCAAAAATGCAACGTAAAACTGGGTCCACGTATCGCATGGCAATTTGGAATTAGTGACCTTGGTCGGGATTGGCCCGCACAACAGCAAAAACAGATTCTTGAAAAACCCTGGTGTTCTGCCGCCTAGATTGCCATGAGGCCGGACTAACTCTGCCCCAGCAAAGCTTCGTCCAATTCTGGATTACTGAATATGGCGAAGTGGACCTTCGAGTTCAGGAAACAGGGTCCGGGGAAAGCAATCGACTACTGCAAGCAGAAGCCACAATGAAAAAGGGAGCAGCCGAAGCCGCTCCCTTCCGGAATTCACTGATCAAGTAGGTCAGAACGTGAATGACAGACCGATGCTCGCCTTGTTGGCAGTCGAAGTATCAAGCTCGTTGTCCGCCGTGACCGAACCCATCACACTGTTGGGTACCGAACCGAATCCAGCGACTACCGAGGCGCCACCGCCAAGATCATGCGTCAGGTTGATGCCATAGGAGTTGACAGAACCACTCACAAGCTTTTGGCCGTCGTCGTTATATTCGGCAAGATTGTCGATGCTCATTTGCGAGAACACCAGCGTCATCTTTGACGCGCCCATCGCATAGACCATGTCCATGCCCATACCCGTGTGCTTGGTAGTAAAGTCCTCGCCACCGATTGCCGACTTCTGAACATCGCCTTCCGATGTGGCATAGAACAGGTTGCCCGACAGGTTAGCGATTGAGTAGCCAACGGCCAAGTTGACAGCCTCGCCGCTGTCATAGCCGACGCCCAGCGACATACCGTTGCCAACATCAAACTTCATGCCGAACGCATACTGGTTGTCCGGTCCGGTAGCAGGGGTCGGGGCTCCAGCCTTAACTGCGTCCTTGCCCGGGTCAGCTGCCAAATAGGTAATATCTGCTTCAACGGGTTTGGTGGTGTCGTCTCCGTTGGAGGCGTTTGCTGCATCAACTCCAGCATCACCAACAACATTGAACCACTTCGTGTAAGAGGCATATGCCGCCAATCGATCGGTCTCCGTCACTTCGGCGTCGCTGGCGGTAGTGTCGATTACCTTACCGTTTTCGTCCGTCTTAAGTCCGTCAATGTCTGGATTTGTTCCGAAGAACGCCCACCATTGCGAAGGTCCAGACATCGTGTATTCGCCGCTTTGGGTCGCGACAAAAACATCATCCGCCTTTCGGATACCAGCAGCAACTCCCAAAGTGTATCCGTAGTGCCCAACCCTGGCTGGCACAGCGGCCTCAGCTGGCGAACCCGCCATCTCAGGAGTGCCGTCTGCCGAACCAGCGGAAATCGCGAACGAAACCTGGCCGAAGCTGTTGTCGTAGCGGATGGATGCGGCAGTCGTTCCCCGCAGATCCTCGGCTACATCGTCAACACCGATACCGTTAAGACCAACGTCAGCAATTCCGCCCGAAGCCAGGTCGGCTGCGTCGTTGTCGCCGATCGTAATCTTTCCGAATGCGCCACCAACATGAACCGTGCCAAGATTGACAACGTCATCGTTGGTGTCAAAGCCAGCGCTGCCGCCGAAGGACAGTCCGCCATCGGTTGTGCCGGACACGGCAAAGTCAATGCCCACCTCATGCACAAATGTGTGCTTGGCGGTGGTCACATCGGCTTCCGAGTTGTAGTCGATGCCCAATTCAGCGGTGCCGCTGATTGAGATTTCGGCGTAAGCGCCGCTGCCCACAAGGGCCAGAGCACTGGTCGCCAGAAGGAGCTTTTTCATTTTAATCCCCTATTCCTTGTTAATGGAGGCTGCCAGCACCACAAGAGAACGGCACCCCCGCCTTTCTTGGAAGCATCCTTGCCGTATTGATGGTTGATCGGGCAACCCACCAGACCGCCAAACAACCCATAATTTTTCAACATTCACCGCCAGTGTTGCAAAGATGCAACCTGATGCGCTTGTCCAGTACTTGTATGACAGGCTTTTTTGGCCACAACTCGTCACTATCGCGGTGCTACAGCCCGGCCTCGGCACTCGGCACGCTAGGCTGAGTCGGCATCCAGCAGCTGCGATTCTCCGTTTCGGCACTCCTCAAGGTGCCGCCTATTGCGTTCAATTCCCAATCGCCCAAAAGCTCCAGTGACAGCCACAAGGGTCTGATGCCGACGACTTGCTGCCAGGCAACACAGTTCAGATTTGCCTCACTCTAACGAGTTCGGGGCAACGCAGCGCATCTTCTGCGTGTCTCATTGACGCCGGTCCAGGCGCCAATCAACTTCCCTGCCGGCTCAAGGTGAAACCAGTCTGCATCATGTACAATGCCGCCTCCCGGAACCGCCAACGCCCTTCGTAAGGACACGCCTGTCAAGTTGTCCCGGCACCAACTCACGAACGTTGTCGAATTTTCATCTTCGCTGGAAAAGCAGGCCACTGCTGGGAATCCGACCCATTCGTTCTCGACCCCGCATCCCGCCAAATTAACTGATTGCCGCCTGGCCACTTTGACTCGCATAACTCTGTCGGCGTCAATCCCTCCGCCACCGCCACAACGTCCGACGAAAGTGTAGCAGATCAGCGACATGCGCCGCCACATCTGCTTGTCCACTCAAGCAGTCCTCCGCCCATCGTCCGGCTGCAATCATTCAGCCAGTGGCGAACCAAGCCAGTCGCGATAGAAGCCGACGAGATCGGGCACAAAATCATGCAGGACCGGATAACCCGGAGCGCAGGCTTCAACCTCAAGCAAAGTGGCACAGCCCGGGCAAATAAACTCCCGGATTTCCATCCAGGCAGGATCGCACAGGTCTGAATGGGGATAGATCTGGCGCAGGCCTTGCTCGTCCCGCCGCACATGGATCGCCGCTTCCAGCTTCCAGTTCTGCCTGTAATCGCCGAACTCCTGGCCGCAGTCGCACTTGGTGATCCAATCACCGTCTTGGTCGACGATGAACAGGTGCTCGCCGACCGGAAGCAGTATCCGCTCCCTGAAACCGGTCCGTTCCTGATGATAGGCAATCACTGCCTGGAACCGCTCCCGGTCCTTGAATGAGCTCATGATTGCCTTGGTGCGGGGCCAGGGCAATCGTCCCTGCACGAGGTCGGCAACGGCATTGGAATTGAGATCGCTCACGCTCCGTCCTCCCCGCATTCGCTATCGAACACGAACTCATCAGGAAGTCCCCAGAATTCCCTGAACTCTGCGGCGAAGCTCTCCGATATCTCCATCGCCCCCTTGTACATGTGCTGCACTTCCGGAACGAAATCCTGGCGCTCGACACGCTTGCGCTCGTCCGCCAGCCACTCCTTGACCGGCACCGCCTTTTCCAGCCGCTCTCGCCGCATCTCTTGCATCGCCGCCAGTGTGGCATCGGCGTCCACGATCAAGCTGCCATTTTCAATCGATCCCGCAAACCGGATGCCATGCACCTGCTCGGCATGAGTCCGGGTTGATTGACCGTTCAGCACATCGTCCAGCGCCAGTGCCGGATCGCGTTCGATCGGGTCGCCGTAACCCCCGCCGCCGTTGTAGGAGTGAGCGAATATGTCGCCATCCTTGAGAGGAGCAGCGATGTACGGACCCTCAACCAGTTCATGATCGCCCGCATAATGCCGAAGGAAAGACCGCTGATCCTCTCCGGGCGAGTGCGCCAGCGGCTCTCCGGCGGCAGCAAGCTCCCGGATGTTGGAGTTACGCACGACCCGGTGCATCTGGCAGGACGGCGCAGGATAACCGCCGCACATGCCGGCATTGTCAAACGCCCTGGAGGAGTGTTCCGACGTCACAAGCCGCAACTCCGGCGTCTTGTTGACGAGCCAAGTAGATATGAACGCGTTGCCGCCGCGGTATTTTCCGGCGCCGCCGGAATTCGGCAGGATCGAACGACCGATATAGACCATCGGCATGTCCGTCTCCCAGATCTCGGCGTTGCCCATGTCCGACTCCGGGTTCCATCCCACATAGGCCGTGTCCAGCCCGTCTTTGATCGCCAGCGCACCGGATCCTGCAGCGGCGCATTCAAAATGCGCGATCCCGAACATCTCGCCATGCTGGTTGATCCCGCCCATCTCGATCATCGGCGAATTCACCTGGCCGACGAACACCTCCTCCACAAACCCCCGTGCCAGAAATGCCCGCGAGAGCATCCGCTGGAATGCGCCATAGGCTGGGAGAAGCAGGGCCCAGGAAGTGGCCGTTGCGCAGAATTCGGAGTCGGGGTTGGTCCAGCTGCCCTTCGGAAGCCGGAGCTCGGTTGCCATCCAGGCGCCGTCATTCACCAGCCCCTCAAAATTCATGTGCTGCGTCAGCGTGACGAACATCCCGCCATCCATGCCGGCCGGAGTGCAGTTCATGGAATGGTAGCCCCAGGACTGGTTGCCCTCGAAGTCCAGCAGAATCTTGCCGTCGAGGCCAATCTCCATCTTCAAGGGGATGGCATAGAGCCAGTCCGGTTCCCCGAGAGGCAGGAACCCTGGCTTGCCGCGGGTCACATGCCCATAGAATGTATGTGCTCTGTAGGTGCCCGGCACTGTCAGCTGCATGGTCCGGGCAAGCTGGGTGCGACGCCCCTCTTCGATGAACTCGCGCGTCAGCTGAAGATACCTCTCGGCGCCTATTTCAGCAGCAAGCGCTTTCACTTCCTCGCGCATGTTGTGGCAGGCGGCGACCTTGGCCTTCTCGTCAAGTACCCAGTAGATCGGCATCCGGAGGTTGCGCTCGCACCTGATGACATAGTCGCGGCGGATCTCGTCATTGACCCCGATCTTCTCGGCGCACACGAACAGTCCCTCGGCGAAACGTTCCTGGGCCAAGGCGACATCGCCGCCAGGCGTTATCCCGCCTGCTTCCAGCTCATGGCAGACTGCTCCGGCCCAACCCAGCAGTATTCCCTCATGGTATATCGGCACCACATCCATGACATCCGGAACCTGGACCGTACCGATGAAGGCGTCATTATTGGCGAATATGTCGCCGTCATTGATCCCGGGGTTCTCCTCGTAATCGTTCCTGATCATCCACTTGATGAACCGGCTCATTGTGTGGACATGCACCATGATGCCATTGGACAGGGCCACGGCATCGCCCTCGGGCGTATAGAGGGCCGTGACCATTTCGCCGACTTCGCGCACACCAGGCGACGCCGAAATACGCCGGGCCATTTCCCTTGCCGCGACGCAACTGGCGCGCAGCTTCATATGCATGGTTTCGAAACGAAGCGGATCCTCAGCGCGCAACTGCAGTTCGGTGATGCCATGGTAGCATCCGGTTTCAGCCATCAGCCTCTCGCTGTGCTCAAGGGACTTGCGCAGATTTCCGGACTGTTCCTTCATTCCCGGCGCTGTCATGACGAATTCGCTCCGCCCTGGCCGTGCCGGTAGTGCAGGATCGACCATTCGTCGACGAACACCTGGTCGCCTGGATGAATGATGAGCGTCGTAGCGGGATGCTCGACTATCGACGGCCCCACAATCTCGTTGCCGGGCTTCAGGAGATCCATTTCCCACAGCATGGCGTCGCGCCATGCTCCGCGGATATATGCCTGCCGCCTGCCCTTGGATGCGCTGTCATCCGGTTTTGGACGTCCAAGCTCGCGCTTGACCAATCTTGGTTTGACCTTGGTCACCGAGGCGGTGATACCCAGTTCCATAACGGCTATCCCGACCCGGCCGTAGCGCGAAACACTTCGATTGATGCTGCTGTAGACACGCTCGAAGGCATCAAGAATGCTCCGCATGCCGTCGGCCGACCCTGCCTCTCGCACCGGTGAGACGATCTCGACGTCTTCCAGTTGTCCAATATAGCGCATCAGCAACAGTGGTATGCAGGTGATGGACGACTCCTCATGCCCATCATCAAGCATCTCCTTGACGACCTCTCCGGCAAGCTCGTCCCAGATGGCGCTGATGCCTTCCCCGGCGCTTCTCAGTTCATCGTCCGGCGCGCCTGAAGGGACTTCGAAGCGTACCGAACGGCTTTTCCTCTTCTGGAAGTCGGCAGTTGTGCAACCGAACGCCGAAAAAGCGGCAGCGAACTGGAATGTCAGGATGTCGCGGAAACCGATCCCCGCAGAATATCCGGCCATGTGAAGAGGTCCGGAACCGCCATACGAAAGAAGCGTGTATTCGGAGGGGTGGATGCCCTGGGTAGAGAGGATGCGCCGCAGGGCCATGTTTGCCTCTGCGTCCAGCATGTCGATCATGCCTTCGGCAAGTTCGTAAACGTCGGCAACACCCAGAACGTCGGCGCAGCGTTCCTTGAGCATCCTGCGGGCAAGATCCACGTCAAGCGGAACCTTGCCCCCGAGGAAATATTCCGGGTTCAGCCGGCCGAGTATTGCGTCGCAGTCGCAGACCGTCGGATCGAGATTGCCCTTGCCGAAGCAGACCGGGCCGGGGTCGGCTCCCGCGCTCTCCGGGCCAAGTGATACCTTACCGGTGTCCGGGTCCACCTTGACAATCATGCCAGCGCCGGCGCCGATCAGATCCATGGCTATGGTTGGAACGTTCAGTTTGAACCGGCCCATCAGCGGTTCATGTTCGATGCGGATCTGGCCTTTGGTGATGACCCCCATGTCGAAGCTGGTGCCGCCCATGTCCGAGGCAACCAGCGAGTCGGTGCCCAGGATTTCACCGATATATCTTGCTCCAAGCATGCCGCCGACCGGACCGGAGATCATTGTCTCATGCAAGTTGGGATGACGGATTGAGGCAAGTCCGCCGAAGGACTGCAGGGTCTGCACCCCGTAGCGGAATCCGTTGCTGCGGGCGGCATTCTCAATGCCCTGCAGCTGCGCCCTGCCCTTGCCCGTAGCGTATGCCTCAATCAACACCGAATTCAGGCGCGACTGCTCCCGGATCACGGGACGGACGCGATGACTCGCGAGTATGTCGATCTTGCGGCCGGAAGACCGGACCGCCTCCTCGACGATCTTTATGACTCTCTCCTCATGAGCAGGATTTACATGCGAGAACAGCAGGCAGATGCAAATGGCCTCTACCTCGCGCTCAATCAGCCGTCTGGCAGCCGCTTCAACATCATGCTCATAGAGAGGAAGGACAATATCACCGAAATGATCAATCCGCTCGGTGACTCCGAATGTGTCGCGGCGCGAGACCAGCGGCTCCGGATGATGATGCGTGACGGCATGAAGTCGGTCCGCATAGGGGTAATCCGCCCAGGACTGCAGGCCTCTTCCCATGAGCACCATGTCTTCCATGCCGCGCGTGACGATAAGGCCCAGCCGCCGGCCGGAACGGGACAGCAATGTGTTGAGCAGTCCGGTGCCCGTGTAGAGCACCACCTCGACAGCCTCGAACATCTCCCGGACAGGAATGCCTCTGGCATCGGCCGCCTCTACCGCCGACTCCAGGAAGCCATCCGCTTCGCAAGCGGGTGTGGTTGCAGCCTTGCCGATTGTGAAGCGGCCCTGCCCATCGACCAGAATTGTATCGGTCATCGTGCCGCCGGCATCAATTCCAACAACCAATGGAGTGCCAGCGGAACCTTCGCTCAATTCAATGCCCCGTTCTGCCTGCGCCTGATATGTCCCTGGAGGACCCGATCAGCAGACATTGCGATCAGCGCCATTCCGACGCCACCGACGATTCCCCGGCCGGCATCGGCCTTACCCAGCGCCAGGTAGATTTCCTGGCCAAGTCCGGTCGTTCCGACCAGCGCAGCGATGACCAACATGGCAAGGCCGAAGAGTATGGTCTGATTCACTCCCAGCAATATCTGCGGCAGCGCCAGCTTGAGCTTGATCTGCCAGAACAACTGCAAGGGGGTGCAGCCACACGTAATCCCCGCTTCAATGGCAGTTGAGGGAACGCCCCGTAGCCCTTGTTCGGTGTATCGGATCATTGGAACGATTGCGTAGGCGACTATTGCCATCAGGGCCGGAAACTCGCCGACCTGGAACAGCATCAAGGCGGGTATCAGAAGCACGAACTGTGGCATGGTCTGGAGAGTGTCATTGATCGGCCGCACGATGGTCGAAACGGTGTTCGAATGCGCCGCCCAGGTGCCGATCAAACCACCGAGCATGATGCATACGGCAACCGCAACCCCGCACAGGTAGATCGACAGCATGGCAGGCTTCCAGATTCCTGCCAGAAGCAGATACACAAGCGACCCGAAGACGAATGCGCCGACCCGCGGTCCTGCCAACTGCCATGCGAAGACTGTCAGCAGAGCAATCGTTACCGGCCAGGCGAGGCCGGTAACCCCGTAGAACAACACACCGCCGAACACGAGCACTGTAAGTGCCATCCGCCAACTCCGGCCGAGCCAGGCCAGCACAGTAAGGGCCAGTATCGCAATCCAGTAACCCGTTGCGATTGCCGGGGTCATCGAAAAGCCCCAGGTGAACGGCGCAACTGCCTTTTTCAGGCCCAGTTTCACCGGTAGCAACACGTAGAACAGAAAGAAGTCCCTGATGGTCTCAAGTACCGACCCCAGGTTGACAATCACCCATTCCACGAAGCCGTTGAGTTCCCTGGCCGGGAAGTAGACCCAACCGTCCGGCCAATACCAGAATGGGCGGAACAGCGCTGCAAACGCCATGCTTGCCAGTACGAGTACAGCAAACGCCGCAAGGAACCTGCGGAAGCTGAAACCGCAATGGCTGGCGGTCGGCAGCCTCTGGCGGGCAAAGGCAGCGGTCATGCGGTCAAGCATGATCGCCAGTGCCACGATGACCAGTCCGGATAGCATGCTCTGACCGAAATCGGCGCGCCGCATGCTGTTGAGGACTTCCCAGCCAATATCGTCGAACCCGCCGATAATGGCGGCGATGATCACCATGGCCAGTGCAGCCATGGTCGTCTGGTTGACGCCAATCAGAAGCTGCGGCAGAGCCGTCGGCACTTCGATCCACCAGAACCTCTGCCTGGGAGTGCATCCCGACATCACTCCGGACTCCCGGACCACTTCTGGCACCCGGCTGAGTCCGAGGATCGTATTGCGCACCATGGGCGGGATCGAAAACACCATGCTGGCGATAAGCCCAACCACCGGCCCGAATCCAAACAACAGCAGGATCGGGATCAGGTAGGCGAATGCTGGAACCGTCTGCATGAAATCCAGCGTTGCCTGGATGACGGCGTTGGCCCTTGGCGACCGGTAGCCCCACACGCCGGCCCAGAACCCTATGATCACGGCCAGAGGTATGCAGACGATCACGAGCGACAGAGTATTGATGCACTCCTGCCAGTAACCGACGCCGACGATATAAGTCAGCCCGAGAATGACGACGCTGGCAGTCCGCCAGCCGCCGCCTTGCCACGCGATCAGCACAAAGATTGATGCGGTGGTCAGCCATGGGAGCCAGCTGAACAGGGACTGGAGTCCCCTGAGGGGCAACTCAAGTGCGCCGCTGACCAGGCGGAACAGCCATTTGAACTGGCCGACGAACCAGTGCATGACGGTGTCGACAAGCGGAGCGACCGGCAATTCCCAGTTGACTGGATATTCGACCAGCCAATTCCGCGACTCGGCTGCAAGTGTGACAAGCGCCGCCAGCAGCACGAGACCCAGCCAGATTGACCGGTTCCGGTCTCTTGTCATGAGGACCGAGTTCAACACCTCAGATACCAATTCATGGAATTGCCGGCCCGTGGCATTCCAGGCGGAGTCCTATGCATTGCATAGCATGAGGCGGCCACACATGGACGATGGATATGAGGCGCAGGCATGAAGTGTCAGACGGCAATCGGGCTGCCGATTGCCACGGGCCACGGCCCGGACCGGTAGCCGATGCCCTTCGCTCCTTGGCTGCACTCAACCCGGGTGCGTCGGCTGGCAACCCGGTCAGGCAACTTTCGCCGCCTCGGTGTCCGTACGATGAAGTGCGCATACGATATGCGAAGGTGTAAGTGCCCCGCACGGCTTGCCATCATCCTCGACCACATTCACCACATCGGTACCTGTGTCAAAGAGCCTGATGGCGTCCTGGAGCAAGGTCATCCGGCCTACAGCCGGACGGCCTTCGACGAGATCGGCGGCCGCGTCCATGACAGCCTCGGCCGTAAGAACCTTGTCCAGCGGTACATCCTTGGTGAATTCCGCAACATAACCGTCAGCCGGGCTCATCATGATGTCCACGGGCGACCCGATCTGGACCACGAAGCCGTCCTTCATGATGCAGATGACATCAGCAAGCCTGACAGCCTCCAGTATGTCGTGCGTCACGAACACGATCGTCTTGTCCAGTTGCGTCTGCAACCGCAGGAATTCGTCCTGCATCTGGGTGCGGATCAATGGATCCAGTGCTGAGAACGGTTCGTCCAGAAACCAAACCTCCGGTTCGACAGCGAGCGACCTGGCAATGCCCACGCGCTGCTGCTGGCCTCCCGAAAGCTGGTGCGGATAGGAGTCTTCCCGTCCCTCAAGGCCGACCAGGCCAATCACCTCATTTGCACGTTCCAGCCGCTGCTTCGAAGGCACCCCCTGCGTTCGCAACGGGAAGGCCACATTCTCGATCACGGTGAGGTGGGGAAGCAGTCCGAAATTCTGGAACACCATCCCCATCTTGTGGCGGCGGACCTCGATCATCTCACGAGGCGATGCATCAAGGAGATTGCTGCCATCAAGAAAGACCTTGCCTGAAGTCGGCTCCACGAGCCGGGAAAGGCACCGCAACACAGTCGATTTGCCGGAACCGGACAGCCCCATGATGACGAATATGGATCCTGTGGGCACGGCAAAACCCACATCGGCAGCAGCAACGATGCCGCCTGCGTCCTCAATCCGCTCAGCTAGTCCGGCGGCATCTTCTGCTGGGTCGGTATTCGCAAAATACTCCTGCGGGGAATTGCCGTAGACCTTCCAGAGTCCGCTGCAGGAGAGTTTTGCCGAGTCGGCGGAGGCGTTCACCCGAACGCCTCCGCCAGAAGTTCCTGATAACGGGGTTCGCTACACATCGTGTCCCGGAATGACTTCCGGATGCGTGTTCCGTCTACATCTTCGCTGCATCAACGAGCGGCATGAGCATCGCTTCATTGGCAGCGACCCACTCCTGGACGACTTCTTCAAGCGGCCTGCCCTTGCTGTCGATCTCCAGCATCATCAGTTCCTGCTCGGAGCGCTCCAGGGTAAAGGCGGAAAGCAGTTCCCAGGCAGCCGGCCACTTTTCCTGGAATCCGGCCCATGCGACCTTCATGGTGTCCGGTGCCTCAACTCCGCAGTCGTTGACCTCGTTGGGGTTTGGCCCCCAAGCTGGATCGGTCGAGCATTCCGCTTCGTATTCCGGCAGCGCTACCCAGCCAACATCAACTTCGGCCAGTACCCAGTGCGGCGTCCAGAACATCATGACAAGCGGTTCCTGCTTGGCTGCTGCGGCCTGCAGCTCGGCTACGAGAGCGCCTTCAGATCCGGCGGGAATTGCCTTGTAATCCAGACCAAGCCCCTTGATCATGTCAGCAGAGCGGGTGCCCCAGTCTGCGGGATAGGACAGCACACGGCCCTGCGGGAAAGTGTCCGCTGTCACCATCATGTCCTTGCATGCCGCCAGCGCCTCCCAGTCAGGAAGTCCCGGACACTGCTCTTCCATAAACTTCGGATAGATCCACCCTTCGCCAGGATTGAGGCCCAGCGAACCGATATCGACGATGCGCCCCGCCTCTTTCATCTGCGGGTAGATGTCCCCGGCATTGTTTGTCCAGACCTCGAGCGAGGCGTGGATGTCGCCATCACCCAGCGCCTGGTGCTGCGGATAGTTGCCGGCGGTGACGTACTCGACGTCATAGCCGAGTTCGTTCAGAAGCAATCCGGCGATGTGTGTCGAGACGTTCTGACCGGTCCATTCGTTGATGGCCAGTTTGATGGCGTCGTCTACATCGCCCAACTCTGCCGAGTTTGCTGTTCCCGCTCCAAGAGCAATGGCTCCTGCCAATGCTACAGCAAGGTGGGTCCGGGCAATACGGAATTTCGGAAGTTTTTCTGTCATCGTTTTTCTCCAACTGACCTTCCCAGAATACACCATGAATCTCGTACCGCATCAACAAAACAATCCGGCCTTCCAGATGCTTCGATCATGCAGTTCCAGTAGCGTCAATTTAGCGGCAATCACCAGGCCGCTCCTCCGGTAATTCTCAGTTCCTCGTTGGTGATGCCGAGCGACTCCTTGCGGCACAGATGCGCCGCAAGAGCAGCGATTTCATCAGGTTGGATCAAACGCCTCTGCGGATTTCCAGCCACGATTTCCTCAACCACTTCATCGGCCGACCTCCCTCGCCCTTCCGCAGCGGCGGCTTGTTCGGCGCTACGCCGCAACATGTCCGTATCGACCCAACCGGGCGAAATCATGACACAAGTTACATGATGGGCCGCGCCCTCCAATGCGACGCAGCGAGTCAGACCAAGCAATCCAGCCTTCGAGGCACAATAGGCAGCGTTTCCGAAGTGGCCAACGGTTGCGGCAGTCGATCCGATGTTGATGATCCGGCCAAACCGTCTCTCGATCATTCCCGGTAAGACCCGCCGGATCATGCGGAATGCGCCTGACAGATTGACGTTCAGAGTGTCGTTCCAGAGATCGTCAGGATGTCCTGCAACGGCATGCTCTGAGTATATCCCGGCTGCATTGACCAGGATGTCCGGCGGTCCGTGCAAGTGTTCAGCTTGTAGAATGAACTCCTGGATTGACCGCTCGCATCTGACGTCCAGAGTTGTTGCGACCACTGACCCGCCAAAACCCTCCAATTCCCGCTGCACATCTTGCGCAGAACTGCGGTCTGGTTGTCCTGTAGTGCCTTCCGGGCCACTGATCAGGGATCCAGCGGCCACATTTGCGCCTCGCTTCGCAAACTCGCGGGCGATTGCCAGCCCTTGTCCGGTCAAGCCACCAGTGACGATTGCCGCGCGGCCTGCCAGAAACTTGCCGTCCATCATCCCTCAACTCGCACCTGCATGCCTGCGGCAGATGATCATCGACTTGGCGGCGTTGCGTCAAGCACCAAAACCATCGAATTCAAAGCGAAGGTGGGCAACCGACACCCCTGTACATTCTAACGGCTTACGCTGGGTTCTCGGCTACAGCTGTCAATTCGATGAGAGTACAGTTCTCCTGCACGACTTCGTCACAGTGGCGAACGCTTTGTGGTTTCAGTCGTGCCTTGGAGCAAACACCGAATGGTTCGCGCGCAAGGCGTTTCTGATCACGGAACCTGAATATACTTGAGGACACTCCTTCAATCGCCTCCAATTCTCTATCAATCCCGATCACCAACCGCCGTGCATCAAAGGTCAGGCCGTTCTGTTCCTGCAATCAAGGATGGTCTGTTCCTGCAATCAAGGATGGTATTGCCCGATGACTCGAGACTTTGACGCCCTGAGGAATCAAGCCGCCCAAGAATACAGCAACACACTTCAGGCCAGACCCTCCGATCGGGCAAGAACGAAGGTGACCCGATCGACATAAACTATTGCCGAAAGCGTGTAGAGGCTTAAGCGAACGGGCTGAACAGCCCTGAATAGCCCAAGCCAGAGCCAAGCTATCAACTACTGTCCGAATCCCCGTTTTTTGGAGTACCTCGACTTGCGATCACTGCGGCTAGGTCGGGCGAATTGCTTGATGCCATACTTTGGTTCGCACTCGATGCGTACGTGGCGAAAGGAACTTGCGCTGTGGAGGGATTCTAGGGCATTCTCGATGGTCGAAATATAGCGGTGCTACGCATCATCGTTGCAGTAAAAGCAAATGACGGAGCTGGCATATGTATCGGAACTTTGCGCGATCCCTCCGCCAAATTACATATCGGTACAAGTGTCAGACGGGCGAGTTTTTCTGAATGTCTACACAACCGGACAATAACGAAATGGTCAGTCTCTGCCGCATTCAGCAAATGGATCAGACCACGCCTTTCCAGACTATCAATCGGACTGTACCAATCAATACTTCACTAGGACAACTTCGTATGCGTCGCAAAGAACTGCAACTGCCTTGGCTCTTTTTCTAGGGCGCGATTCAGCATGACTGAAACAATTGTAACGCATGTCCAAACGGGTGAAACACTCTCCAGCATTGCCGCCCGATACCGTGTTAGCGTCGACGAATTGCAGAAATGGAACCGTATCGAAAACCCAGACCTGGTTTTGGTTGGCCAAGAGATTGTTGTCTACAACGAGGTCGAAGCAGAACAATCATCTGGGCTTGTGAGCACTGAAACCCAGACGCCATCTGACCCTCCGGTAACCGATGGACCTGCGAATGTTGGGCTCACCGGTCTTGTCGTGTTGGGAGTCTTGCTTCTACTACTCCTGCTTGGCCGGAATTGTCGAGGCAAGACCCATAACCGGCTGCGACCGTGGAAGTGGCTGGGCTTGCCTCGTGGTATGGGACTGGTCAAATACTCTCCGAGGATTTCGGTTACAACGTCCGCCCTTTCGCAGTCGAAGCCTCAGGTCAGCAATGGCGAACGCCTGGTTAGCTCAACATTGAAACAGAACTACAGTGATTGGATTTTGATCGACAACATAATGCTACCTTCCGGCAAGGGAACAACACAGATCGACCATATTCTAGTGGCTCCCAACGCCGTATTTGTCATAGAAACAAAAGATGTGAATGGATGGGTATTTGGGAGTCCCGGCCAGCGGAACTGGACTCAAACCTATATTGCTGACCGAATGTCACGCAGGATTGGACTCAAATCTAGAAGGTTCTCGTTCTACAATCCACTCTGGCAGAACGAAGGTCATGCTAGGGCTCTCGCAAATATCAGCATGGTTGACCGCTGGAGAATTCGGCCGATTGTTGTATTCGTTGGAGACTTCGAATTCAAGACTTCTGACAAGTATCTGCCATTCAGTGAGCATGAGAAGATTGCCAGAGACAATATTGTTTGGCGGATGAGGGGTGTGATTTGCGAGAGTTTGGCAGAGCTACACCGCTATATTGGTTACTCGATCACAGTTTCCCAGAATTCCGAGTGGACCCGTCAACAGATGGAGTCGGCATATGAGAATATCAGGGTAGTGGAGGTTCCGTTAACTGCCGCGACTCACCAAAAGCATATCGAATACGTAGAGTTGCAAAAGGAGCTGAACTCTCGGTGACCCACGAACCCGGGCGGGATTGAACGTAATTCGGGCGCCCCAAGACTGCTACAGGATCAGATCTCCTGCACTTGGCTTTGGCTCATTCATGCAGGGCCCACTTTAATAGGAACTCCGAAGGGATTGTCTATGGCACATTTACAGGAGCCTACCACCCCTGCCGCACTGGACTGCACGATGGAAGGCCGATGACGACAATGGCATGGTCAGATACATTGTTGAGAATCGAACAGGCATGGTTGTTCGGGTAAGCTATGCCGGGAATTCGGCTACAGACATGGGCGGAATTCAATGGTGAAACACATATGATCGAAACCAAGGCCACATCCTCGACCGCTGTCGGAGTCTCCGTTTCGGCAAGCCCGGATATGTGGGCACTGGGGTTGAACGAGAGACATCTACGCAGTGCAAGGGTGCAGATTGCCCTCTATGTATTTGCAAACGGATGGAGCCTGGCTTTCGATGGAGACCTGCGACGTGACGGTTTCAATGAAGTACTTGGCGAACTGTTGGGACGATATCGGGATCACCCCCTGCACCGCGAGACCATTTCTGTGACCAGCTATCTGGCTTGGCCAGTGCATATCCGCATGACGACCGACGAGATTGAGAGTCTCATTGCCGAACACGAGCCCTTTACCCGCATTGTATTCCTTACGCTGGACGGAAAGCCCATAGCGAGCGAGGAACGGTTGAAGCTGTGCGCACGAGAGCCGACCGAATTGGAATGGACAAGAGGGCTGACTGCGATGCGGGTTGCCATGCGGAAGGAAACAAGGGCACGGGTCGTTCTGGGTGGTAAGGTCGAGCGCTACCGGGGTGCTATGCCCAGAATCGCCGAAGAGGTGGACATCTCTTTCTCCGCTGGCCAACCCGTGTTCCTGGTAGGTGGCTTCGGCGGATGCACGAGAGACATTGCAGAGACTGTCGGCGTTGTCGAACGACGGACTGGGCCGCGCGGCACATGGCCTGGACGGCATCGTTTCTGCAAGTACTCTTTGGAAGATTTGCGCAACTGCTTGTCGCAAGGGGAGAACGCAACCCTGGCCCGTACGCCGCATCTTGAAGAAATGGTAACTCTCGTTGCGCGTGGGTTACGCCGGGCTCTGGGCAACGCACACCGCCAAAGAGTTCACGCTGAACACGCCATGCACTAGCGACCGTCGCAAGATCGAACGGTAGACCTTCATTGTGCACTTGCAGAAATGACGGCATAAGTTCGTCCCGTCAGTTCTCCGCCCCCGAATACCCAATTCATCGCTATAGGGCTAAGCAACTCACAATAGCCACGGTCCGCAATTGTTCCACTTGGAGTTGAATTCAGAGCACACTGCCGGAGGACCGGGAAGGTCGGCCAATTCCACCAAATCGGCTCCATGTGGGAGGAAGCGAGACGAGATGTAATGGATTCTCATGCCGGCAGTCTGCTGGTAGTTCGAGATACCGTTCATGGGTCCGAGTTCTTCACAGCGTGACATCCGTTCTCTATTGCCACATATGCTGAACTTGTCGATTTTTGCGAATTATGACAATCTGATTAACCATTTGGAAGAATTGTTCGCATTGCTATAGTTCGCAACTTATGCTAATTGGAGGCAATGAACGAAAATTCATCCTGTCTCCCGAGAGGACGCGCCCAGCTTGTTCGGGTGTTGTCTGTAGCCGGAGATGTCGTTCACGTTGATGACGTGGTGGCGGCTCTCCAACTCGACCGTTCCAAAGCAGCCCAGCGTTTATCTCGGTGGGTTGAACAGGGTTGGTTGAGACGAGTAGGCCGTGGTGCCTATGTTGCTGCTTCCATCGAAACCTTGGGGTCGGAGCGTGTCCTAGATGACCCATGGGTGCTCGTTCCTGCTCTCTTCGCACCTGCTTACGTCGGAGGCCGAACAGCAGCCGAGCATTGGGGCCTGACCGAACAGATCTTCAGGGACATCTTCGTAATGACTGCACGTTCCGTGCGACAGAAACGCCAAAAGCGGCATGGCGTGCCCTTTTCGCTGAAGCATATAGACAAGCAAAAGATCTTCGGCACAAGAAATGTTTGGCGACACCGGACACGAGTGCCCGTTTCTGACATCCACCGTACGATCATCGACATGCTTGATGATCCAGCGGTTGGTGGTGGCATCCAACATGTGACCGACTGCCTGACAGCCTATTTTCGACTCGACGACCGCAACGATGACAGACTCATCGAATACGCAGTGGGCCTCGGCAACGGTGCCGTCTTCAAGCGCCTTGGATTTCTAGCCGAGCGTCTGCAGGGCGGCCTTGGACTGGATCGTCTTTGCCAGCGGCATTTGAGCGGCGGTCATGCAAATCTCGATCCCATTCAGCCTGGACCAAAAGTCGTAACAAAATGGCGTCTGCGCGTACCGGAACTGTGGTTCGCGGAAAGTCAGTATGCTTCATAAACGCGAGATCCTCTCAATAGCTCAACAAGCATCGCTCATTCCACACGTTGTGGAGAAAGACTATGTTCTCGGCTGGGTTCTAGAAGGCATCTATAGGCACAAAGACCTTGTCGACAGTTGGATATTCAAGGGCGGAACGTGCTTGAAGAAATGCTTCTTCGAAACTCACCGGTTTTCCGAGGATCTCGACTTTACACTTCGCCAATCAGAGCACCTGGACACGAACTTCTTGAAGAGTGCATTCTCTGAAATTGGCGCGTGGGTTTATGACCACACCGGCATCGAATTTCCAGCTAACCGGCAAGAGTTTGACATCTTTCGAAACCCCCGCGGACAATTCTCCTGCCAAGGCAAAATCAGCTACAAGGGTCCTGTATCATCAACCCATGCCCTCCCGCGCATCAAGCTGGACCTGACCGCAGACGAGAGACTCGTTCTGCCGCCAGTTAGAGTACAAATATTCCATCCATACAGCGATGCTCCCGACAATGGCATCGAAGTCTTGGCATACGATTATGTCGAGGCATTTGCGGAGAAATTCAGAGCGCTCGCAGAACGGACGCGCCCGCGTGATCTCTATGATGTCGTACACCTATACAGGAATACGGAGGCCCTTCCAGAATCCTCGCGTTTCATCGAAGTCCTGCGCGCCAAGTGTGAATTCAAGGGGATCGACATTCCGAGCATGGCAGATCTTGAGCCGCATCGTGCGGATCTTGAAGCCGGTTGGTCGCATATGCTGGAGCACCAACTCCCCACTATGCTTCCGGTGGCAAGCTTTTGGGATTCACTTCCGGAAATCTTCAGTTGGCTTCAAGGCACCTTGGTGCAAGCCCCAGCTGCAATTCCTGTTGGCGCTGGAAACACGCTTATCCGAGAGCGCCTTGTCGACCTGCCCACTGGCCGACATGGACAGAATATTGTGGACATCATCCGCTTTGCTGCTGCTAACCGCATTCTCGTTGAGATCGACTACCGAGATAGGCAAGACAATCGCTCGATACTCACAATTGAAGCCTACTCGCTCCGCCGCTCGGAAGCTGGTGACGTGATACTCAAAGCTGCAAGTGCGGAAAGTGGCCAGTTGCGCAGCTATTTTGTGACCTGCATCCTTGGAGCAGAGGTCACCCAGACACCATTTACGCCGCGGCATGCCATCGACTTGACGCCGTCGGGTCCTCAGAGGATTCCGAGGGCATCCTAGTCGAGAACCAGCGTCACATTAGTGGTGCAAATCTTGGCCGCCTACCCTTCATCAGCAACCACGCTTTCGAGATAGGGGCGCATTACGCTCCAGATACGCAACTCCTGAGCGTATCTTGCCATATCGTCGGGCTTTGCCTTGCTGGATCGCCAGCCCATGCGCAGGGCTTCGAGAGCGACATCGAGACCAACAGAACTGCGAAAACGAAAGCAATCCACAATCGACTTTGCAGGATCAAAGATGCGCACGGGCACGGAATCGATCATGTATGTTTCAAGGCCCAGGGTCAGCGCCCTTTCACCAAAGCGAACAACTCGAATTGGCGGGTAGCCGATCACCGGTTTTCGGTCCTTCTGACCAATCGCTACCCAGACATGGGGCGGAAGCTGGAGTGTGATCTCGTGGTATTGGATTGCTGAAACAAGGCAGATCACGCCTCTTGGAATACGCTTGGCAACCTCAGCAAGTGAATGCGCAGATTCGATTTCAGCACTGGCGAGTTCGTAGAGCCCGCGCGAGGCGCGATAGAGGACGCCTTCATCAACCAGGCGGGCAAGTGTAGCCGGGTTGATTCCGCGATCCTTCAACTCTGACTATCGCATGATGCCGTGCTGCCCAATCAGGCTCACGGCAAGGTCTCGCTGGGATGCTTGGCGATGTTCAGTCATGTAACTTGCGGTCGGCAGTTAGGCGGACTCTTCAACACTTTGTTACATCAGGGACTGCATGCCGGCATCCCGAATATGCCCGGCAGCGAAAGCCTCACCAAGTATACCATGAACTGTCTGGCTCGCAAAACAAAGAGCAGATCGGTACCAGGCAAACCCTTCCCTGCAAGAACAGACTTCGTCGGGACTGGAATTTTGGCCGCAAAACCCGCACCATGACTTACATCAAGTATCAAGCCGGTGTTCGAGCGCAATCTCAAGAGCGCCACGGATCAGTTCGCCGCCCGAACACGGCACGACCAGAAGTATTCTGACTTTCCGAACGGTGCCGTATCCATGGCTTCTGGACAAACAGGAACTGGAGTGAGCGTCCGTTAGCATACGAGCCTCCAGGGCTCTGCAAGCCACCACCGCAACGCACGATTTACTTCTGGGCCCGCAGTCTTCGACTGCGCTTGACTTGGTGCCCTTTCAACGCGCCATAGTCGGCACTCATCCGTCCGGTTTGAACCGTGTATGCCCGATTTAAGTGCGTGGTTCTTCTCAATTTTGCGTCATTGATGCGCTGTCCGGGTATCCCACTCACACCGCTCCCAATATCGGCACCCAACTGCTGCCTGAACATCCGAAGAGAGGTCACATGAGGAAAGAAATGGACTTCAATACGGCGGCACGTCAGCCGAATCTTCCGTGCCATCCTGGTTGACGCCCTATCATGATTGCGAACTTGCAAGACGCTTACAATCGGGCGACACAAGAGCAAACCGGTCGCTTAACAACCGGATTGGCGTGTTGTATCACTTGCTCACTGAGATTGACTAGGATTCACCTTCTGACACCATGGCAAAAATCTGGAGTTCACTGTTTGAGCGCACGCTTCGCCGGGTCATCCGGAAAGGGGCGCTCGTCGTAGCAATGCCAGATGGACAAGAACTCTTGTTCGGCGACCACCGGAGTGAGCCTGTCAAGATCAGCATTACCGACGAGAAGGCACTGAGGGCCCTTTGCATCAATCCCAACCTTGCAGTCGGCGAATGCTACATGGAAGAGCAGTTGGTCATCGAGAACGACGACCTCTTCGGCTTCCTTGAATTGGTGATGATCAACCTCAGCATGGCTGACCCTCCCCGCATCCAGAGGATCGTTGAGTCCGCGCGGCGCATCGGCCGCCGTTTGGCTCAGTACAACCCGGCAGGCCGGTCGAGGGCCAACGTCAAGCATCACTACGACCTTTCGGATGAGCTCTACGAGTTGTTCCTCGATGAGGACCGGCAATACAGTTGCGCGTATTTCAAGGATCCGGAAGAAAGTCTGGAAGTGGCGCAGGAACGGAAGAAGCGCCACATCGCAAACAAGCTGCTTTTGCAACCCGAGCATGCCGTGCTCGACATCGGAAGCGGCTGGGGTGGCATGGGCCTCACAATCGCCCGCGAGTTTGGCAGCAACGTTCACGGCGTCACGCTGTCCACCGGGCAACACCGCATCTCCAATCTCAGAGCAAAGGAAGAGGGCCTCGCCGAAAAGGTGTCATTCGCGCTCGCCGACTACAGAACATTGAACGCCAGCTTCGACCGGATAGTGTCGGTCGGCATGTTCGAACATGTAGGTTCGCCACATTTCAGGGAATTTTTCCGGACACTCAAACGCCTGTTGAAGGAGGATGGTGTGGCGCTGCTCCATACGATCGGCCGCCGGCAGCCGCCGGGAACCACCAATTCCTGGATTGCGAAGTACATCTTCCCGGGTGGTTACATTCCGGCCATGTCGGAGGTGCTCGCCGCCATCGAAAAGGAAGGACTGTTCGTGACCGATGTGGAGGTGCTTCGGCTGCACTATGCCGAAACCCTGAAGAACTGGCACAAGCGCTTCTTGCAGAACATGGATCGCATCCGGGAGATCTACGACGAACGCTTCTGCCGGATGTGGCGATTCTATCTAATCTCCTGCGAGTTGTCCTTTCGGTATGGCGGCCTGTCGGTCTTCCAGTTCCAGATTACCAGACAGGTCGACGCTGCGCCTTTGACCCGCGACTATCTCTATGTGCCGGGCGATGCGGGAGGCACTGCCTGAAACTGAAAGCAGGTGGCCCGTTGTTCGTTGCCGCTTTTCGCTCCCATTCCCCCACCGACCTCCAGCTTCGTCCTTGCAAGGTCGCCGCAGTCGCCTATAAGCCCGACGACCCAATTCTTCTCCCGCAACTGCTGAACCCACCGGAGAATTCCGCATGCCAAGGCGCACCGACATCAACTCCATTATGGTCATTGGTGCCGGTCCGATCATCATCGGACAGGCTTGCGAATTCGATTATTCGGGAACGCAGGCCTGCAAGGCTCTTCGGGAGGAAGGCTACCGGATAGTTCTCGTCAACTCCAATCCGGCCACCATCATGACCGACCCGGGAATGGCGGATGCGACCTATATCGAGCCGATAACTGCTGAAGTCGTCGAACGGATCATCGAAATCGAGCGGCCCGACGCGCTTCTGCCGACCATGGGTGGGCAGACTGCCCTCAACACTGCGCTGGAAGTCGCCGATGCCGGAGTTCTTGACAAGTTCGGCGTGCAACTGATCGGCGCCAGCCCGGAAGCGATCAGAATGGCTGAAGATCGGAAACTCTTCCGGGACGCCATGGACCGGATCGGCTTGTCGAGCCCGCGATCGGTCATTGCCAATTCCATGGAGGAAGCACAGGCAGCTATCGATGTGGTCGGACTTCCTGCCATCATCCGGCCAGCCTTCACCCTCGGAGGCACGGGCGGTGGCACGGCCTATAACATCGACGACTTCGGGGCGCTTTGCCGGATCGGACTCGAAACATCGCCCGCAAGCCAGATCCTGATCGACGAGAGTCTTCTCGGCTGGAAGGAATTCGAGATGGAGGTGGTCCGCGACCGTGCGGATAACGCCATCATCGTCTGCTCAATCGAGAATGTCGATCCGATGGGCATCCATACCGGTGACTCGGTGACCATAGCACCGGCACTGACGTTGACCGACAAAGAATATCAGCGGATGCGCAACAGTTCGATTGCGGTACTGCGCGAAATCGGAGTGGAGACCGGCGGGTCAAACGTGCAGTGGGCTATCAACCCCGATGATGGCCGCATGGTCATCATCGAAATGAACCCGCGGGTCTCACGTTCCTCTGCCCTCGCATCCAAGGCCACTGGCTTCCCGATTGCCAAGGTCGCGGCAAAGCTCGCTGTGGGATACACTCTGGACGAACTTGAGAACGACATAACCAGGATCACACCGGCATCATTCGAACCGTCGATCGACTACGTTGTGACCAAGATCCCGAGATTTACCTTTGAGAAATTCCCGGGATCGGCACCCGAACTCAACACGGCAATGAAGTCGGTTGGCGAGGCCATGGCGATTGGCCGCAGCTTCCATGAGTCTGTCCAGAAGGCGATGATTTCACTTGAGACCGGGCTTACCGGCTTCGATGAAATCGAGATTGACGGGGCACCCGACCGGGCCGCAGTCATCAGGGCACTTTCGGTCAATTCTCCAGACCGGCTTCGATTGATCGCTCAGGCAATGCGCCACGGCCTGACCGACGACGATATTGCAGTGGCGACCAGCTTTGACCCCTGGTTCCTGGCCCGGATCAGGGAGATTGTCGATGCCGAGCAGCATGTGCAGCGCGACGGGCTGCCAACCCGAAGCGAGGACTTTCTCAAGCTGAAAATGCTCGGACTATCCGATGCACGGCTTGGGCGCCTCACCGGGCATGATGAGGCAACGGTATCACGGATCCGCAGCGACGAACTGGGTGTCCGGCCGGTGTTCAAGCGGATAGACACATGCGCCGCAGAGTTCGACGCTCTCACACCCTACATGTACTCCACCTACGAGTTCGCTTCAGGGGGAGTTGCCGAATGTGAGTCCGAGCCGTCGGAAGGCAACAAGATAGTTGTGCTAGGTGGCGGCCCGAACCGGATCGGACAAGGGATCGAATTCGACTACTGCTGCTGCCATGCGAGCATGGCCCTGTCTTCGGCAGGTTACGAAACCATCATGATCAACTGCAACCCGGAGACGGTTTCAACGGACTACGATACATCCGACCGCCTCTATTTCGAGCCACTCAGGCGCGAACAGGTGCTTGAAATCCTGAAGACCGAACAACAGCAGGGGCGCCTGCATGGCGTCATAGTCCAGTTTGGTGGCCAGACTCCGCTCGGCCTGGCAGCCGCGCTTGAAAGCGAGGGAATACCGATCCTCGGCACACCGCCTTCAGCAATCGACCAAGCAGAGGACCGGGAGAGATTTCAGAAGCTCCTCAATGAGCTGAAATTGCGGCAGCCCCGGAACGGAACAGCTCTGTCTGTCGAGGAAGCGGTAACTGTAGCCGATGAAATCGGCTATCCCGTCGTGATCCGGCCGTCGTATGTGCTTGGCGGACGCGCCATGGAGATTGTCGATGATGTTGAGCAACTGCGGCGCTACATGCAGGACGCAGTTCAGGTCTCAGGCGGCAATCCAGTCCTGATCGACGAATTTCTGCCTGATGCCGTCGAAGTTGATGTCGATGCCATTTCCGACGGCATCCAAACCCACGTTGCCGGTGTGATGCAGCACATTGAGCTTGCCGGGGTTCATTCCGGCGACAGCGCCTGCTCATTGCCCCCCTATTCCCTTGCACCCGCAGTGATTGACGAACTGAAGCGTCAGACATGCGCGCTTGCCAAGGGGCTTGGTGTGGTTGGCCTGATGAATGTGCAATTCGCGGTACGGAACGGAGAGGTTCATGTTCTTGAAGTGAACCCGCGGGCATCAAGGACTGTGCCCTTCGTCGCCAAATCCACCGGTTCGCCGATTGCCTCGATTGCGGCCCGCGTGATGGCAGGTGAATCTCTGGATCGCTTCGACCTGAAGCCTGCGGAAACCGGCCATTGCTCGGTTAAGGAAGTAGTCCTGCCCTTCGCGCGGTTTCCAGGAGTGGATGCTCTCCTTGGTCCAGAGATGCGTTCGACCGGCGAAGTTATGGGGCATGACGATAGCTTCGAACTCGCATTCCTGAAGGCACAGATGGCAGCAGGCGTCGACTTGCCTACCGGTGGCAGGGTCTTTGTCTCGATACGGGACAGCGACAAGACAGATGCAATGCTGGATGCCGTTGGATCGATGGAACGCCTTGGCTACGGAATTGCAGCAACGCGCGGCACTGCTGCATTTCTGCGTTCACGCGCAATTCGCTGCGAGGTCGTCAACAAGATCTATGAGGGCCGACCCAACATCCTTGACGCGCTCAAGAACGGCGAGATCGGACTGGTCGTCAACACCACAGCCGGCAGCCAAACAGTCGCCGACAGCAAGCCCATCCGAACGGCTGCAATCTCCGAGAATATTCCCTATTGCACAACGGCAGCAGCTGCGCAGGTCGTCGCCCGCGTGCTGGCTGCCCGCAGGGACGGACAATTCAAAGTCAGGAGTCTACAGTCAATCTAACGTATACATCGGGAGGACCGAGATGACAAAAATTGGTTCCAGATTGACCCATCAACTTACCGGAGATATCCGCTTGTCAGACACCACGGAACACCGAATTCCTCGTGGCACTTGACCGTAATGAATTGAATGCACGACTGACTCAGTGCAAAATAGGGAATCTCAACACCTTGACACAAAACACAGCAGGAACCATCAACGGATCTAAGCCATGTTATGACAATCACTCCGCCCGAAGTTTCTCTCGTAGCAGCCAGGAATGATGGTCAATTCCGGTCAGACCACACAAACACACTACTACGGGATACCAATTGATCATCCCCATCAAATCAACTCAGCCAGAGGGCCTAACCCAACCGCTTCTCATTTCATTTGCCGGTATTGCCAACCACGTATCTCGCTAAAATCCCTCAATTGCTTTCCGCTAGTAACCTTCGCCTTCTTCGACAAACCCCGAAAATCTATCAACATGTGCGACGGAGAGTCTTCTAGTGGGTCTTCCGAGACTCTCAATTTGACCGACACACACTCACCCACTGACACCGCCGCCACTCCAGCTGATTGTACCTCACCGCTCCTAGTGTAGTTTGCAAAGGCCATTTCAGGCGAGATTTTGTCTCCGTCATCAACGGATAACCTATCTTCGTCCTTTCTTGTCGGAATAAACGCCTGCGAGGTAATGCGGCCACAATCAACAAAATTTGGATGAATCTGCCTCAGCAACAACTTAGCTGACCTCATGCACCCGCCTCTAGGCGCTTCCCCAGCCACTCCCACTCAAATGGTGAACTGATATCAACTGAACGGTCGTCCGCCAATCCTGTTTCCAAATCCAATTCGTGCCAATATCCGATACGGGTCTCCAGATCTATATCTAATGAAAGCTCCCGTCGTGCAATCGTCCACTCGACTTGTACGTGCCCCTCTTCGGTTGGATACAGGTATGGGGGAACGCCGATGTCACTGTAGTTTTGCCCAAACATGACAGCCAACCATGCGATACCATCCAATGACGGCGCCAAACCTTCGCCATCCAGCCAACCATTCTTGAGATTTGCCAGTTTCTGCAATTGTACATCAATGTGCAGATTGCCCGTCTTGGGAATTTTGGCCTCAGCTGCGCAGGATGAGTCAGCGACAACACGTATTTCCGATTTTATGTTTGAAACCAACGCACGAATATGCACGTTTGAGAACATCTCGTCACCAAACTGAATTGTCCAAGGGCTATTGATCAACCAATTGTCAAGTTTTAGCTTCGAGACAAACGTATACAATCTGAATTCTGTATAGGAACGCTCATGGGCGCTACCGGAGTAAAATCGTGAAGATTTCTGCTCACCAGAACTGTCGAACCATGCTAAGTCCTTCAAAGAAGGTGACCGCTCAGGCAAGGTATCACTTGCTTTCACTCTTCCATTCGGCGGATGGTGATTGGTGGGAAGTTCAAACTCATGCGTAGAAACTCCAGAGATGCCGGACAACGAAAACTCGGAGGCCAACTGGTGAACACTACCATCAAGAGTCATGTGAGTTTACCTGCCGTTTCAAATGATCCGGAATTGCAATGGATAATGATCCTCGGCCATTAACGCTGTAAATTGGGTTATTGTCTTCATCCCAACAGTCAATGAATCGGACGACTTCAAGGACAGTCATCCGCATAGTCAATGTAGTGCCATCTTCAAGTGTGATGTATGTGAACGGCTCGTTGGCTTCAGTTACCTTAACGACTGTAGCTTCAGCTTGCTTTGAAGAATCATGCGGATGCTGCAACATGCGCTTGGCCGTCATAGGTGATCTCCCGCACCTGTGGTTGGTGCATGTATGACACACCGCTCAGACAAAATGCAAGCGATAGGACTCTGATCAGGCCTTGTCAGTTAACCAGATTGGGTGGACTCTTGCCACCGAAGAACGCTTCAAGGTTGTCCAATGACATGTGCCCCATTCCTTCCCTGACGGAAAGCACGGAAGTGCCAAGGTGCGGCAGCAAGACCACATTCTCCATTGCCAGCAGTTCTTCAGATACCTTCGGCTCGTGTTCGTAAACATCTAGGCCGGCACCTGCGAATTGTCCGGAGCGAAGGGCAGCAACTAGCGCTACCTCATCAATGACATCTCCCCTGGACACATTGATGAGAATTGCGTCCTCTCGAATTGAACTCAGTTGTTCTGCCCCGATGAGATGACGGGTTTCCGGACCACTTCGCACCGTCACGACGATGAAGTCTGCCGTGCTCATGACTGCATGGATGCTGTCGAGTTGCCGGGACGGAACTCCAGCGTCGTCAATGCGGGAGCGATTGGCAAAAACCACCTCCATTCCAAATCCGTAATGGCACCTGTGTGCAACCGCCCGCCCAATTCTGCCCATCCCGATGATGCCCAAAGTGGCTCCTGTGACATGGTGGCCCAGCATCTGGGTCGGATGCCATCCGCTCCAGCCTCCTGACCTGACCAACCTGTCGCCCTCAGCGGTCCGGCGGGCCGTCATGAGTATCAGCGCCACGGCGATGTCGGCAGTGGCGTCCGTCACAGCGCCTGGCGTATTGGTCACCGCGACCTCGCATTCCTTAGCTGCATCCACATCAATGTGATTGTACCCGGCACCGAAATTGGCCAGAATCCGGCAGCGGACATCTCCGGCAGATGCAAATGCCTCGGCGGTGAATTCGTCCGCCAGGGTCGGCACGATCCCGTCATGCATTCGCAGGCTTTCCGCGGCCTCCGCAGCGCTCATCGGCCACTCAGAATTCCGGGTGGCTAGATCATAGCTTGCCCTCGCCCTTGCCATGACCGTTTCCGGCAAGGTTCTTGAAATCAGGATCCGGGGTTTTGCCATCAGTACAACCTCCCGCCTTCCGGCACCTCTTTGCCGGGGGCAATCAGGACGACATGGCCTTCTTCATTCGGAACGCCGAGCACGAGAACCTCGGACATGAATTTGCCGATCTGCCTCGGAGGAAAGTTCACAACCGCAAGCACCTGCCGTCCAACGAGTTCGTCCACCGAGTACTGATCGGTTATTCTTGCCGAACTCTTGCGCTGTCCAATCTCGCCGCCAAAATCAACCCAAAGCTTGATGGCGGGTTTGCGTGCTTCGGGATAGGGCTCGGCCCTCACGACACGGCCAACTCTGATGTCAACCTTCTCGAAGTCCTCGTACGTAATCTCAGTCATGCAGTTTGCCGAGCTCCCTTCCTCTCTGGTGGGCTGCCCAAATGCACCGTGACATCAGCGGGCGCAATCCCGTTTCGGGATCCATCAGAACCTCGAGTGCAGCCTCGGTCGTGCCACCAGGCGAGGTTACCATTTTCCGCAATTCGCCCGGCTCGCTTCCCGGCTGGGTAAGCAGCCCTCCGGCGCCAGCAACCGTAGCGACCGCCAGCTTCTTTGCGACATCGGGCTTGAAGCCCATTTCTTCGCCTGCGGCCGTCATGGCTTCAACCATATGGAACACATATGCCGGGCCAGATCCTGACAGGGCGGTGACGGCATCCATCAGTTCTTCGTCCTCAATCCTGACGGTGTCGCCGACAGCAGCCATCAATTGTTCTGCCAAATTGATATGGTCAGCCGTGCAATGCCGGTTGCCGGTAATCGCCGTGATCCCGCTGCCGATCGCGGCCGGTGTGTTGGGCATGGTCCGGACCACCGGCGTGCCCGGTCCGAATTCGGATTCCAGGAATGCAATCTGCGTTCCGGCGAGAATTGACAGGAACAGTGTGCTCCCCCCGCCAAAGTGCCGCACGCTGGTTATCGCTTCTCCTGCAATTTGCGGCTTGATCGCAAGCAGGCACACGGCCGGACTCTGGTTCATGCCAGGCCCGGGATTCAGTTTCACTGGTTGTGAGCGAAGCCAGTCTGACGGCTGAGGCTCGATAACGCTGATTGACTGCGGTGGAATGCCGCGGTTTAGCCATCCGGACAGCAAGGCCGATCCCATCCTGCCGCATCCAAGCAGGATGATACCATCACGCTCCAGTTCACTCATGCTATCGGGCTGCCTGCCGGTTCCGTAAGCCGCATCTAGGCTGTGCCGCTTGTATCTATGATCGTTGCTTCCAAGGAATCCGCCGCCGTCATCATTCCCAGCCTCACCAGGTCAAGCGACGGGTAGAAGCGGTCGCACTCTGCAACGACCGTGTCCATGATCCGCCCGAACTGATCGAAAGAAATATCGGCAGGTTCTTCAAGGGCGAGCCGGTATCCATAGACAACGGAATTCAACTCCTCCTCATGGGTGAATGACCCCAGCCACGACCGCATGTTCACCAGATTCAGGACCTTCATGAACTCCGGCTTCTCTTCAGTATCGAGCTTGAATTCAAACGAACAATCGATCGCCAGGATGCCGTAGCACCCGGACCACTGCAGCGAGGCCGAATAGACCTTCCACTGGCCTTCCAGCGCAACATCGATCTCGTCTTCTGAGTCCCGCCTGAAGTTCCAGTTCCGGTTTTCCGCCAGCAACTCGGCGACGGAAATCGGATTGGACGCTATCTCGGCCGAAACATGAGCATTGCGAGACACTGCTGGATCACCCCACAATTCGAAAACTCCCGACCTTACTATACCATAATCTGACCGTAAGTCCACAAATCGGTGAACACGCCGCCGGAGTTAGCCAGATATGGTGCAATCCACGGCCATGGTTCCTGCAAGGGGAGTCACCTCAGCGCATCGCCAGCATGTTCTCCGTGCCATGGGCAGGTCCGGTTGGACCGCATTCCAGGCAGGAAATCGTGCTTGATGATCCGGCTGTTGCCAAACAAGCTGCCGGTCAGTCCCCGGAGTTCTGCGCTTCGAGAACTTCCAGTCTTGCCTTGAGCGATTCGTTTTCCTCGCGCGCCTTCTGCGCCATGAGCCTGACTGCTTCGAATTCGTCTCTCGTAACCAGGTTGCGATCGGCAACCCAGCGGTCGAAACCGGTCTTGAGCGACGTTTCGAATTCCTCTTTTGCGCCCTGCGCAACTCCCATGGCGTTTGTCATCAACTGCGACAGATCGTCAAACAGCTTTCCCTTTTCCTGCATAGCCGCATCCTCGATTCCGGTTTGTTCGTGTAATATGGGTCCGGCGCGCCAATAATCCAGAAGTGGCCTGGTGCAGCAAAAACACAAAGCAATCGGAAAGTACCAGTGAATCTGATTTTCCTGCCTCAATTCGATCCCAACCTCGTTGCCTTCGAGGCATTGGGGTTCGAGTTTGCGTTGCGATGGTACGCCATTGCCTATGTCCTGGGATTTGTGGTCGCGTGGCAGTGGTTCATTCGAATGATCCGCTACCCTGCCCTCTGGCCCGGTGAACGGCCGCCGGCCGGAAAGGACTTGCCCGACCGTTTGCTGACCTGGATCATCATTGGAGTCATCGCTGGCGGAAGACTCGGATATGTCCTGTTCTATAATCCCGCCTATTTCCTGGATAATCCGTTACAGATAGTCGCCATTTGGCAGGGCGGCATGTCGTTCCACGGAGGATTGGCAGGACTCGTTGTCGCCACCTACGTGTTCTGCCGACTGAACGGGCTCCATGTGCCAAGCATTTCCGACGCCATCGCCGTGGTTGCAATGCCAGGCCTGTTTTTTGGCCGCCTGGCCAACTTCATCAATGCGGAGCTCTGGGGAAAACCGACCGATCTTCCGTGGGCTGTGGTGTTTCCGGCCGGGGGCGGCTCGGTGTGCCCACCGGACTGGCCGGGGATTTGCGCCCGCCACCCCTCCCAACTCTATGAGGCAGTCCTGGAAGGCGTAGTACTTTGTGCTCTGCTTGCCTATCTTGCCTACAGGCGCCGGTGGATGCACCGGCCAGGGCAGGTGGCAGGACTATTCTTCGCCGGATACGGGATTGTACGCTTCATGGTGGAGTTCGTACGTGAACCGGACGAGCAGTTTGTCTCCGATGTAAATCCCTTGGGCTTTGCCCTGCAATTTGGCGACGTATCGGGCTTGACCATGGGGCAACTCCTGTCCGTTCCCATGATTGTGGCTGGTTTGCTGGTCATCTGGCTGGCCCGCTGGCGTCAACTCTGGACCCCCGGAAAGAGTGAAACAGGTACTAGTTGAGCCCCGCTGCGCATCATGGTGTCCCGCCATGACATCGTGCAGCCTGCGACGTGCTATGAATTGCATGACTCAGCATGTGGCAAGCGGGCTCGCCAAACCTGGCGCCGGTCTGCAAGCCCGGAAAAGAGAGCTGCATGGAGGCTGAAACCGAACGGAAGGCGCCTATTGGCCGCTACACGCCATGCATGCCTCGGTTTGGGAGTGGCGCAAGCAAGCCCCTGCGCGCAGTGACGGTCAAATGAACAATTTGCAGCAAAAGCTCCTCGCCAGAATTGCGGAGAAGGGACCCATCCCGCTTTCAGACTACATGGAAGCATGCCTGCTGGATCCGGAATTCGGCTACTATAGCGGCCCGCAACCGATAGGCGCCCACGGTGCATTTACGACAGCGCCCGAAATCAGCCAGATGTTCGGTGAATTGCTCGGCATTTGCCTGGCCAAGTCCTGGATTGATCAGGGAATGCCCGGGCAGTTTGTGCTTGCTGAATTGGGGCCGGGCAGAGGCACCCTGATGGTGGATTTGCTGAGGGCGACAGCACAAATCGACGGCTTCAACAGCAGTGCTCGCCTCCACCTGGTCGAGCGAGGTCCACAATTGCGCGGCCAGCAGGAATTGCTGTTGCAGGCTTACGACCCGTTCATGTGCAGCGACGCTTCGGAGCTTCCTGACCTTCCACTATTCCTCGTTGCCAACGAGTTCTTTGACGCCTTGCCTGTCAGGCAATTCCGGAAGAGCAAGGAAGGTTGGACCGAGGTGCTCGTCGGCTCCCGGTCTGGCCAGCTGATCTTCTGCGAGTCGAGCCCGGTTGCGTGCGCTTCAATTGACCTTCCGGAGAGAGACGTTCCGCCCGGCGAAATCATCGAACTTCGCCCGGAAGCGGACAGGATCATCAGGGTGATCTCCCGCCTTATCGGCAGCAACGGCGGGGCAGCCATCATAGTCGACTATGGTGATTGGAATTTGCGGGGCAGCACGCTTCAGGCTTTGCGCAATCACCGCAAGTCGACGCCACTCTCAAATCCCGGAGTGGCCGATCTGACGACGCATGTGGATTTTGGCGCGTTGGCCCGCGCTGCAAAGGGTGTTTCCGTCAGCCCGATGATAACGCAGGGCGAGTTTCTTGGCCGTCTGGGGATTGCCGAACGGGCAGCTGCACTGGCGGCCAAGGCAAGCCGGGCCCAGTCCCTTGATCTTGATCTTGCTGTCCGGCGCTTGACCAGCCCAAATGAAATGGGCACGCTCTTCAAAGTACTGGCGTTGTATCCTGGCAATGCCCCTGCACCTCCCGGATTTTCCGAATGACGGCAAAACACATACAGTCCGACTCCTTGCAGCAAACCCGGCATGGGTTCTTCACCAGGCAGGGTGGCGTATCGGAAGGAGTCTATTCGAGCCTGAATTGCGGCATCAGATCCGGGGATTTGCCCGGCCTTGTTGCAGAAAACCGGCAGCGTGTTGCCGGGGCGGTCGGCGTTGACTCCGGCCGGCTTCTGACTGCTACGCAGACCCATTCCACGCGCGTTGTGCAAGTCAGCCGCTCCTATGAAGGCAAGGAAATCTGTGCGGACGGCCTGGTAACCGATATCCCCGGCATGGCGCTAGGAGTGTTGACCGCCGATTGCCAGCCCGTGCTGCTGGCCGATGCCAAAGCCGGAATCGTTGGCGCTGTTCACGCTGGCTGGAAAGGAACTCTTGGCGGCATCCTTGAGAACGCAGTAGCTGCGATGGAAGAGATGGGGGCAGTACGAAATCGCATTGCTGCTGCAATCGGTCCGGCAATCAGCGTCGACGGTTATGAGGTGGGCCCAGAATACAAGCAGAGGTTCCTTGCCGCGGATGCGGGTAGCGAGCAGTACTTTTCCGACTCTGGGAACGACCGGATTCACTTCGACCTTCCCGGCTATGGCCTTGACCTCCTGAAACGCACTGGAATCGGTTCGGCGGAATGGACTGGCCAATGCACATTCTCCGACGAACACGGTTTCTTCTCGCATCGAAGAAGCCGGCACCAGAATGAAAGCCGCTTTGGCTTGCAGATCTCGGTAATTTTGAACTCGTGAACTCTCGCCGATGCTCTCTCCACGTATCCTTGAGCCGGCCACTGGTCGCTTGGCCAAATTGCAGGAAAAACTGAGCATCAGTCGCAATTCGTCATGATGGCTCAGAGCAAAATCAACCTTGCTGCTTGCAGCAGGTACGTGACCTGCACTGGTGCAGCCGCAATTGCCCCGACATTGCGGACCTGCAAGAAAACACCACACTTCAATCGGGCATTGCAGTAACCTGCCAATCCCGGTTCTCTATGGCGGATAATCAAACAGACAAGGCGGAGGATTCCATGCTTCACTTTACCGAAGGCGAATTCGATAGGCGCCACATGCTGCTGGAGGCAGAGCTTGAGCGGCGCAAACTGGATGGAATGCTGATATTCGCACAAGAAAGCCAGTACTGGCTGACCGGTTACGACACATTCGGCTTCTGCTTCTTCCAGTGTCTCGTGGTTGGCGGGCCGCAAACGGTACTGTTGACGCGTTCTGCCGACCGGTTGCAGGCCAGGATCACTTCGAACATCAAGGATGTAAGAGTCTGGGTCGACGGAGACGATGCAACACCCGCTTGCGACCTGGCTGAACTCATTGGTGAACTTGGCCTGGCTGGCAAGAGGCTTGGTTTCGAGACCGACACGCACGGCCTGACTGCCCGCAACTACATCGCACTGAAGGACGCGTTTGAGGGCGTTGCAGAACTTGTCGATGCCTCGGACCTCATCTCCGCGCTGCGGTTGGTCAAATCTGAGGAAGAGCTCGTTTACGTCCGCAAGGCGGCGGAACTGGCAGACGATGCCCTGGATGCGGCCGTGGAACTGCTTCGGCCTGGCGCCGACGAAGCAGCAATCCTTGCGGCCATGCAGGGTGCGATATTCTCTGGAGGCGGCGACTATCCGGGGAACGAGTTCATTCTCGGTTCAGGTGAGAAAGCGTTGCTTTGCCGCTATTCCTCCGGTCGCAGGAAACTCTCCGCCAGGGACCAACTGACGCTCGAATGGGCCGGGAGCTACCGGCACTATCATTCTGCCCTCATGCGGACTGTCCTGGTTGGTTCTCCACTGCCCCTGCACGAGAGGATGCACGAGGCCGCAAGGACAGCGCTCCTGAATTGTGAAGAAGCGATGGTCTCCGGCAACCCGATGCACAAGGTGTTTGATGCGCACGCGCAAACACTTGATGAGGCTGGATTCCGTTCCAGCCGCCTCAATGCCTGCGGCTATTCGCTTGGCGCTCGTTTCACACCATCGTGGATGGAACGGGAGATGTTCCGACCCGGTGCTCGTACCGTGATGAAAGCTGGCATGGTCTTCTTCGTACACATCATACTCGCCGACGGAGAATCCGGTACCGCCATGTCGACCGGCCGTACTTCGATCATAACCGAGGCAGGTGCAGAGCCGCTTTCCCGGCAGAGTCTCGAGTTGATTTCCCGGTAGATCGCGACACATTCGTCGACCGGTTTACCCGGAGGGCTGTCCGGCGCAATTTACGCTGCCTGCCTTCGGGCAGACATTCTGTCAGGGAAGCCGAACTTCTGTTGGTCTTCGCCAGCCTTGCAGGTTGAGGACAGGGTCAGGCTGGGACCCAAACCAGAACGCTCTTAACCTTGATCCGAGCCCTAGGCAAAGCCTGGTACATTCTGCTGCTGTTGTCGGCATATGCGTGACACACCTCAAGAAGCGCTGTCCTGTAAACCAATGGTCAGTTCAGAGTCTTGCTGCGCTCAACCGCATTGCGGAGAAAATCCCGCTCAAGTGTCAATTGGTGCAACTTAGCCCTCAATTCCTTGACCTTCCGGTCCTGCTCCGAGACGCGCTTCGGCATGTCGTTTTCGAACGCTTTGTCCAGACCATTGATGGCCAGCCGCTTCCATGCGCTGACCTGACTCGGATGAACCTCGTGTCGAGCTGCTATTGCCCGCAATGTCTGTTTCCCACGGATTGCCTCCAGAGCAACCTGCAGCTTGAATTCCGCCGATAAACGGCGCCTCTTTACGGTCATTGCAGTGTCCCCTTCGGATATCCGGCCAAGTTCTGGCGGTGTGCAACATGAGCGGCAACTGATCGTACAACAAGCTACTCGACTACACCGGGAAGTCCATTGCCAGTTCGTCCACAAATCCCAGCGGCGATTTCCTCGCCCGTCGTAAAACCGGGACAGCATTTGATTTCGCCTGTTCGATCCGCATCACTCGTCCGCACAGTCCCCGGCGCCGGAGTTCGGAGTTCTGCAGCGGGCGCGTCAAGACCGGGCTAAACATCTCCGGTGCTGACTTGTCCCTATTGCGCAAGACCCGCCGACCGGCACTTCCTCTGTCTCCAGAGTTTGGCTTCGATGCCATTGCTTTTGGCACCAGCCTGTTTTTGTTTGTCTGTTTGGCGTTTTCCTGCAATCATGCCGGACGAGTATCTCGTGAGCAAACTACGACCATTGACCGGCTCACGGCGTGATACAATAGGGAGGATATTGAGATGAACGCATCACAACCGCAAACCGATCTCATTGCCAGAACTGGCATGTTCACCGGTTTGCACGCCGGCATGGGTATTGCCGCGAAGGTGATGGTAGTTGCCTTTGTGCTCTTCACCATCATCAATGTTGAGTTTGCCAACGGCATCTACAGCGCCATTCGAGGATGGGTCGAAAGCGCCTTGAGCTGGTACTATATTTCAGCTGTCTCGGTCTTGCTTGGCGTCTGCCTCTTCCTCATGTTTTCGAAGTGGGGACGCATCAAGCTTGGCGATGACGACAGCAAACCGGAGTTCAGCAATTTCTCCTGGTTCGCCATGCTGTTCTCGGCAGGCGTCGGCATCGGGATCCTGTTTTTCGGCGTCGCGGAACCGGTCTTCTATTTCGACAATTCCGGCGCCTTCGGCTACCCGAACAACCCCCATGCAGACATGCAAGGGCATGGAGAAATGTCAATTCTCCGAGCCGTTGACGCTATGCGCGTGACCTTTTTCCATTGGGGTTTCCATGGCTGGGCCGTTTATGTGGTCGTGGGCCTTTGCCTTGCCTATTTCGGATTCCGCAAGAAGCTCCCATTGACGCTGCGTTCAGCGCTGTATCCGCTCATCGGAGACCGCATCTATGGGCCAATCGGCCATGCTGTCGACCTGCTGGCTGTATTCGGAACAGTCTTCGGCGTTGCCACATCCCTGGGCCTTGGCGTCAGCCAGATGGCTACCGGGTTGAATGTGCTGTTCGGCATCGACAGCGGGATCACGACCCAGCTAATTCTGATCTTCGTGATTTCGATCATAGCCACGATGTCGACCGTTTCAGGGGTCGGCAACGGCATTCGGATCATCTCCGAATGGAACATCTGGCTATCGATCGTTTTATTGGCGACGTTTGTGATCATTGGCCCGTTCAGCTGGCTGATGAGTTTCTTCGTCACAGCATTCGGCGATTACCTCTGGAACGTCATTCCAATGGGCTTCTGGACTGCAAATGAAGGGCCTGAAGTCGACTGGCAGGGTGGCTGGACGATCTTCTACTGGGGATGGTGGGTTTCCTGGGCGCCGTTCGTTGGCATGTTCATTGCCCGCATATCTCGCGGCAGGACCATCCGGGAATTCATGCTGGGCGTCATGTTCGTACCGACAACGATTGCCTTCTTCTGGCTCTGCATGTTTGGTGGAAACGCCATCTGGCAGGAACTGAATTCCGCGGTTGGTCCAGGTGCTGCCGGAGGCGCTGGCGTGATCGAAACCGTCCGCAACTGGGATTTGCCGGCGGCACTCTACACGACCATAGCCAATCTTGGTACGACCTCGTGGATCGGCGACTGGAGTTGGGTCTCCTGGCCGCTTTCGGCACTGGCGACATTGCTGCTGGCGACTTGGTTCATCACATCTTCAGACTCCGGCACACTGGTCATCACCACAATACTATCGATGGGTGACGACGATCCGCCCAAGGTCTTCAGGATCATCTGGGGGCTCGGCGAAGGATTTGTGGCTGCTGTTCTGCTGCTGGCTGGCGGGCTGGCCGCACTTCAGACAGCATCGATCGCTGCGGGCTTTCCGATTTCGTTCGTTTTGCTGGCCATGGCCTGGGGTCTGATCAAATCTCTTGCAGAAGATCCCAGCGCGGTGGCTGCTCCAACTGCAGCGGTTGCGCCTGACGGAACACGCCTGTCGCAGGAACTACACGCCTGAAGTAACCTCCAGGCTGAAGCGCCCGGACCCGCCGTGAAGGCGGGTCCGGGGTGCCTCGTTCGCGCGCGCCTGCAAGGACATCCGAACGCCAATGGCACATGGATGCTTCGGTTCACTTTTCCGGACCGGAGACTGGCGCATTGTGTGAGCAGAACACTTATCCAGCTTGATTAGGTATTCAGCAGCAAATACATGCGTCCCGGTTGGAATGGAGCAGCCTCCCAGGCCTTGGGCCATTCCCTCAAATCCGAGAACTGGTTGCGCTGATGCAACCCCCGCATCAGGCCGAATGAGAATTGCTCATGACAAACCCTAACCATGTACGCGTTGCGATAGTCGGCTCAGGACCTGCGGGCTACACCGCAGCCGTCTATTCCGCACGGGCGATGCTGGAGCCAGTGCTGTTCCAGGGCATCCAACCAGGCGGGCAGCTGACAATCACCACAGACGTAGAGAACTGGCCAGGCGACGATCTGGTTCAGGGGCCTGATCTCATGACCCGCATGGAACAGCATGCGCGATCGGTTGGTGTTCAGGTGATTTCCGACCACGTCACCGAACTGGAACTGGGCGCCCGGCCATTTGTAGTCACTTGCGATAGCGGCAGCACATACACAGCTGACAGTCTCATACTGGCGACGGGTGCACAGGCGAGGTGGCTCGGCCTGCCCTCGGAAGAGAAATACAAGGGCTTTGGAGTGTCTGCCTGTGCCACATGCGACGGGTTCTTCTTCCGAAACAAGCAGGTTGTCGTGGTCGGCGGAGGCAATACGGCCACAGAAGAGGCACTGTTCCTGACAAAGTTTGCTTCCAAAGTAACGTTGATACACCGACGGGACGAGTTGCGTTCGGAGAAAATCCTCCAAGACCGCCTGTTCCGGAACGACAAGATTCAACCGCTATGGAACCATGTGGTCGAAGAAATCCTGGGTGAGGACAACCCAAAGGGCGTGACAGGAATTCGCGTGCGCCAGGTTTTTACAGGTGAAGTAACCGACCGCGACTGCGACGGGGTGTTCATCGCCATCGGCCATACACCCGCCTCTGAACTGGTTGCCGGTCAACTGGAGACTCGCAGTGGCGGTTATGTCGCAACCGAACCAGGGACGACCAGGACAAGTATTGCCGGCGTTTTTGCCGCTGGCGACCTTGTCGATGATGTCTATCGTCAGGCTGTGACTTCAGCCGGGATGGGATGCATGGCCGCGCTTGATGCCGAGAAGTTTCTGTCCGAGGCCGGCGGAAGTTGAACTGATGCAGTCAGCGGCGGCCTATGTCGATCTTGGTGATACGGGGCTCTTCGACTCTTCTCTGCAAGTCGACTTCCAATAGCCCTTGCTTAAGTGTTGCCCCGAGCACATCCATCCCTTCAGCCAATACGAACCGCCTCTGGAATTGCCTCGCTGCGATCCCGCGGTGAAGATAAACACGGGTCTTGTCTTCCTGTGGTTGCTGGCCGGCAATGATCAGTTGCTGGTCCTCCACAGTAACCGAGATGTCCTGCTCGCTGAATCCGGCAACTGCGATCGTGATCCGGATGGAATCCTCAGAAAGCTGCTCAACGTTGTATGGCGGATAGCCATCGCCTGTGTTCTTTTCGGTCCGCTCCAGCATCCGGTCAAGCTGATCGAATCCAAGAAGAAACGGATGTGCACCGAACGTCAGTTTCGCCAATTGTTGATCCTCCAACTGTAGGCTGAATATGGACCGGGCCCGGTCCGTTATGCTGCCTTATCATGAGAGGCCGCAGCAGGCTACGAGGATCAAAGCAGAAGGCACCCGTTCTGCATCGATCAATTCTTCGCCGGGTTTTAAGTGTACAGCGACATACAGGATGACGGGGGATTCCGGGGAGGTAGCGGCGGCGGGCGGCAATCAACTTGCTGGCAAAGAGTTCTTCAAAGGCCAGCACTGGCATCTCCGCAATTCAAAAGCCCGCTGGACCGCGTCCGAAACTCCCGTCAATACGGGCGAAAGCACCGTACCACGTACGACTGGCGACGTCTTGGTCTTTACTCGGGTCAAACGGCGCGAGGCAATTATGCGGGGTTTCCAGATTCCCACAGCCAACGGTTCGCCAGAGTTAAATGTCTGGGTTTCTGCTACCAAATGAGTCCATAATCCGATCGAGAGCCGCATCGATATGACGGAGTGAAATGGAACGTTCCTCAATTGGCGAATAATTCAGATCGATATCCACCGACAGACGCGGCATGTCGCGATAGAAGAAATTGATTGCAGTACGCCCTTGAGTGCAAAGACTTTCTCGGCCGCTATGGTCGGGAGAGGACGTATCGGCAGCAGGACCTGCTCAGTATAGCGCTCAAGCAAAACTCGAGTCCTCGCTCATTTCCGGGGCAAGAGCTCACCGGGTACATAAATCCGGTAGACCGGGTGCAACCTTCCTCCCTTCACCAGTGCTCTTGGACCGGAACCAAGATTGAAGGTACTCTTGTCCAGATGCTTCAACCATGCATGCGCGTGGCGGTCAGCGAACACGAAGAACAGCCGTTTGACCTTGATGCTTCTGCATTTGCCCAACAGGGTCATCAAGCGATTGGGGCGCAAGTTGGTCAGGCTCTGGAAAATCATGTCCACACTGTCAAAGCTGGCGTGAGCAGGCAGTTCATCCAAGGCTTCGAGGATTGCTCGCTCTGGTTCGGAGACTGCCAGCGGCCAGCGCCAAGGGTTAAGGGACAATCGCGCGTCGGCATCATCTGCGCTCTCAATCTGGTGCCAGGCATTTTCCACTCCGGCAAGATCATTGTCGAACAGGACGCGCGAGCGAACAAGAAATTGTGTGTTGCTGGGAAGGCGGAACAACCATGACGGAGTTTCGCCATACAGATGTATGCGCTGCACGCCACCGAGCGGCAGGTAGTGGGTAAACCCATGGAAGTCTAACGCACTCAACCCGCCAAGATGGACGTCATACTTCATGATCCACTGGATCGAGAGCAGAGCATACTGCCAGTCGATTTCCTGCCCAACACGCAAATGCTCCGTAATTCCAACGTGTGTAAGCGGTCGGCGATAGACTCCTCGCACAACTCGGTCCAACCATCCTCGTTCGGCGTAGTTGTGGATGGATTTGGGATCGACTCCAAAGCGTCTTAACCATGCAGCATCGACAAGGAATCCTGGTGGAACCCGTTCCAACAGAGGTTTTAGCCGTGGCGTTCTTGTTTGGCCCATAACCATGTTTATCGCACAAGTTCACAACACATACAGAAATTTTGTGGATGGATCGGTTTTGTAAGGCTCATAGCCATCAAAAAACGGAACGGTTAAAATGCACGGCTACCAATTGAGGCAAGAGCAATCGCCGTTGACTCTGTGGGAGGGTTCCCGGCGACCGGTAACTGGTTGGAACAGAGGCCAAGCCAAGTCTCTTGGTCTTGGCTCTTGACATGGCAGGGCCGGAAACCCATTGATCCGTTGAGACGTATGGCAAGCGCGCTAGCCCGACCCTCCTTCCGAGGCCCGCGCTTCAGCGCGGGTCTTCGTGTTTCTGGAAGGAAGCTGACCGCACGATTTGCAAAATTCTGTGAGTCTCTTCCGGGCCAGCCTTTGCTGCGGCCTCACTTAACCGGAATTCCTGAGGACCCCGGTTTTCGTACGTACGGGCGAACGCATTGCCCCCGGGACGTGGACAACGAATGCCGACACTGAACCTTGAGTCTGGTTCAACTTTGCCTGCCGGACGGCCCTCCGAAAACCCATTACGTCTTGATACTTGACGAGCAGACAATCGCGCAGAATCCTGACCTGCGGCGAGAACGTTATGGTTTCCAAGTGCCTCCCCGCATCGCCGGGACGATGTCGGCTTGCCAAACTGGCCCTGCAGCATCACGGCATCTGCCGCTGTCCTATGTGATAGCCGATACGGCGGCCTCCACGGCTTCCTCGGTTACCCGGAAATCATCCTCTTCGAGCGCGAGTGAAATATAGACCTTGCCGGGAGGCTTGAAGACCCCGTGCGAGCGAAGACACGCATTGAATGCGTTGTATTTCTGTGAATCTGCCGCAAGCACATCCCTGTAGTTCCGTATCTCCCGGCCGGTGAAAATCACGTCGAACAGCGTTGGATGGCCCACAATCTGAAACTCTACCCCTGCTGCTTCAAGCCGATCCCTGAATATTGACATGACACGTTTGCCATTTGCTTCTAACCGGTCATAGGCTCCGCCCCGCCGGAGTATCTCCAGTGTCTTCAAGCCGGCTGCGGCGGCGACCGGATTGCCAGACAGGGTTCCGAGCATCATCAGCCACCGGTCAACGCCGACAGTATCCTTGTCGAAATGGTCCATGATGCGCTTTCTTCCTGCAACGGCGGCCAGCGGGAATCCACCACCAATCACCTTGCCGAGTGAGCAGATATCGGGGACCACTCCATAAGTCTCCTGCGCGCCCCCATATGCAAACCGGAAGCCGGTAACGACCTCGTCGAAGACAAGCACGATGCCGTAGCGGTCACAAAGCGCGCGAACTCCTTGCAGGAATCCTGGAAGAGGGGGGATGATCCTCTGTAACGGTTCGATGATGACTGCCGCTATATCGTCCCCGAACTCGGACAGCAGGCTGGCAAGGAAATCGAGATCATTGAACGGCGCAATGAGCATGTCGTTCCGTACCGTATCGGGAATGCCCGCGCTGTCGGGCACCGCAGCAGGGAAATTGGCAAGCCGCACCGGAGCCAGGCTCATCTGAGCCTCGGCGCACATGCCGTGATAGCCGCCTTCAAACTTCACGATCTTGTCCCTGCCGGTATAGGCGCGCGCCAACCTCATCGCGTACATGTCGGCTTCGCCGCCCGTAGATAGGAACCGCACCTGTTCAGCGCAGCTGACCGCTTTGCAAATCTCCTCGGCAAGCTCCACGCCAAGTGCATTATTTGCAAAGAAGGTCATGCCTTTCGGGATTTGCTCAAAAGTGGCTTCCAGGACTTCCGGGTGACCATGCCCGAGAAGCATCGGGCCAGACCCGATCAGATAGTCCACATATTCCTTGCCGTCCTCATCCCAGACGCGCGCACCCTTGCCGTCCCGGATGAACATGGCCGGGTCGAAATTGCCGAAACCGGCAGCGGGAAGCACCGCCTTGGCGCGGTCAGCCCAGGATTGCATTCTCTTGGATTCCGGCATCGTTCACTCCAATTCCTGGTGTTTTTGCTTGGACCCGGCAGCCTGGGCGCAACTCTCCCCATTCCCAGAGCGACCAAATTGCCCACTGGTCTTGCGTGTTCCGGACAGGGCGCCCTTTTCCGGCTCTAACGTCATCTCTTGCCGCCTCACGGTACTTTCATGACCGGAAATCCAGTATCGGCTTTCCCAAGTTTTCAAAATCCGGCGATACACCCAGGCCAGGAACATCCGGAGCAATCAGGCAACCTTCGGCTGTTGCCGGTGCTGGCCTGCCAGTGCTTCGGGTATTGTAGTTGTGGAGGTCCGTGGTGTTTTGAAGAAACTCGGACGGCGTCGAGGCCGCGAAATGTGCGACTAGGGCGGCGGCGATTTCACCTCCCCAGCTGTCTTCGCTCACGACTGGAATTCGGTTGTCGACGAGAAAGTCGCGAACGCGCCGGGCCTTTGACAGCCCCCCGATATTTGAGATCTTCAGGCAACAGATTTCTGCGCCACGATCAGCGACAATGCGCTGCGCCGCTGCCATTCCGGTGATGCACTCATCGAGCTTCATTGGTTGTTCAGCCACGCGGCGTACTTGCTGGCATTCCTCGTAGGTCCGGCAGGGCTGCTCAAGGATAAAGTCCATGCTGCGTGTTGCCCGCGCCACGCGGATGGCGTTGTCTACCCTCCAGCCTTGATTTGCGTCTGCCATCGCCTGTTCGCCGGGATTGAGCAACGGCACGGTCGACTTGATACGATCAATGTCTGTCACCCAGTCAGCACCGACCTTGATCTGGAACTGACGATAGCCTTGCCCACGGTAGGCCTCCAATTCGGAAATGGTCTCGTCAACCGCCTTCTGCGGGACAACCCGGTACATTGGCGCTGCTTCAGCAAGTTTCCCGCCCAACAACATCCAGACTGGTTGCCCGGTGGCCTGACCAAGAATATCCCAACAGGCAGCATCGAATGGCGCCTTGGCGTATCCGTGACCCTGGATGGCATGGTCCATGATGCGTTCAATTCTTGCCACTTGACGCGGGTCTTCACCGAGCAGTTTTTCTGCCATCAACCGTGCTGCCGCCTCCACGCCGTACGAATGGGCTGCCATGTAGTTCTCGCCGCACGGGCTGAATTCACCGCACCCCTGCAGACCGGCATCCGTATCGAGCACTACGACGCTGGCCCTGGCCAGGGCGAATTGGTTTCCGGCGCCCCAAGCATAGACTCCGCCAGCATAGGGCAAGTCGGTCTTGAAGACCCGGATACGGACGATCTTCATGGGGCCGGAGCGATCTTGCTGGTCAAGCGACCGCCGCTCAAATTCCAGTGCATGTCACGGCGTACACTGACGGACCGGACCGCCACTGCAGAGCGACCGCCTCCCTGCATTCCAAGATGGCTTACGCAAGCCGGGCAAACCGCCGTGTGGTACCCGGCAACGAACTGGGTGCAACACGGCAAATCCGCACGGTAGGCGTAGCCCGCAAATGGCATCTTGGCAGTGCCACGATTGGTGCTTTCTGGAGTCCTGTAGTCAGGATGATGGGCTGGTGTGCTACGGCCGGATCTTTTGCCGTTGCCCGGCTTGGCTTGGTCGGGGACCTGACGTTGTCCAGCGCTTCCGAGAGGTTTGCCGGTATGCCGGCAGCGCCTCATTCCAGCATGCCGCTCGTCGAATGGCCATTCCCGGTCCGATACCTCAGGGTGAACGCCGCAGGTGACTCTGGATCCGATCATGTCCGAACGAGGTCCCGGCAACTCCACCGCACCAGCTCTGGTTGTAAGGCTTGCGCCATTCACACCGAAACCCGATGGCCACCGGGTTGCGTACAATTCTGGAACCATCACTCGCTTGCACGCCTGTGGCACGCCGTCTGAAGCATGCACAATCATGATCAATGCTCCGCCCGGACATCATCCGGCAAGTGGCCCCTGGGCAGGCGGTTTTGCGGATCGTATGCAGCCTCCGCAAGAACTCTTGCACTGCGAGGTTCCCCCATGATCAGCACCTGAAGCTCACTACCGGGCGCCGCAAGTTCTGCCTCGACATAGGCGAATGCGAGGAGTTTTCCGACGGAGTGTCCAAAGGCAATTGAGCTGATGGTTCCGATTTGCCTGCCTCCAGCCAGAACCGCCTCGCCGCCATTGCCGTCCGACCGGCCATCGTCGTCCAACTCCAGATATGAACAGGCCCAACGCAATGGCCTTTGCAGAGCATCCGCAGTCGCTGCCTTACCGCGGAATTCCTTGTCCATCCGTACAAACCGCATGACTCCGGCCTCGGGCAGTGTGACCTCGTTTGTCAGTTCGCCTGCACCCTTGAACGCCTTTTCCATGCGCATCACATTCATGGCAAAGGAGCCGTAGGCTACCATCCCATGAGCATTGCCTGCCCCTCTGAGCGATTGGTATGCGCCAAGAACGGCGGCCCGGTCCCCGTGGAATTCCCAGCCGATTTCGCCCGCATAGGACATCCGCAAGGCCAGCACGCTGTGGCCTCCGATCCGGATTGTCCTGGCCGTCATCCACTTGAATCCCTCAATGGACGTGTCGGCATCGGTGCATTTGTCCAGGATGGATTGTGCCTTTGGTCCGTTCAGCGCCAGTGCGCCCCACTCGCTCGAACGGTTGATGATTGAGACATCTTCTGTCCTGCGGGCAAAATCCAGTTCGTCGATAAGCCGCTGCTCAAAAAACGCAGCGGTCACAAGATAGAAGCGATCCTCTTCTGTTCGGGTAACCGTCATCTCCAACTCGATACGGCCGCTGTCATTGAGAAGATGCGTCAGTCCGATGCGCCCTGCCGTCGGCAGCATGTTCGGCACCAGCCGATCAAGGAATTCTGCGGCATCAGGCCCGGCAACTTCGATCTTGGCGAAGGCCGAGAGATCCATGATCCCTGCCCGTTCGCGGACTGCTCTGACCTCAGCACCAACGATTTCGTGGAGTTGAGTCCTGCGGAATCCGTAAATGTCCTGTGCCTTGACGCCGCCGCGCGCAAACCAGCGCGGGCGCTCGTGTCCGTAGACCTCTTCGAACACGGCCGCCGATGCCTTCAGGTCACCATAGAGGACCGACGGGTTAACCGGCCGGCTGGCACTGCGATTGAAACCCGGAAACGGAATCTCGTGGCGCAGCAGATAATCCTCCTTCGCCCTGGTGATCTGGTATTCCTTGCCAGCAAATGAGCCAAAACGGCGAGGGTCGAATTCGCGCATGTTGATTTCGGCCGTTCCATGCACCATCAGGCGCGCCAATTCCCTCGTCAAACCCGGCCCCCAGCCGATGCCGACCTGCGTTCCGCAACAGCACCAGTAGTTTCTCAATCCTGGCGCCGGTCCGACAAGCGGATTGCCATCGGGCGGATGCGAGATTGCGCCGTGCACCACTCGGGCAATGCCTAGATTTGCCAGGACCGGCATCCGGTCCATGGCATTCTCCAGCCAGGGCATGATGCGGTCATAGTGCGGCTCAAACAGTTCATTTTCTGCATCCCAAGGGCAACCATCCTCCCAAACCGTGTTTGGATTTTCTTTCTCGTAGATGCCTATCAGTCCCTTGTTCTGCTCCATCCGGATATAGCCGGAAACCAACCGGTCATCGCGGACAACCGGCAATTCCTTCTCCAAGCCCGCAAACTCCGGAACTGCTTCGGTGACAAGGTAATGGTGGGTCATGGACGTTGCGGGAAGGTCGTAACCTGAGGCCAATGCTGTCTGTCGCGCATAGGTGCCGCCAGCATTGACGACATGCTCACAAGCAATCGGCCCCCGCTCGGTTTGCAGTGTCCAGCCGCCGTTGGCGTCCGGTGCAACGCCTTTCACCCGGCACCTGCTGACTATCTTGACACCCAGTTGCCGTGCTCCTTTTGCCAGAGCTAAAGCGGCTCCTGCTGGGTCGACATGGCCATCTTCGGGCGTGTGCAAGGCTGCCTTGACTCCGTCGAGATTGTAGAAGGGATGCAATTCACGGATCCGGTCTGGCCCGACCACCTCCATTTGAAAGCCCAGTCCCCTGCCAACGGAGATTGTCTGGTGGAGCCAGTCCACTTCGTCGTCCGTATAGGCAAGCCGCAAGGAGCCGCAGCCATGCCAGGTGACCGACTGCCCGGTTTCCGCCTCCAGCACCCTTGAGTAGAGGTCAATATTGTAGCCGACACACTTGCCGAGGGCATAGTTGCTGGTGGAATGTGTGATCTGCCCTGCCGCATGCCAGGTGCTGCCCGAGGTCAGTTCAGCCTTTTCGAGCAGCACGACATCGGTCCAGCCCTCATGCGCAAGATGGTAGGCAATGCCGCAACCCATTATCCCGCCACCGATAACGGCAACGCGGGTACTGGACGGCAGAGGGCGTTCAGCCATTTCAAAGTCCCCGGGAAGAATCGGTTTTCCACTGGACAGGCTAATGGGACAACTATACCATCGTCAATCATGAATGGCACAAATGTATCATCAGCTGTGTTGAGCCGCCTGACCGAGGAGTTCGAAACCCTGACTCCCGAAGCGCAAAAGGCAGCACGCTATGTACTCGAGAACTCGCATTGCGTCGGTGTTTCTACCGTTCGCGAGATCGCGGAAAGCGCCAATGTGAAGCCCAACACGGTCGTGCGAATGGCCCGCCAAGCCGGTTTCGACGGCTACGACGAGTTCCGGTCTGCATTCCGCGACGCAATCAGGAGTGGACCGGCTGGATTTCCCGATCGTGCCCGATGGCTGCAAGGTGTCTCCAGGAAAGGTGAACTCGGCAGACTCCATGCCGAGATGGTCGGTTCAGCCATTCGGAATGTCGAAGAGACCTTCGAGAAGATCGATGCAGAATCTCTCAAGGGAGCCGCAAAGGCAATCTGGGCGGCGCGCCGGGTCTATACGCTCGGCGTCGGCGTGAACAACGCCAACGCCCGGAACTTCACCTACCTCGCCTCGACAGGAATGGTCGAGTTTCATGCCATTCCAAGGGCCGGTTCGAGCGCTGCTGACGATATTGCCTGGGCAAACGAACGCGATGTGTTGATCGCTCTGACCTGCCGTCCCTACCGGGCGGAGGTCGTGGACGCCGTGCAAATCGCACGGGAACAGGGCGTCACAATACTGGCCGTCTCAGACAGTCCAGCGAGCCCGATCATCATGGCCGCAAGACACAGGTTCGTCGTATCCGTTGATACGCCGCAATTCTTCCCGTCCTCGGTCGCGATCATTGCGCTCCTGGAAACGCTGCTGTCCTTCGTGATCGCAATTGCCAGCCCAGAAGTTATCGAACGAGTAGAGAAGTTCCATCAGCGCCGACACCAGCTTGGCCTCTATCTGGAGGAGCCTGAATGAACGTTTCGCCGGTCCATGCGCTGGAGGCGCGCTACTACACCGACCCGGAGATGTTCTCCGTCGAAAAGCACAGGTTGCTCTCGCGGACATGGCAATTCGCCGGGCACGAGAGCCAGGTGAAGAATGCGGGGGACTATTTCACCTTTGAAATTGCCGGTGAGAGCCTATTCTGCATTCGAGGCAACGATGGCGCGTTGCGCGCCTTCTTCAATGTTTGCCAGCACCGGGCGCACCAGTTGGTAAACGGCTCTGGAACAACCCGTGTCCTGGTTTGCCCCTACCACGCCTGGACCTATGAACTCACAGGCAAACTCCGCTCAGGGCCGAACATCTCTGTTGTTCCGGGCTTCGACCGAGCAGGGATTTGCCTTACCCCGGTTCGAATTGAGAGCTTTCTCGGGTTCATCTTTGTAAATCTCGACGAAACTGCTGCCTCAATGGACGACTGGTACCCCGGGGTACGCCAGGAGCTTTCCGACTACGTTCCGAATGTGGCAACGCTTGAACCCCTGGAGTGGGTCGAGATCCCCGAAAGATGCAATTGGAAGGTTTCGGTCGAGAACTACTGCGAGTGCTATCACTGTTCGATCAATCACCCGACCTTCGCAACTGGCGTCATCCGTCCCGACACCTACGACATTCAACAGATGAATGGTGGCCATGTGCTCCGGCACACCACCGAGTGCCAGGATTTGGCCAAGATGACGTATCCGGTCGATCTTTCTGTCCAGAATGCTGGAGAATATCGATCATTCTTCCTCTGGCCGATGTTCTCTTTCCAGGTATATCCGGGCAATGTGCTCAACACCTACCACTGGCGCGCGCATGATGTGGACAGCTGCACAGTTTGGCGGGGCTGGTACACGATCGGTGGCCAGGAAAGCGATGTCGTCCGGCAACTGGCCATCCAGGATCGTGAAACCACGGTTGAGGAAGACATCCGTCTTGTCGAAAGCGTCAGCCGTGGACTCAAGAGCAGGGGATACAATCCGGGGCCACTCGTGCTTGACCCGGCGTGCGGCGTAAATTCAGAGCACTCAATCCAGAAGCTGCAGGAGTGGCTGCGCGCTGCCGTCGATGGCAGCAATAACAGCTCGCACGCTGAACCGGGCGCATCGACGGGATCATGATCCCAGAGTTCCAAACCAGTGAGCCGGGGCTGGCGGTTTCAATGCTCCTCGCGATCAACTTTGGACGACGCTATTGCTAATCAGAAGGAAACCAGTCTGTTGAGGCCATCCGGACTCAGCAACCCAGTCGTCGTCTGTCGTCGACTTTTGGAGAGAGCCGCACCAGCCAACACGGCACTTATCTTGGCGTAGTCACGGCCATTTCAGCCTGCAAGCACCCGGTGCAAAAAAGATTGCCCGCAGCACAGCCCGTCCTTTACCGGAAGAAGGCCCGGTTCGTGTTCGCCAGATGGTTGGCCCTCGCCTCGGGAGGTGTGGCCGCTCCAAGAGTGAGTGGTGAGTTGCGTGCGCAAGCCACGCATCTTCAATCTGGCCGTAATGCCGTCAGCCACATGTTGTCACTCAGGAAGAACCGGTCGGAGAACCCAAATCGCACTACCTGGAAGCCCGTGGACTCGACCATTTCCCGCAGACTTTCCGGCGTAAAGTAGTTCACGTGACCCGGAAAGTGGAAGCCGCACCACCGAGACCCGAGCACGCGCCGGTTCATGGAAGCAAAATTGGGGACCTTGATTATAGTGCCACCGCCCTGGTCCAGTACGCGAAACACCTCGCCGAGAAGTTCAACCGGATGCGTTTCATGTTCCAGGAATGAGATCATGATGACCCCGCTCAGGGTGCCATCGGGAATGGTGCGAAGCCCCTCAATGGCGGACATGTTGAGGATCGTCGCATCACGATGTGCCAGGAGCTGGCGGGATTGACGCGCTAACCCTTCAGACAACTCAATGCCAAGGGGACGGTATTGCTCAGGCAACCACTTAAGTGTGGCGCCATCCCCACATCCAACATCGGCAACCGTACCCGGCTTGATCCAGTCATCAACGAGCGGAGGTAGCCTGTCGCGCTTCTTGTACAATTGGCGTTTGAGCGCTCGCAAGGATCTGGAGACGATAGAGGTAACCGGGAACTCGTTTCGGACGCGTTCACGACGGTCGCTGTAATTCTGTTCCCAGGGAAAGTCCTCAGCCTGTTCCCGGTAGCTTGGCGGGTTTTCCAGGTAAACCATGCCACATTGGCGGCATTCCTTGAGCAACCACTCCTTCCAGGAATACCGCAACGGCGGGACGCTTGAATTGTCCTTGCCGCATTTCGGGCAGTCTCGCACTGCGGTGGTTAGCGTGTCCGGTTTATCCAATGATCGAAAAGCCCATGTCTGCGCGGGGTTCCTCGCCGGTAGTGGATTGTGTGACGGCAGGCAAGCTTGCACCCAAGGCCAAGACTCCAGGGCTGTCAGTAGCCTATGCAGGGAGAGAGCAGCACGTCCAGCGATCTATGGAACCTGTAATCGGGCGGGCACTTGGGTGGTCCTGCCCGAGGCGGTGTGATTGTCGCCGTCTGGTTGGCAATGGTGATCGTTGCCATTTGTTGATTTTTCTCTGAAGTGATTTCTGTTTTGCTGCTCCGTTGAACCAGGACCACCCAAAGTAGTCTTCTAAATCTGCAGGCAACCATAGGAGGCTTTCGGGTCCGACAGCACTCGGTACGCCATGTCTTACACTGCGGCATCTCAGGCAAAGACCCCGGCCGTGCATGCAATTGCATTGGCTTTAACGTCGCTCATCGCGATCGTATAGAGCCTCCCGGGGCAGGTTATTAGACATGTCCAGTCCAACACCTCTTGCATCGAAATCCGTAAGAACAAGGTTCAGCATTGAGCGCCGGCGTTCCAACTCGGACACTCCTGTCCTATCCTCCTCATCGCTGTCATCGGGGTATTGGCCATCGAGTTCGGAGAGAAAACTGTGCACTAAAGCCGTCAGCGAGGTGCCAAGCTGTGCGGCTCGCTCTCTGGCCCGGCGCCAGGTGTCGTCGTCCACTTGCACTGTGATGCTCTTCATGTTGGCCTCCTCTTCTGTTGTGGTCGTTGCCCTTGCATCCAAGTGACGCTGCAATTCCTCTTCGGCTCTCAATCTTGTCGCCAGGCTCATGCCGGGGCCACTTAACGCTGTCGAGATTGCCGCAATCAAAAGCCGGTCAATGCCGTTGGAATTCACGTCACCGCGCTTGGCAACCGTCCAGATCTGCTCACTCTGCTATTCCGCAGCAACTGAACTGGTACTCAAAATCGGAACCGGGGAGCTAGCCGCCACGGCAGCGGATAGCGCTTCTGGAGCCATTAGCTGTCGCTCAACCTGCGGTCCAGATAATTTCGGACACCCAATGAGGTGCAATCAAGTTGAGGATTCTGGCCAAAAATTGAGCCAGATTTGGCCGGCAACTTGGCCATCCGATCTTTCCCGAGGCGGCCCTCGTCCAAGATGTCCCCCGGCTGTCAACTGGAGTGATGCAGTCTTCATTGTAAAGCGTCGTAACCCTCATGTCTTCGAGCCAGTTGCCGTCAGAGCTGATCGTGGGAGACAGTGGAAAGATCATGCCTCCTGGAAGCATCGCCAGCCACCGTGCTGCGATCAACCAATCTCTCCACTCGCTCCTGACCTGGTCGAGGTTGGTGAACGATAGTTGAACGCCAAGGCTCTGAAAACCCAATGCTGCCATCAATAGAACTGTCAGCAGCAGATCGCCTGCAAAGCGCAACCCCGGCTCATTATGCCTGTTGCCTTAAATGGGTCAGCCGGTAGGGGCGTTCATGCGTCAGTGACGGGATTTGCCGGCGTGCTCTGTCGGCGGCACCCGGATCAATCTCAACAATCGCAAGATCTGGACCATGGCCGTCGAGATCCATCACGACGCTTCCCCAAGGGTCTACAACCAGGGAATGGCCGTAGGTTGATCTGCCGTCATCATGCTTGCCTACTTGAGCCGCAGCAATGAACCAGCTGCCGTTCTCGATTGCCCTTGCCTTGATCAGGGTTTCCCAGTGCGCCTTGCCTGTCGGTACAGTGAATGCCGAGGGAGCGAACATCACAGTCGCTCCGCACTTGGCATAATCCCGGTAAAGGCTGGGAAACCGCAGGTCATAGCAAATGGAGAGTCCCCACGTACCCCAAGGCGTGTCGATAACGGTTGCTTCCTTTCCAGCAGCATATCGATCGGACTCACGCGCGGCAGGCCTGCCGTCAAGAAAGATGTCGAACAGGTGAATTTTGTCGTAGCGGGCCTGAATGGCGCCGGTCGCGTCAATCAGCACACTGTGGTTCAGCAGCTGGCCGCCCTCTTGTATCGGAGTCGACCCGATATGAATCCATATGCCGTGTTTTTCGGCGAGACTGCTGCATTCGGCAATGAACGGATCGTCCTTCTCGGTCTTTGCCCGGCGCAGTGCGTCATCCAGATCCTTGTTCATCATGCCCGCAGCCTCCGGCAAGGCCATCAGGTCGCATCCCTCGCCCGACGCAACCTCCACCTGCCTGCGGACGGCTTTGATGTTTCCCTCGTGACGATTGGTCGAGGTCATCTGGACGACTGCAACGCGAAATTCGCTTGTCATGCTCGTCATATCCGAAAGTCATGCGGCCGCCCGGCGGCCTTGGGATGGCGGAAAGTGAGATTGCGCAGGGAAGGCCCGATAGTCAACCAGAGGCGCTCCGGCACAGCAGACATGGTGACAGAAACAAGCGCGCAAAAAAGAAGGGGCCTCGAAGGCCCCTTCTCCGCATTGCTTTGAATCAGCCTACATCATGCCGCCCATTCCGCCCATGTCGGGAGGCATTGGCGTGTTGTTCTTCGGCTCCGGCTTCTCCGCAACCATGGCTTCCGTGGTGATCAGAAGCCCGGCGATCGAAGCAGCATCTTCAAGCGCGGTACGCACGACCTTTGCCGGGTCAATGATGCCAGCCGCAAACATGTCGCCATACTCCTCGGTCTGCGCATTGAAGCCGAAGTTGGCCTCTTTTGCCTCACGCACCTTGGCAGCAACGATGCCAGGATCGACACCGGCGTTTTCGGCGATCTGACGAAGCGGAGACTCGAGAGCGCGACGGACGATGGCAATGCCGGCATCCTGGTCGGAATTCTCACCCCTAAGGCCGTCGAGGGAGTTGGCCGCTGCGACCAACGCAACGCCACCGCCTGCTACGACACCTTCCTGGACCGCGGCGCGGGTGGAGTTCAAGGCGTCATCAACGCGATCCTTGCGTTCCTTGACCTCGACTTCCGTTGCGCCACCTACGCGGATAACAGCCACACCACCAGCGAGCTTGGCCAGCCGTTCCTGCAGCTTTTCACGGTCGTAGTCGGAAGTTGTTTCCTCGATCTGCTGCCTGATTTGGGCAACCCGGCCTTCGATTTCGGCTTTTTCCCCAGCACCGTCGACGATTGTCGTGTCGTCCTTGGTGATCGCAATCTTCTTGGAGGTGCCAAGCATGTCGATTCCGACATTCTCAAGCTTCATGCCAAGATCCTCGGAGATCACCTGGCCACCGGTAAGGATGGCAATGTCCTGGAGCATGGCCTTGCGGCGATCCCCAAAACCGGGTGCCTTGACACCGGCGATCTTCAGTCCACCGCGCAGCTTGTTGACCACGAGGGTAGCGAGGGCTTCGCCTTCAATGTCCTCAGCAATGATCAGCAGCGGCTTGCCGGACTGGATGACCGACTCCAGAAGCGGAACCATCGGCTGCAGTGAAGAGAGCTTCTTCTCATGCAGGAGGATGTAGGCTTCTTCCAACTCGGACGTCATCTTGTCCGCATTGGTGACGAAGTACGGCGACAGGTATCCGCGATCGAACTGCATGCCTTCGACGACGTCGGTTTCGGTCTCGAGACCCTTGTTCTCTTCAACCGTGATGACGCCCTCGTTGCCGACTTTCTGCATGGCGTCGGCGATCTGGTTGCCGATTTCCTTTTCGCCATTGGCGGAAATCGTGCCGACCTGAGCAACTTCCTCGGAATTCTTGACTTCCTTGGAATTGGCCTTGATGTGCTCGACGACCTTGCCGACAGCGAGGTCCACACCGCGCTTGAGGTCCATCGGATTCATGCCGGCGGCGACCGACTTGAGGCCTTCGCTGACAATCGAGTGCGCCAGGACTGTGGCCGTTGTGGTTCCGTCGCCAGCCTCGTCGTTGGTGCGGGAAGCAACTTCCTTCACCATCTGAGCGCCCATGTTCTCGAACTTGTCCTCAAGCTCGACTTCCTTGGCCACGGTGACACCGTCCTTGGTGATGCGGGGGGCTCCAAACGACTTGTCCAGAACAACGTTGCGGCCCTTGGGTCCGAGCGTCACCCTGACGGAGTTGGAGAGCGTAGTGATACCCTTCAGCATTCTGTTGCGGGCATCATTGTCGAATTTGACTTCTTTGGCTGCCATTTCCTTGTATTCCTAATTTCGATTTGGTTTCTTCAACCGCACTCTCAGGTGATGACGCCGAGAATGTCGCTTTCCTTCATGATCAAGAGCTCTTCGCCATCCAGCGTGACCTCGGTTCCCGACCACTTGCCGAACAGCACACGATCGCCGTCCTTTACGCTCATCGGAATGAGTTCGCCGGAGTCCTTGCGGGCTCCTTCGCCAGTGGCGATGATCTCACCTTCTGCGGGCTTTTCCTTGGCGGAATCCGGGATGATAAGGCCGCCCTTGGTCTTCTCGTCCCCCTCGATGCGGCGAACAAGAACTCGATCGTGCAATGGTCTGAACGCCATATGTACGTCTCCTAGATATTTGGTTCTTCTGGTTTAGGGGTGGTTCCTGTCCCGTTAGCACTCACCACCCATGAGTGCCAACAACGCTGAACTAGGAAGCCCCAACCCCTGTGTCAACACCGGCCCGAAACTTTTTTCCCTGGCCTGAAGGGTTGATCCCGCGAACTGGTTATTGCCCCGGCTGACAGGCAGCGCAAAACAAGCAGCAATCAGAACGGCAATCGAGTTCCGAGAGTCAGGCCAGCAAATGGGTGCGGAGGTGACATCACGAGAACGCAAAACTATAAGGGCAGCCAGATTCACCGCAATGCAGGTTCAGCGCGAATGATCAAGATATTCGGTCACAAGTCACCCGACTCCGATTCCACGGGATCCCCGCTCATATGGGAATGGTACGTCAATTCGGTTCGCAAGACTCCTGCCGCGGCAAAGCTGCTTGGAATGCCCAATAAGGAAGCGCGGTTCATGCTCGAACGATGGGGATGCGATCTTCCCGAGATCATTGAAGATGTCGGAGAAGGCGACGAGGTCATCATTGTCGATACAAACAATCCTTCCGAACTCCCCGACGGCATCAGCAATGCACGGATCCTGGAGATCATCGACCACCACCTGTTGCAGGGCGGCTTGGCCACACGCGAGCCCATCAACATCATCATGAAGCCACTCGCCTGTACGGCTACGATCATGCACCAACTCATGGGTGACGCAGCAAAGGACATGCCGCGCAAGATCCGCGGGCTGATGCTGACCTGTATCCTGTCGGATACGCTAGAATTCCGCTCGCCCACGACAACCGGAACTGATCGCCGGTTGGCAGAAGACCTCGCTGCGGACCTCGGAATTGATATTCCTGAATACGCGGCGGAGATGTTTGCCGCCAAGTCCGACCTGTCCGACTGCCCCGACGAAGAGATCCTCAGGATCGACTCCAAGACCTATGAGGTCAATGGCAAGAAACTCAAGATATCGGTGCTGGAAACCACAAGCCCAGCCCAGATACTGGCAAGAAAACAAAGCCTCTTGCAGAAGATGGGACAGGTCGCCAGCGAAGACGGTGTCGATCAGGTGCTCTTCTTCGTCGTGGATATCCTCAACCAGTCTGCAACCCTGTTGGCTCCGAACGAGTTTGTGCGAACGCTTGCCAAGAAGTCGTTTTCGGCGGTGGCAATCGATGATCAGGTTGAGCTTCCCGGTGTCGTCAGCCGCAAGAAGCAGATCATTCCCAATATCTCCTTCTGACCTGCCGCTCCGCAGCGTGTTCCAGCCAAACCCGTCTTTGATGGCTGCTTCCGCCAGCCGCGCAAGCATGCGTTTCGACCCAGAACCGTTGAGGCGCTTCCGACTGCTTGATCGGCCAATCCGTATCAAACCTTACCCGAACTGAATGTCACAGGTAATCGAGTCCCTCGACGAAATCACTGCCAGCTATGATGCTGTGCTGTGTGATGTATGGGGGGTTGTTCACAATGGACTGCGTCCCTTCGACGATGCATGCAAAGCGCTTGCCCGGGCAATCCGGAACGGCAAGCCCGTTGTGCTTCTCACCAATTCTCCCCGGCCGGCATCCCATGTGGAGCGCCAAATCAAGGGTATCGGCGTCCCGCGGGAATGCTGGAGCCTGATTGTGACGTCTGGGGACTCGGCTCGGGATGCCCTGTTCAGCGGAGAGGCTGGGACCAAGGTCTATCATGTGGGTCCAGAGGCAGCGCTCGGGTTCTTCGAACCCGCTCTTGGCGACGAAGAACACATGACGGAGATCCAGCGGGTCGGCTTCGACGAGGCTCAAGGCATCGTCTGCACCGGACTGTTCGATGACATGTCTGAAACGCCCGAAGACTACCGGACCATGCTGACCGAGGCAGCCAGACGCAAGTTGCCGTTCCTGTGCGCCAATCCAGATGTCATCGTTGATCGCGGGAATACGCGTGTCTACTGCGCTGGTGCACTGGCCGAACTGTTCGAGTCACTTGGCGGCAGAACGTTGATGTTCGGCAAACCGCGGGCGCGGATCTATGAACTGGCCAAACGGAAACTTGCCCCCCTTCTGCTGGAATCTGACGGAGCAAGGATCCTTTGCATCGGCGATGGCATAACGACGGATATCAGAGGCGCCCAAAATCAATCCCTGGACTGCCTGTTTGTCTCGGGTGGGCTTGCTGCAAGGGAAACGGGAACGGTTACACAACCGGATCCGGCCATGCTGGGCAGATACCTGGCTGCCGTGGGTGCAGACCCGGAATATGCCATCGGCTTCTTGCGCTGACTGCTGAACCCGCATGAACTATTGCCTCTCATCACATATTGGGCTGTACGAATGCCGGAAATCCACCCGCGCAGCATGCTGATTTTCGTTGTGCCGGCAGGCTGGCTGTCGAGTAGATTGCGCCGGGAATCATGTAGGATTACAGCGACGGCATGCAGGTAATCAGGGAAATCGCGGATGTAACCGGGCAGCATCGCCACAGTGTTGCTGCAATCGGCAATTTCGATGGCGTCCATCTCGGTCATTGCGAGGTCATCCAGTGTGCCTTGAACCGCTCACTTGCGGCAGGCCGCCCGTCTGCTGTGGTTACCTTCGAGCCGCACCCGCGCCAGTATTTCAGGCCTGAGGACCCGCCGTTCCGCCTGATGAATCCCGAAGCCAAGGCCCGGCGGCTGGAATTGCTTGGTGTCGATCTGCTCTTCGAGCTCGAATTCGGCATGCAGCTCGCCGGATTGTCTGCGAGCGAGTTTTCCGAACGGATACTGACGGAAGGGCTTGGATTGTCCTGCGCAGTGGTCGGCGAAGATTTCCGCTTTGGCCGAGGCCGGTCCGGTGATGCCCAGCAACTGGCGCAGCATGGCAGGGAATTCGGATTTGAAAGCTGCATCGTACCGATCGCCGGCAGCAACGAAGGAGGAAGTTGGTCGTCAACTTCCATTCGCGAAGCGCTGACTGCAGGTCGGCCGGACACGGCCGCAGCCATACTCGGCCACTGGCACCGGATCGAAGGGCGCGTCCTGCGCGGCAGAAAACGGGGCCGGGAACTGGGTTTCCCCACCGCCAATATTTCGTTGGGCGGCCTTCACCCGCCGCGTTTCGGGGTCTATGCGGTAATTGTCGATGTGCTGACCGGTCCGCTTGCCGGCGCCTACGAGGGATCGGCGTCGATTGGAACCAGGCCGACTTTCGGCAAGAATGAAGCGAACCTGGAAGTCTACATTTTGGACTTCTCCGGCGACATCTACGATGAAATGATCTCGGTCGCCCTGGTCGGATTTCAGCGCCCCGAAATCGCATTCAGCTCGGTAGACGAACTCGTTGCACAGATGGAACGCGATTGCGGACAAACCCGTGAATTGCTTGCTGCCAATGATTGAGTTCATGAAGCGCATTCGGAAGGCCTTTGGCAGAAACAGTTCTAAAGGGGCTGGAGAAGGCGAATTGCGCCCAAGGTTCTGGGAGCGGTTTCCGCTTGATGAACTGAACGAGAGGGAATGGGAGGAATTGTGCGACGGGTGCGGCCTGTGCTGCCTGCTGAAATTCGAGGAAGATGGCAAGGAGAGCGTATGCTGGACGAACGTGGCGTGCAGGCTGCTTGACCACGAAACGTGCCGTTGCAAGCACTATGAGGCGCGTACCGAGATCGTGAAGGACTGCATTGTTCTCAAGCCTGGCGAAATCGAGGACGTCATAGGCTGGATGCCTGCGACATGCGCCTACCGACTCCGTCACGAGAACCTGCCGCTGCTGAATTGGCACCATCTGCTGTCGGGCAGCAGGGAGACCGTCCACGAAGCTGGGATTTCCATCAAGGGCAAGGCCATATCCGAGACCGATATCGATATGGACGAACTTGAGAGTTATGCAGTCGAGGGCCGTTGAATGAACTTTGCATCAGACAATTCCGGGCCAGCCGCGCCGCAAATCATGGAGGCCATGAACCGGGCCAATGAGGGCTATTCGGCTTCCTATGGCGCTGATACGCTCATGGACGAAGTCCGGGAAGAAGTTCGGCGGCAGTTCGAGGCGCCCGCAGCCGCAGTCTATTTGGTTGCCACCGGGACAGCGGCGAATGCGCTCGGACTTGCTTGCCTTTGTCCTCCCTGGGCAACAATTTACTGCCACCATTTCTCGCATGTCGAAGAAGACGAATGCGGGGCGCCCGAGTTCTACAGCGGCGGTGCCAAGCTGACCCTGCTTAATGGGGATCATGCCAAGATCAGTCCCAACTCCCTCAAGGAGGCGTTGGACAATGCGGCCCCGGTCGGCGTGCACAATGCGCAGCCGGGAGCGCTTTCAATCACGAATGCCACCGAAAGGGGTGCTGTCTACAGTTGCCCGGCGACTTCCAAACTGACCGGATTGGCGCGGGCAAAGGGGCTGCCAACCCATATGGACGGTGCGCGTTTCGCAAATGCGGTCGTGACTCTGGATTGCACGCCTGCTGAACTCACCTGGAGGTCGGGTGTCGATATTTTGACGTTTGGCGGAACCAAGAACGGCCTGCTCGGTGTGGAGGCGGTCATCATCTTTGATCCGGACCGGGCATGGGAATTCGAACTGCGCCGAAAGCGCGGCGGCCACCTCTTTTCCAAACACCGTTTCTTGTCGGCTCAGATGTTGGCCTACCTGAAGGACGGGTTATGGAAGTCCCTTGCCGCACAGGCGAACCGGCAGGCCAAGCGTCTTGCGGACGGCTTGCTGCAAGTGAATGGGGCTGAGGTCGTGGATCCCGTCGATGCAAACATGGTCTTTGCAAAGCTGCCTCGCAGCGTTCATCGCCGCGCATTCGCTGCTGGTGCCAACTATTACCTTTGGCCCCCCAGCCAATCACTTCACGACGGCAACGACGGCGAACCGCTTGTTGCAAGGCTGGTTTGCAACTGGTCGACGACAGATAATGAAGTGGACACGTTGCTGGAGATCGTCTCGGCCGCCAGCTGAGACGCATCAATCCAGACGGCCACCGAGCCAGGCGTCGAGATGGCTGAGCCGGTCCTGCCCCCAGAACACCTGCCCCCCGGAAACATAGGTTGGCGAACCGAATACGTTCTGCTGCACAGCGTCCTCGGTATATTCCCGAAAACGCTTCTGCGCTTCCGAACCTACCGGCCCAATTGCGTTTGCGTCAAACCCGGCCGCTGCAAGGCATCCGGCAACAACATCCTCTTGCGAGATGTCCTGTTCTTCTGCCCAGCAAGCCCGCAACAGGTTCCTGACCAGGTCACCCAAATCCCCTGAACCATCTTCCTGCGCCTGAATTATTGCGCATGAGGCAGGCACAGGATCGGTAGGCCAGAACGCTGGCGACAAGTTTATGGGCATGCCGGAGAGCCGCGCAAGCCTGGCCAGATCCTGAAGCCGGTACGATTTCCTTGATTCATGCCGGTCTTTCGGTGGGACTCCGCCAGTCTTTGCAAAGACTCCCATGATGTCGATTGGCCTGTAATCGACCCGTGCCCCATGCGTTTCCGCAATCTGCTCAAGCCGGTCTCCTGCCAGATAGGTGAACGGAGATAGTACCGAGAAGAAGTAGCTGACTGATTTCATGCTGTTGGCCTTGATGCATTGAATATGAAGAATTCGAACCTGCCATGCCCGCCGGATGGCCGATGAGCATTCAATTGGGTCATAGGTGGATCCGGTTCAAGGAAGCAAGAACCCCTTTTGCCGGACCTGGCAGATGCTGAGGACCAGCTGGCCTTCGTGATTCGGACGGTCAGACCTGCTGCAATCTTGCCCGATGAACTGGCTGTTCATGACTTGAATGCGGCAAGCTCGGATTGCCGGCAGCGCCGCAGAGCGCCAAATTTCTTCTGAACCCGTACAAATTCCGGAAACAATAATGTAGGAATGCCCGGGCTAAGGTGCTACAGAGCGGCTGGCCGAACCAAGGCCTCGTTTTGCCACGATTTGCCAGACAGCCGGGGGGTGAGAATTGCGCAAACAGGTCGAGCCGAAAGTCATCTCTGGCAATGCGAACCTGCCGCTGGCCGAGAGGATCACCGCCTACATGTCTGGCCAGGGCGGCCGCGAGATCGCGCTCGTCGATGCAAAAGTCGAACGGTTCAACGACGAGGAAGTCTACGTCGAAATCTACGAGAATGTGCGCGACGAGGACATGTTCATTGTCCAGCCGACCTCAAAGCCGGCCAATGACCACCTCATGGAAATCCTCATCATCGCCGATGCGCTGCGCCGTTCATCGGCAGGGCGTGTGACTGCCGTAATCCCCTATTTCGGCTATGCGCGCCAGGATAGGCGCACCAAGGCCCGCACGCCGATTTCGTCCAAGCTAGTCGCAAACCTGATCACCCAGGCAGGCATCTCCAGGGTGCTGACCATGGATTTGCACTCGGCGCAGTTGCAGGGCTTTTTCGATATTCCGGTCGATAATCTCTACGCTTCCCCGATCTTCGCCCTTGACGTGCAACGTAAATTCGCCGACGCCAACGAGGAGATTGTCCTGGTCTCCCCCGATGTGGGGGGCGTTGCGCGAACACGCGAGTTGGCTCAGCGGCTGGATTCAGGATTGGCGATCGTCGACAAGCGCCGCTCGGCCGCCGGAGACGTGGCAGAGATGACTGTCATCGGCGACGTCAAGGGCCGGGTATGCATACTGGTCGACGATATTTGCGATACCGCCGGCACTCTGTGCAAAGCGGCCGAAGTGCTGTTGACGAGTGGCGCCAGCGAGGTTCACGCCTATATCACACATGGCGTCATGTCGCGAAACGCGGTTGACCGGCTCAATAAATCCACGCTCAAGTCGGTCGTGATCACGGACACCATCGCCCCGACGGAAGAGGTTGCCGGGGCGCCGAAGATCAGGATACTGCCAACGGCGCCGCTGTTCTCACAGGCGATCCTGAACATCGCCAACGGAACTTCAATCTCATCGCTTTTCGAGGCCAAGACGCTCGACTGGCTGTACGCCAGAATTCCCTGACGGACGGCTGCTCTGGTGGGCGCTTCTTCCGGCAATTCCGCCGGACGCCATCAAGCACGAATTGATGAAAGACTGTTTGACCCGGCGAACGCAGTTTCGCCGCCGGGTCTCGAATAAAGCCGGGATCAGTTGATCCAGGTGTCGACGATATCCATGTTGTTTGCGACCCACTCTTCGGCAACGTCGCGCGGATCCATCTTGTCGCGCCCGATTTGCAGGATCCACTGATTGACGACATCGGGATCAAGCTCGATCTGGCTGAGGAATTTGGCGACCGGCGGATTGCGGGTCTCAAGCGACTTCGAATAGGCAACATAGATAGCCGCATCGGTGCTGGCACAGTTGAAGTGCGATGCTTCGAGCCAGTCCTCCTGGTCAAGGTCCATGTCCTCGCAGCCCTCGGTGCGTGCCGGTTCCGCCAAGGGGGTGATGTCATATGCGGCGTGTACCCATTCCGGGGTCCAATAGTAGAAGAGGATCGGCTGTTCGCGCTGAATTGAAGCCTTCAATTGCGCCTTGAAGGTTGCATCCGGCAGAATCTCGGCTTCCCAGAGTTCGGAAAGGCCATAGCTCTTGAACTTGACCTGCCACATTCTGGTCGACTTCCAGCCGGCATCACCAGCCCAGTATTCGCCCTTGCCGTTTCCGTCCTTGTCAAACATCGCCGCAATTTCCGGATCCATAAGGTCCTCAACGCTGCTGACGCGGTCCGCCATGTACGTCGGAACGTACATCTTCTGCGTTCCCGGATAGGGAACATTGTGCCCGACAGACTGGGCTCCGTCGACGTACTTGTCCCATATTCCCTGACGATTGGGCATCCACAAATCCGTGTAGACATCGGCAGAACCGTCGCCCTTGTCCATGCCAGCTGCGATGACAGATCCATCCGACAGCCCTTCGACGATATTTGCTTCAGATTGAAGCGGGCCGTCAATCACGGCCTTGATGACGTGACCAATTGCTGTTGCTCCTGTCCAGGTCAGATCGCCGATCGTGACTGTGGCGTCGGCAGCCAACGATCCGGTACTGGACGCTATGGAAATTGCTGCCCCTGCGAGCAGTGTCCTTGTATGGTTCATTTCAGGTCTTTTCCTCCAATATGCGGCGCCCGCAGGACGCCACCGGTTTGCTATTGTTGACGAGTTCGACTCGCCTTCTGCACCACCCTGTCGATCATCATCGCCAACAGGGCAATTCCTATTCCGGCCAGCACACCGCGACCGGTCTCCGTATTTTCCAATGCCTCGGTAACCACGTAACCCATGCCCCCAGCGCCGATCAATGCCGCGATGACCACCATCGACAGGCTCATCATGACCACCTGGTTGATGCCAGTCATGATTGAAGGCGTCGCCAATGGAAGCTCGACCTTGGTCAGGAGTTGCCGCGGATTGGCGCCAAATGCCAGGGCGGCTTCCTTGGTATTCTCGGGAACCTGCTGGATGCCAAGCGCCGTCAGGCGGACCATCGGAGGCATTGCGAAGATGACCGTAGCCAGTATCCCGGGCGGCTTGCCAATCGAAAAGAATGCAATCGCTGGCAGCAGGTAGACGAACGAAGGTATAGTCTGCATGACATCAAGGATAGGCGTAATGATTGCCTTCCCGCGTTTCGACTTGCCCACCCAGATACCCAGTGGCAGTCCAACCGCAACGCAGATGAGCGATGCGGCTACAACCAGAGACAAGGTATCCATCGCCGTTTGCCAGAAGCCGAACAGAGCCAGATAGGCAAGTGAAGCTCCGACGAATATCGCCACCCGCGGTCCGGCCATCTTGAGGCTGGCAAACAAAAGGACACCCATCGTTATCGGCCAAGGCGTTCCGACAAAGACGGAAGTGATTGCGCTCAGCAGACCGCGCAGGAACTGCGTGATGCCATCGAACAGAAAGCCATAGAAGACGGTCACGTAACCGATTGAGTCATCGATCGACTGGGATGTGTAGGTATTCAGGTTGACCGGAGGCGCGTCAGCCCGCGGCGGGGTCCGCTTAACAATGCGATTGCCGTCTTCTCCCCGGGGGTACGTGATCTCGTCCGGCCGTTCTATCCAGAACAGAGTCGGAAACTCGCCGATGAAGTAGCAATCAAACCGGTCCTTGAACGGCACCACCTCGCCCCTTTGCAAGGCCCGGTCCTGCCGGATGCAACTGCGCTCGTCAGGTGCGAACTGGGTCGACCGGTAAAGCAGCATCGGCACTATGAGAACTGCGACGAGCAACGCGATCAGCAGTCGCGAAGGCTCCACACCACTGTTGACGCTGCGATTGATGCGCCACTTTTCGAACTGCCTCGCATAGAGCCTGTCAGCAAGCCACGCAAAAGCCAACCGGCCCAGAACAAATACAAGAATTGCCGCTATGGTATGGGTTGAAGCCCAGCCCTCGTAGCGCTCGACCAGATAGGCCCTGTCAGCATTGGCAACCGCTGCTGTCGAATACTTGTAAATCAGCGCCACATTGACTGCTGCGACCAAATCAACAACAAATCCGATGATGAACAGCAACCAGTTGCCGCGCAGCGTAGCCCAGACAAACCCGCCCAGCAGTGCTGCCAGATTGATGTGGAAGCGGTTCAAGGTCATCTTCTTGATATTCAAGAAGACATCGGCGTAGTAGTCGCCGCTGCGTCCTGCAAACTCAATGAACGGTTTGCGGATTTCCAGCTCGTCTGTCATCCCGCTACGCCTCCCCCTGAATGCCCCGCAGCAATGCGTCCTTAGTGACCACGCCTACCGGAGAACCATCCGCCATTATGATGACTGGGTTGTCCTGGCCCACAGCCAACCCGACCAAAGCGTCCAGATTATCGTCAGGGCCGGCTTGTGGGCAGTCTTCAAATGCTGGAAGGGCCTTGCCGTTCCCCTCGTAGGCTTCAATCGGCTGCATGACCGTATGGGCAAATACCAGCTTCAGTTTTGAAATGCCTGCCACGAAGTCCGCAACATAGTCGTCGGCAGGATTTGTAACGATCTCTTCCGGTGTACCGGTCTGTACGATTTCACCGTCATTCATGATTGCAATCCGGGTTCCCATCCGGATCGCCTCATCGAGATCGTGGGTGATGAACAGCGTTGTCTTGTTCATGGTTTTTGACAGTTCAAGGAACTCGTCCTGCAACCCCCTTCGAATGAGGGGATCAAGCGCCGAAAAAGGTTCGTCCATCAGCAGAATGTCCGGATCGGCCGCCATCGCCCTTGCCAGCCCCACCCGCTGCTGCATGCCGCCAGAGAGTTCGGACGGCATGCGGTCGCCGTAACCCTGAAGACTGACCTGCTCGATGACTTTTTCCGCCACCTGCGCCCTGGTGAAGGAATCCACATTCCTCAACTCAAGGGCGAATGCGATGTTCTCTCTGACCGTCCTGTGAGGCAACAGCGCCATGCTCTGGAACACCATGCCGATCGTTTCGGCTCGCATGACGCGCAGCTCTTCGGGCGTCAACTTCCCAACATTCACTCCATTGATCAATACATCGCCGCTCGTGGGTTCGATCAGCCGGTTTATGTGCCGGACAAGCGTGGACTTGCCCGATCCGGACAAACCCATGATGCAGAAGATCTCACCCCTGCCGACCGAAATCGAAACATCCTTGACGCCGACCACCGCCTGATAGCGCTCCAGCACCTCAGCCTTTGACAATTGCTCCTGGCGAACGGCTTCCATGGCTGCCGTTGCCTGTTCTCCGAAGATCTTCCAGACACCCTTGGTGACGACTACGCCTTCTGACTCTTCCTGTGTCATGCCCTCGCCCTTCGCCGTTCAGGATCAACAAAAGGCAGGCTGGTCACGGTGGCCACCAGCCGCTTCATGTGCCCATCTAGCTTGCCCACCTCAAGCTTGTTGCCGATTGCGGCATCCTCGGTTGCAACCCGCGCCATAGCGATTGCGTGCCCGAGCAACGGTGAAACGCAACCACTGGTCACGACTCCCACCTGTTCCCGGCCAACAAAAACCGGATCGCCGTGCATTGGAGCTTCGTTGCCCGGAATATGCAAGCCAACCAGCTGCCTGCGGGGTGCGGCGGAATTGCGCACAAGCGCCGCCTTCCCAATGAAGTCGGACTTGCCAAAGTCGACCGCAAATCCAAGCCCCGCCTCCAGGGCATCGACATCGGCACAGAATTCCGCGCCTGCCGACATCAGGCCGGCCTCAATGCGCAAGATTTCCAATGCGTCGCCGCCCATCGGCACAACTCCAAATTCAGATCCCGCCTCCATGACGCCATCCCAGATTTCCAGTGCGTCATTCCTGTCGCAGAAAAGCTCATATCCCAACTCGCCGGTAAACCCGGAGCGGCACAACATGAACATCGGACCCTCGCGATCCCGCAACCGTGCGATTGTGAACCCGAACCACTTGAGATTGTCCAATGCTGGCCGAACAGGTTGCGTGAAGACGATCTTGCGCAACAATTCCCGCGACTTTGGGCCCTGAACTGCGAGATTGGCCATCTTTGCACCGACGGTCAGGACACGCGCATTCAGACCGAGCCGATCGATCGCTTCCCTCAGATGGAGTGCCGAGTTGTCACTTCCGCAGAACCAGCGATATGCATTCTGTTCCAGCCGAAACAGGGTTCCATCATCCAGAACACTGCCCCGATTGTCGCACATCAAGGCATAGAATCCCCGGTGCTGCGACAACTTTGACACATCGCGGGTCAGGCAGTGCTGAAGCAGGTCGTTGGCATCCGGGCCAACGACATCAAACTTCCGCAGTACCGACATGTCCTGCACGGTGACCTTCTGCCTGCAAGCCCAGTATTCCTCGATTGCGCCGGTCGCATCGAATTGGGCCGGCAACCAGCATTCCTTGGCAGCCCTGAAAGAAGAGGTGAGCGCGGATGTTCGAGTGTGAAATGGCGAGTTGACCGTCAATTGCTGCGCGTCATCCGGTTGTGCCCGCCAGGAAACGGCGTGGGAAATCTTCGTACCCTCCTCATAGACGCGTACATGAATATCCGTCGGGTTCCAGCCATTAATTGGATCGATGTCGTCCGGGCAGGCCGTCGAGACACAGACGAGATCGGTCAATGCTTCAAGGGCCACATAGTCGCCGGGCCGGGACCATGCCTCGTCGCTGGCAACGATATTGTCTGCCCGGTCAATCCAGGAATTGAAGAAGAAGTTGATTGCAGGCCAGGCGCGGCGTCTCTGAATCCCGAACGGCGCGTAGGCTTCGCTGATGTTGTCTGAGCAATTCAGATGGCCGGGAAAACCCCGTTCCTCATAGCCGCGGGCCGTACAAGCAAGAGCGAACGTGTCGTGCCTCCCGACCGTGTCATGACGCACCGCAAGCAACGGCCGGATATCCTGATCAAAAAACTTGTCCAGCAATCCCGGAGCAGGATAGGCGCTGCGCGTCATAGTCCGCGACACGGTCGAGTCGATGTGACGCTCGATACCGGACGCCAAGGCGTCGCTGCGCATTGCCATGAAGTCGGAACACTGCTGTCCCTCGACATCAATAATCTGAATGCACTCACCCTTCCTGACTTCGTAGGCCTTTGCAGTTCCCGTGGCTACTCTCCATTCATCACGCACCTTGCCCAACGGACGAGGAAGCATGTTCCCGTCCGTGATTGCAACAGGCTGCTTGACCCTTACCGAGATCTTTCCGCCCCCGCCGCGCCATAGATACCCCTGCTCGGCAGGCACAACGAGAAACAGGTCGGTATCGCGCCGGGTGCGCAGCACGAACAGTTCGCCAGGTTCGGAGTCATCGTCGAAGATGCGATGGAAGCTGGCGTCCTTGAAAGTTGCGCCGCGCCCTTTCGCCAATTCCTCCATCATCCTGCAATCGAAAGTACCTGATTCAGGAGGCGGTGATTTCATCTTGGGGAGTTCGAGCGCCGACAGACCAAAATTCCGGTCGCCGTCAGAAAGGGCCGTAAGCCAGACTCCCGGGCATCCGTCCAGGTTGGTGATGGAGACCACTGAACCAGCGGTTGTGCGGATACGGCCAGACTCGCCGCACCCGACATCAAGCGCCAGATAGTTCGGCTGCTTGATCCCCTGATAGATTGATCTGGGAGGATACGGCCTGTCGATCCCCGGAAAATTCATCGTGCACCCTTCGGCAGAGGCTCTGCAACCAACGCCGGGTTCACAGAACTTCCCTCATAGACTGTATTGAGGTCAATTCGGATTGCCACTTTCGGCTGGGCATTCAAATGTATCCGCCATTCCCGCGCAGGCAGCCAGATGGCTGCCTCGTGTATCCAATACTCGAACCCAAAAATGTCAAGCCTTGATGCAATCGGCAACCCCGTTGCCCGGTTGCACCCGAACCACGCCTGGCCCGCAAGGGTCATGCAAGCCAGGCATCACCTTCCGGCACTGGTTGCCACTGGCAAACAGCTGGCTGCGGGCATATTGCAAACCACGAAGGAGGATCGGACCACCCATGAACCACGGCGGCGTGCACGGAAAGATGGCAAGATATGCGGCCCGGCTGAACGCCTTCAAGTCATCTGGTCAAGTCAATGTTACTAAGGGTCTGGAAATGCTCCTTGCCAATGCGGCGCGTGTCGGCGGTCTCGATGCAACGGACCTCAACTACCCAGACCATTTCCAGGAAGATGCGCCCGTCAAGATCGGCGAGATGCTCTCGGCTTGCAGCCTTGAACTGAATGGCATTGCCATGCGCTACGGAGGCTGGAGAGAATTCAGGCCCGGTGGCTTCACCAATCCGGACGCGTCGTTGAGACGAAAGGCCGTGGACCTGACAAAACACGCCGCTGACCTACTGGCAGAACTCAATGGATCGGTACTGACCCTCTGGATGGGACAGGACGGGTTCGATTACTCGTTCCAGGCAGATTATGGCCAATTGTGGGAATGGACCATTGAGGCGCTTGAAGAGGTTTGCGATCACAATCCCCAACTGGATGTTTCGATCGAGTATAAGCCGAACGAACCGCGCGCTCATTCGCTGATGCCCGATGTGTCAACCACGCTGCTGGCACTTAAAGAAGTGAACCGCAGCAATCTTGGCGTCACACTGGACTTCGCCCATTTGCTGTATGCAGGCGAAATGCCGGCCCACTCGGCCATGCTGGTCGACCGCTACAGCCGCCTGTTGGGCGTGCACCTGAATGACGGATACGGAAAACGCGATGACGGCCTCATGGTCGGCTCGGTTCACCCGATCCAGACTGTCGAACTGTTCGTGGCGCTGGCCAGGGTCGGATACGGTGGCGTCATCTACTTTGACACCTTCCCGGACCATTCCGGTCTCGACCCTGTGGCAGAATGCCGGGCAAACATCGCAAATTCCGAGCGTCTGCTTGCCGTTGCCGATAGGCTTCGGGACGACCACGAATTGGCGAGCGCAATTGAAAGGCAGGATGCGGCGGCGAGTCATGGCATCGTGTCGGAAGCACTTCATGCGGGATTGCCGGATTGAGCGCCGGGGTGTTTGTTGCCGGTTCGTTGCACCTTGACGTCGTTGTCGAGACTCCGCGTCTTCCGGCCATTGACGAAACGGTCTCCGGCAGTTCTGTGGCGTACAGGTTTGGCGGCAAGGGTGGCAACCAGGCGGTTGCGGCTGCCCGCATGGGCGCTCAAACCGCCATGGCCGGGTTGGTTGGCCGGGACGAATTCGGACGGGTGTTGCTGCGCGAACTCGACGCTGCAGGAGTCGACCATAACCAAGTGCATATCACGGAAATGCCTTCAGGCATGAGTGTTGCTCTGGTCGATGCCAACGGGGACTACGGTGCGGTAATCGTCTCCGGTGCCAACCTGGACTTGGACGGAGAAAGAGTTGGAGTTCCGGAAACTGCGGGCGTGCTGCTCCTGCAGAATGAACTCCCGGCAGCTGCCAACCTCGCGATTGCCAGGTCAGCCCGGAAGGCTTCGGAGCGCATGCTGTTGATCCTGAACGCCGCTCCGGCGCGCCCAGCCGATCCCGGCCTGTTTGAGTTGATAGATATTCTGATCGTGAACCGGATTGAGGCAGCGGCGCTGACCGGCCTGGCACGCATTGACGGCAATGAGGCTGCTGCCGCCCGCAAGCTGGCCAGCCTGACCGGCTCCCATGCAATCCTGACACTCGGAGGTGATGGTCTCGCCTGCTGCGAGAATAATGGCGGGAAGGCGCGTCTGCTGCCTGCGCCCGCGGTGACGGTCAAATCCACACATGGCGCTGGAGACATGTTCGTCGGCACTCTCGCCAGTGAATTGGCAAGGGGATCGTCGCTGACCGATGCGATGGATTTTGCCCAGGCCGCAGCAGCCTTGCTGGTATCAACCCCGGCTGATGCCCGTAGCGGCATCACCCGATCGCATGTGAGCAGATTCCAGATCGAATGCCAGCCGGCATCCAATCAACAAACCGGCGATTGATCCAGGGCTGGTGAACCCCGTTCACCCTGTTGGAGCATCTTGACGAAGCAGTCCTTCGGATTTGAGATCGTCCCATACCGCCGCTGGAATTTCTGCCCTTTCTGCACGGAGATTGGATGCCATTTCATCCTCGCCCTGCCCTCCGGGGATCACCGAACAGACCGAAGGATGCATCAACGGAAAACGGAATGCGGCGTCAAGCAACGAGACGCCGTGTCTGTTGCAGACTGCCTGGATTTGACGCACCCGTTCAATGACCTCCGCTGGTGCCGGTTCATAATTGTAATATGCGCCTTCACGCGGGCCGGACGCCAATATCCCTGAATTGTACGGCCCGCCGATCACCAGACCGATCCCGCGTTCCTTGCAGAGTGGCAGGAATGAATCTAGGGCTTCCTGTTCGAGCAGGGTATAGCGTCCGGCAAGAAGGAACAGGTCGAAGTCTCCGCGCTCGGCCAGCCATTGGCTGGACTCCCATTCATTCAGGCCGGCTCCAAAGGCGCGTATGACGCCCTGATCCCTCAATGACAGAAGTGCCTTGTAGCCGCTGTCAATGAACTCCTGGAGCCTCATGTCCAGCAGTTCGCGGTTGCCCTGGTTGAACATGTCGAGATCATGCCCGTAAAGAATGTCGATCCGGTCGACGCCCAGCCGTTCAAGAGAAAACTCGATGGAACGCATAACCCCGTCGTGACTGTAGTCGAAGACCTCATTCCGGTTTGGGACGTCAAACCACTTCCCGATTCCGTCTCGCTTTTCCGGCGTCGTGACGCGCAGCAGGCGGCCGACCTTGGTTGACAGAACATAGGAGTCACGCGGCTTTGTGCGTAGGAACCTGTTCAGCCGTGTCTCGGCCAGCCCAAGGCCGTAGAGTGGCGCGGTATCGTAGTAGCGCACGCCGCCATCCCATGCCGCCTGGAGGATCTTGTCCGCACTCTCGTCAGTTATGGCCCGATAGAGATTACCGAAAGGGGCAGTTCCAAATCCGAGTTCGGTAAAGGTCAGTCCGCCATTTCCGAGCCGGTCCCAATGCCTGGTTTTCATGTCTGACACGTCCGCTTTCAATAAAGTTCCGATTGAGTATCATGCCCGCACAGGCAGAAGAATTCCATACTGCGAAGGATGCGGTGCAAGATGAAGCTGTTTCGGGAGCTTTTCGGCGAAATCAGGCCGGTAATTGGCATGGTGCATATCGGCGCCCTGCCGGGCTCGCCACTGTATGACGCCCATGCCGGCCTTGAAGGGTTGGTAAGCGGCGCCCGCACTGATCTGGCGGCATTGCAGTCGGCCGGATTTGACGCGGTGATGTTCGGAAACGAGAATGACCGTCCATACGAATTGGACGTTGATCGCGCATCCACGGCAGCAATGGCGTATGTGATCGGCAGGCTCAGGGACGAGATTTCGGTACCGTTCGGGGTCAATGTACTTTGGGACACTCTGAGCACAGTGGCGCTTGGCGCCGCAACCGGAGCCGGTTTCGTGCGAGAGATCTTTACGGGTGCGTATGCATCCGACATGGGTTTGTGGACACCTGACGCCGCCGCTGCCATGCGCTACCGGGATCGCCTCGGCAGACGGGACATGGCCATGTTCTTCAATGTCGCGGCGGAGTTTGCCGATAGCATCGACCGCCGTTCCCTGGCTGACCGGGCGCGTAGCGCAGTCTTTTCCTCCATCCCTGACGCGGTGCTGGTTTCCGGTCAGATTACCGGCGAGGCCGCCCCGCTAGAGTCGCTCGAAGCCGTGAAGGATGCTCTTCCCGATACTCCTGTATTGGCAAACACCGGTGTCCGGCACGATACCGTCGGTGATGTGCTTGGAATAGCCGACGGCTGCATTGTCGGATCTGCTCTCAAGGTCGATGGAGATACCTGGCAGCCGGTTGATCCGGAGCGGGCCCGCGAGTTCATGGAAAGAGCCCGGCAGTCGAGGAAATTGCGAAGATGAAGGAGCAACTGCGCTCCAGCCTCGAGAGTCTGGTTTACCTGCCCGGACTCAGCGGCCATGAGGAAGCGGTCTGCCAATGGATCGCCGGAGAATTGCGCCAATCTGGGCTTTCCCCGAGGACCGACCGGTTGGGGAACCTGATCTTTACGCTTGAGGGCAGTCACGAAGGGCCATCAATCATGGTCTTCGCTCACATGGATCAGCTTGGATTCATCGTAAGGAAGATACGCAATGACGGGTTGATCCGTGTCGAGAGGCTCGGGGGCGTGCCGGAACGAGCCCTTGCGGCCCAGGCAGTCACGCTTGTGACCGGAAATGGCAACATTCAGGGCATCATCGGAAACAAGAGCCACCACGCCACGCTTCCGGATGAGAAATACGAGGTCGTAAGGGTCCAGGATATTCTGATCGACACCGGCCATGGTTCAAGAGCTGCTGTGGAGGATGCAGGCGTGAAGATCGGCACTCCGGTCGTCTACACTCCGCGGTTGCTGGATCTCGCTGGCGGCCGCGTCGCCGGGACGGCACTTGACGATCGCGCCGGTTGTGCCGTGCTGATGGAGGTGCTGAAGACGCTGCAGGAGCGCGGCAACCACACAACAGTGCACGGGGTCTTTTCGGTACAGGAGGAGTTCAACCTGCGTGGAGCCGCCGTAGCGGCACAAGCCCTGCGGCCAGACCTTGCCATCCAGATCGACATAATGCTCTCGACGGATCTGCCGGGCATGGAGGAACGGGGTGATGTTCAACTGGGAGGTGGACCAACCGTCAGCCACTACTCCTTCCACGGCCGCGGCACCCTGAACGGCTTGATCCCCCATCCAGCAATGGTCCGCTTGCTGGAAGAGGCTGCGACCAGTGAAGCAATTCCGTTGCAGAGAAGCGCCCATTCGGGGCTGCTGACGGACAATTCCTATGTGCAGGTTACCGGTAACGGAGTTGCGGCAGTGGATGTTGGCATTCCGGCGCGGTATTCCCATTCGGCTCTGGAAGTTTGCGAACTTCAAGACCTTGAATCGCTTGCCCGCTTGCTTGTCAAAGGCGTGGAATTGATTGGACCTGATTTTGAGATTGCCCGGAGCCCGGAGGGAACATGACGCTAACACTGGGAATTGACGTAGGAACCTATGAGTCGAAGGGCGTGCTCGTCGACACGAATGGCAATCTGGTCGCACAAGCGGTTTCGCCCCATGAAATGATTGTCCCCCGGTCCGGATGGGCGGAGCATCGCGCCGATGAGGACTGGTGGCACGATTTCAAGACCATAACCGGGCAGTTGCTTGCGGATGCCAATGTCGATCCGTCAGAAATTGGCTGCGTGGCGGCCAGCGCAATCGGTCCCTGTATGCTGCCCGTTGACAGCGGCGGCAAACCGCTGATGAACGCGGTTCTCTACGGGGTAGACACACGCGCCGCGAAGGAAATCGACGACCTGACCGATGAAATCGGCGCAGAGAAGATCCTGTCCGTATGCGGCAACGCTCTGACATCGCAGGCAGTCGGACCCAAGATCCTCTGGCTCAGGCGAAACAGGCCGGAGATTTTTGCCAAAGCGCACAAGTTCCTGACCTCGACCAGTTACCTGACGTACAGGCTCACCGGCGAATACGCGATCGACCACTTCACGGCAGCAAATTTCATACCTCTTTACAATGTCGAGAAGCAGAGCTGGTCGACGGATCTGGATCCGAACATTTGCGGAGTCGACCAACTGCCCCGCCTGCTCTGGTCAACGGAGGTTGCGGGAACCGTCACCGAAAGCGCGGCCGCCGAGACCGGCCTCGCCGCCGGGACCCCTGTTACAGTCGGCACTATTGATGCGGCCGCCGAAGCCGTGAGCGTCGGTGTCAGGGAAGTTGGAGATATGATGATGATGTACGGCTCAACCGTCTTCATCATTCAGGTGTCCGGTGAACGGGTTCAGGACCCGCGGCTATGGTACGCGCCCTGGCTGTGGCAGGACAGCCACGCACTGATGGCCGGAGCTGCCACATCCGGAACCCTTACCCGTTGGTTCCATCGGCAATTCGCCCGGGAACTCCCTGGCAGCGAGGCTTTTGCGCTGCTTGCCCGCGAGGCGGCAGAGTCAACCGCCGGAACGGGAGACCTGCTGTTTCTCCCCTATTTTTCGGGTGAGCGCTCGCCAATTCATGATCCGAAAGCCAAGGGAGCATTCTTCGGCCTCAACCTAACCCACACCCGCGGCGACATGTATCGTGCGCTCATTGAGGGCATTGCTCATGGCACCGCCCACATCATCGAGACCATACGCGAGGCTGGAGCCGAACCTCAACGGGTCCTGGCGGTTGGGGGCGGAACCAAAAACAGGCTCTGGCTGGAGGCAACCTCGCATATCGGTGAAGTCACCCAACATGTTTGCGAGAGAACGATTGGAGCATCCTATGGCGATGCCTTTCTTGCAGCTTGCGCAATCGGCGCCGCCAGCCCTTCGGACATTGATCGCTGGAATCCTGTTACAGATGTAGTGCAGCCGGTGCCTAACCCTCTGCACCAGCACAAGCACGAACTGTTCAAGCAACTCTATCTGCAGACCAGGGAGATCGCCCACAATCTCGGCCGCGGCGAATAACGGCTACTTGACGGCGCCTGCTGCCATGCCCTTGACGATGTAACGTTCCAGAATGACGGCAATGACAATGAGCGGCATGATTGCGGACGCCGACAAAGCCGCCATCGCCCACCAGTTGATACCCTGACTCCCCGTCTGACTGGCGACCATGACCGGCAATGTCTTTGCGTCAGTCGAAGTCAGCAACGCCGCAAAGAAGTACTCGTTCCAGGTCAGCACCAACGAAAGTATGAACGCGGCAACCATGCCCGGCACCGCAACCGGCAGCACAATTGCTACGAATGCGCCCCACATGGAAAACCCGTCAACCAGAGCCGCTTCTTCAAGTTCGACAGGCACTGAAAGAAACTGGTCGCGCATGATCCAGATGACGATGGGCAATACTGTCAGCGCATAGAGCATAATCAGCCCGATACGGGTGTCGAGCAGGTCAAGCTGCTTGTACAGCACCAGGAAGGGCAACGCGAGCACGACTGGCGGCAGGATCAGTTGCGAAAGAAAGAAAAAGGAAATGTCCGGATTGCGCATGAAGCCAAACCGGTAGCGGAACCTCGACAGGCCATAGGCAGTCATGGTTCCCAGGACAAGTGCAAGGCTTGATGCGCCCAGCGCTACGATCGACGAGTTCGTGAACCTCTTGAGAAACTCCTCCCGGACGGTCGACTCCTGCCCGATCAGCCCCGGCGAAAGCCCGAGAGACTCCCAGCCCCGCCATTTGGGCACAAAGTCGACAAACGGGATCAGCCTACCTTGCATGACATCCGGTGCCATTTTGAAGGATGTCGTGATCGTCCAGTAGATCGGAAACAGGCATACGAGGGTCCAGAACAGTAGGACCCCATATACGAGGACGCGGCCCGTCAACCACCTTGCGCGGTGCCGCAGATCTGTGTCGCTATCATGGAAGATCTGATGTTCCGGCATTTCAGTATCTCGGGTTCATCCAACGGTCGACGAGTTTCATGAATGCCGTGATCGCCAAGACTATCAGCACAAGGTAGACGATCGCGAGGAGCGTGCCGTAGCCCACATTGGACCGGTCGCGATACTCCCGGAAAATGAAACTGGTCACACTGTCCGTGGCCCCTCCCGGCCCGCCGGATGTCACGTTGATGATTATGTCTGCAAGCTTCAACTTGAAGATTATGCGGATGAGAATTGCGGTTATCGAAACCGGCAGCATCAGCGGAAACGTGACCTCCCAAAATCCGCGCCAGCCGTTTGCGCCGTCTACCCGCGCCGCTTCCTGAACATCATGCGGGATCGCCTGCAGACCGGCGAGGATCATGATCATCATGAACGGGATGAAGGTCCATCCATCCATGATCATGATGGTGGCCCGGGCAATCTCCGGATCCCCGAAGAAGGAAGGCCGGTCCCAACCCAGCCAGCGGGCCAATCTTGCAAGAGGTCCAAACCGGACTTCCATCATCGACTTGCCGATCATCCAGCTCACCGCCACCGGTGACAGCATGAGTGGAAGCAGGAATGCGACCCTGAAGAACTTGCGGGCCCTGATGTTCGACGCAAGGATCAGGGCGAGGCCAAATGCGATGGCGTACTCCACGAGGATGGCAAGGGAGTAGTAGACCATGTTCTTCAGGGCGTTCCAGTAGAACGGATCTCCCCACATTTGCCGCACATTGTCGAGGCCGTTGAACGACCGGCCATCAAGCGACGATAGGTTCCAGTTGGAGAATGCGATGCCTAGCGCGAAGATCAGCGGAAACACGACCATTGCCACGACGAACAGGGTTGCAGGCAGGATGAACAGGGTCCGCTTGCCCCTCTCGCCGTGCAACAGCACCTGGGCAACACCCAGGCAAATGGCAAAGAACATGAATGTATAGAGCGCGGGCCGCCAGTTGCTGAATTCCAACTGGATCACTTCAGCCTGCGCAAGGCCCAATACCGCGAACGTGGCGGCCATCAGTCCAAAAGAACCCCAGACCAGCAACCGGCCAAAGAGTTTCCGGCCGTCGCTGATATCCTGAGATGTCACGACGTTGAGAAGATCGCCCTGTTCAGCCAATGCACTACCGCTCAGACCCAGGAAAAATCAGACAGCAACCGCCGGCGGCCATGCCACCGGCGGTGCAATGCGTGAATGAGGAAGCCTACATTCCAAGGCTTGCCTTGTAGAGCGCGATCTGGTTGTCGCGTCCGATCTGGTCCGTGATGTTCTCCCAAGCCGCAGCAATGGCATCAGCCGTTTCCTGGGCTGAACCGTACTGCCCGGCAAATCCCTTGGCGAGTTCGTCCTCGGCCACGGAATAGTACTGGAAGATGCCCGGAATTCTCGGCTCGATAGCTGCATTCGCGTGATTGTAGCTGTCAGCGTTGGATCCGAGATAATCCTCGACAAACGCGCGGTCATATCCGGCAGCTTCCCACTCTTCATAATTGAAGTGCGAATTCCGGTAGGGCTGGAACCCGGATGGATACGCAGCGGCCCAGAGGCTGAGGTCCTTGCCGCCGAGGTGGGCAGCTGCGGACCAAGCGGCCTTCTGGCGCTTGGAGTCGCTGTCGACAGTGGCCATGACATACACGCCCCAACCGATATAGGCCATATTGGGCGCTTCGTTGATGCCTGCCTCCCACTCGCCGGTATAGGAATTCCAGACAGCATCGCCGGCAGGAATGATATCGAAGCCAACAACATCCCCGACGACAGAGGTATCCGACGTGCGAGCGTTCGATCCGACATCGCCCCACCAGGTCAGCGATGAACCGGTTCCGGCGAGGAACTGCTGGAAGGCGGTCGTGCCGGGATCGGCGTTGATCTGGTCAGCAGGATATGCACCGGCATCGATCAGATCCATGACTTCCTGAATGGCCCTGACGAAGGCAGGGTTGTTTACCCTCGGCTTCATGGTGTCGGGGTCGAAGAGCCAGGCGGGATCATTCGGGTGCTTTGCATAGCCGGTGGCGCGGTCTTCAAGGAAATAGAACCCGAAGCCGCCCCAGCCCTTGAGCGGGTCGACGAAACCGTGCGCATCGAGTCCCGTCAACGGGTCAGTCTTGCCAATGAGGAATTTCGAATGGGCATTCACTTCTGTCCATGTCTTTGGCGGCGCCCATTCCGACTCATTGCCGGCTTCCTTCCAGGCGGCAGCGAACTCCTCATTATCGTAGTAGTCCGTGCGATACGCCAGCGTATGGCAGTCGCCATCGATCGAAATGCGATGCGTTCTTCCATTCCAGGTGCCAACCGGCGCCTGCAGGTAGCCCACATAGTCGTCCATATCGATCAGGCTAGCCACCCAGCCCGGCATTTCCGAGGCCATTCCCCGGCCAAGCACATCGCCCTCGAACGGCGCTCCCATTTCGACGATGTCGAAATCGACCGTTCCGGTTGCGATGGATTGCTGCAAGCGGGCATTGTAGTCGGCCTGCGCCAGGTCGATCCAGTTGATGGTCGCGCCGGTATAGGCTTCCCAAGGCTTCAGAAAGCCGCGGAAAAGGAAGTTGTGCAGGTTCTGGTTGTTGAGGCCCATGAAAGTGAGTTCAACGCCTGCGAATTCGCCTTCGGCAACGGTCTCCCGGGTCGGCCCTAATGTCATCTCACCAACCTTCTGCCAGTCGGCGTCGGTCGGCGAACCCATTCCCACACCGGGAACCTGCAGCATGGCAGCGCGCAGCGCTGCGGCATCAGATGCCCAGGCAGGGCGGGTCGCTATGCCGGTCGATACGCCGGAAAACGCTGCCAGAGTGCCAACACTGGCCATACCCTTGAGCATCTCGCGGCGGCGGATCGCTCCGCGGCGCTTTGCGTGTTCGAAAATCTCCAGTTTCAAGTCTCTTCCTCCAAGTTTCATTCTAGTCCTAACCGCGTCGGATGGCTCAACACTGGCAGTTCCATTGCAGACGCAATCACCGTCGACGACAGTTCGAAACAGTCTGGCGAAGTGATGGTGAGATCCGTCGCGTGCAGTCGGACAACTACACACTACCGCCCGGCATTCGTCAACATGCCTGAAGAATTGTTCATCCTACGTGGCCGTCTCTGATGCAGGCCCCCACGACCGGCTTCAGCTGGATTCATGGAACCCGATACTGGCGTGAACCGGCAACTTGTGAGATAGACATCGGCGGCGCAAATTCAGGTTGCGCCGCCGGTTCAACCTTAAGCAGGTCCAATGGCTTCCGTCATCGTCCAGAATGTCCAAAAGTTCTTCGGTTCTGCCCAGGTCATTCACGGTGTCAGTTTTGGCATAGAAGACGGTGAGTTTGTGGTTCTGGTTGGCCCTTCCGGTTGCGGCAAATCGACCCTGCTGAGAATGGTGGCCGGGCTGGAAGGTGTGACAGAAGGCAAGATCTCGATCGGCGGCAAGGTCGTAAATCACCTTCCGCCGTCCCAGCGGGATATTGCCATGGTCTTCCAGAATTATGCGCTCTATCCGCACAAGACGGTGGCTTCCAACATGGCGCTGGCACTGAAGATGCGCCGGATCGACAAGGCGGAGATTTCCCGCCGTGTGCAGCGGGCAGCGGAAATACTCGGCCTGGTGCCCTATCTGGACCGCTATCCTCGCTCCCTGTCGGGGGGACAACGCCAACGGGTCGCCATGGGCAGGGCGATCGTCCGCGATCCCCAAGTGTTCCTGTTTGACGAACCGTTGTCCAATCTTGATGCCAAGCTTCGGGTGCAAATGCGCGCCGAAATCAGGAAACTGCACCAACGATTGCGCACCACTACCGTTTATGTGACGCACGATCAGATCGAAGCGATGACAATGGCTGACAGGATCGTGGTGATGCAGGCAGGACAGATTGAACAGATCGGCAGCCCACTTGAGGTCTACGATCGGCCCGATAACCGGTTTGTCGCCGGGTTCATTGGCTCGCCCTCCATGAATTTGCTTGATGCGGTCATCCGCCGGGACAACGGCTCAACAATGGCAGAAATCGTCAATGGAGATTCAGCTACAAGGCTGCCGCTCACAGATGCGCCTGGCGTGCAGGACGGAGACCAGGTCACAATCGGCGTTCGGCCGGAACATCTGCGCCCGCAAGGCAGCGGAATAAGCTGCGAGGTTGCTGTCGTCGAACCGACGGGGTCCGAGACGCATGTTGTAGCACGCGCATTCGGGCAAGACTTGACCGCCGTGTTGCATGACCGTGTGGATTTCAAACCGGGACAAGAGATTTGCCTTGCTGCTGACCCGGACTGCATTCACCTGTTCGACCGCGCAAGCGGTAAGCGTGTCGACTGAGACGACAGTCGAATAGATCGGATCCAGTAGCAGTTACTCCGGCTTCACCTGCACATCCTGTTGTTGAAACGATCGAATGGGAAAATCTGCTGCCTTGCCTTGCGATGACATCGGCAGGTTGCACGGATCATGCGATCATGGCGTGCAGACCGCGCGACAGCACAATCAAGGATCAGAAATCGTCGATGAACGTTTGAATTCTGGACTGGATTGGATGGGATGCGCCATCAAGACCTGTTAGAGTTCATTGCAGAACACTGGCTGGCAACAAGGAACTTGCTCAATGCTGAAAGGCTTGGACCCCCGCTTGAATGCGGACGTATTGTATGTGCTGAGGGCAATGGGTCATGGTGACAGGCTCATACTTGCCGACACGAACTTTCCTGCGGACTCCGTGGCAAGCGAGACCGTCCATGGTGAACTTCTCAGAATGGAAAACCTGACGGCTGCGCAGGTTGCCGATGCAGTGCTCTCGGTCCTTCCACTCGACACATTCATCGACGAATTCGCCGGACGAATGGAGGTCGTTGGGCAACCGGACGAAATCCCGCAAGTCCAGGCCGAAGTGCAAGATGTTCTGGATAAGGCAGACGGAAGACCGGATCGAATGGTCGGTATCGAACGGTTCGCATTCTACAGCATGGCCAAGGACTCTTACGCGGTCATCCAGACAGGCGAGCGCCGCTTCTATGGCTGTTTCATGTTTGTGAAGGGAGTGATCCCGCCGGATTGACAGGCTGGTGGAATCCAAGGCCTGAACGCCCCGGTCACGCGGCAACAATCAAGTGCATGATATGCCGGGTTGCGTTCACTTCGCACAGCCATGGTGAGCGGGTCGCAATTCTACTGGAAACCTGACGAGGCGATTGCCGCAATCGGAGCAATTCGGCGGCGACACTGGACTTCCCGGCTTCCAGCCGGACGTAAACTCCAACCGAGCAATTGCGCACAAGCCGTTTTGCGCCATGCACCGGCCGATGCGCTGACCGAGTTTCCGCTACGCCCAGGCGCGGCGTGGAACGGTCACACCCCACTCCCCCGCCCCGGCGGATTTCAGTTCAATGTGCCCGCAAGTGCCTTCAGGCAGGCAATTCTGGTATCGGCCGCATCCCGGCGGGCGCCGGACAGAGCCTCCGCTGCCTTTGCCTCCTCGTCGGCAAGTGAATTGATGGTCCCGGATGTGGCATCGGAGATCGCATAAACCCGCTCGGCCAGAACCGACATGCCTTCAGCCGTGACTTCGACAAACCCGCCGGTTACGACATGTTCGACCATGTTGTCGCCTGACTTCGTACGGATAATTCCGGGCCGCAATGTGGTCACAAGGGCCGCATGGTCGGCCAGGATGGTCATGTCACCCTCGCTGCCCGGCAACTCCACCGTATCGGCTTCCATCGAGACGATCCGCCGTTCCGGTGAGACGAGGTCGAATTGCATGGTCTTGGCCACTTCGAACTCCTTGTCAGGCGGCCTCTGCCGCCAGCCTCTCGGCCTTCGCGGCCACTTCGTCTATGCCGCCCACCATATAGAATGCCGCTTCGGGAAGGTGGTCGAATTCGCCGGAAACGACCCTGCTGAAGCTGTCGATGGTTACCTCAAGGGGAACCTGGACACCCGGTGAACCGGTGAAGACCTGCGCCACATCGAACGGCTGCGAAAGGAACCGCTGGATCTTCCTGGCGCGCGACACGGTGACCTTGTCCTCTTCGGACAGCTCGTCCATTCCGAGGATAGCGATAATGTCTTGCAACGACTTGTATCGCTGAAGAATGCCCTGCACATCCCTGGCAACCTTGTAGTGTTCCTCGCCGACTACCGCCGGGTCAAGAATACGCGAAGTCGAGTCCAGCGGGTCGACGGCTGGGTAAATGCCGAGTTCCGAAATGGCACGCGACAACACTGTCGTTGCATCAAGGTGTGCAAACGAGGTCGCGGGCGCCGGATCCGTCAAGTCATCTGCTGGCACATAGATGGCCTGAACAGAGGTGATTGACCCTGACCGGGTCGACGTAATCCGTTCTTGAAGCGCTCCCATGTCGGTGGCCAGTGTTGGCTGATAGCCAACGGCTGAGGGAATTCTTCCGAGAAGGGCAGACACTTCAGAGCCGGCCTGCGTGAAGCGGAAGATGTTGTCGACAAAGAACAGAACGTCGGTTCCCGACTGATCCCTGAACTGCTCCGCCAGTGTGAGGCCTGTCAGGCCAACACGGGCACGCGCGCCCGGCGGTTCGTTCATCTGGCCATAAACCAGCGCAACCTTCGACTTCCTGAGGTCTTCGATATTGATGACGCCAGACTCGATGAACTCGTGATAGAGGTCATTGCCCTCTCTGGTCCGCTCACCCACACCGGCAAAGACCGAAAAGCCAGAATGGACCTTGGCGATGTTGTTGATGAGTTCCTGAATGAGAACTGTCTTGCCGACCCCTGCGCCACCGAACAGGCCGATCTTGCCGCCCTTCGCATATGGGGCCAACAGATCAATAACCTTGATACCGGTGACAAGGATTTCGGTTTCGGTCGCCTGAGCGGCGTATTCCGGAGCCGGCTGATGGATAGCGCGCTTCTCTTCCGCTTCAACGGGACCCTTTTCGTCGACGGATTCACCGACGACGTTCATGATCCGGCCTAGCGTGCCGTCTCCGACCGGGACCGTGATCGGTCCGCCCGTGTCCGTGACGACCTGACCACGCACCAGCCCCTCGGTTGAATCCATGGCAATCGTCCTGACGGTGCTCTCGCCAAGGTGTTGCGCCACTTCAAGAACCAGCCTCCGGTCATGATTGGTGGTTTCCAGCGCATTCAGGATCTCGGGAAGGTGGTCCTCGAATTGCACATCGACCACGGCCCCGATGATCTGGGTAACCTTGCCGCCAGTGCTAACTTCCGCCATTCTTGCTCTCCATTTTCTCAGAGTGCCTCGGCACCCGAAATGATCTCAATAAGTTCCTTGGTGATGGCCGCTTGCCTGGAGCGGTTGTAGACGATGGTCAACCTGTCGATCATGTCGCCGGCATTCCGCGTCGCATTGTCCATCGCCGACATGCGCGAACCCTGCTCGGAAGCCGCATTTTCCAGCAAAGCCGCAAACACCCGGTTTGCAACCGCCCTTGGCAGCAATTCGGAAAGGATTTCGGTCTCGTCAGGTTCAAAATTGTAGAACGAGCTGGTCGCGTCCTCCTCAGCTTCCACCGGAAACGGCAGCAGCTGGAGCATCGTCGGCTCCTGGGAAATGACCGACTTGAACCTGCAAAAGAAAACAGAGGCGACATCGAACTCGTTCGAGTCAAACATGCCCACCACTTGCGAAGAAATATCCTCCGCAACTTCGTAACCGATCCGCTTGTGCCCTGAGAGGTCGACATGACCCACGAACAGGGACTCATGGTCGCGCTTGAGCTGTTCCCTGCCCTTCTTGCCGATCGTCAGTATCTTTACCGTCTTGCCTGCCTGCTGCAGGCTCCTCACCCGGGACCTTGCCATCCGCACGATCGAGGAATTGAAGGCACCGCACAGCCCGCGCTCGGCGGTGGCAACCAACAAGAGGTGTACATCTTCCTTACCGGTTCCGGCAAGCATGCGGGGCGCCGATGCTGAGCCGCGCGAGGACGCGGCAAGATTGGTCATCAGCGAGGACATGAGTTCGGCATAAGGCCGGGCACTCTCCGCGGCCTCTTGCGCACGACGCAACTTGGCAGCGGCGACCATCTGCATCGCCTTCGTGATCTTGCGCGTCGATTTGACGCTTTCGATCCTGAGCTTGAGGTCCTTCAGACTGGGCATGGCGCCATTCCGGATAAAGTCAAATCAGGCGAAACTGCCGGCATATTCGTCAATCGCCGCCTTGATCTTGTCCGACAGTTCGCCCGCCACCTTTCGGTCGTTCTCGGTGATGTCGTTCAAGAGATCGGCGTGATTGCTGCGCAGGTGGTTCAAAAGCCCCTGTTCAAAGCGGACCACATCGCCCAGTTCGATCTTGTCGAGGTAGCCCTGGGTTCCAGAGAAGATCACGCAGACGATTTCGGCGTTGGTCAGCGGTGAGTACTGGGACTGCTTCATAAGTTCGGTGAGGCGGGAGCCGCGGTTCAGCAGCCTCTGGGTGGCAGCGTCGAGATCGGACCCGAACTGCGCGAAGGCCGCCATCTCCCGGTACTGCGCCAATTCGAGCTTGACGGTTCCAGCCACCGATTTCATGGCGGCAGTCTGCGCAGAAGAACCAACCCGGGAGACGCTCAAACCCGTGTTCACCGCAGGCCTGATGCCCTGATAGAACAGTTCGGTCTCAAGAAAGATCTGCCCGTCGGTGATCGAAATCACGTTGGTCGGGATGTAGGCCGACAGGTCACCAGCCTGAGTCTCAATGATTGGAAGCGCCGTCAATGATCCGGATCCATTGTCCGGGTTCAGCTTCGCAGCGCGCTCCAGCAACCGGGAGTGCAGATAGAACACATCCCCGGGATAGGCCTCCCGGCCTGGCGGGCGGCGCAGCAACAGCGACATCTGCCGATAGGCCACGGCCTGCTTCGACAAGTCATCGTAAATGATCAGTGCATGCCTGCCATTATCACGGAAATACTCGGCAATGGCCGTCGCAGCGTAGGGAGCAAGGAACTGCATCGGAGCCGGATCGGATGCGGTTGCTGCGACAATGATCGAATAATCGAGCGCGCCGCTTTCCTCCAACCGCTTCACCAATTGCGCCACTGTTGAACGCTTCTGACCGATCGCCACATAGACGCAATAGAGCTTGACGGACTCATCATCGCCCGCCGCATCATTATAGGATTTCTGATTGAGTATCGTATCCAGCGCCAAAGCCGTCTTCCCGGTCTGGCGATCGCCGATGATCAGTTCACGCTGTCCGCGGCCGATCGGGATCATGGCGTCAACAGATTTCAGGCCCGTTGCCATAGGCTCATGAACCGAACGGCGGGGTATGATCCCGGGCGCCTTGACATCGGCAACGGCCCGCTGATCGGTCTCGATCGGCCCCTTGTTGTCGATGGGGTCGCCAAGCGCATCAACGACACGTCCCAGCAGCGCATCGCCGACGGGCACATCCACGATTGCCTCGGTGCGCTTCACACGGTCGCCTTCCCGGATATTCCGGTCGTCGCCGAAGATCACGACACCCACATTGTCGGACTCCAGGTTCAGCGCCATTCCCCGGATACCTCCCGGGAATTCCACCATCTCACCGGCCTGGATGGCATCCAGTCCATAGACCCTGGCGATACCGTCACCGACACTGAGAACTCTGCCGATCTCGGCAACTTCGGCTTCCTGACCGAAGTTCCTTATCTGATCCTTGAGAATCGCTGAGATTTCAGCAGCTTGAATACTCATCCTGTCAGACCTCTTGCATTAGGTTCCTGAGTGACGACAACTTGCTTCGCATTGAAGCATCTATCAATCTGGATCCGATCTTGACTGATAGCCCGCCAATCAGGCTGGCATCCACCGTACGGGCAATGTCGACATCCTTGCCCAACCTCTCCCGAAGCATGCGCTCCAGCCCCATTGACTCCTGTTCGCCAAGCTCCTGAGCCGAAACGATCTCAACTGAAACGACCCCCTTGTGATCGGCGATCAGTTCTTCGATCCGCCCAAGCATTGCGGGCAGCACGAACAACCGGCGCTTGGATGCCATGAGCGCAAGCGTATTGCGGACTAGGGGAGCCAGTTGCATCCTGTCGGCAATGGCCGAAATCGCCGCGCCCATTTCAGCCCGCGAATGGACAGGGCTGGTGATCAGCGACCTCAAGTCCTTGCTAGCCGCAAGCGCTTGTTTCAATTCCGCAACACTCCCTTCCAATTCGCCAAGCGATCCGGCCTCCAACGACAGTTCAAAGAGAGCCGTCGCGTATCTGCTGGCAATTCCGGAAGACATCGAAACACTGTCAGGCAAGGGAGGTCTCTCGGAGATAGGGTCAGTTGAATTGCGGCGTCCAGAGCGGCGGCCGCTTGGGCCACCTATTGAATCGGGCGGCATTTAGCAAGCGAAGTTCCCCCCTGCAAGCCGACCACAAGGCTCAATCGACTGGCGCCTACCAATGGCGGCAGGACCGCGTCAGGCAACATCAGCGAATGGCTGGATGAGGCCGCTTGGCGCCTGCTTGCCGGAAGTGCAAGTGTATAACGGCCTGTTGCTTGCGAGATCCGCATGGTATCCTGCGAACTGCACCTGCTGAGTCTGGCCGGCATTGGCGGCGGCTTCCCTTGGGATCCGGTTCCGGCGTTTGCTTCAAGCGTACCTTTGCTCCTACTGCGCCTGCACCGCAGAGACCTATGCAGCCAAAAACCTGCGCTCAATCACGGTACGGGATGATGGCTCCGCTACCGGTCGATCCGTGGAACGCACGGCAACCGCGGCTCGGGCGAATCGTTGATCGCTACTCCACCCTGCCCGGCAAACCTGCCGAACCCAACCGGTTCGCGCCCCGAAACCGGCTTTGCGCCTGGCACGGTGATTTCCTCAAGCGCCTTGAGGCTGCTGGTGACCTTTTCGGCGAGGGCAGGTCGAATCGGCTGCATCACCCTCTTGACCGCCTCGACGATCAGCACCCCGCTGGCGAAGCCCATTGGCATCCCGCTCCCAATTTTTTCCCAAACGCCGCTGGCCCCGGCGAGAAACCGCCGTTCACTGGGAGGGAAATACAAGGCAGCACTGTGGCGCACCGGCTCAAGCCTGTGATCCTGCAGCTGCCGGTCCAGCTGCCCGGATGAATAGGGCCGGCCAAAACCGAATGGCGTGGCTTCACTGCGGGCCCAGAGACCGGCGCGATTGGGCACAAGGATCAATATTCTTCCCTCTGGCGCTAGCACCCGGCGGCATTCCTTGAGAAGACCGCTTGGACTCTCACTGGTTTCCAGGCCGTGCATGATCAGAATTCTCTCGCAGAAATCCGTCGGCAGCGGCCAGGCATCGTCTGCAGTCAGAACCGACCGGTTGCCTTCCGAAGACGGCCATCGGTGTGCTCCCTGCTGTGCCGGCATGAGATTGACGATGCATGAGGCCTGTGTCCTGAACTCTTTCAGCAACGGCGAAGCAAACCCGAAGCCGGCAACCGACATCCCGGCTACAGATGGCCAGATCTCGGCGACACGCGCTGACAGCGTCTTTGTCGCCAACCGGCCGAGGCGCGACTGGAAATGGAATTGCTTGAGATCAGCTGCGTCTAGGTGCATTGCATCAAACTCGCCGATGGCGGAAACTCCGGAGGCTCATTGAACTATATCACAGGAGAATGCAGCCGCATGCCGTTAGAAATCATCACGATCCCCTGCCTGTCGGACAACTATGCGTTCCTCATCCACAACCCGGCGACCGGGGAAACCGCGCTCGTGGATGCGCCCGAGGCCCCGCCCATTGAAGCAGCCCTGAAAGAACGCGGATGGAAGCTCAACCAGATCCTGCTCACTCACCACCACGCCGATCACATTGACGGAGTAGCAGAACTCCGCAGCGCACACGGCGCCGAGGTTGCAGGTGCATCGGCCGATGCGCACCGCCTGCCACGGCTTGACAGGACCGTGGAAGACGGAGGCACCATTACCGTTTGCGGCGAGACCGCGCGTGTCGTGGATGTCTCGGGCCATACCGTCGGGCATATCGCTTTCCTGCTTCCAGGCGCAGCCTTTACGGCAGACTCGCTCATGGCCCTCGGCTGCGGCCGTGTGTTCGAAGGCACGTTCGACATGATGTGGAACAGCCTGTCAAAGCTGGCGGCGCTGGATCCGGACACCATGATCTATTCTGGTCACGAATATACGGAGGCGAACGGCAGATTTGCGCTGTCTGTCGAACCGGAAAACCCTGACCTGCTCGCCAGGGTGGACGCCATCAAGAAGGCGCGGGCGGCCGGCAAACCCACCGTTCCGTCGCGCCTCTCACTTGAGCTTGCCACCAACCCGTTCCTTCGGGCCCGCCTGCCCGAGGTCAAGCGACTCATTGGCGCGCCGGACGCCACCGACGCCGAGTGCTTTGCCGAAATACGCCGAAGAAAGGACAATTTCTGACAGTTTGGCAGCAAGAACTGAAGGAATCACAAGGATTTGCACTTGCCAAGACCGCACCAAACGCCAAGTATGGTAAAAATGGCAGGCGCCTGTGAATGGCGCCATCGGCGGAGCGGAACTTTTTGGTGAACTTTACGACGACGCTTGAGCGAGCGATCCACGAGTCCATGTCGATCGCCTACGAGTTGAGGCACGAATTCGTGTCCCTCGACCACCTGCTTCTGGCGCTGCTGGATGAGCCAGAGGCATCGAAGGTATTGCTTGCGTGCGGCGTCAATATTGACCGGCTCCGGCAGGAACTGCGGCGACACATTGAGGAGGTGTCGAAGCCGACCGAGGCTGATCCTTCGTCGAACTCGGCGGTGCCGACGACCGGCTATCAGCGGGTTTTGCAACGCGCGGCCGAGCATGTGCGCGCCACACGCAGAACCGGAGAGATTACCGGCGCCAATGTGCTCATTGCGTTGTTTGGCGAACGGAAGAGTTCGGCTGTGCACTTCCTGCGTCAGCACGGAATGTCGCGGTACGATGCCGTGAACTTCATCGCCCATGGCATTGCCAAGAATCCGAGGTACCAGAACCCGGCCCCGGTGGTCGGGGCTGAGGAAAGCGCCGGCGCAGAAGAGGCGGAGGCTGCGGAAGGGCGGTCCGAGTCGGCGCTCGAAAAGTACTGCGTTGACCTCAACGCCAAGGCAAAACGCGGGGATATCGATCCGCTCATCGGCAGGGATGCAGAACTCCTGCGTTGTTTCAAGGTTCTCATCCGGCGCAACAAGAACAACCCATTGCTGGTCGGAGACCCCGGGGTCGGAAAGACCGCCATCGTCGAAGGCATGGCCAAAAAGATCGTCGATGGTGATGCCCCTGAACCCTTGGCCGAGTCAGTTGTCTACTCGCTCGACATGGGCGTTCTGCTTGCGGGCACACGCTACCGGGGAGATTTCGAGGAAAGGCTGAAGTCGGTCGTCGCCGAAATCGAAGAGACCCCGCATTCGATATTGTTCGTTGACGAAATCCACACGGTGGTCGGGGCTGGGGCCACGAGTGGTGGATCGATGGATGCTTCCAACCTGCTCAAGCCGGGCCTGCAGGGCGGACGCTTCCGTTGCATTGGATCGACCACCCACAAGGAATACCGCCAGTATTTCGAGAAGGACCGGGCGCTTTCCCGCCGTTTCCAGAAGATCGATGTCTCGGAGCCGACAAATGAAGAGACCGTCAAGATCGTCAGGGGGCTGAAGAGCCGCTTCGAGGAGCATCACAAGATCCGTTTCACCGATGATGCCATTCAGGCTGCCGTGGATCTGTCCGGAAAATACGTGAACGACCGGCGGTTCCCCGACAAGGCAATCGACGTCATTGACGAAGCCGGAGCTGCGCAGCGTCTCCGGCCCGACTCCAAGCGCCGCAAGACAGTCCGTCCAAAGGAAATCGAAGAGGTGGTTGCCGCAATTGCACGCATACCGCCACGCCATCTTTCGCGCTCCGATGCCGAACTGCTCAAGGATCTGGAAGCAAATCTCAAATCGGTTGTATTCGGCCAGGACGAGGCGCTGGAATCCTTGTCCGCTGCCATCAAGATGAGCCGGGCGGGACTGCGCGACAGTGAGAAACCGGTCGGGTCATACCTCTTCGCCGGACCGACTGGCGTCGGAAAGACGGAGTCGGCGCGCCAACTTGCCGAAACTCTCGGGGTCAAGCTTTTGCGTTTCGACATGTCCGAGTTCATGGAGAAGCACGCCGTATCGCGCCTGATCGGTGCGCCTCCGGGATATGTTGGATTTGAGAATGGCGGTCTGCTGACCGACGGCATCGACGAGAATCCGCACTGCGTCCTTCTGCTCGACGAAATCGAGAAGGCCCATCCGGATGTGGCCAATATTCTCCTTCAGGTCATGGATCACGGCAAACTGACCGACCATGGCGGCAGAACTGTCAGTTTCCGCAATGCCGTGCTGATCATGACCACGAATGCGGGGGCCGCTGACCAGGCCAGGGCAGCGGTCGGGTTCGCCCGCGAACGGCGGGTCGGAGAAGATGAAGAGGCGATCAACAGGTTGTTTTCGCCGGAGTTCCGGAATCGCCTTGATGCGGTCATCAGCTTCCAGCCGCTTGATACCAAGACGATCGTACGGGTGGTCGAGAAGTTCATCCACAGGCTTGAGGCTCAGCTGTTTGAACGAAATGTGCATTTCGACCTGACGCCGAAGGCTGCGCGCTGGCTTGCCGACAACGGATACGACGCTGCCATGGGCGCCCGCCCGCTGGAACGCTTGATCCAGAAACGGATCAAGCAGCAACTTGCAGACGAAATCCTGTTTGGCGCCCTCAAGAAAGGCGGTGTCGTCCGGGTGCTTGTTGCGAAAGGCGATCTCAAGCTGGAATTCGAGGGTCCCGAAACGCCCCGGATTTCCGGAAGGAAGGTTCCCCTGATCGCGGCCAGGTGATCTTCAAGCCATCCAGATCAAACGAAAAAGGGGCGGCAAACCGCCGCCCCAGTTGATGTTGGTTTGATGCCGCCCTTCCGGATAGAAGGACGGCACAGGAGGTTACTTGCCGGCAGCCAGAGTTGCCTCGACCATTTCGATCTGGGCATTCTTGGCGACCTCGGCCAGCGCCGTGAGTTGCTGGGTTGCGGTTTCCACCGACTTCGAGGCGAATTCGCCAGCGGCTTTCACATATTCGGCGGCATCTTCCTTGGAGGCGGAAACGGCGCCGAGTTGGTTGAGCGTCTCTGCGGTCCAGTTGCCGGTCACATCAGCGCTGCCCTGGGCTGCCTTGATGGCCACGCTGGACATCCGCTCGCCGAATTCAGCCGATTTGCGGAATGCGTCGCCAACCGTTGCCGGGTTGGGGACGAAATTCATGGCCGTCTCAACATAGAGCCTTGTCAGATCATTAAGCTTGTTCATTATCTCACCCTTTCGCAAGTTCGTTCGATCATCTGCGGAGGGAATTAGTTGCTGCATTGCAGCATGTCAACCCATTTTTGCTGCATTGCAGAAAATATTTTCTTGTTCGGCGGCGCCTGGTTCGGCAGACCATGACCTCAGAAGCTGCCGGCCTGCCTCAGCAAATTGCCGAGCCGCGTCATACGCTGGCGCTGATCATCGGTGCGGACTGCTATTTCGACTGCGCGTTGCTGGCCGATGAGAACCAGCAGGGAGCGGGCGCGGGTAACTGCCGTATAGAGCAGATTGCGCTTCAGCATCACGTAGTGCTGGGTCAGGATTGGCACAACCACAGCCGGAAACTCCGAGCCCTGGCTCTTGTGTATGGTCACTGCGTAAGCAGGCATGATCCCTTCAAGGTCATCCGGTCCGATTTCGATCGTCCGTCCGTCGAAATCAACCTTCAGGGTGTCTTCGTCCTGGTGGACGGAAACGACAAACCCGATGTCGCCGTTGAAAATCCCCTTGGAGTAGTCATTGCGGATTTGCATCACCTTGTCGCCGACGGCGTATGCTGAGTTGTTCGCCTTGATCTCCGCTCCGGGCGACGGATTGAGGGCTTCCCTCAGTTTGGCGTTCAGGGACTGTACTCCGGCTTCTCCCCGGATCATCGGACTCAAGACCTGAATATCCCTGACCGGATCAATTCCGAAGCGGCCCGGGATGTGTTCACTGACGTATTTCAGCACCTTGTCCACTGCCTGGGCCGGTTCCTGAGCGGGGATAAAATAGAAGTCGCTCAGGGCTTCAGGCTTGGACAGATCCGGCGGGCGGCCTGAGTTGATCAGGTGAGCATTATCGACAACCCGGCTTCCGGCATCCTGGCGATAAATCTCTGTCAATTTGACGACCCGGACGTCGCGGGAAGCCATCACGTCATCAAGAACCCTGCCCGGCCCGACAGATGGAAGCTGATCGACATCGCCGACCATGATCACTGCCGCCTCGTCCGGAACTGCCTGGAGCAGGCAATCCATCAGGGGCACATCAATCATGGAAGATTCATCGACAACCAGCAGGTCGCAATCCAGCGGGTTATTGGCGTCGTGGCGGAAACCGCCTGTTTCCGGGTCGATCTCAAGCAGCCTGTGGATGGTCATTGCCTCCCGGCCGGTCAATTCCGTAACGCGTTTGGCAGCTCTTCCGGTCGGCGCGCAAATCCTGATCTCGATCTTCCTGGAGCCAAGTATCCGGAGAATGGCATTCACGATTGTGGTTTTGCCGACACCTGGCCCGCCAGTGATGACCGTGAACTTCGCGGACACGGCCGAACGTATCGCCTCGGCCTGGCTCTCCCCGTACTTCATATTGCTTTCAGCTTCTGCCCTGCGGATGGCAGGACCAGCATCGATTGCGCCCCATGGCACTACGCCACTGGCAATGACCCGCATGCGGCTGCAAATCTCGCCCTCGGCGTCATAGAGGTCGCGCGGGAAGGCGCAGAGTTCGCCATCAATCCGATCCAGGACAAGTTCCCGGCTGTCCGCGAGCAGGCCGGCACTGGATCTGACCGTCTCCTGCGGCACATCAAGCAGCCCTACCGCCTGCTCGACAAGCTCAGCCACACGGATGCCGCAGTTTCCCCTGTTCCTGGCTTCGTAGACAAGGTGGCGGAGTCCTGCTGCGATCCGGCCTGGATGGTCGTTGGCGATCCCGATTCCTCCGGCCAGCTTGTCCGCCGTCTTGAAGCCGATGCCCCTTACGTCCTTGATCAACTGGAAAGGATCGCTTGAAACGACCTGAACCGCATCTGGGCCGTAGACGCCGAGTATCGATGCAGCCACTGCCGGTGTGATACCGAGCCCGTGGAGATGGACCATCAGGTCGCGGTTCACCCGGTTCCGGCTCCAGCTTTCGGCAATCTTCCTGGCGCGTTCAGGGCCGATGCCCGGGACCTCCCGCAATCTCTGCGGTTGCTCTTCAAGGATGCTGAATAGCTTGTCGCCGAACTTCTTCACGAGGCGGTCGGCATGCACCTTGCCGATGCCCTCGACTGCCTTCGACCCGAGATAGACCCGCAGCCCTTCAAGCGTAGAGGGTGACTCCAGCAATACGGTCTCGGCCGCAAATTGCCGGCCGAATTTCGGGTGCTCCTTCCAGTTGCCATTGCATGAAACCGGCGCCCCCTCTTCCAGTTCAGGCATCACCCCGACCACCGAAACCGGCGAGGGCTCGTTTGCAACCTCCAGCCGGACAACACTGAATCCGTTTTCGCGGTTGCGGTACACCAACTGCTTCACAGTGCCGTTCAGCGATACCAGACTCTGCTCAGACACCATGCCGGTTTCGTTTGCCGGGCTGCTGTCACGCCGCGCCCGATTGCTGGGCACCATCATGGCTCGGTCAACTTGAATTCAATCCGCCGGTTCTGGGACCGGGCTGCGTCGGAACGGCCTGCATTCACTGGCCGGTGTTCTCCGAAACCGGCAGCCGCAAGCCGGTTTTCCGGGAAACCAAGCTCGTCGACGAGGAAACGCACAACGGACAGCGATCTCGCCTGACTCAGCTCCCAGTTGTCGGCATATTCCCGCCGTTCGATGATCGGCCGGTCATCCGTATGGCCATCGACCCGCAGCACCCAGTCGATGCTCTCGGGGAATTCGTCTGCCAAATCCAGGATCAGATTCGCGATGCCCGTGATCTGCGTCTTTCCTCCTTCGGAAAGTTCGGCCTTGCCGAGTGGGAACAGCACTTCGGAGGCAAAGACGAACCTGTCTCCCTGGATCCGGACGCCTGCCTTGCCTTCCATGAAGGTCCGCAGCCTGCCCAGGAACTCCGAACGGAATCCTTCGAGTTCCCGGTTTGCTTCTTCCAGTCTCAGGCGCTCGGCTTCTTCCAGTTGAAGGGCGCGCTGCTTCTCGGCCGCTAGTTCTGCCAAGGTTGAATTCAGTTGGGAGCCAAGCGACGTGATCTGGATTTCCTTTTCTTCCAACTCCTGTTGGCTGCGTTCGTTGGCTTCATCCAGGATGCTCTGCAGTCCCGACAGTCTTGTACGCAGGTCTTCAAGCTGAAGGTTCAAGGCCGTAACCTGCCGTTGCCTCTCGATCGCTGCCTGTTCGCTCTCGTTCAACTCGTCTTCCCGGCTGGCAAGCATATCCTGGGCAATCCTGAGCAGAACCGCGTTGCTGGCCGCGTTCTCCTCGACCTGCTCAAGCGCTTGCTGCGCTTCCAGATTTGAAGCCTCAAGCTCAACAATCCGCTGGCGGCTCGCTTCAAGCTCGGCATTGAGTTCGGTCACCCGGCCGGCCCCTCGCTCAGCCTCCTGTTGGGCTTCGGCAGCCCTGTCCAATGAAGCCTGCATTTCCTGGCGTGCGGCATCAAGCAGTGATCTCAATTCCAATGCAGCCTCTAGTTGACTCTGAATGTTCGCCAACTGCGAGTTGGACTGTTCGCTCTCAAGAGACAGGCTTGCAATCGAACGCTGGCTCTCCGCCAGTTCGTCCTGCAGCCTGGACCGTTCCTCCTGCACGGCCGAAAATTCCTGCCGGCCTTGTTCCAATTGCGCCAGCAAATCCTGCCGTTCTTCCTCAAGACCTGCGAGAGCCAGCGCCCTGAGCTCCAGTTGCCTGTTGGCTTCTTCCAGGTTCCGTACTGCATCGTCGGCTTCAACCTGAAGCGATGCATTACGATCGTTGGCTTCCTCCAGACTGGCGTTCAACTGCCTGGCGGACTCCTGTTCCTGCAACAATTGGGAGCGCAACTGGTCTATCTCTTCGACAGCGGCGAGATACTCGCTATCCCTGACCGACAGACGCGCCTCGAGTTCGGAGCCAGCTGCCGTTTCCTCTTCGAGGCTTCGATTTGCCACCTCCAGCCTGCCTTCCAACTCCGTGATCTCGAGGCTTAAACCGGCAATTTGCTCTTCTGCCGAAGCGAGGCCGCTAGTCAGTTGTTGCGCTCGTGCTTCAGCAGCGGCCAACCGGGAGCGCAGGTCTGCAACTTCCGTCTCGGAGGCATCAAGGCTCGTTTCAAGCCGGCTGGCGTCCGCCTGTTCTGAAGACAGCAGAGCCCGTGTCTGCTCCAAATCGCTAAGTGCTGTCTGGTATTGCGCTTCGCTTGTGGCGAGAGCCGAGCGCAATTGCTCCGCTGCGGCCTGTTCAGCGGCAAGCATCTCTTGCGTCTGCTCCAATTCCGCGAGCGTCGTATTGTACTGCGCATCCCTTGCCGAAAGCCGGGCTTCAAGAACCTCCATGGAGTCTGAATTCAGCTGCAACTCCTCGCTCGCAGCGGCAATCCGGGTTGTCGCGGTCTCAAGTTCGAGCGTCAGTCCGGCGATCTGCTCGTTCGATTCCGCAAGGCGGCTTTCGAGTTGCTGGACAGTTGATTGTTCGGAAGCAATGCGGCGGCGTGCCTGCTCCAGTTCCTCGACGATTGCCGTGTGCACAGCTTGGAGTTCGGCAAGCCGGCCTTCCAGGACTTCCCTTTCCCCGGCGCCAAGTTCCAGCTCCTGGCCAGCAGCCGTCAACTGCGCAGCGACCTCGTCGCGCTCAACCTGCAGCGCCTCGATTTGCTGCCCGGCAGCTGCCAACTGTTCCTCGGCAAGGGAGAGACTGGTTAACGCAGCATCACGCTCACTTGTAACGGCTTCAATAGCACCCTGCTGTGTGTTCACGCGGTCCTGAAGTGCCCACTGCATTGCTGCCATCTCTGCCGCAGATGACCTGAATTCCTCCTGCAATTCTGCCAGTGACTGTTCAAGTTCCTGCTTGGCCAACTCCGCAGCAGCAAGCAATGTCAGGGTTTCTTCTGCCTCCTTGCGCCGCTGGGCAAGATCAAGATCCAGCGCGATCAGATCATCAGCCGCTGCTTCGGCCTCAACCAGCAACACGCGGTTTGCTTCCCTGGCTTGCTCCAGTTCCAGATCTGTTGCCGCCTGCCTACTTGCCGCTTCCTCATTCGCTGCGGCCAGTTCGGCAACTTTTTCCTCCAGGCTGGCAACCTGCCCCTGGAACGCAAGCAGGCTTGCCTGACGCTCATCACTCTCTTGCATCGACGCGCCAAGCGCCTCTTCCAGCGCAGCAATGTCTTCCAGCGCCCTGAGGCGCGCCACCTCGGCCTGATCGGCGCGGGCTATCTCCCCAACCAGGAATTCGGACGTCTTCTCAAGCTCCGCAGTCAGTTGCGCGACACGCCCGGCTTCCTGATCCCGCTCGGTTTCAGTTACGGCAAGCACCTGGCGCAGGTTGCGGAGTTCTTCCAGCAAGCCCTGTTCGGCAACACGCGCTGCCTGCACCTCTCCTTCGAGCCTCTCGGTCTCGGCATTTGCCGTGTCAAGCAACGCAGCAATCCTGCTGCGATCTTCCGCAACCAGGCGATTGAGTTCACCGGACTCCTCGAGTTGGCCTGCCAATTCGGCCCTTACTGCTGCCAGCGCCTCGATTTCGGACAATGCCATCGCCAGCCTGTCAGCCAGTTCGCCAAGCTGGCCTTCCAGTGATGCCAATTCGCCCAGCCTGTGCTCGCGATCTGCGGTAAGCTCTTCAATGCGCAACTGTCCGGCCTGAGATTCCTCGACCGCAGCGAGCAACCCCGCCTCGGTACCGGCCAGTTCGGCCTGCAACTCGGATATGCGCTGCTCCCTGGCGCCAAGAACCTCAAGCAACCGCGCCACCTCGGTAGCCAGTTGGTCGCGTTCCTCGTTGCCTTGCGAAACCTCGAGGTTCAGGCTTGCAATCCGGCTGTCGAGCGCAGCCAGTTCATCCGATTGGGTTGAAATCAGCCCGCTGAGCACGAACTGAACGATTGCAAAGATCGTCAGCACGAAGGTGAGCACCAGCAGGAGCCCGGTCATCGCATCGACAAAGCCGGTCCAGATGCTGGAGGTGACCCTTTGTCCCGTCCGCCTTGCCAGGGTCATCGGTCAACCCTTGTCGTTCTTTGGCGATTGTCCCTCGGGTTGGTTCAGCGGCTGATCAGGGTATGGACTGTTGAGGTTTCGTACCGCATCGACCAGTTCGCCCAGCTCGGCGCGCAACTGCTCAACCATGTCTTGCCGCGTCTCCCGGTTCTCCTCGGAGATGCGGCAGAGCATCGCGTCGATGTTCCGGAGATGCATCCGTGCCTCGGGCAATGCCAGTTCAACAGAAACACCGGCGAGTTCCTCTGCCATTCTTTTTTGCAACCCGGCTATCTCGTGGATCAAGCTCGAGGTGCTGACCGCCTCATCAATCTCTTTCTGCTGGATTTCGGTCTGCGCTCCGATCCGCTCGGCGAGTCCGGCCAATGTGGAGTTGAGCTCCCCGATCTGGGCGGAGAGCTGCGCCCGCTCGGCCTCCGAGGCTTCCAGCATCCTGTGAAGCTCCGTGACATGATCGAGCAATCCGGCAACCGCAACCGCCGAGATGGATTGCTCTCCGCCATCGGCATCGCCGAAGGACTGGGCAAAGCCCACTCTTGTGATTCCCGATATCCACTCTTCAAGCTGGCGGTAGAACCGGTTCTGGGCCTGCCCGGCGAACAGGTCCAGGAGGCCGACGACCAGCGAACCGGCAAGTCCCAGGAGTGATGAAGAAAATGCCGTCCCCATTCCGGCAAGCTGGTTTTCGAGTCCGTCGATCAGCCTTCCGAACACCATCAGGCTGCTCTCGTCTGCCGAAGGCTCGAGGGAGCGGATGGTCTCAACCACCGCGGGGACGGTAATGGCAAGGCCATAGAACGTTCCAAGCAGGCCAAGGAAGATCAGGAGGTTGGACAGGTAGCGGGAGTTGTCCCTGGCTTCATCCATACGCGACGCAACGGATTCGAGAATGGACCGGGCAGAATTGGTTGAAATCTGCTTGGTGGTTCCACCTGACGGGAGCATACCGGCAAGCGGCGCAAGCAGGCGGGGCACCCTGGTCTCATTGTCGGGCTCCCGCCCGCCCGAGGTGAGATAGCTCTCGAACCAGGCAACGGAACGGATGATCTGAAGCACTTGCCAGAAGCAGGCAAGAATACCGACAAAGAAGACGCCGATAATGACACCGTTCAGATAACGGTTGGCGAGAAAGATCGGCCGCACGAAGCCGTAGGCCATGAAGGAGCCCACCAGCACCAGAGCCAGCACGGCCACCATCAGTGTAACCTGTTGAACAGGGTTGGCGAATTGCTCGCGCGCCATGCTCTCGCCACCCTTCATGTTCGCTGCTCCGTTGTCCTGCCCCACACGGGCACCTTAGTTGGTGGGAAAGATTCAAACAACATTCAACTTATTCCGCAGCGGCAACACCTCTATATTCGGTTTGTTGAGCAGTCGAATCATCACAATCGCGAGTACACCCCATGCAGAGCTTCCCAATCATGCAATTCCTGGCAGGACCGACCATTGCCGCAATAGTCCTGCTGATCTTCGCAGTCATCTTCGTCTGGCTGATGATAAAAACGGTTCCGCAAGGCGAGAACTGGACCGTCGAGCGCTTTGGCCGATACAACCGGACGCAGCCGCCAGGGTTGCGGGTGATCATTCCGTTGATTGAGCGCGTCGGGGCCAAGATCAACATGATGGAGACTGTCCTGAATATCGGCTCGCAGGATGTGATCACGCGGGATAACGCCATGATCTCTGCCGACGCCATCGCGTTCTACCAGGTCATCGAGGCCGAACGCGCTGCTTACGAGGTCCGGAACCTGGTATTGGCGCTCGAGAACCTTACCCAGACCAATATCCGTTCGGTCATCGGCGCCATGGACCTCGACGAGTCCCTGTCGAACCGGGACAAGATCAACGGTCGGCTGCTGAGCGTCATCGACGAGGCAGTCAAACCCTGGGGAGTGAAGGTCACCCGGGTCGAAATCAAGGATCTTCTGCCTCCCCCCGACATCTCCGAGGCCATGGCCAGACAGATGAAGGCGGAACGTGACAAGCGCGCCGAGGTGCTCCAGGCTGAAGGCGAAAAGCAGGCGGCAATTCTTCGCGCCCAAGGCCTCAAGCAGTCCCAAATTCTCGAAGCGGAAGGCCGCCGGGAGTCCGCATTCCTTGACGCTGAAGCGAGAGAGCGGGAGGCCGAAGCCGAGGCCAAGGCAACTACAATGGTGTCGCAAGCGATTGCCGAAGGCGACATCCAGGCGGTCAACTACTTTGTGGCTCAGAAATACACTGAAGCACTCGGTCAGATTGCCTCGTCCGAGAATGCCAAGACCGTCATGATGCCGCTTGAGGCAAGCAGCGTGATCGGTTCGGTCGCCGGCATCGCCGAACTGGCCGGAGAGGCAATCGGAAGGGCACGCTCCTAAAGGAATTGACACGCCATGCTTGAGTTCCTCGACGGCATCTCCCCGATCTGGTGGCTCATTGCCGCATTGGCAATCGGCGCCGTCGAAATGCTCTCGGCAACAACCTACCTGCTTTGGCCGGCGCTCTCAGCTCTGGCGGTTTCCGGCTTGCTCGTTGTGTTTCCGGAATTGTCGGGAGAAGCGCAGGCTTCACTGTTTGCAGTACTAGGCGTTTTGCTCACTGTTGCCGGGCGCTTTCTGGTACAGAGGATCGGAGGCGGTCAGAAATCGGCTGACACGCTCAACGAGCCGGCAAAGAGGGCGGTTGGCGGGCACGGAGAGGTCATCGAGTTCAAGAACGGTGCAGGCACGATCCTCGTCTGCGGCGTTCGTTGGCAAGCACGCAGCAATTCGGATTTCGAGCCCGCTGCAGGTGACCGCGTACGTGTCATCGCGGCGGAGGGTTCGAGCCTGGTAATCGATCGGTTGCAGCAATCGAATTGACCAGCCCCAGCAGCTCTTCAAGTTCGGGGTCGGAAATCGCGAGTTCTGCGAGCCTGACGACTGTTCTGGCAAGATAATCCCGGTTGTCGCCGCTGATGCCGCTAGCGGCTGCAATAATGGTGGCCTGGTCTGTGAGCGGCATGCCTCCACAATATTGCGGATGGTCGCGGTCCACCACATAAGCAATCGACCTGACTTGCATGCTGTCACTCAAGCGGACCAATACTACCTCCTCCCGATAGGCAGACGTCACGAGTTCCCTCTCCCTGATCATGGCATGGACAGCTTCATAGTCTTCTTCTTTGGGCCAGAACACCATGCCATCACAACTCGCACCAGGACACTCATCAAGTGCAAGAACCAGTCCAGGCGACTGGGGCGAGCCCCGGTGGTGAACTGATCGCATGCAGAACGACCGCCGATAGCCCGAGAGATTGGCACGCTGTACTGCCGACGGCTCGAAACCGGCCTTCCACAACAGCGATCCGTAGCCAAAGAATGGCAGATGCTCAGATCTTTGCCGCTCCGGCATCCGCTGCTCCGATGGTTGTATTCCGAAGGATGCCGCAATACACGCGAGGCATGTTCCGGGCAATCATTGCACTCGTGCTCGCCGCCTGCACGATTTGGTCGATCTACTGGTATATCGGTCAGCGCAGCTACCGGGAGTCCCTGGCAGCCCTGGCTGGCAATCTGCGGGAGTCCGGGCTTGATGTCGGCTACAGCGATCTTGAGGTCAGGGGCTACCCCAACAGGTTCGACGCAACGATCCACGATCTGGAAATCGCCAGGCCGGATTTGGGACACGGTTGGCGGGCCCCGTTCATGCAGCTGCTCGTGCTCAGCTACAATACCAGCCATGTCATTGCAGCCTGGCCCGCCTGGCAGGAATTGACGATTTCAGGTTTGACCCACCGGATTGACTCCGAAGGCCTCAGAGCCAGTCTGGAGACCAGCGGCGGCAACACCGAAATCGAACGCTTCATTCTTGAGTCAGACCGCTTGGCCGTATCCGATGTTCCCGTGCCGGTGACCGGGTTGCTGTTCGCCTTTCGGCGAAACGAAACCGATGCGCAATCGTACGATTTGTCACTTGACGCCGCGTTGGGTGATCCCGGCCTGAACGCAGACTCAAATTTGCCGGGCTGGTATCCTCCCGGCACCGGTCGAGTGACTATGACCGTATCCCTTGAGTTTGACCGGCCACTTGGCGCATCCACCTGCGCTGGCAGCGGCGGCAGAATTGAAGCGCTGACGGTCAGTGAGGCCCTGTTGGCTTGGCCATCAACTGAAATTTCGGTTGAGGCAAATCTTGCATTTGACGCCAGTGGGCACGCTTCCGGCGAACTATTGGCTTCTCTTGACGGTTCGCGGTCCCTGATCGAGGCACTTGTCCGCGACCGGCTGCCTGAGGGATCCAGCGATGGAATGGCTGCCCGAATGGTGCCTGCCCTGCTTCAGGCTTCCTCGCTCGAACTCCAGATCGAAGAAGGGATCGTAAAGATGTTCGGGGTTCCCCTGGCCGCTCTCCCGCCGGTTCTTCTCTGCGGCCGGGACTCCTGACGCAGGTCAATCTCCGGAGGCCTGATGCCTTCCAAAATCCGTGAGAGCGGTGTCCTGGCCTGCTTCAATGATACCGCGCCGGATTGCGCGTGTTTCCGTAAAGTAGTTGAGGAGCATCTCACCTTCGTCGTTCCGGATCGCCCTCTGGAGGGCAAAGAGTTCTTCGGTGAACCGGCCCAGGATTTCCAGTGTCGCCTGCTTGTTTGACAGAAAGACATCCCGCCACATCGTCGGATCGGAAGCGGCAATCCTGGTGAAGTCTCGGAAGCCCGCCGCCGAGTATTTGATGACTTCCGAATTGGTAACCCGTCTCAGGTGGTCGGCGACACCGACCATGGTATAGGCAATCAGGTGCGGCGCATGGGAAGTTACGGCAAGCACCAGGTCATGGTGCACCGGATCCATGACTTCGGTCTGTGAACCCATGCCTTGCCAGAACTGAGCCAACTTCTCGACAGCCGCCCTGTCAACGTCCGGGCCCGGTGTCATGACGCACCACCGGTGCCTGAACAACTCCGGAAAGCCCGCGAGGGGACCGGACTGCTCTGTTCCGGCTATTGGATGCGCCGGAATGAAATGCACATCCGTTGGCACCAATGGCGTCAGCGTTTCGACCACCTGAGACTTGACCGAACCAACGTCGCTGAGCGTGGCTCCCTCTTTCAGGTGGGGGGCAATTTGTCTCGTCAGCTGTTCGAATGTCCCCAGCGGGGTGCACAGCACCACGAGGTCGGCACCCTCCACAGCAGCCTCAGGCGTCTCGTGCATGGCATCGGCAAGCCCGCGGTCAAGAGCCCGCCTTGCAGTGGCCGTCGACCGGGCATGGCCGTCGATTCTTCCAACGAGGCCATTTTGCCTGGCCGCCAAGGCCATAGACGAGGCAATGAGTCCCATGCCAATCAGGGCAATGCGTTCGTAGATCATTTGGGACCTTCCTGGCGGCGCCTGAACTCAGTCACGGTCTTGCAAACGGCTTCACAGGCCTCCTTGTCGCCTACCGAGATGCGAAGACAATTCGGAAGCTTGTATGCGTCGGTGCGGCGAACGATGATGCCCGCAGAGCGCAGGGCAGCATCGCAGGCTTGCGCTTCCTGCGGGCTTTCAAATCGCGCAAGCACAAAGTTCGCGTATGATCTGTCGGATGGCACACCTGCTTCGGCAAGCCGTTTTGCCATGAACTGGCGCATTTCCGAGTTGTGGATGCGGCTTCTTTCGATGTGGCCTGTGTCGCGAACTGCGGCAGCGGCGGCAGCCAGCGCTGGCCCGCCGACATTGAAAGGATTTCTCAACAGGTCGAGAACTTCAATCACCCTGCGGGGACCATAACCGAAACCGATCCTGAGAGATGCGAGGCCATGGATTTTCGAGAAAGTGCGCGTGATGACCACATTCGGCCGGCTTTCGGCCAAATGGGCGCTTCCGTCATCAATGCCGGCATACTCGACATATGCTCCATCAAGAACAAGCAAGACATTTTGCGGCAGGCCGTCCGCAAGCCGCTGCAACTCCGCTGAATCAAGCATGGTGCCTGTGGGATTGTTCGGATTGGCCAAAAAAATGATCCGGGTGCGGCTGGTCAGGCCATCAAGGATCCTCTCGACATCAACCCGCCTTTCTGTTTCGTCGATTTCGACCGGTTCGGCGCCAACTGCCTTGGCAAGGATCGGATACATCAGAAAACCGTGGCGCGTATGCATGACCTCCGCGCCATTTCCAGCAAAAGCATGACAGATGAGGCCGAGCACTTCATCGGACCCGGCCCCGCAAACGATACGCTCGGGGTCAAATCCGTGCGTTTCGGCTATCGCTGCGCGGAGGTCGGCATGGTCCGTGGAGGGATACCTGGCGATGCCACCCAATGATCCAGCCAACGCCTTCAGGGCGAGTGTCCCGGGGCCGAAGGGGTTCTCGTTGGAACTGAGCTTGACCACATCGGTCCGGCCCTCAATCTTGTCATCACCGGCAACATAACGATCAATGGTCTCCGGTCGAATGCCGGTTGGTAAGTCTTCATTCATTGGATACGCCTGAATTGTCGGTCGCTGTTATAGTTGCCTCCGATGGGGAGCAACCGCATCAATGCTCAACCCATTCAGCAGTGGCGCAATCGCTTCAACAGGTGGCGGGACCTGAATTCAATGAGTCCCATGATTGTACCTGTGCAGTTGGCCGGGGCAATTGGTGCCTATGCTCAAGTACGAAGCAACGGGCGAACCGCTTCGTTCATTGTCCAGCGCGGTTTGCTGGAGAACCCGCGATAACCAGGCAATGCCGCTCGTCTGCGCTATGTCTATTCGCAAAGAACGGCAGCAACCGAAGGACATTCCGCCAACGGGATTCAAAAACAACTCATCCTGCCTGTTCCGCCCCGCGAGGTGAAACTGCTCAATCGAAGCGCTGGGGATCGACATCAACCGACACCCTCAGATTTGATGGAATCCTGAATTGCTGCATCCATGCGGCAACCGCGGGCTGAAGTGGAGTCCCGGTGCCCGCTTTGATCAGGATGCGGTACCGTGTCCTGCCGCGAATCCGTGTCAACTGCGCAGGTGCGGGACCGAAGACCTCGGCACCGATCTGGCGGAGTGGCCCCGAATTCCGAACCATTGCCCGCGACAGATCAACGACGGTGGATGGGTTCCTGCCACTGACGACAACTCCTACATATCGACCAAATGGCGGGACGCCGGCAACCTGCCGCTCCGCTGCTTCAGCACGCATGAATGCCTCATCCTCACCCGATAGAATGGCCCTCATCACCTGATGTTCCGGATCACATGTCTGCAACAGTGCGACGCCCCGACGAGCGTTTCCCGACCTTCCCGAGCGGCCGGCAACTTGGGTCATGATCTGGAAGGTGCGCTCTGCCGCCCTGAAATCGTCGCTCTTGAGGCTGAAATCCGCGTCAACGGCGCCTACCACGGTCAGGAAAGGAAAATGGTGGCCCTTGGCAACCAATTGAGTGCCCACAATCACGTCGGCATCTCCGCGCTTGATACGCTCGATTGTCTCCCTGAACCCTCTGCCGGAATCCACCACATCTGATGACAGTATTTCCATGCGGGCGCCCGGAAACAGCTCCCTTGCCTCCTCGGCGAGACGCTCTACCCCGGGGCCTATTGCTGCAAGCGCTCCTTCGGCTTCACACTCGGGGCAAATCTGCGGGGTCGGCATGGTCGCACCACATTGGTGGCACATCAGGACGTTTCTGAAACGGTGCTCCACCATGCGGACATCGCAGTCGCTGCATACGAACTGATACCCGCAGGAGCGGCAGATTGTCAGCGGCGCATAGCCGCGTCGGTTCAGGAACAGCAGTGCCTGCTCTTGCCGTTCGAGCGCCTCGCGTACTGCGAGGGCCAGCGCTCCCGAAATCCACCGTCCACTCGGAAGTTCAGCTTCCCTCAGGTCAATCGCGCCAATCTCCGGCAGTTCGACCGAACCCACGCGGTGCGAAAGATCGACACGCTCGTATTTGCCGGTACGGGCGTTGTTCCAGGTCTCAAGCGACGGTGTCGCTGACGCCAGCACAACCTGGGCGCCACAAATCGAGGCTCGCAGCACCGCCATGTCCCGTGCATTGTATGTGGCGCCATCATCCTGCTTGTATGAGACATCGTGTTCCTCATCGACGACGATGAGGCCAAGATCCCTGAACGGAAGAAACAGGGCGGAACGGGCGCCAACCACAAGTTGCACATCACCCTCTCCTGCGCTTCGCCACAAGCGCCGGCGCTCTGCCGGCCTGACAGCGGAATGCCACTCGCCCGGACTGGTGCCAAACCGGGCCGCAACTCTGCTCAGGAATTGCTCTGTCAGCGCGATTTCCGGCAAGAGAACCAGAGCCTGTCTTCCTTGGCGGATGGTCTCCGCAACCGCCTCCAGATAGACTTCGGTCTTGCCGGAACCTGTGACGCCTTTCAACACGGTGGTGGAATATCGCCGGCTCGCCACCCGTTCCTTAAGCAGCGACGCGGCAGCCCGTTGTTCTTCAGTGAATTCAACAGTTGGGCGATCCAGCTCAAGCGGGGGATAGGGTCTGTCTTTGGGAACCTGGAGCCGTTCAAGGATGCCCTGTTCTTCAAGCGACTTGATCACGCCCGTTCCTACCCCGGCAAGCTGCGCGGCTTCCTTGGCTGGCATCGGCATGCCGCCTGACTCCTCGAATACCCTCAGCACATTCTTCCGGGCTGATGTCTGCTGCTCGGGCTGGGCTCCGGTCGGAGCGAAGACGCTCCGGGTTGGCCTCGGATCTTCCAGCCCGGATACCCGCGTTGCCAACCGAAGAACCACATTGGGCGGATTGAGGGTGTAGCGGCTGACTCTTTCGAGAAAGCTGCGCATGGCTGTGCCGAATGGCGCCGCATCCAGCGTGCGGGTGATCGGACGCAGCCGATCGGCTTCAATCCTGCCTTCTCCAGGCCCCCAGACCACGCCAATGCAACGCGAGGAACCCAAAGGAACCTCTACCAGGGATCCGGCATCGACGCCCCCACTGGGAGCCAGATAGTCGAGGCACCCCTTGACCAGCCGGGTTGTCATGACTGCCACGACGCTACCTGCTTCAAAGTCCTGATCTGCTCTCTTGCCTGGCACCTTCAAGTCGCTATTCCATCCATCTCATACATCGTATAGTGGTAGTGCCCATACGATACCCCAGAACAAGCACCCAGGAATACGGCATGAAGTTCTTTGTCGACACGGCTGATACCGAAGCAATTTCCGAACTGTCCGGGATGGGCATCCTGGATGGCGTGACCACCAATCCAACCCTTGTCCACAAATCCGGTAAGGATCCGAAAGAGGTAATCAGTGAAATCTGTCAGATAGTAAAGGGGAAGCCTGTCAGCGCCGAGGTGTTTTCCACAGAATTCGAGGCAATGACCGCCGAAGGGATGGAACTGGCCGCGATCGCGGACAATGTGGTGGTGAAGGTGCCCCTGACCTGGGACGGCCTCAAGGCCTGCGACCGCCTGAGATCGGAGGGCATTCCAGTCAACGTCACGCTTTGCTTCAGCGCAAACCAGGCGCTGATCGCAGCCAAGGCAGGCGCATCCTATATCAGCCCGTTCATCGGCCGCGTGGATGACCTTGGCCTCGAGGGGATGGAGCTGATCAGGGATATCCGCTCAATCTACGACATCTACGAATTCGAGACCGAAGTATTGGCGGCGTCAATCCGTTCGCCGCTGCACGTGACCCAGTGCGCCTTGTCCGGTGCCGATGTGGCAACCATCCCGCCGGATGTGATCAAGAGGCTGGCAGCCCATCCTTTGACAGACAAGGGACTCGCCAGCTTCCTAGCCGACGCGGCCAAAATCGGAAAATCATGAGGGACCGGGAAATCGTCCCCGGAAATGTGGCTGGGTGACCGTCTCGACAAGCGACAGCGCCAACGACCGATCGCTCGTCCGGGAGCAGATCATCGCGGACCCCGGAATCGTCCTTGATGATGCGGAAGTGCTCAAGGCAATTGCCTCGGTTCACAACGATCAGCTGGGTGACAATGTCATTGACGGGCGGGGGCTGGCGTTCGGCCGGCTTGAGCAGAAACTCCGGCAGGCCGGACAGGAGAACCAGCTGCTCAAAGAGGTGCTTCGGGAAAATGCCGAGGCGATGCAGAGAACCCACCATGCGGTGCTGAAACTGCTGGAGATTGAAGACCTGCAGGCACTCAGCAAGTTCCTGTCAACCGAATTGCCCGCCGTCATGAGGGTCGAAAGTGTCGTTTTGCTCCCTAATGGCCCCAACGCTGCCAGATTGTTGAAAGCAGTCCCGGATGCTGCGCATGGATCTCTCGACCCTGTAGTCAGGCGGGCTTACATTGAGCCGTTCGACAGTTCTCCCGGCCGCATCTTGCTGAGGCAGATTTCGAAGAGCCCTGCCCAGTTGTATGGTTCCTGTAGCCCCCCGATACGCTCTGAAGCGCTGCTGCCGGTGAGCATCGATGACGCCAGCCTTGCCTTCGTGTTGGTGATCGGCTCCTCGTGCGCGGAGAATTTCAAGCCAGGCATGTCGACTGAATTGCTGGATCTTGTCCGGAGGGTCGTTGCAACGACGGTTGGGCGTCTGGCAACATGACAATGCTCAGCGAAGCCTGCGAGGGGATGGTTTCGGACTGGCTTTCCGAGCGGGCTGCTCAGGGCGCCATCGGCAAAAACACCGCCATTGCATACCGGCGAGATGCAGTCGGCTATCTTGCCTTTTTGACATCGCACCATGGAATGCCAGCAGGACTCGCCACGCTCAGGTCAGCAAACCGGGCAGATATCCGCTCCTGGATGGCGGAACAACGCAGGCAGGGCGTCTCGCCAAGATCGCTGGCTCGCAGTCTCTCTGCTGTGAAGGAATTCTATCGCTGGCTTGGCAAGCGCTTCGATTTTGATCCTTCCGACATACTCCTGGTGCAGGCGCCGAAGTACAGGAAGAGCCTGCCAAGACCGCTTGGGGAACCAGCGGCAAAGGAGGTACTCGAAATACTGGGTGAAACGGACCGACCGGCATGGATCGCAGCGAGGGATCGTGCAATCGCCGTGCTTCTCTACGGATGCGGGTTGCGGGTTTCCGAGGCGCTTTCACTCGAATGGCCGGATCTGCCATTGCCTGATGTGTTGCGAGTACAGGGAAAAGGCAACAAGCACCGGATGGTCCCGGTCCTCCCGGTAGCCAAGGAGGCAGTCTCAAACTACTCGGAATTGTGCCCGTACCCCAAGGACGGACCGCTCTTCGTCGGAGCAAGGGGCGGACCTCTGAACAGCAGGGCGGTCAGGCGTTCCATGGAAGCGGCCCGGGTCAAACTCGGACTTCCGGCGACTGCCACACCACACGCCCTCAGGCATTCCTTTGCCACTCACCTGCTCAAGGCGGGCGGCGATCTGCGGATTATTCAGGAACTGTTGGGCCACCGTTCGCTTTCAACCACCCAGCTCTACACTGAGGTGGAAAAGGAACGGTTGCTGGAAGTATATGAAAGCGCCCATCCGCGAGCGGGCGGCAGTGCTGCCGATCATCATTGACCACGGCTTGGTCACGGCGGAGAAGCGACCAGCAGGCATGCACCCAGTAGCTTTCTGACGTCATCAGGAATGGGCGGTTTTTCGCCAAGCCAACGCGAAAACAGCCTGTGAGGCACCGGCCTCTTGCCGCGAAGGGCTTCAAGGCAACTGGCAGTCTCGGCGGCGATGGAACGGAGCCGGACCCGGCGATTCTCCTTGTAGGTTTCCCAGTGCCTGGCCTCCATTCTCAGATGATAGAGGGAACTGCGCGCTTGCGGCCTGATTTCCAGATCCTCAATCATGCGCGGAACACTGGACCAGTCGGATATTGCAATCCGGTAGAACCGGCGCGCCGCCCGCTCGAGCCTCAGGCATCGGAACGCGAAAGCAAGATTGGCGGTGCTGGTTGCCCTCCGGGGATCGCTGGTGTCGAAGCACAGCAAGGCCGCTGCATCGGCCAACACGAACCTTAATGCTGCCGCGTACGGCCGATTCCGTTCAACGAGCTGGTTTGCCCTCTCCTGCAGCCGCTCCCAGAACAGGTCAGCGCGACTCCAGCCACCAGGCAGCGTTGACTCCAGCACAGCCAGCCCGGTCCTAGACCCCAAGATAGGCTGCACGGACATGGTCGTCATCGTGCAGTTCTGCCGCATCGCCTTCAAGAAACACGCGCCCGTTCTCCAGCACATAGGCACGGTCTGCCAGATTGAGAGCCAGCTCAGCGTTCTGCTCCACGAGTATGACCGGCACTCCACTCTCCTTGATGTTCCTGATGATCCCGGCAATTTCATCCACGACCACAGGCGCAAGTCCCATTGACGGCTCATCCATGAGCAGCAATCTGGGTCGCAGCATGAGTGCGCGGGCGATTGCAAGCATCTGCTGTTCTCCGCCAGAGAGCAGCTTGGCGTTCCGCCTCCGCCGGTCCTGGAGGTTCGGGAAGGTCTCGTACATTTCCTCCAGGTCCGAACTGATGCTGGCGCGGTCAGTGCGAAGAAACGCTCCTGTACGAAGATTCTCGTCTACCGTCATGTCCGGAAAAACCCGGCGGCCTTCCGGCACATGCGCAATGCCCCTGGCAGCGATTTCCGCAGCCGCCAGGCCGCTGATCTTCTCGCCTGCAAAGTGCACCTCGCCAGCCGATAGCTGTTCCAATCCGGAAATCGCCCTAAGCGTGGTCGATTTCCCGGCGCCATTGGCCCCTATGATTGTAACGATCCCCCCTTCCGGCACAGAAATCGAGATTTCCCGAACAGCCGTCACCTTTCCAAAGGTCACGCTGATGCTTTTCGCCTCAAGCAGCATTGAATCCACTTCCCAGATAGGCGGCCACGACATCCGGGTGGGTTCGAATATCCTCCGGCCGTCCCTCTGCCAGCAATTTCCCAAAGCTCATCACTGTGATCCGGTCGCACAGGCCCATGATGGCGTGCATGTCATGTTCAACCAGCAGTATGGTGAGTCCCCTGTCCCTGAGCTTGAACATCAGCTTCATCATGGTTCCCGTCTCTTCGGGGTTCATGCCGGTGAAGGGTTCATCAAGAAGTAGAACCTTGGGGTTGGCCGCAAGTGCGACGGCCATACCAAGCGCTCTCTGGTGACCATGCGACAGGCCACCTGCCGGTTGATCCGAGAACTTCTCAAGACCGAAGAACTCCAGCGCCTCAACTGCAGCATCATGCGCTTGTTGCCTCGCCGACCGGTTCAAGCCGCCCACAGCAGCCCAGAGACTTGGCGGGAACGCCATGTGTGTGCCAATCAACGCGTTTTCTGCAACGGTCAGTTCGGCGCAAAGCGTCGAATGCTGAAAGGTCCGGACAACTCCCTGCCGGGCGACCAGGTGCATCCGCAATCCGGACAACCGGGTATTCCGGAATCTAACTTCACCGCTTGTCGGGCGGTAGAACCCCGAAATCAGGTTGAAGGTTGTGGTCTTGCCTGCACCGTTAGGTCCGATGAGACCGTGAATGGCGCCTTCGGCGACCGAAAAGCTCAAGTCGTCCACGGCCTTCAGGCCGCCGAAGCGCATTTGCAACTTGTCGATTTCCAGAAACCCGGCGGACATTCTGCTCAACCTGATGCCAGCAGCCGTCGAACGGGTTTCGACTTCTGAATCCGGTCCAGAAGCCCTTCAAGCCCGTTCGGCAGGAACAGGACAGCCAGAACCAGCACGAGACCGTAGACGAACGGCCGGCCCTGTTCGAGACCGGCTTCCCGCAAGACAATCTCGTTCAATACGGTCAGAACGATGCACCCGATCACCGGGCCTCGTAGTGTGCGCGTACCGCCAACTATTGCCCAGGTGAGAACATAGATCATCTGTTCGATATCGAAACTGTTGGGGTTAACGGTGCCGATGTAATGGGCAAGCAATGCTCCGGCGAGGCCTGCAAATCCCGAAGCGATGACAAATGCCATCGTCCTATAGGCCCGGACATCGACACCGGCAGCCTCGGCGAGCCTGTCCTGCCAATGAACCGCATGAAAGGTCAACCCAACCGGAGACTTCTCGATCCTCCACATGATCCAGAGGCAAAACCCGACAACGACAAGGCTGAAATAATAGTAGCTAACCGGTTCGAAGAAATCGAAGCGCCAGATGAGGATATCGAAATCCGGCATCGGATCGATCTGCTTGATGCCCTTCGGACCGCCGAATGGCTCGCGGAACCGCTTCCAGAGCAGCCTGATGATCTCCCCGGCAGCAAAGGAGCCGATCAGAAAGTAGAAACCCTTCATCCTGAACAACGGGAAACTGAGCCCGTAGGCAATCAGGGCCGAGGTCAGTGCGCCAAGCAGCATCGCCAGCGGAACCGGCACACCCAGTTCCTTGGAGTACAAGGCCGACCCGTAGGCGCCGACGCCCATGATCACAACATGGCCAAGCGACCATTCGCCGGTCAGCGTGAGCAGGCGGTAGGAAGCCACCACAAGCACATTGATTGTGAGGAAGACCAAAATCTCCTGCTGGGAAAAGCTCAGCCCGAAGGGCAGCAGCAGGAGAATAATCAGACCGGCTATCGCCCAGAGGCTCCTGACAAGGGCATCAGGCACGATCGGCGGTCCCGAAGAGCCCAGTGGGCTTCACGATCAGCACCAGCAACATCAGGGACAGTCCGACTATGTCGGCAATGACGCCGTCCCAGAAAGTCGTGACGAAGGTATGAACCAACGCGTAGGCGATTGCCGCCACAACAGCGCCCTCCAGCGACCCGACACCACCGACGATAATGACGATGAAGGCGGCGACGATGACCGAATGGCCCATGTGCGGATTCACCGAATTGAGCGGGGCAGTCAGCGCCCCGGCAACACCTGCAAGCGCTGCGCCGATGAACATGGCGATCATGGAGGTGCGGCGAACGGATATTCCCTGAAGGGAGGCCGCTTCCGGATCCTGGGCACTGGCCCGCAATGCCCAGCCAAAACGGGTGCGCTTGAGAAACAGCCAGAGTGCCGCAAGGAACCCGATTGATGCCAGGATCACAAGCAATCTCTGAACCGGCAGCCTGACCTTGTCTGAAAACTCGATGACTGCCTGGGTGAAAGGAGGCACATGCTCCATGCGCACACCGAAGCCCATGGACACCAGCGCCTGAATCATCAGCAGGAAACCGATTGATGCCACCAATCCACCCAGCGGATTGTCCCTGAGTGGACCGAACATGGAGAATTCCATGAGCAACCCGACGCAGCCAACGAAGATCAGCCCGATGGCGGCAACCAGCAGAAAGGGCATTTGCGCCCCCGAATAGAGGGCAACGACCACATAGGCGCCGAGCATGAAGAGTTCGCCATGGGCGAAATTGATCACGCCCATGACTCCAAATATCAAGACGAGGCCCACCGCCACCAGCGACAGGTAGGCGGCAGCATACAGTGCGTTCAGGCCGGTTTGCGCCAGCAATTCAATCATGCAGGCAAACCACCAGCTGCGACTGCGTCATTTGCGCCCGAACGCCTTGAGGATGCAGGCTCAGGCGATCAGCGCTGATCCCACATCTGACCGTACGCAGCCATGTGCTTCTTCAGGAGTTCGCCATGCTTGTCGTACCAGTCCGGTATCGACTTGAACTCCTTGATTGTTGCCTTGCCGCCCTCGATCACGACCACTGGCCAGTTGCCGACCAGGGCGTTATCGATCCCGAACAAATCCGTTCCCCACCAGTTGGCGGTTCCGAAGGCGTGCGCACCGGTGCCGTCGGCGAACATCGCGTCGAGCACTGCGTCCGGCTCCACAGACCCGGCTTTTTCGGCTGCCTCCTTCCAGACATCCATGATGGACGCATATTCCCAACTGACCGCCCCCCATTCGCCGGGATGCCGCTCGTTGTAGGTTTCATAGAAGCCGTTCGGATCCTGGAAGTTGATGATGTCATCATTCAGCGCCGGATCGTCGAAGTCTGGGAACTGAAAGATGAACCCCTCCATGAATTCGACCGAAGTCTTTGCGATGATCTGCTCATAGAAATCGGCGGTGCAGGAGATGATCTGGCCTTCATATCCCTGCTGGAAAAGCTGCTCCACGATCGGATGCACATAGTCGGCATAGGCCGTGTCGAGGCAGAAAATGTCTGGATCATTGGCCAGCAGCTTGGTGACCACAGGTGCGAAGTCCGTCGTCGCCGGATCGAAGAGCAACGGATCCTCCTGCATGGAAATGCCGCCTGCTTCGAAAGCTGCCAGGTAAGTGGCGACCGAAGGCAAGCCCAGCGCATCATCCTGAGCGCACATCACTGCCGTCTTCAATTCCGGGCGGTTTTCCGCCAGCCATTCGACACCAGTGACATTATAGATCGGGTGCACCTCTGCCGGTGCGATGAGCGTTGGCGTATCGGGCCCGAGATCGGATGGCAGCAGTGTCGAAAACAGCATGCCGGTGCGGTCCGCAACTGGCTGCACTCCTGGCCAGGTATCGCCACCAAGCATCATGATGAACTTCACGCCGTCTTCACGGATCAGCTTGGTCGCGCCAGTCCGCGCCTTGGCCGGATCATATTCATTGTCATAGGCAACGAATTCCACCGGATGGCTCTCGCCGCCGATATTGATGCCTCCGGCGGCGTTGATCGCCTCCGCCCAAATCTCACAGCCGTCCAGGCCCGGCTTTCCCCACGCGGCGACCGGTCCGGTCAGCGGCGCAAGAAAACCGATCTTGATAGGCTCACCCATTGCGGCTGCCCTTCCAGGGAGATAAGCGCCGAGCACGCCAAGGCCCGCGGTTGCCGACGCGGACTTCAACAGTCTTCGCCGGGTGGTCTTGCCCGAGGTGAAACTCGCAAACATGTCATCCTCCACTTCTTGAAATACTGGATTGCGGTGCCTGTTGCGGATTGCTCCTCCGCCGCAAGCAGGTGACTCAGTGTGGCACAGTGAAACGGCATGTTGCAAGCGAATGACAGTGCCATTTTCCGTTTCACTGCCCTTCCCGGCCGCGGAATGTGAACCAGCACAATTGGCACTCAAAGCGCAGTTCATATTCACAAATGCATCTTGGCCGGAAACGGGCACCCTGTGCCCTTCCTGGCAACCGCCAACAGCATGAACAGCCCGCCTGCCTCTTCACGAGCATCCGGGTGGCGCAGGGCAATGCAGGTGATTGCAGATTGTAGACAATTTGCACTTGCGCTAGTAGGTATGCGGTCAAATCCCGACGGGCAGCACTGCCAGGTGATGTCCAACCAGACTCGGAAGCAGTGCCCGGCATGGTTCAAGCCACGAAACGCATCTCGCGTCCGATTCAGCAAGGAGACTGTTCTGGATGTCCGATCGAAGGGTTACCGAAGAACTTGCCCGCTGGGTTGTAGAACTCGAAGACTATAGCGTGCCCGGCGCAGTCAGGACCGAAGGCGTCAGAACGTTCGTGAACTGGCTTGGCTGTGCTGTGGGCGGCGCCTCGCATCCATCAGTCGATGCTGTATTGCGCGCTGTTCATGCGTTTTCGGGAAAAAGGACTTCCACGGTCATCGGCCATAGCGACCGGCTCGATTCCCAACATGCCGCCCTCGTCAATGGCATCTCGTCGCATGTCCTGGATTATGATGACACTCATCTCAAGACGATCATCCATCCTGCTGGTCCGGTCGATTCTGCATTGCTGGCGCTTGCGGAACTCCGGCCGATGACGGGCCACCAATTCATCACTGCGCAGATAGCAGGAACCGAGGTCGAGTGCCGCATCGGAAATTCGGTCTATCCGGACCATTACGATCGAGGCTGGCACATCACCGGAACTGCCGGCGTGTTCGGCAGCGCAGCCGCGTGTGGCCGAGCCATCGGCCTCGACGTCAAGAGAATGCAATGGGCTTTCGGAATCGCTGCCACTCAATCGTCGGGACTGCGCGAGATGTTCGGGACGATGACCAAGTCCTTCCACCCGGGCGCAGCCGCAAGAAACGGACTTCTGGCAGCGCTTCTCGCCGAAGCGGGTTTCGACAGTTCGGAACAGGGAATAGAGGCACCGCGGGGCTGGTCCTGCGTTGTATCCTCCAAACAGGACCATGGCGAGATCCTGGAAGGGCTTGGCTCCCGCTGGGAGTCTGCGCTCAATAGCTACAAGCCATTCGCCTGCGGTATCGTGATCCATCCGGCCATAGATGGCTGCCAGCAAATCCGGAACGAGATCGGGGCCGAAGCGATAGCGAACATCGAACAGGTGGAACTGCGTACGGCTCCACTGGTGCTGGAGCTGACCGGCAAGACCTCACCCCAGACCGGCCTGGAAGGAAAGTTCTCGATATTCCACGCGGCCGCATGCGCCCTTATTCGCGGCGACGGGTCGCCAGCGGCATTCACCGACGAAGCCGTGACCGATCCCGGCATCGTTGACCTTCGCACGCGTGTAAAGGTCATTCCCGAGGCTGGAATGCATGAGGCTTCAGTGTCAATCAGGGTTCAATTCAAGGACGGCACGTCGCTCGAACGGCATGTTGATCGGGCGATTGGCAGCCAGGAGAAGCCGTTGGACAACAAGAGGCTGGGCGAAAAGTTTGTCGGGCAGGCCAGTGCCGTCATCGGCGAGGAAGCATCATGCCGATTGCTGGAGGCCGCATGGGGTGTGGACGGTCCCGTTGATCCCGCGGTGATTGCACGAATGTCAGTGCGACCGGTTCTGGTTTGAGCTAAGGGTATCGGACCGAGTTCGGGGGGCAAATTGGCGGGCCTTGCCCGAACCAGCGGCCAGTCATGACCAGAAAACCAGCCTATTGGGTGCTGAAATGGACGACCTATCGATAGTAAGGACGGTAACTCTTGCCAGTGCTCTGGAGAGGAAGGTCGAAAGGCTGATCGTTACCGGCGAACTGGAGCCCGGCGCTCGACTGATCGAAAATCAACTCGCATCGCTATTCGGAACAAGCCGGGGACCGTTGCGCGAAGCCTTGCGCAGTTTGGCAGCGAAGGGATTTGTGGAGTCGGTCAGGAACCGGGGTTTCTTCGTTCGCAGATTGAGCATTGCGGAAGCAAAGGAGATCTATCTGGTGCGGGAGGTCCTGTTCGGACTGGCGGGCCGGCTGGCCGCCGGAAAAATGACCGAAGAGGGCCTGTCATCGCTCAAGGAACTCATGAAGCAGATGGATGAAGCTTCGCAAGCCGAGGATGTCGACTCCTACTATGGGCTGAATCTCGAGTTTCATGACGGAATACTGGCAATTGCGGACAATCAGACGCTGACCGAAGACTACAAGCGGCTGGTGGTTCGAATGCACCTTTTCAGGGTGAAGGGGCTGGTACTGGGTGGCGGGCTAGCCGTTTCGAATGAAGAGCACCGCGTCATGTATAATGCCCTTGAAGCTCGCGACCCCGATCGCGCCGAGGCGGCGCACAGGGAACATGTCAGGCGTGGCCAAAACAGGGTGATCACGGCGCATGCGGCGCTCCCACCTCATACGAAATCATAGGGGCCCCTGATCCCAAGCTGTTCATGTTCCTGCATTCCGGGCAAAGCCGCCTGAACGCCTACCTGCGTTTGCCGGCCATTATGCCTGACCGCTGAACAGTCCTCTTCCGCTGCGGTCCTCCACCCTCACGCCAGCGTCAATTGAGAGATCGACCGGAGACTGCTGTTTGTCGTCAGCATAACCTTCAATCCTGTCCAGGAACCTTTCCCGCTCCACAGGATCCACCCGCCCCTCGGAAAGCTGCGCGAACTTGCGGCGATAATCGCCCGGACCCCAGGGACTCGCCCCCTTGGGGTGCGCCGAGGCAACGCGCAATTCGTCCTCAAATGTCGATCCGTCGTCGTAAGTCACGACGACCCGCGCTCCGTGCGCCTTGTCGAGTGGCGCAGGATCAGTGAACTCGCGTGTCCATTCGGAATCAGAGACTGTGCGAACCTTGCTCCACAAGCGCACGGTGTCAGGACGGGATGCCCGTTCGGGCGCATAGCTGCCGTAATGATCCCACTTTCCATCCTGCAATGCGACCGTGAAGATGTACATTGCCGAGTGATCCAGGGTTTCGCGGGTGGCGTTGGGATCCCACTTTTCCCGGTCACCGGCACCGGAACCCATTACCAGATGAGTCTTCTCCTTGGTGTAGATGACAACCTCTTTGATGCGGCTTTCGTCACCAATCTTGCTGCGCATCCTGAAGGCCAGATCGATCAATGCCTGACCGTGATACCCCGCCGAGTGCTCCTTCGGATAGGTCTCGAGAATGGCAGATGGCGGCTCTCCAGGCGCCGGAAGCGGCACTTCCACTTCCTCTTCAGGGCCACCGAGGAGTATCGCCAGCATCCCGTAATCCCCTTCATACACGGGCGCCGGGCTGGACTCGCCCCGCATGGCACGGTCGACAGCCAGCATTGCGATTTGCCCGACATGTCCGGGCGCATTCGCCTTGTAAGACGAAATCGTGCCCTTGCGGGTCTGACGGGTTGAGACCGACAATTGTGCTGCCAAGTTTACGGCCTGGTAGATCGTTTCCGTTTCCAGACCCAGCATCGTTCCCAGTCCGGCGGCAACCGCAGGGCCTAGATGGGCAACATGGTCGACCCTGTATGGGTTGAGCTTGATACCCTTTATCAGATCGACCTGGATCTCGTAGGCAACAGCGATGCCCCGGATCAGGTCGGCGCCCGTAAGCCCCTTGGCCTCGGCCACAGCGGCAAGAGGGCCGATCGTATCGCCCGGATGCCCAGAGTCGGCGGAAAAGAAGCTGTCGTTGAAGTCAAGCTCCCTGATTGCCGTGGCGTTGGCATAGCCTGCCCAATAAAGGTCCGCTTTCGGGTTCTGCCCCATTCCGATCAGGCTGGCGCCACCGCTGCGTGTAAAGCCAATCGCTGCTGCCTGAGCAGAGATTACCGATGGCCGGTCCAAGGCCGCAATGGCAACTGCCCAATCGTCGATTATTCTCAATGCCGCCATGGCTGCCGCTGCCGGCTCAGGCTCGGGGGACGCGGCAGCAAATTGCGCAATCTTCCAGGCAAGCTGCTCTTCCGGTTTGAGCCGCTCTCCTGGCCGCTGGGGCCGCACGCGATGGGTGATCAACTGCTAGACTCCGACTCCTCTGCCCTGGCGCGCCTTCTCGAGTCACGAAAATCGCGGAGAGCGGAACCAAACACGAATAGTGCCGCCGTTATGAGCAAGCCAAGAGAAATGGGATCCTCGATAAAGACCCTGTGTTCGCCACCTGTCAGCAGCAGCGATCGGCGATAGTTGGATTCAATAAGGTACCCCAGCACAAGGCCGAGTACCAGGGGCAGGAACGGGAAACCGAGCAACCGCATGACATAGCCAACCAAGCCTGCCAGCAAGACCAGGTAGAGGTCGAACAGGGTGTTGTCGATCGAATAGATACCGGAGAAGATCAGGGCAAATATGCCTGCCATGAGATAGGGTTTCGGCCTGTTCACCAGCCAGACAGCCGGCGTGATGATGAGAATGCCGATCACAAACAGTGAAAGGTTGGCGACCAGCAACCCCGAATAGAGCCCATAGATGAAGTCCGGATGCTTGACGAAAAGCAATGGGCCCGGCTGCAGACCATGGATGAGCAGGCCCCCAAGCAGGATCGCAGTCGAGTTCGATCCCGGTATGCCGAATGACAGCATTGGCACCAGGGCCGTTCCTGCAACCGTATTATTGGCGCTCTCCGGTGCGGCAATCGCCTCCGGCGACCCTTTGCCGAATTCTTCCGGATGCCGGGACCACCTGCGGGCCTCGTTGTATGCCATGAAGGCAGCAATAGAACCGCCCGCCCCGGGCATGCAGCCTTCAAAAAGCCCAATACCCGATCCGATGAGCTGCGGTTTTCGGAGGCGTTTAAGAAGTTGCCAACTCGGTAACTTGATCCGCATCTGCCGATTGTCGGCTGCGACCTGTTCCGGTTTGCCGGCCTGCACCAAGAGTTCCGAAACCGCAAACACACCGACCATGACAAGTATGAAGGGAATGCCGCCCAGCAATTCGGGCGCGCCATAGGTAAACCGGCTAACCCCTGATACTGGATCCAAACCTACTGTGGCGATCATTAGCCCAACCACGCCTGCCATGAGCCCCTTGACCAGCGAGCCGGTGGACAAAGAGGCGATGACGCTGATCCCCAGCACGCCAAGCGAAAAATATGCTGGCGGGGTGAAATAGAGGGCGACGCTGGCCAGTGGTTTGGTCAGGATCACCAGGCAGAACAGGCCGATCATGCCGCCGATCACACCGGAAACCAGCGAGATACCGAGCGCTTCGCCACCTCGTCCCTGCTTCTGGAACTCGTAGCCGTCGATTGCCGTTGCCGCGGCTGCATTCGTGCCAGGAGTGCGGATCAGGATGGCCGGAATCGAGCCGCCATACTCTGCGCCGACATAAGTCGATGCCAGCAACACAATGGCTGGTATCGGATCCATGGCGTAAGTGAACGGCAGCAAGAGCGCCATGGTAATTGACGGGGATATGCCCGGCAGTGCACCGCCGAGTATCCCCCAGACAACACCTCCCATGGCCGCGAACACGGCCGGAGTGGTGGTCAATGCGGTCCATGCGTGCTGGAGCGCTTCCATGGCTGAAGTACCTAGCCAACAACCGGCTGGAGGATTCCCGCTGGCAGAGGGATGCCAAGAAACTCCACAAAGAATAGATGGAAGAAAATGGCCCCGCCAATGGCAACGGCGGCTGTGCGCCAGCCTGGCGCAGCTCCATTATAGATCGAAACAGCAAGGATGAGCGCCACAATGGTTATCACATATCCCAGCCACGATACGAGAAGCAGATACCCGACACCTATTGCGAGCATGCCGATCGCCCGCAAATGAGGATGCAGGAGTTGCCGTATCGAAACACTTTCCTGACGCGACGGCGGGCGACCACCGCCCATGATGGCAACCGCCAGGCTTCGGACGACAAGTATGATTGCCAACGAACCCAGAGCATATGCCAAGGCTTTGGGAGGGCCGGCAGCGTTCACCGGACCATCAAGCGGGCTGATTCGGATCTTGTCCGCCTCAAGCCAGTAGATGATGGCCGAAGTGAGCACGACCAACCCAACCCAGAAATCGCCGCCCAGCCGCGTCATCGCACCTCCTCCCCGGAAGGCAGGGTCAGTTCTCTATGATGCCGTATTCGACAAAGAACGCCCTTTGCTGTTCTGCGAACTCATTAAGGAAGGCAGTATAGTCCGCGCTGTTCATGTAGTTCGGCACAAGACTCTGTGCTTCGAACCAGGCGCGGAACTCGGGATCCTGCAGCACCGCAGTGATTGCGTTTTCCCATGCCGACAAAATGTCATCTGGAAGTCCCGCCGGACCGGCAATGCCGCGGAACTTGTTGATTACAAGATCAATCCCCTGCTCTCTAGCCGTGGGTACGTCCGGGAAATCGCCGAGACGATCGGTTGTGTAAGTCGTCAGGAGACGAACCTCGCCGGCTTCGAGTTGTGCCGTCAATTCTTGAATCTCACCGATCCCCAGCGAGACGGTTCCGTTGAGCACGCTGATGAGCAGTTCACCGCCGCCATCATGGGTAACAATCGGTGAGGTAACTCCAGTGATCTTCTTGAAGGTCTCCATGACCTGGCGGTCAAGTGAACCTGGTGTGGTCACCCCGAAAACCACCGATCCAGGATCGGCAAGCGCAGCTTCCACGACTGCACTCAAGTCAGCGTAGGGGCTGTCGGTTCTGACATAGACGATCTGCGGGTCGAGGAATACGTTCGTGACCCCCATCAAGTCCTTGTAGGTATACTCCGGTTCCGAAAGGATTGACGTATTGATGAAGGTCGGCGTGGTTCCATAGAAGATGGATCCATCCGCTGGCGAAGTTGCAAGCCTTGCCATGGCCTTGGCGCCCGAGCCACCGCGAACGTTTTCAACAACGAGGTCGGCACCCAGGTATTCGCCCAGATACTTCACCATTTCACGCAGGAACACATCGGTGCCTCCGCCCGAGCGGGAATGAGTCACGAGTGTGACCGTGTCGTGCGGATACTCTGCGGCCGGGGCTGCGCCAGTGACCATCGTAGCCATGACTGCCACACCGACTGCGGTCTTGAATTTTCTGATCATTGTCTTCTCCTGTTGTGCTGCGAGGATATCTGCCACCACCCTCCAATCAGACATTGGAAACGATTGCATCAACCGCAGCAATTGTCAATTGTAGATTGCAGACAATGTGATGTCTGACCGAATTGTGATCAGAGGAAGGCACCGAGATGGAAGAGCCGTACACAACCAGGGAAGTGGCACGCTACATCGCCAATGCATGCTCCACGCCCTTGCCGCCCGAGGTCTCCGAAAAGACGCGCATCCACTTGCTCGACACGATTGCAGCAATGATCGACGGCGTCAGCCTTCCGGCAGGCAAGCAAGCGCTTGCATTTGTCCGCCGCATGGGCGGCAAGCCAGAAGTATCGGTGCCCGGGACCGACCTGTCTACCGACGCGACCAGCGCCGCCTTTGCAGGAGCAATGGCTGCGCACGCCGATGAGGCCGATGACTCTCATCTGGGCGGGAGATTTCATCCTGGTTGCGCAGTTGTTCCGGCAGCCCTGGCGATTGCGCAGCTGCGGGGTGCCAGCGGCACTCAACTCCTGCGTGCAATCGCGGCCGGCTACGACATCGGAGCGCGTGCGACCATGGCGCTTGGCTACACTTCCCCACGGAGCGGCACGCACTCGACACATTGCCTCGGGGCAAATTTCGGTGCCGCCGCTGCTGCTGGAGCACTGGCAGGTCTTGACAGCACACAGTGTGAATATCTGCTCTCTTATGCATCCCAACAGGCATCAGGGATAGCTTATTGGGAACGCGACCCCGACCATGTTGAGAAGGCTTTTGACTTTGGCGGCATGGGAGCCCGCAATGGTGTCTTTGCAGCACTGTTCGTTGCATCAGGCGCCACTGGCGTCACCGGCAGCCTGACCGGAAAACACTCCTATATGGCGTCATTCGCGCAGGATGCTGCACCGCACGAACTGACTAAAGATCTTGGGACCAGATTTGAAATCATGTCAGCCTCCATCAAGAAGTGGTGTGTTGGTTCGCCCTGTCAATCGGTGCTTGACGCCGTCCATGAACTGATCGACGAGGAGAATATCCAGACAGATGATATCCGCCGGGTTCGAGTGGTCATGCCGGACGACCGGATCATGATCGTCGACAACAGCCCGATGCCGGGCGTCTGTGCCCAACATCTCGTGGCTCTAGCACTGCACGATAGCGGCGCAAGCCACGCCGCCATACGCGATCATAACCGGATGCACGATGAAGGCGTCCTTGCGATGCGCCGACTTGTCGAACTGGTACCGAGTCCGGAACTCACAGCAGCCAGGCCAGCACGCCAGGCGATTGTCGAGATAGAATTGACGGGCGGCAATACTGTATCCCGCCACACGAGAGCCGTACTCGGTACACCCGACAGACCGATGAATTGGGAACAGGTCCGGGGAAAGGCAATTGAGCTGTCCTCACCACGACTGGGCCAAGCACGCGCAATACTGTTAGCAGATGCCATCGAGAGAATTGATAAACAGGAGGACATCCACAGGCTGGAAGCCCTTTGGTCTCCCGTTATCACCCAATGAAGCACGTAAACGGTGTTTTGCAGTCATTCCATCGCAGAAATGGCCTGACCTGGGTTTCCTGCGTGAAGTATCAATCGTTTGACAGGCCCCTAGTTGGTCCGTTCTAGCAGAATACCCACGGTGCAACCTACACGACTACCAACGGCGGCACCATTACGTATAGACTGGGCCCTGCCAAATAAGGACTCCAGTTGTGAGCAAAACTTGATTCCCTTTCGTTCAGTTGCTGCTGTGCTCGGTGGTCAATCTTCTTGCGCAAGGAGAATTAGCGGCTACCGCCATTGCAAAACTACGACAGTTATTCCAGTGCGAATAGTTCGTGGGCTACTGCAATTGAGCGAGTCTTACCCTGGCCTCATCCGCGCACACTTCACGAAGGTGCCTGATCTCAGCCCGGTGAGGATTCTTCAGGTTAGTCAAGTTTAGTGGTGGACAGTACATGTCAATAAGGCAGCACTCGAGCCGCCTATAATCACCTGTGAACTGATGCCCGGAATAACACAGGTGTTGCCGCATCCATTCACTCAACCGGGATTCTCCATCATCTACAAAACCAAAATTCGTGCAACTCGGTTCTCCGTTCCTTTTTTGTCCATGTATAGCGGTCAATCCCAGTTCTGACTTTAGCGTTGCTCCCAGACTGCGGCGAGGTGAATTCCGACCACTATGCTTGACTTGGAAATGGTTGCGGCTGCGCAAGTTACTTGTACTCCCAATGTAGAGAAGACCATCTTCTGAAAATGTGATGCCTGGTAAAGGGCAGTCTGAACTTTGGACAAAGAGAGCATAGACGCCGGAGACACGGACGGAATTGATGCTACTTGAATCAGCGCGATTGGAACTAAGTCGTTCGTAAATTTCCTTGACGTTGGCATAGGTAAATTGGTTGTTCATCCCTTGCCTCGCAAATTGCGTTAACTCTGTTCGCTGGAAACTTGCTCACGATTTGGCCATCTGTATCACATCTATCAACAAAATTCAAGGGTTGATCAGATAGCCAATAGATTAGTACCCTGTTTTGTGCACGCTGGTCATCAAGCAATTACTTTCTAGGCGTTACATCACTCCAAAGCAGTTACGTGTCATAAGCAAATAGCTTACCACTGATCTGCAGGAGCGTAGCGGGAGCAAGACAGCGTGCGCTTCGTATTCATTGTTTTGACTACTGTTGTATTCGAGCACTTGACGAACGCTGTCCTGGAGGCACCTGAGTTACCTAGGCAAATGCTCAAGGCTGCGAAACACCATTGTGGAGGCAGCCAGTGGACAACAAACAGGGTCTAATGGGATACAAATAAGCCACATCTGGGTCGCGGCAAGAAACGTTCTGCCTGAAGAAAATTGTTCCCTAAATTCCGTTACAGGTCGCTTATGAAATGCTCCAATTCGAGCTTGGGCCGCATCCAGATTTGGTCACCCACATTTTTGGTACGGCCCGGAGGTTCAAGGCATGTAGAGGCCGCCAGAAACGTGAACGGTTTGTCCGGTCATGAAACGCGCACTGGGTGTACACATGTGGACGATGGTCCCTGCCGCTTCCTCGATCTGGCCTTGCCTGCCAAGCAGAATCGGCACGCTCATTTCAGGGGATGCCCCAGAGGTCGCAGATCGCTTGCCTCCAATCTTGCCAGGCGAAACGCAATTGGCGGTAATGCCTCGGTCGGCAAACTCCACGGCAATCGCCTTGGTTAGGCCAACCAACCCTGCCTTGGCGGCAGAAACATGAGCGCGCTCCTTCGCCCCGATATGACCGCTGACGCCACCAATATTGATGATCGTTCCTCCGCCCCTGGAAATCATGCTGGGCAGCGCAGCGCGGCTCATCAGGAAGGCGCCATCAAGGACCACGGCATTGATTTCGTGCCACTCGGCCAGAGACATTTCCAGAAGCGGACAGGCACGCCGAATGGCCGCATTATTGATCAGGATGTCGATGCCCCCGAACTCCTCAATGGTCTCCGATACCATCCTGCCAGCATCATCTTCGCTGGTGACGTCCCCGAGAATGGCAATCGAGCCTGAACCGCAACCGCGGACTTCATCTGCTACCGCTTCGATTTCGTCACGGGCGGTCCTGGCCGTCACTGCAACCTTGGTGCCGTGTCCAGCAAGTCCAAGCGCCACTGCCCGCCCAATTCGACGCGACGCTCCCGTTATCAGCGCAACTTTCCCTTCAAGGCTCGTTCCGGGATCCAATTGGCTCATGCCCTACCTCCTCTCGAATGCGCGTGATTGTCGATTGTTGACACAAGCACGGCGCGGTATAGCGGCTAACTGCCAAGAAGGGGGGAGTCAATGACCGCGGCCACAGTGCCGAATGCAACAGTATCGGAGAGATTCTCGGAGTTCCTGTCGGAGCTGAAATTTGAGGACCTGCCCGACGAGGTTGTACACATTGCTGGCAAAAACCTGGTTGATGCTGCCGGTCTGTGTCTTGCCGCTCGCCAACAGGACTACATGCAGCAGGTCATGTCTACTTGCGGAACCGGTTCCTGCACAATTCTTGGCCATCCGGGTTCGTTCGGCGCCGCCGACTCGGCGTTGGCAAACGGCGTGGCCATCCACGGAGAGGACTTTGACGACACGCTGGAAGGTGCACCAATCCGGGTAGGTGCCATGGTCATTCCTGCCGTACTCGCAGCAGCGGAGCATCACCGTCTATCGGGAGAAAGAACCATGGTCGGAATCGCTGCCGGCCTCGAAGCGATCTGCCGCCTCAATCATGTTGCGCCTGGGCACATGCACAAGGCCGGTTTTCACCCTGTGGGCGTCATCGGTACCCTCGGAGCAGCCTGTGGCGCTGGAACAGCGGTCAGCCTGAACAGCGATCAACTGACAGCGGCAATTGGCATTGCTGCCAGTTTCTCTTCGGGAATTATCGAGTATCTGACGGACGGTGCGTGGACAAAGAGGCTTCACCCTGGATGGGCCGCCCAATCCGGTTTGAAAGCCGCCGGAATTGCTGCAACAGGCTTCTTTGCACCCCGTACTGCGCTTGATGGAGCCAACAACTTTTTCAAGGCATTCGCTCCAACCGCCACGCCAGACTATGCCCACCTGACTGATGGTCTTGGCACCGAATGGTACATGACCAAGATTGCATTCAAGCCGTACGCATGCGGAACAATGATCCATCCGTACATCGACTGCGCAAGGCAACTATCGACCATGGTCGCTGACCCTGAAGAGATCGTGTCAATCGTCTGCGATACCGGTGAAGGTCTCGTCCATCGCCTCTGGGAACCGCTAGCTGACAAACACAGGCCACCATCGGGTTATGCCGCAAAGTTCTCAATGCCGTTTTGCATGGCACTCGGCTACTTCGACGGAGACGCAGGGCTTGCCCAATTTGACGATGCAAAAGTGGAAGACGCGCAACTCCTCAAGCTCACTGCAAAGATCAGTTATCGCATCGATCCTCTCAACGAATACCCTCGCAACTATTCCGGGCACATGAAGGTTACACTGGCCTCAGGTCGAACGGTCGAGTTGCATCAACCCCATATGCGAGGCGGTATGCGCGAACCGCTCACCTACGAAGAGATCGTCGACAAGTTCCATTCCAACGCCGAGTTCGGCGGCTACGGGAGAGACCGAGCACACTTGCTGCTCGACTACCTCGAGAACATTGGAGGCTCGAAGGACTTGCGCGGTCTAGAAGAGTTTCGCAGGCAATCGGATGAGTGAAGAAATGGACCAGTCCTGTTCAGAGATTATTGCAGAGTGGGCTTCGGCGCTGCAGCCGGAAGAAATACCAGCCTCTGCCCTTACAGCGGCAGAGCACACGGTAATCGACACTGTAGCCTTGGCTGTTGCTGCGCTTGAGACCGACTACGGACAGGCTGTTCGAAAGGCCTTTGGATCCCAAGGGAGTTGTACGGTCTGGGGTACCGATGCCGGGACCGATGCATTCGGCGCGGCGGTTATCAACGGCACTTGCGCGCATGGCGAAGATTACGACAACACCTTTGAGGGCTGCCCGGTTCATTCCGGAGTTGTCATTGTACCGGCTGTTTTTGCAGCTGCGGAATTGATGGAATTTTCAAACGACGATGTCGTCAAGGGGCTGGTTGTAGGTATCGAGATTGCCAATCGCCTGGGCATTGTCGCAGGCAAGGGTGTGCACTCGGCTGGTTTTCATCCTACAGCCATACTCGGCACAATCGCCGCTGCGGCAGGCACCGCGGCGGCGGCGGGCCTCCGGCCAAAGCAGATCAGGGATGCACTGGGAGTTGCCGGTTCCATGGCTGCCGGCATCATCGAGTATCTGGCTGACGGTAGCTGGACAAAGAGAATGCATGCAGGATGGGCTGCCCAATCGGGCCTACGGGCGGCGATGATGGGCGGTGCCGGTTTCAGTGGCCCGCGTACGGTCATTGAAGGAACGCACGGCCTCTACTCGTCGTTCGCACCATCAATCGCCCCCGTTTATGCTCCGCTCTGCGACGATCTTGGAACCGAATGGCAGTGCGCCCGGGTAGCATTCAAGCCGTATGCTTGTGGAACAATGACGCAACCGTTTATCGATTGCGCTGCCCGCCTGAAGGCAAGGGGTGTCGAGCCCGCACAAGTCAAGCGTATCACCTGCGAAGCAGCCGAAGGCACCCTGCACCGGCTCTGGGAACCGCTCGCATTGAAGCAGTCACCACCTACCCCGTATGCGGCCAAGTTCTCGTCACCTTACACAGTGGCTTGCGGACTGGTTCACGGTGGCGCCGGACTGGCACAGTTTACCGATGAGGCACTGAAAGACTCTGCGGTCTCTGAACTTGCTTCCAAGGTCTTCTACAAAGTTGACCCAGAAAACGAATACCCGAAGAACTACACCGGCCATGTCAAGGTGGAACTTGCCGATGGAAGAGTGCTTGAAGAACGGCAGGGGCAACTTCGGGGTGGTGTGCGGGACCCGCTGACCCGTGAGGATATACTGAGTAAGGCGCAAGCAAATCTCGAGTTTGCGGGCCGCAGTCAGTCAGCAGCAGAAGTACTCGAAGAATTCGCGCAAACGCTGTTCAGTCGCTCTGGCAATTTCAGCAGCGTGGCGCTGCGAAACTTATCGAACTGACTGCATGTGCCCCACGCCTTCATTGGGACCCGTATGCGGAACGATCCAGACTCGAAGATCACAGTTTGAACGAGCGGCTCAACCTGCCGGTTGGCGCAGACCATACCATTCCCTGATCGCAGTTGCGGCAGGGAGATTCTGACCATGACACGCAGCCTTCCAGCCCTAACAGCCAACTCACTGGTCTGTTCGAAATCGGAAGTGGCTTTCCTTGATGTGCGGGAACGCGGTCCGCATTCCCTGGGTCACCCAGTGTTTGCGGCCCCCCTTCCTTATAGCGTGCTGGAAGCACACATCGGTACCCTCGTTCCACGGCCAGACGTAGATATCATACTGATTGACGACGGCGACGGGATTGCACCAGACGCCGCGCTTCTTCTTTCCGGCATGGGCTACACTTCCGTTTCCTGGATCGACGGTGGAACGAAGGGCTGGGTTGATGCAGGTCTCCAACTGATCCAGGGAGAAAACGTACCATCGAAGACGTTGGGCGAGCTTGCCTGGGAGCATTTCAATCCGGAATTGATCACGCCAGATAGGTTGGCCGGATGGATCGCAGAGGAGCGGCCACTCAACTTCTATGATTGCCGTCCAGCAACCGAACACCGGAAAATGACTATACCCGGGGCTACCTGTCTTCCGGCAGGAGAAATCGCACATCGGCTTGATGAGATCGACCCGAATGTTCCGACTGTTCTAACCTGCGCCGGCAGAACCCGAAGCACCGTCGCGGCGTGCAGTCTGGCTTTGATGGATCCCCAACGCCGGATACTCGCTCTCGAAAACGGCACCCAAGGGTGGGTGCTGTCTGGCCGGCAGCTTAAACACGGCTCAGAGCCGCATGTTCCAGAACCGCTTTCAGCGGAATTAGAAGACACAACGTGCCGAAGAGCAGAGCAGTTTCTCAGTCAGCATGGGATTCCGCTGATTGATGCGGAAGCGGTCAGTCACCTACTGTCCGACAAGCATCACTCGACCTTCCTGTTCGACACCAGAACGGCAGAGGAAGCCAGTGGCGGCAGCCTCCCTGCATTTGCTAACGCCTCTGCCGGACAACTGGTTCAAAAGACAGATGGGTATGTTGGCGTGCTGCGATCCCGATTGATTCTTGCGGACGATCTGGGAATGCGGTCAGCGTTTGCGGCAGTGTGGCTGTGCAGAATGGGCTACGAGGTCATGGTCACGAGGATCAACCAGTCGCTGAGATCGATCGAGAGAACACCATGGCTGGCTCCTCCGCGATTGCGGGTTGCAGAAATCGAACCACATTCGGCGCTTGCAGAGGTTCGCTCTGGAAGCTCGACCATTCTGGACTTCCGGCCGTCGGCGGAATTTGCAGAATTGTCCGTCGAAAGTACACGCTGGTGCAGCCGAACAATGATCCGATCGCTTGCGACCGGCAAGCGCTGGCTTGTCGCTGGCGATGCCGGACCACAGGCTGGACTGGCAGCAATCGAATTCCAACGCCTTGGATTCAGGAATGTTGCCCTTGTTCGCGGCGGAGTTCCGGCTCTTCGGGAAGCAGGCGCCTCTATGGTCAAGGGCAGAGTGCCGCCGAACGCGGCCGACATGTCATTGTTTGCCAGCGAACGCCACGAGGGAAATCTGGAAGACTCTCGAACTTATCTGACATGGGAAACAGGGCTGACCAAGTGCCTTTCCGTTGACGAAAGGGCCTGCTTCGAAATCTGAATTCGTCAGGTTTGCCACTCGTAGTCCGTTCAATGCCAAACCAGAATTGCCTTTGCGGCTTGCCGCAGGGGTGAGCCGAAATTTACCAAGATTAACGAATGGTCTCGGTGTTGAAGCGTTCTGCAAACCAATTGGACATCCATCCGCGTTCAACCTCCCCTGCACGACGCAATTCATGCTGATCCTGCATCGGAGCTTCTCACACAGCGCAGTCAACTACTGGCTTCGAGGCGACCCGATATGTCTGCCCACTGGTTGTGCAATGCAATCGCGACTTCATCAAAGTCGGAGGGATACTGGCCGGACTCGTCAAGGCAGATTTCCTTGACAATCGACCCCTTGGGCCGTCCTTTGGGTTGGAACTGCCATGCGCCAACCTGACTGGGGTTCAGCGCAACCTGGCCATCACGTTCGGCCTCTGGCAATTGCGAACGACGTACGACATTGGCCAGTTCTTCCAGAAGCCATTCGCTATGAGTAGTGACGATAACTCTTACGCCTGCTTCGACGAGCGCAGCTAGTTGGCGTGTCAGCACGACCTGCATGGCAGGGTGCAAATGAGACTCCGGCTCCTCAAGTATCAGGACATTGTTCTGCTCTACAATGTGCCGGAGACACAGAACTAGAGGCGCAAGTTCCGATACCGTGGACGAGGCGTTCGCAAGCGCCAGATCCTTCTTCAAACCGCGGGGCCGGAATACAAAATGAGGGTGATTGATTGCTTCAAATCGATCGACGCGAACGGATCCTTCCAAGATGGAGGCCTCGATACCCTTTCCTAGATCCAGTTTGGTCTTGTTCCGGGCATGCCTGACCGAACCAATCTCGATCAACTGCTCAAGGAAATCTGCCAGAACCCCGGAAAGCACCGGTGTTTGGTTGGCTAGTCGATGATCCGCCAATGGAGCACTTGCAATTAAGGCGTTGATTACCGCGTTGTGTGCCTTCATGACGGCAGTCCTGCCGGCCGGCAGATAGAACGCTGGCAAATGCAGCGGGTTGAATAAAGTCGGCAACATCTTGACGCCGATCAACCACAGAAATTCCTTAGCCGCGCACTCCCGCCGAATAGTATCCGCTTCACTCAAGTCCGGCCAATGCGTGTGAGCTCGCATGAACTGGTGAATTTCTTCGTCAGACCCGAGACATAAGGGAAACTGCGCGGCTTCCGGAAAATCAGTCGCGAATTCGGAAGACTTGCTGAGTACAAAACTGTGTTGCACGGCTCTATGCAAATCAGGTGGTGTGTGCCGCATCGTAATGCGCGGCGCATGCTTACTCCCCTTCCGCACCAATGCGTCTGGATCACCGACCCCGAAGCACCGCACGATTTCGTGGGAAAGCGAAGTTGCAAGTCCATCAAAGTACGATCGAACAGTGTCGGCTACAGGTGGTGTCAGAACGACACTCCTCTTATCGCCCTCTTCAAGATCGCCAACAAGCGAACATTGCAGTTTCAGCAGTTGGTTTACACTCGCCGCAGACAGGTTCGGTCTGCCCTTGGTCCACAGATTGGAGGATACCCGCCGTAGCCCCTGTCCTGCCAAGACCGTGTCGCTGCTCAGCACTCGGTGCAGAGCATATATAAGAGTCGCCAGGTATGACTTTCCGGCATTGCCTGGCCCGACGAACACAGTCAGCGGGCGAAGGTCCAATTTGGCCTCAACAATTGGCCCAAAATCCGTTACTTCAAGTCGGGACGGCCCGTGTCTTTCCGGTACAGTCATGGTTTATTGTTCCCCATGCGGACTTCTTGTTGCCCAGCCTGCTATTGCCATGTTTTACAGTTCGGCCCGTATATGCGACGGACTTCCGAAACAGCGACTATGTCTCCGCAGCCACTAGTTTTCACTTCATTGAACATGAAATGGTCAGGTCAACCAACAATCAAAAACCGAGTTGCAAACAGGGGGCTGGAACAGTTTGAAGCCATTGGAATGCAAAGTCCAAGGCAACCTGATGATCGGTGAGAAATTGTCCAGTTACATTCAATCGTACCATGAACATCACAAGATCTGTTGTCATCGGCGTTGTTGACGTAGGAGCACCCAAGAATACAGGTTGGGCGATCACTACAGAAAGTAGAGAATTCTGTGGGTCCGAGCTTCACAAGTTCATCAGTTGCTTTGCCAAGTTGTCCTCGGGACGCCCTTCAACTCTGGGATTTGAGTGTCCGTTGTTTCTCTCGATTCGACGACCGGCATCAAGACTTACTGGGAGACGATGCGGAGAGTGTAGATGGCCTTGGTCAGCCGGTGCTGGGGCAACTGTTGCCACAGTTGGCACAGTGTTGGTGACACACGTATTGGACGGCCTAAAGACCAAATTTCCGCATCGCAACGCCCTCCTGGATTTTGATCATTGGCCTTGCAACGACGACCTGCTCATTTTTGAGGCGTTTGTGAGCGGACTAGCAAAGGACAGTTCTGGCAAACACTGCCGAGATGCTCTCAAGGCCGCCAACAAGTTTAGGAGAGCTTTGCCCAACTTGGCTGCAGCAAATTGCGTTACAGCGGATGATGTTCTTTCACTGGCCGGGGCCTCCATGCTACGGTCAGGTTGGACTACTGATGTGAGCGTGCTCGGCAAAAGTTGTCAAGTGGTACGACCGGAAGTATGACAAAATTCGAGAAAAGTGCCCAGCTGACTCCCAATCAGGATCCTCCCGACATGCAGTGGATGCAATTGCTAGTTAGAGTTCGGACTTCTCCAAACACTCGTGGGTCTCGAAGTCGGATTTTTGTGATTCCTCTCAGCAATTGCAGGCGCTCAATCCTCCTGAAATGGATGAATGATTGAACAACAAGCAATTTGCAAACCACCAGAAATCGAAATAACCAATTCGTACAACCAGCACCGGGGAGAAGTGGATGAACAAGCGTGTCGCTATAGTGGGTGCAGGGCCGAGCGGTCTGGCTCAACTCAGGGCCTTCCAGTCAGCGAAGGAAAAGGGGGCGTTGATTCCCGAAATCACCTGCTTCGAGACCCAGGACAACTGGGGTGGACTCTGGAACTATACGTGGAGGACCGGACTCGACGCTCATGGCGACCCGGTGCACTGCTCAATGTACCGCTATCTCTGGTCGAACGGACCTAAGGAGGGTCTCGAGTTCGCCGACTATACTTTTGCCGAGCACTTTGGCCGGAATATCGCCTCCTACCCGCCGCGGGCTGTTCTCTGGGACTACATCAAGGGACGCGTGGAAAAGGCGGGCGTCAGGGACTGGATCAGGTTCCAGAACCCGGTGCGCCGGATTGAGCGCAAGGATAACGGTAAATTCCGCGTAATCGCCCAGGATATCGTTAACGACAGCGAGACCGACGAAGAGTATGATCACGTCATCGTTGCCTCGGGACACTTCTCCACCCCGAACGTCCCGGAGTTTCCGGGCTTCGACACGTTCAATGGACGGATCCTGCATGCGCACGACTTCCGGGACGCACGCGAATTCGCCGGCAAGGACATCCTGATCATCGGCACGAGCTACTCCGCCGAGGACATCGGTTCGCAATGCTGGAAGTACGGGTGCAAGTCAGTAACCGTCAGCCACCGAACGGCGCCGATGGGCTACAAGTGGCCGGACAATTGGAAAGAGGTGCCGTTACTCGACCGCGTCGAGCGCAAGACCGCCCATTTCAGTGACGGCACTTCGACCGGTATAGATGCTATCATTCTCTGCACAGGCTACCAGCACCACTTTCCGTTCATTGAGGACAAGCTCCGCCTCAGGACCGCCAACAGATTGGCGACTGCAGACCTTTACAAGGGCGTTGTCTGGGTAGGCGACCCGGACATGTTCTATCTTGGCATGCAGGACCAGTGGTACACCTTCAATATGTTTGACGCCCAAGCCTGGTTCGTCAGGGACGTCATCATGGGAAGGATCGATCTGCCCAATGCCGAGGCCATGCGCGCCGATGTGGCAGCACGCGAAGCAGCTGAAGACGCGCTTGAGGATGATTACGCCTGCATCAAGTATCAGGGCGACTATGTGCGCGAACTGATCGCGGAAACAGACTATCCGAGCTTCAATGTCGATGCGTCTGACGAAGCCTTCTATCAGTGGAAGAAGCACAAGAAGCAGAACATCATGACCTTCAGAGACAACGGTTACGTTTCACCGATGACGGGCGAACAGGCTCCGCCGCACCATACCAAGTGGGTCGAAGCGCTCGACGATACGCTCGAAAGCTACATCGGCGAGGCAGCCTGACATCCGGTCACTGCGCTCGTGAGATTGAATCGTCGCCTGCGGCACAACCGCATCGTTGACCACGTCTGAGCAGCAGGGTTGGGAGGTGCTTGCGATTGGTGCGGCAGCACGCAAGCCAACGAACTCTACAGGCTCCCGGTCCAACCGCTTGCGGCCGTCTCCCGGTACCAGCGGGCGATGACCTCCCGTTCCTCTGGTTCCATGAAGGTCACATTGGCAGGAGGCATGGCTGAAGTTATCCCGGATTGCACATAGATGGCCCGGGCCAGGCGGGCCATATCGTCGTCATGTTCCAGCACCACCCCTTTTGGCGGCCAGTAGACCGCTTGCCAAAGCGGTTCTCTTGCATGGCAACCCGAACAACGGATGGCAACTATCCTCCGTACTTCCGCGAAATCAGGATGACCCACCAGCACTGATCTTGCCGGTTCAGGCATCGGTGAGGCTTCGGCTGTCCTGAACATGGGTGCCGTCGAAAGCCACATGATGCAAATGAAGATGATGACCGTGGCGGCCCAAGTCCAATGTGGCCGGGCTTTGCCCGCATGCATCGAGTTGAAATAGTGGCGGATGGTTACGCCCATCAGGAAAACGAGCGAGGCAATCAGCCAGTTGTATTCGGTCGCGAATGCCAGCGGATAATGCACCGAGAGCATCAGGAAGATCACCGGCAATGTGAGGTAGTTGTTGTGCGTCGACCTCAACTTGGCAATCCTGCCATATTCTGGGTCCGGGGCATTTCCTGCCTTCATGTCGGCAACAACGATCTTTTGATTGGGAATGATGATCAGAAAGACATTGGCCGTCATGATCGTGGCCGTGAAGGCGCCAAGGTGAATTAGCGCGGCCCTCCCGGTGAAGACCTGGTCGTATCCCCACGCCATCGCTGTCAGCAGGATGAACAGCAGGACCATCAGGGCCGTCGGCCGGTTGCCCAGTTTCGACTTGCACAGACGGTCATAAATGACCCAGCCAACTGCAAGTGACAGGCCGGATATAAGCACCGCCTGGATGATCGGCAAATCCGCCTTGGTTCTGTCGATAAGGTGAAGCTCTGCGCCGGCCCAGTACATGATCATCAGCAGGGCAGCGCCGCTTAGCCAGGTCGAATAGCTCTCCCATTTGAACCAGATGAGATGCTCAGGCAGGCGTTCGGGTGCCACATTGTACTTGCGCACATGGTAGAACCCGCCACCATGCACCTGCCACTCTTCACCGGATACACCCTCGGGAAGATCTGCTGGTTTCCTCAGGCCAAGGTCCAGAGCAATGAAGTAGAAGGATGAACCGATCCAGGCGATGGCGGTAATGACATGCAGCCAGCGCACCGCAAATTCGAGCCACTCCCAGATTATTGCAGCGTCTAGCACCGGATCACCTTTTCTCTTTCGGCCGCGACGGCAGCACCAGCCTGTCCGTCAACTGCCACGATACGTCGAGTAGCCGTACGGTGAGAGCAGAAGCGGCACATGGTAGTGCTGCTCTTCGGCCAATCCGAACCTGATCGGGATTTCGTCGAGAAACCTCGGCTCAGGGGCCTCAATCCCCTGCTGTCTCAAGTAATCCCCCGCATGAAACACCAATTCGTAGCTGCCAGTGCTGAAGCTGTCGCTCGGAAGCAGCGGCGAGTCCGTACGGCCATCCTCGTTGGTCACAGTACTGGCAACTCTGGTCCTGTCGCTGCCGTCAATCCTGAAGAGTTCAATATGCAGCCCGTTCGCCGGGCGGCCTCTTGCGGTGTCGAGCACATGTGTTGTCAGTCTTCCTGGCATTCCACTATCGACCTTTCATACGCGGATTGAGTGGATCTCCGGTTCAGCCGTAACTGGCTACTGTTGTGCCAGCAAGCGCAGAGATGTTGAACAACCCTCTGGCTGTAATCGCCGAGGTAACGATGTGAGCACGGTTGCCCATGCCCATCAGTATCGGGCCAACTTCAAGCCCCGATGAAACGCTCTTCAAGAGATTGCGCGCTGCCCCGGCACCGACTGCGTCCGAATAGATCAGCGTGTTTGCCCTGCCCTCCAGTCGCGAGTCAGGAAACAGGCGCTCCCGCAGTTCGTGATTGAGTGCAGTATCCGAGTTCATTTCACCTTCATAGGCAAAGTCGTGGCTGCCAGCATCCAACATTTCCATTGCTTGCCTCATGAGCCGGCCCGACCGGCTGTCGAGATTTCCGAACTGTGAGTCGGAGCAGAGTGCAATCCGTGGTTCGATACCGAACCTCTTAACGTGGCGCGCCGCTGCGATGACGGTGTTGGTGATCTGCTCGGCCGTTGGATCCGGATTGACATGAGTGTCGGCAATGAAAAGCGTTTCACTTTCGCAGATTATCAGAGACAGGGCCCCTATCGGATGCAACTCACCTTCCGAGAGGATCTGGTTCACATAATTCAGGTGCCACAAATACTGGCCGAATGTCCCGCAGATCATGCTGTCCGCCTCTCCGCGCCGAACCATGATTGCAGCTATCGCCGTCGAGTTTGTGCGCAGAATCGCCTTTGCCAGATCCGGTGAAACCCCGTGACGCCTCCTTATGGAGTGATATTCCATCCAGTAGTCCTTGAACCGGGGATCGTCGGAAGGATCGACGATTTCGAACCCACCCTCTGCCAAGAGTGACAGGCCAGCGCGATCAATCCTTTGCCTGATCACCTCCGGCCGCCCTATCAGGACAGGCGTGTGTCCGGTTTCCTCCAGTATCGACTGGGTGGCATGCAGTACGCGGAAATCCTCACCCTCGGCAAACACGATGCGCCGCGAATGCATGCTGCTCGACTCGAAGACCGGCCGCATGGTGAATGAGGATCGGTAGACCTGATCTTCCAGCCGACGCCTGTATTCCCCAAGGTCGACCGGTCGCGTAGCGACACCAGACTCCATCGCCGCAGCAGCAACGGCATGAGCGACTTTGGAGAGCAGCCGCTGATCAAACGGCTTCGGTATCAGATATCGCGGTCCGAATGTGAGATCCTCACCTTGGTACGCCGTCCCGACCTCGGCTGAAGTCGTAGCTCTGGCCAGCGCCGCAATGGCGGAGGCACAGGCTATCTTCATCTCATAGTTGATCTCGGTTGCGCCAACGTCCATCGCCCCACGAAAGATGAAGGGAAAACACAGGACGTTATTGACCTGGTTGAAGTAGTCCGAACGGCCGGTGGCGATCAGCGCATCGGGCGCGACGGCCAACGCATCTTCAGGCATGATTTCGGGATCAGGGTTGGCAAGAGCGAAGATCACCGGACTCTTCGCCATCTTGGCAACCATTTCCTTGGTCAGGAGATTGGGACCCGACAGCCCCAGAAACAAATCTGCACCCTTGATCGCCTCCTCAATCCCGCACTCGCCATCGTCTCTCGCGAATTCGCGCTTTTCCGGCGAGAGGTAATCCCGGTCATTGCTGACGAGACCCTTGCTGTCGAAGAGATAGATATTCCCCGGCTTTGCGCCCATCCTCACAAGCATCTTCAGGCATGCAATCCCTGCAGCGCCCGCTCCAAGAGCGACTATCTTGATGTCCTCCAGACTCTTGCGCGCAACCTTCATTGCATTTTCGGTTGCTGCCGCAACTACGATCGCCGTGCCGTGCTGGTCGTCGTGGAAAACCGGGATCTTCATCCGTTCCTGGCACAACCGCTCCACGACGAAGCAATCCGGTGCCCTGATGTCCTCGAGATTTACCGCGCCAAAAGTAGGCTCAAGCCTGGCAACCAGATCAGCAAGCTTCTCCGGATCCGGCTCATCGACTTCAATGTCGAAGCAATCCAGGTTGGCGAACTTCTTGAAGAGCACCGCCTTGCCCTCCATGACAGGCTTCGCCGCGCCGGCACCGATATTGCCCAGGCCAAGTACCGCTGAACCGTTGGACACGACCGCAACAAGATTGCCCTTGGCCGTGTATTGAAAGGCGTCCCCGGGGTTCCGGTGTATCTCGGTACATGCTTCGGCCACACCCGGCGAATATGCCCGGGAAAGGTCACTCGAGGTTGCCATCGGCTTGGTTGCCCGGATTTCCAGCTTTCCTGGCTTCGGCAGGCGGTGGTAGTCCAGCGCTGCCTTCTGGGCCATGCGCGACTTGAGGTCGTCAGTTTCCAAATGCCTTCCCTTTCGGCTGAATGCTTGGTCCTTGTTTCCGGCAATGCCGGCACATCCAGGCCAGACTATAGGATTTCAGGTGCAATTCCATCCATCCTTGAAGTTGTTGTCCTGATCATGCGGAGGCGGCCATTGCTTTCAGTTGGTCCCGGGCAAACCCGGGCAACTGGTCGATCTCGAGATTGCCGCCGGTGATGATGATGCCAAGCCGCAAACCCTGGAACAACTCTCTGTGCTTGAGGGCCGCAGCGAGCGCCACTGCCGAACTCGGTTCGATCAACCTGCCCGTGTAGTGGCGGAATATCCCCATTGCCTCGACGATTTCGATCTCTTCGACGGTCAGAACGTCTTCTACACCCTTCGAAATGATCTCCCAGGTAAGTTCCAGCAACGGTGCGCGGAGACCGTCGGCGATCGTGTCCGGTGTATCCGGATCCACAAGTCTCCCGGCTCGCAGACTCTTGTGAGCATCATCAGCTTGTTGCGGTTCAGCAGCAAACACCTTTGTCCTGCGGTCATCAACCCCGGCGGCAATGCAGCTGCCCGAAGTCAGCCCACCGCCCCCAATGGGCACCACGACAGCGTCAAGATGCCCGGCCTGTTCCTGAAACTCCAGAAGGCATGTTCCCTGTCCGGCGATCACCTGGGCGTCGTTGTATGGATGGACCAGAGTTCCGCCCTCGGCTGCCAAGATCGCCTCGACCGCAGCACTCCGTTCCGCAGCCGAACTACCGCACTCGACAATACGGCCACCAAAACTCCTCACATTCTGCTTCTTGGTTTCGACCGAAACCGCCGGCATCACGATTGTTGCAGGTATGGAGCGGGCCTTTGCTGCATAGGCCAGCGCCGCTCCGTGGTTGCCGGAAGAATGCGCGACCACATGCCGGGTTTCTGCGCTCAGGCTCATTACCGCATTTGCCGCCCCTCGCGCCTTGAAGGAACCGGTCACCTGCAGGTTTTCGTATTTGAATCGCATGTCCAGGCCGCTCCAGTGGTTCAGCCCGGAAAATCCGAGCACCGGAGTTCTGCGGATGAACGGAGCGAGCCGCCGGGCGGCATCCGCAACGTCTTTCAGGTCGGGGATCATCAGAATGTCCAGTTCAGATGGCTGGGATTACCCATTAGGCGCCTCGGCGGAACCGGGCTGGGGCGGTTTCACCGGTAAAACAGCTCTTTCGGCATGACGATCTGGCGGTGCTGGAAGTCCTCCATGAGCACAACAGTGGAGTCCTTGCCCGACCAGACGACCGCAATCTGGCTCGGACCGTCATGACGCGGGGCACGGCAATCCGGATCATATTGAAGCGGAGCGATGTTGTAATGATTGCCCGAAATGGTCGTGAATGGAATGCCACCCACTGTTCCGGAAGATGTCAAATGCACATGACCTGAAATCACATGACGGATGTCATCGTGCTTCTTCAGTACATCCACCAGATCTCCCCCATTCAAGAGCCGGATGCCGTCTGTAGACACCATCAGTTTCGTGATGTTGTGGTGAAGAATGACGATAACTGGCCTGTCTCGGGCTTCCATCAGCCTTGCTTCTACCCAGTCCAGCTGCTGGCCAGTCAGCGATCCCCCATGTTCACCGTTGCTGACAGAGTCCAGCATGATTATCCGTTGACCGCTCTCATCGAAGCACCGGTCGATGCGGCTAGTTGCGGGGTTGATGAGTTCCGGAAAACAGCAGTCGAAATTGTTGCGGTCGTCATGATTTCCAATCGTCGGATAGCAGGGCACAATAAGCCTGCCCAGTTCCTTACGTGCGCGTTCGTAGGCGCTGACCTCGCCATGATCTGTGAGATCCCCGGCAACGGCACAGAACGCTGCATCGGCGTGAATTGCGTTGATGTGCTCCACGACATTCCGCAGGCGAGCTGCCGTATCAATCGAATGGGAGAGTTCGCCTTCGGGAACCACGTGAAGATCGGAAATCACAATGAACTTGAACATTCTCTCCCCCGCCAGTTGCGGCCAATCCGGCCCGTCAATCCGCTCCCTTCCCGGATTTAGCGTGCGGTTGCAACACTATCCCGAGTTCCGGCAATGGCATGCACAGACGGCTGGTTGGCGTTCAATTCTCTTGCTTCGTTCCGCTTGCGACACTTGGCACATTCAGCGCCTTCACGGGCTGATCGCCAGAACGCAACGCGGAACAGATTGCCTCACCGTCCAACCGTTTGCGAAGCTGGTCGCGAACATCGGCCCATCGCAGTCTTATGGAATTCATGACGATCTCCCGATCCAGTTCCCTGAATTCATCGGAAACAGGCGATGAATCAGCAAGAGCCGGAGGACTCACCGAAAAAGCCGCCTCTCCGATCGCAGCATTGGGCCAGATCGTGGCTTCGCATCGGCGCTCGAATTCTGCCTCGGTCTGCTCGCGTATTTCAGAAGCAGCCTTTCCCTCGAAAGTCTCTTCAACACAGGACGCGTGTATAAACTTTGCCAACGATGATGCAGTTTGCCGGTCAACTTTTGCGGCATGCGCCGAGAGGGCGACGGAGTAGATGGTAAGGTCGGACAGGCAGGCCGCATAGATTTTCCATTTCGCCGTCTCGATTGCCGGAAGGAAGCTGTCGTCCTTGAAGATCTCTACATACTGCCTTCCCATCCGGGTCTTGAGGTAACCGAAGAGCGCGGTCTGAGCGACGTAGGCAGACCGTGTCGAAACAAAATCGACCAGTTGCGGCACCCTGGCAATCGGGGATTTGTCGAACCTGATCCGCAGAATCCGGAAAAGGGCGGAGGAGGCTTCTCTTACCTTGTTCAGCATCTTGTGCCTGCCGGATTCCGAACCACAATAGTCTTCAGCTAACAAAAAGTTGATGCAACTCAATTGAAACTGATATATTGCCGCGCCAGTCGATTGCAACAGAAAGTCGTTTTTGTTGTAAATTCAAAGGCTTAGCAGCGCAACACACAGGAGTGCACATGGCTGAAATTTCTGAAAGAATGGCAGAGCACTGGCGAAAAACCCGCAGTCTGACGATCTACGTCCTGATTGTGTGGGTGATCTTCGCCTTTGTTGTCCATTGGTTTGCGAAAGGGCTCAACGGAGCTTCTTTCATTGGCTTCCCGCTCGGCTACTACTTTGCCGTCCAAGGGTCCCTGTTCATCTTTGTCGTTCTTATCTTTGGCCAGAACGTGCTTCAGGACAAGATCGACGAAGAAGCGGGCATAGGTCAAGGCTAGGGGTTGGAATAATGGCTGATTCTTCAAGAAGAGACTTCATCAACAACCTGCCCAGGATCTACGGGATGTATACTGGCGGGTTCATCGTATTCATCCTGCTGATGGCGGTCCTGGAGCAACTCGGTGTCAGTGCTGCCACGATCGGGGTGCTCTTTGTGGCCTTCACCGTGGTCATCTACGCCGTCATCGGCTGGATGTCCCGGACCATGCAGGTCGACGCATACTATGTCGCGGGCCGGGAGGTCCCACCTGTATTCAACGGCATGGCTACCGCCGCCGACTGGATGTCCGGTGCTTCATTTGTGGCGCTGGCAGGTGGCATCTATTTCGGTGGCCACGGCTATCTTGCGTTTGTGGTCGGCTGGACTGGCGGATACGTGCTCGTCAACTCGCTGATGGCGCCGTATCTGCGGAAGTTTGGTTGCTACACGGTCCCGGATTTCATCGGTACCCGGTATGGCGGCAACCTGGCCCGCTTCATCGCCACGGTAATCCTGGTGGTGGCATCCTTCACCTACGTGACGGCTCAGATCAACGCCAGCGGCACTATCGCATCGCGGGCTTTGCTCATTCCGTTCGAGGTCGGCGTCTGGTTTGGCCTGCTCGGTATCCTGTTGTGCTCGATGCTGGGCGGCATGAGGGCCGTTACCTGGACGCAGGTTGCACAGTACATCGTGCTGATCATTGCCTATCTCGTACCTGTTATCTGGATGTCCAATGTTCAGGGCTTTGGCATCATACCGCACTTCAGCTACGGCGATGCCGTGAACCGGATTGCGGAGCTTGAAGCAGCTTGGGGCGTGGGTACAGCGGCCGGAGGAGCAGCGCCATTCGGCGGCGTTCGAATTCTGCAAACCCTGCACAATGCGCCGGGCACCGGCATGGCAAGCTGGGAGTTTGTCACGCTGGCATTCTGCATGATGGCCGGAACCGCGTCTTTGCCGCACATTCTGATGCGTTACTTCACCACGCCTTCCGTGCGTGACGCGCGCAAGTCGGTGTCGTGGTCGCTCCTGTTCATCTTCCTGCTGTATTTCACGGCGCCGGCGCTTGCCACGCTGACGAAACTGCAGGTGCTGGATCCGGAACTTGCGACAGGCATTATCGGCAAGTCGATCGAAGAAGTGATGGCGCTTGACTGGATTCAGAACTGGGAGGCCGTCAAGTTCCTCGCGATCAGCGATTTCAACGGCGACGGCATTCTGCAGATCAACGAGTTCTTCATGCGGCCCGATATTGTGGTGCTGGCCACTCCGGAAATTGCGAACCTTCCGTACGTGATCTCCGGGCTGGTTGCTGCAGGCGGCATGGCGGCTGCGATGTCGACCGCCGACGGACTGCTGCTGGCCATCGCAAACGCGCTCAGCCACGATCTCTACTACAAGATCATCGATCCGAAAGCTGACACGCGCACACGTCTGATCGTTGCCCGTATCCTGCTGATCGGCATCGGCGCCCTTGCGGCGATCGTTGCCAGCTTCAGGCTGACGGGGATTCTCGGTGCGGTTGCATGGGCATTCGACTTTGCGGCTTCGGGGTTGTTCTTCCCGCTCGTGTTGGGTGTCTGGTGGAAGAGGGCCAACCGTGCCGGAGCGATTGCTGGAATGGTTCTCGGTTTCCTTGCCGGCACCTTGTACCTGTACATGGTGCGCTTTGCCGGAATGGATCCCTGGCTGGGAATTGACCATCTGAGGTTTGCCATCATCGGCATGCCGGTCAGCCTGATTGCCATGGTTGTGGTCAGCCTGGTAACGGAGGAGCCCGACGCGGAGACCCAGCAAATGGTCGATGCGGTTCGAGATCCATCCGGAAAGGCGATCCTCGACCGGGAACACTGAACCGGTTTCATGACTATTCACAGGGGCGGGCATTCTCCCGCCCCTGTCATTTCGGGGCGCTCTGCTGATGGAATACACCTTCCAGGCCTTTCCCTGGTACATATTGGCGGTTGACTATGTGCTGGGCATGATCATGTGGACCTTGATCGGCCGTGTTGGAATGAACCTGTTCCTTCCGATCAACAGCGACTTCTTCTTCATGAAGGCATTCGTCTGGATGACAAATCCGGTCCTGAGGGTCTTCAAGCCAATCACGCCGGGATTCCTTGCAGAACCCATGGTGCCCCTATTCGTCGCCTGGTTCTTTTTCATGATCAGGTTCTATCTCATGCCCTGGCTGCTGGGATATTCAGTCATGGGGATGCTCTCCTTTCCTCTGGAGAGCGAATTTGCGGCGGGACTCTACGAGATGTTCGGGAAATGATCCGCAGGCCGTAACCGTCTTGAATTCGGCAGGCACTGCGGAAAAACAGGCACTGCTACCAGCACCGTCCCGCCAGTCGACCAACAGATCTCCTCGGCACTCCCATTGGCCAATGATTGTCATGGCTGATTTCAGGTAGTATCGAACCATTGAAGGCACGCGGGCCGGCGGAACCAGCGCGGTCTCGGCAGCCGGGTCCGGGCTGATCAATCGAAGGGAGAAATGTCATGGCGGTTCCTTCTCCAGTTGCCGCAGCAACACCGGCAAGGGCATTCCAGTGGAGTGATCCGCTGCTGCTCGAAGATCAACTAACCGAAGACGAACTGCTCACCATGAATGCGGCCCGGGACTTCGCCAATGCCGAACTGCGACCTCGGATCCGGGACGACTATCTGAATGAAGCATCGGACCCTTCGATCTTCAGGCTCATGGGCAGAACCGGACTCCTGGGAGTGACACTGCCGGAGGATTTTGGCGGCTCCGACGCAGGCTACGTTTCCTACGGACTTGTTGCCCGGGAGATAGAACGGGTGGACTCCGGATACCGCTCCATGTTGAGCGTACAGTCTTCACTCGTGGCTTTTCCGATTCTTGCCTACGGGGATACGCGGCAACAACAGAAATATCTGCCTGGCCTCGCAAGCGGCGACCTTATTGGCTGTTTTGGCCTGACCGAACCCGAAGCAGGTTCGGACCCAGGAGGGATGAGGACCCGCGCCAGACGTACTGAGGCCGGATACCGACTGGATGGCCAGAAGACCTGGATCTCGAACTCTCCAATCGCCGATGTGTTCATTGTCTGGGCAAAGTCGGATGCGCATGACGGTGCCATCAGGGGCTTCATCCTGGAAAAGGGCATGCCCGGCCTCACTGCCAACAAAATTGAGGGCAAGCTTTCGCTCAGGGCATCAATCACCGGCGAAATCGCAATGGACGGCGTGGAAGTCGGGGAAGATGCGCTCCTGCCGAACGTATCCGGGCTGAAAGGTCCGTTCAGCTGCCTGAACCGCGCCCGCTTCGGCATCGCCTGGGGCACCATGGGCTCCGCAGAGGAATGCTGGCATGCGGCCCGTCAATACGGACTCGATCGCAAGCAGTTCGGCAGGCCACTGGCCGCAAACCAACTCTACCAGAAGAAACTCGCCGATATGCAGACCGAAATCGCGCTCGGCTTGCAAACAGCATTGAGAATTGGACGATTGATGGATGAAGGCCGGGTGGAGCCGGAAATGATCTCTCTTGCGAAGCGCAACAATTGCGGGAAGGCATTGGACATCGCCCGGGCAGCAAGAGACATGCACGGCGGCAATGGCATTCAAATCGACTACCAGGTCATCCGCCACGCCCAGAATCTTGAGACGGTCAACACATATGAAGGCGCCCATGACGTGCACGCCCTGATCCTCGGGAGGGCGCAAACCGGCATTTCGGCATTCTGACAGCTTACTGTCTCGCCGGAGCAGCCTGCATGACCTTCTACAACGGAGCGTGCGGCCGTATCTCCACTATGGAGGGCGTGGCCTTGCAATTCCAGAGCACCTACAGACCGGTATGTTGACGGGAGCCGAACTGGCCAGCTTGATCTTGAAGGGCCGCTTTCCGGTCAGGCCATCCTGCTGTTTCTCAATGCCGCCCAGTCGCCGGCCAACTGGTCCCTGAACGCAGGATCAGCAATCCCGATTAGCAGTTCCGCACGCTCGTCCATGCCAGCATGTCCAATGAACGCTGCCCCGTGTTCGGTCACCACCCATTGGGCGTCGGCGCGTGGGACTGTTACCGGGTTTGTGTTGTCAAACTGCGCAACTATGCGGCTTACACGCCCATCCTTTGCAGTCGAGGGCAGTGCGATAATGCTGCGTCCTCCTATGGATGAACCGGCACCCCGGATGAAGTCGACGAGGCCGCCATGTCCGGTTATCTGCCTGCCGGCCACGAATTCGCCGTTGCATTGACCAAACAGATCCACTTCCAGCACCGTGTTTATGGCAACAAAACGGGAAATCGCACCCAGCCTGCCGGCATCATGAGTCTCGGCCACGGACGCAAAGCAAAACCGTCCATTGCCCGCTACCCGCCGATAGAATTCCCGGGAACCAAGTGCCACGCCAGCCTTGATGCCGAGGCTGAAGCCGCCCTGATCCGCAACCGCCAGTGCCGCGTCCGTTACCATTCCGCCATGAAACCCAAGGCCGGTAATATCCTGCAGGGCCTCGACCACAACTGGTTGCAACTTGCCCAGGCCCAATTGAATGGTGTCGCCGGGCTGCACGAGATTGGCGACCTCTTCGGCTATCCGGCGCAATACTGGTGAAGGCGCTCCCGGGTCATATTCGATCAACCGCGCAGGTTCCTCGATCATTGCCGCGAACCGATCGACAGGAATCCGGGGGCCGTTCTGAACGTCCGGCATTTCAGGATTTACCTGAGCGACGAGAGGCACACCCGCGGCGGCAAGCGCGGGGATGAAGTCGGCCGCGATCCCAAGCCCAACAATTCCGCCCTGCGGAGGCGGCACCTGCAGCACGCCGCCGGCAATTCCCTCACCAGACCGGAACCACTTGTAGCTGGACGAATAATGTAGAGGCACGACCTTGACGCGGCCTGCCCTTACAGAATTCTGCAATTCAGGAGTGACGAATATGGTCGTGGCCGTTGTGTCCTCGCACATCGCCGTGATGTCAAAACGGTTGACCCCCGGAATCCAGACTCCCCTGAATTCCCGCCCTTTCGCGATCTGCGGATCATCGCCGAGCGCATTGAGGAATGCGGTGGGCTCGCCTGCTGCGCCAGACACAAAGATGGCGCCACTCGACGGGAACGCAGCGATTGCGTCGGCCCACCTCGCGGCGTTTGACTGGGTCATGTTCCTGTCCCGCGTTGCAAGGCAATCTCCGGCCAGATAGTTTTGTCTGGACAGTTCCTACCCTACAGGCCGCAAATCACTGATGACAAGTTCGCTGACCAGACGTCTTGCCCGGATACTCAGCCGGCCTGTCGATCAGTCCTGGCGCAGTCGAGCGGCACTGCATGTACTCGACTGGCTGGGATGCGCCATTGCCGGAACAGCCGATCCGACCGGGCAGTTAATCTTGAAATGGGCTGAACGCACTCCACATGGTAAATTCTCCGTTATTGGGACAGCCCCCGCCGCAACTCCTGAACCTGCCGTGTTCGTAAACGGCGGGCTCGGCAATATACTGGAAATGGACGATGTTCATCGGACCGCCATACTTCATCCAGGTCCGGTGGTGGTGCCGGCAGCACTTGCGGCAGCGCAGGAAGCCGAAGCAACTGCGGGAGAATTTCTTGACGCAGTCGTGCGAGGCTATGAAGCCGAAATCCGCATAGGAACAGCTGTCGGGCCGGGGCACTACGCAAACTGGCACAACACGGCAACTTGCGGCCCGTTCGGCGCTGCGGCCGCCGCAGGCAGCATTATGAAACTGGATGAGGACCGGATGGTCTGGGCTCTAGGCAATGCCGGGACGCAGTCTTCGGGGTTCTGGCGCTGCCGGCATGAACCGGTCATGTCAAAGCAACTGCACACAGCTCGTGCATCGCATGCTGGGTTTGTAGCTGCATCGCTTGCCGCAAGCGGGTTCACCGGCCCCGAATATGTACTTGAGGGTGAACAGGGTTTCTTCCAGGCCATGTGTCCTGACCCGGCTCCGGAATTGATCCTCGCCAATGACGGGAACGGCTGGAAGATCGGGGAGACCAGCTTCAAGCCTTGGCCGGCATGCCGCCACGCCCATGCCGCCATTGATGCTGCTTTGGTAATCCGCGAACAGCATGCCCCGCCGCCGGACGGCATCGCCTCAATCCACATTCGAACTTACTGCGATGCACTGAGCTTCTGTGACCGGCAGACTCCATCATCGCCCGCAGAGGCCAGATTCAGCCTCCAGCACGCTGTGGCGGTGGTTCTCGCGGCTGGCGCACCTTCGCTCGATGACTTCGAACCTGCTGCAATCAAACGCCCGCGCGTCTCAAACCTGCGTCGCCGCGCGACCGTTGCATCAACCGGCGAATTCGCTAACCGTTATCCGCAGCATTTTGGCAGTGGGGTGGATGTCGTCATGAAGGACCACCGCGTCTTTACTGCCGACGTTCATGACGCACTGGGCGACCCGGAGAACCCGCTGCCGGAGGAACGGCTCATACACAAGGTGCATCAATTGATGTTGGCAGCTGGAATGACCGACTGCGCTGCGGCCGCACTCATCGACGCAGCACTTGCCCTCACATCAGGCGGCAACCTTGACCGGCTGGCGGCCAACCTCGCCGCGACAGGGCCTCTGGCCAGACAGGACCGGGTGGGCTGATGCCACACGACTACTTCGAACAGGTTGGCTATCCGGACATAGTCCGGGACTACCCGATTGGCGACCAGTTCCTGCAAACGTTTCAGGGCATGAGCCGGGATGAACTCCGAGCGCGGCAGGATGCCCGGTTCCGAAGGGTGATGGCGTTCGCCTGGAAAGTCCCGTTCTACCGGAGGCTATGGAGCGGTGGCGGCATCGAGCCGGGCGACATCCGTTCACTCGACGACATCACCAGCCTGCCTCCCTACTCCAAATCAGACCTGATGGCGTCGGTCGAAGCATATCCTCCTATCGGCGATTTTCACGGGCTTGATGCCTACCCGGAAGGCGAGCGGCCAACTGTGATCTTCCAGACGACCAGCGGCACGACTGGCCGCCCCCAGCCCCTTCTTTACGGACCCCGCAGCAGGGAAATCCAGGCCCTCCTTCTCGGACGGCTATACCGGCTGCAGGGCCTGACGCGTGATGATGTCGTCCATTCCGTATACGGCCATGGCATGGTCAATGGTGGCCACTACGTGCGCGAGGCCATCACACACTGGTTGGGCGCCCAGATGCTGACCGCGGGAACCGGGATCGAGACACGCAGTGCCAGTCAGGTTGAAATGATGCGTGCATTTCAGGCAACCGCCATCGTCGGGTTTGGCGACTTCATCAGGAAGCTGGCACAGACCGCAGTCGAGATGGGTCTCAAACCGGGCGTTGATCTGCCGGTCAGGCTGGTCTCCGGCCATCTTGGTACCGAAGGCAGGGAGCCCCTTTCCGAGGCCTGGGGCGGCGCAACGGTCCATGACTGGTATGGCGTCGGCGACACTGGCTGCATCGCCGGTGAAGGCCCCGACAGGTCAGGCCTCCATGTATTGGAGGATGCGCATTTTCTGGAACTTCTCGACACAAACACTGGATTACCGGTCGAGGAAGGGAGCATGGGCGATATGGTCTGCACCTGCCTCTACAAGGACGACATATTTCCGATCATCCGCTTCAATACACACGACGTCAGCCGGACAGTCACGGGCGAGAACCCCCTCTCGCTTCCGTTCCAACGGATTGCGGGCTTTCTCGGCCGCAGCGACAATATGGTGAAGTTGAGGGGAATAAATGTCTTTCCGCAGGCCATCGGTTCCCTGGTCAGCACCTCCTTCCCGGCCGCTACCGGGGAATTCGTGTGCAGGGTGGTTCGCTACGGCAACCGCGACGAGATGACCGTCTCACTTGAGTCGGATGACCGGACTGATGATCTCCGGGAGGCCATTGAGGCCCACCTCCGATCGAGCCTTGGTGTCGCCATCAGTGTAAAACTCGTCGCTCCCGGCGCAACAGCCACTGACACGGGGATTGAAAGCCGCCAGAAACCAATTCGGCTGATTGATGAACGCTAGAAGGCCCAGGACAGCTTCACAGCGTCTTGAGAGAGCAATGGGCATCATTGCTGCCAAAAATGGCGAGCTGAACATCATCACTGACATGGACGCAGCAGGCGCACGAAGACTGGCTGCGGAGAGCGACAAGCGGCATGCCGAAGGCACCGCCCTCGGACCGCTCGACGGATTCATACTTGCGGTAAAGGATAACATACAGGTTGAGGGCATGCGCTGGACCGCCGGTGTCGGCGCCTGGCGCGACCGGAAGGCAGACAAGGACGCCTGGGTTGTCTCCCGCCTTCGCGCTGCCGGCGCGATCCCGTTGGCCATGGTCAACATGGATGAAGGCGCGCTTGGCGCAACGACTGCAAACTTCCACTTTGGTACAACGGCAAATCCGCTATCGCCGGATCGGACTCCAGGGGGTTCAAGCGGTGGGTCGGCAGCGGCGGTCGCTGCTGGAATGGCAGAAGCGGCACTTGGGAGCGACACGATGGGATCGGTCCGCATTCCTGCTGCCTACTGCGGAATAGCCGGACTGAAACCTACAAACGGTCTCGTTCCTCGCACCGGATTGACGTACTTGTCCCAAACTCTTGACACTATCGGCCCGCTGGCGCCCGATGTGGCGTGTCTGGCCGAAATGAGTGCCGCGATGGCAGGAGCGGATGCCAGCGATCCGCAGTCGGTGCCGGTGCCTCACGGCTGGAACCCGAAACGTGCGGAGTTTGACACTCAACGCATGAGAATAGGCATTCCGGAACAATTGGCGGAAGTCGACTGCGAACCGGAGATATTGGAGGGACTTGAGCAGGCGAAATTGGCAATTGAGTCAATTGGATGCACGGTTCAACCTGTTGACCTCGCCGGATGGTCGCCGCGCCGGGCCCGGCTTGGCGGTTTGCTCGTCGTTGAGGTTGAAGGCGCAAATGAACTCGCCACAGCTCTTGAGATTCCTGGAGACGGGGCCGTAAGCCCGTTGCTCAGAAAGATGCTTGCTCACGGAACTTCGGCGTCAGGAGAACGGGTCGCAGAAGCAAGACAACGAATTCGCAGTGCTGCCGCTGCTGTAGAATTGGCGTTTTCTGAGGTCGATGCGCTGTTGATGCCGACTGCGCCGCAACGTTCATTCACACGCGGCAGCACAGTGCCGTCCAATCAGGCAGACCTGACTGCCCTTGCCAATTTCCACGGAGGCCCGGCGCTGGCAGTGCCTGTGCCCACCGAAGGCCTTCCGGCGTCAGTACAGCTCGTAGGCAAGCACTTTTCCGAACCGCACTTGCTGGCGCTGGGGACTCGGTTGGAAACCGGGCTTGCGGCTCAACTGTAGTCCGGCTTGCGCTTTTCCAGAAACGCCGCCCGGCCTTCCGCAAAATCCGCGCCTGAAAACGTCGCTTCGAAAGCGGAGCGCAGGTCACGGTCTGCCTCGTCCGCTCCCGAAACCACTGCATCGACTGTCGCCTTGGCCAATCGAACCGAAGTACCGGAAGCCTCAAGCAACTTCTGTGTGTACGTGCTTATGGCAGGGCCAAGTTCTTCGACAGGGTAAAGGAAATCGATCATCCCTGCTGCCAGCGCCTCGTCGGCAGAGAGAGTGCGGCCGGAATACAAAAGGTCCTTGGCTCTCCCGGGCCCCACAATCGAAACCAACCGCGATGTGTCCTCAAAGGAGTATCCAAGCCCAAGACGGGCCGCCGGGATCGCAAATCGCGCCGTGCTGTCGGCAAACCGCAGATCGCAATGAAGCGCCAAACCGCAACCACCGCCGAAACAGGCTCCCCTTATTTCGGCAAGAACAGGAAAGGGCAGAGCAGCAATCGAAGCCTGAGCCGTCCTTACAGCACTATTGTATTGGCTGGTTGTCCTTTCGTCTGCATAGGTCTCGGCGAATTCACTGATGTCAGCGCCCGCACTAAAGGCAAGTTTGCCCGCCCCTGCTATTACCAGCACCCGCACCGATCGATTTGCGGCCAGGGTGGATGCAAGTTCCGGCAGGGCAGACCACATCGCCAGCGAAATCGCATTCCTCGCCTCGGGCCTTTGAATGGTCAGGCGCGCAACTGCTCCATCCAACGACAGGCCCAATCCGCCATTGGCGAACAGCAGATCAGGATCGGACATCCCCGTCACACCGGGTTCCGTTCAATCAACTGCCTGGCAATGATGATGCGCTGAAGTTCATTGGTCCCCTCGCCGATGCACATCAGCGGCGCATCCCTGAAATAGCGTTCTATATGGAATTCCTTCGAATAACCGTAACCGCCATGGATCCGCATCGCCTCCAGTGAGTTCTCGACGGCCGCCTCCGACGCAAAATACTTGGCCATACCGGCTTCCATATCGCACCGCTCGCCTCGATCGTAGGCACGCGCTGCATCAATGGTCAACAAGCGCGCCGCCTGCACACGTGTGGCCATTTCACCCAGTTTGAGCTGGATAGCCTGGTGCTTGGCAATCGGCTTTCCGAAGGTGTGGCGCGTCTGGGCATAAGCCACACTGTCCTTGAGAGCCGCTGCGGCGAGGCCACATCCGCGCGCGGCGATGTTGATGCGTCCGAGTTCCAGGCCTCCCAATGCAGCCTGAAGACCCCTGCCCTCCTCATTACCAACCAACCGATGCACCGGAACCCGATAATCGTTGAAGACCAGTTCGGCACTGTCAATTCCCTTGTAGCCAAGCTTTTCAAGCCTGCGCGAAACAGTAAATCCCTCGCCCTTTTCAGCAATGAACATCGACATACCGCGGTGCCGCGGCTCTGCGTCCGGATCGGTCTTGACCAGCAATGCGAAACAGGATCCCTCGATCCCGTTCGAAATCCATGTCTTGGTGCCATTGACCACATAGTGGCCGCCATCGCGTACAGCCCGTGTTCGTATGGCCTGAAGGTCAGTGCCGGCATCCGGTTCGGTCAGGGCAAGGCCGCCGCGCAATTCGCCCGTCGCAAACCTCGGCAGCAATTCCTCCTTCTGTTCCTTGGTGCCCATGCGCGCCACGCAAGCTGCCATAATGAGGTGACTGTTGAATATTCCGGTCAACGACATCCAAACTGCCGCGATCCGCTCGACAATCCTGGCATAGGTCTCTGCGGACAGGCCCAAACCGCCATACTCTTCGGGTATGGTTGCACCGAACAGCCCAAGTTCCTTCATCTGCTCGACCATCTCGTGAGGATATTCGTCGGCATGATCCATTTGCAGGACCTTGTCGCGAACATCCCGGTCGAGCCATTTGTCGATCGCAGCAAGCATGATCTGCTCCTGCCCATCGTCTGAATTCTGCATGTGGCTAGCTTCGGTCATGGAGTTCTCCATCGCGTATTGATTGGCTGTCGTGTTTGGTTTCTGGCGGCTATATCGCACCCTGCATTTCCTGCAGTCTCCTCTGGTAATGGCCGCAGTCGCCCGTTGCGGCTCTGAATCCGGTCACTGGCATTAGCCTCAACAGCCCCTTCTACACAGGCCGGTGAATGACCAAGCCGCAGGGGCAGCGCTACATCACCGGGCAGCAACTGTTAGCCGCGCCAATTCCGATGCATCGGCACACTCCTCCAATCGTTCGACCGTATCGGCGATTGCTGCTCCCCTGTCCTGGTCCAGTGGGATCGAGCCGTACTGAAGGCAACGATCGAACTTGGCCCGGTTTTCGGCGCTCGACAGCGGCGCCTCGGGATGGCCAATCACAAACGGCAGGCAGACTTCATGGCGGCTTCCATCGGCCAACCGGAAAACGAAGCGCTGCGGGTCGAGCGCATTTTCATCCGGATTGTCATCCTGAAAGATCCGAACCTTCGCGGCATGCGCATGAATTGCCGGATCGCAAAGGGCTGCGCTCCCGCGGAATGCTGGAACATCAACACTGCCTCGTTCCATCCAGGCGCCGGCTACATAGCTCAGGCACAGTTTCGCATAATTGGGATCCGGTTCGGGAACATCCGGCCTCCCCACAAGCCGATAGACCAAAGGCGGCACATGGCAGGTGATGGACTCGATTTCGTCGGCGCCAGCCCCGGTTTGGCTCGTGACCTTCTGCAAGGCATCGATGACGCCATGTGTCAGCCTTCCGCTCGGGAAGGGTTTGTGTGACAGCCGCGACACCTGCCATTCTGCGCCCAGTTTGGGCCAGACCTTGCCGAGGTCGTAAGCGCCATCCTCAAACATCGGCAAATAGCCGTACTTGCCGTCGACAATGTCGCGCGGTCCCCGGAAACCTGCCCGGGCAAGATCCACTGACGCAATCGCCGCCCGCGCATTGAAGCCGATTTGCAGTCCGAGTACCGGCGAGCCTTCAGCATGGGGCTGCAAGGTTCCGCAGGTCTGGCCATACATGACACCAAGGGCATCCCCGATGCCTGTTTCGTCCATCCCCTCAAGCCGCGCCAGAGCCGCTGTCGCTCCCAACCCTCCAGCGGTTGCAGGACGGAAGAACCTGACAGGGCCAGTTGCGGCAATTCCGAAGAAAGACGCCACATCAACACCGATTGCGATTGCGTGCAGAAAGTCCCGGCCACCGACCGGCCGTCCCTGGCAGGAACGCCGCTCAGCATACGCCATGAGCGCGCCCAGTACCGTGGCCATGGGATGAACAACAGCGCCCTCATGAACACAGTCGAATTCAAGGCAGTGTATCTGATATGCGTTTACCAGAGCGGCTCCCTGCGCCGGCATTCGCTCGCCTCTAACCCATACTGTGGCTTCGTCTCCCGAACCCCAGGAACGCACCGAGGCAACCAGTTCCTCCACCAGAGCGCCGCTTGACCCTGCTATACCGACACCCAGCGTATCGAGCAGGAACGTCTTGATCTTTGCGAGGTCGGCAGCTCCCAGATCTGCAAATTTCGAACTGGCAATGTGTTCGACAAACCGGCCGGTACTTTCGGTCATGTTTGGGCAGCCTCCATGTTCTCAGCGTACCATGCGTCGGCGGCCGGATGATCAGCCTCCCACCATGAGTAACCGTCGCGCTCTTCCCAGATCAACGCAGCAATCGAGGCAAGAGCAGCCATCGGTGAAATATCCTCTTCCGAATACGTCCATCGGGCTTGCGCAGCAGCAACGATCTGTCCAATCATCACGCCACCAGCAACAATTGGCATGTAGAGTGACGAGCCCATCTTGCTAGTTTTCAGGAATTGCCGAAAGTCCTCGTGCTCGTCCGTGTTTCTCAGAAGAAGCGGGCGTTCGGTTGCCACGACCTGGCCAGGATGGTTCCAGGAAAGCGGTATCGACAACCTGCGCTGTTCGGGCGGAAAGCCGTCATTTGCTACCAGCACATTGTGCCGGCGGTCAGGCGCAATCAGGAAGATGCCAGAAACACGGTAGTCCCGCTCACCAAGCTTCAATGCGCCCGTCCGGGTCGCTGCGGTTGCGTCTCCGAGACATCGCCGGGCAGAGGTGGTCAGGACAGAAAGAGCATCCTCGAGATCACTGATGCCCGCTGCCTTCGCAACAATCTTCGGCAACTCATCCAGCCACCCGGCGGGCGTCATGCGAACCGGCGGAGTCAACCTAACTGGCCCACCCACGGACAGCATGATGCAAACCGCTCAGCGATCGATTTCCTTGTCGCAATCCAGACATCATCGTGACCAGAGACATGATCCAGAAAAGCCTTGAGCGCCCCGATCCTCCCGGGCCTGCCAATTATCCTGAGATGGAGGCCGACGGACATCATGCGCGGCCCTTCTTCCCGGGCTTCCGAGCGAAGCCAGTCGAATGTCCGGCATGCATAATCCAGCCAGTCTTGTGGCGTTAGCGCCGGTGCCAGCCAGAATTTCATGTCGTTGGTATCGAGGGCGTATGGAACGCAAACAAGCGGACGAGCCGTGCCGTCGGTGAGCGTGACCGGATCCCAGAAGGGCACATCGCCCGAATAATCGTCCATGTGATACAGAAACCCTGCCTCAGACAACAGTCGGCGGGTGTTGGAGGTGTGCAGGTAGCGGCTGAGCCAGCCCACTGGTCGTCGGCCAACCGTCCTGTTCAGGCTCTCGACCGCCTTGGCGATTGTGTCTCTCTCCCGCTCTTCCTTCATGGAAAAAGTGTGGGTCCATCTCCAGCCATGCGCACAGACTTCATGGTTCTGCCGAACGATAATCTGAGCAAGTTCCGGTGCCCTTTCCAGCGCGAGGGCGGCAGCAGTAACGGTTACCGGCAAGCCATAATCTTCCAGAACCCTGAACAGGCGCGGGCCTCCCGCCTTGATGCCGTAGCGATAATTGCTTTCGTTTCCGAAGTTGCGGATGGGAATGCCTAACGCAACACCAAGTTCGTCCACGGGCTCGGGTTTCTTGTCACCGTCGGCGATGTTCATCTCCGAGCCTTCTTCGACATTCACGACGACAGACAGCGCCAGCGTTCTGCCATCTGGCCAACTGAACTCCGGGTTCATTCCTGTCCTCCTGCTGCCGAAAGCGCTGAAAGATCCGCCTTCGGCAGGGGGCTGCGGCCAAGCATCCAGTCTGCTGCGCGCTCCGCAATCATGATTGCAGGAGCCGAAGTGTTGCCGCCAATGATCCCGGGCATGATCGAGGCGTCCGCAACGCGCAGGTTTTCCATACCCTGCACACGCAAATCTGCTCCGACGACGGCCTCGTCGTCCACACCCATGCGGCAGGTGCCGACCGGATGGAATATGGTGTTGGCCGAGGATCGAACCCAGGCATCAATTTCGTCGTCGCTCTGGATGCCTTGAACCGGAGATATTTCACCGGCGTTGTAGCGGGCCAGTGGTTGTTGATCGCCGATTTCGCGAGCCAGCCGCACCCCGTCGCGCAGGCATGCGATATCCGCCTCATCGGAAAGGTAGTTCGGGTCTATGGCCGGGGGCACGGCGGGGTCGGAACTGACGATATGGCATGTTCCCCTGCTTGAAGGCCGGAGTTGGTAGAAGTTGATTAGGTAGCCATGCTGGCCTTGGCCGCTGCGGCTCGTCTCAAGATTGAGACCGGGAAGGAACGTGATGTGAATGTCCGGAATGGCAAGTTCGGGACTTGTCTTGAGGAATCCTCCCGCTTCAAGAGGAACGGTGGTCGCCGGACCGCGCCGGAACAGCAAGGCGTTCAAGCCTGCCAGAATGGCCCTGTCCGGCCGGAACAGACCATAGAGCGTTACGGGCTCTCGGCACCGGTAGGTTAGATATACCCCGAGGTGATCATGCAAATTGGACCCGACCGCAGGCAGCGGATGAACCGGCTCAACACCCGCCGCCTTCACAATGGCCGGATCGCCGATGCCGGACTGCTCGAGCAGTTGCGGCGACCCGATTGCCCCGCATGACAGGACAATTTCACGGCGGGCATGGACGATCTGGCGCGCCCCGTTTCGATCCACCTCCAACCCGGCCACCCGCCGGCCATCAATGATCAGCCGCCTCGCAAGCGTCTGCGTCCAGATGTCGAGGTTGTGGCGCGAGCGAGCGGGACGCAGGAATGCGGTTGCGGAAGACTCTCGCCACCCGTTGCGTATGTTGAAGTCATAGGGACCCACACCGAATTGGTCGGCGCCATTATGGTCGGAAGTCCGGGGATGACCTGCGGATACGACCGACTCCAGAAATGCCTCGTAGAGAGGATTCTCGGCCTTGGCTGTAATGACCCTCAACGGCCCGCCACTGCCGTGGAACTCGTCTTGCCGGTCAATATGGTCCTCGCTCCGCTTGAAATACGGAAGCACATCCTCATAACCCCAGCCTTCCAGCCCGCTTGCCTGCCAGCTGTCATAGTCTGCGCGGTTGCCCCGCATGTACATCATGCCGTTGATTGAGGATGAGCCGCCCAATACCTTGCCGCGTGGCCAGTCGATGCTTCGGCCGTCCATGAAGGATTGGGGAGTAGTGGAGAGGTTCCAGTTGATCGACTTCCAGAAGTAGACGAGCCCGGCACACAGGGGAATCCGTATGAAGGGATTGCTGTCGCGGCCACCCGCTTCGACAAGCAGAACGCTATGGCGGCCATCCTCGCTCAGGCGGGCGGCCAGAGCGCAGCCGGCCGAACCTGCGCCGACCACGATGAAATCGAATTCTGTCCCATGCATGCTCATCACCAGGGTAGCTCTGCGCCATTCATCGCAATCGCCTGTCCGCTGACATAGGCGGCATCGGGAGTTGCGAGCCAGGAAACTGCCGCCGCTACATCCGCTGGAGTACCAAAACGTCCCATCGGAATTGTTGACCGGAACTGCTCGACGACATCCTTGGGCGGCACGCCTGTAACTTCCGAGAAACCTGCGGCAATGCCTTCCCAGAACGGCGTTTCGATGTGGCCGGGAGCGTAACAGTTCACCGTGATGCCATGCGGTGCGAGTTCGACAGCCAGGGATTGAGTGAACATGATGACGGCAGCCTTGGACGCGCAATAGCCCGAGATGTTGGCAACTCCGCGCCTCCCGGCGCCAGAGCTGGCATTCACGATAGTACCGCCACCGCCTTGTTCGATCATGACGCGGGCAGCCGCCCGGCAGCCCAGAAATACGCCGAGGACATTCACTTCCATCATTCGCCGCCAATCGGCAAACTCGGACTGGACAACCGGGGCAACGCCAATGATCCCGGCATTATTGACCATGATGTCAAGCCTGCCGAACCTTTCCACGGACCGCGAAACGAGTTCATCAACCGAGTCTTCATCGGTCATGTCCAGGCAGACAGCCAAGGCCTCCCCAGCGAGGTTTCCGGCAACTGTCTTGGCCCTTGCGCAATCGAGATCAGCGATAACGACATTTGCGCCTTCCTCTGACAAGCGGCGGGCGATTCCCTCGCCTATTCCACTCGCACCACCTGTCACGATTGCCGTCTTGCCATCATGAAGACTGGTCACTTTGCTGCCTCCGCATCTGGATTCCGCCAGGAGGGCGCTCGGGACCTCGGAATCTCGAGGATCGCGTCGTCGAATGGTGGCAACTCATATCCGCCGGGTTGGGGTGGGCCGGACTTGTAGCCGCATGCGGCCTCGATCACGTCCAGAACAGCTGGACGCGTATAATATCCGCTATAGGCGGCTACCACGGCAGCGCCAAGGACCTCTGGCTCGTTGGCTTCAATGTCTTGCAACTGCAGGGATCGGGATTGCGCAGGCATGCCCTCGAAATCCTCTGGCAGGCGCACAAGCAAATCTGCAATCGAAGACTCGAACCGGGCCTGTTTCATCAACCATTCTCCAAGTCCCACGTCAGATGCTGGCGGAAAGCCGGCACCACCGGGCAGAAGCGTGTCAAGCAGTGCGTCAAGGCGGCCGTTCATGCGGCAGCCCGCAAATTGTACCGGTCTCGAATGAGCAAGTCAGCAACCCGCAGCGCATTCGCCTGGATGGTGGGAGTCGGATTGAGCGCCGCTGCCGTAACAAAAACCCCTCCATCGACGATCAATATGTTGGGCACAGAATGCACCCGGCAATTCGGATCGACAACCGAGGTTTCGGGATCATGGCCCATTCTTGTTGTACCGAGCAGGTGAAACCCGGCTCCTTCCAGCAAAGGCTGAGAAAGCACCTCCTTCGCACCGGCTGCTTCGAAGGCCTCGGTAGCCCGGGCTGTGCCAAAGCGGATCATTGATCGCGTGTTTTCGTCCACACGGTAGGTCATCTTCGGCGCTGGCACTCCATCCTCATCTGTCAGGTCCGGATCAAGTGTAACCCTGTTTCCGGCTCTTGGCAGATCTTCGGTTGTGACCGTCAGGCTTGCGGTATGGCCGAACACATCAAGAAATCGCTGATGGTGTCCAACTCCCCAAGCAACACGCGGCAGGTACCCGCCCACGGCTGTTCCGAGCGGCCCATCCGAACGCACCAATTGCATCTGGAAACCCCGGTCAAACCCGCGTGCCGGATCACTCTCATAGAATTCCTGGCAGAGTATCGAGGTTGCAAACGGTCCCTTGAAGCCATCGACCGCCTCATCAAAAACACCGGTGACCATTCCGGTCGGATGAAGCATGAGATTGCGTCCGACAAGATCGCCCTGATTGCCAATGCCACCCGGGTGCTGCAGGGACCTTGACAGCAGCAGCAACCTTGCCGTTCCCACGCCATTTGCGGCCAGAACCACGACAGACGCGCTCAATCTGCGAGCGACCCCGCTGCCATCAAAATAGGCGACACCCTTGGCCAGCCCGTCCGGGCCGGTCTCGATTTCGAACACGCGGGAGCAATCCAGCAGCCGGGCCCCCGCCTCCAGAGCCAGCGGCCAGTAGGTCAAGTCTGTCGACGACCGGGCCCGTATTGCGCAACCAAGATCACAGGGTCCGCAGTTGTTGCATGCCTGACGGCCATCACCCCATGGCCGGGAGTTGATCGCGGCATCCGATACCCACCAATGCCAACCAAGCCGGTCAAACGCCGCCGCCATCAACTCGCCTCCGCGGCCGACCGGAAGCGGTGGCATCTGGCGGGCGCGTCTCGGCGGGTTGCCAGGATCACCATTGATCCCCGCGATCCCCATGACCCGGTCATTGGCGTCGTAATACTGTTCAAGCTCCTGATAGCTGATCGGCCAGTCGTCAGCCACGCCGTCCAGTGTCCGCACCCGGAAATCGCTGGGTCGAAATCGCGGAAAATGCGCGCCCCAGTGCTGGGTGCTGCCTCCGACGGCATTGTACATCATGGGCTTGATGGCAGAGTCGTCGTCGTTGATCGGGTAGTCCCAACGGTTCCGGCGAATGTTCGGGTTGGGATGATGAGTGGTCTGGCGGGCAAGCTCCCAATCGCTTGATCGCGACGGTGTCTCGCCATAGTCGACCCAACCACCCCTTTCGAGGCAGATCACGGACATGCCTGCGCTTGCCATGCGCCAGGCAAACGCGGCGCCACTCGCTCCTGCGCCTACGATGACGACATCACCACCGTCGGACATCACGCCGCATCCTCCAACTCGCCTGCACTGCATCGCCAGCACCGTGTTTGCCTTCCGTCCGGAAGGATGGACAGAGTCTGAGGTTCCCTGCCGCAACGTTCGACTGCATGGGCGCACCTTCCAGCCAGATAACAGCCCTCCGGGAGATCGACCGGCGACGGGATTTCACCCTTGAGGTCATCGCTGCCCGGCGAATCTACCCTGCGGTTATTCGGGTCGGGAACCAGATGAGCGGCAAGCAAGGCCCGCGCATAGGGGTGGCGGGGTGTATTGAAAACCTGATCCACCGTCCCGATTTCCACGATCTGACCGAGATACATGACCGCCACGCGATGGCAAAGATGCTTCACGGTGGTGAGGTCGTGGCTGATGAACAGATAGCTTAGTCCCAACTCATCCTGCAAACGCCTGAGCAGCAGGATAAGGTCATTCACTGCTCCCGGCGGGAGAACCGACGTCGGTTCGTCGAGCACGATGAACTCCGGTTCTGTCGCCAGAGCACGGGCGATGTTAAGCCGTTGCATCGCTCCTGCCCCCATTCCCTTGGGCTTCCGGTCAAGAATGTCATCCGGAAGCCCTACAAGGCGCAAGAGTTCGCGCGCCCGCGCATCCTGTTCTGACACCGTGAGTCTGGAGTGAAGGGCCAGCGGTTCGCGCAGCACCCTTCCAACAGTCCAGCGAGGGTTAAGGCTGTCGAATGGATCCTGAAACACGATCTGCATCCGTGACCGGTACGACCTGAGTTCGCTTCGCCCAATCCTGCTGATGTCATTTCCACGGTATGTGATCCGGCCGCCTGAAGGTTCTTCAAGGCGCAGCAGGCAGCGCCCTACGGTTGTTTTGCCAGAGCCGCTTTCACCGACAAGCCCCAACGACTCCCCGACGCCGATCTGGAATTCGACACCTTGCACGGCACGCACGACCTTGTCGCTGTTGCGCAATCGAAAGTCCTTGGCCAGATCACGCACTTCAACAATCGGATCCCGGCTTTCCGCAATGTCCGCGTTGCGCAATCCGGCCGACGCGGCCGTCCCTTCTTCCGCCGCCCCGCTCTGAAGCGCCATCACGCTGCGGCTGTAGGGATGCGAGGGTGTCTGGAAGAAATCGTGTACCGGCTGGTCCTCAACAATCGCCCCATCATGAAGAACCAGAATACGGTCGCAGTAATTCGCAAGCACGCCCAAATCCTGGCTTATCAACAGTATGGCAGACCCTGTCTTTTGAACGGTGGTCCACATCTCATCCAGAAACTGCGCCTGTATTGTAACGTCGAGTCCGGATGTCGGTTCGTCGGCTATCAGCAGCCGCGGATTTGCGCTCAGAGCCATGGCTATCAGTGCCCGTTGGGCCATGCCGCCGGACAGTTCATGCGCGTAAGAATTCACCCGCCTCTCTGGATCATTGATGCCAACCAACCTGAGCATGTCGACGGCGCGCATGGCAGCTTCACTCCTTCGCACGTCGTTGTGCGAGCGGTAGACGTTGCCAATCTGCCTTCCGATGCGAAGCATCGGGTTAAGCGCGCCGCGAGGGTTCTGGACGATTATGCCCATTTCTTGCCCGCGAAGGGCGCGTAGTTCCTCCTCATCCTTGGCAAGCAGGTCTTCGCCGTCAAAGTGGATCCGGCCAGACTCGATAAACCCTTGCGGCCTGACAATTCCCATCAGCGCAAGCGCAGTGGTCGACTTGCCAGAAGCGGCATCCCCCATCAGCCCGACAACCTCCCGTTCGCGGATGCACAAGGACAAATCCTTCACCGGGCTGACCGGGCCATCAGCCGTGGGGTATGTGACCCTGAGGTTCTCGACCCGCAGGATTTCGTTGCTTCCGTTGTTCATGCGGAGTTCATCATGGATCGTTCATCAACCCTCGTAACGGCGCTCCAGCGCATTCCCGAGCACTGCGAAACCGAAGACGGTCAGAGAGATCGCAATCCCGGGAAATACTGACGGCCACCATTCGCCGAGAATGACCTGGTTGGCACCAGATGAAATCATCAAGCCCCATTCGGGCGCCGGCGGCCGAACGCCGGCCCCGACGAAACTGAGACCCGCGGTCAGCAGGATTGCGAAGCCGATTGTAACGGATGACTGGATCAAGGCAGGCGCCAGCGAATTGGGAAGCACATGTTTCAGCGCAACTGTTATTTCCGAGTTGCCGAGCGCACGCGCCGCTTCCACATAGCCTCTGACCCGCTGGCTAAGCACCTCCGAGCGGGTCAACCGGATGTAGATGGGCGTGTAGAGGAGCGCGAGTGCGATGATGATGTTGGCAGTCGAGCGCCCTGCCAATGCAACGAGTATCATGGCCGATATGAAGACCGGGAAGGACTGCAGCAGATCCGACAACCGCATCAACCCCTCGGTCAAAACGTTCCGGAAATAACCTGCCAGCAAGCCAAGAAAGACCCCCAGAAGCAGAGAGAGGCCGTTTGCAGCAAGAGCAATGGTCAAATCCACACGCGGCGCGGAGATGACACGGGAAAACAGGTCGAAACCGCTGGCATCGGTTCCAAACCAATGCGGTGTCTGATCAAGCGCTCCTGACATGCTCTGCCAGATCAATGCCGGAAACTCGATCGGCGACGGGGGCGGAACTGACACCCGCGCCGTTGCCAGCGTCGGATCGTAGGGAGCAATCAGCGGCCCGAAGATTGCCAGGAATGTCACCACGATCACAATGCCGGCACCGACCCTGAACAGCCAGTCGGCCCGCTGTCGCCTGGCCGGATGCAGCTGGCTGTCCATCAAAAGGCTACCCTTGGGTCGACAAAAGCATGGATCAGATCCAGCGCGAGATAGACCAGCAGCGAAATCGCCGTGATGATGAGTATCACGCCCTGAATGGCAGGATAGTCGAATGCCAGTATCGACCGGATCGCATACTGACCGAGACCACCGAGCGAAAACACGCTCTCAATCAGAACGGCGCCACCAAGCATGAATCCATACAGTATGCCGATGAGTGTCATGGAAGGCGCCAAAGCCGCCCGCAAGGCGTAGAAGGCAACCTTGCGTCTCGGCAATCCCGCACATCGAGCATAGAGCACAAAGTCGCTGGTGAGCGCCCGCACCATGTTCTGCCGGACCATCTTGATGATGGGTCCGGAGAGGATGAACACCATGGTCGCCACAGGCAGCATGTAGTGATGAAGCGCCTCAAAAAAGACCCCCGGCCGCCCTGCCAGAAGGCTGTCGATCGTGACAAAGCCGGTGACCGCCTCCGGTGAGGCAGTCAAGGGAGACAGCAACCCCAATGGCGCGGGCGCCACTCCGAGAGTGAAGAAGAACAGATAGACGAATAGCAGCCCCCACCAGAATTCCGGCTGCGACCCGGCAAAGAGAGAGTAGACGAACACGCACTTGTCGGCGATGCCGCCCGGGCGGAGCGCAGCCAGCATACCGACGGGGACCGAAACCAGCAGGGCCACAACAAACGCCATGGTCAGCAGTTCAAGTGTGACCGGTAATGTCTGTGCGATTTCAGCAGTGACCCTGGTGCCCGTAACCCATGAGGTGCCGAGATCGCCCTGAAGCAGACCGGTTCCCTCTTCCGGCATGACACCGAGATAATGTCCCAGTTGTACCATGATCGGCCGGTCCAGCCCGAGATTGCGTTCTGCCTGGGCATAGGCCTCGGGGCTGGAATTCAAACCGACGAACCGGGAGACGGGATCAGCCGGCAGGAGTCGTATCAGAAAGAAAACGGCGACCACGAGGAAGAACAACTGAACCAACCCGATCGCGAGTCGGCGAAAGACGTATCGTGCCAAGTTCCGTGTGTCTTCCCAGTTTGTGGCGTTGGGGGGCTATAGCCGATGGCCGCAGCCCCCCGGAGCTTTGTCAGTCGATGCTCAGATCAAAAAAGCGAACCGAATTGTCGGCGTGCCATTGCATCCCTTTGACGCTGTCGGAATATGCCCATTGCGTGGCGTATTCGACAACCGGTGCCCAGACCACATCCCTCATCAGAATGTCCTGGATTTCCACGAGCATGGAATTGCGCGTTGCCGTATCGCCTTCCACTCTGGCGCCGGCCCAGATGGCATCCATCTCGGCGTTCCGGTAGTTGACCATATTGTTGAGCCCACCATTCTCCGGCGAGACGAAGAACAGTTGAGTTGCATAGCCGGCATCAACGCCAATGGGTTTTTCCTGATCGTTTATTGCGAAGGGAAGGTCCCGCTTTACGAGCTGGCGGTCGCCATACTGTGTCTGCGGAATGGGGTTGAGCGTGACCGGGAAACCGACCTCGCGCATCGCCGTCGCAATTGAATTGACCACAGGCCCAAGCGTCGTTTCCTTTTCTGACACATAGGTCAGTTGAAACGCTTCGCCGAAGGCATCAAGCCCGGCGCCGTCTGGATAACCGGCCTCCGCCAGCAGCGCCTTGGCCCCATCCACATTGTACTCATACTGCATCGCCGACTCATGGTAGCCGGGATAACTGGATGGAACGTGCCCGGCCCAAGGTGTCGCCTGGCCGAAATAGGCGTTCTCGATGATCTGTCCGGTCGGGATCGAGTGCGCCACTGCCCGGCGTACAAGAACGTTGTCGAACGGAGGAACGTCGAAATTCATGTGTACGAAGAGGTTTTCGTTTCCTGAAACACTCCCGACCGAAATGCCGTCGGTCCCTCGCAAGCTGTCAAACTCGCGAGGCGTCAGACCCTGAACGAGCTGCGCCTGCCCGGTGCGAAGGATGACAAGGCGATTGGAAGATTGGGGAACCTTCTTCATCACCACCCGTTTGATCGCCGGAGCGCCACGATAGTAGTTCTCGTTGGCGACGAACACGATCTCATCATCCTTGGTCCAGCTTTCGACACAATAGGGGCCGAAACTGGGGACGCCGACATTGTTCGTGTAGTTGTGCGCCCACGGATCGTCGTCGGTGGCATTCATGTCCATCAGTTCCTTGTCGAACATGTAAAGCCCGAAGATCGTGAGAACGGGAAGGAACAGTGCGTTTTGTTCCGATTGCCGGATGGCGACAGTGTAGTCATCCAGTTTGGTGACCTCATCACCAAGAGATCTTGCCGCTTCATCGCCAAACACATTAGGCGTGAAGTTGGCGATCGAAGCAACGTTTGACAGGAACCAACCAATCGGTGCCGCTCCCGATACCGACTTTGCGCGGGCAAAGGTGTAGACCACGTCATCAGCGGTGAATTCCGCTCCATCGCAGCCCATGACCCCCTGCCTAAGCTTCATCGTCCAGGTCAGTGTCGCAGGATCGAAACTCCAGCTTTCGGCAAGCCTGCCCTCGAATGTGTCGAAGTCCGGTGTGATGACACCGCTTGCGTTGGGTGGATTAACGGCATAGCCGAAAAGAGGCTCCATGACGTTGACCATGCCAGTCTGGCTGGTCGGGATAGCCGCGGCAGGTCCATCATAGTTCAGTCCTGCGGGCACATCTTCAGCCAGAAACAGCATTTCCTGTGCCTGTGCCGATACTCCGGCAAATGCGATTGCAAGTAAGGCAACCGGTACTCGGCGCGTAAGCGTGTTGATGGTCATAAGCCACCTCCCTCAAAGGAATTTTCCAGTCAATTCAAACACTACGATGCTACCGATTGTCAACAGTCACCACCGCAGTCCGGCCATCGGCAGATTTGCGGTTGCCTGGTTCTGTCGGCATCCGGCTTGACTTTGCCATCCGGCTTTCGTCAACTTACCGGCCGATGATGCTGGAAGAGTTCACGATTGTGTCACTGCAAGCATGCGCTCCAGTTGCTCGCCAGAGAAACTCGGTGGAGTCTGGAATAGGTGCCACGCAGGGCCTGAATGCACAGGTGCTGGTCGGCAAGCCCGAGCACCGCTCCGCCTGCATCGACTTCGAGAATGTTGAATTCGGCAAGGTGGATCTGATGCAAGTTTGCGATGATAACAAACTTCCAGCCGGTTCAGCCACCGGGCAAGGGAATGAGCAGCACTGCAAGCATAGTGGCATGAACAGTCGATCCACATGGACGAGTGGGGTCGAAAGTTCTGCTGAGGCAGAGGCTCACCAATGAAAGCCCGGAGGTCCATGCTGTTTGTGCCTGGCTCCAGGCCGGACAGATTTGGGAAGGCGCTTGCGGCGGGCGCTGATATGGTATGCGTCGACCTTGAGGATGCCGTGGCACCCGGCGCAAAATCAGAGGCGCGCGACGTAGCCATACCGTGGCTTTGCGAGTCCGGTCCGGGACCTGAGCGCACGGTGCGCATAAACAGTCTCAAGTCCGCTTGCGGGTTATCGGACCTGCTTGCCATTGCCGAGGCTGCTCCCTCCTGCGGACTTGTTCTCCTGCCCAAGGCCGATGGACCTGGCGAGGTTGCAATTGCCGATGCAGTTCTGACGGAAGCCGGATGTGGAGCACGTCTCGTAGCACTGATCGAGAGCCTTGAGGGACTCGGGAATGTTGAGGCTATTGCGGCAGCCTCGCCCCGGCTTGATCTGCTCCTGTTTGGCGCCGTGGACCTCGTATCCGAACTCGGATGCGAGCTTGATCACGAGCCATTGATCCATGCACGCTCCAGAATTGTTCAAGCAGCGCGCCAGGCAGGCATCGGCGCCATGGATGTGCCAACTCTGGACTTTCGCAATCTTGAGGCTCTTGAAGCTGAAACCAGCCGGGCGAAGGCATTTGGATTTACAGGAAAGGCTGTCCTGCATCCAACCAACGTGCCGGTCGTGAATGCCATATTCACTCCGACGCCCGAAGAAACCGCCGAGGCGCGCAAGATCGTCAAGGCATTTGCCGCCAGCGACAGCGGGCTGATCATGGTTGATGGCAAGCTCATCGAGAAACCGGTCATCCGCAAGATGGAGCAAGTCCTGGCTGCGGCAGCAGCTGCCGGTGTCGCATGATCGCCCCGCATCTCGACAATATTCATGGGGTTTCGACGCAAGAGTCAGGGACCGGACAAATGAACCAATTGCTGGCAAATGTCATTGCTGATGCCGGCCTGATGCCTGCGCCCGTCCTGTGCGCGGCTGTATCGACATGCCATGCCACCATATTCCGCCGGCACCAAGACTCACTTCTTCAACGCCGCTATTGCAGCCGGGACAGGGCTGGCCCAGCATGAAACTTGATGGAATTCGTGTTCTGGACCTGACGCAGTTTCTTCCAGGTCCATACCTGACCCAAGTGATGGCCGATCATGGCGCTGAGGTCACCAAAATTGAGCCTCCAGGAGGAGAGCCTGTACGGAATGTGGGATACCGGACAATAGACGGAGTCACAGTCTGGTTCCGCAACACACATCGAAACAAGAAATCGGTAGTGCTCAACCTGAAAGAAGACAAAGGCCGGGACAGTCTGCTTGCCCTGGCCGAGAAGTCGGACATATTCGTCGAAGCGTTTCGTCCCGGTGTTGTGGACAGGCTTGGTATCGGTCCAGCTACCGTCCGGGATCGCAACCCGCGCATCATCTACGCCTCCATCGCTGCTTTCGGGCAAACCGGCCCGGAGGCAAGACGCCCTGCCCATGACCTCGCCATCCAGGCGCTTGCCGGAACCCTGTCGCTGAATCTGGGCCACGATGGACAACCCGCTAATCCAGGAATGCCCGTGGCGGATGTGACCGGTTCGCTGGTGGCTCTCGCGGGTATCCTCATGGCGCTCTATCGGCGCGAAAGTACTGGCAAGGGCGACTATCTGGACATCTCGATGATGGACAGCCTCATGTCATGGCTGCCCAACGTCACCGGCCCTGTCTTCGCCGAGGATCGTGCGCCAATCGTCAAGAACGAGAGAAGCTTCGGCGGCTATGCCTTCTTCACGACATACGCGACCAAGGATGGAAAGCATGTTGCGCTTGGGGGCGTTGAAAGGAAATTCATCGAAAACATGCTGAACGCGCTTGGCAGGCCTGACCTCGTCGACATTGCGGCCGGTCCCAACGGACCATCGCAGGAGCCGGTCAAGTCATTTCTCCGGAAGACGTTTGCCCTTCGAACCCGGGATGAATGGGAGAAGTTCTTTTCGACTCTGGACGTCTGCGCAGCTCCAGTCCTAGACATCCACGAGGCGTTCCACAGTGCGCAGGCAACTGCCCGTGAAATGCTGGTCAGGGATGATAACGGCAACCTTCATATCGGATTGCCCATCAAGTTTGCCGACGAACCTGGACAGCTTGTTCCCGATCTTCCGGCTCTTGGCCAACATACAGACGAAGTGCTCGGCGAGGTCGAAGGCTCCACAACCGGCAAGGGATCAACGCCGTCCGGGACCACCAGTTCGTAACGGCCGGTCACGAAACGCGGCTGCCTCAGCCCGGTTTGCTGGACCTTCCTGATTGTTGGTTGATCAAGGACCCGGATCAGCAGTCTCGATTGGTGCCTGTTTGATTTGGTTGGAATGGTGCCGGGCCGGTAAAGAGCAAAGCGGCCTCAACTGCCAGCAAAACCAAATGCAGGATCGCGGTACAGCGCAGCGGTTGAGCCCAACTTCAATTCTGACCCCTGAGACCATATATCGGATGCCATGGCGGAATCGGCAATTGATAAGCGTTTCATCTGCGCAGCCGAGGTTCGCGCTTCCCAGCAGGCACGAGCGATCGAATACGAAGAAATCGGTGAACGGTTGATGGAACTGCGAAAGACGGCCTGGGACAAGTATCACGCCCTGGCACTCTGGAACACGCCGCCCCATGCCACCTTTGACTGCATGCGCGCAGTTGCCGAAGATCTCCGGGTCAATGGCGACCTTGAGGCTACATTTCTTGCCGCCGCAATCGACCGGGAGGTCGAGAACTGTATTGGCAATGCCGCTTGATAACTTCCAAAAAGAGATAATCACCGTCATCAGCGCCTGTCGCGACCCGGACAGTCCTTTCGCCGGAGGCGCAGTCATTCAACAGCACGGAATTCGTCTGAGCGATGACCTGGACATCTTTGCCGCTGGAGAACTCGACGAACTGATGGAGACAGACAAGAGTGCGCTTGAGGCGGAAGGCTATTTCGTGGAACTCCGAGAGAGCTTTAGCGGTTTCCGCGAATGCACCGTCTCAAAACCGAATATCGGGACCACAATCCTTCAATGGACACATGGATTGACAAGCGAGTTCTTTGCGCCTGCGCCAGATCCGCTATTCGGTTGGCGCCTGCATTTTGCAGACCTTGCAATCAACAAGGCGCTTGCCGCCGGGTCGCGGATGAGGAAGCGGGATTTCGTCGACCTCTGGATGCTTGACCAGCATGTGATGCCGCTCTGGCGATTGGCTGGCGCCGCTCCGGGTAAGGACCCGATCTTCAGTCCGCTATCTTTGATCGAAGCAATTTCGCGGAATTGGCATTTTGCACGAAGCCAAACGCAGGAACGGGTTGATTTGACTATAAGCGTTTCGATCGAGGAGTTCGGCCCGGCACTCCTGGAGAGCATCCACATGGCACGGGTAACTCTGCATCGCATGCGACCGGAGGTCTCCGGCCGGTTGCAGGTTGACGAAAGCGGCCGGCCGGTCGTGAACAGGGAACTTGTTGACGGCGGACGCTGGATCACTCCTCGCCCTGGTGGCGCCCTGCCGTCTTTCGACGGCATAGACAGTGAGATGATCGCAGGACTTGTTGCTGAGTATGGTCCTGAAGGCAGCAACCTTACCGGCAGCCGGCCCGAACCTTGACCAGGCGCAAATTGACGCCGCCCCGGTCGGAATCTTGCATTGAGCAATGTCCGGGACCGAAATTGGCTAACTCTTTTGGACCGTGCCGTCCGCCAATGATGCGGAAGTACTGTCAGATTGTCACAAGGCGCCTTTGATGGGACTGATTGGCTGCCTCATCGGCGCCACAAGATCAGCAAAGTCCCACTCTCGCCCGGCACATTGCACGTCTGCGATGCGGCTGCGTTTCGCTCAGCAAGCCCGGGATCTTGCTGGTTGTGGGAACAGCCATTCTTGCAGAAGTGAAGGTGCACTGGGTTATCAAGATTGACCCGGCGCAAGGCAAAATAGTGAGGCGATCCCGGTAGACCTCAAGCGCCAAGCGGCAGGAATTCTTCAAACCCTGTAGAGCGGATTACGAATTCTGGCTGACCGGAACCAAGGCGCTGCAGTCTGCGGACACTCTTTCCACATCAATCGGATACTTGTCCGGCTCCACGGCAGGCTGCAGGCCAAGTCCCTCTTGAAAGGTGGTCTTTATCCCTTGTATTCCCCTTGCCGAATTGGGTTGCGTTGGCAATTACCGCTGTCGAAACAGCGCTACCGGTTTCCGGACAGGCCACTGATAGCAAGCCCGAATGTCTCTTGAAAAAGGTGCAATAGCAGATGCCCGCTGCCCGCATTGCATTCTTTGAGTACTGTCTTATTGTGAATCCCATGGAACGAATGACTGCAAAACGCCCACGCCGCAGCCGGGAAGAATTTCACGCCCGGGCAAAGGAACTCCAAGGTAAGCCAGTAAACTGGTTCGACCCGAAGACGGTTGTTGCTTGTGTGCTCTCACAGGTCAATGCGCCCTGCCGCCGCCGACTGACAGCAGAAGAACTTGCAGTGGCATTGCGGACCGGGAACATTGATCTGATGCAGGTCGAGTCATACTTCACTGAACTTGACGTTGATGCTCAGCGGATTTTCGCAGCCGAGCTTGATGTTCCGGAACACTTGCTGCTGCGAACCGCAACGGCCTTGTCGGAGTGTATTCGCCTGGACCTCCCTATATTGGCAAAGTAGTGCCCGCATACTGCGGGAGAGCACTGGCAAACGCCTTCACTATCATTGATGACGCCTGCAAGGAGGGCGTCGAACTAGGCGGAATGGCCTTGGGGGTCGGTATCGGGTTGATGCTTCCGAAAAATCACCGCAATAGCTACGGCATTGATTTCTTCCGCCAGCAGAGTCAGCTAAAGGGTTGACGGCTCTGCGTATCTGAGGATCCCTCTTATCGGTGGCATTCAGGTTGACCTCATCGTTTCGCCGCCTGTCAAAAACCTTGCTCCTTTGGAGCGCTCTCTTTCCACATAAGTCGGACCATTGTCTGGTTCGCCCGCTGCTCGCGAGGCACGATATTGTGCCGGGCAATCCATGTCCCTCGCCTTGCCATTCTCGCACCAGGAGGCGCTTGTCATTCCCGCTCTAGCAATTGTCTTGCCAGTTGCCGTGGCAACCTCCTGATGGCAATTCTGACGGAACCTTGAAACGCGTACGATAGCATATGCTTGCTTTGTATTCTCTCGGCATTGTCCTATGTTGGTTTCCATGGAACGAAAGATCGCAAAACGCCCACGCCGTAGCCGGGAAGAATTCCATGCCCGGGCAAGGGAACTGCAAGGTAAGCCGGTAAACTGGTTCGACCCGAAGACGGTTGTTGCTTGTGTGCTCTCCCAGGTCAATGCGCCCTGCCGCCGCCGACTGACAGCAGAAGAACTTGCAGAGGCATTGCGGACCGGGAACATTGATCTGATGCAGGTCGACTCGTATTTCACGGAACTTGATGTTGATGCTCAGCGGATTTTCGCAGCAGAGCTTGGCGTTCCAGAACACTTGCTGCTTCGAACCGCAACGGCCTTGTCCAAGATCAACCGCGAGAAACTTCCGATTTTGGAAAATTAGTGCCAGCAAGTTGGGAGAAAGCACTGGCAAACGCCTTCATTGTCATTGATGATGCTTGCAAGGAGGGCATCGACCTTACCGGAATGACCCTGGGAGGCGGCACTGGGTTGATGCTGCAGATCAATCACCGCAATAGCTACGACATTGATTTCTTTCTGCCAGACCCTCAGTTACTTGGATACTTGACCGCCGCCGCAGAGGGAATGGCTGCCTGGCATCCCAAGGTCAGCTACAGGGGTGACGGCTCCCGTTTCCTGAAGATCTCTTTTGCAAGTGGTGGTGAGGTTGACTTCATTGCCGCACCGCCGGTGACCAACCACACTCCTGTGGAGCGACGCCTCCAAGGCCGGACCCTGCATCTGGAAGCAGTGCCGGAAATCATTGCCAGCAAGGTTCATTACAGGGGAAACTATCTCCAAGCACGTGACATCTTCGACATCGCCGCAGCTTCGGAAGCCGGTTACCGGGAAGAGATTAGGAGAGTGCTCGCTACGATACCTGACGATGCAGCCACCGCGCTGAACCGGGTCGGCGAACAGCAGGGTCGCGACCTTGGGATTTACATGAACCGGATGGATATCCGCCCAGGGTTCGAGCATCTTCTGTCCGAGGGCCCTGCCATTGCGAAGGACCTGCTGACCGTCGAACCGGCGCCGAAATTCAAGCGCCGAACTGAGCCGGAACCCAATTGCGATCCTGATTTCCCAGATCCAGGGCCTTGAAACGCCAGCTGCGGCATCGATTTAGTCCTCCGGACAATTGATCAATCTGGCTGCGGCCAGGCTTCGACCGCCACCAACTCTTCAATCGATCCCGCCAGTGGGCACTCGGCCATCAAGTCTCGGCTTTTCCGGGAGTGTTTTGGCTGTTCATGAGGCTGGCGGAGCCGGAGGGATTCGAACCCTCGAGACAGTTTCCCGCCTACTCCCTTAGCAGGGGAGCGCCTTCGACCACTCGGCCACGGCTCCACCTGCGCTTGTAGCCGCAATCGCATTTCTCCGGCAAGAGCCAATCTGCGGAAGAAAGTCCTTCAAGGCCACCTCTGGAACACAGTTACCAAATTCAGTTTGTTCGGAGGGTCCAATAGTGCCATACTTCTCCTTTGTTGCCGGCTGCAGGGCAAGGAGTTCGGTAGTGTCAAATTCCCAGCATACACCCGGTGTCGCTTCGGGCAGGTTGCCAGACGAACGATACGCTTCCAACTTCGCTGACCTGCATGATCCATTCACTTCCCACGAAGCCGCTGTCGCAGCCGACCGCTGCTATTTCTGCTACGACGCGCCCTGCGTCGATGCATGCCCGACGGCAATTGATATCCCTCTCTTCATCCGCCAGATCTCTACCGGTTCCGCCATGGCGGCCGCGAAGACCATTTTCGACAGCAACATTCTTGGCGGGATGTGCGCCCGCGTATGCCCAACCGAAACGCTGTGCGAGGAAGCGTGCGTGCGCGAGGCGGCAGAAGGAAAACCAGTCGAGATTGGCCGACTGCAGCGCTTTGCAACTGACCTCTCGATGGCAAGCGGAACTCACCCCTACAGCCGCGCAGAAGCAACGGGCAAAAGGGTCGCAGTGGTCGGCGCTGGACCTGCCGGGCTGGCCTGTGCGCACAGGCTGGCAATGAAGGGTCATGAGGTTTCCCTGTTCGACCCGAAAGACAAGGCCGGCGGGCTGAACGAATATGGCATTGCAGCCTATAAGGTTGTCGGACAGTTTGCGTCCCGTGAAATCGACTGGCTGCTCGAAATCGGCGGGATTACGCTCAATCTCGGAGCCGCCCCGCTGACAAGTGAGCGGCTTCAGGAACTGCGGTCTGAATTCGATGCGGTATTTCTCGGCATAGGTTTGGCCGGAGTTAACAGCGTTGCTGTTGAAGGCGCCGGGCTGGAGAATGTCGAAGATGCGGTGGAGTTCATTGCCGGAGTGCGGCAGTCCCGGGATCTTTCCGAAGTGGCAGTTGGCAGGAATGTGGTCGTGATCGGCGGCGGCATGACCGCCATCGACGCGGCAATGCAGTCAAGGCTGCTCGGCGCGGATACAGTCACCATCGCCTACCGCAACAACAAGGAACGGATGAGCGCCTCCGGATTTGAGCAGGAGTTGGCAACCTCTAACGGGATCAGGATCGTGACCAACGCAAGGCCGAAACGCTTGCTGGGTGATGGAAAGGTTCAATCGATCGAGTTGGAGCGCACGGAAAGCGGAGAGGAAGGGCTTCGAGATACAGGTGAAACCATACAACTGCCCGCTGACCAGGTCTTCATCGCAATCGGCCAACGACTGGAAGGTGATATCGGCGTTCTTGAAATCACTGGTGGCAAGATCCGTGTTGCCAGCACCGGCCGGACCGGGCTGGATGGAGTTTGGGCCGGTGGAGACTGCGCTGCCGGCGGAGATGACCTGACAGTGACCGCAGTTGCGGAAGGCCGGGACGCTGCGGAGGATATTCACCGGGTGCTGTCCGGCAAATGACAATTCTTGCCGCGCTCCGGTAAAGACAAGGGAGACTGTGAGAGCTATGCCTACTTTGCAATCTGAATTCATTGGCATCAAGTCGCCAAATCCATTCTGGCTCGCATCGGCCCCGCCCACTGACAAGGAATACAACGTGAGGCGGGCCTTTGAGGCCGGATGGGGAGGGGTTGTCTGGAAGACGCTGGGCCTAGACCCGCACATCGTCAACGTCAATGGCCCCCGTTACGGCGCAGTCTGGGGAGCCGATCGAAGGCTGCTGGGCCTGAACAACATTGAACTCATCACAGACCGGCCACTTGCGACCAACCTTGCCGAAATCAAGAAGCTCAAGAGAGAGTATCCCGATCGCGCAATCGTCGTGAGCCTGATGGTCCCCTGTGAAGAAGGACCGTGGAAGTCGATCCTGCCCGTCGTCGAGGGAACCGGCGCTGACGGAGTGGAACTCAATTTCGGCTGCCCTCACGGCATGAGCGAGCGCGGCATGGGCTCTGCTGTCGGGCAAGTGCCGGACTACATTGAAATGGTGGCGAGATGGGTGAAGGCCAATACCCGGATGCCGGTCATCGTTAAACTCACGCCAAACATAACCGACATTCGATATCCGGCCCGCGCCGCCAAGGCCGGCGGGGCGGACGCAGTTTCCCTGATCAATACCGTTTCCTCCATCACGAGCGTCAACCTCGACACGTTCAGCCCGGAACCTTCAATTGATGGCAAGGGATCGCACGGGGGATATTGCGGGCCTGCGGTCAAACCGATTGCCTTGAACATGGTGGCTGAAATCGCCCGCGACCCGGAAACCGCCGACCTGCCGATCTCCGGGATCGGTGGCATCACCAACTGGCGGGATGCCGCCGAGTTCATCGCCCTCGGATCCGGCAATGTCCAGATTTGCACAGCAGCGATGACCTACGGCTTCAAGATCATCGACGAGCTCGTCGACGGGCTCAAGCTTTGGATGGACGAGAAGGGATTCGACTCGATTTCCGACTTTGAAGGTCTGGCGGTTCCGAATGTGACTGACTGGCAGTTCCTCAACCTCAACTATGTCACCAAGGCACGCATCGATCAGGATCTGTGCATCAAGTGCGGCCGGTGCTACGCCGTCTGTGAGGACACGTCCCACCAGGCAATTGCAATAAAGCCGGGTCGCGTCTTCGAGGTTATCGATGAAGAATGCGTCGCCTGCAATCTCTGCGTGAATGTCTGCCCGGTCGACAACTGCATAACCATGGAAGAGTTGGAACCAGGCGCAGTTGACAAGCGAACAGGCGTCAGGATCGATGGCACCTATGGCAACTGGACAACGCACCCGAACAACCCGATGGCCCAGCCTGCAGCGGAGGTTGCAGGCAGCTGAATGGCTACCGCCGGAAACGCGCGGCGTCGTCCGATGCAACCGGATTTCGGGCCGAACCCCCGTGGCCGGAACATGCTCACTCGCCCGCCTTGACTCGATTGCGGTCTCTGCTAGCAAGTGACGAATTCAAGCAACCTGGCGGGTTGCAACCCCTCTTCCGCAAGCGCGGTCCGAACAGAAAGGTCTGACCCATGGCACTTGACCAAAACCCGTGGCCGAATGATCTCCGGGCATTCTGGATGCCGTTCACAGCAAACCGGCAATTCAAGAAATCCCCCCGAATGTTTGTGTCGGCCAGCGGCATGTACTACCGCACGACTGACGGAAGAGAAGTGCTTGACGGCACCGCAGGCCTTTGGTGCTGCAATGCCGGGCACGCCCGCCCCAAGATTGTCGAGGCGGTCCAGAAGCAGGTGGCCGAGCTCGACTACGCGCCTGCGTTCCAGCTAAGCCACCCGAAGGCATTCCAGCTTGCAAATCAGATCGCCGATATTGCCCCTGATGGCATCGACCATGTCTTCTTCACCAATTCCGGCTCGGAGTCCGTAGACAGCGCGCTGAAAATCGCCATTGCCTACCATCGCGCCCGCGGCGAGGGCCAGAGATTCCGCCTGGTCGGGCGGGAGCGCGGATATCACGGCGTCAATTTCGGCGGCATTTCGGTTGGAGGCATCGTCAACAACCGGAAGGTGTTTGGATCGCTTCTCAACGGCGTCGATCACCTGCGCCACACTCATCTGCCCGACAGGAACGCATTCACCAGGGGCATACCGGCCCATGGCGCAGAACTGGCTGAAGATTTGGAGCGGCTGGCTGCGCTTCACGGCGGCGAGACCATCGCAGCTGTCATCATCGAACCCATCGCTGGTTCAACCGGCGTGCTCGTTCCTCCAACCGGCTATCTCGAGCGCATTCGGGAAATCTGCGACAAGCACGGAATCCTCCTGATCTTCGATGAGGTAATTACCGGCTTCGGCAGGCTGGGCGAGCCATTCGGCTCGCAGTTCTTCGGGGTTCGTCCCGACATGATCACCTGCGCCAAGGGACTTACGAGCGGCGTCATTCCCATGGGCGCAGTCCTGACTTCGGCCAAAATCCATGACGCGTTCATGCATGGTCCGGAGCATCTGATCGAACTCTTCCACGGCTATACCTATTCGGCGAACCCTGTCGCCTGCGCCGCGGCCATTGCCACACTGGACACCTACCGGGAAGAAGGGCTGTTCGACCGCGCCAAGGAACTTTCACCGTATTGGGAGGATGCGCTTCACAGCCTCAAGGATCATCCGGGCGTGATTGACATCCGTAATACCGGCATGGTCGGCGCCATCGAGCTTGAACCGATTGAAGGCGCACCGTCAAAACGCGCATTCAATGCCTTCCTGGACTCCTACGAGGCAGGCCTGCTCACCCGTGTCACGGGTGACGTCATTGCCCTGTCCCCGCCCCTGATTGCAGAGAAGTCTCATGTCGATCAGATCATCGGGACAGTTGGGGATGTGCTGAAGGCAGCTTGAGCATTTGAGGTTGAGATGTCTGCACCGCTTGCCAATCTGAGGGTGAATGGACCCCGACTCTGGGACTCCATCATGGATATGGCCAAGGTTGGCCCGGGCATCGCTGGTGGCAACAATCGGCAGACTCTCACTGACGAGGATGCCGAGGGTCGCGAACTGTTTGCAGGTTGGTGCCGGCAGGCGGGCATGACGCTCGGCATTGACGCCATGGGGAACATGTTCGCAACTTTTGCAGGAAGCGACCCCGACGCGCTTCCTGTCTATGTGGGTTCCCACCTCGACACCCAACCGACCGGAGGAAAGTACGATGGCGTGCTCGGCGTTCTTGGCGCGCTTGAGATCATTCGAACGCTGAATGATCTGGGTATACAGACCCGGCGGCCGATTGTGGTGACCAACTGGACGAATGAAGAAGGAACCCGGTTTGCTCCGGCAATGCTGGCGTCGGGCGTTTTTGCCGGCGTTCACGATCAGGAATGGGCATACGAACGAACCGATGCATCCGGTCTGAAGTTTGGCGACGAACTTCAGAGGATCGGCTGGAAAGGCCAGGAAGAGACCGGCGCCCGCCGCATGCATGCTTTCTTCGAACTCCATATCGAGCAGGGGCCGATACTGGAATCCGAAGGTGTCGATATTGGAGTCGTCACCCATGGGCAGGGCCTTTCCTGGACCCAGGTCACAATCACGGGCAAGGAAAGCCATACCGGCTCGACACCCATGCCGATGCGCAAGAATGCCGGACTTGGAATGGCCAGGGTACTTCAGCTGGTCGACGAGATTGCCTGGAGCCACCAGCCGGGCGCAGTCGGCGCTGCCGGGCATATCGAGGTCCATCCGAACAGCCGGAATGTCATACCGGGCAAGGCGGTATTCACTGTCGATTTCCGATCGCCCGATGCTGATGTGATATCTGACATGGAATCCCGATTGCGGGACGGTGGCCAGAAGATATGCGAACAACTGTCCCTGTCGGTTGAATTCGAGAAGGTCGGCGGGTTCGAACCAGTCGAGTTTGACAGCGATTGCGTTGCAGCTGTCAGGAACGCGGCCGAGCAGCTTGGGTATTCACATCGGAACATCGTCTCCGGCGCCGGTCATGACGCCTGCTGGATCAACCGTGTGGCACCGACAGCCATGGTCATGTGCCCCTGTGTTGACGGGCTATCGCACAACGAGGCCGAAGAAATATCCCCGGCCTGGGCTACCGCCGGGGTCGATGTGCTGTTGCACGCGGTGGTCGAAACCGCCGGAATTGTGACCTGACAACAGTCGGGCCGCCGCATCATTCAACGCCGGTTGGACTACCGGCGCTTCGGAGGGAAAAGAATGTCCACAGTGATCAAGAATGGAACCGTGGTAACTGCAGACCGCACGTTCAAGGCGGACGTCAAGATCGAAGATGAGACAATCCTGGAGATCGGCGATGATTTGAGCGGCGACAAATATGTCGAAGCGGAAGGCGCCTATGTCATGCCGGGCGGAATCGACCCGCACACCCATCTTGAAATGCCGTTCATGGGAACCACGGCAGCCGAGACTTTCGAGTCGGGCACATGGGCCGCAGCCGCAGGTGGCACGACCATGCTGGTGGACTTCTGCCTTCCTGGCGCCGATGGCTCAATCAAGAACGCCATCCAGGAGTGGCACCGGAAATCGGCACCACAGATCTGCGCAGATATCGGCTATCACATGGCGATTACCGGCTGGAACGAGACCATTTTCGACGAAATGAAGGATGCCGTCGAAATGGGCGTCAATTCATTCAAGCACTTCATGGCGTACAAGGGCGCACTCATGGTCGAAGACGACGAGATGTTCGCGTCCTTCAACCGGTGCCGCGAACTCGGCGCCCTGCCGATGGTGCATGCCGAGAACGGAGACATCGTCGCCGAACTTCAGAAGAAGTATCTCGAAATGGGCGTTACGGGCCCTGAAGGGCATGCCTACTCCCGGCCGCCGGAAGTCGAGGGCGAGGCCGCCAACCGCGCCATCATGATTGCAGATGCCGCATCCGTGCCACTCTATATTGTCCATGTGTCCTGCGAGCAGGCTCATGAGGCCATTCGCCGGGCGCGCCAGAAGGGAATGCGCGTTTATGGTGAGCCGCTTATCCAGTTCCTGACTCTCGACGAGAGCGAATACCAGTCGAGCGACTGGGATCATGCTGCGCGCCGGGTCATGTCGCCGCCATTCCGATCCAGGGAGCATCAGGACGGGCTCTGGAATGGCCTTGCAGCAGGTTCTCTGCAGGTTGTCGCAACCGACCATGCCGCATTCACAACCGAACAGAAACGAATGGGACGGGACAACTTCACCATCATCCCGAATGGCACTGGAGGCCTTGAGGAAAGGCTGGCAGTTCTGTGGACCGAGGGAGTCGAAACCGGCCGCCTCACACCGAACGAGTTTGTCGCCGTGACCTCAACCAACATAGCCAAGATCCTCAACATCTACCCTAAGAAGGGTGCGCTCGTGCCCGGGGCCGATGCGGATCTCGTTGTCTGGGACCCGGCGATCCACAAGACGATTACCGCCACGTCGCACAAATCGGTACTGGATTACAATGTCTTCGAGGGATTCAACGTCAAGGCTCAGGCGCGCTACACGCTCTCGCGGGGTGAAGTCATCTGGGCATGGGGCCAGAATTCCCAGCCCCAGCCGGGCCGGGGTCGATTTGTGCCGAGGCCGGCATTCCCTTCTGCCCACAAGGCGCTGTCGAAGTGGAAGGAGCTGAATTCTCCGCGCAAGGTCGAGCGCGATCCTTTGAACATCCCGGCTGGCATATGAGTTTGCGCACCAGGCAACTCCGGACGCGGCGGGCCGGCAGCTTATCTTGAACAACAGCCCCATTATCAGCGCCAGGAACCTCAACCTGGTTTTTGAAACGGCCGACGGTCCCGTCGCGGCACTCAAGGATGTCGAACTCGACATCGGGAAAGGGGAATTCGTTTCGCTGATCGGGCCGTCGGGATGCGGCAAGACAACATTCCTGAGAGTGGTGGCGGCTCTTGAGGAGCCAACTTCCGGATCAATATCCGTAAAAGGCATGACACCTGACGAAGCCCGCAAGGCCCGCGCCTATGGCTATGTCTTCCAGGCTGCGGGGCTTTATCCGTGGCGGACTGTGGCTGCAAACGTCAGGCTGCCGCTCGAAATCATGGGCTATGACCGCAGCGAACGGGAGACGCGCGTACGCGATGCGCTCGAACTGGTGGAACTCTCCGCTTTCAGCAGGCGATTTCCCTGGCAACTGTCGGGCGGGATGCAGCAGCGGGTCTCAATCGCAAGGGCACTGTCGTTCGATGCCGAAATTCTGCTGATGGACGAGCCATTCGGCGCCCTCGACGAGATTGTGCGCGACCGCTTGAATGAACAGTTGCTGGATCTTTGGCGCAAGACCGGGATGACTGTGCTCTTTGTCACCCACTCAATTCCCGAAGCTGTGCATCTGTCGACGAAGATCGTGGTGATGAGCCCGCGGCCTGGACGTATTTCAAGTGTCATCGAGAATCCACTGCCACCTGAACGGCCGCTCGAGATCCGGGATACGGCAGAATTCATCAAGGTTGCGCAGAGCGTGCGTGCTGGATTGAAAGAAGGTCACATTGAGGAATGATCCTCTCTCTGGCTCTGGATCGGGCATGACCGGCCAATGACACGGACGCTGCTTCCGGTACTGACGATCGTGGTTGCAATCACCGCGGTGTGGTACTTCTTCGCGGTGTGGATGAACTCGGCATGGACCTATGACCAGGCGGAACGCGCCGGGACCACGCCAACCATTACAGAAGTCATTCGTGATACGATGAACCAGGAGCGGCCGTTGTTGCCAGCGCCGCACCAGGTTGCTTTCGAACTCTGGGACACCACAGTCGAAAAGAAGATCACATCCAAACGCAGCCTGATTCATCATGGCTGGATCACCCTCTCGGCCACGATGTTCGGATTTGCCATCGGAACCGCACTGGGTATCGCTCTTGCAATTGGCATCGTTCACAACCGGGCCATGGACCTGAGCGTCATGCCCTGGGCCATTGCAAGCCAGGCCGTGCCGATACTTGCGTTGGCTCCCATGATCATCGTCGTGTTCTATTCGATCGGTTTCTCCGGCCTGTTGCCCAAAGCGACGATCTCTGCCTATCTGAGCTTCTTCCCGGTTGTTGTCGGTATGGTTGCCGGACTTCGGAGCCCTGACCGCATGCAGTTCGACCTGCTGAAGACCTATTCGTCCAGAAAGCGGCAGGTGTTCTGGAAGCTCCGCTTGCCGGCTTCAATGCCCTACCTGTTCACGTCGCTGAAAGTGGGCGTCGCTGCCTCGCTGGTTGGGGCCATCGTTGGCGAACTGCCGACTGGCGCCGTTGCAGGGTTGGGCGCCCGGCTGCTCGTCGGCAGTTACTATGGCCAGACGATACAGATCTGGTCGGCACTGTTCAGCGCTGCGACCCTGGCGGCCCTTCTCGTGGGAACAGTCGGCCTGGTCCAGAAAGTCACACTGGCAAGGATGGGAATGTCCAGATGAACGCCATCCTCGCAGTTCTAGCATTCTGGTTGGTGGCGTGGCTGGCCAATCTCCGCCTTTCCTCGCTCCCGCCTTCTCTGGCAATCCGCCTGGCCGTGCCAAGCTTGTTTGGCATCACGGTTCTCGTTGTCTGGGAGGGACTCGTACGTGGACTTGAAGTTCCGGGCGTCATCCTGCCGCCTCCAACCGACATAGCGGCGGCTGTCGCCCGCAATGTCGACATACTCTGGATCGACTTTGTCCAGACAATCTTGAAGGGTGCCCTTTCCGGCTGGGTCATCGGTTGTGGTTCGGCAATTCTCACGGCAATCGCAGTCGACCGTTCCGGTTTCCTGAAGCGGGGATTGCTTCCAGTGGGGAATTTCCTCGCCGCGCTGCCGATCGTTGGAACTGCGCCGATCTTTGTCATGTGGTTCGGTTTCGGCTGGCAGTCGAAAGCAGCCGTGGTTGTGGCAATCGTGTATTTCCCCATGCTGGTGAACATGGTGCAGGGCCTCGCCTCCTCAGAACCGATGCAGCGGGACCTGATGAAGACCTACAACGCAACCTACTTCCAGACACTTTGCCTGTTGCGCCTCCCGGCTGCCATGCCCTTTGCGTTCAACGGGCTGAAGATCTGTACGACCTTTGCCCTTATCGGCGCCATCGTCGCTGAATTCTTTGGCTCACCCATTTACGGAATGGGCTTCAGAATCTCGACGGAGGTCGGAAGGCTTGCTCTTGATGTCGTTTGGGCCGAAATTGTGGTAGCGGCACTGAGCGGATCACTCTTCTATGGGCTGGTTGCGCTGTTGCAACGAAGGGTGACGTTTTGGCATCCTTCGATTAGAAATTGAGAAATTTAAACCGTCAATTTGAAGGAGGTTGATATGAGATGGATTGCAGGAATTGTCGCAAGTGCGAGTACTGCGCTGGCTGCAGGAGCAGCGACAGCAGCAGACGAGCTGACACTGCAGTTGAAATGGGTGACGCAGGCCCAATTTGCAGGCTACTATGTCGCCCTCGACAAGGGGTTCTATGACGAAGAGGATCTCGACGTCACCATCAATGCGGGTGGCCCGGATATTGCGCCGCCGCAAGTGATTGCCGGTGGTGGCGCAGATGTCATTGTCGAATGGATGCCTGCTGCGCTTGCCAGCCGCGAAAGGGGCCTTCCGCTGGTCAATATCGCCCAACCGTTCAAGTCATCCGGAATGATGCTGACCTGCCGCAAGGACACCGGCGTCACTGCACCTTCGGACTTTCCGGGCAGAACGCTCGGAGTCTGGTTCTTCGGCAACGAATACCCGTTCCTCAGCTGGATGAGCCAACTCGGCATTCCAACCGACGGCAGCGAGGGCGGTGTCACGGTTCTCAAGCAGGGCTTCAATGTCGATCCACTGCTGCAAGAACAGGCCGACTGCATCTCCACGATGACCTACAACGAATACTGGCAGGTCATCGACGCGGGCATTCCTGCTGATGAACTGATCACCTTCAAGTATGAGGATCAGGGCGTCGCCACGCTAGAGGATGGCCTCTACGTGCTTGAGGACAGCCTGTCCGACCCTGCCTTTGTCGACAAGATGGTCAGATTCATCAGGGCATCAATGCGCGGCTGGAAATACGCAGAGGAAAATCCGGACGAAGCGGCCGAAATCGTACTCGACAACGATGCGACCGGCGCCCAGACCGAAAAGCACCAGAAACGCATGATGGGCGAAATCGCCAAGCTCACGGCTGGCTCGGATGGAAGACTGGACCCGGCAGACTACCAGCGGACGGTTGATACCCTGCTCGCGGGCGGCTCGGATCCGGTGATTTCCATGCAACCCGAAGGGGCCTGGACTTCCGAGATAACGGATCAAGCCCTCAACTGATCACTGTTGAATTGCGGGAGGGCGGCACAGGCTGCCGCCCTCCGTAATGTCCAGGGGGCCGACACGTCCCCTACCCGTCCATTGAACTGGTGCGATTGCCGTTTCGTTCCAATGCGGCATCCGCAAACGGGTCGGGCTCGTATTCCACTGCGACCAGGTAGAGGCCCTTGGCAGGCGCTACAGGTCCGCAAGAAGCGCGATCACGCGCTTGCAGGATTTCAGCGACCTGGGGCGGTGCCATCGCCCCAGCGCCTACTCTCTCCAGCGTGCCAACCATGCTGCGCACCTGACGGTGCAGAAAACTCCTTGCCCTGGCAATGACCCTGATTTCGAGACCTTCACTGGCGGGCATCGTCACGATGTCCAGTGAATCCAGTGTCTTGACCGGGGATGCTGCCTGGCAATGCGCCGACCGGAAAGTGGTGAAGTCATGCCGTCCGATCAGATTGACCGCGGCAAGGCGCATGGCCTCTACATCCAGATTGCGGTGCAGATGCCAGACAAAGCCGGACGCGACAGTGGGTGGCGGCCGGCGGTTCAGTATCCTGTAATGATAGATCCTTGCTAGCGCTGAGTGCCTGGCGCTGAATCCGGGTTCAACACTGGCAACGGCAAGTATCGACACCTTCTGCGGGCGAAGATGGGCATTCAAGGCTTCTCTCAGGGGAAACGGATCCCATTCGCGTTTCAGATCTGCATGAAAGACCTGTCCCAGCGCATGCACGCCGGAGTCAGTTCTTCCTGCCGCAACAATTCTCCCGGCCTGTGGCTCAAGCCTCGCAATTGCGGATTCCAGTACTTCCTGCACTGTCAATTGTCCTGATTGCCGCTGCCAGCCACAAAAGCCGGCACCGTCATATTCGACCTTGAATGCGTAGCGATTGGTTTTCATCTGCACCGCCGGTCTCAGTCATCGGAAATTTTGCAAGCTGGCAGACCTGCCGGACACCAGCAAGGACAACTCCCGCAAATGAGCGTGTATTGCCCCCTACAACGGGAAACGAACTCTGCCAACCAAAGCGAGGCCGAACCCAGGCACGGCTACAGCAAGCGGCCGCCTTACGGCCGGTTTCGCAATCGGATACCAAATCCGTCCGACTGGTTCAGCGCTTTTCCGGACTTGAAGCGCCTCCGGTTGCATGGATTTCGGCTACTGGAACCGGACCTGTGCATTGAATATTCGTACCCGGCTTTGCCCGCGGCAATGGAAGCATGTGCTGGACGCACGCGGCTAGGGAGCATATGGAACCTGCCGGTCAAATGTTGATGTGGCCTCAAGAACGGGAAGAACAGCATGTGCGCAGATCAAGTTGACTACAAGGCAACGCTGCAGCTCCCGGGCACCGAGTTCCCGATGCGGGCCGGGTTGCCCCGGCGCGAGGTCGAGTGGCTCGAACGCTGGAACAATCTGGACGTTTACGGCCAACTCAGAAACAAACCGGGCCGGGAGCCGTTTGTGCTTCATGACGGACCGCCATACGCCAACGGGCATCTCCATATCGGCCACGCCTTGAACAAGATCCTGAAGGATTTGGTGGTCAGATCACAGCAGATGATGGGCAAGGACTCGCGCTATGTGCCAGGCTGGGATTGCCACGGACTGCCTATCGAATGGAAGATTGAGGAACAGTACCGGGCAAAGGGACAACGCAAGGACGATGTACCGGTCATTGAACTCCGCCGCGAGTGCCGCCGATTTGCGGAGGAGTGGATCGAGATCCAACGCGACGAGTTCCAGCGGCTGGGAGTGACTGGAAACTGGGGCAGGCCCTACCTGACGATGGACTACCGGTCAGTGGCGGTCATTGCCGAAGAGTTCATGAAATTCGTCATGAACGGTACACTTTACCGCGGCGCCAAACCGGTGATGTGGTCGCCTGTCGAAAAGACGGCATTGGCCGAAGCCGAGGTCGAGTACAAGGATGTTCGTTCCCCGGCCGTCTGGGCAAAATTCCCGGTCATTTACCAGGAAGGCGATGATCTGCCGCAGGACGCCAGTTCCGTGGTCATCTGGACCACCACACCCTGGACGATACCTTCGAACAGGGCGATCTGCTATAATTCTGAGCTTCAGTATGGACTCTACCGGATTGATGCCGTCCCGGATGGCAACTGGATCCAGGCAGGGGAACATCTGGCGCTTTCGGACAAGCTTGCCTGTGATGTGCTTGCCCTGGCCCGGGTCGAGAGTTTTGAGCGCGTTCGGGATTTGGGCCCTGACATCCTGAAAGGCGTTTGCTGCGCACACCCGTTCCGCGGCATGGTTCCGAGCAGTGAGTCCGATGACCACCGCTGGGATTTCAACGTTCCCTTGCTTCCGGGAAGCCACGTGACCGACGATGTCGGAACGGGCTTCGTCCATACAGCCCCATCCCATGGCGACGACGACTATCGCATTGGCCTGGAATACGGGTTGAAGATGACAGACAATGTTCTTGAGGACGGGAGCTTTCGCCCGGACCTGCCGCTGTTCGGCGGCCTGGCGATCTACACAGACAGGGGCAAGCCTGGTCCGGCAAACCGCGCCGTTATCGACCGGCTGTCCGAGGCCGGCTCCCTCGCCGCTAGTACCACAATTACGCATTCCTACCCGCACAGCTGGCGTTCCAAGGCCCCGGTTATCTACAGGAGCACCTGGCAGTGGTTTGTCGCCATTGACACTGAGGTTGATGACGGCATGGACACGCTGGGATCGACGATCCGGCAGCGGGCGCTCAATTCGATTGATAATCTGGTTTCCTGGACTCCTCCGACGGGCCGGAACCGCCTTCATTCCATGATGGAGCATCGGCCAGACTGGGTGCTTTCGCGGCAACGTGCGTGGGGAGTCCCATTGACCTGTTTCACACGAATTGGCGTGGAACCAGGCGATCCCGGCTATATTCTGCGCGACGAACAGGTCAATCAACGCATCGTGGACATCTTTGTCCGGGAAGGTGCCGATGCATGGTATGAGGACGGTGCCAAGCACCGTTTCCTCGACGGGCTGCACAATCCCGACGAGTTCGAGCAGGTCTTCGACATTCTGGATGTCTGGTTCGACTCGGGATCAACGCACGCCTTCGTCCTGCGGGACAGGGAGGATGGCACCGAGGATGGAATCGCAGACCTCTATCTTGAAGGCACAGACCAGCACCGGGGCTGGTTCCATTCATCCATGCTGCAAGCTTGCGGAACTCTGGGACGCGCACCCTATCGAGGTGTTCTGACCCACGGCTTCACGCTGGACGAAAAGGGAATGAAGATGGCCAAGTCGGTCGGCAATACGGTCGCCCCCGACAAGGTCGTCAAGCAGTATGGCGCCGATATCCTGCGCCTGTGGGTCGCACAGTCGGATTACACGTCCGACCTGCGTATCGGCCCGGAGATCCTAAAGCAGGTTTCAGATTCCTATCGGAAGATCCGCAACACATTCCGCTTCATGATCGGGAACCTGGACGGGTTCGATGCAGAGTTGGCGGTGCCGGCAGAGCAGATGCCCGAGCTTGAACGATGGATCCTGCACCGCCTCGCAGAACTCGACCGGGAAGTCCGGGACGGGTACGAGCGCTATCAGTTCCAGTCGGTATTCCAGAAGATCTTCAACTTCGCCACCGTGGATCTGTCTTCTTTCTATTTCGATATCCGCAAGGACTCGCTCTACTGCGACGCGAAGGAGGATCCGGCGAGATTGGCGGCACTGACGGTTCTTAATATCCTCTACGGCCGCCTGACCACCTGGCTGGCGCCGGTGCTGGCGTTCACGATGGAGGAAGTGTGGCTGGCACGTTTTGCTGGCAAGGACAGTTCCGTTCATCTTCAGGATTTTCCTGCGCCCGAAGAGAGTTGGATCAACCATGAACTCGATAAGCGGTGGAACGTCGTACGGCGAGTCCGTCGCGTTGTCACTTCAGCGCTTGAAATCGAACGCCGCAACAAGGTCATCGGTTCCAGCCTTGAGGCGCGCCCTGTTGTTCAGATCGAAAACGAAGACGACTTCAATCTGGTGTCAGCAGTCAACTTCGACGACATCTGCATAACTTCGGGAATAGAGATCGAATTGAACACCGGTTCGGAGAATGCTCACCGGCTTGAAGAACATCCCGGCTACTCGGTGCTGTTCCGGCTGGCAGACGGCGTCAAGTGCCAACGGTGCTGGAAGATCCTGCCAGAGGTTGGTTCAGGGAAACGCGCGGATCTTTGCTTGCGTTGTGACGCTGTCGTCGAAGACTTGATCTGACTTGCCCATCCTTCTACGCGGGCGGAAACAGCCGCCATACCGGATAGTTGCAGGCCGTGCGTGTCTACTCTGCTACACGTTGAAGAGGATGTGCAGGACGTCACCATCCTTGACGACGTAATCCCGTCCTTCGGAGCGCAACTTGCCCGCATCGCGGGCGCCAGCCTCGCCACCATGCCTGACGAATTCCTCGAATGAAACGGTTTCGGCGCGGATAAAGCCGCGTTTGAAGTCTCCATGTATGGAGCCAGCGGCATCAATGGCCCTGGTACCGCGCTGAATTGTCCATGCATGCGCTTCCTTCGGCCCGGCAGAAAAGAACGTCAACAGTCCGAGAAGTTCGTAACCGGCCCGTATCACCCTCGTCAGTCCGGCTTCCTCAAGCCCAAACTCGGAAAGCAGTTCGCCAGCTTCCGTTGCATCAAACTGGGCAATCTGAGCCTCAAGCGAGGCGGAACAAATGACATGCCCTGCCCCATGCCTTTCCGCGTGCTGCTCTACCAGCGCAGAAAGTTCATTCCCGGTTGCCGCGTAGTCCTCGTCGACGTTGCAAATGTAGAGAACCGGTTTCGCCGTAATCAGACGGATATGTTTCCATAACGGGGCCTGCGCCGCAGTTACCATAACAGTGCTCGCGGGCTCGCCACGCTCCAGCTTCTCACGCGCCTGGCGAAGCAAGGCGTCATGTTCTACGGCTTCCTTGTCACCTCCCTTCACCTTCCTCGACAGTCTGTACAATCGCCGTTCAATAGACTCGAGATCCGCCAGCATCAGTTCGGTTTCGACAGTTTCGATGTCGCCAAGCGGGTCTAGGCCTCCACTCACATGCACGACATCATCGTCACTGAAACACCGGACGACATGGACAATGGCGTCCACCTCGCGAATGTTCCCCAGAAACTGGTTGCCGAGCCCCTCTCCCTTCGATGCCCCCCTCACCAGTCCGGCAATATCGACGAACCTCATTTTGGCCGGTGCAACTCTTGGAGAGCCGGCGATGCGCGCAATCTCGTTCAATCGGGGATCGGGCACCGTCACTTCGCCCTCGTTGGCATCAATCGTGCAAAATGGGAAGTTTGCCGCTCTGGCGGCCTCTGATGAGGTCAGAGCATTGAACAGAGTGGACTTTCCGACATTCGGCAGGCCGACGATCCCGGTCTTGAATCCCATTGCATGGCTCCGCATTCAATACCGCCAAACCCGGCGGCTAGCGCGCTCCATGAACCAAAATGGCCGGCATTCCAATATTGCGCCGCGCCGGGAATTCCGGCAAAGCATGCCGAATATCCAAAGGAGGAAACCTGCACCATGATCTTCAACTCTTACATCACCTTCAACGGCAACTGCGAAGAGGCGATCAAGCGCTATCAGGAGATCTTCGGTGGCGAGATCATCATGATGCAAAAATTCTCCGACGCGCCTGCCAGCGAGGACATGCCGGCAGAGTTCGGCGACAGGATCATGCATGCGCAGCTTCAGGTCGGCTCGGATGTGCTCATGGTTTCCGACAATTTTGAGGACAAGCCGATCGAATATGCCGGAATCTCGGTTCAGGCTGGTTTCCCGACAGTTGAAGAAGCCAGAAGGGTCTTTGACGGCCTGGCCGAAGGCGGCCAGATCACAATGCCGTTCGAGGCGACCTTCTGGTCAGCCGGGTTTGGCGCTGTCTTGGACCGCTTCGGGATTTCCTGGCTGGTCAATTGCGACGCGTTGCCCGAACAGCCGGAATGACCCGCAAGTCCATCCTTGCCGGAGCCGACGGATGACCAGAATCGACCGCAAATTCACTGAACTGCGACAGTCGGGGAGGAAGGCGTTCGTCGCATACGTCATGGGCGGCGACCCGGACTTCGAGACATCGTTGCGGATACTTGAAGGACTGCCAGGGGCCGGAGCCGATGTGGTTGAACTCGGCATCCCCTTTACTGACCCGATGGCGGATGGCCCCACAATCCAGCTGGCAGGCCAGCGAGCACTGGCAGGCGGGCAAACGCTCGAAAAAACACTCCAACTCGTGCGGGAATTCCGGCGCAAGGACAATTCCACGCCGCTTGTCTTGATGGGCTACTTCAACCCGATCCACAATCGCGGAAGCAGCCGCTTTGTAGCGGAGGCTGTCGAGGCTGGTGTGGACGGCCTGATTGTGGTGGACCTGCCACCGGAGGAGGATGAGGAACTCTGCATCCCCGCAAAGGACGCCGGACTGAATTTCATCAGGCTTGCGACGCCGACAACCGACGAGAAACGGTTGCCTGCGGTCCTCCAGAACACGAGCGGGTTTGTCTACTACGTATCAATCACTGGCATCACTGGCGCCGCCGCTGCCAATGCAGGCGAGATCGCTCCGGATGTCGCCAGAATAAAGTCCTTCACGGATCTTCCGGTTTGCGTCGGTTTTGGCATCAAGACTCCCGACGCTGCCCAAGAAATTGCGGAAATCGCCGACGGAGCAGTCGTCGGATCTTCAATAGTCCAGCTCGTGGAACAAGGGAGGCCCGTGGAAGAGGTCCTTGCTTTCGCAGGCCGGCTTGCAGCCGGTGCTCACAAAGCCTGACTTGGCCGGATTGCTGGCCGAGCTTCCTGCGAAAGACGCTGCAATGCTGCAACAGCCAAATCGGGGTCATAAATCATGGCGATAATCACCTGCATTGAGGATCTGAGGAGGCTGCACAAGCGGCGCGCACCCCGCATGTTCTACGATTATGCGGAGTCCGGCAGTTGGACAGAACAGACCTTCAGGGCAAACAGCGAGGACTTTGCGGAAATCAGGCTGCGCCAAAGGGTAGCCGTCGACATGTCAAACCGCCGGACGGCTTCCACAATGGCAGGGCAGAATGTCAGTATGCCCGTGGCTCTGGCCCCGGTCGGCCTTCTGGGAATGCAGTCTGCCGATGGTGAAATCAAGGCCTCCCGCGCAGCGGCCAAGTTCGGTGTTCCATTCACGCTTTCCACCATGTCGATCTGTTCGATTGAGGATGTTGCAAAACATGGCGCCCCCGGCTTCTGGTTTCAGCTGTATGTGATGAATGACTGGGAGTTCGTCGAGAACATCATCGAACGCGCCAAGACTGCCGGGTGCACTGCCCTTGTCCTCACGCTCGACCTTCAAATACTCGGGCAGCGTCACAAGGACCTGAAGAACCGCCTGACCACTTCACCTCACCTCGCGCTTGCGAACATGATCGATCTGGCGACCAAGCCCCGCTGGTGCTTGGCCATGCTCGGAACCCGGCGCCGGCAGTTCGGCAATGTGATCGGCCATGCCAAGGGCGTTACCGACACCAGTTCGCTGATGCACTGGACTTCCCACCAGTTCGACCCGACACTTGACTGGGACAAGGTCATGCGCATTCGCGACATGTGGAACGGCACCTTTATTCTCAAGGGCATCATGGACGAAGAGGACGCCCGCAAATCGGTTGATGCAGGAGCCGACGCCATAATCGTCTCCAACCACGGAGGAAGGCAGCTGGATGGTGCATTGGCGTCAATCCGGGCGCTGCCATCAATTGCGAACTCGGTCGGAGATCAGGTTGAGGTTCATTTCGATTCAGGCATCCGTTCGGGACAGGACGTGTTGAAAGCCTTGGCGCTCGGCGCAAGGGGAACCCATATCGGCCGTGCATTCGTATATGGGTTGGGGGCAATGGGTGAAGACGGCGTGCATTCGGCCCTGGAGATCATCCACAAGGAGCTGGACGTTTCCATGGCCCTGTGCGGCGAACGCGATGTGAGCAATCTTGGCAGGCATAACCTGCTGCTGCCACGCGACTTCGAGGAACGCTGGAGCTGACTTCCATTCTTCGTTGACGAACGCTGTCAGGACAAAAAACTATTGGAATGGTGCGGCAGTTTCGCCTATTGGCACCGTTTCCGGCGAGCAGACACCCTTGGAGGCTGCTCGGATGAATAACAGGAGAATGCAAATGGCTGGAGAAATACCAGAACTGCATGCCGAGACGCGTTCGGGGACAGGCAAGGGGGCCGCCCGGCAGGCGAGAAGGAACGGCATGGTACCAGGGATCGTGTACGGCGGTGGCCAGAATCCGCAGCCCATCAATATCAGGCTGAATGATCTTTACCGGCGGTTACGCGCCGGCCGGTTCATGTCAACGCTGTTCAATCTGAAGGTTGAAGGCAAGAAAGATGTGCGCGTCATCTGCAGGTCTGTCCAGCGCGATGTCGTGAAGGACTTTCCGACCCATGTGGACTTCCTTCGCTTGAAACAGACAAGCAAGGTCAATCTCTTCATACCTGTCACCTTCATCAATGAGGAGGAGTCACCAGGACTGAAACGCGGAGGTGTGCTTACCGTAGTCCGAGGCGAAGTGGAGTTGCTGGTGTCCGCAAGCAATATCCCAGACTCGATCATCGCAGATGTGTCAGGGCTGGATGTTGGAGATGTCATCACAATTTCGAAGGTGTCTCTGCCTGACGGTGTCCGCCCGCGCATTGCAGACCGCGACTTTGTGATTGCCAATATCTCGGCCCCATCCGGCCTGCGTTCAGCTGACGAGGAGGAAGAAGCTGAAGAGGTTGATGAGTTCGAAGCGGTAGAGACAGAGGAAGTAGAAGAAGAGACCTGATCGCGCCTGGCCTTGCCAAATGGCCCGGCCGCCTGATCCGGTATTTTGAGGATCGCAATGGATGTGCCGGCGTTACCGGCAGCCGGCTGCGATGGCTGGCCTCAATGTCCTTTCTGGATGGCCCGGCGGTTGCAAACGCCGCCGATCCGGACCCCGCGACGTCTTTAGACCGGGTAATTCACCCCGGGGCAGTTTTGCTGACCCGCGGCAATGGCATCAGGTTGAATCCAGGCAGCCACCGCGCTTTTGAGGGGAGATCAGGGGGTGCCCCCAAGCCGATTGCCATTCCATTGCAAGCGCAATGCAGCTGAGGCACCTTTTTGAATTGATGGCGCAGCCAGTTTCTTGCGGATTGGAGCAGGCTGGGGGCAAGCAATTGCGTTACCTGGTTTTCCATAGAGCACCTTGCGATCAGAAAGACCGATGGAATCGGAGGAAGGCAGCACTGCGAGATGAAGCTACTGGTGGGGCTCGGCAATCCCGGACGCAAGCACGAGCGTAACCGGCACAATATCGGCTTTCTGGTCGTGGACCGTATCGCCAGCGCCAATGGAATGGACAATTGGCGAAGCCGCCATCAGGGGCTTGTTGCAGAAGGACGGCTGGATGGCGAACGCGTGATCCTACTGAAACCGCAGACCTGGATGAACAATTCGGGACAGTCCGTCGGTGAGGCCATGCGTTACTTGAAGCTGACGCCTGCGGACCTGTTCGTGTTCCACGACGAACTCGACCTTGCGCCAGGCAAGATCCGCTCAAAGACCGGGGGAGGACACGCGGGTCATAACGGGCTCAGGTCAATCCATCAGCATATAGGACCGGACTTTTGCAGAGTCCGGTTGGGGATTGGCCATCCTGGCCAGAAGCATGTCGTTAGCCAGTATGTACTCTCCGACTTCTACAAGTCGGACAGTGAGTGGTTGGCGGAATTGCTGGATGCGATCGAAGCATGTGCGCCGGTCCTGGTGGTTGATGGTGCGAGTGCATTCCAGAACTGCCTCGGCAGGAAGCGCCAGGCGACGGCCTCCGGACCTTCGCAAGAGAAGCTTCCAGCGGTTGAAGACGGCCCGGAGCCTGCGAGAGGCGTGTTTCACAGCCTGTTGCGTCGGCTGCAGGGCAGAGGCCAGGACCGGGAATAGCGCACCCCGCCCGCAAGGACTGGTTTCTCTTCTGTCGGTCGAGCAGCTCTGAAGAGCGGTTGACTGATCCCGGATAGCTGGAAGCCCGAGCAATCAGGACAGCCACATGATTGCAGCAACCCGGCCACGGCATGCTACCTTGCGGCCGCGCGTAACCGCTTGGCTTCCCAAAGAAAGCTGTTGCGCGCCGTTGCATTGATTTCCGATTCCGCCAGCTCAACCAGCGCTGCCGCCTTGAGTTCCTCAACCGGCATCCCGAGCGCCAGCAAATGATCGCAGAGTTCGAGCCGCCATTGCAGGTCGGTTGTCGACTTAGCCGCCCGCATCAGCGCGTCCTGACCTCCTGCAAGTTCTGCCATGTGCTCCGCCCGCTCAACGGTTGACAGGGATCCAAGGTGTGTCGGATTGCCGTCATACCAACCAAGGGTCCCAGTCGCGAACGCCCTCGCCGCCCAGGACAACCGGCCATAGAACTCTTTCAACCAGGGTCTGGAGGCAAGGTGCTCGGGCAAAGCAACTGACGCGGCGATGTCGTCCAACGGCATGCCGGCGTCCATGGCCCGGGAGGTCTCGGACATGACGTGCAGAATAGCGTCGCGCGTCGTTGACAGGACCTCCTGAACCTGAGTGCTTCCGAAAACCGGGCGTGTGTGGCCGGGCGCCAGAACTTCCGGTTCCAGGGCTTCAAGTTGAGCAAGACTGCCGGCCCATGCGGCAAAATCCCGGTAAGGGGTGCCCCGTATGGCGTAGAGATTGGGGAACGCGTGGTACCAGTTGTCACCACAAAAGAGTATGCGCTTATCCGGCAACCAGACCACCAGATGATCGGGAGTCTCGCCAGGCGCGATCAGTAATTCGGCCTGAACGCCGTCCAGATCGAGTTCTGTATTCTCGCTGATGAAGCCGGTTGGTGGCAGGTATCCCTCTCCAAGCCCTTGCATGGGCCGATCGCCAGGCCCGCACCCGAGACTGATCCGCTCCTCGTTTGTCAGGCCGATACCGAACTGAGCTTGCGTCCGCCGCCTTAATGCCTGGTTGGGCGCAATCTGCTCCTCATCGACATCAATCAGATCGGATTTGAACAGGCTGCTTGCCAGAATGGGAACGGCAGTTTCAGCAAAAACAGACGCTCCCGAAACATGATCCCGGTGGGAATGCGTATAGATGATGCGGCCCACTGGCTTTGCGGTCAACTTGCGGAATTCGGCCAGGACGTTCGTGGCTGCGCCCGTCGATTCCGACGTATCGATGATGGTAGCCGTGTTGGTTCCCTCGATCATGTGTATGTTGGCTGCAGCAAATCCAACAGCTGTCCAGATGCCCGGCGCAAGGCGAACCACATCTTTTCGTGTCTGCTCACGGTGGGCTACGAGGTCGGGATGAGGCATATTGTCGTTCACCCTTGCTTCGGTTCAGGTCCCGGAGTGGAAAACACCCGGACCACAATCTGTCAATCGTCAGCAGAACGGAGGCTCGCTGATCTTGCAGTGCGCGCACCGAACCGATACGGCGGACGCATAACCGAAGCGGACCCCGTAGCCTTCAGCGGTAGCCTGTTGGTTCCAGCCAATTGCCTGCGGCCGGATCGCAATGGCGGAATGTAAACTCTGACGGATTGGGCAAGGAGAGGACAAGACATGGCACTGGATGAATCCCTGAATGTGTTTGGTGCGCCCCTTGAACCCTGCTCGACCGACCCGGTCACCGGATTCTACCGGAATGGCTGTTGCGACACCTCGAGCGAAGATCTGGGGAGCCACACGGTTTGCGCCCAAATGACAGAGGAGTTCCTCGAATTCTCGAAATCTGTCGGCAATGACCTGTCCACTCCTCGGGAAGAGTTCGGGTTCTCGGGGCTTGCCGATGGCGACCGCTGGTGCCTGTGCGCCGGGCGATTTCTGCAGGCATACGAACACGGAGCGGCTCCAAGGGTGCGCCTGCAGTCCACGCACATGAAGGCGCTGGAAATCGTGCCGATGGAAATCCTCAAGAAGTTTGCATCCGACCTCAATTGAGGCACGCCCCGAACTGAAACCCCCAACAACTCGCGGAAGACTGCAAAGTACATGCATTCGGCTGCCTTGGCCCGTTTGCAGCAATAGTAGCGCGGTTGAATTGAACCTCCCGGCAAGCGAAAAAGTCGATGAAGATTGCAATACTGATCACCTGCAACGACACGTCCGAATTTGCGAAGCGCCATCCCGACGATGGCGAGAAGTTCCGCGCATTGCTGTCCCCGATCAGACCGCACTGGGAGTATCGCCCGGTCAGGGTCACTGACGGTGAACTTCCGGAACGCGTCGACGACCATGATGGCTATATCGTCTGCGGCAGTTCTGCCTCCGTGCAGGACGAGCAAGGCTGGGTGATCCGCCTGCTTGAGTTCATTCGAGACGTGGACTCCAGGAACATCCCGTTGTTTGGCTGCTGCTTCGGTCACCAGGCGATAGCAAAGGCTCTTGGAGGTGAAGTCGCTCTAAACAGGTTCGGCTGGTCTGCGGGTATAGAAACCACCGAGTTTGTCAGAAATGAAGACTGGATGCCGCCTGAACAGAGATCAATCGACCTCTACTCTTTCCATGAGGAACAGGTTTCGGAGCTTCCCGCCGGTTGCAGGGTGGTCGGCACCGGCCCTTCGTGTCCGGTTGCCGCTTTCGCCCGGGGCCGCCATGTGTTTACCACCCAGTATCACCCGGAAATGACGGCGGATTATGCGCTTGATCTCGTCAACGACATGACAGCCGAACTTGGCAGCAAGCAGGCAGAGTGCCGCAGCCAGCTTGAAAAAGGCGCTCAGGGTGATGAGTTCGCACAGCTGCTTGTCAAGTTCCTTGAGTTTGCCCACTCGGCACGCATTTCGCAGCAGCAGCAATCACCGGACCCCATCCAGGACCGGCATGAAGCGGCGATCGATATCGCAAGGTTGGCTGGCGATTTGACTATGGGTTATTTCGGTGAAGTTTCGAAACTGCATATAGAAAGCAAGGGCCCGGGCGACCTTGTTTCCGAAGCTGATCGGAATGCTGAGCATCTCATCAGGTCAGAAATCTCCAAACGGTTTCCAGATGACGGCATCATCGGCGAGGAATTCGATCGCAAGCCGGATAGCTCGGGATTCACCTGGGTCATCGATCCAATCGACGGCACTGCGAACTTTGTCAGGGGCATCCCTGTCTGGTGCATTTCAATAGCCTGCGTCAGAGGCCCGCATACTGTCATTGGCGTCATTAATGATCCGGTTCATGATGAAATGTACGATTGCCGCCGCAACCACGGCACTCGACTGAACGGAACCATTCAGCATGTGTCTCAAGGCGTGGATCTGTCGGAGGGATATTCCGGCGTCGGTTTCTCGCCAAAGTTCAGGAACGAAACAACCTCTGCTCTTATCGGAAGGCTCCTTGACGAACGGATCATCTTCTCGCGCAGCGGCTCGGGAGCGTTGGGCCTCGCATATGTCGCATCTGGCAGATTTTCTGCCTTCATTGAGGAACACATGAATGCTTGGGACTGCCTGGCCGGGTTGCTTCTTGTCGAGGAAGCCGGAGGAATAGTCCTGGATCACGACGCAGAGCGTCTGATTGAGCGGGGCGGCAAAATTGTTGCGTCCGGACCGTTTGCCTACGGAAGTTTGCGGCGGATTGCGGACGAAGTGTTCGACGCAGAATCCGGCATTCCTCCTGGCTAGACCGGTTGCCGGGCCAGATGGCTGCGCCAGTGGAAACACCGCAATCCTGATGGATCAGTTGCTGCTCCAGAATGCCAGCCCCTACCCTCCGCACAGCGGGAATTGACAAATGCCATAATGTGTCCTATATACGACACATGACGCACTTTGGATCAACGATACGCACCATGCGCGAACGGCTGCGCAAGAACGATCGGCGTTACTCGGTACGCCAGGTTGCCGGTCGCGTCGGCATTGAACCTGCATATCTCAGCAAGATCGAGCGCGAAGAAGTTGCTCCGCCCTCGGAGGCGACCACTTTGCGGCTAGCAAAAGAACTCGGCGAGGATCCCGATGTCATGCTGGCGCTCGCCGGCAAGGTGTCTGCAGATTTGCAAGCCATCATCCGCAGGCGGCCGCGGTTGTTCGCTGATCTGATCCGCCAGTTGAAGGAAGCCCCCGACGAAGCGGTACTGCGGGTTGTGCGCGAAGTGCGGGACGGCAATTGGTAAGGAGAAACACAAATGATTTTGCTCAAGGACGACAGCCTCGAATTCTATTTTCCGGAGGTGCATGAAAGAGCGCTCTGCAGCATCAACTTCCAGCGTACCCTGCGTATTCCTGACGATGGAGACGACTATCCGTTGCCACCGGGGCTCGGAGCATTTCCACTGCGGCATCTGGATGACTATGCCGCGCACCTGCCGGAAGCGTGGCGCGAAAGGGGTGGCGTGATCGCGCCAATGCACCAGGCCGAAGCGATGTGGATCAATTTCCAATCGGTCTACCCGTTCGCGGTGAAGGTAGCGACAGGGAAGATCTGCGCGATTACTGGAGATTCATGGGTCAACCACCTGAACCAAGACCCGCAGGACTACGCGGTGCTGCCCGAGCAGCCTTGGCTTGACGGTTACTGTGTCGAGAAGGGAATTATCCGCCAGTTCGTCGCAATGCCCCTTGGCGAAGGCTACTCGGTTGAGGAACAGTTGACCGGCGCCGCAGTTCATGGCGGGATTCAGATTTCAGCCTATCCGTTGAAGGCAGAACGCTACAACGCGTTCATTGCGCAACGGCGCAGATCGTTCCAAAATGTCATGTTTCAGTTGGCTCCAGCCGCAGCGAGCATGGACGCGATGGGACTCTCGCCAGGTGGCCGGATGAAGCAGAAGATATACGATGACAAGTTTGGGCTCGATGCTTGGGACCAGCGCCACAGCAGCCGCTGCTTCATCTCACTACTCAACTCTGCACAATGGATCTCGGTAACCGGAGAACGGCCGCCGACGAAGCCGCCCACGGCGCAGGAATACGCTGCCCGCGGTTTGCCGTGGTTTGACCATTACGGTGGGGATAAGCAGGCTGTCGCCGGTGCGGAGAAACTCAGAGGCCTCAAGAGTGTTGCCCAGAAAGCATGGAATAAAATCAACAGGCCTCTGACAGACAACGAACCGGTCACAATCGAAACTGTCATCGCGCTTGGAAAGCCACGTCCCGTGCGGGAGAGCGCGTTAGGTTCGGCGGAATCTTAAGTCATCAGGCTTGCATGCCGAGTTCGTACGGTTCGGAACCGGAATTGAATTGGCCGAGTGTTGGTGCTGGCGCCATGACCGGCGCAGAATATGCGAACCCGGACAGTTCAGTTCTTCCAGCATACGGCCTGTTCCGGATGGCGACCTGTCGTGAAAGAATTCCAGCAGTGCAACAAAGCTCCTGCCAAGTCCTCTCACTGCCAAACATGCCGCGTACCGCCTTATGCACACCAACGCGATCGCGGCGGGATCCAGCTACTCTTCCAGATCAAGGACCAAGCCCAGACCTTCCTTCGAGATCAAGGCATCCGGGGTGGAAGCCGCCACCAGCCAATGCAGGAGACCTAAAGCTGCACCTCAAACCTGAACGCTCTGTGCCGCACGGTCGACTCCCTGCATCACTCCCATTCCAACTTCTTGAGTTTCAGCGTTATTGGATGAACATACGCCTCAACTCTTCGGCCCTCATTGTCGATAGCGTATACCTCGAAGCACCCGTCATCTTCCTCTACACGCCGGACTCGCCAGCCTTGCTCGGTCAGGTGTGCCTTGAGCTCGTCTACGGAAACCCAGTCCGAACGCGGTCCAGAGTCGCAATGGTCGTCGTCGCTGGCCAACACCGAGGACGCGCCCAGAACCGAGAGTGACAGTGCGGCGATTGCTAATGGTCGGAAATATTCGGTCAGTTTCATCAATCCACTCATCATGTTGCCTGATGGTCCGGAACATATTCCGGCTTCCGAACATAAAACGCAACAACGAGCAATTTCCAGCGCAGCATGCGGACAGCTTTGCTGTGCAGGTGCCGGTTGCTGCCTGCTGTGGCGATGACAACAGCACTCGGACGGGATTGGCCGACGGGCTTCGACAGCCACCAGGCAGCATTGACAAGCCGCGCTCTTGCCATCCCCTGGAAACATCCTTGGACGAACCCCCAGGCAAATGGCCTCCGCATGCCGGCAATCAAACAGGGTTGCGATGACTCGGTCCTGCACACTCCAGTGCGCCCAAACCTGAACTTGCCTGTAATACAAACGCAGTGCGTGACTGCGTCGTCATTCAAAAGTCACCGACACCGATCCAAATTCACCGAAATCAGCATGGAATTCGCTCGAAGAAACGGCTTCGATCGGGCGAATGAAGCTGCCCGAGAGAACAAAGTCCCCTGCACGCAAACGCTCGCCGATGCTGGCCAACCGCACTGCGAGCCATTCCACTGCGATCAAAGGATCATTCAACACTCCAGCACCTAAACCGGTTTCCTCTACTTCCCCGTTCCGCTGAACAATTGCACCGATCCACCTCAAGTCGAGACCAGCGATTTCATGACGATCTTCTCCCAGCACAAGCCCGGCGTTGGCGGCGTTGTCGGCGATTGTGTCACACACATTGCGGCGGGTTCCGGATACCGGGTCCTGACGCAGTATTCGTGTGTCGAGGATCTCCAACGCTGGCGCAGCCCAGTCCACGGCTTCAATCACCTTGTCCCGGGTTAGGCCGGGGCCCTCCAGGGGAGCATTAAGTCGGAACGCAATCTCAGCCTCAATCCTCGGCGCAATGAATGTACCCCGCGGAATTGTGCTTCCATTCTCGAACAGCATGTCATCAAAGAGAACACCGCTGTCCGGTGTCGTGATACCCAATGCCATCTGCATGGCCCTGGATGTCAATCCGATCTTCCAACCGATCCTGCGACGTCCTGAGTTCTCCTTGATGGAAACCAGTTCATGCTGAATGCGATAGGCATCCTCCAAAGTCAGCTGCGGAAACTCCTGTGACAAGAGGCCAATCTGGACTTGCGTGCATTCCGCTTCATACAGCCGCCTTGCGGCTGCCGCTATCTGTTGATTTGTCAAGCTCAAGGTTCATCCACCACTGGATTCATCAGGACTCCGATCCCCTCCGCTTCCACCTCAACGGTGTCACCGGGCTTGAGATAGACTGGCGGATCCATCCGCGCCCCCGCCCCCGTTGGCGTGCCGGATACGATCAAATCGCCAGGCACAAGCCTGGTGAAGGTCGATATGTACGCAATGAGGCGCGCAGGCGGGAACAACATCCGGCTGGTCCGGTCCTGCTGTCGAATCTCACCATTGATCCTGGTCGTCAGCAGAATGTCCCGGATTTGCCGTGGGTCTTCAAATGGAACTAGCCAAGGGCCCATTGCCCCTGACTTTTCGAAGTTCTTGCCGGGCGTAACGTTGAACTTTGCATGCCTCAGCCAATCGCGAACCGTGCCCTCATTGCAAAGTGTCAGTGCTGCAACATGCGAAAGTGCATCCGCTTCCGAGATATGCCGCCCCGGGCGGCCAATGACCAAAACGATTTCTCCTTCGTAGTCAAACTTGTCGGACACGCGTGGGCGCACAATGCCCTGCCCGTGCCCGGCGAACGATCCAGGAAAGCGGACAAATAGGGACGGATAGGCAGGCGCATCAGTTCCGTCAGCATATTCGTCATTGCGTGCCGGATAGTTGATGCCGACACAGATTATCTTCTGCGGGTCTGGTACCGGAATACCGAACTCGACCTCAGAAGCTGCGAGCTCCGGCTGCCGGCTAGCTCCAACCTCTGCAAGCCGTTCCAACCCACCGGACGCAATGACGTTTCGAAGCGTCCTCCATTCCGGAAATAGCGGCGACAGCGGGATTATGCCGTCGTCGGTTGCAACCCCGTAATGGTCTTCCTGCCTGTAACGGTAACTCGCTATCCTGACGGCTGGATTGCTCATGGCGCAACAATCGGCGAGCCAGCGTAGACCGGATCAGTGACTTGCGTTCCGGCGAAGAGCGAGCCGTTCTCGAACCATGATGCGGGAGCAGGAGCGCCCCAAAGCGTCTGGCGGGTCGGATCGTGAAGATCCCATTTGATCGGTTCGTGTTCAGGATCCACGGTTTGGTAGTCGGAGCTGTAGATCTCGATCCGATGCCCGTCGGGATCAAGCACATAGAGAAAGAACGCATTCGAGATACCATGCCTGCCCGGCCCGCGTTCAATGTTCGCGAGATAGCCGGTCGTCGAAATCAGGTCGAGAAACTCGATAATGTGTAGCGGATTTGCCACCCAGAAAGCTGAATGGTGCAATCGGGGCCCTCGCCCATTCGTGAATGCGATGTCGTGAACGTTGCCTTTTCTGTGCAGCCATGACGCCCACTTCCGGCCTGACTCCGGATCTTCGGTGTATTCTGTCAGCCGAAATCCCAGACCCTCATAGAAGGCTGTGGCGCCGTCGACGTCTGGAAAGAACAGGTTGGCATGATCAATGCGAAGCGGCTTGACGCCACGATAGAGGCAATATTGCTGGTGAAGACTCGGAAGCCTTTCCATCCGGGCATAAAACTCAAGTGGAACGCCCCAGGGATCGCGCACCCTGAGGACCCGTCCCATGAATTGCTGCTGGTCCCAGAACGCCTGCATTCCAGAAGCGTCGAAATACTCCTTCGCGCGGTCGAGATCGGTTTCTGCCGGTAACTTGAACCCGATCTGCCTGACTTCGGGCTTCTTTGACTGAACAAGGCGCAGGCTATGGTGTCCACGTTCTTCAAGCGCACGAAGGCAAATCCGTGAGTCATCCTCAAAGGAGACGACCAACCCAACCGTATCGACATAGAAGCGTCTGGAAGCGGCCAAATCGCTGACACCATACTCTACATGGCTAAGGCGGGTTATCCTGAACGGAGGTTCCGTCAGCGGGCTGGCATCTACCAAAACGGCCATTGCAGTCTAATTTCCGAGACGCGGAATGGGATGCTCGCCAATGGCCAAGCCAATGTGTTTCTGCTCCATGTAGAATTCAAATGACCAGTCGCCACCATCGCGTCCGATCCCGCTTTGCTTCATCCCGCCGAATGGTGTTGGAAGGTGCCGGACATTTTCCGAGTTCACCCAGATCATGCCGGCCTCCAGTTTCTGCGACACCCTAAGTCCCCGTTCGAGGTCCCTGGTCCATATGTAACCGGCCAGTCCGTAGCGAACATCATTGGCAATTCTCAGTGCCTCCTCCTCGTCCCTGAAGGTAAGCACAGCGAGAACGGGGCCGAAGACTTCATCCTGGGCGATCTTCATTTCGGAACTGACTCCGAGGATCAGCGTCGGTTCGAACCAGCAACCATCCTGGGACTTGCCACCGGCAACAACTTCCGCTCCTTCTGCCTCGGCTGACCTGACACAACCCTCAACCTTGCGCACATGGCCAGGATCAATCAACGGGCCGACTTCAGTTGCCGGATCCAGCGGATGGCCAACGCGGATCCGCCCTACTCTTTCCTTCAACCTCTCGATGAACTCTTGAGCGATCGAGTCCTGTACCAGCAAGCGGCTCGACGAGGTGCATCGTTCACCATTCAACGAATAGATCATGAATATGACCGCATCCAACGCACGTTCCAGGTCGGCATCATCAAACACCAGGACAGGATTCTTGCCGCCGAGTTCGAAATGGACACGCTTCAGGCTGTCACCGCCCTGCTTCATGATTTCGCAGCCAGTCCTGCTCTCACCGACGAATGCGATTGCCCGGATTAGCGGGTGCCGCGTCAGGCTGACTCCCGCTTCTTCCCCAAATCCGTTGACGACATTCAAGACGCCTGGCGGCAACCCGGCATCTTCCGCCAGATCGACGAGCATTTTGGCGGTCACAGGCGAAAGTTCGGCAGGTTTATGGACCACTGTACAGCCTGCGGCCAACGCTGGAGCAATCTTCCAGGTCGAGAGCATGAATGGCGTGTTCCATGGCGTGATGACACCAACGGGACCGATCGGAACGCGAGTAGTGATGTTCAATAGCGTCGGCGAAGGAAGTGAACTGCCATCCCGTGCAGAAGGCGCGCGGTCAGCGAAGAACCTGAAGTTTTCTGCTCCTCTGACTGCCGCCTTTGCCATGTATCGGATTGGTTGGCCCGTGTCCCAGGACTCGCAGACAGCCAGTTCCTCGGCACAACTCTCGATCCTGTCTGCAACCGCATGGAGGATTGAGCGGCGCTTGCTGGCAGGCGTGTCCCGCCAATCAGGGAAAGCCGCCGCAGCGGCTTCGGCGGCCATTCCGACATCGGCCTCTCCACTTCGCGCGACCTCGCAAATAACCTTGCCATCTACAGGTGAAACCGCGCTGAAGCTGGCACCGGAGTTGGCACCCTGATTCCGGCCGGCGATCCGGTTCTGGACTCCCTGATCCCGCAACCGGTCCAGATGCGGCTTAAGGGTCAACAGATTGCTTGCGAGATCCGGCAATCTCAATTTCCTCCCAGATGTTCCCTAATCGAACCGGTCTTTGGACTCAGTTCTGGTTCCAGTTCACGCACTTCAAGTGACAGGGCAATCGAGCGTTGTTCGAAGAGTTCCGACAGAAATTCCCTTGCAGCCTCGAACAGGCGCGTTGCAACTATTTTGCGGGTCTCCAAGGGTCTCCCGCCGCGTAGTTTTACAACGATGTCCACAAATGCGTGTTCTGGCCCGCCATCGGCGATGGAGCAAAAGTCGCATCGAAAAGCTCGTACCCGGACGCCTGCCGTCGGAAACACACCGGTTGCTATCGCCTCTGCCCGTAACCGGTCGCAGAGTCCCGCGATGCTTGTCCAATCCTGGATGTTTGCCGAGTATTCGATGCTTACGTGAGGCATTTCCGGAACCACATTCCTGCTTGGGCACTAGCCGCAACCGTCAATCCCTGCCAGTTACCCGGAATAGCTTCCCAGACCGGCATCCAGCGCGCCAATGATTGTTCTCACATCGGCTTCAGTCAAAACCAACGGAGGCGACAACAGAATGTTCAGGCCGGATATCCTGACCATGACACCCTCTTCGTAGACCCGTCGATGTATACCATCGAGCGCATCTGCACTGATCGGTGTCTTCTCCCGGCGATCTGAGACCAGTTCCAGACCTAGCATGAGCCCGCGCCCGCCTCTGACGTCACCGATGATCTCATGTTTCTCCTTGAGTTCAAGAATGCCTTCGTAGAGTTCATTGCCACGCTGGGCGGCATTTTCGGCAACATCAAGACGCTTGGTCTCTTCAAGGCAAGCGAGCGCAGCGGCAGCTCCAACCGGATGCCCCGAGTAAGTGTAGCCGTGCCCGATAAACCCGGCTGGTCCACTTGCGTTCTCGAAAACCTCGGCAACCTCGCCCGAAACCAACGCTGCGCCGAATGGAAAATAGCCACAGGTGATCGCCTTTGCGATCGTCATCATGTCCGGTTCTACACCCCACAGACGCGCACCCGACCACGCCCCGGTTCTACCGAACCCGGTGATGACTTCGTCCGATATCAACAGGATGCCATGCCTCGTGCATACTTCGCGGATTGCCGGCATAAGGGATTCATGGGGAACGATGACGCCTCCTGCCCCTAGCACTGGCTCCATGATGAACGCAGCTACCGTGCCCGGTCCCTGGAATTCAATCTCGGCTTCAAGCGCTTTCACACATAACGCCGCAAGCTTCGCAGGATCAGTCTCGTCAAACTGGTTACGGTAAGTGTTGGGACAGGGAATGTGGAAGCAGCCGGGCAGAAGCGGCTCATATGGCTCCCTGAACCGGATGCCACCATTGACGCTTGCACCGCCGAAATGGGTGCCATGATAGCCACCCTTGAAACTGATGAACTTCGTCCGTCCCTGTTCCCCGCGTATCTTGTGATATTGGCGTGCCAGGCGCAGCGCTGTTTCAACGCTGTCTCCTCCGCCTGATGTAAAGAAAGAACGCTTCATCCCCTCCGGTTCGAAGAACTCGGTCAGCGTATGGGCAAGTTCGATGACCTTGTCGTTGCTGCTGCCCTTGAAGGTCGAATAGTAGGGCAGCTTGGCCAGTTGTTCGGCAATGGCTTGCTTTACGGGCTCACACGAATAACCCAGATTGACGTTCCAAAGACCGCCTACCGCGTCCAGCAAGGTGTTTCCGTCAAGATCTTTGATGTGGTTGCCTGAGGCCTCGACAATGATCGGCGGGGGGAATTCGATGGATTCAGCCGGAACTCCCATCGGGTGCCAGAAGTAGCGGGCGTTGTTCTCCCTCAGAAAGTTCGAGTCCAGCATGAGAATTTCCTTTCGGCATTGATGGGACTGCGCAACACAAACCGGTTACTAGCTGATAGCCAATTGCGTTGGCAATTGGCCAAACCAGCGAGCCGGGCACGGCCATGAAGGAAGTATCCTGCAACTCGCCTGCGCCACGCCGCTTGCTGCTGCATTCCTTGGCAAGGCGCGTTCAAGATCCTCCAAGGGAGAAAAGCCAGATCAAAAATCCTGTTGCGCCCGATTGGCATCTGTTGGCATTAGTGCCGGGGGGGATTTTGCCTTGCCGCCATGGTTGCGACGATGCGAGACAACGGATTGAATTTTGAATCACTGAAGACGCGGGAACAGGAACTACGCGCTGGGTTCGAACCACACATGGCAGTTCGGGTTCATCGCTGCATCAGCTGGCTGGGACGTGCAGAGGTAGAACTCGACAAAGAAGATTACGATGCGGCCTTCATCTTCTACTGGATCGCTTTCAATTCCATCTATTCGGCGGAACGGTTCTACGGGAACAACTTCAACGAGAAGGACCTGTTCACCGACTTCTTCAAGACAATCATCGAACTCGACCGAAGCCAGACCGTCTACAACGCAATATGGGACCGGTTTTCGGATTCCATCAGGACCCTGCTCAAGAACAAGTTTGTGTTCCAGCCATTCTGGGAAGCGGTCAACGGTCGAAGCAAAAATTGGGAAGAACTCTTCCAACGAAATAACCGGCAGGTGCTCCATGCGTTCAGGGAGCGCGATACAGTTCGGGTTCTGAGCAAGCTGTTTGACAGGCTCTATGTTCTCCGCAACCAACTCATGCATGGCGGAGCCACTTGGAAAAGCCGTGTAAATCGACAGCAAGTCCGGGACGGATCACATATCCTGTGCTTCCTGGTTCCCATCTTCGTAAACATCATGATGGAGCACCCACAGATCCCGTGGAGCAAACCGTACTACCCCGTCATCAGTGACTGATGCCGGCCGCTTCGATTCAGCGAGCGGGATCCTACTGCCTCATCGGCGGCATTGCATACTTGTGCTTCGATTACCTACCCGCTTGCCCCAGGAAGAGCGCAGAGCATCTCAAACAGCAGGTTGGCGCCGATCAAGGCCGTATTGCCGCTCGGATCGTATGGAGGCGAGACCTCGACAAGGTCCCCGCCCACGAGGTTTAGCCCCTTGCATCCACGGATGATCTCGAGTGCCTGTATTGTTGTGAGTCCACCAATCTCCACGGTTCCGGTACCCGGGGCAAAGGCCGGATCAAGGCTGTCGATATCATAGGTCAGATAGACCGGAACATCGGTCCCGAACCGTTCCCGGATTCCGTCCATTAGTGGCTTCAGCGACTTGTGCCAGCATTGCTCGGCCTGAACCACTTCGAACCCGCGGTTTCTGCCCCAATCATAGTCATCGGGCGTATAACCCGTGCCTCGCAGTCCAATCTGCACAGTCATTTCGGGAATGATCAGCTTTTCCTCGACAGCCCGCCTGAAAGGTGTGCCGTGGGCCACCTTCTCGCCGAACATCGTATCGGACGTATCCGCATGCGCATCGACATGGATCAGGGCGACAGGGCCGTGGACCCGAGCGATGGCTCTCAGTACCGGGTAGGTAAGAGTATGGTCACCCCCGAGAACCAGTGGAACGCACCAATGCTCAAGGATGTCATCAATTCCTTCGGTGACGATGTCGCAAGTGGCCGCGAGATTGAAGGTATTGATGGCCAAGTCTCCAACATCAGCAACCTGGAGATGCTCGAAGGGAGCCACGCCATTGCCCATCCCGTAGGGACGCAACATGCAGCTCTCTGCCCGGATTTGCCGTGGCCCGTGACGCGTGCCTGCCCTGTTGGATGTCCCTATGTCGAATGGAACTCCGACGAAACATGCATCCAACCCTTCGGCCGTTTCCTGCGAAGGCAGCCTCATCATCGTGGCCGGCCCCGAAAACCTGGCCATCGTGTTTCCGCCAAGGGGTTGGTTGAATTGGTGGGTATTTTCGATTGTCATCGCAGACCCTTCTTTCTTTGCCGGTGCAACCGGGGCAGCCCCCATGCCGGCAATTGCATGCCAGCGAACCAAAGGGTGCTTCATCCGTTGGACTGTCGGCCACCCGCCATGCCGTATTCCGTAGACGAGGATTGAAGATGTGGCAATTCCGGCATCTGGCAGTCCGGGTTTTTCCGCTGCCCTGGCGGCGAATGGGCTGTAGCGGAACAGGTACCATCGGTTCTGTGGCCGTTACGCCGGGAATCTCGCAAACCACCCAAACGCTGACAGCATCTGCGGTTTGCCCAACTGACGGCCGCAATGACGTCCAGGCTTCCGTGAATGAGGCATATTTTCGGAGTAAGGTGTCGGCGATGCAACCGGCAAGAAACGCTGACTGCGGCTACCCTCAACACCGAATGAGGCGCCGTTAATTCAGGCGCCTCACAGCATTACTTCAGTGTGTTCTATTTCGGCGTCGCAGCCGTCTCACTCAAATCATCATCCGGTTCAGCAGGCCGCAACCGCCCTTCCGGTCATGACTTTTGCCAAGTGAGCGCGATATTCGGCGGAGCCGTGGATGTCGCTGATCATGCCGTCGGCCGGCAGTTGGAGACCATCAAGCATTGCCTTGGTGCAGTTGCCGTGCAGTGCCGATTCCGCTTCAACCCAACGGAAGACCCCTCCCTCCGATGCTCCGGTTATCGCTACGCGGACCTGGTCACCGAAACAGGCCACGAAAGCGCCAACCATCGCGAACCGGGATGCAGGTTGTTCGAATTTCTGGTAGCTGGCCGCAGACGGCACAGGGAACCTCACTTCAGTGATGATCTCGCCATCCTCAAGCGCGGTTTCGAACATCCCGGTAAAGAAGTCGTCGGCCGCAATTTCCCTTGAGTTGGTCACCACCGTTGCTCCGGTCGCAAGCACTGCTGCGGGATAGCAGGCTGACGGATCGTTGTTGGCCAGGCTGCCGCCGATGGTGCCCCGGTTACGAACCGCCGGATCACCGATATTCGCCGCCAGACTTGCCAGTGCCGGAAACGCCCCTGCAGCGCCTGCTGCCACATCGGCGTGGGTGGTTGCGCCCTTTACACTGACGACATCATCGGTTGTCGAAATGCCTTGCAGGTCGCTGATGCCGGTGAGCGATACCAGCTTGCTGGGGTTCGCCAACCGGTTCTTGAGCGTCGGGATCAGAGTCTGTCCGCCTGCAAGCGCCTGAGCATCTTCTACGCCAAGCGCCGCAATCGCGTCCGCCAGAGAGGCCGGCCTCTCAAACTCGAAGTCATACATCTTGTCTTCTCCTGAATGCTGGCGGCGCAGTATCCGGTTAGCCGAATTGCACTGCGCCGACCAAATTAACCGTTGATAGCTGCCCAGACACGGGCTGGAGTTACCGGCATGTCAATGTGATCCACCGAGTGGCCTCCCCTTTCCAGAGCATCAATGACCGCATTGACGACTGCTGGCGGGGAACCGATCGCCCCCGCTTCACCGCACCCCTTCACACCTAGCGGATTATGGGTGCATGGGGTCTGGCAAGAATGATCCACCACGAATGACGGCAGGTCGTCCGCTCTCGGCATGGCATAGTCCATGTAGCTGCCGGATTGCAGCTGGCCACTGCCGTCATAGCTGGCATTCTCAAGCAGTGCCTGACCAACGCCCTGCGCAATTCCTCCGTGAACCTGACCGTCGACGATCATCGGATTGATGACGTTGCCGAAATCGTCCGCGGCAGCAAACGAGCAGATATTGACCTTGCCGGTCTCCGGATCAACCTCGACCTCACAAGCATAGGCGCCAGCAGGAAAGGTAAAGTTGGCAGGATCGTAAAACGCCGTTTCCTCAAGGCCCGGCTCCAACTCCTCCAGCGGATAGTTGTGCGGCACATACGCCGACAGGCATACGTCACCCCACCCTACCGACTTGTCGGTTCCAGCGACCGTAAAGTTGCCATCCGCAAATTCGACATCGTCAGCAGACGCTTCAAGAAGATGGGCGGCAATCCGCTTGGCCTTGGTGATGATCTTGTCAGTTGCCCGCACCATGGCCGCTCCTCCGACTGCAATCGAACGCGAACCATAGGTTCCCATGCCCATTGGCGTACTAGAGGTATCGCCATGCTGGATGTGAACCTGCGCCTCGTCGATACCGAGCATTTCAGCAACGACCTGAGGAAAGGTGGTCTCATGGCTCTGGCCATGGGAGTGGCAGCCGGTCATGACAGTTACCGACCCAGTCGCATTAACTCGTACGGTAGCGCTCTCATACAGGCCTGCGCGGGCTCCGAGTTGACCGACAAGATTTGACGGAGCGATGCCGCACGCTTCAATGTAGCAGTTCACGCCAAGCCCTCTGAGCCTCCCTTGGGCTGCGGAAGACTCTGCTCTTGCCGCGAAGCCGTCGATGTCGGCTATCTCGACAAGCTTGTCCATCGTTGCCTGATAGTTGCCCGTATCGTACTCAAGCGCCACTGGCGTGGCGTAGGGGAATTCGTCACTGCCGACAAAGTTGCGGCGGCGGATTTCGATCGGATCGATCCCCATCTCGCGAGCAGCCTTGTCGATGACGCGCTCCAACTGGAAGGTCGCCTCAGGCCGGCCCGCACCCCGGTAGGCGTCTACCGGCACGGTGTTGGTGAACATCGCCTTCACGTTCACGTAGATGAGCGGTGTCTTGTAGTTCCCGGCCATCAGTGTTCCATGAAGCCAGGTCGGGACCGAAGTCGAGAAGGTCGACAGGTAGGCGCCAAGATTTGCCAATGTCCCGGTTCGTATCGCCAGAAACTGTCCGTCCTTGTCGAGCGCAAGCTCGATCTTGGTGACATGGTCCCGGCCATGAGCATCGGTAATGAAGGACTCGGTCCGGCTGGCAGTCCACTTGACAGGTCGTTGCAACTGCCTCGCTGCGAAAGTGCACAGCGCCTCTTCCGCATAATGGAATATCTTCGAGCCAAAGCCGCCTCCAACATCCGGCGCCACAACACGCAACTTGTGTTCCGGAATGCCGAGTACGAACGCCCCCATCAGCAATCTGATCACGTGGGGGTTCTGCGACGTTGTATAGAGGGTCGACTCGTCATTTGCCGAACTGTAATCGCCGATCGCAACCCGGGGTTCCATTGCGTTCGGGATCAGCCGGTTGTTCTTCAATTCAAGCGTCGTCACATGGTGCGCGCCGCGAATTGCCTCATCGACAGCGTCCCGGTTCTCCTCGACAAAACCCCAATCGTAGCAAAGGTTTGTTCCGATATCGTCGTGGACAAGCGTGTCGCCCGAAAGCGCCTCATTCATGTCAATGACTGCTGGGAGTTCCTCAATATCGCAGCTGATGGCCTCGGCAGCATCTCTCGCCTGAGCAGCGGTTTCAGCTACCACCGCCGCGATCGGGTCCCCCACATGCCTCACCTTGCCCTGTGCAAGCACTGGGTGGGCCGGTTCCTTCATCGGCTCCCCGTGCCGGTCAGTGACCTGCCATCCGCAGGGCAACCCTCCGACGCCCTCGAAGTCTGCACCCGTAAAGATGCGGACGACGCCAGGCATTGAGGCCGCCGCCGATGTATCCACGGACTTCAGAACACCATGCGCCACTTCCGATCGAAGGAAATGCACATAGGCCTGTCCATGAATGTTGATGTCATCTGTGTAGCGTCCGTTTCCGGAGAGGAAGCGAACATCCTCCCGACGCGTTGAACTGGCGCCGATACCAAAATCTTTGGGCATCTGAACCTCCTAATCCCGTTTCTGACCGGTCAGCGGAACCGGACTCACGCTGCCTTCTGGCGGGTGGCTTCGGCCGCGGCCTGAATCGCCTTGACGATGTTGTGGTAGCCCGTGCAACGGCAGATGTTGCCTTCAAGGTAGTCCCTGATTTCTGCTTCGCTTGGATCAGGGTTCTCATCAATCAGCGCCGATGCGGACATGACCATGCCCGGAGTGCAGAAACCGCACTGCAGGCCGTGATGATCCTGAAACGCCTGCTGCACGATGCCAAGTGATCCGTCCTCGTTCGCCATTCCCTCGATGGTCACGACCTCGGCCCCTTCTGCCTCCAGGGCGAACATTGTGCAGGACTTGATTGCCTTGCCGTTGCAATGCACGACGCATGCCCCGCACTGGCTCGTATCGCAACCGATATGAGTTCCAGTTAGCCGCAATTGTTCGCGCAAGAATTCAGAGAGAAGCGTGCGTCCCTCAACCTCACCTGACACTGAGCGGCCGTTGACGACCATATTGACCTTGCTCATGAAGTACGTCCTCCAGATTTTCCGTTCCAATTGCACAGCATTTTCAGCTTCAAGACAACCGCAAATTTCCGATCCGGGCCGTTTGCCCGGTCATTCAAGCGAGAGAGTTATTCCTGTATCTCGCACAGGAACTCCTCTGCCTCCTTGAGAATTTGGGATCCACCCCGCTCTCCATCAAGACCTGACAACGCCTCAAAGAACCGGCGCCCGAACAATATCGGCGGCCCCCTGTTCCCCCGGTTCGAAAACGGCCTGCATATCTCCCGCCCATCCTTCGGGCTGAAGGCCGCCATCATCCTGTCGAGCAGTCCCGGTTCGGGAGGAGGATCTTCGCCGCGCAGCACGAGCACCGCATCCGCGTCCTCCGCAACTGCCGCAATCCCTGCCTCCAGCAACCCGGACTTGCTGCCTCCTCCGGCCGCAACAAGAGCTTCACGGGGGGCTTTCAGCGCAATTGGCAAGTCCCTTCCCACACTGGTCTCTGCTACCACCCTGATGAGTTCCGCATGTGTGGCGCGAACTGCGGTCAACACGTCCTCCACATGGCGGGCCGCCTCCTGAACCAGCACAATTGCAGCAATGCGCGGCCGCGCGAATGACTCGGACTTGCCAGCCCGCGGTTGCGGCCGGAGAGGAATCTCCTTCAGCAAGCCACCCACCCCCATCCCGGCGAATTGACGGTCGGAGATATCAATGCCGCAGGCGGTGCGCTCCAGGACCCAATCAGCGCCGTTCAAGGCAGGTGATCTTGCACATCCTGGAAGTCCGATGACAGGTCTTCCACCTAGATCACCGTGAAACAGGAGGTTGCCCGGATCCACTGGAATCCCGAACCTATGCACCTTGCCACCGGCGCGCCTCAATCCTTCTGGTCCGACGTCAAGCATGTCCGATGTTGCAGACCCTGTGAGCAACAGTAGGATCTCACCTTCAATTTCACTCAAGGCTTCACCCACGCATTCCGGACGGTGGGGAACGATCCGGGTCGAATTCAGTTCCATTCCCAGCCGCGACAGCCTGGTTGCCACCGCTGCCTTGCCTTTTTCGGCGATACGTTCCGCCTGACCCTCTGAGCGTGTCACGACAAGGCCTGCATCGCTTTTCACTACAGGCATATGAGAGAGTATCCCGGATGCCGCATCAATCGCCTTGTTCAGATCCGTGGCAGGGACAGCAAATGTGATGATTTTTGCGGTTGCAACCAGGCTCCTCGGAGAAACCCGTTCCAGGTTCGGCAAAGTTGCAAGGGTAATCGACGGATTGATGCTGTTGAGTCTGGTTACGGCTTCCGCATCAAGGAGCACCAGCCCGGGAGCCTCAGCATAGATGTTGACTCGCCCAGTGAATGCAGCTGAACGGCCTAACCGCTCTGTGCCGAGCAGAAGCGCATCGGCAAGTCGTGAGGCGGCTTCGTCCTCACCGACATCTTCCGGGGACAGCTTGGCAACGGTTACTTCGGCTACATCTGCGGCAGAAAGGCTCTCCACGTCGCGTTCCGTCAAGACCAGTCCTTTCCGGAACCGGCGTCCGCTGACCTGCAAGGAGTGCGCCAGGATACTGCCAGCCGCTTCCGAGACCGGGATACTGCCGAATTTCATGCCGGGGTATCACCACACCGGAGGCTTTGGGTCACCTGCGCCATTATGGCTACTGCGATCTCCGATGGTGATCTTGCCCCTATGTCCAATCCAACAGGAGCGTGGATTCTGCAAAGCACTTCTTCGGACAACCCAAGGTCCCGCAGACGATCCAGCCTTTTGCCGTGCGTGCGCTTCGAACCCAAGCATCCAAGATAGAACGCATCGGTCTTCAGCGTGGCCACAATAGCCGGATCGTCAATCTTTGGATCATGCGTCAACGTTACCACAGCGGTTCTTGCATCAGGTGTTTCCGCCTCAATGACCTCATCAGGCCAACCGTGCAGCGTGCGGGTATTCGGGAATCTGGCGGCGGAGGCAAAGGACTCTCTTGGGTCCACCAACGTCACATCGTAACCGGCGAGTTCTGCCATGGACACCAGCGGCTGAGCAATATGCGCTCCTCCGACCACAATCATCCTTAGCGGGGGGTTGTGTATGCTGATGAACCAATCTTCTTCGAAGCCGGATCTGTCCTGGCGCATTCGGGAAACGATCGCTGGTGCAAGTTCTCCTGACTCACCCGAAGACAACCGATGATGCCAGTTCTTGACGTCAATCAGAACTGCTACAGGTTTCCGGGCCTGGCGCTGTTCAACCAACGCCTCAAGCATGCCGACAGGCAACCCCGACGCGCCACCGACTGGATCGACAAGCACTTTGATCCTGCCGCCGCAAGCGAGGCCGACTGCGAACGCATCCTCGTCGGCAACCCCGAATTCCAGTATCCGCGGTACACCCGCAGCCATGGCCTCGACGGATTCCTCGATGACTGCCCCTTCGACGCACCCTCCGGAGACTGATCCCTCGAATTGGCCATCGGCGGCAACCGCAAGCTGACTTCCCACCGGCCGTGGAGCAGAACCCCAGGTTTCGACGACTGTCGCAAGCGCTGCCCCTCCGGCCCTGCTCCACTTCAGGGCTGTTTCCGGGATGCTGTCCAGTGAGCGTTCCATCTTGAGGCAAACCTTACTCTGAATTTGACCTTGCTGGAATGCCCATCGCACTCTCTTCCTTGCAAATGAACCAGCGGCGACCCTCGCCAAAGTTCCTGCTTCTGCCGGATGGCAACTTCGTTGGCAGATGGCTACCGCCAGCCAACCACACTCCCAATCTCCACAATCTGGAATGACTTCGACCGCAAGTCTCCTGCAATAGAACCAAGTGGTGAGGGAAAACTTGCGCAGCCATTTCCAGAGACACCTGGTTCACACAGGAAGTATATCGGCGATGCCAATTGCCAGGATCAATCACTCTTGAGCGGAAACTGCGTCGAACGCTGGAGGAAATGAACAGTTGTTCCTCCATAGAGTCCGCCATCCCCGGCAATGTCAGTCTATCGAGGGATCAACATCAATCGGAACATTCCAGATTATGCCCTTGAACTGTCCAACGTACCAAGTCCGCCCAAGAAACCTGATGTACAAACAGTGGTTGAGATCGATCCCCTACAGCAGGACGACACAAGCGACATCGATCCAATCCAGGCGTCAGGAGTCTGATTTCTTGCTTTCCAATTGAGTATTGAAATCAACAATCGGGCATGGAGGAAGACGAATAAACTCTCTGCCAGACTCTTCCTGCATTGCCCGGATGTCCCTGAATATTTCACCCATATCATGGTTGAAGCGAGCAGCATGCGCCTCACGTATTGCCCGTAATTCGGCTATGACCGGATCATCTGGGTGGTTGGTCATGGATATTCCTCATCACTTGGTTGGGCGTGCAATTCACCAGCGGTTCGTATCCCGCTTTCCTGCAAGGTTGTTCAATCCGAGCGCGCATTGCAGCATCCCGTCAAGAAATCTGGCGGGCTCTCCCGACACAACGAACCATTTTGATACGGGCCGGAACTCGACCGTGCTGCTTTGGACAATCATCACTTGGCCATTCCGCTCGCCGAGGCGATCTCATAACTCGCTTGCATCCGCATCCAGTGATCAGCAGTTCCCCATCCGATTGCCTCCAACGCAAGGGCCATGCTTTCAGACAAGCCAGCCTTGCCATCCAGCACACATGAGAGCGTTCTGCGAGGGCATCCAAGCTTCCCAGCCAATTCGGCAATATTCCAACCCACTTCGTTCATGCCCTCGCGGATGAGTTCACCCAAGTGCGGCGGATTCAACATCGGGCCAACCCTGTCATCCTCAGGTTCACTCATGTTCGGCACTCCATCCTGTTTGGTGGACGCAGATTTGGTTTATGTCCATTAGCTGACCATACTTGAACCGGGGGGCCAACAGTCAATTGCCAAAAGACCCGAAGATGGTAATGGCCACCAGGGTTGCGCAGGGGTTAAGGCAATCGAGAACCCCAGCCAACAGGGTTTGCGTTTCGCCAATCGGATTTCTGCCTCAGTCAATTGACCACTCGCCATTGGGCAATCATCAGGCCTGCCGGGAGGTGCAGCGGGTTATGGAACGGTCTTGGCTTGAAGCTGCCAATTCCGGAGATTCTGAGCAGTAGGGTATTCAGTTGAGCAATCTTCCGCCCTCCCAGAGAGCGGAAAGCAGCCGTGGCTTGTCACCCTGGTCGCGGGAGTTCGCAACGACGCCAGCCAGTTCTTCGAGTGAATTGAGGTTGTGAGCGGTCCTGAGGCAATCGACATGGGGAAGCATGGCAACAATGCCTGCCGCCTTCGGGGCAAACCCGTCCCAACGCAACAGCGGGTTGATCCAGACCAACCTTTTGGACGATAGCCGCAGGCGTACGGTTTCCCTTTCAAGTAGATCGGTGCACCCGCTGTCGAGGCCGTCCGAGATCAGTAGAACCACCGCCCCCTGCCCCATGACCCGCCTCGACCAGTCGCGGTTGAATGCCCTGATGCACTCGCCAATCCGGGTGCCACCGTCCCAATCCTGTGCTTCGGCTCCGGCAGCGGCCAGGGCGGTATCCGGATCACCGATCTTCAGCTGACGGGAAATGTTTGTCAGCCTGGTCCCGAATGTGAAGGCATGGACCCTGTTCCAACCCTCCCCGCCAGAGGTAGACACAGCATTGAGAAAACGCAGGAGCGTCCTCGAATAGACTGCCATGCTTCCTGAAATATCGCAGATCGCCACGAGGTTTGGCCAGCGTGTTCGCTGACGCCTGCGCGCCATAGCGCACACTTCTCCGCCCTGACGCATTGCCTGCCGGATCGTCGCTTGCCAGTCCGCATGCCGGCCATGCGGGCTTGCTGTCATGCGCCTGCTTCGCAATGGTGCGGCAGGAAGCGAGAAGGACTCGAGGATGCGTCTGGCTTCTGACATTTCTTCGTTGGACATCTGTTCGAAATCCAACGCACCAAGTCGCTCGCGGCCCGATGAGGTCCCTGAGGCATCAATGTTCAATTCAAGCTCTGCTGCTTCGCTATCGTCCATCGACGCGGCATCGCGTGAAGTGCCGCCAAGCAGGGCATCCGCTGCCCGCCTGCCGCCCGCTTCCGCTTTGCGTTCGCGCTGTGCCCCCCGAACCATTGGGAGCAGCATCGCCATCATGTGTTCATGAAGCCTCGGATCCCGCCAGAACAACCGGAATATCTGGTCAAAGACCTGCCGATGTTCATTGCGCGTGACCAGGCATGCATGAAGCAACCAGCGGAAATCCTCCTTGCAAGTGAATTCGACCGTATTGGCAGCGCGCACGGCCTCCGTCAGTTGCCCCGGTCCGACCCTCAGTCCGGCGAGACGCAGGGCCCTTCCAAAATGCACGATGTTCTCGATGAACCGTCCCTGCCTCTCAGCGCCGGATTCCGGCGCAGCAGGCGCACTGGGTAATGCTGGCGTAACAGTCACGGCCTGGCCTGCCGGTTCTATCGGGAGAGGGCCATCAGCTGCATTCCTCCAGCAGTCGCTTCAGTTCGGACCGCTCCAGCCTCTGAATGTCATCCTGATACTTCAACACGGCTCCAACCGTATCAGCGATAATCTCCGGTGAAAGAGCAATCGCATCAAGGGCAATCAGGCATTTTGCCCAGTCTATGGTCTCGGCAACTCCGGGCTTCTTAAACAGATCTTCCAACCGCAGGCGCTGGACAAAGGCCACGATCTGCTGCGACAGGCTCTCTGGAGCGTTCGGCACACGGACCTTGAGGATCTCAAGCTCGCGTTCGAAATCAGGGTAGTCGACCCAGTGGTAATAGCACCGCCTCTTGAGCGCATCATGTATCTCCCGGGTCCGGTTCGAGGTCAGCACAACCAGGGGTGGTTGATCCGCGCAGATTGTACCCAGTTCCGGAACAGTGATCTGGTAGTCTCCGAGCATTTCCAGAAGGAAGGCCTCGAAAGGTTCATCGGCACGGTCGATTTCATCAATGAGCAGGACTGGAGCTGGTCCGGGGCCTGGCTGCAGTGCCTGCAATATCGGGCGCGGGATCAGAAATTTCTCGGAGAACAACTCGTCATTCAACTCTTCCCGCGACAATTCGCCGGCTGCCTCAGCGGTTCGGATTGCAATCATCTGTGCCGGGAAGTTCCAGTCGCAGACTGCGGAGGCAGCATCCAGACCCTCATGGCATTGCAACCTGATGAGGCGCCTGCCTGTCGCGGCCGCAAGACAGCGGGCAATTTCGGTCTTTCCGACTCCGGCCTCGCCTTCCAGAAAGATCGGCCGTCTGAGCTTGGCAGCAAGGAACGCTGCTGTCGCAAGCGGGCGCGAACAAACATAACCGGCTTGGGCAAGGATTTGTGTCAGGTCATCAATCGACGAAAATTCGTTGTCCAATCCACACTCCCGCGAACCCAAGTGGTGCGAAAGGCCCGGCTACGCCCCTCTCCGGAAAGACCCGTCCATTTGCACCACCTGACAGGGCGACATATTGACCACATCGGATTTCCGCAAGCAGTGCAGGAATGATCACTCGCAATCGCATACTTACGCTGATCGTCTCAGCAGCAGGTGTCGGGTTCTTCTACCTGTTCGACTGGCCGCTACCATTCCTTCTCGGACCGATGGCGGCCTGCCTGATTTGCGCACTTTGCTCGATGCAACTTCAAGGGATGGGGTGGTTCGGCATGCTGATGCGCACTTTCCTTGGCGTTGCAATCGGCACCGCAATAACCCCTGAAATTGTTGGTCAATTGAGCGGATACGCCTTCTCGCTGGCAATGATGCCGGTGCTCATACTTGCGCTTGCCAGTGCCGGTTACATTCTCTTCCGGGCAACTGGTTTCGACAAGCAGACAAGCCTCTACGCGTCGATGCCAGGTGGCTTGCAGGAAATGTTGCTTTTGGGAGAAGGGGCTGGCGGCAATGTCAGGGCCCTATCCCTGATCCATGCCACAAGGGTATTGTCGATCTTCCTGTTCGTTCCGTTTGCAATCACCCTGATCTGGGGCATTGATCTCTCCGTATTGCCAGGAATTCCAGCAACAAACCTGCCGCTACACGAGGTCCTTCTGATGGTTGCGTCCGGCATCGTCGGATGGCAGCTGGCACTGCTCCTTCGCATTCCTGGACCTTCGATCCTGGGCCCGGCACTGCTCGCCATGACTCTATCGCTGACCGGACTCGTTCACTCGCGGCCTCCATCAGAAATGATGCTGGCAGCCCAGTTCTTCATCGGTCTTGCGGTTGGCGTCAGATATGTCGGGATCACGCTCGTTGAACTCCGCCGCTATGTACTGGCCGGTGCAATCTACAGCGTGATTACCGGAACCATCAGCGTTCTATTCTTCCTGGTGGTTTCGAGCCTGTTGTTGTTGCCACCGATCGATGTGTTGCTGGCATTTCTGCCGGGCGGCCAAGCCGAAATGGCGATAATTGCCATCGTGTCGGGTGCAGATGTCCCATTCGTGGTGGCTCATCATCTGGTTCGACTCATGCTGGTGCTTGTGTTCGCCCAGCTCGTGTCCGGCTGGATCCGGAAGAATTGGTGACTTCCATTTGGCGAACCGCAACTCGAACCTGCCCAATGCAAGCAGAGAGGGAGCACTCAACTTGCTGAACGGCAAACGGGTCTGAGTGCCGGCAGTTCAAAACCGCCGCGTAGGCTATTGGCGACGAAACCGACCGTTTCCGCGGCCCTGCACAGCCGCAAGCGCTTCCTTAAATGCGCCCGGCCTTAAACTGCTCGTAGGCCTGTGACCCGCAACCAATACCGTAAGCTTCGGCTAATACGAAGAGTCTGTAAAACCGCCGACTATTCTGCGATCTTCAGGTCCTGCCCTCGGCTTTTGCAACCCTGGCAGCGAGCCTTTCCTTCTTTGCCTTGTAGCGGGCCTTCATCCGGTCGGTGGATTCCTTGGAGCCATCGTGGAAGGTACCGAACCACCTGTCCCACGGAATAGTGCCGGCACCGTAATTCACCTCGAAATGCTTGTGATGGAGGTAGTGGAAGTACGCGTGGCTGTCGATGGAAGTCTCGTCCGTGACCTCGACCCGGTCGAAGCCTATATGGCCCGGAATCGAACCGAAGCCGGCAAAGTGGAGCTGGTAGATGGCAATCAACGGGTTTGATGGAAGTATCACATGCCAGAACGCAACCCCGAGATAACCGAACTGCTCCACGGGATGCATTGCAAGCGAGGAAAATGGCGAAGGGTTGATCGAGTTGTGGTGCACTGAGTGAACCCAGCGATAGAGCGGTCCCCAATGAAGCGCGCGATGCAGCAGGAAGAAGTGCGTTTCATGGATCAAGGGAACAGCAAGCACCAGGAGAGCGAGATATATGGGGTTCTCGGCAAACGTCAGCCAAGGAACGAGCCCGTTTGCATAGGCATAAAGGATCGCAACCTGAATCGCTGTCCATATAGGCACTCCAGAGCCGACCGTGCGCAGCATGCAGTCGATATGCTGGCTGCGGAACCAGAAGACCTTGTTTTCCTGTTCCGAGGGCCATCGCCCATCATACTTGAACCGGTTGCCCTGTGCCCTTTGCACATACAGCCGGAACTCAAACGCCCCGAAAAACAGCAACACGGCAACCACGTTCACCACAAGCAACTGGAGAATCCAGCCCCAGGCAAGGGTTTGCATGACCTCGGCATCAGGCAGGACCCAGTACCACCAGGCGAAGGCCGAGAGGAAGAAAACGACATTGTACGGAAGGAAGTAGTGCGGCAACCACTTCAGTATCGCCTTCAGGTCAAATGGGAAGGAAAACACCGGCGCATTGGTTGCAGGTTGGTTGGGAGCCCATTCTCCCCGCTTGTTCCGGCTTCCGAATTTCAGGTCATCCATGCCATTCCTCCTTCGTTTGGCGGGCGTTTTTCCCGCCGATACCGTTCATTAAATCCATCTCCGGTGTGTACCCGGAATAGTTTCATGTATTGGCAGGCACCGTGCCCGCCACAATTCTTGTTTCGAAGAACAAGACTGCGGTTGCAATCTCGCCCTCTGCCTCCGCTGCATTCTGCCCCGGAAGGCACCGCAATCAGCCGTATCTAAAGGATGCGGCCCGAACTATGTCCCCGCCGGCAGACCCAGCGCTTCCGCATGAAGGTCAAGCCGGTATGGCCGCGCCGTTGCAGGGAGCTCCTTTTTGATCCTGTATTCCTTGTCCGTCAGTTGCCGCCTCAGGGCGTGAATGACCTCTTTCATGCCGTCAATGAAACCGCGATTGGGCTCGGGCAGATCATGCTTGATCAGTTCATGCAGCGCCGGAAGCGCATGATATGGAACCATTGGGAACATGTGATGTTCGATGTGATAGTTCATGTTCCAGTAGATGAAACGGCTGACCGGATTCAGGTAAACCGTGCGCGTGTTCAGCCTGTGGTCAATGACGTTATCCGCCAGACCGGTATGCTGAAGCAGCCCCGTCAGAATATAGTGCCAGGATCCGTAGAAAATCGGGCCACCGATCAAGAGTATTGGAAGAATGGAACTCATCGCAATGGCAGTTGCAACCGTTGCCACATAGATCAGTATCCACACGCGCGCCGCAGCGGTCGCCTTCCATCGCTCATGTTCGGGCACAAAGGTCTTTTCCGCGTCGTTCAGCCCGGTTGTCGCATACCTGAACATCTTGATGAAGGACTGGACGGAATCCAGGCCCACAAACAGCAGTGCGGCCTTGATGATGTCGGGCGGCCGCATGGTGATGATCTCCGGGTCGCGGCCGACGACGATCGTGTCGGTATGGTGCCGGGTGTGACTCCAGCGCCATATCGCAGGGTTTCGCATCAGCATGAAGCAGGCCACATGATAGACAACCGTGTTCATCCAGGGAGTCCTGAATGCCGTTCCATGACCTGCTTCGTGCCAACGGCTGTCCGAGGCGCTCGCATAGAGAACGCCGTAAGCCAAAAAGAACGGAATCGACCAGGCACTGGGCCAATAATAGACCGCGCCGGCAGCCAGCAGGATCATGGCGCCATAGTATATGATCGTGTCCCTGATCGCAGGACCGTCACGGCGGCGCATCAACTCCTTGATTTCCTTGCGGGAAACATCCGTATGGTACCATTCGGCTGCCGCCAGGCCAATCTCCACAGCCCGCTTGCCGCTTTCACCCAGCAGATCGTAGTCGCGCTTGTACACCTCGCTACCTCCCTACATGTGCATCTCAAACGCCATAGAAACGCGCGGCGTTGTCATGGAAGAACTTCCTGTGCCCATCCATACCCAACAACGGACCGGCAACTGTTCGAATGGCGTTGATGACTTCGCCGTAGCCATCGGCCGCCAACAGCGCAACAGGCCAGTCGGAACCAAACATAATACGTTCAGAACCGAATACGTCAAATGCATGCGCAACATATGGCCTGAGATCCTCCGGACTCCAGTTGCCGTGATCAGCCTCGGTAACCATTCCCGAAACCTTGCAAAAGACCTCGGTATAGTCGCGCAGTTCTGCGATCTGACTGGCCCAGGGTTCGAATTCCCCTGCTGCGATACGGGGTTTGGCAATATGATTGACCACTGCCTTCAGTCCGGGCGTACGTTTTACCGCCTCGACGGCGTGTGGAAGTTGCGGCGGCTTGACCAGGATTTCGAATGGCGTGCCGGACTCCGCAGTCAGAGCCAGGTTGCGAAGCACGCGCGGCTTCAGGATCCAGTCGTCTTCATCAAGATCCTGCAGCATGGGCCTGAATGACCTGAACCAGCGATTCTGCCGGAAATGTTCAAGCCGCTTCGGGAATTCATCGCTGTCCATGTCGAGCCAGCCACAAACACCTGCGACAAAATCGCAATTCTCGGCGATCTCAAGCAGAAACTCGGTCTCCGCTTCGGTGTCTGCTGCCTGCACAAGGATGGTCCTCGAGACACCTGCCCGCCGCATCAGTGGCTCCAGATCGTCTGGCATGTAATCGCGGTAGAGCACTTTCAGGTCTGCTGACATCCAGAAATAGTCACCGCGCTCAATTCTCCAGAAATGGTGATGCGCATCCAGGACCGGACCGGGGCTCTGAAGCGGGCGAGGGTCTCCCCCTATGCTGGCCAGCTGTGAATTAAGATCGTAGACGCGCTCCATCGGTGCCCACCAGTCGCCCTCCTGAACCCAAGGCACCTGTAGTTGGTAGCCATGCATGAAGGCATCCCATTCCTTGGCGCGCGGCGTTTCTTCAAGATAGCGCCCGAAATCCTGGCGGTAGTCAAAATCGTCCTCAACCTGCAACACCATGAAGAGCCGGTTGCCGATGAGATAAATGTTCTGGGAAATGACTCCGTAGGCCGCCATTCCCCGCATGATCTCTGGCCATACCTTCTGGTGCCAGTCACAGTATTCGCGGATGTTGGCCGGGTCGTCCTTCAGGTCCAGGGCGAAGGCAATCTCCTTCATAAGCGTACCTCGCTAATGCGTCATGATGATGTCGGTCAATTCGTTCAGGGACGTCTCCGACCGCAGGCAGTCCCGCACATTCTGACCATGCGCGAGTATTGAGAACCGGTCGCATACCCGGAAAGCGTGGTAAAGGTTGTGCGTTACGAACACGCAGGAAACCCCGTTGTCGGCAAGCTCCCGCATGATGTTCAGAACTTTCTCGGTTTCGCGCACGGAAAGCGCTGAAGTGGGTTCATCAAGCAGCAGGATGTCCCGCTTGAAATGGACAGCTCTGGCGATGGCAACGGCCTGTGCCTGACCTCCGGAGAGTTCCTCAACCAGTATGTCCGGAGAGGTAATTCCTGCAATCCTGACATACTCCTCGAGTATTTCCATTGCTGTTGTGCGCATCTCCCTGGTGCGCATGAATCCCAGTGGACCGGTCGGCTCCCGGCCGGCAAAAATGTTCCGCATGATCGACATCGACCTGACCAGCGCGACATCCTGGTAGATGGTCTGGATGCCGGCTTCTTCGGACTTCTTACGTGTTGATATGTCAACCGGCTTCCCCTCGCGGGCGAATGCTCCCTTGTCTGGCAGGACCACGCCAGAGAGCATCTTGATCAAGGTCGACTTGCCGGCGCCATTGTCGCCAAGCAGCCCGACAACCTCGTTCCGGCGCACTTCGAAATCTACATCGATCAGCGCCTCGACATGCCCGTAAGACTTGCTGACACCCTTGGCCTCCAGCAAGGCAGAACCGTTGAGGCCTTGGCCAGCATCCACAGTGCTGTCTTGGTTCACATCCGTCATCTCGTGCCCCTCCGGTTCAGTACCTCTTGCGGACAGCAGTGTTCATCATCACGCCAAAAACGATCATCATGCCAACGAACATGTCCAGATAGAATCCCGGCAACCGTGACAGGATGATGACATCCTGCACCAGGTAGAGCAGCGCCGCCCCGAGCACGATGCCGATCACGGAACCGCGGCCACCGAAGAGCGAAAGCCCGCCCATTACGCAGATGGCGACGGCAAACAGTTCGATGAACAGTTGCGGGTTGGTTTCGGCCTTGCTGGCGCGCGCCATCTGGAAGATGCCTGATGTGGTTGCATAAACTGAGCACAGAACGAAGGCTATCGTCTTGGTTCGAATGACATTGATCCCGGCAAAGCGCGCTGCCCTTTTGTCACCACCTGCCGCAAAGAAGTGATTGCCGAGGAAATGCCGGTTCAGCAACATGTAGGTGATGAAGGCAAGAGCAAGGAACCACAGGAACTGTGCCGGCAAGAACCCAAAAAGGTTTGCCGTCAGGGCATCCTTGAATCCTTCGGGAAGCTTGATCACAAGCGACCGCTTGTAGCCTGACAGGAAGGGGGCTGCGGTCCTCACAATAAACAGCATGCCCAAAGTTGTGATGAAGGAGGGAATGCCGAACCGGAGCGTGACAAACGCGTTGATCAGACCGATCATCACAGCGATCGAATAACCGATCAGGATCGCAAGCGTCAGGGGAACCCCGGCGTCGTAGGCGTAGGCAATCGCAAAGGGTGCCGAGACATATACGGACCCCACCGAAAGATCGAACTCGCCAGCAATCATCAGCAACCCTACGCCAAGGGCAATGATCCCGAAGTTCGGAATCGCCCGAAGGACGAGGCTCGAATTGCCCTTGGTCAGGAAATAGAATGAGTCCGGGTTGGCCAGCGCATAGAGTATGCAAAGCAACAGAATTGTCGAAAAGACGACGGCCACGGGCCCTGCTGGATGCAGCCGGATTCGTGTGAGAAGGTCCGGGCGGCGATAGCGGGCGGCAACATCTGGCACTAGAGTATCTGGCATGGTTCCAGCTTCCCGCTCAGGATTCCTGCCGGCGGTGCAGGAGGGTATTTGCCACCACCGTCACGATGATGATCGCGCCGAGCAAGCCCTTGAACAGCGTTTCAGGTGCGTTCACCAAAACAAGAACATTATCGACTGAATCCAACAGGGCAGCGCCCAATACGATACCGAGTATGGTTCCGCGTCCGCCAAAGAGGCTTACTCCCCCAACCACGACCGCAGCGATTGCCTTCAACTCAAGCCCGCTGATGACAACATATGAAGGCTCGATCTCGTTTATGCGGGTGGCCTGGAGCAGCCCGGCGAATGCCGCCGTAATGCCACAGAGTATGAATGCCGCGAGCTTGACCCGCCGGACCCTGACCCCGACGCTGCGGGCAGCATCCGCATTGCCTCCTGCGGCGAACATGTGGTTGCCCAGCCAATGCCTGTTAAGGATCAGGTAACCCAGGAAGGCGACGAATATCAGCCACAGCAACTGGGCGTAAACCGGTCCAACGATGTGACCTGTCAGTACCGCCTGGAATGTTTCGTTCGGAAAGAAATTCAAGCTGTCTGGCAGATTGGTTTGGGGATTGATTGAAACAAAGCGCACCACACCCCTTGCAAAGAACATCATGCCGATTGTGGCAATGAATGAAGGAATTCCGAACCAGCACGTCATCCAGCCATTGAGGCACCCGACAACTGCACCAGTCAGCAGACCCGTCAGAACCGCCAGCAGAAGTGGAAATCCCATTTCCTGCAACGTGATCGCAGTTATGAAGGAGGCCAGAGTAAAGGTCGCGGCGACAGAAATGTCGAACTCCCCGGAGATCATCAAAAGCCCAACGCCAATAGCGACGATGGCGGTAATCGGGATCTGTTGTGCAAGAACGGAGAGATTCAGGACATTGTAGAATGCAAATTCACCGCCGGTTGCAATTGACCAGAACGCAAGAGCCGTCAGGAACAGAACAGCCACCACTACAACATTGATGGCCTGATAATTCCGGATCCTGGTCAATAGGGAGTCGTCGAGCCGGCGCTTGTAGCGCAGGTCACTGGATTGAGTAGTGGTCGACCCGTTCACGTCGTCCGCCCTGAACTCACCTGCCGACAAGCCCGGGCACAACCCACGCTGTGCCCGGCAGTTGTTTCAGCGGTTGTCTGGCAAGCGCTGTATCAGCGGTAGGTACCGCCCCACTCCAGCGCCTTGTCGCCATTCGACGCGTCGATCAGGTTGTTGCCGGTATCGAAATCGACAGCCTTGAGTCCATAACGGTGCTCGTAGGCAGCAAACATGACCGGAAGGAACCCTTGCCAGAACGGCTGCTGGTCCATTGTACCAGTGGTAACACCAGCCATGATGTTTTCCATGATCTTGGGGTTGGTGTCGAAACCGCCATTTGGCAATCCATCGCGGCCCACCTCGGAAGCAGCATCCGGAATTACTGTCGTCGGCGTGGTTCCAAGACCGATGGCGCAAGTGATATTCGGGTTTGCGATCAACGACTGGGCGACGATTGTGGTTGCCTCGGCATCGACCGTGCCGGTCCCCACGACTTCTGAAGTGACACCGGCCCTATCCAATGCAATCTGAACGCCCTGAGCGCGCTCAATCGCATAGGTCAGTTCCGGGAACTCGACGGGCAGAAGGCAGTGATCGCCGTCCCCCAGCCCATGTTCATCAACCATCTTCTGGCCGATAATCTGGCCGGAGGCGATGAAATCCTGGCCCACGAAAGCCTGCCGGGCATTGCCAGCTGCGCCATCCGGGTCGTCAATATTCTGTGCGATGACAATGAGTCCTGCATCGACGGCCTTTTGAACTGCCTCGTCAAGCGCATCCGGAACAGTGATCGTTGGCGCCACTGCATGTTGGCCCTGCGCTATCGCCGTCTCGATCAGATTGGCGTGCCTGGCAGCGTCCCCGTCCGCGTTGACGTAGGTCAGGTTGACGTTGAATATGCGGGCGGCTTCTTCGGCACCAAACTGCATCGGCTGAAAGAATGTCGCGCCCGAGCAGCAATGCTGGATGAAGGTGACGTTGACTTCCTCCAGTTCCTGCGACTGCGCCGGTATTGCTCCGAAAGAAACGGCGACCACCGCCGCACTTGCGGACATGACAACGAACTTTTTCATGATACTGTTCCTCCCTTGTGTTGTGGCCAGCAAACAACTTGCCAGCCTGTCCCAACAGGACGGCATCAACGGTAGTTGCGCCCCTGTTTGATGTCAATCGCCACCCCTGACCCCTGACCCCTGGATGCCTTGAAGGCGGGTCCGGTGGCAGATAACCCAAGTGCGGCCTGACTCGCCCAAGCAACTGTTGCGCAGGATCCGGCAAGGACGGGCCGTGCGCCAGCAGATGGCGGTCCACAAAGAGTCCTGCGGAAGTGCGCCCTTTGTGATCCGGTCTTGGCGTGCAATGGATTGCCGGACTGCAACATCAGGCAGGGATCTCGCCAGGCACAGACTGAAGGGAGGCAACCAAGAATGAGCAAATCCATCATCGACCGCGTCGAGATCGTGGAATTCGGGTTTGACATACAGAACATCGGTGTGGAGGCCTCGAAGGGAGAGGCGGATGCCTATAGCGGAAGCACTCCAGGTGGCGCTGCCGGATACGTTCCGGGAGCAACATCAAGGGTCTCGCGTTATGCCGTTGCAATCAGCACAGCCGACGGCCAGCGCGGAGAATATGTCACGCATTATGTGGGCACGAGTTCGGCACTTGCCCAGACAGCGATGCTTGCCCCAACTCTCATCGGCCGGGACGCCGAAGCGCGAGAGGGCCTCTTTGACGACATGAAGCGCGAGCTCCGCCAATACGATCACATGGGTCACGGACCGATTGACATTGCGCTCTGGGATCTGGCCGGCAAGAAATACGGTGTGCCGGTTTCAAAGATGATCGGTGGGTTCCGGCGCCGATTGCCGGCCTACGCATCGACCTACCACGGCGATCGCAATGGCGGCCTCGACAGCAAGGAGGCATTTGCCGAATTTGCGCTCCAGTGCCTTGAAATGGGCTATCCGGCATTCAAGATCCATGGCTGGCACGAGGGCAATGCACGCGAGGAAATTGCCAACCTTCTGCATGTCCGGAAGGCAGTCGGTGACCGGATGGAACTCATGATCGACTGTGCGTGCGAACTTCGTACTCTTGCCGATGCCATCCGGGTCGGCCACGCATGCGATGACGCGCAGTACTTCTGGTATGAGGATCCTTACCGCGACGCCGGCACCAGCGCTCATGCTCACAGGATCATTCGCCAGAAGATCCGGACACCGCTGTTGCAGACAGAACACATACGAGGGATCGAACCGAAGGCGGACTTCGTTCTTGCCGGCGGCACGGATTTTCTGCGCTCTGATCCCGAATACGACATGGGGATCACTGGCGCATTGAAGATCGCCCACCTCGCCGAGGCTCTGGGCATCGATTGCGAGGTTCATGCGCCGGGACCGGCCCATCGCGCGGTCATGAGCGCCATGCGGAATACCAACTACTACGAGGTAGCTCTGGTTCATCCCGATTGCGGCAACATGATCCCGCCTGTCTACGCATGCGGCTATAGCGATCAGCTTGACTGCATTGGAGACGATGGTTGTGTGCCGGTTCCGAGTGGCGCCGGCCTCGGGGTTGAGTACGATTGGGAGTACATCAATGCGAACGCGACAGGACGACGGGTCTTCGACTGAACCACTCAACTGACAGTCATTCCTTGACCGGCCAAATATCAGGGGAAGGAGCCTCAATAGAAATCATGCACGGAACCGTAGAGTTCACGCAGCAGTTCCCCGGGTGCGTTCTATGGTGAACCGGCGAAACCATGACCAAGCTGTTGCGTCCGCGAGCAATTCAAAAACAGTGTTGCATCCTTTGATTGTGTAGGCGACGATTTGATCGGATGCGAAATGATCACGACGCATGAACTGGCCCAGCAATGAAGAGACCATTGAGGAGCGCCGCGAGCGTTGGCGGACCCGTCACGCTGAGACAGACTCCGAGGCCGGCATAGAAACGACAGAAGAGTTCACGCCGTTCCGGCAGATGGACGATGTCTTCACCCGCGCATTCTGGGACGAACGGGTGAGAACAAGGGAGTCGGATGCCTTCTTTGCCTCATACAGGGAAGAATTCGCTGCCCGGCGCGGGGATGGCTTCAGCCAGCGCGACTTCGCGCTGCGCAATGCATCCTGGCTCATCTCCGACCTGATCACTGACCGGCACGCAAGTCAGGGAAGGCGCGAGGGTTTCCAGGCCCCGATTTCAGAAGATACTCCGGTAATGAAGAACAGGGTTGAGGTGGAGAACCCAACCATCATGGCTGCCGAGATCAAGAGGATAGCCAAGTTTTTCGGAGCAACCATCTGTGGCATCACCGATTATGATGATCGCTGGACTTACGAGTCCCGGGTGGATGTAAGGGACTTTTCCGAGGCCCCGGTTGGACTGCCCGATGGCCTGGACAACGTGATTGTTCTTGGCCACGAAATGGACCTGTCTTTGGTCAGCACTTATCCTTCAGCCCTCGCTGGCGCGGCAACGGGTCGGGAATACAGCCGCGAGGCAACGAGCGTCATGCAGGTTGCCGCGTACATCCGGGCCTTGGGCTATCGTGCTATCGCTTCCATGAACGACACAGCGCTGGTCATACCCTATGCGTTGAAGGCAGGTCTCGGCGAATACGCGCGCAACCAACTGGTCATTACACCCCAGACCGGCCCGCGCCTCCGCTTCTCCAAGATCTTCACGGACCTGCCGCTGACGCACGACAAGCCTCGCAAACTCGGTGTGGCAGAATTCTGCTCCATCTGCACCCGATGCGCCGATGCCTGTCCTGTGAAGGCTCTCCCCTACGGTCCTCCTTCCGACAACCGCCCCAACCAGTCAGCAATCCAGGGAGTTGTGAAGTGGACATCAGACGCCGAGAAGTGCTTTGCCTATTGGGCCAAACTGGCTTCGGACTGTGCGATTTGCATGCGTGTATGCCCGTTCAACCGGGATTTTCGCAATCGCTGGAACCGGCTTTGGCTCCGTATTGCCCTCTCGCCGCTGCGTCGGCTTGCCCTCTGGCTTGATGACCGGTCCAGCCGTTCAAAGCGGATGCGGCCGCGTGACTGGTGGGCAGGAAAGGAGTGATCGGGGCGATTTTGGCAATTCTGCCCGTTGTTCAAATGACGCGTAGTACAACAAGTGCAGGCAACTATCGGTTCCTGTTGGACAAGAAGCTCCATTGTCTTTCCCTTCACTTTTGGAATTCTGCGCCTTCAACCAAGACCGTCCGATGTACATCCATCATCGTGCGCAGATTGGTAAAGGAATTGGGACCGACCCTGTCAAACGCAATCAGGCAACCTCAGGTATCGCGCAGCTTAGGCACCGCCTGTTCGTGGCTGCTGAATCCTCATCCGCTCGGCCAGCAACCCCGGGATCCGGCTTGGCAATTCTGCAACCGCAACGCCTGATTTCTCCAGCGCTCTTCGCTTCGATTCATAATCGCCCTTGCCTCCCGAGACGATGGCGCCTGCGTGACCCATCTTTTTGCCCGGCGGCGAGGCCTTCCCGGCGACGAAGGCGACTACGGGCTTGGTCATGGTTGCTGCGTATTCGGCTGAATCCTCTTCTGCAGAACCGCCTATCTCGCCGCAAAGAACCACAGCACTGGTTGCTTTGTCCGCATCAAGCATCTCCAATGCATCGCGTGAGGTCGTTCCGATCATCGGATCCCCGCCGACACCATAGAACACGGATTGCCCGAAACCGGCATCCGTCAGATTGAGACAGATCAATGTGCCCAGACTTCCCGAACGCGAAATCACACCAATCGGCCCCGGCCGGAACACTCGCTCATTGAACGCCGGCATGATCCCGGCAAAGGTCTCGCCAGGCGTCACGAGGCCTGCCGTGTTGGGTCCTACCAGCCGCGTCCCGTTGGCGGCAGCTGCCGCATGCATCTCCATGACGTCATGAGCAGGAATGTGTTCGGTAAGGCAGATCAGCAGCCTCGCTCCCGCCTCACAGGCGTCGATGGCTGCGGCCTTTGCTGCAAGTGGTGGAATGAACATCAATGCGGCATCAAATGGTTCAACCTTGGCGGCATCGCCAGCGCTCGCATGAACCGGTACGCCCAGATGTTCGATACCCGCCTTGCGCGGGTTGACGCCGCCAACAACAGTGGCGCCATAATCCAGCATGGCCTTTGTCCAGAACGTTCCTTGCCTGCCGGTGATCCCCTGGACAAGTATCCTGTGTTTCCGCCGCAGGATCATGATTGCGAGGCCTCCGCTGCCTGTACCGCAGCCTTCACGGCATCGTCCATCAAGTCATATGGCTCCATGCCGAGTTCCTGCCGAACAAGCGCGACAGCTTCCTCCTCGCCAGTTCCGTGAATCGTGAAAAAGACGGGAATGTCAGGATCAAGTTCCTTCCAGGCCTTCACAACGCCCTCGGCCATGACGTCGGTGCGGGCGAAAGCGCCGCAGAAGTTCACGAGGAGGCTCTTGATATTGGAGTTTGTCAGCAGGATCTCGAGCGCGGTCCGCGCTTTGGTATAGGCCTCGCCACCAACTTCCAGGAAGTTTGCAGGCGCCCCCCCGAAATGCGTGACTGCATCCATCGTGGTCATGGTCAGGCCTGCGCCGTTTGCAAGCACTCCGACACTGCCGCCAAGTTCGATGTATTTCAGTCCTGCCTCCGCTGCCCTGGCTTCCAACTCAGTCAGCCGCTCGGGAGAGGCTTGGCTTGCAAGCGCCTCATTGCGTGGCGCGGAGGAGTCATCCATTGTGAACTTGCAGTCCAGTGCGACCACACGCCGGTCCGAGGTCAGGACCAGAGGGTTGATTTCGAGCAGTTCTGCATCATGGGCGCGAAAGGCCGCATAGAGCTTTACCAGTGTGGCGGCGACTTGGCCGTCCAGTTCGAAGAGGTCGAGATCAGTTAAGGCTGCGTGTGCCTGATTGATGTCCAGCCCCTTCGTGATGTCGATGTCAATCCTGCGCATCGCGGTTGGGTCGCGCTCGGTCGCTTCCTCTACATCCATGCCTCCCATCGTCGAAAACAACACCATTGGCGCCCGGCTGGCCGGGTTGTTCAGCACAGCAGCGTAGAGTTCGGCCATGATTTCGACCTGGCCCTCGATCAGGAGCTTGTCGACACGATAACCGCCGATTTCCATTCCAAGTATTGCTGCGGCGTGCGCCTTTGCCTCGTTTGGGCTGTCTGCAAGCCGGATACCCCCAGCCTTGCCCCGCCCACCAACTGGAACCTGAGCCTTGACCACGCACGGTCCGATCTCGCGAGCCGCGGCAGCGGCATCAGCAGCAGTCTGCACCAACCGGCTGGGTGGAACCGGAATGCCCGCTTTGGCGAGAAGCGGCTTGGCGGCGTATTCCTCGAAATTCACGACAACACCTTCATTCCGCTTCCGTCACTGGCCGTGCTTGTCCCAGTAGGAGCCGAACAGGGCTCGCTCCGACGGCCTGTCTTCAGGAATCGTCGTCACAAGATGCGTAATGTTTATGAAGTGGCGATAGTTCAGGTTTTCCGAGATCGTGTTTCCAGCCCAAGTGCCACCGCCCATCGAAAGGGTAAACGGAAGGCAGTTGTCAAAGCCGCCGCCATTGCCAAAAGTGTGAGCCTGGTTGACCAGCACACGAACGACATCTGTTTCTGCAGCGAGTTCCCGCGCATGAGCGTCGCACCGGGTGTGAATGCCAACTGAATGGCCCCGGCCGGTCACATCCAGGACCTGCCGTACGATACGTTTGGCATCGGCAAAATCACTGGCTCTGTAGACGGTCAGAACAAGCGAGAGTTTCTCGTCGGCAAAGCTGTGTTTTCCTCCGACCTCGCCCTCTTCGACCATGAAGAACTTCGCTGACCCCGCTGCTTCGGGCAAGCCTAATTCAAGCGCCACGGTATCAGCATCCTTGGCCATGATGCGCCGATTGAGACGCCCGTTCATCCAGTGAGCCGAGCGGACGGCTTCACGCTCTTCGCTGTTGCAGCGCCAACCGCCTGCACGAACGAGTGCGGCAATTGCATCCTCATAGATTTCGTCAAGCAAGACGACGGAGTTTTCCGATGAGCACGAAGTTGCGTTGTCGAAGATCTTCGATGCGCAGATTTTCCTTGCTGCATCGTCCAGTTCGGCAGAGGCGTCCACGATAACCGGCACGTTTCCGGCTCCCACACCGATAGCTACCGTGCCGGATTGCATTGCCCGCCGGACATTGTCCTGTGATCCGGTAACGACCGCCAGATCCACCTGGTTCATCAATTCCTGCGTCGAGGCCTTCGAAACGGGAGCTGGCAGCACCTGGACCAGATCTTCCGGATGTCCTGATTTCGCGAGCTCGGCCCGCATTAGCTCAACCGTCTTTGCGGTTGTGCTATGCCCGGCAGGCGACGGTGCAACAATCACCGGGTTCCCACCCTTCACAGCCATCATGGACTTGTTGACTGGAGTTGCCGCCGGATTGGTCGATGGGCACACCGCTCCTACAACCCCGACAGGCTTGCCATACCTGACCAAGCCTTTTTCCGGTTCCTCGGAAATGACCCCCACAGTTCTTGCACGCATGAGATCGCGCAATGTTCCAAATGTCTTGCGTGTGTTCTTGGTAATCTTGGACTCGACGTTTCCCAAGCCTGTGTCCCTTACCGCGAGTTCGGCCAACAGACGGGCGTGTTCCGGCTTGTAGACTGACCAGGCAAGAGCGGTCACCGCTTCGTCAACCCGTTCCTGATCATGGTTGTCAAATGCCTCCTGCGCCGCGCGGGCACGCCCGACGAGTTCGGCGATCAGATCAGCTGGACCGGAACCGGACTTGTCAGATGTTTCCGACATTTGATTGCTCACAGAACCTTGCTCCGTTTGCTGGAAGATCGGCCTTAGCCCATCTCCGCTTTTTGCACGCCCTTGCCGCGGATTTCGCTGACTATGCTGAAGATGATTGCGGCTGCGCCGAGTATCAGCAGGCCCGCCGAAATCGGGCGCGAAAAGAAGCCAAGGAAGTTGTAGTCCATCAATTGCATCGACTTGGAGAACGCCGATTCACCTAGCTTTCCGAGAATTAGCCCAAGCACTATTCCCGCAGCCGAATATCCAGTGCGGCGCAGCAAAAATCCGAGAATGCCGGCAAGGAACATCACCCAGACATCCACCAGCAGATTTCTGAGCGCATATGCGCCAACCGTAGCCAGAAGCAGAATGCCGGGCGCCAACCACCGGAACGGCACTCGCAGGATATGAACTACTGTCTTTGTCTGAATCCATCCCAGAAGGATGATCATGAGGTTTGCCCAGAACATCGCGGCAAATGTGATCCAGACCAGATCTCCCGAATTGAGAAAGATCAGCGGCCCAGGCTCCATGCCGTGAATCTGAAAGATCCCCATGATCATTGCGGTCAGAGCGCCGCCCGGCAGCCCCAGCGCCAGGAGCGGTATCATTGCGGCGCCCGTCGCGGCGTTGTTTGCGGTCTCGGAAGCAACGACGCCTTCAAGCTCGCCCTTCCCGAAATTTGCGCGGTTGCGAGACCAACGCTGTGCTTGGCTATAGCCCAGAAACGCGGCCAGCGTGGCGCCGATGCCCGGCAAAATGCCGGCAAAGAAACCAATGAAGACCGATCTGAGCATTGTATAGCGGACACGCCAGAATTCGACCGCCGTCGGAAAGGCGAGGCCTGCCTTCGGACGTTCGCGTTTGTCCTCCGCAATGTTGACTGCCTGCGTAATGACTTCGGAAACAGCGAAGAACCCGAGTATCAGTGGAATGAAGTGAATTCCGGCTGCCAAGTAATAGGAATGGAAGCTCAGCCCCAAGAGCGAGCCTTCGTTGAACCGGGGAATTCCACCGACCGGGTCAGTGCCGATGGTCGCAATTAGCAGTCCGGCGAACACTGAAAGCCAGCCCTTCCATAACGTCTTGGCGCCAATAGAGGCGGACACTGCCAGGCCAAAGAAGATCAGCGCAAAAATTTCCTGCGGACCGAACGCCCGGACAGCCCAGATGGCGATGGCACCCGTTGCTGTCATCATCAGGATTGCGGACGCTACTCCCCCGACCGCCGAACATGAGACGGCAGCTCCGATAGCCTTTCCAGACTGGCCCTTGACCGTCATCGGATACCCGTCAAAACAGGTGGGCGCGTTCTCGGGAGCGCCAGGAATGTTGAACAGAATGGCTGTGATTGCGCCCCCGAACACACCGGCGCAATAGATGACGCTGAAGAGCATCACCGCGTGCGCCGGGTTCATGGTGATCGTGAAGGGGAGCACGACAGCGCCCAGTGTGAGCATGTTCACACCGGGAATCGCGCCGAACAGCATGCCTCCGACCAACCCGAGAGCGAAGATCATGATTGCTGTCGGATCTCCGAACAGCATCATGGTTCCATCCAGAAAGTGCTCCGTTTTCTCCTCCTACATCCCGGTTCTCATCAGCGTGATGATGGTGTTGTTGATGTCATAGAATGGCTGGATCCGGCCAACTGGCAGCGCTACGTAAAAGAAGCGCGTGAAGACAAGCAGTACGATCCCGTAGACGATCCCTGTGACAACCGCGAGCGTTACAGGAGACTTCACCTCAAGGATGATGAGCAACGCCAGTACAAAGAATGGTGTCACCAGATAGAAACCCAGTGATGGCGTCACATAGAGGTAGATCAACGGAAGAGCGAATATGCCAAGCCTCTGAAGCACGCTTTTGCCGCTGGGCCTGGTCCGGAGTTCTGCCGACTCCTGCCCGACGCCTGCAGGGTCCTGCTCCTCGCGGGTCAGTGCCAGTATCTGGGTCGCCAACTGGCCCGTTGCGCCGAAAATGACAGCGATGCACAAAGCTCGCGGCCAGCCAGTGGCCCCAAATGCATATTCGGCTATCCTGTCATCGAAGTTTGCTGTCTGGGAATAGACGATCAGTCCCAGTGCGATCCAGACAAGCCACTCGCCAACTGGCCCTTTCAACCGCGAGACAGTCAACCGGCCTGAATTTGCGCCGAAGATATCTCTGCCTGAACCAGCCATCGCCTCCCTGCTTCTTCAATGACCCGGCAATCTGCGGGTTGACCCTCAGGCGAAAGGCGCGACACGGGGCCGTGCGCGCCTTCCGCTATCGTAAATTGCCGGACTATTCGCCAATTCCCAGCATCTTGTACATCTCACGATAGGTGGCTACAGCATCGTTGATCAGCTTCACCGATCCTTCCGTATCCCGATAACTGTCTATCAGATCCATGAACTTCTGCCTGTTGAATTCCTGATAGCCGTCAGTATCGAAACCAGCTTTGCAAGCGTGGGCCAGGAACGAGACGACATTCTCGGGCACTCCGGTTTTGACGTAGAACCCGCGAAACCGCGTCAGCGCATCAAAATCGGCACCCATTTCCCCGTGCGTTGGAGTGTCAGCAAACGCAGCGGGCCGTTCAGGCAGGAAAGTCAGGATCGGTATCATCTGACCGGCATCAATGAAGCTGCGTACATCGCCGGGCTGCTCAAACAGCAAATCCACATGACCGCCGATCAGTGCGGCATACCGTTCCGCCGGCTTGTCAAACGCAATCTGCTTGACATCGATCCCCAGCGCCAACTGGAGCTGCTCCATGACAACCAGCTCCATCGAACCCACCTGACCGACATTCGCGACCGTTACGGCGCCCGGATTCGCCTTTGCATAAGCCACAAGCCCTTCCCAGTCGTTGAAGCGGTCTTCATCCGAACGAATGTAGATCTGACTGAAGGTGATCTGGGTCATGCAAATGGGAGTCCAGTCTTCGGCCGGATTTTCCCGGATCTTGCCCGCCGCATAGGCGGAAACGGCATTGTCGATATGTTCCAGCACCGTGTAGCCATCAGCAGGCGCCAGCATGAAGTCGGGAATTGCTGCCGTTCCGCCTCCACCTGGCTTGTTGACGACCTGGAATGAAATTCCGGCAGCCTCTTCCATGGCTTTTGCCATGGCGCGGGCAAGCTGGTCGGAACCGCCGCCTGCGCCAAACGGAACAATCATGGTCAGCGGGCGGGCGCCAAATCCTTCCGGTTTTTCAACTGACACTGCTTCGGAAACGCCAAACAGTGCAACCACAGCCGCAATCCCGGAGACTGCGGAAATACTTCTGATTTTGTCCAAGATGTTCATAGTTCCTCCTGTCTTCGCCACCGCATCATTCCTGATGGTGGCAGCGCATTGTCCGCTTTCGACAGAAGAACATTAACACAAGAAATCATTTTACAAAGCGCGTAATATTGGCTTTAATACCAAGAAGCTTGGTTATAGAAGCGATGTCCATTCGTCAATTCAGAACATTCACGGCGATTTGCGAGCGCGGTTCGTTTGCGGAAGCGGCCAAAGCGGTCAATCTCACCCAGTCTGCGGTCGGTATGCAGGTTGCGGCGCTGGAGCATACTCTTGGCGTCACACTGTTTGACCGCAAGCACCGGCCACCCCGTCTGACCAGCGCCGGTGAAATCGTGCTGCGCCGCGCAAGGAACATAGTTGCCCAGTATGACAGCCTGTCCGATGCGCTGTCTGCTACCCGTTCATATCGCGGCAGCTTCCGGCTCGGCGTGATCCCGACAGTGCTGACCAACTTGCTGCCCGCGGCGCTGGTGGCATTGGTAGACCGCGAGCCAGGACTGACACTCACAGTCGTATCTGAACTCTCGGGTGTGCTTCTCCGGCAGGTGGAACAGGGAAGATTCGATGCTGCGCTGATGCACAAACCAAACCACCTTCATGACGGCCTGGCCTGGCGCGACATAGCCCAGCAACGGATTATGGTAGTTGCTCCTCCAAACTCAACTCAGGAAACTGCGGAAGAAGCGCTCGGGTCATATCCGTACATCCGATTCAATCGGGCTGCATGGGTGGCGCCACTGATCGAGCAAAGGCTCGGCTCGCTGGGCATAGAGACGGATACCCGGGCAGAGATCCAGTCCATTGAGGCCATTCACCTCATGATAAGGCTTGGCTTCGGCGTGTCCATCCTGCCGGATGTGGGAGGTGCAGGCGGCTCGGTTGCGCCACTGCGCGTGCTCGATTTCGGCTCACCTCCAATCCACCGTACGATCGGACTCTTGTCGCGCAAGGACAATTCCCGCCGGAATGCCCGGCGAATTGTCGGCGACACGATTGTGGAGGTGGCCGGCCGTCATGACTGGCCAACCCTGATCTGACCCAACTGCCCCATCCATGAAGGTTCGGCACCACCTCCCCCGCTGGCAGGAACGGCGCCAAAAAACACTGTCGTCAACCCGCCTTGCCAGCGAAATAGACCGGCCGACAGGAACAGTTGACGAGGTTGCCCATCTGAAATAACGAGCGTGGCCCGTGGCGGAGTAGCTCAGATGGTTAGAGCAGCGGAATCATAATCCGCGTGTCGGGGGTTCAAGTCCCTCCTCCGCTACCAGGAACTCCCGTAACCAATGAAACCCGGCGCACTTGCTGGCGTCTGCGCCACCGTTGCATGGGCAGTGGCAGAGAAATCAACCACGCCTGCCATCGCGTGTGCAGCCTTCCACTGCGTACCGCGATGGGCCCCGGCATTCCCGGACCATATAGCCTCATGCCCCAAATGGCCCTGCCACAATGGCCACTGAGCACACAGGCCGCTGGTTGCCGGTCACGCGTGAAATTGCGGAGTTGCAAACAGATGCCATTGCGGAGTTCAATCGATCCTTGGCAGTCTTGATAGGCGGCCCTCTGGCTGCTGAAGAAAAGGGTCTGCATTCAGGCAACTTGGGAAAAAAGTATGACCTCCATCAACTGGCCTGGAATTGCCGGCATAAGAATACCTCTCCCTGCAGTCATTTTTTGGCAGCGGCATCAGCCGCAGGATCAATTCGACGGAATGTGTGCCGTCATTCGTAAGAAATAGCAGTAAAACAGGACAGGACACCCGCTCATGACAGAACGCACGACACCACATCAGAGCCGTCGCGATCTACTCATCGGTCTTGCCACCGCAGGCATTGGACTCGCAGCCAGGCCTGCCGTGGGTCTGGACCGGCCGATGATCTCCACAGGACGCATCACGATGTGCAATAACGCAGGCGTCAAAATATCCGGTCTGGCTGGCCGCCTGTCCACAACTGCAGACTTCTCCCAAGCTCACAACTGCACACTTTCCGGCAGTACAGTCGAGGGCCCGTATTTCATCTGCACGGATACAATGAACACCCGCAACATTGCCGAAGGTCTCGAGGGGACGCCGATGACACTGGCAATTCGGGTGACCGATCAGATGTGCTCGCCGGTTCCGGGAGCGATCGTGGATGTCTGGCATTGCGATGCGCGGGGCCGATATTCCGGCCATGCCGTCGACCCTGACAATCCTGCAAGGGTCGGAAGGGGGATACCAAGAACGCCTGACTCAACATCCCGCTTCCTGCGCGGCGTGCTGGCAACCGACGCAGACGGCATCGTCGAATTCGATGCAATATACCCGGGATATTACAACCGGCGAGCGGTCCATACGCATTTCAAGGTCCATATCGGCAACCGGGCCTATCTGACGAGTCAGGCACTGTATCCGGAAGAATGGAACGAGAAGATTGCTGCCAATCCGCTCTACACTGAAGGGCGCCGCAATAAGCGCACCCTGAATTCACAAGACTTCTTTGGCCGAGCCGGCAAACTCTTCACAGTCACCGAGCGTGCTGGTCACTTGCTGGCAGCAATCAACGTTTCAATTCAATAGTTCGGCAAACGAAAACACGGCGAACACCGGATCCCCTCTCCTCCCGCTCATCGACCGCGCAGCGACGGAAGCAAAGAATAATCCGTACACGACCCAACAGTGCGCTCCACTTTTTTGTTGCATTCCGTTCACGATGCACAACTATCGCCGAAGCGGACTCAATATTCGTCAACGGGGCAAGCGCATGTCGCCGGACCGCCTTCCGCCACATGCTTCGGTTGTCGTCATCGGCGGCGGCATCATGGGCTGCTCGACGATTTATCACCTTGCCAGGATGGGTGTGGAGGATGCGGTCCTTCTGGAACGCAATCGGCTTGCCAGTGGCACGACCTGGCATTCAGCAGCGCAGGTTCGTGCACTCAGGCAATCTCAGAACCTCACCCGGATGATTCATTATTCGGCTGAACTCTATTCCAGGCTTGAACAGGAGACCGGGCAGTCCGTTGGCTGGATCAGTAAAGGATCACTGTCGATTGCAACCAACCCGGACCGATTGACCCACATCAGGCGCCAGGAAGCTCTGGCACACGCCTACGGGGTCGAAGCTCATTCGATCACAGCAGGGGAAGCTCAGGAACGCTGGCCACTCATGAACATTGACGATGTGCTTGGCGCCGTCTGGATTCCCCAGGATGGGCGTGTCAGCCCAACCGATGTTTGCGCTGCGCTGGTCAAGGCAGCGCGCCGGAATGGCGCCCGCTTCTTTGAGCAAACGGGCGTGAGTGGAATATTGACCCGGAACGGTCGCGTGTGCGGGGTCGAGACCACACTCGGAACGGTCAAGTGTGACGCGATAGCACTCTGTGCAGGACTCTGGTCACGCGAAGTCGGAGCCATGGCAGGCGCTGAAGTGCCGGTACTGGCTTGCGAGCACTTCTATCTGTTGACCAGACCGGTCACGGGCATCTCTGGCAACATGCCGACCCTGTCGGATCATGACAACCGCCTCTACATCCGCGACGACAGCGGCGGGCTGCTGATCGGTTGCTTTGAACCCCTTGGCAAACCTATTGCGCCGGGCGTGCTGGATGAGACGTTCGAATTTGGCCTGTTGCCCGAGGACTGGGATCATTTCGAACCGATGATGTCGAATGCTCTGCGCCGCCTGCCTGTCCTCGAGACAGCCGAGGTCAAGACTCTACTGAACGGACCCGAGAGCTTTACCCCGGATGGCACATTCATGTTGGGCGAAACCGCCGAGACGCGGGGCCTGTACCTCGGATGCGGGATGAATTCAGTTGGTATCGCCTCAGGCGGCGGAGCCGGGATGAATCTCGCACACTGCATCGTACACGGACACACCGCCTACGATCTGGGCGAGGCCGATGCGAAGCGATTTGCTCCAGTCTACAATTCGGTCGAGCACCTGATGGCCCGTGCGCCAGAGATCCTCGGTACTCATTACGATATTGCTTATCCCGGCAGGCAACCCGCGACCGGACGGAATTTGAGACTCTTGCCGCTCGACACAGAACATCGCGCAGCTGGAGCCCACATGGCGCAGATCTTTGGCTGGGAACGGCCCGTCTACTTTGGCAAGGTCGGCGAGCCCAGACTGCGTTTCGACCGGCCGGACTGGTTCGAAAATGTAAGGGCGGAAGTCATGGCTGCGCACAGCGCTGCCGCCATCTTTGACCTCTCGCCGTTCGGCAAAATCGAGATAATCGGCCCTGACGCCGAAGTCGTTCTTCTCAATACTTGCGCGGGTCATGTGGCGCGGCCACCGGGGTCAGTCATTTACACCGCAGTCCTGAATGAGCGCGGCACTTTTGAAAGCGATATTACAGCCCAACGGATCTCGGACGATCACTACCGCCTCTTCGTCGGGACAAGTGCAATCAAGCGTGACCTCGCCTGGTTCCGCCGTCATGCTGAGGGTCTGAATGTGGCGATCGGTGATAGCACCGAGGACTACGCGGTACTGGGCCTCATGGGTCCGCAAGCAGCCAGGATCGTTGCCGAATGTGGCGCATCTGAACTCAACAGCCTGGACCACTTCAAAGCCTGCCCGGCTCGAATTGCCAGTTGTAGTATCCGTGCAGCCCGGATGTCCTACGTTGGCGAGGCGGGCTGGGAAATCACCTGCCGGACATCCGATGCATCAGCAATTTATGGGTCGCTTGCACGAGCCGGTGCGCGGCCTGCCGGCATGTTTGCCCAGACTTCAATGCGCATCGAAAAGGGCTTCCGCGCCATGGGACACGAACTCCACAGTGACGTCTCCCCTGTCGAAACCGGGCTGGATTTTGCAGTCCGCAAGTCGGGAGGGTTCATCGGGTCGGAGGCACTGGAGAAACGCCGTTCCAATGATGCCGAAAGCAGAATTGTTTCCCTCGAGTTCGATGATGAATTCGCCGTACCACTGGGTCACGAACCAGTCTACTGGAACGGTGAGTTTGCCGGTCAGGCCACTTCCTGCGCTTTCGGCTACAGGGTCGGCAGACCGGTTGCCCTTGCGCACATGATGGTGCCGGTTGCGGAAGACGCGCGAGTTCAGGTGGATATCGCCCGGCGGATGTTCGATGCCAGAGTCACACATCGCCCTCTCTTCGACCCAGAGGGGTCACGCATGAGGACAAGCTGATGCATCGCACTTACCTCATGGTAGCGCCCAACGGTGCGCGGCAAACCAAGCGCGATCACCCCGCCTTGCCAACGACGATTGCGGAAACAGTTGCAACGGCAACGGCATGCCACGCAGCTGGCGCCGACGCGTTGCATTTGCACGTACGCGACAATCAGGGCCGGCACACGCTGGATGCTGGCCTGTATAGTGAAGCTCTGGCGGAACTGGCGCGTGCCGTCCCGTCAATGCGAATTCAGGTATCCACTGAAGCTGCCGGCGTTTTCGATGTCGGGGCTCAGCTTGCCTGCCTCACGACCTTGCGTCCAGCTTGGGCAAGCATCTCTGTCCGGGAAATTGCCCGCTCTCCGGACATGGCCGAAACTGTCTACGCCATGTGCTCCGATCTCGGCACTGAGGTGCAACACATTCTCTACGACACCACTGACATCGCTCTGCTGAAGAACTGGCAGGACCAGGGCATCATCCGGCCTGAACAGAAGAATGTGATCTTCGTGCTTGGCCGTTACAGCGCCGGGCAAACTTCATCTCCCGGTGATCTCGTCCCACTCAGAACTGCCTTGCCACAGGACGGCAACTGGATGGTCTGCGCTTTCGGAGCTCAGGAACACGCCTGTCTGGCCGCCGCCGCGGCGCAGGGAGGGGCAGTACGAGTGGGTTTCGAAAACAGCATCCATGCATCCGATGGCACACATCACACCGACAACGCGTCATCTGTGACCATGCTCAGACGCACACTCGAAGGACAGATCAAATGAGTCACGTCTTTCCAAGAAATTGCCACTCCAGGTTGCCGGTCGCAGTAGCCGGCGACGGCTGCTATCTCGTTGACAGCGGCGGAAAACGCTATTTTGACGGATCGGGCGGCGCCGCCGTTTCTTGCCTCGGCCATTCGAATGCCCGTGTTGCAGACGCCGTCAAGAGCCAGATAGACCAGCTTGATTTCGCCCATACGAGCTTCTTCACCAGCCAACCTGCAGAGGAACTGGCGGATCTGTTGACCAGACATGCTCCCGGCAACCTTGATCGGGCGATCTTCGTGTCAGGAGGGTCCGAAGCGGTCGAAAGTGCTATCAAGCTTGCCCGCCAGTTCCACCTAGAGCGGGGTGAACCTCAGCGCTGCCATCTGATTGCCAGGCGCCAGAGTTATCACGGCAGCACTCTCGGCGCCTTGTCTGCAGGAGGGAACATGTGGAGGCGGGCGCAGTTCGAACCGCTTCTTCTAGAGGTGAGACACATAGCCCCCTGCTACGAGTATGCAGAGCGCAGCCCGGTCGAGAGCAGTCATGACTACGGACAAAGAGTTGCGAACGAACTGGAAAAGGAAGTCCTCAACCTTGGCCCGCACACAGTCGCGGCCTTCATCGCAGAACCGGTTGTGGGCGCCACTCTTGGTGCAGTGCCGCCGGTTGACGGGTACTTTCGCCGCATTCGGGAAATCTGCCTCAAGTACGGCATTCTGCTAATCCTGGACGAGGTGATGTGCGGGATGGGGCGAACCGGGCATCTGTTTGCATGCGAGGCAGAGGGAATTGCACCTGACATACTTTGCATCTCCAAGGGTTTGGGAGCGGGATATCAGCCACTCGGAGCGATGTTGTGCACGGACGAGGTCTTTCGGACCATTGAAGATGGTTCAGGCTCTTTTCAGCACGGACACACCCACCTTGGTCATCCGGTCGCAAGCGCTGCCGGACTGGCGGTACTCCGGGAAATCCTTGAGCGGAGTCTGGTCAACCAGGTCTGCGAGCGTGGAGCATTCCTTGAAGCCGTACTCCGTGACCGCTTCAGCCAGCATCCGCATATCGGTGATATTCGCGGTCGCGGGCTATTCTGGGGTCTTGAGTTCGTAGAGGAAAGAGAATCCAAAACCCCCTTCGACCCAGCCTGGCGATTGGCCAGCAGGCTCAAGGAAGCGGCATTTGCGGAAGGCCTGCTCTGTTACCCCATGCAAGGCACTCGCGACGGACGGATGGGTGACCATGTCCTTCTAGCCCCGCCATACGTTGCTGATGAGACCGAACTTGAGGGTGCCGTGGCCATGCTGGAGCGCGCGGTTGCAAGAGCACTGAAAGACGTGACCCCGGCAAACTGACAACCTGCACTGGTCTTGGTTGAAAGGGCTGCTGCGTGGCATAACCCAGATCCTCACTCAAGGCTCCGGCAGAACTGAACTGCTAGTCGACGCGCAAACAAACTGCCTTGTCATGGCCGGTTTCTTCCCCACGGATGGGTCCTGGAGGCAGGGCCGGCGCAAGCCGGCATTGATGGGTCAAATTGAGTTGCCTGGATGGAAACGCCAACGCCTTGGCGTCCATGACATGCCATCCCTTGATAGAAATTCCGGGGAGGATGGATCCCGGCGAAACCCGCTGCCTTGCCGGAATGCCAGCACCGGTCTGAACACTGAATGGCTGGGAGGTTTGGACAAAAAATGCGGCAGAAAAATTAAGTGGTTTTGAAAGTCATGATCTCGATGGGTACTGCCCTCCTGATTATCCCTTTGTTTTTCTTGTTGTAACTGTAAAGTCATACAAAATTCGCTTGACAAGCGATGCAGCTTGCTGGCAATCTGTTATTATTCTGCATTCGGAACCTCACCATGCTCTCCCTTCGTCTGCATATGCCGGACGTCACCCTCATCGGATCATCCTGCTATGGGTTCTATTCCCGCGATGGCCGAACCGTATACTTCGCAAACCTCGAACCCTATGACTTTCATGATGAGAATGACCGATTGGGGAGACTCCTGCGCATAGCCAGATTGGCAACCCACGGTGTCCGCTCAAAGGACCTGGAGGAGGCGTTCAATACCAGCCGGGCCACGGTTCATCGGCTTCGCAAGGTGATTGAAGAGGAAGGCGAGGCCCATTTCTTCGCCCCCCGTCCCGGCCGCAGCCCCAGCGCAATTGATGCCGAAACGGCGAAGAAGGCGGTTGAGCTTCTGCGCTGGGGGAAAAGCTGCCAGATGGTCGCCTTGGAATTGGGGATATCTCCGACCACATTGAACTACAATCTGCGCCAAGGCTTCCTCGGAGAAGATGTGCCAGGCAGAGTCAATCCCCATAAACAAGAGGCAATCGGGACCGCAGAATGGGCCAGGAGGATGGGCCGCGTGCCCACCTCGACTGGAGCAATGCAGGAGGTTGCGCCGGCTTTTGAGAGACAATTTTCCGCAGTTGCCTGCGGCGGCATTCTGACCGCGCTGCCAATGCTCCTGAGAGAGGGTTTGCCAAACCGGGCCGATCCATTTCCATCGCTGCAGAAGGGCCTCTACAGTTTGAACAATGTGCTGTTGCTCCTCGCGTTTCTGTTCATGGCGAGGATACGCAATCCGGAAGGCCTTCATCATCCGCCGCCAGGGGAATGGGGAGCAGTTCTGGGATTGGATCGTGCCCCGGAGGTCAAGACGCTTCGGCGCATTCTCCGTTCGCTCTCAAGTGATGAAGAGTGGCTCAGGAACTGGGAGCGCGCGCTGGCCAACGACCGGTTGACCCAATTCGAGGATGCCGATGCCACGCTGGCGGTAGATGGGCATATCAAGGTCTATTCCGGCTGCAACAGCCAATATCCAAAGCGCTTTGAAAGCCGCCACACGCTCTGCCTGCCAACCTCTACCCGGTACTGGATCAATGCGTTGGGCAGCAGGCCGCTGCTGTGTGTGAACAGGAACCTGGACCATGAATTGATCCAGGAGCTGGAACAAGACATTTTGCCGGAACTTGAACGGTCGGGCCTTCTTGGAGCGGATGCTCCAGCTTTAGCCGCCGAAAGAGCAGTTGAACCCGTGCTGACGCTGGTGTTTGACCGCGAGGGTTGGAACCCGGACCTGTTTGACCGTCTTGCCCGGCGCGGCATTGCAGTGATCACCTCGCATGAAAGAAGCCAGGGAGAGAACTGGCCGGAGGCAGAATTCGAGACCATTCAAGTACCGCATGACGGGGCCGGCACCAGCCACACAATGGAATTACGGCTTGCCGAGAAACGTGTCCGGTTGCCAGGCAACCTCGAGGTCCGCCAGATTGTCTTCCTTCAGGACAATGGCCCGCCAGTGCCTGTCGTGACCACCGACTTTTGCACGAGCAAGGAACAGTTCGCCAGCGCTCTGTTTTCCAAAGGGCCGCAAGACAACTTCTTCCACTGCATGCGCACGGATTTCAATCTTTGGGAGTTTCCCGTGCATGGTCTGGACGAGCAGAACCCAGAGGCGAAGGTCATCAATCCAGCCTGGCGCGAGCTTGATCTCCGCCTCCGCAAGTTGATCAACACAACCAACACCCGGCGAATCCAGCTTGATAGACTGCTCCACGGCACCCCAAAGAGGACGGTTCAATACACCGTCCAGCGGTTACGGGACGAGATTGCACAGCTTGAAACCGGGATCGCGACGCTCAGGCCTCAGAAGAAGAAAACTGCCAAGTGGATCCGCGCGGCAGAACTCGACGGAGAAGACAGGCTTGACCTGCTACCGCAGGGCGAAAAGCTGCTGCTCGACATCATTCGCATGAGTGCCTACCGGGCAGAATCCCGGATGATGTCCGTTGCCACCGTTGCGCACGGAAAGAATCCCAAGAACAGGCCCTCCCTCACTGCCCTCTTCCGCTCGGACGCCGACATCATCCCCGATCACAAGAACCAGGAACTGCGGGTCCGAATACTTGGAACCGCTGGCAATTCCGGAGACGGCGCAATTGAAGCGTTGCTCAGGGCACTCAATGAGACCGGGACCACCTTCCCCGGAACCAATTTGCGCATGGTATACGAATTGCCGGGAAACGGAGCCAGACAACCGGCAACAGCACCGTAAGGGGTCGCTCAGACGAGCACCGGGCCAGTACGCCTGACCCTGTTTGCACATCCTAGTACCACCGGTCGGGCACGGCAGATTTCTTCTCAGCAACAAATCCGTTGAGTTGATCCAGCACTCCATCTCCAATCCGGGGCCTGCGGTATTCTTCCAGCATCCTCCGCCATCGCAATTCGGCGCGCTGATCAAGCGTCGGTTTTCCGTTCTCAGCCCACGTCTCAAATGGACCGGCTTCCGGAATATCGGGCTGAAAATTGGCGGTTACGTAGTGACGCAACGTGTGGGCAGTCTGCAGAAAGTTCGAGCCCGGACCTGTTTCCCGGTAGGCGTCGCGGCCAAAATCCTCTTCCTTGGTCGAAAATCCCTGCAACATCTTGAGCATGGCGCCACAGTGGTCGAGGTCCATGATGAACTTCTCGTATGACATGACCAACCCGCCTTCTAGCCAACCGGCCGCGTGCCACACCTGGTGCCCGCCGGACAACAGAGTTGACCACATGGCTCCGGTGCTGTCCTGCATCGCCTGTCCGTCCGGCGCGTTGGCACCGGTGATCTGGCCTCCCCCCGAACGGACTGGAACTCCCAACCGCCGTCCAAGCTGCGAAAGCGCCATCGTAGTCAGGTTTGCCTCAGGTGAACCGAAAGTGAGCGCACCGCTCTTCAGGCTCATGGTCGAGTGGAAACTGCCGAACACGGCCGGACATCCCGGCCGTACAAGCTGGGTCAGTGCAATTCCAACCATTGCCTCGGCAAGTGTCTGGGCCGCAACCGCAGCAGCAGAAAGCGGTCCCATTGCGCCCGCAAAGATAGCGGGCGAGACACAAACGCACTGCCCGGCGGCAGCATAAATCCGCAGCGAACGGGACATTGTGTGGTCGTAGATCAATGGCGAGTTTACGTTGATGTTCGCCTGCATGACTGCATTCTCATCCATGAAGGCGCCGAATACCAATCGCGCCATGGCAATGCTGTCCCGGGCACTCTCAGGTGATGTTACCGCTCCCATGAACGGCTTGGTCGACAAGGTCAGATGAGCCAGAACCATGTCGAGGTGCCTTTTGTTGACAGGTATATCTGTAGGCTCCACCACAACCCCGCCCGAATGGTGCAGCCACGGCGACATGTGGGAGAGCTTCACGAAGTTGCGAAAGTCTTCAAGCGTCGCATAGCGGCGGCCGCCATTCAGGTCCGTTACGAATGGTGAGCCATAGCCCGGCATCAGGACAATATTCTTTCCGCCCAGAACGACTGTTCTCTTCGGATCCCGCGCGTGCAGTTCGAATTCCGCCGGAGCAGTGCTGCATAAATGCCTGGCATGCCCGGGCTCAAATGTGACGCATTCTCCGTTTACGTTGGCGCCAGCATCCGCAAAATATGCCAATGCCTGCTCATCGCCGCGAAACTCGACACCGATCTCGTGCAATATCCAGTCTGCCTGATCCTCAATGGCAGCCAGCGACAGTTCGTCCAGCAATTCATAGGCTGGGATGACACGAGATTGCGATTCCTGAACCTCAGGCAGCACGCCGCGGCGTGACAGCCGCCCGCGGCGCGAGCGTTTGGTGTTCGTACCAGCGCCGCCCGGGTTTTCCGAAGCCATTGATCACCCTACATTCCGGCCTGAACACTATCTGCAACTATCGCTACCATAACAATTCCATTCTCGCTGCGTTTCGGCCTGCGTATCAATCGCCACCTGAGGTACCCGCTGAATTCTGGCAAGTCATCCTTCGGTGGCCTTTGCCGCTTGTCGCCCATGGATCAACTGGTCCAAAGCAATCCAGGTTTCGCAATATTCAAAAAACCCGGCCCGCCGGCACACACAGGCAACCGGTAGCCAGTCGATGTGGACGAAGATGGCGCCCACCGGCGAGACTCTGTGCCAATCACCAGAAGTGCCTTGATTGCCCGAGAGTCCTGCAGAAACATGGGCCCTGAATTCCGGCTACCAAGCTTGGAGGCAATGCGGCTTCAGAACTCGCAACCCTACGCGGTGATTTCTGCTTTGTGCGCATGAACCATTTCCGCCATGCTGGTGAACCGGAAATCATAGCTCGGCATTTCGCCCGGGTTCATCGTTGCGCCGAAACCATCCTTGTCGTGGCGCCTATAGATCCAGCAATTTGCAAGACCATGCCTGTTGGCCGGCGCATGGTCATGGAACATGCTTTCGGCTGTGTGCAGTATTTCGCTTTTCTTGATACCCCTTCTGGAAAGCGCCTCCAGCATGTAGTCGAAGTTGCGATCGGCAGGCTTGTAACTGCCAATGTCCTCAGCCGTGTAGACGCCGTCGAACTTAACTCCGAGACGGGCATTGGAACCGGAGAAAGAAAGGTTGTCGGTGTTGCTCAATACGAACAGCCTGTAGTGACGCTTCAGGTAGGCAAGCGCGTCCCGGCTGTCTTCAAATGCGGGCCATTGGCGAACCGACAGCCCGTATGCGACGCATTCCTCCCAGTGGGCTTCGACTTCCCAATCCTCGGCCAGACGCCGGTAAACAACCGCGAGAAGATCACTATAGGTCTTTCCCGGCGTCCAGCGCTGTGCCATCGATTCATGGTAGGCGTGTGCCTCAAGGATCTCATCCCGGGTCAGGTTCCGACTGACTTGGTCAGTCAGCGGCTTCAGCGCTGCAACCATGCCGGATTCCCAGTCGATGAGAGTGCCATAGACATCAAAAGTCAGTGCCTTGTAATCGCTCAGTTTCATATTGCGCACCTTGTCATGCAATTGCCCACTTCATCTTGTTTCGGCACCACCATTGCAGCAGGAAGTGCAACTTCGTTGCTGCGACCAGGTCACAGCACGAATTCCTGACGGCCCCGTACAGGACCAAGTTCCCTGGCCGCAAGACTGTGACTGCCTTGGGGGCCTAAAAGGAATCAAAGCACCTCCGGGGGTGAGTGTGCGGTCACGTCTGGTGGTTCAGACTCCAGGCGTTGCACCTCAACGAGGCAGGTGTGGGCAATAGGACCCTGGGCAAGCCTGGAGGTCCCCTTGTCGATCGTCAGCACATTGGGGTTGCCGTGTTTGCAGAGTTCATTGCCTTCATGCTCACCGGGGTCAAACCATGAACCCGTGCTCATCAGCACAACTCCTTCGCGGACACCCTCATCCAGCCGTGCGGTTGCCAGGCAAGCGCCTCTGCTGTTGGCAACACGGACCGGGTCCGCGTCGGCAATGCCTCTGGCCAGCGCGTCGGCGGGATGAATGGAGATGACTTCGCGGCCGCCAGCCTTTGTCGCCCGGCTCACGCTCCCATGATCCAGTTGCGAGTGCAGCTTGCCGGCCGGCTGGTTCGAAAGCAGGTGAAGACTGGCGCCCCCATTCGTGGCCCCCAGCCATTCCACCGGTTCCATCCAGGCCGCATGCCCGGGGCAGTCATCATACGCGAATTCAGCCACCGTCTCGGAGAATATCTCGATCTTGCCACTGGGAGTCGGCAACGGATGCTGCTCCGGATCCGATCTGAATTCCTCTAGCAGGATGTTCGGCTTGCCAGGAGGCTCAACCCGGTGCCAGCCCTGCTGTCTCAGCTGGTTCAGATCTGGAAGATCAATACCCCGTCGGCGCATCCGATCGCGTGTCTTGCCATACATCCATTCCAGCCACTCTTCCTCGTTGCGGCCTTCCGTGAATGCATCCTCAACCCCCATCCGTCCTGCAATCCTTGACAGGATTTCAAAGTCATTCCGGGTTTCTGGGGGAGGCGGCACAACCCTGTTCATGTAGACGACAAACGGGCTTCTGGAAATGGCAATGTCATTGCGTTCGACAGACGCGGTACAGGGGAGTACGATATCAGCCTGCGAGGCCGTTGCGGTCCAGACCCAGTCATGGACGACCACTGTATCCGGCTTGCTCCAGGCTCGAACCAGACGGTTCAGATCCTGATGATGGTGGAAGGGATTGCCACCGGCCCAGTAAACCAGCCTGACTTCCGGGAACCGGTACTTGCCGCCGTCGTAATCGAATTTGGCCCTGGGATTCAGAAGCATGTCACTGATCCTTGACACCGGGATGAAGTCCTTGACCGGGTTCTCACCCTGCGGAAACGATGCTGCCGGTATGACGGTAATGTGATCTCCGACAGAATTCACCGCTCCATAGCCGAAACCGATGCCTCCGCCGGGCAGGCCAATCTGGCCAAGCATTGCGGCAAGTGTAGTCGCAGCCCAGAATGGCTGCTCTCCATGGTCCTGGCGGGTCAGCGACCATGCAACCGAGATCATCGTCCGCTTGCTTGCCATCCGGCGCGCCAGATTGCGAATGCAGTCCGCTTCGATACGGCAGATCAATGAAGCCCAATCTGCCGACTTCACGACGCCATCGGAGTTGCCTTCCAGGTAATCGACAAACTCTTCATAACCGACCGTACAATTCCGTATGAAATCGCGATTGCACAGCTCCTCCGAATGGATCGTGTGGCAGATACCCAGGATCATCGCCACATCGGTTCCGGGGACCGGAGCCACCCACTCCGCATCGAGTTCCTGAAGCAGATCGTTGCGTATTGGACTGACATTCACAAACGCGGTTCCGCTGCGATGGGCTTCCAGAAGCCCCTCGCGCTGGCAATGGCTGGCGGCTCCGCCCGCATTGATCTGGCTGTTGCGGACTGGAACCCCGCCGAATGCGACGAACAGTTCGCAATTTCCGGCAATCGCAGGCCAGCTTGTCGTCTGGTCAAGCAGTTTGTGGAACGGAGCCATGATGTGAGGCATGGCGACTTCGGCTGCTGCCAAACTGTAGCTGTTTACTGAGCGGGTGTAGCCTCCGATGCAGTTCAGAAAACGGTGCAACTGGCTCTGCGCATGATGGAACCGGCCTGCGCTTGCCCAACCGTACGAGCCACCAAAGATCGCCTGGTTGCCGAATTCACTACGGATCCGGTCAAGCTCGTCAGCAACTAGTTGCTCTGCGGTGTCCCATGACACACGGACGAATGGTTCAGCGCCTATCGCCCTGTTTCGAGGACCCGGGCCATTCTCAAGCCAGCTTCTGCGCACCACCGGAGACGTAATGCGTGCAGGGTGATCAAGAACATCAACAAAACTGCGGCCAATCGGTGAAGGGTCCGGATCCCCCTCGAAATCGTGCATGGCAACCACTTTGCCGCCATGTGCTTCGACCCGGTATGTGCCCCAATGTGAGCAGGTCAGCGGCAACTTGCTGATTGCCGGTCGAACACTCTCAGTCATCGCTGCTGTTCCGCATCAACCATTCCGTTCATCAGGTGTGATGGAACCCCTCAGATCCTGCCTTTCCGCTTCTCCGAGCCGTGCACTGGTCGCGCCGCGGCAACCTGCATTCAAGGCCTGTCTGAACGTGTCACGCGCCTCAGAACCATGGATGAACCGGTAATCTCGGACAAAGGAACGGCCGGGTTCCACGGCAAGTTCTGCAAGTGCCGGACCCGAAGTGTCAATGAAACCGGCCAGTCTGGAACCAACCTGATCCAGCGTCTTCCAGCTTTCCGAGTGTGCATATCCTGCTGCCGAAGCCATCGCGGCGAAGTCAATGCGTCCTGATGCCGGAACAGGGTGGTCTCCATTGACCTCGTAGGTGCCGTTGGCAAACACGAAGTGGTGGAAGTTCGCAGGCGCCGCGTCCGCCACACTCGCCAGCGACCCAAGATTCATCAGCAGGCTGCCATCTCCGTCAAGAACGAGAACCCTTCTGTCCGGGTTGGCCAATGCAAGACCGAGGCCATGGGACGAAGCTTGACCCATGGCGCCAGTGGCAACGTAATTCAGGGGTCGCGGGCAAATGCCGAGCCAATCAAACAGCGTCTGATAGACAGCGACCACCAGATCCTCTGGCCCGACATGCTGCTTGAAGATCTCCAGCGCCCTGTCACGCCTCATGGTGAAACGGGCTCCCTGCCAAGGAGAAACACTTGCGGCCGCGAACCGGAATAGGCTCGCTCTATCCCTGCTGCGAGCGCCGGAATATCCTGTTCGGTATCAATGCACGTGTGTTCAATTTCCATGGCGTCCAGAACGGGCGGCACAATCCTCACACCGTAGTTCGACGACTCCCGGGGTGGAAGGCCAGGCTCCTTGCCCTGCATCCCAACCACCATCACGATGGGCAGGGAGTAATCGATGCCGATTGCGCGTATGGCGTTCAACGAGTCCATGAGACCCGTTTGCTGCATCAACAACAAGCAACGGGTGCCATTGTATGACATCGCCGCGCAGATCGACACGCCCTCATCTTCCTTGCAGACCCTGATCAGCCGGAATGAACTGTCCCTTGAGATTGGCCACAACAAGCCGTCGCTGGTCACGATATCCGGCACAGCCACGACAAATCGCACTCGGGCAGACTTGAGAGCAGCGATGATCCCGGCGCCGGTCAGGGTACACTCCGCCGCTTGGGAAGATGGCTGGCTGGCCCGGCGCCGATTCATCCGCTTCCTCCCATGAATGCATCAAGCGCGTCTGCGGCAGTACTGAGTTCATTCTCGTATCCCAGTGTCACCCGCAGGCAGTTTCGGTAGGCAGGGGCAGTGAATCTCCTGACGGCAATCCCCTGCTCTCTCAGCCAGCAACACGCCGCCTCGGCAGATCTGGCAGGATCTGCGAACTCAAGCAGGAGGAAATTGCCCTGACTGGGATGCACCTTGACGCCCGGTCCCGAAAACCTGTCGCGGAAGACCCGCCGCAGTCTCCGTGTTTCCTCGGCAACCCGACTGCTGTGAGCCCTGTCTTCCAATGCTGCCAGGGCCGCTTGGATTGACAACGTTGCTACCGGAAAGGTGTAGCAGGTTCGGTTTACATCCTGGATGATGCCGGGTGGCCCGTAAATCCACCCCACCCTTGCACCGGCCAAACCGTGCACTTTCGAAAAAGTCCTGGTTACAACAAGGTTTCCGGATTCCTCGGCCAGTTCAAGAAGGCCGGAGGGATCGTCATCTTCCACATACTCGAAGTAGGCACAGTCCACTATGAGCAGAATATGGCCCGGCAACCGGCGATGAAGCTCCCGGACATCTGCGACCTTCAAATAGCTGCCGGACGGATTGTCGGGATTGGCGAGATACATGATCCGGGTTCTGTCCGTGACGGAGCGCAGCATGAGTTCCGGAACCGGTGTGAAATCACGATCAGGGGCTGCAACGGGCAATGCATCGTTGGAGTGCGCGTAGTTGGGAACCTTGAGGTAGGAATTTGCTGAACGAACCAGTTCGCTGCCTGGTTCCAGATAAGTGCGGCAAAGCCGGACCAACAGGTCGTCAGAACCGCAGCCTATGGCAATCCGGGCGGGATCAAGCTGGTATCGCTCTGCCAGCGCCGGGACCAGGATCCGTTCCTGGTTTTCGATGTAGCGATGCATCTCTGGCGCGGAGTCGATTGCCGCGGCGGCGGCTCTTGGACTGGCCCCGAACGCGCTTTCGTTTGAATTAAGGTGGATTGTGATGGGAGGGCCTTCCTCATCCGCAACGACCATATGCTTGAAGACACGCCGAATGCCATTCCGCGGTTCTGGATGTTTGCCGGCCCTGGTCATACCAGCGAAGTCCCTTCAATCTTGCCAACTGCGCTTCTTTGCCGATGGCGACTGGAACCGATACGACGCGTACGGGCTTCCTGCCTCTCCATGATCACCACACTCCGTACAAGCCAGACCCGGTAGCACATTTCTACTTGCGAGGCCTGTTTCCAGAGTCACTGCCGGTCCTGAAAGTGCGCCCAGCCATTACTGGCAGTCGAATGCCCGATATACCCGAATACTGCGGGATAGCGGGCAATGCGCTTTGGAGGCGGTTGGGCTTGTGTCTGGCCTTCACCTTTGCCGCCAGAACGGCATAATGCCTGTCATCGCAATTGCTCCCCTGACTCACTTGCGTAGTCACCCAGTCGCAGCAGCATATACTCCTTCAGGCTATTCTCGAAGGCCAACTCGCAGGTCTCTTTCTTCATGATCAGCAACGATCTTTGCCCGAACACCTCCGTGAACGTGGATGTGTCATTCCCAATCCGTCTTCTGTCCAGCGAAGTGGCGGAAGACAGCACATCCCCCGTTCCCTTGCCGCTGATTTCGACAAACGAGTAGAGGTCGGAGACATTGAGCGCCAGTAGATCAGTCTTGTCCCGATATTTCCTCAGACGGGCGGTCAATTCCCTCTCTCTGCCAAGCGGCCCTGTCAGCAACCACCACTCCGGTCCAACCCAGTGAATTGCAAGGTCGTCAAGTTCTTGCCTGGTGTTCACACTTGATGGCATTGGCACGAACCCGGCGGCACGACGGACATCTTCGGTGTCACCCAACAAGTCGAGGGCCGACCGCCCCGACTCGAACCCGGCGGCATCACGGACATCTTCAACGGAACCCTTCAAGTCGAAGACCAACCGCATCGGCAATTCGCGGATTTGGACCCGGTTCTCCATTCAGCTTCTCAATACTGTGCCGCTAGGATCATAGAAGCATGGCTTTACAATCTCGGCCTGGACCTTCTCGTTTGGCAGCCGGATCCAGGCCGTGCCACCGATGCGGTTTCTGCCATCTTCCAGCAATGCAAGCGCCACAGATCTGTTGTTGACGACACTCCATACTGAAGCCGACACAAAACCCTCGCTCCGGCATTTTGATCCATCCGTTGTGATCGGAGCGCCCTCTGGCACAAGGCGCGACGGGTCTGCGGTCAGAAGGCCGACCAGTTCGCGGCGAACGCCGCCCTTTTTCCTCCGCAATTCAACAGAACGGCGGCCGAGGAAATCCGCCTTCTTTTTTGACATGAGCCATCCCAGCCCCAGATCATACGGGTCCACAGTGCCATCAACTTCGTGGGCAAGGGAAATGAACCCTTTCTCCACACGCAAGACGTGATTGGCCTCGGACCCAATTGGCATGATTCCGAATTTGTACCCAGCCTTCATCAGGGCATTCCACAACGAGGAAAGGTCGCGCGGCCTTACATTGATCTCGAAGGAGAGCGAGCCGGTAAAGCTGACCCGAACAACTCTGGCTGGAATCCCCGCAACCGTTCCTTCCCTGAAGGCCATGAACGGAAACGACTCCCGCGACAGATCGATATCTGTTCCTAGAGCAGTCAGCAGCGCCCTGGCGTCCGGACCGCAGACCGTGGCGTTCATCCACTGGCATGTCAGATCCGTGAAACGAACCTGCCAGTCCGGTTCGTCGGCCGCCAGAAACTTCGTGATGTGCCGCGCCACAAGCGGCGCATTGCCCGTGGACACAGACAGCAGGAACTCGTGCTCACCGGTCCTGAAACCGACACCATCGTCCAGTATGCGGCCATCGTCAGTCAACATGACACCGTACCGGCCCGATCCGGCAGGCAGATCCGAAAACTCATTTGTAAACAGCATGTCCAGAAGCGCTGCTGCGTCCCACCCCTTCAGTGCGAACGTTCCCAGCGGAGAGCCGTCATAAACCCCTACTCCGTCCCGGACGGCCAATGACTCGCGGTTGATGGCGTCCTGGATTTGCTCCCCGGACCGGGGATAGTAGCCAGGCCGCCGCCAGCGTGCACCGGCTTCGTACATCACCGCGCCCTGTTCGATGTTCCAGCGAGTGATTGGCGTGTGGCGGAATGGCAGCAATGCAGCACCTTGCCGGCCGCCTGCAATCGAACCGAAAGATACCGGCGTCGTTGGCGACCGGAAGGTTGTCACGCCGACTGCGCCTAGAGACTTGCCCGACTTCCGGGCAACGATGCCTGCCATGTTGGGGCCAACTGTCCGGCCCTGGTTAAAGCCCATCCCTGCCGTTGTGTAACGCTTGACCTGCTCAATCGAGGTGAATCCTTCCCGCAAGGCCAGGTGTACATCCTGAACCGTCACATCGTTGAGTATGTCCACAAACGACACGTTGGTTCGCTTGCCTGAACTACCCTGCCAGAATGGTTGAATGTTGTAGCTGTCGGCGCCTGCCAGCTGCGGAACGTCAAACCTGCCCTGGCGGTCAAGCAACCATGCCACGGAATTCCCTGTTTGCCAGCCGTCCTGTATCGCCGCCTCAATCGGAAATTGCGCATTTGCGCCTCCGGCGCAAAACACATCCTGAAGCGTTCCCGACGGGATGAAGCAGCAGAACTCATCGCTGTATGCGATGGCACCGCCCGCCTGCGACCACAACCTGACGGATGGATCCCAGCCTCCCGAGACCCCAAGGAGGTCGCAATCAATCACGGTCTTGCCGCCACCCACAACCGCTTCCGCCTCAATCAGGCGCACTCCTCGGGATCCGAGCACATTTGTGACCTCATAACCCTCAAGCAGTTGTACGTCAGCCAATCCTGCGCGGACGGCTTGCGGTACACTTACTCTGCAATCGATAATGGCAGCTACTTCCAGGCCGGCCGACCGCATGTCCCGTGCAACCTCGTAGGCACTGTCGTTATTGGTGAACAACACTGCCCGCCGCCCCGGTAACACCGCATACCGATTGACGTAGCACTGGATTGCCGATGCCAGCATGACCCCTGGCCGATCATTGTTCGGGAACACCAGCATCCGTTCGCCGGCACCGGTGGCTGCAATCACGGCATCGGCCCTGACTCGCCAGCCCCGTTCAAGAACTCCCGGTGTTGCCGGTCGCCTCTCATTGACCAACACCAGATTTTGGTCCCTGACGGCCCATGCCTCCGAGTTGCGGAGAATGGTCACATTCTTCCTTTCCTCAAGTTCCGAGGTGGTATGCTCGGCCCACTCCAGAGCAGGGAGACCTTCGATTTCCCGATTGCTGTTGATCAGGCACCCCCCGGTTCGGGTCCCTCTGTCAACAATCATGACACCTGCGCCGCTCTTGGACAGAACCGATGCAGCAGCCAGTCCTGCGGGGCCAGCGCCAATGATCAATACATCGCAATTCCAGTTGCGCTCGTCGAAACGGCCTCCTTCGGGACTCTGGGCAGGCGCGTGCGCAAGCCCTGCCATCCTTCGGATAAAGGGCTCATAGAGCTTCCAACCCGGCCAGATAAAGGTCTTGTAATAGAAGCCGGCCGGCAGAAACGGCGCCAGCAGCCGGTTGATGCCTGCGCGGTCAAAGTCCGGCGATGGCCGGCAATTGACCGAGACTGCAGAAAGGTCATATTCAAGGGCTACGGTCGGCGCTGCCTGATTGGCGCCTGCAAGTTCACCTTCAAGTTCGACCAGGGTTCCGGGTTCATCATGCCCGCAGGACAGGATTCCACGCGGCCGATGATACTTGAAGCTCCGCGCCGTCAGACGGACTCCATTGGCGATCAGCGCAGATGCAAGGCTGTCACCCTCAAAGCCCTGATATTGCCGGCCATTGAAACGGAATGGCAGAACCCTTGACCGATTGATGATGCCTCCAACCGGGTTGCGATAGCTGGCGGTCATAAGCGTACGCTTTCTGTCGAGATGATTTCATTTGTCCGGGTGTCGCGGACAACCAGGAACCACTCGCCGCAACCGCGCTCGTGGCACCACCACTCCCAGACTTGTCCCAGCGGGTTGTGCGGAACCGTCAACTGGTCAATCCAGCTTTGATCATCAAGACTGCCGGGGTCGTCTGGACGGGGTCCGAAATCGGGACCTCCCTGAAAGAACTCCCGTTCATCGCGGGCTCCGCAAAATGGACAATCGATCAGCAGCATCCGTCACCTACACCAGAACAGTGGTTCCGCTTTCCAGGATGAAGTCCAGCTTCCCGAACCGGTCCATTGTAAAGCGCTCTGCCAGCGGGTGCGGCGACCCGGTCGCTATCAGGTGTGCAAAGGTCAGGCCGCCTGCCGGTATTGCCTTGTAGCCGCCCCACCATCCGGCGGTGATATAGAGGCCGGGAACACCCACAGCAGAAATTATGGGCGAAGCATCATGGGCCATGTCCAGATGCCCGCCCCACTGCCGCAGCATCTTCAGTTTCCTGAATGACGGAAACAGTTCGAGCAGTGAGCACACTGTCTCCTCGAAGATTGTCTGTTTCATGGCCCGGCGAAAGGACTGGCCGGGGTCGGCTGCCCCTCCGATGACCAGTTCACCCTTATCGGATTGCGAAAGATAGACACCGAGGTCTGGACAATTCACTATCACGTCGAGCACAGGCTTGACCGGCTCCGACACGAATGCGGATAGGTTGAATGTCCGCAGCGGCAACTTGAGGCCGACCGTGTCGGTCAAGGTAGTCGTGTGACCCGAAACGGCGAGGCAAACCCTGTCCGCAGCAATTCTGCCGCGATTTGTGTCAACTCCAACAATCGCTCCTGACTCGTTTTTGAGCAGCCGGGTCACTTCCGTTTCCTGATGGATTTGCACACCGAGCGCGTCGGCGGCCCTCGCATAGCCCCAGGCAACAGCATCGTGGCGATTGACTGCGGCATCCGGATGAACCATGCCGGCAACAATGGGAAGCCGCGACTCCGGTCCGCCGCCGGTCAGGGCAGGAATTCTCTTTCTGACCTCGTCCACTCCGACCTGAATGCAGGTGGAACCATGCAGGTCCATGGCTAGCTGTTTGCGCCGCAATTCGCGCAACCGGGACCAGGACTGGATTACATCGATCATGCTGCGCTTTGAGTGCATGAGGTTGATGTTGAGCTCTCTCGACAGCCCCTCGAACCGCCTGACAGACTCCACATAGAAGGGAATGCTCTCGTCGCGCAGGTAGTTGGAGCGGACTGTTACCGTGTTGCGGCCAACATTTCCTCCACCCAGCCAGCCCCGTTCCAGAACAGCGATATTCCTGCAATCGTGGTTGCGAGCCAAGTAGTAGGCAGTTGCTAGCCCATGGCCTCCTGCACCGATAATCAGCGTATCGTAGCTCTTTTCCAGCGGATGCTGGCGCCAAAGCGGCTTCCATGACTTGTGACTTCCGATCGCCCGCCAGACCAGGGATGCGAGTGAATACCGTTGCATCACATTGCCAGCCAATCGGAATTCTGACGCATCAGCTGGTCAACCTGCATCTACTGCCGGAACGGCGCCGCTACTGGCATAATATCCCACGACATCACCGTCGGTGGTAACGCCGAGGCCGTTGAGGAGCCTGTTTGCATAATTGAAGTAGCAAATGATCTGGTTGGCCTCGAGAATGCGGCCGTCATCAAGTCCAGCCTTCCTGAGGTCCAATACGTCATCCTCCTGCATCTGCGCGGGTGCCAGCGTCAGTTTTTCGGCATATTTGAGCATGGCCAGTTCCTCGCCAGCAAATGCCTCCTCCGGCCGACGTCCGTGTAGCGCAGACTCGATTGCGGCGGCTCTTTGGTCATCTCCAATCAAGTGCATCGCGTTCGCCCAGTGGTTTGCCAGCGAGTATTCGCATTCATTGAGAATGGAAACATAACTTGCAATCGTTTCCTGCAGCCAGGGGGGGATCTGGTTTGCGGGATCGTGCAGGACAGCCTTGTAGAGCACAATGTGTCCTTCCATGGTCGATGGCCGCAGGGAGTGAACCCGCATGACATTATCGACAGTCCCATGTGGCGTGCGGGCGAGTTGCAAGACTTCCTGCACGCGTTCATCGGCTTCCTCGTCGGACACCATTCTTATCCATGCCGCCATCGAATTCTCCGGGTCTGCGCGGGTTGCCGGTTCACACAGGTTACACCAGCCGCGAGTGGAATTGCTGGGTAGCTGATCGTAACGGACGCATTCCAGATTTTCTTGCTCAAGCTGTCAAGTTCGTTTCAGTTGTCCAGCAGTCCGCATGAATATGCCTCCCCCCTTTTCGGATTTACCGGCCTTATGCGACAGATGGCGGCAGGACGCGGGATGGCCTTGAACGCATTCAGGGCGGGCATGTCGGATCGGCAGTAATCTGCCAATTGATGCTGTTCCCTGTTTGAGTGTTTTGTGCGAGGCCATTGACCTAAGTGATTGAGCGGTGGCTACTGTGTTTCCGGGCCAGCTCACTATGGGTGATGGCGGCCATCGTTGGTCAGGCAGCCGGTTTGGAAGCGTTCCGCCATGTCCCGCGTAACAGCTCGACGAGGTCTGCTTCCTTTGGCTCCGACGAGGTCAGATCCAGATCCTTTTCGATATGGCCAAGATGCTGGCGCAAGAGGCTTTCTGCCTTGTCCGGGTCTCTTTCCCGAATAGCCGAAACAATGTCGGCGTGTTCGTGTTCTGGACAGCTGGATACACCCCTTGTGCCAAACAGTCCGATGATCAGCGAAGTCCTGGCGACGAGTTCACGGAGAATGCGTACCAGCACGGCATTGCCGCTGGCCTTTGCAACCTTGATATGAAATTCGCCAGACAGGCGGATTACCTCGGGCCGGTCACGGCGCTCTCGCGCCTCATGTTCCAGAGCAATATGGTGCTCCAACGCGTCGATATCCGCTGGTTTCGCAGAGCGTGCTGCGGCCCGCACGATTCCGGCTTCCAGTATCTCGCGAGCGCTGAATACGTCGCGAGCCTCCTGTGCATCAGGCCCGGCGACAAAGGCACCTCGGTTGGGATGCAGTTCCACTACTCCCTGATTGGCAAGAAGAAGAAGCGCTTGCCGGATCCGCATCCGTCCGACCCCGAAGCTCTCACGCAGTTTTGCTTCGTTCAGCTTGATGCCCGGCGGCAACCGTTGCTCCATAACGGCGGCCACGATCCGCTCGACGATGTCGTGCTCACTCAACCTTGAGTCGGACTGAAGGGGTCGGTTTTCCACGGGTTTCCCTGCCGATGATGCTCCCTGAGCAGGCCCTACGATAGCGCACCACTACCGGCCATGCGACCTGATCGGTGCCGAATATTGCGCACAAACAGCCAAATTGTAAACAATTTCTGATAAGATAGTTGACATGTTTTGCAGAGATTGTATTCATCTGACAGTACGAAAGTCTTCAGAAGCGGCCGAACAGTCCGCAACTTTAGCGATCAACTACGGAGATTAGACATGAACAGACGATCAATGCTCAAAACTGCACTTCTCGGTGCAATTTCCACTGCGGCATTCACGGCCGGCGCGCAGGCGGCCAACGAAACCCTCAAGATCGGGTTCGTCGGTGTGACCAGCGGCCCAGCTGCCGCCTGGGGCATTTCCAACGTGCGCTCCATGCAAACCCGCGCCGAGTGGATCAACGAGATGGGTGGCGTGACGATAGGCGATACGACCTACGACATCGAGATCGTAACGTTCGATGACCAGAAGGATCCGAAGCGGGCGATCGCCGGCATGGAAAAGATGGCGCAGGAAGGCATCCACTACGTGGTCGGCCCCAATGTCGATGACGGCGCAGCCGCAGTCCGGCCCGTGGCCGAACAGAACGGCATCATCTATTTCCCCTATGCCTTCCCCAAGGAACTCTACAGCCCGCCAGCCAGCAATGCAGTGCTCGGCATGATCGCCAATTACCAGTCCGGTCCGGCGATCTACCAGCACCTGAGGGACAATGAAGGTGTGAAGACTGTCGCCTTCGTCGCAGCTAACGAGTCCGATCCCCTGAGCCAACGGGACGGCGGTATCGCAGCAGCAGAGGCGCTCGGCCTTGAGGTGGTCTCCGGCAACGTGACCTACCAGGTAGATACAACCGACTTCACCCCGGTGCTTACTCCAGTGGTCCGCACACAACCTGACCTTCTGGTATTGTCCGGTGTCGCGCCAGCCAATGCGCCACAGCTGATCCGGTCCGCCCGTGAACTCGGCTTCACCGGATTGATTTCTACCGAAACAGCGCAGGACGCCACAGTGCTGCAGGAAGGCGCTGGCGAACTTGCCAATGGCTTCATCTCGGTCGGCGGCGCGTCGACACCGGAGATCGCTTCGGATGCGATGAACGAGTTCGTCCAACGCTACACCGACATGTTCGGCGAGTACAACGATGAATCCAACACAAAGGTCTATGCGCTTGAGTACATAATCGAAACGCTCAAGGCCAACCCGGCCGCGATCGACGATGTCGAGGAATTCAAGAAGACCATGGACAGCTTCGAAGCGCCCAATCCCTTCATGAAGGGCGACGCAATGCTGCGCTATGTCGGCAGCACGTCATTTGGCCAGAAGCGCCAAGTGGCCGTTCCTCTGGTCGTAAATGTGTTTCAGGACGGCAAGTTCGAGACGCTGATCGTCGCGGAAGTCGACTGAGAACCTAAGTTCCAACAGGACATTGGAGGGCCTGCCATAGTGCAGGCCCTCCAACTCAAACGGGGCAGCAATGGAACAGATTCTGGCAAACGGGCTGTATCTCGGAGCCCAATACGCGCTCATTGCACTTGGCCTGACTCTCATTTTTGCTCTCATGAACGTGCTCAACTTCGCGCACGGCCAGATGTACGTGTTGGGCGGCTTCGTTACCTACACGATCTATGGCCAGTTCGGCCTGCCCTTCATCGCCGCACTGGCGGCATCGGCCTTGACCTTGGCCGTAGTCGGAGCCTTGATCCAGAAATTCCTATTCGGCCCGGTCATAAAGAAGTCTCAGCGGGAAGAGAGTACCATGCTGCTTGCCGCGGGCCTCGCATTCTTCCTGGATGCGGTGATCCTGTTGATCTTCGGCGAGAAGCAACGCGGCGTTCCCAAGATCGTCGGCGGCGTCCTGAACTGGGACTTCCGCCTGATCATGCCCTACGACCGGATCCTCATTGCCTTCCTGGCAGTCCTCACGATTGCCGCCTTCATCATCTACATGAATTACAGCAAGACCGGTCGGGCGCTCAGGGCCTTGGCCCAGGACCGGGTCGCTGCAGAACTCATGGGCGTCAATGTCGACCGCTATCTGATGATCGGTTTTGCTCTGGGCGCCATGCTGGCCGGAGTGGCCGGGGGATTGCTGGTAACCATCACCGGTGTAAATCTGGGTATGGGCGGCCCGACCTCAATCAAGGCCTTCTTGATGGTGATGATCGGTGGAGCCGGAGTTATCTCGGGCGCCATTGCCGGCGGCTTCATCCTCGGCATGATCGAAGCAGTAGGCCTGGCAGTGCTGTCGCAGTACGGCGATGTAACCTACCTTTTGATCTTCGCGTCGCTGATGATCTTCCTCGCCATCCGCCCCCAAGGCCTCATGGGAAAACCGTGGGGCTAGCGGCATGACGACCAGCGGCAAACTTCTGTCCGTGGCGGCTTTTCTGTTGGTCGTCTTTGTGGCCGTTCCCTGGGCAATCGCAGCTTCAGGGCGCTGGGATTTCTATTACACCCTGACCTCGGTCGCATTGCTATCGGTCGGCAGCGCAGGCGTCTGGCTCACCTTCTACATCGGCCGAATAAATATCGGCCAAGGCGCCTATGCCCTCGCAGGTGGGTATGTCTCGGCGATCCTGGTCACCCAGGCCGGCGTTTCATTCTGGCTTACGCTACCGCTGGCCGGCATCTTCTGCGCCATGATCAGCGCCCTTATCGGCTTGCCCATTCTACGCCTGCGCGGCGTCTATTTCGCAATGGTTACATTGGTGCTGACCGAGGTCGCCCGACTGACAGCCTTGGCCTTGCCGATCACCAAGGGTGCAAAAGGTATCGTCTCCATACCTCTGCCGGGCGAGATATCCATTCTCGGCCTGACTCTGGTTCCGGACTTCGCCACCTTGGACAATCCCAAGCTCGCCTTCTACCTGGTCGCGGTTGCACTCATGGTGCTTTGCTTTGCCGCAATGTACCGGTTGGTCAACTCCCGGATTGGCCACCTCTGCCGGACTCTGCAGCAGAATGAGGAACTCGCCTCGTCGATCGGAGTCAACATCGCCTACCTGCGCCTGATCGCCTATGCGATCTCGTCCTTTTTTGGCGGTGTGGCAGGCGCAATGTTCGTTGCCATCTCACAATCAATCTATCCTTCCAGCTTTCAGGTCGCCGATTCCATCAACTTCATGCTGAACTGCTTCCTCGGCGGGCTGGGCTACGTCTTTGGGCCAATGCTCGGCACCTTGGTACTCTACTTCGGTTGGGACCTGCTGTTCCAAACCGGACAATACCAACTTCTGATATACGCCAGCCTGCTCATCTTCCTCATGGTGGTTCTGCCCAATGGGCTCCTTAGCCTTCGCCTGCCCCGCTTGAAGCGACGCGCGCCATGACACCCCTGCTTGAGGTGCGCAATGTCACCAAGCGCTTCGGCGGACTGACCGCTGTCGGCGATGTGTCCTTCGACGTAACCGACGGAGAAATCCTCTCGGTGATCGGTCCCAACGGAGCGGGCAAGTCGACTCTGTTCAAGCTGATCGCCTCCTTTCTGCGCACAACCACGGGTGAAGTACTCTTTGAAGGCCAACGGATTTCCAATCTCGCTCCCCACATCGTCGCGCGCAAAGGTGTGGTCCGAACCTTCCAAGAAACTACGATCTTCAAGAACATGACCGTCTGGGAGAGCGTAAAGATCGCCCACCACCTGCGTTCCCGGGCGACTTTGGCCGGCTATTTCCTGGCTTCCGCCGGGTCGCGGGCAGACGAAGAAGATTTCGGCAACTCGGCTGACAGTATCCTTGAGACGTTGGGCCTTGCGGAGCAGCGCAACGAGTTGGCGAGCAATCTGCCCCAAGGCCATCTTCGGGCGCTTGGCATCGCCATTGGCCTTGCTACCAATCCGAAAGTCTTGCTGCTCGACGAACCCTTCGCTGGCATGAACCACGAGGAAACCATGCGCACGGTCGAGCTGGTCCGCGGTGTGCGGGACCGGGGCGTCACGGTCCTTCTGGTGGAACACGATATGGCCGCGGTGATGAAGATCTCGGACCGCATTGTGGTGCTAAACTTCGGCGAAAAGATCGCCGAGGGAAACCCGGCGGAGATCCAGGATGACGAACGCGTGATCGAGGCCTACCTCGGCAGCGAAGACGACACGATCGGGATCTGAGCCATGACCCTAATGCTCGAATTCTCCGAGGTCGAACTCTATTACGACCATGTCTACGCGCTGAAGGGCGTCTCGCTCGATCTTGACCAAGGCGAGACCGTCGCACTGATCGGAGCCAACGGCGCGGGCAAATCCTCAATACTGCGGGCGGTCACTGGCCTGCAGAACATCCGCAGCGGCACAATCTCATTTCTGGGTGAGCGAATAGACGGCAAGGCGGCTGCCGAGATCGTGCACAAGGGCATTGTCATGGTGCCAGAGGGACGCCGGGTCTTTCCCTACATGTCAGTCAAGGACAATCTCATGATGGGCGCCTTTACCCGCAACGACAAGGCAGGAATCCGCCAGTCGCTGGAGATGGTGCTGGGCCGCTTTCCGCGCCTCAAGGAACGCTTTTCTCAGGCAGCCGGGACCTTGAGCGGCGGTGAGCAGCAAATGATGGTGATTGGCCGCGCACTCATGGCCAAGCCGCGGCTCCTGCTGCTTGATGAGCCCTCGCTCGGCATTGCGCCCAAGCTGGTACAAGACATTGCCCGCTCGATCGTGGAGATCAACCGCGACGACAAGGTGTCTGTGCTGCTGGTCGAGCAAAACTCGCGCATGGCGCTCAGAATCTCCCACCGGGCCTATGCCATGGCCTCGGGCTCGGTTGTGGTAAGCGGAAAGTCATCCGAATTGCTGGAGGACGAGCGGGTAAAGGCGGCTTATCTTGGCGGCGAAGTTTAGGTGACACACCATGAAGATTCTGGTCGTGAATCCCAACTCAACCACCTCAATGACCCAGAAGGTTGCACGCTCTGCGCGGCAGGTCGCGCAGGCAGGGACCGAGATCCTTGCCGTCAACCCGCTGGAGGGTCCAGCCAGCATCCAAGGCTACCTCGACGTCGCACATTGCGTCCCACACCTATTGGAGACAATCTCACATCACCAAGGCGTAGATGGGATTGTCATCGCCTGCTTCGACGACACGGGCCTCGATGCTGCCCGCTGCGCAGTTGAGGTTCCAGTAATCGGCATTGGCGAGGCCGCTTTCCACGCCGCAAGCCTGCTGGCCTGCAAATTCTCGGTGGTCACCACTCTGCGCCGATCCGTGCCGGGCATTGAAGCCAACCTCCTGCGCTACGGACTGGATCGCCGCTGCGTCCGCGTTCGGGCCAGCGAGGTGCCCGTTCTAGACCTGGAAAAGAACGATCCCTCGACTCTCGAACGGATCGAGAGTGAGATCCGTCTTTCGCTTGACCAAGACGGCGCGGAGGCCATCGTGCTCGGCTGTGCCGGCATGGCCAGCCTTGCCAAGCGACTGTCCGACAAGTTCGGTGTCCCAACACTTGAGGGTGTAACCTGCGCTACCGTATTCATCGAGTCGTTGGTAACGCTTGGTCTCAGGACCTCGAAGATTGGCGGTTATGCGGCAGAAACACCGGGTTAGGACGCATGCCACTTGGTTGTTGGGCAACTCCATTTGATTTGGTCGCGCATCATGTTCGCGAATTGCGATGAAGACACCGAAACAGAGGTGGCATGATTGCTCGGCGCAAGTTGAGGTTTCTGGTTCGTAGCGGGCACTGCAGTCCAACCGGCGACTACGGATCGGACGGCAACAAGCGTATCAATGGCGGCCTGAAACACAGTGTAAAGATGCGCCTGCAAATGTTCTGCATCAATTTGAGCAAGCAGTGTAAATCGAGCGACGGCGACCTAGAGCTCCAATCAAATCCGGTGCCTCAATTTTGACGTTGTTCGAGAGCACCGCACGCCGGGCGGCATCTTCAGCAGCTGCTACTACATCAGCGGTCGAAAGACCGCCGGCACGATCAGTTACTTGTTTCCAATCGAGTACTGAGAGCGTGAACCCGATAAGGCGACGTTCAATAGCCTCCCTGATAGCTCCAGCGTCGGGCAACTCGTACGGAAGCACGATATCAAATCGCCGAAGAAAGGCGCAGTCGAAAATACCGGGGATGTTGGTGGTGGCAACGATTATCGAAGGGCCTGTGTCTCCGTCCAGCAATTGCAGAAATGAGCTCAAGACGCGGCGTGCTTCACCGACATCGTTCAGACCAGTCCTGTCCGCCGCCAAAGCATCAACTTCATCAAACAGATAGACGCCGCGTCTGACCTTCACTGCATCAAAAATCGTCTCTAGCCTGTGCGCAGTCTCACACACATGCTTGGTGATCAGTCCGTGAAGAGCAACCGAATACAGAGGAAGCTGCAATTCGCCAGCGAGTGCCGATGCGCTCATTGTCTTGCCGGTGCCTGGAGGACCAAAAAGAAGAATGCGCTGGCACGGCTTCAAACCCTTTTCTTCAAGCTTCTGGCGTCTTCTGGTTTCAGCAATGACACGAGAAAGTTCTTCTTCAATCCGCGCTGGCAGAATGACCTCAATAAGCCCACGTGCCGGATATGATGCGGTAAGGAACTGTGCCAAAATGCCAAGCTGCTTGCCGACCAACGCTCTTGCGGGCTTGCGGGTTGATGTTACCCTTTGACCAGCCTCTGCCCAATGCCGCAACTGTTCAGCAAGACGAGTGTGCCCCTTTTGCTCTTCACTCACCGAAAGCTGCATCGCCAAATCGAAGAAACGATCTGCGTCGCCTTCCGCGTGGCTCTTCACGAGGTCAATCAATTTCCGCGCCGATGCAACCAAAGCGACATCACCTGTTGGACTATCGTTCGGTTCCTATCGTTTCCGGTTGCACAAGTGTAACTGCAGAAGCGTGGTTAATCGCCCTTCATTGGGGAAGGACATCCATTCTTGTGGAAAACCTGCCGCTGTTCCGATCAGCCCAGCTGTATGGCTCATGTATTTGCTCGGGACAACAGATCTCCGTCCAGACATCTACAAGCTCTGACTCAAGATCCCTTTGAGGAGCCCGGCCACGGCGTCCGGTTTGTGCCGGACCATGGACACATGCCCAAGTTCCGGAACCTCGTGAAAGGTGCTGTTGGGTACCAGGTCCGCAACAACCTTGCACATTGATGGTGCCGTTTGCACATCCTCGGAGAAGCTGATCACATGAAAGGGTACCGGGCAGCTCCTAAGACCCTCGCGGCAGTCAAACTCAAGGCATGCCTCCCATTGCGCTATCAGATCTTCCGGATCGCGGTTGGCAAAGCGCTCGGTGTATGACTGCTTGACCTGTTCCCACAGCCCTCTGTCGTGCAAGGCCTTCGCCGGAAACGCGTATGGTGCGTAATGGGGCGCAAGAAAATATTCGGGCAATTCGATGCCAGCCTTCCTGAGGTCGATTTCCGCCTGCATCCAGTCACGGGTGAATCCGTCGATATATGCGGCTGTTCCCATCGGCACGGCCAACTGCACCTTTGCCGGAAAATCAATGGCAACCTGCTGTGTGATCAGGCCGCCCAAAGAGAGGCCGCAAACTGCTGAACTGCCGCCACAGAAATTGTCTATGACTGAAGCGCAGTCCGCCGCGAAATCCTGGATGGTCCATGGCGGAGAAGGAGATACCGTGTTGCCCGCGCCGCGAGGATCGTAGGAGATGCAACGGAAGCTGTCGGTAAGCAGTCTGAATTGCTGCGAATAGCTCTCGGCGGTAGCGTCGCCACCGGGAACAAAAACCACATCCGGCCCTTCCCCCTCGACTACCACCCGCATTTCAACACCGTTTGCCTTCAATTGGTGCTCGCGGGCTTCTGGCCCGAATTGAGGAAACACGTTCATTCGCAATCACTCCCTGGCGGTTGCGCCATCACGCCGGTAGTTGTGCCTGCCGCAGGCGCCGCGGAACCATTGCGCTGGCTTCGGCACCAGGCTTTCAAACGCAATGGCGCGGAATCTCGTGCCGCCACTCAACAGAATGGAATGGTTCGTCCTCGTCCCAGCACTCAACGGTGGCATCAAGCAGAAAGGAGTCAGCCGTTGCCGTCATGCGGGATGTGGTTCTGATCCTGATCGACCAGTCTTCCCGCACGAACCTGCTTTCCTGTTCCATCGAAGCAGTGGCGCTCAGCGGGTCATCAGCCCGGACTCTGTATATCCGGTCAGAAATGTCGCCGAGTTCTGTGCCTGTTTCATCAAGGCGAGTCCTCCCTACCGGACCGAATACACCGCCATCCAGAAAGAACCTGGAGACCAACTCGCCAGTTGTCAGGTCCAGTTTGTTGGACCGCTCCATTGAACCAGGCCTGACGTTTGTGGCTTTCCGTTTCCTAGGCGCAATATCCGGCTCAGGAAGCGGCCTCGGAGTATCATCCTTCATTTCCCGGACCGGAAGCGACAGGGTCGACTGTCCGGTTTGCAGGAACAGGGTCGCCGGTTCGGGAGTGGGCCAGAGGATTGGCCAGTAGGCGGACGCAACCTGGACCATCAGACGGTGCCTGGCCCCAATCCGGTAGCCTATCCCGTGCAATTGAATCTCAACCGTCATGGTTTCGCCGGGCACAACAGGTTCCGGTTCTGTGTCAGAGTTTCTGTGCATGAGGTTGTAGAAGCCCCGGCTGATCAACGCTTGGGCGCCATCCGGTGCTTCGTCTACCAGAAGCACAGCAACAAATGCTCGGCTTCGGTCGGTCTTCAGTGTCAACCGGGCCGATGGCCTGCCCAGAATTGCAAGCGGTTCCTCCAAGGGTTCGCTTCGGAAACACAAGGCTCCACCGGAATCAACCCGGCAATCGACAGGCATGTCACCGGGAATGGCAAATGAACACATGTCGCCCCCTGCCGAACCGTAGGTCTGCGGCGAACAGACAGACAGTTCACCTCCTTTTGCTGGCTGGCTATCAAGCGTTCCGGCATTGAGCCAGAATTCCGTGGAAGTGACGTAGGCGGACGGCCACTCCTTCTCCTCAACCCAGCAACCTTCACTTTGCGTTCGCGTGCCGGAAGGCGCCGCAGAGTCCTGAAGCCAGAACCGCAATCCTGGCTCGTCCATAAGGCCGGTGTCCCTGCCCTTTAGATGATGGTCCCAGAATCGTATCGCCTCGGCGGGGAAATCGACCTTTGGTCCGGGCACACCCTCATGAGGATAAAGGTGCGCCCAGGGTCCCATCAGCACCTTCAATGGGCATTTCAGGTGTTGGGCGATGCGGAACGGCGTGTCGCGGAAGAGATCCGCCCATCCACCTATGAAATAGACCGGTATCTCGATGTCCTCGTAATTCTCCGAAATCGACCCGCGCCGCCACGCCGAGTCCCGGGTTTGGTGTTCCAGCCATTGGGCGGACCAGAAGGTCATGGCTTCCAGCCGTCCCTTCCAGATGCCACGCCACCTGTCTCTGCCAACGATCTCAGGGTCCGGCGGCATGGCGTTGTAGAGTTGCATCACCGAGCCCCACCAGAAATTGTCCGTGGCGAGGACGCCGCCATAGAAATGAACATCCTCAAGCCAGCGGTCGTCGGTCCCCATCACCGGAATAATCGCCTTGAGCGCCGGTGGCCTTCGCGCCGCAACCTGGAACGAGTTGTAGGCGCCCCAGGACTTGCCGAACATTCCGACATTGCCGTCGCACCATGGCTGCTGGGCAATCCAGCCAATTATGTTCACTCCATCGTCGGTTTCCTGGTCTGTGTATTCGTCCAGCATGACGCCGTCGCTGTCTCCCGAGCCGCGAATGTCGACCCGCAGCGAGGCATAACCGGCTTCTGCAAAACGGGGATGCATACTCTCGTCGCGCATGCGGGTACGGTCGCGGCGACGGTAGGGAATATACTCGAGAATTGCCGGAACGGGCGTTTGCCGGGCTTCAAAAGGCAGCCATAGCCGGGCAGCAAGGCGCACACCGTCCGGCATTGGGATCCAGACAGTTTCGATGACTTCGATCATCCAGACGACTCCTGTTCGGCTCAGGTCTCAGAGTTGTTTGGCAATGGGTAATGGCATGAGACAGTTCGATCGCCTCCTTGTGGCGACGGAGCCTCGACCGCGCAACGGTCCCTTGCCCAAGGGCATCTCGTATGAAACTCGCATCCGGAAGGGCGATCGAGCAGTGATGGAACTTCAGCAGGCAAGGAAATCCTGTCGGCTTCAGAGTCTGGATCCGGCTTTGGATTGGCCGAAAGCAGTGCAGCCGTGTAGGGATGCGCTGGTGCACTGAAGATGTCCTCGGCGGGGCCGGTTTCCACGAACCGTCCGAGGTACATCACCGCCATCCTGTCTGCCACATGATACACGACATGCAGATTGTGTGTGATGATCACCATTGCCAACCCGAGGCGCTCCCGCAGTTCATTGAGCAGGTTCAGCACCTCCCCCTGCACGGATACATCCAGACCCGCTGTCGGCTCGTCTGCGATCACCAACGACGGCTCCAGCGCAAGGGCGCGCGCAACCCCTACCCTCCGGGCCTGACCACCGGAAAGCTGATGCGGATAGCGCTCTGCAAATTCCGGAGGAAGCCCAACCAATGACAGCAATCGGGAGGTCTCGTTTGCAAGGTCGGCCTGAACACCGTGTATTCTGAAAGGCTCTGTCACCAGGTCTCCGACCCTCATGCGCGGCGAGAGCGACCCCACCGGATCCTGGAACATCATCGACATTTGGCGGCGCAGCGGCCGCATGGCCGCCTGTTTCGATGTATCGACCTGTTGCCCCCCGAATTGCACCGACCCCGAGGCAATCTCCTGCAATCCGTTGATGGCACGGGCCAGGGTAGTCTTCCCAGAACCGCTTTCGCCGACCAAGGCAAAAGTCTCACCGGCACGAACCTCGAAACTCACGCCAGCAACCGCGAGCAGGCTTTGCCGCCGGAAGGGAGATCCAACCTTGAATTCAACCTTTACATCGCTGACTTGGAGAATGGGGCTCATGATACCTCCGCCAGGTGGCACTTCGCCATGTGCAACCCTTGAAGGCTTGCAGGCGGTGGAGTTGCGCAGATATCCTGTTTCAACTTGCAGCGCGCTTGAAAGACGCAACCGCTGGGACGGGCGCGCAAGTCGGGAAGTTCCCCGGGGATGGTCGGGAGATTCCGGGCGCGGCTGGACTGCCGGGCTGGGTCGCACTCAATAAGCCGCTGTGTGTAGGGGTGGCGGGGGTTCAGAAATACCTGCCGTACGGTACCGCTCTCCACCACCTCCCCAGCATACATGACTGCCACATCGTCACAGAGTTCAGCCACAACGCCCATGTGATGGGAAATGAACAGCATCGAGCAACCAATCTGTTCCTGAAGTTCGCGCAGCAGTTCGATGGTGGCCACTTCGAGCGTTGCATCAAGTGCAGTTGTCGGTTCATCGGCCAAGAGCAGAGAAGGCTCCATCATGAGAGCCATGGCGATGGCAATACGTTGCTTCATGCCTCCGGAGAATTCGTGCGGGTGGCGGTCGAGGGCGGTGTCGGCATCAGGCAACCTGACCCGGCGAAGCATTTCGATGGCAAGCTGCTTCCTTTCGGCAGTATCCAGCCGGGAGCGATACTGGATGTCCAACATTTGCCTTCCAATCGTCAATACAGGATTGAGTGATCCCATCGGATCCTGAAAGACAGTGGCGATGCCTGGCCCACGGATCGCCCTCAGCGCTTCGGCATCAAGGCTGGTCAGGTCCCGGCCTTTGAACAAGATCTCACCGCTGTCCACTTGGCCGTTGTCAGCGAGCAGGCCGAGCATGGCATTGATCAATGTTGACTTGCCGCATCCGCTTTCCCCGACGAGTCCGACAATCCGGCGCTCGGGCACATCAAGCGTGACGTTGCGAAGTGCGTGCAGCGCACCGGCGCTGGTGGAGAAGGAGACATTCAAGTCCCTGATCGACAGGACGCTCATGACCGCTCCTTCAACCTTGGGTCAAACACATCGCGCATTGTCTCACCGAGAAAGGTGAACCCGAGGGTCGTCAGGATGATCGGCAGCCCACCAGCGATTGCAATCCACGGTGTGTCGCGGATTGCGGTAAAGCCGTCATTGAGTATGGCACCCCAGCTTGGCGTCGGTGGACGCACTCCGAGTCCAAGGAAACTCATGCCGGCCTCGATTGCAATCACCACTGGAATGTCCATGGAAGCAAGTATCAGGAGCGGCCCGATGACGTTGGGCAGGATATGGACACGAAGAATCCTGGCTGTGCCCGCACCCATGCTTTCAGCAGCAGCAACGAATTCGGCACTCTTCAGCGCAAGCGTCTGGGTCCGGATGATCCGCGCATAACCAGGCACATTGACCAACACGACGACGACAATAACGGCCGTGAGCGAAGGACCAAACAAGGTAACAAAGGCAAGCGCCAGCATGACGGTTGGAAAGCTCTTGATCGAGTCGAAGAGCAGGATCAGCAGATTGTCCAGCCAACGGGGGCCAAAACCGGCGATAAGGCCTAGCACTGTTCCGATGAGGAGAGAGGCCGCTGTGGCAAACAGGGCGACGGCAAGAGCAATCCGGCTGCCATGCAACACGCGGCTGAAAAGATCGCGACCCAAATGGTCCGTTCCCAGAAGATGCAGCAGCGAAGGCCCCAGGAATCTGTCTCGCGGGGAGATTTTGGACGGATCAAACCAACTCAGAAAGTCGGCGAACACTGCGCCTGCTGCTATTGCCACGACCAGAAACAGGCCAAGACCACCAAGCGGGTCGGAGATGATCTGTTTGAGCGAACTCTTCACTTCAGAGCCTGCTGCGAACACGGGGATCAAGCGCCCCGACCACCAGGTCAGCAACCAGGTTGATCAGGACGAACAACACAGTGGTGACCAAGACCGACCCGGTAACAAGCGGGTAGTTGCGTGTAAGGATTGCGTCGTAGACGAGCTTCCCGACTCCCGGCCGAGCGAAGACAATCTCCGCAAAGACAGCCGAAGACAGCATCTGGCCGACGCCCACGCCCAGCAGCGTTATGGTCGGCAGAACAGCAATCGTCAGCGCATAGCGGTAGGTAATCCTGCGCTCGGAAAGGCCAAATGCTCTCGCCGTGCGAATGTGCGGAGCGGCAAGGCATTCCAGCATCGACGCCCGGACCATCCGGGCGATGTAGCCAACCCAGCCGAGACCGACAGCGAGAGAAGGCAGTATAAGGTGAACAAGCTGATCACCGATGTTACCGGGTTCGCCAGCGCCTATCGCCGGCAACCAGCGAAGGGAAACCGCAAATATCAACAGCGCATAGATGGCGATGACGAATGACGGCATTGCGATCACGGCAACCGACAGGACACCAACAAGCCGGTCGGCAAAGCTGTTCCGCTTGACCGCTGCCCAGCATCCGAGCGGGATTCCAAGCGCAACAGACCAGCCAACACCGCTGGCAATCAGGACCAGCGTGTATGGTAGCTGTTCCAGCACCACGCGGGAAACAGGGCGGTCCGAAAGCACTTCACGGCCCAGGTCTCCTTGCCAGGCACTGGTGAAGAAGTTCCAGAACTGGATCCAGACCGGTTGGTCGAGACCCATCTTGACACGCAAGGCTTCCCGCATTGCCTCGGTCGCTCGCGGCCCCAAAGCCACTGCCGCCGGATCTCCGGGAATGAGATAGATGATGCAAAACAGCAGGAACATGGCCACCGAGACGATGACCACAGACAGCCCAAGGCGCTTGAGGGTGTAATTCAGCATGGCGGCCGGGCGGCGCCGGAGCGCCGCCCGTCATGAATCATGCCGGCCTGAATTCTGAAAACAGCGCCTCACCGTTCGGCTTCAACCCAGGCACAATGCTGTCGCTGTGAATGGCACCAACGACTTCATGGGTCAGGAAGACATAGCATCCACTCTCATCCATGATGTCCTGCATCCGCCTGTAGATGCCATCCCGAACAACCGGATCGCCCTCGACCAGTCCTTGGTCATGCAGCGCCTTGTATTCGGCGTTGTTGAAGCGCTCCCAGTTCCAGACTCCGACCTGTTCGGGAGTGAACCATACCGTTGCCCAACTCGGGTCAGGCTGCATCGAAAAGCGCTGGAGCTGCATCTGCAGTTTGTCCCAGTAGTCACCATCCTTGGATCCCATTGTCCAGAAGGTGCCGCTGTCGTTCTGCTTGATTTCAACGTTGATGCCGACTTCTGCGAGGTTGGCTTGAACTACCTGCGCTGCCGCAAGCCTGTCCGATTGGTTGAGGATATCAAGAACCACATCCAGACTGGAAATTCCTTCCTGATCCAGGAGAGCGCGCGCCTTGTCCGGGTCATAGTCGTAGGTGACGCTGTCGCGGGCTCCAGGAAGTCCTGGGGCAATGATGCCGTTTCCTACCGAAGCCGCCCCGAAATACGCCGCATCCACAACCGTCTGGCGATCGATTGAGTGCTGAACCGCCCTGCGGACATTCAGATTGTCGAATGGGGCCACATCCTGATTCATGCCAATCCAGACATAGGCAAGAGATGGCTTCTCCAGAACGACACTGTTCGCAGGCGGATTTGCCTTGAGCCGCGGAAGCGATGAGACTGATGTCCAGGTATAATCGAGATCTCCTGCCTCGAAGCCCCGTTCGGCTGTTGCCGGATCCTCGATCGGGATGATGTGTATCTCCTCAAACCCGCCGGGCTCATGCGCCCAATCCGGATTGCGGCGAAGTATCGTCCGCTGCTTTGGCTGCCATTCAGCCAGCAGGTATTGGCCGGACTGGGCAACCGGCTGCGTGGTGATCTTGTCGCCGAGTTCTTCCATGGCGCGCTTGGAAAGAATGCAACTTGCCGGGGTAGGCAAAGTTGTTGTCCATAGCGGCACGAACTGGCTGTTGAGATGTATGAGGCCGGAAAGCTTGTCCTTGACCTCAACCTCCTTCAACGCCGCCCAGTCTCCGGCGTAAGGGCTATCCATTGCCGGGTCGGCAATGCGCTCGATCGAGAACTTCACATCCTCGGCTGTCATCTGTCCGTAGCCATCCGTGAAGCCTATATTGTCCCTGAGCTTGAACGCTACAGTCACGTCATCGAGCTGTTCGATGGACTCGGCAGCAATCGCCTTCCAATCCCAGATGTCTCCGGCCATTGGCACAACCAGCGGCGCGAAAATGGAGCGAATGATGTCGTCCTCTGGCAACGACAGGCGATACGCAGGATCAAGAATTTGCAGGTCCGAATATGATCGGAGGGTAAGGACAGAACCGTCAGCACTAATTGATACATTCGGAACTGTGGCCGCAGCCACACCGAATGCGCCGGTCGTGGCAAGGAACGATCGCCTTGAAAGGTGGTTACTTTGCGTCTTGTTGTACATGGACTCCTCCTAAAGATAATTTCGCTGCAAAGTTGTCGATTCCGCTGCAAAGTGCAAGACATGTTCACAGGGCCGATGTCGTTTTCTGGCTGTAGAGTTGGCAGTTGGCAGAATGGCAACTTGCCAGCCCTGTGATCATGCCGGCCGGCCGTACTATGGGTTCGCGATGACTCAGCCTTCAGTGTTCGAAATCGAGCATCAGTGGATTCCGATGCCGGACGGCGACCGCCTGACCGCCCGGACATGGTTGCCAAGGAATAATGGCGGGCCATACCCGGCGATCCTCGAGATCATTCCCTACCGTAGGCGCGATCTGGTTCGGGCACGGGACGAACGCAACCACCCCTTCCTCGCGTCCCACGGTTTCGCGTGCCTGCGTGTCGACATGCGCGGGTCGGGCGACAGCGACGGCATCATGGAGGACATGTACAGCGACCTGGAATTGGACGATACGCGCCGCGTGATCGATTGGATCGCAGCGCAGCCCTGGTGTTCGGGCCGTGTGGGAATGTTCGGCACCTCATGGGGAGGAACAGCTAGCCTCCAGGCAGCGGTTGACGCACCACCACCGCTCAAAGCCGTATTGGCCAATTGCGCAACCTGGGACCGGTTCGAGGACGACATCCACTGGATGGGTGGCTGTTTGCTAACCGACAGCTTCGAATGGGGAGCAACCCTTCCTGCTATTCTTGCGGCTCCGCCAGACTCCGCGACGGTAGGTGAAGAATGGAAGGAGATCTGGAAGAAGCGCCTGAACGCCTTGTCGTTCCCTCTGGAACACTGGATGACCAATCGGGTGCGGGGGAAGTACTGGCGTCACGGATCGGTGCGGTTTGCGGCCGAAAGGCTTTCGTGCCCCATACTCGCTGTTGGCGGCTGGTCCGACCGCTACTCCAACTCCGTCCTGAATCTGGTCCGGGCCCGTCCGGACATTTGCCGCGGCATTGTCGGACCCTGGGGACATCATTACCCCGATCAAGGTGAACCTGGTCCGCCGATCGGTTTTCAGAAACTGATGCTCGAATGGTGGGACCACTGGCTGCGCCAGAACGAACCCGGGGATATTGCCTGGCCTTCAGTCCGTCTGTGGCGGCGTAGCTTTGATCCTCCTCAAGATCGGCTCGAGACGCGTTCAGGAGACTGGATCGAAATCGAAGAGCTCGGCAAAGGCCGTGCGCTGAATCTTGTACTGGAGAATGGGACACTGCTGGGCGGAACAGCAGCGGTCACCGGTACGAACTCCGTACCATACGATATTCGCCACGGCGAATGCGCTGGCGACACCGGGTACTTTGGCAGGGTCGGAGGCCTGCCACTGGAGCAATCACCAGATGACCGCCGCTCGGTTTGTTTTGAAACGCCACCTCTGGAAGAAGAGATTGACCTGATCGGAAGTGCAGTACTGGTTGCAAAGATCTTCCGCCGCGAGCAGCAAGCCCAACTGGTTTGCCGCCTGTGCGATATCGACCCGGGTGGCCGTTCCAACCTCGTTGCCCGTGGAATCATTAATCTGGAACTCGACGAGACTCTGGACTCGGTTGCATCTTTCACCGCAGGAGAAGAAAGAGCCTACAGGCTGGAACTCCCGGCAACGGCCTACCGCTTTGCCCGCGGCCATCGCGTGCGGCTGGCTCTTGCCGCTTCATATTGGCCACTGGTCTGGCCAACGGCAGAAGACCCGGAAATCCTTATCGCAAACGGGAGCATGCTTGAACTTCCAGCCGCTACGGCACTTGGCAGATTGTCGAGGGAATTCGAGGTGGCAAGGGACCATCCGAAGAGGAAGTCCTGGAGATCCCTGCCGGGTCGTGGACTTCAACGAACCCCGCAACACATCCGGGACGGAAGAATCTTATCCTCCTGGAGGCAACCGGAAGCTACGACAGTGTTCGACTCCACCGGGACCAGTATGACCGTGGCGACGGATGCCCAATATGGGGTTGGGACCAATGGAAAGAGCCTAGCGGAGTGCCAGATCAGTTACCGTCTTGTCCTTGTCCGTCCTGACGGAAAGGCCACCATTACCAGTCGTCTGGAAACATCTGGCACAGGCGAGAGCATTGCAGCACGCCAAACCCTGAAGGTTACCTGGGGTGGTTACGTGCTCCTGCGGACGGTCCGAACTTTCGAAGTTGCCGGGCAGAGTGACCCTTCGCCACCTACTCCTTCAGACTGAACACATCCCAGAATTTGTGCCGCAACCTTTGCTTGGATTGGCACCGTTTCAGGACTCCGGAAACCCCGAGAATACACCAGCCTGTGAACCGTCCCGGTGACACCACCACCTCAAGTGCCGGATTGTCTCCGACCCAGGCTGTTGAATCCGCCTTGTCAATGACAGTGTTGCAGTGATCATCTTGTTGGGTGCCGAGAGCAAGAAATGCCGGCAACTGGAATTCCAATCGGCCGAAAAGCTCTGGCCGGAGATCAAGCGTCTCAGAGTGCAGGAGGCTCGGGAACCATGGCTCAGACGAGAGAATTCAAGGAGATAGTGCAAGCACGGGCTGAACGCGACCTGATGTTTCGCAAGGAATTGCTCAGGGAAGGCGTTGAGTGCCTACTGGCTGGCGATGTGGACACGGCCAATGTGCCGACGGTGTTACGAAATCACATAGTCGCCAGCATCGGCTTCAAGAAACTGGGAAAGCTGACCCGCAGGCAACCCAAAAGCTTGATGCGAATGTTTGGACCGAATGGTAACCCGCGCGCCCGCAGTCTTTACGAAGTTATCGGCTGTTTGCAGCAACACGAAGGGCTTCATCTCAGGGTCCACGCAGTCCGCTAAGGCAGCGCGCACGAGTCAATATCCGTGTCGACCCTTACACTCAGCTTCCGTGTGAGCAGTTAATACTGGAGCGGCGGCAACGGTAGATTGGGCCGTGGGCGCCACCCTTGAGACCAAATCCGTTCGAGCGAACGAGGCAATCATTCCCCTTCCTTGTCCGAAAAGGCGAACGGCCCACAGCCATACCGGACTCGGGGCGGAAGCTCGACACCATGGTCCTTCCCAAAATATCGCGCAAATACCTCCGACGGCCTTTTGGACTGTTCAGTTGTCTTGCGCCCTTCCCGGATCATGCGGCGGACCAATTCTGCCATCGATACTCCAACACGCCGCGACTCGCGGCTTAGCCAGGATTTGTCCCGAGGATCGATGCTTCGTACGGTTATGCTGTTGCTCATGCTGGAACCTGCTGTTCGGCCGGAAGCTACTTCCTGAACATTCAAGGCCTGACTATGCCAGCATGAAGAGTAACGCAAAGGGTTGCGGCACTTGAACACCAGTACGGTCACGCGTGAGGCGACGCTGCATTTCGTCACTGAAGGATGACTCCGCATGGCAGCACAGTGTTTGGGTACAATTCTGCCGTCGTCAGCGTTCAGAAATCGGGCCTTTGTCATCGAATACGGGTGTTGCCAGGATTTTATGTTGCGTAGACCCGCCCGTGTCCTTTGCCCGGACCGGATTTCCCGGCCCAACGCAACATAATCCTGAGCGCAACATATTGCCGGATCAGGATTGGTGATTGATTTCTGCTTCGACCGCAGTCAAACAATCACCCAACGCACAAGATCAAGAAGGGAGACCCAAGATGCGAACACCTGCACTTGCAGCGGCATTGCTTGCCATGGCGGCCGGACCGGCCCTGGCTGCAGACAAGACATTAACGATTTCAGTCTACGCGTTCGGCCAGGACCAGTTCCAGGAACTGGTCTATTCGCCGTTCGAGGAAATCTGCGGATGCGAAATCGTCATAGAGACTGGCAACAGTGTGGAACGGCTTGCAAAGATCGAAGCTAACGCTGCCGACCCGGTTGTCGACATGGCTGTGATTTCAAGCCATGACGCACTGTCGGCCGCACGAAAGGGGCTCTTGCAACCGATCGATGTTTCGAGGCTCTCGAATTTTGACAAGCTGTACGACTTCGCCAAGGACCCGATCGGTGACAACCTTGCCGTTGGATACACTTTCTATTCAACGTCGATTGTCTATCGATCCGACAAAGTCACCATAGACAGTTGGGGCGATCTCCTGTCGGACGAACTAGCCGGATACGCCGCGTTCCCTGACATCACGACAACGCAGGCGCCCATTTCGCTCTACATGCTCGGAAAGGCGCTTGGTGATGACGGGCCAACAATGGAAACTCCGATTTCCGCCATCGGCGAAAAGGCCGACAACTTTGTCACCTTCTACGCCAGATCCTCCCAATTGGCCCAATTGTTCGAACAGGAGGAAGTCTGGGCTGCGCCGGTTGGACGGTTTGCATGGAGCCGGTTTGCCGGCAGCGAATTGCCAATAGCATGGGCCAACCCGGCTGAAGGCCAGACCGGAGGCATCAACGTGATGATCATGACCAAGGACAATGGCAATGAGGATCTTGCCTTGCAGTTCATGGACTACTGGCTGTCAACGGAAGTCCAGACAAGGCTTGCTGAAGCTCTTGTAGACAGCCCCGGGAACAGCGAGGTTATGGTTTCCGACGAGATTGCCGAGAACCTGTCCTATGGCGCCGAGCTTGCCAGTTCGATCAACATGCTGGCGCCTTCTGCGATACTCGACAATCGGGATAGCTGGATTGACGCCTGGAACGAAACCGTTCTTGAGTAGTCCTATCCTGGAGGCGGCGCTGCGGCGCCGCTTCCCCGTAGATATTTCCTGATGCGCACCAACCGGCTGGAGGCACTGGCGCTGGTTCTGCCGGCAGCTGTTTTTGCAACAATTGTCTTTCTGATCCCGGTCGGCATTCTGCTGTCGGAAGCGTTCCGCAGCGACGGCAGCTGGTCCGTCTCGGCTTATGTCGATTTCTTCTCACAGCCTCTGAACCGGACCGTGTTCTTCCGAACACTGAAACTCGGTTTCCTTGTCACCGCTGTTTCAGCCGTGATCGGCTATGCAGCTGCCTTCTGCATTGTCGGACTTGATCCGACTAGCCGGGGGCGCATCTTCGGGCTGGTAGTGCTGCCATTGATGATCTCACCAGTCGCGCGCACCTACGCCTGGATAGTCATCCTGGGAAGAACCGGCATCGTCAACAAGGCGCTGGAAGGGATAGGGCTTACCGATGCGCCGATCCGGATACTGTTCACAGAAACCGCGGTCTTCATCGGTCTGTTGCAGCTGTTCCTGCCTTTGATGATCATTGCGCTCGTCAGTGCCATGGAGAACATGCCGCGCGACGCCATTTCGGCGGCACGAGTGCTAGGCGCCAGTTGGCCGCAGGTCTTCCTGCGGGTGATCGTTCCCTTGACACGCGAGGGGCTGGTCATAGGCGGAACTCTTGTGTTCACTGGATCACTGACTGCATACATCACCCCGGCCATACTTGGCGGCGCCAAGGTCTTGATGCTTGAAACACTGCTCTATCAGCGGGTTACGGTTGCTAATGACTTCCTGTCTGCAAGTGTCATCGCGATGATACTAATCGTGATGAGCTTCTCGGCATACATGCTGTTGAAACGCGTAGCCTCATCCCGTCGCGGAGGCGTTCAATGAACAGGGCACGATGGTCATCGCTGCTGGTCTTGTTCCTGACTCTGGCCTTCCTGATTGGTCCATTCCTGATCATAATCGCTGCAGCACTGTCGGGTGGAAGCTCACTCGCCTTTCCGCCAAAGGGATTTTCGTTCAAGTGGGTACTGGCTGTCTTCGAGGTCAGGAGCTTCAGGGCGAGTTTTGCCCTGTCGATGTTCCTCGCAGTGTTTGGGACTCTGGCAGCCCTGGTTCTGGGTGTACCTGCAGCCTATGCTGTTACCAGATACCGGGTGCCGATGGGCGAGATCGTGCGGATGGCGGTCGCCGCTCCGATTATCGTTCCCGGTATCATCGTCGGGTTGGCGTTGCTTCGGTATCTTGTGGTGCCAACCGGCTTGACGGTCACCGCTGCGTTGTTTCTGGCTCACACGGCTCTCGTGCTTCCCTATGCAGTCAGAGTTGTTTCGGCCAGCCTGGAGAACCTTCGGCCGGATATCGAAGAAGCTGCAATCCTGTTGGGCTGCAGCCGGATAGGCGCCTTTTGGCTGACTGTGCTACCCAACATCAGAAGCGGCATCCTTGCCGCTTTCATCCTCGGCTTCGTGACCAGCTTCAACCAGGTACCGGTTTCACTGTTTCTTTCCGGCCCAGGGGTGCGCACGCTGCCAATCGACATGCTTGGATATATTGAAATGACCTATGATCCATCGGTAGCGGCATTGGCGGCATTGCTGGCCTTCATGTCTATGGGCATTGTTTTCGCCGCTGAACGTTTCCTCGGAATATCTCGATATGTCTGACGAGTTTGCACTTCTGGAACGGCTGACCCTCGCGTACGGCCAGACCGTTGCAGTCAGGAATCTTGATCTGTCGGTCAGGAAGGGAGAGTTGCTTGCCCTGCTCGGGCCATCTGGCTGCGGCAAGACGACAACGATGCGGGCCATTGCCGGGCTGCTTCAGCCCAGATCAGGGAGGATCGTTCTTGACGGAACCGATGTGACGAGAACACCTGCCAACCGGCGAAATGTCGGACTCGTCTTTCAGTCCTATGCGCTCTTTCCGCACCTCTCCGTCTTCGAAAATGTCGCATTCGGGCTTCGCCTCCGCAGGGAGTCACAATCGTCCATACATTCGAAAGTGCGCAATGGCCTTGCAACGGTAGGCCTGCAGGATTTTGCCGAACGGAATCCTTCGGAACTGTCGGGCGGCCAGCAGCAGCGCCTCGCGCTCGCCCGCTCGATTGTAACCGAGCCGAAACTCTTGCTGCTCGACGAACCACTCTCCAATCTCGATGCGCGACTCCGGCTGGAAATGCGGTCTGAACTTCAGAGGGTCCAGATGGAAACCGGTGTCACGATGGTGTTCGTCACACACGACCAGTCCGAGGCGCTTGCCCTCGCCGATCGGATCGTTGTCATGAAGGACGGTGAAATCGTTCAGATCGGAACTCCCGAGGAAATCTATAACAGTCCGACAAGCGCTTTCGTCGCCGAGTTTGTGGGCTTCGACAACAGATTTGAATGCCATGGCGGCGCTCTGCACTCTGGATCCGCATCAGTCGGCGGCTATGAGAGCCATACGGGCAGGAGCATCCTTGCCTGGCGCCCGGCTGATGTCGTCATTGGCTCGGGACCACTCAAGGGCCGGGTCGTTGGCGTTTCGTTTGCAGGCCAGCATAGAGAGTACGTTCTTGAGAGCGTTCTTGGCAGCATCAAGGTTCAGGCGAACGCCGAACTGCCGTCACACAGGATTGGCGCCACTGTCGAATTCGAACTGCCACCGGACCGGGCTCTCTCGCTTCCTGAAACCGGCGCATGAAGATCTGGGTCGACACAGACATGGGATTCGACGACATCTGGGCCGTCTTCGTGCTGCTTCAGGCCGGTGCCGAAATTGAAGGCATGTCCCTGGTTGCCGGAAATTCCAGCCTGCCGTCAGTCATGCGGAACGCCGCAGCCAGCGCCGCGGCTTTCGATTGGCAATTCCCGATATATGCAGGCGCTGCGCAAGCTCTTTCCGGGAGCAATGTCACCGCCGCCCGTGTCCTCGGACCAAACGGAATCCGCACCAGAAACCGCAAACTTCCAGAGGCTTCCGAAGGCAGGATCCAGCCGCGTGGGGTTTCAGCGCTGGGCAAATGGCTTGAAAGTGGAAGCCAGGGGACTCTCCTGGCACTAGGACCGCTGACGAACCTTGCAGTGCTCCTTCAATCGTGCCCTGAGTTGGCATCCAGGATCGGGTGCGTTCATTGGATGGGAGGAGGAACAGGAGGAGGCAATCACACACAGGCAGCAGAGTTCAATGCATATTCGGACCCAGAGGCCCTTGATCTGCTGCTGAGTTGTGGAGTTTCACTTACAATTGCCGATCTTGAGGCATGCCGGACGGTCCGGTTCGGAAAAGAACATCTACAGCGGCTGGCCCGATCGTGTGGCAGCAATGCTGCACTTCTGGCCGATCTTGCAGGCGGTTATCTGGACATTGCGTTGGAGCGCTCGCGCAGCACCATGGCGATATACGATCCGGTCGCTGCTGTTCTCGTCACAAACCCGGAACTGTTTGTGCTCAAGGATGCGCAAATTGAAGTCGTCCTGGCAGGCGACGAGCGCGGCAGAACAATATGCAAGACGCCACCAGCAGGGGAAATGGGCAATGCAAGGATCGTGGCCAGTCTTGAAACAGATCCAGTATTGAGAACTTGCCTGGATGCGTTGGATGCGCAGGGCGCAAGATCATGATTGAACCAGCAGACCTGCATGAAAGCTCAACCCGCAGCAGGGCAGTTGCTGCCGCAAGAGGCGAAACCCCGTTCGATATCCTGCTAACCGGCGGAAAAGTTGCGGATGTGATTACCGGCCGGTTGCGCCGCGCCGATGTGGGGATTTCCGGCCCTCTAATCGCGAGTGTTCATCCACCCGGGGAGCATGGCCGTGCTGCGTGCGTCATCAACGCGGAAGGCGGGATTGTGGCGCCGGGCCTGATCGATGCTCACATGCATATCGAGAGTTCCATGATCACACCCTCGACATACGGCAACGCGGTATTGCGCCGGGGAGTGACCACAATCGTTTGGGACCCGCACGAGTTCGGCAATGTCGGGGGCGTCAGCGGCGTGGCTTGGGCGGAGGAACAGGCGAAAGCGGCTCCGCTCCGCATTCTGGTACTCGCTCCCTCCTGTGTTCCGTCTGCTCCAGGACTGGAGACTACTGGCGCTGACTTTGATGCCGATACCCTTGGTGAAATCCTCGAATGGCCGGGCATCCACGGTCTTGCGGAAGTCATGGACATGAGCGGCGTGGTCAACCGCAAGCCGCGCGCCTGGCAGATCGTGCAGGAAGGACTGGATTCCTGCAAACCTGTCTTCGGCCACGCTCGCGGTCTGGAGGGAGCCGACCTAAATGCATATGCCGCTGCCGGGATATCGTCGGACCATGAAATCACAAGCGCAGCCGATCTCAAGCGCAAGCTGGAAGCCGGGTTGTACATCGAGTTGCGGGGATCGCATGACCATCTCTTGCCTGAATTTGTTAGTACGCTGGCTGAATTCGACGACTTCCCGCAGACTGTCACATTGTGCACGGACGATGTCTTTCCCGATGACTTGTTTGAGTCAGGAGGATTGGATGATGTCGTTCGGCGGCTGGTTCGCTATGGCATGCCTGCTATCCATGCTTTGAGGGCGGCCACACTCAATGCAGCGCAACGGTTGGGACGCCATGATCTCGGTGTTGTTGCACCCGGCCGACGCGCAGATCTGACCGTCTTCGAAGACCTGAGTGATTTTCGCCCGAGAGCCGTTCTTCACAATGGCGCACTGATCAGCGCTGAGGAGGCCGCGCAACCTTTCCTTAACCCGTCTCCATTTGCCAGACCGCAGACTGGCTTCCTGTTGCCATCTGATTTCCAGCTATCCTCAGACCAAAGGCGGGTCCGGGTTGTCACAATTGATAACCCGCGCTTCACGCAGCGTGGCGAGGCTATCGCAGATGTTTTGGATGGTTGGGTTTGCCCGCCAGAGGGCGCAATCATCATGGCAGTCATGAACCGCCATGGCTCCGGTTCACCCTTGCGTCTGGCATTCCTGCGCGGCTGGGGCGCATGGAAGGGAGCGTTCTGCACTACCGTGTCCCACGACTCGCACAACCTCACAGTATTCGGCTCGGACCCGGTTGATATGGCGGCAGCAGCGAATGCGGTCGCAAAAGCTGGAGGTGGACTCGCCGTTTCATCCGGAGGTGTTGCATCAACCGTGCTTCCCCTTCCATTAGCTGGCCTAGTCTCCGAGCGCCCGCTTGCCGAAGTTGCCGACGGGTTCAGCGCCATCAAGTCTGCGATGGATAACGTCGTGGAGTGGCAGCCCCCTTACCTTGTGTTCAAGGCATGCTTCGGCGCCTCTCTCGCCTGCAACCCTGGGCCACATCTGACAGACATGGGAATTGCCGACGCCAACAGCGGAGAATTACTGGTCACTCCCATCATCGGGCCAGCTTGATTGGACAGGAACGGCTTCGTGCTGCCGCACGGATGACACCAGACAGCAGGGAATTGCGACGTACGCCGCCAACAGCATCGCAGAGTTATTCCATTTTGCTCAAACAACCAGAAACAACCGACTTCACAAAGGATGATAGCGCTCCGTTGCTCGGAAATTCGCTTGCGGATGCATCGGTGCCGATGCTGTGCTCACTTGACCATCCCTTGAGAATGCCCGGAAGCGCCTGCTCTCCAACATCCCCGGGCAAATCGTTCAACATCAATCGAATTGACGGGACGCACAGCGTTGATACGCCAGTGCCGAACGGAACAATAGCGAGATATTGAGGCAACTCGAAAATACGGGAGCCATCGGCATACACTCGAAGAGGTGCAATCGCCGCACTGGTACCCTTTCGGAGCATGTCCTGGTCACATCTCCCAAGAGTGGACTTGATGGCTGTCAGTTCGTCAATCGAATGGACCGAAGCGACCTGGAATCCGGTTGTTGGCTGCGCGGTTATCTCGCCCGGATGCACGAACTGCTATGCGATGAGAATGGCGCGGCGGTTGGAAGCGATGGGACAACAGAAATATGCCGGAACGACACGCATGTCTGGAGGCAGGCCCAAATGGAACGGCGTGGTTCGTTGTGATGAGAACAGCCTGAAGATCCCTGCGTCCTGGAAGACGGGGAAGATGATCTTCGTCAATTCAATGTCGGACCTGTTTCACGAGGATGTGCCGCTGAAGTTCATTCAGCGAGTGTTTGCGACAATGCGGGAGACACCTCAACACACATACCAAATCCTGACAAAACGGGCGGAGAGGCTGGAGGAACTGTCTGATACCCTTGCCTGGCCACGCAATGTCTGGATGGGAGTCAGTGTCGAAAGTGGGGACTATCAGTTTCGCATAGACCACCTGCGGCAGGCCGGCGCTTCCGTGAGATTCCTCAGTCTGGAGCCCCTGCTCGGATCACTGGATGAACTTGACCTTGATCTCATCGACTGGGTGATCGTTGGCGGTGAAAGTGGCCCTGGAGCGCGATCGGTCGACCCGGGCCAAGTGCGGTCTATCCGTGACCAATGCATCAGCGCAGGGGTTGCATTCCATTTCAAGCAATGGGGTGGAGTGAACAAGAAAAAGTCTGGCCGGATGCTTGATGGACGAACGTGGGACCAGTTTCCGCTCATCCACTGAAGACCTGTATGGGCCAAATTGCGCACAAATTCTGCCGGTTACCACCAGCAAATCGAACAACGGCACTACCTTGGCTGTTTGCCGACGATCAGCCGCAAACGGAACGAAGCTGGCTTTCATCGAAATGAACTCTTCGTCTGTGCTCCTCGTACCCGGTTTCAGCAGGCACTGGCGTTGACCCTGCGACGGGTCATTGACGAACTCATCAATCGACCGGGAGACTGCCGAGAGAACTTCGGATGGGTTCATCCACTGCCCATAGAAGCTGGCCTAAAAAGTGGCAGCAATTCCGGCCATGCCGCTTGGCCGGTCACCCAGATTTCTGATCCATGCCACTCCCAGGCAAATAAACCCACTGCGGCCATCAATCGGCAGGGTGTCAACAACGATGCGGAGTTACACCACTGCTTGGCCGCCATAGATGCGGGCAGCGCACAATCGGCCGAGGACGTAGAGTTCCGGTTTACCCCGGGGGACAGGCCGGCTGCAGCTGCGTTAACAGAAATGCAAGTAGGCACGGATCCAGTCCAAAGTTTGGATCGCTTGTTCCCTTGGAAATGTTTTGCGGCAGCCTCAGCAACGAGCAACCGCAAAAGGACAAGGCCGACCAGGCACCGCCCTCTCAATCCTGCGCCATACCAACCTCCCCATCCAGGAGGCTGCATCCGGTCGTTGTTTTGCAGTGCCCGTGTAGCCTACAGGTGGCGAGCAGCCGACTCCAGAAGCACCCGCTGGAAGTTGTCCCTACTACACCGGCACCAACCGTGATAGACTGGGCCTCCAGCTCCAAAGAAGCCAAAAGAAGCTTCAAGCGGTTGACCGCAGGTGGATTGAACTGGGCGATGTTGCCGCAATCGGGCATCCTAGCAGACATCGCAAATGGGAGGATGAAATGAACATGAAGTCTTGTCTCACGGTGAGTGCGGCAATGGTCGTGATGTCGTCGAGCATGGCGTTGGCCATGGGCGGCGGCGGCGAATTGATAATCGTCGGCAACCAGGAACCGCAGTCGATGCAGGCCCAGGTGGCCCACAAGGAAGTCAATGGCATCGGCATACGCAATGTCGTTGAAGCGCTGACCAGGCTTGATCCCAACACGAACGAAGTGCTGCCAATGCTTGCAGTCAGTTGGGAGCAGATAGAGCCCACGGTCTGGCACTTCGATCTTCGGCAAGGCGTCATGTTCCATGATGGCACACCTCTCGACGCCGAAGCCGCAGCAATCAGCATCAACTGGCTTTGGGGTGAAGAAAATGGCTACGTGATCCGCGACATGATGGGTCCCCAGATTTCAGCGAAAGTGGTTGATGAAGATACGGTCGCCGTAATCACCGCGGATGTCGATCCGCTCCTGCCGCGGCGCATGTATCTCGGCGGCGTGACTTCGGCCCGGCAGATACTCGAGGAGCCTGAAGATCATAGCGTGCACCCGATCGGGACTGGCCCATATGTGTTCGACGAATGGCAACTTGGCCAGTATTGGACGTCTGTCGCCAACCCGGATTGGTGGGGAAATACCGCCGAGGACTCCTACGGCGAGATCTACTATGACAGTGTCCGGGTGGTATGGCGGCCAGAAACTCTGGTGCGCTCGGCAATGGTCGAGAGCGGCGAGGCACAGGTTGCGATGTTCCTCACCGCCGAGGAGTGCAAGCGGTTTATGGAAGCTGACGGACTGGATTGCATTCTGAAGGGTTCCGATACCTTCCTGCAATTCCGCCTGGACTATCAGGGCGCTCATCCGCTCTTGCAGAATCTGGATTTCCGTAAGGCCATCTTCACCGGCATCTACTGGGAAGGCATCCGGCAAAACCTGATGGAATTGAGCGAGCCGCTGGCTGGCCAGATGCTGCCATCAGTTGCGACGGGATATGCGGATGAGATTTCGCAGTACCCGTATGATCCTGCCGGGGCGACAGCAATTGTAGAAGAGCTCAAGGCAGCTGGTCACGAGATTCCTACGATCCTGGTCACAACGCGCTTGGGTTCGACTCCTCGCAACGGAGAGATGGTTGAAGCCATTGGCGCCATGTTGAACGCCGTAGGTATTCCGAGCAGTGTTGCTGTGGAGGAACCGGGTATCTTCAATCCCCGTGCCATCGCCAAGCCGACCGAGGAACGTTCCTACGCGTGGTTGCACGTCCAAGCCAATCCGTTGATGGATTATGCGTTGACTTTCGGCGCCCATTTTTCGTGCGGTGGACTGGTGTCGGTATTCTGCGATCCCGACTTTGAGGCACGCGCAAATGAAGCCGCGTCCAAGGTTGGACAAGAACGGCACGATGCATTGGAAGCTCTGGTTGTCGAAGGACACAATCGGTACATCGTTGCTCCGGTTGGCCTGCTGCAGCGCGCCTACGGCGTCCCCGCAGGCTTCGAATGGGAGTTCGGCATCGACCACCGCATGGTCGCGGTGAACATGCGCGAAACCCAGTAGGCATTCGAAATGCGCCCGCGGGCGTTCGCGCCCGCGGCACCCTTTCGCCAGTCATTGCGGCGGGGTGATGCGCATGGAGTATCCTTAAATTTCCGTCATGCGGATCAATAGCGCTGTTATCCGGTTTCTTACCAGACGTGTGATCAGTTCGCTGGTCCTGCTCGTCATCGTGATGTCGATGGTGTTCTATGCCAATCGGCAAATCGGCGACCCTGCCCGAATGGTTCTGGGCAACGCCGCAAGTGAAGAAGCCGTCCAGAAGTTGCGTGTGCGGATGGGGCTCGAGGACCCCATACTTGTCCAATATGGCCGCTTTCTGAAGGGACTCGCGACAGCCGACCTTGGCGAGACATTCAGGTTTGGGCAGAGCAACGCAATGGGTCACGGCAGCAAACTTGACTCACACAAGACCCTTCCCATTGCACTGGATCGCTTGCCTGCAACGTTGTTTCTGGCTGGGGCAACCATTCTGTTCTCGGTGCTTGTAGCACTGCCCATGGGCATCTATGCGTCAGTGCGCCCGCGTTCTCCGCCGGACCAGATGATCAGTGTCTTGTCGCTCGCCGGCGTTTCGATTGTGGAATACTGGTTTGCGCTCATCCTCATACTGGTATTCGCTGTCCAGTTCGCCTGGCTGCCCACTTCCGGCTACGGAACGTTTGCCCATGTCATCCTGCCGGCATTGGCACTTTCGCTACGACCCATTGGCCGCATTACACAGATCACACGCAGTTCCTTGCTCGACGAAATGTCCAAGCCCTACGTCACTGCTGCCAAGGGCCGTGGCATTCCCATGCGGCGGGTGGCGACAATCCACGCACTCAAGAATGCCGCAATTCCGATCGTGACGACAATTGGGGATGAGACGATCAACGTCGTCACTGGCGTGATCATCATCGAAACTGTCTTCGGTTGGCCGGGAATCGGCGCATTGACGGTGGATGCGCTTTCGATACGCGATGTACCGCTTGTCGAAGCAACGGTGTTCGTCCTTGTGATCATGGTCCTGGTTATCAACTTGTTGGTTGACCTGGCCTATGCCGCTCTCAATCCACGCTTGAGGATCCGGTAGGAACATGAGCGACGTGAAGCAGGCAAAAGGCACTCCATCGGCAACCGACGCCGAGGAGCGCGTTGACGGCGTCGGCCTCCGCGACATGTTCCGGGCACTATTCCGGGACCTGCTTGTCCTTACGGCGGCAATCTATCTCTTTGCACTGTTCTTCAGCGCCGTGTTTGCCGATTTCGTGGCGCCTCATGATCCCCTGTTTCCGAACATCTTCGCCAATCTGTTGCCGCCACTCTCGACGGCTACCGGCATGGATGGTTCGGAAAAGCTGCACCTGCTGGGTACAGACGCCCTCGGAAGAGATATTCTTTCGAGACTCATCTACGGAGCGCGTGCCTCCCTGTTCGTGGCAGCCATATCAGTCCTGATTTCTGGCACTCTCGGATCGCTGCTCGGATTGCTGGCAGGATATTATGGCGGCAGGATCGAAACACTAGTAATGCGCGCCGTGGATGCCTTCATGGCAGTGCCGTCCCTGCTGATAGCCCTGTTCGTGCTCTTCATAATAGGTGGAGGGCTAGTCAACATGGTCATCATCTTTGCGGTGGTGCGCTGGGTTGTCTACGCGCGGCTCGCACGCGGCATAACTCTATCTCTGCGGGAGTCTTCATTCGTCGAGGCAGCGCGCGCCATCGGGTCGAGTGATACGCGGATCATGTTCCGCCACATACTTCCAAACATGATGTCTCCGATCCTCGTGCTGGCGACACTGGAGGTCGCCTTGCTGGTACTCGCCGAAGCTGGGCTGAGTTTCCTCGGATTTGGCCTCTTGCCGCCCGAACCATCCTGGGGGCTGATGATTGCCAGAGGCAGGGAGTACCTGCGCGAGGCATGGTGGATGATCACATTGCCTGGACTGGCAATCTTCCTGACAACGCTCAGTCTGAATCTCGTTGCCAATTGGCTCAGAACAATCATGGATCCGGTGCAGAGATGGCGATGGCTGATGTGACGCACGGCGAATGCGCATCGCCGGGAAATGGTACGGATCCCATTCTCGACGTACGCGACCTGACGGTGAAGTTCAGGACACCGCGCGGCGCCGTACATGCGGTCAACGGTGTCAACTTCTGGATACACCGGGGCGAAGCACTCGGTATCCTCGGCGAGTCCGGTTCGGGAAAGAGTGTCAGTGTAGGGGCAGTGATGGGCTTGCTTGAAAGCCCTCCGGCAATGATCGAGGGAACCATCAGCTATCGCGGGACCGACCTGCTAAAGGCGCCGCAATCCGCAAGGCGCAATATTCACGGCGACCGGATCGCAATGGTCTACCAGGACGCAATCACCTCGCTCAATCCGGGTCTCACAGTCGGATATCAGATATGCGAACTGCTGCAGGTGCACAGGCCCGGAACGAGCAAGCGGGATGCGCGCTCCAAGGCAATCGCTCTCATGGATCGCGTCGGCATTCCCTCGGCGCGCCAACGTGTGGACAGTTATCCGTACGAGTTCTCTGGTGGAATGAACCAGCGGATCATGATTGCGCTTGCCATTGCACTTGAGCCCGAAATCCTGATCGCCGACGAGCCGACAACCGCGCTTGATGTGACAGTCCAGGCTCAGATCATGAGCCTGCTTGACGGGCTGCGTTCGCAGACCGGCATGTCGCTGATTCTCATCACCCACGACATTGCGCTGGTCGCCGAGAATACCGACCGGTTGATGGTGATGTATGGCGGCCGGCCAGTGGAGTCCGGCCCGACAGCAGAAGTGATTGCCGGACCCGGCCACCCCTACACGATCGGGCTAATGAACTCGATCCCGCAAGAGGGCATGAAGGGCAGGAAACTTGCTGTGATCCCGGGCTCGCCGCCGAAACTCAGCATCTTGCCCGAGGGCTGCGTGTTCGCGCCCCGATGTCCAATGTCAAAACCCATCTGCAACCAGCAGATCCCGGCCTATTCCACGATTTCCCCTGTGCGCAGAAGCGCGTGCCATTTTGCGGCGGAGGTTGCCGGTGGCTGATCTTGCAGCACTCGCACCCTCTCCGCAATCAAGCCGGGATACAGGTGAACCGATCCTTGAGGTCAGGAATCTGGTCAAGCACTATCCGGCGCCCGGCGGCCAGTTTGGGGGCAAGCGCCAGGTCAAGGCGGTTGATGATGTTAGCTTCACGCTCCACCGGGGGGAGACTCTTGGGATCGTCGGCGAGTCCGGCTGCGGTAAATCCACACTGGCGAGAGCGATCCTCCGGCTCGTCGAGCCAACCAGCGGTCAAGTGATGTTCGGTGGCGAAGACCTCGCCCGTCTGCCGCCTCGGGCCATGCGGGCAAGGCGTTGCCAGCTCCAGATCATATTTCAGGATCCTTATGCGTCGCTCAATCCTCGCATGACAGTTGGGCAGATCATCAGTGAGCCATGGACAATATTCCCGAACGTCGTTCCGAAGGAAAAGAGGCAGGAACGCGTTGCGGAACTGCTGACCTGTGTTGGATTGCGCGCCGACGATACGGGCCGGTTCCCGCATCAATTCTCCGGTGGCCAGCGCCAGAGGATCGGCATAGCCCGGGCGCTTGCGCTCAATCCTGAGGTCATTGTCTGCGATGAGCCGGTTTCGGCACTGGACGTGTCAATTCAGGCACAGGTCATCAATCTACTTGAAGAGATCCAGGAGCAGTTCGGCCTTTCCTACATCTTCATAGCCCACGACCTGTCCATAGTTCGCCATTTCTCCGACCGGGTTGCGGTGATGTATCTCGGCAAGATTGTAGAGATTGGCTCATGGGACGACATCTACAACAACCCGCTGCATCCGTACACACAGGCTCTGCTTTCTGCGATGCCCGAAATCGGTACAAATGACCGCAGGGATCGCATCATTTTGGAGGGCGAGGTGCCAAGCCCGATTGACCCGCCTAGCGGGTGCCGATTCCGCACGCGATGTGTTAAGGCCCAGGCACGATGCGCCAGTGAAAGTCCAGAACTTGCCATTCGCCTGAACAGCCATCCTTGCGCATGTTTCTTTGCAGAGCCACTTGGAGCGTAGCGGCGGGAAAGCCGACCGCCCTACGACTACAATTGTGCCTGAGCCGCAGAGTCGATTGAACCAGTCAGACTCTATCAGAAACCAAGGCGATAATCGGCGAAAGAACAAGCTGGCAGCAAAGTTGCGTTTTAATGGCTTTACGGCTGTCCACAGCCACTTGTGGCGCCCGTGCCCGCCAGCCCCAGACGGATTGTCGGCTGCCGGACATTTTCGCAGTGATGTCCCTTCACGCAACAAGCCACAATACACTGAGGCCGGTTTAGTCTCACCAGCGGATTGTTGTATTGGTCCAATAGAATAGACCGATTCCGTCCTGCGCCCGTGCCGAAAATCGCATGAGTTCAGCAACTGGGCAGGCAGCATGGACAGCACGGCAGGTCTGCTGACCTGACCGATGAAATCGGGCAGAGCAACCGAAACTCAGGAGGTCGCATGTTTCTCAGAAATGCCTGGTACGTTGCAGGGTGGAGCAAGGACTTTGACCGCAATCTCAGGGCAGAAATGCTTCTTGAAGAGTCCATCGTCTTCTACCGGAAGGCAGACGGACAACCCGTTGCCCTTGAGAATGCCTGCCCGCACAGGAAACTGCCCCTATCCCAGGGACGCATCAAGGGTGATGCCATCGAGTGCGGATATCATGGGCTGACATTCGACGGCTCGGGACGCTGCATTGCTGCCCCCACTCAGCCGGAGCGAATTCCAACCAGGGCAAGGGTCAAGTCCTACCCGGTTGTCGACCGTTACAGGTTTCTCTGGATTTGGATGGGGGATCCCGCGGCGGCCGATCCTGATCTGATATTCCCGATCGAGAACTTCGATAACGAGTCATGGGGAATGACCGATGGTGGCGTCCTGGACATTGACTGCAACTACCTGTGGGTAGCTGACAACCTGCTTGACCCAAGCCATGTCGCCTGGGTTCACGTGACCTCGTTTGCCGGTGCCGGCACCGATGACAGCCCTCTGCAGGTGGACAGGACCGGCCGTGGAGTCATCGTCTGGCGATGGATTCACGGCGGCATGCCCTCTCCCTATTACGCCGATCTGGTCAAGTTTGAAGGAGAGTGCGACCGGTTGCAGCACTATGAGATGTGCCATCCGGCAATCGGATTGAACAAATCAGTGTATACGCCCGCTGGCACCGGCGGGCCTGGCAAGCCTCCGGTCGATGAGACCTATGTGAACATTTCTTACAACTTCATGACCCCCTTGGATGAGAACCGGACCCGCTACTTCTGGTTCCAGCATCGGAATACGGACCCTGATGACCGGGCAATCTCCGAGAGGATGAACGAAGGCGCCCGCATGGCATTCGAAGAGGATCGCGACGTCCTGGTCGCCGTTCATGCAGGCATGAACAATCGCAAGACCCCAAACATTGATCTGGGCCTTGATGCTGGAGCCAAGCTGTTCCGGAAGTCGCTTGAGACACTCATCGGTGCCGAGCAGAAGGCGAAAAGCGGCCGGACATAGTACGTTGGCGGCGCGTTCGACTGGTTGCTGCTCCGTCAAAGGGCAACACTGCGGAGGATTCAGAATCGTACGTCAGTGCATTTAGGGCCATCACACATGTTGCCTTACCCACAATTGTGCCGGAAATTTGCATTTCCTTTGCAAATTCCGCTAGTGTTCTGCAATCTGGAGAAACGGCCATGATGTTGCGGTTTGGAGTCACCAATCGCCTCTCGATGCGTGACCGGCAGGAATTGGTATTAGTGGCGTCTTCGCTAAGAGACGCTCGTGAGGGGTTGATTGATTGCCCCGTCTCTCCCACTGGGTCGGCGCTGCCGACGGTATTGATCTATGGTGCCAACGCATCGGGCAAGACCAACTTTCTGGAATCGATCAGCGCATTCAGGTGGCTGGTTATGTTCAGTCACCAGAGGGGTGAGCCCGGGAGCGGGGTTCCCTTCAGTCGGCCTTTCGCGCTGAACCCAGCATGTTCCGAGAACCGGACGAGTTTTGACGTCGATTTCGTAATCGATGGCGTACGACACCACTACGGATTTGAAATGTCGGACGATGCCTTCCTGTCCGAGTGGCTCTACGCATTTCCCAAGGCGCGCAGCAGGATGCTGTTTGAACGAGACGGTACGCAGTTTGACTTCGGTCGCTCACTGTCTGGCAAAAACAGGACGATCTCCGAACTGGTCCGGCCAAACAGCCTTTTCTTATCCGCCGCAGCGCAAAACGGTCACAAGCAGCTATCCAGTCTATATTCTTACTTTGGTTCAATCCAAGGCGTTATGGGGGCGTTCACTCCTGGTGACACAGTTTCGTCACACCTTGGCAAAAGCGAACCAGACAGGCGAGCAATCGACTTTCTTGACAGGATTGACACAGGAATAGTCGATTTCCGACGCAAAGAACTCGAGGTTCCAGAATACGCACACACCATGATTCCCGAAACGAGCACAGTACGTGAAACTGCCACTATCCGGCCAAATGGGACTGACGCAGAAACATCAGAAAACAGGGGCAACTTCGAATTGGGGCATCGCGTCGCAGACAAGAAAACCGTCTATCTGAACTTGGATAGCGAAAGCGCGGGTACACGTCGTTTGCTGGTAATGCTAGGCTATGTGTTTCGCGCACTGGATAAGGGCGTTCCGATATGTATCGACGAGCTGGATGCAAGTCTCCATACTGCCGCTGCCGAAGAGGTCTTGGCATTGTTCTGCTCCCGGACGACCAACCCACATGGCGCCCAGCTGATTGCAACGACCCATGACACACAGTTGCTCCAATCCCCGCTACTCCGTCGGGATCAGGTTTGGTTTGTGGAAAAGGACATGTCCGGAGCAAGCCAGATATTTCCACTGACCGACTTTCGAACTCGCAAGGGCGACGACCTGGAAAAGGGTTATCTTCAGGGGCGCTATGGAGGGGTGCCGTCCATTCTGCCAGGAGCACCTTGTGGCGCACAAGAGTGGACGAAGAAATGGTAGAGTTGCTGAAGAACCAGCCAAAGGAGAGTCTCGACAATATCCCAATCAATTTTGCGTGCTCGTTCTGGAAGGAAAACAGACCGAACCTTCCTACAGCAGTACACTGAGACGGCGCTTTCGTAGTATGCCGATCAAGATTGAGATATTCTCAGGCGCTGGAAATCCCGCCAAGATAGCCAAACAAGCCGTCAAACGCTGTAGGGAACTTGGACTCGGCAAACGAAGTACAACTTGTAAATCAGGCCGGATTCACAACCGGATTACCGCAGAATTCAGGGAAACCTGGCTTGCGGCGGCTAACCTGGCATAAGCTGATGCAGACTGGATAGTGAAGCGACTCGCAGAAGCCGTCAGCGTTGGATCTTCTTGCGATTTTCCAGGTAGTTGAACAGCATCGAAAGGCTGAAACAGAGACCGAAATATAGCGCCGCCGTTGTAATCCAGGCCTCGAATGTCAGCCGCGTGGAGTTCGCTAGCTCAACGGTCCTGAGCGTGAGATCCTGAACCGAAATCAGCGAAATGATCGCACTATCCTTGATCAAGCTGATGAACTGGTTGGCCATGGGTGGCAGGACCTTCTTCAAGGCCTGTGGCAGTACTATGAAACGCAGCTCATCGAGCCACGTCATGCCAAGGGAGCGCGATGCTTCCAATTGGCCCCGGTTGATCGACTCGATGCCTGCCCGGACGATCTCGCCGACGAAAGCGCTCTCGAACAACGCCAGCACGATCACGCCCGAGATCAGGGAAGGAAACCTGCGCATGTCGCCGAAGAAGAACTCCCATACTCCGTTATTCTCCTGACGGGCAATTCCACGCGCCCACCCTTCTATATTGAGCGCCGCAATCAACTGCTCGGAAAGGAAGAAAAAGAAAATGAAGATGACCACGACCGGCGGGATGTTCCTGAGGAACTCGAGATAGGTACGCGCCAGCATCCGGACAGTCAGGCTCTTCGCCGTGCGGGCGACGCCGAGTATTATCCCGAACACAAGCGCCAGTATGCTCGCATAGATGCTGATCCGGATGGTCGTGATCAGGCCCAGCACAAGAACATTGGCAACCCAGCGGCCTTCTTCCCCGTCGTAGCGGAACAGATAGTTCGGGATCAACTCCCAACGCCAGTTGTAGTTCAGCGTTCCTTCGATCTGTTGCCACACATAGCCGAAGAAGATGACCAGCACTGCAACTATGACAAAGTCCATCCAGTGCAGGCGTTTGAAGAAGCGGCGCATTCAGCTGTTCCCGTTGGCCGGTCCAGAGTGGTTGGCCCGCCGCTGGTTCGCGGCGGGCCTGCAATCAATTACTGGGTAACCTGATCGGCCCAGTCTTCGGTAGTGAACCAGTAGTCGTGGCGTTCCTTCAGCCAGCCAGTCCTCCAGTTCTGTGCGATCCAGTTATTGAAGAAGTTGAGCGCATCCGGATCACCCTTGCGCACTGCGAACGCTTCTCCTCTTTGGTCATACAAAACTTCGAACGGAACATAGAGAGTTTCCGGGTAGTTCCTTGCTTCGCGCGCTGGCGTTGGCTGAGCAGCCATTGTTGCATGCGCCTGCCCGTTGAGAACCTCTTGCGCTGAAGCGCCATCCTCGTCGAACTGAAGCAGTTGCGCGTTGGGGAACTGCTTCGCAATCACCGTTGCCGGAGTTGCGCCCCTTCTGGCGGTGAAAATCACATCTGGACTGTTGTAGTCTTCAATGCTGAATCCTTCCGTCATTTGCCGGTTTGCAAGGATCGTCAGCCCGGAAAACGCGTAGGCATCCGAGAAGTTGATTGTCAGGTTGCGCTGCGCAGTCATCGACATGCCGCTGATAATCACGTCGAACTTGCCTGCCACCAGGGCCGGAATGATGCCGTCCCAAGCTGTGGGCACGAATTCCACATCCACACCCATATCCTCGGCGAGCTTGCGCCCGACATCCAGTTCAAAGCCGATGAGTTCGCCATTCTTGTCGCGCATGGACCACGGGACGAAGAGCGACAGGCCGATCTTGATCACGCCGCGCTTCTTGATGGTCTCGATCACACTCTCGCTGCTCAGCGACTGGGCTGCTGACTGGGCGAAAGACGGGAGCGCCACGCAGGTCGCTATGGCCCCCGCAGCAACCGCCCCTATGAAACGTCTGGATACTCTCATGATATAACTCCTTTGGGTTAATCGGGGTCGCTGCCCCTATGTCCTGACCGCATAGCGCTTCTCCAGGTAGGTAACGCCAACGGACAAGATGAGTGTGACCACCATGTACACCGCTGCAACGGTGAACCAGATTTCAAAGCTCATGTAAGTGTCTGAAATCAGGTTGCGGCCAATTGTCGTCAATTCGGCAACCGCGATAACGCTGACGATTGCCGAACTCTTGATCAGGTGCACTGCTTCGCCAGTCAATGGCGGCAGCATGAATTTCACGGATTGTGGCAGGATGATGTACCGGTAGCACTGCATCGTCGACATGCCGATCGACCGGGCCGCTTCCCATTGGCCGACTGCAATCGCATTGATGCCGGCACGGAAAATCTCGGATATCAGCGCTGAATGGTAAATCGCCAGACAGAGAACCGAGGCTGTATATCGGTTGAGCTGGAATATCGGTCCCATCACGTAATAGATCAGGTAGAGCAGCACCAGCAGCGGCATGTTGCGGATGAACTCGAGATAGGCAATCGAAACCGCCCCGCCGACGACCAGTCCGGACAGTCTCAGAATTGCCAGCAGCAGGCCCAGCACCGTTGCCAGGACAAATGACGTGACTGAAAGCTGGATCGTCTTAACCAACCCGATCGCAATTTCGCCCCATTGGAAGCCATCATCGGTCAACCGGTACAGGTAGTCGGGAATACGGTACCACTGCCAGTTGTAGCCCATTGCCTCGGCGCCAGTCATCGAAAGGCGCACGATCAGATACATGATGATGAGATAGACAGCGACAGAGGCCGGTCTTGACGACGCCAGTCGGCGAATTCGCTGCATCGGTGTCAGTGTCCGCAACGGCCTGCCGGACTGCTTGGCGCCCGCTTCTGCTCCGGCAGCCATCAGTGATCCAGGATCTGATCCAGGAATGCCCGGCAGCGCTCGCTTTCCGGGTTCGAAAAGAACTTGTCCGGCGGCGCCGTCTCGACGATCCGCCCATCTTCCATGAACACCATTGTGTCAGCGACCTTACGGGCAAATCCCATTTCGTGGGTGACGCACACCATTGTCATGCCGGTTGAGGCCAATTCGACCATCACATCAAGCACTTCGTTGATCATCTCAGGATCAAGCGCAGATGTCGGTTCATCGAACAGCATTATTCTGGGTTCCATGCACAGCGATCGTGCAATGGCGACCCGTTGCTGCTGACCTCCCGAAAGTTGGGCAGGATACTTGTCGGCCTGCTCCGGAATGTGCACGCGCTCCAGATATTTCCTTGCGCGTTCCTCCGCCTCAGACTTTGGCAGTTTCCTGACCCTGACCGGCCCTACGGTCAGGTTCTCGAGAACAGTCAGATGCGGAAACAGGTTGAACTGCTGAAATACCATGCCGACTTCCATTCGTACGGCTCTGATGTTCTTGGTCTCGTCATCGAGCCTGATGCCATCGACCGAAAGTTCACCCGCTGAATGCGATTCCAGCCGGTTGATACAGCGTATGAGCGTTGATTTGCCGGAACCGGAAGGGCCACAGATCACGACACGTTCACCTGCATGAACCGTAAGGTCTATGTCGGACAATGCTTGGAAGTCGCCGAAGAACTTGTCCAGGTTGCTGATCTCAATGATCGGTTCACCAACCGCCATTCACATCGCCTCCTGCCACTTCTTCCGCACCGATTGGATCATTATGCACAATTGAAACGGAATTGTGAAACGCAATCAACACTACCGACGATCCAGTCAGTCTGGACCCGGAATAACGGTTGCACAGGTTGGCCTGATTGTCGCAGCGGACCCGAGTCACCACACGACGCGATCGAAGCCGAGGGCAACCAGGCGGAGCCTAACCAAAGTAGAGCGTGGGCAGGAAGAGAGCCAAACTCGGGATGAAGGTGACGGAAACAAGCAGGATCGCCATCAGCAGAAGGAAAGGGAGCACTCCCCGTATGACCTCGGAAACCGGTGCCTTGGCGACACCCGAGAGTACAAAAAGATTAAGCCCCACCGGGGGCGTCAGCATTGCCATTTCGATGTTGATCACGACGATGATCGCGTAGTGAACCGGATCAATGCCAAACTGCCGGAAGAGCGGCAGAACCAGAGGAACCGTGATCAGCACGATCGACAAGCCCTCCAGAACAGTTCCCAGCAAGAGCATCGCGAGGTTCATGAAGATCAGGAACTGCCATGCCTTCAGGTCGATTTCGGTGACGAACTCGACGAGTTTGGCGGGCATGCGCGTTTCCGTCAGCCAGTGGCCAAACAGCAATGCAGCCAGGACAATCATGACGATTGCAGCCGAACGCCGCATCGCAACGGCGGTCACCGATAACAGTTCACTGGGCCGGCACCCGCGATAGACGAACAGGCTGACCAGAATTGAAAGCAGCGCAGCGAGGCCTGCTGCCTCGGCGATTGTCGCATAGCCCCCGTATATGCCAACAAATATGACCACCGGGATCGCCATTGCTGGAACTGCCTTCAGGTTGGCAATCACGAATGTACGAAAGTCGGGAGGGTTGGTTCTCGGGAATTTCTTCCACCGGGCATAGAAGAGAATGAAAGCTGCAAACAGCATTCCCTGAAGCAGTCCCGGGATGACTCCCGCCAGAAACAGCCGCGGGATCGAAGTCTCTGCAATGAGGCCATAGATCACCAGGATGATTGATGGTGGTATCAGAATGCCGAGTGTGCCCGACGCGCCAACGACCCCGAGGGCAAATGGGCGGTTGTAGCCGCGCGCCAGCATTGCCGGCACAAGGATAGTGGCCATGGCAAGCGCCGTGGCAACCGAGGATCCGGAAACCGCAGCAAACACGGTCGTGGCTCCGACACAGGTCAGTGCCAACCCGCCGCGCAACCAACCCAGCCAGGCTTCAGCCATGTCTATCAGGCTCTTCGCGATACCGCCGCGCTCCATGAACTGTGCGGCAATCACAAAGAAGGGCACGGCAAGCATGGTTTGCCCGTTCAGCTTGTCTATGGCGACCTGCGCAACCGATATGCCCGGAGTTCCGGAAACCAGCAGCAACACCAGGGACAGGCCGCCCAGTGCAGCGAATATGGGCAGGCCGATAAAGAGCAGCGCCAGCAGGACTGCAAAGACCAGGACAAGCATCCTATGCCTCGTCTTCCAGTTGCAGATCCCAGCGGCGCAGGATGACCACCAATTCGATCACATAGCGCAAACTGCAGGCAGCCATCGAGACTGGCAGGGCGGCGTAGTACCATGCCATCGGAATCTGCAGGTATGACGGGCCCCGTTCATCCCAGGCAAGGGCAAACTCAACCACCTGATACCCGTACCAGGCCATGGCCAGACAGAAGGCCAGTCCTGCAATGGAGGCAAGCAGGTCTGCTATTCTGCGGAAGCGCGGGCCGGTCAGACGCAGGAAGAAGTCTGCCCGGACATGCTCGCGCTCTGCCACACAACCTGCCGCAGACAGCAGCAAACCCCAGGCGATCAGGTAGATCGTGACTTCGCTGATCCATGCCCCTCCGAACGGGAGCGAGAAGTAGCGGGCAACCATGCCCGACAGAAAAAGGAGCAGCGCCATAAGTGCAATGGCGCTGCCAATTGGGCCTTCAATGGGCCTTTTCACGGCATCGGCTTCCCTTGCGAATTCAGGGGTATCTTACGGTCACGACACCCCTGCGCCAGAGTCAATTGCCAAGAACCGCTGCTGCGCGAGCCGCAAAATCGGGATCTATGCGAACAGCCTCAATGATTTCATCCTGCTGCTGCATCAGACGCTCGCGGAAATCCGCGAGTTCTTCCGCAGTTGCTTGCACGGCGGCAATTCCGTTTGCGATCCCCTCTTCACGCGCACTGGCCTGTCGCTCGGCTGCCAGAGCGCGGGCCGCGCCAACTTTTTCGGCCCACGTATCGATAATGATCTGCTGCAACTCCGGCCCAAGCTTCTCCCAGGTAGGATTGCCGATCATGGGCACATACTGAAGGAATGTCCCCTGCGTATCTATGGCGTATTTCAGGCCACTTTCCCAAAGCTGGGCACTGCGGACGGTTTCGTGTGTCGTCATCAGCCCGTCGATGCTCTTCTGCGCGAGGGCGATTGGCACGTCACCAAAGCTCAGTGAAACTGACTCAACGCCAAGGCTGTCGTAGCGGACTTTCGCTGCCGGGCTGCCCGGAACCCGCAGTTTCAGCCCGTTCAGCGCGCCGAGCGAGGTCGCTGGAACCTCGGTGGTGAAGATCGAGCCGTGACCAAGGTCGAGATTCGGGCCAATGATCTTGACACCCAGTTTCTCTTCGATTTCCGCATTCAACTCGGCGCCGACGGGACCGTCCATCACAGCGTGGATTTCCTCGGCACTCCGGCCATAGAACATGGGCAGGTCAAGCAGTCCGGCGTTTGGCACCACCCTGCTGATATAGAGGATGATCGGCACCCCCATCTCGACACCGCCCTGCGCCAGCGCCTTTGGCACGTCCGGACCCTTGAAGAGTTGACCCGAAGGGAAGACCTGAACATCCAGTTGGCCCTCCGTGCGTTCGGCAAGCGTGGCAAAGAACTCTTCGAGCGCGATATTGCGCACGTGATTTGGACCGGTGTTCAGCGAGATGCGAAACGTCATCTCCTCGGCATGAAGAACCGGAGCAGCCACAATGGCCAGGGACGCCGCAGCTGTCATGGTACGGAGCAGATTCATGATCATCCTCCCAGTTGTTGGAGCGGCAATGCACAACCCTTGCCGCAAAGTTGTCTTGACATTCTCCAGTAATACAGAAAATTTGTCCCTACAACCCAATAACTTGCGAATTCTGCGATGCCGCTCGATACCTCCACCACCTGGTTCACCCGCACTGCGCATGCATCCATTCAGGCAACGCAATCGAAAGCAGCCGAAAGGGCTGCGGGTCGGCAGAAGTTGCTGCTATGCAGTGCCACCGGTGGACGGGCAGGACAAACAACCTGTCTGCCGCCAGGAAGCTTAATTGCGCCCACGCAGACAAGTGGAGGATAGGCAATGCGCACCTTGAACGGGCTGACACATGTAGAAGGCCAACGGTTTCGTGAGGATCCGGGCCTCTGTTACGAGGATTTTGAAGTCGGTGACGTCTATGAGCACTGGCCCGGCCGGACCATCACGGAGACCGACAACATCTGGTTCACCAATCTGACGATGAACACCCATCCCCTGCATTTCGACCTGGAATATGCCAGCCATTCGGAATTCGGCAGGCCGTTGGTGAATTCCACTTTTACACTGGCGCTGGTGGCCGGAATGACGGTTTCCTCCACCAGCCAGAAGGCGATCGCCAATCTGGGCTGGGAAGAGGTCAAGTTGCCCGCGCCGGTCTTCGTGGGCGACACACTCTATGCCCGGACCGAAGTTCTGGGCAAACGGGAGTCGGCATCGCGTCCTTCGGCAGGAATTGTCAGGGTACGCCATATAGGACTGAACCAGGACGGCACGACGGTGCTGGACATGACCCGCTCGTTCCTTGCGGCGAAGAAGGGTCACTCGGTGGCGGACAAAATTCGCGAGAAGATGGCCTGAGATGAACCCGCCCCTAACTGGTCTGCGCGTGCTTGCCGTCGAGCAGTACGGAGCCGTGCCTTTCGGCACACAGCATCTGGCAGACCTTGGCGCAGAGGTCATTAAGATCGAAAATCACCGAATGGACGGCGACTATGCCCGGTCACTGGGCCCCCTGTTCGTCGACGGTGCCAAGGAAGATGATGCGAGCCTGTTCTTCCAGTCAGTCAACCGGAACAAGAAGAGCGTGACACTCGATCTTGGCAATCCGGAGTCTCGCCCGATCTTCGAGCGCCTCGCTGCTGGCTCCGATGCGGTTGCAAACAACCTGCGCGGTGATGTGCCGGACAAGCTGGGCTTGACCTATGATGCGCTTAAGGCCGCAAGCCCCGCAATCGTGTGCGCCCATTGCTCGGCCTACGGCCGGTCCGGACCCCGCCGCGACTGGCCGGGTTATGACTTCCTTATGCAGGCCGAGGCCGGCTACTTTCACATGTCGGGCGAACCCGGCACGCCGCCTACCCGCATGGGCCTTTCGGTGGTCGATTTCATGGCCGGAACCTATCTTGCCCTCGGCCTCGTTTCCGCTGTCATGAGCGCACGCGCCAGCGGCAAGGGCCGCGACATTGACGTAAACCTCTACGACACGGCCCTCTACAATCTCAGCTATCTGGGGGCCTGGGCGCTGAACTCCGGCTATGCCCCCGAGCGCGTCGAGCGGTCAGCCCACGCGTCGCTTGTGCCTTGCCAGCTTTACCGGACCGCGGACGGCTGGATATACATCATGTGCAACAAGGAGAAATTCTGGGGCGCGTTCTGCGAGATCATTGGACAACCCGGCCTTGCGGCTGACCCGAGATTTGCGCATTTCGAAGACCGGATGCAGCGGCGGGACGAATTGACTGGAATACTCGATTCCGCACTTTCCGGGGCCTCGACAAATGAATGGCTCGGCCGGTTGCGCGGCATTGTTCCTGTTGCTCCGGTGCGCACACCAAGGGAAGCGCTGCTTGACCCGGAATTGCAGGAGAATGGAAAGATCAAGTCCATGGAATTGGAGGGCGGCGCACCATTTGCCCTGCTGGGCTCACCAATTCGGACAGGAGCGGAGGCACCAGCCCGGGCCTGCCCGCCAATGGGCCACAACACTGAGGATATCCTGATTGCCGCCGGATATTGTGAGTCCGAAATCGCCGAATTCCGGCGAAAGAACCTGATCTGAACCGATGGCAAGGGCTCGACCGAAATACAGCCTGATCGCCGAGCAACTCATGCGCGAAATCCGCGCCGGCAGGTTCGCCGAACAGGAATTTCTCCCCACGGAAAGCGAACTGATGCGAGCCTATGGAGTCAGCCGCAATACCGTTCGCTCTGCCATTCAGGATCTGAAGCAGCGAGGAGTGGTTTCGACCCGGCAGGGAAGCGGAAGCAAGATAATTTCCGTCTCGGGAACTGCCGAATTCGTCGAAGCGATTCAGTCGATTGACGAGTTGATCGCATTCGGACAGGAAACGCGGCGCGTGCTTGTCGGACATGAGATCGTCATGGCCGACGAGGCCATTGCAGAACTGTTCGGCTGTGCACCCGGACGCCGGATTGCCAAAGCAAGAATGTTGCGAAAGACGATCGCAACTCCTGCGCACACGATTGCCGTCGTATCATTGTATCTTGACGCAATCCTCGAACCCGTGATTCACGACCTTCCCCAACTGGAGAAGTCCGCTGCCGAGATTATCCGGGACCGCTACGGCTACGAGACAGGATCAGTCACCCAGACAATTCAGGCCTGCCTTGTGGATCCCGAAAGCGCCAAGGCACTTGCGATAAAACCCAACGATGCAGCATTGCTGGTCACCCGGGCCTATGCGGCAACGCGAGACTCTGCTCCGTTTCTGGTCGCGCGCTCACTTTGCAGAGCCGACAAGTTCAGGATCGTCTCGAGGTTCACAAGCCGGAACTGAAGGGCATCCGTCAGCTGACCAACGCAATCGTCCGCATACCCCATCCGTGCGTATCTCCTGAAGATTGGCCACGCCTGAGGCTGCGCGAAGTGCCAATCGCCGCAATACGCTTCCTGCATTCAAGAATTGCGACCGATTGACCGGAACGGTCTGGATGGCTGGCCGCAGCCGGAATCCATTGAGCATGGGACTGCCGGACAATATATATTGGAAATCGCAGTCCCCAGGTTCGAAAGGCTTTGGTCCAACGAGGTGGCACAACCGGTATTGACCCCAATTACTCAGGCGCTGGAAGAAGGTGCGCTGAGCCGGCGCGAACTCAAGGCGCTGATGCGGCGTTCAAACGTCCCTGGCCTCGTGCATCTTGCCATATTCCTGTTCGTGCTTGCGCTGACCGGCACGCTCGTGGCGATTTCCCTTGGCACCATCTGGATGGTGCCGGCCATGTTCGTGCATGGCGTGGTGATCGTGCATCATTTTGCCCTCCAGCACGAGTGCATCCACTACACAGCGTTCCGCTCCCGATGGCTCAATGAACTCCTCGGAAACTGGTGCGGCTTCGTCATTATCCTTCCCAACCGGTTCTTCCGTTACGAGCATTGCGACCACCATACCTACACACAGTTGCACGGCCGCGATCCCGAACTGATCGAATTGCCAATCTCCGCCGGAAAATACCTGTGGTATCTCTCATCGATCCCGTTCTGGGCACAGAAATTCAAGGAAATCGGGATGCACAGCCTGGGCAGGTTCTCCGGCACCGAGCGCCAGTTTGTTCCCGAGGAAGACCGGCAATCCCTGGTGGTCGAAGCCAGGGTGATGTTGCTTGGTTACGGCGCCATTCTTGGCGCCAGCGCCTGGTTCGGCTGGTGGGGAGTGTTGTGGTTCTGGCTGGTGCCGCTGTTTCTCGGTGAACCGGTAATGAGAGCCATCCGGATGACCGAACATGTCGGCCGTCCGAACGTACGCGACATGAAGATCAATACCAGGACCAATCTCGTAACTCTGCCGATGCGCTTCCTGTGCTGGAACATGAACTATCATGCCGAACACCATTATGCGTCCTCCGTTCCGTTTCATGCGCTTCCCGATCTTCACAGAAAGCTGGACGGTTACGTGCATGTCGAACGGCGCGGCTATCTTGGCGCCCATATCGACATAGTCTCCCAGATTCTGGGATTGAAACCCCGCCTCGGCACCTCTGCCCACCAGCCTTGAAACGGGAACGCTCCTGGCAGGACCTGATTGCGGTCGAGGATCTCGAGCCTGGAGACGCAACACCCGTAACGTTCGGAACTAGGGAACTGGCCGTCTATGACACGGTCGACGGGATCTTCGTCAGCATGGCAAGGTGCACCCACGGCGCTGCAAATCTGTGTGACGGCTACTTCGACGGCAAATATATCGAGTGTCCACTGCACCAGGGACTATTCGACGCCAGAACAGGCGAAGCCAAGGCGCTGCCGGCCAGACGTGCGTTGCGGATGATCAGGGCGCGGGTCAAGGACGGCATGGTGCAAGTGCATCTCTGAACCCCGCGGCCAAAAGGACCGCCGGACTCAAATCGCCGCAGGCTACTCCGTTTGATCACCGAACAGGAACCGCCGTCCCATTTGCTCTGCCTGTTCCCGCTGTCCTTCGGGCAGAAGGTCTCCCACCAACTGACCGGCCATATCTGCCCATGGGTGACCTTGCTCCGAAGCGATACTGAACCAAGTGTATGCCTCGGCAAGGTCTACATCCACTCCGTCCCCTTCGGCGTACATGTTGCCCAGCGCGTAGGCGGCTTCTTCGTGCCCTTTCGATGCCGCCACCTTGAACCAAGACACCGCAGCCTCGGCGTCCTGCTGCACATGCTCACCATCCCTGAGCAGTTTGGCGAGGTCGTATGCAGCCAACTGGTGCTGCGACTGCGCGGCCTTCCGGATGAGATCTGTACCATCGGCCACTGCCCGTGAAGTTCCGATCCCATGCAGTTTGGCCAGCCCCAGCCGATAGACCCCATGTGAGTCTCCGTGCTCCGCCGCCTTCTCGAACCAGGATACGGCTTCGGCAGGGTCCTTTGGTACACCCCGTCCGTCCCAGTAGAGAATTCCTATATTGTGGTAGGCCGCAGCCTGGCCGTTTTCTGCCGCCAGCAGGAACCACTTCATTGCCTTTTCGCGGTCTTGGGGCACTCCAAGCCCCTGATCGTGCATGACACCGAGATTCAGCTGCGCTCCGCTGTGGCCCTGTTCGGCCAACGAGAGCCACCTCTGGTAGGCGACAGCAAATCTGCCGGAAAGATAGGCGTCCCACCCATCCTCGAAATCCGCCGATGCTCGAGGTGGAAGTGCTGCCAGAAAGACCAGCAACAACACTGCCAATACAACGGAACGCAGGATCGACAGCTTCCGGTTCCACACATTGGAAGTCTGCCAATTGCTGCGATCCATCCGACCTTCTTTCAGCAACTGGCCCTGCCGAATTCGGGTGGCGTCAGAGACCAAGAAACCCCTCCAGGAAACCAACCGTGTTCAGGCCGATCTCATCTATTGCATACCCACCTTCCATGACAATCACAGTAGGGAGGCGCAACTTTGAGATCCGGCGGCCGCAATCCACAAAATCCCCCGACTCCAGCCGAAAGAAACTGATCGGGTCGTCCTTGTATGCATCCACACCCAACGACACCACCAGCGCTTCTACTCCAGCCTTGCGGATGCGCCCGAGAGCATCATTCAGGGCAATGCTCCAGTCGGAATACCCTGTCCCCGGCGGCATCGGATAGTTGGCATTGAAGCCTTCACCTTCACCAATTCCCTGCTCCTCCGCGTATCCGGAAAAATAGGGAAAGGCATGCTGTGGATGACCATGCAGCGATGCAAAGAAAACATCGCTGCGGTCATGGAAGATATCCTGCGTTCCGTTGCCGTGGTGAAAGTCAACGTCAAGGACCGCCGTCCTTCCCGCCCCGGAATCTGCAAACATCTGAGCCGCGACCGCGGCATTGTTGATGAAGCAATAGCCGCCGAACATGTCCTTCATTGCATGATGTCCAGGTGGGCGGCAAAGCGCAAACGCGCAGTTCGTCTCACCGGCAATCACCTGGCTGGCAGCCGACTGGGCAACAGCGCAGGACGCCGTTGCGGCCCTCCAGGTCATTTCCGCAATCGCGGTTTCAACCGCCATCGCATGCCAGCCGGCCTTGCCGTCGATGTTTGAAGGACGGCGTGCTCCAGGCATGCGGCGCACCGGAAGAATCGTCGGGATCAAGTCACCGTCAAAACCCTCTGCCTCCCATTCGCGCCAAGCGGTCTCCAGAAATTCCAGATAGGCGGTGTCATGCAACGCAGCGACCGGCCCCATATCCACGCTGCCAGGAGACCGGATGTCATGGAAGCGGCGCTCCTGAAGCCTGCTCAGTATGTGTTCAATCCGGGAAGGCCGTTCAAACGGCTCGACAAGTTCTCCTCCGTGCAGTTCGCCCTTAGGCGCATGCAACAACTGCTCTTCGTCAAAGAACACCGTCATCGGATTGACCATGGTCTCAAAGCCCTCAATTCCGCTACATTCCAGTGACAATCTTCCATCCGGCGGAACAGGGCAAGAGCAATGCCACCGCAGCCATTGAGGTGGGGGTGCCTGCTCTCATTGCAGGAAATGATCCAGGCTCCGGGAAACCGGTACAATGCAGCCGGGATGAAGTGTGCCAGCAACACTGGCGACGCATTGACAACACTTGAAATCCGGATTGCCGTTTGCAATTTGTTCAATATGGGTGCCACCTTGGGACAGCAGGTGGAATCAGACGGGCAAACAGGACCGGCCCGCCAAACTTGCAGCTGCCGGCGCCGGTGAAAGAGACAGTAGTTCGAGTGGAGTAGAGATTTTGGAGCCTGAGTCCTACCTTCATCAAATCCGGGAGCCATTGCTCCTGATATTGCAGGAATTCGCGAAGCAGAATGACCTCCTTCAGGATGAGAAGATTTCATCCAACCAGGACGTCCGGGATGTGCTCAGGCGATGCACACATGCTCTGCAAGGGCGGGCCAACCGATTGCGCGGGACTGCGGAAGTTGACGGGCGAAGAAGTCATTACCGGCTCATCAACGTCCTGCGATTGATGACAGACGTATTCAACCTGCACGCGCATAATCATGTGGGCGATGTCCGCAACCTGAGCCTCGCCATGCTGTCTGGTGTCAACATGCTGCGGCAGAACCACGACATTGAGGGAGAGGATTCTCAAGCTGCGTGGGAAAGCGCCATGAAGCTTGAAGAAGCGCTTCTTGAAACCGTAGCGCTTGAATATGTGCGGGCCTCCTCAGAAGAAAGCCGGCAGGATGATCTGGCCAACCAGATCCAGGCGCTTCACGACAAACTCGATCAGTTGTCAGAACGCAACGGAAACGCCGCTTCGGTGACTGGCGCACGTTACGCTGCCACAAAGCTGCCGAAGCACGAAAGGCTTCATCGAATACGCGCAGAAATTCACGAGTTCGCCCTGCAGCGGGGAAAGCAGATGCTGCCTTACCAGCACCTTCTCCAGTTCCGGCACCTTGATTTCCTGATCTCGGAGAACCCCCAATCCCGGGAGGAGTTGCACAACTGGGCGCGACGGCTTCCGAGTTACGAACAGAACCGGCTCTGGATTGACCGCCAGGTCGAACGCTGGGGCGATCAGATCATTGAAGCTGTCCGCAACGAATAGGCTTCAAAACGCTGGTCTCCGCTGGAATTGCGCGAGTTGGCGGTATTCGGTGGCTTCGCGGCGCGGTGATTGATTTCGGGCAGAACTCTGCACAGCACGGCCTCCAAATGGCAGGGCCGTTGACTGACCATCATTGATACAGCGGCCATTGGATTTCCCGAACGCCGCAAGAACTCTATGGTTGGCTGCCGGCAATGCTGACTCCGGGGACCGGTCCCGCCGTGCCGCCATGCCACCGCAGGCAAATGACGCCAGGTGTCTCCCGCAAAGCATCAATGCCTGCACAGAGACCGAACACGGGTGTGTTCCATGCCCGGAACGCCACGGCAAACATGCGTCAAAGCTCAATCGAGATGGTGCCTCCCGGCTCTGCCGCCCTTGAGCAACACAGGAGAATGCGTTCGTTTCGCTGTCTGGCAGAAAGAACATAGTCGCGGTGATCGACTTCTCCATCCGTGTAGCGGGCCGCGCAAACTCCGCAGAGCCCGTCTGCGCATTTGGTGTCCACAGGATAACCGGCCTCGGCCAATGCATCGATCGCAGTTTGCTCTGCCGATACCTCCACCAGCTGTCCGCTACCGGCCAATTTGATCCGGAATGGCAAATTCTCGCGTTCCGGCTCTTCAGGAACCGAGAAATACTCGCGCGCAAGGCTCTCCTCCGGCCAACCCTTTTCTTCTGCTGTTGCAAACGCTGCGTCCATGTATCGGTCGCTACCACATGCATACAATCGGCAGCCCTGCCGGTAATGCGGGATTATGTCCGGCAAATCCGCCCGGCTGCCCGTCGCGGAATAGTGCATGAAGACCCGGTCTGACCAAGGGACCGAACGCAACTCGGCTGCATAGCCGAACTCTTCTTCTGAACGCGCGCTGCAATGAAGCACAAACTCCCGTTCCAGCGCATGCAGCCGGTGGGCCATCGAGATGAGCGGCGTCACCCCGATGCCACCCGCCATGAGGAGTGAAAATGGCGCGTCTTCATCAAGCGGAAAGTGATTGCGCGGTGCCGATATGAACACCCGCCTGCCAGGCCTGAAAGCCCGGAACATGAGATTGGAACCACCCCTGCCCTCGGCCTCGCGTTGTACGCCAAGGACATATTTCGAATTGTCCGCAGGATCGCCTGCCAGCGAAAACTGCCGCTCATACTCGGGCGCAATCACGACATCCACATGGGCGCCAGCCTCGAATTCAGGCAGGTGATTGCCATCGGCGGCAACAAATTCAAATCGCGCCACCTTTTCCGACAAATTGTCGCGCCGTGAAACCAGAACCGGGAACACTGGCGGCGGCCCCTCATGGCTGTGGACGGGCGGTACAAGATCATCCACTTCACCCTGCTCGACCCTCCTGCGATACTCTTGGGGAGTCAGCATGGCACGATAGCGGCGAATACCGGCCTCCCTGTCTACCGGTTGGATCACCGGAAACGGTGCCGGCATCACGTCCGCAGGATAGACCGCGAGCGTCTGGTCCTCATATTCGATCTTCAGGTTGGTATTGAGGCCACGCTCATTGACCTTTGCCGCCCGGACGTAGCGCCCGGTCTTGCGGTCAAGTTCAATATCCCACCACCACTTCTTGACAGGGTTTATCGATCCGCGGCCGAGCTTGTCATCAAGCCGGGCCAGCAGCTTTGCAGAACTGGGTACATTGGTTGCCAGCCACCTGAAGGATTCCTCCGAAAACAGCCCCTCCAGGTTCCACGGGCATGTCTTCATGCAGCGCCCGCACATGCCACCAGCGGCATTGGTCAAACGGTAGCGGGCGCACTTCTCCGCATCCGACTTCCATATCTCGTAACCGTTATAGACCAGTTTGGGACCAGCGGTGATGGCCCCAGACGGACACTCGCGTGCGCATTTGTTGCATGACTCGCAGAAGCTCTGCAGTCCGAAGTCGATCGGCCGGTCGTGCGACAGTGGCATCGAAGTCGTCACGGCTCCCGACTTCAGCCTTGGCCCAAGAAAGGGATTCAGAATGACTTCCCCGATCCTGCTGACCTCGCCCAAACCAGACAGCAGCAGAAGTGGAGGCTGCAGTACCCCGCTGTCCAGCACCGAGTGCACCCTCGCCGAATAGCCAAGCCTGCGTATCTGTTCGGCTATGACCCCTCCGATGAGGGAGAACCGCAGATAGGCCCGCATTGATTGGGCAACCGAGATCCAGTCGTCCCCAGAGGCGCCTTCCATCGTGTCGAACCCCTGATCGTAGAGCATCGACACGGCATTCTTGTGATAGGGCTTCACTTCGTTACCGCCGGCATCGTGTGAATAGTAGACCCAGTCGGGAGCAGCACTGATACCGACAGCGTCAGTAGCCAGATAATAGGATGCAGCCTTCACATTGTCCGCATTGCGGTCCGGATCCCGGGTGCTTTCAGCGACCGGACCCCTTGCCTCTCCGAACTGGAGCAACAGAAGCGCGCCGAGCGCCCGGCGGGCACAGCCGCCGATCGGGCTCTTCATCACGTAGTAGGCGTTCTTGGCTGCCTCCTGGACCGGTTTCCCGAGATCGCCAAACAAGGCGCGAGCGAAGAAGTCCGACCGCTTGGGAAACCTCGGTATCCGGTCTTCGTCGACAAGGGTCGTCGGCTTGTCGACACGCCTGATTTTTTCGAATGGGTGGGGTCCCATGCGGAATTGCCGATGCGCAAAGGGCATCGATGTTCCGGCGCGGCGTTCAGACCCCAGACCGATACGCCAGGCGGGACCATGTGAACGCAACCCTGCCCTGCCGCAGTCTGCCGCCAGCGGCAGATCCGGCTCCATGCACATATCGGTGCTTACCGCTGCAAGGCCAAAGCCTTCGCCGACAAAGGCGTTGCTCAGCCGCCCAGAAACGACCCCGCACAGGCCGGCTGATACTCCGAGGCGGTTCAGATCGAATTCCGATGTCGTCGCCGTGTGCGCACGGGCCTTGAAGCCCAGCATTCGAATGTAGTTTGCCATGACAATGGCGGCATTGGCGGTCAGCAACGCTGCGCGCTCTGCCTGCGTTCCCCGGATCCAGTCGGTCCCCGGTTCGGCGTCGTCAGGCTCCCTCGCATGTTCGACCAACAGAACAATGGCGTGGGTATGGTCATCCGGTGGCCCGAAATCCTTCCGGCAGGCAGCCAGTATATCCGCATAGATCGCATCCGTGCCTGCTGCATAGGTGACAGGCTGACCGGCTTCGAGTTCGTCCTGAATTCCCGCAATCATCGGATTGCGCCGCGGGCCGGCCAGGAAGTGGGCGGGATCAATCTTCGCAATTCCGACCATCGACGCGTCGAAATAGTAACTCGACGCTTTCATGTGGCGGGCCCGCTCAGCTGGACAATCGGGTATCTCTGCCCGCGGGTTGTCGATCACTCCGTCGCGCACAGTATCCAGCATCGCCAAAAATCTAGCTATGGCGTGGGCAATTGACTCCGGTTCGTGCGCTTCAGGGTCCAGACCGCGGTCCTGCGGAACGTCATCAAAGTTCACGGCTGGCGCCGCCCGGGACAAGCGCTCCAATGGGAACGGTCCAAGATGAAAGGGTCTTGACCTGTTCGATAGAAACTTCACTTCGGGTCCTCTGCCTCGAAAGACTCCTGACGGCATCGGTTGACTTCGAGTAACCACTCGCAATTCCCGCCGCAAGTCCGCAGGCACTGCTGCGTTGCCAGATGCGGCTGTCACCTGCCTTGCGCCTGCCGGGTTTGCATCCTATGCGGTCCACAAGCAGCATCGTTCCCGCAATCGCACTTTCCTTCTCGGGCCGCGGCACGCCTTCCGCACTTTGGTCCGGATCCGGCAAGGTAATTCACCGCCTAATGCTATCGTGATATGGTTCTGCGAAACCGTTGGTATTGCCGGCGGAACGGCAGTTTCCGGCTAATCGGCACTTCGGACGCATTTGATCGGACAGCTCGCGGTATGCTTGAATATCCGTTAGCCTCAATTTGGCTTGGCAAGTACCGCGAAACCGGCAACCCGGCCTTGAAATGGCGCTGCATGAAACGAACAGGAGACACGCGCATTCCGGATTCAATCATGACGCTCACCACTCAATGCGCCGCGAGAATTGCGTTTGCCAGGCGGCATCCATGAGCAACTTACTGTTCCAGATTGCCATATTGCTGACGGCAGCGGTGATTGCTGTTCCATTGTCCAAACGCCTCGGTCTCGGAACAGTTCTCGGTTACATCTTCGCCGGCATCGTCGTTGGCCAGGTCAGCGGCCTCTTGGGCACACCCGCATCCGAATTCTCCAGTGTTGCCGAATTCGGAGTGGTCATGCTGCTCTTCGTGATCGGGCTGGAAATAGATCCGGAAACCCTCTGGAAACTGCGTCACAAGCTGATCGGGCTCGGCGGTCTCCAGATCGTTGTCACCGCATGCCTGATTGCCGCCGCCGGGCGGGCATTGGGTCTTCCATGGACAACGGGAGCCGCGATCGGAATGGCGCTTTCGCTCTCGTCGACTGCGATGGTCATACAGACCCTTTCCGAGAAAGGCCTGACACAGACCAACGGTGGCCGCTCAGGAGTCTCCGTCCTGCTGACGCAGGATGTGGCCTTCATTCCGATGCTGGTCATCATCCCGTTGCTGGCTGCATCCGGACAAGACAATCCGGCAGAGGCCCAACTCGCCGGTCATGGGGCCGGAGTTGAAGGTAAGGCCGCACTTTCAGTGATCGAGGGATTGGCTGCATGGGCGGTTGCCGGAGTCATGCTGACTTCCATCGCCGTCATCATCGTCGGTGGGCGGTTCCTGTTCCGGCCACTGTTCAAGCAGATCGCCTCGACCGGATTGATGGAAATATCGACTGCCGCAACACTGCTCCTGGTAATCGCCACGGCCCTCTTGATGTCCCTGGTCGGACTTTCGCCTGCGCTTGGCACGTTTCTTGCTGGTGTCGTTCTCGCCAATACCGAATTCCGCCACGAGATGAAGTCGAACATCGAGCCGTTCAAGGGCCTGCTGCTTGGCCTGTTCTTCATCATGGTCGGAACGGGCATCGACTTTCAGGTTCTGTTTGCCAACTTCTTCACGGTCACCGGGCTGACGCTAGGCCTGATTGCGTGCAAGGCAGCGGTCCTTCTCATGCTGGCCCACCTGTTCAAGTTACGCGGCCGCGATCGTTGGCTGTTCACACTTGGACTTGCTCAGGCTGGCGAATTCAGCCTCGTTCTGTTCAGTTTCATGGTCCAGACCAACGTCATCCTTGTTGATCTGGCAGATGTGCTGCTGCTCGTCGTGGCAATGTCCATGATCCTGACTCCAGCCTTGTTCATCGCCTATGACTGGCTTGCCCGCCGGATCGGGGATCCCGTCGATCGACCGATCGACGCAGAACTACCGGACGAAGGTCCTGTCATCATTGCAGGCGGCGGCCGTTTCGGTCAGGTCGTCAACGAGTTTGCGACCGGGAACGGCATCCGCACAACCGTCCTCGACACCAACATCCGGGTTATCCAGATGATACGCAGGCTGGGCGTCAAGGCATATCTGGGAGACCCGACCCGTCCCGAGCTGCTCGAAGCCGCTGGAATCAAGCGGGCCGCCGCTCTGGTGGTTGCCATCGACAATCCTTCAAAGGCGACCGAACTGGTGAGTTATGCGAGACGGACCAGACCTGACCTGACGATCATCGCCAGGGCGCACGACCGGATTCATGCGTTCCAGCTCTACCAGGAGGGGGCCAGCCACATCATCCGGGAAACATTCGACAGTTCGATCCGGGCCGGCCGATATGTCCTCCAGCAGATGGGAGTCCCCGAAGAAGAAGCCCATCGCAGGGCTCGCAGTTTCTTCCGATATGATCGGAATTCCACCAGGGAACTTGCCTTGGTCTGGGACCCCGAGGTGCCAATCGAGCAGAACGAGGTCTACATCAAGCGCGTGCGGGAACTGAGCAGGGAAATGAACCTGGGACTTGTTGACCCGTTTGAGGAGTTGGCTGGTCCGGGAAGCGAGACGATTCCCCCCGAGGACGCTCAGGAGGCCGCCGCGGAGAACAACGGTAAAGAGGCCGAAGCTGGCAAGGATTGACTTAAGACCATTCCAATCCCGAATTCCGCCGGATTCACAAACTGGACTCCGCGACGCCGGCCTCCGCAAACGTCGCCATTCCTGCATGGCACTCCACGGCAGCCTTCAGGACCAGGGCTGCAACGGCTGCGCCGGAAGCCTCTCCCAGACGCATCCCCAACTCCAGAATAGGCTGCTTTGCCAACCTGCTGAGCAATTCGCCATGTCCTGCATCTTCACTCAAGTGTCCCGCCAGAACATGGTCGAGCGAACCCTCGACCTCGCAATGCAGGGCTGCGGCCGCAGCGGTGCATATGAAGCCGTCCAGCACCACGGGGATGCGTAGTGTCCTGGCTCTTGTGATGGCGCCCGCAATTGCTGCCAGTTCCCGCCCACCGAGTTTCCTCAAGACTGTCAGGCCTGCACCGCTCGGGAACGGGCCATTAGCCTGCACTGACCGTTCGACGATACGGACCTTGTGCTCATAGGCTTCACCGGCAACCCCGGTACCTGCGCCTGTCCAATCCTGCGCAGGCCCGCCAAACAATGCGCAAGCTACAGCGGCTGCACTGGTGCTGTTGCCGATACCCATTTCACCCGGAATGAACAGATCTGCCTCTGAATCTACTGCATCCCAACCCGCCCTGAGAGCATCGACGAATTCCGTCTCTTCCATCGCAGGGCCAATGGTGATGTCGCCGGTTGGCCGATCAAGTTCGATTGCACACACATGGACACGCTCGGCTCCTGCAAGTCTGGCGATCTGATTGATGGCCGCGCCTTCCCGGGCAAAATTCTCGACCATTTGAAGAGTTACTTCGGGCGGATAGGCCGACACATTGCGGCGGGCAACGCCATGGGTGCCAGCGAACACGGCAACCTGAGGCGATTTTATGCGCGCTGCGGGTGCCTGCCGCCACGACGCGTACCAGACTGCGATCTCCTCCAACCGCCCGAGCGCGCCTTCGGGTTTGGTCAACTGAGCATTGCGTTCAATCGCCAATTGACGCTGGCGGCAGTCCGGAGACGGCAATTCATCCAGCAACCGCCGGAATTGCCTTACGCTGTCAAAGGGCGGAACGCTTGTCATCTACCCTGCTCCGTCAGTTGAACAGTTGGGGGTCATGCATTACCGCGTCATCCTGCAACAAAGAACCGCGATTGAGGCTCCAGGATGTACGGTCATCTGCCCCGCGACCAGTTGCCGCGATTGCGCGACATTCCCGCAGCCCTTGCGCTGCTGACGCGGATTCCCGTCCCGGCGGGATTTCATGGTCCGGTATCGGCTTCATCATCATGGGCATGGCCAATTGCAGGCGCGGCAATAGGCGCGCTGGGAGCATTCATTGCCCTGCTTTTGATGCTGCTGGGCACAAGCACCAGCGTAGCGGCGCTTCTGGCGTTGGGCTGCATGATACTCGCCACCGGCGCACTCCATGAGGACGGCCTTGCCGATACCGCCGACGGGCTGTTCGGCGGCCGCGACCAACAGGACCGGTTGCGGATCATGAAGGACAGCCGGCTTGGCGCATACGGAGCAATCGCCATTGGCCTATTCCTCATTGGCCGCCACTCGGGCATGGAAGGCGTATTCGATGCAGGTGCCGTGTTCGGACCGCTGATTGCCGCCGCAGCATTGTCGCGGGCAATGATGGTCCTGGTCTTTCGTGTGACTCCACTAGCACGCAGCGACGGGCTTGCAGCCAGTGTCGGCACACCTTCAACTGCATCCGTTGTCCTGGCATTTGCTCTCGCGATTGCATTGGCTCTTGCCTTCGTGGGGTGGCGCATCTTGCCGGCCACCTGTGTCGCCGCCATTGCCGCTTTCGCCGTAGCCTGGCTGGCAAATCAGAAAGTGGGTGGCATAACCGGAGATGTGCTCGGTGCCTCACAACAGGCCGCAGAACTCTCCCTGCTTGCCTGCTTCGCCGCCGCTTGGTGACTTACCTGCGAATTCGGAAACGACTGGACCAAACGCTGTCGAGTATTGGGAGCCTCAAGACCGGCACGGCAAGGCAGCCAGTGGCCGGTCCGGCTATTTCTTCCTGTTGTTCAGTATCTTCAGGATGTCGGCATTGGCCGTTTCTTCACTCTGGGACTTCACGGCTGCGATTTCCCGGGTCAGCCTGTTGACTGCAGACTCGTAGAGTTGCCGCTCGGAATAAGACTGTTCACGTTGTTCGTCCTTCCGGTGAAGGTCCCTGACGACCTCGGAGATCTGGATGATGTCTCCGGAATTGATCTTCTGGTCATATTCCTGGGCACGTCGCGACCACATCAACCGCTTGACCACCGCCTTGCCCTTGAGTGTGTTCAAAGCTTCCTGAGCAAGCTCCGGAGTCGCCAAGCTCCGCATGCCTATTGCGGTTGCCTTGCTTGTTGGAATCCGCAGGGTCAGCTTGTCCTTTTCTATGAAGACGACAAACATCTCCAATTCTACGCCGGCAACCGACTCGCGCTCGATCGCCACTATCTTGCCGACTCCATGCGCCGGATAGACCACATGCTGGCCGACCGAAAAATTGAAAGCCTTGCGTTTCTTGCCCATCCGGTCAGATCCTTTCTTGCACATTCCACTGCCGCAGCACTGTTCCAGCCTCCGCCGGCCGGGCGCTGTTCACGACCCGGGTCCCGGGCGCTCCGAGAAGTACTTCTCCAGTTTGCCCTCTTCATCCTCCCGGCTTTCCGCGTCTGGCAGCGGGTCGGTCTTCTCGAAGATCACCGGCCAGATTTCAGAGTATTTCCGGTTGAATTCGACCCAGTGCTCCGTGTCCGGCTCGGTATCCGGCAAAATGGCATCAACCGGGCATTCGGGCTCGCAAACCCCGCAATCGATGCACTCGTCGGGATGAATGACGAGCATGTTCTCGCCTTCATAGAAGCAGTCGACAGGACAAACCTCGACGCAGTCGGTGTATTTGCAACCGATGCACTTATCGGTCACCACATATGTCATTGCAGCCTCTTGATGCAGGCGTTTGCGCCGGAGGAAGTCGGCTAGATAGAGACGGCTCCGAGTTCATTCAAGTTCCAAATCCGGCCTTCGGTCGCGCAAGGAAGGCCGGCGCCTGAAGACGCAGCTTTCCCCAACTCAGAGTTTTTCCTTGAGTTCCATGAGCACACTGAAAGGATTGTCTGGATCAACCGGCCTTTCTTTCCGCTCCTGCCTTGGCAAGTTGGACTCAGCCTTGCCTGCAGCTCGCGCGGTTTCCTTTCTCTTGCGCTGCGGGCGGCTCTTTTGCCGGCCTGGAGCGCTGCGCCTGCCTTCCGGCCCCGCTGCCTCCCTGCGGCCCTGCCTTTGCCGCCGCTTCGGTTGCCATGTAAACCTGTAGGCCACCACCATTTCAGGTTCTTGCGGAACTGAATCCGCTTCGGCATGAGTTCCGGCTCCAACCTCCGGCGCGTGTGATGTTGATTCATCAGCTGCATCAGCGGCCGGAACCAATTGCTGCGCAGCGGCGGCATCGCCTTCGGCAGTTGCGCCTTCGACGGCATGCGTCCCGCCCTCCACTGGCAATTCAGCTGCCTTGGCTTCACCCGAAGCCGTTTCGGCCTGAATGCCGGCTTCAGCCTCCGGTGCGGGTGGTGCCGGCTCATCGGTTGCTTCAGCAACCGGGTCCAATTCCTGCACAGCGGCGGCATCGCCTTCAGCAGTTGCGTTCTCGACGGCTTGCGTCCCGCCCTCCACTGGCACCTCAACCGCTGCAGCTTCACCAGGAACCGGCTCCCTTCCCTCTTCCCTGGCTTCCAACGGCGCCCGTTCCTTCTGGCGTTCAAACCTGTCCGCCCTGTAGCCCAACCCGTTCATGAGTTCGGCAAACCTCTCAAGCGAAAGCCCGGTTATGGAGAGCATGTCGGCTGTTGCCTCAAACCCGGCGCGGCCGTCCTCGGCCCTGAGCAGGTTGAGAAGCCGCTCAAGCATGTCAATGCGAATGGCAAGGTTTCCGACCGCATCGTATCCGGACAGTGGATAATATCCATCGGGCGCCTCCGGATTTGCCGGTATCGTGACAAGGCCGGGCGGAGGCGGGGGCGGAAAGACCGGCAGTCCCCGCGACAACGACCAGAGCACGATACGCCAGCGAGTTGCCTCGGGCCGCAGCACAGGTTGAACGTAAATCGTGCGTTGACCGAACCTGACGCCATGCCTGCGCAGCAGCTTTCGGTTGTCCTGGTCGAGTTCCTTCACATCCCCGGCAATTGCTGTCCGTTCAATGACACCCAGCGACTCGACAATCCGGTACGCAACTCCGCGGGCAAGTCCGGTGATCTCCTCATCGGCCGCCAGTTGCTGCAGCGCCTCGCAACCCGACGCAATCTTCTGACCGACAAAGGCCTTCAGCCGCCTGCTGACCTTTTCACGGGCTTCCTCGCAGGCGTGCTCGTCAACGAACACCTCGATTTCGGGTTCCAGCGGGGCCTTGCCCTGCAACAGCTTGCCGACAGAATGTTCTCCCCACATCAAGCCGCCCTGTTCCGTCAGGTCGAACTCGGTGTTCGGGGCATTGTAGAGGCGGTTGGCCCTCAGCAGGAGTTCCGGCGCCAGGACCTTCAGGCTTGCCGCCTTGACCGCCCGTTCTTCCTCTGGAGTGGATGCCGCTGCCTGGATGAACCTGAAGCCCACCAACCTGCCTACATGTTCACCCTCGACCTCCACTTCGCCTTCAGCGTTTACAGTGGTCACCAGTTTCTCCTTTTGCTTCATGTGCTTGAGCAGCACACTGGTTCGCCGGTCAACGAAACGTTTCGTCAGTCCGGCATGCAGCGCGTCGGATATCCGATCCTCAACAGCCCGGGTGCGCTCCTGCCAGTATGAAGAGTTCTCTACCCAGTCGGGACGGTGCGAAACATAAGTCCAGTTGCGGATTCCGGCGATCCTTCGGGCAAGAGTGTCAACTTCCCCGTCGATGCGGTCGATCTGGCGAACCTGTTTCTCCAGCCAGTCGTCCGGAATATACCCGCTGTCCCGGACGAAATTAAAGACCGTCCTAATCATGCCGGCATGGTCATCAATCGACGTCCCGATGAAATTCGGAATCTGGCAGACTCCCCACAGCAGGCGCACATCCTGCGGCGACGACAGCCGCTGCCGCACATCAGGGATTTCGGACAACTCCCGCAATGCTGCTACATCTTCTGCTTCCTGCGCCCGCGCCAGCATCGGATTGCCACTATCCTGACGCAGAGACGCCAGAAGCGTATCGGCCGACCGGAAATCCAGATCGGAACTCCGCCATTGCAGGGACGTCAGATTACGGAATCTGTTCTCCTCAATGGCTGCCACCGCTTCCGGATCCATCGGCCCGGCATCCGCAGTCGTGCCGAACGTTCCTGGTGTCTTGTAGCGGCCGGCCCGTCCGGCGATCTGCGCAATTTCGTTCGGGGCCAGCCTGCGGATCTTGTTGCCATCGAACTTTGTCAGACCAACGAATGCGACATGTTCGATCTTCAGATTCAGCCCCATGCCGATGGCATCGGTCGCAACCAGGAAATCAACGTCTCCGTTCTGGTAGAGTTCAACCTGCGCATTGCGCGTTCGCGGGCTCAGCGCGCCCATGACAACAGCGGCTCCCCCTCGCTGCCGCCTGACGATTTCGGCAATCGCGTAGACTTCCTCTACCGAAAAGGCCACCAGCGCCGATCGCGGCCGCATGCGGGAGATCTTTCGCGAGCCGGTATGGCTGAGCGAGGACAACCTTTCCCGATGCTCGAACAGGGTGCCATCAACCAGCCTTGATATGACCGGCCGCATTGTGTCCGATCCCAGAAACATCGTTTCGACCTGGCCGCGTGCCCTGAGCAGGCGGTCAGTAAACACATGTCCCCGCTCGCGATCGCCGCAGAGCTGGATTTCATCGACGCACATGAAGTCTGCACCGTTGGCGACTGGCATCGCCTCGACGGTGCACACCCAGTATTTGGCGCGCTCCGGTATGATCCGTTCTTCACCCGTCAGAAGCGCCACCGAAGACGGGCCGCGCTGCACCCGGACCTTGTCATAGACTTCCCGGGCGAGCAGGCGCAGCGGCAGCCCGATCACGCCTGTGCGGTGGGCCAGCATGCGTTCTATGGCAAATCTTGTCTTGCCCGTGTTCGTTGGGCCAAGAACCGCCTTGATGCGGCCTCCAGTGGAAACGGTCTTCATTCCGGGCGGGATCAGATGGAGAGATCTGCAGTCTTTTTTCTGAGCCGTTCCAGGGTGTCTGCCAATCCTTCGCGGTTGGGATACAATTCCTCGACGAGCTCATACGCCTTCAGCGCCGCAACCACGTTACCCCTTTTCTCCATGATCATGCCATAGCCGGACAGTGCCCCGAAATGCCGAGGCTCCAGCATCAGCGTACGGCCAATATCTGCCAGCGAAAGGTCGTCCATTCCTGCAAGATAATATGCAGTGGCCCGCGCATTCCAGCCTTCCGCAAATCCCGGGGCGAATTCGACCAGCGCACTGAGGCGCCGGATTGCCAACATATGTCTTTCCCTGGACATTGCCGAGCGTCCCCGGGCCAGAAGCAGGTCCATCGACGGAGATCCCGACCTGGACCATTCCTTCATGATCTCGTGTTCAATCACAAGTCCTGCCGCCGCATCGGCCTCCCTCAGCTGTTCGAACAGCTCGTCAAGCCGGGAAGCCTCCTCGGCGTTTGCAGCCGGGAGTGAAACAATCGCCCATGAGAGCAAAATCGTCAGAGCAATCGCTCTGACCGTACCGAAGTGTTTCTCAAACCGGAACATTTGCCTATACATAGCCGAAATTCCCTCATGCAGGCAATTGCAATGTGAGAGCCACGACCGATGCAGGCAGATCTATCGAAAGCAATCGCCGTGCTGGAGGCAGCCTTTCCCAACGGTTTTTCCTCTACCGTCACATTCGACATAGAGCAGGTCGGGAGCGTCACCATTGACAGCGATGGAGTCAGGGAGGGCGGCGGCGAGGCGGAACTGGTCGTACGTGGCGATGCGAGAACCCTCGCGGGGATCATAGAAGGCCGTCTGAACCCGGCGGCCGCTTATCTTGCTGGTGAAATCTCGATTTCAGGCAATCTCGGCATTGCCTCTGCGCTTGCCCGAAGACTCCAGTGACAGTTCAGCCTGCGCCGCTCTACACCGAAATCATGCATCACTCACCGGGAGGCGAGGCCTGTTGGGCGAAGTGCGCCGATGGTGTCAGGATCAGATTGGCGGCCTGGAAACACGGACAGGCGGGAACAGTCGTTCTGTTCAACGGAAGAACCGAGTACATCGAAAAGTTCGGTGAGGCGGCTTGGGAGTTCGGCAAGAGGGATTTGTCGTTTGCGACCTTTGACTGGAGGCGCCAGGGGCTTTCGGACGATCTGGGCGCAAGCCCTGGGCTTTGCCATGTGGACAGCTTTGACGAGTATCTCGAGGATGTTGCAGCGGTGATGCCAGTGTTGGAGGAACTGGCAATGCCGCAACCGTGGTTCCTGCTGGCCCATTCGATGGGTTGCGCCATTGCCCTGCAGGCGCTGCAGACCGGACTGCCGGTGCATGCAGCCGCATTCTGTGCCCCCATGTGGGGACTACGACTTTCGCCGGTACCCAGGATTGTGGCAGAAACGATGACCCTTGCGCAAGTGAGCCTCGGGCGGTCGAGGAAGCCGGTTGCAGGGGCCAGTGCAAAAAATCACATCGAGATTTTCAGCTTCCGGAACAACCGCCTGACGTCAGATGCAGAACGGTACCAGTTCATGAGAAGGCAACTGGAACTCCGGCCAGAGTTGGCGAAGGGTGGCCCTTCCAACGGATGGTTGCATGCGGCGCTTCGCGAGTGCCGGTTCTTGGCCGAATTGCCACCGCCAGGCATTCCGTCGCTTGTGCTTCTCGGAGCTGAAGAGCAGATCATCGATCTCAAGGCGGCCGAGCAGAATTGCGCCAAATGGGGCTGGCCCCAGCCAATCATCATGGACGGCGCCCGACACGAACTGCTCATGGAAGCTGCACACACAAGGACCGAGGTCTTTGACAGGATCAGCGCCTTCTTTGCCGGTCACTCCTGAAACGCGAGCAACTCAAGTGCTGCCTCATGCAGTTCCGGCGTGGCGGCCGCCACGATGCGCGTCCGGTCATGCGCCGGATCGCCGCTCCAGTCGGTGGCAACACCCCCGGATGCAAGAACAACGGCGATGGGCGCATGTATATCGTACGGTTGAAGACCGGCCTCGACGACCAGGTCAATCTGTCCACAAGCAAGCAGCGCATATGCATAACAGTCAGTCCCGTACCGGGTGAGCAGCACATTTGGCGAAAGCCTCTGGAATGCAGACCGCTCAGCAGAGGTCCCGATCTCGGGAAAGGTGGTGAAGAGGATCGCCTTCCCGACCTCCGAAGTTGAACGCACACCGAGTTTGCGCAGACCCAGTGGGCCTCGCATGATCGCCTTGCCGAAGCCGCCCTCAAATCTCTCGCCGATATACGGCTGGTCTATGATGCCATAGAGCGGGCCGTCTTGGTCTGAGACAGCGATCAAGACACCCCAGACAGGAGTACCGCTTACGAATGAGCGCGTTCCGTCAACCGGGTCAAGCACCCATTGCAAACCTGTGTTGCCAGAGAAGGACTCGAACTCCTCTCCCAGGATGCCATCATCCGGACGCCGCTGCGCCAGAATCCGGCGCATTGCCCGCTCGGCGTTCCGGTCCGCCTGAGTTACGGGATCCCAGCCGCTGTCATCATCCTTGTTCTCCGTTTTCATGTCCGGGGAACGAAAGAAGGCAAGTGTTTCCCTGCGCGCAGCGTCGGCCAGTTCACGAGCCACATCAATCAGTTCATTCTCCAGTTGCTCGTCAAGGCGCTTCATCAGTCTTCTCCGTTCTCTCCTTGAATGCCGGCCTTGACGTCACGGGCTGCCAACCAACTGCTGGCGCCTCAATTCAGGTTGGCGGCGACGGATCCGCCCAGCATATCTGGCAGCCTGTTCGCATATCGGACCAGGAATTGCGAGATTGTGCAAAAATGGCAATCGCGGCCAACCGGTCAGAGGGCGAAGGCCATCGCAGGCAACCGGGATGTGAGCCGCCGGATTGTCGCAGCCAATTCTGCTCCGGCCGGCCATCGTTTGCTTTCATGGCGCAGCGCCATTTGTTAATCCGCGGGAAACTGTCCTGCCATCCGGATTGGAGCTGCCATGCGCGCCATGCAACTGAAGGAATACGACCAGCCACTGGAACTCGTCGAAGCACCCCTTCCCGAACTGTCTCCAGGTAAAGTCCGCATCAAGGTCGAAGCTGCAGGGGTCAATTTCGCCGACCTGCTCATGGTGGGCGGAACCTACCAGGAAAAGGCCGAACTGCCATTTTCGCCCGGGCTTGAAGTCTGCGGGACGATCGACAGCGTCGACCCGGCATCCTCCTCCGGACTTGTTCCAGGCCAAAGGGTCATCGCCTTTGTCGCAAGTGGCGGTTTTGCCGAATACTGCTGTGCTCCCGAAGCGAACTGCATTCCGATTGCAGACTCGATGCCTGCGGAATCTGCTGCCGGATTTCTCATTGCCTATGGTACTCCGCATGTCGCCCTCTCCCACCGGGCAGAACTGCAACCTGGCGAACGCCTGCTGGTTCTCGGCGCGGCAGGCGGAACCGGGCTGGCTGCCGTTGCAGTGGGAAAGCTCATGGGCGCCGAGGTCATTGCGGCGGCGCGGGGTGCGGAAAGGGCTAAAGCAGTCCTTGCGGCAGGAGCGGATCATGCAATCGACACGGACCAGGATGACATACGCGAAACCGTCAAGGGCCTGGGTGGAGCCGATGTGGTGTTCGACCCGGTCGGCGGTGAACAGTTCAAGGCGGCCATGCGCGCAGCGAACCCGGAAGCCCGTTTGCTTGCAATCGGATTTGCTTCCGGGGATGTGCCGCAGATTCCGGCGAACATACTTCTTGTCAAGAACCTCACAGTGATTGGCTTCTACTGGGGCGGCTACCGCAATTTCCGCCCCAGTGTGATTGCAGGCAGCGCCAGCACGCTGCTTGGCTGGTACCAAGAAGGAAAGCTGAAACCCGAAATCAGGCATGTCCTTCAACTGGAGGAGGCAAACCAGGCGCTTGATTTGCTTCGTGCGCGCCGGTCGGTTGGCAAAGTCGTCCTGAAGGTAGCTTCATCATAGGCGGTCAAGGCGTGTGAGCAGCCTTGAAACCGGTCGATTCAGAGTATTGCGCCCGCAACCTGATTCACCGAATATGCGGCACCGAACTCGTTGGAACTGGAACTGGATTGAAAAACGCCGAAGACCACATTCTTGATGTTCAAGACCTCGAAACCGTCTTCGTGACACGCGATGCCGAAGTCTTTGCTGTTAACAGGGTGAGTTTCGACCTCAAGGCCGGAGAGGTGCTCGGCGTGGTTGGCGAATCCGGATCAGGCAAATCCGTTACCATGATGTCGTTGCTTGGCCTGTTGCCCACGCCGCCTGCCGAAATCCGCAACGGGAGGGTCGAGTTCGATGGCCAACAGCTTCTGGAAATGAGCAAGGATGAACTGCGGAACATAAGGGGCGGCCGGATCGGGTTCATCTTCCAGGACCCCATGACCTCACTCAACCCCGTATTCACGGTTGGCTTCCAACTGATGGAGCCGCTTCGCCGTCATCTGAAGCTCTCCCGGGCGCAAGCAAGGCGGCGGGCAGCTGAATTGCTCGAACTCGTCGGCATTCCGGATCCCGCAAACCGGTTGCGGGACTTTCCGCATCAGTTTTCCGGCGGAATGCGGCAAAGGGTCATGATTGCCATAGCTCTGGCGTGCGAACCGAAGGTTTTAATCGCCGATGAGCCGACGACCGCGCTTGATGTCACCATTCAGGCGCAAATCCTCGAACTTGTGAAGGAACTACGCCGCAAGCTTTCCATGGCCATCATATGGATAACCCACGACCTTGGCGTTATCGCTGGCATCGCCGACCGGGTCATCGTTATGTATGGAGGCCGGATTGTTGAGCACGGGCCGGTCGACAACCTGTTCGATAATCCTCGCCACCCCTACACTCGTGCATTGCTTGGAACCATTCCTGCAATTCGTGGAAAGCGCGCTGGCCGGCTCAACACTATTGAGGGCATCACGCCCACCCTATTCCACCCGCCATCCGAATGCGGATTCAAGCCGCGCTGCAGGTTTGCATTTGATCGCTGCGGCAAGGAAGTCCCAGCCAGGATCAAGTCCGGGAATGGTCACGACGTCGCCTGCTTCCTGGAGCAGGCCGGGACGGAAGCAAATGCCTGAAGCCGGAACTGCTGCTCCACCGCTGGTAGCGGTCCAGAATCTCAGCGTCCATTTCCCGATCACCGCCGGGGTGCTCAGGAAGAGGGTCGGGGAAATTCGTGCCGTCGATGAGGTGTCGTTCGACATTAAGGACGGCGAGACGCTGGGGCTTGTGGGGGAGTCCGGTTGCGGAAAGACGACGACCGGAAGGGCCATATTGAGGCTGACCGAAATCACGTCCGGCAGTGTCAGGATCATGGGCACCGAAATCAGTGAAGCACAGCCAGCCGAACTGCGCCAACTCCGTCCACTCATGCAGATGATATTTCAGGATCCACAGGCCAGCCTCAATCCGCGCATGACCGTTGGAGAAATCATCGCTGAGCCGCTCGTGGAACATGTCACGTCTTCGCCGGCCGAACGGCGTGAAAAGGTTCACAAACTCATGGACTCGGTTGGCCTCAGCAAAGACCATGCCAACCGCTATCCCCACGAGTTTTCCGGTGGCCAGCGCCAAAGGATCGGGATCGCCAGGGCGCTTGCTCTCAATCCGAAGCTCGTGGTTTGCGACGAACCGATCGCGGCACTCGACGTCTCCATCCAGGCACAGGTCGTCAACCTGCTTGAGGATCTTCAGGACGAACTCAATCTGACCTACCTCTTCATCAGCCATGATCTCGGAATGGTACGTCACATCGCCGACCGGGTTGCTGTCATGTATCTGGGAACCATTGTGGAAGTGGCGTCTCGGGAAGAACTCTATGAGGATCCAAAACACCCCTATACCGAGGCGCTCCTTTCGGCGGTCTCCGAGGCCGACCCGGCCTCGGAACGCAAACGGCGCCGCATCATTCTGAAGGGAGATGTCCCTTCGCCCGCAAACAAACCGGACGGGTGCGTCTTCTGCACCCGTTGCCCCAAGGCCATCGATCTTTGCAGACAGGAACGGCCCAGATTTGCGCCGATCGGTGAGAGCCGGTTCGTAGCTTGCCATTTGGCAACTGCGGACTGAATGCTGCCGCGGGAAGGCTGCGGCAGGTCAAATGGTAACGAACAAAGGAGCCAAAACCATGAAATACATCAGTGGCATTGCGGCGGGACTCGCCGCAGCATCCATGCTGTCTGTAGCAGCGGCACAGGCAGAACGCGGAGCTGACGGCCATGTCAGTATCATTTACTGGCAAGCGCCCTCCATCATGAACCCGTATCTGTCCGGCGGAACCAAGGACCTGGAAGCCTCGTCGATTGTTATCGAACCGCTTGCCCGCCACGACAACAGGGGCAACCTCATTCCCTGGCTTGCCGAGTCGGTGCCGACCGTTGCCAATGGTGGCGTGTCGGAAGACCTGACGACGATAACCTGGACGCTGAGCGAAGGTTTGCTGTGGGCGGATGGTACACCGGTAACCTCTGAGGATGTCGTGTTCACAGCCGAGTACTGCATGCATCCTGAAGCCGGGTGCGCCCAGGAAACCAATTTCGATGGTGTCGCGTCTGTGGACGCGCTGGATAGCAGAACAGTCCGCGTCACGTTTGCTGAGGCGAAGCCCTATCCGTATGCGGCCTTTGTTGGCGCGCAGTCGCCGATCCTTCAGAAGGCGCAGTTTCAAGACTGCCTCGGTGCACGGGCACCTGAATGCACCGAGCAGAATTTTGCCCCGATCGGAACCGGCCCCTTCGTGGTGACTGACTTCCGCCCGAATGATGTCATCTCGCTTGAGGCAAATCCCAACTACCGTGATCCGGCGAAGCCTGCATTCGCAACGGTTACCTTCAAAGGCGGGGGCGATGCGGCGGCAGCCGGCAGGGCGGTCCTCGAAACCGGAGAGTTCGACTATGCATGGAACCTCCAGCTTTCACCGGATGTGCTCGACAACATGCAAGCCGCTGGCAAGGGCACCGTGGTCTCTGCATTTGGCACATTGGTTGAACGCCTTATGGTCAACCTCACCAATCCGGACCCGGCTCTCGGCGATGAGCGCTCCACGACCATGCATGCCCATCCCTTCCTGACTGACAAGAATGTGAGGCAAGCGCTTTCGATGGCCATCGATCGCGAACTGCTCGTCGAAATCGGATACGGGCAGGCAGGGCGGCCTACATGCAACGTGGTTCCGGCTCCGGAAGTGTATGCCTCCACGGCCAACGACAGTTGCCTGGTTCAGGATCTTGATGGTGCCAAGCAGTTGCTGGACGATGCCGGATGGGTTCCGGGTTCTGACGGCATCAGGGAAAAAGATGGGGTTCGCCTCTCCATTCTCTATCAGACTTCGACCAACGCCGTCCGGCAGGACTTCCAGGCACTCATCAAGCAATGGTGGGCGGAACTCGGTGTTGAAACTGAATTGCGCAACATCAGCGCATCGGTCTTCTTTGGAAGCGACCCGGGCAGTCCGGACACCTATCAAAAGTTCTACGCAGACATTGAGATGTATGCCAACAACTTCGAGGGCGCTGATCCGGAAACCTATCTTGGCAACTGGCAATGCCGCGAGAACCCTCGTCCAGAAACCCAGTGGCAGGGCGGGAACATTCCACGTTTCTGCAGCGAGGAATACGATGCCATGCTTCTTGAGATGTCAAAGACAGGTGATCTTGAACAACGCTCAGCGCTGGGCAAGGCCATGAATGACATGCTGATGCAGGACTATGTCATGATCCCGCTGGTACACAGGGGACGGGTATCTGCCCATTCGAACAGCCTGGGCGGTGTCAAGCTCAATACGTGGGATTCCGAACTCTGGAATGTCGCGGATTGGTACCGCATCAAGTAACCTGAATGTGTTCGGGGCCCGGGCTGGCAGTCCGGGCTCCGCTCTTGCAACAACGACCCGGGTTACCGGCCGGAAATCGCGGCAATGCTCCACTACACAATTCGCCGGCTGCTTTTTGCAATTCCGACGCTTCTGCTGATCAGCCTGATCCTGTTTCTTCTGCTTGATCTGGCGCCGGGAGATCCGACAGCTCAACTTCCGCTGACCATTCCACCGGAGGTCAAGGAGCGGATACGGCAATCGCTCGGACTGGGCGAACCGATCTACATCCGCTACCTGCTTTGGCTTCAGCAGTTCTTCGTCAACGAACCACTTCACATGCTGACCGAACTCACCGGTTACGATCTGTCAGGGGACCGCCAGCGTGTGATTTCCTGGCAAACACGCTCGCCGGTTGTTGACATCGTAGTCCAGCGGATGCCGCAAACACTCTGGGTGGTTGGCCTCTCGTATGTCGTCGGGATTGCCATCGCCCTGCCCATCGGGGTCTATTCGGCATACCGCCAATACTCGTGGTTCGACCAGGTCGGAACTTTCGTCTCGATGGTGGGATTTTCGGTGCCGACTTTCTTCACCGGCGTACTTCTCATCGTCATCTTCTCGGTCAATCTCGGCTGGTTGCCGAGCATCTACGACACCACTCATGTGGTGACCGACTGGGATAGTTTCCTGTTTCAGATCCGCCAGTTGCTAATGCCGGTGTTTGTGCTGGCGCTATACAATGCCGCGCAGATCAGCCGTTTCATGCGGGCGTCGATGCTCGACAACCTGAATCTGGACTATGTCCGGACAGCCCGCTCAAAAGGCTTGAAGGAGCGGGTTGTGATCCTTGTCCATGTTCTGCGTAATTCCATGATCCCGGTCGTCACCGTCATTGCTCTGGGCGTCCCAACCGTATTCGGCGGCGCCATAATCACGGAACAGATTTTCAAGGTGAACGGGTTGGGTCAATTGCTGATCATCGCCATTGAGGCCAACGACATCCCCATGGTCCAGACGCTCTCCTTCATCTTTGCCATCCTGATCGTCCTCTTCAACCTGGCCGCCGATATCCTCTACGGAATACTCGATCCGAGGATTCGCTATGACTGACATTCAGGCATTCGAGTCACCTCCACGCTCGCACTGGCGGGACGTCTGGATTCAGTTCAAGTCCCACAAGGGAGCATTGGCAGGCTGCGCATTCTTCGTGCTGGTGCTTCTCAGTGTTTCCGTGGGTCCTCTAGTCTGGACGATCGACCCTCAGTACATTGACATCCGGGCACGAAACTCCGGACCAAGCCTCGCCCATCCCCTGGGTACGGACCAGTTGGGCCGGGATACGCTTGCCCGGATCATGGCTGGCGGACGCACTTCGGTCGCTGTCGGCCTGACAGCAATGCTCCTCTCGCTCATCCTTGGAACGGCCGTCGGCGTACTGGCCGGGTTCTTCCGGCGGCTGGACGGGCCGCTGATGAGGTTTACAGACCTCTTCCTTGCCCTGCCGCTGCTTCCGCTGCTGCTGGTGATCATCATGCTGTTCCGCGATGCGCTGCGCAGCGCCTTCGGACCTGAAACCGGAATCTTCATTCTCATCGTCTTTGTGATCGGCATCACCAGCTGGATGCAAACGGCTCGGATTGTGCGGGGAGATGTACTGGCCATAAAGGAACGCGAATTCATGCTGGCGGCGCGGTCGATTGGCACGCCTCCAAGACGTCTGATTACCCGGCATATCCTGCCCAACGTACTTTCTCCCATCATGGTTTCGGCAACGCTCGGCATCGCCACGGCGATCATAACCGAGTCGGCGCTTTCTTTTCTGGGGCTTGGGTTTCCGTCGGATTTTCCGACATGGGGACGGCTGCTTTTTGATGCCACCGACTACCTTCAGCAATATCCGGAGCGCGTCATCTGGCCTGGCCTGGCGATTTCGCTCACAGTGCTTTCGGTCAATTATATGGGAGACGGCCTGCGTGATGCCCTTGATCCCAGGATCCGAACAAGGTGAGTTGAAAACGTTCCATCAGGCGCAGACGGCGGTCAATCCGGCTTCAGGAAGATGATCGGCAGGACCAAATAGAGCCTGCTGCTCTGGCGAATGGTCAAGAACGGGTTTGGCCGCCTCAATCTTGAAATTTCCGGAAAAAAGCACCATAACACGATCATGAAGAATGCACCCGGTTCGGGTCAAAACAATATGGAGTTACTTGATGAGAATTGTTGGAGTCGCTGACAGACGAAGCACCGCAGTAGGTGCAAGAATAGACGAAGGTCTGCGCGCCCACATGAACAAGGTCTACGGCCTGATGTCTGCGGCGATGCTGATCACTGGCGTCGTGGCGTATCTGGTAGGCACGAATGACGTACTCCTCTATTCGATCTACAGCACGCCGCTGCAATGGGTGGTCATGCTTGCGCCGCTTGGCGTCGTCTTCTTTCTCAGTGCGGCCATTAACCGGATGAGCCTCGCGACCGCCCAGGCGGTCTTCTGGGCCTTTGCAGGCCTGATGGGCCTTTCAATCTCGTACATCTTTGCGGCCTACACAGGGATATCGATCACACAGGTCTTCCTGATTACAGCAATTGCCTTCGCTGGACTCAGCCTCGTGGGTTACACGACCAAGAAGGATCTGAGCGGTTGGGGGACATTCCTGATCATGGGACTGATCGGCATTATTGTTGCGGCAATCGTGAACATCTTCCTGGCGTCTGCCGCCGTTGCCTTTGCGATTTCGGTTCTTGGAGTGCTGATCTTCGCCGGATTGACGGCGTATGATACCCAGCGGATCAAGAATACCTATATCGAGATGGCGACCACCGGGAACAGCGAATGGCTCGGCAAATCGGCCATCATGGGAGCTCTCAGCCTCTATCTGAACTTCCTGAACATGTTCCTGATGCTGCTGCATCTCTTTGGGCAGCGCGAGTGATTGGCGCAACCGCCTTGCAATTCAGAATGGCCGGCTCACGCCGGCCATTTTCTTTTTGGCATCACCCAACGGATCGCGAGCCGAAACATGGCGGTTATTCGTCCGGCTGCGTGGCATTGCCGCACTGAAGTTCCGTAAGCGGCGGCGTGTCAGCCTGCCTTTTCGATGTCACAAAACGCCTCGTTGCAACACGCGCCGTGTTCGATATCGGTCCGGATATCGGCATCGAGCAGAGCGTTGATCGTCTGCCCGGTCGAACTCGCAGCGAGCCACGTGCCCTTGGGAGTGTAGAGCACACCCGGCAGCACGGCATCGGTGACCTTTGCCACGAGGGTCGTTTCGCCGCGCTCATTGTAGAGCCGCAGAAGATCGCCATCGGCAATATTGCGGACTTCAGCATCAGCCGGATTGATCTCGACCCGCTCCGGTTCCTGCGACAAGGAACAGTTGCCGAAGGTCGAATTGGTCCGTTTGTCCGAAGACGGCGAGACCACCGTAAACGGAAGTGAGCGGTTTACCGGTTCAAAACGCGGCAGCCCGTATCCGAACCGGGACTCAAGATCGGAACTGTAGAGTTCAATTCTTCCTGACCCGGTTTCAGGTTGCACCGACGAGCACATGACCGGCTCGTTACCCTCAACCGTAGTCATGGCCAGCGCTGTATCCACTGGCAGGCGGCTGGGCAGATGCCCAGACAACCGGGGATCACCGGCCCGAAATGCCGCGTCCATCAGCATCTCGTCTGTTTCGCTGAAGATGGGTTCGTCGAAGCCAAACCTTGCTGCAAGGCGCCGGAATATCTCCGTGTTCGGCAGAGACTCACCTACCGCAGGGATCACTGCTTCCGCCCGTTGCAGGTGCCGGTGGCCGTAGGCGCCATAGATGTCTGCATATTCGAAATGGCTTGAAGCCGGCAGCACCACATCGCAGTAGCGCATTGAGTCCGTCATCATGATGTCGGAACCGGCAACAAAAACACCATCCTGCGCAAGCGCCCGGCGCATGCGGTTCTGGTCGGGGTGCGTTGCAACCGGGTTGTGATTGTAGATGAACACCGCGCGAATGGGTGGGGCCAGCGCGTCATCAAGCAGCAATCGCGAGACATCAACGATATTGATGGTCCTGGTACCTGCAGGAACCAGGTCTGGTCGCTGCAATCGGTCAGTTGTTCTGGGAAAGGCATGACCGGGTTTGGCAAAGACACCGGCACCAAGCCGCCCGTGATTGCCCGTCAATGCCTGGAGCGCCATTGCTGCACGCAGGCCGGAACCACCGCTGCGGCCGCGCTCCATTCCGTTTCCGACCGAGACCCCGACGGTTTCCGCATCGCAATAGAGATCGGCAAACCTGGAAAAGGTTGTCCAGTCAACTCCGCAGATTTCGGCCACCATTTCCGGTGTATGCGCCCGCGCATGGGCCATATAGGCGTCGTAGCCCTCAACCCATCGATGGATGAATTCGAGATCGTGGGCGTTGCGCCGTTCGAGTTCCGCAGCCATCGCAAGCGCCAGGACGACATCCGTTCCAGGGCGGATCTGGATGAACAGATCAGCTTGCTCGGCGATGCGCGTGCGTTTGGGATCAATGACGACCAGCCGTGCTCCGCGTGCCCGCTGGGCTGCCCTGATCTCCCTTACGAGATGCAGGTTCGAAACCGTAACGTTGTTTCCCCAGACCACGGCAAGGTCGGAGTGACGGATTTGCTCGGGCGGCATCCCAGGAGCATCGCCGTAAAGGCTCGCATAGGCAGAACCGCGCACGATCCCGCACAGTTGACCGCGCGAAAGCAGCGATGCGCCAAGCCGATGGAAGAAGCGCCGGTCCATTGAACCGACGGCGAGTTCGCCATGTGGCCCCGAATAGTTGAGCGGCAGAACTGTCTGTGGACCATGCTGCGCGATTGCGCCTGAAATGCCGGCGTGGACAAGATCGAGGGCCTCATCCCAGGACACCGGTTCGAATTCGTTTCCGCCGCGCGGTCCAACACGCTTTAGCGGATGCACCAATCGATCCGGTCCATGTATGAACTCCGGATAAGAACGCGCAACCTTGTTGCAGATTACCCCATCCGTGTACGGATTGGCCTTCGAGCCGCGCACACCAAGAATGCGCTTTCCGTCAGTCTTGACAGACAGGCTGCAGGTATCCGGACAGTCAAGCGGACAGACGCTGGGGAGCGTCATCTCGCCATCAGCATTTGCCGTCAGATTTTCGTCCATGGGTTTGTCCCAGACAGTTTAGAGTTTGCGAATTGGGGCCCGGTGCCCGAACGTCGGAGGATCAACCTGTTCACCTGTTCCAGCGAATTTAGCATGCAATGCTGCTGCCACATCCTTCGTCAAGAAGGGTTCTGCTTCAAGCATCATTTGCGGCGGCATCGGATGGTATTGACCATGGCATGCAACTCCTGCCGGCTTCTAACTCCCCTATCACACGATCCGATGCGTTCTGGCGCCGGGCAACGCTCCGAGCATACCGGTTGAAGCCGATGAAGCTACCGACGGCAAAATGCTTGACTGGTGCGCAGTCACTCTTCCGCATGCGCCCTCGCACCCAATCAGGGTTCATGCATGCAGCGAGAAAGGACGCGGTTTGAGGACGGTAGAGAACCGGCCAGAGTCAATTCTAGCAAGGACTCCAGCAGGATTGACAGGTAGAAGACCGCAGGCGTGCCTACTTGATCTTGCCTTCCTTGTATTCGACGTGCTTGCGGGCGACAGGATCGTATTTCCGGACAGTCATTTTCTCAGGCATGTTACGGGTATTCTTGCGTGTGACGTAGAAATGTCCGGTACCCGCCGTCGAGTTCAACCTGATCTTTATCGTTGCCGGTTTGGCCATCTGGATGCTCCGTTGGAAAGATCGTCAATCTGGCGGACCCTCACAGGCCCTCAATCGTAGCGTGGCACAAATACTCTGCACGAGTGAATTGTCAATTGGCGAATTGGCGAGGCGGGTGCGTATTCCCTGTCTCTTGACCCCACACCGTTTCTGCCATTCCGCCAACTTCAGCAACGCTGCGGGTCTCGACCAGCAACTCCTGGCCGGTGTTGGCGTCATGATAAGCGATGACGGGTTCCAGCGGGACATCGGCGCCAAGCCGGCGGGGTCATCCGCACCCGTGCCTCAATCCGGCCATTGCGAATGCTGGCATGGGGGCCGTTGATTTCTATGGCGCTGTCGCTCGGCGCGGTATCTGGCAGAGCACTGACATGCGGTTCGACAATCTGCGCGCCCGGGCGTGACCTTGTCGCAGGGCGTTGGGCCCCCAGGGTTCGGTGCGGATCAGTTCTGCATTGAACCGGATCGTCAGGGCGTTTTCGTCGGCAGAATAGGCCTCTGCCACGATCGTCCCGCCCCGCTGTGCATCTGTGCGCTACCGCACCCGCGCACCGGAGAACCGGTGCGCGATCATGGTCAGAATGATGACGAGGCCAAAGATGAAATCGGTCCAATACCCGGCGAAACCGGCCCCCACCGCGCCCGATGGGATAAGCGTCACGGTCATGGCGCCGAAAAACGCGCCAAAGATCGTACCAACACCGCCCCAGGTCGGCGTGCCACCCACAAACAGCGCGGCCAAGGCGATCAGCAGATAGGCTTTGCCGCTGGTCGGGAACCACACCATATTGGCCATCTGCACCAGCAGCGCGCCGGTGATCGCCGCGGCAACGCCCGAGACGATGAACACGCTGACGCGAATGCGTTCGATATTGATCCCCATCTCGCGCGCGCTGTCGGTGTTGTCACCGACCAGCTGCACCCGGTTGCCGAACCGGTGATATTTGAACAGCACGTAGCAGAACACGACCCAGACCAGCGACCACAGGAAATGGTTGGGCACCCTGAGCGTGGTCTCGAACAGGTTCCATTTCCCGACAAAGAGCGTGTAGCCAAAGCTATTCATCGCTTCGGGCGCCGAAATTGTCCGGCCCTGCGCCAAGAGGTTGACGATGCCCAGAATGAAGAAGTTGAGCCCCAGCGTCGCCACCAGCGACGAGATGCGCCCATAGACCACGATCATGCCGATGCCAAAGCCGATCAACGCCCCAAATCCAAGGGTCAGCAGAAAAGCCGGAATCACTGGAACGCCGAGGACGACCGAGTACATGAAAACCCCGCCCGCTGCGCCTACAACCGAAGGGAATGCCAGATCCAGTTCGCCCGAGACGATCACGAAGACCAAAGAGGTCGTTAGGAATATGGTCGCCGGCACCGAAAACAGGAAGGCGTTGTAGAATAGCGGGTTGAGGAAAAGTGCCGGGTTGTTGAGGGCAAAGAATGTCCAGACGAGGACCAGCGCCAGAAAGGCGTTCAGCGCGCGACCGTTCTTGCGATAGAACAAGGTCCAGCGCAATTGCTCTGGCCGGCGGTCGTCGGAATCGACGTCTGTTTTTGCTTCGCTCACCGCGTTCATCCTCAGGCCGTTTCAAGCAATGTGCTGGTGTCGGCGCGGCCGGTTTCCGCCAGCTGGTGCATCATCTCAATCAGGTGTTCGGCACCGGAAAAGGCGGATTTCGCGCCCTCAAACGCCTCTTTGCCGCGGTCGATCACGAAGAACCGGTCGGCGATGTCCCAGACATGATAGATGTTGTGGCCGATGAAGACGACGGTCCGCCCGGAATTCTTGACCGCCTCGACAAAGCGAAAGACCTTTTGCGTTTCGGTCAGCGACAGGGCGGTCGTGGGTTCGTCCAGCACGATCACATCCGCCTCGTTGTAAAGCGCGCGGGCGATGGCCACGCCCTGACGTTCGCCGCCCGACAGCGTACCCACGGTGCTTTCGGGATTGAACACTTTCGAGGTAAAGCCGATCTCGCGCATCAGCCTATTGGCCTCCGCGATCTGCGCCCGGACCTGCATCAACCCGAGCGCATTGGTGATCTCGCGTCCCATGAAGATATTGGTGACAATCGAATGTTGCGGCGCCAGGGCGCGATCCTGAAACACGGTCTCAATACCGGCGTCGCGGGCGGCGGCCGGGGTCCAGGGCTTGCTCGCGCGCCCCTTGACGATGATTTCGCCTTCATCGGGGTCATGCACGCCCGCCAGGGTCTTGATCAGGGTGGATTTTCCGGCGCCGTTGTCGCCCAAAAGCCCCAGAACCTCGCCCTGGCGCACACTCATTGTGACGCCGGACAACGCCTCGACAGAGCCAAATCGCTTGACGATGTTGCGCAGTTCAACAACCGGCTCATGTTCTGCGGGCATCGGGTTCTTTCGGGTTAGACTTGCGCATTTCAGGCCGGCGAAGTGCTCCGCCGGCCCAAGCGTTCTGGTCCTAGCGTACGCCTTCCTCAGCCAAAGCGACAACATCCTTGTAGTTGTCCGCCGTCACAAAGCCGGCCCCGGTATCCACGTTCAGCGGGCCGAGCTTATAAACCAGCTGCTGGCACAGGGACAGGACCGGCAGATAGCCCTGCTGATAGGGCTGCTGGTCGGCTGTCACGGTGACATAACCGCCGTCAAAGGCTGTCATGACTCCTTGTCCAAGGTCAAAGCCAACCGCCATGATGTCCCCGGGCCCCTTGCCGACGGCATCCATGAAAACTGGCGCCGCGGCCAGCCACGGTCCGCCCGGATAACCGATCAGCTTAGTGTCGGGGTTGGCGATCAGGGTCGAGGTGAGCACTGGGATCTGCAGCATCTGGTCTGCGGAGGCGCCTTCGGCCTCTTGCAGCTTGATGACCTTCATGCCGAATTCTTCCAGCACTTCGACGAGGCCAAGCTCACGCTGCGCGCGGTTTTCGCTTTCCCAGCGGCTCATGACAATAGCGGTGTCACCTGGCTGCAACCTGTCGCCGGCGAGACGAAGGGTTTCCTCGCCAAGATTGCGGCCCTGCTGATAAAGAGTCGCGCCAACATAGCCGGAACCGAACGCGGCGCGGACTTTGGGTACATCCACGTTCATATACATGATCGGGATGCCGGCGGCGGCCGCCTCTGCGGCCAACGGCATGATCGCGTCGTCGCCCGGATGGCCCATCATGGCGATCCCGTCTGGCGCCTGGCTGATCGCCTCGCGAAGCTGGGTAACCATCTTGTCGAAATCCCAATCGGAATAGATGATCTGCACATTGGCGCCGGTGTCTTCGGCCGCCTGATTAGCGCCACGGTCGATGATCGAGTTGAACGCGCCTCCTGCAGGCCCGCCCGAGAATAGTCGGATCGTTTGACCCGAGCACCAGTCGCCGGCCCATGTGGCCCCGACGCTCAACGCAAGGCCGGACGCGGCCAGGATAATCGAATTGCGTAAGCTCCGCATATTTTCCTCCTTGAAGCTGTCCCTTATCGGGAAATCCAAAAACGATTTTGGATTTCTGATGCAGATTTGCAGAGAGGGGCCCATCGGTCAAGGATTTTCGGCCATGTTGCCAATCCATGGCCAGAACACCTACGAAAATCTTGACCGATTTCCAAAAACGTTTTTGAATGGCTGAACCGAAGTGGAGCTGCCAGGTGACGAACTCACCCCTAACAGATGATATGGAGTGGTGGCGCGGGGCGTGCATTTACGAGGTCTATTTGCGCAGCTTCATGGATTCGAATGGCGATGGAGAGGGCGACCTGCGAGGATTGTTGAGCCGCATCGACTATCTGGCGCGCCTTGGCATCGACGCAATCTGGATCACGCCGTTCTTTCCGTCGCCGATGCATGATTCCGGCTATGATGTGTCCGATTACCGGCAGGTCGATCCGCGCTTTGGCACATTGGATGACTTTCGTGATGTCATCGCCGCGGCCCATGAGTACAAACTAAAGGTCGTTATTGACCAGGTCTACTCCCACACCTCGGATCAACATCCCTGGTTCCAAGAGAGCCGATCAAGCAAGGACAATACCAAGGCCGATTGGTATGTTTGGGCCGACCCGAAACCGGATGGCAGCCCGCCCAACAACTGGTTGGCGCGTTTTGGCGGAGTTGCCTGGGAATGGGCGTCGGAGCGGCGGCAATGTTATTTGCACAATTTCCTGGCCGAACAGCCCGATCTGAATTTTCACAACCCCGAAGTTCAGGATGAAGTGCTTGATATCATGCGGTTTTGGTTTGATCTCGGCGTTGATGGGCTGCGGCTGGATGTGGCCAATTTCTTCATGCACGACCCCCGGCTAAGGGACAATCCGCCGGCGAAGACTGCGGTTATTCCGGCGAACCCCTATTACATGCAACAGCGGGTCTATGATCGTTCCCGGCCCGAGAACCTGCCATTTCTGGAAAGGATGCGCGATGTGGCCGGCGACCAGCTGTTGCTGGCAGAGATTTCCTGTGACTGGCAGCCAGAGCGCATGGCCGAATACACCGCACCAGGCCGGTTGCACACAGCCTACAGTTTTGAACTGCTCGCGCCTGAACTGAACGGCACCCATATCGCCAAGGCCGTAACCGCGGCCGGCGCGGGCGAAAGCTGGCCGACATGGGCGTTTTCAAACCACGATGTCATTCGCGTTGCCAGCCGTTGGGGCGCCGACGGCAGTGCCAAAAAGGTGACAATGCTGCATGCCCTATTGCTGAGCTTGCGCGGCACGGTGATTCTGTTTCAGGGCGAAGAGCTGGGATTGCCACATTCGAAGGTTCCGCGGGCAGCGATGCGTGACCCTGAAGGGTTGCGATTTTGGCCGCACCACCGGGGGCGCGACGGTGCGCGAACCCCGTTTCCGTGGGACGATACCGACGGGCTGGGTTTCTCCGGGGCGCAGCCGACCTGGCTGCCCTGCGAACGAACTCACGCGGAACGGGCCGTATCTCGGCAAGACGGAAAGGCAGGGTCCATCCTTGAAAACTGCCGCGACTTGATCGCCTTGCGGCGCGCGAGTGACGCCCTGCGCTATGGCGCGTTCGAGGTCATCGACCACGGGACCGATTGGCTTGCCTTCGCGCGTTCTCACGGCGAGAAGAGACTGTTCTGCGCGTTCAACTTTTCGGCCGCGCCCCGCGCCTTTCCGGTGCCAAGCGGCGCCAAGGTGCTGTCCGGCAGCCTATCGGCGGGCGAAATTGCCGGGTACGGTTACGTGATCGCCCAGGAGGCATGATGAGCACGACCGCCAAGAGACCAGGCATAAAGGATGTTGCGGCGCAGACCGGGCTTTCGGTTTCGACGGTAAGTCGGGCCTTGAACGGCTATGCGGATGTGAATCGGCAGACCCGCCAGAAGGTCGAGGCCGCCGTCGAACAACTGGGCTACCGCGCGAGTTTTGCCGCGTCCAGTTTGCGATCCAGGCAAACCAACACGGTCACCTTCATGGTGTCCAAGCCCTGGACCAAATTCGTCGACCCGTTCTTCCTCAGCCTTCTGGACGGGGTCGAATTAGCGCTGCAGGCGCAAAGCTATGCCCTGCAGATTATCATGGCGCGCGAGTTCGACGCCGAGTTCGACATCATTCGCAACGCCGTCGAGGGCGGGCGCTGTGACGGGCTTATCTTCGGGCGCACGCGGCCACGGGATGAACGGATTGAATGGCTGAAGGATCGTGGTTTTCCGTTTGTGACGGTTGGACGAACCAACAAGGCGGATCACGATTGGGTCGATGTCGATCACTTTAAGATCGGCTACCAGGCGACAGAGCGCTTGATCCAGCTTGGCCACCGACGCATTGCGCATCTGACCACGCCGCTGCGTTACACCTATTCGAACCATGCGTTGCAGGGCTATCGGGCGGCGCTTGCGGCACAGGGAATAGAGCCGGATCCCGATCTGGAAATCGAGTGTTACCTATCGCGCAAAACCGGCGGGGATGCGGCGACAGAGCTGATCACCCGTGGCATTGGTGCGACCGGGATGTTTTGCGGCAATGACATGATTGCGCTGAGTGCGATGGATTCATTGCGGCAATTCGGCATCCGCCCGGGCGCGGATATGGCGATTATCGGCAGCGACGATGTTCCGGTCGCCGCCCATGTGGAGCCGGGCCTGACAACCTTTCGCCAGGACCTCGATGCGCTGGGCATGCGGCTCGGGCGGATGATGGTCGCCAAGCTCAAGGGCGATGCCGGTCCGCATCAGCAATTGGTCGATGCCGAACTGATCCTGCGCGGCACGGATCTGCCACCAGGGGAAGGGCCGAGTTGATGAAGATGACGGTCAAGGATCTGATCGAACACAAGGGCAAAGAGCAGCTGACAGAGTTGAACGTGGCCTCTGTCGAACATGCCGCCGCGGCCGAGGCCGCCGGGATCGAGATCATCGTCTCGGGGCGCAAAAACATGCGCGACGCGTTCCGCGCCTCCGCGCCGAACACGCATTTTACTTTTGGCTTGATCTATGGCGAATACGCCAATGCGGATGAGGCCAAGCGCGCCGCCTTTGAGGCGATGGAGGCCGGCGCCGACAGCATCTATTGCCCGATGCATTTCGACGTTATCGAGGCAATGGCCAAGGAAGCGATCCCCGTTGTCGGCCATATTGGCTTTATGCCGCAAAAGGCGCGCTGGACCGGCTACAGCGCCCGCGGCAAGACCGCAGACGACGCCATCGCCATCTTGAATGACGCCCGCCGCTATCAGGAGGCCGGCGCATTTGCCGTCGAGATCGAAATCGTGCCACCCGAAGTCGCCGCCGCAATTTCGAAACGAACGCCGCTGGTTGTCATTTCTATGGGGTCCGGGGCCGGATGCGATGTGCAATACCTGTTTTCGATGGATGTTCTGGGCGAGACCGACGGCCGTGTCCCCCGCCACGCCCGGGTGTATCGTGATTTCACGGCCGAATATGCCCGGCTGCAGCAAGAGCGCGTGGCGGCGTTTTCCGAATTCCGGCGCGATGTGGCAACCGGCGGCTTCCCCGCGCAAAACGAATTGGTGAGAATATCTGAGGACGAGTTGGAAAAGTTCGAGACTGCCCTGGAAAAGTGGAGCTAGCGGCGCTTGAGCCTGATGAGCCTGATAACCTTTCCGATGGAGCGGGATTATTCGCTGACCGGGCCGGAACGTCAAAAGGCGTTCGACAAAGGCCTGGCCGGCGCGGATTGGTATCAAACCCCGGTTGACCGCAAGCTTCTGAAATCGCTTATGAAACGCTCAGACAGCCGGTCGACCCGCGACTTGGCGATCTGGCTGGGGCTGATCGTGGTCAGCGGGGCCGCCGGCGCGGCCTTGTGGGGTAGCTGGTGGGCGCTGCCTTTCTTTTTCGTCTATGGCGTCTTTTATGCCTCTGCCGCAGACAGCCGCTGGCACGAATGCGGCCACGGCACCGCTTTCAGGACACCGTGGAAAAACGACGCGGTCTATGAACTCGCCAGTTTCCTGATGATGCGTAATTCCGTGGTGTGGCGCTGGTCGCATGCGCGCCATCACACCGATACGATCATCGTCGGCCGTGACCCTGAAATCGCCGGCATGCGCCCGCCGCAATTGATCGTGCTGTGCCTGAATCTTCTCGGGATCGTCGCGGTACCGCAAAGCCTGATGGCGCTGGCGCGCAATGCGGTCGGCATCATCCCGCCCGATGAGGCCGATTTCATCCCCGAGGCCGAGCGCTCCAAGGCCGTCCGCGTCGCGCAGGTCCATATCGCGGTTTACGCGGCCACGCTTTTGGCGGCGCTTTGGTTCTGGTCCTTACTGCCCCTGATGCTCATCGGGCTGCCGCGGGCCTATGGCATCTGGCTGTTGCTGGTGATGGGCCTGCCTCAACACCTGGGCCTGGCCGAGGACGTGCTCGACCACCGCATCAACTCCCGCACCGTTCTGATGAACCCGGTCCTGCGCTTTATCTATTGGAACATGAACTATCACATCGAACATCACATGTACCCGATGGTGCCCTATCATGCGTTGCCGAAACTGCATGACGCGGTCAAGCATGACTTGCCCGTGCCCAACCGCTCGCTGTGTCACGCCTGGGCAGAGATCATCCCTTGCGTCCTGCGGCAACTGCGCGATCCGGCGCATTTCATCCGACCGGAATTGCCGCCCGGCGCCGGGCGGGTCAAAAACGGGATGTCAATGTCTGACATCAAGACCACCGGATAACAAAGGAGATGAATTTGCCCTGCTTGGAGGTTTGTGCTCTCAACGACATCGACGAAGAAGATGTGGTCCGATTTGACCACAGCGGCAGCACATTCGCGGTCTACCGGATGATTGAAGGCGACGTTTATTGCACCGACGTAGTTCAGATCGATGTCAACGGAAAGCCGCGGAACATCGAACAAGAATAGGTTCAAAGCAGTTCCGCCCTTGAGTGCCAGTTTTCCTGCAAGCTGGGGATGTTCGCAGAATGCATTGAGCAGAGTCAGCAACCGGACAGATTTCTCCAGCATCTCGGTCCGGAATCCGGTTGCTTAAGCTTCGGCGGCCAGAAACTCAGGATTAACCCTCACAGGACCTCTCCCCAAGACCGTTCGAGCACTTTGTTTGGAACGATGAGGTTCCAATCTGCCACCAAGGATCCAGCCTTTCGCCAATTCCGGTCCAGATAATGCGGCTGCCGGGGCCGTTCCTCACGAAGCTGGCAAAGATGGTGTTCCTCAACCATCAGTATGTCACGGTGTTGATCCAGAAAGAACCCTACCTTCGCAGCCGTAGTTGCGTTGCCAAGCAACTGCACATACTCCACAATTCGGTCGACGTTGAAGAACTCGACTGACTCCAGGGAACGCCAGATTTCTTCCCAACCCCCTGCCAGGTCGGGTCTATGCAAGATGTCTACCAGTGTTCTTTCCAGACTAGCCACGCGTACCATTATGCCGCCGCGCTCCCGGTCAAGTACGCCGAAATGCTCCGTGCCGGTGCGTCGAAGGGCCACAGGAAACCCGATCCCGCGAAAACCTTTTGATTGGAAACTCAGTTTCCCGACAGGCCGGGCTGTTGAGTAGATGTACAGATTCCAGACTGAGTATGCCCGCCCGTGAAACTCAAGCGCGGTGTGGTGAGAAAGCACTGCATCTGGAGTCAACTTGCCCGCGATGAGATAAGGGTCGACCGGATAGACGTTTGGTTCAGCACCCGGAGGGACTACGGCATACAGTCCCCGGCGCACCCTGATTACACGGCCTGTCTTGGTGTAGTAAGCCAAGAGCGCCTCTTGGCCTCTGCTTCCAATCAAACCACGAGACGCGAGATGGATTCCCAGTTCCTTTCCTGTAAACACTGGTTTTCGACGGAAGAACGACATGTGCTTATCTGCGGACATGCTTGCCTACTTCTTCCGACTTCCGGGCTTCAGTCACAAACCTCGCATGAGCTTGTTCCTGTTGCCCAAGAAGCTCACTTGCAGTCGTGACAGAAAACCCACAATTACCTTATGGGTATCGCGTTGCATTGTCAAATGGTGCATGAGCACATTTGAGAAGTTCCGCTTCATTGTTCTTACCCTTGCCATAGTCTCGCCGGAGAAAATGGGTTCTTGACCTGCAAAGAAACTGGACTTCCGTAACGACTTCACAAGAGCCAGATGGCCCGGTCCAGTCCGAAAAGGCTCTGGATGGCGCCGCACTTATTCTGTCCGTGGGATCAGTCATGCACGCTATCAAATGGTCGGTGCGCGGGCGGCCTGTAAGCCGGATTCTGTCCAGAAGACACTATGCCTTCCTGGATGGCCATTCATCTACCTGCCGCGTTGCCGCGACAGTGAAGCTGCCTACCCGGGCCACTTGCCCAAAACCAGCACGCGGAATGACCGCTTGCGGCCCCTATTCGGCATTGCTCCCGGTGGGGCTTGCCTCGCCACCGCCGTTGCCGACGGTGCGGTGGTCTCTTACTCCACCGTTTCACCCTTGCCTGTTTCCAGGCGGTCTGTTCTCTGTGGCGCTTTCCCTCGGGTTGCCCCGGCCGGGCGTTACCCGGCACCGTCGTTTTGTGGAGTCCGGACTTTCCTCACGGGGACTTCCCGCGCAGCCATCCAGCCGCCCGCACTCCTGCGCCTAATGCCGGCACAGTACGAAGTCAAATCAGACACCAGCCGTCATCCTCTCGGGGCCGGTTGAGGACATCAGGCAGCGCCATTCGAATTGAAAGGCTTCGCGGGATGATTCCTCGCAAGGCTCAAAATTGCTCCCATGTCCTGACGGTCCAGAGGACCGTGCGCCCATGGGCGGAATCTTGCCCGGAATGCACGCAGCAAAGAGTCGAATTTCTCACCTGCTGCATCAGGTCCGGGTACCGGATATCCAAATCTGCCTGCTGCCGATGCAAACAGAAACGCATCAGGTTCGCATTCAAAGCCCGGTTCCGGCCAAACAGAAAGCCCATTCAGCGCAAGACGCCGCCAGTCGAAGCGTGTTCCCGGATCAATCTTCCGTCCAGGCGCGAGGTCGGAATGGCCGATGACGCCGCTTGGCCGGATTGCCCATCTTGGCAGCACGTCACCCAGCAGGGCCTCCAGCGCATCCATCTGATCTGCCGTGAAAGGACTGTCTCCGGCGTTGGCTACCTCAATTCCGATCGAGCGCGAATTGACATCCTGCTGGCCAGCCCACTCCCCGGCGCCCGCATGCCATGCGCGCTTTTCCTCTTCCACCAGCCGGAGGATGCCGCCGGCCTCATCCACCAGATAGTGGGCCGAAACCTCAAACTCCGGAGTGCAAAGGCGTGCGAGCGCATCCTCCGTACAGGCCATGGCGGTGTAGTGAATGACCACGAGCCGTGGTCTTGCAGACGCCCGTCTTTCTCCGAAGTTAGGCGAAGGCCTGTGTGTGACCTTCATGCCTTCATTCTCCGTTAGAGCATTCTCCGGTACGGTACCGGCGACCACCCACAAGCAAACCCGTCGCCATCGGGATCAAGGCCGAGCCTGTCCCTCGCCGGGCCTCCGGCATCAAGGAATGCAACCTGCGCTGCATGACCGTCTGCGTAAGCTGCGCAGCGCCTGTCAAACCTTGACCGCGAGAACAGGAACCTCTGCCGGGGAAAGACCCTTGTTCCAACTTCGTGTGGAACCGAGAGGGCATATTCGGCGACGTTGGCACTGCCCTGCCTTTCGGGCAGATCCGTAGGTTGGAAGGCCACAAACTCCATTTGCTGATACAGGCGACGCAACGAGTCGGACTCGATTGTTTCTCGACCTGCAACCGCATCGAAGTCCTGTTCGTCCGACAGCACGGAACCTCTTCGATCCAGCCCGGTCATGAGCCCTGTTTCCGTGCGGGCAAGGGCAACCTGCCCTGCTGCATCCAGTGCAGGGACTGTCGAAGCCGAGGCCGGCGCAAAGCTCCCGCCAATTGAAGTGGTTTCCGGTCCGGAACCACCCTCATCCTCAATAAGGCTTGCGCCAGGCATTCCGTTAACACCCGGAAGTGCCGGTGATTCAAGATAAAGTGCTTCCTGCGAGTCTTCAGACGCATTCAGCGCCGCGTTGCCGGTTTCCAGCGCGCCCAGCGCGAACTCAACCAGCGATACAATGGTATCTGGTCCCCCTTGGCCAGTAAGGTCGGACAAATCGTCCACATCGGACGGATCGCCTGAGGCATAAGCGACCCCATCCTGTTGAACTGTTTCTGCCGTTGATGAGTTGGACTGGTCCGGTGAATCCACCGCGCCCTGTTCACACCCCGAGATCAGGACTGCGATCAGCCCTATTGCCGGAATACTCAGGTAACTCGTTACTCGATACTTCATTTGGCTTCCACCATGTCTGCGGCCGCCGATCAAAGCCGACAGCCTGTTCCAATGTGTAGGCGCAGTTCAGAAGAGAACCCTCTTCCCAGGGCCGCCCAATCAACTGGAGTCCAAGAGGCAAACCGTCGGCATCAAGACCTGATGGCACCGATATTCCTGGCAGACCTGCTAGATTCACAGTGACCGTGAAGATGTCATTCAGATACATCCTGACTGGATCTTCATCACCCATCTCACCAACCCTGAACGCCGCGTTGGGTGTAGTCGGGGTGAGAATGGCATCGACACCGCTTGTAAATGCGTGTTCGAAGTCTGTGCGGATCAGTGTCCTTACTCTTTGCGCCCGCCTGTAATACGCCTCATAAAACCCTTGGGACAGCACATATGCGCCAACCATCACGCGCCGCTTGACCTCAGCACCGAACCCTTCAGCACGGGTTTTCTCGTACATCTCGACGATGCCATCGCCGCGGCCGAGCTTCGCCCGGTAACCATAGCGCACTCCATCGTAACGCGCAAGGTTTGATGACGCTTCCGCTGGAGCCACCACGTAATATGCAGGAAGAGCGTATTCGGTGTGTGGAAGAGAAATGCGAACCACCTCGGCGCCAGCCTCCTTGAGAAGGTCTGCCCCGGTGGACCAGAGGTCATTGATCTGGTCTGGTGTTCCGTCGATCAAATACTCTCCTGGTATCCCAATCCGCATGCCCCTTATGTCTCCCGTCAGGCATGCTTCGAAATCCGGAACCGGTTCCGGCGCCGATGTCGAGTCCCTCGGATCATGACCTGCCATGCACTCGAGCATGATAGCGGCATCCCGTACCGTCTTTGTCATCGGTCCGGCCTGATCAAGCGATGAGGCAAACGCCACGATGCCCCATCGTGAGCACCTGCCATAAGTCGGCTTCAGCCCGACAATTCCGGTGAATGCAGCTGGCTGGCGAATAGAACCGCCCGTGTCGGTTCCAGTTGCGGCAAGGCAAAGATCTGCCGCCACGGCCGCCGCGGAACCACCGGAAGATCCCCCAGGCGAACGATCCTCGACCGATCCGCTGGACCGCCATGGGTTCACAGCGGGTCCGTGAACAGAGTGCTCTGTAGAAGAGCCCATCGCGAATTCGTCCAGATTGAGCTTGCCGAGCATGACGGCGCCAGCATCCTTCAGTTTTGCTGTTACCGTCGATTCATAAGCAGGCCGAAATCCCTCAAGAATTCGGGACGCTGCACCGGTTGGAGCGCCAGCCGTGCAAAACAGATCCTTGATTCCGATCGGGATCCCACAAAGCGGCCCCGAGTCACCCGCACTGATCCGCTGGTCTGCGCTCGCGGCCCGTTCCATCGCGATTTCGGAAGACAGGTGGCAGAATGCGTTCAGGCGTGAGGATGCCTCGATTTCCTGAATGCAAGCCTCCGTCAGTTCGCGCGAGGTGAATTCCCGATTGCGCAACCCCTTTGCTGCATCAGCAATCGTGAGCTTGTTCAGTTCCTGAGTCATTCCACGACCTTTGGCACTGCAAAGAAGCCCTGTCTGGCCTCAGGCGCGTTTGAGAGAATGGCAGCCTGATCAGATGCCTGGCTGACAACATCCTGGCGCCGCGGGAGTTTCATCGGTGTGACCGTGGTCATGGCCTCGACGCCGTCCACATCAACCTTGTTCAACCGCTCCATGAAATTCACAATGGAGGACAACTCCCTGGCTATCGCCGGCAGTTCCTCCTCCTCTATCCTGATGCGTGCCAGGTGCGCGACCCGCCTCGCTGTTTCCAGATCAATTGACATAGATTGCCCCGTTCATGTTCAGGCCTGCCCGGCATCCCCGTACCGGCCTTCAAGCTCGTTCCGTATCACATGTATCATCCAGCCCAGCATGCAAGCGTTCAGCATGTGCCAGAAAATGTGCGTGCCTACAGGAAACGCGTCGCAAACCAGATGGTCTGCTACACGAAAACCAATGGAGATGGTCAGCAGCACTCCTCCAATCAACAGGCCGCGCGCTACGTCCGGCTTTCCGCGCCAGAGCACAGCGGCGTAGATGAAGATCAGAAGTGCAATTGCACCATATCCCGAGGAGTCTCCTGCAATCGGGATCAGGGCATCAATCAAATAGGCAGCTGCCGGCGCATACGGAAAGAACAGCAACGTTGCGAGAAGCGCCCAAATCACTCTCATTCCCAGGAAGTAGCGGTTCGCCAGATACAGGAAGTAGAGGACAAATGCGGCAATGGGGATCACATCGGTCAGCATTGCCCAGCGGGTCGCAAAGGTGTGGAACAGGAAAGAGCCCGTTCCGATCATGGTCATGATCGCCACGAGAACCCACGCTTGTACAGGTCCATTTCGCCCAAGACTTCTGCCCACGACGATTGCCGCGATGATGAAGGCAAGATTGGTGACAGCGTTTAGAGGTTCCGCCCAGAAGCCAGGTTCCAGCCTCTCACAATAGCCATCAATATAGCTGTTCATTCCTTGCATTCCGCCTCTTGCCTGCCGCTCGCCCCGAATTGCCAGAAATGCCGGCACAGCGGAACGATCGAATTGCCGAACGCATATCTTCGAAGACCCAAACCGGCAACCTTCAGTTCGGTGTCCAGTTTGATTGGTGCCTGGCGTCCGGCAATGCCGCTCGGCCTCGCACTGCAAAGACGGCGAAAGAACCGGGGTTCGCTCTCGGGAACTATCTGGCCAATACCAGCCTCAACACTGCCGCATCGGAATTAATCTGCTTTCCCGTTCTTGCGGAGTTCACTGAAGAAGCCAGAAAGCAACTCTTGTGCCTCGGCCTCGCAAAATCCCGAATAGACCTCCGGTCTGAAATGGCACTGAGGGTGCTCGAAGACCCGGGCGCCGTGCTCGACACCGCCTGATTTGGGGTCGGATGCACCATAGTAGAGCCGTGAAATCCTGGCGTGGCTGATTGCGCCCGCGCACATGGCGCATGGCTCAAGCGTCACATGGATGCTGCACCCTTCCAGCCTTGGATTGCCGGTGGTGGAACAGGCAGCGCGGATCGCCAGCAATTCGGCATGAGCGGTCGGATCATTCAATTCGCGGGTCCGGTTTCCCGCCACAGCCAGCAATTGTCCATCCGGTCCTGTAATGGCTGCACCAACGGGCACTTCACCTCGAGCTGCTGCCCGGCGCGCCTCTTCAAGGGCAGCGCCCATTTGCGAACTGAACGGCCACTTGGCGGTTTTGGGCAGGTTGCTGCTCATATGCCCACTTCGAATTGATCGGAGTTGCTTTCAAGGTCCGGATAGCATCAACAAGCAGCAGAATTGAATTGCGAAACCGATTGGAGACTGGCTACGGAGAGTGAGCACTACTGGACGATGACATGCCCAAATCAAAGAGACCCGCACCACAGGGCGAACGAGTTGCCAAGGTGTTGGCGCGGGCCGGAGTTGCTTCCCGCAGGGATGCGGAAAGACTGGTGCTTGCGGGACGCGTTTCTGTCAACGGCCAGGTGTTGCAGAGCCCGGCAACCAATGTGCATTCCGCGGATAGCGTCATGGTCGATGGCGAGGAGATTCCCGAAAAGGAACCTGCCAAACTCTGGCGGCATTACAAGCCAGTTGGCATCATCACCTCGTCAAGTGATGAAAAAGGCCGCCGCACTGTCCATGATACTCTCCCTGAGGAATTGCCGCGAGTTGTGACGGTTGGTCGTCTGGACATCAACTCGGAGGGTCTTCTCCTCCTTACCAATGACGGGGAACTGAAGAGGCATCTTGAACTCCCAAGCACCGGTTGGCTGCGCAAATACCGTGTGCGGGCCTATGGCAAGGTAACTGACTCCATCCTCGATGAATTGCGCCGGGGTCCAATTGCCGGAGGAGAAAAGCTGGGCCCGTTTACCGCCAAGCTTGATCGGGAGCAGGGCGCAAACTCCTGGCTGACAGTTGGTTTGCGCAGCGGGCGCAACCGCGAGGTACGCCGGGCAATGGAAGCTGTCGGATTGCGGGTCAACCGGCTGATACGGATATCATTCGGGCCGTTCAGCCTAGGAAACCTAAAGCCAGGGGAGGTCGCAGAGATTGCACCCGGTGTGCTGCGCAACCATGTAAAGCTGCCACTTGGTGCACGGAACAAGCAGGAACGAAAGCCCGGTTCCCGGACACGCAGTGCACGGGCATGACTCAGAATTCGATTGTAGAATCTTGCCAATCAAATTACCGCCTGACACTCCCACTACCCGGAGTACCGGTTGCTTCCGTGCATCTCCGCGGACAATTCAGAGGCTATTGATGAATGCACTGAAGGAATTGCTGTACGGACTGGCGCGGACACTCCCGACTCGGGCCTTCGCAGCCGTTGCGGCATTATCCATTCTGCTCTCCGGATGCATCGAGATGAGTAGTCCGCAGGTCAGGAGAACTCTGGTTCACCTCCCCACGGAAGAGGTACGCGACTACTACGTGTCGCTGGAAGAGCGGCTCATGAACCGCGGCCTGCTCAAGACCAATGCAGGCGCCGATGCAGGATTCAGCGCATCAAACCTCACCCGGAACTTCGAACGCATAGCCCTCAGCGACGAGTTCCAGTTGCGTAACAACACGCTGGTCAAGTCTAACGAGGAGACTCTGATCCGCCGTTGGGAAGACCCGGTTCGCGTGTCGCTGTATTTCGGCGAGTCTTTCCCGGATGATCTGAGAAGGGCTGACACAGAATTCATCCTCGACTATCTGGGTCGTCTGCAGCAACTGACTGGACGGTCAATCAGCGTGGTTTCGGAACGGGCCAACTTTCACATTCTGGTTCTGAATAGCGAGGAGCTTTCAAAGATCGGCTCCCAGCTTCCAAGGCTCAATTTGCCGAGAAACCAGTTGATCAGCGCCCAGATTGCCAACTACCCAATCAGGACGCTGTGTTCCGTATTCGCCTTGACTGACAGGAGACGAGACTCCCGTTATCTGACGGCGATCGTGGTCGTGAAGGCAGAACACCCCGAGCTCTTGCGAAGAGCGTGCTACCACGAGGAAATCGCCCAGGGGTTGGGATTGACCAATGACAGCCTTGAGGCGCGGCCTTCCATATTCAACGACAATGAAGAATACGCCTACCTTACCAATCACGATGAATTGCTACTGCGCATTCTTTATGATCCCAGGTTGCGCACCGGCATGTCACGCTATCAGGCCATGCCCGTTGTGGAGAGGCTGGCCAGGGAATTGAGACCCGAAAGCCAGAATTGAGGTGCCGTAGATGATCTTGTGTGGCGGTGAATCGCTGATTGACATGATCCCATGCGAGGCCGAGGACGGCCGCAGTTGTTTCTCTCCTCACGTCGGTGGTTCAGTCTACAATACCGCCCTCGCGCTTGGTCGCCTGGGCGCGGATGTAGGGCTGGTCAGCGGGCTATCCTCTGATCTGTTCGGTATCCTGCTCCGGGACAAGTTGGCCAGCAGCAACGTATCGCTTGAACACCTCGTGATCAGGGACTTGCCGACAACGCTGGCATTTGTGAGCATTACCGATGGGCAAGCCAAATACGCCTTCTACGACGAGAACACCGCCAGCAGGACACTGACGGAAGATTTCCTACCAGACATTCCAAATAAAGCGTCAGCGGTGTTCGTTGGCGGGATCAGCCTCATTGCCGAGCCGTGCGGAACCGCATTCGAGACGTTGGCTGTGCGGGCCTACAGTGACAGGGTAGTCATGTGCGATCCTAACGTCCGCCCGAACTTTATTTCCGATGAAGCCGCGTTCAGAAGACGGCTGGAAGTTCTTTGGCGGAACGCTGATGTGGTAAAGCTCTCGGACGAGGACATCAAATGGATTTGCCCGGATCCATCCGATGCGGAAAGCCTTGCTAGCCGCATTCTGGAACTGGGCGCAAAGATCGTTGTCGTAACGAAAGGCGCCAAAGGTTCCGTTGGCCATACACGAGGATTTTCTGTCCAGGTTCCGGCACGGTTTGCAGAAGTAGTCGATACGGTCGGCGCCGGTGACGCCTTCAATGCCGGACTCCTTACGTACTTTGCCGAAAACGGACTGCTGTCCAAGTCCGGGTTGGAATACTTGTCAGAATCCAGTTTGGCAGCGGCCCTTGAATTTGGGAGTGCTGTTGCAGGGGCAAGCGTTGCCAGACCGGGTGCCGACCCGCCCTGGCTCAACGAGATTAAGCTATCCTGACGTCGCAACCCAGGAAATCGAGCCTGAAATTCCGCACCGTGCAACTGAACACATATCGTTTATACCTGCGTTGCGGTTGCAAGATGCTGAATTATTGATTCTCCCAAGAGGCATTGGAACAGTTTCATTACAGCTCTGCAAACGGTACGCTGAGACGTAACATGGTACGACAGGCGCTATCTCAAGTATCATAGTCGTAATATTGCTCGTCAATCTGCATGAACGAATAGGTCCTGCCAACGCGGACGCCAACCCCATGGCGAACCATAAGGCGCGCGAGTTCCTTACCGTCAATCAGCTTGATCCGTTTGGGACTTCGCTCCAAATAGCTACGCGCACTGCGGGTGAAGCCTGAGGTCGTCACGAAGACTCCTTTTGTCGTGCCAGCAGCATCTATTGCACCGGCGAAGTTGCGTAGGTCTGCCTCACCAACCAAACTTCCCTCTGCGTATTTCTTTGCCTGAATATACACCTCGTCAAGACCAAGCGCATCTTCACTGATCTTGCCATCAATGCCTCCGTCTCCGGATCTACCTGTCACACTGCCTCTTGTGGCATCACCGCCGCCATATCCCATAGCCACCAATAGATTAACGATCACCCGCTCCAGAAAGTGAGGCGGTGACGAACGAACTCTACTTAATACTTCCCCTTCCAGGTTGCTCACCAGCTGCTGAACAACCTGCTCCAGAGCTTCCTCAGGAGTACCCGAACTGCTTGCTTCCAAATCCGGGGCTGATCCCTCGCTTTGGGATACCTGTGACCTTGTTGTTCCCTTCCACTCTGCAAAGTTTTCATAGCTCTTGAGCAACTCGATATCTATCCGTTCAGGGTCTTGATCCAGCAGTTGGCGGCCCACTTCTGTTATGCGATAGCGGCCTCGACTAACCCTTTCCGCAAGGCCGGCGCGCATCATGTAATTGATTGCCCAACTCACGCGATTGACGAATATCGTTTGCTGTCCGCTCGGTAGCAATTCGCGTAAGTCCTGTTCAGAATAACCTTCTACAAGTGCAACCTGCTTGCGAAGTCTGGAAATCTCCATCTCATCCATAAGCGCAAGCGCCTTGAGAGTTGGCAGCATAAGTGACTGATAATCGCGAATTGGCATCGACCATTGCTCCTCATTTTGGCTCTCTTTCCGGCAGAAAATCATACAGAACTGTTGGTGTGCGGTAGATCCGCCAGAAGTGGGAACGAGCTAATGCAACCCCCATCTATACATCAAAACTCACCGGTGAAAGCGTCTCTGTAGATGGCTTCAACCCGCTCGACCTCATCGTCAGTAAGAGCGGCAAATTCCCGCTTGCGCCCGCGGAGGGATAGTCTTCCGCCATTCTGATGAACGAACCGGAACAACAAATCAGCAGAGCGTTCAGGCATGTCAACAATCAGGTTCAAGTTCATGCGAAAACGGTAATATCTGCGCAAGAACGAGACCTCGAGCGGAACTTCGGTCTCGACAGTTCGCTGAACGCAGTCATAAAGGAACTCGGTTTGTGGTGTTGCATCGAAGAACCGGTAGTAGTCCCCAGTGTCATTCAAAACCCTTACATTGAATCCACTGGTAAATTCCCACTGAATTAGCGGCAACAAGCGAAGGGAGTATGCTTCGAGAGCCGACCGGTAATCGGCAATTTGAGTCAGTATTGCAGATGAAACTGGGAATGCCGTTCCTGGCGGGTTGAAGCCATGTCGGGCGAGTACATGCTGAATCAGATAGCGGTGTAGCCGACCATTTCCGTCGGCAAATGGGTGGATATAGACAAAGCCGAATGCCAGGACGGCCGCGGCCAATACTGGATCGAGCATCAGTGCGTATTCTCGGTCGAATGAGGCGAGCCCCTCCATCAACGCAACCAGATCTTCTGGTCTCGCACTAAAGTGGTCGGGGATTGGCAATTGGGACTGATGGTCGTTTATACCTACAAATCCACCCTCTTGACGCAGGCCCATTTTCACAAACCGTGAATCTCCGATAACGATGGCTTGCAGTCGCACCAATTCATCAGTGTCGATTGTTGCTCTGCCCGCTTGCCCCAACGTTCGCGCCCATCTCTGGATTCTGCCTTGCGGAGGGCTTTCCCCCTCAATGTCAAAACTTGACTTTGAGTCCTTGACGAGCAGGATTGCAGCCGTTCGGTCTGCAAGATCACGCGGTACGGAAGCGATTAACTCACGGGCGCGCGCCGACAAATCCTTGGCGATGAAACCATCCAGTGTCTTGGTCTTGAAGACCAACGGACAAAACGCGGGGGTGCCCGGAAGGTTGTTTTTGACACGGTGTCTGGATGAACTCTTGCCCGTGACTGCAAACTGTTGTTTTGGATCAACAATCTCTGGGTAGGATCCGCGGTCTGCATTAGGCAAATCGAGCTTTGTGCCAGTTAGCCACTCATAAAGGAACCATATCCTTCTGGAGTAAGTGCCCGTCGGACTGGCCTTCACCAATCCGACTATCGGAGTTGGCCCGACCGCCGCAAACAGTCGCTTGAGAACAGCCAGATCAAGCCCTTCATGCTTCAATGCAAAGGTGAGATGACCCTCGAGGCTTGGTTCAGGATCTAGGCGGGGCGGGAGAATGCACCATCCATCCTGTTCCTGTCTTCTGTGCCTGTCGCCAACAGCTGTTAGCCTGTGAGGAAGCGGAACTTTCAGGTTGAAAGCTCCGATCAGGGCAGCATACCCGGCAGGTTTTGCCCCTTGGGGCAATCGTCTTTCGTGAAACGCGACCACTGGACCCGAAAACCGATTCTTTACGGCAGCATTCATGACAAAACGATTACAGGCCTGTAGATGGGGACAAAAAAATAGGCTTCCTTGTCAATTCCGATTCTATACAGACAAAAATTGTGCATTTCAATACATATTTTGCCATTGTCACAACAAAACAGTTACTTGACTTCGAATTGGAACAGAATGGATTCCGTAATCCGAAACAACCGCCTTAAAAAGGGGCTGTAGCACGATCATTCAAGTCAGGGTTAGCATTGGCCTGCCAACGGCCACTTCCAGCAAGTCTGCTTCTTGATTGAGGCCAGGCAGGAGTGCGGTCACAGGCACCAGCACCATCCTGACCATCACCTCTCATCCTTTGGAAGATGCAGTCCGTTTCTGTGAGGGGCCACCGCCAATGCTGCAGGAAGATCGAGTCCCTTCTCGGCTGCACAAGCCAGCGCCTCAGGATAGCCGGCATCCGCATGACGCATGACCCCGCTCGCTGGATCGTTCCAGAGCACCCGTTCAAGGCGGGTTGCTGCGTCCTCTGTACCGTCAGCGACGATCACCATGCCCGCGTGCTGGGAAAATCCCATCCCTACCCCGCCACCGTGATGAATGGACACCCAGGTTGCACCGGAAGCGACGTTCAGCATGGCATTGAGCAAGGGCCAGTCAGATACGGCATCTGAACCGTCCCGCATCGCCTCTGTCTCGCGGTTCGGCGATGCAACGGAACCGGAATCCAGGTGATCGCGGCCTATGACGATCGGAGCCGAAACCTCTCCGCTCCTCACCATCTCGTTGAACGCAAGCCCAAGACGATGCCGCTCCCCCAGTCCGACCCAGCAAATCCGCGCCGGGAGACCCTGAAAACTGATGCGCTTCCCGGCAAGATCCAGCCAGTTTCCGAGATGGCGGTCATCAGGCAACAACTCCCTGACCCTTTCGTCGGTACGGCGGATGTCTTCAGGATCGCCAGACAGGGCAACCCAGCGGAACGGCCCTATCCCGCGACAGAACAACGGCCGAATGCACGCGGGAACAAATCCCGGAAAACAGAAGGCGTCGGCAAAACCCTCCTCGAAAGCGACTTGCCGGATGTTATTGCCGTAGTCGAGCGTTGGCACGCCATCCTTCGAAAACCCGGCCATGGCCGCGACGTGCTCCCTGATTGAAGCCCGAGAGGCGGCTTCTGCAGCATGTGGATCGTCATGCCGCCGCCTTTGCCATTCTTCGACCGTCCAACTCGTCGGCAAATAGCCATTGAGCGGATCATGGGCAGACGTTTGGTCAGTTACGAGGTCAGGACGCAGTCCCCTTCGCCGCAGTTCGGGCAGCACATCAGCGGCGTTGCCCAGGACTGCGACTGACTTGGCTTCACGGCCTGCGGTCCAGCGGTCGATCATGGCCAGCGCTTCATCTACCGAGGCCGTGTATTCGTCGAGATAGCGAGTCCTCAATCTGAACTCGATCCTCGACGGATCACACTCCACTACAAGGCAGCATGCACCTGCCATGGTTGCCGCCAATGGTTGAGCGCCTCCCATACCGCCCAATCCTGCGGTCAGAATCCATTTGCCGCGCAAGTCTCCGCCGTAGTGCTGCCTCCCAGCTTCGACAAACGTCTCGTAGGTGCCCTGCACGATTCCCTGCGAACCGATGTAGATCCACGACCCGGCTGTCATCTGGCCGTACATCATGAGACCTTGGCGATCGAGTTCATTGAATGTGTCCCACTTTGCCCAGTGGGGCACAATGTTCGAGTTTGCGATTAGTACTCTTGGTGCCTGCTCGTGTGTCCTGAACACCCCGGCAGGGCGTCCAGACTGGACCAGCAGCGTTTGGTCACCATCCAAGCGCCTCAACACATCCAAAATCCGATCGAAGTCCTGCCAGCTCCTGGCCGCCTTGCCCTTGCCGCCATAGACCACCAACTCTTGCGGATCTTCGGCAACGTCTGGATCAAGGTTGTTCTGGATCATCCTGAAGGCAGCTTCTGCGTACCAACCCCGGCAAGTGAGTTCCGGGCCGGTCGGCGCCCGCACAATGCGGGCATTCTGAAGGCGCTCATTCATTGCGCCGAACGCCCAAGCAGCGGGGCACAATCCGGAACCAGTCTTCCGTCCTGAATGAGTTCAACCACAGATTTCAGATCGTCGGCTAGAAAACGGTCTTCTTCCAACGGTGGCGCAACCCCCCTGACAACCGCCATGAACTCCTTCAGCTTTTTGCTCGTCGTCAGGGGACCCCGCATTTCCACCCCCTGAACTGCCGTGATCGCCTCCATGGCAATCAAGTTGGCAAGATTGCCGTTCATTTCGTGCAGCCTTCTTGCGGCATGGCAGGACATTGACACATGGTCTTCTGAATTTGCCGAAGTGGGTGTGCTGTCTACCACACGCGGGTTGGCAAGAGCCTTGTTTTCCGAAGCAAGTGCCGCTGATGCAATATCCAGTATCATGAAGCCGGAGTTCAGGCCCGGCTCTGGCGACAGGAATGCCGGCAGGCCGAAAGATAGGGCCGGATCAACGAGCAGCGCAATGCGCCTCTGAGCGATACTGCCAATCTCGGCAATCGCAACAGCCATCTGGTCTGCCGCAAAGCCGACCGGTTCTCCATGAAAGTTGCCGCCGGACACGATCCTCCCATCAGGAAGAACCAGCGGGTTGTCAGTTACCGCAGCCGCCTCGATTCCGAGTGTTCGACCAGCCTGCCGCAGCGCGTCGAGTGCCGCCCCCAGCACCTGAGGCTGGCATCGCAGGCAATAGGGATCCTGCACGCGTTCATCCCCATGGCGATGACTGTCCCGGATTTGCGAACCCTTCAGCAGTTCTCGCAGCGCCGCACCGGCATCTATCTGTCCTGCGTGCCCGCGCGCCTCATGAATCTCGGGAAGGAATGGAGTCGAGGATCCCATTGCAGCATCAGTCGAAAGTGCACCCGTTACCAGCGAGCTGGCGGCTATCCGCCAACTGTCGAACAATGCCGAAAGGGCAAGTGCAGCGGAAACCTGGGTGCCGTTCAGCATCGCCAAGCCTTCCTTGGCTGCAAATGCAATCGGTGACAGCCCGGCCGCCCGGAGCGCCTCACTGCCCGACAATTCGACTCCGCCATGGTGCGCGCGGCCCTCCCCAATCATCACCGCAGCAAGATGAGCAAGGGGCGCCAGATCACCAGAAGCGCCCACGGATCCCTTTTCGGGGATCACTGGCAGCACCTCATGTTTGATCATACCCGCAAGCAACTCCAGTACGCACCAGCGCACACCGGACAATCCACGCGCCAGCGACAGGAGCTTGAGAGCCATACAAAGCCGTACCACGTCATCGGGAATTGGATTGCCGATGCCGGCACAGTGGCTCAGCACCAGATTTCTTTGCAGCCGCTCAACATCCTTGCTTGGGATCCGAACCGTCGCGAGTTTGCCGAAACCCGTATTGATCCCGTAATGCGCCTCCTGGCCATTAGCGGCCTCGGAGACAATCGCTTCGCTTGCTTCAACGGCAGGGCGCCAGCGAGGGTCCAACTCCAGTGCGTTGCCCCGATAGACCGCTTCCAAATCGGACAACGAAACACTTTGAGGATCAATCAGCAAAATTCACCACCAAACATCCGTTGTGCCAACGGGTTGAATCCGATGCGATAGGGAAGCTCGCAAGGATGCTCGACCTTCCAGACAGCAAGGTCTGCCCGTTTATTGGGCGCAATAGTACCCCTGTCACCGCTCATGCCCAAGGCTCGAGCCGCATTTCGGGTTGTACCTGCAAGCGCCTCTTCCGGTGTCAGCCCGAACAAGGTGCAGGCCATGTTCATGGCCAACAGTATCGAGAACATCGGAGAGGATCCCGGATTGCCGTCTGTGGCAACAGCCATCGGGATATCCGCTTTGCGGAATTCATCCACAGGAGGCTTGGTTGATCCACCAACGGTATAGAATGCGCCCGGCAGCACGACCGCGACAGTTCCCGCCGCAGCCATTGCTGCAATCCCGTCAGATCCGACATGCTCAAGATGATCGACTGAAATGGCTCCAAAGCTGGCAGCGAGTTTGGCGGCGCCCATGTCGGTAAGCTGCTCACCATGCAATTTGATTGGCAGATTGGAACTGGCGGCATGACGGAACAGACTTGCAATCTGGGCGGTGTCGAAAGCGATGTCTTCGCAAAACCCGTCGACAGCATCGACAAGCCCCTCCTTGCACGCTGCATCGAGTCCTGGCACGGCAACTTCATCGATATATTCATCAGCCCGGCCAGCATATTCCGGAGGGACCGCATGCGCCGCCAGCCAACTCTTCGAGATTGAAACATCACGAACTTCTGCCAATCGTCTCGCAGCGCGCAGCATCCGCAATTCGGACTCGATCGACAATCCGTATCCGGACTTGATCTCGACAGTCGTCACACCTTCAGCGAGGAGTGCATCAAGTCGCGGCAGTGACTCCTCAACCAGCCGTTCCTCAGAAGCTGCGCGAGTTGCCTTCATCGTAGAGACGATTCCACCTCCCCTCCGGGCAATCTCGGCATAGCTGACACCACCAAGGCGCTGCTCGAATTCCTGCGCCCGATTGCCGGCAAAGACTATATGCGTATGGCAGTCCAGCAGGCCGGGAGTAACAAGCGCTCCATCTAGGTCGACCGCATGCTGCACTGAACGCGGCGATGGCAGTTCAGCTTCAGGCCCTACCCACTCAACCGTTCCATCGGAGATGACGATGGCCCAGTTCCTACCCAAACCGTAAGGGCGAGAGCACTGTTCCATGGTTGCAACATTGCAGTTGTGCAACAACAGTCTTGCCATAAACTGTCATCCTGAAAGGAGAAGTCTGCCTGCTTGAAGTGTAGGGGTGGCCAAGCCGGAGTCAATGTACCCGGCACGCCGACCCGGGCGATCCAACCATGAAGAAATACTGGGCAAAGCATGCGCTCACGGAAGATGGCTGGAAGGAGTCCGTTCTCCTGACCGTAGCCAACTCCGGCAATATCGTTGACCTGTCCGCCGGTTCGCCGCCCGAAGGCACCAGGTGCTCGGTCTTGCTCCCTGCCCCTCCAAATCTGCACAGCCACTGCTTTCAGCGCGTAATGGCTGGCCTGACAGAGTCCCGTTCACAGGCGGTGCATGACGATTTCTGGACCTGGCGCCGGACAATGTACAAATTGCTTGAACACCTGACTCCCGATGATGTTGAGACCATTGCTGCACAGGCTCAGATGGAAATGCTTGAGGCCGGTTTCGCGTCGGTTGCAGAATTCCATTATCTGCATCACGGCGCAGGCGGGCAGCGGCACGACAATCCCGCCGAGATGTCATTGAGAATCGTGTCGGCGGCAGCGAACACCGGAATTGGTCTCACGTTGCTGCCGGTCATGTACAAGCATTCGGGAATGGAATGCGCACCGCTGGAAGGGGCACAGTTGCGCTTCGGCTGCGACACTGAGGAATTTGCAGAATTGATGGCAACCGCTCAGAAGGCGACCAACCAGGCAGCACCAGACTTTCGAACCGGTTGCGCGGCCCATTCCATGCGGGCGTTGCCGCTGGCGGAGATTGCGGCGATGCATTCGACCCATGCCGGCATGCCCCTGCACATTCATGCCGCCGAGCAGGTAGCCGAAGTCGAGTCTGTAGTTGAAACGACTTCCAGAAGGCCAGTCGAATGGCTGCTCGAGAACGCGTGTACAGACAGCAACTGGTGCCTGATCCACTGCACCCACATGACATCGCCCGAAACCAAGGGACTGGCTCGAAGCGGCGCAGTCGCCGGGCTCTGCCCGATTACCGAGGCAAATCTCGGTGACGGGATCTTCAATGGAAAAGAATACGTTCGTGCGGGCGGGCACTATGGCGTTGGCACCGACTCAAATGTCCGGATTTCGCTGACCGGCGAATTGCGAACTCTCGAGTATTCGCAGCGCCTAAGGCACCAATCGCGTTCAGTTCTTGCAATCAACCGTGCTTCACCCGCACGGGATATGCTGGAGGGCGTGTGCCAGGGAGGCGCAATGGCTTGCGGACGCAACTGCGGGGGACTTGCGGTCGGGAAACTCGCCGATCTGATCGAACTGGATGATGAGAGCATGGAACTCAGCGGGCTTGACGGCGACAGGCTGCTGGACAGCTGGGTATTCGCCTCGACCGGCAACCAGGTGAAAAATGTCTGGTCGGCGGGGCGCCATGTGGTTCGTTACGGCCGACACATTCGCCGCGATGCCATCGCAGGGAACTATCTCAAGGTGCAGGACCGGCTAAGGAAATCGGTCCAAGACGATTGACAGCATCAATGGCTCTGAAGGTAACTGCTTATTGAGGCAGTGACTTGGCAACCCAAGGAAATAGCGATTGAAGGCAGCACCGTCCTCATCTGATCGCCGAGTTGCAGTTTCCGTTGATCAGATTGTCCACAAAATTGGGCTTGAAACCCGCCATGCTGCGCTCATTGTCGCTGGAGAAGCACTGCCATGACGTGGCAATGCCTGGCCAAGGAGGCAGCATGATGACCATTGAGAATAGTACAACTGCTGAAGACAAACCGAAGAGCACGATCCTTGAAACCCGCTTGGATCATTCGGAAATGGACATGACCGCATGCGCTGCAATCTTGCGCGATGTCGAAGTCAGTTCCTATGTCGAATGTCCAACAGATGACGCCGCACAGGCGACGATTGAATCGCACAAGGTAACGGTGCTGGAAAGTGAAGCAGACCGAAGAGCATTCTTCGAAGCTCTCGAGCATCCGCCCAGGCCAAATGACCGGCTCAAGCAGGCTTTTGCATTGCGCAAGCAATTGATCACGAATGCTGACTGAGTCTGCTACCTCAGCCAAAAGAGCAATTGTACCGCCAGACCCGATCACCCGCTGCCGAGCAGGCCTTACCTTTCGCACGGAAGCTGAATTGGGCATAGCAAGAACTCGGGGACACGGCGAATTGAGTGGTGGCCCTGACCGGAATCTATCATGGTATTCGCAACCAGAGAGTTGATCTACACCCTGATCAGTTACGGTGGCCACCTCTGCCAGCACTGATCATGTCCTCAACATCCTTGGCCTTCACGCCGAGGACGATCCCAGCCTTGGTTGTTGTCAACGCTCTCGCTTGCATCAACCGCTGTACAACATCCACCAGCCCATCCCCGACACGGACGCGGTGTGTCCAGTAGGAGCCGGGAGTGGCGTTGTCGTTGCGGGAGAGTTCTCGTTGCCCTTCTTTTTTCCTTACCCACTCAGCTCGAAACCGTTTGCTGAGACGACTCCATACTTCCCGGTCAATTCGCTGTTGCCGGTACAGCTTGTACACAACCATCGAAGGGCAGATATTTCGCTTTCGGGCAACCAAGGTGATGGCATCAGCACAAGCATCATCGTTGTCATTGCCGGGGAACGCAAATTGCTCCAATTCGGTCGAGGACAGCAGGAACTCACTGGCTACATCATTGCAGAAGCGCTCTGTCGCAATTCCAGCATGATCACCACAGATGCCTGTGTTGCCAAGCCAAATGTGGGCCAATTGGTGCAGCAGCGTATACGATAACTGCGCTCGGGCAATGTGGCTGTTCAAGACCACGAACGGAGCAACCGGGTCGGACAAGGCGAAGCCACGAAACGACTGCAAGTTGATTGACGTGTGATAGCTGCCCATTTTGCCGTCCAGAATTACATACACCCCGACGCTCTCAACGGCCTTACGCAGTAGCAAGAAGGCCGTATCAGCTCCGGCCGCTTCCCGGAACTCACACAGTCCCATCGGAAGTGACTCGCGGATGGATTCCACAACGGCTTGGACCCCGTCGGACATCGCCTTGCTGCCAACAAACTCAATTTGATCAGCTTCATCTTCATCCTCCAGCGCGGCTCGCAGGAGGTTTTGCCGCTCCATCATGTTGCGTACCAAAACGTCGAGATACGCATCATCGGTCGGCCGGTTACCGTCTGGCAAAGTCCGAAAGTCAGTGCCGCGATCGCCCTCTTTGGGGACTCCGGACAGATAAAATGTGAGCAAAGGCCGCTGATATTGTTCCGCCATACGGACAAGCAAGGCTCGCGTCGGCGCTGCTTCACCAGCCTCCAACTGTTGAAGCCGCTCCACAGGTGTCATTTCTTTTGTTGGGCGGAGTGCGATCTTGTACGCTGCCTCTCCAGGCGCAAGGCCAGCGGTTTCTCGTGCCCAAAGCATGATGGCCGGATTAACAATTAATTCGTTCACTTCATCAAACCGTGTTGTGCAACCGGGACCTGCATACTTTCGCTCAACGATTGAGGCAGCCGGGTTCGGCAGAACAGTCTGTAGTGGATGCTTGGTTCAGCCAATATCGAAAACTGAGGATTGGTGCCAATTGAGGCAATCGCTCACGAACTCATCGGCGGAAGGGCTTGGCCGGCTCCCATTGCATCCAGGCTACATCGTCCGCTGTGCAAATCGCCCCACCGGGCCTCCATCGGAAATCATGTGTTCAGCCTGACGAAGGGTTGGAGCCTTGGTTGAAAGGCCAAGGGTGCGCCGAATGATGACAAGCAACACTTCCAGGTTCATGCGGAACAATCCCCGGTCCGGTGCCGGTGTCTGGCTCTTCACTGCCTCGGCAAGTTGAGGAAGCGCATGGTACGGCACCTGCGGATAGAGATGATGCTCAATGTGGTTGTTCATGTTCATGTAAAGGAACCGCCCGATTGGGCCAGTCGTGAACGATCTGGTGCTCTCCAGAATTGAAGGCGAATTCTCCTGAAGTTCTACATGCTGCAGAATCGTGAACAGTTGCATGACGGGAGTTCCAAGCACCCGCGGGATCACGATCAGCCAGACCGGCCACCACACACCAAAGAATGGTGCTGCAGCAATTGCTGCGTAGATCGCCAGCATCGCCCTGGCGTTCCATGTCATCCTTGGAAGCTCGCTTTCCGGTGCCACGCTGCGCATGACATCCGTGTAGCGGCGCGTCGCAAGATGCCAGAATACCGTCATGTGAAAACGCAGCAGGCCAACCCCCGACATTTCCGTCAGCCATCCACCAACGCCGATCGGCGTGTCGAATGGCATCTGACAATCCTTGCCAACGTGCCAGGTGTAGGTGTGATGCATGGTGTGCGTGTACCGGCGATGCAGCGGTTCCTCCATGTAGATCAGGGAGGTGAACCAGCAGACACACTCATTGAGCCAAATGCTGCGGAACGCGGTTCCGTGAGCAGTCTCGTGGCTGAAGGAGTAGGCCGGAACAGCGACCAGCACACCATGAACCACCATTGCCAGCCACATCCACGCGGTACCCATCGTCATGATGACCAATGTCCCGGTAATTGCCAGCAGCACAGCCCACTTGGCCAAGTACAGCAGTCCTGGGCGATCTGACCGGCGAGCAATGGACTTCAGCAGTTTCCGCTCGAGGATTATTCCGGACGACGCTGCATTGGTGTGAGTGGCAACGGTCATCAGATTCAACTCGCGTAGTCCGATCGCTCTTGATTGAGAATTGACTTGATCTCGGACAGATGCCGCTCGGCTTGCCCGGGATAGTTGTCCAGTTCCTGCGCAGTTTGCTCGGCGATTTCTGGACTGAGCAAACGCAAAGGCTGGCCCGTCTGCAGGGCACGGATGTAGGTTTCTGCTGCGCGCTCAAAATAATAGAACCGGTTAAATGCCTCGGCGACATTGTTTCCGATCACCAGGACTCCATGGTTGCCCATCACCATCACGCTGGTTGCAGGATCGGAAAGCAAAGCAGCGCAGCGCTTGCCCTCCTGTTCGAATGCAAGTCCGCCGAATTTCTCGTCTACCACATGCCGGCCATAGAACATGGCAGTATTCTGGTCGATTGGAGGCAGCGTGCTGTCGGCGAGGGACGCCAGGACCGTCGAAAAAACCGGATGGGCGTGCAAGATGCAGCGGGCATGCGGGCAAGCCCTGTGAATTGAACCGTGCAGTCCCCAGGCTGTGGGATCCGGAGCGTCTGGACGCTCCATCGTGCTCGGGTCATTTGCATCCAGCAGAAGCAAATCCGAAGCGCGGATCCTGCTGAAGTGCATCTGATTGGGATTCATCAGAAATTGCGTGCCGCTTCTGTCAACTACCAGGCTGAAGTGGTTTGCCACCGCCTCATTCATGCCCAAGCGCGCTGTCCAGCGAAAAGCGGCCGCAAGGTCTGTCCTTTCCCGCTGGTACTCCAGTAATGGTCTTTCGAGTTCCTTCAGCATGCTTTACCCCCGGTCCGGTTGGCCGCATGACCCATTTTCTGTGCAGTCGGCAGGCTGACAAGCAGAGATTTCAACGCTATTGCATTAGATTATCTTATGCATGAGTCTTGCATGCGGAAATTGGCTACCAACCTGCCACCCCTGACCTGGCTTCGGGCTTTCGAAGCCGCAGCAAGACACCTGTCTTTCACCAGAGCGGCAAGTGAACTCAACCTCACCCAGTCAGCAGTCAGCCAGCATGTTCGGAATCTGGAGTCCTTTCTTGGCCGCCAGTTGTTCATTCGCAAGACACGCGCACTTGATTTGACCGAAGCCGGGGCCAGTTATCTGCCGGTAGTAAGCGAAGCATTCGACCTGATCCGCAAAGGCACACAGTCCTTTACGGGCGGGGACCGGGGACAGCACCTGATCATACAATGCAACCTGGCTTTCTCGGTTTTCTGGTTGGCGCCACGCCTATCCGGCCTTTACGAACGCCATCCCTGGATCGTGTTGAATATTATCACCCCCATATGGCTTCCCGAACGCCATGCCGCCCAAGCGGCGATGGAGATCAGGTTCGGGCGCGATGACGAGATGCCCGCAAATGCCAGAAGGCTGACCCGGGACAGGTTCTTCCCGGTTTGTGCGCCGGACTATCATCAGGGCAAACCCGATCTGGAGACGGCAACGTTGTTCGACTGTGCAGGAATGACCGGCACATGGAATGCATGGTTCAAGGGGCAGGGATTGAATTTCAAGCGTTCCGAGGAAGTGAATCTGGTTTCAACATTCGTGATTTCGATATCCGCTGCCCTTCAAGGCGCTGGCGTCACCATGGCACATGACAGCATCGCTGAACGGCTGCTGGCCGAGGGGCGGCTCATGCGTGTGTCGACCCACTCGGAACCAATGCAGGAAAGCTACTTTCTGCTCCCTGCATCGCGTCACGCATCAAGGGCATCGGTCGATGTATTTCTCGATTGGCTTGAAGGCGAACTGACCCCATAGTGGCTGAATTGGGACCCCGGGCATCGCCCAACTCCTTGACGGGGTTTCGACCCAAGCGGTCTGAGAGGTCAACGATAACTGGCGCCGCGGTTTGCTTCCCGGATTCTTTGGTGACGCCACGGATTCAATCAGAAACGAACAGGCCAATTGCACTACTCGGCACCACCCCTCCGCCAATAGTCTTCTTTCCACTGTGAGCGTCAGGTCCGGTTTGTTCCAGACAATTCTGGAGCCATCCCAAATAAATCTCCCGAGGCTGCAATATGGCTGCTGCCTGCCAGCTGCCGCGCGTTCAGTTCCTTGGCCGCGTGCAAAAACTCAAGCGGCGGGCCGCGGCCTCGGACGCATTGATCAGATGAGGCAGAGCGTTTCGAGACCAGATAATTCCCCAAAAACAAGATGACCTGTCACCATTTCTGCCTTTCGGAACGATTTGAAATGCGCAATGCTGCCACAAAGCCAAAGCAGGAATGATCCGTGCAAAGACAGGCCTTGGCATTTGGTGGAGGCGGGATTGGCCCCGAACTTCCTGAACCGGGATTGCGCCTGTTTGAGGGCAATGCTGAACATCCAAGTGTCAATCCACCAGTAGTCCAAGGGCTGCCGCACGGTACGTCTGCGGAGGCGTATGGATGCTCTCGCGCGGAATGTGCCTTGCGGGATGTACAAGACGAGTGCTTTTACCTCGTGGTCAGCACAGTCGGCTGTGGCGATGATGGTGGAGCTTACGAGACTGCCAATGGCGCGATCGACTGCCTCGCTGCGGAAGTCTGGACCAGTGGTGTGACCAGAGCCATGCGCATTGCCGACTTGATTGATGCGGACACGGTCTACATCAACGCCTCTACCCATTCGCCCGAAAGCGGATCCAAACGATCCTGGGCTAATCTGGAAAGCGGCAAGGACGGTATGCGCTTTTTCCGGCAGGCCGGGTCCGCCTGGCCTTCCAACAAATCCCATCAACCTGATCCCTTTGCTTGAGGACCTGAGCATGGAACAGAATCGAAATACCACCTGGAACCACCATCCGGATCTTCCAATCCCGGTCTCGCCCATACTGAACTGGCCACCGCGCCCAATCGCCTGGCTCCGGTGGATTGCCTCCTACTGGCTGGCGATTTCGGCCGTCCTGTTGGAGTTTGTGTTGGCTTGGGCTGTCTATGTCTGGCTCTTGCCCAGTTGGGAAACGATGCAGTCATTGAGCTGGGACTGGGCTGCCATGATCTGGCTGCGAAACTTGATCACCTTGGGGATAGTGGCGGGCGGGCTGCACCTATGGTTCTACAGTTTCGCGGCGCAGGGCAAGAAGCTGAAGTTCGACGCCCGTGATTTGGCACGTGACAGCGGCAAGTACACATTTCGCAATCAGGTACTGGACAACATGTTCTGGAGCCTCGCCAGCGGCGTGACCCTTTGGAGCGCCTATGAGGTGCTGTATTTCTGGGCCGCAGCAAACGGGTATGCACCGCAGGTCAGCTTCGCCTCAAACCCGGCCTGGTTTGCCCTTTGGTTCGTTCTAGTCCCGATCTGGGCCAGCTTTCACTTCTACTGGATCCACCGGGCACTTCACTGGCCACCGCTGTACCGGCTGGCGCACAGCCTGCACCACCGCAACGTGAATATCGGACCCTGGACCGGTATCTCGATGCACCCGGTTGAGCACGCTCTGTATTTCAGCTCCCTGCTCATCCACTTCATCGTACCATCCCACCCGGTGCATGTGTTGTTTCATCTCTACAACCTTGGCATCAACCCGGCATTTTCCCACTCGGGGTTCGAGTCGGTTGTGGCACGGGACAAACGCCGGATTGATGCAGGCGACTTCTTTCATCAACTGCATCACCGCTACTTCGAATGCAATTACGGCACCGCCGAGATGCCTTGGGACGTGATCTTCGGCTCTTTCCACGATGGCAGCGACGATGCCACGACAGCCACCCGTGCCCGCAAACGACGCATGTACGGACAGTAGGAGTTGTACCATGAAACGCATCTACGATTTTGGCCGCCGCCCGGCGTGGCGCAACTATACCATTGCCGACCTGCAGGCTCTGAAGGGATCTGGCAAGAAGCTTTCGATGTCGAACCCGTCCAATCTGGAGGAACTTCATGCCTGCCTCGATGCAGGCATCGACCTGCTGGCGGTCTGGGACGAACACATCGAACACACCCGCAAAGTGGCGCCACACATCTTTGCCGGAGTTGGTTCGACCTGGGCGCAGTTCGGATCAACGCAGGAAATCATGGATCACGCCTTTGACATGATGCGTAAAGGGGCGGACTTGTACTATACCCTACGCTCCTTCGATGTAATGGAAGCGCTGGCAAAGGAGGGCATTCCAGTGCAATCGCATATCGGGCTGATCCCGACCTTCAGCCACTATTGCGGCGGCCTGCGTGCCTGGGGCCGTACGGCAGACGAGGCCATTGAGATCTACAGGACCCTAAAGCGAATGGAGGATGTGGGGGTCATTGCCGTCGAGGTCGAGTGCATCGCCGAAGAGGTGCTGGAGGCAGTTAACGAAAAGACCACGATTGTGACTTTCTCACTTGGCTCAGGCAATGCGGGCGATGCAATCTTCAGCTTCGTCAAGGACATCTGCGGCGAAGCCAGCGAGGAGGACCACCCGCCCAAGCACGCCTTTGCGTTCGGCGACGTACAGCGATTGCATGACCAGATCCACGACGAGCGTATGCGGGCATTGATAGGTTTCGACACCGAGGTGAAAGCAGGGAACTTTCCGTATCCCGAAAACAACATCCGCATGCACAGGAACGAGAAGGACAAGTTTCTTGAGGCCTTGGACAAGGTATCGTGACGGCGACTGCGAAGCTGGCACGGTTTGCGGCCCATGCAAAGCCGTGAAGGGACCCATCCGCACAATATCATGGGTGCCTCCGTGTAGTGCCGGATACATCGGCGCTGAAGCCAATAACGAAGTTGCTGTGCTGGCGGCCAAGGTTCCGGTGGAACCTGGTGAAGGTTCAATACTGCCCTGTGGCTTTAACCCAACGGAAAGCGCCCAATCCACTGCACTGTTCAATGCCGTTGCAGGACTGGACTGACTTCGACGCCGGGGGCGAAGCCCCGAATTCACAGACTCGGCGCTGGCCCTGCCGCGGCCTATTGGCGGCATGCCGCATCCGATTTCTGGCGGAAAGGCCCCTTCCGGCTTCCGGCACCGGCAAGCCAGGACCATCATGCGGCCTGTCGCAGCCGTGCAATTGGACCGCTGCCGCCTTACTTCACGGCCGTTGCCAAACGCCGTGGATCTCAATTGAGGCTGAGACTCTCCTTGCAGAACGAAGTCCTCTTTCCTGCCTTCAACGTCCGGTCCCACCGGCTATCCCGGCCAAGACAATCACCTCCGCTCCGCCTGGATCCTGATCGCCTTGGCTATTCGGCCGAATGCCGGTCCCAACTTTCGATCGAGCCCTCTGAACAATAAGTTTGCTGGTTTTCAATTCTTCTGCAGACGCTATGCTTCCGCCTCACTTGCACCATGATTGAATCGTCAAAGGGGAGGACAATGAGACGAAGAACATTTCTGGGTACAGGCGCAGCAGTCATTGCGGTTGGCGCCAGCCCATTTCAATCACTCGCTGCTGACTGGCAGCCACGCCGGCCAATAAACCTTGTGGTGCCCTACCCACCCGGAGGTGGAACCAGCACCTACGGGCGAGCACTGCTTGAGCCACTCTCGGATATGCTCGGCGTGCCGGTGAATATCGTCAACAAGCCGGGAGCAGGCGGCGTCAATGGTGCCACGGAAGTGGCAGCTGCCCGGCCGGATGGACAGACATTCATGATCACGACTGGTGGCGCACTGGTCATGGCCTCGATTTTCAAGGACATTCCGATCAATCCGTTTGACAGCTTCGATATCGTGGCTCAGGTCGGAGGTCTTCAGGCATCGATTGTCGTGCCGGCAAACAGCCCCTTCGAGACTTTGGGCGATCTGATCGAGGCAGCGAGAGCAAACCCCGGCGGACTGCGCTGGGCGCACACAGGCCGGGGCGTATTCCTGCATGTTTCGGGCCAGAGCTTCCTCACTGCCAATGGACTTGAAGCAACAGACGTTCCGTTTGCGGGCGGCGCAAAGGTTCGGGCCGCAGTGATTGGCGGTCAGGTCGATTTTGCGACGATCGGCGTACAGCAAAACCGCGGCTTCGAAGCGGAAATGAGAGCGCTGGCTCTCATCGCCCCTGAGCGGGATGCACTGCAGCCTCACATTCCCACGGTGGCTGAACTCGGCTTCGAGTATGAATTTGTGAATACACCAATTGTCATGTTTGCACCCAAAGGAACGCCAGCGGAAGCCATTGCGACTGTTAGCTCCCATGTGCGCGAGATCGTGGAAGGCGATGCCTACGCCAACGAAATGCAGACAAAAGGGCTCTTGCCAGCCTATCTCCCATCCGATGCAGCCGAAGCTCGCTTGCGGGAGCTTGAAAGCACGGTGCGGCCCATAATCGAGGCCATCAAGTAGAGACTTTGCAAGGCAGTCAAATCATACGCGGGGCCCTGCCGGGCCTCGCCATGATGGCAGTTGGCGCAGCCTTCTTTGCCGCAAGCTTCGAAATTGAAATCCTGGAACAGGGGGGAACAGGGCCGCGCGTCTTTCCGATGGCCGGGTCATTGCTGATTGCGGGCTTGGGGTTCCTTCAACTGGTCCATGGACGCCGCGCCTCCTCGGAAGTACAACCTGCCGTAAGCAAGCCGCTTTCGGTGCTGGCATTGGCGATCCTGTCAGTTGCCTATGTGGCATGCGTAAGCCAGTTTGGCTACCTCATTGCCACGGCGGTTGCTGCTCCTGCGGCGCTTTACCTGTTCGGCATCAGATCAGTCACTGGCCTGATACTCTCCGCCCTGCTTTGTCCTGCAATCTACCACCTGGTCTTCTTTGAGGGCCTTGGCGTGTTCCCACCATACGGCCTGCAGTTCGACCTGCTTGATGTGATACAAGGTTACTGACGTGGAGATACTCGCTGGCCTTGCAACAGTTATGGGGAGCCCGGCGGTTCTGACCTGGGTCGTCCTGGGTGCGCTGATAGGCATGATCGTCGGCGCCATTCCCGGACTGACACCGGCAGCGGCCATCGCCATATTGGTTCCAGCGACCTTCTATATGGAACCGCTGAGTGCGCTGGCCTTTCTCTATGTCATCGGAAAATCGGGGCGCTACGGCGGCTCCATCGCCGCAATACTGTTTAACACGCCCGGCACAGCCGCCGCCGCTGCAACCCAGATCGATGGTTTCCCCCTTTCGCAGCGCGGCCTATCCACCAAGGCAATGAAGGTTGCTACCGTGTCGTCTGCCATCGGCGACCTGACCGGTGACATCCTGTTGATCCTCTTCGTCGGCCTGATCGCCAAGGTCGCACTCATGCTCGGCCCCCCGGAACTGTTCTCGATCTACTTCGCAGCGTTTGTGGTGATCGGCTCGGTAATCGGCGACTCGATCCTGAAGGGGCTTGCCAGTGCCTCCCTCGGCATAGTCGTGGCGATGATTGGCCTTGATCCAATCACCAGTCAGGATCGTCTGACTTTCGGTTTCTTTGAGCTTTCTGGCGGTGTGCCGCTGGTTCCGATCATCATCGGCATGTTTGTGTTTGCTGAGGTATTCCAACAACTTCAGAAAGGAGGAGGCAAAGTTGAGGTTTTTCAGGATCCATTGCAGGACGACAGGACAAGAAACCGCCTGAGTTGGGCCGAGTATCGCCCGTGCCTCCCTCATGTATTCCGTTCGTCATTGATTGGCGCATTCATTGGCATGCTGCCTGGACTTGGGTCCTCGGTTGCGGCGTTCATCTCGTATGGCGAAGGCAAGCGCCGTGCGAAGAACCCAGAGGAATGGGGAAAAGGTGCGCTTGCGGGTGTCGCTGCGCCCGAAGCTGCGAATAATGCAGTTTCAGGTCCTTCGATGGCGCCTCTGCTTACACTTGGAATTCCGGGATCAACAATTGCAGCCATACTGATCAGCGTATTCTACATTCACGGGTTCCAGTTGGGTCCGACCCTGTTCATCACGTCGCGCGACATCGTCTATAGCCTCTTTGCCGCAGGCCTGCTGGGCATCGCTGCCTACGGACTCATCGGCTATTTTGGTGCAGCGCATGTTGGAAGGATGATCCTTCGAATTCCGGCGAGAACTCTCTACCCGATGATATTCCTCACTGCGATTGTCTCGGCTTACGCAGCGCGTGGCAGTCTCTTCGATGTCTGGATCATGATTATTGCCGGCACTGCCGGATGGCTCATGCGCATCTCCGGATTCAGCCCGCCTGCCTTCATCATTGCATTCGTGTTGGCGCGTGGTGCTGAAGAGAGTTTCCGTCAATCGGTTAGGTTGTCGGACTCGGGCTACCTGATATTTGCCGAGCGACCGGTGGCAGCAGCTTTCTTGCTGGTCGGTATTGTCGTCATATTTCTGCGCGCTCGCAGCTTGACGCGCCAACGGAGACCGGCGGCTTGAAGGTCACTTTGCTCGGAACCGGAAGCCCTTCGCCATTGCCGAACCGGGCATCATCCGGATACCTTGTTCAGATCGGGGAAGAGTTGATCCTGTTTGACCACGGCGCCGGTGCTCACGAGAACTTTCTTCGGACCGGAAAGAGCGCAACCGAAGTCAACACTCTATTCCTCTCCCATCTGCACAGTGACCATATCCTGGACTATGCCAGATTGGTACACTCGAGATGGGATCAGGGGGCCGGCAGGATCCCGGAACTGACCGTGTATGGTCCAGCTCACACAAACCGCATGACGCAACTGCTATTCGGCGAGGATGGTGTATTTGAACCCGACATCTCAAGCCGAATGAATGCCCCCGGTTCGTTGCGCGTATTTGCAAACCGGGGAGGTGTGCTTCCCCGCCGCCGACCTGCTCCTGAAGTTGTCCAGATCCACGACGGACAGGTGATTGAGTCAGACCACTGGCGAGTGACTGTGAAGTCGGTGCTGCATCAGCCGGAATTCATCGAAGCCTTTGGGTTCCGCCTCGAAAGCGATGATGGAGTCCTTGTCTATTCTGGCGATACTGGGCCGTGCGAAGGCATCCAGGCACTGGCAAGGAACGCCGACCTGCTCATTCACATGTGCCACTTCATTTCGGGCACGTTCATGCCGGAGTCGGGTCCCCTCACGGCATCAGGCCATATGGAAATTGCCAATCTTGCCGCCGAGCAAAACGTCAAGACTCTTGTTGCGACGCATTTTTCGCCGCAACTGGAACCACCGGGAATTCGGGAACGCTGTATCGCTGAAATGGCTCAAGTCTATTTGGGCCGGATCATCTGGGGCGAAGATCTGATGACTCTCGATCTGAAGCAACCAGAGATTGCTCCAGTCGAGTGAACTCGAAAGACATGAGAAATTCCGTGAACAGCACTGCCCAGAAAATTGAACCGCATCACGCTTTTTTCCGTCGACATTCGCGGTTTGCCCAAACAGCAAGTAAGCAGGGATCACCCAGTGCCCATCGCTCGGAATAGCATCCCAATTCGCGCCGACCCAATTTCGTTTATGCGCAATAGCAGCAGTTCTCCAATGTGGCGGCATCCTTGTCACTTCTCTCCGTCATCCAAGCCAACCTTGACGTCGAGCACAGCTTGCCGCTTCTCCTCACGGATCACATTAAGCGCACGATCAAGGGCTGCAGGCAGGTCTTCTGCCAGTTCCACTATCTCGGCATGGCAACCAGCAGCCTCGGCAATTCGGCCATATTCGGGCATTGGCAAGAAGGGGACCGTCGGGACATGGTTTGCCCGGGCGGCGGCACCATCCGGGTAGATTTCCAGCGTCGATGTCCGGACGGCATCCCAACCACCATTATTCAGAACGACAGTCAGCACTGGCAATTCCTGTGCCGCTGCCGCCTGGTGACAGGCGACAGGGTTGGCAAACATGTAGCTGCCGTCGCCCGTGACACAGACCGTTAACCGGTCGCGATTGGCAAGCTGATATCCCAGTGCAGCAGGAAGTGCCCAGCCGAGCCCGCCGGCCTGAGTGTTGCCAAACCACTGGTTCGGCCTCGACAGGTTGAACAGCGATCTGGGACCGGCGCGTTCAGCAATGACCGTGCCATCGCCCAGGATATTCGAGACACACTTGGCAACCCAAGGCTTGGTGGCGATTCCACTGCCTGGCAATGCCTGCTTTGCCAGATTGCTGGCATGGAATGCCACGCGCCGCGCGTCGATTGCCGCCTGCCGAACTGAATTCACCCACTTTGGAAGCGCTGCGCGCAGGGCCTTGAGTCCAGCGGCCGTGTTGCATTGGATGGCCTGCGTCGCCCGATAGCCGCGCACCGGCACTCGCGTAAACAGGGGGTCAGGACCGAGGTGAATTACCTCTGCGCCCTCCGCAGGCCTCGACTTGGTTTCAATCCAGGCGACGTTGGCATCGACAACCAGAACGACATCCGCGCCGGGAAGGTGCGCAGCGACATTTCCGCCGATACCATTCCGGAACCCGCTTGGAAGGACATTGCGGGTCACATAGACCTCACTCACTGCAATGGAATTTTCTTCGGAAATTCCCGTCAATTCCCTGCTGATCACTCCATCAGCATCACCGCGCGAACAGATGATGAGCGGGCTTTCGGCGGCTGCGAGTTTCCTCGCTGCCTCTTCAATTGCAACCGGATCCGGTTGTGCCTGCGACGGGGCGACCTGCGCAGGTTCACCCGGCAAACCGGTCAGTTCGCAAAGCGGTTCACGGGGAAGCGACAGGTAGACAGCGCCAGTTGGTTCCATTCTGGCAATTGAGGCGCCTCTGCTGACGAGGTCGGCCGCATTTTCTGCGTAGCGCAACTCATAGTCCCACTTGACAGCTTCCCGGACAAGCGAGGTCTGATCGAACATCTCCTGGCCGTACTGGATTGGCGTTCGGCGGCTGCCTTTCCGTTCACCCTCCGTCAGTGGATTCCGGCCTGAAATCATGAAGATCGGCACATCGTCCGAATGCGCATTGAGCAGGCCCATCACTGCGTTTGCCAATCCAACATTCACATGTACTGCCGCTGCCTGCATCCGGCCTGTTGCCAGGAAGTAGCCATGCGCCATTGCGACGACCACATTTTCGTGCGCGGCAGTTACAGCCTGCGGAATCTTGTCAGAGCTCGCTGACGCATAAGCCTCAATGATAGGAGCGAAATCGCTTCCCGGATTGATGAAGAGGTAGTCGATCCCGTTAGCCTTGAGGGATCGCAGGATTGCCTCGCCTGCCGAAACTTGAACTGTGCCGTTTTCTTCTGCTTGCCAGTTCATCGGCGGCCTCCGCAGCCAAGTGGCGAAATCACTTGGCCGATCGTGCGGAAGAGTTCACGAGTCAATTTGCTCACCCACATTCCTGGTGCCACGCGCTCGGATCATGGAGCACCTTGTCCGAAGCGATCCCGGCAGGGTCAATCCCGGTCTGGCAATCCGTGGTCATGCAAACCTCTTCGGCCAGGGGCCAGGCTCTATGGCGCTGAGCATTGCCTGATTCAGCCTGAACATCATGTCGGCCCGGATGGAAGCCGCCTCGGGGTCATTCCAGAGATTACGGGTCTCGTCGGGATCATTCCGCAGGTCATAAAGCTCGCCGAATTCGAGGCCCTTGTAGATGGACAGCCGGTGGGTTCCGGTCACGAGGTTGCGGATATTTGGGCGGCGCTCCAACCCGGGATAAACCTTGTTTTCCTCGTGCTCGATCAGCACCGATGCGCGTGCAGCTGGCCCACCGGTCAACTGGTCAAGGAATGACGATCCCTGCATCCCGTAATAGGGGAGCACATCGCAACGCTCGAGAATGGTCGCCGGGATGTCGATTGAGGCAGCCAGCCCATCGGCTTCCGCGACTGTATCAAGCTCCGGTTCAGCCCAGATGAAAGGAACCCGGTTCACCGAGTGGTGCGGAAACGGACCCTTAAGCAAAAGGGAAAATGCGCCCATATAGTCGCCGTGATCGGCATTGAAGATTATGATCGTGTTACCGGCCTGTCCGGTATCTTCCAGCGTCCGCAGGATGTCTCCGATGGCATCGTCAATCATGGCAATCATGCCTGCGGTTAACGCCATGGCTTCCCTGACCTGGCGATCGGGCGCCATGAACGCCTGCTGCTGCTGTTTCGGAACAATTCCCGCATCCATCAGCCGTTTCCATTCCGCAAGCTGCGGTGGTGGATTGCGGTGCGACTCGTACGGCAGATCGACCTCAAAATCCTCCGGGTCATACAAATCCCAGTACTTCCCCGGCGGGGTAAAGGGGTGGTGTGGATCCGGAAACGACACAAAGGCAAAGAAGGGTTGTTCACCATCCACTTGCGCCTCCAGGAACGATTGCGCTTCGTCCCTTATGTAGGCGGTCGGATACAGTTCTTCGGGTACGGCAGTGCGAACGCCCTGAGGGCAAGAATAGCCGTGCTGCAACTGATTGGCGTGTTCCCGAATTTCTGCCCAGTTATCGGTTTTGGCACGCAGCCACTGAAGGTAATGCCCTCCGCACCTGTCCGAATGATCGGTTACCATGCGGACGTGATCGAACCCGTAGTATGGCCGCGGCAACTCATAGGGTTCGGCTGCTTCGTACTTGGCAGGTTGCTCGTATTCGTAGCAGTCTTCATTGGCTTTTGTTGCTTCAGGAAAGTCCGGATTGAAGACCGGGTTCTCGTCTGATCGCACAAGAGGCCGCTCTGTAAAGGGTTGGAGGTGGCTCTTCCCGATCAATGCCGTTTGGTAACCCGCTCCCCGGAGCAAATCCACGAAGGTGTTGGCTTCCGCCGGCAACGGCAATCCGTTGTGGCGAAGGCCGTTCACAGACGGATAGCGTCCGGTGAAAATTGCCCCGCGGTTGGGCATACAAACCGGGGAGGTCACGTAGAAGTTGGTGAATCTTGTACCGCGCTCTGCCAATCGGTCGATGTTGGGTGTGCGCAGCACGGGGTGCCCGGCGCAACCCAGCCAATCGGCTCGATGCTGGTCTGTCATGATATAGAGGATGTTGGGGCGGCGGGTCATGCCTGCACCGCTCTCTTCGACATCACGCGGTGCAGGAAGACCATTGCAATGGCCATCGCCAGTGCGGGCGCGTTGATGACAAGATCCGGATGTATCAGGGCCAACCCGAAAGCCACCCTCGCGACAATCTCCCACGGCTTCATCCTGGCAGCATCGAAACGGCTCGCCGCAGTGGCGAGCATGTAGATCAGCACTGCCAGTCGGAGCAGCAGGTAGGCAAAGGTGGCAAGACTGAACTCTCCACCCGCTTCCGGCATGATCAGCATGACTGGGTTGAACGCGAACAGGAATGGGATTGCAAAGATTACAATGCCGATCCTGGTGGCCTGGACCGCAGTGGCGATTGAACCGCCCCCTGAAATCGAAGCTGCTGCAAATGCAGCCATGGCAACTGGCGGCGTGATCGCCGAGGCAACGCCAAAGTAGAAGACAAAGAAATGGGCTGTAAGGTCGGTAAGCCCGAGGCTTGTGAGTGAAGGACCAAGGATGATGACGATTGTGAGATAGGCAGGCAATGTCGGCATGCCCATACCAAGAATGAGTGCCGAGATTGCCGCAAAAACCAATGCCAGCAGCAGATTCTCTCCGGCATTGCCGCTGATCACCTTGGCAAATTCCAGTGGCAGGCCCGTGGCGCCGAGCACCGCAATGATGATGCTGACGGTCCCGATAGCCATGAGCAACCGACCGAATGTGATGCCTCCCCTTGCGAAGCTCTCTGCAACGCGGAGCGGCCTGGCCCGCATCTCGGGATTGAGAAAGCTCAGAACCAGCAGGCAGGACAGAGCAATCATTGCCGAACCGGCTGGAGAGAAACCGGAGACCAAGGCGATAACGACGATCGAAATCGGCACGACAACCAGGATCAGGTTGATCCAGTCCTGCTGATTGATCGGATCGACTTCCGCTGCCTCCGCCGCTTCCACGCCCAGTGAACGGGATTCAAATACAACGGTCGTAAAAAGTGAGGCATAATAGGCCATCGCCGGCACTATCGCCGCGATGATGATCACCAGGTAATCGATCGAAATGAAATCTGCCATCACCAGCGCAGCTGCGCCCATGATCGGCGGCATGATCTGACCGCCTGTTGAAGCCGTCGCCTCCACTCCACCAGCGAAAGTCGGATTGAAGCCGCGCCTCTTGATCATTGGAATGGTGATCACGCCGGTTCCGACCACATTGGCAACGGCGGAACCGGAAACCGTACCGAACAGCGACGAAGCCATGATCGCCGCGTGCGCAGGCCCCCCACGGAAACGGCGCATTGCATGGAAGCTGATCTTGATCATGGAACTGCCGCCGCCTGTACCCTCAAGCACGGCGCCCATGATGATGAAAGGAAAGACGGTATTGATCAGGATGGCGAGAATGTTCCCCATCACGCCGTCGCCGGTATTGTACCAGAGCTCGGCCGGTGTGTCCTGCACGAAGTCCATTCCGGCGTGTCCAAGGATTCCGGGCAAGGGCTCACCAAAAAAGAAATACAGGACCGCCAGGGCGCCTACCGTAGCAAGAGGCAATCCCCAGATGCGCCAACAGAAGTAGAGAATGATCGAACAGGCGATGACCGTCATCCAGGCGTGGTATTCCCTGAAGAAGAAGAGGCCCTGTTCCTCGACTTCGGTGACTGCGACGTTGAAGGACCAAAGAGCATAGAAGCCAACTGCAACCAACACGGCGTTCAGGGCGGTTACATACAAACCAGTGCCCGAAAAACGCGAGACAGTCAGAAAGGCGACGGTCAGACCGACAGCAAAGGCAGTCGGGTGGAGGTCAACAGCGGGGATGACGCCAAGCGAAGGTAGTGGCCCGAAATCCGGAACGGCATTCAGAAACCCAAGACAGGCAAAGGCAAATCCGATCAGAAGCAGGATCCGATCTTTCGGAGTGCGCGCTGAGCTGGATGAAGCCGTCATACCGCGTCGTCCTTGGCGTTCAGCATGAACGGGTTGCCCGGCGGGCCGAAACCGGCCCGCCGCACTGTTCTTGTGACCTACGGACGCAGATGGTCCGGGACAGCAACGCCGGCTTCTTCGTAATAGCGTATTGCCTCCGGATGAAGTGGCGCAGCCAAGGAAACAAAAGCGTTCTCCAGCGTCAACGGAGCCAAGCCTGCATTGACTGCATGGGCATCGTCAAGGTTTTCAAACATTGCCTTGGTCAGATCATAGGCAGTTTCGTCGCTCATGTCCTTGTTGACGCTCATGAACATTACATAGGCTGATGCCAGGAGGTCCCGGTCGTTGTTGGCCTGGTTGGAATATGTTCCGGCTGGAAGCACATCGGCTGCGTAACCGGGCGTTTGAAGATACTTGTCCCAGGCAGGAGTGCCGATGACGCTTTCGGGGATGCCAAGGATATTGAACTTCTTGGCGGTACCGAACTGTTCAATTGCAGCTGAACCCATGGTTCCGGAGCGCATGAAGACATCGAACTTGCCGTCCTCAAAGGCCTGATTGGCAGCGGACCAAGCCAATTTGATACCCTCATAATCCTCGCCGGCCTTCATCCCGGTAACCGACTCGATCATCGCGGTCGTCTGGGCACCAAACGATCCTGCCGGTGGGCCAAGGAAGACACGCTTGCCACGAATGTCTTCCCAAGTCTCAATGCCGCTGTCGGCATAGACGATCACGTGAACATGGCCGCCAAGGAAAGAAAACAGGGACCGGATACTCGCGGACGCTTCGACCGCTTCCTCCCCCAGCTGCTTATAGGGACCCGTACCCTTGGTCATTCTATGAAAGGCGCCCGCAGGGGTTGTCGCAATATCGATGGCACCAGTTGCGACCTTCAGCGCCGCCCGGGTCAGTGTCTGGTCAACATTGACGCGGATTTCGTGATCTTCAGCCGTGTATTTCGACAGAAGCTGCGGGATCAGGGCGCCAAGGCTGGCAGCAGACCCACCTTCGGCTTTCAGTGTTTCGGCAACTGCCGGTGCGGTTGCGGTTGCGACGGCTACTATCGCCCCAGAAACTACGGTTCGAATGCGGTTCATTTGGTTTCTCCTTTTGCCGCTCGAAAGCAATCTGCGAACTGATACCGGAAAGAGTTGGCATAACAGGAATCAAATAATAGTCTCTTGCTATACATTCTTGCATACCGGAAATGACAATGCTTGACGCAAAGCACCTCCTTTGGCTGGCAGAGATCGCCGATCTTGGGTCGATGAGCCGGGCAGCCCAAAAGCTCCATGTGACCCAGCCAACCCTGACCCGCGCAGTTCAGGTTATGGAAGATCATGTCGGCGGAAAGATCCTTGAGCGGGAACCACACGGCGTCCGCCCGACAAACATCGGGGAGCGCCTGGTGTTCATCGGAAGGAAGATTGCCGAAAACCGCGCTGCCGCAGAGAGCGTTGTCGACTTATGGAAGGGTGGGCTGGAGAGAGAGCTTCGCGTGGGCGTCGGTCCGATGCTGGCTGTGTCGGTGATGGGTGACTTCTTCACTGAAACCATTAGAAATCCGCCAGAATTTGCACTGAAGGTTGTCTCTGCAACAGCATCGCGCCTCATTGAGGGGCTCAACGCCAACGAACTTGATGTGGTGCTGGCGCCCGAACAAATGCATCTGTTTCAGGATGATCTTGTTCAAACGACCGTCATGGATGACGAACTGTCCGTGTTCGCCGGCCGGCAAAATCCTCTTACTGTCCGCACTGCTCCTGTCCCGGTTGAAGAATTGGAACAACAGGCCTGGATCTCCGTCGGCGCCCTGTCGGGAATATACGGCTCCAACAAGGAGGTGCTTTCACAGCTCGGACTGAAGAATGTGCCTGAAATCATTGCATTCACTGGCGACATAAACATTGTCCTGGAAGTCCTTGCCAACACGAACACTCTTTGCGTTCTTCCCCGGCGGCTGACCTCCCTGTCCCGCATGATGAAGCATCTGGGTCCGGTGCCAGTTGGCGGATCCTTTCCCAAACGCAACATCGCGTTCTGGTCGAGACGCAAGGACCGGGATCATCCGGACCTGCTTGTCTTCAAGGACCGGTTGACCGGTTTCTTGAAACGATACGCAGCCCGCTGAACCTGAACTGCCTTCTGTTTCCGGCAACCAAGGTGGCAATTGGCTCGCAGTTGCGATCGTGGGACCTCCGCATGCCTACCGAAGAAGACGGAAAGCCGGGCGGATTCCTGCAAACGGGAAACACTGACCCAAGGTTGGCATTGACGGCGGTTCAGAATGCCTTGCCACCGTTGTCTTGAACAATTCCAAACCGGAGCACTGCATGAATTGGGTGGCATTCGGCGACATTCTCCCATGCTCGCCGGTCATGCTTGATCTAACCGCGCCGGGGTCACAAGCCAATTGCGAATCCCTGTTCATCTGCAGCAATTGGCAAGCGGTGCCACATTCCACCGGATGAAATGATGGAGCCGCAGGCTGCGGATGGTTGGGGATGCGCGAATTGGGCGGCAGGCCCTCATGCCTACTGGCTTGGCCGACCGCCCTGCTATTTTCAATCCCAGCCGCGCCTGGCGGCTGTCCTCAAGTGGACCCGGATCCAGCGCCTACTGGTCTGCCCGCCTGAATGCACCCTGAACAATCCGGTCAATGACCATTGCGCAGAACAGGATTGCGAAACCACCCAAAAGGCCTGGTCCCTTGGCCGCATATTGCAGGGCCTCAAGGATCTCCTTGCCCAGCCCACCGCCTCCGATCAGCGAAATGATCACGACCATGGACAGGCACATGAGGATTGTCTGGTTCACCCCGGTCATGATTGACGGCAACGCCAGAGGCACCTCTACATCCTTCAGCAGCTGCAGGCGCGACGCGCCGAACGCAGACGCAGCTTCCTTGATGCTGCCGGGCACACCCCGGATTCCCAGTGCTGTCAGCCTGATGACAGGCGGCATTCCGAATATGATCGTAGCCAGAATGCCTGGCGGATTGCCCGTCCCGAAGAACGCAATGATCGGTATCAGATACACGAAAGCCGGCAGTGTCTGCATCAGGTCAAGTACCGGCTCGGCGATCTTGTAGGCCCTCTGCGACTTTCCGAACCATATCCCGAGCGGAATGCCGAATATGACGCACAGGATCACCGCTGCGCCCACCAGCGCCACGGTTTCCATCGCCAATTCCCAGTAACCCAGGACCGCAATGTACGCCAAGGCCGCCGCCGTGAATATGGCTATCCTGGGTCCCGCGGCGCGCCAGGCCGTAACACAGATCACAACCATCACCACGGGCCAAGGTGTCACAATCAATGCGAGAGTCATGGCATTCAGGATTGATCGTACACCAGCTGTAATCCCGTCGAACGCACCGCCTCCGGCAATAGCCGCAGCGTCGATCCGATCCTCAAGCCAAGAAGCAAACTGGCTGTAGAGCGTCTCGCCCTCCGCCTCCAGGAATACACTGCTGACTTCCTTCTCGGGGAAGGCATTCAGCAATTCCGAGGGACTGGCTACCGTAAACTTGTAAATCGTTAACGGAGCAATCACCGCCACCAGCACAATCGCAAGAACCAGATTGCGCGGCTTGGTCCCGGATTCCGTCTCCGACGGACTGATGCGCCAACGGGAATACTGTTTCTCGTAGACGTTGTTGGCATAGAACCCCAATGCAAGCTTGAACAAGACAAACAGAACGATGCCAGTGACAAGTATGCTGAGGCTCTCTGCGTTCAGCAATTCTGCTTCCTCAAGGCTCCGCTCGGCTGCCCGGGAGATGTTGTCGGCGAGCCTCTCAAACCTCGCCGGGTCCTCTCCCGCCTGCCGGGCTTCTTCGGCCCTTTCGAGGAATTCAGCGGCTCTTGCCATCTGGGTTTCGGCGCGTTCCACAAGTTCGGCTCCTGGGTTCCCCCAAAGGCCGCGGCCGATTTGCACCCACGCAATCATCTCGAGGATCAGAAATCCCCAGAATATCCCCCAGACGCCGCGCATTCCCGCCCAAATGGGACCGAGAAGCGCAGCTGCCCAGTTGAAGGTCTTGGGCAATACGCCTGTGCCTTCATGGACCTTGTGAAAAACGTCCTGATAGTAGGTAGCATTCTTCCCGACAAACTCAGCAATCGAGGCATCCAATGCGTCGCGGTCTACCTGAATATCCGAGGCGGCCGTGACTGTTGTTTCCTGAATGTCACTCATTCGTCTTTGCCTCCCTGAATTCCGCGCAGCAATCGCGGCTTGGTCACAACGCCAACCATCTGGTCGCCTTCGACAATCACAACCGGCTGGTCAGACCCGACCGCGTGATCAATCAGCTGATCCAGGTCAGCCAAATGGTCAGCTCTGGGAGCGCCATCCAGTGAACCGGAATAGCTGTCCACAGGCTCCATGATCGAGTGGGCCTTGACAAGCTTCAGCTTGGAAATCCCCTTGACGAACTCCCGCACATAGTCATCGGCTGGGTCCATCACGATTTCTTCCGGAGTCCCGATCTGAACGATGACACCATCTTTCATGATGGCAATCCGGTGTCCGATCCTGATGGCTTCGTCGAGGTCATGAGTAATGAACAAGGTCGTCTTCTGAAGCTGCGCGACCAGCGCCTTGAACTGATCCTGCAGTTGCAGCCGGATCAGCGGATCGAGTGCCGAAAATGGCTCATCCATCAGGAGGATTTCAGGATCCGATGCCAGGGCGCGAGCGATCCCGACGCGTTGCTGCATTCCACCTGAGAGTTCCCTGGGAAGCCGGTCCTCAAAACCGACAAGATCCACCAACTCCAGTGCATGATCGGAAATCGCCCAGCGCTTGGATTTGGAGATGTTCCGGATTTCCAGTGGATAGGCCACATTGTCACGCACCGACCGGTGCGGCAGCAGCGCCATGTGCTGGAACACCATGCCGATCTGCTGGGCCCTGACATTGCGCAGTTCCGACGGCGACATGGCCCCGACATCGCGGCCGAGGATTTCGATCTGGCCGTGTGTGGGTTCAATGAGACGATTGACGTGCCTGACCAGGGTGGATTTTCCTGACCCCGACAGGCCCATGATGCAGAAGATCTCTCCCTTCGGGACTTCAAAGCTTGCGTCCTGAACACCCACGACGCAGGCATAGCGCTCAAGAACTTCGGTCTTTCCAATCCCTTCGGACTGGACAGCCTCCATTGCTTCCTTGGCGCGTTCCCCGAAGATCTTCCACACACTGCTAAGTTTCACGACTGTATCAGTCATGTGGTTTGCCCTTCAAAAAAATTGGGAAATGCGGCCGCCCGGGTCCGGGCGGCCGAGTATGATTAGGGCTATTGCCCGAGCCAACTGAAGACCAGATCCTCGTTGGCGGCTACCCACTCTCTGGCATGCTCGGTTGCATCCTGCTTTTCGACAGTCAGTGCATATGTCATGGCGCTGACCAGTTCGACATTCAGGTCCATGTTCTGGAACAGTGTCGCAACTTCCGGATGCGTGTCTTCAATCGACTTCGCATAATAGAGGTGAAGGTTTGCAGTGTCCCATGCAACTCCGGCATCAGACTTTTCCAACCAGTTCGGATCATCTGTCGGCTGGATGACGTTCCACTTCGCGGCATCGAACGGCGGCTCCTCCAGAATATGAAGGTCATGCAGGACGAAGACGTGATGCGGAGTGTAGCAGAAGCCGACCCATGGTTCGCCGGCAGCAACCGCCGTGTCAAGGTTGGCATATGCCAGCGTCTCGTCATACTCGGTCATGACCATTGTCTGGTCGTAGCCGTATGACTTGGCACGGATCTTCTCGACATTGGTTGACGCCCAACCAGGCGCACCAATCCAGATTTCCCCTTTTCCGTCGCCGTCAGTGTCAAACAGCGCCGACTTTACCGGGTCGGTCAGGTCATCAATCGACCTGATGTCGTGTTGTTCGGCAATAGCGGTGGGAACGCACATCGCCTGGATGCCAGCGACGAAATTCGGATTCCGGGCAACGGTGCCTTTTTCTTCGGCAAATGTGTTGTGCAGGTTCTGCTGGTTGGGGATCCACACCTCTGGATGCGCGTGCATCGACCCCTTGTCCATGGCTTCGAATATGATCGGATTTGTTCCGTTCTGCAGTTCGACGTCCAGCCCCAGATAATCTTCGATCACAACTTCGAGGATGTGGGCAGTTGCCTTCACCGATGTCCAGTTCGGCACTCCGATCACGACATCGGCCGCCTGCGCCGCCGAAAAGGCGCCTGCGATTCCAACCCCGGCGATCGCGGTCTTGGTTACCAGTTTTCGCATGATTGCGTTCCTTCCTTTGATTGAGAATTCCGTGACTTGCTGCCCGGAATTTCGAAGGAAGCCTAAAGGCAGTAATCGAAAAATGTCAACGGGCAAACGGCATCGGCCAAAGCGGCAAGCCAGCCCGAATACCGGTTGGGTTGGTTCCCGGATTCAGTATTCCGGCGGCATGAATTACGGCACTGCTCCGATCCCCTCGCACGATCCCCGAGGAACACGATGAACTCTGGCGAAACAGTGCCAGCCCCCTGCAACAACCGGCGATCAGAAATCTTGGCTTGCTGACACGGAGCGTCTGCTGCCTCGCAGGACGAGCACCTTCAGAACCGCAATTTGCTGCTGTGATACCGGTGGATACCCAACTACGCGCGTCAGACGGCAGTGAAATGACGGTAAAGCCTAAGCCAACCGGGACGTCACCATTCGATCCAATTCACCGCCCTCCACTGCAACGCTGCCGGCCAACCCGGCAGGCGGCACTCCGGTTTCCCCGGCACCCCAACCCGCAACAGGCAAAATTGAGAGAAGTTGCAAAGCCAAAGTCGTGGTTCAAACCAGCTATACTTGCCACTGGGCACTTGATCTGAATTGGGTCAGCCGAATACATGGTTCATCAACCAGCCTGAGGATAACCGAATGAAGACCACAGTGGACCGGAACCATGATGTATTCTTGGAAGGATTGTATTGGGCTGGCGTCCCGACACTCTTTAGATGCCCGCACAACCCGGATCCAGGCGCATGCGAAATCGCGTTGGTAGGAGTTCCCCATTCAACCGGCAATGGAACAACTCTGCGCGACCAGCACCTCGGTCCGCGGGCGGTACGCGATGTGTCGGCACTTGGGAGGCGTGTCCACATGGGATTTGGCCTTGATCCATGGCAAGGCTTCAAAATATGCGATCTGGGTGATGTGCCCTTGCCCGAGGGCAACGACAATGAGGCTTCTATCGGGCGCATAACTGACTACTTCAGGACCGTTGACATGGCAGGCGCTCGACCGGTTGCTATCGGCGGAGATCATTCGATAACCGGTGGTATCGTCCGCGCCCTCGGAGGCGAAGGATCGAAACTCTCAAAAGGCAGGAAGGTCGCGCTTCTTCATGTTGACGCGCATACCGACACGTTTCTCCAAATGGACCACTTCCTTGGCGCAAGGAAGTCGGCTGCGCATTGGGCCGGACAATTGGTTGTCGAAGGCCATGTAGATGCCCACAGCTCTGTACAGATTGGAATTCGCGGCAACCCGAGAACCCTGGACTGGCTGGAAACGAGCACGGAGCTTGGCTACGAGGTCATAACCAAGGACAGATATGACGAGATTGGCGCGCAGGCGGCCAACGAAATCATCTGCAACAGAATTGGTGATTTGCCTGTCTATATCACTTTCGACCTGGACTGCCTTGATCCATCTATTGCACCTGGTGTTTCGAACATCGAAGCCGGCAGCAAGGGATTTGACATGTCCCAGGCGCTGGAAATCCTTCGAGCCATCCGCGGGTTTGACATTATCGGTGGCGATGTCGTCTGCCTGATGCCGACGGCTGACAATCCAAACAAGATTACATCCATGAGGGCCACCGCTGTCATGTTCGAGATGATCGCCCTGATCGCCGACAGGCTGAAATCCCAATAGGTGGCAGATCTCGTGCAATTGCCGTTGCCGGCAAGGCCCAAGTCTCCGGCGCGCTGAAGTCCGGAACCTCCGTTCTGATACTGGCTCGCTGGTCTCTGCAGATTGTTGCGGGATTGCGAACCTGTGCTGTTGGCCGGTCAGCAATGGACTGGCAATTCACCATTCAGCCTCGAAACCCGGGGTTGCGTCCGGCCATTGACGGGAAAAGTCGCGGAATGATCTCGGAAGAGCCGATAACGCCGGGTCGTCGAATGACAGGCCAAGGTGCCGTGTGGCAATTGCCGCAGCGACACGGGCTTGTAGCAAGTCACGAACTCGCCTTGCAGGGTCGTGGGATGGGTCGTTCTCGACAATCCACTTTTTTTGCATGGCGAAGACCCGCGGATCGACAGTGACTATCCTGAGTGGCAGGCCGCGCTGATCAAATACTGTCGCCTCGAACTCTTGAACGCCGAATAGGCATCCGCCGCTGTCGACCTGCGCGGAAGTTGGGTCGGCGGGATGCACAATCTGACCGGCTTGTTCTTCACTCATGTTTGGGCCAAGAACTCGCGGCTCAATCAGATTGACCACATACCCATCCTTGTTGACTGCCGAGAGTGCTCTTTTCGTGGCCGGCCGGAAGGATCGATCCACCGATTGCAGTATCGCCAAGAGCCCCTTCTTGCTGAGTGAACCAGACACATCCAGGCGGCGGCGTACATCGTGAAGAACATTTACGCCCCCGGCCGCCAGCAGGCCAGGCTCCACTCGGACCGCCGCCCGGGACTCGTAGGCGAAGAGCGCATTGGTGCCGAGCACTATCAATGAAGTTCCGAGCCAACCCAGATCGTCCAGCTTGCGCAGGATTCTTGCGGCAATCAGCGGGACCCGGCCAAGACCCCTTGCCCTGAGTATGGGCGCCCTTTCCTCGAGTTGGCGACGAAGGCTCAGAACCTGTTCCTCAGACTGGGCCTTTCCGGCCACGAAGTCTCTCAGGATTTGCTCTGTTTCAGGACCGCGACGGCCGAGGGAGTTCCGAGTTGTACGTCCGTATGGTCGCCGGATGAGGTACTCGTATTCTCCGCGTCTTTCGAACTTCATTGAGCCGCCATAGCTGTGCTGGGCTTGCAACCTTGCTTGCCGGAACAATTCGAAGCGGTCCTTCGCATCGACCGAGTCACGGATACTTTCCCCATCTATATCTATGATTTCATTCATTTTTGCCAATCATGCTCGACTTGATACAAAATATTGGCAAAACTCCATAATGACAAAGACTTACTGTAATTTCGGTACTCCTGGCTCATTGCCACTGGAGGCCGTCAATCCTAATCCGAATTCGGGCACAGCCTTGTTGCCATCCTCTACAATTCTTGTGCCCCACGGCATCTGGTTTCTGTCCCAACAAACGAAGCAGGGAGAACCAGGCGGATTGCAATGACCAGTCCATCCTCGCTGTGTCCCCAAACGCCGGTCTTGCACAGATGGCAGACACGTCGAAACCAGTTACTGGAACAGTGAAGCAGTCAGTCGGCAAAGGTGCCAACCACGGACGGTTTGGAGGCAATGCTCTATGGGAGCTGGGATCAGCCGGCAGCTAAACGTCACCGCCCATTACTAGCCAAACCGGTTCCAGCGCCGTTTGCTTCAATCAACTCCAATGCTGCAATCCTACCGGGTCACAGTCGCAACGAGCCACTTGCCGGGCGGCCGACTGCAATTTTTATCAGTTCCGCACGATCACCCGCCAGATGGTTTACCGCCTTGTGAATCTGCGGTCTGCTCAAACTCCCTCCATCGACGAATATACGTGCGGAATTGCTTGGGAAGCGGAGACAGTATCTCGTCATTGAATGACAATCCGAGATGCACAGCTGCAATTTCGGGAACGATCCAAGCCTGCGACATTGTCCGTAGCCTCTTGACCACATCCAGTTCCTTGTCCTTTTCGGCGGCCCACATCAACTGCAGGGCCAGGCATCGAGGATCGGCCGTGACTATCCTAAGTGGCATTCCTCGCTCGTCGAATGCTGTCGCCTCAAACTTCGGCGAGTTGGCAAGCCAACGATAGCAGTCATCCGTTGTTTTGATACTGCTGGGCCGTTGATCGCGCATGCTCTCGCCACCATCTCTCGGCTCCAGCAGATTGACCACAAATCCTTCGCCATTTACTGCCGAAACAGGTCCATTGCCCACCAACCTGAAGGACCCGTCAACCGACTGCAGCGTTTCCAGAAATGGAGACTCGCCAATGATGCCACTCACCTCCAGTAGTTCCCCTGCGTCATCAAGCACTCCCACAAATTCCACCAACCCCGCCATGATACGCAAGTCAGCACGTGCCTCATAGGCAAACAGAGCACTAGTTCCAGCCACGGCAATCGAAGAGTCGAGCCAATCCAACTGGTCCAACCTACGGATGACCCTCGCAGCAGCCCTTGGTACCCGGCCGAGAGCCTGCGACCGGATTGCAGGCGCCATCTTCTCAAGCTGCCCGCGAAGGCCGTACATCCGAGACTCTACTTGAGCCCTTCCTGCCAGAAATTCCTTCCGGATCCTTTCTGTTTCAGGGTTGCGGCGGCCGAGGGACTGTCCGTTTTGCTGTCCTTGCTGACGGTGGATGAGGTACTCGAACTCTCCGCGTCGCTCGAACCTCATCGAACCGCCATAGGCATTGCGCGCCTGTGACTCTGCCTCCCGGAACTCTTTGAACAGATCCTCTGCCTCACCGGCAGTGCGGACACTGTCATCATCCAACATTATGATTTTATTCGGTTTGCCCTTCTTTCTCATGTCTCTGCTTACTCGTGGCCGGATCATCCGCGATCAATGGATCAATGGGCTGCGATTGACAGGTAATCGCAGCGCCCTGAAATTTGGGTTGCATCTCGCATTGCGTCACGAGGCGGCCTCCCTTGCGACGCATGTGTCTTTCTCAATCGACTTAGGCATACCGCCTCCCTACGGGAGCCAGAATTGAGCAATTCCGGGTCTACGGCAACACGAGATTCACCCTCGCCTCGGGCCGCGGCGCAAGTCCCCTGTGTCTGGCAAGTGGCGCGGCGACTACCCGCTGATTGTCCTGAAGACTACCCACTGCGAGCGCCGAATTGACTTGGCCTGAAGATTGCGCCTATCCGAACGAGTAGATTGCACGTTTCGCGCGGCAACCCGATATTGGCGCCCGGTCAGGCTCTTCTGCCCAGCGATGATGTCGCGACTGCGGCGACTACGATAGCCCCGACCAGCATCTCCCTGATGTAGCTGTCGACCTTCATCTGGGTCAGCCCATTGTCAAGGATGCCGAGAATCAGCACGCCCACCAGAGTGGCAAGCACCCGCGGCTCACCCTCCCTGCCCATAGTCATGCCCAGGAATACCGCTGCAATTGCGTCGAGCATCAATCCGGAACCCTGAGTGGGATTGGCGGAGGCAACACGGCTTGCATACATCAGGCCCGCGAAGGCAGCTCCCAGGCCTGTAACGGCAAAGGCGCTGAGCCGGATGAGCCGAACGCGTACGCCAGCAAGCCGGGCGGCCTCCATATTGCCACCAATCGCATAAAGTCTGCGACCGTAGTTCGTCTGTTCGAGAATGATCCAGACGAGGGCGAGGACAACGAGTGCAGCAACCGTCAGAGACGGAATCTTCAAAGCTTCAAGTCCAACCCCTTCCAGTGGAATGCCGCTGCGGGCAAACCCGGAGAACTCCGCCGGAATGTCACGGCCGAAGATGGTTCGGCCATCGCTGATGAAGAAGGCCAATCCACTGAAGATCGTGAGGGTTCCGAGAGTTGCGACAAACGGCAGGATGCCAACCAGGGAAACAAGAACGCCGTTGAACAGGCCGCCCAACAGTCCGGCGGCAAGCGCGCCCGTAACTCCGGCCCAAACCGGGAATCCGGCAGCGAACATTGTCGCCGCCACAATGCCGGAGAGGCTTGCCATCGACCCGACCGACAGGTCAAAGTCATTCATTACCATGACAACCGTCATCGAGAAGGCAACAACTGCCAGCATGGAGATCTGCTGACTTATGTTCAGGAGATTACGCGGAGTCAGAAAAGTCTCCGGCAATTGAATGGTGAAGAACAAGACAATCAGCAGAAGCCCAATGAAGGTCCCGAACTGGCGTATCCTCGTGATCATGAGACAGAAACGCTGCGATGATGATGGATCAGGCTGAGCAGTGACTCAGGCGTCAATTCATCTGCTTCAAGCACCTCCTTCTGCTGGCCTTCGTCAAGTATCAGGATCCGGTCGCCAAGCCCTATAAGCTCCGGCAGATCGCTTGATGCAATGATGCATGCGCAACCTCTTGCCACCATCTCCCGGATAATCCCGTAGATCTCAAGCCTGGCACCGACATCAACACCTCGCGTCGGCTCATCCAGCAACAGCAATCTCGGCCGTGCAGCCATGGCCCGGGCAAACACCACCTTTTGCTGGTTCCCGCCTGACAATGCCTGGACAGGCTGTTCAATCGAATTGGCTCTCAACTTGACCCGGGAAGCAAGCGCATCTGTTTGCAACTGCTCCGTACCGGGCTTGGCCAGCAATCCTGTCAAGTGCGGGAGCATGACATTGGAACGGGCGCCCATCAGCATCATGAGGCCTTCCGAGCGGCGCTCCTGAGGGACATAGGCTACACCGTGGTTCCAGGCGCCGCTTGGTGACGCAGGCAGGTCGCGGCCAAGGAATTGGGCACTTCCGCCTCGCAGCCTTTCGAGACCAAGAAAGAGTCGCAACAGTTCCGTCTGGCCGGCACCAGCCAGGCCAGCAACTCCAAGCACCTCTCCTTCTGCGAGGTTGAAGCTGATGTCGCGCAAGACAGCCGAAGACCCGCCTGCAATCGCAGCAACCGGATTGGAGCCAATATCCGATTTGCGCGCCGGAACTCCCTCGGCGACATCCTTGCCGGTCATGTCGCGGACCATTTGCGCCTTGCTTGTCTCCCCAATGGCGCAAGTGCTGATCTTCCGGCCGTTGCGCAGGACGGTAACATCGTCGCACAGATCCACAATTTCGGCGATCCTGTGGGACACATACAGAATTGCGGCGCCTTCTTCTTTCAGCGAACGGAGGACATCAAAGAGTTTCCCGGCTTCTGCTGCCTTCAGTGCGGCCGTGGGTTCATCAAGGACATAAAGGCAAGGCCTTGCACCGTCAGCAACCAGCGCCGAAGCGAGCTTGATCAGCATGCGGTCGCCGACCCCAAGTTCCCCGGCATACCGGCGCGGGTCGATATGGTGCACTCCCAACTGAGTCAGAGCGTCTTTTGCTCTCGCCGCCATTTCACGCCAGTTCACGAACACGCCCATACGCGCGGGCACTCTGTGGCCAAGCAGAATGTTCTCGGCAACAGAAAGCTGCGGCACAATGTTGAGTTCCTGATGAATGAAACGGAAGCCTGCCGCCGACGCATCCGCAGCGGAAGCGAGGCCGACTTCCATATCTCCCTTTCGGACTGACATGGAATTGGCAGGAACCACCCCGGCAATCAACTTGATGAATGTGGATTTGCCAGCGCCATTCTCGCCCATCAGCGCATGGATACGCCCAGGGTGCAAGATGACCGAAACACTGTCCAGCACCGTGGCAGAGCCATAGCGCTTGGTCATGTCTTCAAATATTAGGGGGACGTCCACCCTGATCTCACAAGATGGGGCCGCCCGGCCAGCGGCCCCTTGATGTCTTGGTCAGTCGCCGACGTTTGCAGACGTAATCAGCCGGGTCGGAACATATGTGACAGCCGCCGGGCTCGGCTTGCCAGCAATTGCCGCCGCAGCGGCTTCTGCAACAGCGCTGCCGATACCCTGAAAGTCTTGAGCCATTGAGGCCCTGAAACTTCCACCTGCTGCAATCGCGTCGCGCGCCTGCGGGTTGGCATCCATCCCAACGATGACAATGCCTTCATCCCCGCGGCCTGCGTCCTCAATGGCCTGCAATGCCCCCAGCGCAGGCTGGTCCCATGCCGCCCACACCGCAGCAATGCTCCCGGGCTCCGGGTTGGCTGCAAGAACAGCCTCCATTCTGGCGCGGCTGTCGGCAATTCCACCATCCTGTACATCCGGCGTAATCCGGTCGATCACGTCGATATCAGGAAAGTTGGCAAAGACCGCATCGGCCACAGCTCCACGGATCTGCACTGGCGGGAAGGCATCGAAGACGAACATCACAACATTGCCTGCGCCACCAATTTCATTTGCCACAAAGACCGAAGTCTCGGCTGCCATGGCATATCCATTCGATGTAACGTTTGTATAAAGAAGCGGGTCCGTTCCGCTGTCCATGCCGATTACTGGAATTCCCGCATCAGCTGCCGCCTGAAGGCCAACGGCGACCTGGGCCGGATCGACATTGATGACGATTGCGTCGACATTCTGGTTGACCGCGTCTTCGATCCTCGCAATGGCGGCGGCGACGTCACCGGCAGTGTCGATTACATTGACGTCCCAACCTGCATTCCTGGCTTCCGCTTCGAAGCCCTCAAGGTACATCTGTGTCCCTGGCTGGGCCAGATATGGCGTTACGACAGTGACATCCTGTGCCTGGCTAAGCGTTGCGGCGACCGCAACGGCGAAGGTGGCGGTAATGGTCTTGATCATGATCATCTTCCTGAATGTTGTTGTCCCTGGATCCGGCCGGGATTTGCATGTGCTGTAATGGCGTCAGATCAGGGGCATTTGCAATATCATACACCATCCTGATCCTGTTGTCGGGACGGGAGTTTCGACAGCCGCAGCCCAATGCTCTCATTTGCTTGCAATGCGTCCAGATAGACTCCGAAAAGGTCATCATAGTAGTGCCGCATTGAATGGTCCGGCTCCCATATTCTGTCCACTTTCGCAAACGGTACATGCGCATCGGAAAGGGATGACTGCAATCCGCTGGACACGGCAGCAATGCAGGCCGCGCCGACTACGCCCGGCTCATTCACCACAGGCCTCACCAGCCGCTTGCCAAGAACATCCGCTCGTATCTGTGCCCAAGGGTCGGACTTGAACCCTCCACCACCACACATGAGCGTGTCCGGTTGCAGGCCTGTCGACGACTGCAGCGCTTCCATCACATGCCGGGCGGAAAGAGCAACTCCCTCGTAAACTGCCCGGGCGAGATCGGATTGCTCCATCCCCGACTCCAATCCGAGGAAAGCGCCGCGCAAGCCGGCGTTCCAGATTGGTGCGCGCTCGCCGGCAAGTTGCGGCAGAAATAGCGGTACCGGTAAGCGGCGCTTCGAATTTGCGACGAGGTCGATCAGTCCGGATATCTCGAGACCCGCCGCATCACAGAACCATTGCTGCGATGCGCCTCCCGACTGCGTTGGACCCGCATGAAACTTCAGACTTTCGGCTTCGGCGAAGACCACGATCCCAGGCTCATTTGTGACCGTTTGGGATGCTGCACCCAGAATCTCGCTGGTCCCGCCAAGATAAGCGAAAGCTCCCTCCTCACAACAACCTGCGCCAAGTAGACCGACCCAGCCATCCATCGTGGCCGTTGCCATTCCTACGCCATCGGCAGTCTGCCCCGTGATCTCGGTCAGCCCGTGGATTGGCGCCATGCGGTCCGCTGCGCCGGACACAAGGTCGAGGATTTCAGAGACGAAGGTGCCCTGCACTCCGACAAGGCCGATATTGGACAGAGGGTCTGTCGCCAATTCGCCCGTCATGCGGAAGAGCGCATAATCCTTGGGTAGCAAGACATGCTCTGTACTTTCCCAAACGTCCGGATGATGCCTCTGAACCCAGAGCATTCGCGCAAGCGGATGGGAAGCGTCGATCGGAATTGGCGCGCCAAGCAAGGCAATCTTATCCTTGTCACTCAATTGAGCGTCAAGCTCCCTCGCTTCTGCTGCGGCCCGGGTGTCCTGCCAGAGAATGGCAGGCAACAGCGGTGTTCCCTCTCTGTCGACAAAGACGTGCGTGTTGACCTGGCTGGTCAGGGCTCCGCTGATGATCCGGCTGGACAGTCCAGCCTCGCGAAATTGCGACAGGGCACTGTCGATGAGGCGGATCCAGTCTTCCGGATCCTGCTCGCATACACCGCCTTCCTTGCGGACGGTCGGATAAGGAGCGCCAAACCCTGCAAGACGGTTCCCATCGGGAGAAAACACCCCGGCCTTCACCGAGGTCGTTCCCAGATCAATGCCAAGCAGACAGTCAGACACCTTCATGGACCTCCCGACAAACTCCTACCCATACGGCAGGACAGAAAACGGGCTTGATCATTGCTGTCAAGGCTGGAACGCTCATGCATTGCCGAGCCCCCGAAGGCATCCAAACGCGGGCAGACCGTGGCAACGGCATTGCCGACCCTGCTGGTGGCAATTGGAGCAATGCAGCGCCAGATGGCTCACAGCATCAGATACGCTTGGCCTATGGCTCCTGCGTCTATCGCCATGTGACCTTCTGCAACCGGACCTTCATGGCCAACGCCCGGAGACCAAACTTGTTCACCGCGAAATATGGGGACCGTTGCGTGCTACGAAGCAGATCAGTTGGAACAGATTTGACTTCCAGACGCAAAAGAACTGGCCGCCATTCTCGCGTACGCGTTTCGTGCCATGCCTTCAGGGATTTGATGCTGCGGCGACGTCAATTGGGTGATCCCGGTGGCACCAAGCCAAGCCGCCCATAGGCTTCCTCGGGAGCCTCGTGAGCGCTCAGGATTGCAGCAATTTCTTCGGTGAGCCGCTCTTCCGTTGCCTCATCCCGGATTGGCTTGCACTGACCTGGATCGTTGCTGAGGTCAAATAGCACGGTCGCGGTATCAGCAATGTGCGCTCCCTGTCCGCGCCGGGGGTGCGGGCGGGCAGGCAGTTTGAGAACCGGATAGCCGCGCATGAAGCCGAAACCCTCGACCAGTGCCGCTCCCTCGAATTCTTCAACCGCAAAAGGAGCCTGCTGGTGCGTCGGCATGAGCGTATACTCGAATATCTCCTGGTCGGCGATGCACTCCGGGTAGCGGAAGTAGGTGTACCGGCCATCGGTGACGTTCGTGGCGGCACCGAACTGCCCATAAATGGCAGCCGTCCTTATATCCTGATCAGACTCCAGGACTGGCAGCAGTGAGTGCCCGGTTACCGTATCCGGGCGGGGCGCGGTGTGCAGTTCCAGGAGCGTTGGCATCAGGTCGATATTCTGGGTCAGCGCGTTGCGCCTCTCGCCTCCCCTGCCCGCATGTTCAGGATGACAAATGAGGAGCGGGATGTGTGCAATCTCATTGTAGAATGGCATCCGGCTCTTGCCCCACCAGTCATGCTCCGCAAGCATGAAACCGTGGTCCGTCGAAACGATCAGGCAAGTATCCTTCCATAGTCCATGGCGGTCGAAGTAATCCAGGAGCTTGCCCAGGTGCGCGTCACACATGGTGACCAACGCAGCATAATTTGCTCTTACCTCGGCGATTTCGTGTTCGGTTTCATCAACGCGCTCGTAGCGTGGCCAGTCAATGACAGGTCCTTTGTAACCAGTAGGATAGTGCTCACGGTACTTTGCGGGCGCCGCGAATGGCTCGTGCGGGTCGAAGCACTCCAGTTGAAGAAACCAGTCTCCCGATCCACCGTTTGTGTCGAGGAACTCGAAGGCACGGTCAAACGTGCGCGCCATCGAATATTCCTCCTCGCTGCGAATGAAATGGCGATTGATCATTCCACGCGCGCGGTTCCCTCTCTCCTCGAACTGCAACGGGTGATACTGATCCTTGAATTCTCCGAATGGGGCATCAACCAACGCCTTCCACGGGTCCCACTCTTGGCCGCGCTCCATTTCCCAGGAAGAATAGCGGTTCTGGTAATTCATCCCGCCTTCCTCAAGGTAATGGTAGTGGTCGGTTATCAGGTGCGAATAAGTTCCGTTGTTTTTCAGGATCTCCGGCGCTGTTTGATCGTACGGCTCAAGCGGCCCCCAGGAACGGTGCATGAAGTTCAGGCGGCCGGTCTGGATGTCCCGCCGCGCCGGCATGCAGGGAAGACTGCCCACATAGTGATTGTCAAAGGTAACCGAGCGCTCTGCGAGGCGCCTGAAGTTGGGTGTGAAGGTGTCGCCACCATAGCATGAAAGGGCACGCCGATTGAGGCTGTCAAAAAGGAGCAGAACAGTCTTCATGGCTCTATCCCTTCGGAGGCTCGAACCGGTGATTTGCGCCTCTTGCGACGGCTCTCGCTGTGAAGGGACCAAACAAGCAGCGCCAGCGAGACCAATAGCAAAGACGCCGAAAGCGGAGATGTGAACAATGGCCAGATATCACCATCGGTAAACATCAGCCCCTGGCGTAGCTTCGCCTCTGCCACCTTTGCCAGCACGTAACCGATCACGAAGGGACCCAGTGAAAATCCGGCCCGCTCCATCAGAAAACCGATCACGCCGAAAGCCAGCATCGTCCACACGTCAAACATTGTGTTGTTCAGCGAGTAGACACCAACGACACAGAAGACCGTTATGACCGGCAGCAGGTATGCCTTCGGGATGGCAGTCACACGAATGTAGAACCGCACGAGCCCCAGCATCATGGCGAACATCACGAAGGTGGCGACCAGGTCAACGGCAATCACATTCCAAACGATGTCGGGGTTGGTGGCAAACATGAGCGGTCCCGGCTGTATCGAATGGATGGTCAGCGCGCCGATGAGAATGGCGTCCACCACGCTGCCAGGAATGCCCAAGGCCAGCAGGGGTATCAGGGCGCCGCCCACGCTGGCGTTATTGGCTGCCTCGGATGCAACAATTCCTTCTTCCGACCCCTTGCCGAACTTCTCTGGCGTCTTCGATTGGAGCCGCGCCACCAGATACGCCATGGCAGAAGCGACCGAGGCCCCAACCCCTGGCAAGATGCCAATGATCGTTCCGATAAAGGACGATCGAAGAATGTTGGGTGAGAAGCGCCGCAGGTCCGCGAGCCCCATGAATAGCCCTTTGTTGGTGAACACCACTGTTTCGGGCCTTGACTTGATATTCAGCACATCTGCGAGGATTTGGCTTACGGCGAATATGCCGATCAGGACGGGAAGGAGCTTGAAGCCGCCGATCAGGTCGTCCATCCCAAACATCAGCCGCAATGTGCCACCCGATGGATCAATACCGGGAAAGGTGACGAGCATGCCAAGAAACCCGGCAATCAGACCCTTGATCATGTCGCCACCTGCAACCGATGCAATCAGCACCATTGCCATCATGACCAACGCGAAATAGTCGAACGGACCGAGTAGCACGGCTATCTCGGACAGGGGTTTCGTCAGCAGGGCCAATGCAAACCAGGCAAGGACCGCCCCCCAGAAAGACGCAGCAATGCCGAGGCCAAGAGCACGTCCGGGCTGTCCTGCCTTGGCAAGTGGATACCCGTCGAGTGTTGTCATGACTGCCGCCGGCGACCCGGGCATCCTCAGCAAGGTAGCCGTGATCAAACCACCAGTTATCGAACCCACATACATCGCCACTAGCAGGGACGTCGCATGCAAAGGGGTCATGTGAAATGTGATCGGCAGTGTCAGGGCAATCAACATTGATCCCGTCAAGCCCGGGATTGCGCCGACGACTATTCCCGAAAAAACACCTATCAGGATCATCAGCATCTGAACTGGTTCAAATGTGGCGAGCAGGCCGGAGATCATCGTCGTTCAGATTCCTGGTAAGTTGATCACGAAGAAGCGCGTGAAGAGATAGAATAGCCCAAAGGACAATATGCAGGAGATCGCGAGGGCAAAGAGCCCCACGCGCAGGCTCAAACCGCCCAGGAGCAAGATGGAAAAGAACAGAAACGGAATGGTCAGAACAATGAAATGACCCGCGTCAAGCTCGAATGCGACCAAATAGGCAAGAAGAAGCAGGAAGAAACCGGCGAGCATCACCGGCTCTGGCTTGCCAGTTCGCTTGATTACGTCAATGGCCTCTTCGCCTTGGGCATCGTGGCCACGTAACGTTCGGACATATCCCCTGATCAGAATTGTCAGGCAAAGCAGGCACAGGAGGCCAGCGACCATTTCCGGTGCGGCCCCGGGACCGAGGGGGTCGAACGTGCCGGCAGGCAGCCCGAGCGCCGAAAAGAAGAACACGGCGCTGGCGAGAAGCAGGCCTGCAGTCACAAGAGTTTCTTCGGAAGTCAGGAAGGCTCTCATGATCTCAAGCGATCCAGGCCGAAATCGGGTTGAGTAATCAATATGCCTGAAGACCCTTTACGCCGCGATGATGGCAGGCCCGGCTTGAAAATGTGTCTTGCCGGGCCCTCCTTTGGCAAAGGCCTCAGTTGCCAGCACGCGCTGCGACATCCTTGATTGCAGCCCACTGCCGGTCGATTTCCGCTTGCAACTCATCACCCGCCTGGAAGTTCCCAACCATTGCCTTCGAAGCGAGGAAATCCTGCATTGCCGGATCTTCCAGCGACGCATTCACAATTGCGGCGAAACCGTCGATTGCTTCCTGGGGAGTTCCCTTCGGCGCCAGGTACCAACCATCGACGCAGAATACGAGATCGTGTCCCAGCTCAAGAAAGGTGGGCACATCGGGGAAGTTTGCGTGGCGCTCGCTGCCTGCATAGGCCAGCAACCGGACTGGTGATTCCGGATCAGGTTTGCCATCGGCGCCCAGCGCGAAATTGGTGGCGCCCGCTGCAGAGTAGCCAGCCACATGGACCCGGCCGCCTTTCATTTCCGGAAACGTGCCGGCGTCGCCGCCGGTCTGCACAAAGCGGAATTGTGCCCCTTCCCGGAGGTCCTGAACCATGATCCCGTAGATATGATTGACCGCACCAAGGTTGGCACCATGCACCAGGGAGTTCGGCTCCGATGCCGCCCTGTCAAGCAGTTCGTCTATCGACATGATGCCCGTATCCTTGTGTACCGAGCTCGTCTGACAGAACTGCCCGAGCCGGGCCACCGGTTCGAAGTCCTGGTATCCAAAATCGATTGTCCCTGATGCTTCCAGCGTCAGGATAGCCGTATGCATCACGACAAAATTGTAGCCATCAGGGTCGGCGTCCTTGGCCTGACGCAAACCTACCGGAATGGGTCCTCCGATGTTGAAGATGGTGATCGGCTGGCTGGACAGGCCAGCATCCGCAACGGACTTCTGCAGTTGCCTGGTCATCTGGTCAACCGCACCTGCGCCGGCCTTCCACGGGATAGTGATCTTGATCGGCTTTTCGGGCCACTCAGCCAATGCCGGCGACACCATCGCCGCTCCGGCCACGCAAGCAACTGCAGACATCGAAATCATCCGTGAAATGTTGAGTTTAGTCATCGTTTCCTCCCCTTACGATCTTCAGCTCCCGCTATTGCCGGGAGCGCTCTTCATTTGCCGGTAGCATATCCGACGCTCAGTCATGCACAAAATGCAATTTGAAGCACATATTATCCAACTATTGCATGGTATCTACTTGCCGGATGGCCGGGATTCCGGAAATTCTCTCAGAAACGTGTGGGTTGCCTCGTCCACAAATTCGAGAAACTGGAGGGCCTGCGCAGAAGGCTCACGATCCTTCGGCCATATTGCACAATAGGTGAGCGGCAATTCCGGCTCCCATCGCAGGACCGACACTCGACTGCGATCTACGCAAGAGACACTGAAGGGATCGCTCAGTCCCACGCCAACTCCCTGAGCAATCAGATGAACCGAAGCCAACGCTGTCGAGGTTTCGATATCAACTGACATGCCACCCCGGTGAGACAGGAACGCGGCATCCGATAATTGACGCAGCCTGACACCCGGTTTTGGAAGTATGACAGTTTCTCCGTCGAAGTCGGCAACCGTCAACGCATCCCGTTTTTCCAGGCGGTGGCCGGCCGGAATGACCGCGACTACCGCTACCGTTACCAACGGCCGCGAGGAAACTGCCTGGCTTTCGACTGGCAAGAGCGTGAATCCAAGATCGGTTTGGCGGCTGGCTACCCATTCGTCGATGTCCTCCCGGCGCCTCATGTCCAGGGTCATCTGTGTTCCGGGATAGCTGTGAAGATATCGGGCAACTGCGTCCGGGAGGTAGCTTCCAAATACCAACGGACCGATGCCGCAAATCCGCAGCCGGCCCTGCTTGTTCAAACGGATGTCATCGGCAATCGAAGAGATGTCGTCGATGCCGCTCAAAGTACCCTCTATCCGCCGGAAGAAACTGGTTCCCTCGACTGTCGGAACGAGGCGGCGCCCGCGGCGGTAGAAGAGCTTGAAACCGAGTTCGTCCTCAAGCATCGCGAGCAGTCGGCTGATTGCAGGTTGGGACAGGTTTATGATCTTGGTCGCAGCGGTGATGGACCCGGTCGCCATGATTGCACGGTAGGCCAGCAAGTGACGAAGCTGGATCTTCAAGCCCGGATTTCCATTGTCACTTGCAACGGCCTCTCCAGATTTGCATTTCTCGCGGGGATTGAAATCTTTTTTTCATCCTGGATCGATGACCGAGCCGTGTGGCCCCCCCCCGGGTCCAGCGGCGAGGCAATGGTGCTCGAATTTGCCCGGATTGACAACAACCCGCCCTGTCCGGCAGCCTGGAGTTGCATGTTGCCGAGTGAACGCAAATCACGCTTGAAGCGAGAGCATCCGGGACAGAACTGCCGGCACAACGGCATCCGGTTGACAGGCGGCATGCCGGCAATTCATCTGTTCCCAGTGCATAATCTGCCAGTTTGAGGGGGGTAGCCCAGTGTCCTTGAGCATCGAACGCATCCCGAACAAGCGTGGGCGCACTACCATTCTCCTGAGAGAGTCGTGGCGAGAAGGAAAACGCATCCGAAAGAAGACACACATGAACCTCACCGATGTGCATCCTGACATCGTCAGCGGTTTCGATACCGTGCTGCGGGGTGGTGTCGCACTCCGCTTGCCAATCGAAGCTGTCAATATCAGGCGGAGTTGGCGGCACGGCCATGTCGCAGCCGCTCTGGGAGTTGCCCGTAGCGTCGGCCTGGAACGAATACTGCATGGCAAGCCAAGCCGGAAACGCGATCTGGCATTGGCCTCCATCGTTGCACAGGTCACCGCACCGGACTCCAGACTCTCCACTGAGCGCCGCCTTTCCTGGGAGACCGCCAACAGCAGCCTCGGTTTGCTTCTCGGTCTCGGTTCCGTCACTGGCGAAGACATGCTTTCGATGCTCGATTGGCTTCTGACTCGTCAGCGGTGGATCGAAAAGGGCCTCGCCAACCGGCATCTCAACGATAGCAAGACATTGCTTCTCTACGAAGTGACCCCCCGCTGTCTGGAGGGACGAAGTGGTCCTCTTGCGGATTTCGGCTACGACCATGCCCCAAGCCCGGACAAGAAACAGATCGTCGTTGGCCTTGTCTGTAGCGCAGAAGGCTGTCCATTGGCCCTTGAGTCCAGTCCCGGCAGCGCCTTCGGTCCGGCAACACTGCAACAGCTGGTCGAGAATGCACGCAACCGTTTCGGAATTGAGCGCATAGCCTTGGTCGGCAACCGGCGGATGACCACAACTACCCGCATCCGCACTGACATCGAGCCTGCTGGCCTCGACTGGATTGCCGAATTGAAGACAGGAGACATCCGCAGACTGCTGCGACCGGCAAAGCCCAAGCGGCCGACTCCTCTGAATCCGGAAAGCATGAGTGCCGATGTGGTCACAGAGATCACCAGCCCTGACTTTCCTGGCGACAGGCTGATCGTCTGCCTCGATCCCAGACTGAAAGAACAACAGGCCCTCAAAAGGGAAGCGCTGCTCCAGGCAGCCGAGGCCATCCTGGAGACGATTGCCGGCTCGGTGCGCCGTGGCCTCTTCCGGGGCCGGGAGCACATCAGCTGCCGGGTGCGGCATGCCATCAACCGGAAGAAGATAAGGAAGTGCTTCACCATCAAAATAACTGACGATGCAATTGCCTGGAGCAGGCGGCCGAAACACATCAAGGCCGAACAATGCCTGGACGGGATTAGCATCATCCGAACCAGTCTGGATCCAGACTCGCTGGGCACCCCTGAAGCCATTGCGGCTTTCAAGAGCCTTCCGAAGATCGAACAATCGTTCCTTACAGCAGGATCACGACTCCCGCCGCAATCGGTTCAAACCGGCGACACCGGCAGTTTGCGGGCAAGTTTCCTTCTCTGCTTGCTGGCCGAATACTTGGAGTGGCACATGCGACGAGCACTTGCTCCGATGCTGTTCGACGACGGCTGTGCAATGACCCAAACAACCCGGGCCTCGCCTGCGACGCTGGAACGGGTTGCCGAAGTGGCCAATCCCAGCAGCGCCAGCGATCAGGCGCCGGACGAACTTCCCGCGCACTGCTTTGAAACCTTGATGGATGATCTTTCAAACCTGACACTGAATAGGGTTACGATTCCTGGCGACCCTGCCACCGAGGTTGCCCTACTCACTGAGCCGACGCCTGTGCACGCCCGCGCACTGAAACTGTTGGGTGTCAGCCCGGAGCAGACTCTGCCCGGTTCACTGAAGGGTTGACTGGCTCCGGAGAGGACCTGAAGCCCAATCCTGGCAATGGGCCGGACTCAAGATCCCGTGCATTCGTTCTGCGAAGCCCTGTCAGACCGGTTCAGCTTCACTTACGCAGGACTTCACCAACAGGTTGCACCTTGCACAGTTCGGCAGAAAACGGCACCAGCCGCGGCAGGTCTACAGGCCCGGCTCCAGGATCGCGTTTCCGGCGAAAGCAGCCTGTTACCCTGACGTCTCGGCAGTTCCGAACAGGTTGGTCAGAAAACCCCGGAACCAACCATCCAGCTTCACTGCATGTATGCTCCCGAGGCGCTCGATTTCTTCCCGGGGCTGAGCGTTTGGTTTGCTGCAGCTCTCTTCGCCCCATGGCTGGTTCAGCCAGTGCTCTTGCATGTGCTTCGGTGTAGCCTCGGGGTGAAACTGAAACGCGAACACATGGTCGCGCCACTGAAAGGCCTGGTTCGGATAATCGGCACTGCTCGCAAGCAGCCTGGCGCCCTTGGGCACATCGAATGTGTGGTAGTGCGCCTGAGGGACATAAAGCTCGCCAGGCAGAAATGAGTTGCCCTCGCCGACCGGGTGAATCGGATAGTATCCGAATTCATGGATGCCCTGGGGATGCGGCCCGACGGCGGCTCCCAGTATGTGGGCGATCATCTGGCCACCCTGGCATATGCCCAGCGTGGGCAGGCCTGCATCCATACATTGGCGCAGCCAGTTGATTTCATCCTGCAGAAATGCGTGTTGGGGGATTTCGTCGATGCAGTATTTTCCGCCAAAGACTATCGTGCCCGCCACATCACTGGTCAGCTTGCCCAATCGATCGCCGTTACAGGGAAACCGGAAATCGATCTCAAATCCGCACTCCGCCAGATGCGCGGATGCGCGATCATGATTGAACGGGGAGCCATGGGGTACAAGTACAATGCGCTTTGCCATTCTGGCGCCTTCCTTGCCGGAACTCATCACCGGCCCGGCATCATCCTGAAACCGGCGGGTTTGATGCCAGTGGGGCATCCTCGACTCAAAGTCAATCTCGCCAGCCCGCGGCGCCGCTCGCAATCGCAGGAAAGTGGGCTACCGAATTCCAGGTAGCCGGTTTGAGTAAGAGTCTTGCCGAAGGCTTGTTCCTGTAACGGTCTGGCCGTACCTGATACGCAGATCTTCACAGGCTCCGTTCACTGGAAAACGCAGTCGGCGCAAAGCGGCCGCCGAATGTTCAAGCAATCAGAATGAAGTCACTGATCAACTTGCTGTGGAGCATCAGTAGACCTGCATCATTTGTTCTCATCAACGACGGGTTATCAATCCACCCCATTTAGTCTTCCGGCTATCCGAAGAGCGTTCTGCTCTATGATTTCCGCTACGTGGTGAACCATTGGAACCGAGGCTCCAGCCTGCCCGGCCACGATAGCGGTTGCGTCAACTCTTGCAGCAACCATCGCATCAACCAGTTCCTGAACTTGGAGGCAAACTCCGCGAGCATTGAAGCCTGCCTCCTCGGCTATCCGTTCCCAATGCCGTTTGGCAATGTGTCCAGGCTTGCGGCGCCGTCCCGCTATCTTCTGAGCGTGGTACTGATTGACATGCTTCCAATGCAACACGGACGACACGTCGTACAACGGAGCCATTCTTGGCCCCTCGCTCAGGATCATGGAGTAGTTCTTCGCATGGGCATCCGTATTGGCAACGAGGATGTTGAAGATCACTTGATCAAGCAGTTTCAAGGCCTCCCTGGGAGGAAGATGGTTGCCAGTCACCAGAAGAGAATTGAGGTCTAGTCCTGGCACCGGGCCCTGTTCATACTTCTGGCTTGCGAAGATGCCGTTCGCTTGAGCGAAATCCTCCTGGTGCAATCGCTTGAGCGAGCCGTCCGAACTCAATCGTCGATCATACCGGGCGACGGCCAGAGCCTTCCGTGAACCAGCCTTAATGATCATGCAGTCAACAACCGGAATCCCGATCATCTTGGCCAAGGTCAGACAATAGGCTTCGTTCTCGACAATCCCTGGCAGGATCGGGTTGTTGGGCTTTACGATGATCGTTGAGGGAGCCCCCAACTTGGGAATGGCAAACTCATCCCCAGCCCCGGGCAGGCCAAGCTTCGGCAGACCATCATCACCGAGAACTGCCAACGCCGATTTCATCTGTCCCCCTGCAAGGGAAAGCCGGACTCCATCTTCCCCGACAAGAAATGGGCGGTGGCTCAAATCATCAAAGTGACGATTCAAGGCGGCACTATCGGTGTCCTCTTCGTAATGGGCCTGAAGGTGCTCATAGGTCCACTCCCCCCGATTGCTCGGCTCTCCGATTGAAACCGCACCTGCCGTATCTCCACCGATCTCCCGTAAAATCGCCAAGTAGTCCGATACGGAGAAACCGAGTGCGCGGGATAGGGTCACGAGTTGCTGTTCTTCGGGCAGCAGATTGGCCAGCCACGGGGCGATAACCTGATGGTCGAATTCGCCAGACTCCAGGGGCATTTTGACGGACAGAGAAAAGTTCCCGGTCGTGTCCAGCCATTTCGTGTCGTAAGCAAAACCGATCCGTTGCGGATCGTGTACAAGTATCCGGCCAACAACGAATTCGTCGTAGTAGACCTTGATCTCCTCACCAACGGCCATCAATCGTCATCCAGAACGTAGCCGCCAGAGCCAGAGTTGGATATGGATTGCCGGTCAAATGAGCTATCCTCATGGAACAGAGCGGACAGATCGACCCGCAATGCGGCAGCCAGAGCGACCAGCGTAGAGAGTTTTACGTCGCGCTTGCCTCTCTCGATACTCGAGAGTGTGGGGACTGATGAACCAGACAACCGGGAGAGTTCCTCCAGAGTGAGTTCCTCGAGCTTCCTCCGATTTCGAAGGTTTTTGCCAATTCTCCTGGCCCACTGCAGTGTTTGGAGCTGTTTGGACATGCTCGCGTTCCTTATCATGCAAGATAAATTACGCTCTTTTCGTCCGCATTCAACCCGAATTTAGCCTGCAGGATAAAATGATGATCCTTACTGCAGCCAATGGCGCCAATTGCCAGTCAATTGACGTCGACACCAGGATCAAATGGGGGACCGAAATTACACGGCCTGTGCTTGCCGCTGGCCGGTCGGATTCAGGTTGTTTACCGGATTGGAGCAACGACCCGGAGAGTCGAATTGTCCGTCATGACCAGAGGCATGACAGTGGAGCGGCCGCAAGCCTCTCACCGAATGGCACGACTACAGACCCATCGTAGAGAACAGCGCCAAAGGCAAATCGTTCCCCGGTAGCAGCCGCCAGCGATCTCAGTCCGGCAAAGTCACCTGACCTCACAGTCGCCGATGCCTTGATTTCAATCCCGGCAATCTTGCCGTCATTGCGCTCCAGCACGAGATCAACTTTGTGCATCTGTTGGTCCCGGAAGTGGCGTGGCTCAAGGGTCAATTCTGATACAGTCATGAGCTTGAGAACTTCCGCAAACACAAAACACTCCAGGAGCGCACCGAACTCTCTTCGGTCTGCCGAAACCCTGGCAAGGGTAAGTCCGCGCGTTGCGGCAAGCAGACCGCTATCGAGAAAGTGCAACCTTGATGTCCTGACCATGCGCTTCAGCACGTTCGAACGCCAGGGCTGCAGTGTCGTAATGACAAAGATCTGTTCCAACAGGCCGACGTATCGCTGGCCCGTCTTGTGACTGACACCGATGTTTGATCCCAACCGCGAATAGTTGACCAGTTGCCCCGAATACTCTGCCAGCAGCCTAACGAACTTCGGCAATTCTGCCAGTTTCTCAATCTCAGCTATGTCTCTCAAGTCGCGCCGGAGCACCGACTCAATCCAGGACCGGGCCCAAGCCTGCCTGCGCCGCTCGTTTTCCCGGGCCAAGGCTTCCGGGAACCCGCCCTCCAGCACGATCCGAACGAGTTCATCGCCAAGCGTCTCTTTTCCTGTACCCTTGAGCTTGCCTTCAAACAGCCGCGTCAGAAAACTCGGTTGCCTGCCTTTGACCTCAATTCGCGCCAGAGGCAGTAGCCGATGGGTCTCGATCCGGCCTGCCAGGCTGTCGGCAACCTGAGGCAGGGTCATGACATTTGCAGAACCGGTCAGCAGGAACCGCCCAGGCCGATAGTCCTCATCGACTGACTTCTTGATCGCAAGCATGAGCTCGGGCGCCCGTTGGATTTCATCAATGGTTGCCTCGTTCAGGCTGCGGATGAAACCGGTGGGGTCGGACCGGGCGGCCTCCATAGCGATTTCATCGTCAAGCGTGACGTAGGTTCGGCTTGAGCCACCCACATGCCGGACAAGTGTGGTCTTGCCTGCTCGCCTTGGCCCAACAACAAGCACGACAGGCGTGTCCGAGAGGGCTTCGTCTAACTTCCTTCCCAATAGCCGGTCGTACATGCTTGTCATTCCAGGACATTGGTCAATTGAAACCATACGCCATGACAATTGGAAGTCAACTGGATGATCATTGGGATTGGTGAAGCTGACGATTGGAACTCTACTCATATTTCAAGCAACACGCATCAAAGGAATTCCACTTGCGTGCGGACTCACTCTTGTCCCGGCGGTTTGATGGTACAGCAAGGCCGAGTACGCGGAATTGTCATGGAGCCCCGGTTCGACCGGTTCGGTACCGGCCACTGCCTGGCTGCGCGCCCGGCCAATGAACCGCGAGGTTCATCGATACGTGGCTGATTGCCCGGCTAAAATTATCGGTTGCTGTCTCCACTGGACGGCGCGGCCGCCACGAGCACTTCGCATCTGCAGTTTAGTCGATCAAATCACGGCACGGCTCCCCACCATTCTGGCACCGGAGTCGACCGGTGCAGCCGCTTCGCCATCGCCATCAGTCACCAATTGGAAATGGCACACTTTTCCGAGGTTCCGGCGGCAACGCATTGATTTGCCAAGCGCTTGGCTCACGCCATGGGAGTGTCATGACACGCCACCCTTCGGCATTCCGCCTTCGTACTTTATCCTTTCCGGCTTTCCGCTTTATTGCCGCCGTTTCTTGATCTAGTATGATTCCATCTGGCGTCTTTGACCGCACGCCTTGCATGTGTCCCCATCGCGGGGGCCTGCGTAATTCTGTTCGGAGACCCGCCATGCAGACTGACTCTGCTGTGTCACACGCTGATCAGACGCGTGCCCTGAGCTTGAGCACGATCGCATTCACCGCCTGCTTTGCGGTGTGGACGATCTTTTCCATTATCGGTGTCGCCATAAAGGCGGAACTTGGCCTGAACGACACACAGTTCGGACTGCTGGTCGCAACGCCGATCCTGACGGGATCCGTTACCCGACTGTTCCTGGGCGTCTGGACCGAGAAATACGGCGGGAGGCTGGTGTTTTCCGGCCAGATGATCCTGACTGCCCTTGCGACATGGCTGCTGACGCTGGCGGACAGCTACGTCATGTATCTGATTGCGGCGCTCGGGATTGGGCTTGCCGGCGGTTCATTCATCATCGGCGTGGCCTATGTAAGCCGCTGGTACGACGCAGGCCACCAAGGCACGGCACTCGGCATCTTCGGAGCAGGTAATGTCGGGGCTGCACTGACCAAATTCGTCGCCCCCTTCGTCATGGTGGCTTTTGGTTGGCACGGTGTGGCTCATGTCTGGGCAGCGGGACTTGCCATCGTCGGAGTCCTGTTTTTCCTGATGGCCAGGGATGATCCCGAACTGGTCGAACGGCGGAAGACCGGCGCCACCGCTCCATCGCTGGCGCAACAATTCGCGCCTCTCAAGAACCTGCAGGTCTGGCGTTTCTCGCTCTACTACTTCTTTGTCTTCGGCGCCTTCGTCGCCCTGGCTCTGTGGATGCCCCACTACCTGATTGACGTCTACAGCATCGACGTCCGGTATGCGGGAATGGCAGCGGCATCGTTCAGCCTGTCGGCGTCACTGTTCCGAGCCTATGGCGGGGTTCTGTCAGACAAGTTCGGCGCAAGGGCGGTCATGTACTGGACCTTCGGCTTCAGCCTATTGTTCCTGTTCATGCTGTCCTACCCGCCAACGGATTACATCATCCAGGGCAAGGATGGCCCGATTGCATTCTCGACCAGCATGGGCTTGTGGCCTTTCATTGTCACGCTTTTCGCACTCGGCTTTTTCATGAGCCTCGGAAAAGCAGCCGTCTTCAAGCACATACCGGTCTATTTCCCCAAGCATGTGGGTTCTGTCGGTGGGCTTGTAGGAATGATCGGGGGCCTTGGCGGCTTCATCCTGCCGATCGCGTTCGGCACGGTCCTTGACCTGACCGGCATCTACACCTCCTGTTTCGCGCTTCTCTTTGGCCTCGTTGCCATCGCCTTGGTCTGGATGCACCTGTCCATCCGTTCCATGGAGCGGGCTGCGCACGGGGAGGTTCTCGACCGCCTGCCGCAGTTCCCCGAATTGCAGGATTTCCACCAACCCAAACGCGCGGCAACGTCGCGTGTGCTGGAAGATTGGCGGCCGGAAGACGAACAGTTCTGGCAAGAGACAGGTCGCGCTGTCGCCCGCCGCAATCTCTGGATCTCGATTCCGGCCCTGCTTCTCGCCTTCTCGGTCTGGATGGTCTGGTCGATGGTCGTGGCCCGGTTGCCCGCCATCGGGTTCGAATTTGAAACCGGACAACTGTTCTGGCTCGCGGCGCTGCCCGCCCTGGCTGGTGCTACGCTGCGGATCTTCTACAGCTTCGTAGTTCCGATTTTTGGTGGACGCCTCTGGACGACCTTGTCGACTGCATCATTGCTGCTTCCAGCCCTCGGAATCGGTTATGCTCTGCAAAATCCCGAAACCCCCTATTTCATCTTCCTGGTGCTGGCGCTTCTGTGCGGCCTGGGCGGGGCCAACTTTGCATCTTCGATGGCCAATATCGGTTACTTCTTTCCGAAAGCCGAAAAGGGCAACGCTCTGGCTCTGAATGCAGGCCTTGGCAATCTTGGTGTCAGTGTCATGCAGTTCGTGGTGCCACTGGTGATCACCGCGAGCGTTTTCGGCGCCATGGGCGGCGCACCGCAGGAGTTGTCGAATGGAAGCCAGTTGTGGCTGCAGAACGCGGGCTTCATCTGGGTGCCGTTCATCATTGCAGCCACCATTGCTGCTTGGCTGGGCATGAATGACATCGCCGATTCCGAGGCCAGCTTCTCCCAGCAGTCGGTAATATTCGGGCGTACCCACAACTGGCTGATGTGCATCCTTTACATCGGCACTTTCGGCAGTTTCATCGGCTATTCGGCGGGTTTTCCCCTGCTCAGCAGGATCGCGTTTCCCGAAATTAACGCCCTGCAGTACGTGTTTCTGGGACCGCTGGTTGGCGCCGTCAGCCGGGCGGCCACTGGCTGGGTGGCAGACAAGTACGGGGGCGGACGAGTCACATTCTGGGTGTTCATCGGCATGATCGCAAGCGTGTTCGCGACCATCCTGTCGCTACAGGCCGGCAGCTTTACCGGCTTCTTCGCTGGCTTCATGGCTCTGTTTTTCTTCACCGGAGTCGGCAACGCGTCGACCTTCCAGATGATACCCTTGATTATGGGCAAGGAAGTTCCCCGCCTGATGCCTAATCTGACTGGCGGCGACCGGGCACGGCAGATCGCCATGGAATCGAGCGGGATCATCGCCTTCACGAGCGCCTTCGGGGCATATGGCGGGTTCTTCATCCCCAAGGCGTATGGCACGTCCATCGCCATTACCGGCAATCCGGTGGGTGCGTTGTGGCTGTTCCTGATATTCTACGTGATCTGCCTCGTAATCACCTGGGTCGTCTACACGCGAAAAGGCGGGCTACTTTATGACATCGAAAGGGCCCGTCCTTCTGAGGGTTCGGCTGCACGTACCGCCGCGTAAAGAAAGGAAATCCAGATGAGTCATTTGCTCGACCGACTCAACTTCTTCCAGAGCAAGGAGCTTGGGCAATTCTCGGATGGATGGGGTCAGACCACCCGTGAGAGCCGAGACTGGGAAGAGACCTACCGGCAACGCTGGCGGCATGACAAGGTCGTCCGTTCAACCCACGGCGTGAACTGCACCGGGTCGTGCTCATGGAGGATCCATGTCAAATCCGGCATCGTGACATGGGAAACCCAGGAGACCGATTATCCGCGCACCCGGCCCGATCTGCCGAACCACGAACCGCGCGGTTGTGCGCGCGGAGCATCGTACAGCTGGTATCTGTATTCCGCGAATCGCGTAAAGAACCCGTTGGTACGCGGCCGGTTGATGAAGGCCTGGCGCGAGATGCGGGAAACAAAGTCCCCAATTGAGGCATGGACCGCAATCCAGCAGGATCCGGACCTGAGACAGAGCTACGTCGAAAACCGGGGCAAGGGCGGTTTTGTGCGGGCGACCTGGGATGAAGCAACGGAAATCATCGCTGCAGCCAACGCATTTACCGCCAAGACCTACGGTCCCGACCGGGTATTCGGGTTTTCTCCCATTCCCGCAATGTCGATGGTGTCATATGCAGCAGGGTCGCGTTATCTGAGTCTGTTGGGCGGCGTCTGCATGTCGTTCTACGACTGGTATTGCGACCTTCCGCCTGCATCTCCGATGACCTGGGGGGAACAGACGGATGTCCCGGAATCCGCGGACTGGTACAATTCCGGCTACCTCCTTATTTGGGGATCAAACGTTCCGCAGACGCGGACGCCGGATGCCCACTTCTACACGGAGGTCCGTTACAAGGGCACCAAGTCCGCCGTCATATGTCCGGACTATTCCGAGGCAGCGAAGTTCAGCGACGTGTGGCTGAATGTCAAACAGGGCACCGACGCGGCGCTTGCCATGGCCTTTGGCCACGTGATCCTGCGCGAGTTCCATCTCGACCGGCAGGCAGAATATTTCGGGGATTACTGCCGGAAATACTCCGACTTCCCGATGCTGGTGAGACTCGACGAGGCGAACGGCCGGCTGGTTCCGGGGCGGTTCCTGCGCGCGGCTGACCTTGATGCGCAGCTGGGCGAGCAGAACAATCCTGAATGGAAAACCGTTGCAATCGACGAAGACAGCGGCGGACTGGTCGCTCCGAACGGATCAATCGGCTATCGCTGGGGTGAAGACGGGAAATGGAATCTCGACGAAAAGGCGGCCGGGACCGATGTGCGCCTGAAAATGTCGCTTGTTCAGGATGAGGATCACAGTGCCGTGGTCGGCGTCGATTTCCCCTACTTCGGCGGTGAGGCAACGGAAGCCTTCAAGACGGATTCCGATTGTCCGAATATTCTGACCCGCAATATTCCGGTCAAGACGGTCAAGACCGCCGATGGCGACATCATGGTCGCAACGGTATTCGACCTGCTTTGCGCCAATTACGGACTCGATCGCGGCCTGGGTGGCGAATGGGTGACATCGGACTACGCGGCCGAAATTCCCGGCAGCCCTGCGTGGGCCGAGAAGATCACGGGTGTTCCTTCCGACAAGATCATCCATGTTGCCCGTGAATTTGCGCAGAACGCGGAAGACACCAACGGCAGGTCGATGGTGATCATCGGCGCGGCGATGAACCACTGGTATCACATGGACATGAATTACCGGGGCGTCATCAACTTGCTGGTGATGTGCGGTTGTGTCGGTCAGTCCGGTGGAGGCTGGGCGCATTATGTCGGTCAGGAGAAACTCCGTCCGCAAACGGGTTGGCTGCCATTGGCCTTTGCACTCGACTGGTCGCGCCCGCCGCGCCACATGAACTCGACCTCGGCATGGTATGCGCACACCGACCAATGGCGCTACGAGACGCTGTCCGCCGATGAAATCCTGTCGCCGACCGCACCCGAGGGTGACTGGGACGCATCGATGATCGATTTCAACATCCGTGCGGAGCGAATGGGCTGGCTGCCATCGGCACCGCAACTAAAGACCAACCCTCTGGAGGTGTCGAGGGCTGCAAAGGCCGACGGAAAGGACATTCCGGCCTATGTTGCCGATCAATTGAAGTCGGGAGCGCTGGAAATGTCCTGCGAAGACCCCGATGCACCCGAGAACTGGCCGCGTAACCTCTTTGTCTGGCGGTCGAACCTGTTGGGGTCTTCAGGCAAGGGGCACGAGTATTTCCTCAAGCACCTTCTGGGAACCGACCATGGAGTCATGGGAAAGGATCTGGGAGAGGTTGGCCAACAGTTGCCCAAAGAAGCAAAGTGGCATGATACGGGTCCACGGGGAAAACTCGACCTGCTGGTTAGCATCGACTTCCGGATGTCAACCACATGCGTCTATTCCGACATCGTTCTGCCGACCGCGTCCTGGTACGAAAAGGACGACTTAAACACGTCTGACATGCACCCGTTCATTCACCCGCTTCAGGCGGCAGTTGACCCGGCCTACGAGAGCAAGAGCGACTGGGACATCTTCAAGTCCATTGCCAGGAAGTTCTCGGAGGTGGCCCCGGAGATCCTCGGGACGGAGACCGACATTGTCGCTTTGCCGATCCTCCACGATACGCCGGCGGAAATTGCCCAAGACCAGGTCAAGGACTGGAAGAAGGGCGAGTGTGATCTGATCCCGGGCAAGACAGCGCCGAACTATATTGCTGTCGAAAGGGACTACCCCGCGCTCTACGACCGTTTCACTGCACTGGGCCCACTGCTGGACAAGCTGGGCAACGGGGGTAAGGGGATCGGTTGGAATACCCAGACCGAGGTTGACGCGCTCGCCGAACTGAACGGCGTTCGCCATGATGGGGCTGCAGCAGGGCGTCCGGTGATCGAGACTGCCAAAGATGCAGCCGAAGTTATCCTGATGCTTGCGCCGGAAACCAACGGCGAGGTCGCCGTCAAGGCATGGAATGCGCTGTCCAAGGCGACAGGCCGCCAGCACGCCCACCTCGCGGAAGGGGAGCGTCATAACAAGATCCGGTTCAGCGACATCGCTGCGCAACCGCGCAAGATCATTTCTTCGCCGACCTGGTCGGGCATCGAGAGCGAAAAAGTCAGCTACAACGCCGGCTACACCAATGTGCATGAAATGATCCCGTGGCGAACGCTGACGGGGCGGCAGCAACTCTATCAGGACCACCTGTGGATGCGTGCCTTTGGAGAAGCGCTCGTTTCCTACCGCCCGCCTGTGGATCTGAAAACGATTACCAAGGATGTTCAGGATGACGGGGACTCACTTGTCTTGAACTTCATAACCCCGCACCAGAAATGGGGCATCCACTCGACCTATACGGACAATTTGCTGATGCTGACCTTGAATCGGGGCGGGCCGGTAATCTGGATTTCCGAGAATGATGCCAGATCGGCCGGCATCGTCGACAACGACTGGGTTGAACTCTACAACATCAACGGTGCCCTGACCGCACGGGCGGTCGTCTCCCAGCGGATCAAGGACGGCACAACGTTCATGTATCACGCCCAGGAGAAAATCGTGAACACGCCGGGCTCCGAAAAAACCGGACATCGCGGCGGCATCCACAATTCGGTGACCAGAACGGTCCTGAAACCGACCCACATGATCGGCGGTTACGCCCAGCAATCCTATGGGTTCAACTATTACGGGACGGTTGGCGCCAATCGTGATGAATTCGTCGTCGTTCGAAAGATGAAGACAGTGGATTGGCTGGATCAGCGAAAGAATGTGAAGGAGTTGGTTCAATGAAAGTTCGTGCCCAAATCGGCATGGTGCTGAACCTCGACAAATGCATCGGGTGCCACACCTGCTCCGTCACTTGCAAGAATGTCTGGACCAGCCGCGACGGCGTCGAATACGCGTGGTTCAACAACGTCGAAACCAAACCTGGAACCGGTTATCCGTCCGACTGGGAGAACCAGAAGCGTTGGAATGGCGGGTGGGTACGAACCCGGTCGGGCAAACTCCAACCAAAGCAGGGAGGAAAGTGGCGGATTCTGGCGAACATCTTCGCCAACCCGGACCTGCCCGAAATCGATGACTACTACGAGCCGTTCGATTTCGACCACGATCACTTGAAGTCGGCACCGGAGATGACTGCCTTTCCGACGGCGCGCCCATACTCCAAGATAACCGGTGAGCGAATTGAGAAGATCGAAAAGGGGCCGAACTGGGACGAGATTCTCGGCGGAGAATTCGCCAGGCGATCAGAGGATTACAACTTCGAGGGCATCCAGAAGGACATTTACGGCGAATACGAGAATACATTCATGATGTATCTCCCTCGCCTGTGCGAGCATTGCCTCAATCCGAGTTGTGCGGCGTCCTGCCCGTCCGGTGCGATCTACAAGCGCGAGGAGGACGGCATTGTCCTGATCGACCAGGAAAAGTGCCGCGGCTGGCGAATGTGCGTGTCGGGCTGTCCGTACAAGAAAGTCTACTACAACTGGTCGACCGGCAAGTCCGAGAAGTGCACCCTGTGCTATCCGCGCATTGAGTCCGGGAACCCCACGGTCTGTTCGGAAACCTGTGTTGGCCGCATTCGGTATCTGGGGGTAATGCTCTACGACGCCGACAAGATCAGCGAAGCTGCAAATGCAGAGTTGACGACGGATCTCTATGAAGCTCAGCTTGGCGTTTTCCTTGACCCGAACGATTCAGACGTGATTTCCGCCGCGACACGCGATGGCATTCCGCAGGACTGGATCAAGTCGGCACAGAAAAGCCCGATCTGGAAAATGGCGATGGAATGGAAAGTCGCGTTTCCGCTTCACCCCGAATACCGGACATTGCCGATGGTGTGGTACGTCCCGCCGCTCAGCCCAATCCAGAATGCCGCCGAAGCGGGTGCGATTGCATCGAATAACGGCATGCCCGATGTCCGCAACTTGCGCATTCCATTGCGCTATCTGGCCAACATGCTGACCGCAGGGGACGAGGCGCCCATTGCCACCGCTCTGGAACGAATGCTCGCCATGCGGAGTTACATGCGGTCCAAGACGGTCGACGGCGTGAACGACGAAACGATCGCCGAAGGTGTGGGGCTGACTGGCCGCACCATCGAGGACATGTACAAGATCATGGCCCTTGCCGACTACGAGGACCGGTTCGTCATACCCACGACGCACCGCGAACAGGTCGAAGTGGCATACGACATCGCGACTGACTGCGGGTTTACTGACTCCAACAGTTGTTCGACCGGCGTTTCCAAGGGATCGCTCTTTGGGGGAGCGAAACGTCCGCTGCGAATACCGCAGGAAGCCCGGTAGTCTCGGGAGGCGAGGCCGTGGAAATCCGTGACCGGACACTCAAGGCGCTGTCGCTCCTGCTGAGCTACCCCACCCGCGAATTGCAGGAAGCCATGCCCGAAATCGGATCTGCCCTCGCATCCGAGACCCGGCTGACCTCGGCAGCAAGGCACGAAATTGTCCCTCTGGTCGAGCTGCTGACAACCGGCGACATCTATGAACTGGAAGAACAGTATGTGACGCTTTTTGACCGGTCGCGCTCCCTGTCGCTCAACCTGTTCGAGCATGTGCATGGTGAAAACAGGGACCGCGGAGGAGCAATGGTGTCGCTGATTGAAACCTACAGGGACGCAGGTTTCGAACCCGATACCCCGGAACTCCCTGACCATCTTCCAGTCTTGCTGGAGTTTCTCGCCACGCGGCCGCCTGCGGAAGCGCAGGAAACGCTGGCAGACGCAGCGCATATTTTCGAGGCGCTGAAAGTGCGGCTTGTCCGGCGGCAAAGCCCGTATGGCGCGGTTTTGACCGTCCTTCTGCAGATTGCCGCAGTGAAAGCTGACCGGGATGCGGTTGCGGACATGCTTCAAAAGCCGGACGATGACACCAACGATCTGGAGGCACTGGACGAGGTTTGGGAAGAAACCGAGGTTCGCTTCGGCCCCGACCACAATGCCGGATGTCCGCAGGTGCGCGACATGCTTGGCCGCATGGATAAACCCGTCCGCCCAGCGCCAAACGCTGCTGCCGAATAACGGAGGAACAGATGCATTACTTCCTTTTCGGAATCTATCCCTACATTGCGCTTTCGGTGATGGTGGTCGGATCGGTTGTCCGCTATGAGCGCGACCCTTTCACATGGAAGACCTCTTCTTCGCAGCTGTTGCGGCGCAAGCAATTGGTAGCCGGATCAATCCTGTTTCACGTTGGCATTCTGATAATTTTGGCCGGTCACGTGGTCGGCCTGTTGACCCCGATCTGGGTCTTTGATGCACTCGGGATCAGTCATGGCGCCAAGCAGATACTCGCCATTGTCGTAGGCGGCATTGCGGGTGTCGTGGCACTGATCGGCGGGGTATTGCTGTTGCATCGCCGGTTGACCGATCCGCGTATTCGAAGAACCTCCAGTTTCGCGGACATTGCCATTCTGGTTATTCTCATCATTCAACTGGTCTTGGGACTTGGTACGGTATTCGTGTCGTTGGAACATCTCGACGGTAGCGAAATGATCAAGTTCATGGCGTGGTCACAGGGGATTTTCACTTTCCGTGTGGACGCAGCCAATCACATTGCTGACGTTGCATTGCTCTTCAAACTGCATCTGTTCCTTGGCCTGACAATCCTGCTGATTTTCCCATTCACCCGACTGGTTCACATGCTGTCGATTCCTGTACGCTATGTTTTCCGTCCGGGTTACCAGGTCGTGCGGTCGCGCCGTTCGTATCCTCGCACACCCGCAAACTAGGAAAATGCGCTCGAAGCTATTTCCGGATCTGATCGTCAATGGTGAGTTGGTGCCTCATGCGGTTGTTGCAGCCGAGGTACAAAACCACGAGGCACCCGCCGGCAAACCGGGAATTGCGTGGCGCAAGGCCGCCCGCGCTGTCGCGATCCGCTCGCTGTTGTTGCAGGAAGCGCGCAGGCTTGGGTTGCAAGGCAATCCTGCCGAGGTCGCCCCTGGCCGTTTCGAGACAGACGAGGAAGCTCTGATCCGGGAGTTGCTCGAAGCCAGGATTGCGGTGAAACCGATCACAGATGAACAGGCGCGAGCGGAATATGATCGGGATCCGTCACGATTCCGCGCACCGCCGCTTTGGGATGTGTCACACATTCTGATTTCAGCTGACCCTTCAGATTCAGAGGCCGTTTCAGTTGCGCGATCGAAAGCGCAGGCCATTGGTGCGAAGCTGTCTGAAGCCCCGTCGGAGTTTGCCAGGTACGTGGCGGAGGCAAGCGATTGCGACTCGCGGCAGAATGGCGGATCTATCGGTCAGATCGGGCAAGGAGACACAGTTCCCGAGTTTGAAGCCGCACTCAGGTCAATGGGCGAAGGTGAGATTTCCGCCCCAATTCAGTCTCGCTTTGGCTGGCATATCATTCGCATGGATGCAGAGGCTCAGGGACAAGTTCTGCCTTTTGCCACGGTCCGGCAGAAGATCGTCGATGCGATGGAAAAGGCAGAATGGACCCGGCAGGCCAAGTCACTTGTGCAGTCGCTGGTGGCGGTTGCGGAGGTAAGCGGTGTCGACCTTCTTGATGAGATTGCAGACAGATAAATGAATGTAGAGGCAGCACTGTTGACCGCTGTGCTCACAGGATCGTACGTTGCCGGAGGCATTGGCAAGGCTCTGGTTGAGTCCAGGAACGACACCAAACCAAAAACTGCCCTGGAATAACCACGCGTTCGCCAAATCCCGAAAACTGGGACCAGGCCAATCAAACCGATGGAATCCGTGCGGGATCTGTTGCGTGCATACTTCCCCGGGTGTCGCAGATGCCTGCACTGAAATTGCCGCCAACCCGGTGCTCGCCTCCCGCTACACGGCAAAACAGAGAGAGTCCGGCCGCAGCCATCCGGCGTCAGCTATCGCACCCAAGGACTTTCGTGAGTCGCCAAAAAAGGTTCCGGCTTGGCATGCACGGCTTCTCTCGTTCGCTTACACATATCTCCGGTGGAGAATGAAACTGGCTACCCATGAGGAACTCAGCGTAATCGACTGCCGGAATTGGACCGTTTTTGGCCAATTCCATGCCCCGTTGTTTGATGGCGTCCCAAGAGAACGCCTCATTGGCGGCATGCATCTCACAATGCCGAGCTTCTGCCTGCCGAACAGCCCGAACAGATCAGCATGTGGGCCTGAACGCTCGCCCTGTGGCGCGATCGAATGCATACAGATCGAAGACTGGAGCCTCCTTCTATGCGTGCCCAAGCCGCCTGGAGGGCAGCCGGACATGAACGACGGCAACACCGATTGCCCAACTCGGGACACGAACACGCTCAGCCTGACCAAACGCAATGGCTATCAGGCCCAAGGTGTCCCTTCGCTCTCCCCGCCTCGGTTGTTGGCTGGTTTGCCTGTCTCGCAATACTGTTGCCCTGAAGGATGCCGACTGTCTTGCGTCAAGCCAGCAGGCCTGATCGTGGCAATGCCGTTGAGTTCACCCCTGCCCTCCAACAACCCGGTTGCGCCTGCCTCGAAACTCAAATCAAAAGGAAGACCGGGGCACCCTACCGCCAAAGGAGCAGCTTCCAATGAACCGGAAAATGCCTGTCTACCAATCAATCGCCCGCGCTGCGGCAGACCATGGGGTCGATACGATGTTCGGGTTGATGGGCGACGCCAATCTTTTCGTAGTGGACAGCTTCGTGCGCGACTGCAGAGGGCGGTTTGTACCGGCCGCTCACGAGGGAAGTTCAGTGCTCATGGCACTGGCCTATGCCCATGTTTCGAGGAAAGTCGGCGTCGCAACGGTCACTCACGGGCCTGCATTGACCAACTGTGTGACGGCATTGACCGAAGGGGCACGGGGGCACATTCCGTTGGTTCTGTTGGCTGGCGATACGCCGGTGATCAATCCGCGTCATCTGCAGAGCATTGACCAAAGGGAGTTGGTCAAGATCACCGGTGCGGGGTTTGAACAAGTGCGGGCGCCCGGCACCGTCTGCGAAGATGTCGAGCGTGCCTTCTACCGGGCGCAGGTGGAGCGGCGGCCCGTCGTCCTCAACATGCCGGCAGACTACATGTGGGAAGACACGCTCCATGAACTCCGTGTACTTGACGTCTTCACCGCCCCCGGCGGTGTGGCCGAAGGCAGCATTCTGGATGACGCTATCGGCATGATTGCATCTGCCCGCCGGCCGATGATCCTGGCTGGCGCCGGGGCTGTTGCGGCACGCGAACAGCTTGTCCGGCTTGCCGACCGGCTTGAAGCCCCCCTTGCGACAACGCTTAAGGCCAAGGGATTGTTCAGGCAACATCCCTATAACATTGACATCTTCGGCACGCTTTCCACTCCGGCGGCCTATGACCTGATCGCCTTGTCTGATTGCATAGTCTGTTTCGGGACCAGTCTGCATGACTATACCACCGACCATGGCAAGCTGATGAAGGGCAAGAGAGTCGTGCAGGTGGATATCGAGCCGACCGCGATTGGCGGCGGGCTGCACCCGGGCGCGGCGCTGCTGGCCGATGCCGCCCTGACAGCCGAAACGATCCTCTACTGGTTGGATGAAGCGGAAATCCCTGCAAGCGGATTCACTGGCGAACTCGACATCAAGACACTCACCACCCATCCAGTCGCAAAAAACAGGACAAGGGTTGGTTGCATCAACTACATTGAGGCATTGGAACGGCTGGAAGAGGCACTTCCCGGGAACCGTATTCTGGTCACCGACGGCGGCCGTTTCATGACCGAGGTCTGGTGCCGAATATCCGCCCCTGACCCACACAGCTTTGTTGTGACGGCGAATTTTGGTTCAATCGGACTCGGAATGCAGGAGGCCATTGGAGCCAGCCTGGCCGCGCCAGACCGGCCTGTTGTCGTGTTCAGCGGCGATGGCGGCTTCATGATGGGCGGAATCAACGAATTCAACACCGCAGTCCGCCTCGGACTCGACCTCATCCTGATCATCGCCAACGATTCCGCCTATGGTGCTGAGCATGTCCAGTTCCTTGATCGCCAAATGGACCCAAGTTTGACGGAGTTCAGCTGGCCCAGTTTCGCCAGGATTGCCCGGTCCCTTGGTGGACAGGGGGTCAGGGTGAGTTCAAGTAAGGAGATGGAAAGCGCCATCATGGCAATGGAGAAACGGGAAGGGCCCTTCCTGATTGAGCTCATGCTTGACCCGCGGGATGTGCCGCGTATGCGCATATGATTGCAGCTGGCGCTGCCGGTTTTGAAAGCCCTTACAGAATTGTCTTTGCACCGCTGAGGATCAGCCCCTGCCAGCATGGCCGGCTCGAAAATATGTGAGGCAACGAAATCAGCGAGTTGCGCCGATTGCATCTCACACCATTCTCGGCTGAGTATTGGTGCTGTCTCGCCGTAGCCTGAGGCCACGCTCACGAGATTGGCACAGTTTCCCAGGCACGCCTGGCTTAGGTGGAGGCCTTTGCACGGCTCCGCGATATGACTTGGCCTAACACCACTGGAGCGCAAATGACCAAAGCCACGAGGTCAGCCTGATATGAAGGGGCGATGAATACCAACCCCGCGATGGCGGCCAGGATACGGCTGATACTCCCCATAGGCGCCAACCAATAGCCGACGACGGCCGCCGATAATGCGACGACACCGCAAATCGCGCTGGCGGCAGTATAGCTGAACTCCATGAGGTCAAAGCCAGTACCGGACACGAAGAGAAGAACTGGCGCATAGACGAAGGCCATCGGTGCGACGACTTTACCCAAGCCAAGTGTGAATGCGCTGATACCAGTACGGAACGGGTTGGAATTGGCGATCGCCGCAGCGGCATAGGCCGATGTGCACACCGGTGGAGTGATCTCGGCCACAACGCCATAGTAGAGGACGAACATGTGGCTGGCGATCGGCGGGATGCCCAGTTGCGCCAGCGCTGGCTGGGCGACGGAAACGAGCATGATGTAGAGCGCTGTTGTGGGCACGCCGGCACCCATCAGGATGCAGGCTATGGCGATGAAGACCAAGCTGATGAAGAGCGTAAGATCCCCAATGGAGAACAGCTCGAACGCGCCCCACGTGAAGAGCCAATGCAGGTCGGTTCCGAGATTGGATGCAGCTTGCGTGACCATGTAGCCGATGCGGAATCCAACGCCGGTGGTGTTTATGACGCCGATAACTATCCCGACAGCGGCAGAGGCCGCACCCACGGCGAGGGCGTATTTCACACCCTTCTCGAAGGTCTCTGCCATCTCCGGTAATTTCGTGCGGGCCTGAGGGTTGAAAGCCGCCAGCACCGCCCCGCCCGCAAGGATGATCGTCATCGTCAAGTCGAAGCCGCCATTGGAGTATTTCCACAACACGAACCAGATAAAGGCCGCAGGATAGGCCCAGGTCAGCGGTTGCCGAACCCGCGCCATGCCCGCGCAGATTGCCAGCGAGATGCCGCAGAATGCCGACATGAATGGTGTGTAGCCGGAAAACAGGACCCACAAGAGCCCGACGATCGGGATCATGTTGGCCCAACCGTCCGCCCAAACCGCGCCCAGCTTGGGCAGTACATCTTTCGACAGGCCCTGGAGGTTCAGGCGGCGAGCCATCAGATGCACGACTGTGAACACACCGGTGTAGTGCAGGAGCGCAGGGAAAATCGCTGCGATAACGATGGTGGTGTAGGGCACTTCCAGAAATTCGGCCATGATGAAGGCCGCTGCACCCATGATTGGGGGTGTGATCTGGCCGCCCGCCGAGGCCGCGGCTTCGACCCCACCCGCAAAATGGCCAGGATAGCCAAGGCGCTTCATGTTGGGGATCGTCAGCGCGCCAGTCGAGACTGTATTGGCCACGGAAGAGCCGCTGATAGTGCCGAAAAAGGCCGAAGAAACGACCGAGACTTTGGCAGGCCCGCCGGTGTAACGGCCCGCCAGGATGGTCGCGTTGTCGATGAAGAGTTGGCCAAGACCCGTGCGCTGGGCGATCACGCCGAAGAGGACGAAGTGAAAGACGATGGTCGAAACTACCCAGAGCGTAACGCCATAGATGCCTTCCTGAGGGAAATACATTGAACTGACGAATGTACGAAACTTGACGCCGGGGTGCTGCAGGACGCCAGGGAAGAGCGGGCCAAACAGCGCGTAGGACATGAATATGCAGATGATCAATGGCAGCACCCAACCAAGCGTCCGCCGCGCGATGTCGAGAACCAAAAGGATGATGATGCAACCAAACACCATGTCATAGGTGTTGGGGTTGCCCATACGGAAGGTCTGTTCTGAAATGCCGAGCCATTCCACGCCTCGCCAGGCAAAACCCAGGTAGAGTGCCGCTGCAACGCCGAGCACCATCAGAACAATGTCATAAAGAGGAATGCCGTCCGGGCGCAGAAGCCCGGATTTGTAATTCATCGCCGACTTCGTGCGAATGAATGGAAACAGCGCGTAAATCAGAATGAATAAGCCGGACAGATGCCAGCCCATGTGCCAGTGATCGGGTGGTAGCGCGAAGCCAGCAGTCAAATAGTGATAAGCTGCAAAGACCAGGGCCAAGACCCGCAGAAAAAGACCTGCGCCGGGGCCAACCCGCCGCGTGGCCATGCCCTCATCATACTTGGCGTTGATGTCGGCGAGCGCCTCCGCCGATATCCCGTGATCGCTGCTGGACATGCCTCCCCCTCGTTGGATTATGTCATAAAGATACGGGCGGCAAAGCGATGCCTTGCCGCCCGCGGGTTTGAGCGCTTGGCTTGCTTGGGATCAGTTCAGCAAGCCTGCTTCACGATAGAACTTCTCGGCGCCGGGATGCAGGGGCACACCCAATGCCTCAATGCCCGCAAGCGCGGTATCAGGCGTGATCAGCTTGCCCTTGGCATGTCCGTTGTCCAGGAGCTTGCGCGTATTGGAATTCCAAAGAGCCTTGGTGATGCCGTAAACCAGGTCTTCGCTAAGGTCAGACGAGACATTCAACAGCGCCGACACCGCTGGCGTCTTGACGTCATAGTCGATGCCCTCATAGACGCCGCCCGGGATCATCGACGGGATGTAAGCCGGAATGATGTCGTTGATCTTCTGCAGGTCGTCTTCGGTAAAGCTATGCAGCTCCATGCCCTTGGTCGAAGCCAATTGCACCATGGCAGAGACCGGCCAACCGGCTGCGTAGAAATATGCGTCCAACTGGCCATCAGCGAGGCGCTCGGCGGATTGGCTGTTGTTAAGTTCCGCCTCATCCATGTTGTCACGCGTCACACCCCAGGCTTCCAGCATCTGCAATACTGCAACCTGTGTGCCGGATCCGGCCTGCGCTATGCCGACGCGCTTGTCGGCCAGGTCGCCAAGGTCATTGATCGAAGCGCCTTTCGGAAGCACGAGGTGAAGGTCTTCCGGGTACAGGTTTGCGACAACCCGCAATTTTGGATGCGGTTTGCCCTCGAACTTGCCTTCACCGAGATACATCGACCGTGTCACGTCAGCCGCAGCCAGCCCGGCCTCAAGCTCACCATTCTGCACCGCGGCATTGTTGAAGACCGAGGCAGTTGTCGATTGCGCAATGGCGATAAGTCCAGGAACACCACACTGGCCACCCTCGTCACAGGGACGCGCACCCGGAGGGGCCGAAATGCCGTTGGCAATCGTGCCGCCGATTGGGAAATAGGTGCCGCCAGCGCCGCCAGTACCAATGCGGAAGAACGTTGGATCCTGGGCGAAAGCGCTTGTTGCGATCATGGTCGCGGCAGCAATGCCAACGAGTTTTGCAAATTGTCTCATGATTGTTTCTCCTTGAGAGCAGACTTCTTCGATCGAGTCACGCGGACAACCTAACGAAATGGGTGAAAATTACAACATCTTGGTTCCCGCGCGGCAACAAGCGACCACCTTTGGGGTGCCATGCGCGGTTATGCACCCGGAACACCGCAGTTTCAGTCTGAACGATTGGAACGCGAAATTTCTTGGGGCTGCACGGCACCATGATCGCGGTAGGCTTGACAACGTTCAGCAGGTATTCCTGCCCCTCCTTATGCGAGACATATCCCGTCGGCGGGAAGTCCATCTCAAGCTCCCAGGTGTCGCCCCGTTTATTCCATGTTCTTGATCACCCTGGCATCAAGTTCGGCCTGAAAACCGGCGTAATGCGGTTCATCGACCAGATCGAAGATCTCGTCCCGGTCCGTCCTCTGGTCGAACAGGTAGAGCGTACGGTCTTGCTAGCGGACATAGAGCTATTCCTTTGTCCGAATTCCATGTTCCGGGTTCAAGTGGCGTCCGGAACAGCCGCCGAAGTCTGCTCTCACCGACCCATACTGAGCGTGATGGTGGGTCGGCCAATCCTCCATTCCGTTGAGCAACAACAGGTAACTCAAGCCCCGAGCGCCGTCCGGGGTCTCGACACCGCAGGTTGCCAGCGGTGCCGGCATTGCGTCGACAGCAACGTCGGCGCGCGCATGAACCGAAAGAAGCGGCTACCAAATGGACCGGGGCCTCTGTCAGGGGTGGCAACACCTCTCAACCGTCCTCGTCATCATGAATCTGTTGGCCTTCACCATACAAACTGCTTCCGGCCTCAGAGAGCACTTCCGGATTGCGGCAGGCCAAGCTTGGGTCACGCGCTGCGCCTTGTTCAACGGATTGATCATTCTGAACAGATTGAACCTCTGCCGGTCCCGATCGGAACTTTTGGAGATCATGGCCGACTACAAACCAGCTGGCTAGCCTACATAGCCAGTCGCCGGACCTGATGCTCTATTGCCAGTGATCGATGCTGAAATCTTCCGCATTCCAATTGCCACCGGTTGCGCAGGCGCAAGAGTCGAAAGGAGCTCAAACAGGATGTGTGAAGGCGGTCGCGGTTGGTTTTGCACAGAGCTGACACGCAATTCTGACAGTGCGGACTTCCTGGTCGGCGCGCAGAAATCATCAAAGGGTTCTTTACGTGCCTCGAAATGAAAGGCAATTTGCCGGCATGAAAAACACGTCAACGAGATCATTTATCGCGCGCGTTCGCGCCAGCCTGCCGGACCTGCATCCCAGCGAACACCGTCTGGCAGAGGCCGTTCTCAACTTTCCAGGCGACATGGCCGGGTACTCTGCTTCAGAAATTGCGAGCCTGGCCGGTGTCTCAAACGCCACCGTATCTCGTTTTGTCCGCAAGATCGGTTACGGCTCGTACGAGGAAGCGCGGAAAGCTGTACGCGACGAGGGACGGACCGGCACGGCGCTCCTTCGATTTGCTGCGGGTGACAAATCCGGCGGAACTGCGCTCGCTTCCCATCTCGAACAGTCGCGACTCAATCTTGAGAAGACATTCGAAGAATTGGATGCTGGCGCCGTGGACGAACTCGTCAAAGCAATGCACTCGGCATCTCGCGTTTGGCTTGCGGGTTTTCGAGCTGGTTATCCGCTTGCAAACTACCTTTCGTGGCAAGTGTGCCAGGTGCTGACGCAAGTCACACTAATCCCGAGGCCGGGTGAAACCCTTGCCGAGACGGCTGCAAGCTTCGACCCAAAGGATGTTCTGGTTCTTATTGCACTGCGCCGGGCGCCAAAACACGCCGCATCTTTGGTTGAGGCTGCTATTGATGCGGGAACCAAAATCGCGTTCATCGGCGACATACCAAAGATCGAAGCTCTTCAGGTATCGTGGCGCTTTCGGTGTGCAACCACCTCAAGCGGCCCGCTGCTCAACCACACGGGCGTACTGGCGGTCTGCAACATGATCGCCGCCAGGATCGTGGAGCGCTCGGGTGCGAGAGGACGAAATCGCCTTGGCAGGATCGAAGACATTCACGATCGGTTCGCCGAACTCTAGCCGGCACTCTTCCCTCCGCAAACCGACCCACATCTGCCCAAGAAATAGATTGCAGAGGCTCACTTTGCACATCCTGCGGGCACTTCGTACCCTGCAGGAGAAAAAATGCTTTTCCTGAGATCATGCCGGTGTAAACATGTTTTCATGATCGCCATTGCGATTCTTCACTGGCTTACTCAAGGAGTCTGATCCATGACACGACACATTCTGATGACTGCGGCTGCGGCCGTGTTCCCATTTGCTGCCGCGGCACAAGCCGTCTTGCAGATCAATTCGTCTCTGCCGGAGGGGTCATTTGCCCATGTTTTTCTGCAGGAGTATGAACAACGCGTCGAAGCCGCTGCGCCTGGCGAAATCGACGTGCAGATCTTCATGTCGAACGTTTTAGGCAAGGAAGAAGACGTGCTGCAGGGCCTCGGGCTCGGCACGCACCATGCCTCGCTCTCGGCATCAGCCGTGAGCCAGATCAACAACCGGACCGCCATTTTTGATCTGCCCTATCTCTTCGAGGACCGCTCCGCAATTCAGGCGTTTGCCGCAAGCCCGGCTGGCGACATGCTCGCAGATGGCTTCCAGGATACAGGTATGGTGCTCGCTGCGATGTGGGACAATGGTTTCCGCCAGATCACCAACAAGGTCCGGCCCATCGTGACGCCCGCCGATCTCGAAGGGCTGAAAATCCGGACCCCTACCAACAAACAAAGGGTCGAAATGTTCAATACGCTTGGGGCCAATGCCACGCCGCTGTCTTTCGGTGAGGTCTATTCGGCTCTTGATCAGGGCATTATCGACGGACAGGAAAATCCGGCAAACGTAGTTGACACGGCAAAGCTCTACGAAGTGCAAGACTTTATGTCGCTATCGAACCATGTTTACCTCCCGACCTTCCTTGTGTTCGGCGAGCCCTATCTTGCAAGCCTCGATCCGGCATTGAAGGAAACGCTATTGACAGTGGCTGAAGAGGTTGCACCTTGGACATTCGAATGGGGCGAGACGACAGACACTGAAACCATTGCCGCTCTTTCCGAGAAAATGGAGGTCAACGAGATCGATTTCGCGGCGTTCCAGGCAGCGGCCGCTCCGCTTTATGAGAGTCCGACCTTCGTGGAAGTCATCGGCGAAGACATGATAGCGGCTACCAAAACAGCGCTCGGCATTGAGTAGGAGCATATGGACCGCCTGGCCACGATCATCGACATTGGCGACCGATGGATCACAGCGGCGCTTGATGCGTTGGTCGTTGCCATGGCGGGGCTGTTACTGCTGCTGCTCAACTGGGCTGTGTTCGCCCGGTTCGTACTAAACGACAGTGTCTCTTGGGGTGAAGAGCTTCCGGCCCATATCCTTGCAGCCCTCGCGTTCATCGGTGCGGCTTACCTGACGCGCACGAACGAGCATCTCGGCTTCGATGTCGTTTTGCGCATTCTCCCCGCCACCGCAAAGCGGTTCGTCACGCTGTTCAATCTTGTGCTCATGGGCGGGTTTGGAGCCTTGCTTGTTTGGTATGCCGGGATCGCTGCGCTGAGCTTCTGGGGCCGAATGCTGATCTCAATCGACCTGCCGGTGATCCTGTTTCGTGGCACGATGGCCATCGGGGGTGGTCTGATACTAGTTTTCTGCGCGGTCCGGTTCGTTGGGATCGCAACGGGTCGCATAGACCCCGACGACCTATTGCCCGAAAGCGACGCCTGATGTTTCTTGACCCCGGCTGGATCATCTTGATCCTTCTTGTCGCACTTCTGGCCACTGGTCTCCCCATAGCGTTTGTGCTCGGCGTCACTGCGGCCACGATGATCCTGCTCGACCCGGCTGTCATGCCACAGATAATCGGGCTGATACCGTTCGGCGGCGCGAACAATTACCTCCTCGTGGCCGCCCTTTTGTTCATGATTGCAGGCGAGGTCATGAACCAGGGAAAAATCGCTGAGAAGCTGATCGCTTTTGCTGCATCTCTTGTCGGTCATATCCGCGGAGGCCTCGCGCATGTGAACATTCTGACATCGCTCTTTTTTTCCGAGATTTCGGGCACTGCGACTTCGGACGCCGCAGCTATCGGGTCGGTGATGATTCCGCAGATGCGCAAGAGGGGGTATCCAGCGGCGTTCGCGGCTGCCGTGACATCGACCTCGGCGACCATGGCCATCATTGTGCCGCCGTCGCTGAATCTTATCCTCTACGCCTATGTGGCCAATACCTCGATCGCTGAATTGTTCGCCGCCGGTATATTGCCGGGCATTCTCGTCTGTGCACTTCTGATGACGACGACTTATGTGCTCGCCGTCAAGCGCAATTATCCTACGGAGGGTGACTTCTCGTTCAAGCGCGTGGCCGAGACCGGCAGGGAAGCCATCATTCCGCTGACGCTTCCGATTCTGGTCCTTGTGGGCATCCTCGGCGGTATCTTTACCGCAACCGAGGCAGGTGCCATTGCCGCTTTCTGGTCCATTGTCCTTGCTGCAGTCTTCTACCGGACTGTTCGGGTCAATACCCTGATAGACACGCTCCGGATCGCGGGCAAGCGGTCAGCCATGCTGATGTTCATTGTCGCAACGTCCACGCTACTTGGCTGGTACCTGACCAACCAGCGCATCCCGCAGGACATCGCGCAGGCCATCCTTGGTATCTCGGAAAACTACTGGGTGGTGCTCGCAGCCATCAACATATTCTTCCTATTGGCAGGCACGATCATCCACGGCACGCCCGCCATTCTGATGCTTGTCCCGATCTTCCTGCCGCTCGCCGATCAACTTGGCATTGACAGGGTGCATTTCGGCCTCATCCTGACCATCAATCTAGGCATTGGCCAGCAGACTCCGCCAGTGGCTTCCGTTGTACTGATCACTTGTGCGATTGCGAAGATCTCCATCGCGAAGATCATTCCGTCCATGCTCTGGTTCATTGCCGCAATGCTTGTGGCGCTAATCCTTGTGAACCTCATTCCGGCAATCTCGCTCTGGCTGCCCTCGGTAATCCTGTAATGCGACTCTTAATTGTCAATCCTAACACCTCCGCAGGTGTAACGGCTCGGATCAGGGCTGCGGCTGACGCGGTCGCTATGCCCGGTGACGCTTTCACAACGGTTGCGGCGGCCTTCGGTCCGGAACTGATCGTGACGGAAGACGACACGCGACGGGCTGTGGAAGCCGTGAAGGCAACCGTTTGCGCACACGATGCTAACTGCGACGGTGTCATTCTGGCGTCTTTCGGAGACACCGGGGCCGAAGCGATCCGCCGCCTCCGTCCCGGAAAACCGGTGATCGGCATCGCCAGTGCGGCTTTTGCAGCTGCCCGCGCCTTGGGCGGTAAATTCGGGATTGTCACGTTTGGAGATGCCGTCGCACCGTCGCTGCACCGCAAGGCCGTGGAGATGGGCCTCGGTGCTGCGCTTCTCGGGGTCGCGTCAATTAACGGAGGCGATCAAGGCGATCCGGGAACGGTTCAGTCGCGGCTGGACGCTGACTTAACTGCCCTTTGCCACGAAATGGTCGATCAGGGCGCGACGGCGATTGTCCTTGGCGGTGGCCCGCTCGCCGGTCTCGCCCGCAAAATCGGTCCGTCTGTCCCTGTCCCAGTCATTGATGGCACACAGGCAGCGGTGGGCCTGATGCGATCCGTGACGGATCGAAAAGAACATTTATGTGACGCAACAACACGGAGTTCCGGGAACACTTCCTAATGAGGCAACCCGGATTCTTGCTCTGATTGTTGCTGAACACCAAAAACTTGGGCATCTCAAAGGCCTATGCATAGACTACGATAGGGTCCTTGATCACGTCCAACAAAGGTGTGGTGCCGAGGCCCGGCAAGTCAGGCGCTCTGACGCGGCCGTTTTCGACAACAGCAGCGTTTGCGACAGTCTCTTTTAGCAAACCCTTCGCGTTGATCGCGGATCGGATTGCGCGTCTTGGCGTGGAATGGGCCATATGCGCGACAACCGAACAGGCGATTTCGCTGTACGAACTGTCCTGGATTTCCATTGGCACGCGTAGCGCGACACACAGATCGCGGATCAGGCGCATCTTGGAGATACCGCCAACCCGCGCGAGTTTGAGGTTCAACCCATCAAGCACGCCGTCCTCTTTGGCCCGCAATACAACGCCGATGTCGAGAGCGGACTCATCCAGTATCAGCGGCACACCGGTTGTACGGCGGACCTCGCGGCATTCCTCATAGGTCGCACAGGGCTGCTCAAAGTATATGTCAATGTCGCCCATCGCCTTGGCAACACGGATCGCTTCGTCAACACGCCATCCACCGTTGCCATCATATTTTAGCGACTCCCCCGGGCGCATGCGCTCTCCCATCCAACGCAAGTATTCGATGTCATGGGTAATATCGCCGCTGGTTTTTCCAGACAGCTGCAAGGTGCCGTGGGCGCGATGCCGAGCAATCGCTGCTTCAAGCTCCGGGCCGGGGTTGGGCGGAATCGAACCCACGACTTCAGGCGTCTCGGTGATCATTCCGCCGAGAAGCATATAGAGCGGGGCATAAAGAGACCGCCCCAGGATGTCCCAGCAGGCCACGTCGAGCGCCGTTTTGACAAAGGGCTGGCCAGACATTTCGAAGTCCATCACTTCGTTGATCGCACCCACCATCCGGGGGTCTTTGCCGATGAGGTGCGGAGCCAGTTCGTCGAGTCCGGCGCGCACACCCCGGGCCCAAGCAGGAACGAAGTTCGCTCCCCACGGCACTGAATCACCCCATCCCTCGATGCCAGTATCCGTCTCGATCCTCACAAGCGTGATATCAAAGTTGGACATGACCCGATCGTGTGAGATTGTTGCGGGTTTGATTGGCACATCAACCTGATAGACGGAAATCCGGGTGATTTTCATGGATCTGAGCCTTGCTGTCGCTATGATATGAACTCTTCACAGGCTCGCGCTTGGCAAACAATCGGTCAATGCAAGAACTCTGAGGCACTTGGCTCAGTTTTTGTCATGGCTCAGTTGGGAGATGGATTTCGGAATTCCGAGATGATCCAATCCCGTAAGATGCACCCATCTCGGGATAGTGGTTTGTCTGTTGGGACCAACGGACAAAAATTGAATTCAGCCTGCATCGGGATATTGCCAGCAATAGTCAGCCAGCCACGCTCACACTGTTCGCCCAGCAAGGGCTTGAGCCTCAGTGCGATATCCAGCAAGTTACTGTTTTTGCTCAATTTGATGGTGCCTGGGGGCGGGATTGAACCACCGACACGAGGATTTTCAGTCCACTGCTCTACCACTGAGCTACCCAGGCACAAGGCGCACTCACTATGACAGCCTACTTGCTCTGTCCATAGCCTGCTGCAATTTAGTGCAGCCGGCTGGGACCCTCCAGATCTTCCTCTACCGGCTGGTCTTCATCCGGCGTCGATATCCGGTAGTTTCCCGAAAGCCAGTTCGCCAAATCAACGTCGGCACATCGCCGGGAACAGAATGGCTTATAGCGCTCCACGGAAGCCCTGTCGCAGATCGGGCAGTTCATCCTGCAAAGATCTCCCCAATAGGCCGCCGCTCCTGTCGCCTGTGCAACTCGAGATGCCCCAGACCCGTCCATCCGACAATTGTCGTGGGTATCCGGTCGGCTGACAGTACGCCTGCAAGCTCGTTCTCGACATGCCGGCGAGAACGCTTGGGCATCGGTGCAAAGTCAATGACCACCTGCCCCCCAATTCCCCGCAGGCGCAAATGCCTTGGCAGGCATCTCGCAAGTTCGACATTGGCGCGTGTCCCGGCCCCGGACGATGCATCAGCGCCTGTATTAACATCAACGGCCACGAATGCGCTTGTCTGTTCGATCATGGCAGTACCACCGCCAGGCAACTCTGCCCGGTCCCATCTATAGGGAGCAAACAGTTCCGGTATGTCATGCCTCACAAATGCTCCTTCCGAATCGTCGAGAAGGCACTCGCCTTGATCCATCCACTCCCGCAGTGCGGTTCGGTGACTGCCGTCCGCTTCTCTGACGACCGCAGGCTCTCTGCCGCTCCTTTGTGAGAGTACAGCTCCGCATTCTTCGACCAACCGGGTGGCTTCTTTGGCGATATCTTCAAGGCTGGCAGACTGGCCAGCAGACCGCATGACCAAGCCACATTGAATGCCGCTAGAACTCAGTACCTCTTCTCCAGCAATCTTCAACTCTAGTGCGCGGTCGGCATCTTCAATCCTGCGCGAAACAAAGACCCCATCCTTGCCGGGCAACGCCACCGCAAACCTTCCTGCTATCGACAATCTGGTGCCAACCGGAGTGGATTTGCCGGCTTGAGGATAGCCCTGCACCTGAACCAAAACAGCATCGCCACCAGACACATCCTTGAGGCCACGCGCATATCCTGCCGCTTGGCCGGGGAGCTTGACGATACAGGCCCCCTGCCCCGGCAACGGTCTTGTCACCACTGCGCGGCATATGGTTCCCGGTGCTGGTCCTTCGTTCGCAATGGGATCCCAAAGCAGATCCTCAAGCTGGCCATCAATGACCCAAGCCGCTGCCTGGCGGCCGCCCACCTGATCAAGGGCCACCACCGTACCCTTCATCTGGAGTCGCCGCCACTATAGCCTGCGGCGCGCAGGAGGCCGATGGTTTCGGGAAGGGGCAACCCCGCAATCGCCGGATACGAACCGTTAATCCAGGGAATGAATGCACCAGCCAAACCCTGAATGCCATAGCCGCCCGCCTTTCCCCGCCACTCCTCGCTGTCAAGATAGTCTGCGAGCTCGCTGTCGGACAATTTCTTCATTTTGACTACGGAAACGACGCTACGTTCCAATGTCCGAAGGGGTGTCTGCAGGGCCACGGCAGTGACCACCTTGTGGCGGCGGCCAGACAGAAGCCGCAAGAAGCGTTCAGCCTCGTCTCGATTGGCAGGCTTTCCCAGAATCCTGCGCCCAAGGGCTACGGCAGTGTCGGCAGCAAGCACAAGCCCATCCGCCTGTGTAGCGCCCGCCTCTGCCTTCTGCCTTGCCATCCGTTGGCAGTAGGGTCTGGGGAGTTCACGCTTCTGTGGCGTCTCATCGATATCGACAGGCCGGATTACATCCGGCACGATCCCGATTTGCGCCAACAGATCCTGGCGCCGGGGACTGGCTGACGCCAGAATGAGGCGCATCGCCTATTTGAACCGGTAGTTGATCCGGCCCTTGGTCAGGTCATATGGCGTCATCTCGACTTGAACTCTGTCTCCCGCCAGAACCCGAATTCTGTTCTTCCGCATCTTGCCTGCCGTGTGAGCGATGATCTGGTGCCCGGTATCCAACTCGACCCGGAACGTCGCATTCGGCAGGACTTCTTTCACGACGCCGGAGAATTCGAGCATTTCTTCCTTAGGCATATCCGCTCCAGTTTATCCTGTTCGCCAAAGTCACTTTGACGGCGGGAACCTATTGAAATGGCGCCGTGGGTTCAACTTCAAACACCCGCGCACCTGGTTCGGGGTTCGGATTACAGTGTCGAGGCGGCACTCCGTGCCATCAATCTCTGAGCCGAATATGACTGAAGGTGCGCCAACGGGGCTGGGTCTTACCGGAGCTATTTCGGGTCCTCGACCGCGCCCTCATAGATGGGGAAACGGCCGCACAATTCTACCACACGGCTGCGAACTTCCTCTTCAACGAATTCGTTTGCTTCTGTTCCATTGGCAGCCAGACCCGCGACGACATCGACAATCATCCGGCCGACTTCCCGGAATTCCGCGGTCCCGAACCCGCGCGTGGTGCAGGCCGGTGTGCCGAGGCGCACTCCCGACGTGATGGTAGGCTTCTGCGTATCGAACGGGATTCCGTTCTTGTTGCAGGTTATGAAACTGCGCCCGAGCGCCTGCTCAGCATCGACTCCGGTCACGCCCATTGGCCTGAGATCAACAAGCATGACATGCGTGTCGGTTCCGCCAGTGACGATATCCAGCCCGCCAGCAGATAGAGTATCGGCCAAAGCCACGGCATTCTCGACGACCTGCCTGACATAGTTCCGGTATTCAGGTCTCAACGCCTCCCCGAATGCCACGGCCTTGGCAGCGACCGCATGCATCAGCGGACCACCCTGTATGCCCGGGAAGATCGCGGAATTGACCTTCTTCATGACCTGCTCGTCATTGGTGAGTACCAATCCTCCGCGCGGTCCTCGCAGAGTCTTGTGCGTTGTGGCCGTCGCTACATGCGCATGAGGAAATGGCGATGGATGGACTCCTCCCGCAACCAGACCGGCAAAGTGCGCCATATCGACCAGAAACCACGCTCCGACAGCGTCTGCAATCTCGCGGAACCTTCCGAAGTCAATGTGCCTGGGCACTGCGGAACCACCGGCGATGATCAGCTTCGGCTTGTGCGTCTCTGCCAGATCCGAAACCTGGTCATAATCGATCAGGCAATCCTGCCTCCGGACGCCATACTGGACAGCATTGAACCACTTTCCCGACTGGTTGGGCGGCGCCCCGTGGGTCAGGTGCCCACCCGATGCCAGGTCCATCCCGAGGATCGTATCACCAGGTGTCAGTAGCGCCGTGAAAACGCCCTGATTGGCCTGGCTGCCGGAATGCGGCTGCACATTGGCGTAGCTGCATCCAAACAGCTTTGTGGCCCGTTCAATCGCCACATTCTCTGCCACATCCACATGTTTGCAGCCGCCATAATAGCGCCGACCCGGATATCCTTCGGCATACTTGTTGGTCATCACCGATCCCTGAGCGTCAAGCACCGCCCGGGACACGATGTTCTCCGACGCGATTAGCTCTATCTCATCCCGCTGCCGGCCGAGTTCGGAGCGGATGGCTGCGCTGATTTCGGGATCGGCTTCAGCAATGCTGCGGCTGAAGAACCCGTTCACTGCCCATGTTTCCTGCATTTCTGCCTCGCCTCAATTCATTCCCGGAATCGCACGCCTCATATGCGTTTCCTGGGCGTTGCGAAACGGGAAAACCGCCCGGCCAGTTGGATCGGTCAGTTTAAGCTGCGCTCCGCCGGCACATGAGGCCTTGCTTGCCTTTCATGCAGCTTGCGGATCGGAGTCTTCGCCTTTGGTTGGATGGTGCCGCAATCCGCCATCACCTGAGTCTGTATGCCGTTTCGGCCCGCAGCGGCCCATCATGCTGATGAATGCTGCGCAAAGATCCAGGGGCAATATTTGAAACAGTTACAGCAGGAACCAGTTCCGATGGCTCGATACCCGTCTACGGCAATCACAGTGCCCGCAGCCTCCTGATTGGCCGGCCGGGTGACATGGCTTCCGCCGCCCGGAGAATTGCGTTGGCATCAATCCCGTAGTGTGCATGAAGGTCTGCGATCGAACCAGTCTGTCCGAAGTGCTCGACACCGAGTGACCTGGTGCGATGGCCGTGCACCGAACCGAGCCAGCCCAGCGTGGCCGGATGCCCGTCGCAAACGGTTACCAGCGCGCAGTAGGAAGGCAGGGCATCCATCAAGCGTTCAATATGGCTTCTGGCATGGACAAGTCCTCGCTCGCGGGCGCGTTGGGCGGCGGTCCAGCCTGCGCTTAACCGGTCTGCCGAAGTGATTGCCAGTAAACCGACGTCGCGACGCGACTCAGCCATCATTCCCACTGCCTGTATGGCAGCCGGAGCAACCGCGCCCTGATAGGCCACAACAACCTGCACATTGGGTCCCGGCTCGCGCATCCAGTAGGCGCCGTCTATTATTGCCTGCTCCAGTTCCGGACCGAGTTGGCGGGCTGGCTGTTCCAGCGGACGGGTCGAAAGCCGCAAATAGACAGAACCGCCCGTTTCGTCCCTCAGCCAATTCTGTTCGTTGGGGTCACCTTCACTGTTTCGTTGCATGTAATCGAAGCCAAATCGCATGATCGTGGCCAACTCATCCACATATGCAGGCTCGAAAGCAGCCAGACCGTCCTGAGCCATGCCAAGCAGCGGCGTTCCAATTGATTGGTGCGCGCCCCCTTCAGGCGCAAGTGTAATGCCCGACGGCGTCGCAACCAGCATGAACCGGGCTTCCTGGTAGCACGCATAGTTCAACTGGTCCGCACCCCGATAGATGAAAGGATCGTAAAGCGTGCCGACCGGCAGCAACCGCTCTCCGTTTATCGAATGAGACAGCCCCAGCGCCGACAGCATCAGAAACAGGTTGGCCTCGGCAATTCCGAGCTCGAAGTGCTGACCCTTGGGAGAGAATTCCCAATGATAGGTGGACGGGATGCGTTCTGCCTTGAACGTGTCGGCCATTTCGTCCTTGGCGAAGAGTCCGCGCCGGTTGACCCACGGCCCCAAATTCGTGGAAACGGTCACGTCAGGAGATGTGGTGACAATGCGCCGGGCAAAGTCTGAATCCTCGCGGGCAATTGCATTCAAAATCTGCCCAAAGCCCATTTGGGTGGAATTCGGTTTGCTGCGGTCATCCGGAACCGGCAGTTTGGCGGGAACCTCTACCGCAGGCGCACTCAGCCGCCGCACTCCTCCCGAGAAAAACGGAGATCCCGACACCAGTTCTTGCAACTCTCCAGCAGGAAATCCGGCACCTTCCCACCTCTCCCATTCATGCCCCTCGCGCACGCCCATCCGCTCGCGAAATTCTGTCATCTGCGCCTTGGTCAACAGGCCTGCATGGTTGTCCTTATGGCCAGCAAGCGGCAACCCCTGCCCCTTGATCGTGTAGCAGATGAACAGGGTCGGTTTCCCGCTCTGGCCTGCCCTGCTGAAATTCTTCAGCAGCGCATCAATGTCATGACCGCCCAAATTCCCCATCAGGCGGGACAATTCGTCGTCGGTTCGCCGGTCGATCAAACTGGAAACAGGCCCCTGATCGCCGATTTCGTCCATCAGCCTGCTTCGCCATGCTGCTCCGCCCTGGAAGGTCAGTGCCGAATAGAGCTGGTTCGGGCAAGCATCGATCCACGCCTTCAGATGCTCGCCTCCAGGCTCTGCGAATGCAGCCTCCTGCAGGCGGCCATGCTTGACGATAATCACATCCCAGCCGAAATCGGAGAAGATCTGCTCGAACTTCTCCCAGAGGCCCTCGCGGACAACGGCATCAAGCGACTGGCGATTGTAGTCGACGATCCACCAGCAGTTCGACAGCCCCTGCTTCCATCCCTCGATCAGAGCCTCGTAGATGTTCCCTTCGTCCATTTCTGCATCGCCGATGATGGAGACCATTCGCCCCTTGCGGCGGCCTTTCATCCATCCATGCGCTTTCACATAGTCCTGCACGAGCGAAGAGAAGAGTGACTGGGCAACCCCGAGCCCGACCGAACCGGTAGAGAAATCGACATCGTCGGTGTCCTTGGTTCGCGACGGGTAGCTTTGCGCTCCCTTGTATCCGCGGAAGTTCTTGAGGTTCTCGAGAGTCTGGTTGCCGGCCAGATACTGCAGCGCGTGAAAGACCGGCGATGCATGAGGCTTTACTGCAACCCTGTCTTCAGGCCGGAGCACACCGAGATACAATGCCGTCATGATCGCCGTCATGGATGCGCAGGAAGCCTGATGCCCCCCAACCTTGATTTCGTCTTCGCCGCGGACGTGATTTGCGTGGTGGACCATCCAGCTGGCCAACCACAGCACGCGCCGTTCGATTGCCTCAAGCTGATCGACTGAAAGCTCGTTCATTGGATACCCACTGACTGTCGCACCAGCATAGGCGAATTCTTGCCGACCGTGCACTGTTGGGTCAAAAATGTACGCTGGCGACTTGCCATACACCTTTACAAATCCCTTCGGCCTTGTGCAACGATTCGCCCGTCAGCCGGGCACGCGAACCCTGTCTTGACGACCCGGAACTCCTTCTCATCTCTAGTCATCAAACGCTTTTCGATGAAGATTTGGATTTGTGGATGCGCTCTTTCCGTGGTTGCTCACTACGTGTAAGTTCTCTTTACAACTATCCTGCGAACAAAATGGGCGATCTATGTTGGGCCAGCGCGCAACCAGGCAAATGCGTCATGACGAACACGGAGAACGTCAGCCAAGCGTTCTCAACCGCGTCAGTTTTGCAGATCAGGCATATGGATACCTGCATCACCAGATTGCCTGCGGTGCATATGGAGAAGGCGAGCGCCTGCCTTCAGAGGCCGAATTATGCACCATCTTCGGCATTTCACGACCCGTCGTTCGTGAGGCGCTGAAGCGCCTGCGCCATGAAGGGCTTGTGGAGTCAATACGGGGAGCCGGGACATTCGTAAAACGGCACCGCGCCGCGCCAACTACCGGCGCCATGGTAGATGGCAGATTGCGTGAACTGCTTATGAAGCTCGAGTTCCGCAAGGTTGTTGAGCCGGCGTGTGCGAAACTGGCTGCCCAGCGCCGGACTGATGCTGATCTACTGTTGATGAAATCGGCACTCGATGAGTTCGAGGAAACTGTCGTCAAGGCAGGCAAAGTCGGCCGCCATCTCGATTTCCGGTTTCACCTGGCTATCGCTACCGCAACCGGAAATCACAGGTTCGCTGAAGCAATCTCGGCAATAGAATATGACACTGGCAGCGCAATCGAACTTGCGCGCTTTCTTGCCCGTTACAATCGAATGGAACGGTCGATGGCGGTCTGGGAGGAACATCAGAGCATTTATCTTGCGATCGAACGGAGTGACGACGCCGAGGCGTATCGGCTCATGTCCGCTCATCTGGATGAAGCATGTACGGCAGTGATGCGCCTTCGTTCAACACAGACCCAAAGCAAGTGAACAGGTATGCTTCCACTCACAATTCAGCCGCTTTACATCCCGTGTACATCGGGCAGCCGGAACCTCGCGGTGGTTGATGAAATCGAGTTTTGTATCGATTGCCACGGAATTCGGGGCGTTCTGGCCTGGAGTAATGGGCTTCTTTCGCAGACGGCGATCCGCATTCACTGGCAACTGCCGGTTGCACTGCAAAATGGTCAATCATGAACATGCGGCGAAATCTGTCTTGCCGATCATGGGCGACAGCGCGGTTCGCCTGTGGTAGTCCACCTCCATGTCCAGCCAGACGATCACAATGCTGCCGACCCAGCCCACCAAATTCGGACCGGCGACTCCACCAGCGCCGACGGCAGCATTGCAGTTGCATGGCTATGTTGAAGACCAACTGCGTCCCTCGACACAAGTAGACCAAGCCTTGCCCAATCCGGCCGCTCTAGAGGCAGTGTAATCTCATGGTTCACAAATCCGAGACCAGTGGCAACTCCCTGGACCGCTACCAGAACATCATCAACGGCGAGCTGCGCGAAAGCGAGAATGCAGAGTCCATTGAGGTCGTCTGCCCGTCTGACGGGCTGCCGTTTGCGACGATTTCCCGGTCAGGTCCAATTGATATTGACCTGGCCGTCCGTTGGGCGAGAGACGCATTCGAAAATGAATGGAGCAGGTTTACCGCAACTGAACGCGGCCGCCTGTTGGCGAAGCTGGGCGAAATCGTACTTTCGAGAAAAGCCGAATTGGGAGCGCTGGAGTCGCAGGATACCGGAAAGCCTTTGCGGCAAGGCCTCGCCGATATTGAAGCCACTGCCCGCTATTTCGAATTCTACGGAACCGCCGCCGACAAGTTCCATGGAGATACCATACCGTTCCTTCAGGGTTATACCGTCGCAGTCATGCGGGATCCGCATGGCGTTACCGGACATATCGTTCCATGGAACTACCCCAGCCAGATATTCGGGCGATCGGTTGGCGCCTCTCTGGCCTGCGGAAACACCTGTGTCGTCAAGCCCGCTGAAGATGCAGGGCTTACTCTCCACCGGATTGCCGAGTTGGCGCTCGAAGCCGGATTCCCCGAGGGCGTGCTGAATGTTGTGTCCGGCCTCGGTCCGGAAGCCGGAGCGGCGCTTGCCGGTCATCCGGGGCTGGACTTCATTTCCTTTACCGGAAGCCCGGATACCGGCACGCTTGTTCAGGCTGCGGCAGCCAAAAATCACACCGGGTGCACGCTTGAGCTTGGCGGCAAGTCGCCCCAGATCGTGTTCGCCGACGCAGATCTGGAATCTGCTCTGCCCGTCCTTTTTCAGGCAATTGTACAGAATGGTGGGCAGACATGCTCAGCTGGAAGCCGCGTGCTGGTCGAACAGCCGCTGTTCGAAGAAGTGACCAGGGCCTTGGCAGAGCGATTCAGTTCCGCAACTGCCGGACCACACGATCAGGATCTCGATCTCGGCGCCATGATCAATCCGGCGCAACGGGAGCGGGTGAACACTTACGTTCAGGAAGCACTGGAAGAGGGCGTTCCAATGATCGCCGAGGGACGCGTTGCAAGTTCGGCGCCTGATACCGGTTACTACGTCAAACCGGCCATGTTTTCTCCGGTCGATGCCGGCTCAAGACTGGCACGGGATGAAGTGTTCGGCCCGGTTCTGTCGATCATGCCGTTCCGGGATGAGCAGGAGGCTGTAGAGATCGCAAACGGAACCGACTATGGGCTTGTCGCCGGAGTGTGGACAAACAATGGCAGCCGCGCGATGCGGGTTGCCCGGGCGATGCGCTGCGGACAAGTCTTTGTAAACGGATACGGTGCTGGCGGGGGTATAGAACTGCCCTTCGGTGGTGTCGGAAAATCGGGACACGGTCGCGAAAAGGGGTTCGAGGCCCTCTACGAATTTTCGGCGACGAAAACTATTGTCATCAACCACCAATAGAAAAAACGGAGTACGCACATGAAGTTGAAAGGAAAGACGGCACTCGTGACCGGCGGAGCACAAGGGTTCGGGTTTGGCATCGCCGAAATGTTCGTCCAGGAAGGCGCGAGGGTGGCTATCCTTGATCTGAATGCAGAGGCGGCAACTGCCGCAGCCGCCCAACTCGGCAGCAGTACGAGAGCATTTGGTTGCGACGTAACTGACGGCGAAGGCCTGAAAAGGACTGTCGATCAGTGCATTGAAGAGTTCGGCAAGCTCGACATAGTCGTCAACAACGCGGGCACCTCCTACCGCAACAAGCCGATGCTTGATGTAACCGAAGCGGAATTCGACAGGGTATTCGCCGTCAACGTGAAATCCATCTACCTCATGAGTCTTGCGGTGGTACCGCATTTGCGCCAGGCGGGCGGCGGATCAATCGTCAACATCAGTTCAGCAGCCGGCATCCGCCCGCGGCCCGGGCTCACTTGGTACAATGCCTCCAAGGGAGCGGTAAATCTCATGACAAAGTCCATGGCCATCGAACTGGCAGAGGATCGCATCCGGGTAAACGCCGTTGCCCCTGTTGCCGGGGAGACGCCACTCCTTCCGACCTTCATGGGAGAGGACACCCCTGAAATACGCGAGAAGTTTCGAAGCGGCATTCCTCTTGGCCGTTTTGCAACCCTGGCGGATATAGCAAGCGCCACCCTTTATCTCGCTGGCGATGATGCAGGCATGGTTACGGGCGTCGTACTTGAAGTCGACGGTGGCCGCTGCATCTGACCGCAGTGAAACCAGACGATCCGGCAGAATTGCCAGCGCAGTAAGTCTTCAGGAAAACACCCAGCCCGGCCCATCTGGAAGCCCATCCACAACTGGATCGGCAATCCCTGGCCGGGCTCATCGACCTATCGGCGTACCTACGGCCGAGAGCAGACCTACGGGCCGCCAAGTGATGTTCTGATACGCGGAAAACCAAGATGGCAGCCGGCCGGCCAAGAGGATTGCGCTACTGCTTCCAGATAGTGACGACGGTATCGGTTGCGTCCCGATTCATGCCTTCAATGCGCCGTCGACCACAAACTCATGCCCGGTACAATAGCTGGACTCGTCGGAGGCAAGAAAGAGCACCACACGCGCGACCTCCTCAACCATTCCCTGGCGGCCAAGAGGAACACGCGCATCCAGTCTTTCGGGCGTTGATCCGAATTCGTCCATCATGCGCGTGTTGATCAAGCCGGGGTGCACCGAATTTACCCGGATGCCATAGGGCGCAAATTCAGCTGCCGCGGACTTTGTCAGCCCCCGCACCGCCCATTTTGCGGCGGAATAAGCCGGTGCTCGTGGCGCGGCCGCAAGGCCGGCGATCGATGACATGTTGATGATGCTGCCGGAGCGTCGGCGTTTCATGCCTGGAACCACACTCCTGATTCCAAGGAAGGTCCCTGTCTGGTTGACTGCGACAATCTGGTCCCAGGCCTTCAGCGACGTATCTTCAGTTCCCATCACGCGAAATATGCCCGCATTATTCACCAGGACATCAATTCGGCCGTGCTCCTGCTCAACCTGCCGGACAACCCGGATCCAGTCATCTTCCAACGCAACATCTTGCATGATGAACTGGCATGACTTGCCGATGTCATTGGCGGTTGACTGCCCTTGCTCTTCATCGACGTCGGTGATGATGACCTTGGCGCCAGCGCATGCAAACAACCGGGCATCTGCCGCGCCGATGCCATGCGCGCCTCCGGTAATGAGGGCAATCTTCCCGTCGAGCCTGTTCATGCAGTTTCCTCCGGATGCGCCGCGACTGGTTGCTGAATCCGGGCATCAAAGAGCCGGCGATCAGTCAGTTCTTTCGATCCTGCAGACGTTGTCGCCAACCGGGACATCCGAGCCTTCCTCTGCCAAATGTTCAAGCATCAAGCCGTTGCAAGGCGCCTCATATTCGTTGGTGACCTTCTCGGTTTCAACTTCGTAGAGGATATCCCCTTCCGTGAATGCTTCACCAGGTTGGACTCGCCAGGCGACAATCGTGCCCTCTTCCATGTTCATGCCGATCCTGGGCATTTTCAGCGCAACCTTCATGGCTCAAGCTCCCGCTGTTGATAGTTTGCCCAAGACCTGGTGAACGGCCTCGGAGATGCTGGCTTCATTGGGCAGCAGGGCTTTTTCGAGCGGTGGAGAATAGGGCAGCGCCACATCCGGTACGGTCACCCGCCGAATGGGCGCCTTGAGCGCATCGAATGCCTGATCGGCACAGATTGCAGCAATGTGAGAGGCAGCCGAGCACAGATCGCGGGCCTCGTCGACGACAACCATCCGTCCGGTTCTGCGGACAGAAGCCAGGATTGCGTCGCTGTCCAGGGGAACCAATGTGCGTGGATCTATCAGTTCCACGCCAATTCCGTCCCTTGCCAGTTTTTGGGCCGCTCTCAACGCGGGCCGAACCATTGCTCCGATCGCCACCACCGTTACGTCGTCTCCCTCATGCACCCTGGAGGCCCGGCCAAGTTCAATGATGTGATCCCCGTCCGGGACCTCTCCTGACTCCCCGCCCCTGCCTGCTGCCTGGAGAAACACCACCGGGTTGGGATCATGGATCGAGGCTCGAAGCAGTCCCATCGCATCGGCTGGTGTGGCCGGAAGCGCCACCTTTATCCCGCCAAGGTTCATGAACAATGGATGCATGGCGTCGGAATGCTGCGCAGCTGCGGAACGCCCGCCACCAAAGACGCCCATATAGACGATCGGGAGCGATATCTGCCCGGCTGTCATGTAGCGCAGCTTGCTGGCCTGGTTGGCGATACTGTCAAAGCCTGTGTACATGAAATTCCCGAACATCATGTGGCAGATCACCTTGTATCCCGCCGCCGCGGCGCCGACCGCCATGCCGCTCATGACTGTCTCGGAGATTGGCATGTTGCGAACGCGTGTCCCGAACTTCTCTTTCAGTCCCCGTGTATCTCCGAACAGGCTGATTTCGACATCTTCCCCAAACACGACGATCCTGTCGTCCTTCGCCATTTCGCGATGCAGCGTTTCGTTGATCGCCTGGATCATTCGCTTTCTTGCCATGTCAGATGCTCCCTCAGGCAAACATGTAATCCGTGCCCTGATCCGCAGGATCCGGATAGGGCGAGGCTTCTGCAAAGCTCACCGCATCTGCAACCTCCTCCATGATCTCCCGTTCGATCCTGTCGAGGTCGGACTGGGTAGCTTGTTCTGCATCCAGAATCCGTTTTGCGAAGGCCGGGATCGGATCCCGTGCGATCCATTGCTCGACTTCTTCGTCTGCCCTGTATTTTGCTCCGAGGAATGAAGCCTCTGCCTCCACATGCCCTCGCTGGCGATAGGTTCGCGCTTCGATCAAGGTTGGACCGTTTCCATCCCGGGCGCGCCTGATTGCTCGCGCAGCGCATTGCCAGACAGCAATGAGGTCGTTGCCATCCACGGTTTCACTGGCGGCGCCATAAGGATTGGCGCGGTCCGCGATACTGCCTGCGGTCACGGTGGATGAAGGCGAGAACTCGGAGAACCCGTTATTCTCGCAAACAAAAACTACCGGCAGCTTCCAGAGCACCGAGACATTCAGTGCCTCGCATAGCACACCCTGATTGGCGGCTCCGTCGCCGAAGAAGGCAATCCCGACTGCCCCTTTTCCGTCGAGTTGCGCTGCCCAGGCTGCGCCGGTCGTGATCGAAATACCGGCGCCAACTATGCCATTGGCCCCAATGATACCCTTGGAGAAGTTCGCCACATGCATCGAACCGCCGTGACCTCTGCACATACCGGTCTCCCGGCCGTAGATCTCCGCCATCAGCAACCTGGTATCGCCGCCCTTGGCGAGATAGTGCCCGTGCCCCCGGTGGGTTGAAGCAATCCAGTCATTGTCATTGAGCTGCGAGCAGACTCCCACGCCGACTGCCTCCTGGCCGATGTAGAGGTGAACAGCACCGGGGATGTTCCCGGCCTTGGCATCCCTGCCGACTTGTTCTTCCACACGCCTAATGCGAAGCATGCCGCGGTAGAATCCCAGCATCTGCTCATTCGAGAAATTGGTGCCCGTGTTCTTCATTTCTTCTCCCATCAGGTAGCTGCGAGGCGGCCGCTGACGCAATGCATGTCCTTGAACCGCTCCAACAGATCCCGGTCCGGAGGAACAACCAATCCCGGGTCTTCGGGCAACTTCACCATTCCATCCGTTATCTTGATGATGTCTCCGCAAAGGTCCGTGCGCAATGCGTTGCAGTTTGCGTCGATCTCGCAGGATGACTTGTCACCAACCGCGGCCGATATTGACAGCGCCGCAATCTGCCCCACAGCTGTTCCCATGAAATGAGGCCACACCAGGATTTCGTCCGGGACGGCGGCAACAAGATCCAGCGCGCCGGATACGCCGCCCCACTTTGCCACATCGGGCTGCAGTACCCGCATGCCGGCGCGCGTCATCCTAAGAAAGCCGTCTATGCCGTAGATGTTCTCGCCACCCGCCAGGGGTATGCCGGTAGCATCCGCCAGGTCTTCCCAATCCGACAATGAGGCATTGGCCGGAAGGGCCTCTTCCGCAAAGTATGGTGAAAAGTCTTCGATTGACTGCAGCGATGTCCTCGCCTGCTCTAGGGTCCAGGACTGGTTGCTGTCGACCATGATACGCGACCCATCCGGGCATAGGCGGGAGGCGTGCTCGACAATCTCTCTGCATCCGTGTTCCGCAAAACCGACCTTCAATTTGAAGTATGTCTGGCCCAGGCCTGAATGGGCCGGAATCAACCTGTCGAGGTCTTCTGCATTGATCGAGGTCGCATAGGATCGCGCCAATGGCGCCGGCAACTCCATGAATTCAGCGAAAGACACGCCTGAATGCCGCAACGCCAGATCCCACAAGGCCGTATCAATTCCGGCAAGTATGTGTTCGAAGACCTGTGACTGCCCGACATGCAGGAAATACACCGAGAGCCTGTCGCGCAGGGCATTCTGAACCTCGCGCGGGTCCGCGAATTGGAACCTGTCCAAGTGCGCAACGACCACATCTTCAATAATGTGAGCCTTGTGGATATTGGCGCGCGGCGGAAAATTCGCCCAGATTTCGCCCCAACCGAAACAGCCTGATGTGTCTTCTATCCTGATCAACAGAGCCGGACGTGTCGGCATGGTGCCAAGAGCCATTCTCGGCGAGACGCCGCCCATTGCCCGGATCGGGAAAACGTCCAGCCCTGAAATCGTTATGGTGTTCCGGAACTGCATTCTACCGTTTCGTGCAGGCTGTGAATTCAGGCGCGTAGAGGTTCATTGCCACCGGTTTGGCGGGTTGTTCGTACACATTGACCTGTCGGCATTCCGGACCCAATGGTGCTGCGACCCACTCCTGTTCGGCGCGAGAACCCGTGTTCATCCCTTCCTCTCCATTACGCCACGCGCTGCCTGTGCAATTGCCACCGAGTCGAGGCCAAACTTGTTCATCAGATACGGGGTGGTTCCGCCTTCACAGAAGCGGTCCTGGACGCCCACCCGCCTGAAAGGCAGGCCGATGCCCTCATCCATCAGCAGCTCGGCAACTGCAGAGCCTAGCCCGCCAATGATGCTATGGTTTTCCGCTGTAACCAGGGCGCCTGTCAGCGATGCACAGTCGAGGATCAAATCGGCATCAATCGGCTTGAGCGATGCCATGTCGACGACACGCGCATCTATGCCTTCGCCTGCCAGAACCTCGGCAGCCTTTAGTGCCTCGGCCACGCAAAGCCCGGCGGATACAATTGCCAGGTCTCCGCCTTCACGCCGGATCACACCCTTGCCCACCTCAAGACTCTGCGGTTCAAACGGTGGCGGCGTTGTTTCCGGCCGCTTCATGCGCAGATATGCCGGACCGTCCCAATCAAGCGCCAGCTGGACCATGGCCGCGTGATATTCGGGGCCCGAAGGTTCGAATACAGCCATATTGGGGACCGCACGCATGATTGCCACATCTTCGATGGCCTGATGCGAGACACCCAGGATCGTCGCAACCCCGGGCAGAAATCCAACCAACTTGACCGGGAGATCGGGATAGGCCGCCTGCATCGTGATCTGGTCGAGCACGCGCTTTGTGATGAATGCGCAAAAGGAATGACAGAACGGTATTTCTCCCGAGCGCGCCATTCCACCGGCCATGCCGATCATGTTGGCTTCCGCAATCCCGACATTGTGGAAACGCCCGGGCAGTTCGTCCCGGAAACGGTCGGTCTCGGTCGGCGGAACAAGATCTGCGCAAAGCGCCACGATCCGCTCATCGGCTAGCGCCGCTTCAACCAGCGCGTCGCCATAGGATCGTGGCAAGCGCTTGAACGACCGGTTGATGAAGTCGGCTGCTTCCAGTTGGGTCAGGGTCGCGGTCACAGCTGGGCCTCCAATTCCAGGCGGGCCGACGCTGCAACCTCGGGCGGAAAGCGCAACTGGTGAAACATGAGGCCTTCAAGCGATGCGACGCCCTTACCCATCAGCGTGTTGGCCTTGATGAAGCTCGGCCGGCCCTTGGTCGCGCGCGCCCTGTCGTATGCCTCCAGGAGGTCGCCCATGTCGTTGCCATCCACCTCCTGGACCGCAAATCCGAAGCTCTCCATCTTATCCAGGAGAGGTTCAAGCGACATCACCTGGTCCATTGAACCCTCAGACTGGACAAAATTGTAGTCCACGATCACGCAAAGGTTGTCCAAGCCCTTTGCCCCGGCCAGCATGGCCGCTTCCCAGACTTGCCCCTCCTGCATTTCGCCATCGCCGATGATCACATAGACCCGGCTGCTGCGGCCCTGCCGTTTGGCGGCAATGGCGCATCCAATGGCCACAGACAGTCCCTGCCCCAGAGACCCGCATGTTGCTTCCACGATTGGGCCCATGCGCTCCGAAGAATTGATCTCCAGTGCGGAACCGTCGGTCACGTAAGTTTCAAGCCTGCCGGTATCGAAAAAGCCGCGCTCGGCCAGAGTTGCATAGAAGATCGCGGTGTTGTGGGCTGTCGTCAGAAAGATCCGGTCGCGGCCGGGCCACGCCGGATTGCCGGGATCCAGAGACGCCTCGGCGAAGTAGAGCGACGTGAATATGTCTGCTGCGCCCAGTCCTTGCTGGACGTATCCCTGGCCCGAAGGAGCAACCATGTTGACGACCTGCAGCCTGAGGCGCGTCGCAATCTTCTCAAGCCTTTCGATGTTGTGTCTTGCCTGCATCCGGCACCTGCTGTAATTTATAACAGTCTGGACCTTTGTACCAATGACAAGGGGGCGTTTGTCAATATGAATCTTCAATCGATGAAGCGTCATGCGGTTCCGCTGCATGCAGAGGTTGCCGCGGTTCTCCGCCATCAGGTCCTGTCAGGCGAGTTGCCGGCCGGAACCCGGCTTCCAGCCCTTCGCGAGCTGAGCGAGGACCTGGGCGTCGCCCGCATGACGGTCGTGCAGGCGATGAACTCGCTTGAAGAGGAAGGGTTGATCGAGAAGCACTCGGGCCGTGGAACTTTTGTACGCGCCGTGAAGTTGCCCAAGCGGCACACGCTGCACATGAGAGCGGAAATCTCGCAGATCTACGCCATGGTCGATGAACTCGAAGTCCTGGTTCACAACCACGCTGCAACGATCGAGAAATCGGAAGATGGGCGTTATTTCAGATGCATGCGGCGAATTCACTCACGTTCCGGAAAGCCTTTTTGCCAGGTGGACATCAGGCTTGACGACAAGATGTTTGAACTGGCACCAGAACGCTTCACCCAGGAAATCGTGGTCTCCGTGCTGAAGGATCTCGGCGTGCCGGTCAGGAGAGCCTGTCAGAAAGTCACCATCTCTTACGCCGATTTTGAGATGGCCAAGGCCCTTGGCATCAAGGTGAATTCCGCCGTCTTTCGCGTGGCGCGCGAGTTTCTGGATGGAGATGACCTCATGATCTACTCCGCCACGCTTTACTATCCCGGCGATCTTCTGGAGTTCGACATGGAATTCACGACAAACTGAATGAAGGCGGCGCTTGCATGACGCCTTGACAATGCCGAACATTCTTATAAAGGTATATACATCTAGATCATTGATGGTGTTGCCACCCAGATCGACTAAGGAAGGAGAAAAACATGAAACTGTTGAAACTGGTTGCTGCCGGCGTGGTGTCGCTGGGCCTCGGTTCGGCCGCGGCGCTGGCCGAATGGCCCGAAAAACCGATCACTTACGTGGTCTCGTTTGCCGCTGGAGGCTATGCCGACATCGTTGCCCGCATGAATGCGGAAGTGCTTTCCCAGCAACTCGGCGTGCCGGTCAATGTCGTGAACAAACCAGGAGGCGCGCACATTCCGGCCACCATGAGTGTCGTCGAAGCGCCGGCGGACGGCTACACGATATTCAATTGGTCGCCCCCGAGTTTCATGGTTGTTCCGCTGACGCGCGAGGTCCCTTACGACCCGGCTGAGGATTTCATTCCACTCTTTGCGGGTATCTCAGCGTCCAATGCGCTCTATGTCCGCAGCGACAGCCCATACAATACGTTCGAAGAGTTCATCGAGGGAGCGAAGGCCAACAAGTTGACGATCGGTGTCAATAACCTTGGCGCTCCGCCAAACCTCTCGGCCGTGCAGCTCGCAAGCGAGTTCGACCTGGAATTCAAGACACTGGCGCTGAAGACCGTTCCGGCGACCATGGCAGGCCTGGTTGGCGGCCAGGTAGACGTAGCCGTCGGGCAAGTCGGTTCGATCCATGGCTTCACGGATGAAGTGCGCGCCCTGATTATCCTCGACAACAATCGAAAAGCCTTCATGGACAGGGATTTGCCTGGTGTGAGAACCGTGGGCGAGGCGTTTCCAGGCAAGGAAGCAGGCGTTTGGGTCCATGGTGGCGCTGCCGTGAAAGCCGGAACTCCCCAAGAGATTGTCGACAAGCTTCTGGCAGCATCCGAAATAATGGGCACGGAAGAGTTCATGTCGATGCTTCCCAAAGAGGTGGGTTACGACTGGGTCCACGGGCCGGATAATGTCCGCGCCCTTATCCAGAGAGGCAAGGATCTCTATTCGCCGATCCTCGACGGACTCGGACTGCTTCACAAATAGGCCGAACTGCGGCCCTGTACACCGCGCGAAGCGTGCTTCGCGCGGTGCCGTGACCCTGGACCTGCCTGATGCTCAGCCAAAGAACCGCAAATCTCGTCTTTGCGGCCGCGGTCGTCCTGGCCTGCGCATATTTCGCGTGGGTGGCTGAAGGCTTTGAAGCCGCCGGATTGCTGGCGAGTTCAGGCCTTCCATCAAAGTTCTTTCCTCAATTGATGCTCGCAGTGACCGCCGCCTGCGCGGCCATGGTCGGCTACCTGTACTGGAGGCGAGGAGGCGCCGGAGGAGACAACGGCGAAATGGTCTTCGCAACCCGTGGCGATGCAGCCCGCGGGCTCCTCGTCATGGCGGCTGCGGTGATCTGTTACCTGATTTGGCGCTGGTTGGGCTTCATCCCGATGGCTGTGGTTCTCGGGCCTCTCAGCCTTCTTGCCATGGGAGTGCGCAACCCGGTGATATACTGCGTAGTGCTGGCATTGGCTGCCTGCGTGTACATTGTATTCACCTATGCGCTCGGCATTCAGCTGGTGTGACCGGCATGTTCGAAGGTGACGCACTTCTCACAGCGCTCGGCCTCCTGGCTGATCCTGTCACAATGGCCTTGCTGGTCGCAGGCATTGTGCTCGGGCTGATCATCGGCATTCTGCCTGGCCTCGGGCCGCCGATCGCCATTGCGCTGGCGTTGCCCTTCACTTTCTACATGGACACGGTGCCATCAATGGTCCTGCTGCTGGGGATCTACTCGGCAGCGATATACGGTGGCTCAATCTCTGCAATCGCGGTCGGGATTCCCGGAACCGGAGCGGCCATTGCAACGGTCCAGGACGGTCATGCGATGTTCAAGGCCGGCAAAGGCGGCGAGGCGCTTGGCCTGTCCTTGACAGGCTCCATCATCGGTGGGCTGTTCAGCGTCTTGTGCCTGGCCCTCATTTCGCCACTGCTTGCTGATCTGGCGGTCCGGTTCGGACCACGCGAATACCTGGCGATCAGTGTCTTTGGCCTTGTCGTCGTTGTTCGGGTGGCAGGACAAAGCCTGCCCAAGGGACTCCTGGTTGGCGCTCTTGGCATCTTCCTGACGACCTGGGGGCTGGATGAACTCAACGGCACCGAGCGATACACTTTCGGGACCTACCATCTTTACGAAGGCCTGCCACTTGTTCCTTTCCTCGTTGGCCTGTTTGCCATGTCGGAAGTGCTCATCGGAGCCGAGCGCGCGCTCAAGAAGATCGAATTCACTACCGAGAGCCTGACAGTCAAACTGCCAGGATTACGGGCGCTTGCAAGGTTGAAGGATATCCTGTTCCGATCATCGGTCATCGGAACCGTGATTGGGATCATTCCCGGAGAGGGTGCCGCAGTCGGCGCGTTTTTTGCCTATTCCGAGGCCAAGCGCCGGTCAAAAAACCCTGAACGGTATGGAACTGGCATTCCGGAAGGCATCGTTGCGCCCGAAACAGCAAACAACGCCACAGTCGGTGGAGCCCTTGTACCCACACTTACACTTGGTGTGCCTGGCAGTCCTGCTGCGGCCGTTCTCCTCGGCGCTCTGCTGATCCAGGGCCTTGCGCCCGGGCCGAAACTGTTCAGTGAGCGGCCCGACCTGATGTACGCGATATTCATCGGCCTCTTCATCATCAACATCCTGATGATGTTCGTTGGCCTCGCTGCGATCCGCTTTGCAGCGCGTCTGATCATGGTTCCGACATCCGTGATCGTACCGACCGTGATGTTGCTGAGTTTTGTCGGAATCTATTCGGTCTCGAACTCCTTCTTCAATGTGGGTGTGCTTCTCGGCGCTGGCATCCTCGGATATGTTGTCCGCAAGCTTGGGTATTCGATCGCGCCGTTATCCATCGGGTTTGTGCTTGGACCGATCCTTGAAAACGCACTCCGCCAGTCCCTGACGATCGCTGATGGCTCTGTTGCCGAGTTCTTCAACACGCCCATCGGGTTGACGATCTATGCTGCTTTGGCCCTGACTATCCTCTGGGGTCCTGTCACGTCGCGCCTGAAGCGCGGCAAGGAGAATGCATGACCGCCCGCCCGAACATCCTGTTCATCTATGCCGACCAGATGCGCTATGACGCAATGGGTTGCGCGGGCAACCCGGTGATCAGGACTGCCAATATCGACCGTTTGTCAGCGGAAGGCGTGCATTTTACAGAGGCCTATACGGGCTACCCGCTCTGCTGTCCCTTTCGCGCCTCGGTGCTCACCGGAAAGTATGCTCAAAGGCATGGCATGGTGCAAAACCACTTTCCCCTGCGCAGCGGACAGGGGTTTCTAGCCGAATTCCTGCGCGACGCGGGCTACCGCACCGGTTACGTTGGCAAGTGGCATCTGGAAGGCGGCCCCAAACCCGGCTTCGTGCCTCCCGGCAGGCGCTTCGGATTCGAACACTTTGTCGGATTCAATCGCGGCCACGACTACCGCTCCTCAATCTACTACGATGACGATGGCCAGGCCTATCATTCGGCACGCTATGAGCCGGACTACCAGACCGACCAATTCATGGAATTCATCAACGATGCCGCCAGTGGCGGCGGCCCCTTCTTCGGCTATCTCAGCTACGGCCCGCCCCATTTTCCGATGGACATGCCCAATTACCTGCGCCGCATCTACAAACCCGAAGAAGTGCCCCTTCCAGTCGGTGTCCCCGACCCTGGCCTGCAGGCGGAAGTGCAGGAGCATCGCAACAAGGTTCTCTGCGGCGGCGATCCACGTTCCGGGCACAAGAGCCACGCGGCGCATGAAACCAAAGCGACGGGCGAGATCGAGACCGAAGCCGAAATCCGCGAGTTCATCGCCGAATATTACGGCATGATCCACAATATCGATTGGAACCTCGGGCGTATCCTGAATGAACTTGATGCGCTCGGCATTGCCGACGACACGATGGTGGTCTTCTTCAGCGACCACGGAGACATGTGCGGCCAGCACGGGTCTTTCTGCGGGATCAAGAACCAGGCCTACCGCGCCGCGATGCAGGTTCCACTCATTGTGCGGTACCCTGCGCGGTTCCAGCCACGCAGGACCGAAGCCATGGTGGATGTCGGTGTCGATATGATGGCGACGCTTTTCGACCTCATCGGTATCGCAATGCCTGGAGGCCGGGACAGCCAGAGCTTTCTCCCGGCACTTGATGGAAAGACCAACGAGCATCGGGATGCAATCTGGTACCAGGTTTTCACTCAGACCGGCGGCAATCCCCGCGAATATGCGCCGTTCGCCGAGCGCGGCATCCGCACCAGGGACTGGCTTTACATGCGCCGGAAGGACCATCGCGCATTGCTCTTCGACGAGCGCAAGGACCCAGATGAGCAGAACAATCTGGTGAACGAGTCTGCTTACACTGCGCTTATGGATGAATTCGACGCCCGGCTCTCCGCCCATATGGAGGCCACTGGCGACAACTGGGACATGGCCGCCGAATTTCCGCCGCCGGATTGGGTAACCCATGCCGAGGCAAAGGAGCATTTGGAAAGAGTGCTGCTGCCGAATGCCATCCATGTCACATGAGGCACCGATGCTCCTGACCGGCGAGCGGACATTCGATCCGGCGCCATTTGACTCGATCAGTTTTGACCTCTGCTCACGGCGGAAGGATGTCGTGATCATGAGCGCCGACCTCAGCAAATATTGCCAGGTCGTGCGCGTCAGGAACGAACTGCCCGAACAGCACCTCGAGGTTGGGATGGCCGAACAGAACCTGCTTTCTGTGGCCGCCGGGGTATCAAAGGGTGGATACGTTCCGGTTGCCACCTGCTTTGCCTGCTACATCACACGCCGCGCCTACGACCAGTTGATGATCTGCATGGGCACTGGCACCCGCACAAATATCGCGGTGGGTTTCACGCCGGGAATTGCCAACCCGGCGCGCATTCACCACCAGGCTGCGGAAGACCTTGGCATGGTCCGCGCTATCCCGAATGCCAACGTGATCGACCCTGTGGATCCTACTGATTTGCGACAGGCACTTGATGCCGCTGTCGACCTGCCGGGCCTGACCTATATCCGCGGGCACAGGGGCGACACGCCCCGCATTCTCGACCCGGCCAGCTTTACCTTCGAACTGGGTAAGACTTACAGGTTGAAAGACGGCTCAGGGATCGGATTGATCGCGTCCGGCCACGGCACACAATGGGCGCTTGAAGCCTCGGAAGTGCTTGCCGGACGCGGGATTGACCACTCCGTCCTGCACGTTCCGACCATCAAGCCGGTCCGGGAAGAGGAAATTGCGGAATTTGCCTTTTCCCATGATCAGATCGTGACCATCGAAAACCACCAGATCGTCACCGGACTCGGCAGCCTCGTAGCCGAGATCGTGGGGGATATTGGCGGCGGGCCGCGCGTCACGCGTTTGGGCCTTCCCAACCAATGGGCGCCGGGCGGCACCATTCCCTACATTCGAAAGCAGCTGGGACTGGACGCGCAGAGCCTGGCGGACCGCATCGCAGGAGTTGCGGCATGAGATCGAACTCCGGAAACCGCGTTATCGAACTGGAAATCGTGGCGGCAAGGATCCGAAGGAACGTTCTTGAGATTTGCCGGCAACGCGGCGGCTACGCGGCACAGGGAGTTGCCCTCGCCGATATCGCAGCATGCCTATATTTCGATGAACTGCGGCCTGACGGAAAAGGCTGGTTCCGCGACCGGTTTGTCCTGTCGAACGGTCACGATGCGATCATGACCTACGGCGCTTTGGCCGAGACCGGGCACTACACGATGGACGAACTCAGGACCTACAACGCCGATGGCACCCGTATCGACCAGAGCCCCATAGAAGGACAGTTCGGGTTTGAGATCACCGCCGGATCCCTTGGCCAGGGTCCGAGCCAGTCGGCGGGCCTTGCCTGGGCCTTGCGGCAGCAGGGATCCGTCAATCGGGTCTATTGCCTGTTCTCGGATGGCGAATTGCAGGAGGGCAATGTCTGGGAAGCTGCGATGTTTGCCGCTCACCATGGGCTCTCCAACCTCTGTTACATCATAGACAACAACGACATGCAGGCCTCCGGCCATGCAGGCGATGTGATGAATGTGGAACCGGTTCCCGAGAAATTCGAGGCGTTCGGTTTTGAAACTCGCCGCATCACCGGAACAGACATCCCGGAGCTGCTGGACACATTCGAAGAGGCGCGAGCCACACGGGACCGGCCATTTGCGATGATTTGCGATACCCGCTTATGGGACGGAATCGATTGCCTGCAAAAGGCCCTCCCCATGGCACATTACACCGCCAAGGATGCAGTAGACTGGGCTGAAGGCCTGGCCGAAATCAACCTTGTAATTTCAGTATTGGAGGCAGAACGCGATGGGGCAATCATCACTTGATGGCAAGATTGCCGTCGTCACCGGCGCAGGCCGCGGCATCGGCAAGTCCATTGCGCTTGCCTTTGCAAGCGCCGGGGCGGATCTGGCGATCTGTGCGCGATCGGGAGATGAAATCGACCTGGTGCGTTCGGAAGTCGTGCAGCTCGGGCAGCACTGCCTCGCCAGGCCAGTCGATCTCGCGGAACCAGTGCAAGCGACAGCATTTTGTACCGAAGTCATCAACAATTTTGGCGTCGTGGACGTGATTGTGAACAATGCCGGCGCATACCTTGAGCGCGGTGCCTTCGAACACACTGATCCCGGCCTCTGGTGGAAAACAATCGAGATCAATGTCCGGGGACCATACCTGATTACGCGCTATCTGATCGGCGCCATGCGCAATGGAGGCAAGATCATCAACCTGACGTCCGGCAAGGGCTTCAGCGCCGGTTCAGACAGCAGCGCCTACCATGTGTCGAAGGCTGCGCTCAACATGATGACCGAAGGTCTTGCCAATGAACTTTGGACCCGGGACATCGACGTCAACAGCATCGTGCCGGGACCAACGGCCACTGCCACATTCGAAAATGCTGCGCCGGGAAAGAGGCGTTCACCCGAAGAAATCCTGGCACAGGGACCAGACTCACTGCCCAATGGGCTGCCCGCATGGGAACGCGTCAAACATCCTGATGAGGTCGCCACCTTGGCGTTACAACTGGCTGCGCAGCCGCTTGGCGGGCCAACTGGGCAGGTCTATTCGTTGGCGCGTCGCCCCTTGTAAACTGGGTTGGCCGCCGGGCACTTCCGTGGAAGCGCCTGCCAGGAGAGTTCAATGCGGTTCGCCAGAATCCGGCAGCAATCCTGGAGTTCAACTTCCCGTAAGAACTGCTTCAAGCCCTCCCGGGTTGCAGGTGGCACTGGCACAGTTGCCTGTTCTACAAGGCCTTCGATTCCGGCCTGTTGAAGCCGGAGACGCAATCGTCCTTGCAATCGCCTGAATTCTTGGCAACGATTGCACCGCAGGGAACATGCGCCGGCGCCGCCGGGCAACACGAGGAAACAGCCGAGAGCCGAAAGAGTTCCGAGCAAGGATTTCCATGCCTTCATTCTCAAAGCCTTGCTTCCTGGCCAGCGATGTCGAAATCGCCGGAGAGTCCAGGGCGCAACTGATCGACGCGCACGGAAACTACCCAGAAGCTGAGGCGGATGTGGTCATCGCTCTCGGCGGCGACGGGTTCATGCTGCGGGTTCTCCAGTCGGCACGGGAACATGATCTGCCCGTCTACGGCATGAATCGGGGAACCGTAGGCTTCCTGATGAATGACTATTCCAGCGAGAACCTCATGGAGCGCCTTGAAATGGCGGAAGAGGAGATCATCAATCCCCTGGCAATGACGGCTGTCGACTCCGCAGGCGAAACCCACCGGGCATTGGCAATCAATGAGGTGGCGTTGCTGCGCCAAGGTCCACAGGCGGCCCGTTTGCGCATAATCGTGGACGGCCGCACCCGGCTGGAGGAACTGATCTGCGACGGAGCCATGATATCTACTCCGGCCGGGTCAACCGCCTACAATTATTCTGCCCATGGCCCAATTCTGCCCATAGGCGCAGATGTGCTTGCGCTTACCCCGATGGCCGCATTCCGCCCTCGCCGCTGGAGAGGCGCAATCCTCCCTCAGTCTGCAAAGATCAGTTTCGAGGTTCTGGATCACGGCAAGAGGCCGGTCATGGCAGATGCCGACGCGAACTCGGTCAGAAACGTCGTCTCCGTGGTTGTGCAGAGCGAACTCGCTGTCAGGCACCGCATCCTGTTCGACAGTGGCCACGGGCTGAGCGAAAGGCTAATCCGGGAGCAATTCTCCTGATTTCCTGCCACCGGCCCGTCAAGCAATACGGGTTTCGAACTCCCCCGGCAAAGTTACTTCGAGCAGTTCCAGGTCATCTGAGCAGTTCGAGTAGCGCGTGTTCATTCCCGGCGGCAGCACAAATGCGTCGCCAGCTGACAGTTCGCTCTTCTCCCCGCTATCGGACTCCAGCAAGAGTCCTCCTTCCATGACGAATGTGAAATGGATGTCAGCATCGTTGGAAGACCACGCCGTGCTGCCTCCGGAATAACGGGCGACCTGTACTCCGGCCACACCCCCGGTTCCTTCGTTCACCCCGGTTTCGCGGCAAGTGAATCCCGGGAGCCTGAAAGGACTCCAGGCCGCGTTGTCCTTCACATGATGAACAAACTTCTGGCCGTTGTAGCTCTTGCCCGGGTTGTAGCCATTGGGCAGCGTCATTTCGTGATCAATGGTGGTGATGTGCTGTGCAGGAACACCTACCTCGATCACTTCAATGTCTTCGGAAGCATGCAGAACCCTGTGACGGATTTCTGGTGGCTGTATCAGGCAATCGCCTCCGTTCAGCCTCAAGGGCCCTCCCTGGTCCTCATAGAGAATGTCCACCCATCCCCGGTAACAGAAAATCAGCTGGAACCCGACAGTGTGGTAATGAACCACATCCGGCACAGGCCCTCCATCCGGTATCCTGATATGGCTGGCGATGATCGAACCTCCCAGCCGCGATGGAATGAGGTCGCGATACTGCATGCCTGCGCGCCCTACGATCCAGGGAGCCTTGTCCTTCAATCGCCGGACGACAAAGTCATGTTCAGTCTCCGGGATGGTCATCGGCGGGTTGATGTGACCGATCTCGATCCTGGTTCCGTTCGGCGCAACTAGTTCGCTCGCTCCATCGGCAAACTCGCCGGGATCTTCAGTCAGCAACCGGATGGTGCCCGGATGCTCGGGAGCTCCTCTTTCGAGGCGCATTCTCAGCCCGTGGCCCGACAAGACAGCAACCGCCGGGTCATCGGCCGGAAAAATCGTGTCAAGGCGCATGCCCAGTTGCTTGACGTAAAATTGCATGTCGCGCTGAACATCAGAAGTTGGCAGGCGGAATTCGGCTTCGATCCTTGGTTGGTTCATCTCTTCCTACTCTCACAATTGGTTCCGATGCGGGCGGTGCAGCGAGCAACCCGGATCCCTGGGTCCGGAACCACAGCTCCAGCATCGAACACGGCCGCAACAGCAGCCCAGGCAACAAGTGCGACAAGCTCCTTACGCGATAATTCGGCATCATTGCAGGCCTGAACCCGGCAGCCGTTGCCATGAAGCACCCTCTACCGTTGCATGCTATGGTTGCTCAATTGATTCGAGCTTGTCCGGAGTGCAAGATGTCGCTGGAGCCGCGCCAGCAGGTGATGTGGTGGGGAGGCGCGTTGTTCGTGCTGGTGGCCTCCCTTGTTCTGCTAGAAAAAGTCCTGCTTCCATACCTGCTCGGATTTGCCATCGCTTACCTGCTTGATCCGCTTGCAGACCGGCTTGAAAGGATCGGTTGCTCCCGGTTCTGGGCCACCGCGTTGATCTCCGGCTCTGCACTGCTGGTGGTGCTCGCTGGCCTCGTATTCCTGATCCCGATCCTGGCGCAACAGTTTACGGAGCTGGCTCTGTTTCTTCCGGAACTATTTGCCTCGTTGCGCGAATTCGCAAGACCATTCCTTGAGAAACACGCCCCCAATCTTCTGGACGGGGATGCAGATGTGCTTGCCTCGCTCAGCACAATGGGCGACCTGGCACAGAGGTTGGCCGGAAACGTCGTCAAGCAGGCCTTCTCAATCGGCGTCGGTGCCTTGAATGCGCTGCTGTTCCTCCTCGTGGTTCCGGTCGTCGTTGTCTACATGCTGGCCGACTGGGACAAGACAATTGCCCAGATCAAGCAATGGCTCCCGCGCGACCATGCCGACGAGATCATCCAACTCTGTTCGGAAGTCGACAAGGCGCTGGCAGGGTTTGTCCGGGGACAGTTGACCGTGTGCGGCATTCTTGCCGTCTATTACGCCATCCTTCTCGAGATCGCCGGGCTGGAATTCGGGCTGGTTGTCGGTGTTGTTGCGGGCGCCCTGTCCTTCATCCCGTTCGTCGGGTCCATTGGCGGCGGCGCATTGGCGATCGGACTGGCGGTATTCCAGTTCTGGCAGGAGCCGCTCTGGATCGGAGTCGTGGCGGCAATCTTCCTGTCCGGGCAAGTGATCGAACAGAACTTCCTCACGCCGCGCCTCGTTGGCAAGTCTGTTGGTCTTCATCCGGTCTGGTTGCTTTTTGCACTCTCGGCATTCGGCACTCTGTTCGGGTTTGCAGGCCTCCTGGTTGCTGTTCCCGCGGCCGCCGCAATCGGCGTGTTCTTCCGTTTCGGGGTCCGCCGCTACATGTCCAGCAGACTCCACCTTGGACGGGACTGGAATGGCGGGAGCTGACGCGGACGGCGCCTTCGGCCCGTTTGCACTGGCCGGCACACCGTCCACCTCGAGTGAGGATTTCCTGGTCTCTGATGCCAATGCGGGCGCATTCCAATTGGTTACCAGAGGGGAATGGCGGGATGGGCGGCTGGCGCTTTCCGGACCGGCATCCTCCGGAAAGTCGCACCTTGCTAGCATCTGGGCAGCCCAGGCAGGCGTTCCACATGTTGCAGCAGAGAACCTCTTGGCAGCCCTGCCGAAGGTTGGCGCAAGTCCGGGGCTTGCCGTGGACGATGCAGACCGGGTTGCATCCCGGAGCGACCTTGAAGCTGCGCTGCTGCACATGCTCAACATCATGTCCGATCGCGGCGGCAAGGTTCTCCTGATCTCCCGTACCCCGCCTGCCAGGTGGCCCGTCAAGCTGGCAGACCTCAGGAGCAGGCTTGAGGCAACCACACTGGCCCGGATAAACCTCCCGGACGACCGGTTGCTGGGAGGCGTACTCGTCAAGCTGTTTGCAGACAGGTTGGTTGCAGTACCAGCCGCTGTGGTTGAATATGTCGTCCCGCGAATGGAGAGATCCTACTCGGAAGCAGCGCGGATTGTGTGTGAGATGGACAGAAGGGCGCTTGCCGAAGGACGGAGGATCAACCGGCGGCTTGCTGCCGATGTACTGAATGGCGATACTGACTGATGGCAAATCTGGCAATGGAACAGGACACAACCGAGGTTCCCGGAGCCCCACCGGTTGCCGAGGCTGATTTCCTCAGGGGTGACTATCCAGAACCGCGCAATGTGCCGAAGGAACTCGTCGAAGGCCCCAAGCGCTATTTCAATCGCGAAATCTCATGGCTGGCATTCAACTGGCGGGTGCTTGAGGAAGCGCAGAACCCGAAGGTTCCCTTGCTCGAACGGGTTCGGTTCGTTGCCATCTCCGCAACCAATCTCGACGAGTTCTATACCGTCAGGGTTGCTGGCCTGCGCGAACTGGCTCATTCAGGAGACCAGCCGGCGGCAGTCGACGGGCTGCTGCCGTCGGAGCAACTCAAGAAGATTGCCATCGAAACCAGCAGATTGCTCACATCGCAGCAGGAAGTCTGGGAGTCGCTCAAGGATGAACTCGAGAGCGAGGGGATCAGCCTCCTCGACCGGTTCAAGCTCGAACAGGAGGACCGCGACTATCTGGACAGTGTCTTCATCGAACAGGTCTTCCCGGTCCTGACGCCACTGGCCATCGACCCGGCCCACCCGTTTCCCTTCATTCCCAACGCGGGGTTTGCCCTGGCGCTGCAGTTGAAGCGGGTTGACGGCGAACGGGAACTACAAGCGCTGCTGCCAATTCCGGAGCAGATCGACCGTTTCGTCAGGCTATCCGAAAGCGCGCCGGGGACCGTGCGCTATATTCCGCTTGAGGAACTGCTCAAGGAAAAAGTGGGCTTCATTTTTCCTGGCTATGAAGTCGTGGACTCCGTTGCATTCAGGGTCCTTCGCGACAGCGATCTTGAGGTCGAGGAGGAGGCCGAGGATCTTGTCCGCGAGTTTGAGACTGCTCTCAAGCGGAGAAGGCGCGGCGAAGTCATACACCTGTCGCTGACCGACGGGTTGCCTTCTCGGCTGCGCGACATGGTCACCACTGAACTGGACATCGATCACGAGGAAATTTTTGAACTGGAGGGCATGATCGGGCTCGCCGACCTCAACGAGCTGATCACCGACGAACGCCCGGATCTGTTGTGGCCGGTATTTGCGCCCCGCGTCCCGGAACGGGTGAAAGACCATGACGGTGACATGTTCAGCGCCATTCGCCAGAAGGACATGCTGCTGCACCACCCTTACGAGACATTCGATATGGTCGTCCGTTTTGTGCAGCAAGCGGCGCGCGACCCGGATGTCGTGGCAATCAAGCAAACCCTCTACCGCACCTCCTACGACAGCCCCATTGTCGATGCCCTTTGCGAAGCCGCCGAGAATGGCAAATCGGTAACCGCACTCGTGGAATTGAAAGCCAGATTCGACGAAGCCGCCAATATCCGCCAGTCGCGCCGCCTTGAGCGAGCCGGCGCCCAGGTGGTCTACGGTTTCATCAATCTGAAGACGCATGCCAAGGTGTCGACTGTGGTGCGCCGGGAAGGCAGTCAACTGGTCACCTACACCCATTACGGTACCGGCAACTATCACCCGATAACTGCGCGGATTTACACCGATCTGAGCCTGTTTACCTGCGATCCGGCGGCCGGGCGGGATGCGACCCGGCTCATCAACTACGTTTCCGGCTATGCCCGTCCGGCCAGCCTCGAAAAATTGGCCATTGCGCCGATCAATCTCAAGACTCAGTTGCTGGAGTGCATTGAAGCGGAGTCAGAGAATGCCAAGCGCGGCAGGCCCGCCGAAATCTGGGCCAAGCTCAACTCCCTGGTCGAAAAGGATGTCATCGACGCGCTGTATGATGCCAGCCGTAATGGTGTCAGGATCAGCCTGATCGTTCGAGGAATCTGCGGGCTGAAGCCAGGCATCCGGGGCCTGTCGGGGAATATCCGGGTCAAGTCGGTGATCGGCCGGTTTCTGGAGCATTCCCGTATCGTCTGCTTCGGCAATGGAAGCCTGTTGCCTTCAGCCAACGCCCGCGTGTTCATATCATCCGCGGACTGGATGGACCGCAATCTGAACCGCCGGGTGGAAACGTTGGTAGAGATAACCAACCCAACAGTGCATGAGCAGGTCGTCAGCCAGATCATGGCGGCCAATCTGGCAGACCTTGCGCAAAGCTGGATCCTCCGGGCAGACGGTTCCTACGAGCGCCATCAGGCTGATGATGGTGAGGACTTGTTCAGCTGCCACCGCTTCTTCATCGAGAACCCGTCCCTTTCGGGCAGAGGTTCGGCCGGTGCAGAGGATGTGATTACCCTTACCCACTCCAGAAGCTGAACAACCAAAGCGCCAGCATGCAGTTCTATCAGCCTCAGTCCGACCGGCCGCTGTTCCGGGATCCATCGCTCAGCAGTTTGCGCCGGGTCGGAGTTGTCGATGTCGGTTCGAATTCAGTGCGGCTGGTGGTCTTCGACGGCGCCGCAAGGTCTCCCGCCTATTTCTTCAACGAGAAGGTCTTTTGCGGTCTGGGCGCAACTCTTGCCCAAAATGGCCGATTGAACCCGGAGGGACGAGTAAAGGCTCTGGCGGCAATCAACCGGTTTACTCTGCTAGCCGAAGGTCTGAATCTCTCTGCCCTGATCGGTGTTGGAACAGCAGCGGTCAGGGAAGCAGAGGATGGCAAGGAGTTTCTTGATGAGGTCGAGCGCACCACCGGGCTGAGGGTTCCGATTGCAAGCGGAGAGGAAGAAGCCCGCCTTGCCGCCCAGGGAGTGCTGCTCGGATGGCCCAACGCCAGCGGGATCGTCTGCGACCTTGGGGGATATTCTGCGGAGTTTGCAGAACTCATTCGCGGACGGATCGGAAAGTGCCTGACCTCGCGTCTTGGTCCCCTTGCCGTACTGCAGTCTGCATCGGGCAAAAAGAAACAGAAGCGCTATGTTTCAGGCGTCCTTGATCAGGTACGGCAGGAACTTGACGGCAAGTGCCACACGCTGCATCTCGTGGGGGGATCATGGCGAGTGATCGCCCGGCTCCACATGGAACACCATGACTATCCCCTGAAGGTGCTCAACGAATACAGGATGGATCCGGAGTCTGTTCGCAAGACGATCCGCTGGGTCCGGCGGCAGGGCATCAAGAGGATCCGCAACCGCAATATCGTCGCATCCGAGAGGCTGCCATTCCTGCCGGTCGCGTGCATGGTACTGGAGAACATATTGTCCATCCTCGAGCCGGATGAGGTGTTTGTGTCCGCTCACGGCATCAGGGAGGGGCTGCTATACGAATACATGCCCCAACGCCTTCGTATCCGGGATCCCTTGATTGAAGCCTGCATTCACGCCGAGAACTCCTCGGCGCGACGTCCGGGCTTCGGCGAAAAACTCTTCGAGTTTGTCCGGCCACTGTTCAAGAATGGCGACGCAGCATTGTTACGGCTGGTGCAGGCCGGCTGCCTGCTGCACGATGTCACCTGGCGGGCACACCCGGACTACCGGGCCGAAATCAGCTTCGACAATGCAACGAGGGCCAACCTTGGAGGACTGGATCACGCCGGGCGGGTGTTCCTGGCCATGGCGCTCTTCCACCGGTACAGGAACTCGGGCAACGCCCCGTTCATTGAAAAGCATCTGCCGCTGCTGCCAAAAGAGGATGCCACGCAGGCAGAGATACTGGGCAAGGCAATGCGCTTCGGAGCCATGTTCGCCGGTGTGTCGCCGGAGAAGATTGCACGCCTCAAATTCAAGCCTCGGCGGCACAGCCTTGTCCTGTCCCTTCCTGCGTCATTCCGGGATATCTATGGCGATGCACCGGAGAACCGTTTCGGTTCACTGGCCCGCGCTATGGATTGCGCGCCGGAAGTCGAGATCGTATAGGCTCGCGCAGATGGGTGCCGTCGCACTGCCCTGCCTCCTTGCCACATGGGAACCGTTCTGCCGGATCAATCATTCCGCGCCGGTCCGGAAGGCTCGGAAGCGCATTCCGGGGTAGTCCGGTTCAGGCGCCTTGGCGCCTGCAGACCGGAGCAAGCGGGCAGGCCTGCTGGAGGAGCAAGACATGCTGATGTCCAGGTACTTTCTGCCGGTGTTGAAGGAAACACCGGCCGAGGCACAGATCGTGAGCCACCGGCTGATGCTGCGGGCAGGAATGATCCGGCAGGCATCCGCCGGCATATATTCCTGGATGCCACTCGGCCTGCGTGTCCTTCAGCGTATCGAACAGATCGTACACGAAGAACAGCAGCGGGCTGGCCACATTCCACTGTTGATGCCCACCTTGCAGCCCGCGGCCCTATGGCAGGAATCCGGCCGTTATGACGACTATGGCGAAGAGATGCTGCGCATCAGGGATCGCCACGGACGCGACCTCTTGTATGGGCCGACGAACGAGGAGTTGATCACGGACATCTTCCGGAGTCATGTGCGCTCCTACAAGGAACTGCCCCTGACCCTGTACCATGTGCAATGGAAGTTCCGCGACGAGATGCGCCCGCGCTTCGGCGTGATGCGGGGGCGCGAGTTCCTGATGAAGGACGGCTACAACTTCGATCTGGACCAGGATGCCGCCATCCACTCCTACAACAGGCACATGGTGAGCTATCTGCGCACGTATGAGCGCATGGGGCTGAAAGCGATACCGATGCGTGCAGACACGGGCCCGATCGGCGGCACGCACAGTCATGAATTCCTGGTTCTTGCCGATACGGGCGAGTCGGAAGTGTTCTTCGACAGCGCCATTCTCGAACTTGGCCTCGGAGGCCGGTCGGTGGACTTCGACGACAGGCAGCAGTGCGCTGGGATCGTGGAGGAATGGACGGCACCCTATGCCCGGACAGACGAAACACACGACCAGGAACAGTTTCTGCGTGCAGTTCCGGAGGAGCGCCGGCGCAGTTCCCGGGGGATTGAGGTCGGGCAAATCTTCTATTTCGGCACAAAGTACTCTGAACCGATGAAGGCAACTGTCACTGGCCCTGACGGAGTCGCAACTCCGGTCCATATGGGGTCGCACGGCATCGGTGTTTCCCGGCTGGCAGGCGCCATCATCGAGGCCTGCCACGACGACAAGGGCATTGTCTGGCCGGAGGCTGTCGCCCCCTTCCCGGCCGGCATCATCAACCTTGCTCCGGGCGACAGCCGGACAGGTGAGATTTGCCAGCAGATCGCCGGCATTCTGGAAGCAAACGGGCTGGAGCCGCTGGTTGATGACACCGATGAACGCGCCGGCGCGAAATTCTCGACCATGGACCTGATCGGATTGCCATGGCGGATTACTGTCGGGCCACGGGGACTGGCAGACGGCCATGTCGAACTCACCTGCCGCAGAACAGGCGAGACCGAAAAACTCGGCCCCGAAGAAGCCGCCCGGAAGCTCTCCGGGATATGCCGGGCCGCCGGACTGGGTTCCTGAGTTACAGGAAATGCACGGCTCTGATTGTTGCCGCACCCGAAGATGAAAGCACGCGACTCAAACCCTGCCCCATTCGCGGCATTCGAATGGATGCTTGCCTGGCGCTACCTGAGGTCGCGCCGCAGCGAGGGCGGTGTCAGCGCAATGACGGTGATCTCGATCATCGGAATCGCCATCGCGGTGTTTGCCCTCGTGGCCACGATGTCAGTGCGTTCCGGGTTCCGAACGGAATTCATGAACACCGTGCTTGGCGCCAATGCACATGCATCGATCTATACGGGGATCTACCGCACCGAGAGTGGCCAAAGATCCGATGTGCTGACGGAATACGAGGACCTCGCCGAGCGGCTCTCCAAAGTTGAAGGCGTTGTGCGGGCCACGCCGATCGTCCGGGCTCAGTTGCTGGCTTCATCCGAGTTCAGGAATGCTGGGGTGGAACTTTTCGGCGTGAGGCCTCAGGACCTCTCCTCACTTCCCCTGTTGCTTGAGCCTGAGACATCCGCCGGGGACATTGCCGATTTCGGCAATGGCATTGCGATCGGAACCGGTGTCGCCCGCGAACTCGGAGCCGGCATCGGCGACACCATCCGGCTGATCTCACCTGATGGAGCGAAGACCGCTTTCGGTATCGTCCCGAGGATCAACCGCTACACCGTCGTCTACATATTCGGTGTCGGACGTTACGACATCGACAGGGTGCGGGTTTACCTGCCGTTTGCCGAGGCGCAGAAGTTCATGGGTCTCGAGGGAGGCGCCGACGAGATTGAGGTCTTTGTCGAGGATCCCGAACGTATAGATGCCATGGAGGAGGAACTGCTCGCCGCTGCCGGTTCCAACTACTATTCCTGGTCGTGGAAGGACTCCTCCGGAGCATTCCTCAGGGCGCTTCAGATGGAGGACAATGTGATGTTCATCATCATGTCCATCCTGGTGCTGATTGCCGCCTCAAACATTGTTTCAGGCCTGGTCATGCTCGTCAAGAACAAGGGCCGCGACATTGGAATACTGCGGACGATGGGGCTCAGCCAGGGCTCGGTGCAGAGGGTCTTCTTCCTGTGCGGCGCAATAATCGGCATCATAGGAACCATATTTGGCGTCATATTCGGTTGCCTGTTTGCGATTTACATCGATCCCATCTTCGACCTGGTCAATCTGCTTGCCGGCGGCGGTGTCTGGGACCCGGAAGTCCGGTTTCTGTCCGAGCTTCCGGCACGGCTCGAACTTCCAGATGTGGTTTCGGCGGTTGTACTGTCGCTTGGCCTGTCTTTTGTCGTCACCATATTCCCTGCCCGGCGCGCAGCGCGCATGGATCCGGTTGAGGCGCTCCGATATGAATAGGCAAGTGCTCTCGATGAACGGGATCGTAAAGGTCTACAATCAGGGATCCGCCAACGAGATCAGGGTGCTCGACGGTGCGGACCTGAGTGTTGGCGCCGGTGAAATCGTTGGCCTGCTGGCACCATCCGGATCCGGCAAGTCAACGCTGCTTCACATCGCCGGGCTTCTCGACAGTCCGGATTCAGGCAGTCTGCGCATCAGGGATTTCGAAACCTACCCTGCCGTCCCCCCAGACCGGACACGCACGCAAATCCGCCGCCGCGAGATCGGCTTTGTCTATCAGTTTCACCATCTGCTCCCCGAGTTCACGGCCCTGGAAAACGTGATCCTGCCACAACTCTTTGATGGAACAACACGCAAGCGGGCTACGGAAAGAGCACGGGACCTGCTGGACTCGGTTGGGCTATCGGACCGGGCCGATCACCGGCCGGCAGAACTCTCCGGAGGCGAACAGCAGCGTACGGCAGTGTGCCGGGCGCTGGCAAACAGTCCTGGCCTGCTTCTCGCGGACGAACCCACCGGCAACCTCGACACACGCACTTCTGCCCAGGTCTTCGATATGCTGCTGGAGGTCGCCCGCACCTCCGGGCTTGCCGCCGTCATTGCCACACATAACGTGGCGCTTGCCCAGCGCATGGACAGAACGGTTCATCTGGATCGCGGACGCATCGTCGAAGCAGCAGCCTGACTGCAAGCGGCCGCGGTACAACACCGATTGCCCGCCAATCGACCAATCCACACCAGTTGCTGATCAAACAGGCGGCCAGGAAACAGTCGCCTTCACATCCAGCATCGCGATGCCAACCATCCCTGTTCCTCCGGCCGCGTTGTTCACCCTGGCCGCCGATAGGCAATCCGCACGACGTCGGTCGTTCCCGCAGCAAATCCTGCCGCGCTTGCTGCCAGGTAGAAGTTCCACATGCGGTGAAAGCGGCGGTCGAAACCATGGCGGGCAATTTTTTCCCATCGATCGTTGAAGCGGGCCCGCCACATGCGCAGCGTCTGCGAATAACTTTCAGCAGAGGACTCAACGCCGATCGTTTCCAAACCTGCCGCTTTCGAATTGGATTCCATTGCTCCGGGGCTTGGCAACAACCCGCCAGGAAAGATGTGCTTCTGGACGAAGTCCACCCTTGCCCGGTATTGCGGGAACAGCCGGTCGGCAATCGTGATCGCTTGCAGCGCTGCTATCCCGCCTGGCCGAAGCCGGTCATGAAGCGCCGAAAAGTAGGCAGGCCAGAATTTTTCGCCAACCGCCTCAATCATCTCGATCGAGGCGATCCTGTCATAGACCCCCCGTTCATCCCGGTAATCGCGCAGCAAAACCTCGGCCCGGTCCGCCAGTCCTGCCTCGAACAGTCGCCGCCGGGCGTGTTCGTGCTGTTCGCGGGAGATGGTCAATGCAGTCACCCGGAGACCCCGCTCGCGGACCGCATATTCGGCAAAGCCGCCCCAGCCGCAGCCTATCTCGAGAACCCGGTCCCCGTATGACGCAGCCAGCAGGTCGCAGATGGCGGCATATTTGTTCTTCTGCGCTTCTTCGAGGCTTTCCTGCCCCGTCCTGAACAATGCCGACGAATATGTCATCGTCCTATCCAGCCACAGGCTATAGAACTCGTTTCCGAGATCGTAGTGGTGGGCGATGTTGCGCTGCGATCCCCTGCGGCTGTTGCCGTTCAGATTGTGGCGAAGGCGTTCCCGCAGGCGGAACAGGCCAGCGCCCGGAAAGCGCCGCGCCATGTTCTCGTTGTTGAGCAGGATGACATCCAGCAGGGACTGAAGATCGGCCGATGTCCACCAGCCGTCCATGAACATCTCCCCGAACCCCTGATCCCCGGCCAAGAGCAGCCGCGGAAAGAACCTGCGGTTCAGCACCGAGATCTGGGCAGCCGGTCCCGGCTGGTTTCCTATGGCTCTGACCTGCTGGCCGTTCGGCAACCCGATCTCGATCGAACCGCGTTCAATGCCATTGAGCATGGGAAGGACGAAGCGGAACATGAGCGGCAGGGACGGCCTGTCCGTACCCAGTTCAATGTAACCCGCTGCCCGGGCATCCAGATTGGTCATGACTTGCCGTCCTTCCTGCTGCCAAGCAGCCCCAACAACCAGAAATAGAGTGGCCCCGGCAGGGCCGAAAGAAAACTGAAGATTGCCTTCATCGCGAAGGGAAAGGCGAATTCGAACCGCTTCCCCGCCATGCCAAGAGCGATCCGGCGGGCCGCCTCCTCCGCCGTCATCAGGAACGGCATGTCGAAGCTGTTCTTGTCGGTCAGGCGCGTCGCAACAAAACCAGGATTGCAAACCTGGACTTCTACCCCAGTTCCACGCAGGTCGCAGCGCAGGTTTTCTGCAAGGTGAATGAGAGCCGACTTGGTTGCGCCATATCCCCAAGCATCCGGCAAACCGCGATAGCCCGAAAGCGACCCGATAAGCACGACATGCCCGTATCCTCGCTGGCAAAACCCGGGAACGCAGGCGGCAAGCACGCGCAAGGCCCCCGTGAGGTTCACGTCGACGATCGCTTCAAGCGCACCAAGGTCGGGTTTCCGAGCCGACATCGGCTCGTAAGCTCCAGCACAATAGATGACACCGTCAATTGAGCCGGCGTGTTCGAATGCCTGCCTCGTCGCAGCGCTGTCACACACGTCGAATGGCACGGCAGCGTGGCAACCCGAGGAGGTTTGCACGGGCTCCATCATGTCGACCAGCGAGGCAAGCGCTGCCCCATCGCGAGCCGATGCGACAATGGCTGCTCCATCCCGCGCAAGGCGCAGGGCAAGCTGGCGGCCTATTCCGGCACTGGCGCCAACCAGCCAGTAGCGCCTGCCTGCAAGCCTGCTCATGACCCGCCGGCCCCTTTGCCAGTGGCAGTTCCCGGTTCATTCCGGCGGAAGGATGCAACCACCTCCCCGACCTTGATCCCGAACTTGGACATGCGGGCCCGGTTGATGAGCGTGCCGTCATCGGTCAGATAGAACCAGTCCTTCATCCCGACCACGATTTCGCCCTTCTGTCTCGGCAACCTCAGCCGGTAGCGCATTACCGCTGCATTCCCCCTTTGCGCACCGTTTGCCTTGCCTTCGACATCCTGCGCCGTTGCGGCAAAATTGCCATGGTCCTGGAATTCCATTTCCCAGCACCTCTCGCCCGTCTCGCCATCGTCGTAACGGAACCACTCGTTGAGCGTCACTTTGTTGCCAGAGGTTTGCCCGACCATCTCGACGGTGAAACGCCGTTCCACCCGGCCTGAGAGGCCGAAAAACACCCCGGCAGCAGTCAACGGCCCGTTCAGATACTCCCTGAGATCAAGAACCGGAGACTCGGCTGCATAGGAGTCGATGCCGCGCAAACCGTATCCGACTCCGGTTTGCGGATCAGGGAGAGGCTTCGTGTTCATTCGTATTCTCCAGTTTCTTTGACAATGATCAGGAACAGCGCAATGGCGGCCAACTTGAGAGCACAGGGCACCAGCGTATAGGCACCGGCCAGAGCCCTTTGGCCATCTACAGATGCAACTGCAGGTTCGTAGCCTGCCAGTGCCAGCAGTGGCAGCGTCACACCGGCGGCGAGTGCGAGGGCCGACTTCTGCAGGAACGTCCACAGAGCAAACACCTGGCTGCCACTTCCACGGATCCGGGCAGCCAACATCGCCGGCGCCAGAGTCATGTCAGCACCAAGCGCAGCGCCTGAAGCGGCGGCAATGACATAGAATGCAGCAACGTCTCCGGGACCCAGCAGGTATGCCCAGACGAACACTGGAACCGAGAGCGCCATGCCGGTTGCAAGAGCAGCCCTGCGGCCGAGTCTTCCGGCGAGCCTCGCCCAGGCAGGCGCTGCCGCAGCCGCTGCAGCGAAAAAGATCAGAAGCAAGGGACCCTGATGCTGTTCTGCTGCAATCACATCGGCGACAAAGAAGAGAAACAGCGTTGATGTCACTGCTGTTGGCAGGGCATTTACAAACCCGAACGCCAGAATGGCCTTAACTCCGGGAACCCGCAGTGAATCGCTCAGCCGAACCATTGACCGGGAACCACCCGAGTTGAGCCAGCGCCCGCGCATGTACCCAAGCACGATCAGCGCGATGACCGAGAATGAGATGGCATACCCCACATAGGCAAATCCGGCGCCAAAAACCTGCCCCAGTGCCGCCGGGGTCAATGCGGCAAGGCAAATCCCCGCAAGTCCGCCTGCCTCCCGCCACAAGGCAACACGCGTGAAGCCACCACCGGCGCGCACCGCTTGTGCCAGACCGTGATCGTAAAGGGCAATCTGCAGCGCGCTGAATCCGGTAAAGGACATCAGCAGGCCAAGCACGAGGCGCAGCAGAGGTTCCCCCCAGCCCGGCGGCGCAAACAACAGGAAGAGCCCCGCTGACAGCAGGACTCCGGAGATCACGGCCCACAGTTCGCGTTGATGGGACCAACGCACCGCCAACCTGCCGATGAGCGGATCCTGCAAGCTGTCGATGCCTCTCGCCGCCAACAGCACCAGACCGAGTGCGGGGAGGGCAACGCCCATATCTTCAGCATAGTAGCGCGGCGCATGGATGTAGAGCGGCAGGCCTGCGAAGGCGAGAAGGGCGGCAATCGCACCCGGCGGAAAGAGATCCCGCCGCGCAATGCTCTGTTGAATTACAGAAGTCATCGTAACCTCTGCGGGCGGGTCAGCCGATAGGCCGCGCGATTGAGTTGAGTTGACTCCACAATCCCACACATGGCCATCTGGCCCGGACAGTTTGGTGTGAAGCTGCAATCGGCAAGTTTCGCCAAGGCAATTGGAGTCACCCGGCCGCATTTCTGGCACGGCAGAGCGGCGATTTGCCCGGCAGCAGAAGAAAGTTGAGGCACCGTTTCTTGCGTCTTCATGTGATGCTCCGGTCCGGCGGTGCCGGCCGCCGCCGATAGGGCACGCCCTGGATCCAGAGCTTCAACGCATGCCAGTGGATCAGGAATGTCGTCCGGGCGGCACCAAAAGGCCGGCGCAGCAATGCACCGGCAAGTTCCTTGTCGGTGAATGGCCTGCGGGTCCCCGCAACGGCCGTTTCGAGCCCGCCACCCTCGGCATCGTCATAGACGATCCGTACTGCAACACGGGTCTCGTCAATGAAGAACCGGAACCGGTACTCTCCAGAAATGTCGAAGAATGGCGAGACGTGAAACCGTTTGGCCGAGACCGTCCAGCAATCGCGTCCTATATCGGCACCTTCGTTGCCCAGGCAAAGGTAGCAGTGACGGTCGCCGAAGGTATTGTGAACCTCGGCGAGCACGGCCCGTAGGTTGCCGGAACCGCCCAGCAGAAACCAGAAGCTGACCGGATTGAAGGTATAGTGCCAGTAACGTGGATGTGTCAGCAGGAGTACGGCATCAATGCCGTTGACACCCGCTTCCCGGGCAATCCGGCGAGCGTCTTCTGCGCTTCGACAGCCGGTGACGCCGTGATCAGACGGAAAGAGGGAGACCAGATTGCGCCGGCCAAACGAAAACAGCTTCGGGCCCCTTGCTCCGCCAAGCGCAGCTTCGTCGAGGAGCAGGTAGTCAACCCGGTAGACGAAACGGTAGTCTACCGGAACCCGCCGGGCATGGCTTACAGTTGCCCGTATGGTTGAAGACCCGATCACGCCCATGGAGGCGCAACACCCAGCGACCGGGCAACCCTTACGGCGCTTGCCAAGCCGTCCTCATGAAAACCCGTCCCGGTCCAGGCGCCACAATACCATGTATTTCCGCGCCCCTGAATCGTTGGAAGCGCTGACTGGGCGGCAATCGCACCGGAGTCGTACTGGGGATGATCGAACGGGTGTTCATCAATGATAAGAGATTCCTCTATCTGGATCGATGGATTGAGGGTCGCGAACAATTGCGCGTCCTGCGGTATGCCCTGCAGGGAATTCATCCAGTATGTAACCGAGGCAAGTTCCTCGTCCGGCCGCGCCCCCGCCAGATAGACCCAACTCGACCAGCAAGACCTGCGTGTTGGCATCAATCGTGCATCGCCATGCAATACAATTCGGTTGCTCCGGAATGGAATCCCGCCGAGGATGCGCCGTTCGCTTTTGTCAGCATCCTTCAGGAGTGCAAGTGAAGTATCCGAATGACAGGCGAAAATGACACTGTCGAACCGTTCCGCTTCCTGTCCAGCCGCCCTCACATATGCGCCATCCGGCTTGCGGGTTACGGCTTCCACCGCCCAACCCAGCCGCAATTGCGCCTCCATGCTTGCTATCATTCTCGATACGTAATTGCGCGAACCTCCCTCGACGGTCCACCATTGATGCTGTCCGGTGAATGACAACAGCCCATGATTGGCAAAGAATGAGGTGAGGACAGACGCAGGGAAATTCAGCATCTCGGAACGAGGGGTGGACCAGATCGCGCCGCTCATTGGCAGGAGGTAGTATTGCTTGAACCAGGCGCCGAACCGCCTGTTTCCGACAAGTTCACCGATTGTCATATCTGGATGGAGTTCGGCATCAGCGAGGGCCGTTTGATTGAAAGCCGCAATATCGCGTATCATGCGCCAGAAGCGGGGCCGGGCTGCGTTTGCCGGCTGGGCCAGCAATGCCCTCAAATTGCGGCACCCGTATTCAAACGCTCCGCCATCGACAGAGACAGCAAAAGACATGTCACTGCGAGAGACTGGCACTTCAAGATGCTCAAAGAGCCGGCACAGGTTGGGATAATTGACACGGTTGAAGACAATGAAGCCGGTGTCTACGGGGATTTGCCGGCCACCGGCCTCGGCGATTACGGTCCTTGCATGACCACCCGGCCGCATTTCTGCTTCGAAGAGAACCACATCATGGACCCTCGAAAGCAACCACGCAGCACCCAGTCCGGAAATACCGGCACCAATCACGGCTATCTTCAGTCTGCGGCCACAATTCTGCGCCGGAACTTGTGCTGTATCGATTGTCATCGTGAGTATTACGCAGCAAGACCGCCGCCGGATCACATCTTTCGCAACAAAAGTGATCCAAGATGCCGATTGCCCCGTATATTGTGATATGATCGGCGAGAAGAAAGTGATCGGACTACACCAACGGCATCCCTTGGGGCCTGCTGTCTCTGGACCTGCGTCTGCAGCGACTGGCGGAGCAGCACACAAACCAGGCTGGCCAGCCAGCAGTTCCGATCAGATGGATGCCATCGCGAAACGGGGCGATCACGAGGCCTTCCAAGCCCTGTTCAGGCATTTTGCGCCGCGGGTGAGAGCGTATCTTCGGCGCGCAGGCGGCGACAATGAAAGGGTCGACGACATCCTGCAGGATGTCTTCGCCACTGTCTGGCGCAAGGCGAGCCAATATGACAATCGGCGAGCTCCGGTCTCCGCCTGGATATTCGCCATTGCGCGAAACCAGCGCATTGATGCTTTCCGGCGCGAGCGTCGGCCTGAATTCGATCCCGAGGATCCAGCGTTTCGACCTGCACCCCAGCCAGACGGTGCCGAAATGCTTGCCGAGCGGCAACGCATTGAAGCCGTCCGGTCGGCCCTTGCCAAGCTGAGCGAAGAACAGTCCGAAGTGCTCCAACTATCGTTCTACGAAGGAGAGAGCTACGCCGCCATTGCCATACGGCTTGGGATCCCTCTTGGCACCGTCAAGTCGCGAGCGCGTCTTGCGTTCCGGCATTTGCGCAAGGAACTCGGCAACCAGCGCGAGGATTCACAATGAAGATCGAGCACCATCCAGGAGACGATCTGTTGCTGGCCTATAGTGCTGGTACGTTGGATGAAGCAACTTCACTGCTTGTAGCCACACACCTGGCGCTCTGCCCGGATTGCCGTTCGGATCTTGATCTGCTGGACACAATTGGTGGCGCACTCATTGAACAGGCGCACATCACCGAAACCGCTGATGCCTCCATTCCGGACACAATTCTCAACGCGGCATCCGACGCAAGGCACGCCAACCCGGCAGAGACTATGGATTCACCGCCCAAGCAAACCGGTGCCTATGTGTTGCCGCAGCCCCTGCGCAATCAAGTTGGCGCAGATGCGGCCGGGCTGGCCTGGCGGACCATTGGCGGCGGAATCCGGCAATTCCCGGTCAGCACCGAGGGCGGTGGCTCAACGGCAAGACTGCTGTACATTCCAGCGGGCAAAGGGGTGCCTGACCACGGCCATCACGGATTGGAGATGACCCTCGTGCTTGCCGGTTCCTTCTACGACCGGGGCTCCTACTATCGGCGCGGCGATGTTGGCATTGCCGACCCAGGAGTCGTGCATCACCCAACAGCCGGCCCCGAAGAAGACTGCATCTGCCTTGCAGTGACCGATGCACCGCTGAAATTCCAGTCCCTGATCCCGCGCCTGTTGCAGCGCTTTCATGGAATCTGATGGGTCCTGAAGGTCAGTCTACTCGAATTGGCCAATGCGGCGCGGTCCGTTCCTTGCCAACTGCCATCCTGCGACAGGGTCCAGCAATTCATAGTCCAGATCCGATACATCCGCGTGCAGGGCGCTTCATGCCTCCGGCGGGATGGGGCTCCTACTTGCCCGCTGCCTCAACCGCTTCGGGCAGTGCTGCGGCAAGAATATCGAGATCGCTGTCCGTGCCTGCAGAAATCCGGATGCATCTGTCCTGAGGCGCAACCGACGGTTTGCGCACGAACACGCCGCGCCTGGTCAGTTCCTCCAATACCCGGACCGCAAAAGGCCCGTCTTCTCCGCAGTCGATGGCGACGAAATTGGCACCTGACGGTATTGGCGAAAGTCCGCAGGAACGGGAGATTTCGTAAATCCGCTGGCGCGCCCTTTCGATCCGCCCAACCATTGACACCAGGTGTTCCGGGTCCCTCAGCGATGCGAGTGCGCCTGCCTGCGAAATCCTGCACATTCCAAAGTGATTCCGGATCTTGTCGAAGGCCCGGATCAGGTCCTTGTGCCCGATTGCATAACCGACACGGGCACCCGCCATTCCGTGGACCTTCGAAAAAGTGCGCATCCGGATGACTCTTGGATCATTAGTATCAAATGGCAGCACATCCCCAGCCGGCATGCACTCGACATATGCCTCGTCCAGGATCAACAGGCTACCGGGAGGGGTTGCCTCGATCATGCGCAGCATTGCCGCCGTTCCATTCCAGGTTCCCATCGGATTATCCGGATTTGCAATATAGACGAGCGCCGCTTCGTGTTTCCGCGCCGCCTCCATTAACCCTTCGGGATCCTCGCGGTCGTCGAGATAGGGAACAAAGACCAGTTCGCCCCCATAGCCATTCACATGGAAGTTGAAGGTCGGGTAAGCGCCGCTTGAGGTTACCACACGAACTCCCGGGCCAACGGTCATCCGAACAAGATAGCCGAGGAGTCCGTCAATGCCTTCTCCCACAACCACATTGTCGAAATCCACGCCATGATGTTCGGCGAGAGCCGTCTTCAGGTCATGGTTTTCGGGGTCCCCGTACATCCAGACACCTTCGGCTGCATTGCGCATCGCCTCCAGTGCTTTCGGAGAAGGGCCAAACACATTCTCATTTGCGCCAATCCGCGCTGCAAAGGTCGCATTCCGGGCTCGTTCAGCAGCCTCCGGGCCGACAAACGGAACCGTCGAGGGCAGTCCGTCTACAAGTTTGGTCAGTTTTGGCACCGGTCCATACACCCATATTTTCTGCTATTCGGGTAGCGGACGAACGGACAACTGGCAACCGGGCATCGGCCAGGCAACTTGACCGCTGCTCCCCGACCCCACGGTGGCTGCGGTGCCGGAACGCAGAACTTCACGACCCTACAAACTCCGTGCCTGCACATGATCTTCACGCTGATGGGCCTATTGATGGCAAGACGCCGCCGCAGTTTTGGGGCTTGGTGGAAACGCATATCCTTTAGGTGCGTATCGCGGCTACCGTGCGAGACCGCCGCATTGTTCAACGAACAGGAATGACTTGCCGAACCACCGCTGCGACCCCGTATCAACTGCCGACCGCACATTCTTTCGGGTACGAATTCAGTTCCTTCAGAATTTCTTTGGTGAATTTACTGCTGGCTCCCAATGCCAGTGTTTCAGCCGCATCTTCGGCCATGCAGGCCAGGTCTTGGATTTGCGCGGCAATCCGATGCATGCAGAACCGCATCACTTGGCCACCCATGCTGGAGTTTACTCTGTGCCGCATCTCACGTTCCGACGAGTGGGCAAGATCGGCTGCCGCAAACAAGTCACGCGACATTTGGTCCAGCAACCGGGCAGTTTCGACAAATCTCGCCCTCTGTTCATGGCTGACCGTGCCGAACCTGGAGAAACCCCTGCACATTGCCCAATGACTCCGCCGGAAAATTCTAGCTTCATGCCAGAGTTGCACGAAACGGATCACATGCCTCGCCGAATTTGGCCATTCATCATGACAAGAAATTAACCGCTGCACACCTTCGACGAAGCGGTCCTTCGCAGCTATCTGCCTGGCCATGTATCTGTCGCTCCACAGCGCTACTTGCTCTTTCATGCCAGTTGTCCCTGTGCCAGGCTGATGCGACGCGCACTTCTCGACAGTACCCAGGAAAACCTGCCGGACTGTGCGGGAAACGTCACGGCAGGTGAGCCCTTCCCCGGCTTTCCGGCGAGGGATCTTCTCCCCGCGGTCCTTCAAGATTGTGGCCAGGCAGCTACACAGTCATCACCGCTTCGGCCAGCCACTTCATTGTAGTTGACTGACACCGGCTTCAGACTCATTCCGAGAGTCTCCGAAAAGACACAGCCTCAGATGAAACTCAATGTGTCAGACCAAATGTCCCGTAATGCCATCGCCATCACTCAGGCAGAGTTGCGCAATGCGCTGCGCCCGACGGTTGCCCTGAACCGAGCGCCAATAGCGGCGGCGACCGGAATGGATTCAGGGGCTCGCTCCAGCCAATATCCAGCAGGACCACGCTGGTCACCAATGCGAGAGTCAGTGCGGCTGTCAATCGCCTGGTCAACATCATCGCGCCTCAAATCCTGCCCATGAACGAATTCGCACTCCCAGAACCGAACCGGCGAACGCAGCCACAAGCCAAACCCAACCATGCAGGCTGCCGGTGGAAATGCCACTGAAGAAGGCTCCGATATTGCAGCCAAAGGCAAGCCTGGACGAATAGCCAAGCACCAGTCCGGCGATGATGGTTGCGGCCCACGCTCGAAGAGGCAGCCGGGGCAATGGCTGTCCAAGAGTTCCGCGCCATGCCACGACAAGAAAGGCGCCCGAGATAATTCCGAGATTGGTCAGGGAAGTAACATCTGTCAGCAGGCTTTCCTGTATACGCATAACGTTGCCGGGCGCTGACCAGAATGGTGAGGCAGACAGGTCCGCTCCGGCCGCCGTCACGGCCTTGGCTACCCAAAGTCCAAGCCCGTAGACAACGCCCCACGGTTGTCCCGCCACCACCAGGTTGGCGAGTGACAGCGTCGCGACAAGCACTGCGCCTATGACGAGACGCCGCGGCAGCCGCAGGGAAGCAGGTCCCGCTCTCCAGATTGCCAATCCGGCTATCAGCCCTACGCCCGCCAGTGTGATGAGCAGTCCCTGCCCGCCTTCGAGTGCGATGACCGGCAAGCTGCCGATCTCGGTCCACCAGAGAAGATGAACAGCACCGGCAAAACTCCCAATCGCAAAGAAGGGTAGTGTTATCAGACCCACGAGATTACCACTTCCGGCATTGACAAGCGTGCCGGAACCGCAGGCGAGAACGACCTGCATGGCCACGCCAAAGAAGAAGGCGCCCGCTATCATCGCCACGCCAACCGGCGCGTGCGCCCCGGTCAATTCACCCTCATTGGAGGCCAGAAGCGGAAATGCAATCAGCGCAACCAGCGCAATCGCAAGAAGCTGGGCCAACAGCCCTTGCGGCTCCCGCCTCAAGATCATTGCGCGCCAGGCACCTGAGAAACCAAAACGGAGGCCTTCCAGTGTGATGCCGAATCCAACCCCGATCAGCAGAAGCACACCGTAGCGCAGACCCGCATAGGCAGCGACGACTACGCAGACAGCAAGCGCCGCCCCGATAAGGGCGGCGCGCAGCAAGTAGGAGGATCCAGCCGACACGGCTGAAACAATTGGCATGTCCCGCCGAACCCCCGGGAGAATAGCGTCAGTTGGTACTTTTGACCCTTTTCAGCAGATTGCTGAATGCGCCTGGCACATTGTCCATTTCATTGCCTGCATTCGACCATCCAACCATTGACTCGGCGTAGAGCTTGACATTGTCCAGCCCGGCAACCTCGCTAAGTGCGAACCAGTTTGTTGCCGCCCAATGGCCTGTATTGCAGAAGGAAACGATCTTGGGAGCAGAGGTGAAACCCTGTTCACCGGCCAAATCCAGCACGCTTGCCGAGTCCGGGATGGAGTTGCTCCCGCCAAACCAGGAAGAGTGAACAAAGTTGATCGAGCCGGGAATTGTGCCAGGCCGCGCTGCAGCCGGGTGGCTCTTGTCACCCAACCAGAATTCCTCAGTCCGGGCATCGACCAGGAGAGCCTCGTCACTGCCGGATATCACAGCTTCGATATCCTTGGCTTCAGCAAGCCATTGATCCGAGAAACTCACCTCGATGGTCGAAGGTGAAGGCTCGACCGGTTCAGTCGACAATTCAAGGCCCGCCTCGGTCCAGCCATCGACACCGCCATTCAGAAGAGACAGACTTTCAAGCCCGGCGGACTTCAGCGTCCAGTAGACACGCGCAGCGGCGCCGAAATTGGAAATGCTGTTTCCCTGGTGAACCACGACGACATGGCGATCATGGGTGATGCCAAGCTCCTGAAACAGGCTGGTCAACTCGCCCTCAGTCAACAATTGCCCCGGATTCTCCCGCGGGCCCCTGAACCTGCCGTAGGGAGCGCTGACTGCACCAGGGATGTGGCCCGCTGTGTAGGTTCCCACTTCCTCCTTGCCTTCAGGCGCTTTCAGAGACCTGATGTCGAGGATCAGCGGGGGATTGTTCTGGAGTTCATCGGCGAGCTCGGCCGGGCTGATCACAGGCCCCAGGTCGGCATGCGCCGGGAAGGCGATCAGGGTTGAGACCGCCAAAAATTTTGTGATGGAAGAAATCTTCATGACACTTTCCGTGATTGCTAGACTGTTGCAAGTGAGGCATGAACTGGCAATTGCAAGTCTGCCTGTCCGCAAACCAGCCGGTTCGGGAGGGCATACGTTCTTGCCCGGCGCCCGTGCTCGGAACCATTTTTCCAGGCTACAGTCTGAATCCGAAGATCATTCCACCACAGCCTTCAGCTGCGACAGAATATCTTTTTTTGAAAATTCGCCCGTTTTGAAACAATGTCGCGTCAAACGGTGGATGATCTTGTATCTAATGCACCGAAATTCCGCCAAGCGGTCTACTTGCCAACTGATGATTCGCTGGCACTGATCGAGCCAACGCCGCCGGTAGGGTCCGCTTGCTGTGCTGACCTGGCTCGCCAATCGGCGGACTGCATTTCTGCCAGCCGCGACGCGGTTCGCTCGAACTCGAACGAGCCACTGCGGCCATCGTGGAGTTGTTCAGGAGAAGCGGCAGCCGAGATGACAACCGAGACACCTGAATCGTAGAGAGCGTCCACGAGCATGACAAAGCGCTTTGCTTCATCCTGGTTTGACCGCGTCATGAAGGGAACATCTTCGATGACCAGCAAGCGAACAGCATTAGCAATCGCCAGGTAGTCGCCAGGTCCGTAAGGTCTTGCGCACAGTTCATCGAAGCGGGCCCTCGCCGCGCCATTGGCGAAGCGCGGCAATTCAACCATGCGGCCCTGCAGAGGTAGAGACAGGCTTCGGCAAACGCCCGGGCCGGCAAGTGAATTCCAGATGCCGTCGATTTCCTGCTGCGCAGCTTCGTTTGCCGGAAAAAAATAGGTCTTCGTTCCAGCAAGGCGTCCCTGGCGGTGGTCAACCGCACCTCCCAGTTCATGGATGGTCATCCGGTCCCTGATCAGTTCGATAAACGGAACGAAGAGGTGGCGGTTGAGCCCATACTTGTAGAGTTCTTCTGGCGGTCGATTGGATGTCGTCACGACGGTTACGTTGCGCTCGAAGAGCCGTTCGAAGAACCGGCCGACGATCATGGCATCGGCGATGTCATCAATCTGCATCTCGTCAAGACACAGGTGGGTGACATTGCGGGCAATCCGGTCTGCAGCTGGCAGAACAGCATCGTCTACATCCCGCTTTCTGATTTCGTGCAGGTCGGCATGAACCGACTGCATGAATTCCAGAAAATGCACCCTTCGCTTTCTTTCGGCATCGAGATGCTCATAGAACAGGTCCATCAGCATGGACTTGCCCCGTCCTACCTTGCCCCAGATATACAGCCCGTGGCTTGTGTGGTTCCGGCTGCCCCCGAAAAATCCACCCAGCCTTCTGAATTTCCGGCTTGCCTCACCAGCGCGCTCAAGCAGGCCCTCAAGCAATTCCACAACGGCGATCTGGGCCGGGTCCCTCAGCAGGTGTCCCTGCTCAATCCTCGCATCAAGGGCACTGCGCAGGCTCACACGTTCTCCTCCCAAGCGGGAAGACTCTGGATGACTCCCAGCTGATCAATGCGTCGCCAGCGGCACGGGCAAATGGCCCGGCTTCGGGCCGTGATCATCCCAGACAGCGAGTCCGGGCGCAGTGGTTTCAATTCAGGCAAACGTCTCTCAGCCTCAACCATTCCTCGTCACTCATGAGCGGCTCGTAGCGTTCCGGATAAGGGTCCTGATTGGCAAGAGCGCCGTTGCTGCCCAATGAACTGGCATAGGGCGCACTGGAAAATCCGGCCCGCTCGAATTCTGCAAGCAATTCGGCTTCATCAAGCTGGGAAGGCCCGGTTACCGGTACCCAGCGTGCAAACTCATCCACAACTTCATCATGAGCGCCATTTCCGAGAACGAGATTGGCTGCGGCAATCAGGCCGGCGCTCTTGAGAAACACTCCGAACGGATCCGAGCTTCTTGCCGCTACTGCTTCCGCCAGCGCTTGGCCTGCCACAAGTTCTGGCCCGTCGAACTCTTCCAGCAACGATGAGCCAAGTATCAAGATCGAGCCTGGAATGATCAGGCTGCGAACCGACTCCCCCTCTACAACATAAAGTTCGAACTCGCCGTCCGGGAAAAGGCGCTCCCCCAACCGGCCGAGCGGGCCGGGCTGGCCGGCCGATGCGCATTCCCTGCCCCTGTTATCGAGAAAACTGGAGAGAACCCGCTCGCCGACAACGCGGCGCTCCTTTGCCGGAACCAGTCCGGCCAATTGCGAGGCAAGGTTGTCCGAAAAGAGCGCAATGATGGCCACAATCACCGCCCCCAGGCCGAGTATCAGCAAAAAACCCCGGAGAGTGACCCCAGGCTTGATTTCCGGTCCGGCAAAGTTCGAGATGATATTGTCCAGCACGGAGATCATGGTCTCGTCCGTGATCGAGATGGTCTCCTGTCCTTCGCTGTCGGGTGAGTAGATTGCAGGTGCAGCGGGGCCGCCATCGGGATTAATGCGGCGGATTGCATCGCAGGTCCAGGTTACAATCGCACGGTCGTCCTTGCCGATCAGTGTCAGAATCAAATCATCGATTCTGACGATCACATCCCGGCCCGGATCATTTGCGGATTGATGCCAGCGCCCGGTGCACTCCAGGACCTGAAAATCGGCCAGTTTGTTCATTCAGATTTTCCGCAGAGGGAACCGTTTCTGGATTGCGGCACCAATAGTCAGCCGGCTGTTCCTCCAGCGCCGACGAGTTTCCGCAGTTCGAATTTCTGGATCTTGCCCGTTGCCGTCTTGGGAAGCTCCGTGAATTCTATGCCCTTGGGGGTCTTGAAACCGGCCAGCGACTGCCGGCAAAAGTCTATCAGTTCTTGTTCAGTGGCGGCCGCTCCCTCCTTCAATTCGACGAAAGCGAAGGGAACCTCTCCCCACTTGTCGTGCGGTTTGGCGACAACTGCGCAGAGCGACACTGAAGGGTGATGCATGAGAACATCCTCAACCTCCACTGAGGAAACATTCTCGCCGCCGGAAATGATGATGTCCTTGGCCCGGTCGGCAATCCGGATGTAGTTGTCTGGATTGAGAACGGCGATATCGCCAGACCAGAAGTGGCCTCCTCGGAAAGACTCGCGAGTGGCCTCGGAGTTCTTGTAGTATCCTTTCATCACACAATTGCCGCGCATCACGACCTCGCCAAGAGAGGCGCCATCCGGTTCAACCCTTGCACCCGACTCCGGGTCAAAGACAGAGATGTTCTCCATGGTCGGAATCCGCACGCCCTGCTTGGCCTTGGTGGCGGCCCTGTCGGTGCCATCAAGCTCGCCCCACAAGTCATCCCGCCAGGTGCATTCGGTCACGTGACCGTATGTTTCAGTTAGGCCGTAGGTCTGTGTCACATTGAACCCGAGTTTCTCGACGGCGTGGAGTGTGGCGGCAGCGGGCGGCGCTCCGGCCACAAAAACTTCAACCGTATGACTGAACTCCCGGCGTTCATCTGGACGGGCATTGGCAAGCATGTTCAGAACGATCGGCGCGCCGCCGAAATGTGTCACGCCTTCATCCGCAATGGCGTCATACACCGCCTTTGCGCGGACCTCGCGGCAACAGATCACGGTTCCACCCATTGCCGGCATCAGCCACGAGTGGTTCCAGCCGTTGCAGTGAAACAGGGGTACAATGGTCAGATAACGGGGATAGAGAGTCATCCGCCAACTGATGACCGTTCCCATGGTCATCAGGTAAGCGCCGCGGTGACTGCAAACGACCCCCTTGGGCCTGCCCGTTGTTCCAGAAGTGTAGTTCAGGGACAGGCTTTCCCATTCATCCTCGGGCATCAGCCAGTCGAATTCAGCTGAACCGGCCGCAATGAAATCCTCGTATTCGCGATGATTGCCACTGGCAGCATGCCCGGCCTGTGGGTCAGCGACCTCCACGATTTCGGGCGGCTCCGAAACCTTGCTCGCGGCCTCTTCCGCCAAACCAAGAAACTGGCTGTCGACGAACAGGAGCTTCGGGCGGGCATGTTCAAAGATGTAAGCCACAGTGGCAACATCAAGCCGAATATTGATCGCGTTGAGCACGGCGCCGCAAGCGGGCGCAGCAAAGTGCGTCTCGATCGCAGCCGGAACATTGGGAAGCAGCGAGGAAACCACATCGCCCGGCTTGATCCCCTTTTCTGCCATTGCGCTGGCGAGACATGTAACCCGCCTGTGGTACTCCGCATAGTTGTAGCGCCGGTCACCATAGACAAGCGCTTCCCTGTCCGGGAACACATCCCATGCGCGGTTCAGGTGTGATAGGGGAGTCAGCGGCACGAAGTTCGCGGCGCACTTCTCAAGCCCTGTTTCTACTTCAAGCCAACCCATTGGTTCACCGTGCTTCGGTTCCGTTTGTCATCGAAAACGGACTAATAGCCAACAGGTCTGCGATGTAAAACAGGATGCGGGATCTATCCCCGCTTTAATGGGTAAGGACTGCGGCGGCAGGCTCGCGTCGGCCACCACCTGCTACTATGTCATTCGGGCGGTAAACCGTTCTCCCGACCCGGCCTTCTGGACCAGCAAGTCGGGAGCCTTAAATCTGGATCCGTGCCGGTTCTCAAGCTCCCGGCATGTTTCCAGTGCATGATTTGGACCCACGACATCCAGCCAACTGAACGGGCCGCCTGCCCATACGGCCAATCCCCACCCCAGTACAGCACCGACATCGCCTTCGCGCACATCAACCAGGACGCCGTCTTCCAAAGCCCGGATGGCCTCGAGAACCTGTATCAACATGAGCCGGTTCTTGACTTCTTCAGCTGCCGGTTGCGGATCGCATGGCGGGAACTTCCCGCTGAGGCCACTCCAGAAGCCAGATCGCCTGCCTTTGGTGTCATAATCGTAGAACCCGGCTCCGACCCGCCTCCCCAAGCGACCTTCTGCGACAAGGAAATCGATGACACGATCGGCGCCATCCTCCTGATAGTCGTCGCCCAGGGCTGCCCGGGTTGCTGCTGCTATGTGCGCAGCCAGATCAATTGAAGTCTCGTCAATCAATTGCAGCGGTCCGATTGGCATGCCGATCAGTTTGGCGGAATTGTCAACCAGAGCGGGCGCTATCCCCTCGCCGACCATCCGGACACCCTCGTTGATATAGGGAATGATGCAACGGTTGGCATAGAAAAAGCGGGCATCATTGACGATGATCGGCACCTTGCGGATCATCTGAACGAAGTCGACTGCCCGTGCGACCGCAGGATCGGTTGTTGCGCTGCCCTTGATGATCTCGACCAACATCATCCTGTGGACAGGGCTGAAGAAGTGCATCCCAAGGAAATTGCCGCTGCCTCCGACTGCCCGGGCCAGGCCGTCAATCGGCAGCGTTGATGTGTTGGATGCGATCACGCATTCCGGACCAGCCGCTGCCGCCGCCTCCGACAGGACTTTCGCCTTCACCTTTGGATCTTCGAACACCGCCTCGATAACCAGATCACAATCGGCCAGATCAGAGACGCTGGTTCCCGCCGAAATCCTGTCAAGGACGGCATTGCTGGAACCTGCCGGCTGCCGCCCCCGTTTCTCCTGATCCTCCAGGATGGTCGCAATGCGTTGCTTGCCGGCATCCGCGCGTTCCTGTTCGCTGTCCAGCATTGCAACCTTGATGCCTGCACTCGCCGCCGCATGAGTAATGCCAGCACCCATCATGCCAGCCCCGATCACTCCAACTTTTTCGATTTTGGACCTTGCGACTCCGGCAGGCCGGCGCATTCCCTTTGCCAGCAGCTTCCGGTCGGTGAACACGGTGCGGATCATCGCTTCGGTCGAGGGCTGCATGAGCAACCAGGTAAACCACCGGGCCTCAATCCTCAGCGCAGTGTCGAAGGGCACCAGGGCACCCTCATAGATCGCAGAAAGACATGCCTTGACTGCCGGATAGACGCCAAAGCCCTTTGAATTGGTCATCACTGGCGCGCCGACAAAGCTCTCGAAGCCCGCCCGGTCGTAAGGTGTCCCGCCGGGAATCCTGAATTTCTTGCGGTCCCAAGGCTTGACCAACTCGTCCTCAGAAGCGTTCAATATCCACTCCCGGGCCCGCTCAAGCAGCCGTCCGGGTTCAACGACTTCGTCCACGAGTCCTGCTGCCTGCGCTTTCCGGGCATTCGCAAGGGATCCCCTGAACAGCCAAGGGCCACCTTCGACCAGCCCGAGCTTCCGGATCATTCTTGTGGTCCCCCCGGCAGCCGGGAACAATCCGACCTTGATTTCGGGCAGGCCGAATTCGGCTCCGGGATTATCAGCACAGATGATCCGGTGGCAGGCGAGCGGGATTTCGAAGCCTATACCGGCTGCAGTACCCGGCAGCGCAGCAACAACCGGCTTGCGTCCTGCGGAACCGCCGGCCTTCTGGCCCCCGGTTTCCAGCAGCCGCATCAGCCCATGAATCTTCATGACCATCTCGAAGACTGCTGCAGGCGACTGTTCCTCGCCGATCCGCTTCATTTCGGCGAAACCGGAAAGGTCCATGCCACCCGAAAAGCTGTCCTTGCCACTGGTAATGATGATCCCGCGGACGGAACTGTCGGCGAAGGCATCGTTGACGAGCCTTCCCAATTCCAGCAAGCCATCCGTGCTCATCAGATTCATGCTGCGGCCAGCAGCATCCCACGTGATCGTCGCCACCCCATCCTGGTCAGTGGACAAGTGGAAGTCGGTCATGATGCAACCCTCGAAACCCGTTCAATCACTGTGGCCACCCCCATTCCGCCGCCGACGCACAGCGTAACCAACGCGGTTTCCTTATCCGAACGTTCCAACTCATCAACCGCGGTCCCGAGCAAGATCGCGCCCGTGGCGCCAAGCGGGTGCCCCATGGCAATGGCGCCACCATTGACATTGACCTTGCCGTGATCGCAGCCGTAGGCCTGCATGAAGCGGAGCGGTACCGAGGCAAATGCCTCATTGACCTCGAAGATGTCGATGTCGCCGATGGTCATGCCTGCCCTTTCCAGCGCGGCTCGCGCCGCCGGAATCGGACCTGTCAGCATGATCGTCGGGTCGGATCCAACTCTTGCGCATGACCGGATCCGCGCCCTTGGCTGGCAACCAGATCTTTCGGCAAACTCTCCCGAGCCAAGCAGCACGGCAGCAGCCCCATCTACGATGCCCGAAGAGTTGCCTGGATGGTGCACATGGTTGATGCGCTCCATGTGGGGGTATTTCATGATGGCGACCTGATCGAAACCGGGCAAGGTCTCACCCATCGCGCTGAAGGATGGATCCAGCCCAGCGAGAACCTCCATGCTGGTTTCGGGGCGAATGTGCTCATCGCGTTCCAGAATGGCGATGCCGTTAATGTCTTCTGCCGGAACTATGGAGCCGGCAAAGCGTTCTTCCTCCCAGGCAAGGGCAGCGCGTTGCTGGGACTCAACGGCATACTGGTCGCAATCCTCGCGCGAGAAGCCGAATTCGGTCGCAATGATGTCTGCCGATATCCCCTGCGGTACAAAGTGAGTGCCGATGGCAAGCTGAGGATCCACAGCATAGGGTGTGCCGTCCGAACCCATTGGAACCCGGCTCATCATTTCGACACCGCCGGCAATCCAGGCGTCACCATCTCCGGCCCTGATCTGATTGGCAGCCAGATTGACCGCCTCGAGTCCACTGGCACAAAAGCGATTTACGGACACACCGGGCACGCTGTCATCAAGGCCTGACAGCAATACCGCTGCGCGTGCAAGGCAACCCCCCTGTTCGCCGATCTGAGTTACGTTGCCCCAGATGACATCCTCAATGTCACTGGCACCGAGTTCGTTCCGGTCGATCAAAGCATCAATCATAGATGCTGACAGGCTGACTGCGGTCACTTCGCTCAGCGACCCATTCCGCCGGCCGCGGGGCGAACGCACCGCGTCAAGAATGTATGCATCAGGCATTCACTTGTTCTCTCTGTCTGAGGGCCGGCCTGGCATGAGGTCGTAGGGGTGCTTCCAACCGTCCAATCCGGCGATGCGATCGAGCCACCGTGCAACTGCTGGCCAGTCCGCCCGGTCAAATCCGAACGGCTCGGGGTAGTAAAGATATCCGCAGCAGGAAAAGTCGGCGATGGACACCTTGTTTCCGACCAGCCAGTCGCGTTCAGCGAGCTCGGCCTCAAGCGTCTCCCATGACCGTTTCACACGTCCCTGCAACCAGTCGATGACCTGTTGTGGTCTCGACTCTGCCGGTACGAAGTTCATGAGGAAACGGATCAGCCCGGAATAAGACGAGTTCTTATGATTGTCCCAAAGCACCCAGCGAAGTATGTCGCGCCGGTCGCTTTCGGTGTCGCCGCCAAAGAGGCCGGTCTGTTCCACGATGTAATGCTGTATCGCTCCCGATTGGCTCAACACCAACGCGCCGTCCACCATGACTGGCGCCTCGCCCATCGGGTTGAGTTCACGGAATTCTGCGCTTCTGGTCTCTCCATTGAAGAAGTCAACGAATACCGGTTCCCATTCCAGGCCGGAGAGTTCCAGGGGAAGCGCCGCCTTGTAGGCATTGCCGCTCTCGCCGAAGCAGTGAAGTTTGATCGTCATTTGGTTTTCCGGGTTCTTGTCACGAAAATTGCCGGCACGGTTGCCCGCGCCACACGCCATATCAGCTTATCCTGCAACAACAAACTGGTGCACGGAGGAAGGCCTGTCTTGTGTAGCTTTCCAAGGCGGATTTGAGGCAAAACCCTCCTGGTGTTGAACTCAAGGATGCCACGGATGCATCTGCAAACGGAGCCAAGGCCGATTGACTCTCTGCTGCAAGGCTTCGTTCAACCCTGTTTGGTATCGTCGTTCCAGCCGACACAAACCACGACAGTAGGTGCTCTCGATACTCCTGCTTGCCCGCCTGTAGCCCATACAAGCGCTGCAGCAGTGCCCGCTTTTAATGATAGATTTCCTATCCCCTGCATTCGACAAAATTGAGACTCCGGCGGAAACCCGACCTACACCGGACTTACTCGTCGCAGGCCTTGACTGGCGGCGGCGGTCGCGGTGGTGCGGGTGGTGGCAGCGGCTTTACCGATTCCGGTGTTGGGCGAGGAATTCCAGCGAGTCTTGCCGCTTCATTTCGGTCCCATTCCAAAGCCAAACGCTTCGCTGGTGAAATAGCTGGTTCCTTTGCCATGGCTTACTCTCAATGCTGTCGGCCTGTGCGGCAGTTACCCAATCATCGTGACTTCAACCAGGGATGCAAGAACAGCATTAGCCCGATGCCGTTCGCCGGACTGGGACCCCCATGAGGTTTCCTTCTCCGAGGCGGATGCTGGCCTTCTCTCAGTTTGCCGGGCTACTCATTGCCCAATCCATGCAAGTTGAGGTCGGACCAATTCGGTCGGGCCGCGAAGTTGGCATTCCAGGGAACAGGTCCATATCGGCAAGATGATTCAGTATCCTGCCCCAGTTGGGTGAATGAACAAGCAAGGATGTACTGAACGAGCATCCACATATGCCGTCAATTCACGACATGCACTGGCCTTCCGGTTCCACCGCAGGTTTTTGTTTCCGGACGGGTTGACGATACTCGGGGCTCCAGGATTGCCGGGTAGCGGTGTTCTGAACCAGTTTCTTAACAGGATTCATCCCAACCACTGTTGCATGTCGATGATGCGAGATGCATCGGTCGGAGAGGCGCGGATTTCCGCCCGCTATCAATTCAAATCCCCAAAAAGATATGCCAGAGCAGCAAACAACAGGCAGGAACAACCAAAGCGAGCGCGTAGAAATATGCGCTCACCAGACATGGCTCGTTCAACAAGATTGCGGAGCGGTTGGCGGCACATCGCACAACGGGGAGTTGCGCCAGGTTGGCGGGTGTCCGGCATCCGCTCAATTCGATCAGCCAATGATGATGCGGCCGTTTCCGAATTCACCAGTTGCTGTCAGCAGGATTGAACATCGGCAGCTTCAAAATTCGCCTCACCATTGGGATGAACTTGCAGGCTGGCCGGTCCCAAATTCAGTGATTGAGATGAAGTCATGAATGGCAGAGTTCAGAAGCCGGTAGGCGCCATCTGGAGGCGGGTCCGAGACCTCGCTCCTGAGCTTCATGAGATGCAAAATGAGAGTGCAAGAAATGCTGCCAGCCGTTGGCGCCAAGCCCGCAAACGGCTTGAAGACCCTTCGGTTGACCGTAGCGCCATGGACATCTGGGTTCGCGAGCACAAGCGGGCGTTCGCCATAGAAACCGGTCAAATCGAGGGACTTTACCTCCTGCGGCCGGGTGTCACCGAGACGCTGGTCGCCGAGGGATTTGAAGGCGTGCGCGGCGCCCATTCTGTTTTCGATATCGGAGATGAAGCTCTGAGAGGCCTTCTCGAGGACCAGGAAGCTGCACTCGGGATGCTGTTGGCACACGTCAACGACGAGCGTCCACTAACCGCCTCTGTGATCAAGGAATGGCACGCGCTCCTCACACGGCATCAAGCCAGTGCAACCGGCATTGATGTCTTTGGGAAGAGGGTCGAGATCCCGCTGCGCAAGGGCCAATGGAAAATCCGGTCAAACAACCCGCGCCGGGCGGACGGCTTCGTTCACGAATACTGCCCCCCCGAGCAAGTGCAAAACCGAGGTCGACCGGTTTCTTGAGTTCAACAACCGCCATGCCGAACAGGAACTTGCCCCGGAACTGGAAGCCGCCTGGCTGCACCATGAATTTGTACGGATTCATCCCTTCCAGGACGGCAATGGCCGGGTTTCCCGGCTATTGATGGCATATGCCTTCGTCAAGGCAGGTGAGTTTCCGCCCGTCATCCCGGCGATGAACAAGGATGCCTATATCGACAGTCTTGAACTCGCTGACCGGGGCAACTTTCCTGCCCTTGTCACTTACCTGGGCGAACTCGCATCACTGCGCAACAACGCAGCAGCAACACGGACAGAGATGATCTTGAGTGGAATAACCTATTATCGCCACGGCAATGGCGGGATTACTTCCGGAGGCGTCTACCACCCGCCTGAATGACCCGGCAGCCTGGCTGTCTTGTACTTCGTGACGCCGGCCGATGGCTCCACATCTACCGCCAATCGTCACGGCAGTTGGATTAACGGCCAGTTGGTCTCGTCAGGATTTTTGCTGCAGGTCTGCCCCGGAGTTGCCGGTTTTTCGCAAACTGCCGGCCAAGACGGCAACCAATTCGGCGTGCTTCACCGCACTTGACCTCTAGGAGAAGTGCGACAGCGCCGGGACTCGTCCGGCCGTATCAATTCATGAAACCTGGCGCCAGGAAATAGAAGCCGTAGGCGACGAGCAGAGCTGGGACAGCAGATACCAGAGTGGCAAGGGTCGCAGCCCGGGCATCGACCGCAATTGCCGGAAATAGCGCGTCCCCATCGTTTGAAATCGCATTTCCGACGATGGCCGCAAACGGGATGACTCCGCTTATGTAGAGCGAGGTGACGAGAACCTGCGGTCCGCAGCCCGGAACAAACCCGATCAGGACTCCAATCAGGGGAAGCAGCGGCGCCGCCGCCGAAAACAGCGTCCCGAGATCAAGCCCTGCAAACTTGACAAGGTATTCATAGAGCAGGAATGCGCCGATTACCCAAACAGAGATGAAGCTGGTTTCCTCCGCCATCCTGGTAGCGGGACTGTCGTCGTGGCTGCTCATGTTCACGAATGATGAAGCCGACCAGATTAGCAGCGCCAGCACTGTTCCCGCCAGTCCGAGCCCCGTCGCCAAGGCCGCCATTTCCCCAGTTAGCTCATACTGAAGCAGCAACAGCACACCGAAAGCCAGCCCGGGCACTGTCAGTGCCAAGTAGGCATAGTCCCTAAGCCGAGTCTCCCCGACGGGAAGCACGGCTTTCAACCTGGTTCGGTGCTTGACTTTGCCCACACCCGGAAACTTTGTATCGATCACCCATCCCGAAAGCACACCGACCAGGAACGCCAAAGGCAGAACAATAATTGCCGCATCTGGCCTGACTGCGATCAACAGGAACGCCGCGTCACCCATGGTTGCAGTTAACGCCGCGACCACGGCGCCAAAGCTGACTTTTCCCATGGAATATGCAGCGACCACCACGACTGCGCCGCCACAACCAGGCGTTGCTCCAAGACCGGCTGCAATAGGAACGGAGAATCGTCCCGAACGCCCCAACACGGCGCCAATATCAAACCGGAATACCCTTTCGGCACCGTAGAAGAGCATCAGGGTTGCGGCAACAAAGACGCTTACCTGGAGGTAGGCATCAACAACCAATTGCCGGGTGACCTCTCCCAACTGTCCGGGCGTCACCAGTGCGATCAGCAACAGCGCCACCAGAAGGAGGCGGATTGGCCTGAACTTTCTGCGCTCTACTGGCCGGCTGGCCACCAAACCGGCTGTAACGTCTGCCGCCATTGCTTACTCAAACTTGCAATTGAGAATCATTATCAAAAACCAGAATTTATTCTTTGCGGCCCGGATTTCAAGTGCAAAACTACCGGGTTTCGGGCGATAAGGCTGAAAGCAACTTGCCAGGAACCGGGAGGCTTCTATGCCCAGACATGACGCATTCGAGCGCAGTCTCAGGTTTCTGAAGAGCATGCACCACTATGTGGATCTTGGAATGCAGCTTCAGTCTGTGGGACCTGGTAAGGCGGTCATTGTGCTTCCTTATGACGAACGTCTGATAGGTGATCCGGACACGAAGGTCATACACGGTGGCGCCGTATCAGCCTTGCTCGACACATGCGCCGGAACCGCTGTCTCGGTTCACCCGGAAATGCGAAGTGGGATTGCCACCCTGGCGCTGAATATCTCCTACATGCGGCCGGCTCAGCCCGGCCTCGACATCACCGCCAGAGCGGAGTGCTTCCACATGGGCCGAAACATTGCCTTCATAAGAGCCTCGGCATCCGACGGCGAAGCTTCGAGGCCTCTTGCCACTGCAACAGGGCAGTTCGCGGTATGAACACAAGTGCCGCAAGCAAGAGCCTGTATGGCTCTGACCCTCTGCTTCCAGCAGACCTCCATGCTGCCGAGGCGCTAATCGGTGCAATTCCCTACGCCAGATTGCTGGGCGTTCGCTTCGGCATCTGCGAGGGCAGATTGACTACCATCCTGCCGTTTGATCAACGGCTACTTGGCAATCCGCAGCCACCTACTCTTCACGGCGGGGCAACAGCCGCTTTCATGGAAATTTCAGCCTTTTCGGAACTCTGCGTAAGAACCGGAATGCAGTGGACAGGGTCCGGGCTACCAGCAAGCGGTCCCAAGGGCACGCCAAAGACCATTTCATTTTCAATTGACTATCTCAGACCGGGAAAGTGCCTCGACGCGCATGCCGAGGCGTGCATCAACCGTGTTGGACGGCGTTACGCCTCGGTCCATGTGGAATGCTGGCAGGAGGACCGTGCAAGACTGATAGCTCAGGCGACCGGGCACTTCCTCATGCCCGCAAGCCATGACTGAAGCAGCAGCTGAAGGCGTCTCTCACCGGCGCATACTCAAGATTGCGATTCCGATTGTACTATCGAATGCAACCGTTCCGATCCTGGGTGCGGTGGATACTGGAGTCGTCGGCCAACTCGGCGAGGCCGCTCCTATTGGCGCAGTCGGGATTGGCGCGATCATCATTACGACGCTCTACTGGCTCTTTGGTTTTCTAAGGTTCAGCACATCCGGACAAACCGCACAGGCGCGAGGCAGGAGAGACGAGGCTGATGTATCGATCCTGCTTGTGCGAAGCATGGTGGTTGGACTGGTTGCCGGGTTTCTGCTGGTTTGCCTTCAGTATCCGTTGCTGCTGGCGGCCTTTGCCATTGCTCCCGCCTCGCCTGCTGTTGAGGCCCTGGCCACAGACTACATCAGCATAAGGATCCACTCGGCACCAGCCGCCGTTTGCCTCTTCGGGATAATCGGATGGCTGATCGCCATGGAGCGCACCCGGGCTGTACTGGTCCTTCAGGTGGTAATGAACGGTCTGAACATCGTACTCGACATCGTTTTCGTTCTCTGGCTGGATTTTGGCGTGCGTGGAGTCGCTACCGCTACGTTGATTGCCGAGTACTGCGGTCTTCTGCTGGGCATCTGGCTGTGCCGCAGCGCATTCCGGACCAGTGACTGGCGCGACAGCAGGCGAGTCTTCGCCACTGCGGAACTGAAGCGCATGGCATCTGTCAATCTCGATATCATGATCCGCAATATCCTGATCGAATGTGCCTTTGTCTCATTTCTTTTTTTTGGCGCGGATTTCGGGGACGTCACACTGGCTGCAAACCAGATCTTGCTCCAGTTCCTCCACATTACGGCCTTTGCCCTCGACGGCTTCGCGTTTTCGGCAGAAGCGCTGGTTGGGCTTGCAGTAGGCGCACGCACTCGAAGCGAGTTGAGGCGTTCAGTCGCGCTTTCAAGCTTCTGGGCCGCTATCTCTGTCGTTGTACTTGCTGTCGGGATCGCCTTCGGCGGCCCCTTGATCATCGACATCATGACGACAGCAGAAGATGTGAGGTCAGAGACCAGGGTGTTCCTGCCCTGGATGATTGCGCTGCCTATCATTGGGGCGCCGTCTTGGATGCTCGATGGCATTTTCGTCGGAGCCATGAGAACACGCGACATGCGCAACGGCATGCTGGTCTCCGCTATTGCCTATGGAGTGACGGTACTCGCCCTCATGCCGATCTTTGCAAATCATGGGCTTTGGACCGGACTGCTGGTGTTCTTTGTAGCCCGCGCCATCACCCTGGGGCTACGCTACCCCGCACTTGAGAGCGGAGCAGCATGAACACTGGCCGTTGACAGACAAGGGGGACTGATCAAGCATTCGCCCCCACGGCATCTGCCACTGAACTGAATCCATCCTGTTCCAGCAGGGCATCTAGTTCCCGCAGGATCTCCCCGACTGAAGACATGCCGTTGAACACCAGTCCAGTATACAGTTGAACAGCACTGGCCCCGGCGAGGATCTTCTCGTAGGCATCCCTTCCAGTAGATATGCCACCCACGCCGACCAATGGCAGTTGACCGCCGGATGCTCGGTAGAATTGCCTCAGCACTCGTGTAGACAACTCGAAAAGAGGCCGGCCCGACAACCCGCCTTTCTCAGCAGCAGCCTGCGATGACAGCCCGCAGCGTTCCACCGTTGTATTGGTTGCAATGATGCCGTCGACTCCGCCTGCCACTGCGGTGGCGCAGATTTCCTCGATCTGCCTTTCCGCGACATCAGGTGCAACTTTCAGCATGATCGGTGGCCTGTTTGCCAACCCGTTCCGGATCCCGGTTACTGCTGCAAGAATGTCCGCAAGTGGCTTGGCTCCTTGCATGCTGCGCAGCCCGGCGGTGTTCGGTGATGATACGTTGATGGTCGCATAATCGATCACGGTCCCACAGGCTTCGAGAACAGCAGCATAGTCCGCTGCAACATCCGGGCTATCCCGGTTTGGTCCGATATTGACCCCGATCACACAGTCACTCGCACCAAACTCAAGTCTGGGCCCTACCTTTTCCATGCCGTCGCTGTTGAATCCGAAACGATTGATGACAGCGCGTTCATCCTTCAGCCGGAAGAGCCGCGGCCGGGGATTCCCCTCCTGCGGAAGTGGTGTCACGGTCCCGAATTCAATGAAACCGAAGCCGATCTTGCTGAGACCTCCGATTGCCTCGGCGTTCTTGTCGAAGCCGGCTGCCAGGCCAAGCGGATTGGACAACTTCAGTCCGGCAAGCTCAGTTTCCAGGCGCCGGGAAGTGTATCGGCGGCCAGTGGGTGCTAGGCCGACCTTCAGGGCGCGCAGTGCGATTCTCTGAGCCCGTTCAGGATCAAGCCTGTACAGAACTGCAAGACTGAACTTCTCTACCAGTTTCATGACACTCCGTTCCGAGTCGCCTGCAGTGAGATGCAACGCAACGGTCACGGCGTCGCACATGGACAGCGTGTCCGCAACGCGAGAATTGGGAGAGGTCCAGAGAGCGCTGGGGACGTCGTTGAACAGGGCAAGAGACTCGTGGTCTGCGCCCGATCGCTTTCCGGCTCATTTGTCATTTGGGGCAAGACAGCCAATTGACCCTGCATGGCAGTCACCACACTACGGCAACCTGAGGCAAATGCAACATTCTGGCTTGTCAGTGCTTGCCATTCACGAAGGGTTCCCAATAGTGACTCAACAGCAAGGCTGAAATTGCTGTATCGGCACCCACTGCAATTGCCTGGCGGCCGTGCAAAACAAGGACCAAAGTGCAGGATAGACTTGCCGTCCTACTCTTCGGTCGTACAAAGAGAGCAATTTACGGAGTGACGAATTGACACCGCTCGATATGGAAGCTGCCTTCTACAGGGGGAACCGGTCGTTTGCGCTGGAACGTCGGAAGATCGTCCCACCCGCGCCGGGAGAGATTGCGATCAGAACGGCATATTGTGGAATCTGCGGAACGGACTTGCATGTCTTCCATGGCAACATGGATGAGCGCGTCGGTTTCAGCCGGGTGATAGGGCACGAGATGTCCGGAACGGTTGCCGCGACTGGCGCAGGTGTCCAGGGATTTGAACAAGGGCAACGGGTCGTGGTCAGGCCGCTTGACCATTGCGGCAATTGCCCGGCCTGCGCTTCTGGACTTCAGCACATCTGCCACAATCTCAAATTCCTGGGCCTCGACACAGATGGCGCATTCCAGGAGATCTGGAACGTGCCTGCGCATACGGTTCATTCCATTCCAGATGGACTTTCGCTGAAACACGCTGCGCTGATCGAACCGGTCGCGGTCGCCTGCCACGATGTACGCCTGTCGGAGCTGAAACCCGGCGAGTTTGCGGTGGTCATCGGCAGCGGACCAATCGGAATCCTGGTCGCCATGGTGGCAAGGGCAAGCGGAGCCAATGTGCTGATTTCGGAGGTAAATCCCAATCGCCTCGAGATCGCGCGGCAGCTTGGTTTCGATACTGTCAACCCAGCGTCGGATGATGTCGTTGAGGTGGTCAATGCACGTACCAGCGGCAAGGGTGCCGATGTCGTGTTCGAGGTTTCAGGGAGCCAGCCTGGCGTCGATACCATGACTGCAGTCGCAGCAGCGAGAGGCAGAATCGTAATGGTAGCAATCCACGCTCAGAAGCCCTCAATCGACCTGTTCCGGTTCTTCTGGCGGGAACTCAGCCTGGCTGGCGCACGCGTCTACGAGGCGGAAGATTACGACCGGGCAATCAGCATGGTGGCCGATGGAGCAATCGAAGCAGACACCATCATAACCGACATCAACCCGCTCGCGGCAATCCAGACGGCATTTGAATCTCTGGACTCCAATCCGGTCGCCATGAAGAGCCTCATCAAAGTTGGAACCGAAGAATGACAAACAAGGCAAATTTTGAACTGACCGGCAAGCTGGCGCTGGTTACGGGCTGCCGCCGGGGCATCGGGCGGGCGATGGCAGAAGCGATTGCCGCTGCTGGAGCAGATATCATCGGCGCCAGCGTGTCGCTGGAAGCCAGAGGCAGCGCCATAGAGAGTTCCGTTACCAAAATGGGCCGGCGATTTATTCCATACCAATGCGACTTTGCCGACAGGAGCGCAGTGCATGACCTGGTAAACCGTATCAGGAAAGACGGCTTTGCACCCGATATTCTTGTCAACAACGCGGGCACGATCAAGCGCGAGGCTGCTGCTCAGCATCCGGACGAATGGTGGGATGAAGTCTTGGAGGTCAACCTGACCTCACAGTTCATTCTGAGCCGGGAGTTCGGCCGGGACATGGTTGAACGGGGCTCCGGGAAGATCATCTTCACCGCATCACTGCTGACCTTCCAGGGCGGCATCAGAGTGCCGGGCTACTCCGCGTCCAAAGGTGGAATTGGGCAGTTGACCAAGGCGCTTGCAAATGAATGGGCTGGTTCCGGAGTCAACGTCAACGCCATTGCGCCGGGTTACGTTGTGACCGATAACACCGAGGCCCTTCGCAGCGACCCGGAGCGGTACCTCGCCATTCTGGAGCGCATCCCTGCCGGACGGTGGGGCAAGCCGGAGGATTTCGCCGGACCGGTGGTCTTTCTTGCATCTCCCGCATCAGATTATGTCAACGGCGAAATCCTGACCGTCGACGGAGGCTGGATGGGCCGATAGTTCCGGTATCCAGGTTCACTTGGCATCGATCGAACCAAACCGCAGAAGTCCGGTGCGCCATTTGCTGTCTGAAGGAAGCGGGCAACCATGACGGCTCAGGTAATGGCAGCGGTGTACAGGGGCAATCGATCCCTCGAACTGCAGGCGCAAGCCGTGACCGATCCTGGCCCTGGGGAAGTCCGGGTTCAGACGGCATACTGCGGGATTTGCGGAACCGACCTACATGTATTTCACGGAACGATGGAGGGCCGAACTGGTCGCAACCGGGTTATCGGGCATGAAACGTCCGGAACTGTAGATGCAGTTGGAGACGGCGTCACCCGCATCAAGCCTGGACAGCGCATCGTTGTCCGGCCGCAGGTTCATTGCGGAAACTGCCCCGCATGCAGGTCGGGCCACATAAACGTCTGCCATAATCTCAGATGCCTCGGTGTTGACGTTGACGGCGCCATGCGGGGCGCATGGAATGTTCCAGAGAGTGTCATTCATCCAATTCCGGAACACCTGACCATGAAGCGGGCTGCACTCATCGAGCCAGTTGCTGTCGCCTGCCATGCCCTGCGGGTTTCGGAACTGCGGCCGGATGAACTTGCCGTGGTAATCGGCTGCGGTCCAATCGGCATTCTCGTTGCCATGGTTGCGAGGAATACGGGAGCCCGCGTCCTGATCTCCGAAGTTAACCGTTACCGCCTTGAAACCGCCAGCAATCTCGGTTTCGAAACCATCGACCCAGCCGAACAGGACTTGCCGGATCGAATTGCAGAATTGACCTGCGGCCGCGGCGCTGATGTGGTCTTCGAAGTGTCGGGCACCCAGCAGGGTATCGATGCCATGACCCAAATCTCATCCTCCAGAGGACGGATTGTCATGGTGGCGATCCATACCGAACGGCCAGTCATCGACATGTTCAGGTTCTTCTGGCGCGAGTTGAGGCTTGCAGGATCGCGTGTCTATTTGCCTGAAGACTTCGAACAGGCGATCGGGCTGGTTGCCGATGGCGGCATGAACATCGATCCCATCATATCCGGCATTCATCCTCTCCAGACGATCCAGTCGACCTTCGACTGGCTCGATTCGGCCCCGGCGACAATGAAGAACCTGATCGGCATCGGGCAGGACTGTTGATCCCCACTGCCGTTACCTTCTGCCCTTCGAATGAACGGAGGATCTTCCCGAAAATCGGACCCGCCGCAGTGGCTCGAAAATGCAACTGCAAAATACGGAATTACCATGCGAAATTGGCCGTGCATTGGCCTGTAGACGCCTTGGCAGACCTGCCCTGAACCTGTTTCTGGCCGTTTGGGCAATGGCAGAAAACTTTTTGCTTGATTCCGCTGTCCTTTGCGCAAAATTGCGAAGACCGCAGAGACTTGCTGCGGCAAACTGGCAAACGGCTTTTTTGGGGTTCCTGATATGTCGACTCAACACGCCCTGACTGCATTGGATGCAGTAATCCGCCCGATTGAAACCGCCCGCGGCTTGCCGAACGAGCACTATACCAGCAACGAGGTCTTCGAGGAGGAACGCGAAGCTCTGTTGTTCGGTAGCTGGTCAGGTATCGGTACCGCCAATGATGTTCCAACTCCCGGCGACGTAATGCCGGTAAATCTTGCGGAGATGCCTCTCCTTCTGTTGCGGGACCATGATGACAGGGTCCGCGTCTTCCAGAACACATGCCGGCACCGCGGTATGATCCTCGTCGAGAAGCCGGGCAATCTTCGCGGGACGATCAGGTGCCCCTATCACAGTTGGTGCTACAATCTTGATGGGTCACTGCGTGCAACGCCTCATGTCGGAGGCCCGGGCAAGAATGTGGACCCGAGCGTGAAGCGAAGTGACTTCGGCTTGCACCCGGTCCGATCCACAGTCTGGCGCGATGTAGTGTTCGTCAATGTGTCAGGAGATGCGCCGGACTTTGCAGACCATGCATCCAAGCTGATCAACCGCTGGAACGAGCACGAACAGCCTCTGCATCACGGCGGCAGCACATCAAGCTTCTCATTCGATGTTTCCTGCAACTGGAAGCTGGCAGTCGAGAACTTTTGCGAAAGCTACCACCTGCCCTGGATTCACCCGGGATTGAACAGCTACTCGCGACTGGAGGATCACTATCATATCGAGGAGCCAGGACATTTTTCCGGCCAGGGCACAATGGTTTACCGGCAGATCGCAGGAGACCGCGGCGAGCGCTTTCCGGACTTTGCCGGGCTTTCGGATTTCTGGAACGAGGGCGCCGAATATATTGCCCTGTTTCCCAACGTCCTGTTCGCAGCGCAACGGGATCACGGCTATGCGATCATCCTTCTCCCCCAAGGGCCCAACAGGACTATTGAGCGCAACGAAATCTACTACAGCTTCAATCCTGCCGAACGCCCCGATCTCAAACCGCTCATCGACCGGAACGCCATACAGTGGAGAGGCGTTCTGGAAGAGGACCTGTTTGTCGTTGAGGGAATGCAGAAGGGGCGCCACGGGGTACGGTTCGATGGCGGCAAGTTCGCACCCAAGATGGACGGCCCTACGCATCTCTTCCATCAATGGGCTGCAAACAGGATCGAAGAGCACCGGCGATCGGCCAGGAGCAATTGAACCTTCACGGGCTCAATCTGGAGATTCTTGAGGCCTGGGACCAGGGTAACGGGCCTCTACTCTCCAGACTTTATGCGAAGGCTGGAAATCTGATGCTGAATTCCGGCCGCACTGACGAGGGCTGCTTCTTCCTGACACAGGCCTATGTGCTCGCATTGGAAAATGGCCTTGCCGACGCTCCTGTCCTGCATGCGGAACTGGCAAGGCATGGTCGCGAGGAATGAGACAGCGGGCAGTTCATACCGCGTAGACCGTTTGAATTTGGCCGCACTCAAACTTGAATGCTGCCCGCCGCAGTGGTAGATGGCGCCACTGCGCGGGTGTAGCTCAATGGTAGAGCAGCAGCCTTCCAAGCTGAATACGTGGGTTCGATTCCCATCACCCGCTCCATCCAGACAGCACCCTGTCCCCGGCGCAGCGCCAATTGTCTTGCGCCCTCGCGGCGCCTGTCCATCCCGGAGACAATGAACTTGGCAAGAGTTGGCAATACAAGACCCCTGTTCAAACTGTGGCCGTTTCTGCGGCCGCATCGCCGCAGGCTGGCTGTTGCCTTTCTGGCGATGGTCACCACGGCTCTGTTGTCATTGGCGCTGCCACTTACGGTCAGGCTTATCGTCGACGGGTTTTCTTCGGCGGCGCGGCAGGACATTGACCGCTACTTCCTGGTGGCGTTGCTGATTGCCGCGCTCCTCGCAGTTGCGACCGGAATCCGCTACGCCCTCGTCTCAAACCTCGGCGAAGTGGTGGTTGCCGACATTCGAAAAGCGGTGTTCGCGAAGGTCGTGGGCCTCAGCCCCGCATTCTTCGAAAACACGATGACCGGCGAGGTCATTTCCCGGCTCAACACCGACACGACGCTTGTACAGACGGTCATCGACTCGACCGTTTCCGTTGCAGTGCGCAATATTCTGCTATTGGTCGGCGGCATACTGCTGATGCTCGTGACAAGCCCGCAACTGACAGTGCTGGCGCTTCTGGTAGTTCCCGTGATCCTGATTCCGCTGCTTCTCCTTGGCCGCAAACTGAGGGCGCAAAGCAAGATCAATCAGGACAGGATTGCCGATGCAGCCGCTGGCGCATCGGAGTCCTTGCTCGAAGTCCAGGCAGTGCAGGCCAATACCCACGAAGCGCAGAGCCGGTCCGCCTTCAACAGGCTCATCGACTTGTCGTTGGCTGCGGCCAGAAAGAGAATCCGAATTCGTGCGCTGCTGACGGTATTCATCATACTGCTCGCATTCAGTTCGGTTGTTTCGGTGATCTGGGTAGGCGCTCGCGAAGTTCGGGAAGGGCTCCTGAGCCCGGGCCTTCTTGTGCAATTCGTGATTTACGCGGTCATGGTAGCTGGAGCGGTCGCGGCGATTTCAGAAGTTTGGGGCGAATTGATGCGTGCTGCGGGGGCATCCGAGAGGCTCGCAGAACTTCTGGAAGCGGAAGACCCGGTAACCGACCCGGCAAACCCCATTGCACCGGCCAGCCCCTCCATCGGCACGATCGAATTTGACGATGTGAGATTCCACTATCCGGCGCGACCGGGCATTGCGGCGCTCGATGGCCTGTCCTTCAGGATCGAGCGCGGCGAGACTGTCGCCCTGGTTGGCCCTTCCGGCGCCGGCAAGTCGACCGTCTTGCAGCTTGCCCTTCGCTTTTTCGACCCGGACTCGGGTTCCGTGAGCATCGACGGCGTTGATATTCGCAGGATGCGAAGACGGGAGTTCCGCAAGCTGGTGGCGCTCGTACAGCAGGAGCCCGCAATCTTCTCGACAACCGCCAGGGAGAATATCCGTTTCGGCCGCCCGGACGCTTCAGACCGGGAAGTCGAGGAAGCGGCGCATGCAGGCAACATCCATGAATTCCTTGCCGGCCTGCCCGATGGCTATGACACCATGGTTGGAGAGCGCGGGATCATGCTGTCCGGCGGACAAAAGCAGAGGCTTGCGATCGCGCGCGCTATCCTCAGGAATGCCCCCATACTCATTCTTGATGAGGCAACTTCGTCCCTGGATCCCGAAAGCGAGGCCCTTATTCAGGACTCCATGGAGAGGATTTCCGCGAGGCGTACAACGCTTGTCATCGCCCACAGGCTGGCAACAGTGAGAACGGCCAACCGTATCCTTGTGCTGGATCGGGGGAAGATCGTCGCAGAAGGCAATCACGACGAACTCGTTGCAGAAGGCGGACTATATGCCCGGTTTGCCGAACTGCAGTTCAGTTCGGAACGTCCGGCAGGCGAGAGCGGCCTTGCAACATCCTGATGAATGACCCAAACTTGATGCGGGTCAAACGCCTCGGACGCCCGGGAGGATAAACTGATGAAGATTGCCACAATCGCTGACAAGGAACGCGTCGAATCCGAAATGCACTGGAATGATCGAAGGCCTGCTCAAACGATCCACCAGTTGCTGGAACAGACGGCCGAACGGCACGGTTCGCGCGCTGCGTTGTCGTTCCAGTTGCTATCCGAGCCGGGATCGAAATCAGAAACTCTCACCTGGTCTGAATTTCGGGGCAAAGTCATGCAGGCCGCCAACCTGTACCGGTCACTCGGAGTTGGCGAAGGGGATGTGGTGGCACTGTTGCTGCCCAACTCGACCGAGACCGCCATCGCGCAGCTGGGCGCCAAGATTACAGGCATCGCTTGCCCCATAAACCCGTTGCTCGACCCACGGCAAATCGCCCGGATCCTGCAAATGTCGCGGGCGAAAGTCCTTGTCACACTGAAGTCGTTTCCCAAGGCGAATGTTGCGCAGCTGGCTGGCGAGGCGGTTCAGTCCTGCCCGGACGTCAAACACATTCTCGAAATCGATCTCACACGTCATCTTGCCCCGCCGAAGTCGTGGATTATTCCGCTCGTACGGCCCAAAGCGCCCGGATATGGAACGCGCCCGGTCGAGAACTTCAATCAGGCGCTGGAGAGAAACAATGCAGGCGGGCTGGATTTTGCCGATGGCGATGGCGACCGAGTGGCGGCAATGTTCCACACTGGCGGAACTACCGGCGTCCCGAAGCTGACCCAGCACTACCAAAGCGGAATGATCTATAACGGCTGGGCAGGATCGGCGGTGGGCCTGACTGCTGATGATGTGGTGATGTGCCCACTCCCCTTGTTCCATGTCTTCGCAGCCTATCCCATCCTGATGTCCGCAGTGGCGACCGGCAGCCACATCGTCCTACCCACGCCTGCGGGATACCGGGGCGACGGCGTATTCGACAATTTCTGGAAGCTGATTGAACGCTGGAACGCCACCTTCATGGCAATGGTGCCAACGGCTGCCGCGGCGCTCATGCAGCGCCAGGTGGACGCCGATGTATCGTCCCTCAAAAAGGCATTCACCGGCTCCGCCCCGATGCCGCTTGACCTGTTCAAGCGGTTTGAAGGATCTGCCGGCGTGGAGGTTCTGGAGGGATACGGCCTCACCGAGGCGACCTGCCTTGTTTCAGCCAATCCGTTGCATGGTGAACGCAAGGTTGGATCGGCAGGTCTGCCGACCCCCTATACCAAGGCTCGTATCCTCGAATGCGACGCCGAAGGCAATGTGGTTCGGGAGTGCGCAACTGGCGAGATCGGGGAAATCTGCATCTCAAGTCCGGGTGTGACCGCCGGAACCACCTATACTGACCCGAACAAAAACGAGGGAATGGTTGCAGACGGCGAATGGCTGCGCACCGGCGACCTCGGCAAGCTCGACGAAGACGGTTACCTCTGGATAACCGGCCGGGCGAAGGACCTGATCATCCGGGGCGGACACAATGTGGATCCGGCACTGATTGAGGAGGCGTTTGCCGGGCACGAGGCCGTGGCGTTTGCCGGCGCAGTTGGCCAGCCGGACCAACGGCTCGGTGAAATCCCCTGCGTTTATGTTGAACTGGTTCAGGGCGCCTCGGCCACGGCGGAGGAGATGTTGGAATTTGCCAGGAATGCAATCAAGGACCGGACGGCAGTGCCGGCCTACGCGGAAATTCTTGAAGAGTTGCCAAAGACAGCGGTTGGCAAAGTCTTCAAGCCGGATTTGAGGAAAAAGGCGATTCAGAGGATCTTGAACGAACACTTCTCAACAGACAGCCTTAAGGCATCGGTCACCGAAGTCATCGATGATCCTGACAAGGGACTGACCGCGGTGGTTGCCGTTGAAGACTCCGCAGCAACTGACTCTGTACAGGAAGTCCTTGGACAATACCCAGTCCAGTGGCGCATTGCCGATTGAACCCGGGTTTCTGGCCGAGTCCCTGCGTTGCCGGCTACCAGAACGAATAGCCTTGACTGCACAGTGAGACCGCATCTGCACACGATCATGCCAGCACATCGATGACCAATCCCGAAGATCGCTTCCTTAATCCCCAGAACAGGACGCACCGAGAATACGAGGCGCTGCGGGCGCTCTTCGTCGACGAACTCTCCATCGCAGAGGTGGCAAGACGCTTCGGATATGCTCCAAAGACCCTCAGGAAATTGCGGGCCGACTTCGTCAATGGTGAAGTTCAGCCATTCTTCCTGCCCGACCAGCGCGGACGGCGTATACCCCCGCCGGGGCCGGATCGAAATGAACGGATCATCGCCTTGCGGTCCGAACAAAACCTCTCGGCTGCTGACATCGCCCATCATCTGACCCGGAACGAGAATATGCCGGTCAGCGCATCCACCGTCGCCAGAGTGATCAGGCAGGCCGGGATGCCCACGCTCTGGAGGCGTGTCGGCAAACAGCGCGTCCAGCCCGTTCAGCCACCATCGCCGAACGTTGACGCGCACCGGCATAGTTGAGGTCTATATCGACTGATCGACGATCCAGGCCGGGGAGAAAGACGTTGCGCGCCGGCCGCGGTTGCGTTGTCAAGCGTCCGCACATGCCGGATCAGGGAACTGGCATCGACGCATGCAGCCAGGTCGAGAGAATTGAAGAGTTCCTTCGCTTCACCTGCGAGATCGTAGCGATCAATGAGACTGGCGGTCGTCCGCTCGATCGTTGTCACCCGAACCTGAAGCCCCAAACGATCAACAACTGTGACGCCTTCCGGCCCACTACCGTTATTCGAAGCAAAAGCCCGTGACAGCTTTGTGAGCCCGCAAGACAAACCAGCGGCCTCGAAGATACCCGGCTTTCAAGCCTGCAACTACAGGCCGCGTCTTGACAAGGAGACAATAAAACTATAATACTGGTTCTATGGTTGTAATTTCTGATGCAGTTGTGAACGAGCCTGTCGATACTGAAAGCGCTGCCCGGGGTTTTGCCGCATGCGATTCTGAACCGAGGTTGGCAGTGCTTCGCCTGTTGGTCCGGGCCGGCAAAGATGGTCTGACCGTGGGCCGGCTACAGGAACGGTCGGGCCTGCCAGCCTCGACCCTCGCTCATCATCTCCGGTTTCTTTCGGCCGGAGGCCTGGTCGAACAGGAGCGGCAGGGGCGGGCTGTGATCAACCGGGCGGCCTTTGGCCATATCGAAGCCCTTGCGGCATTCCTGCTCGACGAGTGTTGTATCGATGATCCAAACCGCACCGATGGGTAAAAAACTGCCAGATAGAGTGGAGTAAGGGAGCAAATGACAGACATTGAACTGGGCAGGACAGGCTGGTTGAAGACGGGAAGAGACCTTCTCCAGTCGCCCTGGGGGCTGGTTCTTGCCATTCCCGCCGCAGTTGCCGTGCTCGACCCGGAGCAATTCCTGCACGTATTGGGTACGGCCGCAAACGCCCTGGCAGGCACCCTTCCCTACATCGCCTTGGCGGTCTTGCTGATTTCCGGGCTGAAATCCACCGGATCGACCGCCCTCGTTGCCCGGGCATTTGAAGGCCAGGAAACACGGATGATCGTGCTTGCGGCCCTGTTTGGCGGACTTGCGCCGTTCTGCTCCTGCGAGGTCATTCCCTTCATTGCCGCGCTGCTTGCGGCGGGCGTGCCTCTTTCTGCGGTGATGGCATTCTGGCTATCCTCGCCTCTGATCGACCCGCCGACCGTGCTGATTACCGCAGCCGCGCTTGGTTGGGACTTTGCCATCGGCAAGGCGGTTGCCGCCGTCGCTCTCGGCCTTTTCGGAGGTTTCGGTGTACGCCTGCTGGCAAGAAATCCGGTCTTTGCCTCACCAGTGCGCAACAGCGCGCCAGGTGGTTGTTGCGGATCCGGTAGCGGATTCTCGAATGAGACGGTGCTCTGGCAGTTCTGGCGCGAGCGGCCGCGTGTTGTGACGTTTCGGACAGAATTGATCACCAATGCCACATTCCTGCTCAAATGGCTGTCGCTCGCCTATCTGATCGAAGCGGTCCTCATCCTTTATGTCCCGGCGCAGCTCATAGCCGGGATTGTCGGCGGTGAAGGCTTCTTTTCGATCGTGGTCGGAGCACTGGTGGGGGCGCCAGCCTATCTGAACGGCTATGCAGCCCCGGCTCTGGTAGCCGGCCTCCTCGAACAGGGCATGAGCACGGGAGCCGGAATGGCCTTCATGGTTGCCGGCGCCGTGAGTTCAATTCCGGCCATGGTCGCCGTGTGGTCATTGGTCAACCGCCAGGTTTTCGCAGCCTATCTCGGATTTGGAATTGCTGGCGCTGTGTTGAGCGGCGCGGTGTTTGCCCAGCTGGTTGGGTAAGACCACTCAACCAGCGGAAACCCGGTGGGGGGCCCTTGCCACGGCCTGCAATGATCGCTCTCGACAGGTCAGCCGGCTTCCGCTGCAGCCTCCAGCGCCGCAATGTCGATCCTGGTCATGGGCATCATGGCCTGCCACACTTTTTCGGCTGCCGGCCCGGAAACCAGTTCAAGCAAGCGTCTTGGTGTTATTTGCCAGGATAGTCCAAACCTGTCTGTCAGCCAGCCACAAGGCATTTCTGATCCGCCATCAGCGGTCAATGCGTTCCAGAGCCTGTCGGTCTCGTCCTGATCGTCCGTCAGCACCGAAACGGATGCCGCGGGACTCAGCTTGTAGTGAGGTCCACCGTTGAGCGCCTGATAGGGCGTCCCGCACAACACAAAATCAACGGTCAGGACGCTACCCGGTTCTGCGATTTCCTGGCCTTCCGGAAACTTCGCCACCTTCTCAATCCGGCTCCCGGGTAACAGACTGCAATAGAATTCCGCTGCCGGCAGTGCCTGATCTGCAAACCAGAGACAGGTTCGAACCTTATGAAGGGGTTGTCCCGGACCGTTGCGTTTGCCATCCGCAACAGTCGGGCTTTCAGTGCCTCTCAATTCGTCAACCGTTCCCGTGTCGGGCATGATCATTCTCCTCCCTTCCAGACATTCCGGCAATGCTGATCACCGGGCAAATCAATATCGGTCCAGGACCCATCAGTGCAATCGCTGAGGGTCTGCTCGAAAAGTGCTTCCCTGAAGGGACTGGTCCTTTTCACCCGGAATGCACCCGGCTGCCTAATCCTCGTCCGGAAGCAGAACAGGTCCCTTGGCAGCAAATGACAGACGAACTGAAGACCCCGTATCCAAGGGGTTGTCTACATCGTCCTGCACAGCAAAGACCTGACCAAACTTGCCCTCAAGCGTATATTCCATGCGGTCGCCAACATAAGTGGCCTTGATCACTGTGGCCTCCACCCCGTCCGCTTCACCGATCACGAGCCGTGACGGCCGGACAGCCAGCGTTGCCGGCCCATCGGAAAGCCCCCTTGACGGCAGATCATGGCGATAGCCGTCGATCTCGATCGTTGCCATGCCGTCCACAACAGCAACGATCTGGCATTCGAGCAAATTTGCCTCGCCGATGAAATCGGAGACAAACCGGCCGTTGGGAGAGTCATACAACTGCCGCGGCGTCCCAATCTGCGCAATGGCTGCATTCCTCATCACGACGATCTCGTCGGATACGGCCAGGGCTTCTTCCTGGTCATGCGTAACATAGACAACGGTCAGGCCAAGATCCTGCTGTATGGCGCGGATGTCCTCCCGAACCTGGCGGCGGAGCTTGGCATCCAGGTTGGACAAGGGTTCATCAAACAGCAGGACCTGAGGTTCGAGGACCAGTGCGCGGGCGACTGCGACCCGTTGCTGCTGTCCTCCAGACAGTTCGCTGGGAAGCCGCTCATCAAACCCCTTGAGGCCAACGAGATCGAGGCCCTGCAATGCGCGCTCCCTCGCATCCTGCTTCGAGAATCCGGAAAATGTCAGCCCATATGAAACATTCTCCAGCACGCTCATATGTGGGAAGAGCGCATATGACTGGAAGACCATCGAGACGTCGCGATCGGTCGCCGGAAGCTTGGTTACGTCTTGCTCGCCGATCAGGATCCGTCCAGATGTCGCCATCTCAAGGCCCGCAATCATCCTGAGCGTGGTTGTCTTTCCGCATCCGGAAGGACCAAGCAGTGTCACCAGCTTGCCGGCCTCGACGTGAAGATCGATGTTGTCTACCGCGACGACATCCTTTCCGAAGGCCTTCGAAACTCCTTCGAAACGCACGGGAGCTGCCTTCGATCCAAGATCCGCGCCACTCATGTTGGTCCTCCGGCTGCCAGTGGGTTTCTCCGCCCGATTTGCACCCGTCCGACGAGAAGCTGCAGCAGTCCGACTGCCAGCAGCATCACGAATATCAGGGTAGTGGAATAGGCGATTGCAAGGCCGTAATCGTTGTTCTCGACGCGGCCGATGATGTAGCTGGTTGCCATGTCATACTCCGCAGATACGAGGAAGATGACGGCCGAGATTGCGGTCATGGCGCGCACAAAGCTGTAGACCAGGGCGGCCAGGATGGCCGGTCTGAGCAATGGCAGAATTATGCGCCGGAAAGTCTGCCAGGTGTTTGCGCCCAGCGTGAGCGAACTCTCGTCGAGCGATTTGTCGATCTGGCTCATGGACGCGATGCCAGCGCGAATTCCAACCGGCATGTTTCGGAATATGAAGCTGACCACCAGAATGATCCCCGTGCCGGTGATCTCGATCGGCGGAACATTGAAGGCGAGAATGTAGCTGACGCCAATGACGGTTCCGGGAATGGCAAAGCTCAGCATGGTACCGAACTCGAACGCGTTCCTGCCCGAGAAATTCTGTCGCGTCAGCAGGTAGGCCGTTATCAGTCCGACTGCTGCGGTGAGAGGCGAGGCAATGGCAGCAATCGTGATCGTGGTCCAGAAACTGTCCCACGCGGCGCCGGTCCAGCGAATGCCTTCCTCTGCAAACCGCACGGAGAATGCCGTGACGTAGTGCTTGAACGTCAGAGAATTGTTGACGCCCCAGAGTTCGACCACGCTGCCATAGACGATTGTCCCGTAGACGACCGCCGTAAACAGCGCCCAGGCCAAAGCTACTGCGAGCACCGGCAAGGAAAGCTCCTTCGGCATCAAGGGATGCAAACCCGCATCACCCTTGCCCGACACGGTGGTATAGCTCTTCCGGCCAAGCCAGGCGCGCTGCAGATAGAATGCCGAGAGAGTGAAGAACAACAGCACCATTGCAAGAACGGCTGCCCGGCCCTGGTCATACTGGGCGCCCACGATCGCAAAGAAGATCTCGGTCGACAGCACGTCGAAATTGCCACCTAGCACGAGGGGATTGCCAAAGTCGGCCATGCTCTCGATGAAGCCAAGCAGGAATGCGTTGGCAAGTCCAGGCCGCATGAGCGGCAGTGAAATCGTCTTGAACGTTTGCCACCGGTTGGCGCGCAGTGTTTGCGCCGCCTCCTCCATCGAGGCCGAAACCCCCTCAACAACTCCAATCAGCACAAGAAAGGCGATGGGAGTGAAGGCCAGCGTCTGGGCAATCAGGATGCCTGGCAAGCCGTATAGCCACCGGGTCGGCTGCATTCCAAACAGTTCGGCAACGAACTCCGTGACCGTTCCCGAAAGACCAAGAAGCAGGATGAGCGCCAGTCCGATGACAAATGGCGGCGTGATGATGGGCAGCACCGTCAGGGCGCGCATCAATCGCTTGTACTTGAAGCCTGAACGCGTGACCGCCAATGCAAAACAAAGGCCCAGCGCGGTGGTAATGAAGCCGACAAGAATTGCCAGAAACAGCGAGTTCCAGGCAGCCCCGCATCGTCCGGCAGAGAGGCAACCGAGACCCCAAAGACGGTCATCAAAGAATTTGGAGGCAAAAACTGAAAGCGAATAGGCGCCGTCCTCGGTGACGAAAGCTGCGAAGAGCATCTTTGCAATCGGAAGGAAGACGAACGCTGTCACGATGACGATGACGCCGCCTATGGCGCCCACCACAAACACATCCCCGTTGATTGCACCCCGCGCCGCGATGCCCTGGGTGAGAAGAAACAGAAAGGCTGTGGCCGTTATCATCGCGCCATAGCCCATTCCGAATTGCCGGTCGCCAAGCTCTCCGAACAGTGAATTGAGCCAATCGAAGCTGAATCCCCTGATCCCGATCCCGAAGCCCTGAGCGACGAGCCAGCCGAAACCAAACGCCCCGGACAGGATCAGAACGCGTGCGTGAAGCGGGTCGGATTTTGGACGTCCCAGCACGAACAGCGGAACAAGCAGCGGCAAGATAAGCGGAGCGAGCCAGAGTTTTTCGCCTTGACCGACCAGAAACGCTGCCGGGGCGAAATCCGCATCGAACGGATAGCCGTCAAACAGCCAGGCGAGCGACCAGAAACCGTCCTCTACGGCGTACCAAGGGACAATAAACAACCCGGCCCATCCAGCCAGGATCCATGAGATCAGGACTGGATGGGCCGGGCGATTACGCGCAACCGATAGCACCTGTTATTGCGGGAGTACGGAGACTTCCTCGTCCCACTTCTGCAGCAGGCGCTTGCGTTCATCAGAGGAGCCGTACTTCACAAAGTCGTAGTCGATCAGCTGGATCGTCGACATGTCCGGGGCCTTGTCCGATGTCATCGCATTCACGTTTGAGGGAACCTGGAAGGCATTGACCTCGAGAGCCAGGTTCTGTGCCTCAGCCGAAAGCGCCCAGTCATAGAACTTCTTGGCCTCATCCATGTTCCGGGCACCCTTGATGATCGACATTGAGCCAATCTCGTAGCCGGTACCTTCGCACGGGGCGACGACCTTGATCGGGAAACCGGAAACAGCCTGCTTCACGGCGTCATGCATGAAGACGATTCCGATGGTGTTCTCACCCCGGCCTGCCGCCTTGATCGGCGCCGAACCGGACTTGGTATACTGGTTGATGTTCTTGTGCAGGTCCTTCATGAATTGGAAACCATCGTCCTCGCCGAAAATCTGCACCATCGATGCAAGCGTCGTATAGGCGGTGCCCGATGAGTTGGGGTTAGCCATCTGCACATGGCCCTTGTATTCCGGCTTCAGCAGGTCTCTCCAGCACGACGGCTCGGGAAGGCCGTTGGCAGCAATCAGGTCAGTGTTGTAGCCGTATCCCAGAGCTCCCGAGTAGATCCCGATGGTCCGGTTATTGGCGCTCTCCGCCTGACTGATCGCCCAGCCATGGAGTTGGTCCCGCATGGGCGACATATACTCTTCGGTCAGACCCTCTTCGGCGGCTTGCAGGTGCGGATCACCCGTTCCGCCCCACCAGATATCGCCCTTCGGATTCGCAGACTCTGCGCGGATCTGGGCAAAGGTCTCGCCAGATGATTTTCGCGTCATGTTGACGTCAATACCCGTCGCAGCTTCAAAACTGCGCGCCATGAGTTGACACCAGTCTTCCTGCGCGGAGCAATAATAGGTGAGTTTATCGGCAGACGCCGTCCCAAGCGAAGCGGAAAACGCAATCATCGAAACGGCGAATGTGGTTGTGAGTTTTTTCATCATTTCCCCCTGAATCCAATCCAGCGGCCAATTCAAGTGCCAGCAGGACGGCTATGAAATGCCCCCCTGTAAAGCACCGAAGAACCGGCCCTGGACCTGCGCCATTTTAGGTGCTCCGGACAGCATATGCCAGCGATTTGGTCCGCTACAGTCACGCCGCGCCCGGTTGCTGCGATCATGAGGCGCCATTTGCATGGAATTTCCGGCTGCTTGCGGGCTGTAATGGCCTGGTTTGCTGCATCGGCAGAAATGGGCTGCCGGTAATGTCCGGCATCATCCGGTTGGACAAGGTTGGCCGCCACGCTTCCCGCATCATGGTAAAACGGTATGGTCCCGGCCCGGTCAATAGCGGCAGAACCGGAGCGGGAATTCAGACCCACTTTGCCATTGCCGTCCGGCCGTTGCCCGGACAAAAGGCCTGTCTCTCACTGGCCGGGATCGGAATCGAGTAATGACTGCGGACAAATGGAATGCCGACGACTACGCTTCCCATGCTGCCTTCGTACCCCAACTCACTACCAAGGTTCTCCAGGATCTTTCTCCCAAGCAGGGTGAACGCATACTCGACCTTGGTTGCGGCGATGGCGTTCTTGCACAAGAGGTCCTGAAGTCGGGTTGTACCCTGGTTGGAGTGGATACCAGTCCTGGCCTCGTCGAAGCTGCGCGCAGGCGCAACGTTGATGCCCGGCTTGCAGATGCGCAAGAGGTCGAATTCTTCGAAGAATTCGACGCCGTCTTTTCCAATGCAGCGCTGCACTGGATGCCGCGCCAGCGTGAATTGAGCCGCCGGGTTTACCGCTCACTGAAACCAGGTGGGCGTTTCGTGGCTGAAATGGGCGGAAAGGGAAATATCGCCAGGCTGTGCAAAGCCCTCAATAAGGCGATGGGGGAATTCGGGTTGTCCTTTGCGCAACGCAATCCCTGGACCTTCCCGGACCCGTCCGTGCACGCCGAAATGCTGGCCTCTCTTGGCTTCGATGTACGCGAATGCGCATTGCGAGCCCGGCCAACGCCCCTTCCCACCAATCTGCAGGGATGGTTGGTGACCTTTACGCAGCAACTTCTGGAGGATCTCGACGGCAAGATACGCTCGACGGTCATCGACCGGACTGTGGAGTTGTGCCAGCCGGAACTGCGCAGCAGCGATGGAACCTGGGTGGTGGACTACGTCCGCTTGAACTTCACCGCCATCAAGCCCTTACAGGCAGCATGATCGCTACTTGCTGGCTTGATCGGCGAGCAACCCCCTGCCCCAAGAGAATATTGGCATCGGCGCTACCTGGCAGAGGCCCTGCGAAGGCTGTCCTACCGGCCTCGGCTGTCGGCTCGAACCATGATGCATGTTCTGAAGCGTGGTGCCGCAGGGGAGGATTGAACTCCCGACCTCACCCTTACCAAGGGTGCGCTCTGCCACTGAGCTACTGCGGCGGCTGGCGAGGCTCTCCTATTTTTGAATCCATACGGTGGCAAGCATGTTCTGGACGGAAATCCGGCGATGCAATAATGGACGGCGATGGCAGGCATGCAGAAATCGGTGAGTGGCGGCAGGAGCGAACCCTCGAAACGAAAGCCGGACCGCGGGGAACGTCTGAAGTCGGCGCTCAAGGCCAACATCAGCCGCCGCAAGGCGCAATTGCAAGAACAGGCGGCGTCAAAAACGCTGGCGGGCAAACAGGAAAAGACCTGAATGGACAGGATTGAAATCGTCGGCGGCAACCCCCTTCATGGAACGATCCCGATCTCCGGCGCCAAGAATGCCTGCCTGGCCCAGATGCCGGCGGCAATCCTGTCGGATTCTCCCCTGACACTGATAAACACCCCCCGCCTGACGGACATTTCAACCATGAGCACCCTGCTCGAGTCCCTGGGAGTTGAAGTTGTTTCCGCGGAAGATGGACGGCAAATCAGCATGCATGCCCGCGGCCCGCTCAGCCATCTCGCAGATTATGAAATCGTCCGAAGAATGCGGGCTTCTATTCTGGTTCTTGGCCCCCTGCTGGCACGCGATGGCGAGGCGGTGGTGTCTCTGCCAGGCGGTTGCGCCATTGGCGCCCGGCCAATTGACCTGCACCTCTTTGCGCTCGACAAGCTCGGGGCCTCGCTTGAACTCAAGGACGGCTATGTCCACGCAACCGCCAGCAACGGACTGCAGGGCGCTCTGATCGAGTTTCCAATCGTCTCGGTTGGGGCAACCGAAAACGCCCTGATGGCGTCGACACTTGCCAGAGGATTCACCGAAATCAGGAACGCAGCAAGGGAGCCCGAGATTGTCGATCTTGCCAATTGCCTGAACAGCATGGGGGCAAGGATTGAGGGCGCCGGCACTAGCAGGATCAGGGTCGAAGGAGTGACCCGCCTCGGAGGCGCCACCCATCCGGTGATACCCGACCGGATTGAAATCGGCACCTATATGCTGGCGGCGGCAATAACAGGCGGAAATGTCCGGCTCGAGGGCGCCAACCTCGGGCTGATCGAGTCCTTCGAAGCCAAGATGGAGGAAGCCGGCATTTCGGTCGAGGAAACAGACGGCGGGCTCGATGTCGGATTGCGTCCGGAGGGACTTCAGGCAGTAAAGGTTGTCACGGAACCCTACCCCGGATTTCCGACGGATCTTCAGGCGCAAATGATGGCAACGCTCGCAACCGCTGATGGAACCAGCATTCTTGAGGAGACCATTTTTGAGAACCGTTTCATGCATGCCCCCGAACTCGCCAGAATGGGTGCTGAAATCACGTTGCGAAGCGGAACTGCCATCGTGGCGGGGGTCAGCAAACTCAAAGGAGCCCAGGTAATGGCCACCGACTTGAGGGCATCGGTTTCGTTGGTTCTGGCCGGGCTGGCTGCCGAAGGCACAACCACCGTCAGCCGGGTCTATCATCTGGATCGCGGATATGAACAACTTGTACGCAAGCTGTCCGCCTGTGGTGCGAGTATCAAAAGGTTGGCCGAATGACGAACCATGACGCCCGGTTTCAGGATGCAAATGATGAGCCTCTCCGTCTGCGCATTGTCGACTCCGATGACCTCGTCGTGGTCTCGGCGTTGCTCCAGGACGCAGTGTTCTCACCACAAGATTGCGCATGGGATTCCAAACGGCGCGAGTTCAGCATGCTGCTCAACCGGTTCCGCTGGGAACTTGGCAGCAATGTGCAGGACAAGGAGCGCGTAAGGGCCGTATTCCAGGTCAGTGATGCGCTCAGGGTCGTATCTGGAACCTTGCTGGGCGATGACGCTCCTCCTGCCTATTCGGTGCTTTCGGTCGGGTTTGAAGCCGGTGAGGACGGCACCGGGGTGATGACGATCACACTCTCGGGTGACCGGGAGATCAGGATTGACGTCGAGTGTCTTGACGCCAGCGTTACCGATGTCACCCGCCCATATGCAGCACCGTCCCGGCGCCGGCCGGGCCACGGGACCGGTTGAATGCCGACCCGCCTCGATCAGCGGCAGGCAGATTTCGACAGCCAGTTGGATGCGTTCCTGGCGCGAAGGAGAGGGTTTGCCGACAGCGTTGACGATGCAGTTGCCGGCATCATTGAGGACATCCGCAGGCGCGGCGACGATGCTCTGATCGAATTGACACGCAAGTATGACAGGTTCGAAGCGACCACCGGCAACATTCGGCTGGGGCGGGCTGAAATCAATCAAATGGCTGAAGAGGTTCCTGCCGGGCAGCGCGCTGCGCTCGGGAGGGCCGCCGAACGCATCCGCGCCTATCACGCGAGGCAGGTTCCCGAGGATGTTCAATGGACCGATCACGTCGGAGCCAAACTGGGTTGGCGCTGGACCGCTATCCCGATGGCCGGGCTGTATGCACCGGGCGGATTAGCCTCGTATCCGTCGTCCGTACTTATGAACGCCATCCCCGCCCGCCTTGCGGGTGTCGAGGAGATCTCGCTCGCTGCTCCTTCGCCCGGTGGCGAAATCAACCCGCTCCTTATGTTGGCAGCGGAATTGTCGGGCATCGGCTGCGTTCTTCGCATAGGCGGCGCCCAGGCGATTGCAGCGATGGCCTTGGGGACCGAGAGCATCAGCAAGGTTGACAAGATTGCCGGGCCGGGCAACGCTTACGTCACAGCAGCGAAGCGCCAGTTGTTCGGTTCTGTGGGGATTGACCTTATTGCCGGGCCGTCCGAAGTGGTCGTCGTCTCGGATGACACCGGCAACCCGGCCTGGATTGCAGCTGACCTGCTCGCACAAGCGGAGCACGACGAAGATGCCCAGTCGATACTGGTGACCACTTGCAGCAATATCGCCGGCATGACGGCGGCTGAAGTCGAACGCCAATTGCCGCTATTGCCGCGTTCCGCAATCGCCGCGCACAGCTGGAACACGCATGGCTGCATCATTCTGGTGGAAGACGAGCGCGAAGCAGCCGCTGTTGCGGACCGCATTGCCGCTGAGCATGTCCAGATCTGCGTCCAGAATCCGGCGGAACTTGCCGGCAGCATCCGCAATGCCGGAGCCATCTTTCTTGGTCATTGGACCCCCGAAGTCATTGGAGACTATGTTGGCGGACCCAGCCATGTTTTGCCCACTTACGGCGCCGCGAGATTTTCTTCCGGACTTTCCGTGCTTGATTTCATGAAGCGTACATCATTGATTGGACTGAACCGCAGGTCTTTCGCTGCAATTGGCCATGATGCCGAAACGCTGGCGTTTGCCGAAGGGCTTGCCGGCCATGGCGAGGCAATCAGATGCCGGTTCGCCGGCATGCCGGAGGAAGAGAAGTGACCGGAACCAATCGCCTCATCGATGTCGAGATCGACGACACCGGACAGGGGGCGATCAATCACGAGGTCCAGCAGGAGCGGCGCGTCGCGGTGTTCGACCTCCTTGAAGGCAACAGTTTTTCCCTGGTGGACCGAAAGGGAATGGCCGCTGTCCCGGGCCCCTATCGCCTGCGGATCGCACAACGGGAGAACAGGCTGGTTCTGGAGATTGACGACGAGTCCGGGGAGCGGATCGTGGAATTCAGGTTGCTGATGAACCCCTTCCGGCAAGTCATGAAAGACTATTTCGAGATTTGCACCAGCTACCGGGACGCGGTCAAGACGGCACCCCTGAGCAGGATTGAGACCATAGACATGGCAAGAAGAGCCATTCACAATGAGGGTGCCCGCGTTGTTCTTGAACGGCTGCGGGGCAAGGTGGAAGTTGACGAGGAAACGGCAAGGCGATTGTTCACCCTGTTCTGCGCATTGCAGCAGGGAAGATAGTCAACCGGCATGACCAGCAGGCTGCCATCGTCAGTGCTGTTCTGCTGCAACTACAACGCCGTCCGCTCACCAATGGCGGAAGGCATCATGAAAAAACTGTACGGTGACAGGGTATATGTTCAGTCCGCCGGTGTGCGCGGCGAACTGGAGGTGGATGGATTCTCCGTAGCCGTCTGCGAGGAAATCGGGGTCCGGCTGTCTGAACACCGGGTTCGAACCATGGATGAGATGGAGGGCTGGGGCGACGATCTCTCCAGTTTCGAGTTGATTGTCTGCCTGTCTCCGGCGGCGCAACGCAGGGCGATACTGGCAACGGTGCACTTCTCGACCGCTGTGGAGTACTGGCCAATTCTCGATCCGACCGGAATGGGTGAAACCCGCGAAACCAAGCTGACCTTTTACCGGCAGTCCCGTGATCAGATCCTCGACAGGCTGATAGACAGATTTGGCGACCCGCCGCAGACTGCGAATGAATCTGGCGAGACTACTCCGGATGAAGACTGATCAACGCACCCGGTGCATGCTGCTTTCAGCGGGCATCCAACCCGCGATCTGGCCGTTGCCCTGAAAGTTCTGCAAGTCGAAGCGCCGGAGTCTGGCACCAGCCTATAGGCCCATTTGCTGCCGGAACATGCAGGCAGACATGAACCGGTTCAAGTCGCGCGGCAACGCCGGAATCCGGCCACGGCCTCGCTTGTATCATTCAAAATGCAATCCTAAAGTGCGGCCAGAGATGCTTGGGCCAATCAGGAAAGGAATTTGCGATGAATCCGTCAAGCAAGGCACGGTTCGGGCGTGTCAACCTGGAGGTCACCAGTTTCGCCTACGGCACGGCCCCAATCGGAAACATCTTCACTCCAATCGAAGAGAGCGAGTCCGAAGCCATGTTCCAGACTGCCTGGAATGCCGGAGTCCGTTACTTTGACACGGCCCCCTACTACGGGCACGGCCTCGCGGAACTACGTTGCGGGCAGTCCTTGCGATGGATGAACCGCGATGATTTCGTGCTTTCTTCCAAGGTCGGCCGACGGCTGGTTCCCGCAGCACGATCAGAGATCGATTTCTTTCCGTGGAACAATGCCGCCCCCTTCAATCTCGAATTCGACTACTCGTATGATGGAACCATGCGGGCGTTCGAGGACTCTCTCCAGCGGATGGCGCTGGAGCGAATGGACATCTGCTTCATACACGACATTGATGTCTTCACACGCGGCGATGAACAGCCCGAAGTGTTCAGGACAGCAATGGATGGCTGCTGGAAGGCCCTGTCAAAATTGCGCGACGAAGGCACAGTTACTGCAATCGGCGTCGGAGTGAACGAATGGCAGGTGTGTCATGAAGCGCTGAAACAGCGCGACTTCGACTGTTTCCTTCTGGCAGGGCGTTACACACTGCTTGAGCAGGAGTCGCTCGACGAGTTCCTTCCGCTTTGCGAGGAACGGGGCGCAGCTGTTGCAGTTGGCGGTGGCTTCAATTCGGGCATCCTGGCAACCGGAGCGGTTCCGGGCGCCAAGTACAACTATTCGCCTGCTCCCGAACCGGTAATGGACAAGGTTCGCAAGATTGAAGCGGTTTGCGCAGCGCACAGTGTGCCGCTTCCCGCAGCCGCCCTGCAGTTCGTGGTGGCGCACCCGGCGATCCCGACTTTCATTGCCGGCACCAGAAATGTGGAGCAACTCCAAAAGAACCTCGACTGGTTCAACCATGCAATCCCGTCCGGCTTCTGGTCCGACCTCAAAAATGAGGGGCTGCTCAGGCAAGACGCCCCTGTTCCTGCCTGAAGTGTCTGGGCCGACTGGCGGAACGGGGCGCCGACTCCCCGAAGGAAGATACTTCCTTGATGACCTGATGATCGGAGACTACTTCGAGACCGGTTCGACTGAGGTGACGGCGGATATCATCAGGCAGTATGCCGGGATTTCGGGCGACAACTATGCGCTGCATCTGGACGATGCTGCCGCAAGGGATATCGGGTTTCCGGCGCTGATAGCGCACGGGATCCTCATACAGGGCATGGCGGACGGGCTGAAATACAACAGCCCCGTACAGCTTGATGCTGTCGCCTCGCTCGGCTGGGACATCAACTACCGGCTCCCTGTATTCGCCGGGGACCGGATTTCAGCGGTTGTGACCGTCAAGGACCTGCGGCGGACCAAGCGGCCAGACCGGGGAATTGCAACCCAGGAGTTCCTGGTGCGGAACCAGAATGGCGAGACCGTACAGAATGGGACCAATAAGCTGATGATGCGCCGCAATTCCGGCTTTGCGGCAATGCCGCCGGCCAACTGAGAAACGGCTTGCTCGCGGGTCGGCTTCGTTCCTGAAGCCGGCCTCGCACAATCAATCCGCAACTGCTTCGGAGGCCCTCAGGCTCCGGCAAGGTTCAATCTGCTTGGCCCGGCACTGCGCACAGGACGCCTGCGGCCAGAAACTTGCAGAGCCATGAGCCAATCTCTCCTGGCCTGCATCGGCAGACTGCTGCCTTCGTTGTTTCGGCACACCGTCAAACTTCCGACTCAACAGCAGCAGCGGGTCTTCTGTCTCGATCCACCGGGCCTTCGGCTGCATGATCAATCACATCCCTTGACCGGCCGCGATTGCCAAAATGCCGACAGGAGGGTGTAGAGCGAGGGCCAATGCCAGGCATGTCCAATAACCAGAGTCCCGGTTGAACTTCAGAGCCAATTAACTGTATGGTTACCAACACTTCAGACTGGAGGCGGCCTCGGGTGGTACCGGTCAATGCTCGCAATGCGCTGGATCCGCAAGGCCATGATCCGGGCTGGCAGACCCGTTGTTTACAGAGCCTGTTGCGTGAGAATTGAGGGACGAAATGAACCCGCAACCCCATTATGACTATGTCATTGCCGGTGGTGGATCAGCAGGGTGCGTCCTTGCCAACCGCCTGAGCGAATTGCCGGATGCCCGGGTTCTGCTGCTGGAGGCAGGCGGAAAGGACCGGAACCCGCTCATTCACATCCCCGTCGGCTTTGCCAGGATGACTTCAGGTCCATTCATCTGGGGCTTCAAGACCGCGCCTCAAACGCATGCCCATGACCGCGAAATCCCCTACGCGCAGGCGCGCATCATCGGCGGTGGATCATCAATAAATGCCCAGGTATTCACCCGCGGCAACCCTGCCGATTATGATCGCTGGGCACAGGAGGAAGGTTGCCCTGGTTGGTCATCGGACGAGGTCAGGAAGTACTTTGTCCGCTCGGAGGGCAATACCATTCTGGCGGGTGAACTGCATGGAACCGAGGGTCCGCTCGGCGTATCGAACATTCCGGATCCCCAGCCAATGACACGGGCCTTCGTGCAGGCCTGCCAGGAATTCGGGATCCCCTACAACCCCGATTTCAACGGCGCAGTCCAGGAAGGCGCCGGCGTCTACCAGACGACTACCGTCAACGGCCGCCGTTGTTCGGCCGCAGTCGGATACCTGAGGCCGGTTCTCGACCGCCCCAATCTCACGGTTGAAACCGGCTGCCTTGTTCATCGCATTGATCTCGAAGGCACACGCGCAGTTGGCGTAACCTATGAAGGTTCGAATGGCCTCACATCGGTGCGCGCGGGAAGCGAAGTAATCGTAACCGCTGGTGCCATTGGATCGCCCAAACTCATGATGCTCTCCGGTATCGGCCCGGCAGATGAATTGACCCGCCATGGTATCGAGGTCCTTCACGAACTTCCCGGCGTTGGCCGCAACCTGAGCGACCATTTCGGAATAGACATCGTCGCCGAGCTGAAGAAGCCGGTCAGCCTCGACAAGTACGGCAGGTTCCCGCTCATGTACTGGGCGGTGCTGGAGTATGTCATGTTCAAGTCGGGACCACTGGCATCGAACATCGTCGAGGGTGGTGCATTCTGGTATGCGGACGCGTCTGCCCCGGTTCCAGATCTTCAGTTCCATTTCCTTGCGGGGGCAGGAGCAGAAGAGGGTGTGCCAGGGGTACCATCGGGGTCCGGAATCACACTCAATTCCTATACGCTCAGACCGAAGAGCCGTGGCCGGGTTACATTGCGGTCGGCGAACCCCCTCGACCAGGCGGTTGTCGATCCAAACTTCCTCGCCGAACCGGAAGATGTGAAAACCTCGGCTGAAGGCGTCCGCATCAGTTGCGAGATTTTTGCGCAGTCCGCACTCCAGAAGCACATTCGCCGCATGCACAACCCTGCAGATCCGCCAGCAAACGCGGATGCATTTGCCGATTATGCCAGGCGCTTCGGACGCACATCCTATCACCCGAACGGTACATGCAAGATGGGTACTGGCGAGATGGCTGTCGTCGATCCGGAACTGCGCGTGCATGGCATTGATGGCCTGCGCATCTGTGACTCGTCAATTTTCCCAAGCCTGGTTGGTTCGAACACCAACGCTCCGACCATAATGGTTGCGGAAAAGGCATCCGACCTTGTTCGTGGCAACCGGGCATGAGGACTGGACGTCAATTGGGGCCACTCCAAGGTGGTTGGCGCCGTGGAGAGACAGGAAAGCCGCACCCATGCCTGATCGGCGGCTTGACGCCCCGAACACCTGATGGAATTATCTAACCAAATGGTTACTTGCGAATTGGGAGCACTCTTTTGAACTCAAAGGTTGTAGGCGCAGCCGAGGCGGTATCCGGTATTGGGGATGGCGCGATCGTCGCAGTTAATTCATCCTCAGGACTCTGCTGCCCGGATGCGGTCTTGTCTGCCCTCGGCGATCGCTACCGCGCCACCGGTTCGCCCGGCCGGTTGACGATGATCCACCCGATAGCTGCCGGTGACATGTTTGGCACCAAGGGCGTGGACCACCTCGCAACCAATGGGCAGATCGAAACCATCATCGGCGGTTCCTATCCGTCAGGACCATCCTCGGCCGAGCCGCCGCTGATTTGGCAGCTCGTCGGCGCAAACAAGGTCGCAGCCTATAACGTCCCGAGCGGCATAGTCTTTGACATGCTGCGGGAGGCGGCTGCCCACCGGCCGGGTGTTCTGACCAAGGTGGGCATGGACACATTTGTGGACCCGGCGCATGATGGCTGCGCCATGAACGAAAAGGCGCGTGAACGGCCGATAGTCCGGCGTGTCGAGTTCGAAAATGACGAATGGCTGTATTTTCCTGCGATCCGGCCGGATGTGGCAGTTATCAGGGCCAGCACCGCCGATGAGCGCGGCAACCTGACTTTCGAACATGAAGGTGCGTATCTTGGAGCGCTGGATCTGGCTCTCGCCGCCCGGAATTGCGGCGGACAGGTCATTGCACAGGCCAAGTCTGTCACAAGGTCCGGCTCATTGCGCCCGCACGATGTTCATGTGCCTGGAATCCTGGTTGACCAAGTGGTCGAAGCGCCAGAACAGCTACAGACAACCGCTACAGTTCATGATCCGGCGATATCAGGCGAAATCTCGCGTCCGCTGGATGGCTTTGCGACGCCCGAATTCGGGGTGGCAAAGGTTATTGCGCGCAGGGTGGCCAAGGAAATCCAGCCCGGTTCGGTCGTCAATATCGGATTTGGAATTTCGGCAAACGTCCCGAGGATTTTTCTGGAGGAAGGCCGGCATGGTGAAGCCACCTGGGTGATCGAACAAGGGGCAATTGGCGGTGTTCCGCTTCTCGACTTCAAGTTTGGCTGCTCGTCAAACGCCGAAGCATTCATAGATTCACCGCATCAATTCACCTATTTCCAGGCTGGAGCTTTCGACGCGTCGCTTCTGTCATTTCTAGAGATTGATGGAGACGGTTCCGTCAATGTCTCGAAGCTGTCCTTCCGGCCCCACATAACCGCAGGCGCGGGAGGGTTCGTCGACATTACCGCCCGCGCCCGCAGGATTGTGTTTTCGGGCTACTTCAATGCAGGCGCCAAGCTCGACATCGAGGATGGCAAGTTGCTAATCAGCAAGGAGGGAAAAACTCCAAAACTGGTGAAGGAGCTTCAGCAGGTTTCCTTTTCGGGCAAACGCGCGATGCTGTGCGGACAGGATGTCACCTATGTCACTGAACGCTGCGTCCTGGAATTGACAGAGGATGGCCTGAAGGTCGTCGAGATCGCGCCCGGGATCGATCCGCGATCTGACATCATTGATCAGGCCAACTGCCATCTGACCATTGCCGAAAACGCGAAGACGATGGACCAGTCGCTGTTCTTACCTTGATCGCAAAGATGCTGAGGCGGAGACCGCTGTCTTGACCCAATCAAAGAAGATCCTGCTTGAGCATGAAGGCCCGGTCAGCCGTGTGGTCTTGAACCGTCCGGAAAAGCTCAATGCCCTTGACCGGGAAATGATCGAGCAACTGGTTGAGGTCTGCCACGAGATTGAACTTCGCAGTGCAACCCGGGTGGTTACCCTTACAGGAACAGGAGGCCGGGCCTTCTGCGCTGGTGGAGACATCGCCGACTGGTCTGGCTATGAAGCACCCGAATTTGGCCGCCACTGGGTTCGCAGGGGGCACATGGCATTCGATGCGCTTGCCCGGTTGCGCCAGCCTGTAATCGCAGTTCTGAACGGGCATGTTCTCGGCGGAGGACTTGAGCTGGCCGCCTGTGCCGATCTGCGTATCGGGGAGCGGCACATAAGGATCGGGCAGCCAGAGGCCGGCATCGGCATCATTCCTGGCTGGTCAGGCACCCAGCGCGCAGTCCGGCGTTTCGGAAGTCAGGCTGTTCGCCGCATGGCGCTCTTCGGTGAGATGCTTGATGCCGAAGAGGGATTGAGGCTCGGCATTGTGGACACCTTGGCGGACTCCGGAAAAGGCATGGAAGTTGCCACCGGGTTGATCGGACAGTTGAACAACCGCAGCGCATTCGCAACTGAAATGGTAAAGCTGCTGTTGAATGCTGCCGAAGGAGAGGAGCTCGAAAGTACTATTGAGGCATTCGCAGGCATTGCCGCCGCAGGTTCGGCTGACCTCAAGGAAGGCATCGCCGCATTCAATGAGAAGCGCAAACCAGAGTTTGGGAGCGGTGATGGCTAAAGAGCGCTCCGAACCCCTGCGCAAACTGATGGTGCCCCAAGCCGCATGAAACAGTCCGAACGCCAGGAAGCCCGGGAAGGCACCCAAAGAACCCGGAACGCCGAGCGTACACGGCGTGAAATACTCGCCGCCGCAAAAGCGGAGTTTGCCAGGAAGGGCTTGGGAGGAGCGCGCGTCGACGACATTGCGAAGCTGGCAAAAGCCAACAAGCGGATGATCTACCACTATTTCAACAGCAAGGAAGAGCTGTTCAGGAAGGTGGTTGTGGATGCATATGTGGACCTGCGAACTGCAGAACAGGAACTCAATCTCGAACACCTTCCTCCGGCGGAAGCACTTGAGTCACTCGTGAGATTTACCTGGGACTATTATCTGCGAAATCCGGAATTCCTGAATCTCGTCAACAACGAGAACCTACACAGGGCGCGGCACCTGCAGGAGTCGGAAGTGATCAATGTCGTCAGCCGCCAACTCGTCAACATGGTTCGGAACATATTGCAGCGCGGAGAGGCGTCCGGCGAGTTCCGGGCCAATATTGATCCGGTCCAACTGAACATCACCATTGCTGCGATTGGATACTACTATTTGACCAACCGCTTCACGGGTTCGATCATTTTTGAGCGGGACCTCATGGCGCCTGAGGCACTGCAGGAACGTCTTGAGTTCAACATTGACACGGTCATGAGGCTCGTTGCCGCGTAGGATTGCAGGCCGCTTGACACCAAGCCGATTGCGCCGAGTGGTGCCTGCCCGCCCATCGGCCCCAGTCGCACATGAAAGTTCAACACCATGTGCTGCAGATGCGTCCAGGCGAAATGTGCAAGCGAGCAGTGTTGGAGTCTCGTAAGTCCCACGCTCGGAGTAACTGGTTCCAATGCCGTAGGTGCACTGCCCGGTTGACGGAGCACGCCGTTCGGCGAAGCCTGCGCTCGTACCAAGGCGCCTGAACTGCCTCCAGAACAAGGCAGGCTTCACGCTTGCATTCAGTCCGAATTGACAAATGCCATCGGCATCTTGTGCTTCAGCAGATTGCCGCGGGACAATTGGCGCGCTTAACATTGGTCCTGATGCCGGGTAGCTCTCGTTGGATGGACTTGGACCAGCCAGAGGAATATGGATCGAATGAGACGCTGATGCCAGAACTGCTGCCTACCTGCATCAGCGAAAAGGGTTACTGCCATGCACAGCGAAATTGCCGACAGAAGGGAACATCTGGCGGAACTATGTCGATGCCATGGAGTGATAAGGCTGGAAGTCTTCGGCTCCGCAGCACGCGGCGAGGACTTCGACCCAATGACCAGTGACGCTGACTTCGTTGTTGAATTCGGGCTGTTGGACGGAAGGGCTCAGCTGAAGCAGTATTTTGACTTTGCCGAGGCGTTGAGTGACGCGCTTGGACGCCCTGTTGACCTCATTGAATCCGGCGCGATCAGAAACCCGCATTTACGCACAGCAATAGACAGATCACGCGAACTCGTATTTGCAGTCTGACCCCTTGGTCCTGCTTCTGGGTGCAAAACTGCGGCAGCGGGCGTGCCAATCAGATCCCGCAATGCAATGGAACCGCCGAAGGTGTGAGCGTATGCAGCAAGAGTACCTGACAATCTTGGCGCCATGGCGTCGGCACAAGCAGTGGTCAAACCACGATTCAAATTGCCATTCGAAGTTTGCACCCGGCCGCCCTGGTCCAACCTTGGCGAGTTCATGATTGTTCGTGTAACGGCTTCTTGATACGGCTCGCTTGATCTTTTCACTAGAATTGGCATTTTCATCAAATGATGAAATCTATTCAATCAGTGAACAAATCTCTTGTCCGCCAAGCCCGGGGACATCTTGAAGATGCACTGCGGCGAGTCCCCATCGTCGAAAGGATTTCAATCAAGCGAGGCCCCAGGATTGACGGCCTGACAGCAGATTTCATGGCAGAGGTCAGGGTCGGAGACCTCGGACACCATCTGGTCTGTGAAGTGAAGTCCAGTATCCAGCCGCGGCAGGCTCGAATGGCCGCCCTGCAATTGTCTTACATCACAGAGAGAATGAACCAAGAAGCCATCGGCATTCTGATTGCCCCCTATCTTTCACCCGCTTCACGAGCAATCTGCAGGGAGCTTGGTGCCGGGTATTTGGATTTCGAAGGGAATGCCCAGATCTCGTTCAACGGGGTGGCCATCGACCGGGAGGTAGCCACCAAACCCGCAGTTGAGCCAAGGGAACTCAGGTCTTTGTTCAAGCGCAAGTCGGCAAGAGTCCTGATCGTTGCTCTGAAAAATCCTAACCGGTCCTGGCGTGTCACAGAACTGGCCAATGAAGCTAAAGTCAGCATTGGGCACATCAGCAATATTCGCAAGGCCTTGTTGAATCACGAGTTCGGCCGCGTCGGCAAGGATGGCTTCTTTCTGCATGACCCGGACCGACTGCTGGACGAGTGGGCGGCCAAATACACACCGCCCGAAGGAACCCGTTGCGAATACTATACGGTACTCCATGGAGAGCGGATGACAAGGATGCTCCGCGAGTTGATGATTGAGTCACATGACCGGCCTGAATTGGCTTTGGCTTCCTTTTCGGCCGCAAACTGGTTGGCTCCTTATGCTCGATACAGCAATACCGTTCTGTACGCGGACAAGTATGGCTTGGCGCAGCTAAGGGAATCTCTGGGTCTCACCCGAAGTTTGGCGGGCGCCAACGTTCAAGTAACCTTGTTGAAGGACAGGGACATTCTGGATGAGAGCGAAACGCTTGATTGCGGGCTTACCTGTACTAGCCCGGTGCAGACCTATCTGGATCTGACATCGTACGGAGAACGTGGCATGGAGGCCGCCGAATACCTCAGATCAAGTCTATTGAACTGGAACGACAAGATTGCCCACGCCACAAATGGCGTCTGATGCTCGGCGACATTCAGGGTGAGCATCCGTGTAAACTCATTCGGAAGTGTTTCCGAAACTCTGCACTGTAGCCTCGCAAAATGCTCCTACTGGAACCAGAAATGACATGTCTTGACGAGGTCGGCTGTCATGATTCACCGCCCGCCGGTTCCGCCTGCTTCAGGTCGCCGAATACGATGGATCCTGCCTCCTCCTTTCGCCAGACCCTTGCTCGTCTTGAAGCGTTCGCAACAGTTTGTCAGGGGTTGGTCCGGGTGCTCGGTTTGAAGCTTGCCAGCAACTCACGGCCGGCGCACCTTGGTTCAGCCTCAATCCAGATGTGCAATTGCCCGGTTAACTCAACCAACGGATCCGGCCATCGACGACCTCGTTTCCGTTGCTCAACGGGCTTGGCTGCCGGCCGGGTTTCGCATTCCGACCAAGCCGTACGCAGTTCGGCAATAAACCGGTCGGCACCAAGCAATTCCAGCTGCACCAAAACCGTGCTGGAGGCTATCCAAGTTTCGATTGACTGCCCGGAGCTTCCGGTCTAAGTAACTGTTTGGTTCATTCAACTACGGAGGAGCATCCAATGAAAAGGATAGCAAAGAGTTCAATAGTTCTGGCAGCGGCGGCGATGGTGTCGTCGGGTGTCGGGTCGGCGGTATTCGCTGATGGCCATTTGACACTGGCCATTTCCATGCGTTCGCTTTCCAACCCCTATCATGCGACTTTCGCCCGTGGTGGCGAGGTCTTTGCCGAGTCGGTCGGGTTGCCGTTCGAGGTGCTGGTAACAGAGGGTAACTCGGAAAAGGGCCTGGCTGACATTCGCGCCCTGATTGCCCGGACCGAGGGCAACGTCTGCATTAACGTAGACCCGAACGACTCTCCTGATGCAGCGACTATCGTCGATGAAGCCAAGGCGGCAGGCGCCTATGTGGTCACCCAGTGGAACAAGCCGGATGACCTGCATCCATGGGACCACGATCCAAATTATGTCGCCCACATGTCATTCTCGGGCGTCGGCACTTCCAAGGAAATCACCGAAGCCCTGATTGATGCGATGGGTGGTTCCGGTGGGATCGTCGCCATCGGCGGGATCCTTTCAAACGTGCCGGCAATTGAGCGCAAGCTCGGCATGGAGATGGCCGTTGCTGAAACCGGCGGACAGGTCGAAATTCTCGACTTCCAGCCCGCCGACTGGAACGAAACCAAGGCATTCGAAATCATGCAAGCCTGGTTGACCCGCTATGGCGACGACATCAAGGGCGTTTGGGCGGCCAACGACTCCATGGGTATCGGCGCGCTTGAAGCGCTTCGGCAGGAAGGCAAGGCCGGATCGGTGCCTGTTGTGGGGATCGACGGTACCGAAGCCGCATTGTCAGCTATCGAGGCCGGCGAAATGGCTGGAACCGTTGCCTGGGACCCGATGTGGACTGGCGGCATGGGCCTGTCGCTTTGCCATGCAGCGGCAACCGGCGCAGTCGATATCGCTTCAGAGCCGCATGAGCACCGCGAATTCTACGGAACCGGCATCGTCGTAACACCGGCGAATATTGCCGATTTCAGAAGCCGCGACGCATCATTCGATTTCAATGATTACTGGGCCAAATCCACTGGACAGATCCAGTATCAATAGCAATACTGCCTGAATGGAAGCCGGGCCCCTCGGCCCGGCTTCGCTCTTGAGGAACCCTGACTGGCAACTGAAGCTGTGGCTGCAATCAACTGGCGCGCATTAGCACCCGTCGGGGTTTTTCTTCTGCTTTGCATTGTCATCGCAATCTTCAATCCGAATTTCCTGTCAGTCTCCAACGCAATCCGGATCCTGAACGCCTCCTCAATCCCGGTTGTTCTCGTGATGGGCGCCACTTTCGTGATCTTGATGGGATCGATCGATCTTTCGGTCGAAGGCATCGTTGCACTATGTGCCGTGATCACCGCGTCGCTGGTACTCAACGATACCTTTTCGTCCGATCTCGGGATGTGGGCAATTCTCTTTGCAGTGCTTGCAGGTGGACTGATTGGCGGCGTGAATGGCGCAACCCATGTCTACCTCAAGATCCCCAGTTTCATGGTCACACTCGGGATCGGCTTCGTCTGCCTCGGGATCGCCACCGCAGCGCTTGGAGGGTTTCCGGTGCGCATATCCGACCGGGGATTCAGGGCGCTGACGCTCGGCCGCACGCTTGGATTGCCAAACGGCATCTGGGTAGCGACAGCCGCAGTCGTCGTTGCCTGGATCGTTCAGGAGCGAACGCGTCTTGGCCGATATGTCTACGCCATCGGCACGGACGAAGTCACCGCCCGGCAAAGCGGGGTTCCGGTTGAACGAACCCGCGTGCTCGTCTTCATACTTGCCGGGCTCTTCTCCGGTCTTGCTGGAGCCATGGCAGCCGCGCAGTTGGGGCAAGGCCATGCCCTTATCGCATCAGGTCGCCTGTTCACGACCATCACTGCGGTTGTCGTTGGCGGGACCGCCCTGTCTGGGGGCGTCGGCTCCGTTCTCAATTCGGTCATCGGTGTGCTGATTGTCATCGTGCTCACCAACGGTATGGTACTCATGGGAGTGCCACCATTTGTTCAGCAGGGTGTTCAAGGATTTCTCATCATCGTTGCCGTCACCCTGGCCCTGGACAGGCGGCTTCTGGAAGTTGTGAAGTAGTCGGCCATGGCGCCAGTGCTTGAACTCAAGAACGTGACCAAGGAGTTCCCGGGAGTCCGGGCACTCGACAGCGTCGACCTCCATGTGGACCGCAACGAGGTCGTGGGCCTCATCGGTGAGAACGGAGCGGGCAAGTCGACCCTGGTCAAGATTCTGGCAGGCATTCACAGGGTCGACGCAGGTGAAATGCACTTCGAAGGCAAGGCTGTCACTTTCCGCACGCCCCGCGAAGCATTCAACCGCGGACTGGCAATGGTCTTCCAGGAACAGTCGATCATCCAGACCTTGACCGTGGCTGAGAACATATTCCTTGGCCGTGAACAGGAGTTCCTGCGCTTCGGTATCATCGACAAGCGCGCGATGAACGCCGCGGCGAAGGTCGAACTGGCGAAGGTCCACCTGGATTGCGACCCGGCGATGAAGTGCTCCAAACTGGACTTTGCCGCCCGGCAAATGGTCGAAATCGCCAAGGCACTGTCGCTCGACGGGCGCATTGACGGAGAGATTATCATTCTTCTTGACGAGCCGACCTCGGTTCTTGAACAGCGGGAGATTGATCTGCTCTTCGACATCATCGGAGAGTTGAAATCGAAGGCCTCGATCATCTTCATTTCGCACCGGCTTGATGAGGTTCTTGAGGTTTCCGACCGTGTCTATGTGCTCAGGGACGGCGCAGTCGTCCACAAGGTCGCATCATCGGACGCCTCGATCAGCGGCTTGCACGAACACATGGTGGGGCGGCAGCTGGACCACGAATACTACCGGGAAAACCTGCAGCGCACCGCCTTTGGCGAACCGGTGCTCTCCGTGCGCAACCTCACGATTGATGGCGAGTTTCAAGACCTTTCCTTCGATCTTGCAGAAGGCGAGATACTCGGCCTTGCCGGTGTTGTCGGCTCTGGCAGGGAAGCGCTGGCCCGATGCCTTGGCGGCCTCCTGCCTCCAACTGGCGGCGAGGTTCTGATCGAGGGCAATCCGGTTCGTCTCAATCATCCGCACCAAGCCGTCGATGCCGGGTTCGGCTTTGTACCGAGCGAACGGAAGTCGGAGGGCATTGTCAATGGCATGAGCGTTTCGGAAAACATGACGCTTGCGGCCGGAGCCCGCTTCTCGAAGTTCGGTTTCATCGAGTTCGACCGCGAAAGATCAGAATGCCAACGCTGGATCGACCGGCTGAGAATCCGCACTCCAGGCGCAGGAACTCCGATCCAGAGCCTGTCCGGTGGCAACCAACAGAAGGTTGTCCTGTCCAAATGGCAGATATTCGGCTCAAGGGTGGCTGTTCTGGATCACCCGACACGCGGGATCGACGTTGGCGCCAAGGAGGACGTCTATGATCTCATTCGCGAGATGGCGGACCAGGGAGCGGCCATTCTGCTTCTTGGCGACACGCTTGAGGAGGTCATCGGCCTGTCGAACCGGATACTTGTCCTCAAGGATGGCAAGGTCAGCGCCTCTTTCGACGCTCCCGTCGGATCGAAACCCGCCCAGATCGACCTGATTTCGAACATGGTTTGACCAATGACCCGGAAACAAAAGGAATTGCTGCGCAATCTGATACCTGTCTTCACGCTGCTTGTACTGGTGTTCGGGATCGCCGCGTATGAACCCGGTTTTCTGCGGCCAGCGAACCTCATTACAGTCACCGCAGACACGATGACACTGTTTCTGATGGCTTCGGGTGCGACCTTTGTCATCATGCTTGGCAGCATCGACCTGTCGATACAGGCGATTGCATCCATGACCAGTTGCATTCTGGCGGCCTTGCTTCCGATGTTTGGCGGAGGCGCGCTTCTGATCGGGCTGGCGGCAGGAGCCGCTGCCGGTGTGCTCAGCGGGCTTGTCGTCAACTATCTCCGCATCCCGTCATTTGTTGCCACTCTGGCTATCGGCGGCATCATGACCTCGGTTGCTTTCTGGGCGTCCAACGAGCGTTCAATCTATATTTCCGACGAGGACAAGGCGACCTGGCTCGACTGGGCAACCGGAACAACTCTCGGGATCGACAACGAAGTCATCGTCGGCGTCTTTGTTCTGATTGTGCTGTCGGCAATCCTGTCATTGACCCGTTTCGGACGCCTGGTGCGGGCCGTTGGCTCTCAGGAGAAGGCCGTGATTGCATCCGGCATCAACGTGAACCGGATCAAGTTCTTCGCCTTCGTGATTTCGGGCCTGATGGCGGGGCTGGCCGGTCTGGTCATGGCTGCAAGGCTCGGGTCAGGCTCTCCCACCCTTGCCAGCGAGTTCCTGCTTCCCGCCATTGCCTGCATCATCGTTGGCGGCACCGCAATCACCGGCGGTGTTGGCAGCATCTGGAAGACATTCGTCGGGGCGTTGATCATCGCCGTTGTGAGGATCGGCATGACATTCGTCGGAGTTACGGTTCTGGCCCAACAGATCGTCTTCGGACTGGTGCTCGTCATTGCCGTGGCCATGACCATCGACCGGACAAAGGTATCTGTCGTCAAGTGAGCCATTCCAGGACCGGAGGTTGCGCAACTTCCGGACACTGTGCTCCCCTCTCCGTCCGCATTGACAGCGAAGTGTCCGCAAAATAAGGTAACCAAACGGTTACAAAGGACGCACGATGCTTCTTGGAGAAACCCACCAGCTGCTCCGGGATACAGCAAGGCAGTTCGCGGATAACGATATTCGTCCGATTGCAGGCGAACTTGATCAGGAAGCCCGGTTTCCGCGCGATCTCTATGAGCAAATGGGCGAGCTCGGCCTGTTCGGCATCACCGTTCCGGAGGAAATGGGCGGATCCGGGTTTGATGTTCTCGGTTATGCGCTTGTCATGGAAGAGTTGTCACGTGGATACGCGTCGGTTGCCGACCAATGTGGCCTCATAGAGTTGATTGCCACGCTCCTGGTCAATTTCGGGACTGAGGGGCAACGCGAGAGGCTGCTCCAGCCAGTCGTGACTGCCAGAACCCTGACCGCCTATTGCCTGACCGAACCGGAAGCCGGAACCGACCTGGCGTCGATCCGCACGACCGCGCGGCGCAATGGAAATGGCTGGATACTGGATGGGAACAAGATCTGGATTCACAATGCGCCGGTTGCAGATGTCGGTTTCGTACTCGCCAGAACGGATCCGAAGGCGGGACACCGGGGCATGAGCGTGTTCGCTGTGGACCTGAATTCGGACGGCGTTGAAAGGGGACATCCGGAAAAGAAGATGGGGCAGTGCGCCAGTCAGGTTGGCGCTCTTTCATTCAATGAAGTCAGGCTCGCAGAAGAGGACCTCATTGGGGAGGAGGGACGCGGCTTCCACATGGTCATGAGCGCCCTGGACAAGGGGCGGGTCGGGATCGCCGCATTGGCGGTCGGAATTGCCCAGGCGGCGCTGGAGGCGGCACTCGAATATGCTCAACAGAGGAAACAGTTCGGACGGCCGATTTCGGATTTTCAGGGCATACAGTGGAAGCTTGCGGACATCGCCAAGGATATCGAGGCCGCGAGGCTCCTGGTTCATAGCGCTGCAGGAAAGCTCGACCGAGGTGAGAAGGCCGTCATGGCCTGTTCGATGGCCAAGTGCTTTGCCGGAGATGTTGCGGTTGCAAGGACATCGGATGCCTTGCAGATATTCGGGGGCAGTGGGTACATCAGGGGCTTCGAGATCGAACGCCTCTACCGCGACGCCCGCATTACCCAGATCTACGAGGGCACGAACGAGATTCAGCGCTCGATAATTGCCCGTGAACTTTTGTCGCAGGGAGCAGCATCATGAGTGTCCAGGCCGCGCTTGTAACCGGTTCGAGCAGAGGAATTGGCCTTGCAGCCGCCTTGCAGCTTGCGGAAGCGGGATTCAACATCGCCGTCAATTCCCGGCATGAAGGCGAGCAGCTCAGCCAGGCGGCAGAAGCGGTGGCCAGGTGCGGAGTCAAGGTCTGCAAGGTCGCCATGAATGCCATGGAACTCGCGCGCGACAAGGAAGCCCTCAACCGGATAGAGGCCGAAATCGGCGAATTGACCACACTCGTCAATAATGCCGGGGTTGGCGTCATGAAGAGGGGAGATGTCCTTGAGGTGACAGAAGAGAGCTACGACCGTTGCATGAATGTGAATGCCAAGGCCATCTTCTTTCTGTCCCAGGAATTCGCCAGGCGCCTGCTTGCCAGAACGCAACACCCGGACCTGCATTATTCGCTCATCAATGTCACATCATCCAATGCCGTTGCGGTGGCCTTGCCCCGGGGAGAATACTGCGCCTCCAAGGCAGCAGCGGCCATGGTCTCGAAGGTGTTCGCCGCCCGCCTTGGAGAACGGTCAATTCCGGTGTTCGACATACAGCCGGGACTGATCGCCACCGACATGACAAAGCCAGTGATCGACTCCTACCAGCGCCGGGCCGAGGAGGGGCTTTGCCTCTACCCCCGGGTCGGCCAACCGGAAGAAGTTGGCAAGGTCATCGCCGCCATTGCCACGGGCCGGATTCCCTACACAACCGGTCAGGTCATTTCGGTAGATGGAGGTTTGCTGTTGCCGCGGTTTTGAAGTGCCGGGAAAGATCTTTCTCGACCGTTCACACCAATAGCCCGAGTATTCCCTGCTTCCACGAGCCTCATCCGGCGCAATGAAATCGCCGTGCTGCGACGATCAGTCCGGATGACCTGCAATCTCGCGCGCGATTTCTGCGGCAAGCACCGCATTGTCCTGAACCAGAATCTTGTTGGCCTTGATTGTCGCTCCGACAGACTCCTCCGCCACTGCATTCAACAGGAACGGTGTCAGCTCCTTTCCGGCAATTCCCTGTTGCGCTGCCCTGGAGACAGCACGTTCCACGCAGGGCTGAACGACTTCGAGCCTGACTTCCGCGGATGTTCGGATCGGATTTGCCACCAGCATCCCGCCAGAAAGCCCAAGCCGCCGCCTTGCCGCATGGGCCGCAGCGATCTGCCCCGGTTCGTCAAGCCGCAAGGGTGCGGCAACCCCGGATTCCCTGGACCAGAAACCGGGGAAAGCATCCTGCCTGTACGCAATCACCGGGACGCCAAGCGTTTCGAGCACCTCCAGTGTCTTCGGGATATCGAGTATCGATTTCGCTCCTGAGGCCACGACGATTACCGGTGTTTCCGCCAGTTCATAAAGGTCTCTCGAAACATCGAAAGTCTGCTCGGCCATTCGGTGAACACCACCAATCCCGCCAGTTGCGAATACCCTGATGCCGGCAATCCTTGCACAGATCATGGTAGCTGCAACTGTGGTCGCACCGCATTCGCCAGTTGCCAGCGCCACGGCAAGATCGTTGCGGCTCAGTTTCCGTGTAACGGACCCCGAGGCGAGGCGGTTGAGTTCCTCTTCTCTCAGGCCAATTCTTATCCGTCCGTCCAAGACGGCAATCGTCGCCGGAACCGCACCCTGCCCGGCCACCTTTCTTTCAACCGCCATCGCCGTCTCGATGTTGTCAGGCCATGGAAGGCCCTGCGCGACAATCGACGACTCCAGAGCCACGACCGGAATACCCTCGGCAATTGCTTCACGAACCTGCGGTGACAGGTCAACAGTCAGTTCATTCACGCGGCGGTTCCTTCCACGAATTCCTGCGCCTTCCTGATGGCGAACTCCAGTGCCTCCTGCCGGGACAATCCCCTGCTCTCTGCGACAAGATGAGCAGCCGTCAGGCGGTCTCCGGCGCCGATTATGCTCACAGCCCGGCCAGAACGGCCGGACTCCGCTGATACAATTGCGTCTCCGTTGCCATCAGCGACAATTCCACGCGAGTCCGTGACAATTGTCCGCTCCAACCCCATCGCGACAAGATGTCCGGCAGCGTCCAGCGCATCCCTGAAGCTCCTTTGGGCAACGATGGCCGCTTCTGCCAGGTTGAGATGAATTGTCGTGCGCTCACGTCCGACAACCTGCATGGCTCTGGCCGCCTTCCCGTCCGATGCAACAACCAGCCTAAGCGGCACATGTTTGAACTTGGGACGGCTGAGGCCGGTCAACACTTCTGCCGGCAGGTTTCCGTCGACGATCAGCACGGGCTTGCTGGCCGATTTCCAGCAAGGAGCGGAAGCAACTTTCTGAAGCAAGCCATTGCATTGCTCCTCCAGCAGGCGGCAATCGGACACACCGGTGACCGATCCTTGTTCATCCAGGATGAACATGCAGCAATCGGTCCTGCTTCCTCCAATCGTCAGGATACCTTCAACCGGAAGGCCGGCATCCTCGATTGCAGCGATGAGTTCCCTGCCCTCGCCATCGTCGCCCACCTGACTCCACAACTGGGGTGTTGCACCGAGAGCCTTGAGCGAACGGGCCACATTCAGCGCAACGCCGCCAGGCACCCTCCAGACAGACCCCGGCGAGTCAAAACCCGGCCGCAGCCGATCCGGCACTCTTCCCAATACATCCCAGTGCGCAGCACCGACGCATATGAACCCGGTCAAAGGCAACGGTTGCTATCCTCGTTCGCAAGTTGGCAGCAGCTAGACCTTACCACCGGCATGGCAAGGGTGCGACCGGTCCCAGTATGGCTTCTGGCTCCTCTGGATCAATCTTCTCAAGCCCAATTCGACACCAAATCGCCCGGGTCTGGCCAGGGTGCCCAGCAGCGCGTAGGAGTATTGCGGGTTTGCGGCCTGCAGTTACCGGAAATGATCCCGGGATTCCGGTCTGACTGAACCGGCAGGAGGAGATGACAATTGATTGCTGATCCACAAGGTCACCTGGATGAGGTGAAGCGTTCCGTCGCGTTTCTCAAGATTGATGGGCAGAGAGCTTCAGCCGTCATCATTTCGCGCAGCTTTCCGTGCACCACCGAAGATGTCTGGGATGCCCTGACCAACCCCGGCCGCATCTCGCGCTGGTTTGCTCCTGTGAGTGGAACTCTTGAACACAACGGAAGCTACCAGGTGCAAGGAAATGCCTCTGGAACAATTACAGATTGCGTGCCCGGCCACTGTTTCGCATTGACCTGGGAATTTGCTGGCGATGTGAGCTGGGTCGATGTGCAAATCGTAGGGAGTTCGGGTTCTCCGACAGTGGAATTGACACACAAGGCATTGCTGTCCGACCATTGGGATCAGTACGGTCCCGGCGCCCTTGGCGTCGGATGGGAAATGGGCCTGCTCGGTCTTGCCCTGCATGTCACCCGGCCTTTGGACCCGCGCATTGATGAAGCGGCCTTCGCTGCATCGGCTGAAGGCAGAGAGTTCATTGAGGGCAGTTCCGAGGGCTGGCGATTGGCGGGAATGGCAGCTGGTATGGATCCGGAGGCAGCGACGGCTGCAGCCAGGCGCACGAGTGACTTCTATACTGGCAGTTCCCCGGTTTCGGAATGAATGACGGACATGTCATGCCGGACTGTGCCGCAGGAGGCTGCCTGGCACAGGTCACCGGAAATCCCGCGACTGCGGTATCGCCCGTCGGCTTCGCGGATGACCTGTCCGCAAGATTGCAAGCGGCCGCTGGCTGCTTTCTACTGACTCATCTGATGCCGGTTGCACGATCCGGCGGTCCGAAACCAACAGGTCAAGCCAGCCGGTAAGATCTTCAACCTCCGTCGCGATCAAGTGGACGATTTCGCCAGCGCGCTGAATCCGTCCCCGAACCATCACGAGCCGGCTTGCCAGAACTGCTGGCCGGAATCTCTCCAGCGTATCCGGCCAGACAACGACGTTTGCCGTACCGGTTTCATCTTCCAACGTGATGAATACCACCCCTTTGGCACTGCCAGGCCGCTGGCGAACCAGAACCAGCCCAGCCATGGATGTACGGGCGCCATCTCTGGCGCGTTCTATTTCTGCCGCGGTTATGACGCCCCGAGCAATCAACCGCCGGCGCAGGAAAGACACCGGATGCGCCCTGATCGACAGGCGTAAAGTGCGATAGTCCTCAATCACCTGTTCGCCGGGCGGCATCTCCGGCAGAGCAATCGCGGCATCTTCCTTCTCCGCAAGTCTTTCAGCAGTCTCAAGCAGCGGCAGAGCTGGCGCATTGGCAAGGGCGCGGGACTGCCACAACCCCTGGCGCCTTCCAAGTTCCATCGAGTTGAACGCGTCGGCAGCTGCCAGGGTTTCGATGGCCGGCATTGCTATTCCGGCGCGGCTGCGGAGGTCGCTCAAATCGGCATAGGGCTCATAACGCGCGTTCATGATGCGCACGGCCTCATCCTGGCGCATGCCACTGATCTGGCGCATGCCAAGACGCAGCGCCAAGCACCCCCCGGTTGAGTTTTCGAGGCTGTTGTCCCATCCGCTTGCATTGACATCCACCGGGCGCACTTCGACGCCATGCTCCCGGGCGTCGCGGACGATCTGGGCCGGAGCATAGAATCCCATGGGCTGTGAATTCAGCAGCGCACAGGCGAACACATCGGGATGATGGCATTTCAGCCAGGAGGAAACGTAGACCAGCAACGCAAAGCTCGCGGCATGGGATTCTGGAAAGCCATATTCCCCGAAACCCTCGATCTGGCGGAAACACCGTTCCGCCAGTTCGGGCTTGTAGCCGCGCTCTACCATGCGTCCGACCATCTTTTCCTTCAGGCGGCTGAGTGTTCCACGCCTGCGGAAAGTGGCCATCGCCCTGCGCAGCGCATCGGCCTCATCCGGGGTAAACTTGGCTGCGACCATGGCTATACGCATGGCCTGCTCCTGAAAGAGAGGCACACCCAGGGTCTTTTCCAGCACCGACTGCAATTCGTCGGCAGGCCCGTGTTCAGGCGCTGGCGCCGGATAAAGCACCTCTTCCAGCCCATCGCGGCGGCGAAGATAGGGATGAACCATGTTCCCTTGAATCGGGCCGGGGCGCACAATCGCCACCTCAATGACAAGATCGTAGAAGCACCGCGGCTTAAGGCGGGGCAGCATGTTCATCTGTGCCCGGCTTTCGATTTGGAAAACACCGACCGTGTCCGCCTTGCACAGCATGTCATAGACCACCGGATCCTCTTTCGGCACGGATGCCAGGGTCAGATGAACTCCCTTGTGCCGGGCAAGAAGTTCGAAGGCCTTGCGAATGCAGGTCAACATCCCCAGCCCGAGAACATCGACCTTCATCAGCCCCATTGCCTCAAGATCATCCTTGTCCCATTCCACAAAGGTGCGGTCTTTCATCGCGCCGTTGCCGATCGGGATGATTTCCTCAAGCGGTGCGCGGGTCAGAACGAAACCGCCGACATGCTGGGACAGGTGACGGGGAAAACCGATCAACTCCTCCGCAAGCATTGCAGTGCGGCGCAGCAGCGGGTCATCTGGATCAAGACCGGCCTCGCGCATGCGTTTGGAGACAACCCGGTCGGATGCATCGGCTCCGGGGCCGGAAATCGAGTATTCCTGCTTGCTTCGCAACGCACCGGCAAGGGCCGCGGCGGTGTCCTCCGAAAGGCCCATGGCCTTGCCGACATCCCGCGCTGCGCTCCGCCGCCTGTAGCAAACAACCGTGGCGGCAATTCCGGCACGATCGCGGCCAAAGCGGTTGTAGATGTACTGAATCACCTCCTCGCGCCGCTCATGCTCGAAATCGACATCTATATCAGGCGGTTCACGGCGTTCGCGGGAAACAAAGCGCTCGAACAGCAGATCAATACGGGTAGGATCGACCGAAGTAATGCCCAGGCAGAAGCAGAGGACGGAATTGGCGGCTGAACCGCGCCCCTGGCACAGAATGCCCCGGCCCTTTGCAAAGTCGACGAGATCGTTGACCGTGAGAAAATAGGGCGCGTAGCCGAGTTCATCGACGAGTTCGAGTTCATGCTCGAGAGTCTTGCGGACCTTTTCCGGAATCCCGCCAGGGAACCGGCGCGCAGCGCCTTGCCACGCCAATTCAACAAGATGAGATTGCGGCGTGCAGCCGGCCGGCACCGGTTCGTCGGGATACTCCCACGTCAATTCATCGAGGCTGAAGTTGCAAAGCTCGACGATCTCAAGCGTGCGGGCCACCGCGTCCTCGTGCCCGCGGAACAAGCGGGCGATTTCGGCACCACTCTTGAGATGACGTTCGGCATTGGCGGCCAGGCGCCGCCCGGCTGCCGCCACAGTGACCCCCTCTCTGGTTGCAACCAGCACATCCTGCAACGGACGGCGCCCGGCCGTGTGGTAGTGGACATCATTGGTGGCCACCAATGGCGCATCATGGCTTCTGGACAGCGCTGCCAACCGGTTGAGGCGGCGGCGGTCATCGCCTTTGTAATGCATGCTGGCGGCCAGATAGAGCGGACCATCATGCTTTTGGCGCAGGCCGGCGAGAGTCCCCTGGAACCCGGTGCCACTCTCCGCCGTTTCCGCTGCGTCGAGATCATCCGGCGGCAATGCAATGAATACCTGTCCATCCGAATGCAGGATCAGATCGTCCATATGAAGGATGCACTCGCCCTTTGCCGCCCGGCACTGACCGAGGGTCAGTAATCGGCACAGGCGGCCATAGGCAGCGCGATTGCGCGGATAGCACAGCAGAGAGAAGCCACAGGCGAGATCAAGACGCGCGCCGGTCAGCAGGCGCAGTCCGGCGGACTTTGCCGCCACATGGGCGCGCACTGCACCGGCGAGGCTGTTGTGGTCAGCGACGCCGAGGGCAACGAGTCCCAACTCTGCCGCTCTTCCGGCCAGTTCTTCGGCGTGAGAAGCCCCTCGCAGGAAGCTGAAATTGCTCACCGCCTGCAATTCGGCATAGGCGGTGGCGGCGGCCGGCCGGCGCCCTGAGTCCGTCATCTGTAGAGTCCATGGAGATACCAGCGCGGCTCTTCCCGGCAGCCGGCGGGATTGGGAAAGCCGGCACGGTACAGCCAGTAGCGCCGGCCCTCCGCATCCTCGACATCATAATAATCGCGCGGTGGTCCAGCGCGTGTGCCCTTCCACCATTCCGGCTCGATGCGTTCGGGCCCGGCCGCGCGGCAAATGCGCCGGAGCGAGCCGCGCCAGGCGAAAGAACTGGGCGGACTGTCTGCTGCATCGGCGACTGCATCAACCGGCTCAGGCCGGTCGAACAGGCGGAATGGCCGCTGGGGCTTGCCGGCTGTTCCCGACCACGCATGGGTTGCCGGTTCCCGGCCGGGAGCCACCCTCCGCTCGGCATCTTCCGGCCTGTGACGGTCGGCCGGTTCAAGACGGCATACAGTTCCGTTGCCGAGGCGGGCCTGCAAACGGTCGATCAGTAGATTCACATCGCCTCCGGCACCGGGGTTTGCGGTCAGCTGCAACTGCACGGATTCCAGAGGTTCGGCACGGACAGCATGGAGCGCTGCGCAATCAATGCCAAACCCGGGATCAACAGTGTCAAGCCTGTCCCGGAACAGGCGCAACAGATGCATGCCATCCCGGCTTGCGCGTGCCGTGGACACCGTGCAGCGAACGGCATCGCCGTCGACCCGGTAGCACCAGAACGCAAGATGCCGCACGCCCAGCCCGTTCCGTTCCAGGGACGCAGTCAACCGGGCCATGAGTTTGCCAAGGGCCAGCTCCAGCCCGTTCCGGTCAAGCAAGGGCTCCGGAAAGGCCGAACGTTCCATACAGATGGGCAAAGGGACTGCCGGGGTTATCGGTTCCACACAACGGCCCAGCGTCCGATCAAGACGCAAGAGAACACCCTCTTCCCTGTCGCGGCAGGGAAAGCGGCGGGATAATGCCGGGCGCGGCAAATCAACCAAGGCACCGATGGTGACGATGCCAAGACGGCGCAACAGACGGGCATCCGCTGTTGTGATGCCGAGCGCCTCAACCGGCAATCCAGCGACTGCATCAAGGGAACCACCGGGGCGGGCAATCCGCATTTCCTGATTGCTGCCCGGCGGGGAGAAGCGGGCCAATGCCCGTGCCGCGCCCGGGGTATCGGCGAGGCCAAGACGGGCCTTGATTGCGAGATCAGCGAGACGCCGGGTGATCTCTTCCATGAATGATGCCTCACCACCGAAAAGATGGGCACATCCGGTGATATCCAGCACCAACCCGTCGCGACCGTCAACCGCGCAACAGGGAGCGAAACGATTGCACCAGAGAACAAGCTGCTCCAGATCCCGGCTGTCGGCTGCCTGATTGGCGGGAGCCGTTACAAGCCCTGCACACAAGGCCCGGGCATCAGTAAGCCGCATGCCGCGATGCAACCCGGCCTTTCCCGCGGCGGGGTCAACCGCCCACAGCACCGGCCCGCGCCGGTCCGGCGCAATCACCGCGAACGGAACCGATGCGGTTACTGGCGGAATTGTTCCGCCGGAGCGGGAACGCTGGCGAGCCTGGCTACGCCGCAGCCGGTCAATCGGCCAGCGGGGCAACCATATGGAAATCACTCGTCTCACGGTTCCACTCCACATTGCATGTTACCGGCTTTCCCCCCCGGCAACGCGCAAGCGCAAGATGCCAGCGGGGCGCGCCAGGCGCATTTCCGTCGAAGGGATCCGCCCGCCCCGGCAGTGTCGCCACTCGCCAGCGCGTGCCAGCAGCGCTTGCCAGTCCAAGCCCGTCATGGCGCACAAGAAGCGCCGGTGTTGCACCTTCCCGGGCGGCAAGCGACAAACGGCGGCTTGCCGTAAAGGAAAGTCCTTCAACCTCGGCCAGTACCGCCGCCAGCGCACCACTGCGCAACCCCTCCTCGACTGCCCATGGAATGTCGGCTTCGCGATCACCGAGCAATACCAGCAGGCCTGCAGGATCCAGTCCGAGATCACGCCAGCCCGGACCATGAAATTGCCCGAACCGCGCTGCCCGGTGGCGGCTCTGGCAAACCAGAACCGGGCCATTCCGGCCATTGCGCGCAAGCCGGGCCAGAAGCGCGGCCAGGAAGGCCGTAGCGCCAGACCCGTCCGCCGGGGTTGCTGCTGCCGCCTCATGCAACCCGTCCACTGCCAGACCGGTTTCCGGCAGGGCAGCATCCAGCGCCGCGACACCAGTCCACCAGTATTGCGATGAATGGACTTTACCGCCGGCGCTGCATAAGGAAGGTGCCTGACGCTCCAGTTCCGCGATGCGGCAGCGCAAAGCGGCCAGATCGATCGGCACGGCGGAATCCGTTTGCAGGCTCTGGACCGGAGACATTGAACGAACTTCATTCATAAGTTCAGTTTCTGTTCGTTTTTCTGCCCCGTCAAGTGGTTTTTCAACATGGCCTGGAGGCCGCCCGGACGACAATCAATGGCAGTCTTGCAGCAACAGGCCACAACATGTGCGCCAAACCCCGCCATCAAATCCCCAAGTCCAGGACGAAACCCGAGGCGATGGAACCGGTCGCAGCAAAATCCTGCCGAATCAGGGAATGCCGCCTGGACTGAAAGACGAACCTGAAAACAACTTGGGGGACGGCTACACGGCCGGAAAATGAACAAAAGTGGAGTTGCTCGTTCCTATCAGCTGCAAAGGACGATCGCAGGAGCCAGCAAAAACTCCAGAAGATACGGAAACCGGGTCAGTCGATGATGATGAGCCGGCGCTCGATATCGCAAAGGCGTTCACCGCCCCGGTCGGTGACAATGAAGGGTTCCGAAATCGCCACCCCGTGGTCTTCAAGCCAGACACCGGACTGAAAGTGAAAACACATACCGCTCTGCAGGACGGTTCTGTCACCCGGCCGCAGGCTCATCGTGCGCTCGCCCCAGTCGGGCGGAAAGGCGAGTCCGATCGAATAGCCGACACGGCTCTCCTTGCTGAAACCATTACGATTGAGCACCTTCTGCCAGACTGACTCGACCTCCTCGCAAGTCGAACCGGTGCGTGCCTGTTCAAGGGCCGCATCCACGCCTTCGACAATCACACTTGCGAGCCTGGACATCTCGCCCGGTGGCGTACCAAGATGAAACGTCCGGGTCAGCGGCGCGGTGTAGTGGTGCCTGGCCCCGGCAATCTCCATCATGACAAGTGAATTGGCAGGCAAGGGTGCTTCGGACCAGGTCAGGTGAGGCGTGGTGGTGCCCTCGCCGACCTGAATCAGCGGGCAAATGCTGGTGTAGTCGCCACTCGCTCCATCCACGCCAATCGTCTGTGCCTTGTAGACTTCCGCCGCCACAACAGATGCCGGCACTCCTGGAGCCATGATGTTCCGGGCGGCCTCCATTGCGGCAGAACAGATCCGGCCGGCCTGGCGCATGCAGGCAAGCTCAGGCTCAGATTTGACTGCCCTCGCCCAATTCAAAAGTTCGCAACTATCCTCGAATTGGGCGCCGGGCAGACCTTCAACCAGATGGCGATGTGCCCGCGCGGTATAGTAGTGCGCATCCATTTCAACCGCGATCCTGGCGCGGCCGTATCCCCCGTCGCGCAGCAATGCGCACAGGTCATCAAAGGGATGCCGTTCGCGGTGGTGAACAAGAGCCTCCGAATACGACTGTATGTTCTGGTCCGGAAGAACGGTCGTAAATTGCGCCGCCTTCATGTCCTGCGGCCGCCCGAACCAGACTGGACACTCTTCGTCGGCTCCGAGAAGCACCACTTGTGGCGTATAGAAGGACCAGCCGTCGTACCCGGTCAACCAGCACATGCTTGCCGGGTCCTGACAGATCAGCAAATCCAGACCCCTCTCCTTCATCATCAAGCGGGCAAGATTGGCTCTCCTTGAATACTCTTCGGCCGAAAAAGGAATTCTGCAGGGGTTGGTCATTATCAAGAGTTCTCCGGTTGCCTGGCTTCAGCATCAACCACCGCTGAATGCCTATTCCATGATGCGCTTTCTGTTTGCCCGGTCCAGACAGTTCTGGGCCATACTGGCAAGCAGGTTTTGGATTGCAAGCGGCGATACTACCGGTGCTGCCCGCCTTGGCAGGCGACTTGCATTTGCCTGGACGAGTCCAGTTTCCCCCTGCCACCCACCATCGGAGGCAGAGCACGACGTCTGCGGGAGGGTGCCGGGATTCAGTTGACTCAAGCACTGGAATCATATTTGTTCGGTAAGCGAACGAACTAATGAGTCCATCTTGGCAACACTGTCAATGTTCTCCAGGCGCATGTCCCAGAGCATCGTCATTCAGGCGATTGCCAGCCTTGCGCCGGTGTCGCGGGCAAGCGTCGCAAAGATCACCGGACTTTCCAAGCAGACTGTCTCCGAAATCGTGGCCAATCTCGAAACTGCAGGCTGGGTACGCGCCGTAGGTCAGACCGAGGGCCACATCGGCCGGCGCGCTGTGACCTATGAGATTTGTCCTTCGGCAGCGACCGTTGCAAGCGTCGACCTTGGCGGCACCAAGGTCCGCGTTGCCCTCTGCGATCTCACCGGCAATGTGCTGACGGAATGCGCCGAACCCACGGATTGCAATGGCGGCATCGATGTCGTGGAGCAGATTGCCCGCATGGTGCGCCAGACAACATCGGGCCCGGTCCGTTCAACCGGCAATCTCCATGTTGCCGCCATCGGCGTGCCCGGCGTCCCCGACCCCGGGAGCGGCGCCATCCTGATGGCGCCGAACATTGCAGGACTGGACCGGATCGATCTTGCCGGCGCTCTGAAAGAACGCCTGAACATGGAGGTCGTTGTCGAAAACGATGTGAACCTCGCGGTTCTGGGGGAACACTGGCTGGGGAACCATGACGAGAATGACAACCTCGTCTTCATGTCGGTCGGCACCGGTATCGGCGCCGGGATTGTCGTTGAGGGTGACCTGCTGCGCGGCAGTTTCGGGGCCGCAGGAGAAATCGGGTTCCTGCCATTCGGCGCCGATCCCTTCGAACCGGAGAGCCTGGCTCGCGGTGCACTGGAACGGGCCGCCGCAACCGAAGCAATCATTGATCTCTACCGGTCGCTTTCAGGCCATGAAGCAGACGTGCCAACCGTTTTCGATGCCGCGAATGCCGGCGACCCCGCAGCAATCAGGACACTGGACGAAGTAGCCAGACAAATCGCACGCGCGGTTTCGGCCATTGCGACCGTTGTCGATCCAGCAGAAATCATCATCGGTGGATCAATCGGTTCGCGCAAGGAACTGCTCTCCCGCATCGTCCGCTTCGTTGCGGAGTGCTACCCGCGCCGGATCAGAGTCGGAAGATCGGAACTGGGCGATCACGCTGCACTGGCTGGCGGCGCATCGGTTGCCTTGTCCCATTTGCTTGGATCGGTCTTCACCGAGGGGCTCAACGGCGCCAGGATATTGGTCCCGCCTCCGGCGGTCGAGACGTTCAGGACGGTTGCGGGATGAGCGCTGCTCAACTTGCCGCCGCGCTTGCATCCGCTCAGGATGCCAGAGCCGACATCGCCCTGCTGCGTGATGCAGTCGCAATCGAAAGTGTCACGGGCAACGAGACTCCCTTTGCCCGCTTTCTTGAAGCCCGGATGGTGGAGCTTGGCCTTGACACCGCCCGAAGCGAATTCCTTGAAGGCCGGGAGAATGTATGGGGCGCCAATCGCGGCGGAGATGATGGCCCATCCCTGTTGATCGTTGGCCATACGGATGTGGTTCATACACGCGGCTGGGCAGAATACTGGCAGGAAGATCCCCGTTCCGACCCGTTCGGGGGCATCGATATCGACGGGCACATCTGGGGCCGCGGCTCCTGCGACCTGAAGGGCGGGATCTGCGCAGCACTTGCCGGACTGCGTTTGCTGAAAGCGACCGGCCGCGAACCGGCTGGCAAAATTGCGCTGGCATTCGTTGGCGACGAAGAAAGCGGTGAACCGGGAACCGGGGTCAGCGCTGGCGCCGCGGACCTTGTCCGGCGTGTCAATTCCGGAGAAATCCAAAGACCCGACTTCGCCATCTATGTCGAGCCGACTGGCCTTGATGTCTACACCGCACAGATCGGGTTCTTCATTGCCGACATCACCGTAACCGGCAAGACCGCCTATTTCGGGACGCCCGAACTGGGTGTCGATGCGCTTAAGGCAACCCACCAGCTGCTGTCGCGGATCTGGGAACACGAAGCCGAACTTTGCGCCGGGCCTTCGCATGAACTGGTCGGCGCCTCTTCGATCCTCGTTACAAGCATCGCCGGAGGCGGCTTCATTGCGGTACCAGGAGAGTGCAGGTTCTCACTGATACGGAAGCTGAGACCGGGCGAGGACATGGACCGCGCCGTTGCCCGGTTCGAAGCGGCTCTGGACCTTGCTGAATTGCCACGAACGGTCTCGGTTTCAATCGGCTACCCGGCAGGACGCGACCACGACAAGGGGGGATCGCCAGTGGAGATCCCCCGCGACACGCCAGCCGCATTGCTCCTGCAGCAATGCGTGAGAGCGTTGGTCCCGGATGGCTGCCGATTGGGCGGAGCTCCCTATTGGTCGGAGTTGCCCTACCTGGTCAACGGAATCGGCTGTCCTGCCGTCTATTGGGCGCCGGGCGATATCGCTGTGGCGCATACCTATGAAGAGCGGATCAACATCGAGGAATTCCTCACATCTGTTCGCGCCTTCGCCCTCTTTGTGGCTCGCTTCTGCGGTCTCAAGGAAACCAACACCAGCAAACTGAGGAGTTAAACATGAAACGTCTTGTCAATTGCCTCGCAGCCTTTTCGCTGCTCGGACTTTACGGCATTGCCGCCTCTGCCCAGACAATCGGCCCGGGCGGTGAAAGCGCAACCCCTTCGGCATCAGTGGTTGTCAGCGATGACCAGGTTGAGGCCGTCAGGGCCGCCAACTACACGGCGGCACTCCTGTGGCACGATCAATCGGACTTCGTGAATGCGGTCACAGCTGGCGCCAGCGATGAGTTCGAACGCCTCGGAATTGAGGTGGTCGCAGTTACCAGCGCTGGATTTGATGCGGCAAAGCAGCGCAGCGACATTGAAACCGCGCTGGCAAAGGAGCCGAGCATAATCCTCTCGCTCCCCCTTGATCCGGTCACGTCGGCTGCGGCGTTCCAGGAGGCCCGGGAAGCCGGAGTTTCGTTGACTTTCCTTTCCAACCTGCCTTCAGGCTACGTGCATCCTGATGACTATACGGCAATCGTCACCGACGATCTGTTCCAGATGGGCAAACAGGCCGCCGATGCGCTCGCCGCTTCCATGGGCAACGAGGGAACAGTGGGCTGGATCTTCCATGATGCGACCTACTATGTGACGAACCAGCGGGACAACGCGTTCAAGTCCACCATTGAGAACGACTACCCGAACATTTCGATTGTCGCAGAGCAAGGGATCAGCGACCCGGCACGCGCAGAAGAGATCGCCAACGCCATGCTGCTGCAGAATCCCGATCTGGACGGGATCTATGTCACATGGGCCGGTCCGGCTGAGGGGGTTCTGGCAACCCTGCGGGCCAATGGCAATACGACGACCAGGATTGTCACGCTTGATCTCTCGGAGCCGATTGCACTCGACATGATCCGGGGCGGAAACGTGGTCGCAATCGTGGCGGACGAAGCCTATGAACTCGGCCGGGCGATGGCGGCATCCGCCGTTCTCGGGCTGTTGGGACAAGAAGTTCCTCCGTTCGTTGTTGCCCCTGCAATCACTGTGACTGCAGACAACGTCGTCGAAGGCTGGAGGCAGTCGCTCAATATCGACCCGCCAGCCAGCATTTCGGCGAACTGACATCTTCTCCTTGGCGGGCTGCTCCGGTGGCCCGCCTCCGCCCTGACTCGATCCGCGGGACATGATGGAACAGGTGCTCGCCCGGCTCCGGCAATTGGATTTGCAGCGAAGTGTCATCTATTTCGGGTTTCTCGGAATATTCCTCTTCTTTGCCGCCAATCTTCATGATGACGGATTCCTGACCACCCGGAACCTGACAAACATAGTACTGCAGACGGCTCCGGCGACCATCATGGCCATTGGCCTCGTCTTCACACTTTCGGCAGGAGAGATTGATCTCAGCTTCGGTTCAATCGTGGCTGTGTCGGCTCTGGCCGCAGCAGTGACGATGCAGAACCATCCAATGATATTCGGGGTGCTTGCAGGACTTGGTTGCGGCATCGCAATCGGCGCATTAAATGGCGTTCTAGTGGCATATTTGCGCTTGCCATCCTTTCTGGTCACGCTTGCCACTCTGGGGCTGTTCGCCGGCATCGCCCGGTCGATGACAGATCTGCGTTCAATTCCTGTGATTGATCCTGTCTTCACCGGGTTCTTCGGATCGGGGAAGCTGTTCTCAATCCCGTCCCTGGTGATCTGGACCATCGTCGCCGTCTTCATCGGGCATGTGGTCTATCGCAACACCCGCTTCGGCGCTCATGTTCTGGCAGTTGGAGACAACCCGCAAGCCGCGCAGGTTTCAGGCATCAAGGTTACGCGCATACGCCTCTTCGTCCTGACCCTTTGCGGGGCTACGGCCGGGTTGGCAGGGCTTCTTTATGCCGGCCGCCTGCAAGCCGCCAAATACACGCTGGGCGAGAGCGATCTGATGACGGTCATTGCTGCCGTGATTGTGGGAGGCACCGCCCTGAACGGCGGAAAGGGCTCAGTAGTCGGCGCCCTGCTCGGCTCGCTGCTCATGGGCATGCTCAATAATGGCCTGATCCTCATGGGCCTCAAGGTCTCCGACCAGATGATTGTCAGGGGACTCATCATTCTCGTCGCTGTCGCAGTCTCATTACGCGACACCAGCCGCTGACACAGGAAGTTCCGATGTTTCTCGACACCCTCATCCGGCGCAACCCCGCATTCATAGAGGCGGCCATGGCCCTCCATCGCAATGGCAAGATTCCGGCAAATTCCTATGTGCTGGACCTTGATGCGGTCGAGCGCAATTCGCGCTCATTCGAGCGTGAAGCCGTACGGCACGGCCTGGCAAGTTTTGCCATGACCAAGCAGGTCGGCCGCCACTCCGGTTTTTGCGCGGCTGTCATGGCCGGTGGCATCAAACGCGCAGTCGCTGTCGACATGGCCTGCGCGGTGGCATGCGACCGCGCAGGACTGAAGGTTGGCCATCTTGGCCACCTCGTGCAGGTTCCCATGCACGAAGCCGGGTTTGCTGCCAGCCGGTTGAAGCCGGATTTCTGGACGGTCTTTTCTCATGCCAAGGCGCATGAAGCCGCCGATGCGTCCGCTCGCGCAGGACGGGAACAGGCCCTGATGGCCAGAATCCAGACAGAAGGGGACATCTTCTACCGCGGCCATGAGGGCGGCTTCGAGGCCAGCGAGATTGTCAAGGTCGCCAGCCGCCTTGATGCGTTGGACGGAGCCCGTTTTGCCGGGATCACGACATTTCCAGCCCTTCTGTTCGACCACGAAAGCCGCAAGATCAAGCCGCTGCCCAATCTCAAAACACTCCACAAGGCTGCGAAGTCTCTCGCTGCGTCCGGATGCGCCGACATTGAGGTCAACGCCCCCGGAACAACCTCCTCTACAGTCTTGCCGGCCCTTGCTGAAGCCGGTGCCACACAGGTCGAGCCTGGCAACGGCCTCCACGGCACGACGCCACTTCACGCCGTGCAGGATCTTCCGGAAGATCCTGCGGTTCTTTATGTTTCAGAGGTCTCACACCTTCATGGCGGCAAGGCCTATTGCTTCGGCGGCGGTCTCTATATCGACCCGGTCTTCCCGAAATATCAGGTTCGGGCGCTGGTCTCCGGTGAACCGACTTCCAGCAGAACCGCGCTCCTGGATGTGGAAGTCCCGGATTATTCGGCAATCGACTACTATGCCATGATCGATGCTACCGGCCCCCGGAAACCGGCCCCCGGCGATACTGTGGTGTTCGGATTTCGTGGCCAGGCCTTTACAACCCGGGCAATGGTGGCCGGGGTGCGCGGCGTATCGGCAGGGTCTCCGCATGTTACCACCATCGAGAATTGCTTCGGCGAACCCGTCGACTGGCCGGGCAGCTTCGGGCCATGACCATGTCCTCATCTGTCTTGTCCCTAACCAATATTCACAAGGCCTTTGGCGGTGTGATAGCCATACAGGATTTTTCGCTCGAGCTAAGTTCCGGTGAAATCGTTGCCCTGGTCGGTGACAACGGCGCCGGCAAATCGACCCTCGTCAAGTTGATTTCCGGGGTTCATCGGCCAACCTCTGGCGGCATTCACCTCGACGGCGAACCCGTCACCTTCGCAGACGCCAGTTCCGCCCGCAGCCGCGGGATCGAGGTCGTCTACCAGGACCTGGCACTCGCCAATGAACAGATGGTCTACATGAACATGTTCCTTGGCCGGGAGTTGACCAGGAGGCCTTTCCGCCTGCTGGACAAGGAGCGGATGCGGCGGGAAAGCCAAACCCTGCTCGACGAACTCGATGTCCGGATCCCGTCCGTCAATGCCAGGATCCGCGATCTCAGCGGCGGCCAGCGGCAGGGGATTGCCATCGCACGCGCCACCCATTGGGCGCGCAAGCTGATCCTGCTGGACGAACCGACTGCAGCGCTCGGTGTTGCAGAGACAGCCAAGGCTGAAGAGCTGGTTGCTTCCTTGAGAGCGCGAAACCTCGCCATCCTGATGATCAGCCACAGCCTTGACCAGATCTTCCGCCTTTCGGACCGGATTTGCGTGCTTCGGTGCGGCGAGCAGATCGGCATCAGGAACACAGCGGAGACCAGCCGGAACGAAATCGTATCCATGATTACCGGTGCATACGGATGAACATCGGCCGCCCGACGGCGATGGCGTCGGAAATCGCCGAGATTCCGGACATGCTTGGCCGCCAGATCGACAACATGGAGGCCTACTGGAATCTTGGCAGGCGCCTGCAGGAAGACGGGATACGCGGCATCGTCACCTGTGCGCGGGGGACATCCGATAACGCCGCAACCTTCTTCAAGTACCTGTTTGAGACCGGCACCGGATTGCCTGTTGCTTCCATCGGTCCGTCTGTCGCAACGATTTACGAGGCCCGGCTTCGGCTGGAGGGCTTTGCCTGCGTCGCCTTTTCGCAATCGGGTTGCAGCCCTGACCTGGTGGCCTTGCAAAGCGCCGCGAGGAATGGTGGCGCTCAAACCGTCGCAATCCTCAACAATGCCGATAGCCCATTGGGTAACGGCGCAGGCACGGTGGTGCCGGTTATGGCTGGGCCCGAGAAATCAGTTGCCGCAACAAAGTCGTTTGCTGGAATGCTGTTTGCCTCGCTTTCCATAGTGGCAGGATACAGGCAGGACATGACTTGGCGGGCCGCATTCGATGAACTGCCTGAACTCGCCTGTCGCGCATTGCGCTCCGATTGGTCTGCAGCGGCTCTGCCCCTGAGCCGTTCGCAGTCACTCTATTGCGTAAGCCGGGGACCAGGGCTGGCGATTGCAGCCGAGGCTGCATTGAAGTTCAAGGAAACCTGCCGTCTACATGCCGAGGCATTTTCAGCCGCCGAACTCCTCCATGGGCCGGTCGCCATTGCCGGAGAACGCTTTGCTTCCTTGTTCTTCGGCGCACGCGGGAGAGCAGGCATCTCGATTGATGCCGCCTTCAATGGGCTGAAGGCAAGTGGGGCGAGCGTATTCATGGCTCACCCGGACCGAACTGGCGCCCCACTTCCGGTGCCTTGCTCCCGGCACGCATTCCTTGATCCGCTTGTACAAGCTGTTGCATTTTACAGCTTCGTGGAGAAACTGGCGCGCGATCTGGGAGAGGATCCGGACGCTCCAAACGGGCTGCAAAAGGTCACCGAGACCATTTGAAGCCGGATTGGCGCTGTTCCGGGAGTGACTGTCAATCTTCCAGAAACGGGATTGAACGGGACTCTTGAACTGGTGGCGCCATGGAATTTCTGACCGATAATTTTCTGATCGACCCTGGACGGTTCCAGGGACCGGTGCTTATCACCGGCGCCGGTGGATGTCTTGGCGCCTGGACGATGGCAATACTGGCCCGCTCCGGTGTCGAGTGTATCGGATTTGATCTGTCGGAAGAGCGCCGGCGGCCGGAACTCGTAATGGGAAAGGACGGAGCGGATTCACTGAGGTGGCAATCAGGAGATGTCACGGATTTTGAACAGGTAACCGCCGCCGTCAGGGACAACGGCGTTCAGGCCATCATCCACTATGCAGGGCTTCAGGTACCATTCTGCAAGGCAAGTCCAGCACTGGGCGCGCGTGTGAATGTGGAAGGCACCATCAACATACTGCAGGCAGCACGCGAGGCAGGGATCCGCAGAACGGTGCTGGCATCATCCGTAGCCTCGCTTGCCTTGCCGCCCGGTGGGCAATGGAATGAAACGCTCTATGGGGCATACAAACTGGCCAACGAGCATTCGGCGTTTGTTTATTGGGCCGATTGGCAAGTGCCATCGATCTGTATTCGCCCGAGTATCGTCTACGGGCTTGCCCGCGATCAGGGCCTCAGTTCCAAGAACACAATCGCCATCCAGGCGGCTGCATCCGGACAGGAATATGTTGTGCCATACACCGGCCGGCTGAGCTGGATTTATGCTGGCGAGGCAGCAGCCGCCTTCATCGCTGCCGTATCGCAGGACGGTGATGGTGCGCACTGCTTCAATCTGAACGGCCCGTGCGAAACCGTAGAGTTCGGGCTAGATGTTCTACGCTCTCTTGCGCCGGAGTCCCGGATTCGCTGTGAAGGGGCACAGATCCCGTTCCCGGTTGATCTGTCTGACGGCCCGTTGCGCGCCAAGGTCCCTGACTATCCCGCCATATCCGTTGTCGATGGGATCAAGGCCACCTACTTGGCATTCCGGTTGCTCAAGTCCGACGGACGGATGCCTCCTTTGCCAGACTGAGCCCGGCAGCCGCTGATACGATGCATGTTCCGCCAAGGCGGATATTCCGGTGCCAACTAGTCTGAAGTTCTGAGTTAGCATAGCCTCATTTGTTGTTGATTTTCAAGCATTTACTCCGAGTCTGTTTTTGACTGTTCTGCCTACATTTTTGTTTATGCGATCAGATGTCCGGGATTGTCTTCAAGTAGTTGAGTGCTTTCCTCTGTTCGGGGTTTGGTGTGGTTGCGACGGTGAAGATCGGAGAGTCCTTGAAACCCCGTATCCGGCAGCGGTTCAGGGTTATGGCGGAAAGGCAGGTCAGGAGCGTCCTGAAACTGTGAACCGGGGCTCCATCATTGGTGCGTCCACGGGCGCCGGATTTTCGTTTGACCGCCTGTGAGGACTTGGCCGGCTTGACCGGGTCCCGTGTCTGTTGCACCGCTTCGAGATCGGGATCGGCAAAGAGCATCGGCGCCCAGACTTTCCGCATGTGCCACTCGACATAGTAGGCGAGCATGCACAGGAACACATGGGCGCGCACCCGGTCGGCGAGCCTGTGATGGACCGGACGGACCTCCAGATCGACTGTTTTGATCGAGCGGAAGGCCCGTTCAACCCTGGTCAACCATTTGTATGAGCGCACACAGTCGGCGGCGGTCATGTCGTCCTTTTGGAGCGAAGTGCGGATGACATAGATGCCGTCGAGGGCCGCCTCCTGGCGGATTTTCTCCTGCTTGCGCTGGAAGTCGAAGGAGTTGTCGGTGATTGTGATGGCAAAGTGCTTGGCGACCTTGAAGCGGTTGACGACCTTTCCGGCGGCGACACCGATCTGGCCGGCACCTTGAAGGCGCCGGGCGACCACCCGCCTGCGGATGGCATCGAGTTCATCTTCGGTGGCGGCGAGGAGGTCTTGCCGCTTGAACGCCCGCCGGCGGGCAAGGGCGGTGTTGCGGCAGGCGATCAGCCGTTCGCCGGGAAAGTCGGGATGGTAGATTTCACAGAGTGTGACATCACCGGCGAGAGGCGCCAGTTTGCCGGAGCGCAACAGCTTGCGGATTGAGTCGCTCTTCAGAGCGGTAATCCAGTCTGCGCCTTCCATGGCGGCAAGAGCCTGGATTGTCGCCTGGACAATCATACCGCGGTCGCCGACGATGGTGATGGCGTCGAGATTGAACTTGCTGCGCAGTCGGCGGATCTCGTCCATGACGGTGGTGCTGTCGACGGTGTTGCCCGGGTAGACCGAGACGGCGACAGGGCGGCCGCGTTTGTCGCAGAGCAGTCCGAAAGAGATCTGGAGCTTTCCGCGCTTTCCGTCCCGGCTGTATCCGCGCCGTGCCAGAGGGCAGCAATTTCCCTCCATCCAGACGGAAGTCAGGTCCCACAAGACGGTTTCGCCATTTGCAAGGTGTCGGCGTGCGAGCTTTCCCTGGATGCGGTTCTGGCGCTGTAGCAGCCAGTCCATTGCGGCATAGAGGTCATCAGCGATGGCGTCCTCGACGCCGAATACGGCGGCGAGAGAGACGGAATTCCACCATCGTGTCGTTGCGAGTTTGGTGTCTGGCTGGAGAATGCGTGCGGCGACCATTGCGCAGACAAGTTTTCGTTCCCGCGAGGGAGTTGAGGAGATCAGCCTTTCGAAGCCGAGCTGATTGAAAGCGGACTGTACAGCCATGACGGCCCCGTGATGGGGGGAGTCGAGGACCTCGACCGGGTCCTCGTCGTCGTCGCATGTGGGGATTGCCTTTCCGGCGAAATATTTTTGCAGGACGGCAACGGCGCCATCAGGGAACGGCGCGAGATTGAGGACGGTTTCCTTTTGGACGCGCCCGTTCTCATCCCTGTAGCTCTTGCGCAGCAGCTTTGAGTAGTAGGTTTTTCCGTTCTGTACGGACTTGATGATTGCGACATGCACGGCGTTTATCCTAGTGCCTACAAATATCTGCCGTTCTTCTGCCACATCTGGCGGTTGTTGTCAAGCAAGAATGTCGATATAGTGTTCAAAATCTGTAGTTTACTGGACTGTCGCAAGTTTCAGTGGAGGGTATAGCAGGATAGCAGAGCGGGCAGTTCTAGTGCCTACAAGAAACCAAGAAAAATTGTGCCTCTTGGATTGATCATCCAGAATGAAATCAGTGACTTGCACGAGAAAAGGAGAACAAAGGCCTAACAGAACTTCAGACTAGTACCCTGCAGCGAGCATCAACCGGTCTGGACAGTCAGAACGGACAAGACTGACAGGCGGCGCAGGCGACCGCTTGCGGTCAGGATCGTTGCCACAAAACGGAAGAAGGATGGCAGGCATTGCGGCACGTACCCGGCCCTGAATTGCAGATCATGGTCTGTTTGGGACGGCTTGCGGCAATCGCGACCAACGGCGGCATGGGACCATCAGGCAATCCAGTACGTACAATAGAAGCGCGATGTTGCCGGGCGGCGATCAGGCAATCGACAGCAGTATTACACCCGCAGCGACAATGGCCGCGGCCGCAAGCCGGCGGAATGCAGGACCCTCACCAAACAGGAGAACGCCGAGCAGCGAGGCGAACACAACCGATGTTTCGCGTATGGCGGACACGTAGCCAAGCGGGGCAAGTGTCTTGGCATAGAGGACAAGCGCATAGGCCAGTCCGGACATGATGCCGCCAGCAAATCCAAGCAACAAGATTCCTGGCGCCGTGGCCCTGATCCTGCTCGTCCACCTGACCGCGACGAATGCGACAACTGTGATTTCTGCTGCAAACAGCCAGGCAATATAGCCAATGGGATGGTCTGATATCCGGATACCGATGCCGTCAATCACCGAATAGGCAGCAATGGCAAACGCAGTTGCAAGGGACGCAATCACGGCCCTGCGATCAACACGCCGGGCAGCCGCCAGCGACACAACCCCTGCCGATATTGCGAATATGCCAGCCCACGCGATCATGGGCAGGGTTTCATCGAACAACAGCAAGGCGCCAGCGGCAACACCAATTGGGGCAAGGCCGCGCGCCACCGGATAGACAAACGACAGTTCGCCATAACGGTAGGCGACAACCAGGAATACGTAATACCCCCAGTGAATGACGGTCGAAGCCGCAATGTAGGGCAGCGCCTGCAATCCGGGCGAAGGCACAAATGCGATCACCGCAAACGCCGGAATGACATGGCCAAGGGAAATCATCCCCAATGCAACGGCCCGGTCCTCGACGCCCTTCACGATGGCGTTCCAGAGGGCATGCAGGATTGCCGCCAGAAAGGCCAAGACCAGTGGAAGCCCGGTCATTGCGACACCCCGCCGAACTTGCATTCACCTTGCGGCGTTGGCTCTACTGCGGTCTCGGAGAGCCGGTATGGTTGCAGCGCTATTGATCCGGCGCACCTTGACTCGCGGGTTGGGTCTTGGCGCTTGACGAAACGGTAGGGCATGACTTCAGCGATAAATTGCCAACGGATCGGACCTTAGGAACAGGCGGACAGTCACAAGAGTTTCCCTTACACGGAAAGTTGGGAATCGTTGAGGCAGGATGCAGAAGGGTCTATCACGCAACCCGATGCCGGGCCGGTATGGGGCCGGGGTAGAGAATCGGCGGGGCCGCGTTCCTGCATCTTTCGTTGGCATCCAGTTGGACAACTGGCCGCTCCGGATACGACGCGGTTCAAGAATGTGACGAACAGGTTGGCGTGACTTCCGCACCATGGGGGAATTTGCCATGAACGAGTTGGCTGCAACCAATAGAATTGCAATTGACTGGCGCTGCCGCCCGACCTGGTTGAGGGCATCGAAAAACACAGCCTGGTGCCTACTCGGATGTGCCATCGGCGACTTTGGCACGATTGCGTTCTTCCAGTTCACCGGCATCCCATGGCCGACTCTGGCGATCATGACACTTGCAGTCATCAATGGCCTGTTGACTTCCATCCTGCTTGAAACGTGCATCCTGCTGCGGCAGATGGGTTTGAAGTCCGCATTCCGCACCGCAATCGGCATGTCGTTGATCTCCATGATATCGATGGAGGTCGTCATGAACAGTGTTGACTGGATCTTGACCGGCGGCGCCAAACTCACCTGGTGGGTAACCCCGATCATGCTCCTGGCCGGTTTCGTTACACCGCTTCCCTACAATTACTGGCGGCTCAAGGCCCTCGGCCGGGCCTGTCACTGAATTCGGACCCTGGCGCACGATCTTCAGGTTTGGCGAGTTGTTGGCCGATCATGCCGGGCCAGGGCGCACCGGGTTCAAGTCACGGCATCTTGGCCAGTTGTGACCCTGGTGCTGTCCATTCGGGATTTGCCCGGCTTCTCTCTGCGGACTGGTTTGGTTGCTGCCGGTTTGCGCCGAAGACGGCAGATGGCCAACGGCCAATTCGCACTTGACTCAGCAAGAGTTTGGGTGCAAGTTGCCTAGTAACCAGATGGTTACAAATTCAGAATCGTGCCTACAGACAGTTCGGAGTTCGACTATATCGTAACCGGCGCAGGTTCCGCAGGTTGTGTGCTTGCCAGCCGGCTTTCGGAGGATTCCAGCGTTACGGTACTGCTGCTTGAAGCTGGAGGACGCAACACCAATCGCCTTTTCCATTGGCCGGCCGGCTTCGCGAAGATGACAAAGGGGGTCGCCAGTTGGGGCTGGTCGACGGTTCCCCAGCGGCACATGAACGGCCGCCAACTCTGGTTCACACAGGCCAAGGTCATTGGCGGTGGCAGCACCATCAACGCACAGATCTACACCCGTGGCAACGCCAAGGATTACGACGCGTGGTCGGAAGAGGAAGGCTGCGACGGCTGGAGTTACCGGGAGGTGCTTCCCTATTTCAAGCGCGCCGAAGGCAATGAACGTTTCGCCGACGATTATCACGGGATCGATGGCCCACTCGGCATTTCAATGCCGCGCGGGGCATTGCCGGTGTGCGACGCGTTCATTCGCGCCGCGCAGCAGTTCGGGATTCCCTACAACCACGACTTCAACGGCGCTGCGCAAGGTGGCGTTGGATATTATCAACTGACCCAGCGGGATGTGCGCCGCAGTTCCACTGCGACAGCCTATCTGAAGCCAGCCGAGGCGCGGGCAAACCTGACCGTAGAGACGGATGCCCTTGTATCCCGCATCCTGATCGAGAACGAAACGGCCGTCGGCATCGAGGTCCAGCAGGGCGGAAACAGCCGGCAATTCCGCGCCCGCCGGGAAGTGATCGTTGCCTCAGGCGCAATCGGCTCGCCCCGGCTTCTCATGCTCTCGGGAATTGGACCTGCCGATCATCTCAGATCAATTGGCGTGGATGTGGTTCACGACCTCCCGGGTGTTGGCCAGAACCTGCAGGACCATATCGACATCTGCACCATTGCAGAATGCACAGGAGCCCACAGTTACGACGGAATGGACCGGATCGACCGCAGCATCATCGCCGGGCTGCAGTATCTGCTCTTCAAGTCCGGCCCTGTAACGTCTTCACTCTTCGAGACCGGAGCATTCTGGTACGTCGATGAAAGTGCCCGGTCGCCTGACATTCAGTTCCATTTCGGTCAGGGAACCGGAATCGAGAAGGGTATCGTTTCGGTCAATGGTTCGGGGGTAACGCTCAACAGTGCCTTCATGCGGCCGCGCTCGCGGGGAACCGTGACTCTTGCGTCTCCGGATCCCGGGGAGGCCCCGCTGATTGACCCGAACTATTGGGCTGAGCCCTATGATCTCGACATCTCGCTGCAGGGTCTGCGCATGGCGCGCGAGATACTGCGGCAACCGGCGTTGAAGCCCTTTATCCGCAAGGAATTGCTGCCAGGTCCTGATATCAACGACCGGGACGCACTATTCGAATACGCCTGCAAGATGGCCAAGACGGACCACCACCCCGTCGGCACCTGCCGCATGGGGCACGGAACCACCGCGGTCGTCGACCCGGAACTGAGAGTTCACGGCCTCAAGTCCCTGCGGGTCTGTGACAGTTCGGTCATGCCGGCGATAAACTCGTCCAACACCAATGCGGCGACGATCATGATCGGAGAGAAGGCGTCAGACCTGTTACGCGGAATCGGCCCAATGCCGGCCATCGATCCCGCGGGATTGAAAGAGCACACGCCATCAGGCAGTGTTCAAGTGGCTGAAGGGAGGATGCCGCCATGATCAATGTCTTTGGAATGCAGCATATCGGCTTTACGGTACCGGACATGGATCAAGCCGTTGAGTTCTTTGAGACTGTCTTTGGTGGCGTCACGGTTCTCAGCACCGGCTTGATTGATGTTGATGACGAGTTCATGGACAGGAAACTCGGAGTCCCAGCCGGACGGCGGATCAAGGACATCAAGGTGTTACGTGTCGCCAACGGGACCAATCTTGAAATCTTCGAATACAGTGGCGAGGACAATTCCGGACGCCTGAAACTCAATAGTGAACCGGGCGGGTTTCACCTTGCCTTTGAAGTCGAGGATGCAATGGCCGCCGCCGCAAGGTTGCGGGAAGGCGGGGTCGATGTCCTTGAAGGCCCAACCTACATCGACGCCGGTCCCATGGAAGGATTGACGTGGGTCTATCTGCGCACACCATGGGGACAATATCTGGAGCTTGTCAGCATGGATGGACCTCTCGGCTACGAAAGGGAGGGCGGGCCAAAAGCCTGGTCGCCGCGTGTTCAAGACTAATTTCAAATTCAGGCCACTCTGAAAGGCAGTGATGGCCGAATGCCGCTGAAGTTGATTCAGCATCCACAACCAGAAACATGGAGGAGCAAATGAAACACCTCAAAACGGCATGGCTGGCAGGCAGCATTGCCATCGCAAGCAGTGTTGCCGCCGGGGCCGGCGAGTTCGACGGGGTCGAACTGAAAATGCTGGCCATCGGCGACACCTCGGTCACCCGGCTCGCGCCGATCGTGGGCGAGTTTGAGGACATGACGGGCGCCAAGGTCCAGATCGACATGTTTCCCTATCCGGGACTGATCGACAAGATCGTGATCGAGGCCAGCGCCAATCGTCCGAGCTATCAGCTGATGTGGGTGGACAGCCCCTGGGTCGGAGTTCTGGGTGAGTCCGGCGCTCTCCATGATCTCACCGACTGGGTGAAGCGCGACGCCGACGAAATCCATCTGGACGACATCATTCCGATCCAGCTTCAGGAAAACACCTGGCAGGGCCGCCTGCTTGCTTTCCCGGCATCGGGCATGATCTGGCATGTCAACTACCGCAAGGATCTGTTTGAGCATCCTGATGAACAGGCAGCCTTCAAGGCAGCGTATGGCTACGACCTCGCTCCAGCCAAGACCTGGGAGCAGTTCATCGATATCGCCGAGTTCTTTACCCGTTCGGCAGGAGAAATGCTTGCTGGCGAGACGCTGGAAAAGGACTTCTACGGCAACGCTCAGGCATTCAGCCGCGTGGCAGGAGCCATAACCCACGACTTCTTCCCCATCATGCGCAGCTTTGGCGGACAGTACTGGGACGCGGAAACGGGGCTTTGCGCCATCGACCGGGAACCCGGCGTCAAGGCGGCAGAAGTCATGAAGCGGCTGGTACCATTCAACCCGCCGGACTATCTCGGCCTGATGTGGGACATCCGCACCGGATACATGGAACGGGGCGAGGTCGCGCAGTCCGGCTACTGGTCGGTTCGCACAGTGCGCCTTACCAATCCTGAGGAAGCCGTCCTGCCCACCATCGGAGAGGCCGGTTACCAGCCAAGCCCGACCGAAGATGGCGGACCGATGGAGACAATGACCGGCGCGCTCAGCTTCGGAATCAACTCCAAGGCCAGCGACCGGGAAAAGGAGGCAGCCTGGGAGTTCATCAAGTGGGGCACGTCGCGTGACATGATGCGGCGGTTTGCCAATGAGGGATCCGGGGTCAGCCAGTTCCACAAGTCCATCCTGTCCGATCCGGACCTCCAGGAAAAATACCCCTACTACCAGGTCCTGCTTGAAACCCAGGAAACGGCACAGCGGCGGATCTACCACCCGTTCTATGCCGATGTGGAAGAGATCTTCGGTGTCGAACTCAACAAGTATGTTGCAGGTGAGACCGACAGCGCCCAGGAAGCGCTGACCAATGGTTGCACCAAGATCAACACGCGGTTGAGGGTATTCCCGCTTGAAATGCGGCTTCGCTGGATCGCAGATCCGGAAGCCGACATTTTTGGCTAAGGCCTGAAACCAGGAGCGTTCCCGCACCTGCCAAGGGTGCGGGGGCGGTCCACCTCCCAGCCACCGCCAACGCCAAGGCAGATCGCAAGCATGGCCTACAGCAAGAAGCGCAACCGGAATATCTTCATCGTCTTCATGGTGCCTGCCATTCTGGTGCTGTTTCTGACGACCATCTACCCGATGATCTATGCGGGGTACCTCAGCTTCCGCAGCTATGATCTGGCCAAGCTCTTCGTGCCGCGCGTGTTTGTCGGTTGGGCCAACTACAGGGAAATCCTGTCGTCATCGGAGTTCCTGCACACTCTGATAATCACATTCAAACTGATGGTGATGACACTATCGGTGCAGCTCGTGCTGGGCGTTGGCATGGCGCTGCTGGTCACACAAAGGCTTCCGGGAATGGGCATCATCCGGACCGCCCTCCTTATCCCGATGATGATCTCGCCCGTGATCGTCGGACTTGTCTGGCTGTTCCTGTACTTCCCGGAGTTGGGCTATCTGAACTATTTCCTGAGCTTCGTCGGCATCAATCCGATCCCGTGGATCACATCGACTGAATGGGCGCTCTGGGCCATCGCCATAGCCGACATCTGGCAATGGACCCCGTTCGTGATGATGGGAACGGCAGCAGCGATCACCAACCTCTCACCAGAGCCATATGAGTCAGCCAGGATCGACGGAAACTCGCGATGGGAAGTCTTCTGGTACGTGACGCTGCCGCAGATCAAACCCGTGCTCATCAGCCTGATGTTTCTGCGGGCCATTGACGCCTTCAAGATCTACGACATCATCTTCGTCCTGACCAAGGGCGGTCCCGGAGACAGCACCGAGGTGCTGTCAATGTTCATCTACCGCCAGTCCTTCACCTTCTGGCGGATGGGCGTCGGCGCTGCGGCTTCCTTTGTTTCGCTTGCGATAATCGTGATCCTGATCACTTTGTTCTTCAAGTCGCTCAGCCGCGATCCGCAGGCAGCGTAACGGGGAGGCGAAGATGCACAAACCCGGCACCGGACAGACGATACTCGTTTACCTGCTACTTGCCATCGTGCTGCTGGTCTTCCTTACACCCATCTACATCATTGCATCATCGTCGGTAAAACCGACGCCGATCATGTTCCAGAAACCGCCGGCGATGGTCTTTTCGCCCACCTGGGATCATTACATTGCCCTCTTCACCGAGCGCCCGTTCACGAGGTTCATTGGCAATTCACTGATCGTCGCTCTGGGTTCGACTGCATTCAGCCTGACATTCGGATCTCTTGCGGCATATGCTGTCAGCAGGATCAAGCACCGGCGCATGGGCGATGTAGCCTTCTGGATCCTGTCCATGCGAATGTTTCCACCCATCGCGGTGGTCGTGCCCTATTACATCATCTTCAAGTCGGCCGGACTGCTTGATACTCCGCTGGCGCTGATCATCATCTACTCGACAGCCAACATCCCCCTGACCACATGGCTGATGAAGGGTTTCTTTGATGAAGTGCCGAGCGCGCTGGAGGAAGCGGCATCAGTCGACGGTCACGGCCTGTTATCGACATTCTGGCACGTCACGCTTCCCTTGGCAGCGCCGGGTCTCGCAGTGTCGGCAGTGTTCTGCTTCATCTTTTCGTGGAACGAGTTCATCTTTGCGCTGATGCTGACCGGTTCAGTGGCACAAACGGCAACCGTTGCTGTCATGTCCTTCTGGTCATCCGATGCCGTACAGTGGGGCCGGATCATGGCCGGCTCGTTCATCATCCTCATACCGGGTGTCATCTTTGTTCTTACCTGCCAGCGCTGGCTGGTACGAGGACTGACGATGGGATCGGTCAAGTAAGCCCGAAAGATAGAGAAAATGTCGTCGATCCAGTTGAGAAACGTCACCAAGCGCTACGGCCAGACCGAGGTCGTGCATGGCATAAACCTCGACATCGAAGAGCGCGAATTCGTGGTGCTGCTGGGACCGTCCGGATGCGGAAAGACAACGACCCTGCGGATGGTGGCCGGACTTGAGGATGTGTCGGACGGTGAACTGTCCATCGGCGGGCGCGTGGTCAACGATGTTGCGCCAAAGGACCGGGGCGTAGCGATGGTGTTCCAGAACTATGCGCTCTATCCGCATATGAGCGTGCGCAGGAACATGGAATTTGCGTTGAGGCCGTTGAAGCTCGAAAAGAACGAAGTCGACCGCCGCATTTCCGATACAGCAGGCATCCTCGGCCTGGGCGAACTCCTTGAGCGCCGGCCGTCGCAACTGTCTGGCGGACAGCGGCAACGGGTGGCCATGGGGCGGGCAATGGTTCGAACTCCACAGGTCTTCCTGTTTGATGAACCACTTTCAAACCTGGATGCAAAGCTGCGCACGCAGGTGCGCTGGGAAATCGGCAAGTTGCACAGGCGCCTTGCCACGACAATCGTATATGTCACCCATGACCAGGTGGAAGCAATGACATTGGCGGACAAGATCGTCATCATGCGGGACGGGCATATCGAACAGTCGGGATCACCGGAGGATGTATTCTCCAGTCCCCGGAATACCTTCGTTGCAACCTTCATCGGCAGCCCGGCGATGAACCTCTTCCCCGCAACCATGAAGGATGGACAACTGGCCGGCGACAATCTTGGCCTGAAGGTGCCCGAGCACCTGGCCGGCAGGGTTGTAGAGGATCAGAGGGTCCTGATCGGCATTCGCCCGCCGGAAATCTCGCTGACAGGCGAGAATGCTGACGGCGCAGTTGCCGCCAGAGTCGAGGCAACGGAATATCTTGGCAACGAGGCGTTGCTCAATATCCGCATTGGAGCGCACGAGCTCATCGCCGAAGTTCCGGCAAGCCAGCGCCCGGCCGAGGACACCGGGATTCATGTTCGTTTCAATCCCGACGCCTTGCATGTTTTCGACGCTGAATCCGGCCTCTCCGTAAATGTATGAACACAGGAGCCGCTGCCCCATGCCAAAAGAGATCGTTTTTCCTGCCAAGAACCGCTTCGAACTCGCCGAGTATGCCGACGCTCCGCTTGGCACTGGTGAAATACGCGGCCCGACAGTCTGCACCCTGATCAGCCAGGGCACCGAACTCGCATGGGCCGCGGGTGACGATTTTCCGATCCACCCAGGATACGGAGCAGTGTTCCGGGTTGAGGAAATCGGAACCGGCGTCAAAGGTGTGGCAACCGGCGATTTGCGTTTCTGCATGGGCGCCCACCGTTCAACCCAACAGCACGAGGCATGCTATACTCTGCCCGTGCCTGACGGCCTTTCGCCTGAGCTGGCGGTTGTCGCCCGGTTGATGGGTGTGTCGATGACAACACTGATGACCACTGACGCCCGGCCCGGCGACAAGGTTGTCGTTACCGGCGCCGGACCGGTGGGCATCTGCGCGGCGCACAACTTCCAGATTGGCGGCTACGATGTGACGGTTGTCGAGCCTGACGGCCTCAGGCGTTCCCAGGCCGAGTCTTCCGGCATTTCCTCCACTCTTGCCTCAATGCCCAAGGATGATCCCGGATTTGCCAGGGTGGTACGACTTGTTGTCGACTGTTCGGGCAACGAGGCGGCGGTATTGGATGCCTGTGAACTCGTGGCGCAAATGGGAGAGGTGGTTCTGGTAGGGGTGCCGTGGAAGCGCTTCACCGACATATCCGCCCACGAGATCATGAGTTCGGTCTTCTTCAATTTCGTCAGACTGCGCAGCGGATGGGAGTGGGAGATCCCGATAAGGTCCAGGGGCTTTGTCTGGGAGGAGCTGCTGGAGGGATACAACAACGCAGCTCACAGCACTATTTCGGGACTTGAGCGGGCCTTGAAGTGGCTTTCAGAAGGCAAGCTCTGCCTTGATGGTTTGGTCTCTTCCCACCTGCCGGACGATCCTGGCAAACTCTACACGAACATCAGGGACCGGAACATCAAGACCCCGTTCATTGTGCTCGACTGGACCTAGAACCGAGTCAGCCACCACCAGAAGCTGTCAGCAGCTGACTTACCGATCAGCCTCCCCGCGCTCCACCCGTAGGCAAAAGACCCATAGTGACAACAGACTCGGTGCCGTGCTGGCAGTTGGGAAATGCCGTCCGCAGGCCGCTCCATGGTTACGACCTGCGGTTGGGCCCCTTCATCAGAAGCTCAATCTTACATCTGCTCCAATTCGGGTGTCGGGATCGACGGCGTCGACAAGCTCGCCTCTCAGTCTGGCAGCCAGGCCACCCGGAAGCTTGAACTCGACGCCCGCCCCGTAATGCGGCGCTTCTTCCTCGCCAGCTGCGAGCCTTGCGTCGGCAGACAGTGTCAACAGACCCGACATCATGCCGAACCCGTAGCCTGCCTGTGCCGCCAGAGCACCAGGAGCCGACAGTGAATCATCGGTGTCGCGCTGGAATACTGTTCCGTCAGACAAGGCGCCCTCTTGCTGTACTCCCCATTCCTGGCGAAGCGACAATGACAAGCCACGCCCACGGGCATCCGGCGCAAGCTGAACACCGATCCTGGCACCCCAATCCCGCGTGCCGGAAGCCGTATGCGTCGCCAACCAGTAACCACTGACGTCCATGCTCAAACGGGAGTGTGGCGCAAAGATTCCAATCCCACCACCGACTTCAACGCCAGTGCCGGTGACCCCATCGCCGCCATCCTGCCGTAACGACAGCAATCCGCGTGGAACGAGAACCCAATCAGAGCCGGAAAGCGCCATGCCGTCATGGGTGGCTTCAATTCCACCTCTTAACCGCCAAGTCGTAGCCTCAAGATTCCCGATCAATGATGTATCGGGGCCCCCGGTCTCGAGTCGCACAACCTCCGCCTCCATCGGCAAGGTGAGCGTGAACTGACCGCGCCGATCCAAGTTCCAACTTGCACCAACTGAGGCGGCCTGCAATGTCAGGTCCGCTCTTGAAACTTCATCCTGAACAGAATGGTGAACAGCCTCTCCGCTTCCGAGGCCTACCAAGGCCCGAACCGTCCCGGAATTGTTCGGCAATGTCACCTGTACATATGGCCACACTGCTGTCAGCGAGGTTTCGAGACGGCTTTCTCCAATATCCGTACTGAAATCGACATCTCCGAGATTTCTTGACACGGCAACACCGGCAAGCACACGCTCGCTCGCCCAGGTATCCAGTCCCAGCCAAGCTGACTTGGCAGAGCCATCCCAGCTTTCCAGATCGGTTCTGCCCTCGAAGCGCCGATAGTCACCCCAACCCCAAACTGTCCAGCCCCTGTTGCTTTCGCCTGCATCCTCGTCATTCAGTGAGAGCGAGAAAGCGCTGCCATCCAGCATCTCGGCATCCTCAATCGGAAGGTAGTAACCGACGGGGCCTCGGCCTCCAGACCACCAGTCATCTGGCTGCAGGTCGAAACGCGAATCCTTCAGCGATATGGTGTTGCCAATCTGCCGCCCGGCTAGCCTTAACCTGCTGATGTCATGCACCGACTTCAGTCGCTCATCAATGATGTCCGTTGCTCCAGCAAGTGTTGCCTTGGCAACATCGGACAGCACCTGTGTGACAGCCTCCGGACGCAACCCATCGTTGTCAGTGACCGTCACCGCAACCGTCGCCTCAGGCACGCCATCATAGTCGCCGCCCGCCGGTGTGTTGGTTATCGTCGCAGTCAGGTCCGATGGATTGTCAATATCGTCATCAATTCCTGAGACCGTCACCACCTGCGCCGTGTTCCAGTCTGACACCGTGAAGGTCAGTGTGGACTTGTCCACCGTCGCATTCACGTTCGACGATACCACCGTCACCGTCACCGGTCCTGTCGGTTCGCTGTCGAGGACAACCGTGTAGGTCCCGCTCTCCCCTTCATTCACCGTCAGTGTGGTGGCGGAAAGTGTCAGGCCCTTCACGTCGTCATCCATGACCGTCACCGCCACTATTGCGGCGTCCACGCTGTCATAGCCCCCACCCGACGGGGTGTTGGTCACCGTCGCCGTCAGGTCCGATGGGTTGTCGATGTCATCGTCAGGACCTGACACCGTTACCGTTTGGGGTGTCTCCCAGTTCGCCGCCGTGAAGGTCAGGTTGGCAGGGCTAGCGGTGACATCGCTGTTGTCCGATGCGACTGTCACTGTCACTGGTCCCGTCGGCTCGCTGTTCACACCAATCGTGTAGGTCCCGCTCTCCCCTTCAATTACCTTCAGGGAACTGACCGAAAGCAACAAACCCGTCGTGTCGTCATTCGTCACTGTCACCGAGACGCTTGCAGCCTCGCTGCTTCCATAGTCCCCACCCGATGGCGTGTTGGTCACCGTCGCCGTGAGGTCTGACGGATTCACGATTCTGTCGTCCAGACCCGTCACTGTGACCGTCTGCGCGGTGTCCCAGTTCGCCGCCGTGAAGAACAGCGACGACTTGTCCACCCTCGCATTCCCGTTCGACGTTGCCACCGTCACCGTCACTGTTGCCGTCGGCTCGGTGTCCAGGACAACCGTGTAGGTCCCGCTGCCACCTTCGGCCATCGTCAAGCTATTGGTCGAAAGCGTGAGGCCCCTCCTGTCGTTGTTCGTCACCGTTACCGTGACGTCGGCAACCTCGCTGTTGCCATAGCCCCCACCCGATGGCGTGTTCGATATAGTCGCCGTCGGGTCCGACGGATTGTCGATCTTGTCATCCAGGCCCGTAACCCTCACCGTCTGGGGCGTGTCCCAGTCACTCGCCGTAAAGGTCAGCGACGACTTGTCCACCGTCGCATTCCCGTTCGACGATGCCACCGTCACCGTCACCGGTCCCGTTGGTTCGCTGTTCAGAACGACCGTATAGGTTTCGAAGCGGCCTTCAGCCACAGTCAGCGCAGACCGCGACAGAGTCAGACCCTTAGCGTCGTTGTCCGTCACCGTAACCTGGAGGCTCGCAGCCTCGTCGTCGCCATAACCTCCACCTGCTGGCGTGTTCGATATCGTCGCTGTCAGGTTCGACGGGTTGTCGATGTCGTCATCGGCCCCTGTTACCGTCACCGTCTGCGCCGTCGCCCAGTTCCTGTCCGTAAAGGTCAGTGTCGGCTGGTTCCCCGATCTCGCCGGATCCGTGTCCACCGTCGCATTCCCGTTCGACGATGCCACCGTTACCGTCACATTCGCCGTCGGCTCGCTGTTCAGGACAACCGTGTAGGTCCCGGTTCCACCCTCGGCCACCGTCAGGGCGCTGACCGACAACGTCAGACCCTTCGTGTCGTTGTCCACCACCGTTACAGTCAGGCTCGCAGCATCGCTACTACCACCATAGCCGCCGCCCGATGGCGTATTCGTCACCGTCGTAGTCAGGTCCGACGGGTTGTCGATGTTGTCATCGGCCCCGGTCACCGTCACTGTCTGCGCCGTGTCCCAGTCACCCGCCGTGAAGGTCAGTGTCGTTTTGTCCACAGACGCATTCCTGTTCGACAATGCGACCACAACCGTCACATTCGCCGTCGGTTCGCTGTCCAGCACCACATCGTAGGTTCCGGTTCCACCTTCATTCACCGTCAGCGAACTGACCGACAACGTCAGGCCCTTCGTGTCGTTGTTCGTCACCGTCACCGAAACGCTCTCAGCCTCGCTGCTGCCATAACCTCCACCTGATGGCGTGTTCGATATTGTCGCTGTCAGATCAGACGCATTGTCGATGTCATCATCCAGACCCGTTACCGTCACCGTCTGCGCCGTGTCCCAGTTACTCGCCGTGAAGGTCAGCGACGACTTGTCAACCGTCGCATTCCCGTTCGACGGTGCCACCGCAACCGTCACATTCGCCGTCGGCTCGCTGTCCAGGACAACCGTGTAGGATCCGCTCTGCCCTTCGCCCACCGTCAGCGTGCCGACCGAAAGCGTCAGACCCTTCGTGTCGTTGTTCGTCACCGTCACCGAGACGCTCTCAGCCTCGCTGCTGCCATAACCTCCACCTGATGGCGTGTTCGATATTGTCGCCGACAGATCAGTCTCATTGTCGATGTCATCATCCAGGCCCGTCACCGTAACCGTCTGCGCCGTGTCCCAATTGCTCGCCGTGAAGATCAGAGACGACTTGTTCACCCTCGCATTCGAGTTCGACGGTGCCACCGCAACCGTCACATTCGCCGTCGGCTCGCTGTCCAGGACAACCGTGTAGGTTCCGTTCTGCCCTTCGCCCACCGTCAGGGAACTGACCGAAAGCGTCAGACCCTTGGTGTCGTTGTTCGTTACAGTCACAGAGACGCTCGCAGCCTCGTTGCTGCCATAACCTCCGCCCGATGGCGTGTTCGAGATCGTCGCCGTCAGATCAGACGCATTGTCGATGTCATCATCAAGGCCCGTCACCGTCACCGTCTGCGCCGTGTCCCAGTCACTCGCCGTGAAGGTCAACGACGACTTGTCAACCGTCGCATTCCCGTTCGACGATGCCACCGTTACCGTCACATTCGCCGTCGGCTCGCTGTCCAGGACAACCGTGTAGGTCCCGGTTCTACCCTCGGTCACTGTCAACGCAGTACGCGACAGAGTCAGGCCCCTAGCGTCGTTGTCCGTCACCGTCACCTGGAAGCTCGCAGCCTCGTCGTCCCCATAACCTCCACCTGCTGGCGTGTTCGATATCGTCGCTGTCAGGTTCGACGGGTTGTCGATGTCGTCATTGGCCCCTGTGACCGCTACCGACTGCGGCGTCGCCCAGTTCCTGTCCGTGAAGGTCAGCGACGACTTGTCAACCGTCGCATTCCCGTTCGACGATGCCACCGCAACCGTCACATTCGCCGTCGGCTCGCTGTTCAGGACAACCGTGTAGGTCCCGGTTCCACCCTCTGCCACCGTCAGGGCGCTGACCGACAACGTCAGTCCCTTCGTGTCGTTGTTCGTCACCGTCACCGAGACACTTTCCACATCGTCGCGGTCATAGCCCCCACCCGTTGGCGTGTTCGATATTGTCGCCGTCAGATCAGTCGCATTGTCGATGTCGTCATCAAGGCCCGTTACCGTCACTGTCTGCGCCGTGTCCCAGTCACTCGCCGTGAAGGTCAGCGACGACTTGTCCACCGACGCATTCCTGTTCGACAACGTCACCGCCACCGTCACATTCGCCGTCGGCTCGCTGTCCAGGACAACCGTGTAGGTCCCGGTGCCGCCTTCAGCCACCGTCAGCGAACTGACCGACAGCGTCAGGCCTTTCGTGTCGTTGTCCGTCACCGTCACCGTGACGCTTTCCTCTTGGCCGCGGTCATAGCCGCCGCCCGATGGCGTGTTCGATATTGTCGCCGTCAGATCAGGCGCATTGTCGATGTCATCATCAAGGCCCCTTACCGTCACCGTCTGCGCCGTGTCCCAGTCACTCGCCGTGAAGGTCAGCGACGATTTGTCAACCGACGCATTCCCGTTCGACGATGCCACCGCAACCGTCACATTCGCCGTCGGCTCGCTGTCCAGGACAACCGTGTAGGTTCCGGTGCCACCTTCGGCCACCGTCAGCGTGCTGGCCGATAGCGTCAGGCCCTTCGTGTCGTTGTTCGTCACCGTCACCGAAACGCTCTCAGCCTCGCTGTTGCCATAACCTCCACCTGATGGCGTGTTCGATATTGTCGCCGACAGATCAGTCGCATTGTCGATGTCATCATCAAGGCCCGTCACCGTAACCGTCTGCGCCGTGTCCCAATTGCTCGCCGTGAAGATCAGCGACGACTTGTTCACCCTCGCATTCGAATTCGACGGTGCCACCGCAACCGTCACATTCGCCGTCGGCTCGCTGTCCAGAACAACCGTGTAAGATCCGTTCTGCCCTTCACCCACCGTCAGGGAACTAACCGAAAGCGTCAGACCCTTCGTGTCGTTGTTTGTCACTGTCACCGAGACGCTCTCAGCCTCGCTGTTGCCATAGCCGCCGCCCGATGGCGTGTTCGATATCGTCGCTGTCAGATCAGTCGCATTGTCGATGTCATCATCAAGGCCCGTTACCGTCACCGTTTGCGCCGTGTCCCAATTGCTCGCCGTGAAGATCAGAGACGATTTGTCAACCGTCGCATTCGAGTTCGACGGCGCCACCGCAACCGTCACATTCGCCGTCGGCTCGCTGTTCAGGACAACCATGTAAGTCCCGGTGCCGCCTTCAGCCACCGTCAGCGTGGCGGGCGTCAGCGTCAGGCCCTTCCCATCGTTGTCCGTCACCGTCACCTGGAAGCTCGCAGCCTCGTCGTCGCCATAACCTCCACCTGCTGGCGTGTTCGATATCGTCGCTGTCAGGTTCGACGGGTTGTCGATGTCGTCATCGGCTCCTGTCACCGTAACCGTCTGTGCCGTCTCCCAGTTCCTGTCCGAGAAGGTCAGTGTCGTCTGGTCCCCTGATCTCGCCGGGTCCGTGTCCACAGTCGCATTCCCGTTCGACGATGCCACCGTTACCGTTACCGTTCCCGTCGGCTCGCTGTTCAGGACAACCGTGTAGGTCCCGGTTCCACCTTCTGCCACCGTCAGGGCGCTGACCGACAACGTGAGACCCTTCGTGTCGTTGTTCGTCACCGTCACCGAGACACTTTCCACATCGTCGCGGTCATAGCCCCCGCCCGATGGCGTGTTCGATATCGTCGTAGTCAGATCCGTCGGGTTGTCGATGTCATCATCAAGGCCCGTTACCGTCACTGTCTGCGCCGTGTCCCAGTCACTCGCCGTGAAGGTCAGCGACGACTTGTCAACCGACGCATTCCTGTTCGACAACGTCACCGCCACCGTCACATTCGCCGTCGGCTCGCTGTCCAGGACAACCGTGTAGGTCCCGGTGCCGCCTTCGGCTACCGTCAGCGTGATGGCCGACAACGTCAGGCCCTTCGTGTCGTTGTCCGTCACCGTCACCGAAACACTCTCAGCCTCACTGTTGCCATAGTCCCCGCCCGATGGCGTGTTTGATATTGTCGCCGTCAGATCAGACGCATTGTCGATGTCATCATCAAGGCCCGTTACCGTCACCGTCTGCGCCGTGTCCCAGTTAGCCGCCGTGAAGGTCAGCGACGACTTGTCAACCGTCGCATTCCCGTTTGACGGCGCCACCGCAACCGTCACATTCGCCGTCGGCTCGCTGTCCAGTACAACCGTGTAGGTCCCGGTGCCGCCTTCGGCCACCGTCAGCGTGCTGGCCGATAGCGTCAGGCCCTTCGTGTCGTTGTCCGTCACCGTCACCGAAACACTCTCAGCCTCGCTGTTGCCATAGCCGCCGCCCGATGGCGTGTTCGATATCGTTGCCGTCAGATCAGACGCATTGTCGATGTCATCATCAAGGCCAGTCACCGTCACCGTCTGCGCCGTGTCCCAGTTAGCCGCCGTGAAGGTCAGCGACGACTTGTCAACCCTCGCATTCGAATTCGACGGTGCCACCGCAACCGTCACATTCGCCGTCGGCTCGCTGTCCAGAACAACCGTGTAAGATCCGTTCTGCCCTTCACCCACCGTCAGGGAACTAACCGAAAGCGTCAGACCCTTCGTGTCGTTGTTCGTCACTGTCACCGAGACGCTCTCAGCCTCGCTGTTGCCATAGCCGCCGCCCGATGGCGTGTTCGATATCGTCGCTGTCAGGTCCGACGGGTTGTCGATGTCATCATCAAGGCCCGTTACCGTCACTGTCTGTGCCGTGTCCCAGTCACTTGCCGTGAAGGTCAGCGACGACTTGTCAACCGTCGCATTCCCGTTCGACGATGCCACCGTTACCGTCACATTCGCCGTCGGCTCGCTGTCCAGGACAACCGTGTAGGTCCCGGTTCTACCCTCGGTCACTGTCAACGCAGTACGCGACAGAGTCAGGCCCTTCCCATCGTTGTCCGTCACCGTCACCTGGAAGCTCGCAGCCTCATCGTCGCCATAACCTCCACCTGCTGGCGTGTTCGATATCGTCGCTGTCAGGTTCGACGGGTTGTCGATGTCGTCATCGGCCCCTGTTACCGTCACCGTCTGCGCCGTCGCCCAGTTCCTGTCCGAGAAGGTCAGCGACGACTTGTCAACCGTCGCATTCCCGTTCGACGATGCCACCGTTACCGTTACCGTTCCCGTCGGCTCGCTGTTCAGGACAACTGTGTAGGTCCCGGTGCCGCCTTCGGCCACCGTCAGCGTGCTGACCGACAACGTCAGACCCTTCGTGTCGTCATTTGTCACGGTTACCGAGACGCTCTCAGCTTCGCTGTTGCCATAGCCGCCGCCCGTTGGCGTGTTCGATATTGTCGCCGTCAGATCAGACGCATTGTCGATGTCATCATCAAGGCCCGTCACCGTCACCGTCTGCGCCGTGTCCTCACTGTTGCCATAGCCGCCGCCCGATGGCGTGTTCGATATTGTCGCCGTCAGATCAGACGCATTGTCGATGTCATCATCAAGGCCCGTCACCGTCACCGTCTGCGCCGTGTCCCAGTTAGCCGCCGTGAAGGTCAGCGACGACTTGTCAACCGTCGCATTGCCGTTCGACGATGCCACCGCAACCGTCACATCCGCCGTCGGCTCGCTGTCCAGGACAACCGTGTAGGTTCCGGTGCCACCTTCGGCCACCGTCAGCGTGCTGGCCGACAACGTCAGGCCCTTCGTGTCGTCATTTGTCACGGTTACCGAGACGTTGGCTGCCTCGCTGGTGCCATAGCCGCCGCCCGATGGCGTGTTCGATATTGTCGCCGTCAGATCAGACGCATTGTCGATGTCATCATCAAGGCCCGTTACCGTCACCGTCTGCGCCGTGTCCCAGTCACTCGCCGTGAAGGTCAGCGACGACTTGTCAACCGTCGCATTCCCGTTTGACGGCGCCACCGCAACCGTCACATTCGCCGTCGGCTCGCTGTCCAGGACAACCGTGAAGGTCCCGGTGCCGCCTTCGGCCACCGTCAGCGTGGTGGGCGTCAGCGTCAGGCCCTTCGTGTCGTCATTTGTCACGGTTACCGAGACGTTGGCTGCCTCGCTGGTGCCATAGCCGCCGCCCGATGGCGTGTTCGATATCGTCGCCGTCAGATCAGACGCATTGTCGATGTCATCATCAAGGCCCCTTACCGTCACCGTCTGCGCCGTGTCCCAGTCAGCCGCCGTGAAGGTCAGCGACGACTTGTCAACCGTCGCATTCCCGTTCGACGGCGCCACCGCAACCGTCACAGTCGCCGTCGGCTCGCTGTTCAGAACAACCGTGTAGGTCCCGGTGCCGCCTTCGGCCACCGTCAGCGTGGCGGGCGTCAGCGTCAGGCCCTTCCCATCGTTGTCCGTCACCGTCACCGCAACATCTGCAGCCTCGCTGTTGCCATAGTCCCCGCCCGAAGGCGTGTTCGATATTGTCGCCGTCAGATCAGACACATTGTCGATGTCATCATCCAGACCCGTCACCGTCACCGTCTGCGCCGTGTCCCAGTCGCTCGCCGTGAAGGTCAGCGACGACTTGTCAACCGTCGCATTCGAGTTCGACGGTGCCACCGCAACCGTCACATCCGCCGTCGGTTCGCTGTCCAGGACAACCGTGTAGGTCCCGGTGCCGCCTTCGGCCACCGTCAGCGTGCTGACCGACAACGTCAGACCCTTCGTGTCGTCATTTGTCACGGTTACCGAGACATTGGCAGCCTCGCTGGTGCCATAGCCGCCGCCCGATGGCGTGTTCGATATCGTCGCTGTCAGATCAGACGCATTGTCGATGTCATCATCAAGGCCCGTCACCGTCACCGTCTGCACCGTGTCCCAGTCGCTCGCCGTGAAGGTCAGCGACGACTTGTCAACCGTCGCATTCCCGTTTGACGATGCCACCGCAACCGTCACAGTCGCCGTCGGCTCGCTGTCCAGGACAACCGTGTAGGTCCCTGTGCCGCCTTCGGCCACCGTCAGGGCGCTGGCCGACAACGTCAGACCCTTCGTGTCGTCATTGGTCACGGTTACCGAGACGTTGGCTGTCTCGCTGGTGCCATAGCCGCCGCCCGATGGCGTGTTCGATATCGTCGCAGTCAGGTCCGACGCGTTGTCGATGTCATCATCCAGACCCGTCACCGTCACCGTCTGCGCCGTGTCCCAGTCATTCGCCGTGAAGGTCAGCGACGACTTGTCAACCGTCGCATTCCCGTTCGACGGTGCCACCGTTACCGTCACATCCGCCGTCGGCTCGCTATCCAGGACAACCGTGTAGGTCCCGGTGCCGCCTTCGGCCACCGTCAGGGCGCTGGCCGACAACGTCAGACCCTTCGTGTCGTCATTTGTCACTGTCACCGAGACGCTCTCAGCCTCGCTGTTGCCATAGCCGCCGCCCGATGGCGTGTTCGATATTGTCGCCGTCAGATCAGTCGCATTGTCGATGTCATCATCAAGGCCCGTTACCGTCACCGTCTGCGCCGTGTCCCAGTCACTCGCCGTGAAGGTCAGCGACGACTTGTCAACCGTTGCGTTCCCGTTCGACGGCGCCACCGCAACCGTCACATTCGCCGTCGGCTCACTGTCCAGGACAACCGTGTAGGTCCCGGTCCCGCCTTCGGCCACCGTCAGCGTGCTGACCGACAACGTCAGACCCTTCGTGTCGTCATTTGTCACGGTTACCGAGACGTTGGCTGCCTCGCTGGTGCCATAGCCGCCGCCCGATGGCGTGTTCGATATCGTCGCCGTCAGATCAGTCGCATTGTCGATGTCATCATCAAGGCCCGTTACCGTCACCGTCTGCGCCGTGTCCCAGTCACTCGCCGTGAAGGTCAGCGACGACTTGTCAACCGTCGCATTCCCGTTCGACGGCGCCACCGCAACCGTCACAGTCGCCGTCGGCTCGCTGTTCAGAACAACCGTGTAGGTCCCGGTGCCGCCTTCGGCCACCGTCAGCGTGGTGGGCGTCAGCGTCAGACCTTTCCCGTCGTTGTCCGTCACCGTCACCGAAACGCTCGCAGCCTCGCTGAGGCCATAGTCCCCGCCCGAAGGCGTGTTCGATATTGTCGCCGTCAGATCAGATACATTGTCGATGTCATCATCCAGGCCCGTCACCGTCACCGTCTGCGCCGTGTCCCAGTCACTCGCCGTGAAGGTCAGCGACGACTTGTCAACCGTCGCATTCGAGTTCGACGGTGCCACCGCAACCGTCACATCCGCCGTCGGCTCGCTGTCCAGGACAACCGTGTAGGTCCCGGTGCCGCCTTCGGCCACCGTCAGGGCGCTGGCCGACAACGTCAGACCCTTCGTGTCGTCATTTGTCACGGTTACCGAGACATTGGCAGCCTCGCTGGTGCCATAGCCGCCGCCCGATGGCGTGTTCGATATCGTCGCTGTCAGATCAGACGCATTGTCGATGTCATCATCAAGGCCCGTTACCGTCACCGTCTGCGCCGCGTCCCAGTCGCTCGCCGTGAAGGTCAGCGACGACTTGTCAACCGTCGCATTCCCGTTTGACGATGCCACCGCAACCGTCACAGTCGCCGTCGGCTCGCTGTCCAGGACAACCGTGTAGGTCCCGGTGCCGCCTTCGGCCACCGTCAGGGCGCTGGCCGACAACGTCAGACCCTTCGTGTCGTCATTTGTCACGGTTACCGAGACGTTGGCTGTCTCGCTGGTGCCATAGTCCCCGCCCGATGGCGTGTTCGATATCGTCGCAGTCAGGTCCGACGCGTTGTCGATGTCATCATCCAGACCCGTTACCGTCACCGTCTGCGCCGTGTCCCAGTCATTCGCCGTGAAGGTCAGCGACGACTTGTCAACCGTCGCATTCCCGTTCGACGGTGCCACCGTTACCGTCACATCCGCCGTCGGCTCGCTGTCCAGGACAACCGTGTAGGTCCCGGTGCCGCCTTCGGCCACCGTCAGCGTGCTGGCCGACAACGTCAGACCCTTCGTGTCGTCATTTGTCACTGTCACCGAGACGCTCTCAGCCTCGCTGTTGCCATAGTCCCCGCCCGATGGCGTGTTCGATATTGTCGCCGTCAGATCAGACGCATTGTCGATGTCATCATCCAGACCCGTTACCGTCACCGTCTGCGCCGTGTCCCAGTCATTCGCCGTGAAGGTCAGCGACGACTTGTCAACCGTCGCATTCCCGTTCGACGGTGCCACCGTTACCGTCACATCCGCCGTCGGCTCGCTGTCCAGGACAACCGTGTAGGTCCCTGTGCCGCCTTCGGCCACCGTCAGGGCGCTGGCCGACAACGTCAGACCCTTCGTGTCGTCATTGGTCACGGTTACCGAGACGTTGGCTGTCTCGCTGGTGCCATAGCCGCCGCCCGATGGCGTGTTCGATATCGTCGCCGTCAGGTCCGACGCGTTGTCGATGTCATCATCCAGGCCAGTTACCGTCACCGTCTGCGCCGTGTCCCAGTCACTCGCCGTGAAGATCAGCGACGACTTGTTCACCGTCGCATTCCCGTTCGACGGCGCCACCGCAACCGTCACAGTCGCCGTCGGCTCGCTGTCCAGGACAACCGTGTAGGTCCCGGTGCCACCTTCGGCCACCGTCAGCGTGGTGGGCGTCAGCGTCAGACCTTTCCCGTCGTTGTCCGTCACCGTCACCGAAACGCTCGCAGCCTCGCTGAGGCCATAACCTCCACCTGTTGGAGTGTTGGTCACCGTCGCTGTCAGATTAATTGGATTGTCGATTTCGTCGTCCAGGCCCGTTACCGTCACCGTCTGCGCCGTGTCCCAGTCATTCGCCGTGAAGGTCAGCGACGACTTGTCGACCGTCGCATTCCCGTTCGACGGTGCCACCGTTACCGTCACATCCGCCGTCGGCTCGCTGTCCAGGACAACCGTGTAGGTCCCGGTGCCGCCTTCGGCCACCGTCAGCGTGCTGGCCGACAACGTCAGGCCCTTCGTGTCGTCATTTGTAACGGTTACCGAGACGTTGGCTGCCTCGCTGGTGCCATAGCCGCCGCCCGATGGCGTGTTCGATATTGTCGCCGTCAGATCAGACGCATTGTCGATGTCATCATCCAGGCCCGTCACCGTCACCGTCTGCGCCGTGTCCCAGTCACTCGCCGTGAAGGTCAGCGACGACTTGTCGACCGTCGCATTCCCGTTCGACGGCGCCACCGCAACCGTCACAGTCGCCGTCGGCTCGCTGTCCAGGACAACCGTGTAGGTCCCGGTGCCGCCTTCGGCCACCGTCAGCGTGGTGGCCGACAACGTCAGGCCCTTCGTCTCGTCATCCGTAACCGTCACCGCAACATCGGCAGCCTCGCTGCTGCCATAGTCACCGCCCGATGGTGTGTTCGATATCGTCGCTGTCAGATCAGTCGGGTTGTCAATGTCATCATCAAGGCCCGTCACCGTCACCGTCTGCGCCGTGTCCCAATCACTCGCCGTGAAGGTCAGCGACGACTTGTCAACCGTCGCATTCGTGTTCGACGACACCACCGCAACCGTAACCGTTCCCGTCGGCTCGCTGTCCAGCACCACATCGTAGGTCCCTGTTCCACCTTCGGCCACCGTCAGCGTGGCAGGCGTCACCGTCAGACCCTTCGTCTCGTCATCCGTGACCGTCACCGCAACATCGGCAGCCTCGCTGCTGCCATAGCCGCCGCCCGATGGCGTGTTCGATATCGTCGCCGTCAGGTCCGACGGGTTGTCGAAGTCGTCGTCCAGGCCCGTCACCGTCACCGTCTGCGCCGTGTCCCAGTCAGCCGCCGTGAAGGTCAGCGACGACTTGTCAACCGTCGCATTCCCGTTCGACGACACCACCGCAACCGTAACCGTTCCCGTCGGCTCGCTGTCCAGCACCACATCGTAGGTCCCTGTTCCACCTTCGGCCACCGTCAGCGTGGCAGGCGTCACCGTCAGACCCTTCACATCATCGTCCGTAACCGTCACCGCAACATCTGCAGCCTCGCTGCTGCCATAGCCGCCGCCCGATGGCGTGTTCGATATCGTCGCCGTCAGATCAGTCGCATTGTCGATGTCATCATCCAGGCCCGTCACCGTCACCGTCTGCGCCGTGTCCCAGTCAGCCGCCGTGAAGGTCAGCGACGACTTGTCAACCGTCGCATTCGAGTTCGACGGCACCACCGCAACCGTAACCGTTCCCGTCGGCTCGCTGCCCAGCACCACATCGTAGGTCCCGGTGCCGCCTTCGGCCACGGTCAGCGTGGCGGGCGTCAGCGTCAGACCCTTCGTCTCGTCATCCGTAACCGTCACCGCAACATCGGCAGCCTCGCTGCTGCCATAGTCACCGCCCGATGGCGTGTTCGATATCGTCGCCGTCAGGTCAGTCGGGTTGTCGAAGTCATCATCAAGGCCAGTTACCGTCACCGTCTGCGCCGTGTCCCAGTCAGCCGCAGTGAAGGTCAGCGACGACTTGTCAACCGTCGCATTCGAGTTCGACGGCACCACCGCAACCGTAACCGTTCCCGTCGGCTCGCTGTCCAGCACCACATCGTAGGTCCCGGTGCCGCCTTCGGCCACCGTCAGCGTGGCAGGCGTCAGCGTCAGACCCTTCGTCTCGTCATCCGTAACCGTCACCGCAACATCTGCAGCCTCGCTGCTGCCATAGTCCCCGCCCGATGGTGTGTTCGATATCGTCGCCGTCAGGTCAGTCGGGTTGTCGAAGTCGTCGTCCAGGCCTGTCACCGTCACCGTCTGCGCCGTGTCCCAGTCAGCCGCCGTGAAGGTCAGCGACGACTTGTCAACCGTCGCATTCCCGTTCGACGGCACCACCGCAACCGTAACCGTTCCCGTCGGCTCGCTGTCCAGCACCACATCGTAGGTCCCGGTGCCGCCTTCGGCCACCGTCAGCGTGGCGGGCGTCAGCGTCAGACCCTTCGTCTCGTCATCCGTAACCGTCACCGCAACATCGGCAGCCTCGCTGCTGCCATAGTCACCGCCCGATGGCGTGTTCGATATCGTCGCCGTCAGGTCCGACGGGTTGTCGAGACCGTCGTCCAGGCCCGTCACCGTCACCGTCTGCGCCGTGTCCCAGTCACTCGCCGTGAAGGTCAGCGACGACTTGTCAACCGTCGCATTCCCGTTCGACGACACCACCGCAACCGTAACCGTTCCCGTCGGCTCGCTGTCCAGCACCACATCGTAGGTCCCTGTTCCACCTTCGGCCACCGTCAGCGTGGCAGGCGTCACCGTCAGACCCTTCACATCATCGTCCGTAACCGTCACCGCAACATCTGCAGCCTCGCTGCTGCCATAGTCACCGCCCGATGGCGTGTTCGATATCGTCGCCGTCAGATCAGTCGCATTGTCGATGTCATCATCCAGGCCCGTCACCGTCACCGTCTGCGCCGTGTCCCAGTCAGCCGCCGTGAAGGTCAGCGACGACTTGTCCACCGTTGCATTCCCGTTCGACGGCACCACCGCAACCGTAACAGTCGCCGTCGGCTCGCTGTCCAGCACCACATCGTAGGTCCCTGTTCCACCTTCGGCCACCGTCAGCGTGGCAGGCGTCACCGTCAGACCCTTCGTCTCGTCATCCGTAACCGTCACCGCAACATCGGCAGCCTCGCTGCTGCCATAGTCACCGCCCGATGGCGTGTTCGATATCGTCGCCGTCAGGTCATTCGGGTTGTCGAAGTCGTCGTCGAGGCCCGTCACCGTCACCGTCTGCGCCGTGTCCCAGTCAGCCGCCGTGAAGGTCAGCGACGACTTGTCAACCGTCGCATTCGAGTTCGACGGCACCACCGCAACCGTAACCGTTCCCGTCGGCTCGCTGTCCAGCACCACATCGTAGGTCCCGGTGCCGCCTTCGGCCACCGTCAGCGTGGCAGGCGTCACCGTCAGACCCTTCGTCTCGTCATCCGTAACCGTCACCGCAACATCTGCAGCCTCGCTGCTGCCATAGTCCCCGCCCGATGGTGTGTTCGATATCGTCGCCGTCAGGTCATTCGGGTTGTCGAAGTCGTCGTCCAGGCCCGTCACCGTCACCGTCTGCGCCGTGTCCCAGTCAGCCGCCGTGAAGGTCAGCGACGACTTGTCAACCGTCGCATTCCCGTTCGACGACACCACCGCAACCGTAACAGTCGCCGTCGGCTCGCTGTCCAGCACCACATCGTAGGTCCCTGTTCCACCCTCGGCCACCGTCAGCGTGGCAGGCGTCACCGTCAGACCCTTCGTCTCGTCATCCGTAACCGTCACCGCAACATCGGCAGCCTCGCTGCTGCCATAGTCACCGCCCGATGGCGTGTTCGATATCGTTGCCGTCAGATCCGACGGGTTATCGAAGTCATCGTCCAGGCCCGTCACCGTCACCGTCTGCGCCGTGTCCCAGTCAGCCGCCGTGAAGGTCAGCGACGACTTGTCCACCGTTGCATTCCCGTTCGACGACACCACCGCAACCGTAACCGTTCCCGTCGGCTCGCTGTCCAGCACCACATCGTAGGTCCCTGTTCCACCTTCGGCCACCGTCAGCGTGGCAGGCGTCACCGTCAGACCCTTCGTCTCGTCATCCGTAACCGTCACCGCAACATCAGCAGCCTCGCTGCTGCCATAGTCACCGCCCGATGGCGTATTCGATATCGTTGCCGTCAGATCCGACGGGTTATCGAAGTCATCGTCCAGGCCCGTCACCGTCACCGTCTGCGCCGTGTCCCAGTCAGCCGCCGTGAAGGTCAGCGACGACTTGTCCACCGTTGCATTCCCGTTCGACGACACCACCGCAACCGTAACCGTTCCCGTCGGCTCGCTGTCCAGCACCACATCGTAGGTCCCGGTGCCGCCTTCGGCCACCGTCAGCGTGGCGGGCGTCAGCGTCAGACCCTTCGTCTCGTCATCCGTAACCGTCACCGCAACATCGGCAGCCTCGCTGCTGCCATAGTCACCGCCCGATGGCGTGTTCGATATCGTCGCCGTCAGGTCAGTCGGGTTGTCGAAGTCGTCGTCCAGGCCCGTCACCGTCACCGTCTGCGCCGTGTCCCAGTCAGCCGCCGTGAAGGTCAGCGACGACTTGTCAACCGTCGCATTCCCGTTCGACGACACCACCGCAACCGTAACCGTTCCCGTCGGCTGGCTGTCCAGCACCACATCGTAGGTCCCGGTGCCGCCTTCGGCCACCGTCAGGGCGCTGACCGACAACGTCAGACCCTTCGTCTCGTCATCCGTAACCGTCACCGCAACATCTGCAGCCTCGCTGCTGCCATAGTCACCGCCCGATGGCGTGTTCGATATCGTCGCCGTCAGGTCAGTCGGGTTGTCGATGTCATCATCCAGGCCCGTCACCGTCACCGTCTGCGCCGTGTCCCAATTGCTCGCCGTGAAGGTCAGCGACGACTTGTCAACCGTCGCATTCGAGTTCGACGGCGCCACCGCAACTGTAACAGTCGCCGTCGGCTCGCTGTCCAGCACCACATCGTAGGTTCCGGTGCCGCCTTCGGCCACGGTCAGCGTGGCGGGCGTCAGAGTCAGACCCTTCGTCTCGTCGTCCGTCACGGTCACTGCAACATCGGCAGCCTCGCTGCTGCCATAGTCACCGCCCGATGGTGTGTTCGATATCGTCGCCGTCAGGTCAGTCGGGTTGTCGAAATCGTCGTCCAGGCCCGTCACCGTCACCGTCTGCGCCGTGTCCCAGTCAGCCGCCGTGAAGGTCAGCGACGACTTGTCAACCGTCGCATTCAAGTTCGACGACACCACCGCAACCGTAACAGTCGCCGTCGGCTCGCTGTCCAGCACCACATCGTAGGTCCCTGTTCCACCTTCGGCCACCGTCAGCGTTGCGGGCGTCAGAGTCAGACCCTTCGTGTCGTCGTTTGTGACGGTTACCGAGATGTTGGCAGCCTCGCTGGCGCCATAGTCCCCGCCCGATGGCGTGTTCGATATCGTTGCCGTCAGATCCGACGGGTTGTCGATGTCATCATTCAGGCCCGTTACCGTCACCGTCTGCGCCGTGTCCCAGTCACTCGCCGTGAAGGTCAGCGACGACTTGTCAACCGTCGCGTTCCCGTTCGACGACAACACCGCAACCGTCACAGTCGCCGTCGGCTCGCTGTCCAGGACAACCGTGTAGGTCCCGGTGCCGCCTTCGGCTACCGCCAGCGTGCTCGCCGACAACGTCAGACCCTTCGTGTCGTCATTTGTCACGGTTACCGAAACGTTGGCAGCCTCGCTGGCGCCATAGTCCCCGCCCGACGGCGTGTTCGATATCGTCGCCGTCAGATCAGACGCATTGTCAATGTCATCATCAAGGCCCGTCACCGTCACCGTCTGCGCCGTGTCCCAGTCAGCCGCCGTGAAGGTCAGCGACGACTTGTCAACCGTCGCATTCCCGTTCGACGGCGCCACCGCAACCGTCACAGTCGCGGTCGGCTCGCTGTCCAGGACAACCGTGTAGGTCCCGGTGCCACCTTCGGCCACCGTCAGCGAACTGACCGACAGCGTCAGGCCCTTCACATCGTCATCCGTCACCGTCACCGCAACATCTGCAGCCTCGCTGCTGCCATAGTCACCGCCCGATGGCGTGTTCGATATCGTTGCCGTCAGATCAGTCGCATTGTCGATGTCATCATCCAGGCCCGTCACCGTCACCGTCTGCGCCGTGTCCCAGTCACTCGCCGTGAAGGTCAACGACGACTTGTCAACCGTCGCATTCGAGTTCGACGGTACCACCGCAACCGTCACATTGGCCGTCGGCTCGCTGTCCAGGACAACCGTGTAGGTCCCGGTGCCGCCTTCGGCGACCGTCAGCGTGGCGGGCGTCAGCGTCAGGCCCTTTGTCTCGTCGTCAGTCACCGTCACTGCAACATTGGCAGCCTCGCTGCTGCCATAGTCCCCGCCCGATGGCGTGTTCGATATCGTCGCTGTCAGGTCCGACGGGTTGTCGAAATCGTCGTCCAGGCCCGTCACCGTGACCGTCTGCGCCGTGTCCCAGTCACTCGCCGTGAAGGTCAGCGACGACTTGTCAACCGTCGCATTCGAGTTCGACGGCGCCACCGCAACCGTCACATTCGCCGTCGGCTCACTGTCCAGAACCACCGTGTAGGTCCCGGTGCCGCCTTCAGCCACCGTCAGCGTGGTGGGCGTCAGCGTCAGGCCCTTCACATCGTCATCCGTCACCGTCACTGAAATATTGGCAGCCTCGCCGATGCCGTAACTTCCACCCGATGGCGTGTTCGATATCGTCGCCGTCAGGTCCGACGGGTTGTCGATGTCATCATCAAGGCCCGTCACCGTCACCGTCTGCGCCGTGTCCCAGTCACTCGCCGTGAAGGTCAGCGATGACTTGTCAACCGTCGCATTCCCGTTTGAAGACAAAACCGCAACCGTCACATTCGCCGTCGGCTCGCTGTCCAGAACCACCGTGTAGGTCCCGGTGCCGCCTTCGGCCACCGTCAGCGTGGCGGGCGTCAGCGTCAGACCCTTCGTGTCGTTGTCATTCACCGTCACAGGCAGATCCACAGCCTCGCTGCTGCCATAACCTCCACCCGATGGTGTGTTCGATATCGTCGCCGTCAGGTCCGACGGGTTGCTGATATTGTCGTCCAGACCCGTCACCGTCACCGTCTGCGCCGTGTCCCAGTCACTCGCCGTGAAGGTCAGCGACGACTTGTCAACCGTCGCATTCCCGTTCGACGGTGCCACCGCAACCGTCACAGTCGCTGTCGGCTCGCTGTCCAGGACAACCGTGTAGGTCCCGGTGCGACCCTCGGCCACCGTCAGCGTGGTGGGCGTCAGCGTCAGGCCCTTCACATCGTCATCCGTGACGGTCACTGAAACATTGGCAGCCTCGCTGTTGCCATAGTCCCCGCCCGATGGCGTGTTCGATATCGTCGCTGTCAGGTCCGACGGGTTGTCAATGTCATCATCAAGGCCCGTCACCGTCACCGTCTGCGCCGTGTCCCAGTCACTCGCCGTGAAGGTCAGCGACGACTTGTCAACCGTCGCATTCCCGTTCGACGGTGCCACCGCAACCGTCACATTCGCCGTCGGCTCGCTGTCCAGGACAACCGTGTAGGTCCCGGTACCGCCTTCGGTTACCGTCAGCGTGGCGGGCGTCAGAGTCAGACCCTTCGTCTCGTCATCCGTCACCGTTACCGCAACATCTGCAGCCTCGCTGGCGCCATAATCCCCACCCGATGGCGTGTTCGATATCGTCGCTGTCAGGTCAGTCGGGTTGTCGAAATCGTCGTCCAGGCCTGTCACCGTCACCGTCTGCGCCGTGTCCCAATTGCTCGCCGTGAAGGTCAGCGACGACTTGTCAACCGTCGCATTCCCGTTCGACGACAACACCGCAACCGTCACATCCGCCGTCGGCTCGCTGTCCAGGACAACCGTGTAGGTCCCGGTGCCGCCTTCAGCCACCGTCAGCGTGCTGGCCGACAAAGTCAGGCCCTTCGTGTCGTCGTTCGTCACCGTCACCGAAACGCTCTCAGCCTCGCTGTTGCCATAACCGCCGCCCGATGGCGTGTTCGATATCGTCGCTGTCAGATCCGACGCATTGTCGATGTCATCATTCAGGCCCGTTACCGTCACCGTCTGCGCCGTGTCCCAGTCACTCGCCGTGAAGGTCAGCGACGACTTGTCAACCGTCGCATTCCCGTTCGACGGCGCCACCGCAACCGTCACATTCGCCGTCGGCTCGCTGTCCAGGACAACCGTGAAGGTCCCGGTGCCGCCTTCGGCCACCGTCAGCGTGGTGGGCGTCAGCGTCAGGCCCTTCGTGTCGTCATTTGTCACGGTTACCGAGACGTTGGCTGCCTCGCTGGTGCCATAGCCGCCGCCCGATGGCGTGTTCGATATTGTCGCCGTCAGACCAGACGCATTGTCGATGTCATCATCAAGGCCCGTTACCGTCACCGTCTGCGCCGTGTCCCAGTCAGCCGCCGTGAAGGTCAGCGACGACTTGTCAACCGTCGCATTCCCGTTTGACGGCGCCACCGCAACCGTCACAGTCGCCGTCGGCTCGCTGTTCAGGACAACCGTGTAGGTCCCGGTGCCGCCTTCGGCCACTGTCAACGTGCTGGCCGACAACGTCAGACCCTTCGTCTCGTCGTCCGTCAACGTCACCGGCAGATCCACAGCGTCGTTGTTGTCAAAACCTCCGCCCGATGGCGTGTGCGTCACCGTCGCCGTCAGATTAGGTTCATTATCGATGTCGTCGTTAATGACCGACACCGTTACTGTCTGGGGCGTGGCCCAATTCGATCTTGTGAAGGCCAACGTAGACTGGTTCCCCACCGTCGCCGGGTCCGTGTCCACAGTTGCATTCGTGTTCGACGATGCCAGCGTCACCGTCACTGGCGCCAACGGCAGGTTGTTCAGGACAACCGTGTAGGTTCCGGTTCCACCTTCAGCCACCGTCAGCGTCGCTGGCGTCAGAATAAGCGAATTCATCTCGTTGTCGGTCACGGTCACCGGGAGTTCAGCGCGCTGGTTGAAGCCATAACCTCCCCCCCATGGCCTGTGCGACACCGTCGCCGTCAGGTCAAATGGAGTGTCAACATTGTCGCTGAGTCCTGTCACAGTCACAGTTTGCGCCGTGTCCCAATTCGCTGGCGTGAAGGTCAGCGTGGTTTTGTCCGCCGATGCATAACCTGACCATGACACCGAAACACTCACCGTTCCCGTCGGCTCGCTGTCCAGCACAACTGTGTAGGTCCCGGTGCCGCCTTCGGGCACCGTCAGCGCGGCAGGCGTCAGCGTCAGGCCTTTCACATCATCGTCCGTCACCGTCACCGCGATGCTTGCAGCCTCGCTGCTGCTATAGCCGCCGCCCGATGGCGTGTTCGATATCGTCTCCGTCAGATCAGACGCATTGTCGATGTCATCATCCAGACCCGTCACCGTCACCGTCTGCGCCGTGTCCCAATCAGCCGCCGTGAAGGTCAGCGACGACTTGTCAATCGTCGCATTCGAGCTCGACGGTGCCACCGCAACCGTCACAGTCGCCGTCGGTTCGCTGTCCAGGACAACCGTGTAGGTCCCGGTGCCGCCTTCGGCCACCGTCAGCGTGCTGGCCGACAACGTCAGGCCCTTCGTGTCGTCATTTGTAACGGTTACCGAGACGTTGGCTGCCTCGCTGGTGCCATAGCCGCCGCCCGATGGCGTGTTCGATATTGTCGCCGTCAGATCAGACGCATTGTCGATGTCATCATCAAGGCCCGTTACCGTCACCGTCTGCGCCGTGTCCCAGTCACTCGCCGTGAAGGTCAGCGACGACTTGTCAACCGTCGCATTCCCGTTCGACGGTGCCACCGCAACCGTCACATTCGCCGTCGGCTCGCTGTCCAGGACAACCGTGTAGGTCCCGGTGCCGCCTTCGGCCACCGTCAGCGTGCTGGCCGACAACGTCAGACCCTTCGTGTCGTCATTTGTCACGGTTACCGAGACGTTGGCTGCCTCGCTGGTGCCATAGCCGCCGCCCGATGGCGTGTTCGATATCGTCGCCGTCAGATCAGACGCATTGTCGATGTCATCATCAAGGCCCGTTACCGTCACCGTCTGCACCGTGTCCCAGTCACTCGCCGTGAAGGTCAGCGACGACTTGTCAACCGTCGCATTCCCGTTCGACGGTGCCACCGCAACCGTCACATTCGCCGTCGGCTCGCTGTCCAGGACAACCGTGTAGGTCCCGGTACCGCCTTCGGCCACCGTCAGGGCGCTGACCGACAACGTCAGACCCTTTGTGTCGTCATTGGTCATGGTTACCGAGACATCGGCAGCCTCGCTGCCGCCATAGCCGCCGCCCGATGGCGTGTTCGATATTGTCGCCGTCAGATCAGACGCATTGTCGATGTCATCATCAAGGCCCGTTACCGTCACCGTCTGCGCCGTGTCCCAGTCACTCGCCGTGAAGGTCAGCGACGACTTGTCAACCGTCGCATTCCCGTTCGACGGCGCCACCGCAACCGTCACAGTCGCCGTCGGTTCGCTGTCCAGGACAACCGTGTAGGTCCCGGTACCGCCTTCGGCCACCGTCAGCGTGCTGGCCGACAACGTCAGGCCCTTGACATCATCGTCCGTCACCGTAACCGCAACATCTGCCGCCTCGCTGTTGCCATAGTCCCCGCCCGATGGCGTGTTCGATATCGTCTCCGTCAGATCAGTCGCATTGTCGATGTCATCATCCAGACCCGTCACCGTCACCGTCTGCGCCGTGTCCCAGTCACTCGCCGTGAAGGTCAGCGACGACTTGTCAACCGTCGCATTCGAGCTCGACGGTGCCACCGCAACCGTCACATCCGCCGTCGGCTCGCTGTCCAGGACAACCGTGTAGGTCCCGGTGCCGCCTTCGGCCACCGTCAGCGTGCTGGCCGACAACGTCAGGCCCTTCGTGTCGTCATTTGTAACGGTTACCGAGACGTTGGCTGCCTCGCTGGTGCCATAGCCGCCGCCCGATGGCGTGTTCGATATTGTCGCCGTCAGATCAGACGCATTGTCGATGTCATCATCAAGGCCCGTTACCGTCACCGTCTGCGCCGTGTCCCAGTCACTCGCCGTGAAGGTCAGCGACGACTTGTCAACCGTCGCATTCCCGTTCGACGGTGCCACCGCAACCGTCACAGTCGCCGTCGGCTCGCTGTCCAGGACAACCGTGTAGGTCCCGGTGCCGCCTTCGGCCACCGTCAGCGTGGTGGGCGTCAGCGTCAGACCCTTCGTGTCGTCATTTGTCACGGTTACCGAGACGTTGGCTGCCTCGCTGGCGCCATAGCCGCCGCCCGATGGCGTGTTCGATATCGTCGCCGTCAGATCAGACGCATTGTCGATGTCATCATCAAGACCCGTTACCGTCACCGTCTGCACCGTGTCCCAGTCACTCGCCGTGAAGGTCAGCGACGACTTGTCAACCGTCGCATTCCCGTTCGACGGTGCCACCGCAACCGTCACATCCGCCGTCGGCTCGCTGTCGAGGACAACCGTGTAGGTCCCGGTGCCGCCTTCGGCTACCGTCAGCGTGCTGACCGACAATGTCAGCCCCTTCACATCATCGTCCGTCACCGTCACCGCAACATCTGCAGCCTCGCTGCTGCCATAGTCCCCGCCCGATGGCGTGTTCGATATCGTCGCCGTCAGATCAGGTTCATTATCGATGTCATCATCAAGGCCCGTTACCGTCACCGTCTGCGCCGTGTCCCAGTCAGCCGCCGTGAAGGTCAGCGACGACTTGTCAACCGTCGCATTCCCGTTCGACGGTGCCACCGTAACCGTCACAGTCGCTGTCGGCTCGCTGTCGAGGACAACCGTGTAGGTCCCGGTGCCGCCTTCGGCCACCGTCAGAGTGATGGCCGACAGCGTCAGACCCTTCACATCGTCATCCGTCACCGTCACTGAAACACTGGCAGCCTCGCTGCCGCCATAGCCGCCGCCCGATGGCGTGTTCGATATGGTCGCCGTCAGATCAGACGCATTGTCGATGTCATCATCAAGGCCCGTTACCGTCACCGTCTGCGCCGTGTCCCAGTCAGCCGCCGTGAAGGTCAGCGACGACTTGTCCATTGTCGCATTCGTGTTCGACGATGCCACCGCAACCGTCACAGTCGCCGTCGGTTCGCTGTCCAGGACAACCGTGTAGGTCCCGGTGCCGCCTTCGGCTACCGTCAGGGCGCTGGCCGACAACGTCAGCCCCTTCAGATCATCGTCCGTCACTGTCACCGCAACATCTGCAGCCTCGCTGCTGCCATAGTCCCCGCCCGATGGCGTGTTCGATATCGTCGCCGTCAGATCAGACGCGTTGTCGATGTCGTCGTCCAGGCCCGTCACCGTCACCGTCTGCGCCGTGTCCCAGTCACTCGCCGTGAAGGTCAGCGACGATTTGTCAACCGTCGCATTGCCGTTTGACGATGCCACCGCAACCGTCACAGTCGCCGTCGGCTCGCTGTCCAGAACCACCGTGTAGGTCCCGGTGCCACCTTCGGCCACCGTCAGCGTGCTGGCCGACAACGTCAGGCCCTTCGTGTCGTCATTGGTCACGGTTACCGAGACATCGGCAGCCTCGCTGTTGCCATAGTCCCCGCCCGATGGCGTGTTCGATATTGTCGCCGTCAGATCAGACGCATTGTCGATGTCATCATCAAGGCCCGTTACCGTCACCGTCTGCGCCGTGTCCCAGTCACTTGCCGTGAAGGTCAGCGACGATTTGTCAACCGTCGCATTGCCGTTCGACGATGCCACCGCAACCGTCACAGTCGCCGTCGGCTCGCTGTCCAGGACAACCGTGTAGGTCCCGGTGCCGCCTTCGGCCACCGTCAGCGTGCTGGCCGACAACGTCAGGCCCTTCGTGTCGTCATTTGTCACGGTTACCGAGACATTGGCTGCCTCGCTGTTGCCATAGTCCCCGCCCGATGGCGTGTTCGAAATCGTCGCCGTCAGATCAGACGCATTGTCGATGTCATCATCAAGGCCCGTCACCGTCACCGTCTGCGCCGTGTCCCAGTCACTCGCCGTGAAGGTCAGCGATGACTTGTCAACGGTCGCATTCGAGCTCGACGATGCCACCGCCACCGTCACATTCGCCGTCGGCTCGCTGTCCAGGACAACCGTGTAGGTCCCGGTGCCGCCTTCGGCCACCGTCAGCGAACTGACCGACAGCGTCAGGCCCTTCACATCGTCATCCGTCACCGTCACTGAAACATTGGCAGCCTCGCTGCTGCCATAGCCGCCGCCCGATGGCGTGTTCGATATCGTCGCTGTCAGGTCCGACGGGTTATCGATGTCATCATCAAGGCCCGTTACCGTCACGGTCTGCGCCGTGTCCCAGTCACTCGCCGTGAAGGTCAGCGATGACTTGTCAACGGTCGCATTCGAGCTCGATGATGCCACCGCAACCGCCACCGTCACATTCGCCGTCGGCTCACTGTCCAGGACAACCGTGTAGGTCCCGGTGCCGCCTTCGGCCACCGTCAGCGTGGTGGCCGACAGCGTCAGGCCCTTCACATCGTCATCCGTCACTGTCACCGGCAAATCCACAGCCTCGCTGCTGCTATAACCTCCACCCGATGGCGTGTTTGAAATCGTCGCTGTCAGGTCCGACGGGTTATCGATGTCATCATCAAGGCCCGTTACCGTCACGGTCTGCGCCGTGTCCCAGTCACTCGCCGTAAAAGTCAGCGACGACTTGTCCACCGTCGCATTCGTATTCGACGATGCCACCGCAACCGCCACCGTCACATTCGCCGTCGGCTCGCTGTCCAGGACAACCGTGTAGGTTCCGGTGCCGCCTTCGGCCACCGTCAGCGTGGCGGCCGACAGCGTCAGACCCTTCACATCGTCATCCGTCACCGTCACCGGCAGATCCACAGCCTCGCTGCTGCTATAACCTCCACCCGATGGCGTGTTCGATATCGTCGCCGTCAGGTCGGACACATTATCGATGTCATCGTCCAGGCCTGTCACCGCCACCGTCTGCGCCGTGTCCCAGTCGCTCGTCGCGAAGGTCAGTGTCGACTGGTCCCCCGGCGTCGTCGGGTCCGTGTCCACGCTCGCATTGGCGTTCGATGATGCCACCGTCACCGTCACTGGTGCCGTCGGCACGCTGTCAAGAACCAGCGTGTAGGTTCCGGTGCCGCCTTCGGCTACCGTCAGCGTGGCAGCCGACAGCGTAAGACCCTTCGTGTCGTTGTCTCTTACCGTCACCGGGAGACTCGCAGCCTCGCTGCTGCCATATCCTCCGCCCGATGGCGAGTTCGTCAGAGTTGCAGTCAGGTCTGACGGATTGCCGATAGTATCATCCAGACCCGTCACCGTAACCGGCTGTGCCGTGTCCCAGTCGCTCGCCGCGAAGGTCAGTGTCGACTGGTCCCCCGGCGTCGTCGGGTTCGTGTCCACGCTCGCATTGGCGTTCGATGATGCCACCGTCACCGTCACAGTTCCCAACGGCCTGCTGTCCAGAACAACCGTGTAAGTTTCGCTGCGGCCTTCTGCCACCGTCAACGTGGCAGGCGACAGCGTCAGCCCCTTCACGTCATTGTCCGTCACCGACACAGAGACGCTTTCTGCGTCGTTGATGCTGTAGCCCCCACCAAACGGCCTGTTGGTCACCGTCGCCGACTGGTCAAACGGGAGGTCGAAATCATCATCCATGCCCGTCACGGTCACCGTCTGGGGCGTGTCCCAGTTCGCCGTCGTGAAGGTCAGCGACGATTGGTCCACCGTCGCATACCCTGACCCTGACACCGAAACCGTCACCGTTCCCGTCGGCTGGCTGTCCAGAACAACCGTGTAGGTCCCGGTTCCACCTTCGACCAACGTCAGCGTAGTGGGCGTCAGCGTCAGGCCCATGGTGGCCTGCGCAGATGCTGCCACCGACAGGGAGGTCGCGGCGGCACCGGCAAGCAGCCATGCAATTGCAATACGAGGAATGGACTTAAAGCGAATGGCAGCCAAGCTGCCTACCATCGCTGATTTGGCTCCATAATAGGCGCCATGAACGCTCGAGAACCACCTAAACACTGCCATACTCCAAACAAGTCGACCCGCAAGACTCGCATCTTGCGCCCCCCAAGCAACAACCGTGCCGGGTCACATGCTGAATGAACACACGCCGACCGTGTTTCCATTCTATTGCTCTTTCAGGGGCAAGTCTAGTACCAAACGACTTCTGTTGCAGAAGTGCCACTTTTGGCAATATAGATAGCATTCGCACCGCGGTTGTCCCAAACGATCACCAAACTACCAAATTAGCCAATAACTTGGCGAAAGACAACAACTCCAAATCTCCAGAACAGAATGCAGAATGGTGCTGAAGTGTCGGGGCGGGTTACTCGGGAACCTGGCCCATCCTCCGATTTCCGTGTCAGCGCGACTGCGGCGGCAGAGTCATGCTTCCAACCCATCTTGCACCTGGACCTGGGCATTCAACTCGCGTGCTCCTTGCTCCAAAATGTGTATCGAAAAGGCGTTCTTGTTGTATGTTGCGGTGATATCAACCCTGCCACTTCGTTCAGGAGACGGACATTCGGCAACGGGTCGGCGGGGTTGGTCACGCCTGCCTGCTGCCCTCCTGCCACCAGTCAGGGAAATGGTTCGGCATACCAACCGGCGTCATGATGCCCTTCAGTGCAGGAGTTGAACATTCGGCGGCTGCGACAAATTTGACATGGAAGCACAGTTCTGACACCGCAACCTACTACCTTTTCCAAAGGCAGCAGGTGATTCGTAGGAATTCCCCGGTCAAGTACATATTGAATTCCGGCCAGCGGCAATACAAACCCAGAAGTTCTATTCTTCCTCAGGCCAGCTCGTCGAGCCTGGCACGCCCGAAACACGATTTGCAGCCAACTTGAGCAAACCGGCAAGCTTCGGCACAGCATTTGGCATGCATGGAAAGCTGCTTTGTGCTGCCTCTGCAAGCAGCTTACCGATATGTCGCCAGGCTCCGCCAACGCCGGCAGTTGAGACGGCCTGCCAGAAGGCAAGGGCGGTCCCGGTTGGCATGCAATCTTGCGGACGGTTGCTTGCGCCTCCATTGAAATTGTCGTCGGCCAGGAATTGGACGCACTGAAGCCCAGCTCGAAAACCCGCTGAATGGACGATCTCCGGCAACAGGCACGCTTGCCGCGGACCCTCGCGCTATTCCAGGCAAAAGGGACTCAATGCCAAGTCGGCCTCCGCGCTGAGGGCGGCCATCCTGCATTGCAAACTTCGTCGTTCCAATCCGGCTGCGGTCAATCAAGGCATAGTGGCAAACCGGTGTCATTTGGTATGGCAGAAACTGTTGGATCGGTGATAGAGGGGCCGCGATTTGAAACATGAGGAGAACCATTATGAATCCCAAATCACTCTTGGCCAAAACCACTGCAGGTGCCGCAGCCTCGATTGCGCTGCTGGCGGCTTCAGCAATCCAAGCCGCAGAAGAAGTCGAAGTGCTTCACTGGTGGACGTCTGGCGGCGAAGCAGCTGCTCTCAATGTTCTCAAGCAGGACCTCGAGAGCCAGGGCGTTACCTGGCAAGACATGCCTGTTGCCGGTGGCGGCGGTTCGGAAGCGATGACCGTGCTGCGCGCCAGGGTAACAGCTGGCAATCCGCCAACTGCCGTCCAGTTGCTGGGCTTCGACATTCAGGACTGGGCCGCTGAGGGCGCCCTCGCCGACCTAAATTCCGTCGCCGAGGATGAAGGATGGGCCGATGTGGTGCCGGGAGCGCTTCAGGCATTCGCAAAGTACGACGGCAAGTGGATTTCGGCACCTGTCAATGTGCACTCGACCAACTGGGTATGGGCCAACAAGTCGATCATGGATGAGCTCGGGCTCGCTGTCCCGACCACATGGGACGAACTGGTCGCAGCACTTGATGCAATTCAGGCAGCTGGTTACATCGCACTTGCCCAAGGTGGCCAGGCTTGGCAGGAAACCACGATGTTCGATGGCGTCCTGATGTCCACGGGCGGCCCCGAATTCTACCAGAAGGCCATGATCGACCTCGATCCAGACGCCATCGGCTCGGACACCATGAAAGAGGCATTCGATCGCATGGCAACGCTTCGCTCATATGTCGACGAGAACTTCTCCGGGCGCGACTGGAATCTTGCAACCGCAATGGTCATCGAGGGCCAGGCAGGCATGCAGATGATGGGTGACTGGGCAAAGGGTGAATTCCTCAATGCCGGGCAACAGCCGGGCGTTGACTTCGTCTGCTTCCGCCATCCGGGCACGCAGGGCACGGTCATTTTCAATTCGGACCAGTTCGCCATGTTTGCAGTTGGCGAGGAACGCGGTCCCGCGCAGCAAAAGCTGGCATCCGCCATTCTGTCACCCTCGTTCCAGTCGGCATTCAATGTCGTCAAGGGCTCGGTTCCCGCGCGAACTGATGTCTCCGACGCCGATTTCGACGATTGCGGCAAGAAGGGGATGCAGGATCTGGCAGAAGCCGATGCCAATGGCACGCTCTTTGGTTCGGCCGCGCATGGCCACGCCAACAGGGCAGCGGTCAAGAATGCCATCTATGATGTCGTCACCGCCCACTTCAACGGCGAATACGACTCCGAGACTGCGGTCGAGGAACTGCTGAACGCTATCGACGCGGCAATGTAGAAACAAAACGATGCCGGTTCCGGCGATTGAGCCGGAACCGGCCCACCCTGTTTGTGATCGAATGCGTTTGCCATGACGCCTTGTAATTCATGACGCTTCCGGGCCTGCAAGTCCGCGGTTGGTTCCAGCAAGCGTTGCCGCGCCTTGTGCTCGCTCCGAGCGTCGCCGCAATTCTCTTTTTTGTTTACGGCTTCATTCTTTTTACTGCCTATCTGTCGTTTACCGGCTCGCGCATTCTCCCTAAATTCAATCTCGTCGGTTTCGAGAATTATGAACGGCTGTTCGGACTGCGCCACTGGTCAACAGCAGTGGAGAACCTGCTCATATTCGGCAGCCTTTACATTGTTATTTGCACTGTACTCGGACTGACCCTGGCTATCCTGCTTGATCAAAAGATCAGGGCCGAAGGCCTTTTGAGGCCCCTTTATCTGTACCCCATGGCGCTGAGCTTCATTGTCACCGGCACCGCATGGAAGTGGTTTCTGGACCCTGGCATCGGGTTGGAACAGACCGTCCAGAATTGGGGATGGGAGAGTTTCGAATTCGACTGGATCAAGGATCGCCAGATGGCGATCTATACCATCGTGATTGCAGCAGTCTGGCAATCGTCAGGCTTTATCATGGCAGTCTTCCTGGCAGGCCTGCGGGGTGTCGACAACGAGATTATCCGTGCTGCGCAGATTGACGGAGCGTCGAACGTCAAGCTGTATACCCGGATCATAATACCTCAACTGAGGCCTGCGTTCCTCTCTTCCTTTGTCGTGCTCGCCCACATGGCGATCAAGTCTTACGACCTCGTGATAGCGTTGACTGGCGGCGGGCCCGGCCGGGCCACAGAATTGCCAGCGACCTTCATGTATTCCTACACTTTTACGCGCAATCAGATGGGGGTCGGCGCCGGTTCCGCTGTCATCATGCTCATGATGGTTGCGGCCGTAATCGTCCCCTACCTCTACGCCGAATTGAGGGATCCGGATAATGGCCGCTAGCGGACCACAAACCGCAGTGCGCACAGAGCGCCTGACCCGCGGCATCATATACGCTGTACTCCTGGTGTTTGCAGTCTACTACCTGCTGCCGCTCTTCGTCATGCTGGTCAACTCGCTCAAGCACCTTGACGAAATCCGTGCCGGCAACATGCTTGCGCTGCCGGAAGCCGTCACCCTGGCGCCATGGCTCAAGGCGTGGAATCAGGCGCAGATTGGCGTGCAGCCCACTGGGCTTGCGCCCTATTTCCTGAACTCAATCCAGATGGTGGTTCCGGCAGTTGCAATTTCGACCCTTCTGGGCGCCCTGAACGGCTATGTGCTCACCAAATGGCGGTTCCGCGGCGATACATTCCTCTTCGCCCTCATGCTGTTTGCATGCTTCATTCCCTTCCAGATCGTGCTCATACCCATGGCCCGGGTGCTCGGCATCCTCGGCATAGCCGGTACGACCTGGGGTTTGGTGCTCGTACACGTGGTCTACGGCCTGGGCTTCACTACGCTCTTTTTCCGAAACTATTATGCCGCATTCCCGACAGAACTTGTCAGGGCGGCGCAGATAGACGGCGCCAGTTTCCTCCGAATATTCTACCGTATTCTCCTGCCAAGCTCGGGCCCGATTATTGTGGTTACGGTGATCTGGCAGTTCACCAACATCTGGAACGACTTTCTGTTCGGAGCATCATTCAGCGATTTCGACTCTCAGCCGATGACGGTTGCTCTCAACAACCTGGTCAGTTCATCCACGGGCGTGAAGGAATATAATGTGCACTTTGCTGGCGCCATCATCGCAGCGATACCAACGCTGCTCGTCTATGTTGTTGCCGGAAGATTTTTCGTGCGCGGCCTCATGGCCGGCGCAGTCAAGGGGTAGGCGCAAATGTCGTTCCTGGTAATCAATAACCTCGAAAAGCGCTTCGGCTCTGTCGAGGTGCTCAAGGGCATCGACATCTCCCTGCCCCGCGGTGATTTTCTGGCCTTGGTCGGACCTTCGGGAAGCGGAAAGTCGACACTGCTCAACGCTATTGCTGGACTGGA